>NZ_FNCO01000002.1 GCF_900100795.1 Pseudomonas abietaniphila
CCAGACCGGGCGGACCAAGGTGTCATGACCGCCGCAAGACCTGTAGGAGCTGCTGGAGGTTACGACAGTGGCGAATGCGGTGGGACAGGTACATCGGCGGTGACTGATACACCGCGTTCGCTGCCCTCGTAACCTCGGACGTCTCCTGCAGGGCCTGCGTTGCACCCGAGCTCTGTGGCATACATCAAACAGTTGGAAGTCTCCCGCCCAGACCGGGCGGACCAAGGTGTCATGACCGCCGCAAGACCTGTAGGAGCTGCTGGAGGTTACGACAGTGGCGAATGCGGTGGGACAGGTACATCGGCGGTGACTGATACACCGCGTTCGCTGCCCTCGTAACCTCGGACGTCTCCCACAGGAACCGCGTCGGCCCACTCATCAGTGTCCAGGCTTCAACTGTTAGCGAAGCGAATGGTTGCACAAACAGGTGCCCATACTTCCGATCGGTGAGCGCCTGCTCGCTGGCCATCGGGCGGTGTCAGCCTTCCCCGATCCAGCTCGCGCCTGGCCACTGTTGCTGACTGACCAGTTGCCGGGCGACGTCGGTGATGACCACGCGGGTCGCCAGTGCCGCCGGTGAGAGTTCATCGTCGGCCAGGGTCGCCAGCAGATTACGTCGTCCCACATGCTCGTCGGCGATCTGTACCAGCGAAAGCCCTGATTCACCCGTGAGCGCCGCCGCCGCGCCCGGCTGGATGGTCGCTGCATGCCCGGCACGCACCGCGTTCATCAACACAGCCAGGCCGTCGATCTCCATGATGATGTTCGGGACGACACCGGCACGTTCGAACGCCGTCATCAAGGTCGAGCGCAAGCCATGCTGCGCACTCGGCGCCACCAGCGGCAGGTGCCCGAGTTCAGCCAGATGAACGCTGTCGCCGCGGGGGGCATCGGGCAGCGAAGGCGAGGCGATGACGAACAGTTTTTCGTCGAGCAGTGGGGTGACACTCCAGCGCTTCCCGCCTTCGAGTTGAAACAGGATCGCCAGGTCGATCTGCCGTGCATTGAGCTGTGCGGCCAAGTGTCCGGAGAGCATTTCCACCAGATGCAGTTGAATGTCCGGATAGCGCTCGCGCATGGCATTGATCAGCGGCAGTGCCAGGACAGTGGCGGTGGTGGGCGGCAGACCGACGCTGACGTAGCCGCTCATGCGCCCGCGATGGGCCGCGAGCACCGCGTTGTCAGCCTGGCGCAAGGTCAACTGCGCGTGGTGCAGAAACGCCAGGCCCGCGCTGGTGGCGGTGACGCCGGTGGTGGTGCGATTGAGTAGACGCGTGCTGAGTTCGCTTTCCAGCTTTGCGATCTGCTGGCTCAGCGCCGAGACGCCAACGTCGAGCTCCAGCGCGGCGCGGCCCAGGCTGCCGAGTTCGACGATCTTCACGAAGTAACGCAGTTGGCGTAGTTCCACAGGGACGGGCTCCATAAGCGTTGAACACGCTGTAGCGTAGAAAAGCGCACAGAGTGTACATGCACAGGTCATCGCCATTTCCGATGCAATGCACCAATACGCGCCTGCCGGGCGCGTCTGACGCCGCAATTCGGGCATTTTTCTGGGCGGATTTTCGATGAGCCAGCGCAGACCCACGAAGAACATTGATGGCACTCTGCTTGCAGTGCTCCCGCTACACACGGAGGGAGATGCCGAATGTTTTCACTGCGCGCCAACAAACGCCGGGCTCATGACGATGATGCCTTGAACCTGTTGTTCGATGACCTGGACCTGACGGTACAGCTCTCCGGGCATTCGCCGCTGAATGCGCGTTTGAACGGCTTCAGCAAGACGTTGCACGAGCGTCTGGCCGAGAGCCTGGCGGCGTCGGTGGACATCGCCGCCCACGCGCCGGAACTGGCGCGGATCGCCCGGGCCACCGAGCAGAGCGGGCAGATGCTCGCCCAGGCCTCAGAGCTAATCGCCAGCGCCAGCGAACAGGTCAGCACTTCGCTGGACACCGAGCTGGTTCCCGGCGCGGCACAGGTGGCCAAACTGTCCAGCGAAGTGACGCTGACCTTGCGCCAATGCCAACAGACGGGCGAACAGGTACTGGATCAGGTTGACGCCATCGGCGCGAGCGAGCAGAAGCTGGAGTCGGTGATCGGGCAGTTGTTCGGTCAGCTCGAGGAGGTCAGCCAGGTGCTCGGTGTGATCGCCCGCATCTCGCAGCAGACGAACCTGCTGGCGCTCAATGCCGCCATTGAAGCGGCGCGTGCCGGTGAGCATGGCCGTGGGTTTGCAGTGGTCGCCGATGAGGTCAGGCGGCTGGCTGGACACACCACAGAGTCCACTGCCCGTGTCAGCCAGATCATCGAACGCTTCCGTGGCGACATGGACCAACTGGGCGCTGCCGGCAAGACCATGCACGCCGCCGTGGCCGATGGGCGCGAGGGCATGACCCGTATGGGCGAGGACCTGCTCAGCACTCAGGCGGCGATGGATCAACTGGATCAGCGGGTCGGTCACATCGCCTCGGGCACCGAGCATATCGGCATCGCCGTTCACGCCATCAACCGCGACGTGCAGAACATCGCCGGGGTGGCGGCCGAGCTTCTCGGCAACGCAGGTCAGGTGTTGACCCACAGCGATGCCGTGCGCACCAGTGGTGATCACCTGTTGAATGGACTGGGCGGGTTCCGCCTGCAGATGCACAAGGCAATACAGGCCAGCGTCGAGCGTCTGGGCAGCGAGGCGGCGATGCACGGCGACGTGCAGGCCGCCGAGCGCTTCATGTCTAACACCCTGCAAAGCGATCAGCGTTTCGAGTTGTTCTACATGGTCGACCGCAACGGCACGCAGATCAGCGAGAACATCGGGCTGGAGAAGGACAGCGCGTCACCCAGTTGCAAGGGCCGTCACTGGGCTCAGCGGCCGTGGTTCCGGGAAGTCGCCGAACAGCTCACCAGCCACATCACGCCGGTTTACCGGTCTTCGGCAACGGATGCGTTCTGCATAACGGTGTCGGTGCCGATCTTTGCCGCGAACGGGCAATTGCACCGGGTGTTGGCGGCGGACGTGAGGCTGTCGGCGTTATTGTGAGACGGACAAACGGGACTTGGCAGGAGGGATGCAAAGCTTGTGGGAGCGAATTCATTCGCGATGCGTCAATACAGACGACAACACTGTGTCGTCTGAAAGCCTTTCGCGAATGAATTCGCTCCCACAGGGTGACAGGAGATGCCGTCGGAACGGTTCTTGAACCCAAGAAACTCTTGAACCCAAAAAGCGTGCGAAGGTGTTAAGCCTGGTCTTCCTTCTGCAGTTCAAACAGCAGCAGTGAGCGCGGCGTCACGGTGTACTCGGTGCCGAATTCAAACGTGTCCTTACCTTTGATGTCGGGCTGATTGGTGTCGATCAGGCTAGTCCAGTTCACACCTTCCGGTACTTCCGGCAGGGTGAAATTGACGCCTTCATGGTGCGAGTTCACCACCAGCAGCAAGGTCGCTTCCGAGCCTCGACGACGAATCCCGGTTTCTTGCGCGCGGCCGTCCATCAGCATGCCCAGGCAGCGACCATTGGCGTCTTGCCACTGCTCGATGGTCATCTCATCGCCACTGGGCGACAGCCAGGTAACATCTTTCACGCCAAGGTCTTCGTTGTAGTCACCGACCAGGAAACGCCCGCGACGCAGAATCGGATACGCCATGCGCAGCTTGATCAGCCGTTTGACGAATTTGTGCAGCGCCTTGCCGTCTTCATCCCAATCCCAGTTGACCCAGCCAATCTCGCTGTCCTGACAGTAGGCGTTGTTGTTGCCGTGCTGGGTGCGGGCAAACTCGTCACCGGCCACCACCATCGGCGTGCCTTGCGAGAACAGCAACGTCGCGAAGAAGTTGCGCATCTGACGCAGGCGCAAGGCGTTGATGTCCGGGTCCTCGGTCGGGCCTTCGACGCCGTGGTTCCAGGAGCGGTTGTCGTTGCTGCCGTCCTGATTGTTCTCGTCGTTGTCCTCGTTGTGCTTGTCGTTGTAAGACACCAGATCGTGCAAGGTGAAACCGTCGTGTGCCGTGACGAAGTTGACCGAGGCGTACGGCCGACGACCGCGCTGGTTGAACATGTTGCCCGAAGCCGTGAGGCGGCTCGCAAGGTCGGCCAACTGACCCTCGTCGCCTTTCCAGAACGCGCGCACGGTGTCGCGGAACTTGTCGTTCCATTCGGCCCAGCCCGGCGCGAAGTGGCCGACCTGATAGCCACCAGGCCCGCAGTCCCAGGGCTCGGCAATCAGCTTGACCTGACGCAACACCGGGTCTTGGCGACAGGCCACAAGGAAGCTGTGGCGCTCGTCGAAACCGTCGTGATAACGGCCGAGGATGGTTGCCAGGTCGAAACGGAAACCGTCGACATGCATCTCGCTGGCCCAGTAGCGCAGCGAGTCAGTGACCATCTGCAAGACGCACGGGTGGCTCAGGTCGAGGGTGTTGCCGGTGCCGGAATCGTTGATGTAGAAACGCTTGTCGTCCGGCATCAGACGGTAGTACGAGGCGTTGTCGATGCCGCGCATCGACAGGGTCGGGCCGCGTTCGTTGCCTTCGGCGGTGTGGTTGTAGACCACGTCGAGGATGACCTCGAGCCCCGCATGGTGCATGTGCGCAACCATTTCCTTGAACTCGGCGATCTTGCCGTGGGCCAGGAAACGCGGGTCAGGCGCAAAGAACGCGATGGTGTTGTAGCCCCAATAGTTCGTCATGCCCTTTTGCAGCAAATGCTGGTCGTTGACGAACGCATGGATCGGCAGCAGCTCGACCGACGTCACGCCAAGGCCTTTGATGTGCTGGATGACATCGTCGACCATCAGGCCTGAGAACGTGCCTTTGAGCTCTTCCGGCACGGACGGGTGACGCATGGTGAAACCACGGGTGTGGGTCTCGTAGAAAATGGTTTTTTCCCACGGCACATTCACTCGCTGATCGCGGCCCCAGGTGTAGGCAGGGTCGATGACCTTGCACTTGGGCACGAAAGGCGCGCTGTCGCGTTCGTCGAAGCTCAGGTCATCGTCCGGGTGGCCGATGGTGTAGCCGAACAAGGCTTCGGACCACTTCAGTTTGCCCACCAGTTGCTTGGCGTAGGGGTCGATCAGCAGCTTGTTGTGGTTGAAACGGTGGCCGTTCTTCGGGTCGTAAGGGCCGTACACGCGATAGCCGTAAACCAGGCCTGGGTGAGCGTCGGGCAGGTAACCGTGGAAAATCTCGTCGGTGTATTCGGGGAGCTCGATGCGCTCCAGTTCCTCTTCACCCGTGGAGTCAAACAGGCACAGCTCGACCTTGGTCGCGTTGGCCGAAAAAATGGCGAAGTTGACGCCCAGACCATCCCAGTTAGCGCCGAGCGGGAAGGGCAGGCCTTCACGAATGCGTGTCGCATTGACCTGCGGGCTGTCAGCCTGGGCGGATTCATTCTGGGGTGTAGTGTTCTTTTCTTGCTTGCTCATGTGTATTCCTGACGTGCGAATGATTTCCTGAGGGCGAACAAAGCCTGTGTCGCAGGCTGGGACTGCGCCATTCCTGATCCATTGATAAAAGCAGGCGGATGGTTGCCGCAGGGGGTAACGATCGTTTTCAGGCGATCCCTGCGGCAAAGGTGTTGCAACGCGATGGTGATTCGTCGAGGACGAATGCTCAGGGCGCGGGTGGCTTGGCAGCCGGTGGTGCTTTTTTCGCTGCCGGCTTGGCTGCAGGTTTTGCAGCAGGCTTGGCGGCGGTCGCCTCAGCGCCGCTGGCGGCTACTTTTGGCTTGGCAGCAGGTTTGCCCGGTGCCTTGGCAGCAGGTTTTGCCGCCGGTTTAGGTGCGGCTTTTTCAGCGGGTTTGGCTGCAGCCTTCGGCGCAGGTTTTGCTGCAGAAGCCTTAGGGTCGGCCTTGCTGTCTGGCTTGGCCTTGGCGGCTTTACCGGCGGCCGGTTTCTTCGGCGCTTTGGCCTCGGCATCTGCCAGTTTACGGGCCATTTCCCAATGACGCGCATCCTGACCGTGCGGCTTGCCTTCCGTTTCCCAGATCTGGTGGGCTAGCTCGCTGATTCTCTTTTCGTCGGCACTCATCTCGACACTCCCGGGTATTACAAGGTTTGAATAAGCAGGTTTACAGAAAATTCCTTGAGCGCTGCGCTGAGCGACAATTCCTTGTTGGTTGTGACTGTAGCCTGCGAAAAAAGTCCCTTCCAATTTGGATTTGAATCAGCGAACGGCAGGAGGATTCGTGTATCGCCCCAATGTGCTGCGTTGATCAATGGAGTTTGCGCGGTGCCCATTAGTTCAGCCGGCAAACGTGGAACCACAACAATAGCCCGCTTACCTCCTTTTTCCCGGGCAAATGCCAGGACGTGCGCGGCCTGTTCGCCGATCACGTCGAGCGGTTGGTATCGACCTTCACTGAACAGGTCAGGGTATTGATTGCGCAGCATGAGCACCTGCGCAATCAGGGCCTGTTTGATCCGGCCGTCCTGCCACTGGGCAAGCAACTCGGTGAGCGCTACGGACTCGCTCAAGGCGCGTTCGCGAGCGGGGTAATCCACCGGACGACGATTGTCCGGATCCACCAAACTGAAGTCCCAGAATTCAGTGCCCTGATACAGATCGGGGACACCGGGCACGGTCATTCGCAGCAAAGTTTGCGCCAGACTGTTCAAGGCGCCTGCCGGGGCGATTCGATTGGCCGTGGCACCAATGGACTGACGCAGCGCGAGGCCGTCGGGGCTCAACAACAAGTGCTGCAAGAACTCACGACAGGCCGTCTCATAGGCTTCGTTGGGCGCACTCCAGCTGCTCTGGAGTTTGGCTTCGCGCAGGGCTTTTTCCTGCCACTGCGTGAGGCGTTTGGCGTAGTCCTGAAACGCGCTTTCACCTTCCAGCCCCAGCGGCCAGCTGCCCAGTATCGCTTGGTACAGCATCATTTCGTCGCCAGGACTGATGGGGGTGTCGCCGGCCTTCAGCGGTGCGGACAGTTGCTGCCAGCGCTCGACCTGCTCGGCGTACCAACCCGCCTGTTCACTGAGCACAGCAAGGCGCGTGCGGGTATCCTCGCCGCGCTTGTGGTCGTGGGTCGCTGTGGTCAGCAGGTTGTCCGGAAAGTGTGCACCGCGTTCGATGCAGACCTGGTGGAACGCTTCCACCGGTGCACTGAAATGTTGCGGATGAAAGCCCACGTCGTTGCGCGACAGCAGCACTGCAGAACGATAGAACGAGGTGTCTTCGACCGACTTGGCCGCGACCGGCGAGGTCAACTGCTGGAAGCGGTTATGGGCTTTTCGGCGCATTTCGCGAAGAGGACCCGTTGGGTAGTCACGCAGGCGCTCGCCCCCCAGCCAGCGCTGAAGGTAATCGAGCACCGGCCAGTCGCCCTCATTGAGCATCTCCCGCGCGCCTGCCATCGCTTGCTGGAAGAACCGCTCATCTTCCTCGGAACGTCCGCTGGCGGTGATGTAAGTGCGATACACCGGGAAGTTGCTGACCAGCGCCAACAAACAACGGCGGATCGCGCCCAGCGTCAGGTCGCGGCTCATGACGTCACTGCGCGCCACTTGCAGCAACGCCTGCGCCAGGTTCTCGAAGTCGCCGGCCAGCGTCCCGTGGAGGACCAGATCGCGAGCCTCCAGCACCTCTTGGTTGAAGTCGGCCGTGCGCCTGCTGACCCGGCTCCACAGCTCGCCCAATACGGCTTCGCCTTTCGGGTCGTGTTGCAGCAGCGAGACCTGGTTCATGAACTCATACCCGGTGGTGCCATCAACGTTCCAGTCCTGGCGCAACGGCTCATCGGCGCCGAGGATCTTCTCGACGAAGATCGGCACATGATCCAGTTCGGTGCCTGCCGGGCGCTGACTCAGCAGGCTGTCGACGCGTCGCCGCAGCTTGCGGCAATAGCCACGGGGATCGGCGAGCCCGTCGATATGGTCAATGCGCAGGCCGTCTACCAGGCCCTCAGCGATGAGTTCGAAAATCTTCGCATGGGTGGCTTCGAACACCTGCGAACGCTCGACCTTGAGGCCGCCCAGTTCGTTGATGTCGAAGAAGCGTCGCCAGTTGATGTCGTCGCCGGCAGTCCGCCAGCTGGCCAGACGATAATCCTGATGCTCCAGCAGGCGGTGCAGCGTGTTGAAGCCTTCCGGCTGACAAGCGTCGAATTGCGCCAGGCCGGTGTCGATGGCGTGCGAAAGGTCCGGTTTGGCCTTGAGCAACTTCACCAGCTCCGCTTTGACGTTCAACGCTTCTTCATAGGCGTCTGAACGTTCGTCGAGCCGCGCGAAACGCTCAGCCAGTTGATCGAGCTCCGGACGGTTGGCGGCCTTTAGCAACGGGCCGTAGGTGCCCGGGTTGATCGGGAAATGATGCTGGTAATGCTCGACGCGGAAACTGCCGTGCTCACTGTCGAAACGCAACGGAACCTCGCCGTTCTGCAGCACGGTGCCGTAGTCGGTGCTCAGAAACGGCAGCAGCAATTGCCCCTTGAGCAGCGGGTCAGGTGAATTCCACTGGATGTCGAAGAACTTCGCGTATGGGCTGCGTTGGCCCCATTCCAGCAGGTCCAGCCACCAGGGATTATCCGCGCCACCCACGGCCATGTGGTTGGAAACGATGTCCAGAATCAGGCCCATGCCGTGTTCACGCAGCGCGGCAACCAGGCGGCGCAATGCCGGTTCGCCACCCAGTTCAGGGTTAATGACCCTCGGGTCGACCACATCGTACCCGTGCATCGAACCCGCTCGGGCCTTGAGCAACGGCGAGGCGTACACGTGGCTGATGCCGAGCCTGGCGAAGTAGGGCACCAGCTTCGCGGCATCGTCCAGTGTGAAGTCCTTATGAAACTGCAGACGTTGTGTCGCACGCAGGGACTTGAGCGATGGATTGACAGACTGACTCATTGATCACGCTCCGCTGCCTGCTGGCGCGCCGAGGCAAGGATTTCCAGGCGTCGTGCAGCGTTGGTGTTGTCCAGCAGGGATGCGCTGTCGCCGGGTAATCGACGACGCCAGTTGGGGTGGCTGTCGATGGTGCCGGGCAGGTTGGCTTGCTCCTCGATACCCAGCGCATCTTCGATGGGCAGCAGCACCAGCGGCGCACGGGTGTGGCCCAGGTAACGCACGCTACCATCGATGAGGTCGCTGTCGTTGCTGTCGTGCATCCCGTAGTTTTCCTTCAGCGCCGCGCGCAGGCCATGACGCTCGCGTTCGCGGCCTTCACGCCAGTGACGTTCAGTGTCGTCGTCGATATGGCCCAAGGTTTTGTTCCATTCGATGTCCAGCTCGCTCAGCCAACCGGTCAGCGTGGGCAGGTCGTGGGTGCTGGTGGTCGCCAACGCGTCGTCAGACCATTTGATGATCGGCTTGAACTGCCCGTTGTCTTGTTCAAACAGCAGCACGCGCATGCCCAGGATGCCCCGGGTAGAGAGTTTCTCGTGCAGGCCTTCGGGCACCGTGCCGAGGTCCTCACCCAGCACGACGGCCTTGTGGCGCCACGATTCCAGGCACAGCAGGCGCAGCATGTCGTCGAGCGGATAGTTCAGGTAAGCGCCTTCGCTGGGCGGCGAACCCAACGGCACCACCCACAGGCGTTGCAGGCCCATGACATGGTCGATGCGCAGACCGCCGGCATGGGCGAAGTTGGCCCGGAGCATTTCGATGAACGCCCGGAAGCCGTTGCGTTTGAGGCCCGTGGGCGAAAACGCAGAGATGCCCCAGCTCTGACCTGAACGATTGAGGATGTCAGGTGGCGCGCCGACGGTGAGCGCCGACAGTAACTCGTCCTGACGGCTCCAGGCCTGACTGCCCGCACCGTCGGCGCCAACCGCCAGATCGCCGATCAGGCCGACGCTCATGCCGCTGCTGCGTGCAGCCGTTTGCGCACGCTCCAACCCTCGGGCGATCAGCCACTGGGCGAAGGCATGGAAGCCGATCTGTTCGCTGTGGCTGGCGGCGAATTCGTCAATCGCCGGGCTGCGAGGGCTCTTGTATTGCTCTGGCCACTCGTGCCAGTTGCCGCTGATGCCAAGTAATTCACACTGATCACGCATGGCCTCGAACCGGCAGTGGTTCTCCAGCGCTTCGCCGCCCGCATGGCGAAAACTGTTGAAATCTTCGTGCAGCGGATGGTCGCTGCCGATAAACGCAGCGTACAGCGCGCGGAACATCTTCCACTTGGCCGCGGCTGCGGCGGGCCAGTCGATCAAGGGCAACGTTTCGAGGCGCTTGAGCTCTTCGCCAAGGCCGGTCTCCTCAATGGCGATGCGCACGGCGCGCTCACCCAGGATTGCACCCGGTGCGGCGTACAGCGCGTTGAGGAACAGGCGGCTGGAAGGGGAATACGGACTGAAGCGTTCGCTGTCATTGGCGAACATGGCGTGGACCGGACTGATCGCGATCGCCGACGCGCCACGCTCACCGGCCGAGCGGGCAAAGGTTTCCAGGGCCTGAGTATCGCCAAACCCGCCATCGCCCTCGCGGCGCAAGTAATACAACTGCAACGTCAGGCCCCATGCACGGGGCACGGTGACGTCGGTGGCCATGGCCAGGGTGTAGGCGGAAGTCGGGGCGACAGCGATGGTCAGGTGTTGGCCATCGATCGCCAGTTGCTGATAACCCACGGTCGCCAAGGCGGGCAACTCGGCCTTGGCGGTGAGTTTTGCATCGAGGCGAGCGCCGTCCGCAAGCTCCAGCACGAAGGGCGTTTCAGGCTTGAACCAGGGTGAAAGGTCAAGGTTGGAACCGTGGTCGACCGTCAGCAGCGGTGGAGGGGTTGTGGAAAGGCTCTGGTCTTGCAGACGCTTGAGGCTTGCGGTGATCTGTTCATCGTTTTCAGCCGGGTAACCGAGGCCGTCGAGGACTTTGCGTAACACCTCTGGGCTCACCCGTTGCGGTCGTGCGTTGGCGTCTTTCCAGTCGACCGACAATCCTGCCTCGGCCGCCAGCATTTCCAATTGCTCATTGCTCATCCTGTTCCTCCACAACGTCACTCGATATCAGGCTGACAATGGCCGTGTATGGATTGAGGTTGCCGTGTTGGGAAAGTTCTGCCGATTTTGGATGGGATTCATGAAGAACATGCTGCACCTGATGCTCGTCGATTTTCACCCCGTGAGCTCCGAGGTTGAGATCGATGCGCAGGGTGCTGCCATCGCCCAGCTGCCAGCGTGCGCTGACGGCCTTGTCTGCGAGTACGTCGGCACCGAGGGCCTTGGCGCCCGGTAGACGCGGCACGATGTGCTCGCGACGGATGTCCAGCAGCGTTCGATACAGTTCCAGCCAGCTGCGATGGTCCTGACCCTTGTCAGTTTCCAGCAGGAGGGCATCCACGGCAGGGCGTGACGCCTCAAAGGTCTGCTCCGCGTTCGGGTCAGGAATGCGTTCGCGCTGGGCCGGGTCTGCGAAGGCCGCGAAGTCGGCGAATTCCCCGCGACGGCCTTCACGCACTGCGTCCGCAAGTTCGTCATGGAAGTCGGTGAAAAACAGGAATGGCTCGCTGGCACCCCATTCATCGCCCATGAACATCAGCGGGATCATGGGTGACAGCAGCAGCAGGGCGGTCGCCGCGCGCAACGCTTCAGGCGGACACAGCTGCGCCAGCCGCTCGCCGAGGGCGCGGTTCCCGATCTGGTCGTGGTTCTGCAGGAACAGCACAAAGGCGGTCGGTGGCAGATGCGCGCTGGATTCGCCGCGGGCGTGACCGTGGCGCGTGGACTCGCCCTGATACACGAAACCTTCGCTCAACAGGCGTGCGAGCTTGTGGGTGGGTTGCTGGGCGAAATCGGTGTAGTAAGCATCCGTTTCGCCCGTCAACAGGACGTGCAGGGTGTTATGGCCGTCGTCGTTCCACTGCGCGTCGTAACCCTGATCCATGCGGCTGGCTTCGTTGAACTCGTTCTCCAGCATCAGCCAGACATGGCGCTCCTGCGGCGTGTTCTGCCGGACCCGTTCCGCAAGCTCCGAGAGGAAGGTCGGATCTTCAATCGCATGTACGGCGTCAAAACGCAGGCCATCGAAGCGATAGTCCAGCAACCACATGAGGCTGTTGTCGATGAAAAAGTCGCGCACTTCTCGACGCCGAAAATCAATGGCGTCGCCCCATGGCGTCTTCTTGTCGCTGCGGAAGAAGTGCTTGGCGTAGCTTCCCAGGTAATTGCCGTCCGGTCCGAAGTGGTTGTAGACCACGTCCAGAATCACCATCAGGCCGAGCCCGTGGGCGATGTCGATCAGGTGCCTGAGCTGTTCGGGTGTGCCATAGGACGACTGCGGGGCGTATGGCAGGACGCCGTCGTAGCCCCAGTTGCGGTCCCCGGGAAATTGCGCGATGGGCATCAGTTCGATGGCCGTGATGCCGGTGTCCGCAAGGCGCTGCAAATGGCGTTCGACCCCGGCGAAACCGCCCAGGGCGCCCACGTGCAATTCGTAGATGACCGCCTCGTGCCAGGGGCGGCCGCGCCAATCGGTGTGGTGCCACGGGTAGGCGTCCGGGTCGATGACCACGCTGTGGCCATGCACCTCGCTGGCCTGAGCCCGGGAAGCCGGGTCAGGTACCAGAAGGTTTTCGTCGATTTTGTAGCGGTATCGCGTGCCCGCCGGGCATCGTGTTTCGAGGACAAACCAACCGTCTTCCTGCGGCAACAGGGCCAATGACGGCCCATCCTCTATCTCGACGCTGACGTAGTAGGCATCCGGCGCCCAGAGGGCAAACCGGGTGTGTTCGGGATCCAGCAAGACGGCGCCGTGGCGCCAGCTCTTATCCGTGCGCGAAGGCATCCGTTACCCCTTTTCCAGTTCATGAATCAGTATTGCAGCGCAGCACCCACGTTCTTCTTCAACAGTTCCTGATAAAGGTCGGCATAGGGTTCAACCGCTTTGTGCCAGTCGAACGGGGCAGCCATGGCGCGGCAACGCATGGCGTTAAGCAGTGGCGGGTTGGCAAAGACTTTGAACGCGCGGGTCAGGGCTTCGGTGTAACTCTCCACCGTGGACTCGTCGAACAGAAAGCCGGTGCAGCCGTCTTCGATGGTGTCGGCCAAACCGCCCGTGCGGCGCGCGACCGGCAACGACCCGAAACGCTGGGCGTACATCTGGCTCAGCCCGCACGGTTCATAACGTGATGGCATCAGCAGGAAGTCGCTGCCAGCGAACATGCGACGGGCATCTGTTTCGTTGAAGCCGACACGCACGCTGATCTGACCGGGGAAACGGGCGGCGAGGGCGCGCATGGCGTCTTCTTCGTCCGGTTCGCCGCGACCGATGATCGCGATCTGGCCACCGTTGTTGACGATGTGCTCGGCGACGCCGATGGTCAGGTCCAGACCCTTCTGATAAACCAGACGGGAAACGACCGCGAACAGCGGGCCGGTCGACGGCTCAAGTTCGAACAGCTCGCGTACGTGATCGGCGTTGATCTCTTTGCGGGTCCACTCGTTGGGGCCAAAGCGGCAGATCAGGTGTTCGTCGGTCGCGGCATCCCAGCTTTCGTCAATGCCGTTGGGGATCCCGCTGAGCTGACCACGGTTGGCCTTGCTTTGCAGGAAGCCTTCAAGGCCGCAACCGAAATCCGCCGTGGTGATTTCCTTGGCGTACGTCGCGCTGACGGTGGTGATGTGACTGGCGTAAGCCATGCCGGCCTTGATGAACGACAGACGGCCATAGAACTCCATGCCGTCCGGCCCCAGCGCTTCATCCGGAATACCCAGTTCACGGCTCGACGCCGTGCTGACAAACCCTTGATACGCCAGGTTGTGAATGGTGAAGATGCTTGGGGTGCTTTGACCGCGCCACTTCATGTAGGCCGGTGCAAGGCCGGCCGGCCAGTCGTGGGCGTGAACGAGTTCCGGGCACCACTGGGTTTTCACAGCACCGGCGGCGAAGTCGGCAGCGGCCAGGCCCAGACGCGCAAAGCGAATGTGGTTGTCCGACCAGTCGCGACCCTGATTGTCGCCATAGGGCGTACCTTCGCGCTCGTAGAGTTCGGGGCAGATCAGAACATAAATGACCAGGCCGTCTTTCATGTCCATCCGGCCGATCTTGCAGGGAGGCAGTGCGGCATGGCCGCTCAGTTCGCTGATGATATGAATCGGGTTACCGCTATTGATGACCTGTGGATAGCCGGGTATCAGCACGCGTACATCGTGCAGGTGGCGCATGGCGCGCGGCAGTGCAGCAGACACATCACCCAGACCGCCGGTTTTCACCAGATCGGCCATTTCCGATGTCACGAACAGGATTTTCTTTCTGTTCGCCATCGACATGCCTGGTTGTACAGGGGGCAGTTGCAGCAAAGGTGCGCTCGTCGTTGCGAAGACCGGCAGATGGGTCAGCTCGCTGGCCGGCTGATTAAAACTCTCTCCCTTCTGGGTTTTGACAGCGGCACTAATCATCGTTTTCTCCCATTCGATACGCAGTGTTGATACAGCACTTGAGTTGTAATTGGCCATGTCCGTTGGCCACGCACACAAGACCTACGCAAAATCGATACCCATTTACCGACTGCATAGTGAAGGACAGGGTGAAAGCGGCCTCTGCTCGGGCTTCAACCAATAGCATAGGCGCTCTATTGTGCTGACCCAGCGCATTTGCAGAAGTTTCGACTTTTTTTCTGGGAAATGTCTGGCATGCGGGCTGGCACCTTTTTGTAGGAAAAAATTCATCGCGCTACACAAACCCCCTGACCGCGCCGTGCGCCGTTCTGGCGCACGCTGAGGGGATAAAAAACACCGATTACCGTCGGTCGGATTGTTCGACAATCAAACCAGTGCGGCTCGGCAAGCATAGTCCCTGCTGGCTTTTTTGCGACCGGGCGGTCACAAACGGGAGCTATCGCCTTTTCTCGGTGCGTCAGGGATCAAATCTTGTGCGTATCGAGAAATTTCCTACTTCTGTATAGGGATATCTTGGTGCGCACCACGGTAGAATCCTCGCCACGCGGCAAACGGCATTTTGGCCTGTTGCCTGATACCCCCTGAGTTGTAGAGGAAGTCAATGCAAGCCCCTGAGGTTCTGGTCCTGCAAGCCAGCTACACCAATCCGGTCCACGCTGAAGCCATCGGCTTCCTGCTTAATCAATACGCTGAAGACGCCATGGGCGGCGGAGAGTCCTTGTCGCTGGACACCCGTCAGCAACTGGCAATCGAGCTCGCCAAACGGCCTCACGCGTTCAGCGTGCTGGCGTTTATCGCGGGTGAGCCGGTCGGGCTGGTCAATTGTTTCGAGGGTTTTTCAACCTTTGCCTGCCGCCCGCTGGTGAACATCCATGATGTCGTCGTCATCGCGTCCGCACGAGGTCAGGGCATCAGCCAGAAAATGCTCACCAAGGTCGAAGAGATCGCCCGGCAGCGCGGCTGCTGCAAGATGACCCTGGAAGTGCTCGAGGGTAATGAGGTGGCGCTCGGCGCCTATCGCAAGCTGGGGTTCTCCGACTACCAGCTTGACCCGCAAATGGGCAGGGCGTTGTTCTGGCAGAAGGCGTTGTAAGCCTCGACAGGCAGCGAGCACTGGATTCATACCTGTGTGCGAATTTAGTCGCGATGCATTCTTACGGACGAGACATCTTTTTCGAGTATCCCAGTGCTTCGCGAATAAATTCGCCCACAGATAATCCGCAGCGCAGGCAGTGCCATCCGATGTCGGGCGGTGACATGACCAAAGTGTTGCTCTGGCAACACGGCTCAAAACATTTGTAACAGTTATGTCCTATAAGACACTTCCCGCAGCGAGATAGGATCGCCTCCCGTATTCAACTCAGGACGCTCATGTCTCTTTCACTGGAACCTCCCAGTTGCCGATCCCGTTCGCTGAACGGTAACGGCCATCTTTCGTTACTCCGCGCTGATCTGCGCCTCTCCAAAACCCGATTTGTGTGCACCGTCCCGCCGAACAGCGCGTCGGTCGTGGGTGTGCCTGTCCTGTTGCCATCGAAAAGGAATCACTGACCATGGAATGGATTGCGGACCCTACGGCCTGGCTAGGCCTTCTGACCCTGATCGTTCTGGAACTGGTGCTGGGCATCGACAACCTGGTGTTCATTGCCATTCTGGCCGACAAACTGCCGCCGGAGCAGCGGGATCGGGCGCGGGTGCTCGGATTGTCGCTGGCGTTGATCATGCGCCTGGGCCTGCTGGCGAGCATCTCCTGGATGGTGACGCTGACCGAGCCCTTGTTCGAGGTCTTCGGCAAGAGCTTTTCAGGCCGAGACCTGATCATGCTGTTCGGCGGCATCTTCCTGCTGTTCAAGGCGACGATGGAGTTGCACGAGCGGCTGGAAGGGCATGTCGCGCAGAAAAGCGGGAGTACGACCTATGCACTGTTCTGGCCGATCGTCGCGCAGATTGTCGTGCTCGACGCCGTGTTCTCGCTCGATGCAGTGATCACGGCGGTGGGCATGGTCGACGAACTGTCCATCATGATGATTGCGGTTGTGTTCTCCATCGCCATCATGATCATCGCCAGCAAACCCTTGACCGCCTTCGTCAATGCGCACCCGACGGTGATCATGCTCTGCCTGGGCTTTTTGATGATGATCGGCTTCAGCCTTACAGCCGATGGACTGGGTTTTCACATACCTAAAGGCTATCTGTACGCCGCAATCGGTTTTTCAATCCTCATCGAGGTGTTCAACCAGATCGCGCGTTCGCGGCGCAAGCGCAGTCTCAAGGGGCATCTACCCCGTCGCGAGCGCATGGCTCACGCCGTCTTGCGCCTTTTGGGTGGGCGCAAGCCGGGCGTTGAGGAGGTGGGCGAGGACATCGTCGACATGCTGGAAGGCGATTCGGAGGAGCCTGTCTTCGATCGTCGCGAACGCGTGATGATCAGTGGCGTGCTGCAACTCGCGCAGAAGCCGATTCGTAGTGTGATGACCGCGCGTACTGACGTCGACATGATCGATCTGGATGACGATGACGCCGTTATTCGGCAGCGGCTTTTGGCTTCCCCTTATTCCCGGCTGCCGCTGATTCGTGGCGGGCGGGTGGACGAGCCCCTGGGCTTCGTGCACAAGAAAGAGTTGCTCAATGGGCTGCTCTCGGGCGTAAACCCGAACCTTGAGCACTTGACGCGCACCACGATCAATCTGCTGGACAGCTTTTCCATTCTCAACGCGCTCGACCAGATGCGTGCCGAGTCCACCCACATTGCTTTTGTGGTGAACGAGTTCGGAGACTTTGTCGGCATTCTGAGCATGACTGACATCCTAGAGTCCATTGCGGGTGAGCTGCCGGATGCGAGTGAGGCGGAAGGTCCGGATCTGGTGGAAGAGGGTGACAGCGTGCAGGTCAATGCCGCGATGAACCTGACTCACTTGCGCGACCGAATCGGCTTCAAGGCGCCCGTCACCGATGAATATCAGACGCTGGCGGGGTTGATCGTGAGCCTGCTGGACCGCCTGCCAACGTCGGGCGATGAGGTGATCTGGGGCGGCTGGAGCCTGAAAGTGGTTCAGGTGCAGGAGCGTCGGGTGACCCGCGTGCGGATGCGCAGGCTGTAAAGGGGTTGGCGTCGATGGCGTAGATAAAAGAAGGCCTGCATTGCGCAGGCCTTCTTTTTAACATCGTATTAACAGCGGAGCTCATTAACGCAGGAGCTCACTAACGCAGGAGCTCAGTGCTGACCGATTACTGGCTAGCGACCTCGGGGGTCGCTTGAGGTTGTTTTGCAACCTTCTCCATCACGGCGAAATCACTCAGGCCCTTCTGAGCATAGGGATCGCCAATCAGACGTGGACGAGCCTTGAAGTCCAGGCTGACAAGGCTCTTGGTGCTGTCCAGCTCATCGAAACTCAGGCCCGCCAGCTGTGCCCAGGTGTGGACCAGATTGGAACTGGTATACGGGCGGTCATGAATGCTGTCGAAGTTCCAGTCATGTGTCTGACGCCATTTGGGTGAGGCGTAGGCAATGAAAGGCACTGTGTACATCGGGATCGTCGGCTTGGCTTCGTTTCTGCCGAGGGTGTTATGCCCAGCGGAATCGTAAACGTCCTCACCATGGTCGGACAGGTACAGCAGGAAGCCGTTGGGGTCGGCCTTGCTGTAAGACTTGATCAGGCTGGACACCACGAAGTCGTTGTACAGCACAGCATTGTCGTAGCTGTTATAGAGCTCGAGTTTGCTGTCGTCGATCGCAGCTGGCACGCCGTCACGGCCGGTGAATTTTTCGTAGTCCTGCGGATACCGGTACTGATAGCTCATGTGCGTGCCCAGCAGGTGGACGACGATCAGCTTGCGCGGTGCGGCATCGGTCAGGGCCTTGGCAAACGGCTCCAGCACATCGCCGTCGTACTGGCGTGCGTTCTGGTTGCGGTTGTTGTTCAGGTAAACCTGCTCGTCAGCCTGTTCGGAGAACGTGGTGAGCATGGTATTGCGCTTGGTCATCGTCTGCTGGTTGGTGATCCAGAAGGTTTTGTAACCTGCCTGTTTCATCACACTGACGATTGAAGGCGTCTTCAGGTAGAGGTCCGGGTTTTCTTCGTCGGCGAACGTCAGCACCTGCTGCAGCGCTTCGATGGTGTAGGGGCGCGGGGTGATCACATTGTTGAACACCTGCAGCTGGTCTTTCATCGCGTCCAGGTTTGGGGTGGTCTGGCGTGGATAGCCATAAAGGTGCATGCGACCCCGGTTGGTGGATTCACCGATCACCAATACCAGCGTGGTGGGAAGGCCGGCCTGCTGGTCCTTGAGATTCTTCAACGGCGGGATGTTGCTGCTGCTGGTCAACATGCTCTGCATGCTGTCCAGTTGCTGCGTGTAGCGGTGGTAGGCCACCAGCATTTGCCATGGCACTGCCGGTTCGATACGTGACTCGAACGCTTCGAGGCCCGAGGCGGCGTCATCGTGACGCGCCATCTGCTTGGCCAGCGGGTAGCCGATGATGGCCACCAGCAGCGCCGTCGAAACCACCCAGGCCCGGCCGCGCGGCATGTAAACCGGGCGCAGACGCGTCCACAGGAAAATCGCGAAGGCGGTGTGGGCGATGAACGCCAGCACGATCCACCAGGCGAAATACTGGGTCATGTACTCGCCCGCTTCAGAGATGTTCGACTCGAACATGATGAAGATGACGCTTTGCGAGAACTCTTGCTGATAAATGAAGAAGTAGCCGAGGCTCGCCATCGAACAGGCCCACAGCACAACGCCTATGACGGCCGCCATGATTCGGGTCTTGTTGGGGAACAGAAGCATGGGCGCGAGCCAGATGCCGCTCATCACGAACGCCTGACGAAACCCTGCGAAGCCGGTGATGCCGGTCAGCTGAATCAGCAGTTGGGTAATACCGGAAAAGTACCAGAAAAAGACGAACAGCCAGACCAGGCCGGTCCAGTCGAAACCCTTCGGAGCCGGTGAGCTCCCTTTCATAGTTGCCATCAAGCGCTCCAGCTATGGATCTTTCGCGCGACTCAGAGAGACTGTCGCGTCGTGCAAATGTGAGGACCGGTCTGAACGACAGTGATCGGCAGACGGCTCACAGGGGAGCGGGAGTATGGTGATCGGCAGGTGAAAAAAATGTGAGCCAGGCGTGACGTTCGAGGCCGAATGCGCTAAATCGCGAATTTCAAAGAAGCAGGAACGTTACAGAGTGTGTCTGGTCCGACCAAAGGCACCTGTCAAAGGCGGCTGTCGTGTCGGCAGGGAGTCACTTGGGCAGGAGGCGGGCAAGCCAGCGGATCGGGCTTGCCGCGAACAGTCAGGGGAAACGGGGTAATCAGGCGTGCAATGCGGTGCCGGGGGACGCGAGTTGGGCGTGCTGCAACATCAACGTCAACTGGGCAACTTTCTTTTGCAACTGATCACGTTCGGCCTTCAGCTGGCTCAGCTCGTCGCGACGAACGGTAACGTACAGAGTCTGTGGAACGTTTGCAGGTAGTACTGTGCCCATTGCTCACCTCGCAAATGGCGGGATTCAACTTCGTAAGGTTCAAGCAATGACGCTATCGCTACCCGACGTGTCCATGCTCCTACCTCTATCGGCGCGAATTCTGATTTCTTTTGAGGAAAAAAGGAACTTTTTTATTTTTTAATGTCGCGAACGTTTCCTGATCGCGAAAACCGGCGTCATAGGGCAGGCTTGACGCTTGAACATGAAACTATTTTCACCGGGAAACCTTCGTTTGCCTCCCCGGACTAACCCTACATGCGGCACTGGGCTATAAAATGAGGCACCCCTGTTTACGAATTAAGGAGCACCTCTACATGCAACTCGGGATTGTTGGACTAGGCCGCATGGGCGGCAACATCGCACGTCGACTGATGCTCAATGGCCACACCACTGTGGTCTATGATCGCGATGAGCAGTCTCGCACCGTGCTCGCCAACGAAGGTTCGACGCCTGCCAATGACCTCAAATCACTGGTCGCCGCGCTGGAAAAACCGCGAGCCGTCTGGGTGATGTTGCCTGCTGGCGCTCCAACGGAAGACACGATCAATGTGCTTGCCGACCTGCTCGATAAAGATGATGTGATCATCGACGGTGGCAACACCTTTTATAAAGACGACGTTCGTCGTTCCATCGCGCTCAAAGAAAAAGGCCTGCATTACGTCGATGTCGGCACCTCTGGCGGCGTCTGGGGCCTGGAACGCGGTTATTGCATGATGATCGGCGGTGAGACTGAGGTGGTTGATCGTCTGGACCCGCTGTTCAAGACGCTGGCACCTGGCATCGGCAATATTCCGCGCACCAAGGACCGCGCCAAGGATGCTGATCCGCGTGCCGAGCATGGTTACATCCACGCCGGACCACCGGGTGCCGGGCACTTTGTGAAGATGATCCACAACGGCATCGAGTACGGAATGATGCAGGCCTTCGCCGAAGGCTTTGACATCCTGAAGACCAAGAACTCGGACAACCTGCCGGCCGAACAACGCTTCGATCTGAACATGGGCGACATTGCCGAGGTGTGGCGTCGTGGCAGCGTGGTGTCTTCCTGGCTGCTGGACCTGACGGCCGACGCACTGGCAACCGATCCACAACTGAATGCGTACTCCGGCTCCGTGGCCGACAGCGGTGAAGGCCGCTGGACCATCGAAGCCGCCATGGAGCAGGCGGTACCGGTTCCGGTGCTGTCGACTTCGCTGTTTGCCCGCTTCCGCTCCCGTCAACAAAGCACGTACGGCGACAAAATGCTGTCCGCCATGCGTTTCGGATTTGGTGGTCATAAGGAACCAAAATAATGGGTTTGTCCCGCAGCAAGCAAAAGGCTCCGGTCGCTCCGGCGACCACGCTGTTCCTGTTCGGCGCCCACGGCGACCTGGTCAAGCGGCTGTTGATGCCGGCGCTCTACAACCTGTTCCGTGACGGACTGGTGGGCGAGAACCTGCACATCGTCGGCGTTGACCACAACACCGTCAGTGACGCCGACTTCGCCAAGAAGCTTGAGGACTTCATTCGTCAAGAGGCGGCCAACAAGGTCGCCCAAGGTGGAGAAGAACCCTTGGATCCGGCGCTGTGGGGCAGCCTTGCCAAACGGATCACCTACATCACAGGCGATTTTCTCGACGATGGCACCTACGCGGACATCGACGCGAAGATCAAGAACACCGGCACGCAAAATGCGGTGTTCTACCTGGCGACCGCGCCGCGTTTCTTCAGTGAAGTGACCAAACGGCTCGGCTCCTCGGGGCTGATGGTCGAGGGCGAGGACTATTTCCGTCGCGTGGTGATCGAGAAACCGTTCGGCCACGACCTGCCGAGTGCGGTCGCGCTGAACAGTTGCTTGCTGAAGGTGATGAGCGAGAAGCAGATCTACCGGATCGACCACTACCTGGGCAAGGAAACGGTTCAGAACATTCTGGTCAGCCGGTTCTCCAACGGGCTGTTCGAGTCGTTCTGGAACAATCACTACATCGATCATGTGCAGATCACCGCGGCTGAAACCGTAGGCGTCGAAACCCGCGGCAGTTTCTATGAAACCACCGGCGCGCTGCGGGACATGGTGCCCAATCACCTGTTCCAACTGCTGGCCATGGTTGCCATGGAACCTCCGGCAGCGTTTGGCGCCGACGCGGTGCGGGGCGAGAAGGCCAAGGTGGTCGGCGCGATTCGGCCCTGGTCGGAAATGGAAGCGCTGGCCAACTCGGTGCGCGGTCAATACAGCGAGAGCACGATCGGCGACAAGAGCGTGCCCGGCTACCGCCAGGAAGACCGGGTTGACCCTGAGAGCAACACGGAAACCTACGTGGCGCTCAAGGTCATGATCGACAACTGGCGCTGGGTCGGCGTGCCGTTTTATCTGCGCACCGGCAAGCGCATGAGTGTGCGTGATACCGAGATTGCGATCTGCTTCAAACCTGCACCGTATGCCCAGTTCCGTGACACGGACGTGGACCGGGTGGAGCCTAACTTCCTCAAGATCCAGATCCAGCCTGACGAAGGCATGTGGTTCGACCTGCAGGCCAAAAAGCCGGGGCCGACCCTCGACATGCAGACTATCGAACTGGGTTTCGCCTACAAGGACTTCTTCGAGATGCAGCCGTCGACCGGGTATGAAACCCTGATCTACGACTGTCTGACCGGAGATCAGACCCTGTTCCAGCGTGCCGACAACATCGAAAACGGCTGGCGTGCGGTGCAACCGTTCATCGATGCATGGGCCAAGGATCCGCACGTCGAGATGTACAACGCCGGTGAAGACGGCCCGTCAGGTGCCGACGAGCTGCTGGCGCGTGACGGTCGCAGCTGGCAACGACTCGGATGAGTGATTCCACGCAACCCCTCATCCGTTTCCTGTTGTCAGACATTGATGGCACGTTGCTGCGGCCCGATCACAGCCTGAGCCAGGCCAACATCGACGCTGTGCGTCAATTGCGCGAATCCGGCATCCATTTCACCATTGCCAGCAGCCGTCCGCCGAGGGCCATGCGTCAGCAGATCGAAGCCTTGGGCATCGATCTGCCGACCGTGGCGTTCAACGGCGCCAACATCATCAGGCCCGATGGCAGCCTGCTCAAGGCTCACCGCATCGCGCCCGAGGCGGCACGGACCAGCCTTGAGCTGTTCGCCGCAGAGCGCGTGTCGGTGTGGGTGTTTGCCGACGATCAGTGGCTGTTGCTCGACCCGCAAGGGGATTACGTCGAGCATGAGCGCAACACGCTGGGGTACGACTTCGTTCAGGTCGAGCATTTCGAGGGTTACATCGATCGCATCGACAAGATCGTGGCCGCCAGCAAGGATTTTGAGCTGCTCAAGCGGCTTGAAGTCCAGCTCAATCCATTGATTGCGGACGCGGCGCGCGCCGCCCGCTCTCAGTCCTATTACCTGGATGTCACCGCGCTCGATGCCAATAAAGGCACGGCGCTGGAGACGTTGTCCGAGGAATTGGGCGTGGCGCTGGCCCATACGGCGGCCATAGGTGATGCGGGGAACGATGTGGCGATGTTCCTGCGTGCCGGGCTGTCGATTGCGATGGGTCAGGCAGAAACAGCCGTCAAAAGCCAAGCCAGCTACGTCACCGGGAGCAACCTCGAGGACGGCCTGGCCACGGCCATTGAGCGCTACATCCTGCCGCGCTGACGGCAGTACCCGGATGATCTGCGGGCGGGAGTGTGCTCTCGAGGCCGGCACTTCGTTGCCTCTCTGGCAGTGAAGCGTCGGCATTGATGCGCACGCTGACGTCCGCCGGTTCTCCGGTTTCTTCGCGACCGAAGTCGTCGGCACAGCGTCTTGCTGTGACCGATGGTCGTGTACACCAAGAGGGAACATTGCCCCATGGCTGTATTGATTGAAGATTACGCGCTGCTCGGCAACTGCCGGACGGCGGCGCTGGTGGCCCGCGACGGGTCGCTGGACTGGTTGTGCTTTCCGCGCTTCGACGCACCTGCCTGCTTTGCAGCCCTGCTGGGCGACAGCGACAACGGTCGCTGGAAGATCGCGCCCACTGAGCCTGGATGCCAGTCACGGCGCAGCTACCGCGACGGTACGCTGATTCTCGAAACCCTGTTCACCACTGCCACCGGTCAGGCGATGCTGATCGACTTCATGCCCATGGAAATGGAGAGCAGCGTTGTCCGTGTGGTGGTGGGCGTGGAGGGGACCGTGGATTTCTCGATGGACCTGGCGATCCGTTTTGACTATGGCAGCACCGTGCCGTGGGTAGAAAAGCGAGACCCGCACACCATGACCGCCGTGGCAGGTCCCGAGATGCTGGTGCTGCGCACGCCTGCAGAACTGCACCCGCTCGATCACCACACGCAAAGCCGGTTCACTGTCAGTGCGGGGCAGCGCCTCGGCTTTGCGCTGGCGTGGCAAGCGTCCCACGAGCCTGTGCGGGCGGCGTTTGATGTCGAGCAGGCGTTGAAGCAGACGGAAACGTTCTGGCGAGAGTTTTCGGATCGCTGCCCCGATGTCGGGCCCTGGACCGATCAGGTCAAGCGCTCACTGATCACCCTCAAGGCCATGACCTACGCACCTACCGGCGGCATCGTCGCGGCGGTCACCACCTCGTTGCCGGAGCAGTTGGGCGGCGAGCGCAATTGGGATTATCGGTTCTGTTGGTTGCGTGATGCGACCATGACCCTGCTGGCTTTCATGAACCTGGGCTATTACGAAGAGGCCACGGCCTGGCGCAACTGGCTGTTGCGGTCGGTGGCGGGGAACCCGGAACAGGTTCAGATCATGTATGGCCTGGGCGGCGAGCGGCGTTTGCCGGAGTACCAGCTGCCGTGGCTGAGCGGCTATGAGGGATCGCGCCCGGTGCGGATCGGTAACGCGGCGGCCACGCAGATACAGCTGGACGTGTACGGGGAAGTGGCCGATGCCATGACGCAGGCGCTAAAAAGCGGCTTGCCCCGTCTGCCGCGCAGCACGGAGATCCAGAAAGTCATCATGCCGTTTCTGGAAAGGGTCTGGCACCTGCCGGATGCGGGGATCTGGGAAATTCGTTCCGAGCCTCGGCACTTTACGCACTCCAAGGTGATGGCGTGGGTGTCTTTTGATCGCAACGCCGGCGTGTTGGCGCAGAGTGATCACCCGGAAGACCGCGAGCGCGGTCTGCATTACCGCAGGGTCGCCGATGAGATCCATGCCGATGTCTGCATGAACGGGTTTGATGCCGAGCTGGGCAGTTTCGTGCAGACCTACGGCGGCAAGGAACTGGACGCCAGCCTGTTGCAGATCGCGCTGACCGGATTCTTGCCGGTGGACGATCCACGCGTGAGCGGCACCGTGGTCCAGATCGAGCGGTCTCTGATGCAGGACGGCTTGCTGCTGCGCTATGACGGCGAACGCAGCACCGATGGCGTGTCGGGCAGTGAAGGCACGTTTCTGGTCTGTTCGTTCTGGTTGGCGGACGTGTATGTACTGCAGGGTCGCGACAAGGAAGCACGCGATCTGTTTGATCGCCTGTGCGGTCTGTGCAACGACGTCGGCCTGCTCGCCGAACAGTACGACCCCCGCGATGGCCGCATGTTGGGCAACTTCCCCCAAGCGTTCAGCCATATCGGGATCATCAATACGGCGTTGAACCTGCATCGGGTGGTGTGCCCGGTCAAGACCCGGGCGACGGCAGAAGTCGTCACCCCCTGATGCGACGCCAAGCCTGTAGGCGTGAGCGTGCTCGCGATGACGTCGGCACGTTCAACTCCGAATTCGTCTGACGTTTCGCAATCGCGAGCAAGCTCACTTCCAAAGGGAGTGCGCCTTACTCGCGACGTTCACCGTGCCTTGCGAAACGTGAAGTTGATGCGCTGTTCGCCCAGTTGAGGGTGTTCGGCCTGCTTGACTGGCATCACGCCATGAAACCTCAGGCGGTCTTCACCGCCCCATACCACCACATCGCCATGAAACAGCGGTACGCGTTGAGTCGTGTCGCTGCGGGCGTGACCGCCGAACAGGAACATCGCCGGGATGCCGAGCGATACCGACACCACTGGCCATTCATACCCTCGCTCGTCCTTGTCCTGATGCAGCGACATTTTTGCGCCCGGAATGTAGCGGTTGATCAGGCAGGCGTCAGGAACAAAATCGGCGAAGCCCGCAGCGTCAGCAGCCGCGCGCGCCAGCTCCATGAACACCTCGGGCATCTCGGGCCAGGGCTGTCCTGTTTGCGGATCGATTCGGGTGTACTGGTAGCCGCTGCGATCAGTGGTCCAGCCAAACTGCCCGCAACTGCTCAATGCCACAGACATGGTGTGCCCACCGGGCGTGACCATGTTGCGGAAGGGCGCGCGGGTGAGCACTGACTCAAGCGAGGGCAGCAAGCGGTCAATGAGCGGCAGCGCGAAGCCGCGAAACACAAAAGACCGAGGGCCAATCTGCTCGGACGTAGAGGATTGCCGCGTGTCGTCGGCAAACAGGTCGAAGGTGGTGGGTGTCGTGCCTTTGCGTTGCATCATCGCGGCGTTACCGGTTATCAGGTGTGTCAGAGTGCCTTGCTGACTTTGACATCGCTGATCACATCATCGCTGCCGCTGTGCATTTTTTGCAGTGCAGCCAGGGCTTCTTCGGCGGAAGGCGATTGCAACAACGCAAACTCGAAGCGGCGCTCGCCATTCAGTTTGTAGCTGATGGCATATTTGACGACAGGGGCGGATGCGGTCACGTTGGGTTCCTTGAAAACGGAAGGAGGAGGGCGTGGCGACAAAGCTTTCACGCCTTACAGTGTTTAATGAACGACAGGATCAGCTCAGCCGCGAAGATGTCCGGCGTACGATTTTAATCGAATGAGTGAACGTCGTTTTGCGGCCGCCATTCGTGTCCAGCTTGCGCCCGGCGGTGTCGATGGTGATGTTCCAGAACCCGGTACTGGGCACCGCGATCTTGGCCGGGAAGCGGTCGAATGCGCCGCCGTGATAGGTGTGGCGTCCGCCGTTTTTAAAGCTGCGGAAATTCGCGTCGCTCATCAGGCGTATGTTGCAGAGCTGGGAGCACTCGATGACGACCAGGTCGTCTTCGTTGAGGTGCTCGCGCTGGTGTACGAATTTCATGGGTGTCTCCGGAGACAGGGCATTCTCGAAAACCCGAAACGATAGCACGGTGGGCACTGGCATTGTGCGCGAGCGCGGTGCAATCGCCGGATTTGCGGCTAAAAAAGTGAGACGGGCACGGACTTTATCGAGCTCCGGCTTGTCGTAGGACCTTTACTGGAGGGATTGTATGAAACTCGCTGTTGTTGTTCTGGCCCTGGCGATGACCGGTTGTGCTTCGGTGGCAGACATCGAGCACACGCCGCCCACCATGAGCGTGATGTCGGGCAAGAACCCTCAGGAATACACCGAGTGTTTTATCGCCAGGATAGGTGACAGTCGCAAGCCTCCACAGATTGAGGCTCACCACGAGGGTATGCGCATCATCGTCCCGCAAAAATTCACCAGCGAGACGCCAACTGCGATCGTGGATGTGGAGAAACGCTCAGGGGGCAGTTCAATCAAGCTGTTTGAAAGTGGCGGCAACAACCCGTTGAGACCCAAGGATATTCAGCACGCGGTGACCGCCTGCATTTCAGGGGAATGACGCTGCGTTGATCGTCCGCCCCACCGCAGGCTACTTGCACACCACGAGTACGTTGCGCGTCTTGTAGTTGCCGACATCGACCCCCAACGTCTTGTCGGCGTCCTTGGGCTGGGGCGTGCCGTTGGTGCTGACGATGTTGTAGCCGGTTCCCGCGCACGAGGCGTCGGCTTTTTCATAGCAGGCGGCCCAGGACATGGCCTCGCCGGAGCAATCGATGCTCAGGGCTTGTTTACCGTCTTTCAGGTAAGTGTCTTGCGCAGTGGCGCAGCCGGTCAGGCCCAGTACAACAATGAGGGACAGGTTCTTGATCATTTCTAATGCTTCGCGATGAGGGCCGGGTTGATAAGCAGCTTTCGTGAGACTGACGGGTTGTGCCATCGTTCCGGCATCACCCAATAAATTTCAGTTTGAAGCCCGATCAGGCCCGCTGGCCAGGCCTGATCGGCAGCCTGCCAGGCAGACTATTTATCGCTGCGACGACGCGGCGCAGGCGTGTCTTCGAACACGGCGGCGACTTCGACAGCGCTGCTTTCGCTGTCGAATGGGCCGGCAACGGCTTCCTGGTCGTGGCCGACAAGCCACCATTTGCCATCCTGGAGTTTCTTGATCTGGTACCCGTTTACAGTTTTGACTTCCGACATCGATCCATCTCGATTAGTGATTCAGGTCGCCATGATACGGCGCAACGGCATTATTTTCCTACGCAAACGGATGAAGCGGGCTACGCTTGCTCCTGTCATGAACCGGTGGTTTTGAGGGGAGGGATGTCCTCATACGCGTGACGCCACGGACAATGAACGGCCATTCGGCGAGCAAACGTCTGCGAGCAATTTCCGGCGGTTTGCAGATGTTCTGTGGTCGCAATATCCGTAAACGTGCGGAACTATCTGCGCAACTATTCCTCTACCATGGCAGCGAACGGCCAGTGGCGGGCATTGTAAGGTGATCAACGCCTGATTAGACTGCGCCGCAACACCCCCAGCCCCATCAAGGACTTATATGATCAAGAAATGCTTGTTCCCTGCAGCCGGTTACGGCACTCGCTTTTTGCCAGCGACCAAAGCCATGCCTAAAGAGATGCTGGCAGTTGTCAACAAGCCACTGATCCAGTACGGCGTGGAAGAAGCACTTGCTGCGGGTTTGAATGAAATTTCCATCGTCACCGGTCGCGGCAAGCGCGCGCTGGAAGATCACTTCGACATCAGCTATGAACTGGAACACCAGATCAAAGGCACCGACAAAGAAAAATACCTGGTCGGTATCCGCCGTCTGATCGACGAGTGCAGCTTCTCCTACACCCGTCAGACCGAAATGAAAGGCCTGGGTCACGCGATCCTCAGCGGTCGTCCGCTGATCGGCAACGAAGCATTCGCCGTGGTATTGGCAGACGACCTGTGCGTCAACCTTGACGGCGACGGCGTTCTGGCCCAGATGGTCGCGCTGCACAAGCAATACAAGTGCTCGATCGTGGCCATCCAGGAAGTCGATCCGAACGAAACCAACAAGTACGGCGTGATCGCGGGTGAAGAGATCAAGCCGGGCCTGTTCCGCGTGACTGACATGGTCGAAAAGCCAAAGCCGGAAGATGCACCGTCGAACCTGGCGATCATCGGTCGCTACATCCTGACGCCGGACATTTTCGAAAAAATCGAAAACACCGAGCCGGGCAAAGGCGGCGAAATCCAGATCACCGACGCCCTGATGAAACAGGCGGCCGAAGGCAACGTGCTGGCTTACAAGTTCAAAGGCCAGCGTTTCGACTGCGGTGGCGCTGAAGGCTACGTCGAAGCGACCAACTTCTGCTTCGAGCACTTCTACAAAACCGGCAAATCCACTCAGTGATTTGGCTGTGTCGGTGAATTGACCGACAGCTGTACTGCAAACAAGGCCACCTTCGGGTGGCTTTGTCGTTTCTGTCCTACAGACCTTGCCGAGCGCGCTGGAGCGGTTATGCTAGCCCTCCTGTCAAGGAGAAAGAAATGAGCTACGACTTCGACCTGTTTGTGATCGGCGCCGGTTCCGGTGGTGTCCGCGCTGCACGTTTTTCCGCAGGCTTCGGTGCCCGCGTGGCGGTCGCTGAAAGCCGCTATCTGGGGGGGACGTGTGTCAACGTCGGTTGTGTGCCGAAAAAGTTACTGGTCTACGGTGCGCATTTCTCCGAAGACTTCGAGCAGGCCAAGGGGTTTGGCTGGACCAGCGGTGAAGCCGAGTTCGACTGGCCGACCCTGATCGCCAACAAGAATCACGAAATCCATCGCCTTAATGATGTGTACCGCAATCTGCTGGCCAACAGCGGTGTGACCCTGATGGAAGGGCACGCGAAGTTGCGCGGTCCGCACGAAGTCGAAATCAACGGCCAGGTGCACACCGCCGAGCACATCATGATCGCCACAGGTGGCTGGCCGCAGACGCCGGATATCCCGGGCCGCGAGCACGCCATCACCTCCAACGAAGTGTTCTTCCTCGAGCAGATGCCCAAGCGTGTCGTGGTGGTGGGCGGCGGCTATATTGCCGTCGAGTTTGCCTCGATCTTCAATGGCCTCGGTGCCGACGTCTCGTTGATGTATCGCGGTGAATTGTTCCTGCGCGGCTTTGACGGCAGCGTGCGCACGCACCTGCACGAAGAGCTGGCCAAGCGCGGCATGGACATTCGTTTCAAGACCGAAATCGAGGCGATCGAGAAGCTCGCGGACGGCACCTTGCAACTCACGCTCAACGACGGCAGCAGCTTCAATACCGATTGCGTGTTCTATGCTACCGGACGCCGTCCGATGCTGGACAACCTCGGCATGGAAACCGTCAACGTCCAGCTCGACGAGAAGGGCTTCGTCAAGGTCGATGAGCGTTATCAGACCACCGAGCCGTCGATCATCGCCGTGGGCGATGTCATCGGCCGGGTTCAGCTGACGCCGGTGGCGTTGGCTGAGGGCATGGCGGTTGCTCGACGCCTGTTCAAACCCGAGCAGTACCGTGCTGTGGATTACAACCACATCCCCACTGCGGTGTTCAGCCTGCCCAACATTGGCACCGTCGGCTTCACCGAGGAAGAAGCTAAAAAAGCGGGCCATGACGTGCAGGTGTTCGAAAGCCGCTTCAGGCCGATGAAGCTGTTGCTGACGGATAACCAAGAGCGCACGCTGATGAAGCTGGTGGTCGACACCCAGACGGATCGCGTATTGGGCTGCCATATGGTCGGTCCGGATGCGGGTGAGATCATTCAGAGCCTGGCGATTGCGCTGAAGGCTGGCGCAACCAAGCAGATTTTCGATGACACCATCGGCGTGCACCCGACGGCCGCCGAAGAGTTCGTCACCATGCGTACCGCCACACGCTGACACTGGCGTCATGGCGCTGATGTAGCCCGGCCTCATGGACGAGGACCGGGTGAGCACTTGTTTTTGAAGGACGGACCCACTTTTTGACCAGCAAGAGTTTTTCGGCATCCATGCCCTTGAATCCCTCTGCGCCTGACGATCCATCGACCGATCAGCCGTCGCTCGCCGTTGAAAAAGCGTTGCACGAAAGTGAGCGGCAATTCCGCACGCTCGCCGACAACATGAGTCAGTTGGCGTGGATTGCCGATGCTGGCGGATGGATTTATTGGTACAACGCGCGCTGGTACAGCTACACCGGCACGTCCCATGAGGCAATGATGGCGTTGGGGTGGCGATCGCTTCATCACCCCGATCATCTGGAACGTGTCGACTCGCGTTTTCGCCGTTGTTTTGCAACAGGGTCTATCTGGGAAGACACTTTTCCGTTGCGTGGCAAGGACGGTTTGTACCGTTGGTTTCTCTCGCGAGCACTCCCCATTCGTGACGATTCCGGGAGTATTACTTACTGGATCGGCACAAACACGGATATCACTGCGCAGGTCAAGGCCGAAGACGCTTTACGTGAGCTCAACGAGAGTCTTGAGCTTCGTGTTGCGGAGCGCACTCGCGAACTGGCCGACATCAACGAGCGTCTGCAGGTTGAGATTGCCGAGCGCGCTCAGGCCGAAGAAGCATTACGTCACGCACAAAAAATGGATGCCATCGGGCAACTCACTGGCGGCATTGCCCATGACTTCAACAACATGCTCACGGGCGTGCTGGGCGCATTGGACCTGATTCGGCGTCGAGTTGCGGCCGGGCGAGTGTCAGAGATTGACCGCTACATCGAGGCTGCGATGAGCTCGGCGAATCGTGCGGCCTCGCTGACCCATCGACTGTTGGCGTTCGCCAGGCGCCAGTCGCTGAATACGCGCGCGGTGGACATCAATCACATGGTCGTGTCCATGGAGGAGCTGCTGCGGCGAACCATTGGTGAAAGCATTGAGCTGGAAATCGACCTGAACAGCTCGCTGCGTTTGACCCACACCGACGAACACCAGCTTGAAAACGCACTGCTGAATCTGGTGATCAATGCGCGCGACGCCATGCCTGACGGCGGCCGCTTGCTGATCCAGACCGAAGTGGTGCACGTGGCCGTGCTGCACGATGCGCTCACGCCGGGCGATTACGTGCGCCTGAGCGTGCAGGACACCGGCACCGGTATGTCCAGCGATGTGATCGCCCGCGCCTTCGATCCTTTCTTCACCACCAAGCCGATCGGCCAGGGAACAGGGCTTGGTTTGTCGATGGTGTACGGCTTCATCAATCAGACAGGTGGCCAGGTTCAGATCGACAGCGTTGAAGGGCAGGGCACGCGCATCGACCTGTACTTGCCGTGCCACTTCGAATCGAATGAGGGGCAGGTCCCGGCGAATGAAGATCCGGCCCCGCCTCGGGCCAGTCAGGGCGAGCGTGTGCTGGTCGTTGAAGACGAGCCGGATGTGCGGATGTTGGTGGTCGATGTGTTGCGCGAGCTTGGCTATTCGGTAGAAGTGGCGCCGGATGGCGCAGCGGCGTTGCCGATCCTGCTGGGGGCTGGCCGTATCGATCTGTTGGTGACCGATGTCGGCCTGCCGGGCATGAATGGAAGGCAACTCGCGGAAATCGCCCGCCAGCACCGGCCTGAGCTGCGCGTGCTGTTCATGACGGGTTACGCGCGCAATGCCCAGGTGCGGGGCGATTTTCTAGACGCTGGCATGGACATGCTGACCAAGCCATTCAGCATCGATGAGCTGGCACAGCGGGTGCGTGGGCTGATCGAGGCGCCGTCTGACAGTGCTTAGCCCTCGCGGGAGGGTGGCGCGGCAGGCTGCCCCGCTCGTACGTTTTCCAGTGCCACTTCGGTCTTGATCAAGATGAGTTCCAGCACCCGGTTCTGCTGGTCGCGTTCGGTCAGGCGCTCCTGAATTTTTTCGCTTTCCTTGATCGCGTTATTCAATCGCTCCTGAAGCAATGCGCATTGGGTGTGGGACTGCAGGTGCTGTTCTTTCAACGAACGAATCTGCTCGTCCTTGTCTTGCAGGCGAGACTCAACGTCTTTGGCTGCTTGAACCAGGCGCGCGTTGTGTTTTTGCTCTGTTTGCAATTCGTGTTGCGTGCTGAGCAAGGTGGCTGTCTGGGTGCCCAGCTTGGTGGTTTGCAAGGCGTGGCGCTCAATCAGGTCGGCCAGTTGGCGTTGGGTCTGTTGCAGCGTGTCTTGCAATGCTTTCTTTTCGGCGTCGAGTCTGGCCTGTGCTTCGTCGATGTGTTCCTGCGCCTGCTCCCGCAGGCGACTGGCCAGGCGACTGACGAGGGCCAGTAACTCGTCGTCGATTTGTGGAGGTGAGGCGCCAGTATCATGCTCATCCAGTTCACGCATGAAACGGTGGATGGTGGTCTTGGAGCCGGTATTGCCCATCTCGATACGTACTGCATCGATACTGGGATTTTCGCCACGCGCGATCAACGCCAGCCTTGCCGCCTGAACTTCTGCCTTGCTTACACCGCTGCGCGCCATGCATGCTCCTGTCAAAACGTACGGCGTTACGTATGTAGTGTTACATACCATCAATGAGCGCTATTGTGCTCGATCTTGGGCCAGATGTCTTGGCGACTTGAACACATCAGGAAGAACTCGCTAGGCTGTGTTCGCGGTTAAATGGCGGCGGCGGACGGGGCCATTCGTCTTGATAAGAGCGAGGCACGAAAAGGTGTCACTGATTTCTTCTATTAATAGAGTGGTTCTATAGCGAAAACCAATCACCAGCATGAGGTTTGCCAATGAGCCATCGCAGGTGATTGTGAGTAATATCCTCCCCATCGATTTGACACACACCCGATTTTCCAACCCTAAGGAGATCCACCCGATGCCTATCATTAACAGCCAAGTAAAACCGTTTAAAGCGACCGCTTTCAAGAACGGCTCTTTCGTTGACGTTTCGGATGCTGACCTCAAAGGCAAATGGTCTGTGGTGTTCTTCTACCCAGCCGACTTCACCTTCGTCTGCCCAACCGAACTGGAAGACCTGGCTGACAACTACGACGCGTTCCAGAAACTGGGCGTGGAAATCTACTCCGTTTCTACCGACACCCACTTTGCTCACGCTGCCTGGCACAACACCTCGCCAGCGATCGGCAAAATCCAGTACACCATGATCGGCGACCCAACCCTGACCATCTCCCGCAACTTCGACGTTCTGATCGAAGAAGCAGGTCTGGCTGACCGTGGCACCTTCGTGATCAACCCTGAAGGTCAGATCAAAATCGTTGAACTGAACGACGGCGGCGTTGGCCGTGACGCTTCCGAGCTGCTGCGCAAGATCAAGGCTGCTCAGTACGTGGCTGCTCACCCGGGCGAAGTCTGCCCAGCCAAGTGGAAAGAAGGCGAAGCGACTCTGGCTCCGTCCCTGGACCTGGTCGGCAAGATCTAAGTCCCCATGACACTCATGGCCGGACCGGGAGCGATGAGCTCTAGCACGTAAACCGCATCGCCCCCAAAAAACGCCCGGGCGGTTATCTCCTGGGCGTTTTTATTTCCAGATTTAGAATATTGAAAAGGAAGCCGAATCATGTTGGACGCCAATCTTAAAGCTCAGTTGAAATCGTACCTGGAGCGGATCACTCGCCCAATCGAGATCGTCGCGTCCCTTGATGACGGCGCGAAATCGCAAGAAATGCTGGCACTGCTCAATGACATCGTCAGCAGCTCCAATCAGATCACCCTGAATACCGATGGCAACGATGCACGCACACCGTCTTTCGCCCTGAACAGCCCGGGCCAGGACATCAAGCTGCGTTTTGCCGGCCTGCCAATGGGCCACGAATTCACCTCGCTCGTACTGGCCTTGCTGCAAGTCGGCGGCTATCCGTCGAAATCCAGTGAGGACACGATCGAGCAGGCGCGCGCCCTGACCGGTGAGTTCAAGTTTGAAACCTATTTCTCGCTGACCTGCCAGAACTGCCCTGACGTGGTTCAGGCGCTGAACCTGCTGGCTGTGCTGAACCCGAATGTGCAGCACGTTGCGATCGAAGGCAGCCTGTTCCAGCAAGAAGTCACTGATCGCCAGATCATGTCGGTCCCCAGCATCTACCTGAACGGCGAGCTGTTCGGTCAGGGTCGCATGAACCTGGAAGAGATTCTGGCGAAGATCGACACCAGTGCCGGTGACCGCCAGGCTGAAAAGCTCAACGCCAAAGAAGCATTCGATGTGCTGGTCGTCGGCGGTGGCCCGGCGGGTTCCGCTGCGGCGATCTACGCAGCGCGTAAAGGTATTCGTACCGGTGTCGCCGCTGAACGCTTCGGCGGTCAGGTGCTGGACACCCTGGCGATCGAAAACTTCATTTCGGTGCAACACACTGAAGGCCCGAAACTGGCGGTCGCCCTTGAAGAACACGTCAAGGAATACGAAGTCGACATCATGAACCTGCAGCGCGGCGACCAGCTGATTCCTGGCAAGGATGGCGAGCTGCATCAGGTCAAGTTCGCCAGTGGTGGCGTGCTCAAGGGCAAGACCGTGATTCTGGCGACCGGTGCCCGCTGGCGCGAAATGAACGTGCCGGGCGAACAGCAATACCGCAATAAGGGCGTGGCTTATTGCCCGCACTGCGACGGTCCGCTGTTCAAAGGCAAACGTGTCGCGGTTATCGGTGGCGGCAACTCGGGCGTCGAAGCGGCGATCGATTTGGCCGGTATCGTGTCGCACGTGACGCTGCTCGAGTTCGACAGCACCCTGCGCGCTGACGCCGTGTTGCAACGCAAACTGCACAGTCTGCCAAACGTGACCGTGCTGACCAGTGCGCTGACCACCGAAGTGACGGGTGATGGCCAGAAGGTCAATGGCCTGCGCTACAAGAACCGCACCATCGGCGACGAGCTCAACATCGAGCTGGAAGGTATCTTCGTGCAGATCGGCTTGCTGCCGAACACCGAGTGGCTCAAGGGCACGATCGAGCTGTCGCCACGGGGTGAGATTGTTGTCGATCAGCGCGGTGAGACGTCGATCCCCGGGATCTTCGCGGCCGGTGACGTGACCACGGTGCCGTACAAGCAGATCGTGATCGCGGTCGGCGAGGGCGCAAAGGCTTCCCTGAGCGCATTCGACCACTTGATCCGCACCAGCGCACCGGCTTGATGCCTGGCTGAGTCAGCAGAAACAAAAAAACCTCATGAGCGATCATGAGGTTTTTTTATGCGCGATTGCTTTTGCAGGCGCGCGGTCAGTCAAGGCCGAGTGAGCCGGTCCGGCGCCATTGCGGGCAAGCACGCGCCCACAGAGCGCGTTACGCGGGGCTTAAACCGGCGTTGGCTGGATGATCTCGACCCAGTAGCCATCCGGGTCCTTGATGAAGGCCAGGCTCTTCATCCGGCCGTCGGTCAGGCGTTTCTGGAAGTCGACACCCAGTTCCTCAAAGCGCGCGCAGGCGACGTGCACATCCGGTACGGAGATGCAGATGTGGCCAAAACCGCGGGGATCGGTGTTGCCGTTGTGGTACGAGAATTCGGGATCTTTCTCGGTGCCATGGTTATGGGTCAGTTCCAGGATGCCAGGGATGCCTTTCATCCAGACATTGCGTGCCGCGTCGTCGGACGGGATCTGCGCCTTGTCGACCAGGGCCAGGAAGTAGAGGCTGAACTCCGCTTCGGGAAAGTCACGCTTTTCGACCAGGCTGAACCCCAGCACGCGGGTGTAGAAATCCAGCGAGGCGGTGATGTCCTTGACGCGTAACATGGTGTGGTTAAACACGAATTGCGCAGTGGCCGCGTCAGGTTGGGCAGTGACGCCAGGGAAAGTGTTCAGTTCGTGCAGGCTCATCGATGACTCCAGGGTGGTCCTGTAAATGTTGCCTCATGATACGGGACGCGGCGCGTGAGCCAAAACCCAATGTGCAGAGTGCGACGCCGGGCCTTGTGACCGTGGCGCGTCTGGCTCACACTTTCCGGCTCGACGTTCAGGTATCGGTCATGTTCTTTACGTTACGCACGTTCTTCCTCGCAGGTCTGTGCCTGCCCTTAGGTCTCAACTTCGCGTCGGCGTCCGACGCCATGATCGTCTGGCCGAGTGACTGGGAAGTGGAAGCCTTGCCTCAGCCGCCTTCAACGCCTGTCCATCCCTCGGTGCAAATCCGTCAGCGAGCCGTCAAGAATGATCAGAACGGTGATCCGGCGATGGTGGTGGAGCTGACGCAGACCCGATTGCAACCCGGTCATGACGTCAACGTACAAGGCGTATTGCTGGAAATGCGCAAGGCCGTGCAGGTCAATTTCGTCCGCAGCGGGTTTCAGAGTGTCTGCACAAAGATGAAAGACAGCACGCTGAGCGAGGTTCCCGCCATGGAGACGACCTGCACGATCACGCAGAACGGGGCGCACGTGATGACCCAGACCCTCGTGGCGGCAGCCAATAAGGAGATGGCCTGGTCGTTGTCCTACGCGGGGTCGGCGGATGGCTATGCGGCCAACAAGGAGGAAGTTCTGCGGATCCGCGACAGCCTGCGTCTGGATGTAACGCCGTGATCGAAAGTGAACGGGTTCAAATCGCAGGCATTAAGAAGCCCGCCGAAGCGGGCATGGGGTGCTAATCCTTTAGCTGTGTCCATCGTGTAGAACCGCATGTGAAAAAAGTGTGAAGATTCGCGCCCTTTGCCAGCCAAACAGATGAAGGGGCCTTCATCGTCAATAATGCGCGTGTCAGCGAATTATTTTGGCGCCTGAAATCAGTCTGGCTGATAACACGAATTCATTACTCCTTTGTATAGGGTGCAATGGGGGGTATGAACATCAAAGTGTCGAACAGTGAGTCGGCGCGCCTCGACGGGATTTATACGAAGTTGAACTCTGGCTCGCAAACCATCCACTATCCAGACTTGCCGTTTCACCGCCTGTCAATTATTTGTCTGCTTAAATACGCTTATAAAAAAGCCCCGAAGAACGGGGCTTTTTTATAAGGCTTTGGTCGTGCAGCCGTGACGATCAGCCACGCAACCAGGAATCGACAGTCTCGGCACCGTACTGTTCTTTCCAGGACTTCAGGCCGCGGTGATTGCCACCTTTGGTTTCGATCAGTTCGCCGGTGTGCGGGTTCTGATACACCTTGACCACACGGGCGCGGCGGCGTTTTGGGCCCGCCGGTGCAGCGGTGGCGGTGGATGGGTTCGGATCAAGGATGGCGATGATGTCACGCAGGCTCTTGTCGTACGTGTTCATCAGGGCCTGGAGCTTCTGCTCGAACTCGATCTCCTTTTTCAACCCGGCGTCATTCTTCAGGCTTTCCAGCTGAGCCAGCTGTTCCTGAAGGGCTTTTTCTGCTGCGCGAAACTCGGCAAGTCTGGACAAATATAGTACTCCGGCGATAAATGGCTGTTGTCAGCCCAACGCAAGCTACATGGACGCACGTCAGGGTCCTGTGCTCATTTTGTCACTACCCCGATGCCTTGACGGATCAAGATTTGAAGAAACTAACGTTGCGCTGTCAGCTTCACGTCCGTGGCGGGGGTAGTTGTGATGCGCGACGGACAAATAATGCACGTTTTTTTCGAGTTGTAAAATAGGTGAGGTGCAATTGTTAAATGAAAGATCACGGCAAACATAAACCGGTCTGACAAAAACTGACAACACGGGTGTAAAGCCTTGTAAGTAATTTCTCAAACTAGGCCAATACGGGAAACTATCGGTGCTGCGCCCAATGCCGCTGTTTTCGCCATCTACAGGCCTTGTTGCAAGGCCGGGTCATCGGGATTGAGCTGCTCGAGCTCTGCGAGGAGTACCTGAACTTTCTGCAATTGACCGTTTTCCTGCCAATAACGAATCAACAGCGTTCGGGCGCGCCGATTGGCCGGTTGCCGCTGCAGGATGTCTTCAAGCTGACGCTGCGCCGGCTCCAGTTGGTGAAGGTCATGCAGAGCCGCCGCGAGATCGTATCGATAAACAGTGTTCTCGGGTTCCAGCTCCACCGCTTTGGCCATGGCCAGCAACGCATACTCATTCTGCTGATGCCGCAACAGCCACTTGCCGAGCTCATATTGGAGTAATGCCGACTGTGGGTGCTTCTCAAGCAACTGAGCGAGTTGTTGACGCGAACGGTCGGTCTGGCCGCGCTGGTCCAACAGTTGAACCTGGGCGACTGCTGCCTGAAGGTTGTTGGGCTCCAGTTTCAGCGCAAGGTCCAGCGCATCGAAGGCTTTTTCAAACGCGCCCGTGTTCACGAACAGCTTCGCCAGTTCCAGCTGGCTTTCACCGTTGGGCGGTTGAGAGGCCAGGGTGTTCTGGTATTGCTCGGCGGCGTCCTGAACGCTTGCGTAATACAACCCCAGATCATCAGGGGTCAGCCCAAGCAGTGCGCGGACTGCGCAGAAGCGTACGCTCTGATCGGGATCGTCCAGTAAGGGACCTATCAGGACGCTGCGTTGAGCGTCTGGCACCAGGGCGGCGACGGTGTCGATGGCGGTTTGCTGGACAAGCGGAGCAGGGCGCTTGAGGTCGCCGTCGAGAATTTTCAGCGCCTGGGGGCTGGGGTAATTGGCCAGCTCAGTGAGCAGGCCTGAGCGCCGAATGTCCGACAGGTCGGTTCGGCTCAATTGCTGATAAAGGACACGCGCCGCGCCGGGTTTACCGTTGTGGGCTTGTTCCAGTGCTTCGGCATAGCTGTGATTGACCACCGGCGCGGGTGGCGGTGCGCGCCAGCCATGGACCAGCAAACCGACAGCGATGATCAGCGCCAATGCGCCCAGTGCGATCACATTCAGCCAACGGCGGCGATTTTTTAGAGGGGCCGGAGGGTGCGGCGAAGACGGGATAGGCATACCGATTTCCGTTTCTGCGTGAGCAGCAGCTTCGGGGAGAGTGGGGCGAGTGTCAAACAGCAATAACGCCCCCGGAAACGGAAAAGCCCCGAACCTTGTGAGCCCGGGGCTTTGAGGGGCGGTGGGTGAACCGCCCCGCAACGGTTTCCGCGTGTCAGGCGTTTGGCTGCCAGCCGCCACCGAGCGCTTTGTAGATCGCGACGATGCCGCGATACAACTCGATCTCGGCCTGGGCCTGACTGTCCTCAGCCGCCAGACGTTCACGTTCGGCATCCAGCAGTACCAGGAAGTCAGCCGTGCCTTCCTTGTATTGAATGCTCGCCAGGTTGGCCGCCGAGCGACTCGCCTCGCTCTGACGCACCAGCGACACCAGACGTTGCTGGCGCTTGTCGTAATCGCTGAAGGCGTTCTCGGTTTCTTCCAGTGCCAGCAACACCTGCTGCTCGTAATTGGCCAGGGCCCCTTCGGCGTCGGCGTTGGCGCCCCGGATGCGCGCTTTCACGCTGCCCAGGTCAAATGCCGCCCACGTGATGCTCGGGCCAAGGCCCCATGCTTGCGCGGCACCGGAGCCGATCTGCGAACCACGGCTGGCGGTGAAACCCAGGAAACCGCTCAGGCTGACCCGTGGAAACAGGTCGGCGGTCTGCACGCCGATGCGCGCGGTCTGAGCCGCCAGTTGCCGCTCGGCGCTGCGCACGTCGGGACGGTTTTCCAGCAGTTTGGTGGGATCGCCAATCGGCAATGCCTTGGAGATCGCGGGCAGCTTGGCAGGCGCCAGGCTGACGGTCATGGCATCCGGGCGCTCACCGAGCAGGGTGGCGATACGGTTGCGCTCACGGACCTGTTCGGCCTGCAACTGCGGAATGGTCGCCTCAACAGCGGCCAGCCGTGCATCGGCACGCACCACATCGATTTCGTTGCCCACGCCTTCATCACGCAGTTGCACGGTCACGTTGCGCGAGTCCTGCTGGTTTTTCAGGTTGTCCCGGGCAATGTTTTCGCGCAGTTGCGCGCCACGCAGCTGGCCATAGGCATCGACCAGCTCGGCGATCATGGTGACTTGCAGCTGATACAGGTTGGCCTCGGCCACTTGCTGATCGGCCTCGCTGGCTTCCAGTTCGCGCTGGATGCGACCGAACAGGTCGATTTCCCACGCCATGTCCAGGCCCAGGTCATAGCGTTCCTGGTTGACCCGGTGCTCGGTTTCACCCGGCACCTGAGCGCGGCCGATCTGGCTGCTGGCGCGGCTGGTGACCACCGGCATGGCATCGTTGCTGATGTCATCGCGGATAGCGCGAGCCGCTTTCAGGCGGGCGAATGCCACACGCAATTCACGGTTGCCTTGCAGGGATTGCGCAACAAGCTTGTTCAGGGTCGGGTCGTCGAACTGCTGCCACCAGATGGTTTCGGTACGGCTGCGGTCGTAGGCGCCCTGGGCAGCGGCCTGAACATTGGCCGCCGCGGTGTCCGGCTTCTTGTAGTCAGGGCCGACGGCACAGGCCGCCAGCGCCAGGACCAACAGGCTCGGCAGGAAGAGTTTTGCAGCCTTCATCAATGAGCCTCCGAAGAGATGGTCTGAACCCGTTGAGCCTTGGCCGCCTTGCGTGCCTCTTTGCGTCCAACGTAGTTACGAATCAGCACATAGAACACAGGCGTCAGCAGCAGACCAAAGAAGGTCACGCCGAGCATCCCCGAGAACACGGCCACGCCCATGGCATGACGCATCTCGGCACCGGCACCGCTGGACAGAACCAGGGGCACCACACCCATGATGAACGCGAAGGAGGTCATCAGGATCGGACGCAGACGCAGGCGGCACGCTTCCAGAACGGCTTCCAGCGGGGTTTTGCCTTTTTCCTGTTCATCCTTGGCGAACTCGACGATAAGGATCGCGTTCTTGCACGCCAGGCCCACCAGTACGATCAAGCCGATCTGGGTGAAGATGTTGTTGTCGCTGCCCGCGATGATCACACCGGCAATGGCCGACAGCAGGGTCATCGGTACGATCAGGATCACCGCCAGTGGCAGGCTCCAGCTTTCGTACAACGCCGCCAGTACCAGGAACGCCAACAGTACGCAGAGCGGGAAGACCAGCAGCGCCGTGTTGCCCGACAGGATCTGTTGGTAGGTCAGGTCGGTCCACTCGTAGGTCATGCCGTTAGGCAATTCCTCTTTGAGCAGCTTGTTCATGGCCGCCTCTGCCTGACCCGAGCTATAGCCAGGGCCCGCCGCGCCGTTGATTTCGGCGGTGATGAAACCGTTGTAGTGCATCACGCGGTCCGGGCCGGACGAATTGGTGACGTGCAGCAGGGTCGCCAACGGGATCATCTCACCCAGGTTGTTACGCACTTTCAGCTGACCGATCTGCTCGGCGTCCTGACGGAACTGTTGTTCTGCCTGAACGTTGACCTGATAGGTACGGCCGAAACGGTTGAAGTCGTTCGCATACAGTGAACCCAGGTACACCTGAAGGGTGTCGAAGATGTCGCTGATGGCCACGCCGTGCGTCTTGGCTTTCTCGCGGTCGATGGCGGCGTCCACTTGCGGCACGTTCACGGTGTAGCTGGTGAACAGGGCTGCCAGTTCCGGCACGCTGCGGCTCTTGGCGATGACGTTCATCGTCTCTTTATAGAGTTCGTCGTAACCCAGGTTGCCACGGTCTTCGATCTGCAGACGGAAACCGCCGATCGTGCCCAGGCCCTGTACCGGCGGCGGCGGGAAGATCGCCATGTAGGCTTCCTGGATCGACGCGTATTTGCCGTTGAGCGCACCGGCGATGGCGCCAGCGGACTCACTGGCGTCCTTGCGCTCGTCGAACGGCTTGAGCGTCACGAACACGATGCCGGAGTTCGGGCTGTTGGTGAAACCGTTGATCGACAGGCCCGGGAAGGCCACGGCGCTTTCGACGCCCGGTTGCTTCAGGGCGATATCGGACATGCGCTTGATCACGTCTTCGGTGCGGTCAAGGCTCGCGGCGTCCGGCAGTTGCGCGAAGGCCACCAGGTACTGCTTGTCCTGCTGCGGCACAAAGCCAGTTGGCGTGCTCGAGAAACCCAGCCATGTCATGACGATCAGGCCCGCGTAGACCACCAGCGCCACGCCGCTGATGCGGATCACGCGGCCAACCGTGCTGACATAGCCGTTACTGGCTTTGACAAAGAAGCGGTTGAAGGGACGGAACAACCAGCCACCTAACAGTTTGTCGAGGAAGCGCGAGAAGCCGTCTTTCGGGGCATCGTGAGAACGCAGCAGCACGGCAGCCAGGGCGGGCGACAGGGTCAGGGAGTTGAACGCCGAGATCACCGTCGAGATCGCAATGGTCAGGGCAAACTGTTTATAGAACTGCCCCGTGAGACCGGAGATGAAGGCCGCCGGGACGAACACGGCACACAGCACCAGCGCCGTCGCGATGATCGGGCCCGTCACTTCGCGCATGGCGATCTGCGTGGCTTCCATCGGCTCGTGGCCGAGTTCGATGTTCCGCTCGACGTTTTCCACCACCACGATGGCGTCGTCCACGACGATACCGATCGCCAGTACCAGGCCAAACAGCGACAGCGCGTTGAGGGAGAAGCCGAACAGGTGCATGACGGCGAACGTACCGATCAGCGACACCGGCACAGCGGCCAGCGGGATGATCGAGGCGCGCCAGGTCTGCAGGAACAGGATCACCACCAGCACCACCAGAATCAGTGCTTCGAACAGCGTGTGAACAACCGCTTCGATCGAACCACGGACGAAGATGGTCGGGTCATAGACGATGCTGTAGTCCATGCCTTCCGGGAAGTTCTTCTTGAGCAGTTCCATCTCGCCGCGCACTTCGTTGGAAATGTCGATGGCGTTGGAGCCCGGACGCTGGAAGATCGGGATCGCGACCGCAGGCTGGTTATTCAGCAGCGAACGCAGCGCGTACTGGCTGGAGCCCAGTTCGACCCGTGCGATGTCTTTCACGCGGGTGATTTCGCCGTTTTCGCCAGCACGAACGATGATGTTTTCGAACTCTTCCTCAGAGACCAGACGGCCTTGGGTGTTGATCGACATCTGGAAGCTGGTGGCGCTCGGAGAGGGCGGCGCGCCCAACTGGCCGGCGGCGACCTGACGGTTCTGTTCGCGGATCGCGTTGACGACGTCGGTGGCGGTGATGTTGCGCGAAGCGGTTTTGTTCGGGTCAAGCCAGACGCGCAGCGAATAATCACCCATACCGAACAGCTGCACGTCACCGACACCGTTCAGGCGAGCGAGCTCGTCCTTGATGTTCAGCACCGCGTAGTTCGACAGGTAGAGCATGTCGTAGCGTTTGTCCGGCGAGGTCAGGTGGACCACCATGGTCAGGTCAGGGGAGGCCTTGTCCACGGTGATACCGATGCGGGTCACTTCTTCCGGCAGTTTCGGTTCGGTCCGGGTGACACGGTTCTGCACCTGTACTTGCGCGGTGTCCAGGTTGGTGCCCAGCGCGAAGGTAATGGTCAGGGTCAGTTTGCCGTCGGCGGTCGCCTGCGAGGACATGTACAGCATGTTCTCAACACCGGTGATCGCCTGTTCCAGTGGCGCGGCCACGGTTTCACCGATGACTTTCGGGTTGGCCCCCGGGAAGTTGGCGCGCACGACCACGGTCGGCGGCACGACTTCCGGGTATTCGCTGATCGGGAGCTGGAACAGCGAAATGGCACCGGCGATCAGGATCAACAGCGACAGCACCGCTGCGAAGATCGGCCGCGTGATAAAGAATTTGGAGAAATTCATTGAGTGAGTCCCTTAACCGCGTGGCGTAGCGGCAGCGGCAACCTTGGCGTCCAGTTTTGACTGGGCTTTGGGTTGATTGCTGGCTTCAAGTGCTTGGCGTTGTTGTTGCAGCGCAGCGAGTGTTTCAGCACTGGCCATCGGGGTGTCTTGCGGGTCAATCGGCGAACCGGGACGCACGCGCTGCAGGCCGCTGACGACGATGCGGTCGTCCTTGGCCAGACCGCTGCGCACGATGCGCAGGCCTTCAAGCTTCGGCCCCAGGTCAACATTGCGATAGGTCGCTTTGTTGTCCTTGTCGACCACCAGCACGAATTTCTTGCCCAGGTCGGTGCCGACCGCTTCGTCTTTGATCAGCATGGCCGAGTAGGTGCCGCTGCCGACCAGCTTCAGGCGAGCGTACAGGCCCGGGGTGTATTCACCCTTGCTGTTGTCGAACACGGCGCGACCGCGAATGGTGCCGGTCCGTGGATTGACCTGGTTGTCGATGAAGTTCATCTGGCCCAGGTGCGGGTTCTCGACTTCGTCGGACAGTCCCATGTACACCGGCGTGGTGGCGCCACGTTTGCCATCGCGCGCCAACTGGTTGTATTTGAGAAACACGCGCTCGTCGGCGTCGAAGTAGGCGTAGACCTTGTCGGTGGAAACGACGCTGGTGAGGATGCTCTGATCGGCGGTGACGATGTTGCCGGCGGTGATTTCCGCACGGCTGACGCGACCGGTGATCGGCGCGGTCACGCGGGTAAAGCTCAGGTTCAGACGGGCCAGATCTAACTGGGCCTGAATGGCCGCGACTGCCGCCTTGGATTCTTGTGCGGTGGTGGTCCGCGAGTCGGCCAGTTCGGCCGAGATGGCGTTGTTGGTGCGCAGACGTTCACCACGCTGGGCTTCGTTGTTGCTGCGCACCGACGCGGCCTTGGCCTGTTGCAGCTGTGCGTCCAGGCGATGAACTTCGGCTTCGAACGGGCGAGGGTCGATCTGGAACAACAGGTCGCCTTTCTTCACCAGTGCGCCGTCAGTGAACGCTACCGAGTCGATCTGACCGGAGACACGAGGACGAACCTGCACGGTTTCCGGCGCTTCCAGACGCGCAGTGACTTCGTCCCATTCATTGACCGGCTGCTCAAGCACCTTGGCGACGTTGACTTTGGCCGCAGCCGGCGCCTGAGCTGCCGATTCCGGGCCTTTTCCGCAAGCGCTGAGTACCACCAGAGCCAACGCGGCAAGGGGGTAGCGCAAAGGAGTAAGTGACTGAACCATGGGAAAATCCGCCGATGTTATTTGAGATGGGCGGATTCTGTTCCCGGGGGTTTTATTGCACGAATCGAATACGACGAAGGTAACTATCAGTGGGAATGATATTTGCCAGCGTGAAGGCTCTGGGACGGGCGATTAGACGAGACTGTCCGGGTCGCCAAAAAACATTTTGACTGGGCTCTAGCACGGTGTTTTCAGGCCGAGAAAGTTTTGGTTTGCCCCCAATTGTGCCCCCATTCACATCGGGTGTGCGAGCGACCGCGAATGGCGACTTCTGATGGAGTCCAGTATGGCAGTGGCTGGTAATCAGCGCGCCTCCGTATACTGGATAGCAACTCGTATCGGGATCCTTGGTCGTTCGGCAGCTATCCAGAAATTGACTCGTGAGATGCTCTTACATCTGTGTAATGTAGTGAGGGCACTGGTTGCTAAGGGCGTCGATCCGGGTGTCTATCGACAGCCGGAGCGTAATGCCCGGCGCCTGGCTGCGGAAAACGCGTAAGGTTGAGATAGTTCCCCGATTGCCAGATGAACTGGCCGTAACCCAGTTCACAGGCGATATCGAAGTCCTCGGAGAGGTTGAAATCACGGAGTTGGTTGCGGATATTGTCGAAGCACGACGGTACGTTCGACCGGATACTGGAGCGCTTGCACATCCTATTGAACCGGGAAGGACTGATCGATCATGCCCAGCCGCTGCTGGATCAGGTACGAATTGCCGGTAAGCCGGGACGACCACGCAAACGCAGTCGCTGGTTACTGGCTGACAAAGGATATGACGCAGAACACCTGCGCCACTACTGCAACCGGTACCGAATGCAGCCGGTGATTCCACTGCGGGCTATGCCACGCAAGCCTCGGCCAGGCTTGCCCCGGCTCCTTGATCGTCCAAAGTATCGGCAGCGGAACATCATTGCACGGATTTTGGGCTGGCTAAAAGAGAACCGCAGAATAGGTACCCGCTACGACAAGCTGGCCAGTAGCTTTGCAGCTATGGTCACCTTGGCCTCGAGCCTACGTTGCATAAGGCAGTACTTTTCGTACAAAACCTAGCCAAGTACCACGATGACCATCCTCTTTCGTCCACTGGGTGCCTTCGGTTGGTTCAGTTACACCACTTCTCGAGACACAATTGTCAGGCGTTAAAGCATTTAATCAAGTATTTCAATTAACTTTTGCTCATTAGCTACATCGGGCTTCCACTACCACTTAGCCATCGTCGATGGCGCTTTATCGTTAACTTCCTAAAGTCTTAAAAAATTGGGAAAACATCCTATGCAGAGTTTTTTATCTGATTTAAAATTAGGGCTTTGATCAGCTTGAGATACTCATATGGATAACAGGTACGACAAAGGTAAGTTGGCAAGAGACGCTCAAGAGAACCAATACTTCGACGTTCCCTGGATCAAAGACCTCGCTGAGATCATTGTAGCGGATCTGGTAAAGTGGTCTAATGACGAGATTTATACGAGTTTGGGAGGGCGGCTTGAATGTGAGTTGCCTTTTGATGAAGCGGTAAACGCTTCAGCGATAGTTTCTCCAAGCAATGCAGCCAATCCTCGTATTGAGATCTTCATGGGTTTGGTGAGGGAGATATATCGTGATTCATTCACTTTTCCCCTCTTGGCAAATCAGATTTCGAATAGTCCTGATTACGGTGATCCGCTAAAGTCCGAGTTTTCAAACACCCCTGCTTTTTTCGAAGGTGGAGTGCCAGATATCCCAGAGTCTCAGTATACTGAGATTTATAAATCTATAAAAAATCGTATTGAAGAAGAGGGGGTTTATTCAGACATTCCCGAAAACGCGTTGGCCTGTCGTTTTTTGATGTTTGAGGTAATGCTCACATGGGTATTCTTCCATGAGCTTAGCCACTTGGTGCAACGACATTATCTTTTCAGATCTGGGACTGCTACATCTAACAATTTTGAGGTTGTTTATCACGAAGTAAGTAGTGACGAACCTATTGGTGAGGATTGCCTGGCCTCACAGGCAAGAGAGGTACTAGCGGATGTCGAGGGAAGTGAGCTTACCATAAGATATCTTCTTAGGAAGAAGAGATTCCACTTTTCATCTATTTATCTTCTTTTTTGTGCTCAATATTGTATGTTTAATAGATTTTATAAGGCGCATGAAAGCAATTTGAAGCTTGTCAAGGGGGATCATCCCCATCCGGTTATTCGGAATGAGATGACATCGCAGTTCGTTTCAGAGTGGTTGGTGTTGTGTTTGGGTAATATGGAAGGGGCTGTCGAGCGCGATCAGATAATACGTTCCGTTGCATACCTGAATGTGAAGTCTTCTTTGATTTCAGGCGTTTTTTGGGGAAACAGGTATGAAAAAATGGATGGTTCGCTCACGTCCTTCATGAAGCTTTCGACGGGCGAATATGTACAGGAAAGAGACGAGTACTACGCCTTGTTGAAGCGCTCCATGCTTGAGCAACTAAAAACAATTAAAAGGCATCATATGCATAAGCATAACTTTACCGATTTTATGGGGCACATCGCTTTCTTGTCCTGATAAAGGCGCGGGGAGCTAGGTTTTGTCGGGCGCTCAGGGTGTGTCTGAGTATTCATGCCCTTCACTTCGTGGCAAGCCTATTGCCGAGGCGAGGTGCCTCTGAGGGCACCTCTAAAAACTACCTGCTTTGTCATCGCTGCGTTAAAAACAGGTCTGGAAATGCTCATTTACAACCCGTAAACTTCGCTTCCTCGCCTGTTTTTGCGTTGCGCTGACTGCCTCGCCTATGTTTTTAGAGGTGCCACTGAGGCAAGCTACCTCGCTTCGAGACATGGCTCGTCAGCTTCCATTCGACTGATCAAGCTAGGCGGTTTGCTTTTTCTTTACCCAAGGAAGTGCCTAGGATAGAAGCATTTCAGGGGGGGGGATGCGCGGCGGTCGAAAAATAGTGCCTCGCTGCAGACAGTGCTGTTCGTTGCCTCCATGCGCAATGCTCGTTCTAGGAAAATGCAAATGGGCTAAAAAGAATTATAGTTTGCATTAAATATCTAGCTTTAGGATGTAAAGAAGCTCTGGGTCTGTTGATTTGTTATTCTCTTTGAGGTCGGCAAGGTTTCCGGTTTGCATATAGTCAGCCCAGATTTCGTCATAAAATTTCTTTGCTAGTGAGTTTTCATCAGTCCAATCACTGAATAAGGCTAAGCCTGCATTGCCATCAACGCATACGGTAATTACCTGTTGCTGGCCCCCAAGATCTCGCGCGACAAAAGCACCCGAAAAATCTAATTTCCCTTTTGCTTGCAGGTTAAAGCAGGCGTTAATGGCACCATCCAGCTTGACGGAAGGGTAGCACCAGCCATCAAAGCCGCCTAGGTGGATTTCTTTGGCTATTATATTGCTAATAATATATATGTCATCTTTCCGAAAGCTGGTATTTATGAAGTCAAGGATTTCTCTAGCTTTCTCGGCGTGAGCACCAAAATACTCTGGTATAGTTTCGTCTTGCCATCCTACGTCAATCAGCTCAATGTCATCGATAGACTTGTAAAATATAAGAAGGTAGGGGTCGCCTTCTTCTATACCAACTTCCAGCTTTGGTGCTTTGGTTTGTCCCTCTGTTGTATATAGAAATTGCTCGCCCGTAACGTTAAGCCTACCAGGCTTTACATGTTTTGCAGGCGCTTCCCACATGTCACCGATGAAGAGCTCCTTCTCTGTAGGTTCGTCCTTTAGATTTCTAACTCTGATAAAATTTGTATTTCTTGGATAGCTCCTCCGCGATATCGGGATTCGCGGTGTTCGTGCATATCCTGATTGCCCCATTGCCAGGTCGAGTATGAAGGCAAGCGTCTCATCAGTTTCCCAAGAAGCAGAGTGCTCTTCGAATATTGCTATGCGCCTGCGTATTTCATCGATGGTTATGCCGCTGAACGCTCTGTCATACATTCGTAGTAGATTCATATTTCCTCCTTGAATTTTTTGCTCAGGCTAGGTAGAACAGGGTTTTAGCATGGTGGCCCCTGTTTTGGCAAGGTTCGGCAATCTAGACTGATGCAGCGCTTTGAAACTATGGTTTTAGGCATAATAAAATAAGGAAACAGACGAATATGCAAAGAGTAAGTATCTATTGAGAGTGACTGAATAGATTTAGAGTGCAGTATTTAGTTGTCGGTTGCTCACGCACATGGGCAGAGGAGAGCAACTCATCGGCCTACCTTCACTCCGCAGTGTGTGGGAACAACAACGGGTGACTTTTTTAGAAGGGAACTGTTGGACCTCAGGCTGGGGCATCCTTTTCAAACCATCCAAAGCATGCCCTCAGATGTGCCCCCAATGTAGAAATCCACTGGAAGTGAATGGAGCTCCATGGTTTGTGGAAAGGCAAAAATGATCAGATGAACAGCCTGCCCGACAGCGCCTAAAGACTCTCAGGGTCGCCAAAGAACATTTTGACTACGCTCTAGAACAACATTTTCAGGCAGAAAAATTTCAAATATGCCCCAATTTTGCCCCCAACTGCATAAGGTTTACGAGCGATCGCGAGTGGCGTTTTCTGATAGAGACCAAGATGGATTCAGATGGCTTTCAGTGTAACTTCTTATTGCATCTGGAGGGAGGGTGCAGGGCTCATCAAGGACAAGCTAATCCGCTCTCGGTCGAGAGCAGCAACTCCGATCGGCTGTGTTCGACCCAATATTTGCATCCGCGTAATTGGTTTGCTGGGCTTGGAGGTGTCTACGAAACCAGAGGCGATTCAGGAGTACCGCGATGACGACCACTATCTCGATTCCGATTTGAAGGCGCGACTGGCGAAGACGCAGGTCATTGATGGATTGTTTCGCGTGATTTGAGCGAGGAGGGCACCGATCGTCTTGCCTGAACTGTAACCTTGCGTCGCGCCGAGTGTTGTAATCGATTGGAAGGCTGCAAAAGTAAGTGTTTTTGCCCCCCTGGTGGAGCCCACGGACGATCAACGCATCAACGCAACATGGAACCCCGCAGATCCGAGCTAGCAGGATACTCCGCGCCGAGCTTTCTACGGCTGCGCGGTTATCCAGAGGCCATTCGAACGGCATACATCTCTGCAAGTTGAATAATCTCCAGCCAAGTTCAAGCAATTTCCGGGCGCAATCTCGAGTTCGACCATCAGATCGTCATAGTGTCTTCCAGGCGATCTTTATACTTTGATCGCCTGTACCTCCCAGGGCAGATGGATCTTCACCCTGTTTTACGGCATCCCACTCGTAGACCGTTTTGCCATTGATCTGCAGCGTGTAGTTGGGAAATCCGTCATGTATGCCGTCGACACTGAACTGCACGTCACCTGCGGCCTTGCGCAGGCCGACAATGATCGTGGCATCGATATGGGGTGCCACGGCCAATGGATTGCCACCGTCGATGATGAATTTCACAGCATGGCTGGCGCCGTCGAAAGGCGTCCAGACCGCGTTCAGGTTGTCCGTCGTTCGCGCCAGGGTTGCCGTCCCGATTGGCTGCGCGCCCGGGCGCAGGGAGCGGAACCACGCCGGCTTTCCTGCGCTGGCAGCCAGTACATCGTCACTGTCGTACTCGCGGGTGGTGCCCCAGGCCAGCGCGGGAACCTTCAACGATGTCGGGCCCGCCTGGTCGAGGTCCAAGGTCACACTTGGGCTGCACTTGGTGCCGCCATTGTAGGCATATGTAAGGTAATAAACGATTTCACTGGGGATGCCGATGGTGAGTTTGACGGCGATGTTGTTGGCCACGGGATCATTCCTTGAAAGTCGACACGTTCAGGAAATGTAGCCAAAAAAAATTTGTTTGCTTGCATAGCGCGAAAGAAAACGACGACTAGCATTGTGCTATCAATGCAGCGTCTGTTCCAGCAAACAGCCGAGGCGCCCGAACACGCCGTTCTTTGGCAATTTTCCGGGCTCACAGGGAGGTGGACAATGTCTGACCGATTTCTGGCGTTTCGTTGTTTCGGTACGTTCTCATGGCCGCCATTGAGGTCGGTCAAGCCCGAAGTACCGGCAGCGGAGGGGGTGGTCGAGATTCATTACGTTCTCGATGCCAAGAAGGCCGCAATGGTGGGATGCGCGCGCTGGGTACCCAAGGACGCCTGGAAGCCAGATCTGGAATTCACGGACTCACTCACCAACATTCAACCCGTGCCGAAGAGCTCTGATGCTGCCAAGGCCGTGTTGAAACATGCCGCCGACAAGACTCTTTCGTGGCGTTTCGATCAATCGGGTGCCGTGCTGGCGTTCGAAGGCGTGCAGGTATTCGAGCAGTATGCGGTGCGCAAAGACCAGGCAGGGGCATTTCATCAGGAACTGGACCTGCGGGTTCCTGTGGTCCGAGAGCATTTTCCTTCCGGTTCTACGAGTCACTACAAGAGCCGGGTACTGATAGGTCAGGACAGCAATCCTCTTTTGCGGTTCGACCTGGCGCTGCCTCTGCTGTCCCCCCAGGATGATGAGCAGTTCAAGGCGGAACGAGCGTTTGTCGCGTTTTCCGCGTTGTATAGCCCCCGTGTGGCCGTGTCCAGTTTCACAGCGATTGCGCAACCGTTGCTCGTGGAAAACATGGAGTTCGGTCGCCAGGACCGCTCGACCGGTAGTGTTGGAGAGAACGGCATTTCATTCAGCTCGTTGCGACCACCTTCGATGAAGGCTATTGGCCGCTTCGGCTTCGCGTGGGACACCTGGCCGAAAACCAGGAACGTAGAGTCCTGGGTCGAAATTAGAAAACCGGATTATTGGCCCTCTGCGAAATCGATCCTGGGGCATTTGCTACCTGCCCTGGGTGTGCGTACACCCCCCGATAGTGCTAGTTTCGACGTTCGCTTCGAAGAGGGCGATATCGGGCCGCTGTTGCCCGCGCTCGGCATTGCGATCAGAAGTTCAGGGAACGGTGACCGCCTTGGTTATCGCATCGAACAACGTTTTGCCTTGAACTCCCAGCTTCCATCTACAGATAACGACAAAGTTGCAGATATCCGGGTAAGAAGCAGACTTATCGAGCTGCGTGCTGAAGGCATGGATGGTACCTGGCTCAGCTTTGGCAAGCAGTTGCATATCACCGTGGTCCTTACCGGAACAGTTACTGATGTCTGGAGCGAAAAGCACGAAATCTCCGTGCAAGCGAGCATTGGCGGTATCACGGAGTACAACGCCATCGATTTGGGGAAGGTGAGCGGCAACTTTGCCCCAAGAACTCAGGGCACGGGCTTTCTGGAACTGATCCATGCCTCCATTTCCTCCATGAACCGTGCACGGTTTTCACTACACCAACTAGCGCCGGACCAGCCCCAGTCGAGTCTGCCAAAGCTTGAAGTGGCGTCCCCCTCAGGCAACGGGCTGATGCATTTCGGGCTGTACGCCAGACAACGCAGCGGTTCCCTGTCCGATGGCAGGCTTGAACTCGAGAAGAAGCCGTGGATCTGGTCGGCGATGCTGTCGAATCCCGAAGACACGAGCATCTTCAATGACCGCGTAATGGCCGAGAAGCAGACACGTATACCATTGCGGGTCAGTTGGCCTTCATTGCATCGGCAATCCATTTCATTGGGATGCTATTTGGCTCATGAGACAGACGTTAAGGGAGACGATCTTCGCGGTATCTGTTTGAAGCTGGTACAAATCGAAAACCTCACCGGCAAGGTCCCACTCACCGCCTCGCTGGGCGGCCTGGAACTGGTCCACGACAAGCCCGTTTTCATCGAATCGACCTCGATCCGCATACGTCTGCGCGACGATCCGGGCGTCAGCGGCACCCCCGCAATGCTGGGCATCAAGGTAGCCTTGACCCTCGCTGTGGCGAGAGTCGATCCGTTGGCCGTGGACGTCCTGCGTGGGGACCGCAGCGGGCGTGCCCAGCCATTGTTGTACCGCGAGCCCGGTGCCACGGCCGGCAGCGGCCAATACCTGCTCAAGTGCACCGAAGAAATCCGCGGCGATCGCCAATGGCGCCTGCTGGCCAATCTGGATGAAGACATCGAGAGCAACTCGGGGGCGCAGAAGAGCCTGCTGATCGGCGAGCAACCCTTCACCATCCAGCGTTTCTATTCCACGCCGCTGGAAATGCTCGGAGGCGAGGACAGCGCGACCATCGCCAGCTACGACAGCGACGACCGGGGTTGGAAGTTCAGGCAGTCCACCGGGCTCTATCACTACGTGCTGCCCCCGCAGGTCATTGGCGAGAGCATGGACAAGCCGCGCCGGCTCGAACTGCAGGATGCCAAGGTCGAGACAGAATTTGCCGCCAATGGGTTCGTTCGCCCGATCGATGCAGACCAGGACCCGACCGTCACCCGGTCACACCGGCGCGCCGTCGAATTCCGCCTGACGCCCGCCGCCCACCTGTGGATCCAGCCGGCGGATGTGGAGCGTAACTACGTGCTGCCGGAGTGGGCCGCGGGCGATCTGTTCAACCAGCGCGGCGAGCTGGGTCTGGGTTGCGCGCTGACCTCGCTGCATGGGGAGTTCCTTTATGGCCTCGCCTTCGGCGTGACGCCGAGACTGGAGCAAGGCACAGCGCGACGCACCCGGGTCGCGGAAATCGAGGCACTGACCGGGCGTCCGGTGCCCCTCTACGAAGAGCGCGATCAAGACCGCTGGAACCTGCTGCACAAGGCGATGCAGACACGCCCCCGGCGCCTTGAACTGTGGGCGGACGATCCTACGCAGCAAATGCAGTTCGCGCCGGTGCGCTTCAGCGCTGGCGCGCGCTTCGCCTTGCGCACGACGGCGCTGCACCGGGCCGCCGTGGCAGCGCTGGAGGCACCGGTCGACGCGGACACAGTGCCGGGTTCGCCAACCCAGGAAACGCCCGACCTGTCGCCGCGCCTGCACCCGAACGGATTGTCCGGGGGCGCGTTGTGGCCGATCGAATCAGCCAACGTGCTGCGGCTGGTTCTGGCCCAGCCACGAGCCAGCGGCGGCTCGATCGAAACCATCGCCTTGTCGCCCCTCGGTGGCGATGCCGACCAGACGGTCAAATTCAACAACAACCGCGTGTCGATCATCAGCGAGACCCGCGGCGGCTTCGTCCAGCGCCAGAAGGTCGAGGTGCTCGGGCGTATCGCGGTGTTCTGGCACCGCGCCAAGCATGTGGTGGTGTACGAACGCACGGTCAACCCTTCGGCGCAGTTCACCCCGGAAGGCGGGTTGGGAACCCGGACCCGCCGGCCGGTGCTGCGCAAGATCAGCGAATACATTGAGATCCTCGAGCCAGAGCGGCAGTATCCGGACATGCCCACTGCCGCCGCGCACACCAGCAGCTTCCTGCGGGCATTGCGCTTCAACAAGCGGATCATTCCGGTGGACAGCTTCTGGGCCGAGGACGTGGGCACCAGTGGCTGGATCGTCCCGCTGTGGAACCGCCATGCCGCCAGGCAGCGGCCCCAGGTCTATGCGATGCCTGACATCGCTTTCGTCACCGCCGCCGAAGGCGATGGAGACAATCCCCTGGCTGCCCAGGAGTGCCTCAATCCCGACAACCTGTACTTCTTTGCCGATACCACCCCGGAGCAGACCGACGATACCAACGCCTGGGCCGTGCGTCGGGGCATCGACTACGCCGACCTGCCTCCGCCACGGAACGATGACGCCACGATCAAGGTGCCGACAGGCTTTGCCCGATTCACCTGGCGTCTGGCACCGGCGACGCAACGCACCACGATCAATGCCGGACGGGCCGACAAACCGGTGTATGTCGGACTGGAAACACTGACCTTCATGCGTGCCGGGCGGCAGGAAAGCCCACTGAACCTGCCGGAGAACGCTACGCGGATACTGCTGGATAAGCTGCCCACCGCCCTGAAGCAAGGCGACCTTACCCAGGAATTGTTCGAAGGGGTGCTGAGTAAGGGGAGAGTGGTTACGGGGCCGTTGAGGGAGTTGTCCAGCTGCCTGGCGAACGTTGGCGATCTGCCGGCGAAACGTCCGACGGATGCTGCGGAACGGGACGCCCTGAAGGCGCGCCTGGTTGCGCTGGGTGCTGCGGCAACACAGGATGCCATCGCCCAAAGTGGCATTGAGCAGCACTTCGATAAACTGAAAACCGGTTGCGACAAAGTCTTCAAGGCTCTTGACTCGCAATTCGTACAACTGGACGGTTCGGTACCTTCGCCCTGCGCCGCCTTGCAGCAGAACCTCGGCAGCGCAATCACAGCCAGGCGCATGGCCATGGTTCAGGAACTGGATGCCTGGCGGCAGGAACAGATTCAGATGCTGTCCCAGGCGTTACCCGGCGAGTTCGCCCTCCGTAGCGACTTTGACTTGTACCTGCAAAGTGAACTGAAAAAGCTGCTGCTGCCCCTGTTCGAGTCGACCACGGCAGAACTGGGCAAGTTGCGGCGCGGTATCGAAATCACCCGTCTCACCGTGAACGGGGCAATAGCTGCCGGGCATGACGGGTTTGACCGGGCACGCGCCGAACTCGATGCCCTGAGTAAGACCATCGACCAGGCCAAACCTTGGTCAGCCAGCCGAGGGCAAGACCTGGAGCAACAGATCGCTTGTGCGCTGACGCGCACAAGCGAGGTGCTTCGGGGAGAACTCAACAGTGCCCGGCAGCGTCTGTCCGTGGAGCTCGACGACTTTGCCCAGCGTATCGGGGCGGTCGCTACCCGGATGATCGAACAGGCTCTCAAGGGGGCAATGCAACTGCAATTGTTGGCCCGGTTCCTGGCTAGCGTGAAAAGCGTTTTGCCTGACGCAGCCGTCGTGACGGCATACGTGGCGAACGTCGAAAACGTACTGCTGAAAATCGAGACGACGCCCGAGCGGGTCGAGGCGCTCAAACCGGTCCGCAGCGCATTGAAGTCGATTGGCGAAGGGTTGGACAACGCTGTAAAGGTTTTCGAGGAGCTCGCCAGGAAGCTTGCCAAGGAAGCTTCTGTGTCGGGCAAACTGCTCTCGCAAGAGACAGTGGCAATCGCCGGCCAACTGGTGGATGCGCGGGAGCGTCTGAAAACGGGGGCGAACACCCTGAGCGACGATCTGAAGAAGGCGGTTTCCGACGTCGGCGATGATTTGCTCCAGGCGTTCGACACGGCGCTGACCTCGGTGTCGATTTCCGTTCCGGCCGAGGTCGAGAAATTGCTTTCGGTATTTCCGCAGGCAGAGAAGTGGGCCGACCATCTGTTCGAGCAGGCCAGGATTTCCCTTGATGACGCCGAGCAATGGCTTACAGGCCAGACCAGGCCGTTGAATGAGGAGCTCGAAAAGGTTATCGAGACAACCCTTGGAAAAGTGAAGGAGGCGGAGAACGCTTTAGGCAGCAAAGTGCTGGTAGAGCAACTGGTCAAGGGCCTACTGGGTTTGCCGGCAGTCGTACTGGTTCTGGACCGGGTGGGGCCTCCGGTGTTCGACACTGCGCAAGCGATCGAGAATCGTCGTAAAGCGGCCATCGACCTAATTGACACTTGCACCGACGAACTGATCAGCAGTCTAGACAACGCGGCGGCGTTGTTCGGGGGCGTCAATGATGCGGTCCAGGACGCTTGCCGAAACGTGGCTAGCGGAATCAGTGGGTTGCGGGATCGACTTGTCCAGGAAACTACAGTCACATTGCAGCCTCTTAAAGATCGCCTGGAAAAGGCAAAGACAGAACTGTTCGACAGCCTCGACGACATGCTGGGTGATGACGAAAAGTACAAGACACTGCTGAATCAGGTCGAGACCTTCGGCCACGACGTCCGCGGCCTGTGCAACGACCTCGCCGCAACCCGCAACCTGGTCGAAGGCTACGGCGACCGAGTGATCGACGCCGTCGGCCGCCTGGGTGAGGGCGGCCTGCTGGCTGTCCCCAACAACATCCTGCGGGCCATGGCGGCCTTTGGCTCCACGCCTGAATTGCCCTACCTGGATTTCTCGCGCCTGAACTCATCGTACTTCTTCGGCTGGGTCGAGGATCGGGTGGACATGCCGCAGATCAATGCCTGGTTCGGTCGACTGGGGGATGATCTCAAGGCACTGGGCCTGGACATGCAGATCGACGGACTCGGTGAACGCCTGATCCCGGTCGACCTGTCGAAGCAGGACATCGGCAAGGTCCTGCAGAACCTGGCTGGGCTCGACCTGCGCAAACTCCTGCCCGGATACATGCTACCGGCCGCGGCCAAGGATGCCATCCGCGTCACCCATGAGTTCGACAAGAAGAACCTGCGAGCCTGGGTCCAGGTCGATGTCGACCTGCCATTGCCTGAGCGTCGCTCTCTGTTCAGCGTCGGGCCGGTGACTCTGGACCTGCTCAACACGAAGATCTCTGCGGTTGTACGCCTGGAGGCCTCGAAGGACAGCGCCGAAGTCGAGCAAAGCGGCACTGCGACGCTGTTGACCGACTTCGATGCAGTGGTGGCCGGTACATCCATGGTCACGCTGAGCCAAGTGGCCGTGCGTTTCGACAAGAGCAGCGGCCTCAAGGTCGATTTCGACCCGCGCCAGATCCGTCTCAATCCAAGCTTCCAGTTCATTCAGAACACCTTCCAGTCGATCTTTGGCGACGAGATCGGCGGGCTCAAGATCATCAAGGACAACGGCATTCCCGTCGGAGTGGAACACCTGTTCGCGCTGCCCCCGATGGGCATGATGTTCGGCACAAGCGGGGTGCAGAACATCCAGATCAGCAACGCTTTCCGCCTGCTGGCGTTTCCCGATTTTCTCATCAGCAACAGCTTCGCCCTGGCCCGCGCCGACCTGCCGTTCCTGTTCTCGGTATTCATCATCGGCGGCAGCGGCTGGCTCACCGTCGACCTGAACTACCGGCCGTTCAAGAACGAGCTGGCGGTAGTGGTGGACGCGGCGGCTGGCGGCTCGGGCTCGCTGGGGTTTTCCTTCTGCGGTGTGTCGGGGACGGTTTCGATTTCGCTCAACGTCGCGCTGACCTATCGCAAGTTGATCGGCCAGCCCGGCGGCGGGCTGACCGTATCGATGGTGGTGGTCATCGTCGGCGTGGTCGATGTACTTCGTATCGCCAGCGCCTACCTATCGGTGACCCTGCGCCTGAGTTACCAAGACAACGGCGATATCGATGCTACCGGGTCCTTCAGGGTGAGCATTCGGATTTCGCGATTCTTCACCGTGAGCGCTGGAGGGCAGGTGCGCTATCGCATGACCGGAGGGCGCAGGGAGGTTACGAGCAACAGTGAAAGCCAGGTGCGTTCCGAGAGCCTTGAGAAGGCCCGAAAACTGATTGATGGACAGGGGAGGCTGAAAGGATGAAGCGGACCATCATCTGCATGACCGAGGAAGAGCTCAAGGGATTCCAGGACGAACTACAACGCGGGTTTTCAGTTCGGCTCGCTTTTAAGGCCGAGACAGAGGAAGGAGAAACGGAGGAACAGGCCCGACAGGCGTACCAGGCGTTCTTCGATATGCTGAAGGGCGGAGGCTTGAAGTTTCGTGCCTATACCGTCGTTAACGGCCAGCCTCCCCAGGCGATTGCGGACCTTCAGCCATCCGGCGTGACCACGGCTCTTCTTGATGATTTCAGGCGCTGGTTCGAGAGCCACGCCCAAGCCGCAGCCAACCTCAATGCGCCAGGCTTTTGGGCCCTGCGCAATCTGTATCTCAATGGCATCGATAACACCGCGAGTCTCGATGCCCATGCCGTGCTGGTGGGCGCATCCAGTTGGGTTGCTCCGGTCCCGCAGTGCCTGGGGCTCGCGTACGTCCTGCACATCGACTACGCAGGTAGTGAGGATGTGGTATTCCAGCCCCTTATCGATGACGCTCTTTCACCTGGGGACACCGAAGGTCGGCTCGAGGCGGATGATGTGGAGTTTGCCTATGCATCGGGAATAGCGGATTTCTGTAGTTCTAACCGCGCTATACGCCCGGCGATGGGTGACATGCTGATCGATCCGGAGACGGGTTTCGTTAACTTCGGAAAAGATGACTCTGAACAGGCTGCGTATCGAACGCTGACAAGGATCGAGCAGCGGGCGGGCTCGCTATTCACCGGTTTTTTTGCGGTCAGTGAGGTGCAGTGGAAGGATCAACCCTCGCTGGTGCAAAGGGTGCGTCGCGAGTCCTGGCGTGCCCTGGCCACACTGGCCACCAGTCTGGACACCCTGCTGCTGGCGCTGATGATGCCTCACGTTGGCCAAGTGGCGGACAGTCCACGGGAGGGGGGCTTACTCGGGCCTTTGCTTGATGTGCTGATCGAGCGCCTGAAAAAGGACGGCATGCCCGCCGACACCCCTCGCTCTGTGCTGCGCAAGGCCATCCGAGGAGGAATTCAGCAAAACCTGATATCGGTGGACATGAAAGCCTATATCGATGTGTTGCTGGACATCTGCCGGCCGCAAGGCGGACAGGGGACATCATCGTTTGCCGCTACTGACTCGATGCTGTATCGATTACTGCAGGCCTGCGTCCAACCGGCTGCGCAGAAATGGAAAGAACTGGAGGCACTCCCGCTTGAGAAGCTCAGCGCCGAATTGGCACCCCTGCAGGATGCGGTTCTCAGTGAAAACGGTTTCGAATCGACGGTGCTGCGCCTGTTGCACCAGATTCGCAAGACAGTTTCCGATAGTCTCAAGCAGTACGTCGATGGTGACCCGGAAAAGGCCCTGAAGGTTTACGATCAGGCAGTGCTGGATTTCGAAGGACTGCTGAACACAGGACTCAACGGCGCCGATGCCGCCCGTCAATCGGTAGGCAAGCTGATCTGTGACACGGTGCTGCATCAGTCGAAAGCGACTACCCAGACGCTGGAAAAAGCAGCCGAAGGGCTTGAGTTCTGGAATTGGCGGCTGGGCGGCCGTGGAACCGGGCCGAAGCCGGACGCCACACAATCAATGCTCGATTGTCTGGCGTTCATCCCCGCTCCCGAAGATTTTTTCACAGACCTCCCCAAGGGCCAGCCCACGGAACTTCCGGCAGATAAGGAGGCATTGGCGGCCCTGGCGTTGGTCAGCGAACATATGCAGAGGACCGTGCAGCGAGAACTGTTCGTTCCGGCCAGTACCCGCTTTTCCCCTGACCTCGCTCCCGGTCCCCTGGCGATTCCGCTCACCGTTGACCCGGTGGTCGACGACTTGGAGCAGGACGAATTCTCCGCCGCCTTTTCCGGGATGGCGCTGGCCCTGCGACGAACTATTGATGGCCAGACTTATACGCCGTGGGCTTACGCCAACCTCGCCGATTTCCATCATCCGGCCAGCCCGTCACCCGCCGCACTGGCCGAAGCGATTACCGTACAGCCGGTCCCTACAACCATCAATGATGGCCGTCGATCCTTGTTCCTGCACTATGACGGACTCCCACTGGCCTGCAGCGCTTTTGACGAAAGCCTGCCGGGTGCCGGCTTCGATCCCCTGGGCAAGGCGTTTTTTGGTACGGACTATCCGGCGACACTGCTAAATGGCTTCCAGCCTTTGCCAACGCTCGCCTACGGTGCGCGGTATGAGGTCTGCGCCCATGTCGTCGGGCGTAGTGGAAGCTTGCCGAGGGGCATGCAGGGTAGCGCCCCCTGGTTGCCCGCAGCGAAGATCGAGGTCGACGGTAAACCGAAACTGAGCCTGACGTATTCGCGCCGCACTGCGATTGGTCGCACGACCATCAACGACAGTGAAACTGTCCAACGCCTCGGCGTGATCCCAGCAGGCCTGCAACCCTTGTCGGCGGACTATCCACGACTGGGCCTGCACAGCGATGCAAGTCTGCCGCTGGATCTGTTCCGCCAGGTGGATGGCAGCGGTGCGTTGCATTTCGATGCGGTTCAACCGTCCAGAGAAATTTATCTGGAAGATTTCCGCTACTCGGGGCCGGACGGCGGCAAGTTGACGCTGAGTATTTACCATGGGGCCACCCTCCAAACAGTTCCGGCAGTGCCGGTCTCGGGTACATCAGCGAAGAAGGCACTGTCGATTGTGCTGGCGGGCAACACGTTCCAAATCGATTTCGAAGGTGAAAAAATCAGCATCGCGAAGGAGCCCGGAGTCGACTCGTTGTCGTTGCGCCTGGGTTTGACCTCACCAGGCTTGGCAACCGTCAGTTTCGCCGATCCTGCCGCGTCAGCAGAGCGAGCCACGGGGCAGGGACCCAACGTGGAGAACTTGCTCCTACTGGGGGCGTCATTCACGGGGCTCGCAGGCGGTGGATGGAGGGCTCCTTTTGGCAATCGCGCCGCCCTCAAGGTGAACTTCCCACGGGTGCCCTACAGCGACTTCGTACGCTGGATCGCCAATCCGGATCTTCGCTATAAAGTGTTCAAAGGCCTGAAGGACGATCACCAGATCAAACTCTTCCTGTATCTGCTCGAAGCCGCCAACATCGACCGTTCGCGCGATCTGGAGCTTGGCAAATTACTGGACGCACTGCTCGATCCCGCAGTAAGCAGTCTGCGCCTGGACGTGGTGGTACTGGATGGGCTGATGGATTCCACTGAACGACTGAGTCAGCGGCCGGAGCTCAAACCCCAGGCGGTCTATCAGATGGAAATTCCATCACTGGGCGAGATCCTCGCGAGTCTTGGAACCGGCCTGGGCACGCTACTCGATAAGGGTCGCATCAAAGATATCCTGAAACAGGTGAACGAGAAATGCCAGCACTCCCTGAACGTCACCAGCTTCGCCATGAACGCCGGCCAGGCACTTTCATTTGACGGTAAATCATTGCAGATCCCCGCTGGCACTTGTGTCCAGTTGCTCGCGAGACCACAAGTCGAATCCGGACTGTTCAGCGCGAAGTTGGGAGTGCTCGACAGCCGCCTGGAGACATTGGCCATAGGCAGGAATGGCAACCTCGTGGTATTCGATGGCGCAAGAGTACTGATCGAAAGCATGCAGGCGTTGTCGGCGCCCCTTGAAGAATGGAAAAAACTGGCCCGCTCCGATATCCACTATGAGGCAGCCGGTACCGCACGCAGCTATGTGCTCAAGGCCGATCCCTCCTACGCCAGGGCATGGCAATGGCGGCAACTGGGCGCGATCACCATTCTGACCCAACGCTGGCGCTTCGACGGTCGGCCGATCTACGCCTGGATCAATCCCAAGGAGAACGACTTCAGGGTCGAAAAGCCCGGGCGTGCTTCGCGTTTGCTCACCGGCAACAGTCAGTTGGCCAATTTCGAGATACAAGCCTTCGCCGGGCGCGACAGGGATGGTCAGTCGTCCACGATCAACCTGCTGCCCGCGCCGGCCAGCACCATTTTGCACACTGTTCATTGGGATAAGCCCTCGGCTACCGTGTTCCGCCATCGTATTACCTTGCATTCTCGCTACACCGCCGCGTTGCTGCGCGAGACCGACGGGCAGTGCCAGGCGTGGTCCGACGACTTCGAAGGAGCCTGGCTGCGTGTGGCGATGCTTGCCGAATCGACTCGCATCGAGCTGACCCGGCCGCAGTTGCGCGCCATGATTCCACTGACGCAGTCGCCAGAAGAGGGCGAGGGACGAACGCCGCCGCTGATGGCCATTCTGCAAGAGAGGCCCTTCACCCATGGCGGACTGGCGGATCGCGTGGTCGCGGAGGTTCGCTCAGGTGTCGGGTATGCCATGTCCGCCGGAGCCAACGGGGTTGTCCACGCTGCTGACGTACGAAAGGAAATCGGCCGCGATCCACGCCTTGCTTACGAAGCCTACGACGAAGCCATGGGGAAGAGCGCGATGCTCTCCGTCGAGGGGCCGATCGGCCTTACCTTTGAGTCCGATGCGGTCTCGGCGCCGGCATTCCCGAATACCGCACTGGTGCTCGACCCGGTGAGCCTCGAGGTCAACACCCACGGCGTACCGACCATGCAGTCACTGGAACTGGAGGAACATTTCCTCAGCGTCGGCTTGCGGCGCTACCTGCACCCGCACTGGCTGGTCAATGGCATCGACTGGCTGAACCCGCCGGACCTGACCCGCAACTGCTGGATTCAACTGCCGGGCATGCAAGGCACACTCTTTCTTGACGTAGAGGGAGGCGCCATGGACCTTGTAGAAGTTGGCCTGTCCGCAACACCATGGGAGGTGACCATGGATTGGCGGATATTGGACATAACGGCGAACGGTGACCAGCGCATGTCATTGCTCCGCGTGCCCACGACCAACGGCATCACCGACTGGCAATGCGCTCTGCTGCATGCGCCAATGAACGAACGGCGAGCATTGCTTTCCGTCTTCCTGGTGCCACCGACGGCCGAGAAACGGGGCGCCGGCAATGCCCCGAAGTTGCTGGCAAGTATCGAATGGACATTGCCATCCGGTCATGGCTTTGCCGACGTGAAGGTCGTTGCGCAGGACGAACTCAAGTGGACGTGCGAAATCAGCCTCAGCCAGAGCACGTCGATGCACTGGGCAAGAACCAACCGCAACTTCGCCACCGTTTTCGTTGCAGATGGCAGCCCACTGGAAATGGGCAAGGCCTGGCAGGTCAAGGATTTGCGGGCGCGCCTGGAGAATGGCGAACTGAAGTTCACCGCCAGAGATTCTGTCGGTGAGCGCTTCTGGCTCAGGCCCGCACAAGGGATGCAGCCGTTCCCGACCCACACCCAGCGTCATCTTGCCTTGTTATTCAGTGAGGTGCGTTCAGGCCTAGGTCGGCCGCTGGAGCGGCCGACGGCACTGTACATGCTTGGCTCGAACAGCCTCCAAGGGATTTCTGGCGTCGTGCCTGACGTCAAAAACGGGCGGGTGCGGGTGGTCGAATTCGAGACCCCGGCCATCATTATTGGCCGTGGTGCCGTGAGCATACCGGATCAATACAAGTTCGGTTATCTGGACCTGGTCGCACCGGGTATCGCAGTACCGCCGGCGTCCGGGGCACGAACGCTGCTGTCCCTGAATATGCGGCTGGTCGCAAATCTGGAGGCGCGCTCCAGAGTGGTGGAGCTTCGCCTGGGCCTGCGTCCCGAGAGCACGAAGACCAGCGAGGTCGGTGTTTTGGAGTTGAAGAGCACCTCCGTCAGCGAGTGGGCTACGTTCGGCGTGGATCTCAGTGTCGATGGTACCGGAAAGGTCAAGGTCTTGGCAGCGTGGGCCGTCGACCGCGACGGTATGCGGCAGGCGGTGGACGCTCAGTGGCTCGGAATCCCATGGAACACCGACGCGATGCAGGGGCTGGTCATGACCGTCGAGCCGGCGAAATTCAAGGACGGGCTGGACCGTGAGCTCTGGCTAGAGGTCGCGATGCTCGCCACCTCGCTGACCGAAGGCAACAGCGCTCGCCACGGTTTCAATAGCACCCTGGATCTGGACTGGTTCTTCGGGGCCGACCCGCTGTCGCCCGACACCGCCGCAAGCGAAGACGCGCTGCGTGGATTGCATGAGGTTCAAGCAAGGATCATCTCGGTATCACCACTGATTTCCATGAACGGTTGAGGTGGGGCAAAGGGACATGCAGGTCGCGGGCGCATTGACCTGCGGCTCATCGAAAGAGGAGGGCGATTGCGATGATGAAAAAGCTGTGGGGACTCATGGGCGCACTGCTAGCGCTGAATCTGTTTGCCGCCGGCGCGGCGGCCACGGAAACGCCGCAACTGGCGACAAAATGCATAGTGGTAAGAGATTCAGGGCTTTTTGAAAGCAGATTGGCCGACAAAAAGAACGCGACACTCAAGACAGGCGAGAGCAACCGCGACCCGGCTTGTGCCACCCTGGGTAGCGACGCTCGTCCGTTGGTCGGCACCGGCGACTTGGTCATTGCCGTGGACAAGGCGGCGTTCACTGCCTTGCAGACGTCGCAGGAAGCCTTGAACGGGGCATTCGTGCTGTATCTCAATGGCGTGCCCTTGCCCGACGATGCCGTGCTGATCGCCTCAGAAACGGTGGATCAATATGTCCAGCTCAGGTTCCGGATCCGCCAGGGGCCGGAAACCCAACGCCTGTGGTCCATGCTGTATGCCGACGGGGCCCTGTTTGCCCCGACGGACCTGTATGCGGCACTCGGATGGCAGTCCAGCAACGATGCCGCGCTGGCGATGATTCCATCACGTGGCCAGGCCACATCAGTGAGCATCACCACCGGAGCCAGGCTGGCGCTTGCGCTTTTGCTGGTCGTGCTGGCCATCGCCGCCATCGTATATGTCGGAAGGGCGACGGACACCCTGCGTGACGAGCCGGACTCGACGATCCCACCGTGGTGGAAGGAAGCACGCAAGCTCCGGACCAGGCTGGCGCAGTTTCCGGACGATACGACTCGGAACCAGTACCTCAAGGAATACCCCGGCTACGACGGAACCGATGTCCTGCGCTACGACGACCTGGCCAGCAAGGCACTTGCTGGGGAGCCGGTCGAGGCGGCGGACGTCGATGCCACATGCTTTGGCCTGGCGCTGCGCAAGCCCGACTGGAAACCCGTGCGCGCGTCCTTCAGCCTTAGCCGCACTCAGATGGCACTGTGGTTCACTTTCGCCGTTGCCACCGGGCTGTTCCTGTGGCTGTTGTATGGGGACCTGCGTCGGATAGATGGATCGCTGCTGGTCCTGCTCGGCATCAGTATCGGCACGGCGGGCCTGTCCTGGATCACTGACCGCAATGCCCCGAGCGGCCGCAGCTACGTGCCAAGTCGTGGGTTCTGGTACGACCTTCTAACCGGCTTCGACGAGCGCAAGCAACTGCATCGCTACCAGGCGGTGGTGGTGAATATCCTGCTGCTGGTGGTGGGAATCTTCCATGTACAGCAGCAGTTGAGCTATCCGGTGTTCGATCCGACCTGGTTGATTTTTCTGGGGATCAGCGGGACGGCTTATGGGGTGGGCAAGCAGGTGCTGGAGAGCAGGTGAGGGGTTTAGGTGCTTCCCTGAGATGTATCCGCGAAGCAGTATCATTCCATCACCACCAGCATTTCTGGTAGGGGCATCCTTCTCAAATCATCCAAAGCATGCCTTCAGATATGCCCCGAGTGTGGGAATCCTCTGGAGGTGGGTAGATCTCCATGGTCTATGAAAAGGCATAAATGATCGCCTAAACAGCCTGCCCGACGAAAGCTAAAGACTCTCAGGGTAGCCGAAAAACATTTTGACTGGGCTCTAAGACGGTTATTTCAGGCCGATAAAAAAGAGTTGTGCCCCAAGCTGTGCTCCACTTGCACCGGCTGTGCTAGCGATCGTGAATGGCGATTCCTGACAGCTGTCGTGGTGGTGCACTCTGGACGTCAGAGTAGCTCCATGGCGGGATAGTCAGAAGCAGGGCGAGGCCGTGTCTTAAGGGGGCCGCTTGTCTCAGCGGTAGCTATATCCACCCTGACTGTGTGGTAACTACCCCGAGTACTTCGAATAGGAGGAGAGATGGACTTAGTCCTACGGATCCAGCAGCTGAAGCGCGGATCATTGATAAACATTCGTCGATGGCTGGCTTGAACTTGCCGTTCCAGCGACGACGGCGCCGCCCTTGACAGTGATAGTGGCGAAATGCAATTTTTCGGGTCGGGTTGGATCCAGCCAGCTTCAAGGGCGGATACAAAGGAATTGTCCGTTTTAGAGGTGTCCGGGTGTGTTGCTAAATGCTTTTCTGACCGAGTACGACGAAAGCCTCGGTAATGAACTGAATATCGATCCCTTGGGGTTGCAGGTGATCTGGTCTGGATTCGGCCAGCAGATTTTCCAGAACCGAATCAGCTCCATTTCCAACGATATCCGTAATTTCACCCTGAACCTGTTCAATCACTTCTTGATCAAGAGCCTAGTCGAGGACGACTCAATTGCGCTAGGCAGCGGATTGAAGAGGGTCTACGATGGCAAACACGATCTCAGGTTCAAACATGCCTGTTTGGTGTACCTGGAAAATCTCTACGTCTACAGCGTCATCGCCCATGAAAATACCGCGGGTCTGGAAAGCACCGGCGTGCTGGGGATCAGCAAGGCGCGAAGAGGGTGGTTCGACAGTACAGGGAACCCTTCGCTCACCTTCAGCCATGTCCCGGAAGCGCAGGTACTGGCTCGGCAAACCCTGCTAGGCGTAAGCGGCCGCTACAAGACGCCGTTGGTAGAAATGGGCTTCTTCGACCGTCACTATCGCTACAACCTGCCCACGGCGACGGTACTGTGGAAAGACGCAGACGCGTTGATCAGCATCACCCCGACGCTTTCCCGCCTCTACAACCTCCTGCGTCCTCACCTGCAAGACCTGCTGGCAAACAGTCGCAGCCAGCCGAAGATAAACTTCCAGGACATACCGGCAACGCTTCCCGAGGCTCTGGTCGAGGCCTTTCCGTCATCGGCGGCGGTAGGTGCCAGAACATGCGGTTTCTGGTTGTCCACCACGGACCTGGATCGGGGTGCCCCGGGAGCCTTGTATAACGTGTTGTCTTCGCCCAAGCACGGCGACGGGGCGGTTGCGAATGTCTTTGAGGAGGCGATGAAGCAGCCGCTGCCGAAAGACGCACAGCGAAAACTCGTGCACGTGCGCTTGCTGGAACCGCTCCTCAGCGAGCTGGACCTGTTGTTCCACCTGATGCTGGCCGAGAAATCCCAGCCCGTCAAAACGGTCTGGCAGCGCTGGAAAGCCCTGGGGCGTAATGCCTCGACCCTGGCCGCCTGTGCGGCTGCCATCAAAGCCGACAGCTCCATGACGACGGTGCTTTCCACTACTGGGCAAGCACGCCTCCAGGGTTTGTTGAACGTGGCAGGCCAAGGCGACGCCGATGCACAGATGGACGCATTGTTGAGCTATCACGCGTTTATCATGGAAAACCGCGGCCAGTCGCCGTGGGTGACCCGAGCCGATAGCAAGCAGCTAAAGATCCATGTGCGGCCCCGCAGTGAGCCGACCCTTGCCGAGCGTCCGTTGGGTGGCTGGGTGCACCAGTACTACATTCCCCAGTTTCGGCACTTTCTTGCGGGCTTGCATGGGGTGGCCGCATGAAGCTGATCGGAGCCTTCAAGCAGCAACTGAAGGAAATGGGCGAGCTCAAACGGGTCTGGCTGACCACGTTCAACCTCAACCTCGGTTTTGTCGAATCCCACCTGCTTCCGGCAGTGCTGAACATGGACCCGCCGCGCAACCGCATGGACTTCGAAGGCTTTCAGGCACACCTAGTGGAGAAAGATATCGACTTCCGGGTGTTCTGCGACAAGCGGATGCTGGGCGCCGACCAGTACAAGCGCACGGCCATCAACGTTCATTGTGTGTCTGCTCGCGCTCTGAATTCTTACCATGGTTTTACCGATCAGACGTTGTTTCACCCCAAGCTCATCTTTCTGGAGAGCAAGAATGGGGAGATGGTGTTGGGGGCGGGCAGCGCGAACCTGACTGTCGGCGGCTGGGGACGCAATCAGGAGGTGTTCACCTTCCAGCGCGTCTGCAGTAACGACCAATATAGGCAGATTCAGAAGTTCTTCGATGCCTTGGCCGAGCCTCTGGAACTGGAGCTCCGCTGGCGCACCCGGCCTCGCCTGGCCGAAGGGCCTGATTGGCAATTTGTGCACAGTTTCGACAAACGCACCTTCCTTGAGCATCTCATGGCACAGGACCGCATCACCTCACTGCAGATTTGGTCCCCCTACCTGGCGGCCGACGTGCCCAACTTGCTAGAGCGGCTCCAGGAGCAATCAGGTAATCCTGATTTGAAGGTGGCTCTGGTCGCGGACCGCTTAGAGGGGCGGTACTTCCGGACGCCTTGGAGTGAGGCGTTGGCGGCCTGCATAGAGACGGAAACGCTGGCGTTCCACAAAAACCCGTCTCCGCCTGATCTGCTCACCGAAATCACCCATGCCAAGGCCTGGCTGTGTCGCGCCCCCCAGGGGAGCTGCCTGGCAATCGGCTCATGGAATTTCACCCATGCCGGTACCAGCAGTTTCGAGCAGCGCAATATCGAAGCCGGTATCGTGCTGAACTTCAAGCGTGATGCAGACATGCTGGGAGCGCGCATTGACGTCACCGAAGCCGATTTTGCCAGCGAGCAGTTGTTGTCCGACGATCGTCTGGATGTGCCGGAAGAGCTGCCTTTCGACCTGCAGGTGCTCTATGACTGGAAGCGTGCCTGTTTTTCAGTATCAGGCAACTGGTGGGTAGGCAAACCCCGTGATGGTTATTGGCTGAAGTTACCGGGTGTGAGCGAACCGATTCCGCTGCAGTGGCGCACACGGCGCCATGAGGGTATGTGGTTGCTGATACCGATCAAGCAGGTGACACCCGATAACGAAGCCATGCTCGCCGACCATAGCTACGGCATTCTTCTGCGCAAGAACAGCCCTGCGGTGTTCAGGGGCATCATTGTTGAGAGCGGTCAGTCTTTCCGACGCGCACAAAGTTTCGAGTTACTGAAGGACCTGCTCGACAGTCTGTTGGCCGGAGTCGATCCGAACAGCGACACCAACACGGTGTTGCGCTCTTGCCTGCGCAATGGTGCCGGGCCGGATGAGGACCTGACAGCGCCCTCAACCGTTATCGAACAGGACGCGTTGTCTTACTTCCGGTTGTTCCACGCAGTCGAACAGTATCGCGAGCGTTTGCGTGCAGCTTCCGATACGGTCCAGCTCGAGTTGTGGGTATTCGGTCATCCGGGCTGTCTCCAGGAACTGGCGGCCAAGGCACGACAGCAGATTAACGGCAGCCCGCCCAGCGTGTTCAACTGGTTCCTCGCCCAGGAGGTCAATTCTCTTCACCAACTGGCAGCCGGGCTGTACCGCAAGGCCGGCCACCGTACGGCGGGAGACGAGTTGTGGTCGACACTACAGGTGCCGACGCCACGCTTGCCGAAGGAACTGCAAAGGAAGCTGGCTTATGTTCGCCGTGTTCAGAAGGAATGTGGTTATGCGTGACACTGGTTGGGGTGGGTTGAAGCCGGAACAGGTCGCGAACTGGATCAACTTCGACGCTGGCAATGAGGCGTGGCAATACTCGCCTAACGACATCTCCATGCCCACCCGGCAAATCGAGGGTGTTGCTGGCTTGTGGAACAAGTTGTCCATGCACAATGTGGCATTGCTGGCCGACGAGGTCGGCATGGGCAAGACGTTCCAGGCATTGGGCGTCATCGCGTTGCTGTGGAAGCTGAAGCCCGACGCCAAGGTGCTGGTCATGGCACCCCGGGAAGACATATGCCACCAGTGGGCGCGTGAGTATGCCGCGTTCCTGCGCGACCACTACAAGGGCGGTACGCACCTTACCTGCGACGGGCCTGAAAAAAGCCCGCTGCACGAGGCGCAGATTCACAAGCGGCTCCATGATCTGAGTGATGCAGTGGCGCAGGGTAGCGGGCAGTTTTACTTCACCACTATCCATTCGCTCAGCAACTTGGTTGAGCGGGAGGATAAGCAATCGGGTGATGTGTCCGTCAAAGCCCAAGAAGAGGCTGGCAGGATTCACCGTGCGCTCAAGTCATCGTTGGGGAACAAGGGCTTTGACCTGGTCGTGGTGGATGAAGCTCATTATTTCCGTAACGCCGATGGCAGCTCTCAACGCGCCAAGGCCGCACGGAAGTTCTTCGGGGAAGTAGGCGGCCGGCTCGGGCAGAAAGTCTTGTTGCTTACCGCCACGCCTAGCCATTCTTCGCTCCGGGATATAGCCTCCATTCTCGGGTATTTCATCGACCCGTCTGCTGACGGGCCACAACCTGCTCCGGATGAGTTGCTCGCCAAGTATGCATTGCGCCGTTTGCGCCTTATGCAGGGCGCTGAGGGTTACCGCAACAAATACAACTACCGCCATGAAAAGACGCTGCCGGCCAGTTTTCTGGACAATCCTGAGGCCGAGATGTTTTTTGCGTTGTACCAGAAGAAGCTGGTGCAGCAACTAGGCCAGAGGGGTAGCGGCCGCAGATTCCTGTACGGCTACCTCGAAGGGTTCGAATCCGTTGGCACGCAGCCGGGTACCGCAGCCAGCGCGACCGCATCACTGGAACAGGAACACTCTGCACAGGCATTTTCCGGTGCCCCGGATACCGGGATTCTGACTCAGCTCACTCAATTGCACCGTGAGTATTTCAAGAGCCATCCCGATCATCCCAAGTACGACACGCTGATGATCGAGTGCCAGCCTGAGGATGTCTTCGACACTCGTATGCCGTTGCATGAGCACAAGCACCTGGTATTTGTGAGGCGGATTGCTTCGGTGCGGGAGATAACCCAGCGCATGAACGCAGCCAGTGACCTGATGTTGGCGCGGCGTATCGTCCAGGCCTGGCACCCGGGAGATCCGAAGAAGTTGGTGGAGGGGTGGCGGAAGAAGAATTGGTCGCGAGCCTTCTTCATTCGATATGTCTCCCAGCAGGTGGCTGAAGAATCGGGCTACCATGATTTTCTTCAAGATGAAGATCTGACTGAGGTCCGTGATGGCTTGGGTGGCGATGAAAAGCTGGCCTCGCACATTGCTGACTTGTTCGTGGTCAAGAAACAGAGCAAAGACCGGACCACGGACTGCTCGAATTTCAGCTTGCGCTTGCGAAAGCCGGAGAGCCTGTTTTCGTTGTTGCTGGAGCCTGCAAGTGACTACCGCTGCGGCGGATATACCGGATATGACCGCAAGCGCGTGGGCGAGCGGGATCGGGACGATTACGGGGGCGCAGCGCTGCGGGCTCGTCTTGCGCTTCACGAGGAGCGCACGCGGGGAGCGGGTGAACAGTACGAAAAAACGATGCCGACTTTGTGGGGCTTGATGTATGAAGGATTGCCCGAAACTACACGCCAGCGGCTGGAAACGTGGCTGGGTCTTGGGCCGCAGGGCCGAGCTATCGCCGAGAATTTTGGCAATTATGTGAAGGTCGGTTTCCTGTTTGCCAGCCCGGTCATCATTGAACTCTACAGTTGGTTCACCGAGTTTCGTCGTAAGGATAAGGGGGGCGATGTTCAAAGTCGTTACCTGGAATTCATCAAGTCGCTGAGACCACGCCTGCACGATTCGCTGCTTCGGCAGTACTTCATTGCAGCGCTGGATTCCTTCGAGCAGATCTGTGGAAAGATCACCGCCCACGGGCTATCTGACTGGAAGAAGGACTGGCGCATCCTGACCAGCCTGCAAAGCCCTGCGTGGTACGCCAGTAGTCATTCCGGCGATCGCCGACGGTTGATTCTCGGTTTCAACAGCCCGTTTTACCCCAACGTGCTGGTGGCAACTTCGGTCTTCCAGGAGGGGGTGAACCTGCACCTTCAATGCAGCAAGGTGCACCATTACGGAATTGCCTGGACACCCGGTGATAACGAACAGCGTGTAGGGCGTGTGGACAGGCTGTTCGGTCGGGTGAACCGGCAATTGCAAGAGAAGGGCGAGGCTGAGCTCGCGATCCACTATCCCTATCTCGCCCGGTCGTTCGATCAGGAGCAATTGGCTTCATTTGTACTTCTCAAACATGCGGTTGAGGCGCGCATGGATGCCTGTCGACATACGTCGTTCAATGATGAAATCGACCTGCGCCATGTCGCGGATGACTGGGAGCGATACCTGCGAAAGCCAGTGAAGGGGATGAATTCGACGGACCCGTTTCCTGCGCGTTTCGGAACTGGGTCAGTTCCATTGGAGGCCTATGATCCGAGTGTGTGAGATTCTGCAAAGTAAATGCTGCCCCAGGCCCTGACTGGCGACTTCTGGGGGGGGCTGGCTTGCCCGCGACCACAGGGTCTTGCTGAACATCGGGTCAGGTTTGGTTTTCTGTTGGAATCTACCAGGCCACCTTGATCATTTCGAATTCGTTCGTGGCATAGTGTCGTTTTGAAATCAAGGTCGAGTCAGTGAGTTTCAAACAGAAGCGAGACGCCTATGCATATCCAATGGTCGGCCTCTGTGGCACGTTAGCGTTGCATCGTGAGGTGGCGTTCAATACGTCTTCGAAACTCGAAGCGCATCACGCCGGGTTGATGTGCTCGACTGTGGATGACGAGGTGTTGCTTGGGTATCTGAGTACCCTTTACTGGGGGCATTACGCAGGTGCTGCTGGGCGCACGACCGCCAATCGTGCGTTATCCAGGGTACAGTTGGCGTTGGTAGGGTCCAGCTTCGTGCGCAATGAAAAAGTCTGTCAGAGACCCGGTATCAATCACTTTGGTCGTGGCAAGGCTGTTGCCTTGATCAGAGATGCCAAGCGCCTTCTCGACGACCATCAGTATGGTGAAGCAGTGAAGCTACTTTGTGCTTTGCCACAATTGGGCTTTGCGTTTGCATCCAAAGTCGCCGCTTTCCTTGCCCCCGATACTTGTGGGGTCATTGATTCTGTTATCGCAGAAAAACATCCGAACTTCGGATTCAAATTGCGCGGAGGATATGTGAGCGATGTAAAAGAAAACGTTGCACGCTACCAAGCCTATTGCCAGGCACTTTGCATCGAGGCAGAAAAGCAGAACCAACTGGGCGAAAGCGCTTACTGGAAGGAGCGTAACGGCGAGTTGCGCGCTTGGCGTGCTGTCGATATCGAGCGTGCGTTGTATAGCCTGTGAAAAGTGGTGAGTGACCACAGCCCTTGTGGGAACAGCCAACCCCTGCAAGCCTGCAGTCACAGGCAACCCTGGCTACTTTGCCTGCCCGCGGTGGTTGAATCAATTGCACTAGACCTCTCTGCGCCCGGCATGACCCCTGTGCTTGCGATCGAGCATGCTCTCGAAGCACATCTGCATGAGCGATTCGCAGGAGCTTTCTCGGACATCCTGGTTAAGCCGTTTTGGGTCAAATTCCACAGGATGTACTTCAAGCGACGGTACGCTTCGCTGTCAGTCTTTGAACTGAGGTGATCTGGTAGCATTCAACGGCGGTAGGGAACTGTCGCGGGTGATTTTTCGAGAAGAAGATTGTTGAGCCTCAGGCTGGGGGCATCCTTTTCAAACCATCCCAAGATGTGCCCCCAATTTAGCAAACCACTGGAAGTGAGTGGAGCTCTATGGTTTGTGGAAAGGCAGAAATGATCAGCCGAACAGCCTGCCAGACGAAACCTAAAGACTCTCAGGGTCGCCGAAGAACATTTTGACTAGGCTCTAGGGCGGTAGTTGCAGCCTGAAAAAATCGAAGTGTGCCCCCAGTTTTGCCCCCATTTGTACCGGATGTGGGAGCGATCGCGATTGGCGATTTTTGGTACGGACCAGGGTGGTCGTCGATGGTTCTTAGTGTATGGCAGTCTCGGCGTGTATGGGTGAGAGCTGGATGATTGGTTACTCAAGGCGGGGGATGGCGGCTGGCAGGGCTACACCGCGCCAGAGCTTCGCTGGTAGCATGTGGCCAGTAGCTAGGCAAGGCTAATCCTCATCCACCACTCGGGTATCCGTAATGGCCGTTGAAGCAGGGAAGTACGCAGACGTCTATCGCAGTTGGCAGCAGCATCTGTTCAATTTCAATCTAGCCGTTCGGGATACCCAGACGCCGGGTTTGCGCAAGCCGCAACTGGCCGCGCTGTACGCCGCCCTGGGGCATCTGGTGATGGCACCCGCCACGACCGCCACGATCGTCATGCCGACCGGTACCGGGAAAACCGACACCATGCTCGGGCTGCTGGTCGCCGGGCGGTTGCCCAGGACCCTGGTTCTGGTGCCTTCCGACCCGTTGCGTTCGCAGCTGGTTGAGAAATGCCTTGAGCTGAAGAAGCTACGGGAGATTGGTGCCGTTTCGGTCACCGCACTCAACCCAGTGGTGCAGGCGATCGGTTCAGGCCTTTCGGCTGACGGGGTCCAACAGCTAGCCGAGGCCAACGTCATCGTTGCCACGCCGCAAGCGCTGCAACGCTTCGACCAGCCGGCCTTGGAGGCCTTGGCCGCGTCGTGCAGCCACCTGATCATTGATGAGGCGCACCACGTGGCCGCCCTGACCTGGGACCGGGTGAAAACCGCGTTCAAGGATAAGCCCTGTCTCCAGTTCACGGCCACGCCGTTCCGTGAGGACAACCAGCCGCTGGATGGCAAGATCATCTACAACTACCCGCTGAAGGATGCCCAGATCGATGGCTACTTCAAGGCGATCGAGTTCCATCCGGTGCGCGAGTACAACTTGGAACTGGCTGACCAGGTGGTGGCTGACAAGGCAGTCGAGCTGTTGCGAAACGACCGCGCGCAAGGATTCAACCACCTGCTGATGGTGCGCGCACGGTCACAGAAACGTGCCGCCGCACTGTTTGAATTGTACAAACAGCATGAGGATCTTTCGCCCATTCTCATCCACAGCAAGGTACCGAATCGGGCCAAACTACTGGGTGAAATCGTCGAAAAGAAATACAAGATCATTGTCTGTGTGGACATGCTGGGGGAAGGCTTCGACTTGCCGGAGCTGAAGATTGCGGCGATCCACGACCAGCACCGCAGTCCCGCCGTCACCCTGCAGTTTATCGGTCGCCTGACACGAGTCGATGATACGCTCGGTGACGCCAAGTTCGTCTCGAACATCGCCAACCAGAAAGTCGACTACCAGATGGCGGTGCTGTACAAGGAAAGTGCCGACTGGAGTGCGGTGATCCGCGATGTCAGCCAGGACAAGATCGCCCGCGAGATCGAAAAAGAAACGTTCACCGAACAGTTTCCTGAGGATGCCGATGCCGAGGACATTTTCGGCTTGAACCCTAACCCCAAGATCAGTGCGATCGCCTACCACTTGGAGCGTGACGACTGGCGACCCGAGAAGGCCAAGCACTTCTCGCAAAAGAAAGAGCCGCTGCAGCTCCTGTCCATCAACGACGAGGCCGACACCATCGTCATGGTAACGCGGCGCGAAACGCCTGTCGGCTGGGCGCAAACGTCGACAATTGTGGACACCAACTGGATCCTCTACCTGGCCTACTACCATGCGCCCGACAAGACGCTGTTCGTCCACTCTTCCGGGGATGAATCGCAAACCAACCGGTTCCTGAGCCTGATCGCCAAGGATGCCCGACGCATCAGCGGCGAGCCGACCTTCCGCACCTTGCACGGCATCAAACTTATGAAGCTGCAGAACGTGGGCCTGTCGCGCATGCGCAAGGATCTGCGCTTCACCATGCATGTCGGGCGCGACATCAATACCGTCATCAGTGAAATCGAGAACGGCACGGCGAGGAAGTCCAACATTTTCGCAACCGGCTACGAGGATGGCCAGCGCACCACCGTTGGCTGTTCGCACAAGGGCAAGATCTGGGAGATGAACGCGTCAAGCATCAACGACTGGATCGAGTGGTGCAAGCGTGCCTCGCAGAAGCTCAACGACGCGACGATCAACCACTCTGACGTTTTAAAGGATGTGATTCGCTCGGAAAAGATCGAGCGGGCGTGGCCCGAGGGCCTGTTCTATTCCGATTGGCCTGCGTCGATCCTGATCGAAAATGAGCAGAAGATCTCGCTGGCGTACCTGGCGGAGGTGTTCAACTTGCTGGATGTCGAACTGGGCAAGCCTCGGCGAATCGATGCACTGACGCTGGAGGTGCCCATCAGCGCAACGGCAGTCGATGGCACGGAGCGCCAACTGCCTGATATCACGATCCGGCTGTTGGATGACGGCTACAAATTTTCCTGCCCGGGGGTCAAGATCGTCTTCGCTGAAGAGGGCTCGTTCGAGCAGTATCTGGATACTAACCCGTTGGTGTTGCTGGCCGTCGACGGTTCGATGGTCGAAGGCAATTACCGCTACTTCTCCCCCAACAGTTTGGACCTGAAGCTGCCGGTCGCCCTGATTGAAGCCTGGGATTGGGGCACGACTCAGATCCACAGCGAGTCGATGCGGGCGGACCGCAGCCCGGATACCGTTCAAGGATTCACCTATAGCCGAATCGAGGACGATTACACGTTCATTTTCAACGATGATGGCGCCGGTGAGATCGCCGATCTGGTGGCGATCAAGTAAAGCAAGGACGCCATCTTTGTCGACCTGTATCACTGCAAGTATTGCCCTCAGCAAGATGGCGAGGCGCGGCCGGGCGCGCGCGTTTCCGACGTCTACGAGGTCTGCGGCCAGGCATCACGCTCGGTGAAGTGGTTGCACACGGAAGAAAAGTTCTTCAATCGATTGTTGCACCGCTACCAGCAGTCGTTGCCCAAAGGCTTCGACAGGATCCTCAAGGGGGAACCCATGGATCTGGAGCTACTGCGCAACAAGTGCCATGACCATGAAGTGGTGTTCCGGTTTGTGATTGTTCAACCGGCCATTTCGGCAGCTAAAATATCGTCTGATCAGCTTGCAGTGCTCGGTACTAGTTACTCGTACATAAAAAGTGTGTCTGGCTCGGATGTGAAAGTGATTACGAGTGCTTAAATTGACTGGCTAAATTAGTGCGCTGTCTTTTTTTTGCGGTGGATATTTATTAAGGAAGGGCTTAGATTAATATGGAATCCCAGCCATGGTTGAAAGCAATGCAAAATGGCGAGTTGGGCGAGGCTAGGGCGAGGGCGTTTTTACTAGATCGCTTTTGGGTGCTTGAGCGGTCCGTCGATATTGAAGGGGCAGATTTAATAATCCAGCGCCGTCTTATGGGTCGAAGTTTGTTTGACAGGAGGGCGCCGGCGCTTGGGGTTGTTCAAGTTAAATTTTTTGCGCATTCCAGTACCACCCATTACGTCAGTCAGGCTTACGTAGTAGGGGAGGATAATAAACCGCGATTAGAATTTTTCCTCCTCTGTATGTCAGGTGATGAAGATTCACCGGCCGTTCATCTTGTGACAGGGGTGGAGATCTTTGAGTCATTCGATTTGGTAGATGTCAATGGTGCTCTTAAGTATCGAGTATCATACAGGTATCTAAAGTCCAGAAAGGACTTGTTGGTTGCTAACAAAAGATTGGCTTTGAATCGAATGGAATCTATCTTGCAGCAAGTCGACTTTGACAGGAATCGCCAATTTGTTTCTTGGGCGCTCCCGCCAGTTGTTGAGGTTTCAAATGCAATAGTGCCTGTTTTTTTAGAGCCAATTGACAGTTGGTGGGGTGATATACCTTCAGGGTTCAGAGAGTTAAAAGGCAAGGCTTGTTCTGCGCTGGGTATTATCGAGGAAGTGCATGGGAAGTTTGTCCAAATTATGGTCGAAGGTGATCCTCTAATCGCTGAAAAGATTGTAAGGGACATAGAATTTGAGTGTGGTGGCTATGGACGAGGCTGGGCCATTCCACTTCCGGACGATTTGTGTTCGGATGATTTCTTCCAGGCGTGTAGAATTCATCGGGTCATGGTGGATGCACTTCGCCGTGATGGGCTGCTCGACTCGTTTGTTGGATTTCGGGCAAGGCTGAAAAGGATATTTGTTGAGTTTCTTGAAGGGAAGATTCCTTTGGGGCCTAATGTGGTTTGTGTTATAGATATCAACTATTCGCTGGTTAACTTTGGGGTCAACTCGTGCAGAGAGAGATTGGAAGACGTTTGTGAATATTTTGGTCTTGCTTTAGAGTTGAATAAATATGGACATGTGCCGATATCAGGGAATAGGTACTCTGGCATCGATAAATTAACAGATAGTCGTGTGCAAATGTACATAGTGGCGGGACGATACAGTCTTTCTGATGTCGAGGGCCAGGATCTTTATGAGAAGTATAGCAATGCGGAGTTTAGTATCTATACTGAGTGTATGGATGGCTTGTTTGCTTTAAAGTATGGCGATCCGTACTCTCTTGCGTGTTGATGATTCTAGTTTTTAACGAAAATTCAATAAGTCATTGAGCCCGATTTATCGTGCTGGCGATGTAGTACTAGGTTTTGTACGAAAAGTATGGTCATCGAAAATTGTGGGGGCGTGCTTGCCCCGCGATCTGCCGCAGCGCGGCAGCAAAGCCTGAATTTGCGGCATGTTTGACACTGTTTGATATCGGGTAAAGGAGCGCTTCGCACCCCATCGCGGGGCAAGCTGCTCCCACAAAACTTTTCTAACAGAGCTTAGGTCAATTGCACAGCGTTCGACGGCGAGCAGCGAGTGATTGTTCAAAAAGAGGATTGTTGATCGTTAGGCTGGTGGCATCTTTCTCAGAACATCCAATACATGCCCTTGGATATGACCCCGAATGTGCAATCCTCTGGAATTAAATGGATCTCCATGGTCTATGAGAAGACAGAAATAATCAGATGAACAGCCTGCCCGACGATGCCCAAAGACTCTCAGGGGCGCCGAAGAACATTTTGACATGGCCCTAGGACGGTGGTTTAAGACCATAAAAACTAATAATGCCCTCAGTTTTGCTCCCAGATACACAGGGTACGAGAGCCCTCGCAACCGGCGACTTCTCACGGACTCCAGTATGGCAGTTGATGGCTTTCGGTATAATCCCTCATTGGATCTGGAGGTAGGGTGCAGGGCTCATCAAGGACAAGCTAATCCGCTCTCGTAGCAATCGCCCAATGCAGCTGTTCAGGGTATATGTTGGCCTTGGGCAAACGATGCCGGTACGGGGAGAGACAGGGTGGCTGCTCACCACCGAAACGTCAGTGGCGGCGAAAGTAGGAACATGCCGTTTAGATTTCCAGGCTTGGCTGTTTGATCAATAAGGGCTTAAACCTCTGCTTCCCAGGGGCGACGCACGAATCGGACATAGACGCCCAGGGCGTCAACTGGTGATGAGTATTTCCTTACCCCGACGTCGGAGCTGATTAGAAGGATCGGTGCACTCGGTTTCGCGGGGACCTCAGTGACCAACCAAGGGGCGAGGCTTTGCACAGGCCGGTGTAGGAATGCTGTTTCGCGCCGTAGCCCCAGTGCCTCACGTACGTTCTCCTTCGAGGAACTGCGCACGTCTTTGCAACTGATCCCCGCAAAGACCTGCAAGTGAGACGGACGCTCTCCCGCGCCAGGTTCAAGTACACAGACGTCAAGCTCGTGTCGGGCCTGGCGGGGGGCGTTTCCCGGATATCCGCCGTTATGCGCCCAGCTCAGCGACTCAAACTCGACCGATGTCCAAGCTTCCCCTACTGGTCGGCCAGCGGCATCGAGCAGATCAAAGTGTGAGAATCTCTGGCGATCAGCTAGAGCTGGTTTACTCGCCACAATCACCTCAGACGCTTTACCTCCTTTGGAAGGTGGCCGATGAATGATTGACCCTTTAGGGTGTGCACGCCGAAATACCCTCAGCAAGCGAGCTAGAACCAGCATTTCGTACAGCTTATCGCGGGTCATCGCTTGTAGTTGCAGAGGGGGAGGCGCTTTCGCGGCAATATCGAAGAGCGCGCCCACAGCTTTGACCAAGTCAGGTGCTGCCGGTTGGTTCTTCTTATTTTTCTTGGTGCTTGCCGCCAGGGGTGATGGAGTCGTACTCATAAATCCTCGTTGGTCTCTCGTGGGAGAAATTTGAGCAACGCTTCCCGTAACGCAATTTGCTGCTTCGTCGGGCGCCGTCCAAGGTTATGTCGTAGGTTGGTTTTTCGGTTGCCGACGCGCATATGCATTGACTCGACCTGCTGGTCGCGTGCGAGCAACTCGTTGAGTTCGCGGCGAACTGCCTGTTCGGTTCCGCTGTTCACCGGAAAAGCGAGCACCATCAGTAACGACAGGGCCTCTTCAAATCGCTCTTTGGTCTCGCTGCGCCTTGCGGCTTCCGCGTAGCCGCTGCTTGACCTATTACGCTGTGGCTCCTCTCCAAGGGGCTCATCAGGCTCGACTGGCGCGCTGAGCCTCGCCAGCTCCATGAACTGGTGCACCAATGGTCCCTCATACGTGCAAGCTCGTCGATGTATCTCGCGAAGTGCCTGTTCCAGGTCGTCCTCACCTCGTAATGTGATCTGCATGTTTCCTCCATGATTGTTTCAGTGTCGTGGGTCAGACAGCTATGCCGTATTTTTTCAGAGACGACTGTGCGACCTTGACTCATCCACTGATGTCTCGAACTTCTGTCCTGCTGGCTCGGCAACCAGGTTTAACGCAGTATCGAGTCAGACTTAGTCTCTGAAGCAGCGCTGCTGAGCAGCCAAATCAGCGCAGGGGATTGCTTGACGTGTTCTGCCATGGTTGTCATTGCAACCTTGAGAGGCGGAATAGTCGACACCACGACATCGTAATTCTCGGCAGGCTGTAAACGAACGCCAATGATGACACTTTTGTCTTCTTGTTCGCGGGCGTAAGCAATAAAGCCATTCTCCAACGGATGCACATATTCTCCAGTCCGCACGTCGGGATAGTTTGGGGCCTTGTGGAAATCACTTCGTAGTGCAATGACTTTGGTCACGGCCTTGAAGGCCGGGCTGAAGTTGTCGGTAAGGTAGTCGTAGCTCATGGTAAATAGCACGCTAATGATAAGAGCCCCTGCACCATGGAACATGATCATACTGCGCGATTGCTTGAATTTAGCCTGAAAGCCGAGGAGCGCGGCCAAGCGGGTCATATGTTGCCAGGCTGCTTCGAATGGCAGGCTAATCATCGCGATGACCATGATCAGCATTGCTGTCAGACCAAGGAGTATTGCCACCACAAGCAGCCACGATGGAATGTAAAACAGCAACGCGAGAAAGCCGACTGTCAGATCAAAACTTTGAGGGGGCAGCCCTAACGTCTCGGCAACCGCGAAACGCGCGCATGCTGTGGATATCAGCAGTGCAAGCAGATGCATAATGATGATGGGCGTTTTGGCGAATGGCTTATCCCATGCTGTATGGAGCCAGCGGGCGAAAGGGATGCACCAGGCAATGAATCCGCAGATTATCAATGCAGCCGCGACCGTCGTCCCGATGGTAAGCGCGGATATGCCCGTATATTGGGAAGCTGCAATCGTGATGAGGTACGTAACTACCGAGGCGAGATAGAACCGTTGGGATACGGAATATTGCTGGAATTTGGCGAGCAGTTTTGCTTTCAGAGCTATCATTTTTCATCCTTGAACTTCTTTTCAGTGCTTCTAAATCCATGCGGATAGCAATGCTTGGCCGCCTTGATGTACGTCTTGTTCTGCCAGTTGAGGTGGATGACCTCGTGGCGGCCCATCAAACCCCCACGAGTTCAGCTTATTTATGTGGGCACGAATGACGAATCAATCGGCTGGCAGACAATTCGCCACATCCCGCGCACGCCGTCTTCGACCCAAGTGCCTTCCAGCACATTCGAGCCTTCGAAGCGGTGCAGCGTTGCTCTGCCGTCGAAGCCTTCTGCTTGCAGTTCGTAATGCCCCAGGCCTTTTGCCTGGCCTCGGTATTGCCAGGTCTGCCCCGCGTCGTCATAGGAGACGGTGATAAACTCGATGTCGATCGTAACCTTGCAGGGTTGATCAAACGACGCGGCACTGCTGGGGCGGAAGGTGTCCATTTTGGCGTACATGTTGGCGTCCTTGTAAAGATATCAGGAGCTGTTCAGGGCAGCAGCCAAGTGCTGTTTGGGGTGGTGGACCGGATGCCGACTGCCTGGCACTGCTCCAGAATCGGCAGAATGTAAGTGATATTGGTACGGCCCGGCTTGCCTTCTGCTCTGTAACGAGCCGCCTGGCAAAGTGGGCCGGCTTTTTCGTACGTATGGTTGGAGTTGATTTCCACCGCTTGTGCTTGGCCGAAATGACTGTTATCGGCGAGGTAGTCCAACGTTTGCTGGAAAGCTGCTCGAGTCAGCGCCAACTGCGAGTCTTCCGATCCGGTCTCAATCACAACGCGATTTGCATCAACGGTCGTGATTCGGAAACGGGCGCTACGCGACGGTGTTTGCAGTTCCTTGCCTTGCAGGCGGCTGATCAATGCCCAGAGAGTGTTGTCGACTTGAATGATGTGCTGCATGGGATAATTTCCTTCGTTACTGAACGGACGCTAGCTTTAACCTGAAGCGATTTATGGAATCTTGATACTCAACGCATTCAGCGATGGCGTATCCATCCGGCCATTCACAGTCAGCCCACTGTCCATTTGAAAGGCCATCAACGCACCACGTGTTGCTTTGCCCATCACCCCATCAATGGAGCCTTGGTAATACTGGCGCACCATCAGCGCGGTCTGCACACGGGTGACCAGGTTGCTTTTCTGCTCATTGGTCGCGCGGCTCTTAGAAGTGCTCGAACTTGTCCCGCTGGTAGTGCCAGACGACTGATAAAGGCTGTTGCTGCTTGGAGGGCTGCTCGAAGGACTCGGCGCGCTGTAGCCTCGGGTACTAGTAGCGGGTGGGCTGTAGTAGCGAGGTGCGCTATAGCCACCCGAGCCGCTGTAGTGAGAACTGTGCGAGCTGTGGGACCGGTGAGAACTGTGCGAGCGATGCGCCGCATAGATGTTGACGGTGTTTGGCGCATTGAGCGTATCGGCAAATACCGGGGGCTGTAGCTTGTCGTTGGGTTGCCAGTTCGCATCGGCGAGTGGCAGATGGCCCGCCTGTGCCAGGGTGGTACCTGCTATTGGCAGCAGGCTGATCCCACTGATCAGGACTTTCCAGCGGTCGAGCAATTTCACTACGCACTCCTTGCATAGGCGCTAAAGGCCTCGGTCGATAGTAGTTGTACGCCGCGGCTCTGCCAGCGGTCGGTGTGGGATCTGAAGAAGCCAGAGCAATGTTTGACGGCAGCGCATTGCTGGCAGGTATCGATGAACAGGTTCTTCCAGTCCGAGATGCTCTGGCGGGCGAAACGCGAGAGGTGGGCCGGGATCAGGCACAGGGGCAAGTTGTAGATCGAAACCGGCATTCCGCGGTTGAACAGGAAATACACGGCCTGGCTCAACGACTCCTGATAGTCCAGCGGGTCAATCCACAGTTCTTCGTAGTTCTTCCTGGCCAGGCCCGTACTTTCGATACCCATCAGCGCAACATGCCGCACGAAGGGCAAGTTCCTGAACACGTAGTAGGCGAGCTCGGGCAAGCGTGGCGTGGTCAGGCGATTGAGCACCACGCGTATCTCGATGATCTGGTTGGCCCGCGCCAGGTTGTAAAGACCTTGCAGGGTTTCGCTGAACGCGCCTGGAGCCTGCACCACATGGTCATGGTCTTCGGCATTGTCGGCATACAGCGGGATGCCCCAGCTCAACTGAGGGTGGCCGATGGCAGAGAGTGCTGCGATCCAGCTCGGGTCTTGGAACAGACGCCCGTTGCTGAGCACATGAATGGATTTCTGCGGCAAAACGGCTTTGCACTTGGCCAGGATTTCGAGCAGGCCGCCGCGATAAAGCGTTGGTTCTCCGCCGCTGATTCCCAGATTTTCCTCGCCCGGGTCCATCAGGTCGATCAGCCGTAGGTTCTCCTCGATGTGCCAACGGTCATCGATATCTTTGGGCGGCTGCGAGCACATCAGGCAGAGGCTGTTGCAACGATCGGTCATGAACAGCAGGTTGCTGTCTGAGCCTCGTCGATAGAGCACTCGCACCAACGCGTTGCCTGGTGTGATGGCAATGACATCGCCGGGCTGCACGACATTCGCATCTTTGGGGGTGTGCAGGTGTGGCCGCGCGCTGTCGAAGTCGCCGATCAATGGCTCTGGGATCAGGAATCCACCCACTGGTAATGAGAGCAGATGCGGGCTCCGTAGGCGTTCATCGTTTGGCAGCCAAAGCAGCAGGTCACCGAACTCAGCGCTTCCGGCACAAACAGCCAGGCCTTGTCCGATGAACTCATCCAGAGTGATGACCTTGAGCAGTTTCGGCTCATTCAGGTGATGGATTTCGAAGTGGGTATCTTTGCGCAGCATCGCCATCAGCCCCTGTAACCCGGAAACCGGACATCGTTGTAAGAGCGCCTGTTCAACCAAGACAGCAGTACCCTCTGTACGTTGTCGTCGCCATCGCAAAGCAGGCCGAAAAGATGCTTCAGCAGCCCCATGTTCTTCTTGCAGAAGCTGCTGAACACTCGGTGTCCGATCGGGTCAGCTTGGCGGGCATAGTGTTCGACGGGGTCAGCACCACAGTACGGGACAAGTGCGCAATCGGAGCAGCCCGGCAGCGCCTCTGCTACACCACTGGCGAGCAACGCATTCATAACGGGCGATGTGAGTAATTCAGACAAGGGTTGCCGCACGGTGCCAAGTTTCAAGCCGTCTTCACCCATCTCCAACAACATTCGGGCTTCGTCCGAGGGATAGACGTAACCGTCATAGTTATAAACCAGCGCCGCAGTGCCTGCGCCAGCAGGGGAACGCAGGTCTACATAGCCGGAGGAGAAGGGTGTCAGGATATTCTTCAGCAACAGGCTCGTATAACTCTCTGAGAGGTATACGCCCTGCTGGTTGATATGCAGCAAATAGGCCAGTGCCTTCTTGTAGAAGGCCAGGTATCGCTCAATAGGGTAATCAAGTCGATGGGCACTCTTGGTGGCAAACCCATAAGGGCTCAGAGGCCGAAGCGAGATGCTGGAGAAGCCCTGACTTACATACTCATCGATGATCGCTTCAGGCTGTTCGAGGCTTCTTGAAGTCAGCGTGGTCAACGCGGAAACTGCATCATGGCCAAGGCGCTCACGGACCCATTGGATGCCTTTTACTGTGCGTTCGTAGGAGTCTCGTGACGGTGTAGGGCGGTTGGCATTGTGCAAGGGCGCTGGCCCATCGAGCGAGGTCGAAAACTGGATGCGATTTTGTTCTGCAAAGTCGAGTATTTCCTCCGTCAGGTGGTGCAGCGTGGTGGTGATGACGAACTGGATATCCCGTTGTTCGACCACGTTCCGTTCAGCGACCCATTCGACAATCTGGCGGACGCGCTCGAAAGCCAGAAGCGGCTCGCCACCCTGAAACTCCACAGTGAGGGCGGGAGCGTTCGATTCGAACAGGCGATCGACCGCCGCCAGTGCATCCGCTTCCGAAAGGTCGTGGTCGGATCCTCCCAGAGGGGCCCGCGACACCTGGCAGTACTGGCAGGTGTGGTTGCAACGCAATGTCACTACGAACAAGTGCAGTGCAGGGCCCTGGAAGAGGAAGTCCTTGCGACTGCGATACTGCGCGGCCATTTCCGGGAACGGGTCGTGGCGGCCTGGTTCGTAGATGAAGTGGCGGGCCAGCAGGTCCTTGTAAAAAGGTGTGCTTGCTTGAACGTCGAAGTAACTGAGGGCTCGTAATTGCGCGTCGTTCACGTACATGTACTCACCGGTATCGGAGGTGAGCAGGATGTCACGGTCACGTCCCGTGTTCATGCGCATGAATCGAAAAGGCAGCAAGTGGTAGTGCTTGGCGTCTGTCGCTATCAGTGTCACTGCGAAACCCCACATCCAGCGAGCGCAGCTCGGGCCAGGATTTCACGTAACCCTGCTGTTTCGCGGTTGATATGGTCGCGTAGGGCGAAGTCGTTCAGATGCTGAAGGATCAGCGAGTGAGCCTGTTCCAGGGAAAGCGTAGGCCTCGCTTCAGCGGGGTGGGCCGTGAGGCTTATCTGATTGGTTTCAATACCGACCTGGATCGCGACAGTGTCGGCCAGGGAATAAGCGGCGCGTTGCACCACGCTCAGCGGGTAGGCTGAGCTGTCGAGTTTCAGCGTGACTGGCCATGTCATCGGAACCGCGCCTTCAAATCCGTTGGAAACGTGTGGATTTTGCAGGTTGCCGAGGCATTATGCCATCATAATTTTTTAAATTTGCACGCATTTGTCCAGCGTGGTGGGTGGCGCGCTCACTACGGCTCGGCCATTAATACGGGGTAGGGCCGAGGGTTCATATCTCCCTCAATCCACCCATCCTCATCAGTAGCCTGCTTGGCCTCAGGCTGGGGGCATCCTTTTCAAACCATCCAAAGCATGCCCTCAGATGTGCCCCCAATTTAGCAATCCATTGGAAGTGAATGGAGCTCCATGGTTTGTTGAGAGGCAAAAGGGATCAGATAAACAGGCTGTCCGGCGACGCTTAAAGACTCTCAGGATCGCCAAAGAACATCTGAATACGCGAACGCAACCAGCGCTCGCCGGGGTCGTTGTCCTGGGAGCCGCGCCAGGCCATATGCAGCTCAAACGTGCGCGTTTCAACGGGGACTGTCTCGGCCCTGACGCCGCCAGCAGCCGCGAGCACGTCGGCCGCGTAATCAGGCACGGTGGCGACGATGTCGGTCCCGGCAATCAGCGTTGCCAGGCCGTTGAACTGTGGAACCGCGAGCACGACATGACGCTTGCGGCCGATCTTTTCCAAGTGCTCGTCGATGAAGCCACCCAGGTCGCCGGCAAAGGACACCAGCGCATGAGGCCGTGCACAAAAGTCATCCAGCGTAATTGCACCGGGCATGGTGTCCGCGCGCAGCAATTTAGGCGTGCTGCGACGCAAGACCTTGCGCTTGGCGTTGGCCGGCAGGTCGTCGGTGTAGCTGACGCCGATGGAGATTTCGCCGGACGACAGCAGCGAGGGCATCAGGATGTAATTGGTGCGACGCACCACCAGCACAATGCCGGGTGCTTCCGAACGCAGGCGTTTGAGCAGCGACGGCAGCAGGGCGAACTCGACGTCGTCGGACAGGCCGATGCGGAACACGGCGGTGCTGGTGGCCGGATCGAAATCGGCCGCGCGGCTCACGGCGGTGGAAATGGAATCCAGCGCAGGGGAAAGCAGGCCGAAGATCTCAACGGCACGCGCCGTCGGCTCCATGCTGCGGCCGGTGCGCACGAACAAAGGGTCATCGAACAGGCCGCGAAGACGGGAGAGGGCCGCACTGATCGCCGGCTGGCCGAGGAACAGCTTCTCGGCCGCACGCGTGACGCTGCGTTCATGCATAAGGGTTTCGAACACGATGAGCAGGTTGAGGTCGACGCGACGCAGGTCGTTGCGATTCATGACGGGGGTCTCAGGGACATTGGTCAATACGTTGGCCGCCAAGGCGGCAGGCCAGTGTTCAGCTCAGGTGCGAATATTACGGGGAAAAATTGATTCTCCGCACTGTTAAATTCATCCGCAAGCATACAAACGTGTTACCCATCACGCCCGTCGATGATTTGTGCTGAACCTTTTTGTCGGGCGTCTGCCCCAACCATAGGTCTGGCTGACGGCGCAAACGTCCACGCCTGCGGCAGTTTTCGCGCCAGTCGGGGGCACGTTCATCCGGAAATTGCCCATCGGGTTGCAATGTCAGGAGGAGAAAAGAACAATGGCCGCGCTTGAATACGTGAGCATTCGATGGTTATCTAATGACCGCCTTTCAGCAACAGAATCGATGACAGGCATGTCGACTATTAATAGCCACTGATAGTGTTACCGGCAGAGCCCGGATAGAGTTCATGGCATCAAGGTTCATAAGGCGAGGTTCGAAATGTCCCGCACGATCCGTTTTCATCAGTTTGGCCCGGCCGAGGTGCTCAAGGTAGAAGAGCAGCAAGCCGCGTTGCCAGCACCCGGAGAGGTGCAGATACGCGTCCAGGCGATCGGTGTGACCTGGTACGACGTGCTGTGGCGACAAAATCTGGCTTCATCCCAAGCTCGGCTGCCTGCCGGTCTGGGTTCTGAAATGGCCGGCGTGGTGACTGCCGTCGGTGACGGTGTGGCCGATCTGAAAGTGGGCGACAAGGTGGCCAGCTTTCCGTCCGCTGACCCTAACGTACACCCGGTGTATGGCGAGCTGATCACGTTGCCGCACACCTCTGTTACCCGTTATCCGGATGTACTGACGCCTAATGAAGCGGCCGTTCACTACACCCCGATGCTGGTGGCGTACTTCGCATTCGTGGAACTGGCCCGTGCCAAGCCTGGCCAGACCGCGTTGGTCACTGACGCCAGCCATTGCGCAGGTCCTGCGTTTCTGCAACTGGGCAAGGCGCTGGGCATCAAGGTCATTGCGGCGACCAAGACCGAGTCGTGCCGTGAATACCTGTTGAAAATGGGCGCGGACAAAGTGGTGGTCACCGAGGAGCAGGACCTGCTCATGGCGATCAACAAATACACTGACAACCGTGGCGTGGACATCGTCCTTGACGGCCTGGGTGGCCCGCAGATGTCGATGTTGGGCGACGTATTGGCGCCTCGTGGCAGTCTGATCCTTTATGGTCTGCAAGGCGGGAATCAGACTCCGTTCCCGGCGTGCGCGGCGTTCCAGAAAAACATTCAGTTCTTCGTTCACTGTGTCGGCAATTTCACCGGCAAGCCTGAACTGGGCATCAAGCAGGACGAAGAAGCGGTTAAACGTGCACTGCGTGACATCAACCAGATGACCGCTGATCGGGTTCTGGTGCCGCAGATTACCAAGGTGTTTTCGTTCGATCAGATCGTTGACGCGCATCGCATGATGGATGGCTGCCCGGTGGGTGGTCGTGTGGTGGTGGAAGTCGAGCCTGCCTGAGCGCTATTCACCGCGCTCAGCTGACTGTTCGACGCCTTTTGCCGGGCGTCGAGTGGGAGATCCGGTCACCGTTCAGAGGTGTCTGCCTTCGCTGTCATTTACCGGCCACGCAATACCCGACAAAGCCTTCCTGAAACTTCAGGAAGGCTTTTTTGTTTATGCAATGGTTATTAATAAACGCGGTCGGCGGTGAGCAGTCTGTTGTGATGTCTGGCGTTTGAACGCGTCAGCGCCGATACGTTAAACCGTTCTGTTTAAAAGACAGCAAAGTTTATTCTTTGACTGACAGGCAATACGTCATTGATCTGTACCTTGTAATTGTTTTTCAGATACCGATAATGAGGCGATCATTGATACTCAAGGAACGAGTCATGCCTCATGCATTACCGTGGCCGGTTGTTTTGCCGTGCCGAACACCCGTCCTCGCGGACGCATACTCCCTGTCCGGCCCCATTCCAATCCCCATCTGCAGGTGCGAAAGGGCTGCAGCATCAATCTTTCGTGGACAAGGTCCCAGTATGACTTTGCTCCCAAGCCGTTGTTGACGGTCACTGCACGGGAGGCTGTTGTTACATAACAACAATGACAAAGTATCGACTCTGATAGTACGACGCGTGTCGTAGCCGAATCGATGTGTTCGCTGTACTGGGTTATTCAGGTGTTGAAGTATGGGTTCTATTCACGAGCAGGCCATGAACTATGTCTATCAACAAGTGCTGCAACGCTTGTTGAGTTATTTCAATCGCGCAGAGCGCACCGCGCTGCAATTACTGATTCAACGCTTGATCGTCGCCGCCGGCGGTATCGAGAACATCGGCACCTATAAAGTATTGGTGGCGTTCAGTGGCGGTAAAGACAGCGCCTACACCGTGGCGCTGATGCGTGCCGCGCAGTTGAGCATCGCCGGCCGGGCACCCGCGACGTTCAATCTGCGGGTCGCCAATATGCGCCACGCGGGGATGACGTCGGCGGTCATGGCCAACATTCATCGCTGCTACTCCGCGCTGTTTCTGCACGACGATCCACGGGTCGAGTTGCTGGTCGTCGATCATCAGTATGTACAGGCGTTTGAGCCTGACCTGCCATTTTCCAGTGCGGGGCGGGAGCAGAACCGCTCTGACATGCTGCTCGGTGGACACCTGACCGCAGGCGATGCGAGAACGACGTTCTGCAACAGTTGTTATCTGGGAATGGCCGAGTTCCTTGGCCGTGCCGCCTGCTGGGGCGACGGCGTGGATGCTGTGCTCAGTGGTGACTCGCTCAAGGAGCAGAAGCAGTACGCGACCTGGATCATGCGCCTGGCACGCCATGAAGGGCAGGCGGTCGAGAATTGGCACACGCTGGGGTTCATGACCGCGTTGAACACCATCGACAGTGTGGGGCGCGCGTACTACCGGGAACTTTACGGCGAAGAAACGCAACCCGCCGGGTTCATGCTGCGACCGCTCGGGTATCCGAACAAGCCCGTTGCGCCTGCGTTTCTGACGGTGGCCGACCTGATCGGGTTCCGGCTTGAGGAACACTGGGCGTTGCTCACGGATTTCCTGGGGTTTCGTTTCGACGATCTGGCCTTCAGTTTCAGTGAGTCGGACTGCGCCAACCCGTTGCTGATGGCCCACATGCGAGGCCTCAAGGCGCAATTTGTGCAGGGTCGCGCGTACGCCGATGGCATTGCCGAGTACCTGGAACTGGCGGCCGAGATGATGCGCCGTAAGCGCATGCCCAGGCGCCTGATCGACCAGGCGCTGGCAGCTTACGATCATCCCGACAAGCTCGAGGAGCGCCGTGCGCTGGCGGCGGGCTACGCGCAGGAGGCCTTTGGCCTGAGCGAGGCGCAACTGGTGTGCCTGATGTTCGCACCCTTCGTCGACGCGGGAGCACAACTGGAAGCGTTCTTACGGGTGTGTCACCCCGGGATGCTGGTGGCACTCGCGGACCTGCACAGGGCGCTGTCGGGGCATTCGGCGCCGGATCAGGTCATTCAATGGCTGGTGGATGTCAGCGGGTTGAGTCTCAAAGGGCTGCAAAACCTGTACGAAAAACGTCGTGTGGACTTCAGCGACGACAGCTCGATCATCGCGCGGGTACGAGCCAGTGACCCGGACAAGGGCCACGTGATGACGGTCGATCTGCACACCGGCGAAGCGGTCTCGGAGCTGATCTCGGGGCGTTGAGCATGTCCTTTCACACGCCGGGCGCGCGAGCCTGCATTCAACCGCTGCCCGGTGCTTTTCTGTCATTGACCCTGCGCCTTGCGCATGGATGGGGTGTGTCCAATGAATAACAACAAGACCGATTTTGCCTACCAGATGGTGTACCGCTACCTGTCGAGGCTGACCAATGAGCTGCCCGAAGGCCCGGCAGTCAAGTTGCCGTCGCTGCGGTTGCTGGCCCGCCGACTGCGGGTGTCCATTTCCACCGTACAGAACGCTTACTCATTACTGGAAAAAGAGGGCCGCATCTGCTCGGTGCCCAAGTCCGGCTATTACGCCTTGCCCCAGCCGTGCAACGACATCCATTGCGAAGGAGACGATGTGCTCGAACGCTATCAGGCGAGCGCCCGCCGCTCGGACATGTTTGTTTTCGGCGCCGATGAGCCGACGCTGCTTCAGTCTCTGGACGGCGCCTTGTTGAACCTTGAGCGCGACCTTATGCGCCATTACCCTTGTCAGCCCGATCCGCGCTTTCAACCGTTCGGCGACATCGAACTGCGTACCGCACTGGCGGCGTCCTACACCTCATCCACCGAACGCTGCTGGCACCCGGACAACGTGTTTATCGGCCCGGACAAGACCGGTGTGTTGAAGACCGTTCTGAAAGCCCTTCAACTCCGTGACAGCGCGGTGCTGGTCGAATCACCGTGCGGCTGGAGCGTCCTGCGTACGCTGCAATCCTTTGGCATTCGGGTGATCGAGTGGTGCGCGAATCCCGAGGGTGTGGTCGACACCGATGAGCTGAGCGGATTGTTGCGCCACGGCGAGATCAAAATGGCGATTCTGTCGTCGCGCATGGACCCTGTTCGCGGGCGCGTCATGGCACTGGATCAGCGTCAGCGGCTGGCGCAGGTGCTGAACCGGCATGGGCTCTGGGTGCTGGAAAACGACAGCCAGGGCGGGCTGTGTTTTGACGGGCAGGTCGAGCCGCTGCACAACTTCATCGACCCTGAGCGGCTGATGATTCTCGGGGCGTTCGACAAGACGATCGGTCTTGAAGCGCCTTTCGGTTACCTGTTGAGCCGCCATTCGCGGCCCCTCTGGCATCAGCAGATGCTGCTGCGCTCGTTTCGTCTGCCGCCGATCAGACAGAAAGCCATCGCACGTTTATACAGCTCCGGCCAGTTGGACCGTCATCTGCAGGGCTTGCGCATCAGCCTTCAGGATCGGACCACCCAATTAGGCATGATGATCGAACATTACCTGGGTGACGACGTACGTTTCGAGCGCCCCGGTGGCGGCGCGACGCTCTGGCTGGACAGCGCGCACCGCGTCGACATGACGCGGGTGTTCGAGCGCTTGCTGGATCAACGTATCGTCATCGCGCCCGGGGAGCTGTTCAGCGTGCGCGGTCTGCATCAGCAAAGCCTGTGCCTGAGTGGCGCGGCGGACTGGAGCCAGAACATCGAATCGATGCTGGTGATCATCAGGAATGCGCTGATGCAGGAACGTTTGGTGTAGCGCTCCGCCGATCCGTTTTGTTTGCCAGAGACGGCATACAGCTGTTATCTGTATGCCTGTCCAGTATTCAACCTTCGGCCAGCTTTAGTTCGTGACCTCTATTCTCCCGTTCGACCCCGGTTCCGGCCCTCAGGCGAGTGCACTGCCCACCGCTGCGCCGAGCCCTGTTGTCGACCCGCAAGCCGGGTATACCGTCGCCGTGCGGGCGCTGTGCGAGTTCACTGCCAAGGCCGGGGATCTTGATCTGCGCTTCACACCATCACCCACCGCGCTGGAAGGCATCGCCGGGCATCGCACGGTCGCCGCGCGCCGGGGCCCGCAGTATCAGCCCGAAGTGGCCGTCAGCGGTGTCTACCATGAATTGACCGTGCGGGGCAGGGCAGACGGCTATGACGCCGCGCTCAATCAGCTGGAAGAAATCAAGACCTACCGTGGCGACCTTGAGGCAATGCCCGACAACCATCGGCAGCTGCACTGGGCGCAGGCCAAGGTCTACGGCTGGCTGATCTGTCAGCAATTACAGTTGCCTGAGGTGAACGTTGCGCTGGTCTATTTCAATATCGTCAGCGAGCAGGAGACGGTGATTCGCGAGCGGTATTCAGCGGCGCAACTCCAGACGTTTTACGAGGCGCAATGCGAGATTTTCCTGCGGTGGGCGCGGCAGGAAATGGCTCACCTTCAGGAGCGCAATCAGGCGCTGACGGAACTCAGGTTTCCGCATTCCGAGTTTCGCAGCGGGCAACGGGTATTGGCCGAGTCGGTCTATAAGGCTGTCAGCACCGGGCGCTGTCTCATGGCGCAGGCACCGACCGGCATCGGCAAGACCATCGGTACCGTGTTTCCGATGCTCAAGGCCGCGCCAAGTCAGAAGCTGGACAAGGTGTTTTTTCTGACCGCCAAAACCCCGGGCCGCAAGCTGGCGCTCGACGCGTTGAGCGTGATCGGTCGAAGCGCGCCGCAGCTCACGCTGCGCGTGCTGGAAATGGTCGCGCGGGAAAAGGCCTGCGAGTACCCGAACAATGCCTGCAACGGTGACGCCTGCCCGCTGGCCAAAGGGTTTTATGATCGGCTCCCGGCCGCGCGCAGCGAAGCGTTGATCTCGCCCTGGCTGGATCAGGCAGGTCTTCGTGATGTCGCCTTGCGGCATCAGGTCTGTCCGTATTACCTGAGCCAGGAGCTGGCGCGATGGGCGGACGTGGTCATCGCCGATTACAACTATTACTTCGACCTCAACGCCTTGTTGTTCGGGCTTTGCCAGTTCAACCAGTGGCGCGTTGCGGTGCTGGTGGACGAGGCCCACAACATGGTCGAGCGCGCCCGTCAGATGTACAGCGCCGGTCTCGATCAGCACGCGATGAACCTGGTGCGACAGGTGGCGCCGGAGCCATTGAAGAAATCCCTGCAACGGGTCAATCGCGAATGGAACGCGCTGCACAAGGATCAGGTCGCGCCGTACCAGGCGTACTCCGGTATGCCCGAGAAGTTTCTCGCCAGCCTCGCGCTGTGCGTCGCGGCGTTCGGCGATTACTTCAATGACTATCCGCAGGCGGCGAATGGCGAGCTGCAGCGTTTCTATTTTGACGCCATTCAGTTCGGGCGCATTGCCGAGCTGTTCGACACGCATTACCTGTTCGATATCAGTAAACGTGAATCCGGCAAAAAAGCCCTGTCGCGGTTGACCCTGCGCAACGTAGTGCCAGCGGGATTCCTGCGCCCGCGCCTGACCGCAGCACGCAGCACGGTGATGTTTTCTGCCACGCTTAACCCTCGTCACTACTACCGTGACTTGCTGGGTTTGCCGGATAACACGGTGTGGGTTGACGTCGAGTCGCCGTTCCAGCGCTCGCAGCTGGACGTGCACATCGTCAGTCGCATTTCCACGCGTTATACCCATCGCCAGGCCTCGCTTGGGCCGATCGTCGCGTTGATGGCCGAGCAGTTTCAGGCGCGGCCGGGCAACTACCTGGCGTTTTTCAGCAGTTTCGATTATTTGCAGCAAGTGGCCGACTTGATGGCGGCAACCCATCCGCACGTTCCGATGTGGGAGCAGTCACGCGGGATGGCCGAGGCCGATCGGCAGGCCTTCCTCGACCGATTCACGCCGGACAGCCAAGGCATCGGTTTTGCGGTCCTGGGCGGTGCCTTCGGTGAAGGGATCGACCTTCCAGGCGCCCGCTTGATCGGCGCGTTCATCGCGACGCTGGGGCTGGCGCAGATCAACCCCGTCAACGAGCAACTTAAACACCGCATGAGCCTGTTGTTCGGCGCCGGTTACGACTACACCTATCTTTACCCCGGCATGCAGAAAGTGGTGCAGGCAGCAGGGAGGGTGATTCGTGGGCAGGACGATCGCGGTGTGGTGATGCTGATCGACGACCGTTTTGCCGAGCGCAAGATTCAGCAATTGTTGCCCGCCTGGTGGCAACTTTGAGTGCGCTCTGCTAATTGTCTCAAGCGTTTACGGATCGATAGCCGAGCAGGGCGGTCCAACTGCCAGTAAACTGCCGCGCTACAGCTGTTTTCAGGCTTTTTTCGCTTGGCCGAGCATCTTTTATTTTTCGTCAGTCATGACTAATCACGGTTTTCCATCCACGGAGGTTTCGCATGAGTATCAGTCCATTCGCAGGCAAACTGGCGCCTGCAGAATTGCTGGTCGATCTTCCTCGTCTGGTGACGGCGTATTACACCGGTCAGCCGGACGCGTCGGTTGCCACCCAGAAGGTTTCGTTTGGTACGTCAGGCCACCGTGGCAGCTCGTTTGACCTGAGTTTCAACGAGTGGCATGTGCTGGCAATCAGTCAGGCCATCTGCCTGTATCGCCAGGCGAACGGTATCGACGGCCCACTGTTTCTCGGTGCCGACACCCACGCGTTGTCAACGCCTGCCGCTGCATCGGCACTGGAGGTGCTGGCCGCCAACGGTGTCAACGTGATGATTTCCGAGGGTGACGAGTACACGCCGACGCCCGCCGTGTCCCACGCCATCATTTGTTATAACCGTGGTCGCACAACGGGCCTTGCGGACGGCATCGTCATCACGCCGTCGCACAACCCGCCGGAAAGTGGCGGCTTTAAATACAACCCTACCAATGGCGGTCCGGCCGATTCCCACATCACCAAGTGGATCGAAAACAAGGCCAACGAGCTGCTCGCTGAGAACATCGCCGGCGTGAATCGCGTGACCCTGGAAAAGGCGCTGCGCGCCAACACCACCCACCGCCATGACTACCTCAATACGTACGTCGCCGACCTGAAAAACGTCATTGACATGGACGCGATCCGTGGCGCCAACCTGCGTCTGGGCGTCGATCCGCTGGGCGGCGCGGGTGTGCGCTACTGGTCGGCAATCGGTGAGCACTACGGCCTGAACCTGGAGGTGGTGAACAAGTTCGTCGACCCGACTTTCCGCTTCATGAGCGTCGACTGGGACGGCAAGATCCGCATGGACCCGTCGTCGAATTTCGCCATGCAGGGCCTGATCGGTCTCAAGGACCGTTTTCAGGTGGCGTTCGCCTGCGACCCGGACCACGACCGCCATGGCATCGTGACCCCCACCGGTGGCTTGCTAGCGCCGAACAACTACCTGGCGGTGTCCATCGACTACCTGTTCCAGAACCGCCCCGACTGGCGCGCCGACGCGGCAGTGGGCAAGACCGTGGTCAGCAGCGGCATGATCGACCGCGTGACCCAGCGTCTGGGTCGTCGCTTGTACGAAGTGCCGGTGGGCTTCAAGTTCTTCGCTGAAGGCTTGTACGACGGCTCGCTGGGCTTTGGCGGCGAGGAAAGCGCGGGTGCATCGTTCCTGCGCCGTGACGGTACGGTCTGGACCACGGACAAGGATGGCTTGATCCCGGCATTGCTGGCGGCGGAAATCCGCGCTCGCAAGGGGCGTGATCCGAGCGAAATGTACAAGGCGCTGACCGATGAGTTGGGCGAGCCGGTGTCGACCCGCGTCGAGGCCAAGGCCAACTTTGAGCAGAAGGCGTTGCTGAGCAAGCTGTCGCCGGAGCAGGTGACCTCGACGGAACTGGCGGGCGAGAAGATCACCGCCATCCTGAGCAAGGCGCCGGGCAACGATCAGGCGATTGGTGGTTTGAAGGTCATGACCGAGAACGGCTGGTTCGCGGCGCGTCCTTCGGGCACTGAAGACATCTACAAGATCTATGCCGAGAGCTTCAAGGGCGAGGAACACCTCAAGCGCCTTGTGGCCGAGGCGCAGGTCCTTGTCGACGGTGCGATAGCGCCAAAATAAGTCCGTCTCCGGCACCGGTTTCCCGGTGTCTGGCGCAGGTCGGGGGTGGCGTTTATCGTGCGCCATCGTCGACTTGCGTAACCTTGCGTCACTGCTCGCAGCGGCATTTACCACCGCTCGTCCATCTCCCGGCACTCCTGATTTCCTCACGCATCCCAACTCTACGTGTGATTACCGCGCGCATTGACGAGGAGAGTCGAGATGGAGATGAATCACAACGCACCCGGCAATATTTCCCAGAAGGGCGTCAACAGCGAAGCCGACAACGAAACCGGCTTTGACTCGAGGGCCCAGGGCGTGGCCGGTCGACCCGACGACGGGGATGAAGAACTGGGTTTCGATCCTGAGTCGCCCGATGTCTCGGATCCCGCTGTTGACCCTTTGCATCCTGCCCGAACCAGCAATGACCCCGATCCGTCTGCGGACGATCACGAGAAAACCACCTCCGGTCCTGGCGCTCGTTAATCCGGACTGTCGTCTGCGAGCCCGGCATGGTGTCGGGTTTGCGGACAGAGTGTCTGACGGCGCTCGCGGCGGCCGGTTTTGCCGCGATCAATTCGTTTGTCTGTTTCGTTCGGAACGAATTGAATCGAGCTTCGGTCAACCCATTTCGATACCCTGAATTCGGAAAGCCTATATGAACCAGACGATCAACAAACTGACCGACACCTTGAGCGAAGATTTGTATGAGAAGACCCGCGCTCAGTTGAATACGTTTCTCGACGAAACCAACGCGTTGCTGGCTGCAGGCGATGCGTTGCAAGAAGATCGCACGGCACTGGCACACGAGCGTCTGGCCGAGTTTCTCAAAGGCTCTGCGGCGGCTGTGATCGATACGGAAGGGCTGCCGCCGGTCACTCGGGTGTTGAACGATGCCAAGCAATATGTAAAAGCCAATCCGTGGATGGCGATTGGCGCAGCGGCGGGGGTTGGTCTGCTCGTCAGCGTCTTGCTGAAACGTAACCATCGTTGAGGAGGACTCTTCGTGAAGCGCCATCGCGGAATCTCAACGATGCGCAGAGAACCTGGGGGTAGGTTCTCGCTTGCCAGTGCTTATAAACGCTCTGAGAGCCTGTCCGTGCTCTCCGCTCATTACCGACTGGTCTGCGGTTCATCATCGGGACATCGGGTCGATACGGATCTTGAGGTGTATCCGGGGCTGGGGAGTGGTCGGCAGCGATACGAAAGGGGGACCTGCATGAATGTCGACGAAGAGACTGTTCGTCAACTGGCTCAATTGATATGGGAAACCGAAGGCCAGCCAGAGGGGCAGGACGCGCGACACTGGGAGATGGCGACCAAACTTGCCGAATCGGCTGCCATGGCCCCAGTGCGTACGTCTCATCGGGCCACGGTCAATACGCTGTTTCCGGCGCCGGATGAGGAGCCGGAGGGTTAGTCGGTAGGTATCGCCACCAAGCGGGGCATCTGACCTGATGACCTGACGACCGGCTTGCACCAGGCCGGTCAGGTTTCGCTCGACTGCAGTTCGTCAAGCAGCGACCGGGCGAACTCTTCAGAGGCGATGAAGTCCAGCGCTTCACGCAGCTTGACGGTTTCCTCCACGCCAAACGTCTTGTCGAATACCTGAGACACGCGTTCGGAAATCTTGCGGGCTTCGGCGTATTTCTGCTGACCCGCTTCTGTCAGCAAGACGCGACGGCTGCGACGATCGGATTCGTCGACTTGCAGCGCTATCAGGCCATCGCGGACCAGCGGTTTAAGGGTGTGGCCCAAGGCAGAAAGGTCCATGACCAATACTTGAGCCAGATCACGCATCTTCGGCTGTTCGCTGCGCGCGATTTGCGACAGCAACGAATACTGGGTGGCCTTCAAACCACAGGCCAGGAAGGCCTCATCGTAGATTTGACCCAAGCGGCGAGAGGCCCGGCGCACTGAGCCATTGGCGCAGCTGCTGGCCATGGCGGGATCTGAACAGGTCGTCGCGTGTTTCAAAGCCTTGTTACTCACTGCGGACAAAGACAGGCGGAATTATGCCTGCCCAGCCAATCGGGACAAGGTTTTTTCGGCCAGCCGGTTGATGACAGGGTGTCGCAGCCGTGTCAGGCGGCACCTTTAATCAAGCCTGGTTTGCCGCGTCGGACGTAAAGCGCAACGCTGCTCGCCGGGCATCGGTAACCGCCCAATACCACATTCCCAGTCCGCCCAGTGTCAGCGCTGCAGCGGCGTAGCCGGTGGCCGGCAAGCCAAAACCGGCGGCGATGACGATTCCGCCGACCCAAGGCCCGATGGCATTGGCGAGGTTGAATGCACTCTGCACCAACGCACCGGCCAGTGATTGAGCGTGGGGGGCGACGTCCATCAGGCGGGTCTGCAGGATCGCCGCCAGCCCCACGCCGCAACCGATGAAGAATACCAGTGGGATCAGGAGCCACAGGTTGTCCGTGGACGAGGGGTAAAGGGCGAGCACCAGTGCCGTGAAGCCCAGCGAAATACCGGCGGCGCGCATAGTGGCGCGATCCGCCGCCCAGCCGCACACCAGGTTACCGACCGTCGTGCCCAGGCCGAACACGGCCATGACCACGGGAATCATCAAGTCTGACGCGTGGGTGACTTCGATCAGCGTCGCGGCCAGGTAGGTGTAAACGCAAAAAATGCCACCGAAACCGATACCCGCGATGCCCAGCGTCAGCCACACCTGCCGGGAGCGCAGCGCATTGAGTTCGCGCAACGGGCTGGCATCGGCTTGCGCAGGTGAGGCCGGCGCCAGGCTGCGAATCAGCAACGCGGTGATTGCCGCCAGCACTGCGACGATGGCCATGCCCCAGCGCCAACCGACTGTCTGGCCGATCCACGTGGCGAATGGCACGCCGATGATGGTCGCGATGGTCAGCCCCATGAATACGCGCGACACCGCCTGTGCTCGCTGGTTTTTAGGGACCAGCGAGGCGGCGAGAAGCATGGCGACACCGAAGTAAGCCCCATGTGGGAAGCCACTGAGAAACCGGAAGAACACCAGCCATGGCAGGCTCGGTGCGACCGCGCTCAGGGCATTGGCGACGCCGATGAACGCCGCGAGCCCCACCAGCAATGCCCGGCGTGGCAGCCTCACGCCCAGCACCATGATCACCGGAGAGCCAACGACCACCCCCAGTGCGTAGGCGCTGATGGCATGTCCGGTCAGCGGTTGAGTGGTCTGGAAGTCGTTCGCAATGAACGGCAGCAGCGTCATGGACGCGAATTCGGTGGTGCCAATCGCGAACGCGCCCATGGCCAGCGCGAACAGCAGCCAGCCCATATGAAATTCATCGGAGGTGTTGGAAGGGGTATTCATCTGAAAACTGACGTAAGAATGAAGGAAGGCGAGCGTCCTGTTATACCTGAAACCGGTTTCAGATCAACCCGGAACCTGGATTGCAAACGGAACGCTGCCCGGAACCGATCATTGCTTGGGTTTCGCGTTAGGCAACGCTACGCCCTTGGGCCACAACATCCAGATCTGTCCCTGTTGCTTCATGTTGCCCGCCAGTTCGCCTGCGGCATCGCCGGTGCCCCAGAACATGTCGGCGCGGACTTCGCCGGCGATGGCGCCGCCGGTGTCTTGCGCGGCAACGGGCCGAACCAGCGGCGTGCCATCAGGGCGGGTGGAAGACAACCACAACAGGCTGCCCAGTGGAATCACCTTGCGGTCGATGGCCACGCTGTAACCGGCGGTCAGAGGAACGTTGAGCGACCCGCGAGGGCCTTCGTTGCTGTCAGGGCGCAGGGTGAAGAACACGTAGCTCGGGTTGCTGCCCAACAGTTCATGGACGCGCTCGGGGTGGGCAATGGCCCAGTCACGAATCCTGCCCATCGACACTTCGTCCTTGGTCAGCTGGCCTTGTTCCACCAGCCAGCGACCGACGGGTTTGTACGGATGGCCGTTCTGGTCGGCGTAGGCGATGCGCAGTTGCCGACCGCTGTCGAGTTGCACCCGGCCCGACCCCTGAATCTGAAGGAATTGCAGGTCAATGGGGTTTTCCAGCCAAGCGAGTACAGGGGCGTTGACGCCTTTCTCGCCAATGGTCGCGGCGTCGTCGTAAGGGCGCAGGACCCGGCCGTCCAGACGACCTCGCAGGCGCTTGCCTTTGAGTTCCGGGTAGATGCTGTCGAGATTGACGATAATCAGGTCATCAGGCACGCCATAGATCGCGACGGGATGCTGATCGTTTTGTTGCTCGCTGCCTTTATAAATGGGCTCGTAATACCCGGTGATCAGGCCGTTGGCGCCATGCTCCGACGACCGCAGGCTATAGACTTGCAGCTGGTTCTTGAGAAACTCGCGGACGGCGGCAGGATTGGGTTGCACCTGCGCGGCCGTGGCACAGGTGGGGCCCCAGACCGGGTCTTTGGCCAGACGCTTGCACGCTGAAAACCAGCTGTTGTAGCCCGCCATCAAGTCCTGGTCGCTGACAACAGGCAGCTTGTCCCATTCCACGCTGACGTACGTCGTGGCCTCGGACGGTTTGGTTTTGGGCGCGCCACCGTCGCAGGCAGCGAGCAGGGCGATCAGCGGAGCGAGGCAGAACAAAAAGCGGCGCCAGTGCAGGCTTGTGGTCATCACGCGGGGTGTTTCCTGAAAACAGAGTGAAGGCGGCTAGCTTGGTGAAAGGCGAGGGCGGCGTCAAATCTTCAAGCCGTCACGTGGCTGAATGTAATGAGTATTTATGGGTCTTTGAGCGGCATATCGTCCCCTTGTCGCACTTTTTGCCGATTTACGGCTCTATCCATGGCCAGGACGTGGCGATCCGCGCAACGTCCAGATGCTGAAGCTCGTGATAGATGGTCTGTGTTTCTTACGTTTCTTGTGTACTCCGCAACGCGCTCGCAGCGCTGGCGGTGGCCATGCTGATGCTCGGCGTCGCCGGTTGCACCCGTCAGGACGGGCGCGACGTGGCGACGCAGTTCAGCGAAACCCGCCCTCAAGAGTTTTTCCAGACCAGCGTGGATCGCATGGCAACGCTGGCCATGCATGACAACCTGGAAAGTTTGTATCTTTTGATGAACAAGCTGTACCTGCGCAACCCGGCAGAGTGGCGCAAGTCAGGGTTCGTCGACGCCCGGTCCGCCGAGCGCAATGTGCGCAACGCCATCGAGCAGAGAACACCCTTGGCGCAGTTAGGCAATCGCCGTGACCTCGCGGCCTTGAGCTACGCCCTGAGCCCCGAATTCCTCGGAGACCGCGTCGGTGCCTTCATCTACGCCATCGGCAGTATGTTGGTCACTGCGCACGGCGGACGGCTAGAGTTTTTCATGACCGATCAAATCGACCCTAAATTCGTCAGTAACGCCGCCCGCAATATCGAGAAGGCCACCTGGTTGCTGAGCCAGCGGCAGAATGCCAACGGCGAGTTGATGCTGTTTTCCAACGAGATTTCCGAGGAGGGCAGCAACCTGAGTTTCGCCACCGAGTTCGGCAAGATCGTCGCACGCCTGGATTTACTGACTCAGATGCTCGACGAGCGCTACCGACGGATCGGTCTGAATTATGCCCAGAGCCTGCTGTTCCTGAATTTTCTGCCGGTGCAGTGATTGGCTGAATGACCTTTCCAGCGGCAGTGAAACCTTTCATCGCCGAGGCTCATCCTTCCTTTTTTTCAGTCGATAACCCCTTTGGCGTTGTGCAAAAACAACAACAAATTTTCAAGCCAAGGGGTCGACGATGTTTAAAACAGTGCAGGCGCGCTATACGGTCATATTTGTGGCGCTGATCGTCGTGATCGCGGTCATTACCGAACAGGGCATCGAATACCTCGTTACGCCCAAGGTTCGTGCCTCGCAAGAGCAATTGGTGCTCAATCAGGTCGATCAGATCGGCACGCGGATCCTTTCTGACCTGGCCAGGGTCGAAGCCCAGTCCCGGGCCATTACTCAGGCTGTGCCGCTGCTGGACAGTGATGCCATCGACAAGGTGCTCCCCGGTCTAGTCGACCAATACGGTGACGCCAAGGTCTTCGGCGGCGGCGTCTGGCCGATGCCAGACAAGCGCACGCCGGGCCTTAATAAACACAGCACGTTCTATCATCGCGATGGCAGCGGTCAGTTGGTGGTGAGCACCTACTGGAACTCCGATCCGGCGCCCAACTACTGGGAACAGCCGTGGCACCGCGCCGGACAGAACGCGCCCAAAGGCAGGTGCGCCTGGGCAGCGGCCTATCAGGACGAAGCCAGTCCGCAGCCGCGCACCAACTGCGCCATGGGCATCTACAAGGACGGCGCGTTGTATGGCGTATCGACCATCGACGTCACGCTGGGCTTCTTCAACGGCCTGATTCAGGAGAAGGAAAAGGACATTCAGGGGCAGGTGATGATCGTCGAGCGTGACGGCAAGGTGCTGACCAACCAGAGCCGCATCCCCGGCGAAATCATCCTCAAGAACATTTCGGCGTTCAGCGGTCAGTCGATGTTCGCCAAATCCATTCAGGACGGCCTGACCCAGGTTTCCGGCGACGCCGTGTATTCCCGCGAATACCAGGATCCGCAACTGGGCGACCTGACGTTCTTCCTGCGCCCGGTCGTCGGCACGCCCTGGTTGATTGCCACGTCGCTGCCGACGTCGATGCTCACCGCCAGCAGCACCGATGTGATGAAAACCCTCGGCTGGCTGCAGATCCCGCTGGTGATTGTGCTGCTGGCGGTGCTGGGTTTCGCCTTCAGTCGCCTGCTGGGCCGGCTGACCGTGCTGCGCAACAACATTGATGCGCTGTCCTCGGGTGAGGCCGATCTGACCCGGCGTATCCCGATCAAGGGCCAGGACGAGCTGGATGCCGTGGGGCAGTCGGTGAACAAGTTCATCGCTTTCCAGCAGGCCATGATCGTCGAGGTGCGCAGCGGCACCGAACAGATCTCTGCAGGCCTGGCGCAGTTGCAGGATCAGTCACGCAACATTAACCAGATCCTCAATCGCCACGCGTCGGAAACCGATCAGGCTGTTACCGCGATCAACGAAATGAGCGCCACTGCCGACAGCGTTGCCGAAAACGCCACGCAGACGGCCAGCTTTACCCAATCGGCCAACGATGCCGCGAAACGCTCGCGGGATGTGGTGGATGAAGCGTCGGTCAGTGTTCTGGCGCTGGTGGCCGAGGTTGAAGACGCGACCCAATACGTGCAGGAGATGCAGGTCGATGCCAAGCGCATTACCGATGTGCTCGGGGTGATCGGCGGGATCGCCCAGCAAACCAACCTGCTGGCGCTCAACGCGGCCATCGAGGCGGCGCGGGCGGGCGAGCAGGGCCGGGGCTTTGCCGTGGTGGCCGATGAAGTGCGGGCACTGGCGGGGCGTACCCAACAGAGCACGTCGGAGATCAACGAGATGCTGGCGCGACTGGAACAGGGCGTGAGCACTGCGGTGGGCGCCATGGAAAAAACCAAGGTCAGTTGCCAGTCCACTGCCGACCGTACCTCGCGGGTCAACGAAGGGCTCGATGGCATGGCAGGTTCGGTGCTGCGCATCCACGACCTCAGCGCTCAGATCGCCACGGCCGCTGAACAGCAGAGTGCGGTGACCGAGGAGATCAACCAGAACATGGTCGCGATCCGGCACATGGTGGGGGAGCTGGTCGGTTGCGGTCAGCAGACCGATACCAGCGTCGACGCGCTGGTGGCATCCAACGAAAGGCTGGTGGCGATGATTGACCGTTTCAAGGTGCGTTGAAACGATTCAGGCGTTAACCCTGCAGGCGTGAGCTTGCTCGCGATTGCGTTTATTCAGCCACCTCAACGTGTCTGATGTACCGATCGCGAGCACGCTCGCGCCTGCAGGGCTGGGTGCTGGCGTTAACTCTAATTCTCGCCGCGAATGTACCCCTCCAAACTCTTGATCAGTTTGGTCTGTTCGGCAATCGCTGCCTTGACAAGGTCACCGATGGACAGCAATCCGATCAATTGACCGTTATCCACCACTGGTAAATGCCGCAGGCGGCGGTCGGTCATGATGTTCATGCATTGATCGACCGTGTGGTGCGAGTCCACCGTCTTCACGTCATGGGTCATGATGTCGCTGATCGGCGTGCCCACCGAGGCTCTTCCGGCCAGTTCCATCTTGCGGGCGTAATCACGCTCGCTGACGATGCCGACCACCTTGCCGTCAATCACCACCGGAACGGCACCGATATTCTTATCGGCCATCAGCTTGATCGCTTCGATGACCATCTGCTCAGGGCTAACGGTATGAACTTCACCGTGGTGCTTGTCTTTCAGCTTCAGTAGTTCGGCTACGGTCGTCATGCTGGCCTCTCCGGCGCGTATTTGTGAGCTTGGCCACCTTGTGTCGGGCGGTGCATACAGAATCGTAGAGAGATGGCATTCCGGCAAGTTTCGAAAGCGCCGCGCAGAGGTTGAAAAGCGTCATGCCCGGCCTGGATGAACGAAGCAGCCCCGGAATCCCGGATCAACTGATCATTGGGCGTGCCGAACCTACGGGAAGAGGTCGTGGGGCGGCCGGTTTCGCCGGCGCTGTGTGGGGCATCCTCAACATGGTCGGGATTTCCCGGGTTTGTTGCACAAAACCCTGCACCCAATGAACGAACGTCAGTTCGCTCAACGCCTCTATGGGCAACTCTGCACACAAGCGGACGTGGGACTGCTGGTCCAGCGCCAGCCAGCAGCCACTCATGGCAGCGGTATCGAAGTTCAGCCGCAGCAGGCGTTCATGGAGCCGGGGATCGGCGGGCAGCGGCAGCTTGCAATGCAGGATCGCCACGTCGCCAGCGCCTGGAATTTCGACGATGACCACCTCGCGGCTGCCGTCGAAGAGGGCGCACACCCCGTTCTGCAGCTGCAAAGGGGTGCCTAGTTGCTTGCCCAGCGCGTTGATCAGTGCGGTTGCGGTGGCCATGTTTCACGTCCTGTCAGTCAATGTCGGTGGGGTTGAGGGTCTGAGCCGTGGCATCAGCGTGGGCGGAATGTGCCATGGGCGGCGTCAGCCATGTCCAGCGCCGGCTGGCTGTCGCCCTTGTCGGCCAGTTCGCCGTCCAGGGTGAATGTCTTCGGTTTTTCCTGATCCAGTCCGTATTCGAACGTCACTTCCCCGCGCAAACGCTCGATGCTCAGGTTGCTGCCGCTCTTGAAACTGACATACGGCAACGGCACACCCAGCGAGTCGTCCTTGGCGGCGGTGCGGAACACGGCGATGCTTTTGATCCGCAGATTGCCGCGATCCGACAGCGTGTTCTTGAGCGCCTCGTTGGTCAGCGTGCCTTTGATCGCCGCGTCCTCAATGTGCTTCTTGACCGCGTCCTTGACCTCAAGCTTGATTTCGGCCCGCGTCGTGCCGGTGGCGCTCTTGAGGTCATCGAGCAGCGTCTTGAGCTGGGGATCTTCGCCCAGCAGCTCATGAATGCATTCGGCATTGCCCGGATGGACATCCCTGCCCAGCATCTGCTTGACGGCGTCGATGCCACGCTTGCTCAGCGCGGCCTGATCAATGCGGTTGACGTTGTTGTGCTTGACCAGCATGTCCATCAGGGACATCAGCGGCAAACCCTGTTTGCTGGCTGTTTCCTGGCGCTGGGTCTGCGCCAGGCTGGTCAGGGCCGAATGTTGTGCATCGTTTTCGACCGTCTGGCCTGCGTACTGCCGCTGCATGGCGGCCAGGCGCTCATCGACGCTCTTGCCGTCGGGTTTTTCCTGCCTGATCGCCGGAAAGGCTTTTTCCAGGCTGCTTTCCAGACTCTTCAGATCACTGCTGTGTACCGGCAGGGCATCCTTGAAACGCACGTCGTAGGTCTTGCCGGTCTTGTTATCAAACGACAGGCTGGCCGTCACCCCGGTGGGCGCGCCGCCTGCGATGAACAGATCGTTGGGGCGGGAGGTGAACAGGGTGCTGAACAGGCGGCCGTAGCCGGCCACCGAGCCTTTTTCCAGAAAGCGCGCGCGGTTGCTGCTGTAGATATCGGTCTTCAGGCCGTCGTTGCCTCGGCCCCGGGTGCGTTCGCGCTCGGCGTTCAACAGCGCCAGGTTGGCCAGCAGGCCGACGCCGAAGCGCATGAAACCGGCCACAGGCTCAGCGTCGGTCTGGCCATAGTTGGTGCGCGATTCGACATTGGCGTTGAGCTCCAGATCGAAGTTGTGTTTGCCGGTGGTGCGCACTTCGTGCTCGACGCCACGGTTCATCAGCTCCATGGGCTTGAGGCCGTTGGCGACCGTGCGCTGGCTGCTGTGCAGGGGCTTGTTCAGCAAGTCCTCCATGAAGGCGTCCATTTCATCCTCACGAATGAAGAAGCTCAGCGCCGTGTTCTCGGTGTATTTGTGCTTGGCGTCCAGACTACCGCCGAACCAGCCGCCGTTGGACTGAACGTTCTGATGGCTGTCGCCGGGTGTGGTTTTGGTGTCCGACAGGCCGCCACCAAAGCCGAAGCTGGCGGTGCCACTGAGGGCGCCTTCGCGGTTCATGGAGACTTTCAGGCCGCGATCGAAGCGGGTGAAGGTCATGCCATAGGTGCGTTCCGGATCGATGGCCCCTCGAAAGCCGAGGAACGCGTCGCCAGCGGGCCCGGTGATGCCGCCCGTCACACCGCCGCCGTAGTTGCGGTTGATCTTCAGGCTCTCCCGGGGCTCCAGGTCGCGCAATGCCTTGGTCAGGTTCTCGGTCAGTTGTCCCGGAGTGGTTTGCAGCCCCTCCAGGACATTGCGCTTGACCGGATGGTTCTCCTTGCGCATGTATTTGAGCAGGCTCTTGGTCGCGTCGTAACTGGCTTCCAGCGACGAGTAACTGCGAAAGCCTGCGTCGGTGTAGCGCTTGAGCGGGTTGTTGTCGTAGGTGTCGTTGTGCAAGGTCGCAAGTCGGCCGGCGAGAAGGTCGATATCGGCCTTGGGCCGGTGTGGGTTGGCAACCAGTTCGTCGAGCATGTCGCTGATGCTCCGCATCACCTGTGCGTTGGCAGCCAGCCGGGCGCAGAGCAATGTCTGGTTGTCGCCACGTTTGCGCGAGTCGCCGATCATCGAGGTCGGATTGCGGTGCTCAAGGGTGAAATGGTTGTCCTGCAAGTCCTTGACCATTTTGCCCAGAGGGTCATCGGCGCGGATGCCGCTGCCTTTGAGCAGTTGGGACACTTCATCGAGCAGGTCGGTCTTCGGCGGCTTCCTGGCCCGATACGCCATATTGACGTCGCCATTCTTGAGCATCGCACCCTGATCCTGAGCCACTTCGCGCAGCGTTTTCTGCATGTCGTCGCTGACCGTCTTCTGGAACCATTCGAACAGCTCGGAGAGTTCGGCCACCGGTTCGGTCAGCGGCCGCTGACCCAGGGTCTGCAGGCGTTCAGCCATGGGCGCAGGATTCACGGCCGGAAGGTTTCTCACCGCTTCGCTGAGCTGACGCAACGTCTCGATTTCGCGGTCATACACCGGCCTGAGACCTTCGCGGCCACTCCAGGCATGCTGAATGCTGTCGGCGGGGACCTTGAATGCGCCGGTCGACGCCAGATGCGCAGTGACGTAGTTCTGGGTCAGAGAATGAGGCGCGTAGTGTGTGGGCGTTGCGGTCTCCACATTGTTGCGGCCCAGCACGTTGAAACTGGTCTTGATATTGCCCCGACGGGTGAATGCCGGCTCGCCGGCGGCAAGGTTGTCGAAGTGCTGGTGGGCAGGCGTGTTGGCCCTCGCCGGGGAAGGGGTGGCGGGGGACCAGTCGCCGGCATCGCCGCGCACATAGTCGTTGCTGACTGCAGCATCACCCGGATTCGCACCGGGCGTGCTCGCGGTGAGGCACAGACGGCCCTCGTTATCCGTGGTCAGATTTTCCAGCGTCGCGCCAGCCGGCAGGCCATTCACCGCAGGCTGCGTCCATTGGCGAGCGCTGGGGCTGGACAGGCGCTTGGGATCGGCGGCGGCTCCACTCATCTGGTGCAGGGTGCCGTCCTTCAGGGCGAACCAGTCCTTGCCGTCGCTGCCGATCCCGGCGATGTCGCCCTCACCGGGGATCTGGGGCAATTTTGCCCGCTCGCCATTCTGATCGTGCAGGCGCAGCACGCCTTCGCTCAGGGTCATGTAGCGCTGGTCGTTCTGGATGGCCGCTTTTTCCACGGCCACGTGTTCGGCGCCACGCATGATCGTGCCTTTGGCTTCGGTCGTTCTGCCCGGCAGCGTCAGATCGACGCCGTTACTCATGCTGTGCGCAGTGGCCTGGGGTACGACTTTGAGCTGTTTGAGCGTGTTGTCCTTGTCGATCACGTAAGCGAAGCCGTCGCGTCCTGCAATCAGGCCCTTGATGCCTTTCTCGCTGGTTTTCTTCCATTCCCCGGTCCGCGGATCTTGCGCCAGCAGGTCGTCTTCGTGCCGGGCGATACGCCCCCGAGGCAGCTGAATCTGCTCGCTCGCGGCAGGGGCCAACTGCGGCAAACCCTGTTGTCGGTCGAGCATGAGCACCTGACTCAGGTTCCAGCCCGGCACGAAGGCGTTGGCCTGGGCGTTCCAACTGGCGCTGTGTTCGTCGCCGTGCCTGTCTTTGATCTTGGCGAACAGCTGGTCGTCGTCAGTGAAGAATTCGCCATAGCGGTGTTGCCCCAATACCTTTTGCAGCGCGTTCGAGGCCGGTGCATCGGTCAGTTGCAGCGGCTCCAATGCGTGGGTTTCGCCGGTGCCGATGCTGTCGAGTCGTTCGTTGAGCAGGTCGTCGGGCAGCTCGGCGCGACGTAACGCACCGGTTGCCGTGCTGACCAGCAGTTGATTGCCCTGCAGGACGATGGCTGTCGGTTTAGCGGTTTCATCGTCGTCCAGCGGGCCGTGGTCGTCAGTCAGCGCGTGTATGGCGTGATGGCCGTTGCCCAGGCCGTCCCTGCGCTCCAGATGCAGGCGTTTGTCGCCATCGGCGGTCAATGCGATCAGGGCGCCATCGACGTGGGTCAGCGCCTTTACGTCATGCTCGAACGGCACCGCCACGCCTGGATGGCTCAGCGCCCGGACGCCGCCGCTGCTGTCGATGGCGTACACCTCACTGCCGAGTTTTTGCAGGCTTTTCAGGTCGTCGGTGAAGGCGTGTGGCTGCCATTCGTCGCCATTGAGGGTGTACAGCTTCTTTTCATGGATGCGGAAGGCATTGCCGTCGGCGTCCAGGTGCACGCCCGTGATGTGCGCTCGGTGGGCGTCGCCCGGCATCTTCATGGTCGAAGCGTTGGCCTGGTGGTCGCTGCTTTTGAACACCGAGACGGCCAGGTCGCTGGCGTGGGCATGGACCAGTCGGCTGCGCCTATCGCTCAGCAGATACTCGGTCTTGTCAGGGGCGTTTTTGAGCTCCGCCAGGCCTTGGTAGCGCTCGCCAGGTCTGTTCAGCACGCTATCGAGGAGGTTTTCCGTGCGATTGGTGACGCCGAGTTCGCCGAACACCAGGCGCTGATTGTTCAGCGCCATGGTCAATCTGGGTGTCAGCGGTATGGCGACTTCGGGCGCTGCGGCCCCATGCTCTGGCCCGACAGGCGTGGGGGCTTGCGGTGGCGCATGCTCGGAGGCCAGGGAGGGTGCCCGCGATGGCAGCGACGGCCCGCCGATGGCTTGTCCCTGAGGCGCGGCGACGGTAGAGGTGGTGGCATTTGTCGGCGACGGCGCACGTGAACTGCGCGTGACCGAAGAGGCCTCTGCTGAGCGAGCCCTGAACAGCCCGCCGGTGAAGTTACGGCCCTTGCTGATCGCCGACTGGCTGGCGCTGGCCATTTTGGCGAACACGCCGTTGCGCTGTTTCGGTCCCGAGGTTTCAGACGCACCGCTGTTCAGTGAAACGTTGCTGACGTGTGAAGTCTGGCCGAGGGAAACGGGTGGTAAAGCCATGCTGACGCCTTCCCTGCAAATAGATGCTTTGGGCAGTGAGTGGCGTCAGGGCAACGGTGGTTCCAATGTGTCGGGAAAATAATCAGGCGGGTTTGTCCGGGGCCTTGCGCCTTGGCCGCGAGATCACTGATTCGATGTTTTTGCGCCCGATCAGCAACGGGCTCTTGGCCTTGCGCGAGGCGGGCATCTCGGCCAGCCATTTGTACATCACCAGGCAGTCGACCATTCCCAGTCTTGCGTGGCGATAGGCGCGGGGCAGACGCCCGACCGTTTCGAAACCCAGCTTGTGCCACAGGGCTACGGCGACCTCGTTGGTCGACACCACTGAATTGAACTGCATCGCAGAAAAGCCGCTGTCCACCGCCAGTTGTTGGGAGTGTTCGCACATCAGTCGGGCGACGCCGCGCCCTCTGGCTGCCGGAGTGACCATGTAGCCACAGTTGGACACGTGACTGCCCGGCCCGGCGGCGTTGGCCTTGAGGTAATAGCTGCCGAGCAATTCGCCGTCTTCCTCTGCGATCAGCGTGTGCAGTGGGTATTCCAGCCACAGGTACAAGGCCTGTTCATAGGTCAGGTCGGGGTCGTAGGCGTACGTTTCCTGTGCTCGAATCACGGCCTGGAAGGTGGGCCAGAAACGCTCGAAGTCTTCGGCGGTCATGGTGCGGAGTTGAATCATGGGGGTTCCGTCGGTGTGTGAAGATCCAACTGTAGGAGCCGGCTTGCTGGCGAATGCAGTGTTTCAGCCACCCTATAGGTGACTGGGCGGACGCTTCGCCAGCAAGCCGGCTCCTACAGAGGCTGCGTTTTACATCGGACAGCGTGCAAAGCCGCCGGGGGAGAGGCCGCCGTTACGATACGACTCTATAACACGGCACATAGGCTGCGCCGCCCGGCAGTTTCATGCGGTGTTGCTCTACGAAGGACTGGAGTAGCTTGTCCAGCGGCTTCATGACTTCAGCATCGCCATGAATCTCATACGGGCCGTTTTCTTCGATCAGGCGGATACCCTTGTCCTTCACGTTACCGGCGACGATGCCGGAGAACGCCCGACGCAGGTTCGCCGCCAGCTCGTGGGGTGGCAGATCGCGACGCAGTTGCAGGCTGGACATGTTGGCGTGGGTCGGGTCGAACGGGCGCTGGAAGCTTTCTTCAATCTTCAGCAGCCAGTTGAAGTGGAAGGCGTCGGCACGTTCACGGCGGAACAGGCGCACCTCTTTCAGACCCTCGGTCATCTGGCGAGCCACTTCGGCCGGATCGTCGATGATGATCTGGTAGTGCTTGTGCGCTTCTTCACCCAGTGTGGCGCTGACGAATGCGTGCAATTGCTCCAGGTACGGCGCGGTGCTTCTCGGTCCGGTCAGGATCACCGGGAACGGCAGCCCCTGGTTGTCCGGGTGCATCAGGATGCCCAGCAGGTACAAAAATTCTTCAGCGGTGCCGGCGCCGCCCGGGAAGATGATGATGCCGTGACCCACGCGGACAAAGGCTTCCAGACGTTTTTCGATGTCCGGCAGGATCACCAGTTCGTTGACGATCGGGTTCGGCGCCTCGGCGGCGATGATGCCCGGCTCTGTCAGCCCCAGATAACGTCCACCACTGATACGCTGCTTGGCGTGGGCAATGGTTGCGCCCTTCATCGGGCCTTTCATCACGCCGGGGCCGCAACCGGTGCAGATGTCCAGTTTACGCAAGCCCAGTTCGTGGCCGACTTTCTTGGTGTATTTGTATTCTTCGGTATTGATCGAGTGCCCACCCCAGCACACCACCATCTTCGGTTCGACGCCGGGACGCAGGGTGCGGGCGTTGCGCAGCAGGTGGAAGACGTAATCGGTGATGCCTTGCGAGGTGCTGAGGTCGATGCGCTGGCTGTCCAGTTCGCTTTCGGTGTAGACGATGTCGCGCAGGGCGCTGAACAGCATTTCACGCGTGCTGGCGATCATTTCGCCGTCGACGAAGGCATCGGCCGGAGCGTTCAGCAGCTCCAGGCGTACCCCACGGTCCTGTTGATGAATGCGGACTTCGAAATCCTTATAGGCCTCGAGAATGGTTTTGGCGTTGTCGACATGGGCGCCGGTGTTGAGGATGGCCAGGGCGCACTGGCGGAAGAGGTTATAGATACTGCCTGAGCCGGCGGCGCTGAGTTGCTGGACTTCGCGTTGCGACAGCGTCTCCAGGCTACCTTTTGGACTGACCGAAGCGTTGATTACATGTCTTGGAGCCATTCTGAATTCCTTGAAAGCGATGCCGGCGAGCCGTTGTCGGTCGCGGGCATTAGTACAGTGAACGAACCAACCGTTCACCCATGGGACCATTTTTTACATCGGTCGGTCAGGAAAGCAAACGTTGTGAGTGAAATCTTCGTGTTGAGCCTGCCGAGGCAGTCCGACGCAGATCCCTGTGGGAGCGAATTCATTCGCGAGAGTCCGGTACAGGCGACACTCGCTGTCGTCTGACACATTGCATCGCGAATGAATTCGCTCCCACAGGGTATCCATCTTCCTTTTGGTCAGCGGTTTTTTGATTTTCAGCGCCGCCCCGGTATGCTGCACGTCGACGTTCAGACACCCGCGGCATCCTCGACACCATGTGCTCAACTTCATGATCCTCAACGCTGCGATTTTCCTCATCACCCTGTTCCTCATGGAGGGTGTCGGCTTTCTTGCGCACAAGTACGTCATGCATGGCTGGGGCTGGTTCCTGCACCGCTCGCACCATGAAGAGCACCTGGGCGCGTTCGAGACCAACGACGTCTATTTGCTGGCACTGGGCATGGTCGCGGTCGGTCTGATCGTGCTGGGCAACAGCGGCTTCGACCCGCTGCAATGGGTGGGCGCGGGTGTTGCCGCCTTTGGCTTGATCTACGTGCTGGTTCACGATGGCATCGTCCACCGTCACTGGCCGGTGCGCCCCCAACCCCGCAATCGCTACCTCAAGCGCCTCTATCACGCCCACTTGATGCACCATGCGGTGAAGGGGCGCCGTAACAGTGTGTCATTCGGCTTTCTCTACGCGCCGTCGGTGCCGGCGCTGAAAAAGCAGCTGCGCGCCATGCGTGAAGCGGAGCGCGCGGCCTCTCGTGCCGATCTGTGCACGCCCTCTATCACCTCCGATCTGCAAAACGGCTGACCGCGCTCACCCCTTCACTTGATGCTAAGTTTGACGCCTGAGTTTTCATCATCGAATGAACAGGAGTCGTGTCATGGATCTGGGAGTGTCGGGACGCTGGGCGATTGTCTGTGCCGCCAGCAAGGGCCTGGGATTGGGCTGCGCAAGAGCGCTGGCCAAAGAAGGCGTCAATCTGGTGATCAATGCCCGGGGCGATGAAGCCTTGCAGGCCGCCGCCGCGGCGTTGCGTACGCTGGCGCCCGGCATCGAAGTGCGCACGGTCGCCGGTGACATCAGCCAGGCGCCGGTGCGAGACGCGGTGCTGGCTGCCTGTCCGCAGGTCGATATTCTGGTCAACAACGCCGGAGGCCCGCCGCCCGGCGATTTTCGCGACTGGCAGCGCGAGGACTGGATCAAGGCGCTGGACGCCAACATGCTCACGCCCATCGAACTGATCAAGGCCTGCGTCGACGGCATGGCCTTACGCGGGTTTGGCCGCGTGATCAACATCACCTCGGGCGCGGTGAAGGCGCCGATCGACACCTTGGGCCTGTCCAACGGTGCTCGCAGCGGCCTGACCGGCTTTATTGCAGGTCTTGCGCGTCAGCCGCAGCTGGCGGGCAAGAACGTCACGATCAATAACCTGTTGCCAGGGCCGTTCGACACCGAACGTTTGCAGAAAAACATCAGCCTGGCCGCCGACAAGCAGGGCGTCAGCGTTGACGCGTTGGCCGACCAGCGCCGCAAGGCTGTGCCGGCACAGCGCTTTGGCACCGCCGATGAATTCGGGGCGTTCTGCGCATTCCTGTGCAGCGCGCAGGCCGGGTTCATGACGGGCCAGAACCTGTTGCTGGACGGGGGTGGCTATCCCGGTACGTTCTGATCAAAGGTTTCATTGAGCAAACGCATTTCGTTCTTTCAAGCGACAGGCAAGTGACGTAGAACAGAGAACCCGGGCGGCATAGTGACCCGCAAACAGCCGTCCAGACGCTTTCTTTCACCTTTGGGAGATCAACGTGAATCAATCCGCGAAACAGCCAGCAGGTACAACCATCAGCTACAAACGTCCGGACGGTAAGGATGTGAACGGATACCTCGCCAGCCCGGCGAAGACCGAGGGCGCTCCCGCCATTGTGGTGATTCAGGAATGGTGGGGCCTTAACGATCAGATTCGCGGCGTCGCCGACCGCCTGGCAGCGGCCGGTTATCTGGCGTTGGTGCCTGATCTGTACCGGGGGGAGATGACGGTCGAGGAAGAGGAAGCGCATCACCTGATGAGCAAACTCGATTTCGCCGACGCGGCCTCGCAGGACATCCGCGGCGCCGTGCAATACCTCAAAGGCCACACCCGGAACGTGGGCGTCACCGGTTTCTGCATGGGTGGGGCGCTGACCTTGCTGGCATTGAACTTCATCCCTGAACTGTCAGCGGGCGTGGTCTTTTACGGCATGCCGCCGCTGGAATACCTCGATCCCAAGGCCATCAAAGTGCCGGTCCAGGCGCACTGGGCGACGCAGGACGAGTTCTTCCCGGCGGAAAACGTCGACAAACTGGAAGAAAAACTCAGCGAGGGCGGAGTGGACATCGAGTTCCATCGCTATCTGGCGCATCACGCGTTCACCAACGAAGAAGCCGTGGGTTACGGACGGATCCCGGGCACTCAATACGACCCGGTCTGGGCGCAATTGGCGTGGGACCGCACGCTGACGTTCTTTGGGCGCACGCTCTGGGGCTGATGCCCGGTTAAGGGTTAAACGTTGTAACGGAGGAAGCGAAGCGCGCGACGGGGTCATTCCGGCCCCGTGCCTGGACAGGCAGCTCGCGCGTTTCGCTGGCTTCAACCGTATCGGACAGCGGGGTCAAGCACCCCGACCGCTCACGGTCAGATCACCCCGCACGCGACGCGGTCGCCACCACCGCCCAGCGGCATGGGCATGTCGGCGTGATTGTCACCACCTGCGTGAATCATCAACGCGTGGCCCTTGATGTCCGAGATTTTTTTCAACCGCGGCGCCAGCACCGGATAGGTGGCCATGCCGTCGGCGGTGACGTAGACCGCGGGCAAATCGCCCAAGTGGCCTTCGACATAAGGTCCGAGGTGTTTGCCGGTCTTTTTCGGGTCGAAATGTCCGCCAGCGGCCAGTGCCGCGCCTTTCTTGCCGTCTTTGGTACCAGCATCACAGCTGCCGTTTTCATGCACGTGAAAACCGTGAACGCCCGCAGGTAACGAACTCAGCTTGGGCGTGAACACCAGCCCGTAGGCGGTTTCGCTGATGGTGACTTGACCGATGGGTTGTGGCGCGCCGTCGGCGCTGACCAGGTTCATGGGGACATCGAGTGTGGCCGCCTGGGCACCGAGGGAAAGCGAGCCGAGAAGACCGAGCCATAGATAACGTTTCATAAGCGTTCCATCGAAGGGATGAGGGTTCGACGTTCAGGTTTGCTGAACGGCCCGCAGCGTTCGGGGCTGCCTGGGTTTTGAGTGCTCGATGCTCAAGAGGTTCGCACTGAGTGTTACTCAACGCAGGTGCTGCGGCGGAATGGCATAGGTGCCGACGACATGGGCGACTGCGTCCGGTATACCTTCGGAGTACAGCGACACCTCGCCAATGGCCAGCGTCTTGCCGACTTTCATCAACTGGCATTCACCGATGATGCGCCGACCCGCTTCGGGTTTGCGCAGGAAATTGATGGTGAGGCTGGTGGTGACGGTCAACGGAACGATGCCGATGACGCCCAGCACCGCGACGTACAGCGCAACATCGGCCACGGCCATCAGCGTCGGCCCGGATACCGTCCCGCCAGGGCGCAGGTCAGCATGATCGATCACCTGGGAGATCGTCGCCCGTTGATCACCCACCGCTTCGACGACGATCCGGGTCTGCGGAAACTCACGGGCGATGAACGCCGAAATCTCTTCCTTGCTCGCCATCTTGTTCTCCTGCGGTGTGGGGGAGACCAGACTCGATGAGCGAAGGCTTGCTTGTCAATGTGCTGTTTGAGCGGGTTGCTATGGCGACACCCCTGCACTCCTTGTGGGAGCGAATTCATTCGCGATTGGCCATCCCATCCAGCAACACTCTATATCAGCGCCGCAATGGCAAACCTTCCGCTGTTTTGCTGACGGTAAGGCTCGCCTGCGTGCGTTGATGGCGCAGATGACCGGGACTTTACCCGCGTCGATGTACTTGGCAGCGGTGTTGGACATCATTCATGTCTTGAGCCTGACCACGCCTTCTACCTCGACCGCCGCCCCTCCGGGCAGTGAATGCACACCGATGGCTGAGCGGGCATGTCTGCCACGGGCGCCAAACAGTGCAGTCAGTACTTGCGATGCGGCGTTGATGACCTCCGACTGCGCCGCAAAGTCCGCATCGCCCCGCACATAACCCGTGATGCGGACGACCTGCGTTACGCGGCCCAGGTCGCCGTCACAGGCGGCTGCGACGATAGAAAGAAAATTCGCCACACACAGGCGCGCAGCCTCGCGCGCCTGTTCCATCGACACCTGCTGGCCGACGATGCCGGTGTAGCGAATGTCCTGATTGAAGCGCGGCACCTGGCCCGAGACCCATAACAGGTCGCCATCGAGCACGCTCAGTTGAAAGTGCGCCGGAACGACGAACGTGTCCGGCATGAGTGGATACAACGCCGCCAGTCGGCTGCCGAAGGGCTCGGCGACTTCGCGCAGCGGCAACCACTGTGGCTTCGAGTCCTCAGCCATGGGCCTCTCCCGACGGCGTCTGGTTGTCGGCAAAGGCGCTGTAACCCCCGACGAAGCAACCGCGCGGCGTGTTCGTCTGGTCCAGATCGAAACGTACGTAGATGTCTGAAGGGCGGCCCATGGCACGTCCCTGATGGATCAACACTGGCTCAGTGCTGCTCTCGATCAGGCCGTAATTCAGCAGACCGAACGCCAGTGCAGTGGCGGCGATGCCGGTTGCGGCATCTTCCGGGTAGCCCGAAGCCTTGGGGAACTGGCGGCTGTCGAACTGCCGAGGTGCCCCGGGGTGAGGGCAAAACAGGTAAAAACCGGTGGAGTCCAGGGCCTTGCACAGGGCCTCGATCCGAGCCGAGTCAGGGCGCGCTGCATCCAGCCGCTCGGGGGTTTTGACCGGAATCAGAGTTTTCACCCGACTGGTCGCGGCATTGAGAAACGGAAGATCGAGGATGTCTTCGGCGTCCAGACCGATCGCCCGGATGATCTGCTCGCGCAGCTCAGGTTTGCTCAGCGGCTCGATGACGCCGACAGGCTGGGAGATTTCAATAAAAGGAGGTTCGCCGGCCGTGTCATGAACCTGCGCGGTGACGGTGCCGCTTATCGTATCGATCGATAACTGATGGTTTTTCAGCTTGCCCAGGGTATGCAGCAGCCACACTGTGCCAATGGTGGCGTGGCCGCACATGCTCATCTCATGCAGCGGGACGAAGAAACGGAACTGATAATCGCTGCCGGTGCGTTCCCCTGCCGCAAACACAAAGCCGCTTTCATGGCCGTAGGCGCGGGCGATGGCTGTCATCTGCTCAGCATCAAGGCCTTCTGCGTCGATGACGATAGGTGCCGGGTTGCCGCCGCCCTGGCTGGATTTGAAGACTTCTACAACGCGCACATCCTTCATGGTGACCTCGAAAACGGGAGACGGGGTCGATTGTGCCCAAGGGCTTTGTGACGGTCCCGCTCGATCGGGTCGCCGACCCGCACGTTTAGGCCAACGCCCCCGGATCAGCGCGGCTTGCGCATCTGGCTGGGCACTACGCCCAGATAACGCTTGAACAGGCGAGCGAGGTAGGAGGGCGAATCGATGCCCACCGCCAGACTGATGTCGAGAATCGACAGCGAGGTGGTGGAAATCAGCCTTGCGGCGGTTTCCACTCGCGTGCGGTTTGTGAAGTCCAGCAGGGTTTCGCCGGTGAAGGCCTTGAACAGGCGGGTGAGGTGGCGCCGGGACAGGTGGAACTGATAGCCGATCAGGTCGACGGTCAAGTCGTCCTGCAGATTTTCCTGCACGTACCGCTGGATGTCGCGAACCAGCAGCGCGTGCTGCAGCCGCTCGGCAGGCTGCGGCTGAGATTGTTGCGTGGCGATCAGCCGCGCGCATTCTTCAAACAGCAATTGATTGAGGTGTGGCAGCTGGCGCTGGAACGCGTCGGGCGAGGTCACCTGCCGCAGTTGATCATGCAGCAGCAGGATGCTGTCCAGGGCGTCGCTGCCTTGCCAGACCTCCGCGCGATGGGCCCGCTGCGCGAACGTGCGATAGCCCTCCAGGCGACCCTGACGCTCGATGTGTTCGGAGTCTACATACAGCGCCACGTGCTTTTCCCGGCCCGGCGCTGCCCGAGTGGAATGGGCGGAGTCGGCTGGCACCAGCGAGAACGACTGCCGCGACACATGCCGCGCCTGGGGGGTGTTTTCGGTCGACAGGAACAGTCCACCCTGACGCGGCAACAACAGCATATGGCAGTCGTGGGCATGCCAGTCCTGCGCATAGCCGCTGCTCTCGCTGATTTCAAACCGGAAGCGCTCGGACGACCGGCCGCTGAACTTGGGCGAAAGAGGGGCCATCGAGTCGACCTCGCTGATGTCAGTTAGCCGTTGCAATGAGCTGTTCGCTCCGGGGTGACGGAGCAGACAGGGATTTCCAGTAGCGCTCACCGGCCGCATCATCGTACATCCCTTCCCAGCGGGCGACGACCAGCACGGCCAGCGCGTTGCCGACGATGTTCAGCGCCGTGCGGGCCATGTCCATGATGCGGTCGACCCCGGCGATGAATGCCAGTCCTTCCAGCGGAATGCCGACGCTGCCCAGAGTCGCCAGCAGCACCACGAAGGAAACGCCTGGCACACCGGCGATGCCTTTGGAGGTTACCATCAGCGTCAGCACCAGCGTGATCTGCTGGCCTAACGACAGGTCGATACCGTATAGCTGGGCGATGAACACCGCCGCAATGCTTTGATAAAGGGTCGATCCGTCGAGGTTGAACGAGTAGCCGGTGGGCACGACGAAGCGGCTGATCGCGCGAGGCGCGCCATAGGCTTCCATTTTCTCGATGATGCGCGGCAGCACGGTTTCCGAACTGGCCGTGGAATAGCCGAGGATCATCTCGGCCTTGAGGATGCGCATCAGCTTCCACACCGAAAACCCGCAGGCCCGCGCCACCAGGCCGAAGATTACGATGCCGAAGAAGGCGATGGCGGCGTAGACCAGCGTGACCAGGCGCGCCAGAGGCCACAGGGAGGCAAAGCCGAAGTTGGCGACGGTGACCGAAATCAGTGCGAAAACGCCAATCGGTGCACAGCGCATGATCATGTAGGTGATCTTGAACATGGTCTGCGACACCCCTTCCAGCACGCTTACCAGCGGCAGGCGCAGCTCGTCCTTGAGACTGGACAGGCCCAGGCCGAACATCACCGAGAAGAAGATGATCGCCAGCATGTCGCCTCGCACGATGGCCGCAAACACGTTGGGCGGCACCAGATTGAGCAGGGTGGTAATGAAGGCGTGGTTGGCCTGGACTTCGCTGGTGGTCTTCTCGTATTGGGAGATGTCGGTGGTGCCCAACTGGCTCATGTCGATACCGTGACCGGGCTGAAATACGTTGGCCAGCACCAGGCCGACGACGATTGCCAACGTGGTAATGATCTCGAAGTAGAGCAAGGTCTTGACGCCGATGCGGCCGAGCTTCCTGCTGTCGCCGACGCCTGCGATGCCGACGATCAGGGAAGAAATCACGATGGGGATCACGATCATTTTGATCAGCCGGATAAACAGGTCGCCTGCCGGTTGCAGCACGTTGCCGATCCACCAGCCCTTGTCTGCGCTGAAGTGGTTGAGCAGTGCGCCGACAGCGATGCCTAGCAGCAGACCGATGAGGATCTGCCAGGCGAGACTCAGTTTTGCCTTGGTCATGTCAGGTGTTCCCTTGCTGGTGAAGTCGAGGCGAAATACCGCAACGAGTCATGGCTCGCCGATGGCAGCTCGATGTTGAGCCGGTCTTTGGGCAGGGTCGGCGTCAATCGGGCCGATTGCCGACACGATTGGGCCACGCCCCGTGTTGACTTGCCTGCCAGCGACACAAATTCACCGTCCACGACAACCTGAGCGCAGGTGCGGGCTGACACGGCGGGTTAGCCGGTTTTGCTGCCGCTTCGCGCCAGATCGCGAGCAAGCTTGCTCCTGCAGCCCCTGGCCAGAAATAAAGTCTTCAGGGGCTGCTATCAAGCGGCGTTAAAACCAATACTCAACTAGTCTTGGCCTTCGGTCCTGCGGTTGTCGTGGACGTTGATGGACGGGGTTGGGGCAGGGCACGCATGCAGAAAATCGTCATAGGGATCGATCTGAGCACGACCACGTGCAAGGCCATTGCCTGGGATGTGCGGGGCATGCTGGTGGCGCAGGCGCGGGCGCCACTGGCGTTGTCCCGGCCGGCACCCAACGCCTACGAGCAGGACCCCGAAGACTGGTGGCGGGCCACGCAATGTGCGCTGAAGTCTCTGCTGGCAATGATCGAGGGCAAGGTCATCGCCGCCGTCTGCGTGGTCAATCAGCGCGAAACGGTGGCGGTCACTGACGCCGAGGACCGGTTGCTGCGGCCGGCGATTCTCTGGCTCGACGAGCGCCGCAAGGACGAAGTGGCCGCGCTCTGTCAGCGCGTCGGTCACGAGCGGTTGCACGCCATCACCGGCAAACCCCACGACTGGGCCCCCGCCATTTACAGCCTGGCGTGGATGGCGGATGCCGAACCCGAGCGCTTCAGGCAGATTCGACATGTCTACGAACCGCACGCCTGGCTGGTACGCAAGCTGACGGGCGAGTTCCTTACCAGTTGGGCCAGCGCCGATCCGTTTGGCGCTTTCGACATTCACACGCATGCCTGGGCCGAGGACGTGCTCCAGGCGCTGCCCATCCCGCTCAGCACCGCGTGTTTTCCCAACGCTGCTGCCCCGGGCTCCGTGCTGGGCACGGTAACCGGGCAGGCGCAGGCGCTGACCGGGCTTCCAGCGGGCACGCCGGTGGTCGCGGGCGGTGGAGACGGGCAGGCGGGCGGGCTGGGCATCGGTGTGGTCAGTGCTGGCACTGCGTACCTGAATCTGGGCACGGCGATTGTCTCGGGGGTGTATGCCGACACGCCGAGGGTGGACGAGGCTTTCCGCACGATGTGTGCCATCGACCGTCAGGGCTATGTGCTGGAAACCTCGCTCCGCTCCGGCACCTTGCTGATCAACAGCCTGTTGCGACAGTTTTTCGAGATTGACGTGGTCGCTCAACCGGACAGCCTGATTCGTCTTGAAATCGAGGCGTCGCGGGTGGCGCCTGGCAGCGCCGGTCTGATCCTGCTGCCGTACTGGAACGGTGTGATGAATCCGTACTGGGATCAGGACGCACGCGGATGCCTGTTGGGGTTGTCGCCGGATCACGGACGCGCGGAAATTTACCGGGCGGTGCTCGAAGGCATTGCCCTTGAGCAAGCCGTTGCCACACAACGCATGGTCCAGGCCACGGGCGAGCCGGTGAACACGTTCGTCGCCATCGGCGGTGGGGCGGCCAGCCGTCTGTGGTGTCAGATCATTGCCGACATCACCGACCGGCCGGTGATCCGTGCCGCGACCCAGGAAGCCTCCAGTCTGGGCGCCGGCATTGCGGCGGCGGTCGGTGCCGGTTGGTACGAAGACTTCGCCAGCGCGGCGCAGGTCATGACCCAGGACGGCGAGACGTTCTTGCCGAATCCGGCGTTGCGCGAATTTCACCAGGAACTGTTGGCGCTCTACAGCGAGCTGTACCCAAGGCTGCGTGACCTGTATCCGCGCCTCGCGAAGCTCAACCGGCGCTGAAACCGCCATCGACCGTCAACGTCACGCCATTGATCATCCCGGCATCGTCGCTGAGCAGGAAGGCGATGGTCGAGGCGATTTCGCTCGGCTGCACAAAACGTCCCAACGGAATGCGCGCGAGCATTGACGCGGCCTTGACCGGGTCGCTCCAGGCCTTGTCGGCCATCGGTGTCAGGGTCACCACCGGGTTCACGCTGTTGACCCGGATGCCATACGGCCCCAACTCCACGGCCATGACCCGCGTCATTGCGTCCAGCGCGGCCTTCGAGGCGCAATACGCCAGATGATCACGAGTGCCGACGGCGGCGGCGAGGCTCGAGACGTTGACGACAGCGCCCGGCATACCGCGTTTGATCAGGTCCCGGGCCACCACCTGAGCCACCACCATGGGCGCGCGCGTGTTGACCGCCATCAAGTGATCGAAGGTCTCCACCGACGTGTCGAGAAACGACTCCAGTTCCACGACGCCCGCGCAGTTGACCAGCAGGTCGATTGGCAGCATCGAGGCGACAGCGGCCTGGGTCGCCGCGACATCCGCCAGATCCACTACCAAGGTGTGGTCGCAGTAGGTAAGGTCGGCCGCATTGCGTCCAAGGGCGATGACTTGTGCACCGCAGCGTGCCAGCCATTGCACGGTTTCACGGCCGATGCCCTTGCCGGCCCCGGTCACCAGGATACGTTTGCCCATGAAGTCGTGAGTGGCCATGGCGGTTGCTCCAGCGTCAGTTGTCTTGTTCGAGCAGTTGCTGCGCGGCGCTTTCGTCGATCACCAGTTCGTGAACGACGTTGCGCAGCAACACCGCGCGAATGATCTCGGCCTTGTACGGCCCACCCGATACCAGCACCACCTTGCCGATCTTGCGCAGGTCTTCAAGATCCAGCGAAATCGCGCGTCGGTTCAACGGGTGATTGACTTCAATGCCGTCGCGATCCAGCCAGCGGCCGAGCAGATCGCCCACGGCGCCGGCGGCGCGCAGTGAGCGGGCGTCTTCGGGATTGACCAGCCCCAGTTCCAGCATCAGCGAGCGTTCGCTGAGATCGCCGACCGTCAACAGCGCCAGATCGGCCTGACGTGCCTTGCCCAGTACATCCTGCACCGAGGCTTCTGCCAGGATCATGTCCCGGTACGGCTCAGAGGGCGCGAACACCGGGGCCGCCAGGTAGTAGTAAGAGCCGCCGAACAGGCCCGCCAGACTGGAGGCGATTTCCACGGTGTTGTTTGCCGACCCGTAATGCAGGCCGCCGAGCAGCGACACCACGGTCATGTTGGGCAGCGCCCGGCCTTGCAGTTCACGCACCGCCTGACGAAGGGTGCGGCCCCAGCCCACGGCGATGATGCAGCCATCGACCAGATACTCCTCGATGCTCGGCGCAACACCCACCCCAAGCACGCGAAAGATGGTCGACGGATCGTCCGGGGACGGCACCACGGTGACCCGCTCCAGGCCAAACCGCTCCTGAATCCGCTCCTCAAGCTCGATGCACGAGGCCAGCGGCGAATTGATGCGAATCTGCACCACACCGGTTTCACGGCACGTCGCCAGCGCCTTGTTGACCCGCACGCGCGTGATGCCGAGACGGTCGGCGATCTGCTGCTGGGTCATGTTGTTGACGTAGTAGTACCAGGCGATGCGGATGTTCAGTTGATCCTCCGCGTTCACCGTTTCGGTGTCGGCGGTCAGTTCCGAGTAGCGATTCTGCACGGCAGTGTCCTTGGTAAAGCCTGTTTTGCGGCACGCCTTACTTCACCGCGCCCATGGTCAGACCTTGTACCAGATGCTTGGAAACCATCAACGCGAAAATAATCACCGGGAACACGATCAGCGTGCCGGTGGCCATGATCTCGCCCCAGGGCAAATCGTAGCCGCTCATGAAACTGGTCGCGGTGACCGGCGCCGTGCGGGCGACGTTGCGGGTCAACACCAATGCGTAGAGCAACTCGTTCCAGGAAAAGATGAACGAGAAGATCGCCGACACGGCAACGCCCGGCATCGCCAGCGGCAGGGCGATGCGCCAGAAAATGGTGAAGCGCGACGCACCGGACAAGCGGGCGGCTTCGTCCAGGTCCTTCGGCACGCCACGAAACTGATCCGTGCAGATCCACACCACGATGGGCAGGTTGAAGGTCAGGTAAATCAGGATCAGCACCAGATGCGTATCGATCAGGCCCAGGTTGCGCGCCATGAGAAAGATCGGCAGCGCAACGACGATCGGACTGAGCATGCGGTTGGTGATGAACCAGAACCACAGGTCCTCCTTGCCCTTGAACTCGAAACGCGCCAGCGCATAGGCGGCCGGCGTGCCGAGGCCCACCGCCAGCAGCGTGGTGCAGACGGCCACGATCAGCGAGTTGCCGAGGCTGTGCAGCACATCGCGCTCGAACAACACGTTGACGTAGTTATCCAGGTGCGGCGTGAACGCCCAGATCGGCGGCGAGGCGAGGGCTTCTGCTTGCGTCTTCAAACTGGTGGCGACCATCCAGTAGAAGGGGAAGACCGCGAACAGGAAGATCGCCAGCAGGCCAACGAGATGCCAGGCGTTGACCCTCATGCGAGGGCGTGCGTGTGCAGGGGTGCTGGCCATCGTCGGGTTTTTTGCAGCAGGAACGGTGGCCATGTCAGATCTCCCGGTAAACGAATTTAATGTACAGGCGCGCCAGCACGATGGTCAGAATCAGCATCAGGATCGCCTGGGCCGAGGCCACCCCCTGATCGAACACCCGAAAGCCGACGCGCTGGATGTACACGCTCACCAGTTCGGTGGCAGCACCCGGCCCGCCACGGGTCATGGTGAACACGGTGTCGAACATCTTGAGAATGTCGGCGGTGCGCAAAATCAGAATCACCGTGGCGCTCGGCAGCAGGAAGGGCAGTTGTACATAGCGCACGATCTGCCAACGGCTGCGGGTTTCCAGTCGCGCCGCTTCTTCGATTTCATTGGGGACCATGGTCAGCCCCGCCAACAGCACCAGTGCGCAGAAAGGGGTCCATTGCCAGATGTCCATCAGGGCCACGGCAATGAACGCGTTCGTGGTGTCGCCCAACCATTCGACCGGCCCCGCGTTGAGCATCGCCAGCAAGGCGTTGGCGACGCCGAAGTCGCGGTTAAAGATCAGGCGCCCGATCAGACCGGCGACGGCGGGTGCCGTGGCCAGTGGAATCACCAGGCTCATGCGCGCCAACAGCTTGAACCCGGACAGGCCCGGCTTGTGCAGCATCAAGGCGATGATCAGGCCCAGCGCCAGCTGAATCGGCACCACGGTGACCAGAAACAATCCGGTACGGCCCAGCGCTGCCCAGAACGAGGCGTCGTTGAGCACATTGAGGTAGTTGTCGAAGCCGATGAACGGCGTCGGGTCCTTGGGGCGCGCCAGGTTGTACTGGCGGAACGAATTGACCAGCGCGAACACGGTCGGAAAAATGCCGATCAGCGCCAGCGCGACAGTGGCGGGCGCAAGGAAGGAAAATGCAGCCCGGGTGTTGTTCCACAGCGTCGGGAACACCGTTTTTTTGTGGTTGGACATGTTGTTTGATTCTCCGGAGATCTGCTTCTGCCGGAGGCGTAGGAGCGTGGCTTGTCCCGCGATCGGCGGGGGAACCCCGTCGTAAACCCTGCTCACGCGGCAGAGTAGAAAAACCGCGTTGGCAGGGTCGCTGACGCTTTGCGCCAGATCGCGGGACAAGCCACGCTCCTACGGCCTGCGGCCAGAATCAGGAGCAGGTTGTTCCTCGTTTATTTCAGCAACTTCACCTTGCCGTCGTAGTAACCCGCTTTCTTGAGGATGTCCTCCATCTTGCTGCCGATGGCCTTGGCACCCGCCTCAACGCTGGACTTGCCGAGCATTATTGAGGTGCCGTTTTCGCCGACCACTTCAGAGATTTCAGGCCATTGCGGGAACCGTGGGCGGTAGTCCGGAACGCCGCCTTCCCACGAAGTCACCATCGGCTGAACAAACGGGTACTTCTTCTGCACGTCCGGGTCTTTGTAGACCGACATCCGGCCACTGACGCCTCCCGCTTCCAGGTAAGGTTTGGCCATGGCTTCAGAGGTGACCCACTGAATGAACAGCCACGCGGCCGCTTTCTGTTTGTCGCCGGAATTGGCATTGACCCCGAGCGAGAAACCGCCCAGCGCAGGCTTCAGACCCGCTGGCCCCTTGGGCTCGGTGGCGACCGCCAGGCAATCGGTGATTTTCGATTTGGCGGGATCGGCCAGGGTGCTGTAGAACGCCGACCATTCGGTGATCATCGCCACTTTGCCTTGGGCAAGCGCGTTGACGGCTTCGTTATGGTCATAGTCGACGATGCCCGGCGGCATGAATTTCATCAGGTCCTGACGGAACTGCAGACCTTCCTGAGAGGCCTTCGAGTTGAGGTTGGATTTGAAGTTGGCGTCCAGCAGCGAACCGCCGAACGGCCAGAGGAAACGCATGAAGCTGTCCGCCGACTGGGTTTCACCGCGCCGCGATTGCAGGGCATAGGCGTAACGGTCCTTGGACTTGTCGGTGAGCTTGGGCGCATAGACCTTGAGCAACTCATCCCAGGTTGCTGGCGGTTTGTCGAAACCGGCGTCCTTGAGCATGCATTTGTTGTAGAACAGCAGGCCCGAGTAGTTATCGAAGGGCAGTCCGTAGGTCTGATTGTCCCAACTGCCGAACGACTCGAGCAGGATCGGGAAGAAACCGTCAAGCTTCAGGTCCGGGTCGGCCAGCTTGGCGTCTTTGGTGAACGTGGTGATCGGCTCCAGCCAGCCATTCCCGGCGAACTCACCGATCCACACCACGTCGGTCAGCACCACGTCCAGAGGTTCGGCGCTGCTGAAGCGCAGCACTTCCTGCTCGCGGGTATTCTCGTACGGGATGATTTCGTAATTGACCTTGATCCCGGTCTTTTTCTCGAATTCCGGCAGCAGCTTGATGGCAGCGGCGTAGCCGGGGCGATCGAGAAAGATGGCTTTGATTTCGGTGCCTTTATAGGGTGCTGCGGCTTCTTCCAGTGTCCAGGCCTGAGCAGCACCAGACCCTAGCGCGACGGACAGGGCGAGGGCATTCCATACCAGCTTCTTCATTACGTGACCTCTTTATTATTGTGGGCGAGGATTACGCGTTGTCTGCGCTCACGCGCATCGGGAGTTACAACTTCTTATGAGTCAGTCTCTTGCTCGGCGTTGGGCAAAATGATCGTTTTCAGCGCACCGTCGACAAACTCCGAGGGGTAACTGAAAGCCTTGGTGGCGTGTTGAAGGTCGAAGCGGTGGGTGACCAGGCAATCAACATCCACCAAGCCTTGCGCGACCAGTTGAATCGCCCGGTCGTACACATGGCCCATGCGCCGTGACAGGCGAATGTCCAGCCCCTTTCGACGCAGCAATGAGGCGCTCAATGGCGCGTATTGATCGCCGTCGGGAATGCCCACCAGCACCACCCGACCGCCAATGCGCGCGGATTGCGCGGCAATCTGAAACCCTTCGGGCGAATTTGTCGCTTCCAGCACCAGATCGACGCCGCGGCCATCCGTCCACTCGGCAATCGCGGCGTGGTCGGCGGCCACTTCATCGGCACCCAACTGGCGGGCTTTCTCGGTGCGGTAGTTGATCGGGTCGATGGCGTAAATGGCTTTTTTGCACATCATCCGCGCCAGTTGCAGCAGGCACAGGCCGATAGGGCCGCAACCGATGATGGCGACCGTTTCAAACAGTTTTTTGCTGCCCGCCAGGTCCATCGCATGAATCGCCACGCCCAAGGGTTCGAGCATGACGGCCTGGACCGGCGTGAAGTGGTCGGGAACGGGATAAATCTGGCTGGGCGAGACCACGATATATTCGGTCATGGCGCCGTGGGTGTGGGGTGGCGAACCCAGGAATTGAACGTGCGGGCAGAGGTTCACATGACCGCGATGGCACCATTCGCACTGGCCACAGGGTTTGGCCGGATCGACCGCAACCAGCTGGCCGGCTTTCAAACCCAGCGCGGGTTGATCCTCGACCACGCGGCCGGCGAATTCATGCCCTGCGATAAAGGGCTGAGTGATGCGCGCATGGCCGATGGCGCCTTCCTTGTAGTAATGCAGATCGCTGCCGCAGACCCCGACAGCGCTCACCCGCAACAACACTTCGTCGCCAACCGGCACCGGCACCGGTTTTTCACCGATACGGATGTCACGGATGCCATGGATGTATGCAGCCCGCATTCGGTGCGCTCCTTGACATTTGTATTTTTAGAATTACAAATGATCGTAGGACGAAATAGTTTGATGTCAAGTGCGCTACCGTTAATGAATCGGTATGTGTGCCTACGAAGTTTGCATACGGTCATCCAACAACAATAATTTCAGGGGACACGATTTTGACTGAGCTCAGTTTGAGTGGCGTCGAGAAAGCCTATGGCGACATCAAGGTGTTGCATGACATCCACCTGAGCATCGAAAGCCGCGAATTCGTGGTGTTCGTCGGGCCTTCCGGGTGTGGCAAGTCGACCTTGCTGCGCTGCATCGCGGGGCTTGAGAGCATCACCCAAGGGCAGATCCGCATCGGCGCGCGTGACGTGACGTTCCTGGAACCGGCCGATCGCGGTGTGGCGATGGTCTTCCAGTCCTATGCGCTGTACCCGCACATGTCGGTCTACGACAACATCGCCTTCGGCCTCAAGATGCAGAAAATCCCCAAGGACCAGATCGAGGCCAAGGTGCGCAACGCCGCGCGCATCCTGCAACTCGATCCCTTGCTGGATCGCAAACCCAAGGCACTGTCCGGCGGGCAGCGGCAGCGTGTGGCCATTGGTCGAGCGATCGTCCATGAACCGGAAGTCTTTTTGTTCGACGAGCCACTCTCCAACCTCGACGCCTCGCTGCGGGTGCAGATGCGTATCGAGATCGCCAAACTGCATGCCGACCTGCAAGCGACCATGGTCTACGTGACCCATGACCAGGTCGAAGCCATGACCCTGGCCGACAAGATCGTGGTGCTGAACAAAGGCTGCATCGAACAGGTCGGCTCGCCACTGGAGCTCTACCACCATCCACGCAACCGCTTTGTTGCTGGCTTCATTGGCTCGCCGCAGATGAGCTTTTTGCAGGTGTCAGCGGCGGCGGTCAGTGCTGAGGGGGTTGAGGTGATCCTGCCCGGGGGCGGGCGTCTGTGGGTGCCGGTGCAGGGCGAGGGTGTGAAGGCGGGTGATGCGCTGACCTTGGGGCTGCGTCCTGAGCATCTGTCCGAACGGGGGCAGGGCGACGCGCAGATTCCGGCGAAAGCGCTGGTCGTGGAGCACCTTGGCGGAGAGACGTTTACTCACGCCGAGACCGCTGACGGCAGTGACCTGATGATCAAGGGCGACGGCATGTCCCAGGTCAAGGCCGGGCAACCACTGGCGATTGGCGTGTCCGGGGGTCGATGCCACCTGTTCGATGCGCAGGGACAGGCGTTACCCCATCGGGTCCATTACACCGCGCGGGCGAGTGAAAACAGCCTGCAATCACCCGGTTCAGCGGCGGTTGCGGGGTAACGGTTTAGCGCTCGGTAATGCCAGAGAGGTCATCCCAGAGCGGTTTCTTATAATTTTTTCTTCAGTGATGGCCTTTTGCGCCGATACAGCCCTGGGCCCGATGCGTTATCGGGCACGATGTTTAAACCAAGGAGCTGTAGATGCGTATTACCAGTGTTTTGATGTTGGCGGGCACCTTGCTGCTGACCGGTTGTTCGTCGCTGATGCAACCTGTCGATAACCAGACGGTGCAGCCAAGCGCGCAAGACGGCGCTCAAGTCGTGTTCATGCGCAGTGCGTTTACCGCCAAGGCGATCGACGCATCGCTGTATGACGTCACCGGCGGCAAGACGCAATTCGTGGGCATTCTGTCCAACGACACCAAGATCGCTTACCCGACCGCGCCAGGCCATCGCACCTTTATGGTCGTGTCCGAAGCCGCCGATTTCCTGGAAGCCGATCTGGCGCCAGGCAAGACCTACTACTCGATGGTCACTCCCCGCATGGGCATGTGGAAAGCACGCTTCTCCCTGTGGCCGGTGGCGCGCGATCCAAAGGCTGAATACAGCCTGCAATCCAAGGATTTCAAAGACTGGATCGGCGACACCAAACTGGTCACCAACTCACCCAAATCGTTGAACTGGTTTGAAACCCACAAAGCCGATGTCGAAGCCAAGCGCGTTGAATACTGGCCAGTCTGGCAGAAGAAAAGCCCAGCTGACCTGCAATTGCGCACCTTGCAGGCCGCTGACGGACAGTAACCTGCTGTAAGTCCTGACGTCAGCGGGTCGCACGTCTTACCCATTTGGTAATCATGTCGCCACAGGTAAGCCGTGCAGCGCAAAAGCGATTACTGCGCCTGAACCTGCGCCAATGCGCCCAACTGGTCCGGCTTGCCCGCCACCACCACCAGATAACGCCGCTGCTCGGGTGTGTCGTTCTGCACGATCTGTCGGATCGGGCCGATAGTGTTGACGATGGCCGACCCCGCCGGGTTGGTCATGAAGGCTGACAACGGCTGCAGGTTGCCACTGCCATCCGGCTTGTCGGCCAGTGCCAGGGTGTAAGGCTGCTTGGGTTCAAGGCCCGTGACCGCCGCTTGCAACACTTGTGTCAGGCCCTGGTTGAACAGCGTGACGCTGGTGGGTGCCTGATCCGCAGGCGTGCCAACCGCGTTCAAACTCAGGTGCGCCGCTTGCCCGGCCACCCCCAGCGGCTTGAGGTTGTCGGTGCCGGCACCTTTCTCCACTGCATTGGGCACATAGGCGATGGCTTGCGGCGCCTGGCCAATCGGGATGTTGGCGATGACCTTGTTGCTCAACGTGTCGATCACCGCAAACGCATCGGCGTTTTCCAGACCCACATAAATACGGCTGCCGTCACCCGACGGCCAGATGCCGTGAGGCAGGTTGCCGACCGGGATCGTCGCGACTTTCTCGAACGTATCGGTGCGATAGACCTGCACCTGATTCAGTCCACCCACGGTGATGTAGGCGAACGAACCATTGGCGTTGTTGACCAGGTTGACGTGGTTGGCAATCGGCCCGATGTCCAGCGTCTTGATCAGCTTGAACGGAGGTGTGGCTTCAAATACCTGCGCTTTGCCGACATCCTTCAGCGTGAACCAGACCTGCTTGCCATCGGCGGACGCGGCGATATTCGGGCAGAATGGGCTGGCCTGTTGCACGTGGCCGACGATCTTGTGATCAGCGACGGACACCACCACCGTTTCCGGGTTGAACGAGGAGCAGACGTAACCGTATTTGCCGTCCGGCGAGAAAATCTGCATGCCGGGCCCTGCCGGTGTCTTGATGCGAGTCTTTTCCTGGAAGGTCTTTGCGTCGATCACCGATACGTAGTCCTCGCCGCGCACGGTCACCCACACCTCTTTGCCATTGGGGGTGAAAAACGCTTCATGGGGCGCTCGCCCAACGTAGGTCTTGTGCTTGACGGTGTTGGTTTGCGTGTCAATGAACGACACCGAGTTGGTGCCGATGGAGACCACCGCCAATGTCTTGTGATCCGGCGAGAAGCCCAGTCCGTGCACCAGCACTTCGCCTTTGTACAGCGGGCTGAGGTTACCCGGCTGTGGGTCGCCGAGGCTGATTACCCCGAGCAGTTTGTTGTCCACCGGATCGGTGACCGATACGGTATTTGAGAATTGCTCGGCTGCGTACAGGCGATCCTGATGGGAGATGGGAATGTCCTTGGCCGAGGCCTTGCCGGGAATCTGTCCGGCGAAACTGGACATCGAAGCGGTTATCAAGGCGCAGGTCAGCAGCGCCATAGGAAAACGAGGGAGGTGCATGAGATTTCCTTTTTTCGTGAAGTCAGGGAGTGACGATCAGGGCTGCGCCGTGATCGGTGTCTGGGTCGGGGAGGCGACAGATGGCGGCAATGGATCGCCGATGGCCAGGCGCATCGCGGCGATTTCCTGCTGTTGTTCGACGATGATTTCCTGGGCCATGCGCTTGAGCTGTTCGTTGTGGCCGTACTTGAGCAGGGTCACGGCCATGTCGATGGCGCCCTGATGATGCGCGCTCATCATCGCCACGAAATCGCGGTCAATGTCGCCGGTGGGTTTGCTGTCCATGCCGGCCATCATCGTTTCCATGGCGGCAGCGTTTTCCTGAAGGAAGGGGGCCTCGGCGCTGATGGGATTGGGTGTGTTGCCGTGCTCGTGGCCTTCGTGGCCTAGGGCGGCGGACACAGCGCTCATCAGTAGCAGCGCGACGCCGCAGTGCAATGAAGGGCGGGTGAGTCGTGACATGTGCGTTTGCTCCTGTCTGAAAGCGTTCACAGGCAGGACGCACGGCGCAGCGGGTTATTCCATCGGCAGGTGCATCATTCAATTTCCGACGCCGTCTCCCCCAAGTGATCAATGTGCGTGAAGCGCTCGACCAGAAAGTCGATCAGGCTTCTCACGCGGGCGGACAGGTGCAGTTGCTGCGGGTAGACCGCGTAGACGTCTGCCCGGGTCGGGGTCTGGTCTTCGAGCACCAGGCGCAGGCGGCCGCTGCGCACATAACGGGCGATGTCCCACTCGGCTCGCAGCAGAATGCCGTAGCCCTCCAGCGCCCAGTTCAGGGCGACCTCACCGTCATTGCACCCCAGCGCGCCGCGCACCTTGATGTTCTGCGTCTTGCCGCCGTTGGTGAAGCTCCAGACGCCGTAGGGCGTTTCGTTTTGCCGCAAGAAAATGCAGTTGTGCTGTTGCAGGTCGGCCAGCCGGGTCGGCACGCCATGCTTTTCCAGATACAGCGGTGAGGCGCACAACAAGCGGCGATTGGAGGCGATCTTACGCGCATGAAACGCGGCATCCGGCAGGGTGCCGAAACGGATGCCCAGATCGAAGCCGTGGGTGGCGAGGTCCAGGGGGTGATCGCTGATTTCGAGCTGGATCTCCACCTCCGGGTAGCGCGCGAAAAACGCCGCCAGCGCCGGGCCGATATAGCGCCGGCCAAACCCCAAAGAAGCATTGACGCGAATCAGGCCCTTGGGCGTGGCGCGGCTGCTGCTCACCAACTGTTCGACCTCTTCGATCTGCGTGAGAATTCGCGCCGCGTGGGAAAAGTACAGCTCACCCTCGGTGGTCAGGCTCATGGATCGCGTGGTGCGGTTGACCAGACGAATGCCGAGCCGCGCCTCCAGTGCGCTCAGTCGCTTGCTCACGGCAGGCGGTGTCACCCCGAGCTCCCGCGCCGTGGCGGCGAGGCTGCCTTGTTTGGCGAGGAGGTAGAAAAACTGCAGATCCAGGGACTGATTCATTCGTAACTCAAAGTTATGGATGTAGTGATTCTGGGGCACTCACTGCGTGGCGCTCACTACATATACTCCGCTCACACCCCGCTTGAACAGCCCGGTTCAAGCGGCATAACAAAAACGTGACGAGAGTGGAGTTGATCATGAACGCATACAACATTGCAGCGATCCCAGGCGACGGCATCGGCGTTGAGGTCATCGCAGCCGGTGTGGAAGTGCTGCAGGCCTTGTCGAAAAAATCCGGCTTCGCGCTGGAGTTCAAGCACTTCGACTGGAACTCGGACAATTACCTGAAGAACGGCTACTACATTCCCGAAGGCGGCCTGGCTGAGCTCAAGACGTTCGACGCGATCTTCTTCGGCGCAGTCGGCGCCCTCAATGTGCCGGATCACATTTCCCTGTGGGGCCTGCGTCTGCCGATCTGCCAGGGCTTCGATCAGTACGCCAACGTGCGCCCGGCGCGCGTGCTGCCCGGCGTGAAAAGTCCGCTGCACAACGGCGACCAGATTGACTGGGTGGTGGTGCGCGAAAACTCCGAAGGCGAATACTCAGGCAATGGTGGACGCGTTCACCGTGGTTTGCCGGAAGAGGTTGCCACCGAGGTGTCGGTCTTTACCCGTGCCGGTGTCGAGCGTATTCACCGCTTCGCGTTTGAACTGGCGCAAAGCCGGCCCCGCAAACACCTGACCATGGTCACCAAGTCCAACGCCCAGCGTCACGGCATGGTCTTGTGGGACGAGATTTTCTACGAGGTGGCCAAGGACTTCCCGGACGTTAAAGTCGACAAGGAGCTGGTGGACGCCGTGACCACGCGCATGGTGCTCAAGCCTTCAACGCTGGACGTGATCGTCGCGACCAACCTGCACGCCGATATCCTCTCGGACCTGGCGGCGGCGTTGTCGGGCAGCCTGGGCATTGCTCCGACGGCCAACCTCAACCCGTCACGCCAATTCCCGTCGATGTTCGAGCCGATTCACGGTTCGGCGTTCGACATCACCGGCAAAGGCGTTGCCAACCCGGTCGCCACCTTCTGGACCGCGGCCATGATGCTGGAGCACCTCGGTGAGCCTGCTGCCGCCCAGCAACTGATGTCGGCCATCGAGGCCGTCACTGAAAGCGGGTTGCACACGCCGGATCTGGGCGGCACGGCGACCACGCGGCAGATCACCGATGCAGTGCTGGCGCTGATCAACCGCTGAGGCGGCGCATCGATTCAAAGTAATGCAGTTATCGCCGAGGGGCAGGGCACGGACCTGACCCCTCGGTACTTCCTGACAACAATAAAAATCAGGGCCCTGTCATGAAAAGAATACTTGGCAAACTCTACGTACAAGTCCTTATCGCGGTCATTCTCGGCGCCATCGTCGGGGTGTTCGTTCCCGAAACGGCCACCGCGCTCAAACCCTTGGGCGACGCGTTCATCAAGCTGATCAAAATGCTGCTGGCACCGGTGATTTTCCTCACCGTGGTCTCGGGCATCGCCCGCATGGAAAGCATGAAAGAGCTTGGGCGCGTCGGCTTCCGCGCGCTGCTGTATTTCGAAGTGGTGTCGACCCTGGCGCTGGTGGTCGGGTTGGTCGTGGTCGATGTGTTCAAGCCGGGCGCCGGCATGAACATTGATGCAGCCACGCTCGATACCTCAAGCCTGGCGACCTACACCACCGCCGCCAAGCACGCCTCGTTCATGGATTTCATCATGAACATCATTCCCGACACCATCGTCGATGCCTTCGCCAAGGGCAACGTGCTGCAGATTCTGCTGTTCTCGATTCTGCTGGGCGTCGCGCTCGCTCAGGTCGGCCCTCGCGGCAAGGTCTTCGTCGACGCGCTGGACAGCCTGATGCAGGGCATGTTTCGCATCGTCAACATGGTCATGCGTCTGGCCCCGATCGGCGCGTTCGGCGCCATTGCCTTCACCATCGGCAAATACGGTTTCGGCTCGCTGTTCTCCCTCGGCAAACTCATGGCGTGTGTGTACCTGACGTGCGCGGTGTTCGTGATTTTCGTGCTCGGGCCCATCTGCCGATACAGCGGTTTCAGCCTGTGGAAGTTCCTGCGGTTCATCAAGGAAGAACTCTTCACCGTGCTGGGCACCAGCTCGTCGGAGTCGGTGTTGCCGCAGATGATTTCCAAGATGGAAAAAGCCGGTGTGTCGAAACCGGTGGCCGGGATGATCATTCCTTCGGGGCTGACGTTCAATCCCGACGGTCAGGCGATCTATTACACCATCGCCGCGATTTTCATCGCGCAAGCCACCAACACGCCACTGACCCTGACCGATCAATTGATCGTGCTGGCCGTGCTGATGTTTACCTCCAAAGGCTCGGCAGGCGTCACCGGTTCAGGTTTCATCATCCTGGCGGCCACCCTGGCATCGCTGGGCACCATTCCAGTGGCGGGAATGGTCCTGCTGTTGGGTGTTGATCGCTTCATGTCCGAGGCGCGGGCAATCACCAACACCATCGGCAACGGCGTGGGCACCATGGCCATCGCCAAATGGGTGGGCGCGCTGGACACGGAGAAGATGAACAGGGCGCTCAACGGCGAGCCTGAACCGGAAAAGGCCGAGTCTGTCGGGCCCGAAAAGCCGGCGGTCACTTCGTCGAATGCTCCCGGGTTGCTGCCGGGGCTCAGTCGCGTGTCACAGGGTTAGCGCAACGTTATTCCGGGCGTGCAGTGGATGAACGTCGATGACTTCAGCCACTGCGTGTCCGGGTAATAAATGAACACCAGTTGACCGTCCTTCAGCGTGTCGATTACCGGCCGCGCGGCGGCAGTCGGCACCGCAGGGCAACCATGGCTTCTGCCGATTCGCCCGTTTGCACGGGCGAAGTCGTTGCTGACGTAATCGGCACCATGGATGACCACGTCCCGTTCGAAGGCCCGGTCGTTTACCCCCGGCTCAAGGCCGTCCATGCGCAGCGAATAACCGTTGCGCCCGATATAGGTCTCGCGGGTGCTGTAGAGGCCAATGCTGGAGGCCAGGCTGTCCGGCGCGTTGGAAAACTGCGTGGCCAGGTTATCGCCGCTGTTGCGGCCATGGGCGACCAGCTCGTGGAAGAGCAAGGTGCGCGTGGCGAGGTCGAAGACCCACAGGCGCTGCTCGGTCGAGGGAAGCGAGTAATCGATAACGGCGAGTTTTGTGGTGGGCGTGTTGGACGTCGACATCCGGCATTGCGCCGATTGCACGGCCAGTTCGATGACCTGAGGGTTGGCGTCCGGCGCGGCACGGCTCAGGGCGGCGCTCAATCCCTGCCCGCTTTCGGCGCAGACCAGCGCGGGGCACAGCGACGCGATCATCATCAGTAAAAACAGCTTGGTTGCCATGCATTACGCTCGCTGGGAAACGGCATCGCCACCCCTCAATATCGTCAACCGTGCAACGTGGTTGCAAGCACCACTCGTCCCGACGCTGAAAGCCGTTGCATAAAGTTAAAACGCCACTATGCTGCTTCCAGCGAGCTGGTCTCAGGTCGCAGTAGGTCTTTGGCGTCTCCCAACAACAACACCCATAACCCGTCGACGACTGCTTGCGATGTTCCGGTTCACCCGTGGCGGACCTGCCTGGATGGCGGCCAGCGGTGAGGCGGGTGCAGGTGCGATCGGCCTTGAACAGAAGGTTCGACGATGCGCCTTATTTGCCTTTCAATCTGCCTGCTGATGGCGACGTTCGCGGGCCAGTCGCAGGCGGCTGACGCGCCTCCGGCGCCGGAAGCCGTGGTCAGCAAAGCACAAGTGCTGGAAGAAAAAGCGGCTGACAAGGACGGTGCGACACCGGCCGTGCCCAAGAGCGAAATCATCACCCAATCCGAAGCCCAGGCCGTTGACCCTGAGGGTGCGGCGTCGGTGGACGATGCCATCGTCTGCCTCTCGCGCACGATCTACTGGGAAGCCAAGGGCGGCACTGATGCGGACATGTCGGCGGTGGCCAACGTCGTGCTCAACCGGCTGGGCCATGAGGGCTATCCGGACACGATCTGTGGCGTGGTCAAGCAGGGTTCAGAGAAGAAGGCCTGCCAGTTTTCCTGGTGGTGCGACGGGCGTTCCGATCAGGTGAAGGAAGATGATCGCTACGCCGCCTCCAAGGAAATCGCCCGCAAGGCGCTTAACCAGCAACTCAGCGACAGCACCAAGGGCGCCATGTACTTCCACGACCGCAACGTCAAACCCGCTTGGGCCAGCGAGTACATCAGGACGGCAGAGACCGGGAAGTTTCTGTTTTATAAACCGAAGGACGGGAAAGCGAAGTAGGGTGTAGATACCTGATCCAGCGTACAGCGGGTGTGTCGATTCTGTCTCCCACAGGGACCGAGTCAATGCGCGCAGCGAGGATGCAGTCCAGTCTGTGGAAGTGAGCGCGCTCGCGAATGCGGTGTATCAGCGGACGTCATTGCCCAATGACCCACCGCATTCGCTGCCCTCGTAACCTCGGACGTCTCCTACAGTGATCGAGTCAGTCCGCACAAGACAGCGGCGGGCGTTCACATGGTGGCTACTGCTTCACCCCAAACATCGCGGTCCAGTAAATGCCGGCGTCGCTTTTCGGGTCGGTGGCGTAGGCGGCGCCCAGGTCGCGGAAGTCGGGGTTCATCAGGTTGGCGCAATGACCGGGGCTGGCGAGCCAGCCTTCGACCACCTTGCGCGCGCTGTCTTGCCCGGCCGCGATGTTTTCGCCGATTTGCTGCCCGATATACCCGGCGAGTTCTGCGCGGTCACCGGGGGTGCCGCCGTTGCGGCCTTTGTGATCGAAGTAATTGTTGTTGGCCATGGACCGCGTGTGCCCCTCGGCAGCCGTGGCCAGGGTGTCGTTCCACGCCAACGGCGCAGCGGCCGAGAACGGTTGACCGCCACACTGATGCGGCACGCTGCGAGCGGCATTGATCAGCCCAAGTATTTTCTGCCCCTCGGCCTGGGCGTTGCCCAGCCCACCGGCCAGCAAAGGCCGCGCCAGCACGATGCGCCAGTCACGGTCATTGCGGCTCACACCCACGTCGACAAACTGCGGGTCCAGGACCACCTGACAAAAACTTTCCTGAATGGCTTTCATTGCCGACGCCGCGTCACGCGGGCCGGACAACGAGATCGCCTGGACGGTCACCATGGGATAGGACGCACGGGCCAGCACCTGTTGCAGATCCACGCTGCCGGTGGGCGGCAGGTTAAGGCGTGAGTCGGCCGTCAGGGGAGGGAGTTCTTGAGACACGACGTTGGCGCAGGGTTGCGCCTGGCTGCGAAAGCTGTTGATCGACTGCACCAGTTGCGTTTCTTCACTGGCCTGCGCGGTGCCGGTGACCATCACCAGCCATGAAAAGGCGGCAAGACCCATAGAAAATGATGTGAGGCGCATGAAGATCTCCCTTGAACTGACTGCGGCCATGATGCGCGATTTTGCCTGTATCGAAATAGTCTGAACGAAACAATCTGAACGAAACAATCCACAGAGGTTGCAATCGAGTGACTGCTTTTTGCAATCGTTGCGATAAAAATGCTCCGCGTACCGTGGCCGCGCGAAGGGATTGCCGGGCGGCAGACGCGGCGCGATGGGTCATTGTGTGGTGACAGGGGACAGCAAGCCTGCCCATTCCTTCAACGCATGACTGTTATCACCCGAGCCCGTCTTCTTGGGGGCGGTGAGGATTGAGAGGATGAGCGCCTCGCTTCACTCATCACTCACAAGGAATACCGCCATGACCCTCCAAGCCAAACTCGACGCCTTTAAAGCTGACTTCGTTGCAGGCAAGCCTCCGTACAACGCCCCAGCACCCGTGCACGTGATCATGAAGCGCGCCACGGATGAACTGATCGCATCCGGTCAGGCCCAACGCACACTGAAAGTGGGTGACAAAGCGCCGGTCTTCACCCTCAACGATCCCGAGGGCAATCCGGTGTCCTCCGCCGAGCTGCTGGCGAAAGGGCCGTTGGTGATCAGTTTCTACCGGGGTGTCTGGTGCCCGTACTGCAACATGGAGCTGCAGGCGCTGGAAGAAGCCTTGCCTCAGTACCGTGAACTGGGCGCGAATCTGGTGGCAATTTCTCCGCAGGTTCAAGCCAATAGCCGCAAATCGGTGCGCCAGAACCACCTGACCTTCCCGATTCTCAGTGACGTTAAAAGTCAGGTGGCCGAGGCTTTCGGTCTGCGCTTCAAACTGCCGGATTACCTGATCGACCTGTATAAAGGTTTCGGTAATGACCTGCCGACCTTCAACGATGACGCCAGCTGGGTACTGCCGATGCCGGGTCGTTTCGTGATCGGCCAGGACGGGTTGATCACGTACGCCGAGGTCAATCCCGATTACACCCTGCGTCCAGAACCGACCGATCTGTTGCCAGCCTTGCGCGGCTGAACAGTGTTGTGAAACCAGGCTGCCACCTCCCGTGGCAGCCTTTTTGGCGTGCAGGCTGTTGCAACCTTCGTGTATCAGCGATGCTGCGCACTGCCCGAAGAGCGATTGAAGAAGGAGTGCTGATGGACCGTCTGGCCGCGATGGAAACCTTTATCTGTGCCGTGGAAACCGGGTCGTTCTCGGCTGCCGCCAAGCGTCTGGGCGTAGGGCAGCCCGCGGTGTCGAAGTCCATCGCCTCGCTGGAGGAAACCCTGGGCACGCGCCTGTTGTTACGCACCACTCGCGGATTGACGCCAACCGAGGCCGGGCAGGCTTACTACGACGCCGCCAGACTCACGGTCGATCACGCCAACGAAGCCGATGCCGCAGTGCGCGGGGTGGGCTCGGGCTTTACCGGGCGCTTGCGAATCAGCGCCGCAACGACCTTTGCCAGCCTGCATGTGGTGCCTTATCTGGGGCCATTGCTCAAGCAGCATCCGGGGTTGAACATCGAGGTGATTCTCGATGATCGCAGTGTCGACCTGGTGGAAGAGGGCATCGACGTGTCGCTGCGCATGGGTGTGCTGGACGACTCATCGATGACGGCGAAAAAGATTGCTCAAGGACGGCGACGGGTGATTGCCACGCCTGCGTATCTGGCGTGCCATGGGATTCCTGTCCATCCACGGGATCTTGAAGGGCACCAGGCGGTGATCTATAACCGCGCCGGGGGCGGCGATACCTGGCCGTTGCGCCGGGGAGACGAAACACACAGCGCATCGGTGGGCGGGCGTTTGCGCGTGTCGGCCGCTGAAGGGGTTCGCGCGGCGGTGAAAGCCAACCTCGGCCTGGCGATGGCCTCCGAGTGGATGTTCGCGCCGGAACTGGCGAGCGGTGAAGTGGTGACCGTGCTGGATGACTGGACGTTACCGTCCATTGACCTGTGGGCGGTGTTCCCCGCAGGCCGCATGACCAGCGCCAAGGCCCGGGTGTTCGTGGATTACGTCGCCGCGCTGCTGGGCAATGAACGCCCAGACAACGTTTGAACGGACGGTGGGTTACAGCGTCGCCTTGACCTGCAAGCCGACGATCAGGGTGTTGTCGATGTCCTCGCCATAGAACGCGCCCGGTTCAATGATGTACTGCACCGAAGGGCGCACGGTCAGCCATGGCGCGATCTGTGCGCCGTAGGTCATCTCCACCAGACCTTCGCCGCTGGCCAGGTCAGGGAAGTCCTGACCGTCGGCCAGCGCTGCGTTTTCCTGGACGTCCCGGCTGCGGGCGTTGAAGACTGCGCGACCGTAGCCGATGGCGACGGTGTCGTTGGGTCGGGACGCAAAAGGTTTTTTCAGGGCAAAACCGGTCGAGTACCAGCGACGGAACGGCGCGGCGGCAGCGCTGGCATTGGAGAACTGACCGAACACGTGGACGTTGCGGCCGCTGACATCACTTGAGTTCCAGATCGCCTGGTCCATCAGGAAATACGAGCCCTCACGCCCGGCGACTTCCTTGCTCGTGCCGATGCGCGGGGCGTCGGACGTGTCGTAGTAATAGCCGACGCGATACTCGCCGGGCAGCTCGCCGAGCACGTTGTAGATCGCTTCGATGGGCAGAATGTTGCCCGTGCTGTCTTTGGGCGCTATGTCCCAGGCGCGACTGGATTCGCCGTTGCTGGCGGCGTCGACCTTGAATGCGGCGACCTGCAACGCGAAGTTCGGCGTGAAGCGGTACTTGGCCATCGCCCCCAAGTGGGCGTTAGGGTAGTTGCTCCAGCCGCTGCCGCCTGACATCGCCAGTGGATGACCGCAGAAACCAGCGTTCATGAAGTTGCACAGAATCCCGCTGCTCAGGCCGCCCAGGTCGTTGCCCATCGCCATGTAGCCCAGCTTGACGTTCAGTGCAGGGGTGAAGAGGGTGTTTTCGTAGCTGAGCTCGGTCAGCCGCGTGTACAGGCCGCCGTAGTTTTCCTGCACCGGCAGGCGGTTGCCCACCAGATCGCCGGAGCCGTCGTTGCCGCGCCGGTCGTTGAGCGTCAACTGCACTTTGCCGCCGCTTTCCAGGCCCAGCAGTTTGCCGAGATCGAACTGCGCACCCAGCTTGATGTTCTGTGAATAGCGGGTGCCGCGCTGTTTGCCGCCGTGAGCGTTGTAGACCGTCTCCCCGCTGTAGTCGCCGGTGATTTTCACGCCCTGTGCGGCCAGTCGGCTACGGCTGCCGTCCCAGTCACCCGTCATCGTCGACTGCTCCAGCCAGTCATCGGCCAGGGTCGGCGCGGATGCGGCCATTGCCAATACGGAGCCGACCACCAGCGCCGTGGAAATGCCACGGCGCGAGCCGGATTCGAACGTGAATTGCGAAGGATTGCTCATTGATCAACCTGAAGGGCAGTAGCTCGTCACGGGGACGACAGCGTAAAAGAGGAGGGCCGCGCGCGGGCGCGCTCGCAAGCGGGCGCAATGAAACCATAAAACGGACTAACCGGTTAATCTGTTTTTGCGATGACGGGTATCGTCGCTGTCCATAGTCATCAGGTTGCGCACAGCCACTCAGGCCTGACGGCGAGTTGAAGCTTGAAGTTGTAGCGAAGGGGGCCGGTGTACGGGCCATCCCAGCCGTTCAATTCAGGTCCTTCAATTCAGGTGCTGGGATCACGCCAGCGCCTGGATCAACCTCTTGAAGGCAGGCAGCGCCGGGTTGTCGTTGTCCCTGCGCGACACTCGATACAGCTCGGCATGCAATTGCGCATCGCTGAGCGGGCGAAACGCCAGGTTTTCGCTGTGTAGCTGCGTGGCCGAGGCCGGAACGATGGCCACACCCAATCCCGCCTTGACCATGCTGATCACGGTGTGGGTCTGCCCCACGTGATAAACGTAACGCGGGGAGACGCCGGTCATGGCGAACAGCCCGGCGATGCAGTCGTAGAAATACCGGCCTTCATCGGGTGCGTACATCACGAACGGTTGCAGATCGAGGTCGCGTACGGCGATGGCGCGCTTTTGCGCAAGCGGGTGCTGCTGCGGCAGCGCAACCAGCAAGGGTTCACGACTGATCAACTGGGCGTCGAGGGTGTCGTGATCACTGACTTGCCTGACGAATCCCACGTCGATGCGGTGGGCGGCCAACGCGTCGAGCTGCGCGCTGGACACCATTTCCTTGAGCGTGAACTGCAACCCCGGCAAGTCCTGGGCGGCACGGGTCAGCAGCGCAGGAATCATCTGGTACGCGCTGACGGCCGTAAACCCCAGCGTCAGGTTGCCGGCTTCACCCCGCGCCAGTCGCCGAGCGCCTTCTGCGGCCTGGTCGGAGAACGCCAGAAGGTGCCGGGCGTCCCGTAAAAAGCCCAGACCGGCGGCTGTCAGTTTCACCGAGCGATTATTGCGTTCCAGCAGCTGGATACCCAACCCGCGCTCGAGCAACTGAACCTGACGACTCAACGGTGGTTGCGTCATGTGCATCCGCGTCGCAGCCCGCCCGAAGTGCAACTCTTCTGCCACGGCGACGAAACAACGCAACTGGTGTAATTCCACGATTCAATATCCGCATCAATCCATACAGTCTCTATGTTAGACCTGAATCGATCGCTGCTCCTATCATCGGCGTGACAGTTGTACGACAACAAAAACAAAATGCCCGCCTTCAACAGAGCGGGTGGGAGACACATCATGCTCAGCAAATCCCTTCCCGCGGATTTCGCCGACGCGCAAGCGAAGGTCGGCCGCCACCGTTTTCTCATTCTTTCGATGATCTTCATTGTCACCGTGGTCAACTATGCGGACCGGGCGACCATGTCCATCGCCGGCACTGGCGTGGTCAAGGACTTGGGGCTGGACCCGATGATGCTAGGGATGATTTTTTCAGCATTCGCCTGGGCCTATGCGCTGGGGCAGATTCCGGGTGGCTGGCTGCTTGATCGCTTTGGCGCGCGTCGCGTCTATGGCTGGAGTCTGGTGCTGTGGTCGTGCTTTACGATGGCGCAAGGCACCGTGGGCTGGTTTGGCCTGATGGGCGCCTCCGCCGCGATGAGCCTGTTCGCCATGCGCTTCATGCTGGGGCTGGTCGAGTCTCCGGCGTTTCCCGCCAACAACCGCATCGTGTCGTGCTGGTTCCCGACCAGTGAGCGCGGCACCGCGTCGGCGTTGTTCAACTCGGCGCAGTACATGGCCGTGGTGCTGTTCACGCCGCTGATGGCCTGGCTGACCCACGCGCTGGGTTGGGAACATGTGTTTCTTTGGATGGGCGGGCTGGGACTGGTGCTGAGCCTGTTCTGGTTCGCGCTGTACCGCGAACCCCACAGCGACAAGCGTTTGAGCAGCAAGGAGCTGGACTACATGCGCGAAGGCGGCGCTTTGGTGGATCTGGAGCTCAATCGCAAGGCGCAGAAGAACAAAGCGACGTTCCAGGAAATTAAACAGCTGTTCACCAGCCGTACGCTGTGGGCGATTTATCTGGGGCAGTATTGCATCACTGCGCTGACGTATTTCTTCATCACCTGGTTCCCGATTTACCTGATCAAGGGCCGTGGCATGACCATCATGGAAGCCGGCTGGGTGGCCGCGCTCCCGGCGATCTGCGGTTTTTCCGGCGGCGTGCTGGGCGGGATGTGCTCGGACATGCTGATTCGTCGTGGCGTGCACCCGTCGGTCGCGCGTAAGACGCCTTTTCTGATCGGGATGGTGATGTCGACCGTGCTGGTGATGGCAAACTTCGTCGACGCCAACTGGATCGTCATCGCGTTGATGGCCTTCGCTTTCTTTGGCAAAGGCCTGGCGGCGGTGGGCTGGGCGGTGCTCTCGGACACCGCACCCAAAAACATGGTGGGCTTGAGTGGTGGCGTGTTCAACGGTATCGGCAACATTGCCGGGATCATCACCCCCGTAGTGATCGGCTACATCGTGGCCACCACGGGGTCGTTCAATATCGCGCTGTGGTTCGTGGCGGCACACGGGCTGTTGGGTGTTTTCGCCTACGGCGCTTTGGCCGGCCGGTTTGAGCGGGTGGAGTTGCGCTGATCCCTGGCTGAATTCACCCGGCGCTGCGCGACGCGAACACGTCCTTGAGCACCGGCACGGCGGACATCGCCTTCGGCCAACCCACATAGAACGCCAGATGAGTCACCACCTCGGCCGCCTGTTCACGGGTCAAACCGTTGTCCATGGCCCGGTTGAGGTGGAACGTCAGTTGTGCGGACTGGTTCTGCGCGATCAGTGCGGCGACCGTAATCAGGCTACGGTCCCTCGGCGTTAGATCAGTGCGGCGCCAGAGGTCGCCGAACAGCACATCGTTGGTGTAGCGCGCCAGCTCCGGCGCAGTGACGCCCACCGAGCCTTCAACCGCGGCACGGCGTTTGGCTTCACTCTCCTCATTCAGCGTGAGCGGTTCGCTCGGCGGTGGCGTGATCTGCTCGGGATCAAGGCCCCGTTCAGCAAACACCTGCTTCGCCACGCCCACCGCCGACATCGCGTTGGGCCATCCGCTGTAAAACGCCAGATGGGTGATCAGGCCGGTGATCTCGACGGGTTTGACGCCGTTGTCCAACCCCAGCTTGATGTGCCCGGTCATCTGCGCGGTCTGTCCGCTGGCGAGCAGGGCGGCGAGGGTGATCAGGCTTCGGTCGCGAGGGGGCAGGTCCGGACGTTTCCAGACTTCGCCAAACAGCAAGTCCGTGGTGTAGCGGTAGAGCTGCGGGGTGATTTCAAGGACATCCGGCGACGGTTGGGGGTCAGGCCGGGACTTGCCTTCCTCTGCGCCCGCCAACGCTGAGAAGAACACACTGGCGAGCGTGGTTGCGATCAACTTCATACCTTCGTCTCCTGAAAAAGGGTCCATCTTAGGCAACCCTGACGGGTGGATTAAGGGCCGTGGGCGGGATGCCGTCATGAGCAGCGCTCACCAATGGAGGACGCTGCGCGTGATCCGGAATTGTTTGGGATGAATAACAGGGAGTTCGTCACGGCGGGAAAAAGCCCTGCCGCCAGTCCTGCGCAAACGCAGGACTGGCGCAGGCTTGGGATGAGATCAGCGGAGCGGGATCACCGGTTGACGGCTTTCTGTAAGTGAGCCGGGTAACGGTCACCGACGATCTCGATGGCCTTAAGGGCCGAGTCGATGGCCTGCAGATCGGTGGCGGTCAGGACGATGTTGGCGGCACCGACGTTTTCCTCAAGCCGATTCAGTTTGGTGGTGCCGGGAATCGGCACGACCCAGGGTTTCTGCGCCAGCAGCCAGGCGATGGCGATCTGTGCGCGAGTGGCGCCTTTGCCGTCCGCAATCGTGCCCAATACGGCCACCAGCTGGGCATTGGCCTTGCGGTTTTCTTCGCTGAAACGCGGCAGGCCCTTGCGGAAGTCGTCGTCAGCGAACGTGGTGTCAGCGTCGATGGCGCCGGTGAGAAACCCTCTGCCGAGCGGGCTGAACGGCACGAAGCCGATGCCCAGTTCCTCCAGCAACGGCAGGATTTCCTTCTCCGGTTCACGCCACCACAGCGAGTATTCGCTCTGCAGCGCCGCCACGGGCTGAACTGCGTGGGCGCGGCGAATCGCATCGGCGCCCGCCTCGGACATGCCGAAATGCCGGACCTTGCCCTCGGCGATCAGGTCCTTGAGCGTCCCCGCCACGTCCTCAATCGGTACGTTGGGGTCCATACGGTGCTGATAAAACAAGTCGATGCGATCGGTCTTCAAGCGTTTGAGCGACGCTTCGGCCACGGCGCGAATGGTCTCAGGGCGGCTGTCCAGACCTTGCGGCGGTTCGCCGTTCTTGAAACCGAATTTGGTGGCGATCACGATCTGGTCGCGAAAGGGGGCGAGCGCCTCACCGAGCAGTGCTTCGTTGGTGAAAGGGCCGTAGGCTTCTGCGCTGTCGAAAAACGTGACACCGCGCTCGAAGGCGCCGTGGATCAATTTGATGGCGGCGGATTTCTCCGTCGCCGGGCCGTAGGCGAAGCTCAAGCCCATGCAGCCAAGGCCGATGGTGGACACCTGCAGACCGCCTTTACCCAGTGTGCGTTGTTGCATGTTCTGTCTCCTTCGATAGGTTCGAACTACCTTATATTCATGTACCTTCTTCAACAATCCGCTCAACGTTGCATGGCTACATGAGGTTAATTCATAAATGATTCGAGCCGACTTGCCGGAACTGACGGCCTTCATCGCCATTGCCGAGCACCAGAGTTTCAGTGGTGCGGCCCGGGTGCTGGGCGTGTCGCCCTCGGCGCTGAGCCATTCGATGCGCAACCTGGAGGCGCGGCTGGAAATGCGTCTTTTCAACCGCACCACGCGTTCGGTGGCATTGACCGAGGCGGGCGAGCAATTGCTGCAGGGCGTGCGCCCTTTACTCAATGACCTCACCAATGTAGTCAATGAAGTCACTTCCGCGCGTAATACCCCGTCAGGTTCGATTCGGATCAGCGCTTCAGAGTCGTCGATCAGAACGCTGATTCACAACGTCGTCCCGAAGTTTCTGGAGGACTACCCACAGGTCCATATCGAGCTGATCGCCGACAGTCGGTTGGTGGACATCGTGGGCGAGGGCTTCGATGCCGGCATCCGGATTTTCGACGATGTACCCAAAGACATGATCGCGGTGCGCTTCGGCCATGACATTCACTTTGGTGCGGTGGCATCGCCTGCGTATCTGTCGCGGCATCCGGCGCCTCAGCTGCCCCATGACCTGAAAGCGCACCGCTGCATCCGCTTCAAGTTTGCCAGCGGCGCGCTGTTTCGCTGGGAGTTCGAGTACATGGGGCAGAACACCAGCATCGACGTCGACGGACCGATGACCATGGACAACATCAACATGATGATCGAGGCCGCGCTGAACGGCATCGGCATCGCCTGGGCGCCGCTGACGCAGGTCGAAGACCATCTGACAGAAGGGCGCCTGGTGCATCTGCTGCCGGAATGGAGTCCGACCTATCCCGGTGTCTGCCTGTATTACCCGGCCAACCGTCACCCGCCGATGGCCTTGCGGCTGTTTGCCGAAGCGGTACGGGCGTGGGCGCAGTCGCGGCAGCCCAACTGATGCCATCGGCATCGATCCATTTGGGTCGGCTTTCTGACTCGCACCGGCACGCCACACGCTCTTTGAATTGGAACCATGAGGATCATCAATGGCCCGTGACAGTTACAACGACCTTCTTGCGTTTCTGGCCGTGGCCCGAGAGCGCAGTTTTACCCGCGCGGCGGCTCAGCTTGGGGTGTCCCAGTCGGCGCTGAGCCATACCATTCGCGCGCTGGAGACGCGGCTCGGCGTGCGCTTGCTGACCCGCACCACCCGCAGTGTTGCGCCCACAGAAGCGGGAGAACGGCTGTTCAACAGCCTGGCGCCGCGCTTCGAAGAAATTGATGCCGATCTCGCGGAAGTTCTGGCGTTTCGTGACCAGCCGCGCGGCACGATTCGCATCACCGCGACGGACTATGCTGCGAACTCGGTGCTCTGGCCGCGTCTGCTGACCTTTTTGCCTCAATACCCGGACATCAAGGTCGAAATCATGACCGACTATGGGCTGACCGACATCGTCGCCGAGCGTTACGACATCGGTGTGCGCCTGGGGGATCAGGTGGCCAAAGACATGATTGCCGTGCGCATTGCGCCGGACATGCGGATGGCGATCGTCGGTGCTCCCGGCTACCTCAAGGACCGCCCGGCGCCTGAAACACCGCAGGCGCTGACGCAACACAACTGCATCAACCTGCGTTTACCAACCCATGGCGGGTGTTACGCCTGGGAATTGAGCAAGGGCGACACCGAGGTTCAGGTGCGCGTTGAAGGCCAATTGACGTTCAACGGCGCTTACCAGATGCTTGAGGCGGCCCTGGCCGGGTTCGGTCTGGCGTACATTCCCGAGGAGCTCGCCAGACCCTACGTGGCGTCCGGTCGGTTGGTGTGGGTGCTGGAGGACTGGTTTCCGACGTTCCCCGGGTTTCACCTCTACTACCCAAGCCGCCGTCAGTCCTCCCGCGCGCTGACCCTGGTGGTCGATGCCTTGCGGTTGTCGAAGGGGGCGGTTTGAAGCCCTCATCGATGCATCAATGTGTTCGATTCCATGAGATGTGCTCATAGCGGCATACCCTTTGCGGGGCTTAATCGCTCCTTTCGAGGCACGTTTTTCGGCGTGTCCCCGACAACGTCAAGCAGGACTCACGATGCAACTGGAATGGCTGGAAGACTTCATCGAACTGGCACGTACGCGCAGTCTGTCGCGGGCGGCGGAGAACCGTTGCGTGACACACCCGGCGTTCGGGCGGCGGATTCGCGCGCTGGAAGACTGGGTCGGTGCGCCGCTGATCGAGCGCAAACAACCGCTGTCGCTGACCCCGGCGGGGTTGTTGTTTCTGGATGCAGCGACGCAGTCGATGGAGTTGCTGCTGGCGGCCCGCGCGCAGTTTCAGAACATCGGCCTTAACCGCGATGAGCCGCTGCGGATCGCGACCGGCCGCACCTTGGCCAGTGAATTCTTCCCGGACTGGTATCAGTCGCTGCACGAACAGTTCGGCGCCTTTGCGGTGTCGCTGGTCACGGGCGGCGCACAGGAAGCGATCGTCAAGTTGTCAGCGGGCGAGGTGGATTTGCAACTGATCTTCTCCAGCCCGCTGACCCGTATCCTGATCGACAGCGAGCGCTTTGACTCGCGAGTCCTGGCGCAAGAGGTCTTGTTGCCGGTCAGTGCGCCCGATGGTCAAGGCCTGCCCATGTTCTCGATCCACCCCGACAGCGATGCATCGAGCATTCCCTGGCTGGGGTTCTCGCCGACGCTGTCGTTGCGCGGCGTGCTGGCGCAGCACCTGGCCAGGCTGCCGCAACGTCTGGCCCTGCGAATGATCTATCAGGCCGATTCTTACGAGGCGATTCTGGAAATGGCCAGACGCGGCAACGGTCTGGCCTGGCTGCCCAGAATGGTGGTGCAGGAAGCGCTGGCCTCGGGACAGTTGGTCATCGCTGGCGGCCCTGAGATGCACATCGGCTTTGATATCTCACTGCACCGTCTGCGCTCGAATCGCAGTGACCGTGTGATGCGGATCTGGGACGGGTTGGGTTGATCGGGTCTTGCTGAGAGGCGCAAATACCTGCCCTGTTATTGTGCGTCTTGAAAAAAACACCTCCCGCGCACGCGTCTGAAATCCCCGTGGCAACGGCGTCGTGCCGAACAGGCTCAAGGCTGTGCCCAAACAGCAATTGTCGAACCGCTGACTCTGATTCACTTTGGCTCCGGGCCGGACAGTCACGAAGGCGCAGATCGTCGATCACTGTCCGGTTGTTTTCACCCATAACAATGACTGCCGTCGCGTCCGCCAGGCGCCCAATGCCCGTGCGGACAGGATCGCTAACTGTGAAACAGACCCGGAAGCCACTCCCATGACCACTCACGCATCCACCGTGCACTCGGCACAGGCAACGACCCGGCGAGGGCCGTGGAAAGAGATCGTCGCCGCCAGCTTCGGCAACGCGCTGGAATTCTATGACCTGCTGATCTATGGCTACTTTGCGGTGGTCATCGGCAAGCTGTTTTTCCCCTCGGACAACGAGACGACCTCGTTGCTGTTGGCCGTAGGCTCGTTCGGTATATCGTTTCTAATGCGTCCACTGGGTGCAATCGTCCTCGGTTCGTACGCCGACCGGGCGGGGCGCAAAGCGTCGCTCACCCTCTCGATCCTGATCATGCTGATCGGCACAGCGTTGATTACGTTCACGCCTTCCTACCAACAGATAGGAATGGCGGCGCCGCTGTTGATCATCGTCGCGCGGATGCTTCAGGGCTTTTCCACCGGCGGTGAATTCGGCGCGGCGACGGCGTTCATGGTCGAGCATGCCGACGCCAGCCGTCGTGGTTTCTTCGCCAGTTGGCAGTTGTCGACGCAAGGACTGGCCACGGTGCTGGCGGCCGGCGTCAGCGCCTTGCTCAGCTACGCGCTGAGCGACGTGCAACTGAATGACTGGGGCTGGCGCGTGGCGTTTGGTGTCGGTCTGTTGATCGGGCCGGTTGGCTTTTACATTCGCAGTCAGATCGATGAGACCCCGGACTTTCAGAAGGTCGTGGCCAAGGCCGAGCCGAAAACGCCGCTGCGCGACGTGCTGATCAAAGGCCATGTCAGCCTGTTGCTGGCGATCGGCGTGGTGGCGGGCGCCACGGCGTTCAACTACGTGCACAAGCTCTACATGCCGACCTATGCGCTGAAACAGTTGCAGATCGCTGCGACGTCTTCTTACCTCGGAGCGCTGGTGACCGGAGTCACGCTGATGATCATGGCGCCGGTGTTTGGCAGCCTGTCCGACCGTTACGGGCGTTTCAGGGTGCTGACGATTGCGCTGCTGATCACCGGTCTGTCGTCGTACCCGATGTTCGTCTGGCTCAACCATTTTCCCAGCGTGTCCACGCTGCTGATGGTCCAGGCCATGGTGGGCGTGCTGATCGCGGCGTGCCTGGGGCCGATACCCGCGATGCTCGCCGATATCTTCCCGACCAGCATCCGCGGCACCGGCCTGGCGCTGAGCTACAACTTTTCGGTCACCCTCTTCGGCGGCTTCGCCCCGCTGATCGTGACGTGGATGATCGAGGCCACGGGCAGCAAGCTGGCGCCGAGTTTCTACGTGGTTGCGACGTCGCTGGTGAGCGTCATCGCCGTGATTCTACTGGGGCGGCGCATGCGTCACAGCACGCCGGCCTGAGCCTGTCACCCATCCATTTCCATTCATGAATTGAGTGTTGCCGCAGCCCATAGAGGGGCCACGGCTCGCGTATGCCATTGTCCGTTGGAGGCCCAAATGAAGACCCTTGAGCAAGTCCGTGCATCGCTGAAACCGTATCCGATCGAGGTTGAATTCCCGGATATCCGTCGCTGGAAGGAGGGCACCGACGGCGTCGATTACGTTCACAGCTTCGACAGCGGCGTTGCCGGGCCTCATGTGATGATCATGGCCCTGACCCATGGCAACGAAGTCAGCGGTGCAATCACGGTCGATGCCTTTCTTGCGCGCGAACTGCGCCCGCGTCGGGGACGGTTGACCCTGGCATTCGGCAACGTCGAGGCCTATCACCGTTTCGATCCTCAGAACATCGACGCCACCCGTTATCTGGACGAAGACATGAACCGCGTCTGGTTGCCCGGCAAGCTTGACGGTGAACTGGACTCCATTGAGTTGCGTCGGGCACGCCAGTTACGCCCGGTGGTGGACACCGTGGACCTGTTGCTGGACATCCACTCGATGCACGAAGAAGCGCCGCCGGTGATGATGTGTGGCGCGCAACGCAAGGGCATTGATTTCGCGGCAACGCTGGGCGTGCCGCAGACGGTGGTCGTCGATGCAGGGCATCCGAATGGGCGTCGGCTGCGCGACTATGAGGGCTTCAACGATCCGTCGAGCGCCAGGAACGCGCTGTTGATCGAGACCGGTCAGCATTTCTCCAGGCGCAGTCGTCAGGTGGCACTGGACACGGCCGCGCGCTTTCTGGTGACCACCGGCACGGTGTCGCCGGAGGACGTTGTCGAGTTCATCAACACGCAAACGCCGCAGCCGCAGCGGTTTCTTGAAGTGACCGACCCGGTGGTGGCCGACAGCATGGATTTCAGCTTTGTCGACGATTTCCGGGGCCTGGAGTTGATCGAACAAAAAGGGACGGTGATCGCCCGTGACGGCGACACCGACCTCGTCACGCCCCATGACCATTGTGTTCTGGTGCAACCCTCGCTGCGTCATCTGGGCGTGGGCGTGACGGTGGTGCGGCTGGCGAAGATCCTGGACGTGGCGCCTGAGCGTTTGTCGTTCTGATCAGGCGGGGCGCTGTGGTTGTATGGCACTCCGGACAAACCCGGCGCCGACGTCGCCTCAGAAGCGGTTATGATGCGCGGGTTAGCCCCTCCACGTGATCGTCGTCGTGGAGCCTTCGCCCAGAGTCAGGATTCTCATGTACACCATCACCCGCCTTGAAAACACGCCGCCCGAATCGATCCAGAGTCAGATCATGCAGAGGGTGGTCGATTACGTGACCGACATCAGCATGGTCGGCATTGTCGCGAGCAACCCGCTGTATCAGCTGTATCAGTACGGGGTCGGGCACGAGGTTCATCAGTACCTGCAAGCCATGAATGGCTCTCGGGGTTTCCCGGTCGAGCTGATCGTCGCTCTGGATGACGAAGACCCTTCTGTGGTCATCGGCTTTTTGTTGTACCTGCCGGTGCAGGACGATCCGGAAGCCTGCGCGGTGGCGTATATGGCGGTGCACGCCAGCCAGCGTCGACGCGGGATCGCCCGAGCGATGCTGCGCCAGATGATCGAGCGGTATCCTCATGCGGAGCTGGCGTGCTTCGCCGGCAAGGTGCCGTATTTCGAGGCCATGGGGTTTCGGGTTCTAACGGCACGGGGTCCTCAGGTCGTGATGAATACCCGGGACCATCAGACTGAGGGCTTGCTTGCAGTGCTGGACGTCGCACCGATCTACAACTCGGTGGAGGTACGGCAAATCCACGCTTATTTACTCAAACAGCATGGCAAGCGCGCCATGACCGATGCTGAAAAGCAGCGGGACCGTCACCTCGATCAGATGACGCGCCAAGCCCGGTTAATGGTGCTGGAACGGTTGAATCAATGAGCAGGTGAGCGGGTGCCGTCACATGTGCACTTCCACCGCCAATGGCAGATGGTCGGATAAATGAGTCCAGGGCCGAGTGCCAAGAATTTTCGGGTCGTGGCTGGTGGCGTTGCGCAGGTATACCCGGTCCAGGCGTAGCAACGGAAAACGTGCAGGGTAGGTTTTCGCCAGTTTGCCGTGACTGCGCTCAAAGGCCTCGTGCAGGTATTCGCAACGGGCCAGGCGTTTGTTTCCCTGCAATTGCCAGTCATTGAAGTCACCCGCGATGACCACAGGCGCGTGTTCCGGCAATGAATCGAGTAGCGCGCACAGCAGGTCAAGCTGCAGTTGCCGATGGCTTTCGAGCAGGCTCAGGTGCACGCAGATCGCATGCACCTCGTCATGCCCCGGGACCTGCAACACGCAGTGCAACAGCCCGCGTCGCTCCGGCCCCGTGATCGACACGTCCAGATTGCGGTAATGCAGAATCGGGTATTTGGAGAGCAGGGCGTTACCGTGGTGCCCCTCGGGGTACACCGCATTGCGGCCGTAGGCGAAGTCGCTCCACATGCTGTCTGCCAGGAACTCGTAATGGGAGGTCTCGGGCCAATCCGAGAACCGTGCGGCATGCCGGTCATGGCCGCCAAGCACCTCTTGCAGAAACACCAGGTCGGCGCCTGTACTGCGCACCGCTTCACGCAGTTCTGGAAGGATGAAGCGTCGGTTCAGCGCGGTGAAGCCCTTGTGGGTGTTGACCGTCAGCACGCGAAGTCGGTGGACATCACGTACGTCAGCCATGTCCGTAGGGGGAACACGGGTGCCTGCAGGGTCGGGGTTCACGCGCACACTCCTGTCGCGGGGGATGTGCTAACTCCGACCCGGCAGCCACTCGGCAGTTCAGCTTTATTCGGCTGAGGTCCAGGTCAGTGTTTGATCACACCCGCGTGTCTACGGTGGGGCGGCGAGACAGCAGCAACGTCAAGGCCAGCGCGAGGAGCGACAGCAGGGCGGCGAAGAAGAAGATCCAGCCGTAACCCATGCCTAGCGCGATCGCGCCCATCAAGGGCCCGGCAATCGCCAGCGCCAGGTCGAAGAACACCGCGTACGCACCCAACCCGGCACCGCGGCTGCTGTTGGGCACCTGTCTGATGGCCTCGACACCGATGGCCGGGTACACCAGCGACAGGCCGAAGCCGGTGAGTCCCGCGCCGATCAGGGCTACGGTGGTGCTCGGTGAAAGCCACAGCAACACCAGCCCGATGGTTTCCACCGACATGCAAGCAATCGCCGAACGGAAACCACCAAAACGGGTGATCGCGTTGATGAAAAAAAGTCGGGCAACGATGAAGCAGATGCCAAACACTGTCAGGCACCAGGCAGCGCCTTCCCAGCCACGGTTGACGTAATAGAGCGTGATGAAGGTCGTCAGGGTGCCGTAACCGATCGACGACAGGGTCAGGCTCAATCCGTACGGTGCCACGCGGCCGAACACCGACCAGAAGGCCATGCGCTCGCCTCGAACCACGGGCACCGGCGGCTTGTTGCGGATCAACAGCAGCGCGCCAGCGGCCAGCGCGGTGAGCACCAGGCCCAGGCTGACAAAGCCCAGCGCATCGACCATCACCACGCCCAAGGGCGCACCGATCGCAATCGCGCCGTAGGAGGCGATGCCGTTCCAGGAAATGGAGCGCGCCGTGTGCTCGGACCCGACCTGCCCAATGCACCAACTGATCGTGCCGACCCCGATCAACCCTTGAGACCCGCCGAGGATGAGCCGGGCGATCACCAGAATGATCAGGCTGGCCTGCGCATAGGACTCCAGCAAGATTGCCACCACCGTCAGCACACCGCTCAGTGCGATGCCGGAGAGGCCGTACACGATCGCCCGCTTGGTGCCGATGGTGTCGCAGATCCTGCCAGCCACCGGGCGGCTGAGCAGGGTCGCCAGGTATTGCGATCCGATCACCAGACCCGCCACCACCGCACTGAATCCAAGCTGATTGTGCACATAGCCGGGCATGACCGCGATGGGCAAACCGATGCACAGGAAGGCAACGAACGTGTAAAAAACGATGGAAACGATTTGCAGCGTGATCGTCAGTGAGCTGGCGTTTGGAGCAGGCGTGTTTGGCGGCAGGGCGGCAGACATGGGACTCTTCGCTGGAGCGGTGGGAGTGCGTCATCATCGCGCGGGATCAACAGAAATGAAAGCAGGCTAACGATGTAAACCCGCCTGACTGGAGGATCCCTGGGCATTCACCGACCCGCAAAACCATCGCTCATAAAAAAGCCCCGTCGCGTGGACGGGGCTTTCGGTAAAACGCGTAGCGGCTTAGAACACCACGCCCTGGCTGCGCAGGTAGTCGTCATAGGTGCCGCTGAAGTCGGTCACGCCGTTAGGGCTCAGCTCAATGATGCGCGTGGCCAGCGACGACACGAACTCTCGGTCATGGCTGACGAAGATCAGCGTGCCCGGGTAGTTTTCCAGCGCCAGGTTCAGCGCCTCGATGGATTCCATGTCCAGGTGGTTGGTCGGTTCGTCCATGACCAGAACGTTCGGTTTCTGCAGGATCAGCTTGCCGAACAGCATGCGGCCTTGCTCACCACCGGAGATGACCTTCACCGACTTGAGGATCTCGTCGTTGGAGAAGAGCATACGGCCCAAAGTGCCACGAATGATCTGCTCGCCCTGCGTCCACTGGCCCATCCAGTCGAAGAGGCTGACGTCGTCTTCGAAATCGTGCGCGTGATCCTGAGCGTAGTAGCCCAGTTCAGCGCTTTCAGTCCACTTCACCGAGCCTGCATCCGGCGTTAGTTCGCCCATCAGCGTGCGCAGCAGGGTGGTCTTGCCGATGCCGTTCGGGCCGATGATCGCCACGCGCTCGCCGGCTTCGACGGTGAAGCTGAAGTTTTTGAACAGGGTCTTGCCGTCGAACCCTTTGGACATGTGCTCGATGGTCACCGCCTGACGGTGCAGCTTTTTGGTCTGCTCGAAGCGGATGAACGGGCTGACGCGGCTCGAAGGCTTGACCTCGGCGAGCTGGATCTTGTCGATCTGCTTGGCGCGAGAGGTGGCCTGCTTGGCTTTCGAGGCGTTGGCCGAGAAGCGGCTGACGAACGTCTGCAGCTCGGCAATCTGGGCTTTCTTCTTGGCGTTGTCCGACAGCAGCTGCTCGCGGGACTGGGTTGCCGCTGTCATGTACTCGTCGTAGTTACCCGGGAACAGGCGCAGCTCGCCGTAATCCAGGTCAGCCATGTGGGTGCACACGCTGTTGAGGAAGTGACGGTCGTGGGAAATGATGATCATGGTGCTGTTACGCGCCGTGAGAATGGTTTCCAGCCAGCGAATCGTGTTGATGTCCAGGTGGTTGGTCGGTTCGTCGAGCAACAGCACTTCCGGATTGGAAAACAACGCCTGAGCGAGCAAAACACGCAGCTTCCAGCCCGGCGCGACTTCGGTCATCGGACCGAAATGCTGTTCCAGCGGAATACCCAGACCCAGCAGCAGCTCACCCGCGCGGGATTCGGCGGTGTAGCCGTCCATTTCAGCGAACTCGGTCTCAAGCTCGGCCACGGCCATGCCGTCTTCTTCGCTCATTTCCGGCAGCGAATAGATACGGTCACGCTCGGCTTTGACTTTCCACAGTTCCTCGTGGCCCATGATCACGGTATCGATCACGGTGAATTCTTCGTAGGCGAACTGATCCTGACGCAATTTACCCAGGCGCACGTTCGGCTCGAGCATGACCTGACCGCCAGACGGCTCCAGATCACCGCCCAGAATCTTCATGAACGTGGATTTGCCACAGCCGTTGGCGCCGATGAGGCCGTAGCGATTGCCGTTGTTGAATTTGACCGAAACGTTCTCGAACAGCGGTTTTGCGCCGAACTGCATCGTGATATTTGCTGTGGAAATCAATTACCTTACCTTTCAATAGCTTGGAAGTGACCGACCGCCGCTTGGGCGTGCATAGGGCAGCGGATGAGCCAGGGAGCTCGCGCCTGTCACGATCTTCAGTGAACCCGACAGGCAAAAAAACCACCTCAGCGTCGACCTTGTTCAGGGCGCTGGGCAGCTTGTATGCGGGATTCATGCCGGACAGTGGCGCGCATTGTCGCATAGCTGGGATGACAGATATATGGGGGAGGGCCAGCCTGACCCATCGAAATCAGGCTGGCGGACGTTTCAGGGCTTTGGTCCGATGAAAAGCCGCTTCACGCAATGGCATCGCTCAGGAACGCCTTGATGATGGACTTGACGGAGGGGTTGACCTTCACGTCGCTCAACGCCTTGGCGGTGAACCATTTGCAGTCGGCAATTTCGTTTTTGGGAGAGGGCGACGCGATGAGCGTGACCGAGACTTCGAACACGTGATGCAGCACGGTCTCCGACTCACAGCGGGTGACATAGGACAAATCCTCGAGAATAAGGCCGGTCTCTTCGCGCAATTCCCGCACAGCGGCTTGCGCGGGAGACTCTCCCGCCTCGACTTTCCCGCCCGGCAGGTTCCAGCGTGCCTTGGGTTTGCGCACGTACAGAATCTCGTCGTCTCGTCGGCAAATCACCGTGGCGCGTTCTTTCATTGAATGTTCCTCCACCGTACAGCTTGTGAGATGCACCCAAGGTGCGAAATGTCACGCAGCTGTCATAAAAGCTTCATGAATGACTTGGAGGCATTAACGGTGCCAACGTTCCCTGTTTCATCGGCCTGTACGGCCGCTCCTTTAACCCTAGCAGCGATGTGCGCGCGCAGCCTTTGAATCACGGCTTGGTGGGGGCCGCTTTCTTTTGGGTCGAATGCGTGCGGTCGGTCTTCGATGGGGTGGCGTGCCTGACAGGCGACTGTTTCTCGACTGCTTTTTTGTCGGTGCCTGCAGGCTCGGGGTTGGCGGGCTTCTTCTCGTAGCCTTGGGCATCACCGCCATTACCACCGGCTGGTGAGGATGGGTTTACGCCGGGCGGTAACGCTGAGCCTCCTGCTTCGGCTGCCATGCCATGGGGTGTAAACAGTGCCGTAATACCGAGGGTTAAAAATCCTGCCGTTAACAGGTGGGACAGTTTGGGCATGCTCATGAGGTGTCTCCCGTCTGACTGACGTTTTGTTTACGTTTAGGCATCTGTGGCGATGCCAATGTGCTGTCAGCGCGACGGACGGGCGCCAGGCACTTAACGCTGCGCGTTTCTGGCGCGTTACGCACAACACTGGGGCCTCGGTACACAGCGCTGTGGGAAACGGTAGCGCCCATTTTTGTCTGACGTGTTTCCGCGGCTCGGCCTCTCATGGCTAGCTCATTGATATTGCAAACGTTTTGAACGCTGTTTTTCTTCTTCGATTCTGTGGCACACTTTCTGCTGTCTATTCCGCTGTTACATACCTAGTTCCGGTATAGCGGAATAAACACCTTCTAGCGGAGTTCATCACATGCATCGCGGACCTTCTTTTCTGAAAGCTTGTGCGCTTGTACTGGCAGCCACAGCAACCCTAGCGACCACGGTTCAAGCGGCTGACAGTAAGCTCGACAGCGTGTTGCAACGCGGCCACCTGGTGGTGGGCACGGGCAGCACCAATGCTCCGTGGCACTTCCAGGGCGCTGACGGCAAATTGCAGGGGTTCGATATCGACATCGCGCGTATCGTCGCCAAAGGTCTGTTCAACGACCCGACGAAGGTCGAGTTTGTGGTGCAGTCGTCTGATGCGCGGATTCCGAACTTGCTGACTGACAAAGTCGACATGAGCTGCCAATTCATCACCGTTACCGCCAGCCGCGCGCAGCAAGTCGCGTTTACCCTGCCGTACTACCGCGAAGGCGTGGCGCTGCTGTTGCCCGCCAACAGCAAGTACAAGGAAATCGACGACCTCAAGGCCGCCGGTGATGGCGTGACCGTTGCCGTGCTGCAGAACGTTTACGCAGAAGAGCTGGTTCACCAGGCGTTGCCCAAAGCCAAAGTCGATCAATACGACAGCGTCGATCTGATGTACCAGGCGATTAACTCCGGCCGTGCAGACGCCGCCGCCACTGACCAGTCTTCGGTCAAGTACCTGATGGTGCAGAACCCTGGCCGTTACCGTTCCCCGGCGTTCGCCTGGAGCCCACAGACCTACGCGTGCGCCGTTAAACGTGGCGATCAGGACTGGCTGAATTTCGTCAACACCGCGCTGCATGAAGCCATGACCGGCGTTGAATTCCCGACTTACGCGGAGTCCTTCAAGAAGTGGTTCGGCGTCGAGCTGCCGACTCCAGCCATTGGTTTCCCGATGGAATACAAGTAACCCGCACTACATCACTGAACTGACGGGGCGGGGAAGGCCGTGATGTCTTTCCGTCCCAGGTACTGCTGACCATGAATTATCAGTTGAACTTTGCAGCCGTCTGGCGGGATTTCCCCAGTCTGCTGGCGGGGCTGGGTCTGGGCCTTGAGCTGGCCCTGATCTCGATCGCCATCGGCTGCGTGATTGGCCTGATGGCGGCGTTTGCGATGCTGTCTCGCTACCGGGCGTTGCGCGTGGTGTCGTCGGTGTATGTCACGGTGGTTCGCAATACGCCGATTCTGGTGTTGATCCTGCTGATCTACTTCGCCTTGCCCAGCCTGGGAATCCGCATGGACAAGATCCCTTCGTTCATCGTCACCCTTTCGCTGTACGCAGGGGCATACCTGACGGAGGTGTTTCGCGCCGGTCTGCTGAGCATTCACAAAGGCCAGCGTGAAGCCGGTCTGGCGATCGGCCTTGGCGAATGGCAGGTACGGGCCTACATCATCGTGCCGGTGATGCTGCGCAATGTGCTGCCAGCGCTGTCGAACAACTTCATCTCGCTGTTCAAGGACACCTCGCTGGCGGCCGCTATTGCCGTGCCGGAGCTGACCTATTACGCGCGCAAGATCAATGTCGAAAGCTACCGGGTCATCGAAACCTGGCTGGTGACCACGGCGTTGTATGTCGCGGCCTGTTACCTCATCGCCATGCTCTTGCGCTACCTCGAACAGCGCTTGGCGATTCGCCGCTAGGAGGCCCCAGACATGTACGAACAACCGACCTGGTTGCATGAGTTGTGGATCGCCCGCGAGGCACTGTGGGCCGGTTTTCTGACCAGCGTGCAGTGCGCTGGCCTGGCGATCATCTTTGGCACCGTCATTGGAGTGTTTGCCGGGTTGATCCTGACCTACGGCAAGCTCTGGGCGCGGCTGCCATTTCGTTGCTACGTCGACCTGATCCGTGGCACGCCCGTTTTTGTGTTGGTGCTCGCCTGCTTTTATATGGCCCCGGCGCTGGGCTGGCAGATCAGTGCGTTTCAGGCCGGCGCACTGGGCTTGACGCTTTTCTGCGGTTCCCACGTCGCGGAAATCGTGCGCGGAGCCTTGCAGGCCATTCCGCGGGGCCAACTGGAGGCGGGCAAGGCCATCGGCCTGACGTTCAGCCAGTCGCTCAGTTACGTGCTGCTGCCGCAAGCGCTGCGACAGATCCTGCCGACGTGGGTCAACTCGTCCACCGAGATCGTCAAGGCGTCGACCTTGCTGTCAGTGATCGGCGTGGCCGAGTTATTGCTCAGCACACAACAGGTGATCGCGCGCAATTTCATGACCCTGCAGTTTTACCTGTTCGCGGGATTTCTCTTCTTCGTCATCAACTACGCCATCGAGCTTCTTGGGCGGCAAATTGAAAAACGGGTGGCCTTGCCATGACACAGACTCAAACCGCGACCGCTGCACCGGCGTTACTGAGCATCGAAGGACTGCACAAATCCTACGGCCCTGTCGAAGTCCTCAAGGGTGTGGACCTGAAGATGAACAAGGGCAACGTGGTGACCCTGATCGGGTCCAGTGGCTCTGGCAAGACCACGCTGTTGCGTTGCGTCAACCTGCTGGAAGAGTTCCAGGGCGGGCATATCCGTCTCGAAGGGCAGGACATCGGCTACAGCGACGTCAACGGCAAGCGCGTGCGTCACCCTGAAAAGGTCATCGCGCAGCACCGGGCCATGACCGGCATGGCGTTTCAGCAGTTCAACCTGTTCCCGCACCTCACCGCGTTGCAGAACGTGACCCTGGGGTTGCTCAAGGTCAAAAAACTCCCCAAAGATCAGGCCGTCGCCCTCGCTGAAAAATGGCTGGAGCGCGTCGGTCTGCTAGAGCGGCGTAATCACTACCCAGGCCAGTTGTCCGGTGGGCAGCAACAGCGTGTGGCCATCGCCCGTGCCATTGCGATGAACCCCAGCCTCATGCTGTTCGACGAAGTGACCTCGGCCCTCGACCCGGAACTGGTCGGAGAAGTGCTCAGCGTGATCAAAGGCCTGGCCGAAGAGGGCATGACCATGTTGCTGGTCACCCACGAAATGCGCTTTGCCTATGAAGTGTCCGATCAAATCGTCTTCATGAATCAGGGTCGCATCGAAGAGCAGGGCCCTCCCAAGACATTGTTCGAGCAGCCCAAATCGGCGCGCTTGAGCGAATTCCTCAAGAACATTCGTTTTTAAACGCTCAATCAAAGGAGATTTTTCATGAGCATTACTCGTTACGGCGCTGGCAGCACCGCAGGTGGCGGCCAGCCACGTCCATTCGCCCGCGCGGTAGAGGCTGACGGCTGGTTGCATGTCTCCGGCCAGGTACCGGCGGAAAACGGCGAGATCATTGTTGGCGGCATCGTTGAACAAACCCATAAGACGATGCAGAACCTGGTGGCGATTCTGACTGAAGCCGGTTATGGCCTCGAAGACGTGGTCCGTGTCGGTGTCTGGCTTGAAGACCCTCGGGATTTCTGGAGCTTCAACAAGGTGTTCGGTGAGTACTTCACGCCCGAACACGCCCCGGCCCGTGCCTGTGTACAGGCGAACATGATGGTCGACTGCAAGGTCGAGATCGACTGTATTGCTTATAAAAAGAAAGGCTGAAAGAGGTTGCCCTTGTAGGAACGCGCTTGGCCGCGATGGCGGTGCGTCAGGCAATGATTTTTTTGCAGGCATACCACAATCGCGGGCAAGCGCGCTCCTACAGTCACTGTCGTGCTTGTAAACTGCGTGCCTCATTCAGGAAAGACCCGCTCAATGGAAAGCACCACCATGACCGAAGACACCATCAAGCGCCGGGCCCGTGGTCTGGACCGGGCGTTCGATATTCTTGATTTCCTCAAGGAAAAAGGCACGCCGCTGCGGCCCAATGAAATTGCCAGCGGCATCGGCAGTCCCAAGTCGACGGTGTATGAATTGGTCAGCTCCCTGCTGGAGCGGCGCATCCTCGAAACCGTGGGCAAGGACGGCCACGTGTACCTGGGGCGTCAGCTGTATTTCCTCGGCCAAGCGCATCTGCGGCATTTCGATTTCACCCGCGAGGCTGAAGTCAGCCTGTGTGAAATCGTCGACCAGACCCGGGAAACCGCGCAGATGTGCCTGCTCAACGGTCGCAAATACACCGTGGCATTGATGAAGGAAGGCGCTCGGCATTTCCGCATTTCCTCGGACATCGGTGAAGATGCGCCGATTCCGTGGACCGCTTCGGGACGCCTGCTGCTCGGGCACTTGAGCGATCAGGAAATCATCGACCTGATCGACCCTGAGGATTACATCCTCCCGGACGGTCAGCGACTGCCGCTGGAGACCTTCCTCGCCGAGATTCGTAAAGCGCACGACGAAGGCTTTTTCTCCTTCAACAGCATTGCCGACACCTTCACCCACTGCTTCGCTGCACCGGTGAAGGACAATCAGGGCATCTGCATTGCAACCCTGTGCATTGTCGCCCCTCGGGCCGATGCGACCGCACACTACGACGACTATCGACGGGTACTGATCAACAGCGCCAACAGCCTGGCCCGTCGCGTCAACGACTGACGGGGTCGCCGACGAGTCGCGATCCTTACCGAACAAGAACTCTGGAGAACAGACATGACGATTGCCGCACTGGAAAAAGGCGCCGCCAACCCCGGCGACCAGCTTGTACGGGATGTGAGCCTGCCCGCGCTGGTCATCCACGACACGGCGCTGGAACACAATCTGCGCTGGATGCAGAAATTCGTCAGCGACAGCGGCGCGGAACTCGCACCGCACGGCAAAACCAGCATGGTCCCGGCTTTGTTTCAGCGTCAGTTGCAGCACGGCGCCTGGGGCATGACCCTGGCAACCGCCGTGCAGACCCGCGCGGCTTACGCCCACGGCGTGCGCCGCGTGTTGATGGCCAACCAGTTGGTCGGTGCGCCGAACATGGCGATCATTGCCGACATGCTCACGGATTCGATGTTCGACTTCCATTGCATGGTTGACCACCCGGACAACGTCAAGGCGCTGGGCGAGTTCTTTGCGCAGAAGGGCCTGCACCTGAATGTCATGATCGAGTACGGCGTGGTGGGTGGCCGTTGCGGCTGCCGTAGCGAAGAAGAAGTCATGGCCCTCGCGGACGCCATCGCCGCACAACCGGCGTTGAAGCTGACCGGTATCGAAGGCTATGAAGGGGTGATTCATGGCGATCAGGCCGTCAGCGGGATTCGCCAGTTCGCCGCGTCGCTGGTGCGTCTGGCCGTGACCCTGCAAGACAAAGGCGCGTTTGCGCTGGACCGTCCGATCGTGACCGCGTCGGGTTCGGCCTGGTACGACCTGATTGCCGAAGAGTTCGACAAGCAACAGGTTCGCGACCGTTTTCTCAGCGTCCTGCGCCCCGGCAGCTACGTGGTGCATGACCATGGCATCTACAAAGAGGCGCAATGCTGCGTGCTGGACCGTCGCCACGATCTGAGCGAAGGGCTGCAGCCGGCACTGGAAGTATGGGCTCACGTGCAGTCGATGCCGGAGCCGGGGTTTGCAGTGATCGCATTGGGCAAGCGTGACGTGGCGTTCGACGCTGGCATGCCGAACCCGATCAAACGTTACAAAGCGGGTGTCGTGCCTGCTGAAGGCGATGACGTGAGCGCCTGTAAAGTGACTGCCGTGATGGACCAGCATGCGTTCATGACCGTCGCGCCGGGCTGCGAGCTGAAGGTGGGCGACATTATTTCTTTCGGCACCTCGCACCCTTGCCTGACGTTCGATAAGTGGCGCACGGGGTGCCTGGTCGGCGATGACCTGAGCGTGATCGAAACCTTTGACACCTGTTTCTGACGGAAGCCTGCGATGAGCGAATTTCTCAGTCACAGTCACCCACGGGTGGCGCTGATCGGCGAATGCATGATCGAGTTGCAGCAGCATGCCAACGGCACGCTCAAGCAAAGTTTTGGCGGCGACACGCTGAACACTGCGGTGTACCTCTCACGGCTGCTGGGGTCGGCGGCGCAGGTGGATTATGTCACCGCCCTGGGTGACGACAGCTTCAGCGATGCCATGTGCGCGATCTGGGCAGAAGAGGGCATCGGTCTGAGCCGCGTGCAGCGGTTGCCGGGACGTTTGCCTGGGCTGTATTGCATCCAGACCGATGCCCAGGGCGAGCGGCGCTTTCTCTACTGGCGTAACGAAGCGGCTGTGCGTGAGTGCTTCACCACGCCGGCGGCCGATCCGATTCTGGCGGCTTTGCCGGAGTACGACGTGCTGTATTTCAGCGGCATCACGCTGGCGGTGTTGGGCGAAGTCGGGCGTGCCCGGCTGTTGTCGACCTTGGGCGACGCCCGGGATCGCGGCGCTCGCGTGGTCTTCGACAACAACTACCGGCCGCGCCTGTGGCGCAGTGTCGATCAGGCGCGCCAGGCGTATCGGGCGGTCATGCACGAAGTCGATCTTGCGCTGCTGACCGAGGAGGATGAACAGGCGTTGTTCGATTACGCCGACAGCGAGGCGATCATGAGCGCCTACCGCGACATGGGTGTCAGTGAGGTGGTGATCAAGCGAGGGGCACAAAGCTGTCTGGTGCGCGCGGACAACCGCCGTTACGAGGTGCCCGCGCATCCGGTGCACAACGTCATCGACACCACCGCAGCAGGCGACTCCTTCAGCGCCGGGTATCTGGCCCGGCGTCTGCGTGGCGGCAGTCCGCAGGAAGCGGCGGAAGCCGGGCACCGTCTGGCGAGCCTGGTCATTCAGCATCCGGGGGCGTTGATTCCGCGCAGCGTGATGCCGGCTTGAATCGCTGACGCAAATCCCTTTAGGCGCTTGCTTGCCCGCGATTGCGGTGTGTCATTCACCTTTGCGGTGTCAGGCCGAACGCAATCGCGGGCAAGCGCGCTCCTACAGGTCGTTTTTTGCAGTTCAATCCCGATAAAACACCTGCACCAGGTGATAACCGAACTTGCTCTTCACAGGCCCATGCACCGTACGCAGGGGCTTTTTGAAAATGACCTGGTCGATCGCTCCGACCATCTGGCCGGGGCGAACTTCGCCCAGGTCGCCGCCGCGCTTGCCGGACGGGCAAGTGGAATATTTCTTTGCCAGCACATCGAACGCTTCGCCCTTGGCGATTCGCTGCTTGAGCTGCTCGGCTTCTTCAGCCGTCTTGACCAGAATATGGCGGGCTTGAGCTTTCATGATGAAATCGCCTCGATAAAAAAGCCGCGCATTATGCCTTTACGGCACGATTTCAGGTAATTTCCTTCACCTTGGCCGGACGAGCGTACGCCAACCTTCGGCGAACGTTGGTGCGGGTCGATGGTCGCACTTGAACAGTGTTGACCTGCTGTCTTCTTAAAACCTTTATGTGCGGTGTGACTTATGGATTTCCCGGCGTTGTTGAAGGTTCTTGCCACCCAGGACGGATCGGATCTTTACCTCTCCACGGGAGCGCCGCCGTGCGCCAAGTTCAACGGCGTGCTCAAGCCGTTGGGCACCGAGGCGCTGAAGCCCGGCGACGTGGCGCTGATCGCCGAGGGCATCATGGACGCCGAACAGCGTCTGGATTTCGAACGTGAGCTGGAGATGAACCTGGCCTTTTCCCTGTCGGGAATCGGCCGTTTCCGGATCAACATCTTCAAGCAGCGCAACGAAGTGTCCATCGTCGCGCGCAACATCAAACTCGACATCCCGAAATTCGAAGACCTGCACCTGCCACCGATTCTGCTCGATGTGGTCATGGAAAAGCACGGTCTGGTGCTGTTCGTCGGTGCGACCGGATCGGGTAAATCGACGTCCCTGGCCGCGTTGATCGATCACCGCAATCGCCACGCCAGCGGGCACATCATCACTATCGAAGACCCGGTGGAGTTCATTCACAAGCACAAGAAGTCGATCATCAACCAGCGCGAAGTGGGGGTCGATACTCGCAGTTTTCACGCGGCGTTGAAGAACACGTTGCGTCAGGCTCCCGACGTGATCCTGATTGGTGAGATTCGGGATCGCGAGACCATGGAACATGCGCTGGCGTTTGCCGACACTGGCCACCTGGCGATCTCGACGCTGCACGCCAACAACGCCAACCAGGCGCTGGACCGCATCATCAATTTCTTCCCCGAGGACCGCCGTCCGCAGTTGCTTCACGATCTGGGTAACAACCTCAAGGCGTTCGTGTCCCAGCGTCTGGTCAAAACCAGGGACGGCAAGCGCAGAGCGGCCGTGGAAGTGATGCTGGGCACGCCGACCATTCGCGACCTGATCCACCGCAACGAGCTGACCGAGCTCAAGGGCATCATGGAAAAGTCGACGAATCTGGGCATGCAGACTTTTGATAATGCGCTGTACGACCTGGCAGTCGAAGGCGCGATCACTGAAGACGAAGCATTGAAAAATGCCGACTCGGCGAACAACGTGCGGCTGCGTTTGAAGCTTCACAATGAAGGTGGCGTCACCCATATCACCACACCGCCCCCGGCGCCACAGCCTGCCGCGCAGGTGGACGTGAAGGATTGGGGGCTGGTGGATGAGCGGGATGAGCCGGGTTCCTAGGCCTGCGTATCCGGTTATCGTGCCAGCCAGCCGCCATCGATATTCCACGCCGCGCCGCGCACCTGCGCCCCGGCTTCACTGCACAGGAACAACGTCAGCTCGCCCAACTGGGAGGGTGTGACGAACTCCAGTGACGGCTGTTTCTCTGCCAACAGGTCATGTTTGGCTTGCTCGATGTCTCCGGTTTCGGCGCCGCGATCGTCAATCTGCTTCTGAACCAGCGGGGTCAGCACCCAGCCCGGACAGATTGCGTTGCAGGTGACCTGGGTGGTGGCGGTTTCCAGGCCGACGACCTTGGTCAGGCCTATCACGCCATGCTTGGCTGCGACATACGCGGCCTTGCCTGTAGAGCCCACCAAGCCGTGCACCGACGCGACATTCACGATCCGGCCCCAGCCTTTGGCTTTCATGCCCGGCAGCGCCAGGCGGGTGCTGTGGAACACCGAGGACAGGTTGATCGCAATGATCTTGTCCCAGCTCTCGACCGGGAAGTCTTCCACGGCATCGACGTGCTGGATGCCGGCGTTGTTGACCAGAATATCCACGCCGCCGAACTCACGCTCGGCGTAGGCGATCATGTCGGCGATCTGGGCCACGTCGCTGACGTCCGCAGGGTGATGGCCGACCTTGCCACCATATTGCTTGACCTGCTCGATCACGGCCGACGCGTCGCCAAAGCCGTTCAGCACCAGATTCGCCCCGGCCTTGGCGAGGGTCAGCGCGATCCCCAGGCCGATGCCGCTGGTGGAGCCGGTGACCAGTGCGGTTTTACCTTGCAGACTCATGTTCGATTCCTCATACGATGCCGGTTGCATAGAAAGTGCCGATGACCACGAAGACCGCCAGGGTCTTGATGATGGTAATCCCGAAGATGTCCTTGTACGCCTCGCGGTGGGTCAGCCCCGTCACCGCAAGCAACGTGATGACCGCGCCGTTGTGCGGCAGGGTGTCCATGCCGCCACTGGCCATGGCTGCGACCCGGTGCAGGACTTCCAGCGGAATATTGGCGGCGTGGGCAGCGGCAATGAAACTGTCCGACATCGCAGCCAGCGCGATGCTCATGCCGCCCGACGCCGAGCCGGTAATGCCCGCGAGCAAGGTGACGGTGATCGCTTCGTTGACCAGCGGATTGGGAATGGTCTTGAGCCCGTCGGCCAATACCAGAAAGCCCGGCAGGGAAGCGATGACCGCACCGAAGCCGTATTCCGACGCCGTGTTCATGGCAGCCAACAGCGCGCCGCTCACCGCGCCTTTGCTGCCTTCAGCGAGTTTCGACTTCACGGCACCAAAGGCGAACAGCAGCACAAAGACGATCCCCACCAGCAAGGCGGCTTCCACGGCCCAGATCGCGGTGATTTTCGAAATCTCGGTCTGAACGGGCGTAGCCATCCCGGGCAGCGCCAATGTGTGCGTCTTGCCATACCATTGCGGAATCCACTGAGTGAACAACAGGTTCATCACGCCAACCAGCAGCAATGGCGCCAGCGCGATCCAGGGGTTGGGCAGCTTGATGTCAGAGGCGGTTTCCGGCTCGTTGCGCAACTCGGTGCCGTAGCCTTCGCCTGCGCGTTGTGCCTTGTTGCGCTGGCGCGTCAGGAACAGCATGCCGGCGCAGAACACGAATGCGGTACCGATCAAGCCCAGCCACGGTGCCGCCCAGGCGGTGGTGTTGAAGAAGGTCGACGGAATGATGTTCTGAATCTGTGGCGTGCCGGGCAGGGCGTCCATGGTGAACGAGAAGGCGCCGAGCGCGATGGTCGCCGGGATCAAGCGTTTGGGAATGTTGCTCTGGCGGAACATTTCCGCGGCGAACGGATACACCGCGAACACCACCACGAACAGCGAGACGCCGCCATAGGTGAGCAGGGCGCAAACGAGCACGATCACCAGCATGGCTTGGCGCGTGCCGAGCAGGCCAATGGCCGCCGCGACGATGGAGCGGGAGAACCCGGAGAGTTCGATCAGCTTGCCGAACACGGCGCCGAGCAGGAAAACCGGGAAGTAGAGTTTGACGAAGCCGACCATCTTGTCCATGAACACGCCGGTAAAGGCGGGCGCCACAGCCGATGGATCGGTCAACAACACAGCGCCAAGCGCAGCGATGGGGGCAAAAAGGATAACGCTATAACCACGGTATGCAGCAAGCATCAGCAGCGCGAGGGCTGCCAGCGCGATGATCACACTCATCGAGTGTCTCCTGTTGTTTTTGTTATGACTGCGGTCCAGCCGCGTACAGGAGGTATAGCTACTTTCGTGCCATTACGCTAAATGATTGATTCTTATGACTTTTCTAATGGGTCGCGATAGGGCAGTGGCAAACTATGTCTCTGATGAGAGACTTACGTCCTTGCAAACATGACGATCCTGCTCGCTGGCGCAAACAAATCAGCCTACGGGACCCCGCCCCGGAGGCGTTTTGAGGATGTTCACGGAAAATCCGGATTCAGAGACGCCGAGTCTCATTATTGAGACTCGGCGATGCCCAGCGCTGCCATTTTTTTGTACAACGTGGATCGTCCCAGCCCCAGTTGCTGCGCAGCGAGGATCACGTTGCCTCGGCAGTGCGCCAGTTTTGCTTGAATCAATTCGCGATCGAAACGCTCGCGCGCCTCGCTGTACGTTTCACCAGACACCGGCGCAGGCGACTCCGTAACGCCTTCAATCGGCACCAGGGTGCCGATGGCGGCGCGGATCTCATCCGCGCCGAGCTGCAAATCGTCGCTGAGCAACGCGGCGCGCTCCAGCACGTTGCGCAACTCCCGGATATTGCCAGGCCAAGCGTGCTTGCCCAACATCGCCATGGCGCTGGGTTGCAACTCATGCTGACTGCGCAGTTCTTCCAGAATGGCCTCGCTCAGCGCCGCAAGATCGTCCAGACGTTCGCGCAATGGCGGCACGCCGATGGGCAGCACACTGAGGCGGTAGTAGAGGTCTGCACGAAACGCTCCACGCTTGATCGCTGCTTCCAGATCCGTCGACGTCGCCGCTATCAGGCGCACGTCGCTTTTGATCATTTCGTTGGAGCCCACGGGCTCGTATTCCTTTTCCTGCAGCACCCGCAGCAATTTGCTTTGTAGGGGCAGGGGCATGTCGCCGATTTCGTCAAGGAACAGCGTGCCGCCTTCGGCCAGATAGAATTTGCCCTGTCGCCCGCGCCGGTCTGCGCCGGTAAATGCGCCCGGTGCGGTACCAAAGAATTCCGCTTCCAGCAGCGTCTCGGGAATTGCCGCGCTGTTGATGCTCACGAACGGCTTGTGGGCGCGGGGCGATGTGTTGTGAATGGCGTGGGCGAGCAATTCCTTGCCTGTCCCGGTTTCCCCCAACAGCAACACGGGGGAGTCGGTGCTGGCGCTGCGTCGGGCGCGACGCTTGACCTCAAGGCTCGCCAGGCTGTTGCCAATGAAATGCGCAAAACTGTATTTGGCCTGCCGGGCGCGCAACAGCGAGCGGGTCGAGGCCAATTCCTGCTGCATGCTGAGGTAACGTTTGAGCAGCGGCGACAGCGCATGCAGTTCATCGAAGAGGGCGAAACCGATTGCGCCGATCACGCCACCGACATCGTCATGAATCGGCAAGCGCATGACCACCAGCGGGTCCTTGGCGGTGTCCATCATGTCCAGCAGGATGGGTTGGCCATTGCTGGCGACTTGTCGCAGCAGGCTGCCGGGAATCACTTTTTCGCAGGGTTGACCCACCGCCCGACTGGCGTCTTCCAGGCCGAAGCGCCTTGCATAGCGCTCGTTGATCCAGACGATTCGCGCTTCCTTGTCCACGATCACAGTACCTTCACTGGACTGCTCGATGATTTCGAACAACGAACGGATGGCGAGTCGCCGTACGCGTCGGTAATCCTTGAGGCTGTCACTGTCTTTCATGCACTGTTCCGTCGTTTCCGTCCCCGGCATCTGGCCGAACAGACTGCTGGTGATTGCTTTGTTCAGTTGAAACCCGGATGTGCTGCCGCCAGCAGTTCCTTGGTGTAGGGGTGCTGAGGTGCGTCGAACACGTCGTGGCTGGCGCCTCGTTCGACGACTTTGCCGTCCTTGACCACGATCAGGTCGTGGGCGAGCGCCCGCACGACCGCCAGATCATGGCTGATGAACAGATAGGTCAGACCATGCTTTTCCTGCAGTTGGCGCAACAGCGCCACTACCTGCTTCTGCACGGTGCGATCCAGCGCAGAGGTGGGTTCGTCGAGCAAAATCAAGGCAGGTTTGAGAACAAGCGCGCGTGCAATGGCAATGCGTTGCCGCTGCCCACCGGAAAATTCATGGGGATAGCGATGTCGGCTCAACGGATCGATACCGACTTCCTCCAGTACACGAATCACTTCGGCCTCACAGCAGACCTTGTCCAGTTCGCTGTGGACTTCCAGGCCCTCGCTGATGATCTGCGCCACCGACATGCGAGGACTGAGGCTGCCATAAGGGTCCTGGAAAACCACCTGCATCTGCTTGCGCCATGGCCGCATCTGCTTCTGGCTCAGGGTGTCCAGCGCGTGGCCCTTGAAACGGATACTGCCACGGGATTCCAGCAAGCGCAGGATTGCCTGACCAAGTGTCGATTTTCCTGACCCAGACTCGCCAACAATGCCGAGGGTCTTGCCGCGTTCAATGCTCAGACTGACGTCGTCGACCGCCTTCAGGTACTCCTGGTGACGATTGAAGATGCCACCACCCAGCGAGAACCAGACACGCAGGTTATCGACTTCAAGTACTTTCTCACGTGTGTCACGAGGCAGCGGTTCGCCCGCAGGCTCCGCGTCCAGCAGCAACCGGCTGTAAGGATGCTGAGGGTTCTTGAACAGCAGGTGGCAGTTGGACTGCTCGACGATTTCACCTGCGCGCATCACGCAGACTTTCTGGGCGATGCTATGAACCAGGTTCAGGTCGTGACTGATCAGTAGAAGTGACATGTTAAGACGTTGCTGTAACTCTTTGAGGAGCAACAGGATTTTCCGCTGCACCGTGACGTCCAGAGCCGTGGTGGGTTCGTCGGCAATCAGCAGTTCTGGCTCGCACGCGAGCGCCATGGCGATCATCACCCTTTGCCGTTGCCCTCCGGAAAGTTCGTGCGGATAGGCTTTCAGGCGCTTCTTGGGATGCTGGATGCCGACCAGTTCAAGTAACTCGAGAATGCGAACCTTGGCCTCTCTTCCGGTCAGCCCTTTGTGCAGCAGAAGCGTTTCCCCGATCTGTTTGGCCACGGTGTGCAGCGGGTTCAGCGAGGTCATCGGTTCTTGAAAGATCATCGCGATCTGATTGCCGCGAATGCGCCGCATCAGTTTGCCGTCTGCGCCCAGTAATTCCTGGCCGCGATACCTGATGCTGCCGGTGCTGACCGTGCCGGCTTGGGGCAGCAGTTGCAGGATCGAGTGCGCGGTCACGGACTTGCCAGACCCTGACTCACCGACCAGTGCCAGGCACTCACCGGCAGGAATGTCCAGACTGAGGTTCCTGACCACAGTATTTCCATTAAAAGACACCGACAAGTCGCGGATTTCAATCAGGTTTTCAGACATGTCAGGACCTCGGGTCGAAGGCGTCGCGCAACGCCTCGCCAATGAACACCAGCAACGACAGAATCAGCGCCAGCGTGAAGAAGGCGGTGAAACCAAGCCAGGGCGCTTGAAGGTTTTGCTTGCCCTGACCGATCAATTCACCCAGCGACGCACTGCCTGCCGGCATGCCGAAGCCCAGGAAGTCGAGGGCGGTCAGGGTTGAAATCGCACCGGTCAGAATGAATGGCAGGTAACTCAGCGTCGCGTTCATGGCATTGGGCAGGATGTGCCGCATGATCACCTTGCGGTCATCCAGCCCCAAAGCCCGCGCCGCCTTCACGTATTCAAGGTTGCGTCCGCGCAGGAATTCGGCACGCACCACGTCCACTAGGGCGAGCCACGAAAACAGCGCCATGATCCCCAGCAGCCACCAGAAGTTGGGCTCGACGAACCCCGAAAGAATAATCAGCAGGTACAGCACCGGCAACCCCGACCAGACTTCCAGCAGCCGTTGGCCGAGCAGGTCGACCCAGCCGCCGTAATACCCCTGTAAAGCGCCGGCAGCGATGCCAATCAACGCACTGATGACGGTCAGCGCCAGCGCAAACAGGATCGATACCCGCGAGCCGAAAATGACCCGCGCCAGCACGTCCCGTGCCTGGTCATCGGTGCCCAACCAGTTGATGGCGGAGGGCGGACTCGGGGCAGGCTTGTTCAGGTCATAGTTGGGTGTGTCATCGCTGAACGGAATGGGCGGGAACAGCATCCAGCCATCGCCCTTGCTGATCAATTGCCGTACATAGTCGCTGCGATAGTCGGGCTGAAAGGGCAGCTGCCCGCCAAATTCCTGTTCGGTGTAGCGTTTGAATGCAGGAAAGTACAACGAGTGTTGATAGCTGAGCATCAACGGCTTGTCGTTGGCGATCAACTCGCCGCACAGGCTGACGAGGAACAGGCCGCAAAACAGCCACAGGGACCACCAGCCGCGGCGGTTATTGCGAAAGCGCTCGAAACGTCGGCGAGCCACCGGAGACAGTCTGCGCATCAAGCATTCCTCGCGCTGAAGTCGATTCGGGGGTCGACCAGGGTGTAGCAAATGTCCCCGACCAGTTTTATCAGCAGTCCGAACAGCGTGAAGATAAACAGGGAGCCAAACACCACCGGGTAATCCCGGGACACCGCGGCCTCGTAACTCATGCGTCCCAGGCCGTCCAGCGAGAAGATCACCTCGATCATCAGCGAGCCTGCGAAGAACACGCTGATGAACGCCTGGGGAATACCCGCCACGACCAACAGCATGGCGTTACGAAACACATGCCCGTACAGCACCCGGCGTTCGCTAAGGCCTTTGGCCCGCGCGGTGACCACGTACTGGCGCGTGACCTCATTGAGGAAGGAATTCTTTGTCAGAATGGTCAGCGTCGCAAAACCGCCGATGACCAGCGACATCACCGGCAATACCAGGTGCCAGAAGTAGTCAGCGATCTTGCCCAGCGTCGTCATCTGATCGAAGTTCTCAGACACCAGCCCCCGCACCGGGAACCAGCTCAGCGACGTGCCGCCGGCGAACACCACCACCAGCAACATGGCGAACAGGAACGCAGGCATGGCGTAGCCGATGATGATCGCCGTGCTGCTCCAGATATCGAAATGGCTGCCATGCTTGACGGCTTTTCGGATCCCCAGCGGGATCGACACCAGGTAGGTGATCAGCGTCGCCCATAGGCCAAGGGAAATGGACACCGGCATCTTTTGCAGGATCAGGTCGGTGACCTTGGCCCCGCGGAAAAAACTGTTGCCGAAGTCCAGTTGCGCGTAGTTCTTCAGCATCAGCCACAAGCGCTCATGCAACGGCTTGTCGAAGCCGTACTGGTGTTCGATTTCTTTGATCAGCTTGGGGTCCAGACCACGACTGGCGCGGGATTGCCCTGTGTTCATGGTTTCGGTGTGTCCGGCGCCGATCGTGCCGCCCGCCACACCTTGCAGCTTGGCGATGGCCTGCTCAACCGGACCGCCCGGTGCCGCCTGCACAATGAAGAAATTCACCAGCAAAATGGCCAGCAGGGTGGGGATGATCAGCAGCAGGCGCCTCATCAGGTAGCCGAGCATTATTTGACCTCCGAAGGGATGGCCGACGCGCCCCGTTGCTGGGCGAATTGTTCGTTGGTCAGGGCTTGTGGGCTGATTTCCCACCAGGTGTCGATGGCTTCACTGTTGCTGGCCTGGACTTTGGGAATGCCGAATCGGTTCCACCACACGGTCGAGGAGCCCGGCGGGTAATAGTTGGGAATCCAGTAAAAGCCCCATTGCAGCACGCGATCAAGCGCATGGGCGTAGTCGATCATCTCAGGCTTGTTGTCAGCCTTGGCCAGGCCAGTGATCAGGGTGTCAACGGCGGGGTCGCGCAGCACCATGTAATTGCTGGAGCCTGCGTCTTTCGCCACCTTGGAGCCGAAATTGTTGTAGAGCTCCATCCCGGGCGATGTGGACACCCCGTACCCGGTCACGATCATGTCGTAGTCACGGGCCATTACGCGGTTCAAGTATTGTGCCGAGTCGATCCGGCGGATTTCAAAGTCGATGCCAATCTGCGCCAGGTTGCGCTTGTACGGCAGCAGGATCTTCTCGAAGCCGCTCTGGCCATTGAGGAACGTGAAACTCAAGGGCTCTCCGGCGGCGTTGACCAGTTTGTCGCCCTTGGGCATCCAGCCGGCTTCCTCTAACAACGCCAGCGCTTGCAGCTGTTTGTCGCGAATGAAGCCGGTGCCGTCTGTTTTGGGCGTATGGAACACGGTGGTGAACACTTCCGGTGGCACCTGACCGCGTAATGGCTCCAGGATCTTCAGTTCGGATTCGGTGGGCAGTTCGGTGGCCGCCAGGTCGCTGTTCGAGAAGTAGCTGTTCTGGCGAACGTAGACGTTGCGCATCATCTGCTTGTTGGTCCACTCGAAGTCCCAGAGCATGGCCAGCGCCTGACGCACGCGGCGGTCCTGAAACTTGGGGCGGTCTAGATTGAAGACGAATCCTTGAGAGCTTTGCACCGAACCTTTCGCCAGATGAGCGCGCTGCAGGCGACCTTCGGTCAACGCGTCGCCGTCGTAACCGATGGAATAGCCGGTGGCGGAGTATTCACGGTTGTAGTCGTAACCACCGCCGCGCAATACCTGCCGCGCGACGTCCGTGTCGCCAAAGTATTCGACTTTGAAATGATCGAAGTTGTACATCCCGCGATTGACCGGCAAATCTTTCGCCCACCAATCGGTGTTGCGCTCGAAGGTGATGCTGCGGCCAGGGTCGACCTGACCGATACGGTAAGGACCGCTGCCGACAGGCGCCTCGAAACCGCCGCCGTTGGCGAAGTCGCGGTCTTTCCACCAGTGCTCCGGAAATACCGGGAGCGAAGCGAGGTCCAGCGGCAAGGTGCGGCTCTCGTTGCTCTTGAAGTCAAAGCGAATTTGCGTGGGGGACTCGACTTCCACGCCTTGCACGTCGCCGAACTCGGTGCGATACGACAGGCTGCCTTGGGTCATGAGCAGGTTATAGGTGAAACGTACGTCTTCGGCTGTGATGGGCGTGCCATCTGCGAAACGCGCCTTGGGGTTCAGATAGAACCGCAGCGACATGCCGTCGGCGGCGCGCTCCATCTTTTCGGCGATCAGGCCGTACACCGTGTAAGGCTCATCCAGCGATTTGACGGCCAGCGGGGAATAGAGCAGCCCGTTGACCTGGGACACGCCGGTGCCTTTGTCCAGATACGGCATGATGTGGTCGAACTGACCGATTTCCTGCGCCGAGCGACGCATGCTGCCGCCTTTTGGGGCGTCGGCGTTCACGTAGTCGAAATGCTTGAAGTTGGCCGGATAGCGAGGAGCCTCGCCGTAAACGGTCAATGCATGTTGAGGGGCGGCGGACAGGGCTTGAAAACCTGAAACAAGGACCAGCGTTGCTACCATCAGCGATGAAAAAACAAAACGCATTACACGAATCCTGACTGATGTCGTGGCACAACATCAGGGTTGAAGGTCATGAGCAGGCGATTGCGGCGTGCCCTTTGGTTTTTTATTGGTTACCTCCGGTGGCAAGGTACCGTAATGCCGGAATCTTTGTAACCGCACAATAGCGGGGGTTGATAACTTCTTTACCTTGCGGTGCGGCCTGGACGCATTTCAAGGGGCGATCACCGGCGCAACCGGCCAAATCAAAGCAATTTCTTTGCCGGAATCGTTACAGCAGCGGTGTGCGGTGCGCTATATACAAACGGCCCGCTTTTAAGGGCGGGCCGTTCGAGGCGTTGCTACGGTGTGAATCAGTCCTGACGACTGGTCACTTCCAGAAGGTGGTAGCCGAACTGGGTCTTTACGGGACCTTGCACCACATTGACCGGGGCGCTGAACACCACGGTATCGAATTCCTTGACCATCTGGCCTGGCCCGAAGGATCCGAGGTCACCGCCTTGACGGCTGGATGGGCAGCTGGAGTTGGAGCGTGCTACTTCGGCAAAATCAGCGCCGCCTTCGATCTGAGCTTTGAGTTCGTTGCATTTCTCTTCGCTGGAAACAAGGATGTGGCGGGCAGTGGCCTTAGCCATTTGGAATACTCCTGTCAAAAAAAGGAAAGAGCCTACCGGATTAAGGGGCCGTTTTCCCGAAAAAGTTCCGGTCTGGCTATCGAGGGGGCGATCTGCTGTCAGTGAGCGAAACTCGGGATTAGTACGCCTAGAGTCCTTTGCGAAACAATAACTGAGCATGATCGACATAAAGTTTTACTGGATCGATGCTTTTTCGAACAATACCAGCGGTCTGGTTAATCGTGTCGACATGATCCATCGGGTAATCGGAGCGAATGACTTTCCCCAAGTGCGAGCTGTAGCGTCCTACCAGGCCGTCGTTGAACGCGGCTTCCCTCTCAAATAGCAGTGTGTAACTGCGAAGTGCCAAGTGGAGTGGGTCAAAGGCATTTCGCCCTTCACTGATCAGCGGATGCTGAATGCAGCCACTCCAGGAATAGTAGTGCACGCCATCGACGCGCTCGGCGCCTTCACCTCCCCACTCCAGGGGCAGGCCTTGCGGGTATGCGCTATTGAACCGCGCCACACCCTCGGTGGTCAGGGCATCCAGCGCCAGAAGCGGGTCTTGCGGGAGTTCGGGGTTACCCCCGAGCAGCGCAAGGAAATGAGCAAAGCCCAGCGTCAGCCGCGAAGCCAGTCGCTCGGGCATCTCGCCGGGTGAAAAAGCGCGACGGACCCGGTCCGCGACCTCCGACCCGTGATTCGGGCCGCTGACGGAAGTCACCGAGGCGACCCAGTCTGGTCTGACCGCGGCAGCGTAGCGAGACGTCAGCGCCCCCTGACTGTGGCCGATCAAGTTGATCTTCAAATAGCCTGTGCGTTTAAGGAAGCGCTCGATCTGATCCAGCAGTTGTTCTCCGCGTGTCTCGTTGTCGTGAACGCCGGAAACGGCCGGCACGTGAACCCGACAACCGGCCTTTTCCAGGGCTTGAACGATGCCATGGAACATGGCGAATTCGCCGACACGCTCGAAACCGAACAATCCGTGAACCAGCAGGATGGGGTATTTGGTGGTGACTTCCGTGTACATGAGGATGACTCCCGTTTGATTGCTGAGGCGCACGAGAGTAAGGGGCAACACGCTGCGCGCAACGGCCTGTTGCGGGGTGCTTTTGAAGGGGTGCAGGCGTCTCCGAAGTTGTCGTTGGAAGGCTAAAACCCGGAGGAAAAGGCCTGTGCGCCAAGGAGGCGATGCTGCGCCGTAATGTCCCGGTGTCACGGAGCACATTTCCCACAGAGTCGATCCAGAACGTGACAGGCGATTGCTGTCATTGCGACAGGCGCATGAGAAGTCGGCCGTCGCTGTTTGACCGACTTCCCATAAACAGATGTTACCTGTAGCGCAGTTTGTTCACGGCTTCGCGCAGCAGGTGTTCGGTGCCTTCCCAGCCCAGACAACCATCCGTCACCGACACGCCGTAGCGCAGGGATTCGCTCAGCGGCTGACAGCCTTCGAAGAGGTGACTTTCCAGCATCATCCCGATCAGCGTGTTATCGCCCGCCAGACGTTGTTGCAACACATCGTTGAAGACCTGAGGCTGGCGCAACGGGTCCTTGCCGCTGTTGGCGTGACTGCAATCGACCATGATTCGAGCGGCGATGCGGTTTTTGTCGAGGCTGGCGTTGACCTTGCCTACACTCTGCGCATCGTAGTTTGGCCCGCTGTGACCGCCGCGCAACACGATGTGCGTGTCCGGGTTGCCTTGGGTCTCGATGATCGCCGGATGACCGTGACGATCGATGCCAAAATGACGGTGTGCGTGAGCGGCTGAGCGAATGGCGTCGCAGGCCACGGCCACGCCGCCGTCGGTGCCGTTCTTGAAGCCGACCGGCATTGGCAGCCCGCTGGCCATCTCCCGGTGGATCTGCGATTCAGTGGTGCGCGCGCCGATGGCCACCCAGCTCAACAAGTCGTCGAAGTATCCGGCGGCCATCGGTTGCAGCAACTCGGTCGCAATCGGCAGGCCGAGTCGAATCATTTCCCGCATCAGGTGACGGGAGAGCGTGAGGCCGGCGGCCATGTCGTCACTGCCGTCAAGATGCGGGTCGTAAGCGAGGCCTTTCCAGCCGACGGTCGTGCGTGGTTTTTCAACGTAGGCGCGCATCACCAACAACATCTGATCACTGACGTCGGTCGCCAGGCTTGCCAGCCGCTCGGCATATTCGAGAGCCGATTTCGGGTCGTGGATCGAGCATGGACCGATCACGACTAAAAGACGGGTGTCTTCGCCATTGAGAATGGCGCGCACGGATCGGCGATGAGCTTCGACTTGTGCGATCAAGGCAGCGTCCAGCGGCACCTGGTTCTTGAGTGCCAAGGTGCTGGGCAGGCGTTGTGGCGCGGGGTGGCTGTCGATCAAGGTCACAGGACGGGACGGCAGGTCGGACAGGTTGTTAGCGGCGACGGATGAATTCATGAGTAAGGCTTCCTGGTCGGCGGGCGTTTCCCGCACGGACCTACTGGGGTGTTCGACAATTGGCCGTATTGGCTGAGTGTGTGGATTTGCCACCTGTCAGTGACCGATCGGAGGCGGCAGGCTGTCCCGAACGGAGGTTGCTAAATCGCCATGCGAAGTCGATGTCGTTGCGGTAATAGGTGCTGTAGTTCATGTCATGTTCCTCGATTCGAAGCGAAAGTCAGGTTTTTGAAGGGCTAAAAAAACGAAACCCCCGGTCGGGAGGCCGACCGGGGGTAGAGTTATCTCTGGTTGGCGTCCCGTGATTCGTGGGCGCCGTTTGGGTATCAGGCGCGCCAGTGGCTAAACCAATACCCATAAAAATAAGAAGCAGGCGACGCGATCGTCAGCGCATCCCACACAGCGGTCTTCGCCACCGAACGCAAGGCGTCGGCAGGGCGATGAAGCGGTGAAAGGCTGGAAAGCAACATGATCGGTCTCCGTTGAATGACGCCGAGCTTACTTCAGCGGCATCCGGTTATTCAATTGGAAAATTCAATGGAATCGATTGATAGGGTATAGCCGTCTGCGTTGAAGTGGTCATCGCTGTGTGTCGCAGTAGAATGTCGCGACAGTCAGCCGCAGCACTTATCGTCGTGCGCGGGTAACGGGTGATCAGGAGGATCTACAGTGTCCACGAACGAGCAGCACGGCAACAAGCAGGGTCAGCGGCACCGATCAGCACCGGTGTTGTGGGCGGCGGCCCAATCACTGTCCGTGGCGGGCGACGTTGCCGCCAATGTGCGGCGCCACCTGCGTTTCATGGAGATCGCCGCGGAGCAGGGCGTCCGGTTTCTGTTGTTTCCGGAGCTGTCGCTGACCGGCTACGAACCTGCGATGGCTCGCGGGCTAGCCTTCACCGAACTGGACTCGCGACTGCAGCTTTTAAACAATAAGGCTCAAGCGTTGAAGATGGTCACTGTGGTTGGCGCGCCATTGCTCAGCAGGACGCGAGCTGATGTCCAGATCGCCGCGCTCACACTCGGGCTTGATGTCGGGGCACGTGTTTACACCAAGCAGCATCTGCACAGCGGCGAAGAGTCGGTGTTCACGGTTGGCTCAGGCGGCGCTTCTGTCGACTTCCAGGAGGAGCGGGTGCATCTGGCGGTCTGCGCGGATTTCAGCCATGCAGCGCATGCGCAGAAAGCTGCCACAGCGGGCGCCACCCTTTACGCCGCGAGCGTATTGATCTCAGGTCCCGGCTACGCGAACGATTCCGGCTTACTCCAGGATTACTCAAGGACCCACAGGATGCCTGTCTTGATGGCAAATCATGCTGGCGTCACCGGCGGCTGGCAGTCGGCCGGGCGTAGTGCGTTGTGGGCTGAGACCGGGGAGCGGGTCGCGCAGATCGCTGGCGTGGGTGAGGGCCTGCTGATTGCTTCGCGCACTGAAACTGGGTGGACGGCGCGCACCTTGACTGTTTCTCTTTAAGTAGCATGCGCTGATGATCGTGAAAAAAGTGAATCTTCGCCTGTCCCTCGCCTCGATCGATGATCTTCCGTTCGCCCGAGAACTCACGCGGGTCAACATGCGCGCTTATTACGCCCAGTACGGCTTGATCTGGCAGCCTGCGGCGTTTGACGCCGAATGGCCTTCGCGCGAGAGTTACTTGATTCACAGGGAAAGTTGTCTTATTGGATTTCTGGGAATCACTGTCGAGAAGAACTACCTGTACGTGCGCGATATTCAGTTGGTAGAAGCGTATCGCGGCGAGGGTGTCGGGGCGTGGGCCATGACGCGCATTGCGCACATGGCGGCTGAGAGGCGATGTGAACGCATACGGTTGAAAGTGTTTAAAAGCAATCCCGCAACAGCCTTGTACCGCAGGCTCGGCTACGCGAGCGTGGGGGAAGAAACGGCGTTGCTCTGGATGGAACGCCTTGTAGACGAGCGCTGACAAGCAGTTTGCGCGGTAGTGTCTTACTGCCATGGCGGATATTTTTGTTTATGACTGCGGTATGGGCAGGCGATTAGCACCAACTTTGCAGAAACATCCTACAAATAACAGGATGTAAATAACTTACTCTACTTCTGAACCGTTGTTACTCAGCGTCGTTGCGGGTATGACACCAACTTTCATTCCCAGCAGCACGGCCACTTTATGCGATTCGCCGCGCCGGCCTTTTTTTCGGCCGGAAAGTATTTGATAAGTCGTGGCCGGGTCAACACTGTTTTCCCGTGCAAACTCTTGAACAGATTTACCTTGTTGTTCCAGCCAGGCCTTGGCTTGTGCTGCGGTGCGGATTCCGGGCATAGTTCAAAACCGTTCAAGTCTGTTTAAATTTATCTCGATTCTACCATTCGTAAGGATGGGGTCAACAAGGTTGTGCATTCAAATGAGTGGAATAGGTGCCCGTATTAGGGAAGAACGCGAGCGCTTGGGGCTGTCGCAACGAGCATTCGGAGAAATTGGTGGAGTGGAGCCTAATGCGCAGGGCAAATACGAGAACGGGGACCGTACACCCAAGGCCGACTATCTGGCAGCGGTCGCTGCAAAGGGCGTCGATGTGCTCTATGTGCTAACGGGCGGGCGCACGCCGGCGCCCGTTGAGAACCTCAGCGAGGTCGAAGAATGGGTGCTGGGCAGCTATCGAACATTGGTCAAAGAGGATCAGGACGCGATTTTGCGATTGACCACAACACTGGCCGAATACAAGGCGAGCTACGCGCCGGAGAAGAAAACGCTATCGGAGGAAGATTGATACTCATTGACGTCTGCAAAGCGTGCGTTTGAAGATTTTTTCAAGTTTCATGGTCGATGGTGATACGTTGTCTCGATATTGTTATCGATTCTCTGGCACGGCCGTTCGAAGCGTTTTTCGAGCTAGGTCATGCACTTTCTTTTTTGCTAAGGTGACGACCATTCGTCATAAACTGTTCGTGAGGTGTCTGCTTGATTAGGGTGCTGGTTGTCGATGACCACGATCTGGTTCGGACAGGTATCACGCGCATGCTCGCTGACATCGACGGTTTGCAGGTGGTGGGTCAGGCCGACTCCGGCGAAGAGTCGTTGAAGAAGGCCCGCGAACTCAAACCGGATGTGGTACTGATGGACGTCAAGATGCCTGGCATCGGCGGACTGGAAGCCACTCGCAAACTCTTGCGCAGCCACCCCGAGATCAAGGTCGTGGCGGTCACTGTGTGTGAGGAGGATCCGTTTCCCACCCGCCTTCTGCAAGCCGGGGCTGCGGGCTACATGACCAAGGGCGCCGGCCTGACCGAAATGGTGCAGGCGATCCGTCTGGTGTTTGCGGGGCAACGCTACATCAGCCCGCAAATTGCTCAGCAGCTGGCGCTCAAGTCATTCCAGCCACAGACCAGCAATTCACCCTTCGATCTGCTGTCCGAACGGGAAATCCAGATCGCCTTGATGATTGTCGGTTGTCAAAAAGTACAGACCATTTCAGACAAACTTTGTCTGTCCCCCAAAACTGTTAATACCTACCGTTACCGTATCTTCGAGAAGCTTTCGATCGGCAGCGACGTTGAGCTCGCGTTGCTGGCCGTACGTCACGGCATGGTCGATGCCAGCGCCTGAAAATGACCCAGCCGTTTGATCCAAGTGCATTCCTGTCCACCTGCAGTGGCCGTCCCGGCGTGTATCGCATGTTCGATACCGAAGGGCGGCTTCTTTACGTCGGCAAAGCCAAAAACCTGAAGAAGCGTCTGGCGAGCTATTTCCGCAAGACCGGCCATGCGCCGAAGACCAGTGCGCTGGTCGCCAGGATCTCGCAAGTGGAAACCACCATCACCGCCAATGAAACCGAGGCGTTGCTGCTGGAACAGACGCTGATCAAAGAGTCTCGGCCGCCTTACAATATCCTCTTGCGCGACGACAAATCCTACCCGTACGTGCACTTGTCCGATGGTGAGTTTCCGCGGCTGAGCATTCATCGCGGTGCGAAAAAGGCCAAGGGCCGTTATTTCGGTCCTTACCCCAGCGCTGGCGCGATTCGCGAAAGCCTGAGCATTTTGCAAAAGACCTTTCATGTGCGTCAGTGCGAGGACAGTTTCTACAAGAACCGCACGCGACCCTGCCTTCAGTATCAGATCAAACGTTGCAAGGGACCGTGTGTCGGTCTGGTCGAGCCACAGGTGTACGCCGAGGATGTGCGCCACTCGGTGATGTTCCTCGAAGGGCGCAGCAACGCCTTGACCGACGAGTTGAACTCTCTGATGGAAAAGGCGGCGATGGACCTCAACTTCGAGCACGCCGCCGAACTGCGTGATCAGATCGGCTTGCTTCGACGCGTGCAGGACCAGCAGAGCATGGAAGGCGGGACGGGCGATGTCGATGTCGTGGCCGCGTTCGTCAATCCGGGCGGTGCTTGCGTGCATCTGATCAGTGTGCGCGGTGGTCGCGTCCTGGGCAGCAAGAACTTTTTTCCTCAGGTGGGTATCGAGGAAGAGGTCGGTGAAGTCATGTCGGCCTTCCTGGCTCAGTATTTCCTGGGAGGCGGCGAGCGAGAGCTGCCAAGCGAAGTGATCGTCAACGTGGTAAATGAAGATTTCCCTGCGTTGATCGAAGCCATCGAGGCCTCGCGCGGTCGTGAAATCACCATCAGTCATCGTGTGCGAGGCACGCGGGCTCGCTGGCAGCAGTTGGCGGTCACCAACGCAGAACAGGCGTTGGCTGCGCGATTGGCGAACCGTCAGCATGTCGCTGCTCGCTTCGAGGCGTTGGCTGAAGTTCTCAAGCTGGACGAGCCTCCGCAGCGTCTGGAATGTTATGACATCAGCCATTCCAGCGGCGAGGCCACGGTTGCCTCTTGCGTGGTGTTCGGGCCTGAAGGGCCGATCAAGTCAGACTACCGTCGCTACAATATCGAAGGTGTCACAGCGGGTGACGATTATGCTGCCATGCATCAGGCCCTGACCCGGCGCTTCAGCAAGATCAAGGAGGGTGAGGGCAAGCTGCCCGACATTTTGCTGGTGGACGGTGGCAAAGGTCAGTTGAACATGGCCCGCGATGTTATGAATGAGCTCGCCGTGCCCGACCTGATTTTGCTCGGTGTCGCAAAAGGCACCACCCGCAAGGCGGGTTTTGAAACCTTGTACCTGAACGATGCCGCCCACGAGTTCACCTTGCGGGGGGACTCGCCCGCATTGCATCTGATCCAGCAAATCCGTGATGAGGCCCACCGGTTCGCGATCACCGGACACCGTGCCCGTCGTGGTAAAACCCGACGCACATCAACGCTGGAAGGCGTCGCTGGGGTAGGTCCGACGCGTCGCCGGGACCTGCTCAAGCACTTCGGTGGATTGCAAGAACTGTCCCGCGCCAGCATCGAAGAAATTGCCAAAGCGCCCGGAATAAGCAAAAAGCTCGCAGAGTCGATTTATGCGAACCTGCACAGCGAGTAGAATGCCCGCTCACCTCGTAGCCAGTTGTGCCGATGAATATCCCTAATCTGATTACCGTTTTACGTGTCCTGCTGATTCCGATCTTCATTCTGTTGTTCTACCTGCCTTATTACTGGAGCTACACGGCAGCCAGTTCGGTCTTCGCATTAGCAGCGGCCACCGACTGGCTCGACGGCTACCTGGCTCGACGCCTTGAGCAGAGCACGCCGTTCGGTGCGTTCCTTGACCCGGTGGCCGACAAGCTCATGGTGGCTGTGGCGTTGGTATTGCTGGTGCAGGCCCACGCTAATTTCTGGCTGACATTGCCAGCGGCGGTCATCATCGGACGCGAGATCGTGATTTCGGCGCTTCGCGAATGGATGGCCGAGCTGGGCGCTCGTGCTCAGGTCGCGGTGTCAAACCTGGGCAAATGGAAAACCGCAGCGCAAATGCTCGCTTTGGTCATCCTGCTGGCCAACCCGCCGGCATTCACGTTCTGGGTTGTGCTGGGTTACGTACTGCTGATGGTAGCGGCGGGGCTGACGTTGTGGTCAATGGTGCAGTACCTCCGGGCCGCGTGGCCGCATCTGCGCACTACGACAGATGAAAAATAAGTTTTTTTAAATCAAGGGGTTGACGGGGTCATTTGAATCTATAGAATGGCGCCCACACCAAGCGGGAATAGCTCAGTTGGTAGAGCACGACCTTGCCAAGGTCGGGGTCGCGAGTTCGAGTCTCGTTTCCCGCTCCAAGTTTTGATCTACAGACTTCCACTGACGTCTGTAAGTCATTGAAATTAGGGGCTTCGGCCCCTTTTTTCATTCCAGCCAAAGCCACGGAAATCCACCGACAGCCAGCGTTTTTGAGGCCAAAATTGAGGCCAGAGAATGCGGGTGGTGCCGGTTCCGGGTTGTTGCTGGGGTTGGATCGGGATGACCAGCAGCATTGAGCCTAAGTCTCACGACTTAGGAGTTTGATGATGGCACTCTCTGATCTGACCGTGCGGCAAGCCAAGGCCGCCAAGAAAACCTACAGCATCCCCGATACCGATGGCCTCGGCCTGGTGGTCGCCCCCACCGGCGGCAAATCGTGGCACCTGCGCTACTACTGGCTCGGCAAGCAAAAACGCATATCCCTGGGCAACTATCCCGAGATCGGCCTGCGCGAAGCCCGCACCTTGCGCGACGAAGCCAGGGCGCTCCTGGCCCAAGGCATCAACCCCCACACCGACCGCAAGCAGAAACGGCATGCGGTCAAGCTGGCCTCGGACTACACATTCAAGGCAGTCTTCGATGCTTGGGTCGAGCACCGCGCCAAGGAACTCAAGGAAGGCCGGAACAGCACACTGTCGCAGATCAAGCGGATGTTCGAGAAAGACGTGCTGCCCAGCCTCAAGCAGATGTCGATCTATGACATTCGCAGGCCGCAACTCCTGGGCGTCCTGGCGCGGATCGAGAAGCGCGAGGCCTTCACCACTGCCGAAAAGGTCCGGACCTGGCTGGGGCAGCTATTCCGCTATGCGCTCGTCATCGTCGAGGGCATGGAGGCCAATCCGGCCACGGACCTGGACGTAGTGGCCGAGCCCAAGCCCGCGGTGACCCATAACCCCTACCTGCACCTGCCCGAGCTTCCCGAGTTCCTCCAGAAGCTCAGGCTCTACAACCCGCGCGGCTGGCAAACCCAGCTCGGTATCCGCCTGCTGTTCTTGACCGGCGTGCGCACCGGCGAACTGCGGCTGGCGACCCCGGATCAGTTCGACCTCGACCGTGGGCTTTGGATCATCCCCCCGCAGATCGTCAAGCAGCTTCAGGACGAGATGCGCAAAGCGGGGAAGCGGCCGCAGGACGTACCGCCCTACATCGTGCCGCTGTCCCTTCAGGCCATCGAGATCGTGCGCTACCTCCTGGGGGTGATGCGGCCCGCCCAGCGCCACCTGCTGACGCACCGCAGCGAACTCAAGAAGCGCATCAGCGAGAACACGCTCAACGCCGCCTTGAAGCGGATGGGCTACGAGGACAAACTGACCGGCCACGGTATTCGTGGAACCATCTCGACGGCACTCAACGAGATCGGCTATCCCAAGATTTGGGTGGACGCGCAGCTTTCGCATTCCGACCCAAACAAGGTGAGTTCGGCCTACAACCACGCCAAGTACGTGGAACCGCGCCGCCGGATGATGCAGGACTGGGCCGACCGCCTCGACTTGCTCGAACAGGGCCAAGTCGAAGCGGCCAGCGCGCACCTCACTATCCACATCGAGGGCGTACCGGCCATGGCGGAGGAGGACAAGCCCGACGCCATCGTTGCAGCTTCCTCTGCGCCTCCCGTTCCGCCGGTGGTGGCCACCCCCATCGTCGTGACGCCGAACGAAGGGGGCATCACCTTCCAACGGTTGTCGCAGGTGCCGCCATCCCCGACTCATGCGCCAGAACCCGAGGTGTCGGCCATCCAGCGCGAGCGCGAGGAAATGCTGGCCATCTACGAATCGCCGAGCAGTCTGCCGGTGCCCCTGTTCGGCAAGTTGGCTGGAAAGTCCAAGGACCAGATCAACCGCGAGTTGAAGGCGGGCAAGCTGCTCTCCATCAGCCTGGGCAACCGGGGGCAGCGAGTTCCCGATTGGCAACTGGTGCCGCTCAAACACAAGCTGGCCCAGGTGCTCATGCGCCAGTACCCCCAGGCGGATTCATGGGAGCTTTACCGCATGCTGACCCAGCCACATCCCGACCTGGGTGACCGCGCGGCCATCGACATCGTGACGCCAAGCAATCTGGGCATGGTGGTACAGATCATCGCAGGCAGCGAGCCACATGCGAATGCTCCCGAGGTCGTACCGCCGCGGCCTATCTCCGAAGAGGTGCGCCAGAGTGTTCGCCGGCTGATGGAGAGCGCTGTCGCCTTGGACGGCGCATAGGGTTACAGCCCTCGCGGGGGCCTTACGGCCCCCGCGCTACATCTGCACCGCCTGCATGAGTTCGCTCAGCACGCTGTGCGGGAGCGAAGGACACGGCGCCGGTATGCGCCGTCGAGAAATCGAGCAGACGATCATGCATGTCCAGCAGATCGCCGGACGCCTGGCGTCTGCACATCAGGGAACGCTCAGCGCGGGCGCGCTATCGGGTATTCGATTGGACTGCACTATCCTTGGCTACCTGCATCGCTCTGCGCTCGAACCGCTCAGAAACCGCGTTAGTTCGTCCTTTGAGGCGCTGCAGATGAGTCACGACCTCGTAGGGCCCCTCGGCCAGCGGCCGGGCGGTGATCCCCCATGCATCAGCGCGCTCGATGCGCGATTGCGCGGTGATCCCGACACCATAGCCAGCGCCGACCCATAGCGCCAACATGTCGAACGAGGTCACATGCTGGACGCTCTGCCGGCTTAAAGACGGGAGGGATGACAGCCGCTGATCCAGTAGTGAGCAGCTTTCTGCCGGCCAGCGAAACACGGGGTAGTCCAAAAGTTCGGCGATCGTAAGCTTTGTCTGGGCGAGCAAGGGGGACCACAATGGCATGGCAACAGCGATGTTCTCGATCCACAAGGGTTGGCTTTTCAGAGACGGAGCGCTTACGGCCCGAAGCGACATTCCTGCGTCGTAACGACCTTCATCAATGCCCGTCACCAGGTCGTCACTTGATGTCTCAAAGAACGCGATAGTGATTTCCGGCTCTTCCGCGCGTTGCAGGGCGAGAAGCGAGGAGAAGCATGAGGATGGCACCCCAGGTGCTATCGCAAGCCTGAGATGGGGAAACTGGCTGGTGGCATCATGCATGCGAGCCCCCAAAAAGTGTTCTGGCCGAGTAGGTGAACTTGCATCGTGGTCAAGAGTGAAGTTTAACGCCGTTATCTTTAACGTGGTTAATTTTGGCAGATTGTTTGACGCTTCTGCTAATGCAGAAATCAACCATTCAGCCAGGCCGTCCTTCTGGCACAACAACGTATGAATCCGCAGCGGCGACAGCTTTCGGACAGGCCGTGCGCGCTGCGCGCGTCGCACAAGGAGTCGCGCAAGACGAGTTCGCATCTCGGGCAGGCATTTCGCGCTCGCACATGGGCAAGATCGAGCGTGGAGAGCACGTGCCCACGCTGCCCCTCATACTGAAAATTTCAGTAGCACTTGGGATAAGCGCGGCTGAATTGATGGCGGCCACCGAGCGCAATCTTCGTGCCGAAACCGATCTTTGAGGGTGTCTGCCAGCGGGGCCTTCAGCCGCTCGCAGAGTCACGTAGGCGAACGATGAACCGCTCCAGCGAAGCCGACAAATCACTGCTGTCGGCCCGCAGCAAGTAAGTCGTGATGACGGCTGAATCGATGGCCAGGGGACGGATCACCACGTCCGGGCGTTGGCAAACCGGAATCTTGCTCGCCGCGAGAAAGCCGATACCGTAACCAGCACCGACCAAGGTGAGCATCATGTCCAGCGAGGACACCTCCTCGACGACGTTCAACTTGTGCTCAAGCACCTGCAGCAGTCGTGTCAGTTCCCGGCAGTAGCCCTCGCACGCATGGGGATCGCACAAGACCAGTGGATGGATCCCGACTTCTTGGAGCGGGACCTTTTTGTGGGCGAGCAGTGCGTGCCGTGCCGGCACGGCAATGACCAATGGATCTCGCCAGATGGGCTCAGCCCGTATGTCGTCGCCGACGTCGGCCGTATGCGCGAATCCGATCATGAAATCCCCGGACCGCAGGCCGCGCAACTGCTCGGCCAGCGGAACCTCGGACAGCCGTATCTCGATCTCCGGCTCCTCCGCGCGGCACCGGGCCAGAAATGCCGACAGGCGAGCATCGATTGCCCCGTCGGAAATCGCGATGCGCAGACTGCCTCGCAAACCTGCTGCCAGGGCCTGGGCGTTTTCGCGTGCCTGTTCGAGCACGGTGAACAATCTGCGGATATCTTGAAGAAAGACAACACCCGCCGACGTCAGCACGGTTCCACGGCGGTTCCGGTCGAACAGCACGACCCCTAGCTCGTCCTCCAGTTCTTTGATGGCACGGGACAAGGGGGGCTGTTCGATGTGCAGGCGCTCGGCGGCGCGCGTGAAATGCAACTCTTCAGCCAGGGCCATGAAATAGCGCAGATGTCGTAATTCCATGGTCTCAGCCCCCCCATGCCGAACCGGCAGTCGCGTGCTACGCCCGTATGTAGATCCATCCCGCTTGCTGCATGCGCGCCATCTCGATAACAGCAGGCCCGTCCAGTACTTCGAGCGGCTCTCTGTTGTCCCTGCCGATCCGCGAAAGTGTGTTCGGGCATACCCAGGTGAGCGCGTCGAGGTCGGAAGGTGCCGTGTCCAGGGCGGCGGCGACGGCTTGCGCGTTCGCAACGATGCGCACATCGGCATCGGGCGCCGCGCGCTTGAGATTGGTTGCATTGCTTCGCGCACGCTCAAAGGCTTCTGCCGTCGGTGCGTGGAGGATCACTTTCAATGTGGGGCGCTGGGTGTCTTGGGTCATGGTCGGTCGGTGGTGCAGTCAGAAGGGTTGTTCACGGGCGCATCTGCTGGGATGCGGATTTCAAGGCGCTTTGCAGCATCTCCTCGATGGAGGGGTGGTAGTACGGCATGGCCAGCAGATCGTTGACGGTCTGCTTCGCCTGGATCGCCCAAGCGATCAGGTGCGCCAGGTGCTCGCCTTGCGTCAGGAGCATGCTGGCACCGAGCAAGGCGCCTGAGCCGGGGTCGGCATAGATGTGCAGCAGGTTTTCCGGAGCACCAAGAATCTTGGAGCGCCCGTTGCCGCTGCCTTCCGCGGTGCCGACGACCGCGCCTTCCTGCACCGCCGCCTCGTAGGTCATGCCGACTGCGCACGCATCCGGGTCGGTGAACAGGATCGTGATCGGCACGCGCCGGGATGCGCCCGGCCAACTTTCGCCGCGCAAGCTCGCCAGTGCGGCTTGCGCTGCCATCTGACCCTCGTCCGCGGCCTCGTGCATCAGAGGGCGATCCGGCTGCACATCGCCTGCGAAGAAAATCGGCACCTGGGACGGCCCGCAGGCCTGCATGGTCGCGGGGTCGATGCTCGGTCGGCCAGCCTGATCCAAGGAGATGCCGGCCGCGGCGAGATCGAGCGCCTCGGTATTGGGTTGTCGTCCCGTCACGACGAGAAGCCGATCCACGAGCGCGTCGCGCTCGCCGGCGCGCATGCGCACCTGGTCGCCTTCAAGGCTGACTTCGACGGCGGCGCCCAACCACATCGGCAACTCGGTCTCGAACCTGGCGATCGCCCGCTCCAGGACATCGGGGTCCTGGATGCCGCCGATGGCGTCTTTCTGGTCTGCCGCGACCACCTGCACATCCAAGCGAGACAGGGCCAGGCCGAGTTCCAGCCCGATGGCGCCCAGTCCCAGGATTCCCATCCGTGCGGGCAGGACGCCCAGGTCGAACAGGGTATCGGTGGTCAGGATGCGGGAGGCAACGCCGTCGAGCGCTTTGGGGACCACCGGGCGAGAGCCCGTCGCCACGATGAAGGCGCTGGCCTCGATCCGTTGTTCACCTGCCTGCAAGATGCCCGGCGCGACGAAGCGCGCTTCGGCCATGATCAGGCTCTCGCCAGCCGCCTTGCGCGTGCGCTCCGCGGCGGCGCCGGCCAGCGCATCCCTGGTCTGGCGGGCGTGGGACCATAAGGCCTGCGGCCCTTGGGTCGATGGCGTGGCGCTCGCTGCCAGTGCCTTGGCGACCTTCCAGTGCATGCCGGCATGCAGGGCCGCCTTCGAGGGCATGCATCCGACGCGCGCGCAGGTCGTCCCCAATGGCCCCCGATCGATCAGAACCACCTGTTTGCCTGTCGCTTTCAGCGCATGGAATGCGGTGCTGCCAGCGGTTCCCGCGCCAATGATGGCGACATCTACTTTCCTTGTCTGCATTGAATTTTCCCGTCCACAATCAATTAATCGAACATCGGACCTCTAGCCAACATTGCGCATGAGCATGAGGGCCGCCACGGCCACGCAGGTGATCGAAAACACCCGCTGGAGCATCTTTGAGGGAATCCTGCGTGCCAGAACACGGCCGAGCGACATGCCCACGAGCGCCGTGAGAACGAATGTCCAGGCGGGCGCGGTGAGCGTCATGCCATGACTCCACGCGATGAACACGGTTACAGCGGACAGCAGCGCGATCACCATGAGCGAGGTCGCGACGATGCTGTGCATGCGCAGCTCGCTGAAATGCGCCAGAGCCGGGACGATGATGAATCCGCCGCCCACCCCCAACATGCCCGTGGCCAAACCGGAGACGATGCCGATGCTCCCCAGCGTGGTCGCTGTTCGCACGTTCCAGACGAAGCGGCCGGTGTCCTTGGAGATCTTGCAGACCCGGGCTGGCTCGTCAGCCAGATCGTCCTGCGTCTGGCTGCCGCGAGATGACATGAACATCCGGTAGGCCACCACGAGCATGATGGCGACGAAGATCAGGTTCAGCCATCGAGGCGAAAGCCAGTGGGCAAACTGCACGCCCAGCGGAGCCGTCACGGCGCCGGCAGCCGCCAACATCATCGCTGCCTTGTACCGAACTACCCCCTGGCGCAAGCCCTGCAAAGCGCCCAGGGTCGCCGCTGCTCCCACGGCGAGCAGCGCCACGGGCGCGGCCTGACGGATGTCCATGCCCAGGCCGAACACCAGCGCCGGCACCGCGAAGATGCCGCCGCCGGCGCCAGTCAATCCCAGCACGGCTCCGATGATGAGGCCCAGCACTCCACCCGTCAGCGAGAGCATAGTGAATGATCCTTTGTGCAATTTCCGTTGAGCAGCCTGAGATGCGGGCTGAGAGAAGCGGCCATCAGGTTCGGCGCCTGGGCGGCTGGTTCAGCGCGGCCCCAGCACTTCACCCAATTGCGCCCCTCGCGGCATGCCGTTGTACTTCTTGAGGATCCCATTGGGGCCGCGTACAACGATGCCGGGCGTCCCCCGGAAGCCGGTGCTCGCCATGAGTGCCAGGTTGTCATCGAGGATCTTGCGCACATCGGCAGGCACGCTCTTGGCTGGCGTAATCCCGCCCTGGCCAAACTGCCGCTCGTTCGTCAACAACGCCGCACTCCGGTCAGGCGCGCCAAGAATGGCCGCGGCTTTGGCCGGGCTGTCATCCTTGATGATGCCTACCAGAATGTGCCGCAACTGGACCTTGCCGGAATCCACCCAGGGGCGTGCAGCTTCCCAGAAGGCGTTGCAATAGGGGCAGTTGGCATCGCTGAAGGTGTAGATGACGCGCGGCGCATCTGCCTTGCCGTCCAGCACCCAGGTGGACGACTGCAGCTGCGACCATTCCTTGTCGCTGACCGGCTTGGCGGCCAGCTTTTCCAGGTCCGCTTCGTCCATTGGCTCGCCCTTGGCGTTCAGGCGAGTTCCCACGATGGCATTGCCATCGCTCGTGATGTACACGGCAATGGGCCGGTCACCCGCGACGGCAGCGAAGGCGCGCAGACCGCCGCCGACCTTGAATTCCTGCGTGACGGTCAGGCCCTGACCTTCCAGCGCCTTGAGGACGGCCGGCTTGTCAGCCGTCTCTGCCTTGCTGCAGCCGGTGACCACCATGAAGCTGGCGGCCAGCAGGAACGAAATGTGCGAGCGTTGTGCAAACATGGTTACTCCTTGTCTGTCTTGATCTGTTGGGCTGGCGCGAATCGGCGCGACACCGTGTGTTTGAGGCTGGCCATCGTGAGTTCGCCCAGATGGGTATCCACCAGGCGTCCTTGCTCATCGAAGAACAAGGTGGTGGGCAGGCCTCGCGATGCGACGGCCTGCATGGTCTGGGAAGCGGGGTCGAGCAGCACATCCTTGAGATGCAGGCGTTCGCTCTCAAGAAAGGCGCGGGCTTGCTGGGCGCTCTCTCCCTGGTTGACCATGACAAAAGCGATATCGGGATACTGCGCTTGTGCCTGCTCGAACACCGGCATCTCGCGACGGCATGGTGGACACCACGACGCCCAGAGGTTGAGCACGACGGGCCGCCCAGCATAGGAATTCAGGACGACTGGCTGTTCATCGAGCGTTGCGAGCGTCAACGCTGGCAACGGCGGTGCCGAGCGCTGCAGCAGAGCCAGTACGCCCCCGGTAGCAAACCAGGCTGCGAGTCCGACCGCAACTCCCGCCAATACAGGCCGGCGCAATGCCCGAACCGCACGGGTGCGCCACCAGATGAGCGCCAGCGCTGCCAGGACACCGACCCACCACGAAAAGCCTTGGTCGCCAATGGAAATCATGGACATCGGCGACTGCGCGTACTCTTCCCACCATTGCGCGATGTAGCCGAGGCGAGCCGCCACAAACCCCACAAAAGCGGCGTCCAGCAACATTCCGCCGGCCGCCTTGTACGGAGAGTCGGGCAACCGCTTGGCAACCATGCGCGCCACCGCCCAGGCCAGCAGGACGGCCAGGAAGACGGCAACGACTTGGACGGAGAACGGACCTACGCTGATCATCAGGAACCTGCCTTGTCCAAGCGCACCAGGAAGGCGCGGGCATCGATCTCACCGACGACGCGCAGGTCCCGGCGTTCCGTACCGTCCGGGCCAACCAGAATGAGCGTGGGCGGCCCCATGACACCCCAATGCTTGAGCAAGGCCTGATCGGTCGCATCATTGCGCGTCACATCTGGTCGCACGACCTGCATCCGGGCCAGGCGGGACGCGACGGCGGGGTCGCCGAATACGTTGCGTTCGATCACATGGCAACTGACGCACCAGTCGGCGTAGAAGTCGATCAGGGTCCATTGGCCGCGCGAAGCGGCCTGTGCCAAATGCGCATCCACGTCCTCGACCGATTTCGCCTGCAGGTAAGCGACGCCGCCCGCCGCCGGTGCTGGCGAAGTCGAACCACCGCGCAGGTGGGCCAGCGGCTGCAATGCCGATTCGCCGCCAGAGGCCGCGCCGACCAGCATCAGGATGGACCACAAGCCGGCGAAGACGGCGCCGGACCGCAGCGACCATGCCAGCCGATGCTTCGCTGCCACGGCCTGGCCCCACGCGATCAGGCCAATCGCCACCGACAAGACCCATGCGCCCCACAGAACCAGGCTGACCGTGCCGGGCAGGAAGCGCGTCAGCATCATCACGGCCATGCCCACCATGACGTAGCCGAATGCCACGCGCACGCGGTCCATCCACGCGCCAGGCCGTGGCAGGACCCGGGCACCGAACACGGCGATGGCCAGCAGGGGCAGTCCCATGCCCAAACCCAGCGCGAACAAGGCCATGCCACCGTAGACCGCGCTGCCGGTCTGCCCGATGTACAGCAATGCGCCTGCCAATGGAGCGGTCATGCAAGGCCCGACCAGAAGCGCCGAGAGGAAGCCCAGCGCCGCCGCGCCGGAGATGCTCCCGCCCGAGCGATCTCTACCGGCGGATTCGACCCGATTGATCAGCGCCGAGGGCATCTGCAGCTCGAACAGGCCGAACAGTGAACTCGCCAGGACCAGGAACAAGGCTGCAAACGCTCCGAGCAGCCAAGGCGATTGCAGTGTGGCTTGCAGGTTGGCCCCGGCCAAGCCAGCGGCCACGCCCACCGCGGCGTAGGTGCCCGCCATCGCCAGGACATAGGACAGAGAGAGGAAGAAAGCCCGCCGCGGCTTGGCCTGGCTGCCGACGACCATGGTGGAGACGATGGGGATCATCGGGAGCGAGCATGGTGTGAAAGCGAGCAGCAAGCCGAAGCCAAAAAACAGCAGTGTTCCCCACACGGGGCCCAATGCTGCTAGGCGCTGCGCTGCCGCTTGATCCTCTGCCACCTCGGTAGCTCCGCCCAAGCTGACTGTGTTGGTGGAGGTCAAAGCCGAACTCCGCTGTACGGAGTCATTGCCGGTCGGGGATGTGCCGGCCACCACTGCCGGCAATGCCACATTCATGGTCTGCGGCGGATAGCAGATACCTGCCTCCGCGCACCCTTGCCAATGCAGTGTCAGCGGGCCGGGGGCGGTGGCGGGAAAGCGCAGATTGAGGGCATCGCCCGTATAGATTTCCGTATCGCCAAAGAATTCGTCGTGTTTGGCTGTTCCTGCCGGAAGCGTCAGGCTGACTTCATGGCCCTGCGCATCGACCAACTTGATGGCATGGCGATAAACGTAGTAGCCATCGGCAACGTGTCCAGCGGCCGAGAACGAATCGCCCTGCTGCTGCACAGCGTCCAGCTTGAGAACTTCGGCAACGTCCAGAAATTGCCGCTCGCTGCGGCCCCAGGAGGGAAAAAGGCCGTCCGCCCACGCACTGCCGACCGCACAACCACACAGGAGAAAGATCGCTACGATGCGCCGATAAAAAGCCAAATCCGAGTCCTCCAAGCAAAGCTGCCTGGATCATGCGATGACCCGATTAAGCGAAACTAAAGGTCCCCCCAATGGCCCGTGGGGGACGGGGATGCCATCAAGGCTTTGCGCTTGGCTCTGGTGATCGACCATGGGCGAGTTCCGCCTGCTCCGTCCGGGCCCGTTCAATCCCGGCCGCGACGACTTTCGCCGCCTCGGAATCGGGGGGCATCATCCCGAGCAGCTTCTCCCAGTGCGCGATGGCCGTTTGATAGTCCCGGCGCTGCACCGCAGCAGCGCCGGCCAGAGTCAGAGGCAGGGCTGCATTGGGATCGAGCGACAAGGCGCGCTCAAGCAGACGAGTGGGCTCTCCCTCAAAACCGGAGCCACGGATTCTGGACAGCGACTCCGCGTACTCCGCCAACGCCTGTGGATCGTTCTGGACCAGCTCATTGGCGTGGGTGAAGGCATTGACGGCTTGCTCATGATCGCCGAAGTAACGGTAGGAACGCGCCAGCATGAGCCAGCCTCCAGGATCATCGGGGTGCTGGGCCAGCCGTGCCTGAAGAGAGGCCACCATTGCTTGCACATCGGTTTGCGTCGTCATGCTCGCGCTGCGAACCTGTGACGGGTCCGTGGCGGCCGGATTTCCCAGGTACGAATAGGTGAGCGCTGTCGCGATCGGCAGCAGAATGGCGACAGTGATCGCTGCCCGCTTGCTTCCAGCAGGCGGCCCCAATTTCAACGGAGGAGCAGCAGTTTCATTCAGCGCTCGCCGCTGAAGATCAGATCTTGCATCGGCCAATTCATTGGCCGACAACGTGCCATTGATGTGGTCTCTCTCCAACTCCGCCCATTGATCGCGCAGTACCGCGACGTTCACGCTTTCAGGGGCAACTTGGTCGCTCGCACCATGTCCCCCTCGCCAGAGAACGAAAGAAAGCCATATCGAGACGCCTCCCACGAGCACCGACGCCAGAGTCAGGAAAACGATGCTCATGTTTCGTCCAGTACATTGTGTGGCGGAGCCAGCAGCGCGTCCGCGTGTCTGCGCTCCTCTTCATTGAGTGCAGCATGCTTCGGCTTGCGGTTTCGGCTGCGCAGATTCATGACCAAGACCACAATGCCCAAGGCAAGCACCACGAACGGGCCAAACCAAAGCAACATCGTTGTCGGCTTCAAGGGCGGGCGATAGAGCACGAAATCGCCGTATCGCTCGACCATATAAGTCCGGATGTCGTCATCGCTCTTGCCGGCACGGATCTGCTCGCGGATCTGTTGGCGCAAGTCAGCGGCAAGATCGGCCTGCGAAGCTGCAATCGATTCATTCTGGCAAACCAGGCAACGTAACTCGGATGCAATGCCCAGCATTCGGTCCTCGGCCGCTTGGTCGCTGGCCCAGACCGGAGCCGTGAACAGAAAGAAAAACAATGCCACCCGCCAGAGAATCATTTCTCAAGCTCCCGCACCAGCGGCAGCAGCTCGCCGCGCATTTCCCCCGCGTCAATCGCCCCGGTGTGCTTGTAGCGAATGATGCCTGCCTTATCGATCACATAGGTTTCCGGCACGCCGTACACCCCGAAGTCGATGCCGACCGCCCCATGCGCATCGGAGACCGTCGTTTCAAAGGCATTGCCATTGCGCCGTAGCCAGGCGATGGCGTTCTGGGGCGTGTCCTTGTAGTTCATGCCGACCACCGAAACAGCATGCCTGCTGGCCAATTCGGTGATGACAGGATGCTCCTCAAGACAGGGCGCGCACCAGGAAGCCCACACGTTCAGTACCCAAACTTTCCCGATCATGCTCTCGGATGAGAAGGTCAGGTCCGGAGCTTGCAGTTGCGGAAGGCTGAAGCGCGGCGCGGGCTTGTTGATCAAGGGCGATGGCACCTCGCTGGGCTTGAGCGTCAGGCCCACTGCGAGGAACGACACCAAGACAAGGAATCCGAGCAGCGGCCATAGGAAACGGTTCATGATGCGGCCTCGGGCAATGGCGGAGCGACGTGTTGACGGCGAGGCTTCAGACGGTATCGACGATCGCTGATGGCCAAGCCACCGCCAAGCGCCATCAGGATGCAGCCGATCCAGATCCAGTCAACGAATGGCTTGTGGTAGACACGAACGCTCCAAACACCGTCGCCGAGCGGTTCGCCGAGCGCCGCGTAGACGTGGCGCAGTCCGTTTGCATCGATCGCCACCTCGGTCATCGGCATCTGCGAGGCCGGGTAATTGCGCTTTTCCGGATGCAGCCGACGCAAGACCTTGCCGTCGCGCGACAGTTCGATATCGCCTATCTGCGCCACGTAGTTGGGCCCCCGCGTGCTTCTGACGCCGATCAAAGTGAGGTCGTAGCCGCCGATGCTGACGGACTCGCCCTGGGCCAATCGAACGTCTCGCTCGGTCTCATACCCACTGACGATGGTCACGCCAGTCACGAATACCGCGATGCCCAGATGCGCCATATGCATCCCAAGCCAACTGCGTGGCTGGGCACGCAACCCGCCGCGGGTGGCGCGCATTCGGCCGAAGATGCCCGTCACCACCGACACCGCAATCCACGTGGCGAGCATCAAGCCCAACGCCGCAGAAGCTGACCAGTGCCCCAGCACGAACGGGGCGGTCAGGCCCACCAGGGGTGCAGCAATCATCGGCACGCGCAACTGCCTGAAGATGGCACCGAACTGGGCGGCCTTCCAATTGGCGGCGGGTCCTACCGCAATCAGAAGCAACGCGGGGATCATCAATGGCACGAACACCGCATTGAAGTATGGCGGCCCCACGGAGAGCTTGCCCAGGCCCAGCGCATCGACGAGCAGTGGGTACAGCGTACCGAGCGCGACAGCGCCGGCAGTGACGACCAACAGCACATTGTTGACCAGCAGCAAGGACTCCCTGGAGACCATGTCGAACCGTCCTCCCATGCCGACCTTAGGGGCTCGCCATGCGAACAAAGCGAGCGACGTGCCCACAATGACCGTCAGCAGAATCAGAATGAATAACCCGCGTCGCGGATCGGTGGCAAATGCATGCACAGAAGTCAGTACGCCCGAGCGCACCAGAAAGGCACCCAAAAGCGAGCAAGAAAATGCGCCGATCGAGAGCAGCACCGTCCAGTTCTTGAAACTGGCCCGCTTTTCCGTCACCGCCAAAGAGTGGATCAAGGCGGTGCCCACCAGCCAGGGGATGAACGACGAGTTCTCGACCGGGTCCCAAAACCACCAGCCCCCCCAGCCCAACTCGTAGTAGGCCCACCAACTCCCCAAGGCGATTCCGACCGTCAGATTTGCCCAGGCTGCGGTGGCCCAGGGACGAGACCAGCGTGCCCACGTCGAGTCCAGTTGTCCGGCAAGCAATGCAGCAATCGCGAATGCGAAGGCCACCGAAAATCCGACGTACCCCATGTAAAGCAGCGGTGGATGAAAGATCAAGCCGATATCCTGCAGGAGCGGATTCAGATCCCATCCATCTTGCGGTACCGGGAAAAGTCGCTCGAAGGGATTGGAGGTCAACAGGACGAACAGCAGGAAGCCGGCCGTCACCAGGCCGAGCACGCCCAGAACGCGCGCCACCATGGCATCCGGAAGCTGTTTCGACAACCGGCTGACCGCATAGGCCCAGCCGGTCTGCATCAGCAGCCAGAGCAGGAGCGAACCCTCATGTCCGCCCCAGACCGCGGCCATTCTGTAGCCCAGCGGGAGCTGAGAATTGGAGTTTTGAGCGACGTAGGCGACCGAGTAGTCCTTCGCGACAAAGGCCCAGGTGAGCGCGGCAAAACCGACCATCACCAACAGGAATTGAGCGCGTGCAGCGGGGCGGGCGAACGCGATCCAGGTGAGGTTGGCTCGCGCCGCGCCGGCCAGGGCAAGAACACCTTGAGCGAGTGCCACGAACAAGGCAGCGATGAGGGCGAGGTGGCCGATTTCTGGAATCATGGGTCAAGGCTTCCTTGAAGCCGGCTTCTTCTGGACTTCGTCCAGCGCATGCTGGGCCTCGGGCGGCATGTAGTTCTCGTCGTGCTTGGCCAGCACCTCCTCGGCGCGAAAGAGGCCGGCACTGTCCAGCCGTCCTTGAACAACCACCCCTTTTCCTTCACTGAACAGGTCAGGCAAGATGCCCGAATACGTGACCGGGATTGCTTTGACCGTATCGGTGATGACGAACTGCACGGCAAGCTCACCACGCTGGCGCTTCAGACTACCTCGTTCCACCATGCCGCCGACTCGAAAGGTGCGCTCCAGTGGTGCCTCCCCGGCACTGACCTGCGAGGGCGTGAAGAAGAACACAAGGTTGCTCTGAAAGGCATTGAGCACCAGCGCGGTGGCGATGCCGAGGGCGGATAGCCCGGCGACGATGAGTGCGATGCGTCTATTTCGTGGCTTCACGCCGCGCCTCCTTGCCCAGCAATTCCGACTGGATGCGCCATAGCGCTGCTCGGCGCCGGCGCCGGAGCATTCGGCATTCAGTCCAGAGCAACACCACCGTCGTCAGGACGGATCCCCAAACGTACACGCCATATCCGCCCATCGCCAGGAACTCACCCACACTGGCCCAGTTCATCGCTTCACCTCCTCGATGTCCTGCAGCCAGCCGGCGTGATGTTCGCGTTCCAGGATGATGCAGCGCACACGCGCCAGCGCCGCCGCAGCCGTGTAAGCCCAGGCCGCAAGAACCATGATCAGCATGCCCAACAACATGACCGTCGCCATGGAGGGCGAACGAGTCAGCGATACCGAGGCGCCCTGGTGCAAGGTGTTCCACCACTGCACGGAGAAATAGATCACAGGGATGTTCACCACGCCGACCAGTGCCAGCACGGCGCCTGCCCGGTCGGCACGGCGACGATCTTCGATCGCCGACTGGAGTGCGATGAAACCGATGTACAGAAACAGCAGGACTAGTTCAGAGGTCAGCCGCGCATCCCAGACCCACCAGGTTCCCCACATCGGCTTTCCCCACAAGGCGCCGGTCCACAGAGAAAGGAAGGTGAACAGTGCACCCGTGGGGGCCAGCGCCGAGGCCATCATTGCCGACAGGCGGCTGTTGAACACCAGGCCAATGCCGGCCCAGAACGCCATCGCCAGATAGATGACCATGGACATCCATGAAACCGGCACGTGCAGGAAGATGATGCGATACCCCTCTCCCTGCTGGGCGTCGGTGGGTGCCAAGAAGAACCCCACATAGACGCCCGCGAGCGACAGCGCCGCGGCGGTCACGCCGAGCCAAGGGACGAGCTTCCCCGCGAGTGGGTAGAACGCCTTGGGAGATGAAAACTTGAACCAGTTGACCATACGCTTCGCTCCTCAGTACTCCAGTGCGATGCGCAGCGATGCACTCGCTGCGAATGGCGTGAAGAACGCCGCCAAGACGAACACGGCGGCGAGCAAAGAGAGGTTGGCCGACGCTCCCTGACCGATGATCGACGCATCGACCGCGCCGGCACCGAAGATCAGCACCGGGATGTAGAGCGGCAGCACCAGCACAGCAACGAGGACACCCCCTGCGCGTACGCCCAGCGTCAGCCCCGCGCCGACGGCGCCGATGAGGCTGAGCACCGGCGTACCGATAACGAGCGATGCGGTCAAAATCCAGAGGGACAAGGCAGGCAGGTCGAACTGCAATGCCAGCGCGGGCGCAAGCAAGGCCAAGGGCAAACCGGACAACAGCCAATGCGCCGCGATCTTGCCGACGACCAACATGGCCAACGGCGCTGGCGACAGCATCATCTGCTCCAGCGTGCCATCGGCGTGATCCTGCTCGAACAGGCGATTGAGCGAAAGCATGCTGGCCAGCAACGCCGATACCCACAGGACGCCCGGAGCGATCCGTCGGAGCATTTCGCGCTCGGGGCCGATACCCAATGGAAACAGACTGACGACCACGACAAAGAAGCAAAGAGGTATCAGCGCGTCTGACCTTCGGAGCAAGGCGAGCTTCAAGTCCCGGCGCATCACGACAAATACCGGATTGGCAACGAGGGGCCGGCTCATGCCCCCATCCGGACGGTCTGAGAAGTTTTCAAGGCCAGCTCCTGGTGACTCGTCAGAACGACCATGCCGCCGCGTGACTGGTGCCGATGGATCAGTTCACCAAGCCATCGCGCACCGAATTGGTCCAGCGCTGTGGAGGGCTCATCGAGAATCCACAACTTCCTCCTGTAGAGGAGCAATCGAGCCAGGCTTGCACGACGCTTTTGGCCTTGTGACAACATCCGGAACGGCAAGTGCCTGTGCTCGGCCAAGCCAACTTCGTCCAACGCTGATTCCACGCATTCCGTGGTGACCGGCTCACCAGCGATGGCGGCCGCGGCAAGCAGGTTGTCCAAGGCATTCAGGTCTTCTTTGAGTCCAATGCCATGGCCGTTGTAAACCAGTTCGCGTTGGTATTCACTCCACTGGTTGCGCAGCGGCTTTCCTTTCCACAAGACTCTGCCAGCAGCAGGCGTAGCGAACCCTGCAAGCGTTCGCAATAGCGTGGTCTTCCCGCTGCCGTTCTCGCCGTGCACCGACAGGCACTCGCCCGGCACGATCCGGAAAGTCAAATGGTCAAACAGGCGGCGCTCCCCGCGAACGCCCGCGAGATCGAGAGCTTCAAGCATGGGCCGGGTCATAGTTCATGCACATGGGCATCCCTGGAAGGTGCGCCCTCAAGGGGCAATCTTCAAAATCATGTCTTCTCCCGATTAACTGAGAATTAGCGGGAACTTGCGTCCTACCTTGCTGTCATTTCTGGCCTAACATGAGCGTGTCAAACAAGCAAATTCAGGTTGGTAGGCGCCATGCGAATACTGTTGGTGGAAGACGACAAACTGATCGGACGGGGGATCGTGGCCGGTCTGCACAAGCACGGCATCGCGGTGCATCACGTCGGCACCGCAGAAGAAGCCGAAGCCACGCATGCGGAAGACACCTTCCATGCCCTGGTGCTCGATCTCGGGCTGCCTGACCGGGACGGCATGGAGTTGCTGGCCAGCATGCGGGCCGTCGAACCTCAATTGCCCGTCCTGATCCTCACGGCGCGGGACGCCATCGAACACAGGCTCAAAGGGCTGCATGAAGGTGCCGACGACTACATGATCAAACCGTTCGACCTGCGTGAACTCGCAGCCCGGTTGCATGCGCTGGTCAGACGCACGCAAGGCCGTGCGGCCCAGGTCATCTCGGCCGGTCCCCTGCGGCTGGAGCCGGAGAGCGGGCTGGCCTGGTTCCAGGGCGAGCCCGTCTCCTTGTCGCGCCGCGAGGTCGATCTGCTGGCCCATCTCGCCAACGCCGATGGCCGGTGGGTCCCGCCCGACATGCTCAACGAGCGCTTGTACGGCCTCGGGGAAGAGATCGGCAGCAACGCGCTGAATGTGCATATCCACAACATCCGCCGCAAGCTCGGCGCCGAAGCCATCGAGACGGTCCGTGGGCTCGGCTATCGGCTGGGCTGGAGGCTTGCATCATGAGCCTGCGGCTGCGCGCCGTTCTGATCGCCGGCATTTCGCTGTTGGTTCTGTGGGGCGCTGCCGCCGGCTGGATGATGCGCGGCGTTCATTCCAATCTCGACCGGACCCTCGACGGTCGTCTTGCCATGTCGGCACGCATGGTGTCGGGGCTTCTTGAACGCGCCGCGCTGGCTCCGAATGCAGCGTCCAACGACTTCACCGAGGCGGTGCGCGTCAGCGGCAAGGAGGGCATCGCATGCGAAATCCGGTCTTTGCAGGGAGAGATCCTGGCACGAACGACCACCGGACCTCACTCGGAGTTCGAGTCACTGCCGGCCGGCTTCAGCACGCGGGACGTTTTGGGACATCAGTGGAGGGTCTACGTTCTTCGTGCCAATGGCTACCAGATCACGACGGCGGATCGCGTGGATCAGCGGGATATGCTGATCAACGAATTGCTAAGCGTGGCTGGCGTGCCCTTCTTGATTGCCTTCCTGGGCGGCCTGGCTGCCCTTTGGATCGGCATCGGACGGGGGCTCGCCCCCCTGGAGGCTCTGTCGCAGCAATTGCGCGACAAACACGCGGACGACACGTCCCCGATCGCCGTCAACCATTCACCCTCGGAACTGCGCCCGGTTCTGGACGCAATGAATGGGCTTCTCAAGCGCCTGGCACGGACACTCGCCAGCCAACGGGCATTCACCGACGCCGCGGCGCACGAGCTGCGCACGCCGTTGACCGTGATCGATACGCACCTGCAGGTGGCCCGGATCAGTGAAGGCGACGAGGTGGCGTCCTCTCTTTCCAGTGCAGAGGAAGGCGTGAAGCGGCTGAGGCGCACCTTGGACCAGATGATGATACTGGCCCGCGCCGAGACGTCTGCCGACAAGGCGGATGGTTGCACTTCGGTGGTCGCTTCCGTCGGCGGCGTGCTGGAACAGTGGAAGGCCGCAGAAAAAGAGCGCTTGTCGTTGAACGTCAGCGGCGAGGACATCGGAACCCCGGTGCCCAAGTCGATGCTGGAAACGGCGGTTCGCAATCTGGTTGACAACGCGATGCGCTATTCGCCGCGAGATACGGCCATCGAGGTGGGCGTGTTCCTGGATCCGAATGCACAGCAGTGTGTGATTAGCGTGTCGGACCGTGGCCCCGGGCTGACTGCCGAGCAGGCATGCCAAATTGGCCAACGTTTCTGGCGCGGTGATCAGGGCCGAAAGAGCAAGGACGGGGCGGGCCTGGGCATTTCGATCGTTCGGGCCATTGCAGAGAGATTTGGTGGGGCCCTGAATCTCGAACCCCGGGAAGGCGGAGGCCTGGTTGCGAAATTTCTCGTGCCCACCGACCCCGCACCCAAAAAAGGTCAAGCTAGGCCTGCAGGGCGTGGCTTGGATTCAAAACCGTAGGTTCGGACCCTGCCAGGGATAGCGCGGTCACAGCCAATGGACGCAGGCGTGCTGATGTGGTTCGCCTTCGTTCGATCCAGCGCCTGACTTCGGAGTAGGCATCCGCCAGGGATCAGGCGCATGGCGGTGCTCGTGCGGCTGCCGCTCTTGCGACTACCGTGGGGTCGGGCGCCGTACGAGAGCAGCCAATACTATCCCTACCAGCAACAGGACCGGCTGGTCGCCATAGCGAACATACGGCGTCAGGCCGCTCATGCCTTGTACGGTCGCGGACAACACGCCCGGCCGATGTGGCGGCAGAGCGGCAACGACCCGTCCTTTCGGATCGATCGAGGCCGTGATGCCTGTATTCGTGGAGGTCACCATAGGCCGAGCGGTCTCGATGCTGCGCAACCGCCCGATCTGCAGATGCTGGCGAAGCGCCCAGGTCTGGCCGAACCAAGCGAGGTTGCTCAAGTTCACGAGCACGCTCGCGCCGGGTCCTGCGCCTGGGGTCGGCAGGAGCGACGGGAGCAGCTCGGAACCGAAAACATCCTCGTAGCAAATGTTGAACGCCAAATGCTGATCATTCACCGAGAATGGTCTCTGGACCGGGGCTCCACGATCGAAGTCACCCAGCGGCATTTTCAGCATCCGCGTGAACCACTCGAACCCAGCCGGTACATATTCGCCCCAGGGCACGAGGTGGTGCTTGTCGTAGCGTAGCGGCACGGAGGCGTCGACAAGCTGCTGCAACGGCGTGCCGGAGTCGAAGCCGATGGCGCTGTTGGTGTAGCGCGAACTGCCGTCGGCCGCCATGCTGTGCAAAGGGACGCCCATCGCGATCGTGCTGCGCTGGTTCGCCGCTACGTCGAGCCAGGTTTTCCAAATCATCGGGTCGAGCTGGTCTTGGAATACGGGCACGACGGTCTCTGGCAAGACGATCAGGTCCGGATGCGGCTCTCCGGGGCCCGGTGGCTGTGCGGCCAGCCGCAAGTGACTGGCGATGCCGTCTTCAAGCAGGGTCGGGTCGAACTTCTGCGATTGATCGATGTTTCCCTGCACTAGCCTCAGATGCAGCGGCTCGCCTTCGGCCGTCGACCAATCGAGGCGAGTAAGTGTCCATCCCGTGGCGATCAGGATCAGCACCGTCGCCAGCAAAGACACGTTCGAGCGCATGGAAGCCGCGGCCGGACGCGACAGGAACGCCACGGTCCCCGAGGCGCACGCCGCGAGCAGCGCGACGCCATGCACGCCCAGCAACGGCGCCCAGCCGACCAAGGGGCTGTCCACATGGGCGTAGCCAATGTTCAGCCACGGAAAGCCCGAGAACAGCACGCCGCGCAGCCATTCCGAGGCGGCCCAGACAGCTGACCAGACCAGCACTTGTGACAGCGCTGCTCCCCGCCGAGTGCGAGACTGCAGCCACTTGCTGATCGCGCAGGCAAGAGCGGGAAACAGCGCGAGAAAGGCAGACAGCGCCACGACGCTCGCACCGGCCAGTGGCGCGGACAAACCACCGTAGTCATGGATGCTGATGAACAGCCAGTACAAGCCGACCGCAAAATTGACGAAGCCGAACGCCCATCCGCGAAGGAATGCCTGCCGGCCGCGCTCGGCGGCAAAGCTGGCGCGTGCCAGCACCGCCAGCGCGAGGATTTGAACGATGGGCAGCGACCACTGGGGCAACGGATCCGGGGCGAACGTCAACGCATGTGCGCTACCGGCAAACGCCAAGGTCGCGGCATTTCGCCACCGCGCAAGCCTGCTCACAGCCTGAGCATTCCAGTGCTCCTTTCAGGACGCAGCCGGCTTGGCCTGCATCGACTTGTCACAGACGACGCGGCCCTGCAGCAGCCTGCAGGTGTTCAGGAGCACCGACGCGCTGCTGGCCAGCATGGCGAGCGCGGCGGCAAAGGGCGTCACGCCTGCTTCGAACAGCACGACAATCACGGCGAGGTTGTACACGACGGAAAATGCGAGATTCTGCCGGACGATGCGATCAAACTTGCGAGCCAACTCACGGGTCTCGACGACAGCGCCCACGCTGCCGTGCGCGATCACCACCCCGGCTGCGGAAACAGCCACGGAACTCGATCCTGGGATGGCGATTCCGCAGGCTGCCTGGGCCAGGACCAGGCCATCGTTGGCGCCGTCGCCCACGAATGCGACAGGCGCTGGGCTCTTTGCCACGATGTCGGCTTTTTCTTCCGGAGAGCAATCGGCCTCGACCCGGTCGAAGTCTATGCCCAGGTCAGCCGTCAGGCGTTCGGACGCTGCGCTGGAATCCCCGGTCAGCAACCAGAGTTTCAATCCCTGCGCACGTAACCGCTGCAGTGACGAACGGGCGTCGTCGCGAGGGGCATCCTGCAGACGCAAGGAGCCGAGCCAATCCCGGCCATTGGCTACGTGTACCAGCCCTGGCAGGCCATCTTCCGGCGGCATGCCCTCGACTCCCGCGGCGAGCAGCCAATGCCTTTCACCCACCCACACGGTCTCGCCGCCGGGGACATGCATCGTCACGCCTTTCGCGCACGCCGTCACCTGGCATCCGTCGGGCTCGCACGCGCTGCTCATTCCAGACTGCCGGGCCGCGAGGACCACCGCGTGTGCAATGGGGTGCGCGACGCCGGCCTCGGCCCTTGCCGCAAGGTCGATGAGGTCCTGTTCGGCCCCCCCGTGCCGCGTCTGGATGCTGACGATACGCATCTGACCGCACGTCAATGTGCCGGTCTTGTCGAACGCCATGATCCTTGCCCTGGCGAGCGCTTCGACGCTCGCGGAGTCTCTCAGGAGGACGCCGCGCCGCGCGGCCTCGCGGCAGGTAAAGGCGTAGGCCAGCGGCATCGCCAGACCGACCGCGCAAGGGCAGGCTGCGACCAGAAGGCTCAGCGCACCGAGCAACGCCTGGTCTGCGCTTGAGCCGTTCCACAGGTAATGGACGAAGGCGAGCAGAGATGCCGTCACCACGACCGGGAGCAGTATCCGGACGAAGCGCTCGGCCGTCTCGGACAACGACGAACGAGCGCCAAACAGCTCAAGCATGCGCAGGCCGAGCACGTCCAATCGTCGGTCCCCCGCACCGGCGGTCACGTGGACCGTCAGAGGTCCGCGCAGGTTCACGGACCCGGCGAAGACCCGTTCGCCAGGCTGAACGCTGCGAGGCGCGGACTCGCCTTGCAGCAGCGAGAGATCGACGGCCGACTGTCCCGCTACGACGATGCCATCGACCGCGATGCGCTCGTTGGCGCGTATCAAAACGGTATCACCGGGCGCGAGCTCTGCCAGCAGGACGGTGCTCTCGGCCTTTTCGCCGCCGGCAGAAGTCAGCTTCGTCGCGGTTTCCGGCGCAAGGCTGCGCAATGCTTGTACGGCAAGTCCGCTCTCCTGCCGGGCATGGATTTCGATCAATCTTCCGATCAGCAGAAAAGTGATCAACATGGTGGCGGCGTCGGTGTAAATCGCCACGGACCCCATGGCCAGGGACCCGACCGACACAAAGAGGGAGCCAAGGACAGCAACAGAGGCAAAGACGTCCATCCCTGCGATCCCGGCGCGCAGCGAACGGGCGGCGGCGCGGTAGAAATCCCACGCCGAATATCCGACGACGGGAAGGCTTGCTACGACGCTGGCCCAGGCGATGACGAGCGCCGCCGCCTCGTCGGCGTTCAGGTAAAGCACCCATGAGCCCAGCATGCTCCACATCCCGAAGACGACCGCGACGGTCAACTGCAAGCGGATCTTCCTGGCCTGCCGCTGCAGGGCCGCTTCCAGCTCGTCGCTGCCTTTCAACGGGGACAGTGCGTAGCCCAGACCCTCGGCCTTTCGCAGCAGCAAGGGGAAGTCGATCGACTCCGGGACCCAGGTCACCAGCGCCGAACCGGAGGTGAAATTCACCGTCGCCGAGACCACGCCGGGCACACGCTGCAGGACGCGCTGCAAGGCCATCGCACAGCTCACGCACCAAAGCCCGTCTACGAAAAACACCATCCGGCCCGCCACACGGGCCTGCTCATAGTCGAAATCCCCACCGGAACTACGGTCCGCTCTTGGCATCCGTTCCAACCCCAAGCAGTTTTCCGCCCACGACCTTCCCGTAGTAGCTTTGCTCACCTTCGTGGTATTTCTCCAGCGCCTCAGCCACGGTTCCGGTCTGGCGTGTGTCCTTGGGGCGTTCGTGGCTGTTGATGAATGCCGCCACGTCCCAGGCCTCCTGTTCTGTCAGACTGTATGGCTTTCCAAGCGGCATGTTCGCCCAGATAAAGCCCGCTGCAGTATCGATGCGGGCCATGCCGGCGCCCCAGTTGTACGACTCGGGTCCCCAAAGCGGGGGAAATCTCATCTTGCCGTTTTCCTCCCGCGTGCCCTGTCCATCAGGACCATGGCACAGTGCGCAATTTTGTTGATAGACCGCCAGACCTCGGCCCACGTCGTAGTCGTCCTTTGGTTTCGGCACCTTGGGATAGAGCGCTCCGCGCGGCTTGTTGCCGGCGGGCAGCCCATCGGCCATCCAGGCCATATAGGTCATGAGATCGCGGTACACATCGCTGCCAGCGGGCGGCGGTTTCCCGGAGGACGACGCCTGGGCGTTCATCGAATAGGTGAAACAGCCCATGATCCGGTCTTCGAGCGTGCTGATGGTCCCGGTCTTGCTGCGAAAAGCGGGGTAGGACGCATAGGCCGCCCACATCGGTGCGGCATTCTCTCGCCGTCCCGAGTCGAGGTGGCAGTTCGCGCAGGCCAGCGAATTGCCCACGTGGTCTTTGACCATGGCGCCAGTGTCGGTGAAGATTTTCATTCCTCGCCGGATGGCATCGCCATAGGGTCCTTTCGGAATGTCATCCTCCGCAGGCGGGAGGTAGTAGCCGTCCGCACCGACGGGCATACCGGGCGGAGACGCCTTGGCGTCTTTTGCGTAGGCCTTGCGAGCAGCTTCCATATCTGCTCTCGAATAGGGCGCGGCCGAAGGAATCGTGACCGTTTTGCCGCTGATCGCGCTGTACAGATACCCCATCACGCCGCTCTCGTAGACGCCGTAACCTGCCGAAAACAGCAGGAGACCCAGCGCCGCAGCATAACCGGCACGCCGGAGTGTCCCCGTGTGCGCAGAGCGGCGATCACCGTTGTTCGTCATGATTGCCTCCTTTGCTGCCCGGACGCAAAGATCCGAAATACTGAGCCACATCGCGCATGTCTTGGTCCGACATGCGCGACGCGATGTCATCCATCAAGGATTGCGGCGAATTGTGGCGATGGCCGCCTTTCCATGAGACCAACTGGTGGAAGATGTACTCGGGCTGCTGACCCGCCAGCGCAGGGAAATGGCCGCCGACACCCTCACCCTGCTGGCCATGACAGGTCACGCACGCCGGGATATCCTTTTTCCAGTCGCCCGTTCGGCTCAGTGCCTCTCCACGCGCCGCGTCTCCGCCCAGATCGACGGGCGGCCCGGCAACGTGCGGCAGCGCAGCGTAATAGGCCGAGACTTGCCCGATCTCCTCGGCGCTCATTGCACTGGCCACGTACCGCATGGACTCGTTGGGGCGGCTTCCGGTAGCGAAGTCGTGGAGTTGCTTCGCGATGTAGGCTTCGGACAGGCCGGCCAGCGCGGGCGTCAGCCCCGCGCCAGCACCGTGGTCGCCGTGACATGACGCGCAGGCCCAGACGATGTCGTTGCCCTGAAAGACGAGCACCGGCGCGTCATCGGGAACTGCGGGCGCCTGCTGCTTCGGCGCAACGGTCCCGCCAATCGCCGCCCCGCGATTCGGCGCCAGGTCGGCGATGTAGCTCAAAGCGCCCCAGATCGCCAGCGCCAGGAAGATGGCCAGCACAAACAAGGGAATGGGACGCGATTGCTCCCAGGGGTCGAATGTCGGGTCTACGTCTTGAACACGACGCCCCTTGCCGCTCAGCTCGGATTTCATCTCGCCCCTCATTGACGCGGGCCCTTCTGAGTTTTCGGATCGTAGCCACGATCACGCAATGTCGCCTCTTTGGCGCTGACGGGGTAGGAACGGTCCAGGCTCAACAGGTACGCGACCAGGTCGAGCGCCTCCTGTCGGGCCACCACCACTTTCCCGTCCGCGGGACGGTACTCCTGCGGCAACTTGACCACGACCTCGCCGGGCGCGGCCTTCTCCTTGACCTCGAAGAGGAAGGGGTACGAAGGCATGATGCTCCAGTCGAAGATGGCCCTGGGCTGGTACAGGTGGGTCAATTGCCAGTCCCGGCTCGGCAGGCGCACCCCGACATTCAGCAAATCGGGGCCGGTGCGCATCGTCCCGAGCAGTTGGGGAGCGTCGTAGGCGTAGTCGCCCGGCGTGGACGGCCTTCCCCAGCCCCGGGCCTGATCCGCCAGCGTCTGGCCACTCGAACGAGGCTGCTGGCTGTGACAGTAGACACAGCCATTGGCCACGTACTGCGCACGGCCTCTTAGCTGTTCGATCGTGTAGTTCTGCAACTGCGCAGGTGCCTGGACCGTACGGACCTGCAGGCCGGGGAGCACCACGAGCATGACGGTCGCGAACACCAAGATTCCGACAGCGCCGACGAACAATGGAATCAGCCGGTTCATGCGTCACCTCGCCGTTTCGACCAGAGTAGGGCCATCGCATGGAAGGCAAAGACGAAGTGTCCCAGCGTCATCATGCCGCCGCCCACCGATCGACCTTCGAGATACGGCACGATGTTGCGGGTGATGTCAGCGAAACTGGTCTGTGGATCGAGCAGCGACATGCCTTGCAGGAAACCGCCGATGGTCAATGACAGGAAATAGATCAGAAAACCCAGGACCGTCAGCCAATAGTGGATGGCGATGAGTCGCGGACAGGGCCAGTTCTTGCCCGTCAGGTAGGGCAAGAGATAGTAGAAGGCGCCGAACAGCACGATGGAGACGAATGCGTAAGCTCCCAGGTGCGCATGCCCCACCGTGTAGTGCGTGAAGTGGGTGATCGAGTTGATGGCCCGTACAGCCTCCAGCGATCCCTGGAAGGATGCGGCCGTGTACATCAATGCGCCCGTGGACACGAAGCGCAGCGCCATGGACTCCTTGAACGCCCAGAAATTCTGCGCGACCGTCACGTGCTGATTGATCGCCACCGCGATGACAGGAATGAACATCATGACGCTGTGCACGATCGACAGCGTGACCACCCACGTCGGCACGGGCCCACCGATCAGGTGATGAATACCCACCTGGCTGTAGAACAAGGCAAGGCCCCAGAAGCCCAGCAGCGAAACGCTATACGAATAGATCGGCTTGCCGATGATCTTGGGAATCAGGTAATAGGCAGCACCCAGCCCCAGCGGTGTCAGCCAGAGGCCAAGCACGTTATGCGCGAACCACCAGTTGGTGGTGGCTTGCTGCACGCCTGAATGCAGGCCCGGGATATTCGCGATGAAGAACAGAATGGGGAACCATGCCAGTCCCGCGAGGTAGTACCAGCCGCTGACGTAGATGTGGTGAACGTTGCGTTTTCGGGTCGTCGCGATGGCGGACCATGCGATGAAGAAGCCGCCGAGGGCCAGGACGATGTCGATCTGCCATGGGATTTCGAGCCACTCCAGGCCGTCGCTCCATCCATTGGCAATGGCAATGGCACCGGCCGCCACGCCGAGGGCCCACAGCACCGCGCCCACCATCGCCATTGCGGGCCTTCGCAGGGGCGTATGAAACATGCGAGGGATGATCCAGAGCGCGACCGCTATGCCCCCTGTGGACAGCCAGCCGTACGCGACCAGATTCAGATGGACGGTGCGCGCGCGCCCGAAGGTGGTGAACGCCTGACTCGCCAGCCAGTCGGGCCAGTGCAACTTCAGCGAGGCGATCATCCCGAACAGCGAGCCAACGATCAGGAACAGGAAGGAAGCGATGGACAGGACCAGTACGACGTTCCGACCCGGGGCGTCGACGCCGGCACGCAAGGCGTCGAATCGATGCTCGGCCGCCCCTTCATCGAATGAAGATGGATCATCCGGGGAGCCGGCCTCGCCCTCCAGAAATATGGTCGAAGCCTCCTTCTTTCCCGCATGGATCTGGCGCGTCACGATGGACCAGATCAACGCGCCCAGAGCCGCCAGCGAGACGATAAAGCTCAGAGCAAGGAGAAACCCTAGGCTTTCATTCATGGGCGCTCCAGAAATGGCGCGCAACCATCCGAATTGGTTCCGATGCCAACCACTGGTGTTGGCGATAGTGTTCCATCAGGGCTTGCCTCAGCATTGTTTTTATGAATGTCGCATGTGAATCACGGGAATGATGGTCAGCCTCGATTAAGCGAAAGTTAAGAGTGTTTTTCGAGGTGCCCCGCGCTCTTTGACCGTGGACTGTCTGGATGGCGAGATCCAAATACAGTCGGCCCGGATATTCGAATCGTCGTGACGCGAAGGTCTCGGCCGCCTCGCGGCAGACACCGGCGCTGCGCCTGGGGTCAGCATCGGCAGGGGGCGGGACGATCGCTTGTTCGCCTAGTGCCAGGAAATCACAGTGGACGCACGTATCCGTTATAACCACCCGCATCCCGAAGGACAGTCTCCCCTGGCAGGGATAGCCGCTGTTGAGGCTCGGAGGGCCGAATGCCGCTCCTCCTTTCGCCCGCACTATGAGCGTCGGTTTCCCATGTCCCGGCGATGACGCATGCGGCGGCTCACCCGTCCGAGAGGACAGGATGCGCGAGCCATTCGCGGCCCTTGAGCATGCCGTCCCAATAGACCGGCGGCAGGATGCGTTCCTTCAGCAGCCACGCCAGCGATGACGGCCGCTTGCCGTCGATGAACCATTTCGGAAACGAAGGCGCCAGCTTGCCGCCGTAGGCAAATTCCGCCAGCACGATCTTGCCGCGCTCGACAGTGAGCGGGCAGGAGCCATAGCCGTCATAGCTGGCCAGGCGCGTGGACCCGCTCCGGGCGGCGAGCAGGTTGTGCGCGACCACCGGCGCCTGCTTGCGTGCGGCCGCAGCAGTCTTGGCATTGGTGGTGTTGGTGCAGTCGCCGAGTGCGAAGACGTTGGCGTACTTCTTGTGGCGCAGGCTCGACGGGTCCACGTCCACCCAGCCCGCAGCGTCCGCCAGCGGGCTCACTCGGATGAAGTCCGGCGCCTTCTGTGGCGGCACGGCGTGCAGCAGGTCAAATGGACGGGTGACGCGCTCCTTGGTGCCGTCGGCGTTCGTGCGGATGAAGGTGGCTTCATGCGCTGCGCCATCGACGGCCACGAGCTGGTTGCTGAATTGCAGATCGATGCCATAAGCCTTCACGTACTCCATGAGCGCGGGCACGTAGTCCGGCACGCCGAAGAGCACGCCTCCCGCGTTGCAGAACTCGATGTGGATGTTCTTGAGCACGCCCTGCCGCTTCCAGTGATCGGCCGAGAGGTACATCGCCTTCTGCGGCGCACCCGCGCATTTGATGGGCATGGGCGGCTGCGTGAACAGGGCCTGGCCGCTCTTGAGGTTCTGCACCAGTTCCCAGGTGTAGGGCGCGAGGTCGTAGCGGTAGTTGGAGGTGACGCCGTTGCGGCCCAGTGTTTCAGGTAGGCCCTCGATGCCGTTCCAGTCGAGTTTCAGGCCCGGGCAGACCACGAGCTGCTGGTACTTGACGACGCGGCAGCCATCGAGCACGAGGGCGTCGCGCTCGGGCTCGAACGCGGCGACGGCCATCTTGATCCACTTGACGCCGCGCGGAAGCACGCTCGCCATCGTGCGCGCCGTGTGCGCAGGCGGAAAGATGCCCGCGCCCACCATCGTCCACCCCGGCTGGTAGTAGTGCACATCCGCCGGGTCGATGACGGCGATGTCCGCGTCCGGCTTGCGCGCGAGCAGGCTGGACGCCACCGCGATGCCCGCCGCGCCCGCGCCGACGATCACGATGTCATGCGTGGCGTCCACGACTTCGGTGGGTGTGCGCCCGCCGTTGGCGATGCGCCGGGCCACGCCGGACAGGTCGTAGCCGGCACCGCGCGCGGCTTCGAGGATGGAGGCCAACGGCTGACGCTGCGCCTGGCTCAGCGCCCACAGCGTGGCCGAGCGCGTGCCGGTGCGGCAGTAGGCGAACACCGGGCCGGGCAGTTGCGTCATCAGCGTCCCGAAGGCCTGGGCCTGCTGGTCGGTCACTTTGCCGGACTCGACGGGCAGGTAGGTCGCCGCCATACCCAGTGACTGGGCGGCCTGCTCGATTTCGCTGAAGCCGGGCTGATCGCCCGCTTCTCCATCGGGCCGATTGCAGATCACCGAGCGGTAGCCAGCCTCGGCGATGGCCTGCAGGTCGGTGGCAGCGATCTGGCCGCTGACGGCCAGTCCCTGGTCCAAGGCTTTGATGTCCATGAGGGTCTCCTGCCCGGAAATTGTCCTTTCAGCCGGTCGGTGCCGCTCTCAGAGGGCATCGATGGGAATCTTGAGGTAGTGGACGCCGTTGGATTCGGCAGGCGGCAACTCGCCGGCCCGCATGTTCACCTGCACGGAGGGCAGCAGAAGCACGGGCATCGCCAGCGTGGCGTCGCGCTGCTCGCGCGTGGCCGCGAAGTCATCCTCGCTGATGCCGTCACGCACATGGATGTTGTGCGCACGCTCCTCGGCCACGGTGGTCTTCCATTGAAGCTCGCGCCCCCCGGGGCGGTAGTCGTGGCACATGTAGAGCACGGTCTCCGGCGGCAGCGACAGCACGCGGCCGATCGAGCGGAACAGTGTGCGCGCGTCGCCACCCGGAAAGTCGCAACGCGCCGTGCCATAGTCGGGCATGAACAGCGTGTCGCCCACGAAGGCTGCGGCAGGCGCTTCAGGTGTGGCGTTGTCCTGGACCAGATAGGTCATGCAAGCGGGCGTATGGCCGGGGGTATGCATGGCCCGCACCTGCAGCGTGCCGAGCATGAAGGTCTCGCCGTCGTCGAACAGACGATCAAACTGCCGGCCGTCACGCGCGAAGGCCGGCTCGGCGTTGAAGAGCTGGCCGAACACCTGCTGTACGGTACGGATGTTCGCCCCAATGCCGGTTCGGCCGCCCAGGCACGAATGGAGATACGGCGCGGCGCTCAGGTGATCTGCGTGCACATGCGTCTCCAGAATCCACTGGACGCTCGCCCCCAGTTCCCGCACGCGCTCGGCCATGCGGTCCGCGCCGGCGCGCGAGGTGCGGCCGGATTTAGGATCGTAGCCGAGCACGCTGTCGATGATGGCGCACTGACCGCTTTTCGTGTCCAGCACGATGTAGCTGAAGGTGCTGGTGTCCTCGTCAAAGAAGGGTTCGATCTTCACGGTGTCTTTGCCTCGCTGAATGTATGACCCGTCTGTTGTCGCCCAAGCTCCCTTGATCGGATGTTTGTGGGTCGTTCTCACATGCCAGATGGTGTCCGGGTCGAATTAACTCAAAATTAAAAACTTGCCGTCGCATGTTCTTGCCGACCGGCGGCCGAGTGAAGAAATCGCTTCCCCACCCGTAGACTCAGCCGGCCAGCGCGCGGCGGTTCCAGGGCATGCGCATCAGCACGCGCGCGAGCCCACAGAACCCCGAGACACCGGCGAAGACCAGCCCCGCGCCCACGAAGCCCGAAAGCACATGGAACCATGGCGAAATCGTGGCGCCCAGCACGGCACCCAGCACGATCAAGGACCCCGCAACAATCTGCACCTGCCGTTGCAGCTCCAGGGGTTGAGAGGCGTCCGCCACGACGGGCAGGCCGGCCTTCTTCCAGGCGTCCAGCCCGCCTTCAAGCACGTAGGCCTCGCAGGCCGTGCATGCCCCCAGCGTCGGGGCGTTCACCCGCGTCCGGTTGCCCGAGCGGCAGTGGAAGATGATTGCCGAAGCGCCGTCGAGCGGCAGGCCGCCGCTTCGCAAGCGGTCCATCGGCACATGGCGTGCCTGCGCGATGCGCTCACGGGCATGTTCGTCCGCCGCACGGATGTCCACCAGAACGGCACCCTGGTTCATGAGTTCGCTGGCAGCTTGGGGCGAGATGGATTTCAGGGACATGGCAATGGCCTCCGAGGGTGGATCAGGGACAGAAGATGGCCTTGAGCGTGGCGATGAGCTTGGCCACGTCGGGGTTGTCGATACGGTAGTGCAGGGTCTGCGACTCTCGCCGATAGGTCACCAGGCCTTCCTCGCGCATCTTGGCCAGGTGCTGGGACAAGGCGGACTGGCTCAGCGCCACGTTTTCGTGCAGGGCACCGACGGTCATCTCGCCATGCTCGATCAGCAGGCAGAGAACGAGCAGGCGATGCTCATTGCCGACCGTCCGCAGCATGGCCGCAGCCTTGGCCGCGCCGTCCTGTAGAAACGACTGGTCTTTCTTGTCAACCATCATGGCAGCTTGTATTTAACATGTATCTAATTTAGCATAAGCTAATAAAATATCAAGGCACTTCCTCGAAGGCAGGAAGTGCGGCAGGTCTTCCTGCCGGTGTTCTCATGCTGCGGCGTGGGTTCGCCTGACACCTCATTCCTGATTCGTTCATGACGCCACCTGCTTCGCTGCCACCGCCCGCTGCGACAGATGCCCGCCGCAATGTGGGCCTGCTGATGGCCGCCCAATCGCTGGGCGGCGCCGCGCCACCCATCATCATTTCGCTGGGCGGCATCGTGGGTCAGATGCTGGCCAGCAACCCTTCGCTGGCCACACTGCCGGTCAGCCTCTACAACCTGGGGCTGGCGCTGTCGACCATCCCTGCGGCCCTGCTGATGCGTCGTCTGGGCCGGCGCGCGGCCTATGCGTTGGGGGCGCTGCTGGGTTCGGTGTCCGGGCTCATCGCCGCATTGGGCGTCCTGTGGGGCAGTTTCGAGACCTTCTGCGTGGGCACGGCGATGGCTGGCTTCTACGGCGCGTGCGTGCAGAGCTACCGCTTCGCGGCCAGCGATGCGGTGCCGCCGCCGCAGCGCGCCACCGTCATCTCGCGCATCATGATCGGCGGCCTGATCGCCGCGGTCATCGGCCCGCAGGTCGTCATCTGGACGCGCGACGCCTGGCCCATGGCGCCGTTCGCTGGCAGCTTCCTCGGGCAGGCGGGCCTGGCGCTGCTGGCCTTGCCGCTGCTGCTGATGCTGCGCATGCCGCCGCCCCAGGCGTCCGCCGTCGTGGGCGCGGCGCGCCCGCTGGCAGTGATCGCGCGCAGTCCAGGCTTCGTCGTGGCCGTCACGGCGGGCATCGTGTCCTACGGCCTGATGGCTTTCATCATGACGGCCGCGCCGATGGCCATGGTGGGTTGCGGCCACACCGTGGGCGAGGCGGCGCTGGGCATCCAGTGGCACGTGCTCGCCATGTTTGCGCCGAGCTTCTTCACCGGCCACCTGATCGCGCGTTTCGGCAAGACCGCCATCACGGCGTGCGGACTGGTGTTGATCGGCACCTCTGGCCTGCTGGCCCTGGCCGGCCTCGAACTTCTGCACTTCTGGGGCTCGCTGATCCTGCTGGGCGTGGGCTGGAATTTCGGCTTCATCGGCGCCACGGCGCTGGTGACCGACTGCTACACCGCGCCCGAGCGCGCCAAGGTGCAGGCACTCAACGATTTCCTGGTGTTCGGCACCGTGGCCGTCGCCTCGTTCGGGTCGGGCCGGCTGCTGAACACCTCGGGCTGGGAAACCATCAACGGCCTGATGCTGCCCCTCATCGCGCTCGTGCTGGCCCTGCTGGGTTGGCTGGCTTGGCGCAACCGCCGGCAGTCGGCGGCGGCCGCTGCGCCATGAAGCCGTCTGGGTCCGGTCGAGCGTGCGGGTCAACCCGGTTTCATATTCGATGTTCCAAAACCATGAGGAGTTCGCGATGACGACAAGTTACCGGCAACTGACGCAGGACGTGGTGGCTCACCTGGCGCCCCTGCACAAGGGAGTGCCGCAGGTCATGAAGAGTTTTGGTGAGATGGGCAAGGCAGCGATCGCCGACGGCGCACTCGACGCCAAGACGAAAGAGCTGATCGCGTTGGCGATCGGCGTGGCCGCGCGGTGCGATGGCTGCATCGGCTTTCATGCCAAGGCATTGGTCAAGCTCGGCGCGACGGCTGCGGAGGTCCATGAGGCCCTGGGCGTGGCCATCTATATGGGAGGGGGTCCGTCGGCGATGTACGCATCGAACGCGGTGGCCGCCTTCAACGAGTTCGCGGCGCTGTCCAGCATTCCGGGCGCGCCGGCCAGCGCCCCGTAGCCTGGGCCCGGTCCGTCGTGCGGCGCCGCGGACCGCCTGCATCCGGTGCCAGAGCTTTGCACCCTCCAACTCGCATCCCCACAGTCGCTGTTTATCACAAGGACCTAGCCATGCAGACCACCGACTTCGTTGCGACCATTTTTGACGGAAGAAGCAATCCCAACAAGGTGACCGTGACCTTCATCATGGCGCTCAACGCGCTGCTCAAGGGACATACGGCGACCATCATCCTGATGGTGGAAGCCGTGGAACTGGGACAACCCGGCGCGGCCGCTGGATTGGACATCGGCAAGCCTTTCGAACCCGTTGCCGATCTGCTGGAGAAATTCTTGGAAAAGGGAGGTCGCATTGCCATCTGCGGCTCGTGCATGATCCACAACGGTATGACCGCCGCGCAGATGGACCCGCGTTTTAGCGTCATCAACGCACCCGATGTGGTGGAGTTGCTGATGGGCGCCAGGGGGTCCTTGCAAGTGACCTGAGCCCAGCCATGACGCGGTCGCGCATCGCTGGCCGAGGCCGGTAGCGCGCGTCTTGAAGATCAAGCATTCAGTTGGACCTTGTGCGCCTTCTTGTTCACGAAATCGCCCAGGCGCTCCTGCACATCGTCACCCTGCTGGATCATGGCCATCACCAGCCCCTCGGTGAACAGCCCGTCCGTGGCCGACATGTCGGCGATGCGGCTGATGGCGCTGACGATGGCGTAGTTTGAAAGGGGCGCATTGCCCGCGATCTTCTTTGCGAGGGTCAGGGCGAACTCGGGTGCGGGCGTGTCGCCTTTCGCGATGTCGCATACGTAGTGGGCCAAACCCAGTTCGCGGCCCTCCCGCGCATCGAGGACCCGTCCGGTGAGCATCATCTCCACCATGCGAGGGGCGGAGATGATCCGCGCAGTGCGCACCGTGGCGCCGCCGCCCGTGAAGATGCCTCGGGTGCCCTCGGGCAGTGCGAAGAAGGTGCGGCTGTCGGCAACGCGCACGTGGGCTGCGCTGGCCAGTTCCAGCCCGCCGCCCACGACCGCTCCCTGCAGGCAGGCGACCACGGGAATGCCGCCATGCTGGATCTTGTCGAACGCGCGGTGCCAGCCCTGGCAGACGCGCATGAACTCGACGCCGCTGCGTGCCTTGTCGTGATGTTCCTTGAGGTCCAGGCCGGCACAGAAGTGATCGCCCTTGGCCGTCAGGAGGATGGCCCGGATGTGGCTGGGCACCGCTGAGAAATAGGCGTCGATGGCGGCGATCGCTTCCTCATTGAGCGCGTTGCGCTTGTGCGCCATGTTGAGCGTGACGATGCCGATGTTGTCTTGTTCGGAGGTCAGCAGAATGGGCTCGGACATGAAGTTCTCCTTGCAGTGGGTCATGAACATGGTGGTCTGCGGCGGGCAGGTCGATATGCTCGGTCCGGCAGGCATCGGCCGCCTCGCCGCTGCGGTGACGGCATGGCCCGCACTGAAGCGGACCATCCGTTCAAGGCCGAGGATCTATGCCAATGTTGCCAATTCTTGCGCACTGAGCCTGGCCTGGGCGCGAAGTGCAGAGAGACCGCCGGAATCGCGGTCGAACCTCGCAGCCGATACTATTGAGGGGCCTTTACCTTTTCCATGCCCGTAGATTACTTACCGGGGATGCTGGGCTCAATTGCCAATAGCGCCGTGAAATTTGCAAAAACTGACAATCTCGTCAGGCCGCCAAGAGGACTTCCTGCGAGCCCAAATGCCGTCGCGGCGGCCACGGTCTCATGCGATCTGGTGGAGGACCTGCTGCGCAGCCTGCGCTCGCTGTGCTCGGACCAGGCCCTGGATCGCTGCCTGCAGCAGGCCGGCATCGTGAAGGCATTCATCAGCCACCCCGGCTCGCGTCTGACGCACGATCAACTGGTCGGGCTGTACCGACGAAGCGCCGCTGCCACCGGCGATGAAATGATGGGACTGTGGAGCCGGCCCATACGGACCGGCGCTTTGAAGTACATCGTCCGAGCGGTCATGGACGCGCCAAGCATCGAGGTAGCGCTGTATCGCTTCACGCAGGTCTGGAACCTGCTGCTGGACGACTACAGGCTGAGTCTCACGAAGGCAGACGCCTCCTTGCGCTTGGAACTTGTCCCGCGGTCTTCCAAAGCGGGGGGGAACCGATTCGGGCACGCACTGATGCTGAAGCTGACGCACGGCATCGTGTCATGGCTCGCCGGCCGAGAGGTCCCGGTGCGCAGTGTGGCCTTCGCTTTTCCACGCCCATCATTTGCAGCCGACTATTCGATCCTGTTTCCGGCCCCGATCGATTTCTGCGGACCCCTCTCTCAGATCACCTTTCACGCCGAACTCGCAAAGGTCCGGCCGAAACGCAGCGCGTCCGACGCGCGCAGCTTCCTGGAGCGGGCGCCGCGCGACTGGATTTTCACCTCCTACCACCAGCACGCCCTCCGGCTGAAGGTGCGTGAGCTGCTGCATGTGGATCTCGGACGGACGCTGGACGATGTTTCCAGCCGGCTGCACATGTCCTCGCGGACATTGATGCGCAAGCTGCAGCAGGAAGGGCTGTCGTTCCAGGGCATCAAGGATGAGTTGCGCAGGGATCTGGCCATCCTCCACCTTGTGCGCAACGACAGCTCACTGGAGGAGATATCCGATGCTTTGGGCTTCAGTGCCCCTGCCGTCTTCCACCGCGCGTTCCGCCACTGGACGGGTATGACCCCCGGACGATACCGGGCGGCGCAGCAGGGCATTTCCCATGGGGTTACGCTCTGACCTGTGCACCGAAGAGCGGGCATCCGGACCGCGCCCACTGGATATCCTCATTTCGCAGCCAGCGAGACTTCACGCCCCGCCTCCTCGTTGAAGAGGCACAAGTAGGGGTTGTTGGGCGGCACTCGCTCGAACAACGCACCGGGCTGCGTCAACAGGTAGCCGTGCAACTGCCGCGATTTGCGCGGCCCTGAGACGTGACAAGTCCAGATGTTCAGGCCGCTGGCCTGCTTGCGGTGCGCGGCCAGCTTCTCGAAGCGCTTTTGTGCCCACTGCCACGGCTCCAGTTTTTCCTGGCGGGCAATGGCTGCCAACTGCGGATGCTCTTGAGCGTATCGCTGGAACACTCCTGGGCTGACCAAGTATGCGGTATCGCTGACGGTATGCACGAGTGCCTTCGCGTCATTGATGATGAGCCGACGCGAGGCAATCCCCTGTTTCAGCCATGCCATGAAGTGCTCGCCAGATGGCTGCACCGTTGTCGCTGCTGGTGTGGCCGCGGGCGCCGGTGATGAGGGTGAAGATGCCACGATCGATGGTGGTGGTGCTTCAGGGCGTGTGGCAGAGAGTTCGGTGGGGATGGTTGACTCATCCTGCTGTGTGGCGGACGAATCGCCCATTCCTACCATCGTCAGCAGATCCTCCATGACGTCGGGCATGGCCTCAGCCAGGGGGGCGATAATTGGGTCAGCAGCGCTGCCGCCTTCCCATGGCGGCGATTCCTGACCTCCTGGGGTCGGTTTCGCCGCGACCTCCGGCGACGATGCCGCAGCGGCGTGCTTCTCGACAGGTGACGTGTCGATCGCTACCGTCCCGGCGAACGGCGCCGGTCGCTCGCCAGCCTCCCAGATCAGCGCAGGTGCGAGGCGCAGCAGCGTGAATGAGTGGGTCCAGCCGGCGTTGCTGGTCACGGTCGCCCGCCAGACCGCCTTCCCGTCCAGTGTGGGCTGCAACATGCCGTGGTCCTGCAGCACGTTGAAGACGGCGGTGTTGTTCGCAGGGATGCCATCGATGCCCTGCGATAACAGGTGCGCGCGCAGCTTGTCCGAGACCGTCTTGCTCACCAGCCACAAGGCATCCTCGGTGAGCCAGCCATCGGAGGCCTCGGGCTGATTCAACTTCAACTCTTCCTTGAGCAGGTAGCGCAACCCGTCAAGCAGCTTGCGTTGCAGCGCGTGCTTGGGCGCGGCCATGGCGCGCGCCGGATCGCCGCCCAGTTCCTGGGCCACGGAGGCGCGGTCGGCCTGCACCACGAGTTCGCCCAGCACACCGGCATGCTCGTACTGGCCGGCCAGGACGTAGAGCAGCGGTCCCCACAGGTCGCGATAGTCACTGAGCCAGTCCAGGAGTTGGGTGTCCAGCAGTTGGCGGTAGAGCAAGCCCGTCGCCGCGCTGTGCAGGCGGTATTCGCGATCGTCGCGGTAGCGGAAGCGGTACGGCTGGTGCAGCGGACCGTACCACGGGTGCCACAGCGAGCCATCGGCCAGTTCGACGTGCAGATCGACGGCGATCTTGCCGATGTCGTGCAACAACGCGGCATAGGCGACCGCAGCAGTCCAGGCTTCAGCCTGCGCAGCTTGGTCCTCGGGGCTTGCGCCGATGGGAAGCAGATGGGACTGCCGCAGCTTGAGGGCATAGGCAACGATCTCCAGGCCATGGTCGAGCATCCCGCCCGGGTACGCATGATGATGCGATTCGGAAGCCGGGAAGGCCTGAACCAGTTCGGCGTAGCGCTCCAGCGGCGCGCGGTACAGGACGGCGAACTGCTTGCGCGACAGAGACGTGCGCTGCCAGATGTGCTCCAGCAGCTTCTGCCGACGCGGGGTGGCCAGCAGCGATGCGGCCGACTCGGGCCGCATCAACCCTTTCGGGAGGTCGGATGCGGGTGGTGGCGTTGGAGCGGTAGCGACCGCGGGCCGTTTTCGCTGGAACAGGGAAAGCATGTGGGTGTCCTGATGACGGGCCGATCGGGAGGCCTTTTGGCCTTTTCGAGGTAGGGCCTTTCCCCTTGCACCCCGTTCCCTTGCCATTTCGGCCCTCTGGCCTTTCACCGTTTCGGTATAGCGGGGCACGGGATGCGATTCCAGCGTCAATGGGGAACTCGGTGGAATGGATTGGACGGCGAGCCGGTGCTGGTCGCGCTCTATGCTGAGTGGACGCCGCTTCCGCCGGGCAGGTTCTCGAAAGGCGACAAAGTTGACAAAAGCGACAATAGAGACTAGAGTGAATCCTGTCTCAAACCTGCCTGGGAGATCACCATGCCCAATGCCATTGAATTCATTGCCGATCGCCTGCCGCGCGTCACGGTGGAGGATGTGCGCCGCTTCGCGGATACCGTCGAAATCCGGGATGCGCCGGCTTTCGCGGCCGAGTTGCAGGCTTTCATTCACGAGCGCGTGGAGGCGGTGAAGCTGCCCGCCAACTTGGACGGAGAGACGGTGGGGCAGGCCCTGGCACGCAAGGCGGCCGCGCTGCGCACCGAAACGCGCTGGGCACCGACTGAAACCGACGTCCAGCGAGGCCGCGCCGTGTTGCTGGAAGCCTTCAACCAGCCGCATAACCTGCCGATCCCCGAGTACGCCAAGCTGGCGGACAAGTCGCGCCAGCAGATCTACAAGGACATCCTCGCCCGTCGGCTGTTGGCGCTGAACGTGGGGCCGCGCGGTCAGAAGCTGCCCGACTGGCAGCTCGACCCGGTAAAGCAGCAGTTGACCCAAACCGTGCTTCAGGAGGTCGAGGGCATCGACCCCTGGACGATCTACCGCGCGCTGTCCGAACCGCTCGAAGGCTTGGGCGGCCGCTCGCCGGTGGATGCGGTGACGCACAGCACGATCGATGACGTGGCCGATGCCGTGTTCAACGTACTGGGCGTTCAGGTGCATTGAAGCGAGATCGCCATGAGCCACGAGCTGCCTTCGTTCCTGATCGATGCCGGTGAACTGCTCCAGCATGTGAGCCGCGTCGTCTATCGGGGCAGCCCGCTGTACTATGGCCGCAGCAGCACCAATCGCTACGATGACCCGGCGCGGGCCTACGGCGTGCTCTACCTGGGGCGCGACCTGCCCACGGCGCTGATGGAGTCGGTGTTTCATAAGCACCAGTGGCTTGCGGACACGAAGCGCTCGATCGCGCTGAAAGAAGTCCAGGCCCGGATGGTGCGCGCAGTAGGCGTGATGGACGATGTGCTCTTGGCCGACCTCACGGCGCCGGGCGTCATGGCGGGCTACTTCGGCCTGAACCTGGAGCAGTTGGCCAGCCGCGACTACACGCACACGCAGCAAGTGTCCGCCCAGGTGCATGCAATTCTCGGAGACGACGGCCAAGCGCTGTTCGACGGGGTGCTCTATCCGTCGCGCAACAACTATCCCGCCAAGAGCATCGCCCTGTTCGAGCGTGCGGCAGCAAAGGTAGGCGTTGTCGATGACATCGACCTGGTGGACCATGTGGACTGGCCGCACTTCGTTGCCACGTATCGCGTCGACGTGGAGCCTGACCCCGGCCCGGTGGAACCGGATGACGAAGCGTCATGAAGCACTTTGAAGCCCGCAGCAGAATGAAATGGACCAAATTGGAATAGGCATCCCTCAGTAGCAGGAGACGACCATGAGCACCACGACCCGCATCAGCACTGCGGAACGCCTCGGCCGCGCCCTTGGCCGCGGGTGGCGCGCCTATGCGCGCAGCGAACGTCGGGCGTCGAACTGGTTGGTGTCCAAGGGTGTGCCGTTGGCTGCCGCCGCCGCGCTGCTGTGGGCCGGCAAACTGGCTGTCCTGGGGCTGCTGCTCTACGTTGCTTTCTGGCTGGCGTTGCTGCTGGTCGCGCTGGTGTTTGTGGCCCGGGGGCACGATACCGTCGAATGGGAGCCGCCCGAACCAGAGTGGCGGCACGGGCACGCCGGTTTTGGCCTCTATACCCACGATGAGTATCGGATAGATTCACATGATCCATCTGATGAGACCTAGCGAAGAAGCAAGGCACTACTTCCTCTTGCTGGGTGTCGATGCCCACTTCATAGCGCCGCCAAAGGCCATGTCGGCGGCTTTGCCGCCGGCCGCTTTGGCGCCTGCCGTACCAGCAGCAAGCCCTTGCAACATGCCCCCCACGGCGTAGCCCGCCCATCCCAAGGCGGTTACCCAGAACAAGGGCAGCACGATGAACATCGTCGCCATGACGAAATTCAACAGCATGTCTCCGAAGGCATTGTTGAGGCCCATGACCGGATCGAAATTCGTATGCGGCCGGTTCCATCCCCAGCCCCATCCGTAGAGCGCGTCCAGAATGGTGCTGTCGATCCAGCGCGCGAGTTGGAACCAGAAATCCACGAAGAACAGCGCAAACTGCACCACGCTGACCGTCACGAGTGTTTTCAGGTTGTAGGTGCTAACCATGAGCACCACCGGAATGCAGACAACCAGCGCCATCTTCAAGAGCGCCAGCACCATCGGAAGAGCCTGGCGCATTGCATCCATGGAGGGGAAGTAGCCCAGCGAGCCTACCGCCAGTCCTACGTCGGCCGCCGCCCGGGTGATGATGTTTGGGTCGGTCATTTCGATCTGGCCACCGTAGTCCGTATAGACGCTGCCTTGGTTCAGCTTCTGCTGTCGCGGTGACGCGATCGCGCGGATCACCGAATCGTCCACCTCGGCACGGCTCAGGAAGCCAGCCCAGCCCGCCAGGCGATTGAGCAGGCTCGGGTCCACCTGACCCAGCAAGCGTGCCCGCAGTCCATTGCTGCCATCGGCCCACCATTGCCTGCAGGTCGGATAGCCGCCGCCGCTGGCCACCTGCGCAAGCCCTGCGTCGCGCGTGCTGTCATAGGGCCAGTCCTCGCGCGGGGTGCTGGAACGGTATGTGTCGTAGTAGCCGTTCGTGTCCGTGAAGAAGCGTGAGCCGATCCAGGTTACGTCGTGCAGCTGCTGCTCATCGAGTTGAGGCCGCTGCATGAACAATTTCGCCCGCGCAGCCCCATAGCAATCCCGCGAGAAATCCGCTACTTCCTGAGCCAACACTGGGTCGTCAATGCGAGTCGCGTCGATCTCCATGCGCATCTGCCGCAGGTCCGTGCCGCACGGGATCGCTGCCACTGAAGCGCCCGTGACGGCGCGCGAGAGCGCGTGCATGAACGCCCACCACACCGGCACCTTCGCCGACTGGTTGTTGATGGTGCTGAAAGATTGCGACCAGCCGGTATTCGAGGGCTGCGGCACACTGACCTGGCATTGCGCCGAGCGCGAGCTGTCGTACTGGATGGTGTTGAGGTCCACGTCGATGAACGGGATGCCCGCGAACATCACCACCACGATGGCGACGAAGACCCGGTTCTCGATGCGGGCGGCGCTCAGCACGCCTTTATTGCCCTCGTCGGCGCCTTCTGCACGGGCCTTCAACCACTCCTGCACGATGATCGCCACGAAAGGCAGCGCGAAGACGCCGCTGGATACCAGCACGGCCCAGATGCCGTTGTTGACGATCCAGGACACCAGCGTAAGGTAATACTCCAGGTAGTCGGTCGTGAACAGAGTCATGGCCCGAATCTCCTCTCAGCCCTGCATCAACAGGCTGGCTTCCAGCGCCACGATGGCGACGACGCCTGCGATCTCGGTGCGCACCAGGCGGTGCCGCGCCTGGGCGTCGTCCTCACGTACCAGCAGCCGGCGGCGCATCCAGATCCACCCGTACACCGTCGCCCCGTATAGACACAGCCGCCACACGAATAAGTAACCCGCAGCGGCGGCGAGCCACCGCTCCCAGCCGGCAACGCTGCCGACCAGGTAGATGCCGGCGATGTTGGCCGCGACCGCGGCGGCAACGATCAGCACCGTCCACAGCAGCGCCTTCGCCGCGCGCCGGCTGAACAGCCAGCGCAAGGGGCGCCAAGTCATGCGCGCCGCGCTCATGGCCTGGCTCCTGGATTGCCCTTCTGCAACTGGTCGAGGCGGTCGGGTACCGGATCACCCTCGTAGATGCCGCGCGAGCCTGCCGCGCGCGTACCGTGCCGCTGGATGATGGCCATCGGTGAGTTGTTTGCCAGCTCGCGCCGAAGCTCCAGCTCCGTCTTCAGGTTGCGGATCTCCCGGTCGAGCGTGTCGCTCTCGTGGTTCACGGCCTTGACCGCGAGTTCGTTGGCTGCGACGTTGGGCTCCTTCTTGCCCGTGAGCAGCGTGCGCTGGAGCAGCAGCGCTTTTTCCAGCACCGACGACAGCGCCACCTCCGACGCGAGGCGCCGCGCCAGAAGGTCCTGGTCCGGCTCGTCGCGCAGCGCCTCGATCACGCCACGCGTGATTGGCAGCGACGTGCTGCCAGCCTCGCGCAGGTTCTCAAAGGTGGTAGTGCGCGTGCCGGAAACCAGCTCCTGAAGGACCTCCAGCTTCGCCTCGTACTCTTCCTGGATCAGCGGCGTCAGCCCGACGCCGGGCACCGTCTCGGTCTTGGTGCAGGAGTCGCAGGTGCGCTGCACCTGCTCTCCGAGGACCCGCGTGGCCCATTCGGTCGCCTGCTGCGGCGACGTCCAGGTCTGGCAGGACAGGCTCGCACAACTGGCGGACGCGATGGAGGATGTGTCCGTCACGCCACGACCGTTGACCAGGTTGTAGCCCGCGCGGGTGACGTCGCCGACCACCCGGATGGCGGACTGGCCTGCGCCACCAGCATTGCTGCCACCCACCCAGGGCACGCCGTCGTTGCCGCGGCGCGTCTCGGCCTGCTCGACGGCCGACACGGCATCGTTGCTGCCAACCGCGTCACGCAAGGCCATGCCTTCGGCCATCTGGCTCCAGCCAAGCTGGCCACCCGCTGTCTCGGCCATCTTCTCCGCCATGGCGCGGCACGTCAGCTTGGAGCGGTCGAAGTCCAGCCGCGCCTGCAGCACGCCGTTGGTCAGCAGGTTGTACAGGCCCGGATCGGCGCGCTGAATGATCAGCGCCGGCAGGGACGCTACCGCGCTGGTGGCGCTCTGGATTACGTTGCTCATGATCTGCTGAAAGCCGTTCGTGATGCCGTTGAGCTGATTGCGCAGCGTGGTCTGGATGCTCATGTCGCCGCAGATCAGGTTGCTGTTCCACCCCACACCGACCCCGATGGAGCGCATGCCGGCCGCGCGGCCCATGGACACCGCGCTGCCGCCGCCGATCGAGTACATGACGTCATCGCCAATGACGGGGCCGCTGTTCTGGTATCCGACCTGTGCCCACGCCAGGCCGCAGACCAGGGCGAGCGTGCCGGCCAGTGCCGTCGGGCGCAGCAGGCGGCACGCCTTGGTGGACAGGTTCTTCGGTTCAGGACGCTTCATCGTGGCACCTCAGAGGAAATCGACGCTGCCGAGGAACACCTGGCCCCGGCGTTCGCAGCACGCATACGGACGCCACAGCGCCCACGCGTAGTCGCCTTGCTGGGCTTGGGTCAGCGTGCCGCTGTGGGGGAACACCACGCAGGTGTTCGACAGGCGCGGCGTCAGTTCCTGCCACTTGCCGGTCGAGGCATCACCTTCCATCAGCGCGCCGGCCGGCCAGTAGCCATCACGCGCGTTGGCGAGCAGCGGCTGGTACACGTGCAACTGCCCGCGCCGCGTGACGACGTCACCGGCGCGCTGAGCCACGACCGCCCCGGATTTGTGGTCGTCGGTCTGGTGCAGGAAGCCGCCGCGCGGATAGACATTGCCCCAGAGGTTCATCGTGGTGCGCGCACCGACCTCGCGCCGGCCCGGGATCAGCGCCTCCGGGTAGGCCATCTCGGGCACGTTGTAGCGCCAGGCCAGCGTGTCCAAGGTGCTGAGCAGATACGGCATGAAGGCCGTTCCCGCGCCTTGGCAAAAATAGCCCGAGGACGAGGCGAACTGGTTGAACACCTCGCCGCCGGGATGGCCGATGACATCGGCGTTCTTGAATTTGGCGAGGTTGTTTTCGTGGTCTTCGTTGGTGGTGCCGTCGCCGCCTGCCTGGGCCGAGGCGTTCGGCATGCTCATCGCTCGCACTTCGACCCAGGGGTTCTCTCCGGTGTTGCTGTAGCTGGAGACGACCGCATCGGGGACGTAGTGCCGGACCTTGGTGGACGTGCGCACCGAGCAGCCGCCATAGGTGCAATACAGCCAGTAGCAGATGCCCACCACCCGGTACTCCAGGCAGTCCGGCGACATGACGGAGGACACGATGGTGACGGTGTTCAGGGCGTAGCTGCCCGTGGCGCTGACCAGCAGCAGCGAGGCCACGGCGACGCGCAGGCGGCGCAGCAGGTCGAATGGGCGATAGGTCACGGTTGCCTCCTCCGGTGCTGCTCGATGCAGGACACGGCCCGGGCCACGTCAGGCTCGCCATAGACCACATAGCGTTGGTCCACCACGACGGCCGGGATGGTCGTGACACCCAAACTCCATGCGTCGGTGATGCCCTGGTAGGCGGTGCCAATGCGGCGCTGAAGGTCGGTGCCGCCTTGGTTCAGGCGTTGCCGGACGATGGCTGCTGCGCGCTCGGGGTCGGCTGGCAGATCTGCGGAAAGCTCTGCTTCGAGCCCGGATGCCCGGTCCAGCTCGATCAGCCGCTCGCCGCCCATGGTCTTGACCGGGTGGCGGCTGTCGGTGACGACCACCACGTCGGCGGCGAACGCGGCCGGGCTGAATGCCGCGAACGACGCCGGCAGCACGATGGCCAGGCCAAGGGTTCGCCAGCCTGGTGCGAACCGGGTAAAAGCTCCTGGCATGTCTTGCACCCCGGAAGTTGATCAGGGCCATAGTCAAACGCCGAACCCCATGCGGCCCCAACAAACAATGCGCATCGCGGCCACCCCGCATACCTGCTTGTGTCGCCGCGCAGAAAAATGCGGAGGCCGAAGCCTCCGCGCTGATCAACGAAGCAGTACAACCCTTACAGCAGGCCGGACTCCGCAAAGGAGAACGGGGCACCCTGGCCGACGATGATGTGGTCCAGTACCCGCACATCGATGAGCGCCAGCGCGGCCTGCAGTTGCTGGGTCAGCATGCGATCCGCGCTCGACGGCTCGGAAATGCCCGAGGGGTGCTGGTGCGCGAAGACCACCGCGGCCGCATTCAACTGCAGAACACGCTGCACAACGACACGCGGATAGACCGAAGTCGCGTTGATCGTGCCCCTGAACAGCGGCTCGTAGGCCAGTACCTGGTGCATGCTGTCCAGGAACACAGCGACGAATATTTCGTTGGGCTCGGCCACCAGCTTCACGCGCAGGTAGTCGCGCACGGCCGTGGGGTCGAGGAGTTTCGGACCCGCTTTGAAAACCCGCTTCTCCAGCAGCGCAATGGCTTGCTGGATGATCCAGTCCTCGTGCTGGGCAGCGATGGCGGAAAGCGACTCCAGGCAGGAGTCATTGACGACGAAAGACATGGCGAACCTCCAAATGGTGAGATCGGAGGGCGCGCGCCCGGGGAGGGCAAGCCCTCCTGGGGAACGAACAAGGTGCATCCATCACCGCGGTGGCGGTGATCGTTCGCGGCCAGGATGCGAGGCGAACGGGTTGCGGTCAGCGCAGCGGACTGCGCCGTAGCCTTGAAGACCGGGGCTACCTGGGCATGTCGCCGACGACGTCGGCAGGCATTTCCGATGTGGGTATGGCGGCGGGATCGCCGGCCGCGAGCATGTCCATGGCCGACAGCAAGGCATCGCCCTCGATCGGGCCCTGCAGCAGGATCGCCTTGCCGGTTTCGCGATCGTGCAGCCGCAGCGATGGCGTGGCGATCACGCCGCTGTTCGTGGCTTCCGCCGTCTGGGCGCGGATCGGTGCATCGGGCCGCTCGCTCGCCAGACACTGCTCGATCGCTGGAGTGAGGTCGGGGTAGCGCAGCCCTTCAGGCAAGCCCTGGCCGTCGCTCCGCGTGTGGGCATAGACCCATTCGACGGCCTGCCAAAAGGCGGCATGGCTGCCGGCTTCGCCCGCGCATTCCGCCAGGCGCGCTTCGGCGGACGCGGCTGGCTCATGCGCGGCCAACGGCAGGTGGTGCCATTGCAAGGTCACGTCCGCATTGCCGGCCACCCAACGCTTGAGCACTGGAAAATAGGACCGGCAGAACGGGCATTCGAGGTCCGCGTAGAGCGTCAGCGTGAAACGCCCTTCCGGATTGCCCATCTGCCACGGAGGCCCAGCCACCTGCGTGTCGCTGACTGGCGCCGAAGTCTGAGGTGTGGACCCGCCTGGCGAACGTGACACGAGCCAGATCAGCAGCAGCGCAACCAGCACCGCGGCCAATGCCCAGGGCCAGCGGAACTGCCAGCGCCGACGACGGAACGCCTGGACCTGCATCGGAATGGATGGGCGTTTCTGTTCCATGGCGTTCTCCGGTGTACGGCAGATTCAGGGCAGGTCCAGGGCCGGCGACTCGATGCCGCGTGCCCGGTCGATCTTCTCGGCCACCTTGAAGGCGGCATCCAACTCGCTGACGCCGTGCTGCTGCATGAGCTGGTAGCGCTCGGCCTTCTCTTCGGGTTCGGTCTGCGCGAGCGCGAGATACAGGCTCGGCGGCACGGCGCGGAAGAGCACCTCCATGCTCTTGGAGAGGATGACGCCCTCGGTGAACTTGCCCGCTTCCTTGCGTGCCGAGAGCATCAGCGCTTTCTGCGCTTGGCTCAGTTCGCGGAACCGCGCGATCTTCTCCACTTCATCGGGGGGCATCGACAGGCAGATCCACCACTCGATCATGTTGAGCATCGGCTCCGCGGCGCGCGGTAGGTCGTCAATATTTTGTGTAGCTAGCCAGTACCAGGCCCCCAGCTTGCGCCACATTTTTGTAATTTTCACGGTATACGGCGCGAGCAGCGGGTTCTTGGTGATCACGTGGCCTTCGTCGGTCACGTTGATGATCGGGCGGCCGAGATACTGGTCACGCTCCGCGATGTTGTTCACCGTGCTGATGAGGCTGATGTACGCGATCGAGAGCTGCGCGTTGTAGCCCTCGCGGGCGTAGGTCGCCAGATCGACCAGCGTGATGTCGGCCTCGGGCCACGGCGTGCCGTCGCGGTCGAACATCTCGCCGTCCGTGCCTTGGCAGAACATGTCCATCGCGTCCGCCATCTCCAGCAGCCGCACGCGCCGCATCTCGGGCAACGTCGGGTCCTGGCCGCGGGTGCGCAGCGCATTGCGCACATCGCGCGTGAGCACAGTGCGCTTCTCTGCCACGCAATGTTCGGCCGCGTCGAGGATGCACTGGCGGATCAGCGAGCGGTCGGCCCGCGTCATCCGCGCTTCTTCCTTGTCTTCGCCGCCCGTGATCATCAGCCGTGCCGTGATCTCCAGCTCGCCCAGCACGTCGCGCTGCTCGTCCGCCTCCATGGCCGAGGCATCCGGTGGCAGGTCTTCGTCCAGTGCATCGGCATCGAGCGTCTGCACGTCGCTGGGCGTTTCGATCAGCCGGCGTGCGTCGGCGAACGGCGCCAGGCTGATGCCCGAGCCGGGTGCCAGCTTGACCCGGTTCACGGTCAGCCCCAGGCGCCTGGCGAAGTCGCTGAACAAGCCGAAGCTGTTGCCGGCTTCCACGATGAAGAGGCGCGGCCGATAGATCGCGGTGACCTGGTTCAGCAGGTTGTTGAGCGTGGCGCTCTTGCCCGAGCCCGTGGGACCGAACAGGAACAGATGGGCATTCATCTGCCGATCCAACCTGTTCAAGGGGTCAAACGTAATCGGGCCGCCTCCGCGATTGAACATCGTGATGCCGGGGTGCCCCGTGCCCTGGGCGCGGCCCCACACCGGCGACAGGTTCGCCGCGTGCTGGGCGAACATCAGTTGCGTGTACCACCGGCGCCGGTCCTTGCCGGGGTTGTAGCAGCACGGCAGCCAGCGCAGGTAGCTGTTGAGCGGCGCCACCTCGTCGTCCTCGCGCACCGGCTGCAGGCCGGCGTTGAGCATCACGTTCGCGAGGTCCAGGCCGCGCCGATCCAGTTCCGCCTCGTCGCGCCCGCGTAGGTAGAACGCCAGAGTGCCCCGGTAGAGCTTGTGCGCGCTGCCGATCAGGGAGCGGGCTTCATGCACGTCCTTGAGCGTCTGCTCCGACGCCAGCGTCTCGCCCACAGCTTTCTTCGCCAGATGGTTGAGGTCCGATTCGAGGACGTCCTGCGGCGTGGCCACCATGGTGAGACACATCAAGGTGTCCTCGGGCATCTGATCGAATAGCGTGTTGATCGCGTCTCCCTTGCGGGTCTCGCCGGTCAGGTGCCCGGTGCCGGGCGGCATGCGCAGCCGGTCGGTGATCAGCACGCGGTGCGGCATGCCGTCGAAGTACCAGGCCCCTTGCGCCACGTCCGAGCGCGGCTGCCCAAAGAACAGCCGCTGGCTGAAATCCCGCCCGCTCGCCAACTCGATCTCGCCGGCCTCGCTTTCCTCGGTACTGTCCGGATAGCGCGCCAACGCGTAGAAGCGCTCCCGGTCCTCCACCCCAGGGCCGAGCAGCGTGGGGCGGGGGTTGAACCATCGCAGCAGCCAGTCGTGAACGTCCGCTGCAACCATGCGCCGGGCCTGGATGCCGGCGTTCGCCAGGCCGCCGCATAGGCGGTCGCAGACGATGCCCAGCATCTGCTCGGGTGTCTGGCCGCGGCGGTTTGCCTGTCCCTGTCCGCTCGCGCGGCGGTACACCACCATGCGCACACGCCGCGTCTGCCCGCGCCAGCGCAGCCGCGTAACCACCGTGTCCTCGAACAGGCCGCCGGGCTTGGCCACAGCGCGCAGGTGGTGGCCGAAGAAGCGCAAGTAGAACTCGGTGAACGCCGAGCCGCGCGCACGTGGCTGCACGTAATCGCGCAAGGTCTGCATGTACTGGTCGAAGCTCGGTTCGTCCTGGGCATAGAGCTGGAGCACCCACGGGTTCTCGTCCAGTTCATCGAAACTGTCCTGAAGCGCGTTTTCCAGGGCGTCGCGGGCATGCGCGAGCCAGCCGGGTTCCCGGCCTTCGGTGCCCAGCGGCACCAGTTCGTAGAACGCCGCCACCGATTGGCCATCCTCCAGGAGCATCGATTTCGACCCGGGCAAGAACTCCACCCAGGGCAGCAGTTCCACGAAGGACGGCGCAACGTCGTACAGCGCCTGCTCGTCGGCCACGGTCGCTGGCTTGCGGCCGTGGACTGCCGAACCGGGTTCGGGGATGCCGGCCTGGCGCAAGGCCTCGACGTGGCGCTGCCAGCTGTCCGGCTGCTCATCGCTAGCCGGGCTACTGGAGCCGGCGCCGGCCAGCTTCGGCCATGGGAGTTTCCACCGCATCAGTAGTCCTCCACGCGCTCGCCCGGCATCGCGTACTGGATGCGCTGGTAGAGCGGGAAGACGGTCGTGTAGCCGGGCACCGGCACGGGATCGGTGCCGGCCAGATGCGGGTACACGTACATCACGAGATCGGGATTGGGCAGGCGCTGGAACTGGCGGTGGACCTCATTGCGCGCGGTGCGCGTGTAGCGCATCTGCTCGACAGGTGCGGCCTGCACGTCGGCGTCGGTCAGGGGCCGACGCAGGCTCTGGCGCGCATCGAGCAGCTGGCGGCCGGCGTTCCGTCCGGCTGCGCCACCGCCGTCGCCGGCCTCCTGCTGCCAGATGTCCATCATCGTGCGGTCACCGTGGGTCAGCAGCTTTTCCTTGCTGGTGGCGCAGCCGCCGAGCACCGCGACGGCGAGGGCCAGCACCAGGCCCTTAATCGAGTTCGAGAGCATGGCTTTCTCCTGCGCGGTGATCGACCTTGCGGCCTTCGGGATCGAAGTCGATGGCGAGCGGTTTTTCGAGGTGGACGGCGACCTTGGCGCCGGGCTGCACATAGACGGCGGCGAACGCCTGGCCGTAGAGCTTGTTGACCCAGGCCGACATGTCCCGGACACCGCCCGCGAGAATCTGGCCGACCGCTTCCTGGCCGGTGATGCCCACGGTGCCGATGGAGCCGTCCGAGCCGACATAGGACATGCGGCCGCTGTCGCTCTCGATGAGCGAGGCCACGCCGGCACCGGCCGCGGTGATCAGGGCCTGCGAGCCGAGGTACTGCTGGGCGTTGCTGCGCCGCTCGCCGCTGACGCAGGGGATGCCGTGCGGGTCGCTGATCCAGCCCAAGCCGTCGCGTTGCTGGTTGTTCTGCTGGTTGCCCTCGCGGTCTTCGGGGATCGTGCGGATCGTGCCGTCGTTGAAGACGAACGTGATGCTGCGCACCTGGCCGCGCACGCACGAAAGCGTCCAGTCGCCCGATGCGGTGCCGCTGAACACGGCGCCGGCCACGTCGGGAATGTCGATGCCATTGGCGGTCAGGTTGTCCGGCCCGACCAGGACTTTGAACGGATAGGGATCGTTGACCGTGCCGTCGATCGGCACGCGGCCGATCAGCGCGGTCATGGCGACCGAACCCATGAGCGTGGAGTTGGTCGGCACGGTATAGACCGGCTTGGCACTCTTGACCCCAGAGGCGCGGGCGCCCGCGTTGGCCACGGTTTCCGCGGTGGTTTCGAGCGTGCTCTGCGCCGGGCCGAAGCTCGTGGGGAAGCTCATTCCGCCGCTCGCGCCACGACCGCCGTTGCGCCCCTCGGCGGGCTTTGCGTCGTCCGGCTCGACCCACCGCACGCCGCCCTCCATGCCGGCCTCGTCGCCGCCCTGCAGCCCCAGGCCCACGGGCAGGTCCGCATGGCCGCCGCCGCGCCCGCCGATGCTGTCCAGGCGCCGCTGCAGGTCGGCGAGCAGCCCTTCGGTCTGCTGGCGCGCGCTGGCCGCCTGCTCCTGGTCGCGGCGCAGGTTGGACCGCTCGGATTCGAGCGCCGAGTTGATGCGCTGGTCGATGGAGTTCTCGCGCTGGCGCAGTCGCTGGTTCTCTTCACGCTGCGACTTGTTGTCCGAGAGCGCGGTCTGAAGCTCGGTGCGCAACTGCTTCACTTGGGCAACGAGCGTCGCCACGGTGTCGCGCGGGGTGTCGCCTTCGATGCCCAGCGCCTTCATTTCCTCGGGCGTGAGCTGGGCGCCGTTGTCCGCCGCGGGTGGCGCCGTGCTGCCTCCACCCGAGAACAGCCGGATACCGACGAACAGCACCAGGATGGCGACAGGGATCATCAGCCACTTGAGCAGGCCGTTACTGCGCATGGCGGGCCTCCTTGGCGTTCTCGTCGCCGTCCGGCTGCGGCAGATGCACGGCAGGGTCGAAGCGGTGAATCGCCGGCAGCAGCGACTGCGCGAGGCCGCGGCCGCCCGTGACCAGGTAGAGGACGGTCGTGTCCTCGGGCGTGCCGCGCGGGCCCAGCGCCTCGTGCTGGAAGGTGGCGGTGAGGAAATCGCCTTGCAGCACGCGCGGGTCGAGCGCGACCCAGTCGGCGCCGGTGTTGGTAAGGCGCACGGCAGTCACCCATTGGTCTTCCAGGCGCCACGACGCGAGCGCGACCGCGCGCACCGGCAGCGTTGGCATCAGTGTGTCCAGGTCCATGTCGCGGCGCAAATTGACACGCATCACGCCCGGCAGCGGCTCTACCGTGCGCAGCGGTGCATAAAGGTTCTGCGCCGCGAAGCGGGTCAAGACCACGGGAATCGGGGTTTCGCGCCGGGCCGTCCTGGCGCCTGTCTGATCCGAGGTACGTACCGGGGGATCGCCGGCACCGTCCGGCTGATCGCCGTAGCGCATCGGACTGCCGCCGCCCTCGACGATGCGCACCGGCTCCAGTTCGGCTTCGCCGTTCTCGGCTGGCTCGGCGGCGATGTCGAGCAGGATCAACGTGCCGGTGTCCGCATCTTGCAGTTGCAGGCGCGTGGGCTCGATCGGTTCGTTTGCGCGCAGGTAGACCGCGCCGCCTGCGCTCTGCACGCGCAAGCGTTCGCCCACGCTGGCCGGCACGCCCACGCGCACGTTGCGATCTACGAACACGATGCGCTCCTGGCCGACTTTCAGCGGCACAGCGAGCGGCATCCGCTCCCAACGCAGGATCTCCACCGCATTGGCTACGGGCACCGCGAGCAGGACCAGCAGCCCCAGCAATGCGCGTACACGATGCTGCTTCATGGGGTTTCTCCTTGAGGTGCCTGCGGAGACAGGCCGCCCCGTGCGCGGGGTGTTGGGTCCGGGGCGCTGATGCGCTGCGGTGCGCCTTCGTAGCAATCGAGGGCCAGGCCGAACGGGTTACGCGCGGGATCGACGTCCACCCGCGCGACCTTGATGGGATAGCGCACCAAGGCGCGCTTGACCTGTTCCGCGCCGTAGTACTCATCCGCGCTGATGTCGAGCGTCACCACCCAATCGCGGTCGGACACCACCCGCACGCGCGCCGTGGGATCGTCGCCGTAGCCACGGCCAGGGATTTCATAAATCCCCCGCACGCGCTGTCGCAACTCGCCCGTGCTGCGCCGGTAGTCGTAGTCGGCCTTGAGGAACTCGCGGCAGGATGGCGTGAGGTAGGACGACAGCGCGTGCAGGTTGCGCGGATAGTCTTCCTCGCCATTCGTCGGCCAGCGATTGAGTTGCTGGAACACGTAGAACGTAAAGGCGTACACGCTCTCGGGTGGAACTTGCCACCACTTCCTGGTGCTGCCGGAGCGCAGGTCGGGCGGGACGTGGATGGTCAGATCGCGCGGGGCGCTCCACCAGCCTCCGCCCATGACCAGTGCCACGATGACCAGTGCGCCAGCACCGAGGCGCAAGGTCTTGATGTGTGCCTGCAGGTGCGCGACCTCATTCTTGAAGCGGCTCATCGCGTGCTCCTGCGGGTGGTCCAAACGCCCGGGCGAGAGATCAGCACGTGGCCACGCACCCAGCCGGCCATCAGCGGATGGCGCGTGGCGATGCGCCATTGCAGTTGGCGATACAGCCAGGTGTCGGGACGCCCACGCTTGAGGCGGCGCAGGATGCCGCCCCCGATGAATACGCCCAGAGCCACGCCCAAGACGACGAACGTCGGCGCGATGGCAATCGTGCGGAATACCCAGGACAGCGGCGCGCCGATCAGAAGAGCGGCTCCGCCGGACAGGCCGCAGCAGATCCACAGCTCATCGGCCGTCAGACCGCGCACGACAACGGGATGGCGATTGAGCCGGTGCGGAAGGAATGTGACCGTTCCATCCGCGCGGATGTGCTGGTGCTCGGACATGACCCGCCCCGCTTACAGGATGCCGGTGGCTTCGGTGAGCAGCCAGATGCTGATCACGAGCAAGATGGCGCCGACGGCGACGGTCAAGCCGAACTGGCCCCACGTTTTGCGGCCATTGTGGATTTCCGCATAAGTGCCATACGCGTGATAGCAGACGCCAATGAATGCCGACGCCACTACCAAGAGGGCCACGAGCATGATGATGTCGTAGCCGTAGTTGCGGATCGTCTCCATGATGCCGTTGCCGGTGCCCCTGGAGGGGTTCTCGATCGTGGGCAGTCCCTGCGCGAACGAGAGCGCGGGGAGCAGTGCTGCGCCCAAGGCCACGGCGGCGCGCTGGGCAAGACGGGTAGGAGTATGGCTTTGCATGGTCAGTCCTTTCAGGTCAGGAGAGGAGGAAGTAGGTCAGCACGAGGTACAGCGCGAGAAAGCGCACGACGACGCCCAGAAACTGGCGCTGGTTCAGCCGGGACTCGGCCCAACCGACATAGGCCGTTCGGATGGCCCACACGCCCCAGACGAGCAGGACCGCGAAGACGGCGCCGACCAGGACGGTCGCCATCGCGTTGGGCGTGATGCCGCTGTTGGCCTGAAATGCCGAGACTTGGGCGCCGGTCATGGCTCGCCCTCCGGCGTCGTCGGCCGTGCCTCGCTGGGCCGCTCGGTGCGGTAGTTGCCGGCCAGCTCGGACGGGTCGCGCGGCTGTGCGCGCGAGGGCGTGAGGTGGTCTTGGATGCCGGCGCGCACCCGCGCCAAATCAGCCAGCAGGCGGGGGTAATCGAAGTGGTAGCGCTCGCCCGGTACGACAGCGACATGCGCGGCGCTGTGCGTGACCGTGCGTTCCAGCGCGTCAAGCTGGCGCAGCGCGGCGGCCAGCTCCTGGCGCTGTGCCGGGGACTCAGCCAGCGCCATCGGGGACGGCCCCAGCGAGAGGGCCGTCACGAGAAAAGTGGGCGCGCCGCGATGTGCAGCGCGCAGCCAGATCGAAGCCAACATCGCGCCATTCCTGTGTTCAGCAATGGCTTGATCGTGGAGATCAGGGCTGTTTTAGGCCGCAAACAATAGGAACTTGGATACGACCGGATTCATGGGCTGGCACTGGGGCTGGGGGTTAAAGGCGATCTGCAGCCCCCAAGAACAGGCTGTTTCTGGTCGCAGTGGACGAAGCAGCGCGTTGGGTTACTCTTTCAGGATTGCAAGCGACTGAGCGCGTACCCTATGCAATACAAACTTGTCGACCGTCGCGCCGTGCCCTGCGCAGACAGAAAGGAATGGTGGGATTGGTTTCGGTCCGCTGACCGTCACGTGGCTGATACCTGTCTGGATGACATTAGGGTGTCGACGGTATTCCTTGGCCTGGAGCACAACCCCTTGCCAGATGGGAGGCCCGCACTGTTCGAGACGGAAGTGAACGTCAATGGCGAGGCGAATCCGCTATGGCAATACGCTACATGGGAGGATGCCGAAACCGGGCATGCCAAGATCGTCGGAATGATCGAGGCTGAAATCGAACGCGTCGGTGGGTCGTCCGGCGAAGCAGCGAGGACGGTCTGGGAACGGGTAGCTCAGCGGATGTAGTGCGCGCAGACGCGCTGAGGCCAGGTACTCAAACACCTGGCCTGGCCATCTACAAGTACTTCTTGAAGCTCCCTGCCGTCAGGGAAACCGCCAGCCCCAGCAACGCGGCGCTCGGCAGCAGGATCAGCAGCGGATGCGCCGATACCGGTAGCGCCAAATAGGTGACCCAGGGCAACACGGCCAGCGGCATCAGGCTGGCTTTCGCGCGGTGATAAATGAAGCCGCTCTCTCTTCCAGCGCCGAATCGCCTCACGTCGCGCCGTACAAGGCCGTCGATCAGGCCGACAAAGGCTGCCGTGAAGATCAGCGGCAGCGTGAGCGCAAGGACCAGCAGGCGTACCACGAAAGTGAGCGTGGTGAACGCGGCGGCAATCAGGTAGCTTTCCGTCCAGACATAGACCTGGCTGATGAAATACCGGAAGTTGCGCTTTTTCCCTTGGCTTGGCGCGCGAGCGCGCTCGGCGGTCTGGCTCATGCGCTCCAGCAGCCCCGAACGCACGAACACCCATTCGTAGCCAGTATCCACCAGCTCGTGCGCCGTGCGTCCCGGTTCCTGCACGACCACGCTACGCGTGAAGTGCCCGGACAGGTGACTCAGTTCGTACTGCAACATCTGCTGAGAGTGGCGCCAGCCCTGGTCTTTCCAAAATAGGTGCATGCCGACGCACTCCACCACGATCGAGAAAAACAGCGAACCGATCAGCACGCCGAGCAGTCGAAACGGCAAGGTGATCGTGCCGACGATCAAGCCCTGGCGCTGGCTTTGCTCCCGCTGCGCGGTGGAGGCAGCATCCTTCATAGCGAGGCCTCGTTGCCAGCGCCGGAGCCAGTGTCGGTGTCTACTGTGGCAGGTTCGGCCGGTGCGGCGTCAACCAGTAGATCTTCGGGCAATGCCGCGTCCTGCAAGACGGGGGAGCTGGTGTACTCCCACCACTGCGTGGCCTCGCTGTAGCTCTGGCGCATGTATCCGGCCAGTTGCTGCAAATCCGCGGGCATCACTTCGTCTGGGTCCGGTGCAGGCAGCGGCATGCGAATTTTCCAGAGCTGGCCGCCCTGCAGCAGCGCGAAACATTGCCCCTTGGGCAAGCCCACGATGTGCGACGGTTCGATCATCGGAACGCTGGACATGCTGATGCGGTCCTGCGTGTTCGACGTGAAATCCGTGGCCCCGCGAATGTCGGAGCTGTCGGTCGCGCCGCTTACGATGGTAGTGGTATAGACCTCGACCTTCGGCAATTGCCGGGTCAGCAGTTCAGCGGTCGCGGTCTCGCGCACGCGCAGCATGAACAGGTTGTTGAAATTCCCGATCACCTGGCCCGCCTTCGCGCGGTTGCCGATGCGAGCCTCGATGTCCGAGAGGGTCTGGGTGTACGCAGTGACTTGCAGGCCGGCACCGCCACCCTTGTTGATCAGCGGGATGAACTCGTCGCCCATCAACTCGTTGAACTCGTCGGCGTGGACGTTGATCGGAACACGCGAGCCCGTCGATGCGCCTGGCAGGCCGTCGTCCACCCCGTGCTTGTAGATGTGCCCAGCGACCGACACGAGATCGCTGAACATCGAATTGCCGACCGCTGCTGCAACCTCGGCGTCGGAGAGCGCATCCAGGCCTACATAGACGATGGCCCGCTTACGGATGATCTGCATCCAATCGAAGATGGGCCTGGGGTCGTTGAGGTCGGAGTAGTTGGGGGCCAAGAGTTGCGCGATTTTTCCACTGGTCAACTTCTCCAGCAGCGGCAACAAGCTCGCGACAATCTTGTCGAAATAGGTCTTGTCATAGCGCACTGCACTGCGCAGGCCGTCCAGCACCGGGTCGTAGTTGCGCGCCTGGGAAAGGTACTGCTCCAGCGCGACCACACGCTTCTCGCGCCCGATCATGTTCCTGGGGATGTTTTTGTCGTTCAGCCTCGCTTCGAGCTGGACGATGATTTCCCAAGCCTTCGGCTCATGTTTGGCAAAGTAGTGCTGGGCATACTCCAGAAACAGAGCATCAATGTTGATCACATGGCGCTGGATCAACATGTAGTCCGGTCGCTGCCCCAGCTCCACCAAAGCGCGGGCAATGACGTTCACGAAGCGCCAGGCGAACTCCCGGAAGGCCGCGCTGTTGCCCTCGCCGGAGAGTTGCCCCGCCACGCGGGTCGCGACTTCGCTGATGCGACCGAAGCGGCCCACAGCGTTGTACCGTGCCGAAATGTCAGGCCATCCCAGGTGGAAGACATAGAACTCGCCCTCACGGCCCGCACGCCGGGCTTCGACGTACATCCGCTTCAGCAGGTCGGCGTCCCCCTTGGGATCGATGACAATGACGACCTCGTACTCGCCCGTAGCGCTCTTGCGACGAATGTCCTGGGTCACGAACAACTCGGCCAGTCGGGTCTTGCCCACGCGCGTAGTGCCCAGAACCAAGGAATGACCGACTCGCTCGCCAAGCGGCAGGCTGACGTCTATCTCATCCGGCTCGATGCCATGCAGCCGGGGCAAGCCTCCCACGGGCGGCAACGGCCGCGCGGGGTTGATCGGCACATCCCAGCTCGCGAGCCGCGCGAGGTGGGATAGCGGGAACGGCGCGAACTCCAAGCGTGTTTCCAGCCTTCTTGCCAGCCGGTACGCGGGGGTCGGCTCGACGTAGCGCCGGAATTCCGGCCTGTAGGTCTGCATCAACCTGTGGGTGTGTTTCTGCTCCCACAGAAAGCCGCGCCCTACGAAGAGCCGCTGCTGGCTGACGGGCACGTCGCGACTGGTCATCACGTAGCGCGGCAGGCGACGGATGTTGCGGCGATAGCGCAGGATGACGCGCGCGTCGCGGTAACGCAGTGCGCCATAGGCCCCGAATGCCAGGGCGCTGCCCACGCCCATAGCTGGGCTTAGCGCGAGCGACCAGGGGGCCACCAGGGACAGAATCGCGGCGCCGGCGCATGCGGCAACGGTGTATAGCTCCACCGCTGGCCGCAGCAGGACCTCGACCGGCTGCTTACCCGACATGGCGTCATTGCTCGATCGCTGTGGCGGTGACCAGCACCGGGTAGTGGCGCAGGCCCAGCCGTACAGCTAGATCGTCACCGGCCACGGGCGCCAGTGGCACGCCGGGCGCCAGGGCGCGCAGCCGGGCTAGACCCTGCTCGGTCTCGACGTTGACGACCAGGCCAACCGCGCCGCGTTCGCGCAGGGAAGCCGCATGACGCCGCAGCCAGACCTGCGATGCCTCGTCGTCGCCCACGATGGCGAAGGGCCGCAGGCCGGGCGCCTCGATCACGCGGCGCGTCACCGTGCCAGGCGTAAGCTGCGGGCTGCGCACCGGCAACATCGCAGCCTCGTCGGTCGGCGTCGCGGGAACCTGAGGTGTTGGGACGGGTGGCCTGGCTGCGTCGCTGCGGGGTTGGAGGTTCAGCGCCTCGTAGTACGGCAGCGCCGACGTGCCACCAAGGTCCTCGACCACGATCAGCGGTTCACCGGCATGCGAGGCCAGCGGCATGCCGGCCAGCAGCGCAAGCAGGCCCTTGACCGTGAGAGTGGTCAGATGGGTTTTCGTCATGGGGATGTCTCCTGGTGCGCGGCAGGGGCCGCGGCGGTCGGGTGGGCGCCCTGCACGCGCGCGATGTGGCGGGACACGCTGCGCCGATAGCGCGCGGCGGGCTCGCCGCCCGCGGGGCGGTGGTAGCGGCCGGTTGCGAGCAGCCAGTCTTCGCCGTCGTTGTGCTGCTCCTTCAGGATCTCAGCGGCGACGGCGAGGTTGCGGTACGGGTCGAGTAGATCGCAGGTGCTGGCGTAGCGGTGCTTGTGGTAGCCGATGTTGATCTGCCCGAGGCCCACGTCGATGCGCGTATGCGGCGTAGCGCGCATCGCCTGCTGCAAACCCGCGCAGGCGTCAGCGCGGGTGGCGAAACGACGTGATTGGCCGGCCACGTTGAGAGACCATGGCCACGGGACGATGCGTCCATTGCGCCGGATCCCGCTCTCCTGCAATGCCACGGCATAGAGGACAATTGAAGGGATGTCCGCACGCTGGGCGGCGAGCTGGTATGCCGGCGGCGGAATCTCCTGGGCCGGCGCAACGCAGGCACAGAGACCCGTAGCAAGCGCCAGTGCGCGTAGGGACGCGGTTACGGCTGGCGCTGCCATTGGCCGTTGGTCTCACGTACGACCGCAGGGAGATCGCCGGGCAGGCCCAGCGACAGCCAGCGCCCACTGTCGTGATTGAGGGTGATACTGCCGCTGCGCACACGCGCCGGATCGACGTTCACCCGCTTGGCCCAGTCGCGGATGCGTCCGTCGTCCTGGCGGCTGCCGACCATGTACAGGTCGAACTCGGTGCCCGAGGATTGCAGGCGCTGAACGAGCTGCCCGCAGGCTTCGCAACCGTCTTTGACGAACACCGCCGTGCGACCGCTGCCGCGTGCAGCGGCGGTGCCGGGCTTGTCGTCGGGCAGGTTCACGCGCTGCATGCCGGGGTTCAGACGCTGCCAGGCATCGTCGTAGGCACGCTGATACGCCAACAATTTCTCAACGCGGCGCGCCTCGACCTGCACTTGCAGCTCCGCGTAGCGCCGCCGCTCTTCATCCGTGCGGGCCTCGATGCCCAAGACCGACAGCGGATCCAGGTTCGGCGAGTAGATGCCCAGCGGCCCGTCCATAAGTTCGCGGTAGCGCGCCCACTCCTGAGGTTGCAGCCCCCAGTCGCTCGACACCCGGTCGTCCAGAATGCGGGCGACCAGCGGGCGCTCCTGGCTTTGCGCATTGCGGACGAGAGCTGTGGCGGGCTGCTGCGCCCAGGCGGGCCACTGGGCAGACGCGAGCAGGAGCGCGGAAAAGATGATCGACGGCTTCATGGTGTGTGCTCCGGTCAGGGGATCGCCACACGACGGGTCTGCTCGCCGGCTTGAAACACTGCGGTGCTGCCTTCGATGGCTTGCAAACGCCAGGGGCCGACCGTATCGCCTGGCAGCAGCACCTGAAGCTGATCAGGCGTGAAATCGCCGCCATTCGGCGTGACCGACACGCTGCGCTGACCGGCGCGCAGCTCCCTGCCGACGACGCGGAACGGCAGTGGCGGAGGTGCGGGCCGGGAGGCGGCCGGCTTGCTCGACGCGCGCGGCTGAACGGGTGCAGCGGCACGCGCGGCGGTCTGGCTCGCCTTGATCTGCTCGACCTCCGTGCGCAACGCCTGAAGATCGTCAGCAGCGGCATGGCTACCCAGCGTCTGCTCGACCTCGGCAATGCGGGCTTCCAAGGCCCGACGGGCGTCTTGCAGGCCCGCGGCCGTTGCGGCGGCAGGCTGTTGCTGCAGGTCCTGCGTGGCTTCGGCCAGGCCCGTTACCTGCACCTCAAGGCGCTGCAAGCGGGTATCGAGCCGTTCCTGATCGGTCTGGTCGTTCACGGCCCGGTAGCTGAGGACCACGAGGACACTAAGGCCAAGCAGCCACAGCCACATCAGGCTCTGCACCACTACGGCGGCGGCCGAGCGCCGGGAGAACTGGGGGTCGCTCATGGCCGGCCTTCCTCAATCGGGAAGGTTTGCACCGCTTCGAAAACGGATGGCTCGGGAGCCGGTTCCGCGCTTGCGCCTTCGTCAGACCGCTCGAAGCAGATCTGCCGTGCGCGATCATCCGCATGCAGTTTCCAGGCTGGGCCAGCCAGTGTGAGCAGCGCATCGCGCAGGGTCATGGGGCCGAGGTGCAGGTGCGCCGCCGGCAGCGGCAGTGCGTACAGCTCGATCACCGCGTGCGCCGTCTGGCACAAGCCGTAGCCGCTGCGCTTGAGCACATGCCGCAGCCTGTCGCCGACAGTGGCGCGGGCGTCCTCCGGCATGGCGACATCGATGGTCTGCAACAGCAGGTCGCGCTGAGCTGCTGTCGGTGCCAGTTCCACGAGGGTGTAGCGGCCGTAGCGCACGACGGGGATGTACTCGGGGGCCTCGGGTGCGGGCACGACCGAGACTTCGTCGATGGTGTCGGGCGCGACCGGTGCGTTCGTCGTCGCGCAGCCGCCAGCCAGCACCGACCAAAGCAGGCCGAGAAAACCCGCTAGCAGGCGGCGTTCGGGATAGTGAAACCAGCGTGGAGAGGGGCACATGGCGCGTCGTCCTGAAACATCGAGCCCTCACCATCGCCGCTCGGGCCACGAGCGGCAGCAAACAATGCGAACTAGGTAGCGCCCGATTTCTCCGCAGTGGGTCGCTGACTAAAGGAAATAGGCCCAAAGGTCATTGGTTGAGAGACTGCTCCCCTCACTTCAAGCCCGAGTGGATGCCGGGCTAAGCGGTACCGAAGGGCAATCCACTGCCGGTCTCTCCACCCAGGCAATACGTTGCGGCAAGGCATTCCCTGCGCGAACCGAATGAATCCGCGGAGACAGTTCTCGACGGTCTTGTCATGAGCCGGTACAATGAGTTAGTCGGAGATGGCGTTCCTCCCGATCAAACCGCAGCGTTCGCTGCTGATGACGCCTACAGCCACCTGACCTTTTGTCGGGGCTGTAGGTGTTTGCGTCTACATCTCTTGCATGGGTCAGCCCGAAGAATTTCGAGTGCACGGATCCATGCCTTATTGCCACCTAAAACAGCTTGAACTGGTGCCCTACTCGGGCAACTGGTTTCTCATCGCCAGCGTTGTTGCCGTGTTGGTCGGTAGCGCCTCGGCTTTCTTCCTGATATCCCTGGATCCTGCCACTGTCTGGCGCGAGTCCCATCCCCGAGCGATCGGGCTGGGCCCGGGCGTGGGTCTCGTGCGCGCGTTCATGCAGGAACACGCCGAGGTACTGAACAAGATGCCTGCCGTGCTGTTTCTGTGCGAGCGGCTACTGTCGCACACGCGAACCGCGCACGGCCATGCGGCCCGGAGTTGCTGATCATGACCGGGGCATACGCAGTGCTCGCCATAAGCATCGGCTCGGGCATTGGAGCGCTCCTGCGCTACGCCTTGAGCCTGGCGATGAATGCGCTGGTGCCGTCGATTCCGATGGGCACCTTGGCATCCAACCTGATAGCAGCCTACATCGTCGGCTTCGCTATTGCCTACTTCGGCATGACGCCGGGGTTGTCGCCGATCTGGCGCCTGTTCGTGATCACTGGCCTGGCTGGCGGCCTGTCCACTTTCTCGACGTTCTCCGCTGAACTGCTCACGCTGCTGCGCGACGGCCGTCTGGGCTGGTCGGCAAGCATGCTGGCGCTGCACGTGGGCGGTTCGCTCACGATGGCGGCACTGGGCATGGCATCTGCATCTATCACCCGTCATTCCTAACTGAGGAGGCCCCATGAAAGGCTATCAACTGACCTTCTTCACTGCGCAAGACCGTCGTCATGGACACACCCCGATCGGCGACTGGCTCTTGCAGTTCGCCAAGAGCCATGGCGCTGTCGGTGGCACGCTTGTGGGTGGCGCGGAAGGGTTCGATCACGTCGGCCGCTTCCACTCCGCGCACTTCTTCGAACTGGCAGACCAGCCGCTGGCGGTGACAGTTTCCGTGGATGAGGCGGCATGTCAACGGCTGATGGAGGCGTTGGCGCAGGAGGCCATTGAGCTGACCTATGTGAAGGTGCCCGTCGAGTACGGGCGTATTGGACGAGACGCACACTAAAACGCTGGGAAGCACGGCGGTCTATGCGGGCAGGGATGCCTTTATCCGTTTGATCTAAGTGAAACCTTGTTCTTAAAAAGCGTGATCGAATGACGAAGATTATCTTGACCCGTCACGGGCATGTGGACTGGATTGCTCCCGAGCGCTTTCGCGGACGTGCCGAACTGCCCCTCTCGGAGCTTGGCAAACGCCAAGCCGAGGCGCTGGGCCACCGCGTTGCCGAGACCTGGAAGCCCGACGCCATCTATGTCAGTCCGCTGTCGCGCTGCGTGCGTACTGGCGAAGCCATCGGTCGAGCCACTGGCGTACAGCTAAACATCCTCGAAGACTTGGCTGATACTCACTACGGCCGGTGGCAAGGGCTGACCCACGAAGAAGTGCGTGCGCGGTGGCCCGACGAACTCCGCATCTGGCTTGAAGCGCCCGACTTGGCAGTGATCCCGGACGGCGAGACGCTGGCAGTTGTGCTAGTCCGTGCAATCAATGTATTGCAGGTCGTGCGGCGCAAGCACAAGGATCAGACCGTCGTTCTGGTCGGACATGACAGCATCAACCGCATCTTGCTGCTGCACGCCCTCGGCCTGCCGCTGTCGCGATACTGGCACATCAGGCAGGAGCCGTGCTGCCTCAACGAGATCGAGATTCAGGAAACGGTTTTCAGCATTCAGCGCGTCAACGAAAGCCACCATCTGGCGAAGCTTTCCTGAGGGTTAAGGGCCGCGTCCCGAGAGGACGAAATGCTCGGAATGCAGGCTCCGAGGAACTGCTGAAGATCCTGGTTCAACTTCAGGCCGCTTTGACCTGCACCAGTTGGACTACGGTCAGCAGCGCACGAGCAGACCGTCGCCGCCGAAGGGTCGGTCCGTCACCGCGGCGGGATAGTCGCGGGTGCCATGGTGTCGTTGCAGGTGACCTTGCTCTCGCCGACGTTGCTGCGGATGGAGCCGGTTTGGCCATCGGTCACATCATCATGATGACTTTGCGGAACAAGGCTCGGCTCACGGGCGCCCAACAGGAGGACTCCGCTATCCGCGGGGTCGAAGCACACGAACGGCGCGTTGCATCCGCATTTTCGCCCGTCGCCTTGGTTTTGTTGTGGTGGCCGCTAACTTCATCCGCATACCCTTGACGAACTACCTTCTAGTAGGTAGGATAAAGCTCCTGCTGTTTTCTCCCTAAACCCTATTTTTCGAGGTCACACATGACGCCTTCTCTCAACGGAATCAACGTAGCCGCATTCCAGGAATTCGCAGACAGCATCCGCAAGGAACCCACCAATGCCGAGGCCAAGTTCGAGGTCAACACCCGCTGGGATGGTCAGACTCGCTCAGTAGCGAGCGTGAAGTCCTACGATCTGCGCGGACAGAGCCATGCGCGCGATTTCACTATCTTGGCCGATGAACCGACCGAACTGCTGGGCACCAACACCGCTCCCAATCCGCAGGAATTGCTGATGGCCGCGCTCAATGCGTGCATGACCGTGGGCTATGTGGCCAATGCCGCCGCCATGGGTATCACGGTACGTTCGCTGGAGATCGACACGATCGGCTCGCTCGATCTGCGCGGTTTCCTGGGGTTGGACGAGAACGTCAACCCTGGTTACGACGAAGTTCAGTACACCGTGCGCATCGACGCTGATGGCACCCCCGAGCAGATGGAGCAGATTCATCAGGCCGTCATGCGGACTTCGCCGAACTTTGCGAACTTCGCGCGCGCCATCCGCATGGTTCCCAAACTGGTCGTCAGCGGAAAATAACGCCCTTTGTCCACCAGGAGCCACGCCATGAGCAGTCCCACTCAAACGAGCACTCGCGAGGCATTGATGCGAACTGCAGAAGCTCTCCTGCGCTCCAAGGGCTACTCCGCTTTCAGCTACGCCGACTTGGCTGAAACAATTGGAATTCGTAAGGCGAGCATCCACCACCACTTTCCCGCAAAAGAGGATTTGGGATTGGCGGTGGTGCAGGTCTATGTCGAGCAGATGATGCAGGCCTATGACGACATCTGCCGCAGGCAGCAGTCCGTGGGGGAGCGCCTGAACGCCTTCGCCAGTTGGTTCATGGCGGGTGTGAAGGAAGGGCGGTTGCCATTGTGTGGTGCACTGGCAGCGGAAATGTCTGTGTTGCCTGAGCGCTTGCAGGAGTTGACCCGCTACTTTTTCCGCATACAGCTCCAATGGCTTCAGAGTGTGCTCGATGAAGGCGTGGCAGATGGGCAGATACCTGCTGACATAAATACCGAAGCCAGTTCCAGACAAATTCTGAGTCTGCTGGAGGGTGCCAGCTTTATTGACTGGGCGTTGGACGATCACAAAGCCGTCGATGCTCGTGTTCTGTTGCGCATTGTCGGCGTTTTTGGTGAGGAATGTGCTCGACATTGAGCGTATTCCTCAATCTGAAATCTTAAAGAGAATTTATTATGAAAACTGTGCGTGTTGACTTGTGGTCGGATTTTGTCTGCCCTTGGTGCTGGATCGCCAAGCGCCGCTTGGAAAAAGCAATAGAACGCCTGTCTGGAGAGGTGCAGGTGACTGTCACCAATCATGCTTACCGCTTGGCCAGAGGCATGGAGCCCATGGATTTCGCCAGCGCGCTCAAGATGAAATTCGGAAACGAACGTCAGGCGCAGCAGATGATGGACGCCGTTGCAACGCATGGCGCAATGGAAGGTCTGACCTACAACTTCGGAACCATGCGTTTCGGCGATACCCGGGCCGCTCATTCGCTGGTCAAGAGTGCGGGTACTGAAGCGGAGCGCAACAAGATGATCGAGGCATTGTCTCTCGCCAGCATCACCAATGGGCAGGACATTTTCGACCATGAGGTACTGCGCGGGATCGCCGCACAAGTCGGGATGTCGGTGGAACAGATTGCCGGGATCGACTTCAACCGCGTCCACGAAATTGAACAGGATGAAGGGCGTGCAAATTCTGTCGCCAATGGCGTGCCGCTGTTCGTCTTAAACGACAAGGCCTATGTCTCCGGTGCCCAGCCGGTCGAGGCATTCGTTTCGGCGTTGCGCCAGACGGCGATCGAAGCACCTGCGTCTCTTAATGCAGAGGATGGCGCAAGTTGCGGTATTGACGGCTGCCGAATCTGACCTGTTGCATCGGTGGCGGTTAGCCAGGTCTTGTGCTGTCGGCGTTTAAGGGAAGATGTTGATGATGTTCGATTTCGATCAGGTAATACCGCGCCTGGGCACTAACGCCTTGGCGCAGGATGGATACGAGAACTATCTATTTGGGGCTGACCCATCGGCCTCTCCCTTGCAGATTCCCGAAAGGGATCTGTTGTCGATGTGGGTGGCGGACATGCAGTTCGCTGCGCCCGACGCCGCCATCGACGCCATGCGCGAGCGCCTGTCACACCCCATCTTCGGCTACACGATGAACTTCGACAGCCACTTGTACGAGGCCTTCGGCACTTGGTGCGAGCGGCGTTACGATTGGCGCTTCGAGCGCGAGCACATGCAGACCTCCTTGGGTGTGATTCCTGCATTGTTTGGCCTGGTCGAATACATCTGCGCTCCTGGCGACAAGGTGCTCAGCCTCACGCCTTCGTATGGCTACTTCAAACACGCGGCTATACAGCGCGACCGCGCATTCGTGACCTCACCCCTGCACAGAAGAAATGATGGGCACTACGAAGTCGATTTCGAGGACTTCGAGCGCCAGGTGCGCGATCCGGCCGTCAAGCTTTTTTTCCTATGCCACCCCCACAACCCCACGGGGCGCGTCTGGAACGAAGACGAACTGCGTCGCATGGGCGAGCTGTGCCTGGCCCATGGCGTCAGGATCGTGTCCGATGAGATCCACTGCGACTTGACCCGCGCGGGCGTATCCCATACGCCGATGGCCAAGCTGTTTCCGGACCGCAACGAGATCATCACCTGCATGGCGGTCAGCAAGACTTTCAACCTAGCGGGGATGATGATCGCCACGGTAATCATCCCCGATGCCGAGCTTCGCGCCGAGTGGAGGCGCAGGCACTACCCGTTTGTCAATCCCCTGAGCCTGGCGGCGGCGACCGGAGCCTACCGTGATGGCGAAGCATGGCTTGACGCGCTCCGAGAATATCTGGATGGCAACTTCGCCTTCATGCGGCACTACTTGTCCGGGGTGCTTCCAGAGGCACGGTTCCGAGTTCCGCAGGCCACCTACCTCGCGTGGGTGGACCTGAGTGCCTACTTCGATGAATCCATCAACCTGACTCGCTTTTTTCTGGAACATGCCGGCCTAATCCTTGAAGGCGGAGAGATGTTTATCGAGAACGGCGCGCAGTGCGTCCGGCTGAACCTGGCATGCCCGCGCACCGTGCTTGAAGACGCGCTCGCGAGATTTGCCATCGCAGTCGATGCGCATCGCAGCGATGGGTAGAAGGCTATTGAAATAACAGCTTCAGGCCATGAGCCATATTTAACTCAAAAGAGGTGATTGAATGGAAGCCCTGGGCGGAAAAAATAAGAAAGAAGATTCATTGACAGCATATGAGGGTAAGTGGTTAATCGTAGTGCTGACGTTGATAACAATGATGGCTTTCGCGGCCAATTCATTGTTTACCAGGATGGCATTTCAGACAACGGAAATTGATGCCGCATCCTTCACTGCCATAAGAATTATCTCCGGTGCACTGACGCTTGTTTCTATTGCGCAGATTAAGGGTGAGTCTCCAAAATTTTCCAGAATTAATTGGTTTTCTGCCTTTCTGTTATTTATCTATGCAGCCGCGTTCTCATTTGCATATCGGAATATAAGTACGGGAGCGGGCGCGCTCGTGCTTTTTGCGGCGGCACAGCTCTTGATGATTTCTTATGGAATTTACAAGGGGGAGCGGGCGAGCTTTCTTGGGATGCTGCTAGCACTTGGCGGGCTGGTGTTTTTTCTGGCTCCGGGCGCATCAGCTCCACCTTTAGGGGCCGCCGCACTAATGGCATTGGCTGGTTTTGCTTGGGGCGGCTTTTCGTTGTTGGGGAAAAAGGGTGACTCACCGATTTCCGGCACCGCGAGTAGCTTTCTTTTGGCAATACCGTTTTCTATTGGGCTGCTGCTAATCCCAAACGAGGCTGTAAGAGTTGATCGTGCAGGGATTATTTACGCGCTGCTTTCTGGCACTTTGGCATCAGGTGTCGGATATGCCATTTGGTATTGGGTGAGAATCCGCATGGCTGCAATAACTGCGGGTGCTGTGCAGCTTTCTGTGCCTGTCTTGAGCGCAATTTTTGGAGCTTTGCTCCTTGAAGAAAGAATTACGTCAAGAGGGGCTATTTCTGCGCTAGTCGTACTGGCTGGCATTGCGTTGGTAACGCTCACGACAAAGCGCAGGTAGCATCATAAATTCTGAATCAGTAGGCGTCACGTAGCGAGCCATGGGCCCCCTGATGGGGGCTTGACGATGACTTCGGTGCGACCTCTGCACAGGCTAGCACTTCGCCTCGCGTTTGAATGCTTGATAGTCCGATATCTCCCTAGATGGTTAATTTCGCGAAGTTAAGGGTCTCACAAGAACTGAGGCCCGAGGGCGCGCTGTACGCGAGACAGAACCTCGTCGATCGATACTTCACCAGGAACGACAGCAAGTAGCTTTCCCTGCCGAAAGATGCCTACGGATGGCACTGATCGTATGCCATAGGTCTGAGCGATAGTGGGTGCTTGGCCTATATCTACTATTCCGAAACTAACGCCCGAAGGCAGGCCACGCAGTACAAGCTCATCAAACACTGGCCTCATGGTTCTACATGGGCGGCACCACGAGGCGAAGAAATAGATGACGGCCTCGTCCAGCCCGTGATTTACGACGCGCGAGAAGTTGTCGGTGCCCAATGAAATGATTTCTGCCATGAGGATTCCTGAGTGCCAGAACAAGGCTGTCGTAAATAATGTCGTTTACCAGAATTTAAACTAATTTCCTCTTGAGCCAAGGTGAAATGAGCAGCGGGACGAGCAGTTGTCCAGCCCGATCTCGATGGGATCAACGTCCTAGCCTCATGTCTGACGATTTTTTCAATAGCGTGCATCAGCAGGCTTCTTGTCCTTGGGCCAATCTTTGACTTTGGGCGCAAAATCAGGGCGGTCCATATGAGTGAAGTATCCGGCCACGTCTACGGCTTCCTGGTCGGTGAGCCCTCCTTGGCCAAGTGGGAAATGCGTGCCGAATGCGATGGGCATGTTCCGCTTGACAAAGGCCGCCGCTGTGTAGGTGCGAGCCATGCCTGCACCGATGTTGAAGGACTCGCCACCCCACAGCGGGGGATAGACCGTATCCCCCTTAGCGTTTCTGACACCCTCGCCGTTCGGGCCGTGGCACAGCGCGCATTGCGCCGTATAGATGCGCTTACCGTTCTCGGTGTTGGGAATAAGCGTCTGATCGACCTTGCCCACACCACGGCCTTCCACCTTGTCTTCGGGCTTGGTTTCTCGCTTCATCCAGTCGAAGTAGGCAACCATGGCCTTCATCTCGTCGCTGGTGACGGGCAATGGCTTGCCGTGCATCGAGCGTTGGAAGCATCCGTTGATGCGATCCTCCAACGTGATGATGCGACCTGCGCGTGTGGCGTAGCTGGGGAAGAACGCGGAGACCCCGACGTAGGGCGAGCCGTCGGCCACGGTGCCGGCATTCAGGTGGCAACTGGCACAGTTGAGCTTGTTGCCGACGTTGTTGGGCAGCATGCGTGCCGTGTCGATGTTCAGGCGCGCGCCCAGCACCAGTTGCTCGGCGTTCTTTTCCTTGAGCATCTCCGCCAGGCGCGGCGTCTCAAACGGACGATGGTTTTCGGCCTTGGCATCGAGTTGCTTGCGGGCACTGGTCACTTCGCCGACCTTGATGTCGCGCGCGTCGGCGCGGCCCCAGGCGCGGCGGGTAAAGTTCAGGATTTCGGCGATCTCCTGGTCGCCCAGTTGCGCGAACGAGGGCATCGTCAAAGGCCGCGCGTGGCTTTGCGTGATCGGGGCCTTCCAGCCGGTCAGCATGATGTGGATCAGCGTGGACGGGTCCTGCGATTGAAGGGTGTTGTTGCCGGCCAGCGAAGGGAACGCATTGGGCACGCCGTCCCCGTTGGAGCGGTGGCAGTCCGCACAGAATTGTAGGTAGCCCAGACCCCCGCGTGAGGTGAAGATGTCGATGGGCATTTCACCGGGCTTGGCTGTGCCGCCGGTCCGGTGTTGCGCGATGTTTGGCTGCGGGCCTTGGGCGACCTGCATGGGCAGGTCGTCTTTGCCGGGGGGCAGCGATTTCAGGTAGGTGCCGATGGCCAGCAGATCTGCATCGGTCATGTACTGCGTGGAGTGCTGCACCACGTCCACCATGTTGCCCGAGACGGTACCGTGCTTGTTGCGGCCTGTCTTGAGCATCTCGGCGGTTTCCTCCGGCGTCCACAGGTTGCGCAGGCTCAGGGCGCGCCAGCCTTCAACGGTCTCCCCAGCCAGGAACAGATCGCCGTTGCTGCCTTCGCTGGTCATGGTCTTTTCCTGGAAGGCGATGCCTCGCGGCGTGTGGCACGCGCCACAGTGGCCTAGGCCCTGAACCAGATAGGCGCCGCGGTTCCACTCCTTCCCCTTGTCTTCCACAGCTTGGAAGGGCTCGTCGTCAAGGAATATCCAATTCCACAGCGACAGCCCCCAGCGCTGGTTGAACGGAAAGCCCATGTCGGAAGGTGTATTGGCCTGCTCGATGGGTTTGACGCCCTGCATCAGGTAGGCGTAGAGCGCCTTCATGTCCTCCGGCGTCATCTTGGCGTAGGACGGATAAGGCATGGCTGGATACAGGTTGTGGCCGTCGGCCGCCACGCCCTTGCGCATAGCGCGCTCAAACTGCTCGAAGCTGTAGCCGCCGATGCCCGTGGTCTTGTCCGGTGTGATGTTGGTGGAGTAGAGCTTGCCGAACGGCGTCTCCAGCGCGAGGCCACCCGCCATGGGTTTGGACTTGTCGCCTGTATGACAGGCCACACAGTCGCCTAAGCGTGCGACATAGCGGCCGAGGTCGACCTGCTCGCGCTGCTGTGGGCTGAGGTCGGCGGCATAGTCGGCAGGCAGATCGTCGATGATCTGAGGGATCTGTGCATTTGGAGTGACGGGCGTGTCCTGCGCTAAAGCAGCGAGCCATGCCAGGGAAACGCATCCCGCCAAGGTGACCGTGAGGCGTGTACGGCTGGCTAAAAGCGCCCGAAGCAGACGGTGTCTCCTGCTAGAAGGACGCTGGGGCTCGGGGTTACAGGTCTTGGCCATTCTGAAATCCATTGACGTTCATTTAGTTGATTATCGACGTTCTCTGGATTTATTCAATTGATTAAAATCAATCATTAAGTTATTGATTTATAGAGAAAAAATTTCCCTTTCAGATTTTATAGCTGACCGATTAAATGAAAATTAAGAAAGCCGATAGACCTGCAAATAGAGCGGCCGAAAGTAGCCCAAGGTATTGGAAGCCTGAACAAGAAGAGTGGCTGCAAAACCTGGGGCCATAGGTCCATATTCAAAGTCCACATGCAGCTCAAACCATCCGGCTAGCCAACACGGGAGGCCAGCGGCAGCGCAGTCGGTCAGGAATGCGAACTGGGCGTTACCGCACTCCCTGTGTGGACTCGATGCCCCGCCAGGTCAATGAAAATCCCGGCTCTAGTTCGTCGCGTCGGCCAGCCGCCCCAGCAGCGGCGTCAGATCCACCAGCCGTGCCGCCACGACATTGCACACCTCACCCTCCCGCCGCCAGCGGCCATATACCGCGATGCGGCGGTACATATAGTCGAAGATCTCGTCTTCCGACAGAGGTTCAGGAAGAAGGGTCGTGCTGATTTCGTGCCGATGGACTTCAGCGGCGGTGTCTCCCGTCAACATGCCGTTGCCGATGGCTTGTTCGCATCGCCTTTGCAGATTCGCGAGCATGAAGTCGGCAGCTTCGCCGTTGAGAAAATAGGTCACGTCCAGCGTCAGGCGGGCCTCGACGACTTTGCGGTCAGTTTGAGTTTGTGGTTCATGGAATGCTTCTTGGAATGAGGGAAAGCGGCGCCATGCCCGCGAGGGGCATGACCGTGTCCCCATAGGGGAAGAAAGGAAAGTGCCGGCGGCCCGAGGGCCGCCGGCATAGCATGGATATCAGGCAGCGACGAGCTGTCGAGCCAAAGCCACTTCGACGGAATCACCGTCTTGATTGAGCACATCCAACCCAGACTCGGGCACGTCGCCCGAGGTAGACTGCGAGACCATGATCTTCTTGGCCATCAGCCCCAGGCAGGTCATCTGCGAAGACGCGGCATACCCCAGGTAGATCACCTTCACGGCGAGCTTCTGGCCGATGCGCCAAGAACGGCGCGCGGCCTGTTGCAGCGTGTAGACGTTCCACCCTGATTGCAGAAAAACAATCGTGGGGAATTCGAGCAAATCCAACCCGGTTTTGACGAGTTCGGGGTTGGTGATGAGCACGTCGATACCCCGGTCGAGCTGCTCGGCAATCCAGTCCTCGCGCTGGCTGGCATCCACGCTCGCGCGCAGCACCGCCGTCTTGAAGCCTTCCTGCTCCAGCAGCATCTTCAACCGGCTCGTGGTGTCCCGCGTGCCGGTGTAGACCGAATACACCAAGGTCTTGCGACCCGCTGCCTTCTCTGCGCGGCATATGTTGATCAGCTCGCGTTCCTTGGGCATCAGTTCCAGTTCGTTGAACTGGGCCGGGGTATAGGCCAGCACTTCGCGCGTGCGCGGATGACGTACCGTCTCTGCCCGGAAGCAGCAATCCGGCCACGCCAGCAGCGTGTTGAGGACCACGCCCAGCAAGGTGGTGTCCCGCTTGCGCAGGGCCTCCTTGAGTTGGGCCGTGAGGCTGGAAGCCAGCTCCTGATACGCCTGGCCTTGCTCGGCGCTCATCGCCACCTCCCGGAACTCCTCGCCGTACGGCGGCAACACGCCACCGAGGTCTCGCAGCTTCAGAAAGACGGTGTACGGCAGGATGCACCTCAATACGCCCTTGGGACCGAAGCCCGGTGCTTTGACCGTTCTGACCGTGACCTTGCTGCCCTTGGCCGTCTTGTGGGCTGGGCCATTGGACTCGGAATAAATGTCCTTCAGGACCCCGTGATCCCTCATGAAAGCCATCGCGGCGGCGTTCATATTGCCGTTGCGACTCGGGCGGTAGCCGTCCTCAATCATGCGGCCCGGAAGCGCGCGGAACAGCAGGTGGAAGAGATCGTCGGCGTACCCACCCATGAGCGTGCCGGTGAGCGAGACCACCTTGCGAACCTTGGATGCGATGACACCCATGGCCTGGCCTTGCGCGGAGCCCCCGGTCTTGTACTCGTGGGCCTCGTCGGCGATCAACAAGTCGAAGGTGCTACGTGGCAGATACCGCTTCACAAATTCGCTGGGCTGATAGCCACCCTCGCCAAACCCAAACTCAATGTTCGCCATGGCCCGCTCCATGCGGTGCGCCTGGCGGTCGGAGAACACCAGATTCCCGTTCGCGTCCATCAGGTTGATGAAGTTGTGCAGGTTGTCGCCGAGCATCGAGGCCAGAAAGCTGTCCCCGAAGGTTTTCATCAGCTTCTGCGCCCTTGCTTCGCCGATCGTCGGAATACGCTTCAATGCGCGTTTCACGGCTGCGAATTGCTCGCCAGAAGAAAGTCCGCGCGGACGCATCAGCGTCCACAGCGCGCCGCCGCAGCTACTGCACTTGCGGCGAAACTCTTCCGCCTCCAGCTCCTGAACACTTATCGGCTCGCCGTCGAGGTTGGTGATGACCTCTCCGCAGTGCGGGCAAGTCCCCACGTCGCCGTGGCGGGTGCGTCTGCGCGCGAAGGCAGGCTTCCAGTGGAACCCCATTCGCATGCGTACCCGACCGAGTATGAAAAACTCCTGTTCCGGCGATGGCACGTCCAGTTGCTCGCGCAGTTTGATCAGCTTGAGCAGCGTGTCCGGCCCATTGAGTACCCAGACTTTCGCGTTCGCGACGGTTTGAAGGATCTCGCGGCGCCACTTATAGACAAGGTGTGGCGGCGAGAGCACCAAGGTGCGGCGGTAGCCCTCCGCACGCAGGACGGCCGCCAGCGCAATGCCGACGATCGTCTTGCCGCTGCCCATTTCGCCGTTGACGAACGCGGCCCGCTCGCCTTGGTTGAGGAGCAGTTCCGCCGTCGTATGCACGACCTCGGCTTGGGCGGGGAGCAACTGACGTTTCAAGCCCGCCAGCACCAGTTGGCGATGCGGGCGCGGCGTACCGTTGTAGACGGGCGGATTCGCCCGGTTGAGCGACTCCAGCAGTTCGTCGCCGAATTCGGAAACGAAGTCCTGAAGGCTCATGGACAGTTCGGACGGTTCCTGTTCGAGCAGGTCGTCCTCGGGGAACGAGGGATCAGTGGCTGGGGCCGCTTCGATGACTTGCGTGTTCATGGTGATGCTCCAAAAAAACGGGGCATGCACCACTCCCAATGGGGCGATGGCATGCCCCAGGATGGGAAGGAAGAGCCGGCGCGTGGCCGGCAATGAGGAAGGTCAGTGTTAGAGGGGTGAAAATCAGCGGATGGTGAGAACTTGACCCAGCGTGGCCGAGTCAGGCGTGAGATCCCAGGCGCGGATGACCGGGACGAATTTGTCGGTGAGGATGCGGGTCTCGGCCAAGGAGCCGTCATCACGCTCGCGGAATTCCACAGCGGACGACTTCTGCTTGAACGTGTCGCCCTTGACGGCCAGGGCTCGGCCGGTGGGTGACTGCACGACACCGGAGATCGCGCCGGCCGCAAGGGCCAGTGCCAAGTGCCACTGGGACAAGGCGCGTGCCGGAGCACGCAAGGTCTGCTGGGTCGCGCCCAGGTGGGTCTCGAACGCCGGCCACAGGCCCTTCAAGCGCCGCACTTCGTCGGCGAACTGCTCGGGCTCCATGCTGAGCCGGTAGAAATGCTCCGGCTCGGCCAGGACCGTGGGAACCACATACGGCAACAACGTCCATTCGAGCGGCAACTCGTCTGCCTCCAGCTCGCCCAGGCCGATTTGCAGCAGCCGGGCGCGAGACGCTTTCACGTCATCGCCCGCTTGATCGCGCTGGCGAGTCCGGCGGCCGAAGACCACGACCTGCTTGAACTGCTTGTCCACCGCTTGGAAGACGGCCAGGTCCGCGAAATGGCGTGTCAGCCAGCCGACCATCTCCTGATCCAGCACATGGAACGGGATGATGAAGACCAGGATGCCGCCGTACTGCAACAGGGGCAGCGTTCGCTGGTAGAAGAGCTTTTCCAGCCGGCCACGGCCCTTGCCTTCGTAGCCCAGGTTGCCGTTGGCGTCCCTTGCGAGATCGCCGTAAGGCGGGTTGAGCCACAAGAGGCCGAAGCTCTGGCGCGAGATCATGGTGTCCATGAGGTCGCCGTGGATGCAGTGATCGACCAGTAGCCGGGCATGGTTGGCCCGTTCCTGGTCGAATTCGACCGCATAAGCACTGGCCCGCTCAGGCCCGAGGGCATGGGCGGCTTCCGCGATGGCAACGCCTTCGCCGGCACATGGGTCAAGAATGCACATCGGCCCGCCGGACGTGGGGTCCGCGGGCGCCAGTGCGCCGAGGGTTCTTTCGAGAGTGGCTTCGTCGGTTGGGTAGTACCCGTTTTTTGCAAAATTCCTAGCGAGCCTGGGAAACATCAATGCCATGGGAATCTCCTGTCTGGCGGGGATGAGGAAGTGACGGATGCGCGCGGGGCGCGCATCCATCGCGGCAACGTCAGGCGGTGGCGGCCATCTCCAGCACGGCCGCAGCCGGTTGCTGGGTCGGATGGGCGGCGAGCACACTTTGGCGGATGAGATCGCCCAGCGCGTTGGTGAGCGCAGGCACGTCGATAGCGAGCCGGAACCCTTGCAGCGGCCCGAGGGCCATGCGTAGGGAGCACAACATTTCGCGCTCGCGCAGCAGCGCCAGGACTGGCGATTGCCAGTGGTCCAGCAGCGGCAGCGGGCACGTGTCCTTGACCAGGTGCCACAGGCGTGACGTGGGATCGGCCGCGGAGCGCGGCAGCAGCACCAAGGCGCTGGCCGAACTCTTGTCGGGCCGGATGCAGCGCCGGTCGAATAGCCAGAGATTGACCATGGAGCCAAACAGCGTGCGGCGATAGCTGCGGGTCAGGCGCTTTTCCAGGCGTTCGACCGAGCCGACGAATACGGGTAGCGAACCGCCCTCGCCGGTGATGACATGGAACTGGTCCAGGCCATCCTCGCTGCGGCCCAAGGTGAGCCGCCCGATGAACTGCTGTATGGCGGTGTCGCGTGCCCAGACCGAAAGAAAGATGAGGTCACCCTGATCGCCGCAGACGCAGGCATCGGCCATAAGGTCGCTGCATTCGTCGATTCGGTACAGGGGCTGATCGGATGAAATGGCAGGCATGGTGGAGTCCTCGATGTGAGGGGCCGCACCGCCCGCAGAGGCAGTGAATGCCCCGTTAGGGATGAAAAAACGCAGACGGCTCGGGGATTCCCTCGCCATGTGCTGCAGAAGACGTCAAGAACTCAATTCGGTGAGCGAGCCATCGGCCCCGTGCTTAACGAAACGGTTGCCGACATTCCTTACGGCGTCGTGCTCTACCTCGTTGAACATGCTTTCCGGCACACTGATCTGAAAGTGCCGCAGGACTTCACGGTAGTAGTCAAGATCATGGCCGAATGGGTCTTTCTCGTACAGGTTGCTGTACAGGAAGTTCTCGTCCAAGACTTGGAGTGTTTCATCCACCAGCTCGGGGGGCTTGCGGATGACCAAGAAGACGTGTTGCATCGGCCGGTCCCAGCCCAGAATGACAGTGATGGGAAAGTCCTTGTAATTGGTCTCGAAGTAATGCTGACTCATGGTAGTGTCCTTGAAAAAAACTGAGACAGCACCGCCGCCCGTCCGGGGCAAGCACTGCCCCAGGCGTGGGAGAAAGAGGCTCAGGCCGGAAGCGCCGCGGCAGGTGCCGTGGCTGTCTTGGGCCTGCGGCGTTGTGCGTGGTAGGCGCGAACGCTTGCACGCCATTGGGCGGACTGCTCCGGTGCAAGATCCAGATAGGACAGCGGGCAGGAGAAATAGAATGGATGCATAGACTCGTCCATCGGCTTGTAACCCCACTGTCCGCCGCTTCCCTGAAGCAGATCGCAGCGGATGTAGCGCAGGGACTGACCGGGTGCAAGATCACGATGCACGCCTTCGACCTTGGCGGTCATATCGACCACCGACCACAGCACGTTGCCGCGCAGGGTATGGGCGATGACCTTCGCGCTGACGCGCTCGGTCTCTTGGGGTGCAACCAGTTCCGCGATCAGCTCGGACCGCGATTGGCGAGAGAAATACCAGCCCATGAGAGGCCTCCTGGAAAAGTAGAGCCAGGGGCCTCCCCGTGAGGAAGACCCCCAAGCGGGTGATGGAATGCCGTATGAGCGGCGATGAAGTCCGGTGCGAACTAGGAACCGCAACCGGCTGGGCAGCAGCCCAGTTCGATGCCGTGGGTGCAGAACCCGTTCGCGGCAAGCCAGTCCTGGGTTTCCCGCCGTTCAGCAGGCGTTGCGTAGTCCCATTCCTGGGCCGCGATATCCAGGGCCTGAGCCCGCTGGCTTTCCGGCAACCGACTGACTTGCGCGTCGATCTCGGAACTGAAAAGCGTGACCCAGTGGTCCCAGGACAGGCCGCAACCACGCTGGGCCTGCTCGGCGGCTGTCTTGCAAACAGCCTGCCACGCAGGCTCGTCCAGTGCGGAATGAGGTGTATCGCGAGCGATGGTGGACATGATGGAGACCTCCAGAAAAAAGCCGGAGCCTCTTCCGCATGGGAAGGAATCCCGGCGGGTGGATGAAAACATCGCGGACGCGATGTCTGTGATCACGCAGGTTGCAGTTCGGCCTGGCGGCTCCATTCCTGCGTCTTGTAGTCGAGCGTGTAGCCCAGTTCGCCCAGGCGGGCGATTTGCGCACGAAAGGTGCGGCGGTCGATCGTCGAATCGAGTCGCACGGATTCGCGCAGCGGCCAGAGCAGGCCGAACAGTGCGGCGTCGCCATCCTCAGCGCTGCCGGAGGCAGCAGCCGAAGCGGGCGTCGGCGCATCCACTCCGAAGGGCGTGGTATCGACCAGCGGGTCCGCCGATGCCTGCACGGGTGCGGGCTTGGCGGGTCTGGATGCCTTCGCGGGCTTGGCCGGCATTGCCGCAGGCTGCGCTCCCAGCTCTTCGTCGAGCGGATCGACGTCCTGGGTGGCGAAGCTGCGCGCTTCGTCACGGCTCAGTTTGTCGATGCCTTCGAGCGTCATCCCGTCGAGGCTGGCGCGGATCTCGAACCGCATGCCGCCACCGACCGGGTAGGACCGAGGGAAGATGTAGCGAATGATGAACTGCCCGTCGTACTTGCCTTCGGGGTACTGCTCCAGCTCTGGGTCCTTGACCTCGAACACACCGAGGTGCGTGGCAAGGCGTCCGACCGTAAACGGGCCGTTTCTGCCGCGGATGGTGCGCAGCGTGAGCTGGCCCGCAACGACGATGGGCGAAACCGATTTCTCGGGCGCCGATGGGGTTGCCATGATGGTTCTCCTGATGATGATTGACGGGCTGCCGACGGCACCCGGTGGATGAGAGGAACTGGACCTCGCCCGAGATGGGCGAGGTCCGCTTGGCATCACGCCTTGAGCCGGCGCATGCCTTCGGCCAGGAGCCACAGCGCCCGGTTCAGGCGCAGGTTCTGGTCGATTCCTTGCACCGGACGGGTGCGTTGATTGCGGCCGTTAGCCATGCGTCCATTCAGCCCTCCTTTGACGAGGTTCTCCTGGACGCGGTTGAAGACGGCCCACAAGTCGCCCTTGCGGTCGTCCCAGCGTCGCGGAGCCAGTAGCTGGCTTTCCGTGACAGGCGTGGACTTGGCCGGGTCGTCGTACTTGAGCGCCAGGGCAGAATGCGCAAAGATTTCCGCTTCGCCCTCATCGAGGGTGATGGTGCGCATCGCATCGCGCGAGTTCTGCACGCGCTCGAAGCCTTCGAGGACTTCGTAGGCACCTTCGATCACCTGGCTGGCCACGTCGCCCTTGTGGGGAACGCGGATGTCTGCGGTGGTGTCACCGCAAACCAGGCCGTTGTGGCAGACGAACCGGAACATGCCGGCGAGCATCTGATAGCTGCTCGTGCCGTCATGGCTGTTGAGCAGGATGATCTCGTTCGCCTCGTCGCCGTTGATCTGGCTTGCATGGCGAAGTCGGATGAGGTGCTTCGTGTACTCGCGCCGGTCTTCGTTGCGCACGCGCGTCTGACACACCATGAAGGGCTCGAAGCCCTCCTGGCGCAGCTTGGTCAGCACGGTCGAGGTCGGTATGTAGGCATACCGATCGGACCGGCTCCCATGTGGAGCGTCGGCGAAGATCGACGGAACGACGGCACGAATGCGGTCGTCCGAGAGTGGGCGATCAGAGCGCAGGATCGGGGATTGCGGAGCAAAGCGGGATACCAGAGACATGGCTGATCTCCTTTGAGAAATTCGACAACCGCGTGGCCGTGAGACCACGCGGAACTCGGGGGATGAAATGCGCAAGCACGCGTCCTGGGGACGCGGCGTACGTGGGGAGGAAAAGCGACAAGGCCCCGTGAGAGGCCGTGCCGGATCAGAACGAAGCAGCCAATGCCGGCTCCTGCTCCTGGACTTGCGCCTCGGGCTCGCGCTCGGCGGGCTCGGTGGCCGTGTCGATGGCATCGTCGGCTTCGGACGCGGATGCGTCTTCGGCCGGCGGCGCCTCGGCTTGCGCCTGGCTCGTCGGATAGACCTGGGTGCCGTCGATCTTGATGAGACCGATGTGGACCAGCGTCGATTCCAGGCTGGCGGCCGGTTCCCCGGCGTGCTCACCCTTGGTGCGGATGTACGGATCGATCTTCATGTCGTTCAGACGGAAGGCGATCAGCACCTTGCGGTCACCCTCGACGGCCTGAACGCACCGGCGAACCAGGTGCTCGGCTTCCGGGGTGGCGACGATGGTGTCGAAGTACCGATACTCCGGTTCATCGACAGGCCCGGCCAGTGCCGCGACGGTGCAAGAGAGGAACGAGTCGCCAGCTTTTGGGGTGACGTCCTTCACACGATTGAGATAGCCGATGCCGCGGGTGATCAACTCGTGCTGCTCGATCGAAGCCAGTTCGGCCCGGTCGATCAGTTCGGCCTTGAGCAGTCGCGCCTTGAGGGACGCGGCGGCCTGACCCTTCTGCTCACCCTTGTCGCGGATGTACACATCGCCCCACAGGTCACCGAGGCGAAAGCGCACCAGCGGGCGCTGCTTGGGATCGTCAACGCCGATGTAGCGCTGAACGAGCTTCTTGGCCTCGGCACCCGAGACCTTGACGTCGAAGTAGCGGTAGCTGGGGTCCCGGGCGGGGCCGACCAGCGCGGCGATGGTGCATGCCAGGAAAGGCTGCGCACGGCGGCCGCCCCGGACGGGCACTTCACGGACACGCTGGATGTAGCCGATGCCCGAGGTGTGGAGGTCGAAATACGATTTCTCGTTGGACGTGGTGTTCATGGTGAATCTCCATTGGGATGAAGCGGAGACACACCGGCCCACGCATGCGGGGAAGGTGCGTGACCCCGCGGTGGGTTGATAAGGCGAAAGCATCCGCCACCAGAGGCTGGTGGCCGCTCGCGGAAGGATGCGGTGCGAGCTGGCTCGGTCACGCAGTGGGAACTGCGCCGCAACCTCGAAGACCGATGGTTGCCTGGCATGTCGCTGACGACGTCAGCAGGCATGGGGCCAGCATGGCGGGGCCTCGCGCGCGCGGCAGCAATCAATCGGCACCCGGGCGCTTCCCTTTGTCCGCGCCACCCGGCGCCTGTCACAGGCACTTGGCGCCGCGCAGGTGCTCGGGGGTATCGGCGCGCGGACGGCCGGGACGGCTCCAGGCGCCGCCACCGCGCGCGCCGATCAGCCGCCAGCCGGCGGCGCGCAGGCTGGCGCCACCTTCGTCGGGCATGGTGTAGGTGAGCAGGCGTATGTAGCCCAGCGCCCTTGCCGCCTGCCAGGCCGCGCCGTAGAGCTTGCTGCAGGCGCTGGGTGTGCCGTCGGTGCACAGCCGCGTGACTTCCAGCGTCCAGGTGCCGCGCGACCGGGCGGCCGACAATGGCCACGCCGTGGATCAGGTCGCTGTCGCTCAGCGTGACGGCCAGGGCGAACTTCGCGCCCTGGACCGGGCGGTGGTGGCGATGGTGCGACAGAACGAATGCATTGGCCGTGCGCAGCGACACCGGTAGGAGGTGCAGCCTCGGCGAGGTCGATGGCGTGTTCATGCGGTTGTCTCCGGTGGCATGCCGGCGTTGTGGCCGGCGGGGCGTGCCTCGGCGGCTGGAGACAAACGCGCACGCGCGGCGATGGCGGCGGTGCGAACAAAAGAAGGCCCCCGATGCGGGGGCTGCGAGGCGGTTGCCGCGTCAGGCGGGAGGCACCACTGCTAAGGACAGGTGCGTGGCGGTGGCGGAAAGCACGAGATCGTCCGCCGAGTGCTGGAGGCGCGTGAACAGGCCGTCCTTCGGGTCGAAATACTCCGCGAAGTCATCGCCGCCCAGCTCGCGGCCGGCGAGGTGCCACCAGTCATCGAACGGGTCGGTGTCCGGGTTGCATCCGACGGCGTAGGCGAGCAGTGCCTGGCGCCCATCCGGGCGACGCTCCCCACGCTCGGCGAGGAAGTACACGCCCTGATCCTTGACCAGGACAATGCGGCACTGATTGGGGACGTCTCAGAAAACGGAAAAAATCGTACGCTAAGCCGGTTGCAGCGGTCGTAGCGGCCTGAACTTGCCCGCGCCGATCTTGGCGCTGCTGCGCCAGAGGTAATCGCCGGTCAGGTTGATGTGCTCCCAGCCCAGCGGCGACAGGTACTGCAACAGGGCGTCATCGACAGTCTGGCCGTGACCGCGTAAGGCGTTTGAGGCCCGTTCCAGATAGACCGTGTTCCACAACACTATGGCCGCCGTCACCAGGTTGAGGCCGCTGGCCCGGTAGCGCTGCTGCTCGAAACTGCGGTCGCGGATTTCGCCCAGCCGGTTGAAGAACACGGCGCGGGCTAGCGCGTTGCGGGCTTCGCCCTTGTTCAGTCCGGCATGCACGCGGCGGCGCAGCTCGACGCTTTGCAGCCAGTCCAGGATGAACAGCGTTCGCTCGATGCGGCCCAGCTCGCGCAGCGCCACGGCCAGGCCGTTCTGGCGCGGGTAGCTGCCGAGTTTCCTGAGCATCAGCGAGGCCGTCACCGTGCCCTGCTTGATCGAGGTGGCCAGCCGCACCTTGGCGTTGATCGCCTTGCCGGACGCCTGGAACTGCTGCTGATGCTTGTGCTTGGCAGCGTTGAACAGCTTGCCCAGGATGCGGTCGTGCAGGTCGATGATTTCGTCGGTGACGGTGGCCATGCCCTCGATGGCGAGCGCACCAGGGTCGCGTAGCGGCGCTGTGCCTCGAACTTGGCCAGATCGGCGGGCGTCATCTGGCCGCCTTCGCGGGCGATCTTGAGCAGGCGGTTCTGGTGCACCGACCGCTCGATGCCGGAAGGCAGGTCGAGCGCCTGCCAGGCTTTGAGGCGCTCGATGTGTTCGAGTATGTGGCGCGAGTTCGGCTTGACGGGCGACTGGCGCAGCCAGGCCAGCCAGGTCGTCTTGCCGTTGTCGTGGCGCTTGAGCAGATCGTCGAGGCGGTGCCGGTGGGTGGCCGACAGGGGATCGGACAAGGCCGCGTAGATGCGGCGGTTGGCGCGGCTGTAGGCGTTCATCGAACACCTCCCTTTTCCTCATCCGGCGCAACAGGACAGTTGCTTCACGTCCTTGTTGAAGGTCTGCGCCGCGAGCTTCAGTCCCTCGACCATGGTCAGGTAGGGGAACAACTGGTCGGCCAGCTCCTGCACGGTCATCCGGTGGCGGATCGCCAGCGCGGCCGTCTGGATCAGTTCGCCCGCTTCCGGCGCGACCGCCTGTACGCCGATCAGCCGCCCTGAGCCAGCTTCCGCCACCAGCTTGATGAAGCCGCGCGTGTCGAAGTTGGCGAGCGCCCTCGGCACGTTGTCGAGCGTCAGCAGCCGGCTGTCGGTCTCGATGCCGTCGTGGTGCGCTTCCGCCTCGCTGTAGCCCACGGTCGCCACCTGCGGATCGGTGAACACCACCGCCGGCATCGCCGTCAGGTCCAGCGCCGCGTCGCCGCCGGTCATGTTGATCGCGGCGCGCGTGCCGGCCGCCGCCGCCACATAGACGAACTGCGGCTGGTCGGTGCAGTCGCCGGCAGCAAAGATGTGCGGTGCGCTCGTGCGCATGGCGCGGTCGATGACGATGGCTCCCTGCGCATTGACTTCGACGCCTGCCGCTTCAAGGTTCAGGCTGCGCGTGTTCGGCGCGCGACCGGTGGCGACCAGCAGCTTGTCGGCGCGCACTTCCCCCTGCCCGGTGGTGAGCACGAATTCCCCGCCCGCATAGGCAACGTGGCTCGCCTGGGTGTGGTCCAGCACCTCGATGCCCTCGGCGCGGAAGGCGTCTGTTACGGCTTCCCCGATGGCCGGGTCTTCTCGGAAGAACAGCGTGCTGCGCGCCAGGATCGTGACCTGGCTGCCCAGCCGGGCGAAGGCTTGCGCCAACTCGACCGCCACCACGGAGGAACCAATCACGGCCAGCCGCTCGGGGAGCGAGCTGCTTTCCAGCGCCTCGGTGGAGGTCCAGTGGGGTGTGTCCGCAAGGCCCGGGATTGGCGGAAGCGCCGGGCTCGCGCCGGTGGCAATCAGGCAGCGGTCGAAGTTCACCTCGTGCGTGCCGCCGTCAGCGGTCGCCACGGTCAGCGTGCGCGTGTCCCTGAACCGGGCCTCGCCGCGCAGCACGGTGATGGCCGGAGTGCTTGCCAGGATGCCTTCGTACTTGGCATGGCGCAGCTCCTCGACGCGGCCTTGTTGCTGGGCCAGCAGCCGCTCGCGCAGTACAGCGGGCGCTGCGGCCGGCAGGCCAGCATCGAACGGGCTTTCGCGGCGCAGGTGGACGATGTGCGCGGCGCGGATCATGATCTTGGACGGCACGCAGCCGACATTGACGCAGGTGCCGCCGATGGTGCCGCGCTCGATCAGCGTGACGCGGGCGCCTTGCTCCACGGCCTTCAAGGCAGCCGCCATCGCCGCGCCGCCGCTGCCTATCACAGCCACGTGCAGCGCTTGTTCACCGCCAACATGCTTCGTTTCGCCACCGAGCCAGCCCAGCGCCTTGTCTAGCAGGCCGGCAGGCTTGTTCGGCGTGTCGGTAAGCCGTGCGCGATAGCCGAGCGTGGCCACTGCGGCAACCAGCGGGGCCACGCTCACGCCTGCATCCGCCTCGATTTCGGCCTGCCGCTGCGGATAGGACACCGAGGCCGCGCGCACGCCGGGCACGTTCGTCAAAGCCTGCTGGACGTGCTCGGCGCACGACGTGCAGGTCATGCCTTCGATGTGGAGGGTGATCGCCTCGGCCATGATTACGCCCTCACTGCTTGACGCTGGACGGGTAACCCGCGTTTGCGGTGGCCTTGGTCAAGGCGTCGGCATTGGTCTTGGCCTCGTCGAAGGTGACGACGGCCTCCCGCTTCTCGAAGCTGACTTCGGCCTTCTCGACGCCGGCGACCTTGGACAGAGCCGTCTTGACCGTGATCGGGCACGCGGCGCAGGTCATGCCGGGCACCGACAGGGTGACGGTCTTGGTGGCAGCCCAGGCGGGCGCGCTTAGAGCGGCGGCCAGGGCGATGAGGGTGGTGAGGGTGGTGAGTTTCTTCATGGTGATCTCCTTTCAGTAGAACAGCGGCAGGACGTAGGGAAACGCGAGGGCAACCAGAACCAGGGCGGCCACGATCCAGAAGATCACCTTGTAGGCAGTCCGCACTTGGGGCACGGCGCAAACGTCGCCGGGCTTGCAGGCATGGGCTGGTCGGAAGATGCTGCGCCAGGCGAAGAACAGCGCGATGAGCGCTGCGCCGATGAAGATCGGCCGATACGGCTCCAGCACGGTCAGGTTGCCGATCCACGCGCCAGAGAAGCCGAGCGCGACCAGGACAAGGGGGCCGAGGCAGCAGGCCGAGGCGAGGACGGCCGCGACGCCGCCGGTCGCCAGTGCGCCGCAGCCGTTCTTGGGTTCCGACATAAGGTTCTCCTTCCGGGACTTCGCTTGATGCTGTAACGTTACTTCCGTAGTCAACTACGGAGTCAAGCGCCATGGAGAACGCTCAAGAGAATCTGACCATCGGGGCCTTCGCCAAGGCAGCCCGGGTCAACGTGGAGACGATCCGCTTCTATCAGCTCAAGGGCTTGCTACCCCAGCCGGAGCGGCCCTACGGTCGCATCCGCCGCTACGGGCAGGCGGACGTGGCGCGGGTGAAGTTCGTGAAGTCAGCCCAGCGCCTGGGATTCAGCCTGGATGAAGTCGGCCAGCTCCTGAAACTGGAGGACGGCACCCATTGCAGCGAGGCGGCCGAACTGGCTGCTCACCGGCTGGCCGATGTGCGCGCACGCATGGCGGACCTCACGCGGATGGAAGAGGCCCTGTCGACGCTAGTGAGAGAGTGCAACGCGCACCATGGCAATGTTTCCTGCCCGTTGATCGCAGCTTTGCATTGCTGCTAAAGGGCCCACTTCGGCTCTTAGCGTACGATTTTTTTCCGTTTTCTGAGACGACCCCTGATTGGCGATGGCTTCGGTCAGCACGGGGCGCAGGTCAGCGCCTTTGAATCGCAGTGACATGGATGAAATCTCCTGTGTGGAAGAATGAGAAAGGCCTCCATCCGATGGGATGAAGGGCCTGTAGTGCACGCGGCCGGAACGGCTGGAACGCCGTGGCGGATGCCTCGGGTCAGCCGCAGGACCGCCCGGTTTCGCTGCGGGGCGTCATGCCGGGACGGCCTGGCGCTTGCGGGCCGCTTTCGCGTCGAGGATGCTCACGTCGATCTGGCGCCAGCGCCCGTCGTCGATGAGCCTCTCCAGCACTTCGCCGAGCATGTCGAAATACACCTCGTCGTGCCGATCGACCAGTTCGACCGATTCACCGTTCTGACGGTGCAGTTCCACCACGTAGGTGTCTCCGCCGCGGTCGTAGAGGATCGTCACCCGGCCCTCGAACTTCGCGGTCGAGACCGTGAAGCTGATCGCCGGCGGGGTCTCGATGATCTTGGAGGGCGTGGGATCGACCCAGGTGAAGTCGCGGGCACCGGCATCCACCAGCATGTGGGTGATGCGCCGGAAGCGATCGGGGGCCGGCATCTCCTCCAACTGCTCGATGAGCTGGCCCAACTCCATGCACTGCGGCGTGGGAATGGGCAGCTTGGCCGGCGCCGAGCCGAGGATGTGCCTCGTGATGGTGTACGGCGTGCCGTCCGAAGTCTCCTCGGTGATGACCTCCGGCGTGTCCGCGCGCAGTCCGTCGAAGCGACGACGGGCATAGGGTTGGACATGCACCTTGGCGCCTTCGGCAGGAACCGTGGTCACCAGGCTGGGATCGAGCACCGCGAACTCGGAAGGCTTGAGCTTGACGACGATGGCATCGTCGGTCGCGGCGACCACCTTGCCGTCGAAGGGTTGGGGGTCGATGGCGAAGCCCAGCGTTGAGGACAGCGGCTGATCATCGAACACGCGGTACTTGAACGACCGCACGTTGCGGGGCACATGGCCTGCGACCAGCGAAGGCATCATGGATTTGATGAGGGAACGATCCATGGGGAAACTCCTTGAGGAAAAACAAGGGATTCCCCGCCCGCAAGGGAGAGGTCCCTTGTGGGTGGCGTGGATGGACGCGGTAGGTCCGTAGGAAGAAACGACCAGCACGGTTTCCCGCGCTTGCAGCCTCGAAGGTCTCGACTGCCTGGGCATGTGCCGGCAACGCCGACGAACATGGGGCAAGCATGGCCCTGGGGCGGTCTGCCTGCCCGCAGGAAACGGCACCGCACCACAACCGTTTTCCTGTGCTGCGGGCAAGAAAAAGCCCCTCGAAAGGGGCTGGAGGAATCAGGCTTGGTACACGAAGTAGTGCTCGCGCTGACGCGGAAAGAACACGTGTTTCCACGTGTCGCCGCTTGTGTTGCCACCGTCGAAGACGACCATTTCGTAGTCGTCCACGTCGGTGTCCACCAGGTCGGCGCTGGCGATATGGCGCATGTGCAGCGTGCCGCTCATGCGCTCGAATACCAGGATCTGGCCGATGGCATCTTCCTGGCTCATGGCGTTGACGCAGGCTCCGAGTTGGTGCTCGAAGTCGGATGCGGGTGTGATGAGGTCGGGGAACATGGGATCGCTCCTGTGAAAGTGCGCCGGCCCGGCTCTCTGGCGGGAGACCGGGCCGGCATGCGGTGAGGACAAGGAAGGCCGGGGATGTGTGTGGCAGCTATTCGCCGGCCAGCGATAGGCCCGGCAACACGGGTGCGTCGGCATCGAGGATGAGGATGCGCACGTCGGCCTGGCCGGCCAGTTCAAGGATCTGTGCCAGCTCGTCCGGCATGCCCTTGCTGCGGTGCTCCTGCCGAAGCTGCTCGGCGGCGATCCCCTCGACGTCCTGCAGGTGCTGGTCCGTCCAGGGCGTGGAGATCAGCTTGACGCCGATCGCCGGGCTGTAGGGAATCCGGAACGCGATGAACAAAAAGGCCTCCGGCGTCGCGAGGTCAGCCAGGTTGGCCAGGTACTGGCCGGTTTCGCGGCTGATGTGCGCGCTGCTGATTTCCCAGCACCGGCTGTAGTAGCCGGTCTCGAAGCTCAACCGCTGCACGACTTCCCGTGCGGCCTCGGCCGAATAGGTGTCGCCAATGTGGACGGGGCGGCCGTCGAAGTCGTCGCCGTGGATCGCGTACACCACGGCACCCACCATGCCTTCGCCGCTGCCCCCTTCAGCCGCGTCGCATTCGGCGATCAGTGCGGCGCCGACAGGTTCGGTGCCAGTCCTGACCACCGCGAAGTCGCTGGTGATGATGCAAGGAGAAGAAACCAGCGCCGCGTCGCAGAGGTGCTGCTGGCTCGGGTGGATGTTTCGCCAAACATGCGGGCTTCCGTCCTCGTAGCTGATGGACAGCGTGCGGACGATTTTCAGATTCCAGTAGCCGCGTAGAAAGGGATTGGGATTCTGGGACATGGGATTTCTCCAACAGAATAATGATGGAGCAAATCCCCGCCACCGGGAATTGACCCCGGTGGGTGGAAAGAAAGGAAACAGCGTCAGGTGACGCTGATCGTTGGCGTTTGGGCCAATCGCTCGGCGACGCGCCGGCGCAAATTCATGCGGAATGGCTCGTCGCTGACGCCCGCCAGCAGATTGATGGTCTCCAGCGCGATCAGGGCCGAAGCCTCTTCGATGTCGGCGGCCACAATGGTCTTGCGCAATTGGTCGCCGAGCTGGAGGGCCTGGGAGGAGGAGCTGATGAAGCGGACCTCGCGGCTCAGGTAGCAGCCGTTGCCGCCGAACTCGAACAGCCGCGGCTTGCTGCAGTACCAGCAGCCCTCGAACTGGATGGCGGTCAGGTGGTGCCCGTCATCGAACCGGGTGGCGATCAGAAACAATGCGTCGAGATCGGCGGTGTCCTCGAACGAATGACGGTCGATCAAGTTCCCCAGCTCTTCGTCCTCATCGGCACGGAAGTGCACGGCGAGCAGTTCGAGCAGCGGCGGGATCGACAGCCCTTCGTCGTCCGGCATCGGAATACCGAGTTGCGTGGCCAGGTCTTCCAGGCCATCGAGCACGTCCGGCCATTGCGGATTGGTGGTCTCGGCGATCTGGGCGATGTAGGCCTGCCCGTTGCCGGGGTGGCTCTCGTCCAGCGCGAAGGCGCCGAACAGCGCCTGGATGACGGGCGTCACACGGTCGAGCACGAGAACGCCGGTGGCTTCGTAGTAGTTGTTGGCCATGAAGGCTCCTTTCGATGAATGAACGGAGCCAGCCCTTGCGGACGATGGCATCCGCAGGGGAAACCGCCTGATGCCGGATGGCGCTGGGCGGGGAGAAAACGCGAGGGACATGGCCTCGAACGAGGCGCATGTCCCTCATGGGGTCCCGTGAACGCAGTGATGAAGGTGTGCCAGGGACCGGCTCACCAACCGCTGTAGTTCAGCAGCAGGTCGGCGATCACCTGGCGACGTTGCAGATCGAGACCATCGAAGTCCGACAGTCCTTGGAAGTGGCAGCGCTTGAGCATGGCACCGCCCTCGCGCGCGTTGTAGAAGCTGAACATGGCGGACAGGAACATGCGTTCCCCGCTGCTCAGGACGCCGAGTGCGTCGTTGGCACGCAGCATGTCGGGACGCAGATCCCACTTGCTCTTTGCCTGGTTCAGGCCTTCGCGCGTGCCGTCGCCAAACCATTGCGGGCCTGCGATCTCGACGCCGCGCTTCCAGACCTCGAAGAAGGCTTGGGGCGCGGCGGCGAAATGCTGCTCTTCCCGCATGATCTGATCGACGACTTCCTGGGGCAAAAGCTGGTTCATGACGTGGTTCCTCCAGTTGGATCAGGGTGTGGCGAGCTGGGACCAGCCGCCTCTTTCGAGGGCACGTTGAGCCGCGGCATAGCTGCGGAAGTACTGGCAGGATTCCCGCGAAACGGGACCTTCTGTATCGCGCGTGCCGATGTAGTGGCCGGCGGCGCTATGCAGGATTTCGAGCGGCAGGAACTTGCCGCAATGGATCAAGGCCAACTGGCCGAAAGAGGCTTGCTGGGACATGGACGGGCTCCTTGGAAAAAGCGGGGCCTCGTCCCTCACGGGATGGCAGCTCCCGCACGCGGTTGAGAAAAAAGCATCGGCGTCACGGGTGACGCGCGTCCGCAGACTCGATGCGATGGCGGACTGGCGGGTAGCGCGGAAAGAATCCGCGGCAGCCTGGAAACTCTGGCTGCTGGCATGGTGCTGACGAATCAGCGACACATGCGGGCAGCTTCATGCGCGAGGCGAGCCGCGTCAGCCGGAAATCGGCATTTGCAACAGCCCCGATTGGCGAACGCGGAAAAAAGAAAGCCCCGCAATAAGTGCGGGGCTGTCAGGAGGATGAGGCGAAACTGGGTCAGCGAGGCCTGTCGCCCAGTACATGCTGCTTCCACAGGGCGAATGCCTCGTCCGGTCCCAGCTCTGCGAGGATGACGATGGGCTGGCCCCGACGGGCACGCAGCGATGCGAAATACGCTGGCCGGTCGGCGATGGCGTTGAGCTTGATGCCCTTTAGGAACAGCAACTGGCGGGGGCGAACTTTGGTGGTAACGCAGGCATGATTGCGCTTGTTTGGGGCAAAAGGGCCAGCGAAGCGGGCGGACACGGCCAGAAAACCGCGACGAACTACTTGTACTTGCCAGGCGAGGCGAACGGGTGACATCAGCATATCGCTATGCGGTAAAGAAGACCGTCCTAAAGCTTGCAGGATCCCGGCATAGCTTCATCATCACCTCTCCGTGACGGCTCATTGGAACGAAAAAGGCCAGCATCGCCGTGATGGACTTTCATAATTGCCAGGTCAACTGGCTTGCGTGCTGTTTATTCACAGCAAGGCATTGCGACGTCGTTGCAGCAATCGCCGCCATCGCAACAGGGCGTTGCAGCAAAAGCGGCGGTGGGCGCTAGCATGAGGGCCAAGCCGCGGCCGCTCATGCTGGGGGCCGTTCTCTTCAGATTGGTGTCCTGCACCGTGTGCATTGCGAATTTCCGGATCGTCCCAATGTCACTGGGACTCCTTTGTGGCGGCCGGGTTCTCCACGCTCATGAACGACTGGGCCACCAGCGCGATCGCCCCGCCCACGATGGCCATGTCAGCGATGTTGAAGGCGGGCCAGTGCCAGCCGTGCAGGTGAAAGTCGATGTAGTCGATAACGTGCCCGCGCGTGGCGCGGTCGAACGCGTTGCCCAATGCGCCGCCCAGAATGAGGCTGTACGAAAGGCCTTCCGTTTTGCGCAGCGGCCGGGAGAGCAGCCATGCGAGCCATGCCGATATTGCGAACGCGATCGCCAGAAAAAACCACCGCTGCCAGCCGCCCGCGCCAGCAAGGAAGCTGAACGCCGCGCCGGGATTGAGAGCGTGAACTAGGTTGAAGAATGACGCCACCTCGTGCGACCAACCCAAGGGAGTTGTCGCGTCAATGTAGCTCTTAGCTGCCTGATCGCCGGCGAATATAACGATCGCGAGTGAGTACCACTGCGTCTTGCGAAGAGATGGTTCATCCATTGTTCATGCCGCCTTGAACTTCAGGAGGCGCAGCCCATTGACGACAACCAAAAGACTTGCCCCCATGTCAGCGAACACAGCCATCCACATGGTGGCATGCCCTGTGAACGTCAACGCAAGGAACACCGCCTTGATGCCAAGGGCCAGAACGATGTTCTGCGTGAGGATCGCCGCAGTGCTACGCGACAGCCGGATGAAGGCGGGGATCTTGCGCAGGTCGTCGTCCATCAGGGCGACGTCGGCTGTTTCGATCGCGGTGTCGGTGCCGGCCGCGCCCATGGCGAAGCCGATGTCGGCACGGGCGAGCGCGGGCGAATCGTTGATGCCGTCGCCCACCATGCCCACCTGGCCCTCGCCGCCGACCAGGCTTTCGATGGTCTTGAGCTTGTCTTCGGGCAGTTGGTCACCACGGGCTTCAGAGATTCCGACCTGGGCAGCGATGGCCGCGGCCGTGTGCTGGTTGTCCCCCGTCAGCATCAGCGTGCGCACACCCAGCGCCTGCAGGTCGGCCACCGCCTCACGGCTGGTTTCCTTCACGGTGTCGGCCACTGCAAAAATGCCGAGCACGGTCGCATCGTCCATCAGCAGGATCGCTGTCTTGCCTTGGCGCTCCAGGGTCTCCAGCCGAGCCTGGAGCGTCGCTTCGCTCAGGCCCAGCTCCTGGGCGAGCCTGTGGTTGCCCATGTGCAACATGCGCCCGGCGACGCGGCCGCGCACGCCGCGGCCAGGCAGCGCCGCGAAGTCGTCGACCTCGTGCAGCGCGATGCCGTCACGGTTCGCCTTGCGGGCGATGGCCTGAGACACAGGATGGTCCGAGCGTGCCGCGAGGCTTGCGGCCCAGGCGGCAACTTCCTGCGCCTCGCCGATCAGCGGCACGAAGTCGGTCTGCTCGGGCTTGCCATGTGTGAGTGTGCCGGTCTTGTCCAGGGCCAACGCCTTGAGCTTGCGCCCGCCCTCCAGGTAGACGCCACCCTTGATCAGGATGCCGCGTCGGGCGGCAGCGGCCAAGCCGCTGACGATGGTGACCGGCGTGGAGATGACCAGAGCGCAGGGGCAGGCGATCACCAGCAGTACCAGGGCCTTGTAGACCCAGTCAAACCATGCGCCGCCGAAGGCGAGCGGCGGCACGACGGCAACCAGCACGGACACCGCGAACACCGCCGGCGTGTAGACGCGGGCGAACTGGTCGACGAAGCGCTGCGTGGGCGCACGGCTGCCCTGCGCGGACTCCACGGCATGGATGATGCGCGCGAGCGTCGAGTCGCTGGCGCCTGCGGTCACCTTGTATTCGAAAGAGCCGGTCTCATTGATGGTTCCGGCGAAGACCTGGTCACCTTCGGCCTTCTCGACGGGCAGGCTCTCGCCGGTGATGGGCGCCTGGTTGATGGCCGATCGACCCGAGGTGATCAGGCCGTCCAGTGCGATGCGCTCGCCAGGACGCACGCGGACCACCGCGCCCTTTGCGACCTCCTTGGCCGGCAGCTCTGTCCATGAGCCATCGGCCTGCCGCACGGTCGCGGTCTCGGGCGCCAAGTCCATCAGCCCCCGAATGGCGTTGCGGGCGCGGTCCAGCGACTTCGCCTCGATCACTTCCGCCAACGCGAACAGGAACATGACCATGGCGGCCTCCGGCCAGTGGCCGATCGCCATGCCGCCGGTGACCGCGATGGCCATCAGGGCGTTCATGTTCAGGTTGAGGTTCTTCAGCGCGATCCAGCCCTTCTTGTAGGTGCTGAGGCCGCCGGTGAAGATCGAAACCAGTGCCAGCACGATCACGGCCCAATGATTGCCGTCGTTGACCCAGTACACGCCTTCGGCGGCCACCGCCGCAACGCCCGAAACCGCCATCGGCCACCAATTGGTCTTGTGCGCGGCCACCGGGGCATCGCGCGGCTCATCAGTCCTCTGGACCTCGGCTTCCATGCCCAGCGATTCGATGGCTTCGACTGCCGGCTTGATCGCGTCGGGTGTGTGCCGAACCGTGAGCGTGCGCTGCATCAGGTTGAAATCCATTCCCTGCACGCCCGGCATGCCTTGCAGCTTGCCGCGGATCAGACTTTCCTCGGTCGGACAGTCCATCTTCGCGATGCGAAGTACCGTGGTGGCTGTCTGCATGTCCTGCCGCGCAGCCTGCATTCCAATGGAAGCAAGCGCCTTCTCGATCGGCGCTGAGGTCGCCAGCGTGTGCTGGACTCCCAGCACACGCTGCATCAGATTGAAGTCGAGCGCGGTCACACCCGGCAGCTTGCCCAGCCGGTCGCGGATCAGCGCTTCTTCCGTCGGGCAATCCATGTTCTCGATCCGGTACGTCACCCGCTCGCCGATCGGCGGCGCGGAAACGGCAGCGGTTGGTTGCTGCTGCAGGGCCGAGGATGGGATCACAGCCGCGGCTTCGATCGGCCCCGTGTGGCCGAAGGTCTGCTCCTTGGCGCGCATGCCGATCGAGGCCAGGACCTGCTCCATCTGCGCGCGTGCCTGAGCGAGGTGTTTCACCGACAGGGTGCGCTCAGCGAGGTCGAAGTCGAGGTCCTGAATTCCCTCGACTGCCCCGAGGTGCGAGCGGATGAGTTTCTCCTCGCTCGGGCAGTCCATGTTCTCGATGCGGTAGGTGGTCGACACGGCGGCGTCTCGGACAGCCTGAGCCTTCATGCCCACCGAATTCAGCGCTTGCTCCAAGGCATCGGCCGAGACTTCGCGGTGCGAAATGGTCAACAAACGCTGCGGAAGATCGAACAGGAGCCGCTCGACACCGGGCATGCCCTCCAGCGTTCGCCGCACCAGTGCTTCCTCATTGCGGCAATCCATGTTGCTCACGTGGAAAACGGTGGTTTCAGTGCTGGCCTGCTCACTGGCGCACGCCGTCTGTTGGCCATTGCCGCCGGAGCAGGCGCATGGGCTGGAAGGTTCTTTGTTCATAGATCGCTCTTCATTGACAAGGTTTTCCCCGGATGCCATCATTAGAAAACCTCTAGTAGATATAGAGTCAAGTTTTTTATAGGAAGCAACCATGATGCGGATCGGTGAACTGGGCAAGAAGGCAGATTGCTTGGTGCAGACCGTGCGCTTTTACGAGTCAGAAGGCTTGCTGCCCGAGCCTGCACGTAGCGAGGGCAACTTCAGGCTCTATGACGAAGTCCATTTGCAGCGCTTGCTGTTCATCCGCCGCTGCCGGGCGAAGGACATGACGCTGGATGAGATCCGTCAACTGCTGAACTTACGGGATCGGCCAGAGTTGGGCTGCGGCGAGGTGAACGCGCTGGTCGACGCTCATATCGCGCAAGTGCGGACCAAGATGAAGGAATTGCGCGCCTTGGAGCGCGAGTTAATGGATCTGCGACGCTCCTGCGATAGCGCCCGAACCTCGCGCGAGTGCGGCATTCTCAACAGCTTGGCCGAGCCCGCCTGAAGCTCGAGCGTGTCATCGGTGCTGGAAGTGATCGGGTCCAGTTCTGAGAGCCACGTGCCGCGCTCCATCATGCGAAAGCGCGCGATTCTGACGTTTTGAGACGGCGTGCGACCGAGGGCGTGGCCCACAGGAGCCAGCGCGAGCCGGACGACCTGCGCGCCGCAATCTCCGCCACCTTACGGGTTCTCCAGGCCAGACCGAGCATCGCGGCGTGGCTGCGCAGGTGCAGGTGCAGGCCAAGGTAGCAGTGCGCCACGACGCGGCCCGACTCATGGGCACGCCACGCAACTCGCGATCGCTTCGCAAGAAGCCGCAAGGCCCGACTCGCGCAAGAATGCGACGTGGGCAAGATCGTATAGCCAGCAGCGCAAGCGTTTGCCGCTGCTGGCCGGCTCCGGAAGGGATAGACAAGCTGCGGGCCGTAGTCCATTGGAAAGTCCATCTTTCTTGAGTGTCACTCTTTGGCGCCCAGCGTGTGCTTTTGCGACCGGAAAGCGCTGAACAAGTGGCCCCCGGGCATCCAGAAATCGCCGTAGTTGACTTGGGCGTCTTCGTGCTCACGCTTGTGATGCCAGCGATGGGCTTCAGCCACCCCGATCAACAATCCCAACGGCCCGACCCGGTATCCCAGATTGGAGTGCTGGAAGGCCAGATGCACGACCAAGAAGCCGAGCCATGCGCCGACGGCCAACCACAGCTTGGAACGCCGCTACTGGCTCAACGGGGAGTGGAAAGGCCGCCCGCCCTCTAGCAAGGCGGCACAAGCGAGCGCGACGATCACTGTGAGTAGCTCCGTCGGAAAAGACGGCCGGCCGGTCGCGAGCTCGCCGAAGAGCACAACCGCAGTGGCGCCACGGATCAGTGGATAGCAGCCATACCGGATGACAGTCGCAATGAAGGGGGCGCATTGGTGCTCATCTGTTCTGTCCTAAAGCTCTGACTGGATTGGAAAACCTTCTAGCTACGGTAGAGTCAAGGGCGTCCGGGAAGACCCTGTGGCAAGTTCGTTGCATCTGCGCCTTGACTCTCCAGCCGCTACAGGCTTCAGCATCCATCGATTTGGAAGGAACAATGCATGGCTGAAAACCACAGAAATCACGAAAACGACGAGTTGGGCCGCCTAGATGCGAGCGATGCGAAGGACCGAAAGATTCTTCTGACTGTGTTGCTGATCAACCTGACGCAGTCCGCCGCCGGCATTGCCCTTGGCATCTGGGCTGGCTCTACGGCGCTGATGGGCGCCGGGTTGGACAACCTCGCCGATGCGTCGGTCTATGCGGTTAGCCTGTATGCCGTCGGTCGTGCGGCAACGGTCAAGGTGGGCGCGGCCCGCTTGTCGGGTTTCTTGCTAATCGGCCTGGCCGCGCTGCTGCTGTTGGAAGTCCTACGCCGCTTCGCTGGAGGGGAAGAGCCTGTCGGCCCAGCCATGATGGCCATGGCCGCGCTGAACGCGGCTTTGAACCTAGTGTGCCTCAGACTACTGCGCCGCCATCGCGGGGAAGATGTGAACTTCAAGGCGTCAGCGATCTTTACCAGCAACGACTCCATCGTCAATGGTGCGATTGTGCTGTCCGGGGTGCTGGTGATGGGGTTCGGGTCGAACATCCCGGATCTGGTGCTGGGCGTCATCGTGGCCGCAATCGCAGCGAATGGGGGGCGGGAAATCCTGCGCGAAGCATCGGAAACAGCTCGCCGTAAGGCGGGCACATAAGGCATGTTTTCGCCCAGTTCATCCCGAGGTTTACCTCTGCAAAAGAGGTAGTCCAGCCTTTGGGCTACGGCCTCGGCTGCAGCCGAGCGTACCATTGGCGATGGCCGCGCGATAGGCGGGCATGCCGTTCTCGACCTCCGTCTGCCGTACAGCAGCGGTGCGCAAGGTTGAGGGTGCATGTCGTCTCTCCTGTTCGTGTGGCCCAGGCCAATGGCCGGGCCGGGACGTTGATGGGCAGGAGAATGGCGCCGAAGGCCCAACGGCCTTCGGCTCGGGAGAAAAGAGGAACCACCCGTGGGCTGATTGGCAGGCCCGGTCGTCGCTAGAACCGTCTGCTCATCAAGCAATCACACCCGGCCCATGTCGTGGCTGGGGCCGGCATCGTCTGGCGCACATCCGCGCACAAAGGGAGCCCGTTTTTGCACCGGCGGGCACCGGCACCGATTACCGCTGACCACGAAGGGTCTCCCGGTGGCTCGTGCAGCCTGGCAAGCCACCGGGAGACCCTTCGCAGAGGGCGGAAGAAACGCAGATCAACAGAACGCGCGTGGTGCGGCTCGCAGAGAAGCTACCTTCAGGTCCCGCGGCCGGGGACGGCTGGGCGGGACGCGCACACGGATCAAGAAGGCGTTGCGCGCTGGGCGTCCCGCAGGGCATGCGGCGGAGTGCGGGACAGGGGCCACGCCGCCGAAGGCGGGCACGGCTCACGGGGAACGGGGGCGGTCAGGAGCCTTTGCGGCCGCTACGGCGCGGGCGCGAGGCGCCGCGCTTGGAGCTGCCGGATTCGACTGGCAGCGTGCCTTTGCAGTCCGGGTAGCGGCTGCACGACCAGAACGGGCCGCTCTTGCCGCTGCGCTGGCGCGTGGGTGCGCCGCACTGCGGGCATGCCGGCCCTTGGGGAACCTTGATGGACAGGGAGGCGCTGCCGTACTGCGCAATCAACTGCGAAATCCACGCGGCCTGCTTGCCGATGAACACGTCCAGGGTGAGCTGTCCGGCCTCGATCATGTCGAGCGCCTGTTCCCAGACGGCGGTGGTGCCAGGGTCGGCAATCGCCGCAGGCACGGCATCGATCAAAGTGAAAGCCGCATCCGAGGCGCGGATGGCGCGCCCCTTCTTCACGAGGTAGCCGCGAGCGATCAGGCCGCCGATGATGTTGGCCCGCGTCGCTTCGGTGCCGATGCCAACCGTATCCTTGAGCTTCTGCTTCAGGCGGGGATCGGACACCAGCTTGGCGACGCCTTTCATGGACTTGACCAACTCGCCTTGCGTGTACGGTTTGGGCGGCAGCGTCTTGAGTGCCTTGAGATCGACGTCGGCCACCTGGCATGCCAGGCCCTCATACAGTTTCGGCAGCGCGGGCAGCACCTGGGCGCGGACCGCAGTATCGCCCTCGCCATCACCGTCTTCGGCCTGCGGCTCGGCGAGCACCTGGCGCCAACCCGGGATGACAACCTGCTTGCCCGTGGCCGCCAGGTTCTGCCCCCCGCACGAAAACTTGGCCACAGTGCGGTCGAACTCGTGGTGAGGGAGGAACTGCGCCAGGTAATGCGACCGGATGAGCCTGTACACGGCCAGTTCCTTCTCGCTCATGGCGGAGAGCTTCGCCGGTTCGAGCGTCGGGATGATGCCGTGGTGCGCCGTGACCTTGCCATCGTTCCAGGCGCGCGAGCGCTGCGAGCGGTCGAGCTGGCCCATGATCGAGCGCAGCGAGGGATCGGTCTTGAGCAGGCTGTCGAGAACGGTGGGCACTTCGGCAAACATGCTCTCGGGCAGGTAGCCGGAGTCCGAGCGGGGGTACGTCGTGGCCTTGTGCGTCTCGTACAGGGCTTGGGCAATCTCCAAGGTTTCCTGCACGTCCAGCCCAAGCTGCTTGGAACACACTTCCTGCAAGGTGCCCAGGTCGAACGGCAGCGGCGGGCCTTCGCGGACACGCTCAGTCTCCACCGACACGACGTGGGCACTGCCCGCAGCGCGGATCTGCTGCATGGTCTGCTGTGCGACCGGCTGCCGCAGGCAGCGGCCTGCGTCGTCGGTGCACGCATCGGGTGGAACCCATTGCGCGGCGAAAGTCGAACCGCCTGCGAACAGGGACACGGCGATGGCCCAGTATGGTACGGACACGAAGCGCGCGATCTCGCGGTCGCGGTCCACAACGAGCTTGAGCGTCGGGGTCTGTACGCGGCCGACCGACAGCACGCCGTCGTAACCCGCCTGTCGCCCCAGCACCGTGAACAGCCGGCTCAGGTTCATGCCCACGAGCCAATCCGCACGGGAGCGCGCCAGCGCCGAGTGGTACATCGAAAGCGTCTCGGCCGAAGGCCGCAGCTTGCCCAGTGCCGCCCGAATGGACGCATCGTTGAGCGCCGACAGCCACAGGCGTTCGATGGGGCCGCGGTAGCCGCAAAGCTCCACGATCTCGCGGGCGATCAATTCGCCCTCGCGGTCGGCATCGGTGGCGATAACCAGGTGAGTCGCCTTCGCCAAGAGCGCCTTGACGACCTTGAATTGCGTGGCGGTCTTCGGTTTGACCTCGACCCGCCAGTGCTGGGGAATGATGGGCAACTGCTCAACGGACCATCGTTTGAGCTGCTCGTCGTAGGCCTCGGGCGGCGCCGCCTCCACGAGATGGCCGATGCACCAGGTGACCGTGACGCCGGAACCGTTGAGGCAGCCTTCACCGCGCTGCGTGGCGCCGAGAATCCGGCCAATGTCTTTGCCCTGGGAGGGCTTCTCGCACAAGAACAGCCGCATATCCGTCCATCCCGATTCCTGTTGTTCATGGAGTTGCTGGGATCGAGGATGCCGAGCGCAGCCCCTGGCAGCAGCAAACAAGCCGCATGCGGCAGCGACCGCTTTCACGCCGATGAAATGGCGAGTGCGGGGAAGGTGCGTGGCCGGAAGTGTGCGGGCCGAGAGCCGCGATTTCCGGGAGCGCGCGTGGAACTCGGTGGACGTTGGTGGAGCTATCCCCTGGGGATAATTCGCAGCGCATGGAGGGCGGCGAAGCACTGCGGCAGCCGCCCTCCATGCCCGATCACTTCCTGCGCTTGGTCTCTTTCGGCGCCGTCGATTCCTGGGTGGCCTGGGGCTTCGGCTCTGCCTCCTGTGGCTTCGGGCTGAGGGCCACAGACTCGATGCGGTACGGCAGGATGCCGACACTGCGCGCGTTGACCTGCCAAGTCTCACGCGGCTGATCTTCGTTGTCCGTCCAGGGGTCGCGCTCCATGCGGCCGACGACCAGCACCCGCATGCCCTTCTGGTAGAGCTGCTGCCAGCGGTCGGCGTCGTGGTGCCAGAGTTCCACCGGCGCCCAGAAGCCGCCGCGGTCCTCGAACTCGCCGCCCTTGGTGGGGACGGGGTTGTCGAAGTACACGTTCAGCCGGAGCAACCGGCGAGGATCGTCGTTGCCATTGGGGAATTCGCGGTACTCGGGAGGCGATCCGATGTTGCCCTCGCCGATGAATTGTGTGCTCATGTTGGAATCTCCGTGGTGGTTGAAATACCCGTGCCTCGTTGGGCTCGGGCGCGTGCTCGGATGGCAGGCGCAATCACCGATCGCGCACTGCGGCAGGAACGGACGCGAGCCGGCGCAGGTAGGTGTTGTCCGCCTGCGCGGCCTTGCTGGCGCATTCCTGTGCTTGCCTGCCCAGGGTGTGCAGCAGGCTGATCTGCATGTTCAGCATGACGCGCTGCAGTTCGATCTCGTGCAGGTCGTGCAGCAGGTTGACCGGCGTGCTGGGGCTCGCCATCAGCTCCTGCCACAACGCCACGCCCATGGCCGATCGATCGTGCTTGCGCCAGCGAAGAAAGGTCGTGCCTGCGCCAGTGGTCTGCTGGGCCAGCTCGACGGGAAGCAGGTGGAAGGGATGCCCGCACGCCTGTGGCAGCACCTGTCGCTGCGCCAGGGCAATCAACTCGTCGCGCATGGCGAAGCACTGGCTGGCCCAGGCCTCGAAGTCCCCTTTACCTTTAAAAGGCTTTAAAAGGCCTTTTAGAGAGGCCGCGTGTTCCAGCCGCATGAAGGCTGGCTGTTCCAGACGACGGAAGTAGCGCGGTTCGCGGTTCGGGTCGCTCATGCCGGTTCGTCCTCGCCGGCGGCTGTGGACTTGGCCTCGGCCGAATCGGCGGCAGCGCCTTCGTCGGTGGGAGATGCGGCTGCGGCAGCGCTATCACCACGCTGTTGCAGACCACGGCGCACGACGGGCGGCGCAAACTTCGAGCGGCGCATGCCTTCGAGCACGTCCTGCGGCAGTTCGCCGAACTTCTCCAATGCTGCCCGAGCTGCGGCGTTCTTGGCCGCGAAGTCGTCGCGGGTGCAGCCCGAGTAGCGGTATTGCTGGGCCAGGCTGAACAGGCTGCGCAGCGCGTGGGCACCTTCGTTGAGCCAGCGCTCCAACGTCGAGCGATCGATCAGCGCGGTGTGGTGGGCGAGGATCAGCTTGCGGGCGATGTCGTCGTAGTCGGCCAGCAGATAGACGGCGGCAAAGCCGAGCTGCGCGTTCACGAACAAGGGGAGCTTCACCGGCTGCACGTTGAGGTTCTCACCCAGGCTCAACGCCGCAGGCACGCCGGCCAGTGCCTGGTCAACCTGCTCGCGCAGCGATTGCAACGTGGTCCTGGTCTGGTCGAGCTTTTCCTCGATGCGCAACATCCACCAGTCGCTGTACGGGTCGTCCTGCTCCGAGCCGCGCTTCATCTTGTTCATCACGGCGATGTAGCCGTTCAGGCCGACGATGCCGGGTCGCCCCTCGGCGGCGGCGCGGCCATGCCAGATGCGCGAGGCGTGGTGGGTGTGCAGCGTCAGCGACATCGCGCTGCGCAGGGAGCCGAGGTTGAGTTGCAATGGTTCGTTGCTGGTTGCCATGGTGATCGCTCGCTGGTGGACAGGGAGCCGCCAGCATCCGCATGCAGCGGAAGGCAGTCAGTCAACAAACCGAAATGAGCCGACCCCCGGTTCTGTGCGCGCTGGCGGCGCAGCGCGCAACGGTCCCCTGGGGACCGCTCCGCAGATGGGCACTCACATCGGCGTTCCCGTCCTCGGTTGTTGACGGTATGCGTGCTGCACCGCACGTCGCGCTGCCGTTCGACACGATCCTTCGCCGCGCAGCCGTCCCCAGGGGACCGTTCCGTTGAGCGCCATGGAGGTCTGCTTCATGGTCTTGCATGCGCTCTACTCAGGTTTTGCGCAGCATGTCGCGCCGTCGCCCGGCGCTTCACCGCACAGCCGTCCCCAGGGGACCGTTTCTGCCGACCGCCATGGAGATCTACTTCACGGCTTTGACAAGCCCTGTGCTCAGGATTTGCGCAGCAGATCGCGCAGGCGCTCGATGTGCTGCCGGGCCACCTCGGGCGGCACGACGTTGCGCGGCGGCTCGGTTGGTGGCGCTCGCGCCGCCGATGGTGTTGGCGGTGCCGGGCCGGTCTGCTTGGCCCAGGCATTGAACTCGCCGCGCATGGCGCGCTGGATGATGCCGAACAGATAACCGGCGGGGTTGCGGATGCCATGCTTGCCGCACCGTGCGGCCCATTCGTCCAGCACGGCCTGCCGCAGGGCAGCGTCCACCTGCTGCAACGCCATCTTGGCTCCGGCCTGCTGTTCCGCCTTCAGTTCCGCGAAGCGCTTGGGCCATTGCAGGTCGCCCAGCGCACGCGCCTGCGCGGTAGTACGTACTTCATCAATACGACTACTACGTACTGTACGGTCCTGCTTCGAATTCCGAAGAGCGCCGTCTGGCGCGGGTTTCGGCCCTGCTTCGGATTCCGAAGATGGGCGATCGCCATTCCGAAGAAGGCTCGCGGGCCCTTCTTCGGAATCGTGGACCGCATCCTCCTGTGGATAACTTTCGGAGGCGGTGATGCCCTGGTCGGCCAGGCGCTCGGCGAGCACTTGCAGCCGCGACGGCAAGGTGCGTCCGGACAGCATCGGGTCGTCCGCGATCTCCTGGAGGGTGTTGAGTCCCACCACCTGGACGGCCTTGGCCGAATGCCCCAGCGACTGGCTGACCAGGGCCAGGTAGTCGGCGTCGAGTTGCATCGCCTCGAACGGCGTCAGCGGTTCGTCGTGCAGGACGTAGAGGTTGCCGAGGATGCGACCGGTCTTGGGGTCGCGCCGTCGTCGCACGAGGCTCAGCCAGCGCGTCAGGCGCAGCAGCGTCAGCGCCCGCGCCACGGTCTCATGGGAGGCCTGGCCTGCGCAGGGCATCGACGCCAGCCAGGGGCGCAACTGCTCATAGGTGGGAAATGCCGTGACGCCATCGTCGTTGAGCATCAATCGGAACACCTGCCAGGCGTTGCGCTCCAGCGGTGTCAGGCGGCGGTCGAGGAACAGCCGCCGCGGCACGCTCTCGTGCCGATTGCCACTGAACAGGAAGGCGTCGCCGGACGTAGGAGGCGTGGGCGTTGGAGCAGGCAGGGACGCGGGAGCGCCAGAGCTGGACTTGGGCGCGAGGTCCTTCAGCGCAGCGTCGAACAGGTCGGCGAGTGCGATGGGGCCAGGGCGCTGGGCTCGTGGGGCGGTGTCGTCCACGGCCATGGCCTAGCCCAATCCCTGATCGACCCAGTTCCTGATCGCGGCCCAGACCACCGAGAGCGGCAGCGACATGCCCTCGGCCAGGTCCATGGCCGCATCGAGAATCGAGGTCTCGTCCTCCAGATCGACGTTCCTGCTGCTGGTCACGGCTTTCCATTGCCGCCACAGTTCGGTGTCCTGGGTCTCGTCCAGGACGGGGTGGCGCCCCTTGCGCTTGGGCAGGCCGAGGATCTCCCGCCGCAGGGCGACTTCCTGATGGGTCAGGCCATAGAAGCGGCTGACCATCTCCGTGCTGGCCCCCAGCCGCAGCATGCGATCGACCGTGGCGATTTCCTTCTCCACGTCCTGTGCCTGGTTGAGCAGGCGCTGCAGCACTTCGCGGTTGACCGTGACCGAGCACCACGAGACGCTGGCGTTGGCCAGCACGCTGATCAGCGCGGGGTGCTTGAGCGCATCCAGCTCGGCCTCGCCGAAGCCCATGGCCTTGCAGCGGCGCAGTTGGCCGTTGCGAAGGTCATACAGCGCCTGGGCAATCACGGCCTGGTTGAGCGGATGCGATGTGGACATGCGGCCTCCCTCGCTCACGTCCCGGGCGCCGTGGTGCCGGCTTCCAGGTCCAGCAGACGCCGGGCGAGGCGCAGCAGCCGAAAGAGCTTGACCAACGCCGTGTCGCTCAAGCGCCTTGCGCCGCTGCCATGGCCTTGGCTCTGGCCGTGCAACAGGGTCGGCAGGTCGGCGGCGAGCTGCGCGCCGTCCAGGCCCGCTTCGGCGACGGGCTGACCCGTCAGGGAAGTGAGCAGCGTCAGCACCGCGCGGCCGAGCGGCGACGGGGCTTGGCCGCGGGCGCGGCACGCAAACCCGATGCCATCGGCGCGATCCTCGATGCACTCGTCCAGGCCTGCCTCCCCGGCGATCTCGCGCGCGAACTGCGCGATGTGGATGCGCAGCCGATCGGGCGTGTCCAGGCCGGCGTCGATGTACCAGACGTCGGAGATCGGATAGAGTCCGCCGGCTTGCACCGGGATGGACTGCAGCACGCTCGCCGAGAAGTCGGGCGGCAGCGCATCGCCCAACTGGTCGGCGACCATGCGCTGGATCGATTGGAGCCGTTCTGTCGTCGGTGCTGGCGAGACGATGTGCTCGCGAAGCAGATCGCCCGGTGCGGCCGGCTGGCTTCCCGTGGCCGCTTCGCCAACCGCCGTGTCGTCGTGGCGCAAGGTGGGCTCGGACGCCGGAGGGCTGGCGGGTGGAGGACCGGCCGCCGCTGCAGGCGTGGCGATGGACGATGCTGCGCCCGGCGGAGTCGGCGTGCCGGCGGTGGGCGAAGGCAACGCCGGCTGCGCCGCAGGTGGCGTCGGGTCACTGACCAGCGCCCGGTGGCGGCTTTCCGATTCGGTCAGGTCCAGCGCCAGCACGTCGTAGCCGATGCCCAGCAGCTCGGACATCTGGCCGATCAGCTCGTCTTGCACGCGCTGCGGCGCGAACTCGTCGCCCTGCGTGTCGAACTGCGCCAGCACCTCCTGAAAGAAACTGTCGAAGTCCAGCGGCAGCGAACGGTCCTTGGCGTAGTGCTCCCAGGTGCGTTTGCAGGCCGTGCGCATGACCGACAGCCGCTCGACCTGGTGGCGCCCCAGGCCGCCATAGAGCACAGTGGGAATGGCGGGCAGCAGGTAGCGCACCGCGTCGGCCATGCGGGTGATGTGCGACCGCTGGACGGGGAAGCCATCGGCCGCCAGGCGGCGGGCCAGTTCCGACTGGCTCAGGGCGGCGCCGCTCTCCTGCTCGTAGAACTCCCGTGCTTTCTCGACGCCGAGCGCGCGCTCGATGAACGTGAGGCCGCCGCGCAGTTCGTTCTCGGCAAGATGCCCGGTCAGCGCGACGATTTCACCGCGCTCCGGCCATGGTCGGAACAGGCACGATATGCGGAAGAAGCGTTCTTCCTTGGTCTCCGACCAGAGTTCGCGCAGGATCGCCAGTCGCGTGTTGCCGCCGTTGCGGATGATGTAGTGGTCCTCGCCGGGCCTGCGCGTGATGGCCGGCGCCGCGTCCAGGCCGCGCTCGCGGATGGATGCCTTGATTTCCTCGTAAGCCGGGTTGCGCTTCATGCGCGGGTCATGGTCGTAGGGCCGCAACTGGTCCAGCGTCACGACCATGGGCGTGTCCGCGATCGGGTCGCTCAAGGCCGTAGCCGCTGGGCCGCTGCGCTCGAAGCCGGCCGCGAGCAGCTTGCCTGCCATGTCCTGCGAGGTCATGTCAGCCATGGCCGCACCCCTCGCAGTCCCCACGACCGCCGGCCGGCGCCATGCGGGCCTCTCGCTCGGCGCGGCGGATCTGCGCACGGGCGTTCAATTCGGCCCGGTGGTCACTCGCTGTCGAACTCGTGTAGATCGCCGCGCAGCCGGCCTTGGTGAACTTGAGGTGCCCGCCCGGCGTGCGCTTGACGTGCCAGCCCTCACCGACCGCGAACTCGATCAGGGCGCGCAGCCGCTTGTGGCCGCGGGCCAGCTCATGTGCGTTCGCCATGGGGCCTCCCAGGATCAAGAGGTCGCTGCGGGCGGCCGGATACTTGAGCCAGTCGGTCCTGCCATTGCGGGAACAACTCGCTGGCGAGCGCGCGCATCGTGTCGAGCGCGGCAGGGGCGACTCTGCCGGGCGGCTGGCGGTGCTCGACCCGATGCACCGGCAGGCCGCGCGTTGCGGCACGTGGATACGCTTCTATGGCCGGCACGTCGGTGGCGAGCACGCGGATGCCGGCGCTGTCCTGGAACAGGTCGCGCAAGGCCTGCTGGATCAGCCGTGCGTTGGCGGACACCGGGTGGACGCGGTTGATGAGCAAGTGCAGCGGCGGCGGTTCGATGCCCAGGTGCCGGTACGGCGCAATGTCTTCGAGCAACTGCATGGTGCCGCGCCGCAGCTCGCGTGCCGCGAGGATCTCCGGCGTGACGGGCGACAGCGCGAGATCGGAGGCGAGCACCGCCATCTCCAGCAGCACGGAACGCGCGCCCTGGGTGTCGATCAGCACCAGGTCGTAGAGGGGAGCAAGTGCTGGCAGCAGATGCCGCAACCGCAGGCGGCCATCCGGCGCATGCAGCAACAACGTGTTCAGCTCGCCCCGGTGGTCGTCGGACAGCACCAGGTCCAGGCCCGCGATGATCGTGCGGGACACGAGCTGGCCAAGGTCGCGCTCGTTGAAGGCCAACAGCTCATAGATGCCGCCCGGCGCGCGCTGGGTCAGTTCGTAGTAGGAGGACAAGGTGGGCTGCACGTCGAGATCGAGCAGCAGCACGCGCAGGCCCGCGTCCGCGGCGAGCCCGCCCAGGTTGGCGGCCGTCGTGGTCTTGCCGACGCCGCCCTTCGTTGAAATGATGGACACGACCTGCATGGCGCTCTCCGGCTGGGAATGGGAAGTCCGCGGGAGAGCGGGTCAGGTCCGGTGGTTGAGGCGCTCGGCGATCCACTGGTCGATTTCGATCGAATCCCAGCCGACAGCGCGCACGCCCAGGCGCAGCGCCTGAGGGAACTGGCGCTTCTTCATCAGGTTGTAGATGTGGGCGCGTTTGAAGCCGGACTTCGCTTCGACTTCATCGAGCCGCAGGATGCGGCGCTCGTTCGGCGGGAGTACAGGGGTCTGCGACATGGCGGTCACTCCTGAACGCTCGGTGGCGTTTGTTGGCGTGACCTCTATTCAATAGACCTGGCTGCGGAAAGACATTGCAAATGCAATCTCCGCGATTGCACATACAAGCTGGATAACCTCATGCGCTTGCGCTACGAACGTACCTCTTAGCGTTGGCGAACTTTCCGTTTAAGGTGCGCTCAGTGATGCCCATGGTGCCGCCGTAGTGGGCGACCAATGCAGAGACAAGGGCCTCCTGCGTTTTGAAGCTGGAATAGGGCACGCCTGAAGGCGACTGGCTCAGCATCAGCGTCAACATCCCTCCAATGATGTTGAGATAGGTCGTTTCCGCCCGTTCGCTGATCTCGCATTGCTTGGATGCCAACAGCACCGAGGATTGCTTGAGTAGCGTGTCGTGCTGCTCCTGCAGTTCTCGCATCTCACGTCGGGCTTGTTCAAGCGCGGCCTGAAGGGCCAGCCGCTCCACGAGGATCGCCTGTCCTGTTTCCATGGTGATGAAAGGATGCGCCATGCGTTCGCCACGGCTGAACAGAAATCCTGGCCGGTGCTCGGGATAGTGGGTGCGCATCCAGCGTTTTAGATCGACATGGCGAACAGTCAGATCCAGAGAATTGAGCAGGTTCGGATCATTGAGCGTGATCCCGTTCTTGCCGTAGGGCAGCTCTCCGTTGAGGATGCCGTCATAGATACGTTCCGAGTGCAGCCGGCACTCATTCCATCGAGGGCAGTTCAGCGACCGAGGCAGGACACGCGGTGACGCGATCGTGGCCAGGATCATCGGGAGATACCGCAGCAACCCAGCCCATCGGATGGCCGCCTCGATGGGACGATAGAACACCTTTGATGTTGAAATGTCCTTGTGCATGTCTTCGTCTCCTTTCGGGTGCGCTACATCACCGGCTCCTTTCTTGCCCAAGGGCTGTTGTGTCGTTATGGCCTGCGACGGACGCTTGAGGCGATGCCCTAAGCGAAGGCGGAGGAGGCCATTGGCGTCCGCCGCAGGTGGCCTTGTCTTGCTTGATATGCAAGAATCGATCAGTTGCCGGCCCATCGAGCGATGAGGACGCAAGCTCGATATTGGCGCTCACGGTACCAGCGTCATAGGTGGCGCAAAGCCCATCAAGACCGATTTGGTATGGTCTGATATCCAGACGGTTCAAGACCAGCGAGTTGAAGCGTTCGACGCCCCTACGTCCAGTTGGGGACTGGAAATCAGCGGTTAGTGATGCATCGCTCCACATGCTGATATATCGACAAAGTATCTGCCGCAGTACCAGTGACCCTGCCAGGTTGCCCCAGCACATAGGAGACGGAGATGGCTGAACATTCCCATGAACATCAACATCACACATCCGGTCAGATGGGTAAGCACGGCCGACCATACGCCAAGTTCTGGGTGAACATGGTGTTGGGCCTCGTCGTCATGTACTTCGTAATGTTCAGCATGATCGACGGCGCCAGGGACTTCAGAAACAATCTCAACATGCTCTACATGGCGGTCACTATGTGGGCGCCAATGGGCATCTTCATGCTAGCGACAATGCCCGGCATGTTTCCAAACCGGCGGCTCAATCTCGTGCTGTACGGCTTGTTTGCCGTTCTCACACTCGGTTCTTTTGCCGCTACCCGTGCTCAAACCGGAATCGGCGATCGACAGTTCATCGCGTCTATGGTCCCGCACCATTCGGGAGCGATCCTCATGTGCCGCGAGGCGCAGCTCTCAGATCCGGAACTCGTCAACCTATGCCAAGCGATTTCCGATGGCCAGCGCGCGGAGATCGAGCAGATGAACCGGATTGCTGCACGCCTTCGTTGAGGCTGGCTGCCACTACACTGGCGCCGCGTTGCGCTCCGGCGAAGTTAGCCGCAGCGATGTAAAGATGAGTACTTGCGGTGTTCCGATGCCGGCGGTTGTGTCCTACAGCCGTCCAGGTGCCAGGTAGTCCACGCGACACCACCCCGCGCTGCCTGCGGAGCGAGCGCAAGTCATGATCGTCGCAAGTTGGAGTTCGATAGCGAACCCGCTCAGCAGCTGGACGCATCAGGCGTAACGACGGGTGGATGGATCATCCTTGGACGCTGGTGGAAGTGGTTGGATGAACTTTGTTGCCGAGGGCGAAAAACAAGGCTATAATTGAGTTCTTCGCTGATCACCACAGTGGAGAAAGTGATTGGGAAACAGAGACTTAGCGCTCTAGTGCATGACTCGTTTCCCGCTCCAGTTTGTACGCGTTTAGTGTTAGTGGTTAGAGCACTTAACGTTTGAGGCCGAGTAGCAAAATGGTTATGCCGCGGATTGCAAATCCGCTTACGCCGGTTCGATTCCGACCTCGGCCTCCACTATAAACGAGCTCTGTAGATCGCTGATTTACAGAGCTTTTTTATTGGTGCTGAGAAAGATTTTCTGTCTCATTTTGAGGCACATCAAGCTTGCTTCACTGGGATGGGATGTATATATTCCCAGCTCTTGTCAGCCATGACAGTGGCGTTGCTACACCGCTGCATGCACCTCGCCCTGATGGTGAAATTGGTAGACACACCGGACTTAAAATCCGTCGTCCGAAAGGATGTGCCGGTTCGACTCCGGCTCGGGGCACCATCTAGATCAGCCGCTTGTGGAGCAATCCTGAGCGGCTGAGTCGTTTCTGCGTTCTCGACAATGACTTCGTTGATCCAAGCGCTGGCATGGCAGCTCCAACCGCTCGTTCAGCGCGGCATAAACCGAAGCTGCCAACTGCGGGGAATGGCGGCGGACACTGCGGCCAATATCAACGTGGACAGTCCGCTAACGACCATCGCCTTGATCCCGAAGGCTTGAGCCAAAAGGCCTCCCACAATGGCGCCGCCCAGCATCCCCGCCCAAGGAATGAGCTGCACGCGCCAACCATTGCGACGTTCGCCCAGGCACCAGCGGCCTAACCCTCGTCCAAACCTGGACAGCGCTCCCGTCACGTAGGTCAGTCCGATCGGCAGGCCGTTCACTTCCTCGACAACGGCATTGATCATCCCCATCGAGATCACGGCCAGGAGGAACGGGGCGGCACCTTCACCCGACACTCCGCACAGGCAGAGCAAGACACCAATCGCCAGGAGCAGCGGCCAGGCGCGTCGCCTGGAAAAACGGGCAGCCATGACGCCCAGCGCATTTCCGATGACAAAGGCTGCGATGAGCATGCTGATATGAAGGGCGAGGGCAGCGTTTGACTGGTCGATTGAAACCGCCAGCCGCGTGGTATTACCGCTCATAAACGAGACGAAGTCGCCGGTGACCATGAATCCGATTGCGTCGGTCATGCCTGCGATAACGGACAGTGTGCCGACAAACAAAAGCCCGACACGTCCCCTGAGGCGAGCGAATCGCTTGCCCGCCACATTTACGGTCATCGCATCAGGAAGCACCGTTACCTCGTCACAATCATCAAGCGCGTCGTAGGGAAGAGCGGGTTAGCTCGGCAGACGCCACTTTAGCAAGTTGGAGGTGCAAACGGGCGGTCGAAACAGCTTGGCCCAAGGCCTGGGCTCAATCCCGTGAGGCGGGACCAAGGGCCTCACGCATCTATTTCCCTTCCTGCTTCTCTCCGTTTGCGGTCGCTGCTTCCTTGTGGAGCGTCTCTGTCTCTGCGCCCGCGTTGGCGCCGGATGATTCTTCGCCTTTCTTGCTGGCTTTCTCTTGATTGGATTCCTTGGGTTGCGCGTGATTGTCGACGGGCAGTGCAGTCTTGGGATCGTTATCTTGCGCGACCGCCAGTAACGGGCCGGCCGACAGCAGGCCCGTCAGCACTAACCCAGTGATTAACCTGTTCATGATCGTAACCTCTTCAAGGGTGTGTGGAGTTTGAGGCGATGCGGGTCTGAAGGTGCTGGCGAGCGGACGAGTGGAACACTGTCCGACACGCCAGCGCATTGTTCAGCCCGCGATGATCGCCCGCAAAAACGGGGCTGTTCGGCTGACCTTGGCCTTCGCGACCTTTTCCGGTGTGCCGCTCGCGACGACTTTACCGCCTTGGTCGCCCGCCCCTGGCCCGATATCGATCACCCAGTCACTCTGCGCCACGACGCGCATTTCATGCTCGACGACGATGACTGTGTGTCCGCCGTCCACCAGCGCATTGAGTTGTTTGAGCAGGCGGTCCACATCGGTCGGGTGCAGTCCTGTCGTCGGTTCGTCCAGCACGTATAGCGTGGCGCCGCGCTGCGTGCGTTGCAGTTCCGTTGCCAGTTTGATGCGTTGCGCTTCGCCGCCTGACAGTTCTGTCGCGGGCTGCCCCAGCCGCAGGTAGCCCAAACCGATATCACGAAGAACGGTCAGTGACCTGAGCACGGCCGGTTGGTCGACGAATACATCGACGGCCTGCTCGACGGTCAGTTGCAGCACTTGGGCAATGTTGAGGTTTTGCCAACGGATGGCGAGGGTGTCGGGGTTGTAGCGGGCCCCGTGGCAGGTCGGGCAGGGCGCGTAAACGCTCGGCATGAACAACAGCTCGACACTGACGAAGCCTTCCCCTTCGCAGACCGGACAACGGCCTTTGGCAACGTTGAAGGAGAACTGACCGGCGTCGTAGCCTGCCGCTTTCGCGTCTTCGGTGGCTGCGAAGAGTTTGCGGACGTTGTCGAACAGGCCGGTGTAGGTCGCCAGGTTGGAGCGAGGGGTTCTGCCAATGGGTTTCTGATCCACTTGGACCAATCGCTTGATGGCGTCGAGTCCTTCCGTGATGCGCCCGCCTGTAGGCTGCGGAGCATCATCTTCGAGGCTGGGTTCTTCCTGGTCGTTATTGCTGGCAGCAGAGCGGCCCAGTTCCGCGCCGACCAGCTCCAGTAACGCCTGACTGACGAGGCTGGACTTGCCTGAGCCGGAAATGCCGGTCACGGCGCTAAAGCATCCCAGCGGAAACTCGGCCGCGAGGTCATTGAGATTGTTTCGTGTGATGCCTTCCAGGCGCAGCCAACCGGTTGCGGTGCGCCTTGCGGTGCGCAGGTCGCTGTGTTCGGCGAACAGGTGCAGGCGGGTTTGTGACGCCTGGATCTGCGCCAGTCCTGCTGGCGGGCCGCTGTAAAGAATGCGCCCCCCATGTTCACCGGCAGCGGGGCCAACGTCGATCAACCAGTCGGCACGGCGCATGGTCTCCAGATCGTGCTCGACAACGAAGAGGGAATTACCCGAAGCCTTCAGTTGCTGAAGGGCCGCAAACAGCGCTTCGCTGTCTGCAGGGTGCAGTCCGGCTGACGGTTCATCCAGTACGTAGATCACGCCAAACAGCTGAGACCCGAGTTGCGTCGCCAGGCGCAGGCGTTGCAGTTCGCCCGAAGACAGTGTTGGCGTGCTGCGCTCCAGGGCAAGATAGCCCAGGCCAAGACCGGTCAGGGTGCTGACCCGTGCGAGCAAGTCCTGCGCAATCCGCTGAGCCGCCAGGCGCTTCTCGATCGACAGGTTCGGCGTCGCCCGGACGTCGGGCGCGCTGTCGTGTGAGGCGCCGCCGGCCTTGACGCGTTGCTTGCGCGCGTTGTCGATCTGCTGACGATCAAGGGCGTGGCTGTCGGGGTTGGCGTCGAATGCGCCTTTAGCCACCGGGCGCAGGACTTCAGCCAGTCGCAGCAGCGGCATGCGTGAGAGTTCACCGATGTCCAGACCGGCAAAAGTGACAGAGAGGGCTTCGCGCTTCAGTCGCTTGCCATTGCACAACGGGCAGGGGCTGCCGCGCATGAATTGCGATACGCGCTTTTTCATCAAGGCGCTTTGCGAGTGGGTGAAGGTGTGCAGCACGTAGCGACGGGCGCCGGTGAAGGTGCCCTGATAGCTGGGCTCCAACTTGCGTTTGAGTGCCACTCGGGTTTCTTCAGGGGTCAGGCCTGCATACACCGGGACGGTGGGTTGCTCCTCGGTGAACAGAATCCAGTCGCGTTGTTTTTTCGGCAGATCACGCCAAGGGATGTCGACGTCGTAACCAAGGGTGACGAGGATGTCGCGCTGGTTCTGCCCTTGCCACGCCAGCGGCCAGGAGGCGACAGCGCGTTGGCGAATGGTCAAGGAGTCGTCGGGGACCATCAGGTCCTCGGACACTTCATAAACGCGGCCCAGCCCATGACATTCAGGGCATGCGCCCTGGGGCAGGTTGGGTGAGAAGTCCTCGGCGTACAGCATCGGTTGCCCGGGCGGGTAGTTGCCCGCCCGCGAATACAGCATGCGGATCAGGCTGGACAGCGTGGTGACGCTCCCGACCGATGAGCGTGTGCTCGGCGTACCGCGTTGTTGCTGCAAGGCCACGGCCGGTGGCAAGCCCTCGATGGAGTCGACGTTGGGCACGCCGACTTGATCGATCAAGCGTCGCGCGTAAGGCGCGACCGATTCGAAATAGCGGCGTTGAGCTTCGGCATACAACGTGGAGAACGCCAGTGACGACTTGCCCGATCCGGAAACCCCGGTAAACACCACGAGCGCGTCGCGGGGGATATCGACGTCGACGTCTTTGAGGTTGTGCTCGCGAGCGCCACGCACGCGAACAAAACCGGGTTGGTCAGGCGCGACGGTAAAGGAAGCAGGGGATTGTGTATCGGCATCGTCAGGCAAATGTGGCGCGGTGGTCATGTGCGGGCCTTGGGTCGCGGGTGGCAGGGGACAGATCGCAAGGGGCGAGCTTAACCGGCATCGGGGACTTTCGGGGTATGCCCTGCATCGTCGTGTTTGCCCCCGGTCATGGGCTGCTCTTTGCGGCTCTCGTTCGTGCGCTCGCGATCGTCCGCAACGTCTGCCGGCGTTGCCTTCGGGTCGTTGATTTCCTTGCCGGGAAATGAATGCTGTGTCATGCCTTTTCTCCTGTTGATTCGCATAACGCTTCCGCTGCCTGCAGGCCTTTTAGAAAACCGGCCAATGCCGCCTCTTCAAGCCGCAAACCCTTGCGTTGTCGTGAGCGCGGCAGTTTCGCCAGTTCGCCAATGACGAAGGCTTCCAGAACCGCCGGGTGGATGTAGCATTTGCGGCACACGGCAGGGGTGTTCCCCAAGAGCCGGGCGACTTCCTTGACCATGGCGACGATGTGTTTCTTCGCGTCGGCCTCCGGTTCCCAGTCCAGTTTGCGCAATGCGGCCAAGGCCATCGCGCTGCCTGCCCAGGTTCTGTAGTCCTTGGCAGTGAAATCAGAGCCGGTAAGGTCGTGCAGGTATTGATTGATGTCTGACGACGTGACGGTGTGACGATGGCCTTCCTCATCCAGGTACTGGAAAAGGTTTTGCCCCGGCAGTTCCATGCAGCGCTTGATGATATTGGCCAGGCGCCGATCGGTAACGCTGAGTTGATGTTCCACGCCGCTCTTGCCGCGAAACTCGAAAATGATCTTGCTGCCGTGCACGTCGACGTGTTTGTTGCGCAGGGTCGTCAGGCCATAGGATCGGTTGTCCCGGGCGTACTGGCTGTTGCCGATGCGGATCAGCGTTTGGTCCAGCAACGAGACCACCGCCGCCATGATCTTCTCGCGCCCCATGCCGGGGACTGCCAATTGGGCCTCCAGCTGCTTGCGCACCTTGGGCAAAACCGTCCCGAAGGCGATCATTCGGGAATATTTGTTTTCATCCCGAATCTCCCGCCAGCGAGGGTGATAGCGGTATTGCTTGCGCCCTCGGGCGTCGCGTCCGGTGGCTTGCAGGTGGCCGCGCGGATCGGCGCAGATCCACACGTCGGTGTAGGCGGGCGGTATGACCAGCGCATTGATGCGCTTGACCTCGACCTCGTCCCGGATGCGTTCGCCCTGGGTGTCGAAATACGCAAATTTGCCGCGCAGGATTTTGCGAGAGAACCCCGGCTGGCTGTCGTCGACGTAGTGCAGATCCTTGGGCAAATCTTCAATGAGGGTGGCGTCCGGCATGAGCGGCAATCCTGAGTACTGGTCTTTGCATTGACCGTCCCGGTGCGCAGTGGTGCCGATTATTTGGTGCGGTTTGCGCTTGGCGTCAGGCGAGCAGCGCCACCGATTTGATTTGCGCCCAGAGCTGCTGCCCAGGATGGAGGTGTAACTGGTCCCGCGAATAGCGCGTGATTCGCGCCAGCAAGGGTGTGCCTTCGGCATCCAGGCGTATCAGCACATGGGCCGCGTTGTCGGCGGCGACTTCGCTGACGACGGTAACGGGCAGGCGATTGAGAATGCTGCTCTGGTCGTCGGGTTGCAGGTTGAGGCTGACGTCGCGTGCCTGAATCTTGAAGCGCAAGGGTTTGCCGGCTTCCAGGGGCGCGTGCGCCACTCGAATGGACAAGCTGCTGGCCGGGAGGCGCACGGTCACCAGGTGATAGGCCGTGTCGTACGCACTCACCTGACCCTCGATCACCACGCCAGCGTCATCGCCCATGGCCAGCGGCAGGTCCAGACGGGCCAGCGTTTCGCCGATGGGCCCGCTGGCCAGCGCCTTGCCGTCACTGAGCAGCACCAGGTGGTCGGCAAGACGCGCGACTTCATCCTGGGAGTGGCTGACGTAAAGCATGGGGATGTCGAGTTTGTCGTGCAGGCGTTCAAGGTACGGCAGGATTTCGCTTTTGCGACGGGCGTCCAGCGCTGCGAGCGGTTCATCCAGCAACAGCAAACGAGGGCTGGTGAGTAAGGCGCGGGCAATGCCGACGCGCTGGCGTTCGCCGCCGGAAAGTGTGTCGGGCTGACGCGCCAGCAGGTGATCGATGCCCAGCAATGTCGTGGCCTGATCCAGTTTGACCCTGCGTTCACTCGCTGCGATGCGCTTGAGGCCGAACTCCAGGTTGCCGCGTACTGTGAGGTGCGCAAACAGACTGGCTTCCTGAAACACATAGCCGAGCGAGCGTTTGTGTGGCGCGAGAAAAATACCGTTGGCACTGTCTTGCCAGACCTCGCCGTTGATGCGAATGAACGCGTCTTGTGGCTTTTCAAGCCCCGCGATGCACCGCAGGCAGGTGGTTTTGCCCGAGCCGGAATGGCCATACAGCGCGGTGACGCCGCGCCCCGGAAGAGACAGGTCGACACCGAGCGAGAAATTCGGGAAGTCCACATTCAGACGAACGTCGATGAAGGGCGTCATGGGTCAGTCAGCTCCAGGCCGATTTGGTCTTGCCGCTGGAGTAGAGCGCCAACAGAACCAGAAATGAGAACACCAGCATGGCACCGGCCAGCCAGTGGGCTTGCGTGTATTCCAGCGCCTCGACGTGGTTGTAGATCTGTGTCGACACCACGCGGGTTTTCTGCGGGATGTTGCCACCGATCATCAGCACCACGCCGAATTCCCCGACCGTGTGCGCGAAGCCTAGAATCGCGCCGGTAATAAACCCGGGACGCGCGAGCGGCAGGATCACGGAGAAAAAGGTATCCCACGGGCTGGCACGCAGGGTCGCGGCGACCTCAAGCGGCCGAGGGCCGATCGCCACAAATGCATTTTGCAGAGGCTGTACGACGAAGGGCATGGAATACAGCACGGACCCGATCACAAGGCCGGTGAAGCTGAAGGTGAGGGTGCCCAGCCCCAAGCTCTGGGTCAATTGACCCAGTGCGCCATTCGGGCCGAGCAACAACAGCAAATAAAAGCCGATGACCGTCGGTGGCAATACCAAGGGCAATGCCACCACGGCGCCAATCGGTCCTTTGAGCCAGGATCGGGTGCGTGCCAGCCACAATGCGATGGGCGTGCCGATAATCAGCAGGATCACGGTGGTCAGTGACGCCAGTTTCAGCGTCAGCCAGATCGCCGAGAGATCGGCATTGTCGAGTGGCATTTACAGCTGATACCCGAAGGACTTGATCACCGCTGCGGCTTTTGGGCCTTTGAGGTATTCCATCAGCGCTTTGGCGGCGGCGTTGTCCTTGCCTTTATTGAGGATGACAGCGTCCTGCTTGATCGGCTCATGCAGGTTGGCCGGGACGACCCAGGCCGAGCCGCCGGTCAGCTTCCCGTCCTTAAAGACCTGGGACAGCGCGACGAACCCCAGTTCGGCGTTGCCGGTCTGCACGAATTGATACGCCTGGGCAATGCTCTGACCTTCAACGATCTTGGGTTGGGTGGCGTCGGTCAGGCCCAGCTTGTCGAGTACCTGAGTGGCGGCCAGGCCATAAGGCGCAGCTTTGGGGTTGGCGATGGACAGGTGCGCGTAGGTGTTGTCCTTGAGCACCTGACCTTTGTCATCCACATAACCGTCTTTCGCTGACCACAACGCCAGGGTGCCGACCGCGTAAGTGAAGCGCGAGCCTTTGACGATCTCGTTTTCGCTCTCAAGCTTGGCCGGGGTGGTGTCGTCAGCGGCCAGGAACACGTCGAAGGGCGCGCCGTTCTTGATTTGCGTATAAAACTGGCCCGTGGCGCCGAACGAGGCCACCAGCTTGTGACCCGTATCCTTTTCGAAATCCTTGGCGATGGCCTGGATCGGCGCGGTGAAGTTCGCGGCGACGGCCACCTGGACTTCATCGGCCCACGCACCCGTCGCCGAGAGGGCGGCGACGGCGAGGGTCAAGGATTTGAGCGTAAGGCGATGGGCGGTTGCGCGCATGAAACAGCTCCGTGGTGATCTTGTGAGGTGATGACGGACGTCAACCGAATACCGGCCAAACGCTATGCAGTGAAATATATAGCGAGTGGTCACCTCAAGGAAGCCTGTTTTTTTGCGCGCGTGACCAGGCCCGCGTCAGTGTTTGACGCCCGCCAGTCGTTCGAGGGTTTGAATGGCGAGTTGGCGGGTCCATTGCTCAGCAGGCAGTTGATGCTTGATCCCGACCGCCTGACCCGCCCAGAGGTTCATGAAACCACTGTCGCCTTGTGGTTCGGCCTTGGCGCGCAGCGGCATCAGTGCACCGCCGGCGGTGGGGAAAGCTGGCGCAGTGGCATTGACCGGGCCGATCTCCCGCATGATGCGATTGACGATTCCCCGTGCGGGGCGACCGGTGAACAGATTCGTCACAGCGGTCTGGCTGTCGGTGGCGGCCCGCAGCGCCGCTTGATGCAACTTCGAGGTCTTGGCTTCCGGGCAAAACAGGTAAGCCGTGCCCAGCTGCACGGCCGAGGCGCCGAGCATGAAGGCCGCGGCCACACCCCGACTGTCGGCGATCCCTCCCGCTGCGATCACTGGCACGCTGACCGAGTCGGCAATTTGCGGCACAAGTGCCATGGTGCCGACCTGGGTGTCCAGCGCGTCGCTTAAGAACATGCCTCGGTGGCCGCCTGCTTCGTTGCCCATGGCAATAATCGCGTCGCAGCCATGCTGCTCAAGCCAGACGGCTTCTTCGACGGTGGTCGCAGAGGAAATCACCTTGGCCCCAGCGGCCTTCACGCGCTTCACGTAGTCGGCAGATGGCAGGCCGAAGTGAAAGCTGACCACCTCAGGTTTCAGCTCTTCCACCAGCGCGCAGCTCGCTTCATCGAAGGGCGCGCGGTTTGATGTCGGCGTCGGTGCGTCGAAGTCTGCCCCCAGTTCCTGATAGTAAGGCTGCAGCAGGTCTTTCCACGCCTTGGCTGCCTCGGGGTTCGCGTCCGGGTTCTGGTGGCTGAAAAAGTTGAGGTTCAAGGGGGCGCGAGTCGCGGCCCGGATCGCGGCGACCTCTACGCGGATCTGGTCGTGGCTGAGCATGGCGCAAGGCAACGACGGCAGGCCGCCGGCTTTGCCGACTTCGATGGCCAGTGCGGAGCCTGCTGCGCCAGCCATCGGCGCAAGCAGGATAGGCACCTCGATGCCAAGCAGTTTGAGGATGCGGGTGTCGGGCCAGGCGATCATGGGCAGATTCTCCAAAGGCGGTAAGAAAAGGCGTGTTTCACAGGCTTGGGCGGGTGAAACCGGAGCAAGCAGATAGACGTGGATTGCACCGTTTCAGAAGGTGAGTTGATTTAATAGTCGATCAGTCTAATATGCAACCCCATGAACGAAATGATCGCAAAACCCAAACGTCGTGGCCGTCCACCTAAAGTGGCTCGCGACGACCAGTTCGACACCCGCACGGCGCTGGTGCGCTGTGGCGTGGAAGTCCTCACCGAACAAGGCTTCATGGCGACGGGTATCGACGGCATTCTCAAACGCGTCGGCGTGCCGAAAGGCTCGTTCTATCACTACTTCCCCAGCAAGGAAGTCTTCGGGCTTGAAGTGCTGGAAAGCTACGCCGGTTCCTTTGCCAGGCGCCTTGATCGCTGGTTGCTCGACGAAACGCTGACGCCGCTTGAGCGTTTCGCCGGCTTCGTCCAGCATTCCAAGCTCAGCATGGCGCGCTACGGCTACCGCCGTGGATGTCTGGTGGGCAACATGGGCCAGGAAGTGAGTGTGCTGCCGGAAGGTTTTCGTGAGGCGCTGGAGAGCACCTTCCTCGACTGGCAACAACGGCTGAGTGTCTGCTTCGAGGCGGCCAAGCAAGCAGGTGAATTGCCCGCAACCGCCGATTCACAAGCGCTGGCGGCGTACTTCTGGATTGGCTGGGAAGGTGCCGTACTTCGCGCCCGACTGGTTCAAAACGACAGCCCGATCAACACCTTTATCGCCGGATTTCTTCGCGGCTTGCCGCGATGATGCCGGCTCCCTCTTTATTCACGACTATTTATAGACGACCGGTCTATAACGGAGGCGTAGCATGTTCAACGGCATTCTGATCGACAAGGACGACAGCGGTTATCACGTCCAGCTGACCGCCATCGACGAAGCGCGTTTACCTGAGGGTGACGTGACCGTGCGCGTGGCCTACAGCACGCTGAACTACAAGGACGCGCTGGCCATCACCGGCAAAGGGCCGATCGTGCGCACGTTTCCCATGGTTCCGGGGGTGGACCTGGCAGGAACGGTGGAGCAAAGCAGCAACCCTGATTTCAAACCGGGCGATCAGGTGCTGCTCAATGGCTGGGGTGTCGGCGAGGGGCACTGGGGTGGTCTTGCGCAAATGGCGCGGCTTGAAGGCAAATGGCTGGTTCCGCTGCCAGTGGCGTTCACGGCAGCTCAAGCCATGGCCATTGGCACCGCGGGTTATACGGCGATGCTGGCGGTCATGGCGTTGGAGAAGAATGGTGTGACCCCGGACAAGGGCGAGATTCTGGTGACGGGTGCCAATGGCGGCGTCGGCAGTTTCTCCATCGCGATTCTGGCGAAGCTGGGTTACCGCGTTGTGGCCTCGACAGGGCGTCTGGAAGAAAGCGACTACCTCAAGCAGCTGGGCGCAGCCGAGGTGATCGACCGGGCAACATTGTCGCAACCAGGGCGACCGCTGGCCAGGGAGCGCTGGGCGGGGGCGATTGATTCGGTCGGCAGTCATACCCTGGCGAATATCTGCGCCAGCATGCGCTACTGGGGTACGGTCGCGGCGTGCGGCCTGGCACAAGGCATGGAGTTTCCGGCCTCGGTGGCGCCGTTCATCCTGCGCGGTGTGACGCTGGCCGGGATCGACAGTGTCATGCGCCCGCGTCAGGACCGTATCGACGCGTGGGCACGTCTGGCAACGGATCTGGATCCGGCGCGGTTGGCACTGATCACCCATGAAATCGGTTTGGGGGAGGTGATCGAAACCGCGCACCGGCTCATGGACGGGCAGGTGCGCGGCAGGGTGGTGGTCAACACTCAGGGCTAAGACGCTTAGCGTGCGCGGGCAAGGCCATAGATGAAGTCGCTCGACTGCAGGATCTTGACCTGCGCCATCGCCGGGTGTTTTGGGTTGATCATCAGGCACCGGGTTTGCACCGTTGTCGCCGATGGCAGTATCAGCCCCAACTGCTCGGTGCGCTCCAGCCAGGCGGTGCCGAAATCCATGCTGGCCTTGTCGGCCGGCAAGGCATCCCAACCGGCGGGCAGTTGCTGCAGGTCGGGCTCGTGGTACAGCGCCGGGTTGTCGGGCAACTGCAGCTCAACGAGCTTCAACGGTAGGCATGGCACGTGTCCCGCCAGCATGACGGCGTCCAGGGCACAGCCAGCGGTACTCAGGCCGAGGTACAGCGCGGGGTGCTGCGGATGGTTCCACCGGCCACCGTACAGCGCCGCGCCGGCGCCCGTGAGTTCGCTCACGTTGCTCGCCTTGCCGATTCGCCAGGCCCGCATCAGACGACACCGCCATGCAGCAACGCCGCCAGCGTGCGCCGGACCTGGATGGCACCTATTTCGGTTTCGCAAAGGGTGATCGGGGTCTGGTCATTGAGGGCACGGTTGGGTGTCATCATCCAGCGGCGAGCGGTGTCCTGATCTTCGAACACCTCCGCAGCGCGGACCGCCAGGGCGGCGACACGGTCCAGCCGTTCGGAACCCACCAGATCAAGCGGTCGCTGCTGCCGCTGGCGACGCTCCAGCGTGGAAACCGATGTGCTGAGCAACGCTTCAAGCTGACTGTTGCTGAGCTGGAAAGCGCAGCGCACCGTTTTGACCCAGCCGGGAGGAAACCCGGTGCGAATGTAGGCCAGGCGTTCAGTTTCGTTGCGCGTATTGAGTTGATCGGCAATCAGCCAGAAGGCGGGGGCGGCGGTGTTGATCGATGCGTGAGAAATGGCTGGCACGTCCATGCTCCTTGATTCAGGTTCCAGAGCCGGGGACGTTACGCCCCTCTCAGCGTTTCTCAAGCGCCAAGCTGTTACAGGTATTTGCCTGGGCCTCACGGTCCAGCAACTTGCGTTTGCGTTCCGTGCCCCAGCGATAACCTGAGAGCCCACCATCGCTGCGCACCACCCGATGACAGGGGATCGCCACGGCGATGCTGTTCGCCCCGCAGGCCTGCGCCACGGCGCGAAACGATTTTGGTGCGCCGATCTGCCGGGCGATCTCGGCGTAACTGGCGGTGTTGCCCGGCGGAATCAACGACAGCGCGTGCCAGACCCGCTGCTGAAACGCGGTGCCCTGTACGTCCAGCGGCAGGTTCAGGCCGACACCGGGCGCTTCGATAAAGCCCACCACGTGCGCGATCAGTTGCTCGAATTCGCGATCTCCGCCGATCAGCGTGGCGGTGTGGAACTGGTCCTGAAGGTCCTCGACCAACTGGTTGGGGTCGTCGCCGAGCAGAATCGCGCACACGCCGCGCGGGCTTTGCGCGACCAGAATCGATCCTAGAAAGCATTCGCCAACGGCAAATCGAATCGCCGTGTTGGCGCCGCCCTTGCGGTACGCCGAGGGTTTCATACCGAGCAATTTGTCACTGGCCTCGTAGAAGCGGCTGTTTGAGTTGAATCCTGCGTCATACATGGCTTGCGTGACAGTGCCCGTTTTGTTGTCGGGCGCTGTCAGGCGGGACCGTACCCGGTCCGCTCTGTGGGCGCTGGCATACGCCTTGGGCGTGACGCCGGTCACCGATTTGAATACGCGGTGGAAATGCCAGGGGCTCAGGCCGGACTGCTCGGCCAGCTGATTCAGGCTGGGTGCTTGCTCGGCCTCCGCGATCTGCCGACAGGCTTGGGCTACCAAGGCGGCGTGCTGGCCTGCGAGGTGCGTCTGATCCGCCGACGCGCGTTTACTGGGGCGATAGCCCGCCGCTTCGGCCAAGGCGGCATTGTCGAAAAACTCGACGTTCTCCGGGCGTGGCAGGCGCGAGACGCTGCTTGGCCGGCAGTAAATGCCGGTGGTGCGCACGGCGTACACGAAGTGCGAATCGGCGGCAGGATCGCGCGCCAACACGGCTGCCCAGCGTGGGTCGTGTTCAGTGCGTTGAGCGGCGGACCGGGCTTTGTTGCGGTGCATGGCGGTTACCTTCGCAGCGGTTACCTTCGGAAGAATTCGCTGTGCCAAAGATAGCGTGGGTGGAGGGCGATGAAACTCCGAGTCTTGCGCTCAAATTCAGGCCAGCATGGGCGGCAATGTGCCGAGCAGCGAAACGGCCGCCAGCGCCGCCGCGCCGAACAGGCACTCGAACAGCACGCTGACCCGCAGTACCGATACCCGAAGATCGGGGCCTCGGGCCAGGCGCCTGTTCAACGCCGCGAGCGCCAGCATGCACAACACCATTCCCACTTTGACGGCCAGCACCTGACCGAAACCGGACAGTGCCGGTTCTGGCCAGAACGCGCCGCTCAGGGCCCGCACGTTGATCATGCCGGTCACGACGATCAACGCGACCAGCCCATAGCCGATGCCGCTGAAACGCAGCAGCACGGCCCGCACGTCGACTGCGCTGCCACCGGTCAGCAGCACGGCCAGCATGAGCAGTCCGCCGAGCCAGGCGCCAACACCGATCAGGTGCAGCGTCTGGTTGAGGATCAGCAGCTGACCCGGTGTGCCGTCGTACATTGCGCCATGCCCCACAGGCGACAGGGTCAACAGCATCAACGTATTGACCAGCAGGCAGAGCCTCGGCCGCAAACGCGCCCTTGGCAACGAGAGCAGCACCGCGAGCAGGCAGAGTACGAGATGGACGATCCACACATGGCCGAAAAAGGTATGGCCAAGCACTGAGCCGATCGTCTGCACGCTCACCGCGTCTTGCCAGTCATCTGCCATGTTCGCAGCGGTGAGCATCAGCCACGCGACGGCACTCAGCAACGCGAGGAAAGCGAGACCGGCCATTGCCCGGTCGAGGCGACGGGTCGCTCCGGCTTCAAAGGACGACAGGTAAGAGGCGAACAGAACGCAACGAAACAGCCCGACGCCGAACAGCAGAAGGACTGCGCCAAAATGCAGGAATCGGCACAGAATCAATCCGTCTTGCATGGCGTTATGGCGTCACCTGGAACCGATAACTCCCTTCGCTCTTGTGCGTGTCCACCGACACAGCGTGCCACTCGACCTTGTACTTGCCCGGCGCCAGCGGCATCGCAGGCACAACGATCAGGACTTTCTTGTCCGCGGGGTCGGTGGTGACACTTTGGGTCTGGATGATTTCAGTGCCCTGGCCGGGACCGTCCAGACTGATGGCGACTTTGGTGAACTTCTCTTCGACGCCCTCGGAGAAGGTCAGGCGCAGTTCCTTGGGCGTGGTCACTTCGCTGTCGGCTGCCGGGAGCTGGCTTTCCAGATGCGCGTGAGCAAAGGCCGCGGTAGTGACCAGGCATGCCAGCAGAGGGAGGCAGGAGAGGGCTTGCTTGAAGCGTAGGGCAGACATCAAAGGCACCTTTGGTTGTGGGGCGGCGTATTGCAGCAACGTTCGTAACAGGAACCGATACGTGTCGATTCCGACAAATTCGAGCGCTACTAGACCAGAAAGTGTCTTCCGACTCCAGTTAATAACGGCCTCGTCGACTCATGCCGGCAAACCTTTCTGTGCAGTGCGCGCCATGATCTGCAGGTCTTCGAAGGGGTTCTTGCCGATCAGCATGAACGCATGTGTGGGACTGGACCAGTACACCACATTAAGCCCCATCCGCTCTTCACTCGCGAGCTGTCCGCTGCCGGTTTTGGCCGTGGTGATGCACAACGCAAGCGGCCCATGGCGCGCGTCGAGGTAGGTCAACTGACCGATGAGCACGCCTTCGTAGTCGAGAATCTGGGCGCGCCGGAACTCGGCGCCGGGCAGGGCGATTGCATCGGGCGTCAGCGGCAGGCCCAACTGCTGGCCGACCGAGCTCAACTGCACCCGGTGCGAGTTGGCATCGGCCGTCAGGTTTGCCAGGGTTTGCGGGGTGTACAAGGCCATGTATTCGGCCACCGAAGCGCGCCAGCCGCCATCGGTTTCGGCGCTTTGCCAGTTCATGAACAGACGATCAGCGGCGATCCCTGCCACCACGAAACTCGCCGCAGTCGCGAGAAATCCGCGGCGGCTCATGGTCGCCCTGTGTGGCGCTGCGTGTGGCGGTAATGAATCGAGCATGGCTTGCAGGCGATCGGTCGGGGCGTCGTCCAGTACGGAGTCGAACGCAGTCCGGAACGGCAGGTCACCGCACTTGAGCTGATCAAGGCGCGCGGCAACGGGCGGATCGGTGCGAAGCATCTGGTCAATAAGCTGCCGTTGTTCGCGGTCCAGCTCGTCATCCAGATAGGCCACCAACAATTCGTCCGTCGGTGGTGAGAGTGCGTTGTGGTGTGTCATCGCCGTTCTCCTGTCGATTTATCCGACATGGCGCGTGGTGTTGCGGTTTCAGCCAGCTTCAAACGTGCAGCGGCCAGTCGGCTCATCACCGTGCCAACCGGAATATGCAGGATTTCGGCAGTTTCTTTGTACGAAAGCCCCTCGACGTACGTCAGGAAAACTGTCTCGCGCTGTGCCTCAGGCAGGGCGTTGACGCGCTTGATGACCTGCGCGGCCAGCACTTCGTCCTGCGCCTGGCTTTCGCCGTCGAACGACAGCTCGTGCTCGGCGTCGACGAAACCCTGGCCCTGACGCACCCGTTGTGAGCGAAGCTCGTTGAGCCAGATCGAGTGCATGATCGCCAACAGCCAGCGATCCAGCCGGGTACCGGCCACGAACTGCTCGGCGCGCTCCAGGGCGCGCACGCAGGTGGCTTGGACCAGATCGTCCGCCAGGTGTTTTTGTCGAGACAGCACTAACCCGTAGCGCCACAGGCGTGGCAACAACTGGCCCAGTTCGCTACGAAACTCAGCGTCTCTGGCTATAACCGCCTCCCGATTTCACTCATCTGAAACGTTTGGTCACTCAGGTCTGGGGCGCCGAAGCGATGGCGTCGGCCAGATCTTCGTATTCTTCACAGGTCGTGCTGCACAGTGCCTTGATTTTCACCAGTTGTTCCTGAGCAAGGTCCAGGCGCCCTTTGATGACGTAGGCCTCACCCAGGTATTCACGCACTTGTGCGTAATTGGGGTCCAGTGCCACGGATTTGAGGTAATAGCCGATGCCTTCGTCGGTACGGCCCAATTTGCGGGTCGCATACCCACGATAGTTCAGCGCCTTGGCCGTGTCCGGGTTTTTCAGGGTGTCGAGCAACACCAGGGCTTCTTCATAGCGACCGTCCTTGGCGAGACGATAAGCGTAATCGGTGCGATCGGCATCCGACGTCGCCTTGCTGGTCTGCATCGTGCACTTGCGGGCCTTGCTGTCCCACACCTGGCCTTTCGGGCAGTTGGGCTTGGGTGGTGCGGATTCGTCGCCCGAGGCGCGGGCCTGACCTGCAAGCAACGCCAGCGCCATGCAGGCGCCCAAAAACAAGGGGGTCCGGTATCCAGCAGCAGCGTTGAGGCAGGTTTTCATGTGAGTCATGCTCCGTAAATCCGATCAAAAAAGGGCGGTCGTGTCATAAACGCTCAACCGAGCCGGTTCATTCCCGGGCAATTCAATGCTCAACCTCGCATGCCGCCGCGTTGCGGTCCCAGCATCCGGCGCAATGTGCTGTCGCCGACGATGTAGTGATGCCACAGCGCTGCACCGGCATGCAGCCCCGCCAGCAGAATGATTGCCCACGCCACATTGTCATGCAGGCCGCCCAGCGTGCCGCGCCAGTCATGATCAACGACGAAGGGGGCGGGAATCGGGAACAGGCCGAAAAATGTGAAGGGTTCACCCTGCGCCCACCGAAGCAGGAAGCCCAGCGCCACTTGTGCCAGCAATAACAGGTATAGACAGCCATGGCCGACTTTGGCAGCCATATTGACGGCCGGGTGGGTGTCCGATGCAGGACGGTTTCCGCCGAACAGTCGCCAGGCAATACGGGCCGCGATCAGCAACGCCATGGCGATGCCCAGTGAAATGTGAACCGACTGCAGACCTTTGCGCAGCGGCGTGCCCTTGGCCAGGGTTTCCCAGAGGTGCGCACTGGCGAACATGAAGATCACCACAGCCGCTGTCGCCCAGTGGAAGCTGCGCGTCAGACGGTCGTATCGTTGGGAGGAGCGGGTGGGTAGGCCCGAAATTGTGCTGTTCATGAAAGATCCCTGAGTGTGTTGAGTAATGAACACGCCAGCAGGAGAACTTATTCGGTAGGTTGCGAAGGAATTTTGCGCAGTCAGCCGGGACTCCCAGCGCGCGCGTGAAGGGTTGCGTCGCGCAGGACGCAATCCTTCGGTGGGCGTGGGGGTCAGACCTTGAAAAAACTCACGCGCTCGGTCAGCACATCGGCCAGATTCGACAGCTCGCGACTCGAGCGTGCCACCTGATTGGACCCCACGGCAGTTTCCAGTGCCGAGTCGTGGATGCGGTTGATGTTATGGCTGACGTCTTCCGCCGCCACGCCCTGCTGTGCCGCGGCACTGGCGATCTGGGCGTTCATGTCGTTGAGCGCGCCGACTTCATGGCGAATTTTCACCAGAGACGTCTGGGCTTCCTGAGTCTGCGCCACCGTCCGCTGCGCCATCTCGCGGCTTTCACGCATCAAATCGGCGGTCTTGCCCGCGCCACTCTGCAACTGACCCACCATGTTGCGGATTTCCTGCGTGGATTCCTGGGTGCGTGTCGCAAGCGAGCGGACTTCATCGGCCACCACGGCAAAACCCCGGCCGGCCTCGCCGGCACGAGCAGCCTCGATGGCCGCATTAAGGGCCAGCAGGTTGGTGCGCTCAGCAATGGAGTTGATCACCGCGACGATGGTCTCGATGGCCTGGCTGTCACTGGAGACCTGAGTCACCGAATCTGCGGCGGTTTCCAGTTTTTCGGCGAGCGCGTGCATGGCCTGCGCAGTGTTCTCGACCATGCGCTTGCCGTGTTCGACTTCATGATCGGCGGTCTGTGTCGCGTTGGCGGCTTTCACGGCGTAGCCTGCGACTTCCTTGACGGTGCTCGCCATCTGATTGATCGCGGCGGCCATGTGTTCCGTCTCGCTGGCCTGCAGGCGCATTTGCTCGCTGTTACGGTCGGAACTGGCGCGCAGTTGAGACGACGAGCCCATCAGCTCCATCGCGGCAGCACGTACCTGAAGGATGGTGGCCGACAAGTGCGCGTTGGTGGTTTTCAGTGCGCCCATAACGCTGTCGGGGAAGGGCGTGTCGATCCGCTCGGTCAGTTCGCCTGCGGCCAAGCGACGAATCGACGTCGCGACCTCATGGGGCTCGGCGCCGAGTGTCGATTTGATGCTGCGAATGATCAGCAGCGACGCAATGATGCCCAGCAACACGGCGATACCGCTCGAGACGAGCATCAACGAGGCGAAATGCGCGGCCGTCACACGGACGAAGCCAATGTGCTCGCCGATGGACGTCTCTTCGAGATCGATCAGTGCATTGATACGGTTCAGCCATTCCTTGTAGGCGCCCGCCACTTCGGCCATCAGCACGGACTGCGCCCCTTCGATGTCACCCTGCTGACGCAAGCGCAGCGCCTTGTCGGTGGCGGTCAGGGCGCTGCGTTCGATGGCCTTGATGCTGCTGAGTAACGCCTGTTCCTGTGCGGTCGCGCTCTTGGTCTGGTAGATCTGGTCCATGGGTGCTGCCGATGCCTGATACAGCGCGTTCAAGCGGTCGATGTCGCGCAGGTAGGTGGCCAGTCCCTGATCATCGCGCACCAGCACGGCGTCGCGAATCGCGATCGCCCGGTCATGGACGCTGCCGCGGAAGTTGATTGCATAGCGCTGTTTGACGGTTGCGTCTTCGCTGACGTCTGTCAGGGTCGACTCGATCAGGCCGACGCGTTGGACGCCGACGAGTGTGACCAGAATCATCAGCGCAAGGACCAGACCAAACCCCAGGCCCAGGCGTTTTGCAATCGTGAGCTGCTTAAACATATCCGTAACGAACCCCGATTCATTGGTGATATTAGAGAGCTATCATTTGCGCACCTTATACACCGGCCTGATACCGGTGGCAGCTAGCTTTTTCTATGAGCGCGATAGTTTATTTTCGTGAACTGAGCCGTACCGGTGTGCTGGAAGCATGGGGCAACGGCCGAGGGCGTTGTTGGCGCGTGCTGTCGAGGGAAGCCTTGGACGATCGGAGCGGTCCTGCGCAGGCGCGAACGCCAACGTCCTGCGTTGCGCGCGTCCGCGGTTTGAAACTATGGTGGGTTTCTTTCAGGTCGGGGCGGGCCCGCTACGACCGTTTTTCCGCATAAAAAGGATCTGTCATGCGTTTTTCTCCCTTCGTCGAGCGAATTTCCGGCCATGGCGTTGCCGCGTGGGATATTCATCATGAGGCCTTCAACGCCCAGCGCGACGGCGCCGATGTGATCATCCTGAGCATTGGCGACCCCGATTTCGCCACGCCTGATTTCATCACGCAGGCGGCCATCGACGCATTACGCGCCGGCGATACGCACTACACCGACATCGCCGGTCGACCAGCGCTGCGGCAGGCCATTGCCGAACGGTATTCGCAACGACTCGGGCGCAGCGTGCCGGCGGACAACGTCATTGCCGTGGCCGGCGCACAGAATGCGTTGTTCATGGCCTCGATGTGTCTGTTACAGGCGGGGGATGAAGTGGTCGTGCTTGACCCGATGTACGTCACGTATGAAGCGACGCTCAAAGCATCGGGGGCCACACTGGTGCGCGCGACCTGCTTTCCCGAGGATGGTTTTCGCCTGCGTGAGGCCGCATTGAAAAGCGCCATCACGCCACGTACCCGCGCCATCTTTCTGTCCAACCCCAATAACCCCACGGGCGTCGTGCTGGACCGGCAGGAATTGCAGTGCATTGCCGATCTGGCCATTGCCCATGACCTGTGGGTGGTGGTGGATGAGGTCTACGAGAGTCTGTGCTATGAGCGCGAACATCAAAGCCTCGCCAGCTTGCCGGGGATGGAAAAACGTTGCGTGGTCATTGGTAGCCTCTCCAAGTCTCACGCCATGACGGGGTGGCGGATTGGCTGGATGATCGCCGATGCCGAACTGATCGGCCACGCTGAAACCCTGGCGTTGAGCATGCTGTATGGCCTGCCGGGGTTTGTGATGGAAGGCGCGCTCGCCGCAGTGAAGGCCCATGAACCGGTCACACGTGAGATGCGCGAGACCTACCGGCGGCGCCGGGATCTGGTAGTCGGACGTCTGAGCGATTGCCCGGGACTGGCAGTGTTAGTGCCCGATGCCGGTATGTTCGTGCTGGTGGATGTGCGCGGAACCGGTCTGGGTTCGCTGGATTTCGCCTGGCGACTGTATCGCGAAGCCGGTGTTTCCGTCCTCGATGCGGCAGCATTTGGCGAGCCCGCCCAGGGGTTTGTGCGTTTGTCGTTCACCTTGAGCGACGATCAACTGGCCCAAGCCTGTGAAAGGATTGCCGGCTTTGTTGATCAACTTCCCCGGGCGGTTTGATTGCACGGGAACTTGCCTGATCCTGTAAGTGATCAGGGATAGTTATAGTAGTCTTGGCCGTCCCCCGCGTGTTGAATGAACCGGGTAGTGCAGATTAGATGAAAAATTATTTAATAAAAAAAGCCACCGCACTGATGTGAGGTGGCTAAAAAGTCTTACCAAAGGAATGATGAAGTGGAGCAAGATTCGATTGCCTGATGCTGCGGAGTCACCAGGCAGTTGAGTCGTGTGCTTCATCGCCGACAACGGTAACACCGGATCAATGATTTCAACTATTACGAAGATCGATAGTGACTATCACGACTCGTTTCTGAACCACTGGGCGGAAAAATGCTAAAAGTTTTTCGGTCCGGGGAGCAAACCCGACACAAAACCGAAGCGTTTTGCGCTTCAGGAAACAATAAGGAAATGGGCGTGAAGCCCGTAGATTTACCGTGGATGTCAATACGGATTCGATGTATTTAGCCCATCTGCCATAGCCTATATTCCACCGTTTCAAACTTCGCCTGAACTCAGGGGGACGCCTCGTATCTTAGGGGTTGCGGAACGCTGGGCCTTAATTGAGACAGGGGATAATAATGACGTTTGTGAAATGGAACCTCATGACGCTTGCGGTTTCGCTGGGCGTGAGTCAACTGGCAACGGCAGGGGTTGTCAGTGATCAATCGGAAGCCAAGGGGTTTGTCGAAGACAGCAGCCTGACCGTCCACCTCAAGAACTACTATTTCAACCGGGATGGCAAAAACGGCGGCGGCGATCGTAAAGACTGGACGCAAGGTGTGCTGGGCAATTTCAGTTCGGGGTTCACCCAGGGCACGGTCGGCTTCGGGGTTGATGCCTACGGTTACTGGGGCATCAAGCTGGATGGCGGCGCAGGCACCGCAGGCACGGGTAATTTGCCGGTTGATCGCCACGGCGATCCTGAAGATGAATATGGCACCGCAGGCGGTGCGATCAAGATGCGTATCTCCAAGACAGAGTTGCGCTACGGTGATCTGATGCCGACCGCGCCGGTATTCGCTGCCGGTGGCTCGCGGTTGTTCCCGCAAACTGCGACCGGTTTCAACCTGTTGAGCAGCGACATTGCCGGGCTTGAACTGGACGGGGGTCACTTCACCGGCGGCAACGGGCCGGTCACCACTAACCACGATCACGATATTTATGCGTCCTATGCGGGCGTCACGGCATCGAGCATTGACTATGCCGGCGGCAAGTACACCTTCAACGACAATCTGACGGCGAGTCTGTATGGCTCCAACCTCCAGGATGTCTGGGACCAGTACTACGGCAATATCAACTACACCCAGGCCATCACGGGCGACCAGTCGGTAAACTTCGACTTCAATATCTATCGCACCAATGATGCCGGCTCCGCAAAGGCAGGTGATATCAGCAACACGACATGGTCGCTGGCAGCCGCTTATTCATTCCTGACCGCCCACACCATCACGCTGGCTTACCAGAAAGTTCACGGCGATACGCCGTTTGACTATGTGGCGTTCGGGATTAATGGCCCCGGCGATACCGCGGACTCGATCTTCCTGGCGAACTCGGTGCAATATTCCGACTTTAACGGACCGGGCGAGAAATCATGGCAGGCGCGTTATGACCTGAACATGGCGACTTATGGCGTACCGGGTTTAAGCTTCATGGCGCGCTATATCACCGGTGATGACATCAATGGTTCGCACATGCCGTCCAATAGCACCTACGTCAACTATGGATATGGCGACGACGGTAAGCACCACGAGATTAACGTCGAGGCCAAATACGTGGTTCAGTCGGGTCCTGCAAAAGACCTGTCGTTGCGTATGCGCCAGGCGTTCCACCGAGCGAACAGCGATCAGGCCGAGGGCGACGTGAACGAATTCCGTTTGATCGCCGACTACCCGATCAACGTGTTCTGATGCGCTAGGCACGACAAAGAAAAAGCCAGGCAGTCCGCAAGGGTGCCTGGCTTTTTTGTGCCTGCCGGAAATCACTCAGGCGTGTGGTCACCACGGATCGAGAAGTTCGACATGTGTTCCAGGCCCTTGATCAGGCCTGAGTGATCCCAGCCGCTGCCACCCAGTGCCGCACAGGTGCTGAATACCTGTTGCGCATTGGCGGTGTTGGGCAGGTTCAGACCCAGTTCACGGGCCCCTTCCAGTGCCAGATTCAGGTCCTTCTGATGCAGGGCAATACGGAAGCCTGGATTGAAAGTGCCCTTGATCATGCGCTCACCGTGCACTTCGAGGATTTTCGACGAAGCGAAGCCACCCATCAGCGCTTCACGCACCTTGGCCGGATCCGCACCGTTTTTGGAGGCGAACAGCAGGGCTTCAGCCACCGCCTGAATGTTCAGGGCGACGATGATCTGGTTGGCCACCTTGGCGGTCTGGCCGTCGCCATTGCCACCCACCAGGGTGATGTTCTTGCCCATGGTCTGGAACAACGGCAGTGCGCGGTCGAAGGTGCCTTGGTTGCCGCCGACCATGATACTCAGGGTCGCGGCCTTGGCGCCGACTTCACCGCCCGACACCGGGGCGTCGAGGTATTGCGCGCCAGTGGCGTTGATCCGGGTGGCGAAGGTTTTCGTCGCGGACGGAGAAATCGAACTCATGTCGATCACGACTTTGCCGGCGCCGGTGCCCTCGTTCAGGCCGTTCTCGCCGAACAGCACGTCGTTGACCTGTGGGGTATCCGGCAGCATGACGATGATGAATTCGGCTTCCTGCGCCACTTCACGGGGGTTGCTCAAGACCGTCGCGCCGCCTTCGACGAGCGAAGCGGGTGGCGCGACGAAGTGCTTGGACAGAAACAGCTGATGACCTGCTTTTTGCAGGTTTTCTGCCATTGGCAGGCCCATGATGCCGGTGCCGATGAATCCGATGTTAGCCATGAGATGTTCCTCTTGTTTATGCCTGATGCGGTGTCCTGTAGGAGCGTGGCTTGTCCCGCGATCGACCGGGAACCGGTCGTAAAATCAGCTCGTGATGTGCGTCTGGCACACCGCACAATCGGGTTTTACTGCTGCTTCGCAGCAGATCGCGGGACAAGCCACGCTCCTACAGGATTTGCGTTGTTGTTAGAACCGCGAGCCTGTTCAGATCAAGTTATGGGTTTTCAGCCATCCAAGGCCCGCTTCGGTGGTGGTCAGCGGCTTATATTCACAACCGATCCAGCCGCGATAACCCAGCTTGTCCAGATGCCCGAACAGGAAGCCGTAGTTGATCTCGCCGGTGCCGGGTTCGTGGCGGCCGGGGTTGTCCGCCAGTTGCACGTGGCGAATCACCGGCAGGTTCTTTTCCAGGGTCCGGGCCAGATCGCCCTCCATGATCTGCATGTGATAGATGTCGTATTGCAACGACAGATTGCGGCTGCCGACTTTCTCGCGGATGTCCAGTGCCTGAGCCGTGGTGTTGAGGTAGAAACCCGGAATATCGAGGGTGTTGATCATTTCCATGACCAGGTCGATGCCCTGAGTCTGCAGCTTGTCCGCTGCGTACTTGAGGTTATCGACGAAGGTCTTTTCGATCAGCGCGTCGTCAAAGCCTTGTGGCTTGATCCCCGCCAGGCAGTTGACCTGGGTATTGCCCAGCACTTTGGCGTAGGCAATCGCCAGATCGACGCCGGCATAGAACTCTTCGACCCGGTCGGGATGGCAGGCAATACCGCGCTCGCCTTTGGCCCAATCCCCGGCGGGCAGGTTGAACAGCACCTGGGTCAAGCCGTTGGCGTCCAGTTCGGCCTTGATCTGCGCCGAGCTGAAGTCATACGGAAACAGGTACTCGACACCGCTGAAGCCCGCGTTGGCGGCGGCTTCGAAGCGTTGCAGAAAGTCCAGCTCGGTGAAGAGCATGGACAGGTTGGCGCATAAACGGGGCATGGTGGCTCCTTGTTCTCGCTCTTGTTGAGGGGCGTCAATCAATCCAGCAGGCTGATGGCAGTCGGGGCGTCGTCGCGGTGTTCGGCCAGCGATTCGAATTCATTGATCGCATTGATCTCGGTGCCCATGGCGATGTTGGTCACACGCTCCAGAATGATCTCGACGACCACCGGAACGCTGTACTGCTGCATCAGGCTGGACGCTTCGGCGAGTGCCGCCTGAATATGCGCCGGATCGCTGACCCTGATCGCCTTGCAGCCCAGGCCTTCGGCGACCGCAACATGGTCGACGCCATAGCCTTCCAGCTCCGGGGCGTTGATGTTGTCGAACGCCAGTTGCACGCAGTAATCGATGTCGAAGTTGCGCTGTGCCTGACGGATCAGGCCCAGGTACGAGTTGTTCACCACGACGTGGATGTACGGCAGCTTGAACTGCGCACCGACGGCCAGTTCTTCGATCATGAACTGGAAGTCATAGTCGCCGGACAGCGCAACGACCTTGCGACTCGGATCGGCTTTCGCCACGCCCAGCGCGGCCGGAATGGTCCAGCCAAGTGGGCCTGCCTGGCCGCAGTTGATCCAGTGACGCGGCTTGTAGACGTGCAGGAATTGCGCGCCGGCGATCTGCGACAGGCCTATGGTGCTGACGTAGCAGGTGTCCTTGCCGAAGAACTGGTTCATCTCTTCGTAAACACGTTGCGGCTTGACCGGAATGTTGTCGTAGTGCGTCTTGCGCTGCATCGTGCGCTTGCGTTCCTGGCAGCTGGCGAGCCAGCCGCTACGGTCCTTGAGCTTGCCGGCGGTGTGCCATTCGCGGGCCACTTCAAGGAACATCGCCAGGGCGGCACCTGCGTCCGAGACGATGCCCAGATCCGGCATCAGCACCCGGCCGATCTGCGTCGGTTCGATATCAATGTGGATGAACTTGCGACCCTCGCTGTACACCGAAACGGTGCCGGTGTGGCGGTTCGCCCAGCGGTTACCGATACCGAGCACCATGTCCGATTCCAGCATCGTGGCGTTGCCGTAGCGGTGGGACGTCTGCAGTCCGACCATGCCTGCCATCTGTGGATGGTCGTCTGGAATCGTGCCCCAGCCCATCAGGGTCGGGATCACCGGGATGCCGGTCAGTTCGGCGAACTCCACCAGCGCGTCCGAAGCGTCGGCGTTGATGATGCCGCCACCGGCGACGATCAGCGGGCGCTCGGAGGCGTTGAGCATGGCCAGGGCTTTTTCGATCTGATTGCGACTGGCTTGCGGTTTGATCACCGGCAGCGGTTCGTACGCGTCGATGTCGAATTCAATCTCCGCCATCTGCACGTCGAACGGCAGGTCGATCAGTACAGGGCCCGGACGACCGCTGCGCATCAACTGAAAGGCTTTCTGGAACACGTAAGGCACCTGGCCAGGCTCCATGACGGTGGTCGCCCACTTGGCGACCGGGGAAGCGATGCTGGCGATGTCGACCGCCTGGAAGTCTTCCTTGTGCATGCGGGCACGGGGCGCTTGCCCGGTGATGCAGAGGATCGGAATCGAGTCGGCAGACGCGGAGTAGAGGCCGGTGATCATGTCAGTACCGGCAGGGCCGGACGTGCCGATGCAGACGCCGATGTTGCCTGCGATTGCCCGGGTGTAACCCTCGGCCATGTGTGAGGCGCCCTCGACATGACGTGCCAGCACGTGATCGATGCCGCCGAGTTTCTTGAATGCGGCGTACAACGGGTTGATGGCAGCGCCGGGGATACCGAACGCGGTATCGACCCCTTCGCGACGCATCACCAGAACGGCGGCTTCGATGGCTCTCATGATGGTCATTTGTTAGTCTCCTGAACTCGATAGTTTTTGTACGTAGTTCTTTATTTTTTGTACGCAAGCAGCGTGATTTGAATTGAAGTTTTTGTGAATGGCTGCTTTTGGCAATTCTGTCGGTATCAGGAGTATCGAATGGATCGTTACACAGAGCTGCGCAGCTACGTGCTGGTGGCCACTCATGGCAGCTTTGCCGCGGCTGCGCTGGTCGAAGGCGTGACCCCGGTCATCATGGGAAGGCGACTCAGTGCGCTGGAGGATCGACTGGGCGTGAAGCTGATTCACCGGTCAACCCGTGGGCTGACCCTGACCGACGCAGGTGATTCCTATCTGGAAAACGCCAAGCAGGTGCTGCAGTCGTTCGAAGAGCTGGACGCGAGCATTAGCGAAAACGAAAGCAGTGTGCGCGGCCACCTGGTGGTGTCGGCCCCGGCAGGTTTCGGACGTCAGCACGTGGCACCCCATGCGCCGGAATTCCAGGCGCGCTTTCCCGATCTGCAGCTGTCCTTCAACCTCACGGACAACGTGGTCGATCTGGTGCGTGAGGGGTATGACATGAGCATCCGCATCGGCGAAGTGCTCGACCCCAACTACGTGGCCATCAAGCTGTTCGCCAACAAACGGGTGGTGTGCGGGTCGCCGCAGTATTTCGTCGAACACGGGTTCCCACAGGCGCTGGAGGACCTGGCCGAGCACAACTGCCTGTCCTTCAACCTCCAGGGCGGACAGCATCGTGGCTGGACATTTCTGCGCGACGGCAAGCAGGTGGCGGTTAAGGTGGCCGGGAATCTGTACTGCAACGACGGGGAGTTGCTGTACGACTGGGCCAAGCGCGGCCTCGGCCTTTGCTGGCGTTCAACGTGGGAAATCCAGAACGAAATCGACAGTGGCGCACTGGTGACGGTACTGGATGAATTTGCGTTGCCCAGTTACGACATTCAGGGGGTGTACCCGCAGCAGCATTACCTGCCGGCAAAGGTGCGGTTTTTCATTGCGTTTCTCAAAGAGGTGTACAACCGGCCGGGGTATTGGAAGCAGGGGTAATGGGCTTTTCGTTCGCGACCTGGAGGAAATGATTCCTCCCGTGGCAGCGAGCTTGCTCGCGAAGACTTATGGCCGGACGATAGACCGGTATCGAATTGACCTGCGCCTTCGTGAGCAAGCTCACTCCACAGTGGAGTCACACAGCTGACTGATCAGCGACTAAAAAGCGCAACCTATCAAATCAGCTCCACGGAAACCGGCGGCAGTCCGCGAATTTCACCCACCGCCAATCCCGGCCCTTTGGTCAGGTACATGCCGGTGTACGACCCCGTGGTGATCACCAGGTCCGGCGTTACACTCAGGCCATTTTGCGTGTGGTGATTGACCACCCAAGGCAGCAAGCGGCGCGGGTCACCGGCCGGGTTTGCACCGTCACCCGGCACGATGTCTTCATCGCCGAAGGTAAAGGTCAGTGCGGGTTCGACGAAGGGAAAGCTGGCGTCGTACGGCACAAAATCGCCCACGATCAACGCGCCATGGTTGAGCAGATCGCCGAGCGCCAGCAAAGGCTCGATCTTGGGCCACGCCGCAAAACGGCTCGACACCACTTCGATGGTCGCGCCCATGGAACCGATGCTGCCCAGTACTTCTTCATCAGAGTACGGCTCGTCACGGGGGGCGAATTCGCGGTTCAGGCGAAAGGCGATTTCCAGCTCCAGAATCGGCGCCGGGTAGTCAACGCATTCCACCTGACTGCCACTGGCAAACAGGCCGTCTTCAGGCAACAGTGCGCCATTGATCGGGCCGCCGTGGGTGGATTTTGAGCCGACTTTCCAACCGCCGACGGTCGTCTCGCGCAGGCGCAGGATTTCCCGCTGCAAGGCATAAGCGCTGGCAGCATCAGCGGGCACGTATTCAGGACGAATCTCGGTGAGTTTCTGACCGTCGCGCATGGCGTCGACGATCAATTCGGCAATGTTCGCTGGGTGAGACGGTAGGTTCACGCGGGACTTCCTTCAGGCAATTGAATGGAAAGCGCTCCACGGCCAAACCTTTCAGGGCCGCGGAGCCAGCAGGGCTACTCTAACCTCATTTGCTCACGACCGCCGACACCGGGCTTTGGGCGGAGGGCGGCCCGGACGACGGCAACGGGCCAATGACGGGGGCTTCAGGCAGGGTGAATTTATCTTCAGGCTTCATCCGCAAGGCCAGAATCACGCCGATCGCCATCAGCACCACACTGCCCGCAAAGGGCAGTTCCCAGCTGCCAAAGCGGTCGATCACATAACCTGAGACCACGGGCGACAGGATCGCGGCCGCCGCTGATCCAGTGTTCATGATCCCGGAAGCGGTGCCGCTGTATTGCGGGGCGATGTCCATGGGAATCGCCCACATCGGGCCAATGGTCATTTCCGCGAAGAAGAAGCCACCCGCCAGGCACAGCATGGACACATAGACGTTATGGCTGAGCATGACCGGGATCACGCAGAGCAGCGTCAGGAACATGCAGATCGCAACCATCCAGCTGCGTGAGCGCTTCAGGCATTGGGTCTTGATCAGCAGCCGGTCGGTGACCAGCCCGCCAAGGGTGTCACCGACCACACCGGCGAGGAACACCGCCGATGCGAAAATGGCCGATTTCTTAAGGTCCATGTTGTAGCTGTGCAGGAAGTACTGCGGAATCCACGACAGGAACAACCACAGCGTCCAGCCGTAGCAGAAGTAAACGACGGTCACCGGAAACATGCGCTTGAAGAGCGGCTTCCAGGGCACTTTCGGTGGCTTGGGTTTTGGCGGCGGCAGCAGCGCCAGTTCTGCCGGTGTGATGTGCGGGTGGTCCTTGGGATGCTCGGTGAAGACGAACGCCCAGAGCACGACCCACACCAGGCTGATCGCACCGCAGACAAAGAACGCGGCGCGCCAGCTGTACGCGGCCATGATTGCGACCACAGCCGCGGGCGCTACGGCATTGCCGATGCGGGCTGCGGAGTGGGTAATGCCTTGGGCGAAGCCGCGTTTTTCCTGAGCGACCCAACGTGACATGGCGGCAGTGGCCGCAGGGAAGGTGGCGCCTTCACCCAGGCCGAGCAGCAAGCGCGCCGCGAGCAGCGAAAACAGACCACCGGCAAAACCGGTGAGCACGGTCGCGAGCCCCCAGAGTGCGCCGCAGAAAATCAGCGTGCGGCGCGCGCCATACTTGTCACTGATCCAGCCGCCGATGATCTGGAACACCAGATACGGATATGCGAATGCCGAGAACACCAGGCCGATCTGGGTGTTGGACAGGCCGAACTCGGTGCCGAATCCGGAGGCGGCCGTGCTCACGTTGACACGGTCCAGGTAGGTGATGAAGTACATGACGCAGAGCATGAGCAGCACCATGCTCGTAGGGCGAAGGCGGAACAGTTTCATGACGCTATCTCCAGTTTCTTATTGTTCGCGCCAGTGGCGCGTGAGTCGGGATAGGGCAGAAGCAGGTTGCAGGCCTCAAGCGGCAAGTGAGTTGCCGCTTGAACGGCTGTTCATCGCTGGAAAGGGACGTGCTGCGAGCCGATGAAATCCATGGCCGCGGCCACGCCGCTGCCGCTGAGTTTCACCCCGGCCATTTGCAGGCCCATCTCGCAACCGGCCAGAGTCGCCATCAACGTCAGGTCGTTGCAGTCACCCAGATGGCCGATGCGGAACATCCGGCCTTTCATTTTGCCGAGCCCGGTGCCCAGTGACATGTCGAAGCGTTCGTAGATGACCTTGCGCACCTGATCCGCATCCACGCCGTCGGGCGTCATCACGCCCGTCAGCACGGGGCTGTACACCGACGGGTCCGCGCACTGGATCGGCAGCCCCCAGGCATTGACGGCCGTCCGGCAGGCTTGCGCCAGGCGGTTGTGGCGGGCGAACACATTGTCCAGGCCTTCGCCGAGGATCATGTCCAGCGCTTCGGACAGCCCATACAGCAGGTTGGTATTGGGGGTGTACGGCCAGTAACCGGTCTTGTTCATCTCGATGATTTCGTCCCACGCCCAGAAACTGCGCGGCAAACGTGCGTTTTGACTGGCAGCGACGGCTTTGGCGGACACGGCGTTGAAACTGATGCCCGGCGGAAGCATCAGGCCTTTCTGCGAACCCGACACCGTCACGTCCACGCCCCATTCGTCATGACGATAATCTGCCGAGGCCAGGCCTGAGATGGTGTCGACCAACAGCAGCGCAGGGTGTCCGGCAGCGTCGATGGCCTTGCGCACGGAAGCGATGTCGGATGTCACGCCGGTACTGGTTTCGTTGTGCACCACGCACACGGCTTTGATGCTGTGTGCGGTGTCGCGGCGCAAACGCGCTTCGATCTTGTCGGCGTCCACGCCATAGCGCCAGCCTTCGATGCCTGGCAAACCGAGGAACTCCGGCTCGATGCCCAGGCTTTCAGCCATCTTCTTCCACAGCGTGGCGAAGTGACCGGTTTCGAACATCAGGACCTTGTCTCCCGCGCTCAGGGTATTGCACAGCGCCGCTTCCCAGGCGCCTGTGCCGGAGGCCGGATAAATGATGACGGGCTGGGTGGTTTTGAAGACCTGCTTGATACCCGTCAGCACCTTGAGACCCAATTCGGCGAATTCAGGACCTCGGTGGTCGATGGTGGGGTAGCTCATGGCACGCAGAATGCGGTCCGGGACCGGGCTGGGCCCAGGGATTTGCAGAAAATGACGACCGGCTGGGTGGAAATCGAGCTTCATGGAGATACGCCTCTGTTTTTGTATTTTGAATGCAAAATACATTAGCACTGGTTTGACGCGCGTCAAATGTGTGAGCGCAAGCGCGCAAAAACACGATTTTCCGCCGCAGAGGCCGAAATTTTGTCTTAGTATCCGAGCATCACTGTGAGGACTTTGTATGCAAGATTCAGATTTCTCGATGCCCACGGAAGGCGTGAAGCAACTGCCCAAGCTGGAGCGTCAACGTCTTCATGACACCGTGGTAGAGCATCTGCGCAGCTTTATCATTGAAGGCACGCTGGGCGCAGGGACCAAACTCAACGAGCGTGAGTTGTGCGAGACCCTTGGTATTTCCCGCACGCCCTTGCGAGAAGCGCTGAAGGTTCTGGAAGCTGAAGGGCTCATCGAGATCTCACCCAATCGGGGCGCCAGCGTTGCCCGTATGTCGGAATTGGACATCCGCGAAGCGTTTGAGCTGATGAGCGGTCTGGAAGCGTTCGCCGGCGAACTGGCGTGCGAGCGGATCACCTCTGAAGAGCTGGACGAGATCAAGGCGCTGCATTACGCGATGGTGGTGTGCAAAAACCAGAATGACCTTCCCGGCTACTACCAACGCAATCGTGCCATTCACGACCTGATCAACCTCGCTGCGCGCAACTCGGCGCTGCGACAGACGTACATGGCGTTGAACGGGCGAATACAGGCATTACGTTTTCGCTCGAACCTGCAAGCGCCGAAGTGGGAACGTGCGGTGCACGATCATGAAGACATGATCCAGGCGCTGGAAGCGCGCGACGGTAAACGCTTGAGTGCCATTCTGCGGCAGCACCTGTTGGCCAAGCGCGATGCGTTGATGCTGATGCTGGGGCAGGGAAGCGAATGAACGGAACAGCAACTGCCGACACGTCGATCCGCTGCGGTTTAACCGTTACCACACTCATCACCCAGCCGGGTGTATTCAAGTTTGTGCGAGACACCCTTGCTGTCCACGTATTCCATTTGTGCCTTGACCGGGCCGCATGCGTTGGTCGCTGAACTGGCGTTACTGATTCGCACCACCTTGGCGATGTCGAGGTCCTGCGAGTAGTCGTACTGAACGTCCGTGGCGGCTGTGGCCGCTGTCTGGCCGGGCGTATCGTTGGCCGACGCGAACAGACTGAACATCGACAAAGCGGCAAACAGTGCGTATTTCATGACGGGCTCCAACGAAGCAATAGTGCAAGCGGCGATAGCGAAAGGGCTGGCTGATGGCGTCATTCTAGGGAGTGCGTCGGTTCGCTTAGAAATACTGTCTGTCGATAGGCGTCATCACGTGTGATGATGCGCACGAACCGGTGCTTTGCTGTCGGTAAAAGACCTGTTGCCTGTTTAGAGAGGGATAACGTACGCCGGGCATTATTGTTTGACGCGGCGGAATAAAAGCGGATCAAGCGCGTCTTGCAAGGGACATTCACTGAATGCATCACGTGTTCACACTTTCCCTGTTCGAGACGCTGACTTTATGAAAACCCGTTCTTTGAAACTGAGCAAACTTCGCGCTGCGTTGGCGATCGCCGCATTCGCCCTGACCTCGGTCGGCATGGCGAGTACGGCATCGGCTGCGCCGGTCCACAACATCGTGCTGGTGCATGGCGCATTTGTGAATGGCGCCGGCTGGAAGCCGGTGTACGACATTCTGGTCAAGGACGGCTATCACGTCTCGGTGGCTGCACACCCTTTGACGTCTTTCAATGATGACGTCACAGCCGTCAAACGCATTTTGGCGATGCAGGACGGACCGACCATTTTGGTCGGGCACAGCTATGGCGGCGCGGTGATTTCCAATGCGGGCGAGGACGCGCACGTTGCCGGGTTGGTGTATATCGCCGCCCACGCGCTGGATGTCGGTGAAACCGAAGCGGCGAACGGCAAGCTTTACCCCAATGCCACCAAGGCGGTGAAAAAGACCGACGACGGCTTCCTGTACCTCGATCCGGCGTTTTACCCTGCCGATTTCGCCGCTGACTTGCCCAAGGCTCAGGCAGAGTTCGAAGCCAATGCGCAATTCCTGACGTCAGCTTCCGTGTTCACCACGCCCGCCACGGTGGCCGCATGGAAGACCAAGCCCAGCTGGTACGCAGTGGCCAAAGCGGATCGGATGATCAACCCGGACCTTGAACGCATGTACGCCAGGCGCGCTAATGCGCACACCATCGAAATCGACGGTGCCAGTCATGCGGTATACGAGTCGCATCCCAAGGAAGTCGCTGCGCTGATCGAACAGGCCGCGCAGCACGCGCAGGACGCGCCGTGATTCGATTGTCGTAGCCGTCTGGCTTGCTGGCGAACGCGCTCTTGCAAGCGCAACCGTCCGCAAGCCGGGCCACTACGCCGCGCGGTTCACCCGCGCTTCGAGGTCCTTGCGAAACAGCTCCGGGCGGCTCAAGTAATGCCCGAATGCCAACACTTCCCACTGACCGTCGATCTCCAGGGCAAATGCCGGGACGCCTTGCGCACCCATGCGTCGCATGACGGCATGGCTGCTTTCCAGATGCTGTTCGATACCGTCATCGAGCAGCGCCAGGAGTTGGCCTTCGAACGTTTGTGGGTCATAACCCAGCACTTCGGCCACATCGATGATCACGGCGATATCGGCAATCGCCCGACCTTCCTGGTAATACGCGACCTGCAAACGCTTGAGCATCTCCACCCCGCGTCCGGACAGCGCTTCTGCGGCCAGCATCGCGGCGATCGGCAGTGAGGAGTCGAGCACCACGTCGTCGCGTTCCTGAAGCCCATTGACGTAAGCATCGCCAAACGTCTGTTTGCTGTAGAACGTGATGCGCGTTTCATGGGGACGAACGAAGTCGCGCCATTCGGGTGACATTGTGCGGCGCTTGTCCCCGGACAGCATGCCGATGCCCTGTGGCTGAACATGAACGCCTGGGACACTCATGGCGGCGCTGATCATCGGCGCCGCGCCATAGCACCAGCCGCAGAAGGGGTCATACAGGTAATGCAGGGTTGCAGTGCTCATGCCGGGTTCCTCCAGAGGCGCTAGGGGCGTTCAAACCAGTGCCGGGTAGTCGATATAGCCGCGCGCATCACCGCCGAAAAAGCTGTTGCCATCGGCCGGGTTCAGCGGGTGGTTCCCCTGCAGGCGCGCTGGCAGGTCGGGGTTGGCAATGAACGGGCGCCCAAAGGCGATGAGGTCGGCGCGGCCTTCCTGTAAGGCCCGTTCGGCGGTCTGTTGGTCATAACCGCCCGCCAGCATCAGGACGCCTTTGAACTCGCTGCGCAGACGCGCAATGATTGCGTCCCAACGAGGATCGAATTGCTCGTCGCGCACGGTGCCCACCATGGCCGGTTCCACCAGGTGCAAGTACGCAAGGTTCAGGGTGTCGAGCTGGCGAACGATGTAGCTGAAGGTTTCTTCCGGGGTCTCATCGCCCATGCCCATGAAGCGCCCCATCGGCGTCAGTCGAACGGCCACGCGATCCGCCCCGACTTCCTCGACGACCGCGCGAGTGACCTCCAGCACCAGTCGTGCTCGTTTTTCCAGGGAGCCGCCGTATTCATCGGTGCGATGATTACTCGCCGAGTTAATGAACTGATCCAGCAGATAGCCGTTACCGGCGTGAATCTCGACGCCGTCCATGCCTGCCAGCAGCGCGTTGCGCGCGGCGACGCGGTAGTCCTCGATGATCGCTTGAATGCCTTCGACGGTCAGGGCTTGCGGGACCGGAACATCGCCCCAGACGCCATGGCCGTGCTCATCGATGATGAACGTCTTGCCCGGAACCGGCAGGGCGCTGGGTGCCACCGGCAACCCGCCCTCAGGCTGAAACACGGGGTGCGAGACGCGGCCGACATGCCACAACTGCAGGAACATCCGGCCGCCCTCGGCGTGCACCGCGTCACTGACCTGTTTCCAGCCGGCCACCTGTTCAGCGCTGTGGATGCCGGGTGTCCACGCATAACCCTGGCCTTGCTGCGAGATCTGCGTGGCTTCGGTGACGATCAGTGCCGCGGACGCGCGCTGGCGGTAATACTCGACGTTCATCGGGGTCGGCACGTTGCCGGGTTGACCGGCACGGGAGCGGGTGAGCGGCGCCATGGCCACGCGATGGTTGAGCGTCAGGTTGCCAAGCTTGATGGGGGAAAAGAGTTTCATGAGGGTTGCCTCGCAGGCTTGAAGGGTGTGTTAGATGGCTCTACGGTAGGCGTTCGGGCGGGGCGGGAGAATGGGTCGACGGCGCAACGGTGCTTCGCGTTTAGCGCAATGCTGACGTTCCAGGCGTCATTTCTGGACAGCAAAAAAAGCCCCGCAAGGGCGGGGCGCTGATGAGTGTTCACGGCGAGGCTCATCGGGTGGAGAGCGGATCGATGCCCATGATCCGGTTGCCCATCGAGATGCCCCAGTCGACCATCTGCGCGCCTTCGCGCAATTGATCGTGCTGCCACGCGGCGAGCGCTTTGTGCAGATCAGGTTGGTGCTTGAGTGCCTGGGCCAGCGCCACCGCATTGGCCGCCGCCTTGGCCGTACTTCCTGCGGTGTGTGGCCGTGGAAGAAACGCGGCGTCACCTGTCAGCAGCACTCGGTCAAACACCATGCGAGGGACTTTAAGGTCCTGGATCGATTGCACGAAGATGGCCTGGGTGAGGCAGATCAGTTCAAGAAACGCGGGATTGATGCGCCCCTTGGCCAACGCCCGGAAGGCGGCTTCCTGTGCAGGCGCCATGGCACCCGGCGGCACCGAATGCGGGCGGCGCAGGCCAGCGTGGTCCGTCAATGCAGCGTCCAGCTCGGCGCCGGGCGCGGCTTTCAGGTACCAGAGCCAGTTGAACCGGCGTTCGCCAACCCGGGTTGAACCATCCGCGCCGGGGACCATGTACGTCAACATCAGTGACTCCGGGCTTTGCTGAAACACGAAATTTTCGTACAGCGGGGCCCTGGCCTGGTCCGGCAGGTCGCGTTCGTCGACCAGCCCGCGCCACACCAGATACCCCGAATAGTCGGGTTGCACATCCGGCAGCACAAGACTGCGGACCGTGGAGTGGCCGCCGTCGGCGCCAATCAATAGATCGCCTTTTACCTGCTGGCCGCCTTCAAACGTGGCGGTGACTGCGTAGTCGTGCTGCTGAATGTCGATCAGGGTCGCGCCACGGTGGTAATGCTCGCTGGGTAGACCCGACATCAGCGCGGCGTAAAGGCTGTTCCACGACGTCTGGGTTTGCGGCGCCAACTGGTTGTGGCGGATCTTGCCAGCAGCATCCAGAAAGACCCGGTGCCGGGAGCGCACACCCAGCGCATGGGTGTGCTGGATACCGGAAAAATCGAATGCCCTCAACACATCAGGTTGCAGCACGATGCCGCCGCCCCGACTGTCCAGCGCTGCGGGTGAGCGTTCGAACACTTCGACCTGCCAGCCGATCGCGCGCAACGCCGTCGCTGCGAACAACCCGCCCAGTGAGCCCCCGATGATCAACGCTTTGCCCGCAGGCGCGGGTAATTGAAGGGGAGATGAGTCGTTCATGGGGTTGCGCTCCGGGTGCGGTGAATGCCGACACACTAGAGCTGCTGCCGTGTTCGGAGAATCCGCCGCTGACGCAAAAGCGCGTTGCGCTGGGTGCAAGAGCGTCAGCTGGACATCATCTCCTGCATGAACGCAATAAACGCCTTCACCCGCTTCGAGCCACGGTGGTTGGGCAGGTACAGCGCCGAGATTTCGCTTTTGGCGTTGTCCGGGTAGGCCGGGCTGTTTTCGAACAGTTCGACCAGCCGTCCGGCGTCGATGTCCTGATCGATCAACCAGTCGGGGAGCAGGGCGATGCCAGTGCCTGCCAGCGCCAGTTCACGAAGGACTTCGGCGTTGTTGCTTTTGAAGCGGCCGTTGACGGAGACGCGAGTTTCTCCGTCGATCGAGAGAAAGGTCCAGGCTTGCTGGGGATTGCCGAAATTGAAGCGCAGGCAGTCGTGGTTGGAGAGTTCAGCCGGTGTCTGGGGCTCGCCGTGCTGCTCGAGGTAACCGGCGCTGGCGATCACCCGACGCCGAAACGTCCCGACCGGGCGGCTGACCACGCCGTCCATGGGGGCAGCGGAGCCCAGGCGTATCGACAGGTCAACCCGCTCGCTAAACAGGTCAACAATGCTGTCGGTGAGGGTGATGTCCAGTTCCAGGCGAGGGTAGCGACTCATCAGTGCACCCAGCTTCGGTGCGATGATGGTCCGCCCGAAAGCGGTTGGCACCGAGATGCGCAGCGGCCCCGAAGGCTCGTCGTCACTGTCCATCACGGTCGCGTCGGCGTCCGCCACGTCTTCAAGAATCTTGCGTGCGCGCGAGTAGTACGCGGCGCCGGCGTCGGACACCGTGACCTGGCGGGTCGAGCGGTTGAACAGCACGGTTCCCAACTCCGCTTCGAGCGAGTCGATCATGCGCGTCACACTGGACGTCGCCATGCCCAATTGTCGGGCCGCGGCTGAAAAGCCTTTGGCGTCGACGGTTTCCACGAACATCTTCAAGGCGAGCAGCTTGTCCATTGACCTTCCGTCATACCTGCACTCTGTGCGGGCAGTGTAGGCGGTCGGTGTCATGCCGCCAACGTCCTGCCCCTAAGGCCCCAGCTTGGGGAAGATCAGGATCGTGAGGTTGCCTTGCTCGTAGCGTTTGCCGTCGATGGGCAGCCGTTCAACTTCCTGTACTTCCTCGGTGCTGTTTACCCTCATCACCACACCGACCGAGCCAAGCGTGCGCGCCTGCGTCATCCATTGCTGGACCTTGTCGAGGTCGACCTGGCGTTGCGTGGCGTCCGGATAACCAATGCCGTACTTCAATTCCCCGACGATGTTATAGAGATCGACATCCGGCCGGTTCAAACGCCAGGCAAGCGCGGACGCTGCCCCCAGATCATTGCTGAGCAAACGGTCGCTCTGCCGGAGCTCGTCCAGGTGGGTTGCGATGAACTGATCCGGCATTTTGCTGGCGACCATGGAGGCGGGCATGGCGCCAGGCAGCAGCGCGACGAGCACCCCGATACCTACTGCAGGCGCAAGCCACATTTTCAGCGGGCGCATCACTGACAGCCCGTTGCAAATGATCCAGACCAGCAGCACGACGTAGACCAGCGTCAATGCGAACAGGTCCTGGCGTTCGAAGACGGGGCGGGCGATCTGAACATAGATCAGACCCACCATCGCCATCACGGCGAGCAACAGGTTGAGCAGCCCGTTCCATCGGACAGCGCGGCCGTCGTTGTCGCGAATGCGCCCGATGAGTGCGTGACCCGCCAGCATCGCCAACGGCAACAGGCAAGGCATGATGTAGGTCGGCAGTTTGCCGCGGCTGAAGCTGAAAAAGATCAGCGGCACGATCAACCAGAGCAGAAAAAAACCGGTGGCGGGAGTCGCTTTGCCAAGCCACGCGGTGCGCAGCGCAGGGACCAGCATGCCTGCCCAGGGTAGGCTTGAGGCCGCCAGCAACGGCAGGTAAAACCACCACGGCTGGGCATGTTGAGCGTCCTGGGCGGCGAACCGACGAACATGTTCATTCCAGAAGAAAAAATGCCAGAAGTCAGGTTCCTGGGCGTTCACCGTCAGCACCCACGGCAGGCATACGGCCGCTGCGACCAGCACAGCCAGAACACCGCCGCGCACGACGTCGAGGGCGCGCCGCTGCCAGATCATGAACGGGAGTGTGACCAGGACGGGGAGCACGAACGCCAGGAATCCCTTGGTCATGAACCCGATGGCACATGCGGCCCCGACGGTGATCCACGCCAGCCGCCGGTGACGGGATGATGTCGCGTCCAGCGCGAACCAGACGCTTACAAGACTGAGATTGGCCCAGAGCGTGAACTGGGGATCCAGGTTGGTGTACCCCGCCTGGCCGGCGACGAGCCCGAAACTCATGTAGAGCATTGCGCAGACAAAGCTTTTGGCCGAATCGCGCCACAGATGCCGGGCAAGCCGATAGACCAGTATCACGCTGAGCCCGGTGCTGAGCGCCGACGCAATGCGCACACCAAAAAGATTGCTGCCAAACACGGCTTGACCGGCAGCGATCCACCAGTAGCCGGCGACCGGTTTTTCGAAATAGCGCAGGCCCATGAAATGGGGCGCCGCCCAGTGACCGGTGCTAAGCATCTCCTGACTGATCTGGGCGTAGCGCGTTTCATCGGGTATCCACAGGCCATGAAATGTCAGCGGAATCAGATAAAAAAGAATGAACGCGGCGGCCAGCAGGGGTATGCCCCACCTCGCGACGAAATCAATGGTCGAGGTCGACGCAAAACGCTTGTCTGGCAGTACCTTGAAGTTAGCGCTGTTCATGGACGGTTTTCCGGGAGTAAATGACGCGATCCGGGCCACGGAACACAGCAGAGACAGGCTGTGAACCCTGACGCGTGTTGTTCCAGAAAAACGGCTGCATAAACGACATGCTTGAGGCTCCTTGGGCGTCAGGCGAATTGCGCGTCATCAGGGAAGAGATCCGACGTCAGCGATTGATAGTGACGAGCGGCACGATCGGCCAATTGGGCATGTTGGCAATACCGAGCACTTTCATGCTGCCGTCGGGCGAGACCCGTACGAATAGCGAGCTGTCGTATTCGCTCATCGCGGCATGCTTGAAACCGGTCTGTTTTTCAAAGTCGCTGATACAACCGCTGTGGGTGACCAGGATGAGATTGTGCTGCGCCTGTTTGTGCGAGAGCACATCATCGCGCATCGTCTTCCCGCAATCCGCCAGCCATTGTTGGCTGACGGATCGGGCGTCGAACATGAACTGCGCGGTCTGTGCTGTCCGGGTGATGGGGCTGTGCATGATGTCAGTGCTGTCCAGTCCCCATTGTGCATAGGAACGGCCTAGCTGCTGTGACTCCGCGCTGCCGAGCAGGGTGATCCCGTCGGCTGGCCCCAGACACTCATTGCTGGAACGGTCGCAACGCTCGGCGTGCCGTACCAGAACCACCACATCGCCTCGGCGCCAAGATTCCTTCAGGCTGATGACGTCCGGCGACTCTGGATTGCTCATGTCCAGAACCGCTGGCGACACCGGCCAGACAATGAAGCCCGTGGTCATGGTGACCATCAGCGCGATGCCGAGAATGATCCAGCGACGTGAGCTCTTTTTTCCTCGTTTGAACAGCCCGAGCAATCCGATTGAAACGTTGGACATGGGTGTCACCTGATACCTGTTGCAAATGTGAAGACGGGCAGTGCGAGCACACGCTCGCCCCGAGAATGCGATGAGCACCACGTTAAGGATCGGGAGGTGGAGCGGGGGTGAAGGCACTGTGAAAAATTTGCGGGTCACGAAAGTGAAACAAACGGAAAACGCCGCGACGGCATCCGCACTCGATTGCTGAATACGGGCATTCCTTTATGGAATCCATACTATAAAAAACATGAATTTTATTTATGGAGACCGGCCCTCTACCCTAGACGGCCCACACGACAAAGGACCTGACATGAGCGTTCAGCCGCCATCCGCCCCTTCACAACCGTCTGCTGCCGACCCGTCCGTCGCTGAGCGTCACTGGAAGCGCAACCTGACCGTCTGCGTTTTCGGTGCCTTCACCACGATCGTCGCCATGACGCTGTTGCTGCCGTTCCTGCCGCTGTATGTCGAACATCTGGGCGTCAGTGATCCCCCGGCCATCGTGCAATGGTCGGGCGTGGCATTCGGTGCGACATTTCTGTCGGCGGCGCTGACGGCACCGCTCTGGGGGCGCTTGGGCGATCGCTATGGGCGCAAGCTGATGTTGATCCGGGCAAGCCTCGGGATGGCCATCGCGATGTCGTTGATTGGCCTGGCGGAGAACATTTATCAGCTGGTGGGGTTGCGCCTGTTGGCCGGGTTGTTGGGCGGGTACGCGTCGGGCGCGACGATTCTGGTGGCGACGCAGACCCCCAAAGAGCGCTCCGGCTGGGCACTGGGCACGCTGTCGTCGGGGATCATGGCAGGCAATCTCACCGGCCCCTTGATTGGCGGGCTCCTGCCGCCACTGATCGGCATACGCAACACGTTCTTTCTGGCGGGTGGCGTGATCTTCCTGACCTTTCTCGCCACCTTGTTTCTGATGAAGGAAACGCCGCGACCCAGGCGAGCCGCTGGAGCACCCAAGCCGGTGACGGTGCGCCCATGGGACGTGATTCCGGATAAAAAGCCGGTGGTCACGATGTTCGTGGTGGCGTGTCTGGTGATGTTCTCGATCATGTCCATCGAGCCCATCATCACGGTGTACCTGATCCAGTTGCACACCAAGAACGTGACTTTGATGGCGGGTCTGGTGATGTCCGCGACGGCTTTGGCCAGCGTGTTGTCGGCGTCGCGCATCGGCAAGCTGGCGGACCGCATCGGCCATTGGAAGGTGGTGATCGGGTGCCTCAGCGCGGCGGCTGTGCTGCTGATCCCGCAGGCGTTCGTCAGCAACGAATGGCAACTGGTGGTACTGCGCTTTCTCATGGGGATCGCGTTGGGTGGTCTGCTGCCGTGCATCGCCGCGATCATTCGTCACTCGGTCCCGGACATTGTGGCGGGGCGAATGTTGGGTTATTCCACCTCAAGCCAATACGTCGGTCAGGTGCTCGGGCCGCTGACCGGCGGTTACCTGGGCGGCCATTTCGGCATGCCGATTGTGTTCATTGCCACCTGCGTGTTGATGGCGGCGTGTGCGGCAGTGATGCTGGTCATGCGCCCGGTGAGTGTGCGGTGACAACCGTCAGAGCACGTGGGCCTCACCTGCCGTCGACAGCCTGACGGTACTGCCCAGGGGCGGAATATTGATGCCGGGGTTGCGCACGTTCAGCGTGCGATGGGGGATCTGTTCCCCGCCAGCCGTGGTTCTGGCGGCAAGTTCCAGCGTCAGGATGCACGAGCTGCCAGTAAAATCGATGTCCGTCACGCGCCCGACACTGTAGGGCCCCGACTCAGCGGCATCGTGGGTGACGACCGTCAGTTGTTCGGGGCGCAGCAGGATTTGCGCGGCACCTTGTCGGCGCGGTTTGAGCACGGGTACCGAGCCCAGTTCGCAGGTGGCGATATCCCCCTCGACCCACGCAGGCAAGATGATCGCGTCGCCCAGAAACACGGCGGTCTCCTCGTCGACCGGGTGGCGGTACAGCGCCATCGGGGAACCTGCCTGCACCAGCTTGCCTTGACGCATGACCGCCAACTGATCGGCAAATGACAGCGCCTCCGCCTGGTCGTGAGTCACCAGAATCGTGGTGATGCCCGCGTCCGACAACAGTTTGCTGACCGCCTTGCGCATGCTGCTGCGCAGGCCGGTATCGAGCGCCGAAAAGGGTTCGTCGAGGAGCATGATGCCGGGGTTTTGCGCCAGCGCCCTGGCCAGCGCGACACGCTGCTGCTGACCGCCCGACAGTTCGTGTGGCCAGCGTTCGCCCATCGATTCATCGAGCGAGACCATCTCCAGCAACTCGCTGATGCGTCGGTGTCGAAACGCGCGATCACCCGAGAGGCCGAAACCAATGTTCGAGGCCACAGACAGGTGAGGAAACAGCGCGCCATCCTGCGGTACGTAGCCGATGTTGCGCAGGTGCGCCGGCACCGCGCGGGTTTCATCGACCAACCAGTTGCCTTGCAGGGCAATGCGCCCACGGTCCGGGAATTCAAAGCCTGCGATCATCCGCAATAACGTGGTTTTGCCGGACCCCGAAGGGCCGACGATCGCGGTGCGACTGCCTGCAGGAATCGACAGGCTGACGTTGTCCAGCGCCCGGACATTTCCGAAGGATTTATAAAGCGCGTGCAGCTCAAGAGCGTTCATCGGCCCGCCGTACGTTTGGATTGGTGATAGAGAAGGGCGGTCAGCGGTAACGACAGCAGGACCATGATCAGGGCGTATGGAGCGGCGGCCGCATAGTCGATCTCACTGGTCATGGCCCAGAACCCGGTCGCCAGCGTGCGTGTGCCGCTGGGCGAGAGAAGCAGGGTAGCGGTCAGCTCGTTGGTGATGGCCAGAAACACCAGCGCGGCGCCGGCTGCTGCCCCAGGCGCTGCAAGGCGCAAGGTGATCAGCCACAGGGCCTGGGTCGGCGTGCGACCGAGGCTGCGGGCGATGTTCTCCAACTCGACCGGTGCCTGGGCAATGCCGGCGCGCAGGCTGACCAACGCGCGGGGCAGGAACATCAGCAGATACGCCAGCAGTACGGTGATCACGGTCTGATAGATCGGCCGCGCCACCTTGATGGTGATGGTCACCAGCGCCAGCGCGACCACGATGCCCGGTAACGAACTGGTGATGTAGTTGCAGCTTTCCATCAGCCGGTTGAACCGACTTGGCGCGCGGATCGACAGCCAGGCGATGGGGAACGCGGCGGCCGTGATCAGCACCGCACCGACGGACGCCAGCATCAGGGTCTGTTGCACGGCGTCGAGCAACCCGTCCTGCTGCCAGGCCTCGCTGCCTCCGGCGATCAGCCATCTTGCCAACGTAATGAGCGGCACGCCGAGGGCCAGAAGAGACAGGCTCATTGGCAACAGCAGGCACAACACCGTGGCCGTTCTCGACAGCTGCCAGAGCTGCGGTTGGCGTGCACTGCCTGACCCCACGCGGGCATAACGCGCGTTGCCTCGGGCAGCGGATTCCAGCGTCAGCAACAACAGACACAGCAGCGCCAGTACACCGGCAAGCATGTTCGCGGCGGGCCCGTTAAAAGACGACTGGAACTGGTCGAAAATTGCCGTGGTGAACGTGTCGAAACGAATCATCGCAAACAGGCCGTACTCTGCGAGCAGGTGCAATCCGATCAGCAATGAGCCCCCACAGATCGCCAGCCGCAGTTGCGGCAACACGATGCGCAAAAACACCGCCAGCGGTTTGAGGCCCAGCGATTGGCCCACGTCCTCGATGGCGGGATCCAGCCGCCGCAAGGTCGCGGCGATGGGCAGGTAAAGAAAGGGAAAGTACGCCAGCACGGACACGAGCACGGCGCCCGATAACCCATGCATCGAGGGCACCAGACTGACCCACGCGTAGCTGTGGACGAACGCCGGGACAGCAATGGGCGCGGTGGCGAGCAGCGACCACAGCCGACGTCCCGGCAAGTCGCTGCGCTCCGTCAGCCAGGCCACCGCCAGCGACAGCACGATGCACAGCGGCAAGGTGATCAGCACCAGCATCAAGGTATTGAGCAAAAGCTCTGCAACCCGGGGGCGAAACACCAGCTGGACGATGCTGTCCCAGCCACTCTGAATCGCGATGAAAATCACGAAACCCAGGGGCAGCAGCGCCAGCAGCGAGATGACCCAGGAGCTGCCGGTGATCCAGGCGGCGAAATGCCGCCCCTGTTTGCGCCCGCGCGAAGCCGCCGTGGGCGCAGAACCGGTCACGGACGCGTTTGCCGAGGTGGACATACGTTCCAGTTGCACAGTCAGAGCAGTCCCGCCTGGGTCATCAAGTCCACGACCTTTTTACTGTCCAGTTTCGACGCGTCAACCACCGGCGCATCGAGTTCGGCCAGTGGCGTCAGCTGTGCATTGGAGGCCGCGCCCTGGCCGACGGCGTACTCGAAGGATTTGCCATCCTTGAGCACCGCCTGACCTTCCTTGCCGGTGATCCATTTGATGAACGCCTGCGCCTGCTCCTGGTGCTTGCTGGAGGCCAGCACACCGCCACCGGAAATGCTCACGAAGGCGCCCGGGTCCTTGTGCTTGAAGTAATGCAGGGAGGTGTTCTTGCTGTTTTCGCCGGTCTTGGACTGATCGACGAAGCTGTAGTAGTGAAAAATCACGCCGCTGTCGACCTGACCGGCGTTGACCGCCTTGAGCACAGCGCTGTTGCCACGATAAGCCGTGAAATTGGCTTTCATGCCTATGAGCCATTGCAGCGTTGTCGCTTCGCCTTTCAGCGCCAGCATGCCACCGACGATGGCCTGGAAGTCAGCGCCGGCGGGCGACGCAGCCCAGCGACCTTTCCAGCTTGGGTCAGCCAGATCCAGGATCGACTTGGGCAGTTGGTCCTGGGTCAGTTTGTCCTTGTTGTAAACGAACACCGTCGAGCGCGCCGCGATGCCGACCCAGTTGCCATGGGCCGGGCGGTAAGCCGAGGCGACTTGTGACAGGGTCGTCGGTGCGATCGGAGCGAACAGACCGGCGCCGTCGACAAGCACCATGGAAGGGGAGTTTTCAGTCAGGAAGACGTCTGCCGGGGACGCCTTACCCTCCTGAACGATCTGGTTCGCCATCTCGGTGTCATCGCCATTGCGCAACGTGACCTTGATGCCTGTCTCTTTCGTGAACCCCTCGACCCAGGCTTTGGTCAGCCCTTCGTGCTGGGCGTTGTACACGACCAGGCCGTCATCGGCCCAGGCGCCGGCGCTGGAACACGTCATGGCGGCGAGCAGGGCAGCTTTGAAAAAGGTGGGTCTGTGAAGTGTCATTGTCAGGGTTCCCTGGGAGGGTGGTAGAGATGGGCAGATCCGTGCAGGCGTCCAGCAAGCAGTGTAGAGCCAATCCTCTCAATGCGAATCATTAGCGCATGAGAGGGAGTGGCAAATTAATGTTGGGGATGAGAAAAAATCGTCAAAACGGTGTGTATGTCTCGTCAATTGACGAGGCTGGCAGCACCGTCTCTGCGCCCTCGTCTGAAAGGACCTGTCCGGTTTGCACGACGCCTGCCGGTTTCGGGAGGCATCAGCGCTACGGGTTCCACCTCAACAGCTGCTCCTTGAACGCATAACTGGCCGTTTGGTAGTAAGTAATCGCACGTACCATCAGGGGGTCGTCCAGCTCTGCGGTCCGTTCGACACTCTGCCCCTTGGCGTCGTCATGACGGCGCAAGCCCTTGCGCGGGCTGAGGATGGCCATGTCCCTGCCGTCGAAGAGCCCAAGGTGTTGGTAGTTGCCTACCAGAACACGGGGTTCGAGAGCGTGATCGCGAAACAGGTCGCGCCCGTAGAACGTCGAGGTGTACTTCAGATTGAGCAAGCCAAGCAGGGTGGGCGCCAGATCGATCTGGCTGGCCAGATCCGTCCACTCGGCTGCGTTGATCAGTTTGGGGGCATAGATGAACAACGGAATGTGGTAATTGCTGATCGGCAGGTCTTCCTTGCCTGCGCTGCCCGCCGTGTGGTCGGCGACGAAGACGAACAGCGTGTTATCGAACCAGGGCTTGTGACGCGCTTGTGCGAGAAATTCACCGATGGCGTAGTCGGTGTACTTGATCGCGCCGTCGCGTCCGTTGCCCGACGGGATATCGATCCTGCCATCCGGATAGGTGTAGGGGCGGTGGTTTGAGGTCGTCAGCAGCTGAAGAAAGAAGGGTGTGTGCTTCGCGAAGCCCTCATCGGCCAGGTTCAGGGCCTGACGGTAGAGGTCCTCATCGGCCATTCCCCAGGCATTTTTGAAGGAGATGTCTGATTCCTCGACGCTACTCTGATCGACGACTCGATAGCCATTGCCCGAGAAAAACGCGTTCATGTTATCGAAATAGCCGCGCCCGCCATACACGAACACGCTGTCATAACCGGCCTTTGACAGTTGCTGCCCCAGGCTGGCAAAGCCGCTCTCACGACCGGTGCGCTTGACGATAGACCGTCCTGGTGTGGGTGGAATCGACAGCGTTATCGCCTCCAGCCCCCGATCCGTCCGGGTGCCCGTGGCGTAGAAATTGTTGAAATACAGGCTGTGTTTGCGCAGGTCGTCCAGATTGGGGGTCAGATTGCGAGGGTCGCCATTGCTGCCCATGTATTTGGCGCTGAAGCTTTCAAGTGTCACCAGCACAATGTTAGGGGTGCGTGCTGTCCCGGTATTGTCGATGGTTCGCCGATTGTCCAGCGGGTCCTGGCCTACGAAAACGGCCCTGGTTGTCGCCAGCTCCTTGCGCAGCTGCTGGCTGGCATCGGCAGCCGGAAGCGTCCCGTAGAACGTCGGGTAGTCGAGCTCGTTGTTCCGGAACGCCGCGAAGAACTGATAAGGACCATTGCTGGCCAGTTCACGTTGGTAAGCGTTGCCGCCCTGACCGCGAGGCGTGTCCTGATCGATGAGGAACAGGCTGGTCGCGGCGAGTGCAAGGCTGGCCAGACTCAAGGCGACACGCTGGCGGGGGCTTGGCAGCGGGGCGTCCACGCTGCGGCGCACCCGGCGTGACAATGCAAGGCTCAGGCCGATGGCCAGGACGGCCAGTACGCTCAGCAGGGTACCAATCGGGTATGACTCGAGGATGTTGTTGAGGACTTCGTCCGAATAGACCAGGTAGTCCACCGCGATGAAGTTGAAACGCGCACCGAACTCATCCCAGAACAGCCACTCCGCCACGGCGGTAAACAGCATGACGAACACGCTGAATACCATCAGGCCTTGCATCAGCCAGCGGTGTGCTCGGGTTCGCCACAGCCGGGCAGGGCAGACCAGCAGATACAACGTCAGTGGCAGGATGGCGTAAAACAGAAACGCAAGGTCGTACAGCATGCCTATGGCGAGGGTCTGCAGTGTCACACCTTGTGCCTCGTCCATGTGCGTCAGCCACAGCAGGCCGCGGGTTATCGCAAAGATGGCAAACCAAAGGCAGGAGAGCAGGGCGATAAAACGAATGGGCGCGCAGCGCAAGATGTGCATGTGACATTCCTTTGTTGTTCCTTCTTTCCTCAACCCACCCAACGAGGGGATGAACGCATTGGACGATCCGAAGGCAGCGAGGGTAGTCCAGGCCTTTTGACCTTGATGGTTTCTGGCGTGGATGGCCGCGGTGAGCGGCGAAGGCGCGCATAGTGACACTTACGCGCGAGCGCTGGCGTGCCCGGAAATATTTCGTATTAGTTGCGTGAGCCAGACTTAATCAGGCGGTTTGTTTAAAACCCTGGTTGCGTATTCGCACTTGGAAAGTGTGTGAAAAAAAAGTTATCCGGAGGTGAAAAATGTGTCGAAAGAGCGTTGGTGGTTTTAAACGTTCGGGGTGCGCTGCCCGCGTTAATCGTTATGTTGAGTACAACGTGGGCCAATTAACGAAACCATGACATGACGCCCCCGATAATGTGCGCCGACTGGCAGTAGTGCGAGCGACGGCACGGATATGTACGAAAACTGATGGATATCAAACACAGCCTCAAGCAACGAATCGTGATTGTCTTTGCCCTGATGAGCGCATTAGTGGCGGGCGTATTTGCGCTCGGCATTATCGCGACTGTGCACATTGTAGAGACCCGACTCACCACCATCAGCCTGGGCGGCAACCTGCATCGTTTGCTGACGCAAGACCGCATCGAGGATTGGCGTCATCGTCCGGATAAAGACGAGTTGTTCTATGCCGAAGACGGGATTGGCGACGTGGCGATGAGCGATGACCTGAAAGGCTTGAGGCCGGGTTTTCAGGAATTCTTTCGGGGCAAGAAAGCCTATTACGCCATGGTCGAATCGGTGGGTGAGCGACGCTACGTTTTGCTCCGCGACCAGCGCAAATTCGAGAAGCGCGAACGCATTCTGTTCGCCGTGGTGCTGGTGGGGTTCATCCTCAGTGTCATGCTCGCGGTGCTGCTCGGACGCCTGCTCGCTTCGCGGGTCATGGCGCCGGTGTCGCGGCTGGCCGGACAGGTCCGGCACCGGGATCAGCTCCTCGAACTGGCACCGACCCTGGCCGACGATTACGCACGGGACGAAGTGGGCGCGCTGGCGAAATCCTTTGACGAAACGCTCGGCCGACTGCGTGCTGCGCTGGGCCGTGAAAAACTGTTCACCAGTGACGTCAGTCATGAATTGCGCACGCCCCTGATGGTGCTCGCCACCTCCTGCGAGCTGTTGCTGGAATACCCCGGCCTTGATGACCGTTCGCGCACGCAGGTGCAGCGCATCAGCAAGGCGACTTCAGGCATGAACCAGTTGGTCGAAACATTCCTGCTGCTGGCACGTACCGAAGGCAAGCGCGCACCCGAAGGGCAGCGTTCAAGCGTTCCCCGGATGGCCGAAGAGTTGATCGAGGTCTGGCGCCAACCCATCGAGGAAAAGGGACTGGAGTTGATCTATGTTGACGCATCGCAGGGCGCTGAGTGTGGTCAGTACAATGCACCGCTGCTGCGGTCTGTCATGGGTAACCTGTTGCGCAACGCCTGGCATTACACCGATCAGGGCTTCATCCGCCTGACCTTGACCGATCAGGGGTTCAGCGTCGAGGACAGCGGTATCGGCATTCCGCAAGAGAAGCAGCTGGCGATGTTTCAGCCGTTCGTGCGGGGTGACGAGCAGCGTGGGGAAGGGCTGGGATTGGGTTTGTCACTGGTCCAGCGGATATGCGTCAATCAGCACTGGACCGTGACATTGACCAGCCGGGAGCCGGCCGGGTGTTGCTTTACCGTTGCGCTGGGGACACCACAGTCGTTGTCGGTGTAGCGTTCAGCGTTCGCTCTGGCTGCAACGCCACCGACGGATCCAGCCGGGCCCGGCCATAGAACACCATTGCCGTGAAGAACATCGAGAACCATACGATGATGCCTGCCCATGGCGTGTGCGACATGAAGTGCCAGCCCTGAAACACGCGCGTTGTTCCGTAAACGGTCCCCAGGATCAGCGAGAACGCCAGCACTTTGCGGGCATGGCGCCAACGGTAACGGCGTGCTACGAAGAATAACGCCATCATCGTGAAGCCGCCCGAGGCATGCCCACCCGGCCAGCAGCGGCCTTTACCGGCATCGTGCAGCAGGTTGAAGTTCTCGTACCACTCTTTCTGCTGCTCGGTCCCGCCATACAAGGTGGTTTCCACTGGACAGTAGATGCTGGTGTGACTTTTGAAATAGTGGATCGCGCCCGTCGTGATGGAGAACGACAACACCACGAATAACAGGTCGCGACGGTGGCGGGTCAGAAAACGCAACGCGGGCGCGATGCGGACCTTCTCCAGCCAGGCCATCATCCGAGCGTGCTTCTCTGCCCTAAAGCGCGGCCAGAGAAACGAAAGAAGCGCTCCGATGATGGCCGCTTCGCCCGTCCAGTTCGGGATTATCCTGGCCCACTTGTGAGTAATGGTCTCGAACAGTTTGCTGTGCTGCAGCGGGAAAGCGTGCGTGCTGGTGTTGTATATCCAGTCGCTGAACCTGACGTCGAGCCCCGTCAGATCGAAACTGACAAACAGCACCAGCGCGAGGAACAGGGGAATACCCACATGATTGAAGTAGAAGCGGTTTCTGCTGTTTTGCACGGTCACAGGTTCCGATGGGCTGTTGGACGAGAGGGTAGAGCTCGACGGGTCAAGGGCGCTTGGCAAGGACCTTCCCCCAGTCTTGTGCGTCGATAAACCCCAGCACGCGGGCTGCGTGCGTATCAGGGTCAATGGAGACGATCAGCGATGAGCCATACCCGATGGACGACGGGGCTGGAGTGTTCAGGGATTGCTCGAGCGCAGCGACGCATTCGCTGTGGGTCACAAGCACCATATTGCGATGATCGAGTTTGTGCTTCAGCACATCCTCTAGCATCGTTTTGCGGCAATTGATCAACCAGTCCTCGCCCGTGCTCGTGCGGTTGAATGCGTAGGCCGAGGTTTGTTCGGTGCGTCGCAATGGACTGTTGTAAACGTCTACCTGGCTCAATCCCAGGTTCTTGAACGCCATGCCGACCTGCTGCGCCATCTGCCGGCCTTTGACGGTAATGCCGTCGGCCTCATCCAGGCAGGGATTGGAGGAATGGTCGCAACGCTCAGCGTGGCGCATAAGCACCACCAGATCACCCCTGTCCCACAACGAGAAGAGATTGGCCTTGCGTGCATGATTTCCCTCGGCCAGGTCAGCGATGGCGGCCGGGCGCAGCGCAACGGCGCAGACGGCCGCCATGAGCACAATGCCCAGCGCCAACAGACCCACGCGTGCGGATTTTCCTAGCGCGTGATAACGCGCGTTCAGTTCATCCAAAGCGTGGCTTACGTTCGAGTTCATGAAGGGATCTTTTGCCGATCAAGCGTGAATGACGGGGCACATCGATTCGTCGGTGGATACGTTACGACCACCCAGCGGCACGCGCCGAGACATCGATGAGTTCTGGTCGCGAGGGTAAGGGGACGGGAGTCAACAGCGAGTGAAGTGCATGTGAAAACTGCTTTCACATTTGTACGAGGGGTTCATGTCAATGTGGGCGGATACAGGTGTCGTTCAGTGCGGCTCATCAATAATGGCCGGCAGGTGATGTGCCACTTCAGTGAAACGGGTGGCGGGAGGAACATTGCACTCGCGCAGAATCCTTACTCACGGGTTATATCTTCGCAATTGATCTGGACTGACGTTCACACACTTGATCGGGAATGAGGCGGCCATTGTTCAGCGTGATATCAGGGCGCGTAACCCACGTGAAAGACCGCAGTGTCTTTGCCGTATTTTTTTTGTGCGGATTACTGTTGTTTTTTGCGCTGGGCAACCATCAGTTGCAGGACTCCACCGAGCCGAGAGTCGCCGGTATTGCGATGGAAATGCACCTGAGTGGCAACTGGGTGACACCGACATTGAACGGTGAACCGTTTCTGGAAAAACCTCCCCTGAGCGTTTGGCTTGATGCCAGTGCCATCCGAGGGTTTGGCGCAACGCCGCTTGCGGTTCGCCTCGCGTCGGCGTGTGCAGGTTTGCTGACCCTGTTTTTGCTGTATTCCATGCTGTGTCGAATGGGCCGTCCACGCCATGTCGCGCTCGGTGCCACGCTGTTGTTGGTGACGACGGCGACGTTCTGGGGCAATGCGCGTCAGGTGGGCGAGGATGCCTTGTTGACGTTGGGCGTGACGATGGCGCTGTTGGCGTTTTTCAACACGTGCCTTCAGCGCAACCGGTCTACCGTCCCCCTCGGTGACTGGCTGCTCTTCAGCCTGGGGATCGTCATCGCGACATTGAGCAAAGGCGTGCTGGGCCTGGCGATGCCCGGTGTCGTGATCTTCGCCTATCTGAGCATTGAAAGCGGGCTGGAAGGTCGCCTGGTCCTGCGGCACTGGTTTTATCCGTTGTCGTTCACACTGCTGGCGCTTGTGCCGTTGGCGGTGTGGTTGTGCTTGCTGTACGGTCAAGGCGGAACCGAGTCGCTGAAGGCCGTGTTGTGGACCAACAGTGTCGGACGCTTCGACGGCTCGTTTTCGGACGCCGGCCACTACGAACCCTTTTACTACTACCTGGGCAAACTGCCGCAGGCGTTCCTTCCCTGGAACCTGCTGGTGTATCTGGGGCTGTGGCATTTCAGAAAACAGTGGCGAGGCAATCGCTACGTCTTGTTTTTCAGCGCCTGGCTGATCGCTCAATTCCTGCTGCTGACGCTCGCTTCCAGCAAACGGATGGTTTATCTGATGTCGCTGACGCCGGCTGCGGCGGTGATCGCGATGGAGTACCTCGCGATGTGGCACGAACGCTTGCGTCATCGTGCTGAAACTTCAGTCCGGGTTCGCCGTTGGTTGCAGCATCGTCGAGGCTGGGTGACAGGCATTGTGGCGGTGGTTTGCGTTGCGTACCTGAGTGATGCGTATTGGTTGGCGCCGCGTGCCGACGTGAAGCTGTCATTTTTGCCACTCGCTGAGCGTGTTCGGACCTTGCAGGCGCAGGGCAGGCATGTGGTGCTTTTTCAACCCAGTGAGCGGTTGGCAGGGGCCAGCGTGTTCTACAGTGAGAGTTTGCTCGACACGGTGCTGGACGAAGATGCCTTGCAGGGCGTGCTCAAGGGGGATGCGCACACGATAGCGATCATGGAAAAGACCGAGGCGCCTCGGCTGCCCTTGAAGATCGTGGACCGAATCACCGTCGGCGACCGCGTCTATTATTTCGTCAGCCGCTGAACGCTCAGCGGCAGGACAACAGGAGTTTGTGTTGACATCGATCGCGTCTGAATTCTTATCGGGTGTCACGCCGGCGCGCGCCAGACGCCAGGCCTGGAGCGCGGGCGGGCTGGCCTTCCTGCTGTTTGTTGCCGCCAGCTGGCACCTGAGCATCGTGGGGTTCGACTCACGTTTCGTGCTCTTCGCCCAGGAAATGCTGCGCCATGGACCGGGCTTTTTCCCCACCACGTATGGCGAGCCTTACCCGGATTATTCGGCGTTTTCCACCTGGCTGATTTATCTCTTTTCATTGCCGCTAGGCGAAGTCACGAGTTTGACGGCGTGGTTGCCCACCTGCATTGCCTCGGCGGTCATGGTGGGGTTGATGTATCGCCTGTTGGCGCCCTATTCGCGACGCTGGGCGTGGTTGAGCATTGCGTTTTTGTTGCTCACCAACACGTTCATTACCGAAACCCGGGCGGTGTCCCTGGACCAGATGCTCGCGACCGTGTCGTTCTTTGTGTTCTACCTGGCCTATGCGACTGATCATTTCGGCTCAGCGCGACGGCTGTGGGCGGTGTTCGCGCTGCTGGTGCTGGGGTTCGCGATTCGGGGGCCGATTGGCCTGGTCGTGCCTGCCGGCGTCATGTGCAGTTACTACGTATTGAGTCAGCAATGGCGCCGCTTGTGGTCGTTCGGGTTGTCTGCGCTGGCGCTGTTAGTGGCGTGCATGCTGATTCTGTTGCTGTTGGCGCGGCTCAGCGGTGGGGAGGCGTTATTGGCCGAGGTGCTGCGCATGCAGATCACTTCACGGATGGATGGCAGTGAAGGCAGCAGTCCGTTGCTGTGGTATTTCGGCAGTTCGCTTGGCAACTACGCCTTGGCCTACCCCATGGCGCTGGTGGTGTTGGCGGTGGTGGGCGTCACCGGCCGGCGGCCAACCAGTGCTGCCTTGCACCTGTTGTACCTCGCTGCTTTCGCCGGTCTGGTGGTGATGGTCGGATTGTCCGTGCCGCAGGCAAAAAAGGCCCGTTACATCCTGCCGATGCTGCCGATGGCAGCGATCATTGCGGCGTATCCGTTTCAGGTGCGCACAGGTCGCGTCTTCTGGTGGCTTCGGGGGATGACGCTGACGGTGTGCTGTTTCATTCCTGGCGCGCTGGTCGCCGGGTTGCTGGCGGTGCGTCCGCGTTTTCCGGAGGCGCTGAGCGATATCGGCCCCGTTCTGGTGACGCTGGGCCTGTTGCAGTTGATCGCGTTGCCCTTGTTGATGCGCCCGCGTTTGCGCTTGTACGGGCTCCCGGCGTGTGCGGTGCTGGCGGTCTGGATCAGCTACATCGGCATTTTCGAGAAAGCGGAGCGCACGCTGTACGACACCCGTCACTTCACCCAGGCGGTCCGCCAAGTCACACAAGCCGACAAGGCGCTGCTGGTGCTGCATTCGATGGGCAAAGACGCCAAGGCCATCAAGTTCATGGTCAATGTCGATCAGGACTTGGTGCCGCAGTTTACCGAAACACCGGAACAGCTGAGTGCGGTGCAGGGGCCGGCGGATGTGGTGATGAGCAACAACGATTTTCAACGGTTGCAAGGCACCCCGTTGGGCGCATTGCCGGTGTTGCTCAGCGGCCGGTTCGATAAGGAAGAGTACGTGCTGCTTCGGTTACCGGCGCCGTGACAGCGCAGGCATAAAAAAGCGCGGCCTGGATGACCAGGCCGCGCAGTCTTGGGGTTACACCGCGTGATGGTTGGCCAGCAGTTCGTAAGGCGCCCACAGTTGTTGCGGGATGGGCAGGTTGCAGGAGTCGCCCCGGCCAATCGGGAAGTACTGGAAGCCGCGCTTGGCCAGGCGTTCGGTGTCGTACAGATTGCGGCCGTCGAAGATGACCGGTGACTTGAGTCGCTGCTGAATCAGGTCGAAGTCCGGTGCCTTGAACTGCTGCCATTCGGTGCAGACGATCAGCGCGTCGGCCCCCAACAATACCGATTCCGGCGTGCCCATCAGGATCAGGTTGGGCTGCTCGCCGTACAACCGCTGGGTTTCCTGCATGGCTTCCGGGTCGTAGGCGCGAACCGTTGCACCTGCTGCCCACAGCGATTCCATCAGCACACGACTCGGTGCATCGCGCATGTCGTCGGTGTTGGGTTTGAAGGCCAGCCCCCACAGCGCGAACGTCTTGCCCTTGAGTTCGCCCTTGTAAAACGCGTTGATGCGGTCGAACAGCTTGTTCTTCTGGCGCTCGTTGATGTCTTCGACCACATTCAGCAGGTCGTTCGAGCATCCGGCTTCACGCGCACTGTGAATCAACGCGCGGATGTCCTTGCCGAAGCACGAGCCGCCGTAGCCACAGCCTGGATAGATGAAGTCATAACCGATCCGTGAGTCGGCACCGATGCCAAGCCGCACGGACTCGACGTCGGCACCCAGGTGTTCGGCCAGCTCGGCAATCTGGTTGATGAAGCTGATCTTGGTCGCCAGCATGCAGTTGGCGGCGTATTTCGTCAGTTCCGCGCTGCGCAGGTCCATGAACATGATGCGTTCGTGGTTGCGGTTGAACGGCGCGTAGAGTTCGCGCATGACGGGGAACACATCCGGGTTGCCACAGCCGATGACGATGCGGTCGGGACGACGGCAATCCTTGACCGCCGAGCCTTCCTTGAGGAATTCGGGGTTGGACACAATATCGAATTTCAACAGGCGGGCCGACTGGCGCAGGTGCTGCTCGATGTGGCTGCGCAAGGCATCACCACTGCCCACGGGCACCGTCGACTTTTCGACAATGATCACCGAGGTCTCGCGGTGCCGGGCGATGGCGTCGCCGACTGCGAAGAAGGCGGTGAGGTCAGCGGAGCCATCAGGTCGGGAAGGCGTGCCCACGGCAATGAACAGCACTTCTCCGTGCTCTACCGTGCGTTTTTCATTGGTGGTGAAGTGCAAGCGCCCGGCCTCAAGGTTCTCCCGAACCAGGTTTTCAAGGCCGGGCTCGTAGAGGGTCACATGGCCCTTGCTCAGTTGCTCGACCTTGGCCGGGTCAATGTCCATGCACACCACGTCGTGGCCAACCTCAGCCAACACCGTCGCCTGCACCAGACCCACATAACCGCTACCGAAGACGCTGATTTTCATCGGGAAAGCTCCTTGTCACTGTTATTGCCGTTGTCGCAGCTACGCCGGAAATTGATCGTCACTACACCGAGCACGATCAGGGTCACACCCACCGTTCGAGGAACGGTGAGCGTCTCGTTGAAAAAGGGGAGCAGGGCCGCCAGAACGTACACCGCGGCGTAACTGATGCTGAGCAGCGAATAGGCGCGGCTCAGGGGCACATCTCGCAGTGCGCCGAGCCAGCACAGCATCGACAGCGCGTACGCCGCAATCGCTGCCGTCACCACGCTGAGCGCGACCGGGTCGACGTTGCCGCCTTGTAGGTCTGCCAGCCACTGGACGGGTTCTGGCAGCCGCTGCATGCTCCAGCGCATGCCCAGCTGTGCCGCGCTGACCAGCACGACGCTGCCCATGGCCAGGCTCAGGCCGCGACGCGCGCTCATGCTTGACGCCCCAGCAAGACCACACCGACCAGAATGAGCGCCACGCCGAACCAGTGGCGAGGGTCAACGGATTCCTTGAACAGGTAGCGTCCAGTCAAGGTGATCAGCACGAAATTCAGCGCCAGCATCGGGTAAGCAACGCCGACGTCCACGCGCTGCAGCACCAGCAGCCAGAGCAACAGGCCTGCGCCCAGACACGCCAGCGCCAGCCATAACCAGCCACTTCGCAGCGCCGCGCCAACGCCGGGGAACCTGTGCCCCCAACGCTCGACGGTCAGCTTCTGCGCAATCTGACCCATGCACGTCAGCAGGCAGGCACACAGCAAGAGGCCGAACGTCATGACGGCGTCCTGTCGAAGATCATGATCGTGAGATTGCCTTCTTCATAACGCTTGCCGTCCTGCGGCAGCAGGCTGAATTCGTAGGCGTCATCGACCGCGTTGCCGCGCATCACCACCGCGACCGCACCTTCCTGGCGGGCCTTGGTCATCCACGCCTGGACCTGTTTCCAGTCGATTTCTCTGGGTTTGGGTTGTGGGTACGCGAGCCCGTATTCCAGTTCGCCACGGGTGTCGTAAAACACCACATCGTTGCGCTTGAGACGCCAGGAAAGCGCGGCCGCCGCGCCCAGGTCGTTACTCAACAGGTGAGTGGCAGCGTCCAGTTCATCGAAGTGGCGCACCACGAACTGATCCGGCGTCTTGTTGAAGACAATGCTGTTGGGCAGCGCCGCCGGGATCAGCGCGATGGTCAGCCAGCTGCCCAGGGCTGGCATCAGCCAGAAACGCAGGGGCCTGGCGCCCTGTAGCGCATTGGTCGCGATCCAGCCCAGCAACACGACAATCGCCAGTGTCAGGTGCTGAGGCTCCTGCTGATACACCGTTTTCTTGAACTGGATGAACAACAGCGCAGCCAGCGCAATCACGCCAAAGGCGCTGTTGAACAGGCCGTTGATGCGCAACGCGGTGGTCTTTCCAGCGTTCAGGGTTTCGACCAGTGCATGACCCATCAACAGGGCCAGTGGCATCAGGCACGGCAAAATGTAGGTCGGCAGCTTGCCTTTGCTCAGGCTCAAGAAAGCCAGCGGCAGGATCAGCCACATCAGCAGAAAACCGCTGTGGCTCTGGCGTCGTTGCTCCCAGGCTTGCTTGAGCGTGCCGGGCAGCAACAAGGCCCAAGGTACGCATGCGGCCACCAGCAGCGGCAAGTAGTACCACCATGGCTCGGCATGCTGAGCGTCTTCGCCGGCAAAGCGACGAATGTGTTCGTGCCAGAAAAAGAAACGCCAGTAGTCAGGCTCACGGCCATGCACTGCCAGGACCCACGGCAGGCACACCAGCACGGCGACGACGATGGCCAGCGGACCGAAGGTCAGCAGCTCGCGCAGGCGTCGCTGCCAGACCATGTAGGGCAGGGCGACCACCACGGGCAAGGCCCAGGCGAGAAATCCCTTGGTCATGAAACCCATGCCGCAGGCAAAACCGAGCAGGGCCCAACACAACACACGCTGCCGTCCAACACTGTGGATGGCGAACCAGAAGGCGACCAGCGTCAGGTTCACCCAGAGCGTGAATTGCGGATCGAGATTGGCATACCCCGATTGCCCCGCGACCAGGAAGAAGCTCATGAACAGCAGCGCGCACGCGAAACTTTTGCGCGGGTCAGACCAGATGCGTCGCGCGATCAGCCAGGTCAATAGCACGCTCAGGCCGGTGGTCAACGCGGAGGCGAAACGGACGCCGAACAGGTTTTCGCCGAACACCGCCTGCGCCGCCGCGATCAGCCAGTAGCCCGCGGCGGGTTTTTCGAAATAGCGCAGCCCCATGAAATGCGGAACGGTCCAATTGCCGCTGTGCAGCATTTCCTGGCTGATCTGGGCGTAGCGGGTTTCATCGGGAATCCACAGACCGTGAGTCCCCAGCGGCAACAGATACGCGAGCAAGAATGCCGCGATCAGCAACGCGATGTTCTGATGGCGGCTCATGGTTGCTGCACTCCCAGCCAGCCTTCACGCCCATCGAGCGCGCCGCGCACCAGATGCCCCTGAGGGAGCGTCCCGAGGTTGTCAGGCAGCAGGTTCCCCAGCGGTTGAAAGTGTATGTCCCGGGTTTTCGCCTGGGTGAGCAGATGACGGAAATGTTCGGCCATGACAATGCCTTCCACTTCTGCGTGCACGGTGTAGACATTCAGCTTCGAAGGGCTGAACCGGCCCAGCAAGTAATTGTTGAACGCGCGGGCATCCAGCTGAGGACCGACGACTTCGTCGAACGTCGGCAGGTCCACCGGGATCTGCGGCGTGCCCGGCTGACCGTCCGTGAGTAACGGACGGAATACACCTTGCCCACGGCAATCGCTGTTGTAGCGGAAGTCGAAACCTTGTTTGGCTTGCACAACGCGTTCATCCGCGCGCCATCCGGCGGCGGCTGAACAGGTCACGGCATTGCCGAGGATGTCACTGAGGCAATCCACGCCACGGGCGATCTGGGCAGTGAGCTGGTGCTGCGTCCAGGTGCCCGCATGCGCTTGCCAGCCATGGTGATCCCACGCGTGCAGGCCGACTTCGTGACCGGCATTCTGGGCGCGACGCATCAAGGGGCCCAGGTCGCGACCGATGGGTTTGCCTGGCCAGGCGGTGCCGGCCAGCAAGATGTCCCATCCGTACAGGCTGGCGGCTTTGGATCGCAGCATTTTCCAGAAAAACTGCGGTCTTGCCAGGCGCCACAGATGACGGCCCATGTTGTCCGGGCCGACGCTGAAAAAGAACGTGGCCTTGATCTGTGCTTCGTCCAGCAGGTCGAGCAGTCGTGGCACGCCGTCCCGCGTGCCGCGATAGGTATCGACGTCAATGCGCAAGCCTGCCTGCATCAGTTCGCTTCCGCTTTTTCAGCCATGGCTTCGCGCAGGAAGAAATCCAGGGTCTTGCCGATGGTTTCACTCAGCTCGATGGTCGGCTGCCAGTCGATCAGGCGACGCGCGTTGTCGATGCTTGGTTTGCGGTGGCTGACGTCCTGATAGCCCTTGCCGTAGAAGGATTGGCTTTCTACTTCGCGGAAACCGGCAAACGGCGGGAAGTTGTGACGCAGCGGGTGCGCTTCGAACTGACGCAGCAGCTCTTCACCCAGTTGGCGAATGCTGGCCTCGTTGTCCGGGTTGCCGATGTTGATGATCTGACCGTTGCAGCGGTCATCGCGGTTTTCGATGATGCGCGCCAACGCTTCGATGCCGTCGACCACGTCGGTGAAGCAGCGTTTTTGCGCGCCGCCGTCTACCAGGCGGATAGGCGTGCCTTCCACCAGGTGCAGGATCAGCTGCGTAATCGCGCGCGAGCTGCCGATGCGAGCGGAATCCAGTCGGTCCAGGCGCGGGCCCATCCAGTTGAACGGACGGAACAGGGTGAATTGCAGACCTTTTTGCCCGTAGGCCCAGATCACCCGGTCCAGCAACTGCTTGGACACGGAGTAAATCCAGCGCTGTTTGTTGATCGGGCCGACGACCAGGTTGGAGGTGTCCTCGTCGAAGTTCGCGTCCTGGCACATGCCATAGACTTCCGAGGTCGACGGGAAGATCACGCGCTTGTTGTACTTGACGCAGTAGCGAACGATTTTCAGGTTTTCTTCAAAGTCCAGCTCGAACACCCGCAACGGGTTGCGGGTGTATTCGATCGGGGTGGCAATGGCCACAAGCGGCAGCACCACGTCGCATTTCTTGATGTGGTATTCGATCCATTCGGTGTGGATGCTGATGTCGCCTTCGATGAAGTGGAAATTCGAATGGCTGCGCAAGCGCTCGATGGCATCGGAACCGATGTCCATGCCGTAGACTTCGTAGCGATCATCCTGGAGCAGTCGCTCCGACAGGTGATTGCCGATGAAACCGTTGACGCCCAGGATCAGCACGCGGGTACGCTTGAGCTGACGCCGCTTCTGGCCGCCCACCAGTCGCGAACCTTCTACCAGACCGAACTCCCGCGCCAGTTGCGGACCGCTCAGATAGAGTCCGTCATCGCCGCGCTGCCCGGCAGTGATCAGCAGGGAGTCTTCGCCACAGGCAATGCGCAGCGGTTCGCAACTGATGACCGTGCCCGGGGCCTGACCGTCATTGCCGGATTGCACCTTGGCGCTCCAGACGATCATCTTGTGTTCGCCTACCGGGCAGAATGCGCCCGGGTAGGGTTGGGTGACAGCACGCGTCAGGTTGTACAGGTGCGATGCGGGTTGCTGCCAGTCGATCAAGCCATCGGCCGGGGTACGGCGGCCAAAACAGGTGGCTTTGGATTCATCCTGCTCGGTGCCTGGCAACTGTCCCTTGCCCAGCAACGGCAGGGTTTCGGACAGCAGGTCAGCCGCGCTGGCGCGCAACTTCGCGTGCAGGGTCAGGGCGGTGTCGGTGGTGCTGATGCTCACACGCTGCTGAGCCACGATGGCACCGGCGTCGGCCCGTTTGACCATGCGGTGCAGGGTCACGCCGGTTTCGGTCTCGCCGTTGACCAGCACCCAGTTGGCCGGCGCACGGCCACGGTAGCGAGGCAGCAACGAACCGTGCAGGTTGAAGCCGCCGTTTTTGGCGCATGCCAACAGGGTTTCGCTGAGTAGATGGCGGTAGTAGAACGAGAAAATGAAGTCAGGTGCCAGCTTGCCGACGCGTTCGATCCACAGCGGGTGATTCGCGTCTTCAGGGGCATGAACGGGAATGTTGTGCTGCGCACACAGTTGTGCGACCGAGCCGAAGAAGGTCTTTTCCTTGGGGTCGTCGGCGTGGGTAAACACCGCCGAAATCTCATAGCCAGCGTTGAGCAGGGCTTCAATCCCGACACAACCGATATCGTGATAAGCAAAAACAACAGCTTTGAGGCTCATGGTGCGACCTTATTCAAAATGGGAGCAGGGGCATCGACTTTCTGAGGGGCGGAAACGGGTTGGCTGCGCACCACCTTCTCGATGAAAAAACGTGGACGCGCGCGTACATCGCTGTACATGCGACCCAGGTATTCGCCGAGCAGGCCCATGCCGATGAACTGTCCGCCGGTGAAGACAAACAGCACCGCGAACAGGACGAAGGTGCCGTGCCCCGCCCATGGCGCGCCGAAGATCAGGCGCAGTACGATCAGCAGCGTCGCGAACAGCACGCCGAGAAAGGCCATGCTGAAACCGATGATGCTCAACAGCCGCAACGGCGTCGTGGTCATGCAGGTGACCAGGTCGAACATCAGATTGATTAGCTTCATTGCGCTGTATTTGGATTCCCCATGCTCGCGCTCAGCATGCATCACCTGTACTTCAGTGGTGTGACGGGCAAAGCTGTTGGCCAAAATCGGGATGAAGGTGCTGCGTTCCCGGCAGGCCAACATGGCGTCGACGATGCTGCGCCGGTAGGCGCGCAGCATGCAGCCATAGTCGGTCATGGCCACGCCGGTGGAGCGCTGCACGGCCAGGTTGATGAGTTTTGAAGGCCAGCGCCGCAAGGCCGAATCCTGCCGATTGCCACGCACCGTGCCGATCACGTCGTAACCCTGCTCAGCCAGGGTGACCAAACGAGGGATTTCTTCGGGCGGGTTCTGCAGGTCGGCATCCAGTGTGATCACCAAGTCGCCTTTGCACTGCTCGAAACCGGCCATAATCGCGGCGTGCTGGCCATAGTTGCGGTTGAGGATGACTGCGACCACCGGGCTGCCTTCACGCTGGCTGGCCTCGAGCAGGATCTCGGCGGACTCATCGCGGCTGCCGTCGTCAACCAGAATGATTTCGCAGGGCTGGCTCACCTGCGCGCAGGCCGCTTCGGTGCGGCGCAGCAGTTCCGGCAGGCTTTGTTCCTCGTTGTAGACCGGGATGACGATCGACACGCGGTGGATGGGGTACGGTTTCACGAGCGGACTTCCACAATGGATTCAATGGCGCTGACGACGCGGTCAACATCGTCAAGGGTCATGTCAGGGAACAAGGGGATGGAACACAACCGCGACGAGTTCCATTCGGTCTCGGGCAAGCGCACGTCCGGGAACCGTTGGCGGTAGTAGCTGTGCAGGTGGGTCGCGATGAAGTGGATGCCGCTGCCGATGTTTTGCGCCTGCAGGGCTTTCATGAACGCATCCCGGTCCAGGCCGCAGCGCTCTGCGTCGATGCGCAGAATGAACAGATGCCAGGCGTGGTGCTGGTCGTAGCGCGGATGCGCCAAGGGTTGTACGGGGCTGCCTGCCAGACGTTCCAGATAATGACTCGCCAGTTCGGCGCGACGCGCATTGAGCGCGTCCAGGCGCTCAAGCTGCACCAAGGCAATGGCGGCGTTGATGTCCGCAAGGTTGTATTTGAACCCCGGTTCGATCACCTCGGCCTGGGGCTTGCGGCCGTGGGTCAGGCGGTCATAGGCGTCGACGCCCAGGCCATGGAATTTCAGGCGGCGAACACGATCGGCCAGTTCAGGATCGTCGCTGACGAACATCGCGCCTTCGGCGCAGGTCATGTTCTTGATCGCATGAAACGAAAAGATGGCGGTGCCAGAAGCGCCGACCGGACGGGCTTTGTAATGAGTTCCTGCAGCGTGGGCCGCGTCCTCGATCACCGCGATTCCATGGCGTTTGGCCAAGGCATACAGGGGATCGAGGTCAAACGCGGCACCGGCGTAATGCACCGGAATGATGGCCTTGGTGCGCGGGGTGATGGCGCGCTCGATCATCGCGGCGTCGGTCATCAGCGTGTCGCGGTCTATATCGACGAACACCGGGGTCGCGCCCAGTAGGCAAATCATGTTGGCGGTGGAGACCCAGGTCTGCGAGGGCGTAATGACTTCATCGCCCGGACCGATGCCCAACGCGAGCAGGGTGATGTGCATGGCCCCCGTCGCTGAGGAAAGCGCCACGGCCTGCTGCGCGCCGCAACGCTCGGCGAATTGCTGTTCCAGTCGCTGGCATTCCGGGCCCGTGGTGATCCATCCCGAACGCAGAACACGGGTGGCGGCTGCCACTTCCTCGTCGCCCATGCTCGGGCGGGAAAAAGGAAGAAAATCCAGACTCATGTAGACCCTCCAGCACGTGTGACGATAGTGACGTCGTTGTCGAGGCGCGCAAGCGAACACGCGAGCCGCCTGTAGCGAAGACGCTCGTTATTTAGATGATGTCGGCCGCATGGGCGTGCAGATAAAACGGGTGCTAGCAGTGCCCGATCCTTGGTGTGATGCATTTACTGCCCTGTTAAAGAAAAGCAAGTTTTCGCACTTTCGTTATTGGAATAATAGAACGTTATTTATGAAAATTCTGTTGAAAGCGTGTTGTTGTTTCATCTGTGTGGACTGAGATGAAGTCGCTTTCAATTTTCTGTGAGGGTGAAATGAAAAAGTCATGAATGTCGTCTATTCTTAGCCGCTTTTTTTACAGGAGCCCCGTGCTGCAAGCGTTTCAGGAATCACGGCTCTATGGGGCCTTGAGTCGAGCGTACGCTCCTGAAGCTGAACAGAAACTGAAACGCCGCACGGTAACAGCCGTGGGGCTTGGCACTATCAAGAATGGATGACAAAACATCGTAAGAGAGGCGAACAGTAGTAAACAGCGGAACGGGGCGGGGAGCGCAGAGAGGGGCAGTCGCAATAACCGTTATAAGTCGTCCGGCCGGCCAGAGGACATAGGCCGGACATGTGTATGAGTTGTTTAGGATCCGTTTATAACAGAACTCTTTGTTCAAAAGGAAAAGCGAGTCATTCCGGAATAACAGCGATGACATCTATTTCCATTAACCACTGAGGCTGCCCCAATGCGGAGACCACCAGGCCGGTAGAAATAGGAAACACGCCCTTGAGCCATTTCCCCACCTCGCGGTACACCTCTTCGCGGTAACGCGGGTCGATCAGGTAGATGGTTATTTTCACGATGTCCTGCAACTGGCTGCCAGCTTCCTCCAGCAGTTGCTTGACGTTTTTCATCGCTTGCTCGGCTTGCGCGCGGGCGTCGCCCAGACCGATGAGGTTGCCATCGAAATCCGTGCCCAGTTGGCCACGGACGTACACCGTGTTACCGGCGCGTACCGCCTGACACAGATCATTGTCCAGCGATTGATTGGGGTAGGTGTCCTTGGTGTTGAACATTCTGATGCGGGTGTGGGTCGGCATGGTTTCTAACCTGATGAGCGTGGACCGGGGGCCATCCCTGGCCGGAATATGAGAGCGCAGGGGCCTTACAGCGGCGGCGCATCGAAGTAATTAGCGCGCACGGCAGCGCCAATCAGGTTGACGATCAAGCGCCCGGCGGTGATGGAGCTGATGTTGTTGACGTCGATCGACGGGGTGATTTCCACGATGTCCATGCCGACCACCTTGCCTTTGTTGACCAGTCCGTGGATCAACTTGCGGATCTGCACGTAGGTAATTCCCCCCAGCGCCGGACCTGCAACGCCGGGCATGATCGAAGGGTCAAGCCCGTCGGCGTCGATGGTCAGGTAATAATTGCCGCCCTCTGGAATCCGGTCGAGCACCGACTGCATGCCGTTGTCGTGGACGTCGTAGGCCGTGATCAGGTGTGCGCCGTAGTTGACGGCCGCCTGGAAGTCCGTAGGGCGTCCGCTGCCTTGAGCGCGCAGGCCGATCTGGAAGATTTCGCCGATGTGGTCCATCTCCGAGGCTCGACGGATCGGGCTGGAAAGGCCGTCGCGCACACCGTTGATCTCTTCTCGCCAGTCCAGGTGCGCGTCGATATGGATCAGGGTGATCGGACCCCGTCCTTCATAAGCGCGCAGGACCGGGATCGGGATGCTGTGATCGCCGCCCAGAATCACTGGCATGGCACCCGCATTGAGGATCTTGCGCACGGCTTGTTCGGCTCTGAGGCTGGTGCTGTTCAGGTCGGATGGATCGGCGGGCACATTGCCGCAGTCCACCACCTTCAGCGCGCGGTTGTCGTAGATCGGGCCGCCCACGTCGAAGTCGTAGTGGTGCAAGGCACGGCAGATACGGTCGCTCATCGCGCGAATGGCGTCGGGCGCCTTGCTTTGGTCGTTGCTGATGTGTTCGGCGACGTACGCCTTGCCGAACGGAATGCCGAGAATGGCGACATGGGCGTCTAGCGTGTCGAGGTCGGTGCAGATCGGCGACCACAAAAAGCTCTCGTGTTTTTTCGAAGGTGGAACGGTCAGCGGGAAAGCCATGAGTGTCTCCTGAGGGGGTGAGCGATCGGTCAAGCGATCAGTGATCCAGAGAAAGAAAGCGCCGCAGCTCGACGGTCTGCGGGTTATCGAAGAGCGCATGGGGCGGGCCGGATTCGTGCACCTGCCCCTGATGCATGAAAATCACCCGGTCACTGACGCGGCGCGCGAAGGCCATCTCATGGGTCACCATGATCAGCGTCATGCCCTCGGCGGCCAGGCCTTCCACCACGTGGAGCACTTCGCCCACCAGTTCGGGGTCCAGCGCCGAGGTGATTTCATCGCAGAGCAAAACCTGCGGGTTCATGGCCAGCGAGCGGGCGATTGCCACGCGCTGTTGCTGACCACCGGAAAGCTGGTCCGGGAAGTAATCGAAACGTTCGCTCAGGCCGACACGCTCCAGCAGCCTGCGGGCCTGACGTTCGGCATCGGCGTTCGCGGTTTTCTGTACCAGGCGCGGCGCGAGCATCACGTTCTGCCCGGCGGTCAGGTGCGGGAACAGGTTGAAACCCTGAAAGATCATGCCGACGTTCTGGCGCAGCTCACGCATCGCCTGGCGGTTGTCGGGGCGAATCGGCTGGCCGTCGACGGTTACCGATCCTTCTTGAAACTGTTCAAGGCCGTTGAGGCAGCGCAGCAGGGTGCTCTTGCCTGAGCCACTCTTGCCGATGATGCAGACGACTTCCTTGCGCGCGATCTGCAGGTCCACGCCTTTGAGGACTTCGTTGTCGCCGAAGCGCTTGCGCAGACCGCGAATGTCCACCAGGGCGAAGGCCCCACTGGCGTCGGTGTGATTTGACGGTGTCATGAATGAAACCCTTATCGGCGAAGTGAGTGTTCGAGGCGGCGGCTGTACAGCGACAGCGGAAAGCACAAGGCGAAGTACATGAGGGCCACCGAGCCGTAGATGAAGAACGGCTGGAACGTGGCGTTGGTGATGATTTGTCCGGCGCGGGTCATTTCGACGAAGCCGATGACCGAGGTCAGCGCAGTGGCTTTGACCACTTGCACCATGAAACCCACGGTGGGCGCGATGCCGGCCCGCAGCGCCTGCGGCAGGATCACGTAGCGCATCTGTTCGCTGAAGCTCAGTGCCAGGCTGCTGGCCGCTTCCCACTGACCGTTGTCGATGGACTCCACGCAGCCACGCCAGATCTCGCTCAGGTACGCGCTGGCGTACAGCGTCAGGCAGATCGACGCGGCGACCAGTGCCGTGGTTTCGAGGCCGAACATCGACAGACCGAAATACACCAGGAACAACTGCAACAGCAGCGGCGTTCCCTGGAACACTTGCACATACAGCATGATCAGTCGGCGCAGAAAGCGCGTGCCGGTGAGGCGCAACACGACCAGGAGCGCCCCCAAAAGCCCACCGCCAATGAAGGCGATCAGGGACAACCCGACGGTCCAGCGCATGGCCAGCAACAGGTTGCGGGCGATGTCCCACAGCGTGAATTCGTACATGACAGTCCCTCAGCGACCAAAGATTAAATGCGGACCGACCCAATTCAGCAGGCGGCGAAGCGCGATCGACAGCAGCAGGTAAAGCCCGGCCACGACGATGTAGGTCTCGAAATTCCTGAACGAGGTACTGGCGATCTGGTTGGCCGCATAGGACAGCTCTTCGGTGGAGATCTGGCTGCACACGGCCGAGCCCAGCATGATGATGACCATCTGCCCGACGAGCGCTGGCCAGACCCGTTTGAGCGCGGGGGGCAGAATGACGCGGGTGAAAATCTGCCAGCGGTCAAGCGCCAGACTTTCTGCGGCTTCGATCTGGCCATTGGGGGTGGCTTCGATGCCGGAACGTGCGATCTCGCTGACGTAGGCCCCGAGGTTGATCACGTTTGCGAGGATGGCTGCGGTCAGTGCGGTCATTTTCAGCCCTAGCCCCGGCAACCCGAAGAAGATGAAAAACAACTGAATGATGAAAGGCGTGTTGCGGATCAGTTCCACATACAGTCCGATCAGCCAGCGCGCCCAACGCGGCCCTTTGCTGCGGATCACGCCGCAGGCGATGCCCAGCGTCGTTCCGAACACCGCCGCCAGCAGGGTCAGCAATACGGTCAGCAACAGGCCATTGAGCAGTTGCGGCCACTGCGCGAATACCACCGAGAAATCCAGAGTCATGGTTCTATCGTTTCCACATTGAGCGCTTCAGGTGCCAGCAGGTGACGAACACCCGGAAGCTGTTCGAGGCGCAGCAGGTCGTCCAGCAGGCGCCGTGCACGAGGCAGCGGCACCGCCCGGGTGCTGCATTGCATGAATTTGTCGTTGAGTTGCGCGGATGAGAGCGGTTGTGCGGCTGACCCCAAGGGCATGGCGCAGAAGCCTTCAACGGCGCTACCGTCGTGGCGCACGACCTTGACCCAGGCCCCTTCCGGGGCTGATTCAAGCAACCGCGGTTGCCAGCGGTCGCTGCTGAACATGCGCACACGCTTCATCCATGTCCTGAGGTCGGCACGGCCGAGCACGGCGTCGTCCAGCATTGCGAGCGAAAGGTCACCCAGCAGGACGGTACAGGCCATGGCAAACGGCATGCTGAACTGCGCCTGTTGTCGGGTCACCGGAAGGTCATGCGCGAGGTTCTGGATCACGATCGGCGGTACGTCGCAGATAATTTCAGCGATATCGGGCGCAGCAACGACACCACGGCCGAGCATTTCACGCAGGGCATCGATGGCGGCATGGGAAGACAGGCACACCGGCACACGCTTGATGTCGACGCCTGGTTTTAGCAGGCTCCAGCTGTCGCCAGGCATCGTCACCGGCTCCAGCCGCCCGCCGTTGAACATCGCGGCGAGACCACGGCTGTGCTCGACAATGTCCAGTGGGCCGGTGCAGCCCTGGCGGGCCAACAGCGCAGCGATGACACCCGCTTCACTGCTGCTTCCGGCCATGAGCGTCTTCGCGTCGCTGCCAAAAGTTGCTTTCATGCCCCCGGTCCCTGCCAGCGCGAGGGCGAATGCCGCTGCCGTCTGGCCGGTGGTCAGGTCCAAGGCATGGCTGGCAGCCGCGCACGCCCCGACGACGCCCAGCACACCGGTCGTCCACCACCCCCGGTCATAAAGCTGGCGGGTCAGTGCCTTGCCGAGCGCGTATTCACACTCGGCGCCCGCCACGAACGCAGCCAGTAAGCGTGCGCCACTGAGGCCCTGCATCTGCGCCACCGCGAGTGCCGCCGGCATGATCACGGCCGAGCCGTGGACAAACGCTGGGTAGGCGTTATCGTCGAAATCCAGCGCATGCGCCGCTGTCGCGTTGACGAATGCGGCGGCCGGCGCACAGACCGGACGCTCATCGCCCAGTGCGCGGGCCTGACCATCGGCTGCGGTCAGGCGTGAGAGGGCAAGTGCCTGCATGGCGACCGAAGTGCGACTGCCTGCCAGGGCGACACCTGTGGTGTCGATTAGGCAGCGCTTGGCGGCGTGCTGCACGGCCGGCGGAATGTCCGCCAGCTGCAGGCCCGACGTCCAGCGTGCGAGCGTCACCAGTGAGGGCGTGAAATCGTCCATGGTTACTCTGGCAACTCGCCTGCGGGCGCACCCAGCCATTTTTGCGAGATTGCATCGAGCGTGCCGTCGGCCTTGGCCTGACGAATGATCTCGTTGACCTTGTTGCGCAACTCGGGCTCGTTCTTGTTCATGCCGATGTAATTCGGCGCATTGGACAGAACCACCTTGAGCGCGATGTCCATGTTCGGGTTCTTCTGCTTGAGCGCGGCGGCCACCGTGGTGCCGATGGCGACCATCTGTGTCTGGCCGGAGAGGAAGGCTGAAATACTGCTGTTGTTGTCCTCGAACCGTTTAGTGATGGCTTCAGGCGCCATGTCGGTGAGTTCACGATCCTGCATCGACCCTCGGGTCACCGACACGGTTTTGCCCGCCATGTCGGCCATCGTTTTGACCGGCAGCGCGGTCTTGCCGAAGACCGCATCGAAGAAGGGCGAATAGGCGATGCTGTAGTCGATGACTTTCTCGCGCTCAGGGGTTTTGCCCAGCGAGGAAATGGTGAAGTCAGCTTTGCCCGACTGAAGATATGCCACACGGTTAGGCGCGGTGACGGGCACCAGTTGCAGCTTCACGCCCAGTTGCTTCGCCATGAGGTTGGCGACGTCGATGTCCAGGCCTTGAGGAACCATGTCCGGTCCGACGTAACCATAAGGCGGGTAGTCCACCGGGACGGCGACACGCAATTCCTTGCTTTTGATAATGTGGTCCAGCGCTTCGCCGGCCTGGGTGAGGGTGGAGCAGAACAGGGCGCTAAGGCCCGCAAACAGCCCTGCGGCGACGAGGGTTTTACGCATGGGCTTGCACAGTCTGGCTTTCATCAGGACGCTCCGGTAGAGGAATGATTCGGGATGGACAAGGTGTCCAGGCAAAACGGCAGGTCTAGAAAAAAAGGGTCAACCCAGGTCCCACCACTCTCCGAGGCTCAGCAGCTTCTCTTCGGTGTGGGTGACCGAGGCTTCTACGTCCTGGGTCGAGGCGGCAGACATCAACGCCACCAGCATTTCGCTGACGAGCATGGCGGGCACGATGGTGTCGTAGAACGAAGGGGTCTGGTTTTTCACGATGATCGTTTCAGCCGCCAGGCGTGCGGTGGGTGAGGTCAGGCTGTCGGTGATGGTGATGATGCGCACACCCTGCTGGTGCAGGTAATTGGTGAGGGTAATCAGCCGGCGCGAGTAGCGCGGCAGGCTGCACACCAGAGCGACGTCCTTGGGGCTGGTCTGATTGATGATCGACATCACGCCGCTTTCACCGGCGCCTTCGACCAGCCTCACGTTCTTGGCAAAGTAGGAGGCCACGTGGGAAAACTGAAACGCCACCCCGAAGGACGAGCGCATGCCCAGGCAGTAGACCTGACGCGCGCCTGCAAGGAGGGCTACGGCACGGGAAATGGCGCGCAGGTTGTCGTTGCTGCACATCGACTGAATCTGCTCGATGGCGTTGTTGGCCATGTCCTGAATGACCCGCTGTTCGCCGACGCGTTGCTTGAGTTCAACCAGGTCATGAGCACGTGAACCGTAGGCGCTGTTCTGTCCGCGCAATGAGTCGATGAACACTTCACGCAACTGATCGTAGCCGGTCATGCCCATGCGCTTGGCCAACCGGGTCATGGTCGAGGGCGGCACATTGGCCAGGCGGGCGATATCTCGCATCGACATAACGGCGATTTCATGGGGGTTGTCCAGAATGAAACTGGCCGCCGCACGCTCCTGTCGCGGGAAGGTCTCGAACTGCTGCTGGAGCTGGGTGCAAATCTGATCGCGGTCCATCCGGTTGGTCACCTGGAACTGAAGTCCAGGGTGAATTTGCAACAGGTGTGCCAGAAAATTTCGAAATGATTCAAGTGATTCATAACTGAGGGGCGGTCAGTCGGCGCACCGTTGAAGGGGCGGCGACTCAGGTCGGTCGATTTCGATTGGTTTGATTCAAAAAAGGCAGAGCGGCAATGGGTGGTGAATGACGTGGTTTCTTGCCAGGGCATCCCGTGACGTCGGATGCCGGGGGCGCCACGCGTCGACGTGGTGCGACGCACTGCGACAGTGCGACCGCATTGCTGCAGTGATGTCAGTCCCTGGTGGAATGACCCGTTGCCTTTATTTCGTTTGTGAGAAAGCGGGGAGATCGCTTGAATAGGCGCCTCTCCCACCGCCTGCAGGTCGTTTGAGCATGGATTTTCCGTCAGTCAGCCAGTCCATTTCCTTCGTTCACCCCATCAGCCTTACCCATGGAAAAAACGCTGAGGTCTGGGACGTTGACGCAAAGCGTTACATCGATTTCGTCGGGGGTATCGGTGTATTGAATCTGGGGCATTGCCATCCCAAAATCGTGGCGGCCATTTGCGAGCAGGCTCAGCGCATGACGCATTACGCGTTCAACGCAGCCCCCCATGTGCCGTATCAACGGTTTATTGAACGGCTGGCGGCGTTTATTCCGGTGAGCTACCCGGTCAGCGGCATGCTGACCAACAGCGGCGCCGAAGCGGCGGAGAATGCGCTGAAAATCGTACGTGGACACACTGGCAAGTCGGCGGTCATCGCGTTCGATGGCGCGTTTCACGGGCGGACCCTGGCGACGCTGAACCTCAACGGCAAGGTGGCGCCCTATAAGCAGAAAGTCGGGTCGCTGCCCGGGCCAGTGTTCCATCTGCCGTATCCGAGCGCGGACAATGGTGTTTCGACCGCCGAAGCCCTGAAGGCGATGGACAGGCTGTTCAGCGTGGAAATCGACATCGACGAAGTCGCGTGTTTCATCATCGAACCGGTGCAAGGCGAGGGCGGCTTCCTGGCACTGGACGTCGAGTTCGCTCAGGCGTTGCGCCGGCTGTGCGACGACAAGGGCATCGTCCTGATCATCGATGAAATCCAGTCAGGCTTCGGCCGCACCGGTCAACGCTTTGCCTTCAGCCGTCTGGGCATCGAGCCGGATCTGCTGTTGCTCGGCAAGAGCATCGCAGGCGGGGTTCCGTTGGGGGCAGTCGTCGGTCGCAAGGCGCTGATGGATACATTGCCCAAAGGCGGGCTGGGTGGGACCTACTCCGGGAATCCACTGGCGTGCGCGGCAGGTCTGGCCACGCTGGATGAGATGACCGATGCCAACCTCGCTGCCTGGGGTGAGCAGTATTCGGTCGCCTTGCTGACCCGCTACGAACAATGGCAGGCGCAGAAGCTGTCGCCGTACCTTGGGCGGTTGACCGGCGTCGGCGCGATGCGCGGCATCGAGCTGCTGACCCCGGAAGGTAAACCGGCTACCGCACAAATGGCTCAGTTGCTGGCGAGCGCAAGGGAGCGCGGGTTGCTCTTGATGCCGAGCGGCAAAGCCCGTCACATCATTCGACTGTTGGCGCCCTTGACCATCGAGCCCGAGGTGCTGAACGAGGGGTTGGACATTCTCGAGGCGTGCCTGGCGAGCCTCTGATCCGTCATACCTTCAAAAAAAGCGCTGCGCGCGGTGCATCTGTGTGAAAAGAAACGCACGTCTGTGTGACCGCGCACTCTAACCCCTGCATTCACCGAATGAGTCAGTGGTCATGAGCGCAAAAACACCTCCGCCAGCGTCGCAATCTCCCGAACTCCCCGACGAGACGCCGGAATACCCGCTGTCGGCACCCATCAAACCCGATGATCCAGAGCGCCGTAGCGAACAGTCCAAGGCCGAAACGCAAGGCTGCGTTGAAGAGCAGGGGGCCGTCGACTCTGGACCGGGCACATGAGAGTGACTCGAGCTTTGCATGGTAACTGCATGCCATTCTTGATGATTGTGCTTGGAATACCCGACTAAACCCGGAAGAATGCGCCTTTTTATCGCGCGCGTTGGTCGTGCGAATCACCACGCTGACAACCCCAGCGGAGGAAGCGAATTTGAACCAGCTAAAACGCCTTCAGAGCGGCATTGAAGGACTGGATGAGTTGCTGAAGGGCGGTTTCGTCGCCGGATCGTCGTACATCATTCAGGGACGTCCGGGGTCGGGCAAGACCATTCTGGCCAATCAGATCGGGTTCAACCATGCGCGTGCGGGTGGACGTGTGCTCTTCGCCACGCTGCTCGCCGAACCGCACGAGCGTCTGTTTCAGTTTCTGTCGACGTTGAGTTTTTTCGACAAAGACAAGATCGGCGATCAGATCCAGTTCGTCAGCGCGTTCGACACGATGGAAAACGACGGGCTGGATGAGGTGGTCAAGCTGTTGCGCCGAGAAATCGTGCGTCAGAAGTCCACGGTTATGATTCTCGACGGTCTGCTGAACGCTCGGTCCAGGGCGGATTCGCCGCTCAATACCAAGCGGTTCATCTCTGAATTGCAGGGCCACGCCGCTTTTGCCGGCTGCACGGTGTTTTTCCTGACCAGTTCGCAGCTCGATGATGGCAGTCCTGAACACACCATGGTCGATGGGGTGCTGGAGTTGGGCGAAGAGGTGGTCGGCACCAAATCGATCCGCCGCATCAAGATGCGCAAGACCCGGGGCAGCGGCGCGTTGGCTGGGGCGCATGAATGCGAGATCACCGAGGACGGGCTGGTCGTCTATCCGAGGCTTGAAAGCACCCTGACCGATTCGGCCATGCGTGACAGCGACCATTGCTCGCTCGTGTCAAGCGGTCTGCCTTCACTCGACCCGCTGATCGGCGGAGGGTTGGTGACCTCTTCCTCGACGTTGATCATCGGGCCTTCCGGCTCGGGCAAGACATCGTTCGGCATCAGTTTTCTGGGACAGTCGACGGTCGAATCGCCAGGCCTGCACTTCGGCTTCTACGAATCACCGCAACGCCTGCGCATGAAGGCTGCGTCACTGGGTCTGGATTTCGCCAGCATGGAGCGGTCCGGCGCCCTGACCATCCTGTGGAAATCGACGGGTGCCGGCTTGATCGACAAAATGGCCCTTGAGCTGCTGCGGGTGGTCGAAGAAAAATCCATCAAGCGGGTCTTTCTCGACAGCCTGGGCGGAATGGCGAGGGTCGCCGCCGACACGTCGCGCTTGCAGGACCTGTTTACCTCGTTGATGGGCGAGCTGCGAGCGCGGGATGTCACTGTAGTCGCGTCCTGGGAGGTCCAGAGTCTGTTCGGCGGAGAGATCAATGCGCCGGCACCGGACCTGTCGAGCATCGTCGACAACTTGCTGGTCCTGCGTTTCCTACAAGAAAGGGCTGAACTTAAACGCCAATTGTCCATTCTTAAAATCAGGGACAATCCCTACGATCCTGCACTGCTGGAAGTCACCATCAGTGAGCAAGGTCTTGACGTGAAAAAGGCTCATTTCCATGCCCTTGGCGATTCCCGTAACGCGTAGACACCGCGGTCGCCAATACGCTCACGATGCGTCGAGCGGACCGAGGGCCCTATGACCACCATATTGATCGTCGATGACGAGTACTTGATCGCCGACATTCTCAGCTTCGCGCTTGAGGATGAGGGCTATCTCACCGTGACCGCAGGCAGCGGCCAGAAAGCGTTGAGCATTCTGGACCGGGAAAAACCGCAGTTGATCATCACCGACTACATGATGCCCGGCATGAACGGCATTGAGCTGGCCGAGGCGGTGCGGGCGCACAAGACGCTGGGCCAATTGCCCATGATATTGATGAGCGGTGCGCAGGCCCATCTGGGGGTCGCACGGCCTGATCTGTTTGTGGACGTGTTCGACAAGCCGTTCGAGATTCAGTCCGTGCTGTCCAGGGTCAAATCGCTGCTGGGCCCCGGCGGCGCCTGATTCGTCAGCGTCTCAATCGATGAGTTGATCATCAGCGACCGGTTACTTGCGGGTGCATGAACAGGCGTTCGTCCGGCGGAACGAAAATATCCGGAATCTCGCCCGTGACGCAGAGTCGAGTGTTTATAACACTTAAAAGGACTGCGCCATGATCTCCTCACTTGAACTCTGCCAAATCATTGAATCCTCATTCCTGCCCGCCCGCTGCCAGTGCTCGGTAGACGCGAGAGGCCTCATGTCTATCCAGCTGTACACCTCGCGCACTGGGCATGCCGACTTCATGACCACGGGAATCGATGTATCCACGCTCAACACCAGCCGCAGCATCGCGTCGCTGATCACGGGCCTTAAAGAAGATCTGCGCCTGCGTTCACTGGGCGGCGGTTCGCCGCGGGCGATTGATCGCAGAGCGACGACGTTCGGCGGTTAAGAGGGATCAATCGGCTGCCACGGCGGCGATCATCATCTCTTTCGGCTTCACCGATGCGCCCACCGCAACGGTGAATGGCCTGCGGCGTCTCCGAAATCTCCCTGACGAACGCTTTGAACCGGATCACGGCACCGACAGGTAAGCGGTGATGCACCTGTATTTACGGCGCGACGTCAATACCCAGAGTTGAAAAACACTTTATCCGCGACGCATGAAAAAATACTGGCATATACCTCTGAATCTGAATATCGTGGCATATGCCACCTTTTTCGGATGGGCGTCGTCGACTGTTTCGACCTGGATGTCGGTGAAGCCTCAACCGTGGGTTTGAAGTGGTTGAGCCGCGCACCACCGATTTTTTGATGTTCAACGCTTGTCTGGATACCTCCCATGCTTGGCCTTGTACGCGTTGCTTTGAGACGACCGTATACGTTCGTCGTGCTCGCCATCCTGATTCTGATCATCGGCCCGCTGACGGCCTTACGCACGCCCACCGACATCTTTCCGGAGATCCGCATCCCGGTCATCGCGGTCATCTGGCAGTACACCGGCCTTGCGCCGGATCAGATGGCGGGGCGAGTCACGTCGCCGTTCGAGCGGGTGCTGACCACCACCGTGAACGACATCCGCCACATCGAAGCGCAGTCGCTCAACGGCTTTGGCATCGTGAAGGTGTTCTTCCAGCCAGGCGTCAACATCAGTACCGCCAACGCGCAGCTAACCTCTGTTGCCCAGGCTATTTTGCGTAACCTGCCGCCCGGTACAGTGCCGCCGTTGATCCTCAACTACAGCGCATCGACGGTGCCCATTGTCCAGTTGGCATTGTCGGGCAAGGACCTTAGCGAGCAGAAACTCGGCGACCTGGGCCTCAACACCGTGCGCCTGATGCTGACCACTGTGCCCGGCGCTGCGTTGCCGTACCCGTTCGGCGGCAAGACCCGTCAGGTGCAGATCGATCTCGACCCGGCTCAGATGCAGGCCCGAGGCTTGTCGGCCCAGGACGTGGCGAACGCACTGGCCACGCAAAACCAGATCACCCCGGTGGGCACGGAGAAAATTGGCAGCTTCGAGTACATGCTGCAGCTGAACAACTCGCCGGTCGCTTTCAAGGACCTGGAGGACCTGCCGATCAAGACGGCCAATGGCACCACGGTATTGATCCGTGACGTCGGCACGGTGAAGGATGGCAACCCGCCACAAAGCAACATCGTGCACGTGAACGGCAATCGTTCGGTGTTGATCCCGGTGCTGAAAACCGGGTCGGCGTCGACGCTGGGCGTCATCGCCGGTATCAAGGAAAAGCTGGCGGACTCCAAGGCGCAGCTGCCGGAAAACCTCAATATCGACCTGATCGGCGATCAGTCGCTGTTCGTTCGTGCCGCGATCAGTGGCGTGGCGCGGGAAGGTCTCATCGCCGCGGCGCTGACCAGTCTGATGATCTTGCTGTTCCTCGGCAGTTGGCGTTCCACCGTGATCATCGCGGTGTCGATCCCGTTGGCGATTCTCTCGTCCATTGCGGCGTTGTCCGCGCTGGGAGAGACACTCAACATCATGACGCTGGGAGGATTGGCGCTGGCCGTGGGCATCCTGGTAGACGATGCCACGGTGACCATCGAGAACATCAACTGGCACCTGGAGCAGGGTAAACAGGTCGAGGCGGCGATCATGGACGGAGCGGCGCAAATCGTGACGCCCGCGTTTGTTTCGCTGTTGTGCATCTGCATCGTGTTCGTGCCGATGTTCTTCCTGGACGGTGTTGCCCGCTTCCTGTTCGTGCCGATGGCCGAAGCGGTGATCTTCGCCATGATCGCCTCGTTCATCCTGTCGCGAACGCTGGTGCCGACGATGGCCAACTTCCTGCTCAAACCCCATGCGGCGGGTGAGGCGCATCGTGAAAAGCCGGTCAGTCGCAACCCGCTGGTGCGCTTCCAGCGCGGGTTCGAAGCGCGCTTCGAGCGAGTCCGCGAAGGGTACCGCGGCATGCTGGAAACCGCTCTGGAACACCGCCGGTCCGTCATGATCGCGATCTTCGCGTTCGTCATCGCCTCGTTCGCGCTGGTACCGTTCCTGGGCCGCAACTTTTTCCCGGCGGTCGACTCCGGTCAGATCCTGATGCACGTACGTGCGCCGGTCGGCATGCGCGTGGAAAGCACAGCGCGTCTGATCACCGATGTCGAGAACAGCATTCGGCGCGTCATCGAACCGTCGGAACTCAAGGCAGTGGTGGACAACATCGGTCTGGCGGTCAGCGGCATCAACGCGTCCTACAACAACACTGGTACGGTCGGCTCGCAAGACAGCGACATCCAGATCAGCCTTAATGAGGACCACAAACCGACAGCGGACTACATTCGCCAGTTGCGCGAGGCGCTCCCGCGCGAATTCCCCAATGCCGTGTTTTCGTTTCCGCCGGCAGACATCGTCGGGCAGATCCTGAACTTCGGTTCATCGGCGCCGGTGGACGTGCAGATCGCCGGCAACAACCTGCCCGCCAACTTCGCCTTCGCCAACACCTTGCTGCGCGAGATCCGTCGCGTCCCGGGCGTTGCCGACGCGCGTATCCAGCAATCCCAGCAATTGCCGACGTTCAAGATCAACGTCGACCGGACTCGCGCGCAGCTGGTGGGTATCAGCGAACGCGATATCACCAACAGCCTGGTGGTCAACTTCGCCGGTTCGAGCCAGGTCGCACCGACGTTCTGGCTGAACACGGCCAACGGCGTTTCCTACCCGATCGTCCTGCAAACCCCGCAGTACAGCCTCGACTCGCTGGCACAGCTGCACAACCTGCCGCTGACATCGGCCACAGCGCCCGGATCGCCGGGAGCGGGGCAGATTCTTGGGGGACTGGCGTCGGTAGAACGTACCCACAGTAATTCGGTGGTGAGCCAGTCCGATATCCAGCCGGTCGTGGAAGTGTTGACCTCGATCCAGGGCCGGGACTTGGGCGGTGTGGCCGCTGACATCCAGAAGATTCTCGCGGCGCACGCCAGTGAGATCCCGAAGGGCTCCAAAGTCACCCTGCAGGGGCAGGCGACCACAATGAACAACGCGTTCAGCGGCATGTTGTTCGGCCTGCTCGGCGCGGTGGTGCTGATCTACCTGTTGATCGTGGTCAACTTTCAGTCCTGGAGCGACCCGTTCGTGATCATCACTGCGTTGCCAGCGGCCCTGGCCGGGATTGTCTGGATGTTGTTCGTGACGCACACGCCGCTGTCGGTGCCCGCGCTGACGGGGGCGATCATGTGCATGGGTGTGGCCACAGCCAACGCCATTCTGGTCGTCAGTTTTTGTCGGGAGCGTCTGGCTGAGCATGGCAATCCGGTGCTGGCCGCGCTGGAGGGCGGATTCACCCGGTTTCGCCCGGTTCTGATGACCGCGATTTCGATGATCATCGGCATGGCGCCGATGGCGTTGAGCCTGGGTGAGGGGGGCGAGCAGAACGCGCCGCTCGGTCGCGCGGTCATTGGCGGGTTGAGTTTTGCCACGGTCGCCACACTGTTCCTGGTGCCTATCATCTTCAGCCTTGTCCACGCCCGCGATGCTCGCTCTCGCGACCGCCACGCCACCGTGCAGACCAACGCAACACAAGGGTTTTGACATGCTTACTGACACTCCTGTAATTCATCCTCAACCGCGCCGCAGTGCCGGACGCGCAAGACTCGGCCTGTTGGTCGCGCTGCTGGCGGTGGTCGCCATCGTCGCGGTCGGTATCGGTGTGCGCGCCAACGAGTCGAAGGACCTGAAAACCTGGACCGACACACAGGCGCTGCCCAGTGTGATTCTGGTCAGCCCGGTCGCAGCCGCCCAAGGTGCCGCGCTGGTTCTGCCGGGCCGTCTGGAAGCCTGGTCGCGGGCGGCGATCTTTGCTCGGGTCGGGGGTTATCTGAAGTCCTGGAAGGCGGACATTGGGGCGAAGGTCAAGGCCGGTCAGTTGCTTGCCGAGATCGATACGCCCGAAGTGGATCAGCAACTGCTCCAGGCCCGCGCCGATCTGGCCGCTGCCAAGGCCAACGCCTCACTGTCCCAGACCAGCGCCAAACGCTGGCAGGCGATGCTGGCGTCCGACTCGGTGTCGAAGCAGGAAGTCGACGAACGTAACGGGGATCTGGCCGCCAAACAGGCGCAGGTCATGGCCGCCCAGGCCAACGTCGAGCGACTGACCGCGACCCAGGGTTTTCAACGCCTGACCGCGCCGTTCGATGGTGTCGTCACCGCGCGTTCGACCGATGTCGGTGCTTTGATCAACGTCGGCAGCAGCACCAGCGGTCAGGAGCTGTTCGCCGTATCGGACGTCAGCCGCCTGCGTGTTTACGTGCAGGTGCCGCAGTCCTATGCGCCGCAGATCAAGGTGGGCACCGACGCACGGCTGAGCGTGCCTGAGTACCCGGGCGAACCCTTCAAAGCAACTGTGATTGCGTCGGCCGATTCGGTGAACGCGGCCTCGGGCAGCACGTTGGTGCAGCTTCAGGTCGATAACCCGGCAGGTCGTCTGTTGCCGGGTGCGTACACCAGCGTGCGTTTCGACCTGCCGGTACAACCCAATGTCGTGCGTTTGCCGGCCAGTGCCTTGCAGTTCGATGACCGTGGCATGCGTGTCGCGACGCTCGATCAACACGATCATGTGCTGTTCAAGACCGTCACCATTGCACGGGACTTCGGTGACACCGTCGAAATCGGCTCAGGCGTCACGGCAGCGGATCGAGTCATCGATACACCGCCCGATGGTTTGAGCGATAACGACCCTGTTCAGGTATCAAAACCTGCAGCGGCGAACACTGTCGCCGAGGCGAAACCTCATGGTTAAGCACAGCCTGCTGTTCATCGCCATGTTGGGCGTGGGCGCGTGTTCCTTGGCACCCCATTACAAGGTGCCCGAGACACCGGTTTCCGCGCAATACAAAACCCGGGGCGCCTGGGACGTGGCCACGCCCAACGACCAGATCAGCCGCGATGGATGGTGGCGTGTGTATCACGATTCGCAACTCGATGCGCTGCAACAGCAGTTGCTGTCAAACAACCCGAATCTGAGTGCGGCGCTGGCGCACTACGCTCAGGCGCAGGCGTTCGTGGCGCAGGTGAATTCGGCGCTGCTGCCGACGGTCAAGGGCTTCGGCAACGGCCAGCGTATTCGCCAGTCGGACACGCGACCTTTGCGATCAACGACCACCGACAACGTCTACAACTCCGGCACGCTGGGGTTGCAGGTCGATTACGAAGTGGATTTGTGGGGCCGTGTGCGTGACTCGGTGAACGCAGGAACCGATGAAGCGCAGGCCTCACTGGCAGACTTGGCGTCGGTACGCCTGAGCCTGCAAGCACAACTGGCGGACAGCTACATACGCTTGCGTGGGCTGGACCAGCAAACCCGGTTGCTCGAGCAAACGACCGAGGCGTTCAGCAAGGCGGTCAACTTGACTCAGGGCCTGCATGACGGCGGCATCGTCTCGGGACTCGACGTCGCACGCGCCCATTCGCAGTTGTCCTCGGCCAGATCGCAGCTCAAACAGAACACCGTGCAGCGCGCTTTGCTTGAACACAGCATCGCCGCACTGACCGGCGCCTCGGCGTCGCAATTCAGCATCACGCCGTCGACCGAGGCATTGCCGCTACCGGTTGTGCCGACCGGCGTTCCGTCGACGCTGTTGCAGCGCCGGCCGGATATTGCTGCAGCCGAGCGTCGAATCGCGGCTGCGAACGCACGAATCGGCGTCGCACGCAGTGCGTTCTTCCCGACCCTGACGCTGAGTGCGCAAGGCGGGTACCAGAGCGACGAGTTCGCCCACCTGTTGAGCGCACCCAACCTGTTCTGGGCCATTGGCCCTGCGTTGGTCACGACTGTTTTTGACGGTGGCTTGCGACAGGCTCAGGTGGACGCTGCGAAGGCTGCGACCGACGAGGCGGGTGGCAAGTACCGGGCGCAGGTGCTGGCGGCATTCGAACAGGTGGAGGACAACCTGGCGATCATCGACGGCCTGGGTTCGGCACTGGAAGATCAACGTGCCGCAGCCGACGCGGCGCACTACAGCGAAGACCTGTCCCTGGCGCGTTACAAGCAGGGTGCGGTGGGTTATCTGGACGTTGTGGCCGCGCAGACTGCTGCATTACAGGCACAGCGCAGCGTGCTCGATCTGCAAACCCAGCAACTGGCTGCCAGCGTGGGATTGGTGAAGGCGTTGGGCGGGGGCTGGACTTCGGCCGACTTGGCGGTTGACGCGACATCGCAGGAGGCCAGACCCGCAGCACGGGTTAGATGATGCGGTCTTCGGCCTCGAAGACGCTGTGCGGGTAATCCTGCGCCGCCTGGATCAGGTGCTGTCTGAAGACGTGCTCGCCGTGGTCAATCAACGAGTAGAGCACCTCACCGGTTGAAGCGCTCCGCCAGGCTATGAAGGTAATGCGCCATTTGTTCGAGTTCGCGGCTGATGCTTGAGCCCTGTTGGGCCTGTCCGGCGCTCTGATCGCACAGTTGGGCAATCCGGTTGATCTGCTGGTTAATGCTTTCGGCCACGTGGGTCTGTTCCTCGGAGGCAGACGCCATTTGCTGGCTCATGCCGGTGATCCGTGTAACGGCCTGACTGATACCGCTCAACGCCTGTTGCACGGCCTCGACGCTGGCCACGCTTTCCTGAGACATGGCTTGCCCTCGACTCGCGGTGGCCACCGCACGGGAGGCGCCTTCTCGCAGTTCGCCAATGATCCCTTGTATCTGTTCGGTCGAGGTTTGCGTGCGGGACGCCAGCGAGCGCACTTCGTCGGCGACCACGGCAAAGCCACGGCCTTGTTCGCCGGCCCTCGCGGCTTCGATGGCGGCATTAAGGGCCAGCAGGTTGGTCTGCTGGGCAATGGCGTTGATGACGTCGACCACGCTGCCGATCGACTGGGTCGCGGTCGCGAGCTCACCCACAGCCTCGCCGATCTCCGAGACCGAGTTGGCCATATGCCGAATGGCCAACAGGCTGTCGTCGGCCAACCCACGGCCCTGTTGCGCCAGCGTGTCGGCTTCGAGCGCCGCGTGCGCGGTGTTTTGGACGTTATGGGTGACTTCCTGAATGGTCGCCGCCATCTGGGTGATGGCGGTCGCGGACTGATCGGTTTCGTTGCGTTGCTGATCCAGTGCTTCGGCTTGCAACAACGACAGGCTGGCTGACTGCCCGGCGCGCTGCTTGACCCCTTCGCCCGCGTCGACAAGGCGGGTCAGGGCGGTCTGCAGGCGCGCTTCTTCGCTGAGCATCGCCAGGTCCAGTTGTGCCTGCGGACCGCGGTTATCGCTGTAGGTGAGGGCGATCAGCGGGTCGGTGAAGGCTTTCGGGTGCTCGCTGAGTATCGTCTTCAGCGTCCGGTTCTGGCGCAGTTCCAGCGCCGCACTCAGTGCAATCAGGGTGAACAGCATCACGGCGAACGAAAGGTGTTCGGCCAGCAGGTAGTTGCACAGCCCCAACACGACGGCGGCAATGATCAATGGCAGTTGGCGCAGCAGGTGATAGCGGGCCGTGCTAACGGCCGATACGGCGGATTTGCCTGCCCGAAGGCGTGCATACAAAGCTTCGGCGCGGCGGACCTGGTCACGGGTGGGCAAAGCGCGAACGGATTCATAGCCGGCAATCTTGCCGTTCTCGTACACCGCGGTGACGTAGGCGCTGACCCAATAGAAGTCACCGTTCTTGCTGCGGTTTTTCACCACGCCCATCCAGGGTTTGCCCTGCTTGATGGTCTCCCACATGTGGGCGAACACGGAGGGTGGCATGTCGGGATGGCGGACGAGGTTGTGCGGCTGACCGATCAGCTCCTCGCGGGTAAAACCGCTGAGGGTGACAAAGGCGTCATTGCAATAGGTGATATGGCTGCTGAGGTCAGTGGTGGAGATGAGGCGCTCGCTGGCTGCAAAGGTACGTTCCTGCTGTGTGACGGGCATGTTCAAACGCATAAGACCGACTCTTCCCTGAATGACTGACATGGTGCCTGCCAGTAGGTGTAGCACAACATGTTCAGCTGCATGGGAACAGTGTGCAGCGGGCGTCCTTTCCCGCTTGCGGAGCAGTCACGCCGGCCGGTTCAGTTGCCGTCGGCGACCTTTCTTTCGATCTCGGCCGTCTTGCGATTGAGGTCTTCTACTTCCTGCTCTTTGACCCTGTTCGAGGACGGGGTGATGACTTCATCCACGGCGCGGGTGTCGTCATCAGGGTCTTGCAGATCACGCTCGACGACATTGACCGGTTTGCCGGACGCGTCGGTGGGCGGTGCATCGGGTTGAACGTGTGGGGTGCGGTCGTCATTGCTCATGTCGATATCCTCCGGTGTGATAGGGGTTGGATAGCGGGGGCAGACACGAGTTCGAGGTTTTTGCGAGGCACGTTCTCGACGCGGCAACGATAAACGGCAGGCAGAAAAAAGCCCGCTGGGGAGAACGGGCTTAAAGAGGATCAAAAGGAGTAGGTGCAGACTGACCCTTATGGCGTGAATATTTTGTGAAAACCGATTTATAACTAATTCCCATTTAGGAGTAAGCGACGAACGGTCAAGCGTCGCTGAGGACGATGCCTATCTGGATCACGAGGTTCGGGCCCCAGGGTTTTGCCAGAACGCCGGATCGGCGCTCTTCAACCGTTCCACCGCATTGTTGATATGGTTCAGCGCGGCATGTCGCGCGGCCTCGGGATCGCACGCTGCAATGGCGGTGTAGATCGCGAAATGTTCGACGCGAACGGTTTTGGCCATGTCCCGACGGCGTTCTTCGTTCGAGCGGGTAATGCGGATTGCCTCCTTGACGAACTGACCGATGAATTCGTGAAGGGAAGGGTAGAGCGGGTTTCCCGTGGCATGGGACACCGACAAATGGAAGGCCAGGTCTTCCTCTACACCGTCGCGCCCTTCGTGTTCGGCCAGATCGATGGCCTTCAACGCGCGCTCGATCGCTTCCAGTTGCGCAGCGGTATGTCGTTGTGCAGCCAGCGCCGCGGCTTCCCCTTCGATACCGCGCCGCAATTCCGTGACCCGCAACACAGCCTCGATGGAGCCGGTCACGTCCAGATCGAGGGTGAATGCCTTGATATGCGCACCTTCGCAGACGACGGTGCCGCTGCCCTGACGCACCTCGACGAGGCCCGCGGACTTGAGCCTTGAAATGGCTTCGCGAATGACCGTGCGGCTTACGCCATAGCGCTCGGACAGCACCGGCTCGGTCGGTAAACGTGAACCGGGCAGCGCTTCCCCGCTGGCGATGTGGGCTTTCAGCGCCGCGGTGACTTGATCGGCCAGCGTCCCCTTGGAGGCATCTTTCAAACTGGACGAGGCGTTCGGTAACGAGGGTGGAGCGGGCTGGACCATAACAATCTCGTGCGTCAAATCAGGGAACGTTACTGCATTTTGCCCAAGACGTCGTCCCTTCTACGCGCCTTGAATTCGTATGACGTATTATGTAACTTGTTTTTTCTGAACACGGCGTCGAATGCTGTTTCGTTTAGTGCTGCAACGCTTGGTTCTACCCACATAACAACACCCCACTACAAAAACAAAGGGATGGGAAAGAGATGAGTGAATCACTGGCTCAAGACGGCGTCAGTCCGGTCGTCGATGCTTCAGAAGACGCGGCCTATCGCAAAGCCGCCTGGCGGATTTTGCCGCTGCTGTTGCTCTGTTATTTGCTGGCCTACCTGGATCGGGTCAACGTCGGCTTTGCCAAGCTGCAAATGTCCGATGACCTGCATTTCTCTGAAGCGGTCTACGGCCTGGGCGCTGGGATCTTCTTCATCGCGTACTTTCTGGTGGAAATCCCCAGCAACCTGATCCTGCACAAGGTCGGCGCGCGACTGTGGATCGCTCGCATCATGATCAGCTGGGGTGTGATCTCCTCGTGCATGGCCTTCGTGACCACGCCGACGTCGTTCTACGTCATGCGGTTCCTGCTGGGGCTGGCGGAGGCCGGTTTCTATCCGGGTGTCATCCTTTATCTGTCGTACTGGTTCCCGACCCACCGCCGCGGCAAGATGTTCGCGATGTTCGCCACGGCCGTTCCCCTGTCCGGTCTGATTGGAGCTCCGCTGTCGGGCTGGCTGATGACCGCCTTCAACGGCGCCCATGGCTACGCCGGTTGGCAGTGGCTGTTTTTCATCGAAGGATTGCCTTCGATTGCTGTCGGTATCCTGGTGATCTTTTGCCTCAGCGACCGGATTTCCCACGCTGGCTGGTTGACTCAAGAACAGAAAACACTCCTGCAGTCGCGCATCGACGCCGAAACAAAGGGCCACGTCGCTCATAGCGTTCGGGAGGTTTTCCTTCAGCCGCGCATGTGGCTGCTGACGGGCATCTACTTCTGCCTGATCGCCGGTTTTTATACCGTAGGTTTCTGGTTGCCGACCCTGGTTCGTCAAGCGGGTGTGACGGATGTCCTGCAGATCGGCCTGTTGACAGCGATCCCTTACGGCGCGGCCGTCGCCACTATGGTTCTGGTCTCACGCAACGCCGATCGACTGCGTGAGCGTCGCTGGCATCTGGCGTTGACGGCCTTGGTTGGCGGTATTGGCTTGATCATCTCCGCGACCTGGAGTGACAACTTCACCGTTTCGATGATTGGCCTGACCCTTGGGGCAATGGGCGCGCTCAGCACCTTGCCGCTCTTCTGGCCGCTGCCGACCGCGTTTCTGGGTGGTACGGCTGCGGCTGCCGGTATCGCACTGATCAACTCGTGCGGCAACCTGGCCGGCTTTGTGTCGCCCTATCTGATGGGTTTTCTCAAGGACATGACGCAAAGCACCACTATCGGCATGTACGTCATGGCCAGCGCGCTGTTTCTCGGCGCGGCGCTGGTGTTTCGTATCCCCGCCAAACTTGTTAACCGCTGAGCATTAGGAGCTACTCATGAATATTCTCGTGACCGGTGCGGCTGGCTTTCTGGGCCGTCGCCTGATCGAAGCACTCCTGCAGCGCGGCTCGTTGACCGATCGCCAAGGCGTCAAACAGATCATCCGCCGCATCGTGGCATTCGACGTGGTGCCGCTGAGCGGTATTGAGGATGAACGGGTGCAAGTGGTGTGTGGCGACATCGCCGACCCGCACGTGCTGAAAGGACTGGTCAGTGCCGAAACGGACAGCGTGTTTCATCTCGCTGCGGTGGTGTCGAGTCAGGCCGAGCAGGATTTCGAGCTGGGCATGCGCATCAACTTCGCCGCCACGCACAATCTTCTGGAACGAATCCGCAGCCTGGGTCATTGCCCCAAATGGGTAATGACCAGCTCAGTCGCGGTGTTCGGTGGGCAATTGCCTGCGCAAGTCGAAGACGACCAGGTGTGGGCACCGCAGAGTTCTTATGGCACGCAGAAGGCGATGAACGATCTGCTGCTCGCCGACTACAGTCGCCGGGGTTTCGTTGACGGGCGCAGCCTGCGCATGCCGACCATCGTTGTGCGCCCCGGTAAGCCTAATTTGGCGGCGTCGAGCTTCGCCAGCGGGATTATCCGCGAACCGCTCAACGGGCAGGAGAGCGTCTGCCCGGTGCCGCTTGAGACCCGTTTGTGGTTGATGTCTCCCGCTCAGGCGATCACCAATCTGATTCACGGTCATGAACTCACGGATGAGCAATTGAAGGCGGGCAGGGTGATCAACATGCCCGGCCTGTCGATCACCGTTGAGGACATGATCGGTGCGTTGCGCCGCACGGCCGGTGATGCGGTGGTCAGCCGCATTCGACTGGAGCGCAACCCTGCGATCGAGAAAATCGTCGGGTCGTGGCCGGGCTCGTTTACGGCCAGATATGCGAAGGGCCTGGGCTTTACCGCTGACCATGATTTTGCCGATGTGATCGGACAATTCATTGCGGAGTACCCACCGCAAGGCGCCTGATTTTCCCGTGTTCAGATGTCGCCTCGCCGTATAGGTTGGGGCGCTCAAACGTGCTCTAATCACCCCCACTCGAACGGGGGAACGGCCTGCAGTGTCATGCTGAAGTGTCCACGCTCCCGATACCCTCCGGTTTTTGCATAGGGCTGTCATGGATACGGGGTCACGACTCAAGTTAGTGCGGGAAAGCTACAAGATGTCCCAGCGAGAGCTGGCCAGACGCAGCGGTGTCGCCAACGGCACCATCTCCTTGATTGAACTCAACCGCGTCAGCCCTTCGGTCAGCTCGCTGAAAAAGCTGCTCGAAGGGTTTCCCATGACGCTGGCCGACTTCTTTTCCTTCGACCAGCCGCCTCAGGAACAGCGTTATGTCTTCCGTGCAGGCGAGCAACCCGACCTCGGCCGCGACGGCCTGCGCCTGTTGCTGATTGGCGCGTCGGTGCCGAGCCGTCAGATGCGGATGTTGCGCGAGCAGTATGCGCCGGGCGCAGGTTCGGGAGCAGAGCCGATCGTGCATGCGCAAGGCGAGGAGTGTGGGTTGGTCACGCGCGGCACCATCGAACTGACCGTCGACGGACAGATCAGCATTCTAAATGCTGGCGACGGCTACTACTTCCCGACCACGCTGCCTCACAGTTTTCGCAACATTGGCCAGGATGAAGCTGAAATCATCAGCGCCAACACGCCTGCAAACTTTTGAGGCAGCCGGCAAGAAATACAGGCACAAAAAAAGCCGCTATTCCGTTATCTCAGACGGCGTAGCGGCTTGAAGGAGCGGTATCAAATCGGCGGATTTGATGGGTTTGAATGTACCGGCTCACTTCGCTCCTCGCCAGCCATCGTTTGACAAGACTGTATTGCCAGACTGGAAACAATACAGTTCATTCGTGCAGAGAACGGGTTCTCACTTTTGCGCGCCAAGGTCAGCTTTGTTGATGCACCAGCCCCTTTTCGGGGGCGTCTTCCACCGCCGCGAGTCGGTAACCCACGCCATGCAGGGTGTGAATCAGCGCCACCTCAAAGCCGATGTCGACAACCTGCCTGATCTCATGAATGCGAGTGGCCACTCCATTCTTGTTCTTCAGCGTGCCATCGCCCCACAAGACCGTTGCGATTTCCGATTGCGTCACGATGGCCGGGCTTCTGCGCATCAGCAGAGCGAGCACTTCGATGTTGGTGGGATTAAGTCTTAACGGTTTCCCATCACGAACCACCTTGTACTGCGTCACGTTGAGGAACAGGTCCTCAACGGTGAGAATTTCGTGGGTTCTGGGCGGGCGGAACATGCGCGAGTGTCTCTTGCGAACGTGTGATTCTAAGGGGAGCGTACAGCCGCAGATGTAAAAAATTAGTTCGGCCACGGTGAAAGGTCTGTTGCACCAGCAAGGACGAAGTAATCGGCCTCTCCCCATCGTCAGCATTGATAACGTTTCTGCTCCCATCATCCGCCTTGATGCGAGGTATCGGATCTTGCGATTTCCTTTCCATTGAGCCGGCGACGAAGATAAGTCCCAAGAGCAAACAACATGACAGCTTGCTCACTTAAGCCCTTATCTTTGGAGATACATCATGAAATATGTACTGTTCGCGGCACTCTCGTTGGCCAGCGTCTATGCCTCCGCTCAAGAGTCGGTAAGCTCGGTGAGCGATACCCAGGTCAGCGCGCAAACTCAACGCTACAACCAGCACAAAGGGCTGGATGTGTCGAAAGTCATCAGCAGCACCACTGCTCAGGACGTTCAAAAAGTGGACGGCCCGGTGAATGCGCAACTGGTCTACCTTGACAGTGCTGGCGTGAAGCACACCCTTGATTACACCATCCAGGGCTACGGTCGTCAGAACGGGTAATGAGCGAACGGCCCCATGACTTCTGAATTACGCTTCAAATCAACGCCGCATCCACGATGCGGCGTTTTTTTTTGCGCGTTTTCATAACCGCTGAACCTTCCACGCCGGGCGGAATCCACTTTTCTCCGGCTGTCGTGTCTGCCCCGATGCCGTACCCGCATCTCTGGCCGACATCAGGCGGTCGCCGGAAAAAAACTGTGCCTGGGCCAGACCCCCGAAGGCATGTTCAGTGCAACTGCAGTGGGAGCTCACGATGCAGCCTTATGTCATTTGCCACATGATGTCGTCTCTGGACGGCCACGCGCTTACCGATGGTTGGGATCGCCCGTTCAAAAATGCCGCCGGGCAGCTCTATGAAAAACTGGCCAAGACGTATGAATTCGACGCGTGGATATGCGGGCGCGTGACCATGCAGGAGGTGGCGCACGACGAAGGCTACCCGACAGGCCTGGCCAACTCGCCGATTCCCCGGACTGACCATTTCGTTGATCGCAACGCCGCCTCTTATGCCATTTCCATCGACCCTCACGGGAAGGTTGGCTGGAAGAAGAATCAGGCGCTGGGTTCTCACGTGGTCGAGGTGCTGACAGAAGGCGTTTCGGACGATTATCTGGCGTACCTGCAATCCATCGACGTGTCGTACCTGTTTGCAGGCAAAACCGACATCGACCTCAAGAACGTGGTCGATACGCTCCACAAGGAGCTGGGTTGCAAGCGATTGATCGTCGAAGGCGGCCCGCACATCAGTGGCTCGTTCGTGAATGCCGGTCTGGTGGACGAGGTCAGTGTGCTGATTCTACCGCTGGTGGATGGCCGGGGAGCGCACCCGGCATCCTTCGAGATTTCGCCCAGTGCCTGGACGCAACCGGTGCACCTGACCCTGGCGTCGGCCGAGGTGCAGGAAGGCGGCGGAGTGTGGTTGCGTTACCGCCGTGGTTGATCGCTGAGCGCGAAACGAAGCGCAGGCCTGACCGTGATTCTGCCGGTGCCTGACTCAGCGCCGGGCAGTCAACCAAACGGCAGCGGGTCAGCGTGCAGCTTTATCAAGCATCGCCAGCAGCAGAACGTTAGCACCGGCTTCGGCCCAGTGAGGGTGAATGTGTTCGGCTTCGTTGTGGCTCAAACCGTCGACGCAAGGCACAAATATCATCGACGTGGGTGCGACCTTGCTGAGGTAGCAGGCGTCGTGGCCCGCGCCTGAAATCATCTTGCGATGGCTGTAGCCCAACTCAACCGCGGCCCGCTCGACGCTGTCGATGCACGCCGCATCGAAGGCAATGGGCGCGTACTGGAAGATCTGTTTTAACTCATGCTGCAAACCGGTCTTCTCGGCAATGGCAACCACTTCGCGACGCAGTTCCCCGTCGAGGATTTCCAGGACTGCCTCGTTGGGGTGACGGAATTCGACACTGAACAACACGCGCCCCGGCACGACATTGCGCGAGTTGGGGAATACGTTGACCCAACCCACGGTGGCGCGCCCTTCGTCGCCCTGAGCGACACCCATCGCGTTTACCGCTTCGACGACCCGCGACAGGCCGAGCAGGGCGTCCAGCCGATGATTCATCGGCGTTGTACCGGCATGGGCGCTGCGGCCAGTGAGTTCGATTTCATACCAGCGCTGACCTTGCGCACCGGTGACGACGCCAATGGTGATGTCTTCGGCTTCGAGAATCGGGCCTTGCTCAATGTGCAGTTCGAAGGCGGCGTGGATCTCGCGCCCGCCCATGGGCTCGTTGCCCGCGTAGCCGATATCCTTCAGCGCCTCGCCGATGCTGATGCCCTTGGCGTCGGTGCGGGACAGGCCGTATTCGAGGTCGAACACGCCGGTGTAGACGCCGGAAGCGATCATCGCCGGCGCGAAGCGCGAGCCTTCTTCGTTGGTCCAGTTAACCACCTCGATGGCGCGGTCAGTCTGGATGTTGTGATCGTTGAGCGTGCGGATCACTTCAAGGCCTGCGAGCACGCCATAGATGCCGTCAAACTTTCCACCCGCTGGCTGGGAGTCGCCATGGGACCCGGTCAGCACGGGTGACAGACTCTCGTGACGGCCAGGGCGGCGGGCGAACATGTTGCCCATGGCGTCGACGCGCAACGTACATCCCGCTTGCGTGGCCCAACGGGCGAACAGGTCACGGCCGATCCGGTCTTCTTCGGTGAGTGCCAGGCGTGAGACACCGCCTTTGGGCGTGCCGCCGATCTGAGCCATTTCCATCAGCGAATCCCAGAAGCGCGCTGCGTTGATCCGGGGAGAACTCGTCATTGCTCAGGCTCCTGATCCTTGACCTTGTAGCGGAAGTTGCAGTGCGTTGCGCCCTGCATGATGGTCTGGGTGCGCGTGAGCTCGACGTTGGGGTCGTAACCGACGATGAACACTTCGTCGCGGTTGCAGGACAGCAGATGGCCGATTTCGCCAAGGCCCATCTCGTGGTACATCTCGGCGTAGCGGCAGCGGTGCACGTCGTAGTCGTAGTGGGTCGCGTCGCTGGCGATGATTTCCACCTTCAGCGCGTCGTCCTGCTCCCACAACGCTTGCAACGCTACAAAACCCTCCAGGTTCGGTCCCTGGGGTTCGCGGGAAGCGAAGTACTCGCCGGCTTTGACGGCCGCCTGGGAAACGGCTTCGCCAATCACTGCCTGGGCGCTCTCTTTGCCGTAGTCGCGTACCAGGATGTCGTAGATCGGTTTGATGATCTCAGCTTCGATTCGCCGCCGGGCCAGGATGCCCAGTTCACCTTCGACAGCGCTCATGTCAGTTCTCCTCGGTTTACGGTCAGAAAGGGGCGGCCCGTTCGCTGCGGGATCCCCCCTTGTTCTTGCTGCAGCAAAGCATCACGGCTTGCCGAAACGCACACTAGGCAATCATTCTATATTTATCAACTATCAAAAGTTCATAACCTTAAAAGTGGGTGTGATTAGTGAATGTATGCGTTCTTATAGCCGTGGGTCAGGGTTGTTCAGGCGGTTTAATTAGATTTAGACTCAATACATGAATAATACAGAACAGTTGGAAAATGACCCTCCGCTGCGGGCCGTTCGGACTTTTGAGGCGTTCGCGCGACATGGTGGCGTCAATACCGCCGCCCGGGAGCTGGATGTCTCGCCCTCGGCTATCAGCCATCAATTGCGTCTGCTCGAGGCTTTTCTCGGCCAGGCGCTGACCTCACGGCAGGGGCGCAACCTGATCCTGACCGACGAGGGAAGGGAATACTACCGGGCGATCCGTTCGGCATTTTCCGTGCTGCGCAGCGCCACAGAGCATGTTCGGGAAAAGTCGGCGACGCGGCAGGTCACCATCAGCCTGATTCCGATGTTCGGCATCAATCTGTTTATTCCACGGCTCGGTGAGTTTCTTGCCGAGAACACTGGCGTCGACGTCAACGTGACCTACGCCAACCACCGCAGTTACCCCAGCGACGCTGCTGACATTTCCATTCGTTTCGGCAGCGGGCTTTGGGCGGGTTACCACAGCGAGCCGCTCATTCCTGGGGACGTGACGGCGTGGTGCAGTCCGGCCTTTCTGGCGCGTCACGGCAGTATCGATACGCCGCAGGCATTGATCGATCTGCCGTTGCTGCATGACGAGGAGCGCGGCACGTGGGGGCAATGGTTGCAAGCTGCCGGGGTCAGGCACCCGGCAGCGCTGCAAGGACTGCTGTTCGAGGATGGCCAGCTCGCGCTGACCGCTGCACTTAATGGACTGGGTTGCGCATTACTGCGCGAGCCCTTGATCACGCCGCTGCGTGATCGGGGTGAGCTGCTCAAGCTGTTCGACCAGACCCTGGACGACGGTCGCGCCTATTACCTGTGCCGCCGCGCCGATGGCGAGTTGTCCCGCGAAGGGTTGAATCTTTACAGCTGGCTCAAGCGCGTGCTGCTGGCGTGAGGTCCGACAGCAACGCGCTCTTTCCAGACCCTCGCGCTCACATGCAGAATCAGGTTGTGCGAACTTAAGCCTTGCTGAAACGCGATCTTCGTACCCTTAAGGTCAACCACTTGATGCGCTGGGCTGTGCTTTGGCGCCAACAGGGTTTCTGCCTCTTATCGCTGTGACAGCTCCGGTCGCCTGGTCAAGGCCCTCAGGAGAGTTTGTCCGTACAAACCGACGCCCAGCCCTGAGACAATCAGCAGCACGGCGATCACTTTGTTGAGGGACAGTTGCTCATTGAAAATGACAGCCGAGCCAACCAGGCCGAAGACCGGAACCAACAGCGATAACGGTGCGACGGTCGAGACGGGATAGCGCTTCATCAGCGAGTTCCATACCCAGTAACCGAACAGCGTGTTGGGGTAAACCTGAAACAGAATCGACAACACGGCGCGGGCGTCTATCTGACTCACCAGTGCGCGGTAACCGACCGATCCGTTCACCGCGTAATCAAGCGCAAACAGAGGGATGGGCGAAAACGCGCTGGACCACACCAGAAAGGCAAACACCTGTGTGGTCCTGGCTTTCTTGTTGATGACGTTAGCGACGCTCCAGGCCAGCGCGCCCAGCAGCACGAGCATCAGACCGGCCGATGTGACCGTTCCGTCGGCAATGGTGAGGATGCTGAGCAATCCACATGAGGCGATCCCCATGCCCGCGATCTGGTAACGGGAAAGTTTCTCGCGCAATACCCTGGCCCCCAAAAGGAGGGTGAAAAACGCACTGAGCTGAAGGACCAGCGAGGCGATGCCTGCCGACAAGCCTGACTGGATGCCGAGATTGACCACGCCCCACAACCCCACACCGAAGACCAGTCCATAGCCTACGATGTAGCGCCACGGCACATCAGGTTTCGGAATGAAAAAGATGGCGGGAAGGGCGCAGAGTGTGAAGCGAATGCCCGCAAGGATAAAAGGATCGACGGTGGTCAGGCCCAGCTTGATCACTGAGAAATTCAAACCCCAGATGGCCGTGACCGCAATGGCGAGCAACAGGTGGCGGATTTTCATCGGTGTCTTCCTTGATGGGATGTTGAGGAGGTTGCGGGATGACGCGTCAGGTACCAGAGAATCAGCGCGACAGCACTGATGGATGCGCCCAGCAGGCTGACGGCACACCATCCCCAGCGTTCATAGGTCTGGGTTGCCGCCACGGCGCCGAGTGCGCTGCCGATCGAGTAAAAGCCCATGTACGCGCCGACCATGCGGCTCTGGGCGTCAGGGCGCGCGGCAAAGATCAGGCTCTGACTGGTGACATGAACGGCCTGGACGGCGAAGTCGAGCAGGATCACGCCACAGGCAAAGGCGAGCAGTGACGTTTGTGCAAAGCTGATAGGCAACCATGAAAACGTCAGCACGCCCAGTGCAAGTCCGGTGACGCGCTGCCCCGAACCTTGATCGGCCCAGCGGCCGGCTCGTCTGGCGGCCAGCGCACCGGCAACTCCGGCTAGACCGAACAGGCCGATGGCGGTGTGCGACAACGAGAGCGGCGGGGCACTCAAGGGCAGCACCATTGCCGTCCACAACACGGAAAACGCAGCGAAGATGAGCAGGGCCAGCAGCCCTTTGACTCGCAGCAATGGATCGCTGAGCAGCAGCGTGAAAAGGGAGCTGATGAGGCTCAAGTACGTCCCTGGAGGCCTTGGCGACTCGGTGTCAGGGACCTTTTTCCAGAGCACAGCGGCGAGGGTGAGCATCAATCCCGAGGACACGAAATAAACCGCTCGCCAACCGGCCTGATCGGCCACCAGCCCCGAGGCGAAACGCGCCAGCAGAATCCCCAGCACAATGCCGCTGGTCACCGTGCCGACGGTTTGCCCACGTTGTGAGGGCTGGGCGAGCAGGGCGGCATAGGCGACCAGCACCTGAACGACCACTGCCATCAAGCCCACGACGATCATTGCGCCGAGCAGCGCCAGCCACGTTTGCGATGCGCCAACCGCTGCCAGTGCGATAGCCGACAGCACGATCTGACTCAACACCAACCGTCTGCGGTTGACCAGATCGCCCAAGGGGACGATCAGCAGCAAACCCAGTGCGTAACCGGCCTGAGTGGCCGTGACCACGGCGCCGATCAGCCCGGAGGCGATTCCCATGCTCTCGGCCATCGAATTGAGCAACGGCTGGGCGAAATAGACGTTCGCGACCGCCAATGCACAGGTAATCGAAAACAAAAGGGTGAGCCCAGGAGAGAGAGCGGCATGGTTGTGGCCTGCCTTCTGCTCTTGGCCCGATAGCAGCGCCCTCGAGGCGCTTTCGGACAAACATCGTGTGGAGCGTTCCGTCTCAGCTGTCATCTCGCCGTCCATCTCGTTAGACTGGTTGCAATTTGCAACCGAGGCGGATTTTTGCGCAATCCTGTTTCAAATTGCAACCAGAATTGTGAGGGTGTTGATTTGGCTTTTACGCCGAAGGGAAAGAATATGAACGAAGATGATGTGCCTGCAGGCAACGAATGCCCGGTCGCCAGGACGCTTGAAGCCATTGGTGATCGTTGGTCGCTGATGATCATTCGCGATGCGTTCGACGACATTCGCCGGTTCAGCGATTTTCAAAAGAGCCTGGGCATTGCTAGGAATATTCTGGCGGCACGCTTGAAAGCACTGGTCGACGTCGGTGTGTTCGAGGTCTGTCCGGCTTCCGATGGCAGTGCCTACAAGGAGTACGTGCTGACAGAAAAAGGACGCGAGGTGTTTCCGATTGTCGTCAGCCTGCGGCAGTGGGGTGAGCGCTTCCAGTTTGAGCCGCACGAGACCCGCTCGCTGCTGCTGGACAATGCATCCGGCAAGCCGTTGATGACGATGGCGGTACGTTCATCGAGCGGCGAACAGCTCGGGCCTTCTGATTGTCACCGCGTGAGGGTCGTTGCCGAGGACACATGAATCGGCAGACCCGCTGATTGCAACGTGCGCTGGCAGCTCACAACGACGCGCGGATCATCTGCTGCAGCACTTCGGACTGCGCTCGCGCAGAGTGTCTTCTCATAGGCCGAGCGTCATAGCTCCAGATGCAGCGGCGCTGTCCCGGCGGCAGGGACGGCACAGCAGATCAGTGCTTCACCGACGGGGACCTGAAACTCCGGCGGCTGAGCGTAGGTCACCGCGCCTTGCAGAATGTTGGTGCGGCAGGTGCCGCAAGACCCGCCCCGGCAGCCGAAGGGGGGCGCCAGGTCGCGCTGTTCGGCCAGGTCCAGCAGCGAGCCGTCACCTGGATTCCAGCGGGCTTCTTTGGTCGAAGCCATGAACATCACCGGTACTGACTCGCTGGAGATCGGCGCCAGCTCCATCACTGGCGCCGTGTCGCCCATAGAGCGTTGCAGACTCGACGGACCAAACGCTTCGGCGTGGATGCGCGAGTCGTTGATATCCAGTGCCCGCAAGCCGTCATACATCTGTTGCATGAACCCTTGCGGGCCACAGAGATAAAAATCGTAATCATCGAACGGCAGCAGCTCACGCAGCAGACCGACGTTCAGCCGACCCTCCCGCTCGTAATCCACCCCGTGTTCAGCCCCTGTGACGTCACTCAATGCCCGCACGTAGCGCAGCTTGCCCTCCGAGGCGGTGGCGAGGGCGGAGAATTCTTTGTGAAACGCAAGCTGCGCCTTGTTCGACGCCGACTGAAACACCCATGTAGGTCGGTGGTAACGGGTACGCTTGCCCTCGTGAACCAGATGCCGCGCCATCGCCAGTGCCGGTGTCACACCCACGCCTGCCGCGAGCATCACCACCGAGCGGCGGACCGTGGCGTCGACGGTAAAGACGCCCGCCGGGGCGCGGGCTTCGATCAGATCGCCGACCTGCAGGTTGTCGTGCAGGTGCGTGGAAACCACGCCCTCACGTTTGACGCTGATGCGCAGCACATCGTCTGTTGGCGCGCTGGACAGCGTGTAGGTACGCACCACGGGTTTGCCTTGCCCGGCGATGGAGAGGCGGATCGGCAGATGCTGTCCGGCCAGGCGCGCAGGAACACCCACGCCATCATCGGGCAGCAGGTGGAATGAACGAATGGTTTCACTCTCCTGGACGATGTCGACAACCTTGTACGGACGCCAGCTCTGTTGCAGCGCGGCCGCCTTCAGCCGCATGTCCATGTCTTCCCAGCTGCCCGTCATCAGCACGTTAGGCGAAGTGCCGTTTTCCATGTCCACCCAGCGCAACGGCAACCCGCCGGGACGCCGTATCACCCGCTCGGGAAAAAAACGCCACATGCGCTCGGCGCCGATGAAGGCCAGGGTTTGCGCGGAATCGAGAATGACCTCGGTGCGCCCGGTCATCTGCAGCAGGTCGCCCGTGCGCATGTCGACAAAGACCAGGCCCACCCGCGGGTTGATCAGCATGTTGCCGAGGGTGTTGAAGAACAGATTGCCATTGAAGTCCGGCACGGTCAGCGCGCCGTTTTCGTCAACGCTCACGAACCCGGGCTTGCCGCCGCGATGGGAGACATCGACCTGACACTCACCGTCACGCACGACGTATGAGGCGACGTAGAAGGAATCCGCAGCGGTTATCGTTGCAATGTCCTGTTCGTTCAAAGCGGCGGACTGGCTGACTTCGCCCGGCGGCGTATCGTCGAAGGCGTAGCGGCGAAGATGAATGTACCGCGGGCAATTTCCGTAGGATTGCGTCGGTTGAATGTCGAAGGCGACATCACTGCTGCGACGCACTACGCCATTGAGCCGGTTGCGACGTCGGGTGTGCAGTTCCATACCGAGCATGCCGATGCCGTCACCGTCCTCCATCCCCGCATCTGCCGGGTCCGCCGTTTCCCGAGGCAGGTCGAGGACCAGCCGCCGTGGATCGGGCGACTGCATGAAGCCCGGTTGTCCGGCGCGCAGCGTAGCCCAGGGATTGCCCTGCGGATCGACGCTGCCCAGCACCACGAAAGGTAACTGGCAATAGAACTCGCGATGCTGGTCAGGTAGCCAGTCACGGGCCATCTGCTGCTGACCGGGTTTGACCATACGTTCGACTGCGCCGACGCTGCGTTGCAGCCGTAACTCGCCTTCGTGCCAAGGCGACAGTTCGATTTCTTCCGCGGGTGTGTGCATGACGACCATCTCGGCGAGGTGATGAGCCATCCCCCTGCAATGGCGTGGCGGGCAGAATATCTCTCTGCCTTAATTCTGCGTTTCACTGGGTGAAATGATCACCGGTTAGCGATAAAAAGCGCCAGCCCGAATGACCAGGGTATGGATCGACGTGCCGCAAGCCATGTTGGAGGGGTTACCAGCCAGGTCACTATTGCAACGGATGAAATGCTGGATTGTAAACGCTGGTAATTCCGCAGTGTGGCGACGGAGTGGACACTGGTGCCATCGACGCAGCTACCTGAACCCCCACGTTGTTATCGCGCGAAGGCGTCATTCGCAACGAGGTCTTATTCGGAGAATTTCATGGAATTCCTGCTCTATCTTGCCCTTGGCGCATGTGCCGGTGTGCTCGCCGGCCTGTTCGGCGTCGGCGGCGGCCTGATCATTGTCCCGGTGCTTGTTTTCAGTTTCACGCTGCAAGGTTTCGACAGTTCGGTATTGACCCATTTGGCTGTCGGCACCTCACTGGCAACGATCATTTTTACGACCATTTTGTCGGTGCGCGCGCATCATCGTGCCGGGGCCGTGAAGTGGAGAATATTTGGCTGGATGACCATTGGCATTCTGATTGGCGCGGTGCTGGGGTCAGTCACCGCCAGCCGCATTGCGGGGCCCACTCTTCAGAAAATCATTGGTGTGTTCGCCATTGTGATGGCCATCAAAATGGCGTTGGATCTCAAGCCTAAGGTCAGCCGCGAGATTCCGGGCAAACGCGCGTTGGCCGGTGTCGGCGTCCTGATCGGCTGGGCGTCGGCCATCTTTGGAATTGGAGGGGGCTCATTGACTGTGCCGTTTTTGACATGGCGCAGCCTGACGATGCAGCAGGCCGTGGCGACCTCCGCCGCCTGCGGGTTTCCCACAGCTATCGTGGGGACGATCAGTTTCATGGTGCTGGGTTGGCATGATCCGTTATTGCCAGAACACAGCCTGGGATTTGTGTACCTGCCAGCGCTGATCGGCATTGCGCTGACCAGCATGTTCTTCGCTCAATTCGGCGCGAAACTGGCACACAGTCTGTCACCTAAAATGCTGAAGCGATTGTTCGCTTTGATGCTGGTGGTCGTGGGTATCAGTTTTCTTGCCTGAACTGTCCTGTCCACCTGCCACCTGCCTTGAAGGGTGCATGAACCAGGAGGATGCTGGCATGGGTCTCAGTCATCCCTGAACTTGTCTCTGATCGTCCGGTGGAAATGCTCCACCAAAAAGTCGACAAAAACACGGGTCTTGGCAGGCAAGGCTTTGCGGGCAGGAAAATAGACGGATACCGAACCCAGGTCCACGTACCAATCCGGCAATAATCGCGTCAACTCTCCGTTTTGCAGCCATGGCCAGGCGCGATCCACGGGCACCAGCGCCACGCCATACCCCATCCGGGCGCAACTGCACAGCGCCTCTGGGTCGTTCATGATTGCAGCCGGCTCGAGATTCAAATCGAACGTCTCCCCAGCGCTATTACGCAGCGTCCAGGAGCGCAGCCTGCCGGTGTCCGTTGATCGCATGACAACACCGGGCTGCCCCTGTAAATCCGCAGGTGTCAAAGGCAGCGGCCGGCCCTTCAGCCATTCTGGCGAGGCAACCGCCACAAGATGGAGTTTGGCGATCTCCCGCGCGACAACCCCCGGGGACAACTCCATGCCTCCGCCAATGGCGACGTCGAACCCATCACCGATCAAGTCAACCCGGCGGATTTCCAATTGCCAGTCCGGTATCACCGCGGGGTAGCGTTGTTTGAAGAGTTTAAGCATGGGGAGGAGGTGATCGTATGCGAGGGAAGGTGCCACGTTCACCCGTAAGCGACCTGCAGGAACGTCGCGAGAAGCGCCCAGGTGAGCGATTGCTCCCTGAATGGTTTCCAGACTGCCGCGGACTTGGGAATAAAACGCCTCACCCGCTTCCGTCAGGGTCAGGCTTCGCGTGTTCCGGTGGAATAGACGGGTCTCGAGCCTGGTCTCCAGGCGGGCTACATTTTTGCTGACTGCTGCGGCGGAGACGCCCATCTGGCGAGCCGCCTCGGAAAAACTGCCCGCTTCTGCAGCGCGAACGAATGACTCGAGATTCCCTAAGGTTTCCATGAGGTGCTCCAACATTTGGTTGAAGCTGATTCTACCTGTTGAGGACTAATTCATCCCCGGGATTGCCTGCATAGTCCGCCTGTACTTGCTAACCACACAGGCGAATGAGATGAAAAAAATCCTGGTCACTGGCGCTACGGGCCGCCTCGGCAGTGGCGTTCTAGAGTGTTTGATGCAACGCAGCGCGCCAGCCAATATCGTGGCGCTTGCTCGAGACCACCATAAGGCACAAGGGTTGGTCTTGAAGGGCATAGAGGTCCGTTACGCTGACTACAGCAATTACGACACCCTTGTGAGCGCTTTTGAAGGTGTAGACACCATCTACATGGTGTCGGCGGTGGCGTTCACGGACCGGACGGCCCAACACAAAAATGTCATTGACGCCGCGCGTTTTTCCGGCGTTCGTCACGTGATCTACACCAGCATCCAGCGCACCAGTGATGATCTCTGTCCTATTGAAGGCGTGACCGACAGCGACATCGCGACGGAAAGCATGCTGGAAAACTCAGGTATGTTCTTCACCATCGTCAGGCACCCGTTGTACGCCAACGACCTGCCCATGTTCATCGGCGCGCAGGCAGCACTCGAAGGATTTTCTTGCCCTGCGGGTGATGGCCGGATCGCGCTGGCCTGTTATCAGGAACTTGCCGAAGCCAGTGCGGTTCTGTTGAGTCAGGACGGCCATGAAAATCGTCGATATTTGCTGAACAGCGGGCAGGCCTGGTCGTTCAGCGACATCGCTGAAACACTGTCAGGCCTGACGGGGAAACCGATTACCTATGAATCGATTTCCTCTCCCGCCTTCATGCTTGCGCGTGAACGGGAAGGTTGGCCTGCGCACGTGGCTCAGTTTTTGAGTGGTTGGTACGCCGCGATCAAAGCAGGCGCATTTGACGAGAGCAGTGGTGCACTTGAAGAGCTGTTGGGGCGCAAACCAAAACAGCTCGAGTCGCTGCTCAAAGATGCCTTTGGCCTTCAGGGCTTGGCTCTGCTGCCGGACCCTATTTCTGATGGGAAGAGAGGGGAAGAGCGGCCCGTGTTCTGCGACGAACGCCTGCTACAGAAGGGCTGAGCAGGCGAATACACCGAGCGGGGACATTATCCTCGTTCTTTCATAGGCAGACGCTTGATCGAATACGCCCGCTTCTCATCCTCGGAGTTGTAATACACGTTCTGCGTCGTGCTGAGGCTGTTGTGTCGCAGGTCGACTTGCAGGTCCTTCATGTCCCGATGGGGGGCGTCGAACGTGGCCGAGGTGTGTCGTAGCCAATGAAGTGAGGCCGCGCGCAAGCGGGCGACGTCTTCATCGGACCAGCCTTCGGCCTGCATACGCCCGAGTGCGCGGTCAAAGACCTCCTGCAGCAATACCCGGATGTGCCGGTCTGACAAGCCTGCCCGACCTCGCTGGGTTGCAATCAGCGGCGTGGTTTCGCGAAAGCCGGGAAGCGGCGATAAACCTTGATGCACGCGCCAGCGCTTGAGGTAGTTCTCGACGTAGTCATCCCGCACACTGATTTTGCCGGCTTTGTTGCCTTTTCCGACCACGTGATACCACCAGTTTCCGGCACCGTCCTGTCGCAGATCGCCCATGCTCGGCGTCCAGTTGTCCCGCCCGACCAGGTCTGAAACGCGCAGATACATCGCAAAAATCGTCGCCACGATGAACAGCGTTCGCTCATATCTATCATCCTGAGCCGCCATCTGTTCTGCGGTTTCCAGCACGAAATCCCACTGCAATGAGGTCAGAATGCGGGTGTCTTGATCGCCGGTCGTGCGCTGCTTGTATTTGCTCTTCTGTTTAACGGCCCTGAAAGGATTGTGCTCGCAGAAACCTTCATCGATCGCATGCTGAAAAAAGCTTCCGCAGACTGCGAAAATCTGTGCGATCGAGCCCTGTGCAGGTTTGTAATGTTCCTGAAGGAGAGGGCGGCTTTCCTCCGCGGCGCGCTTGCGCTCCTCCTTGGACGCGCACTGGCCGAACGGCTTCCAGTTCTCGTTCAAAACAAAGGTATCGGTGGCGAGCTTCTTGCGCGCACCCAGCCTCGTAAATCGGGATTTGACGACTGGCCCGATCCAGGCAGGATCCGGCGCGAGGCAGAACTCCAGAAACGCTTCGGCATGGGTCCGGCGCATGTCCAGCAGGGGGACCTGCGCTTTGGTCAGTGTCCAGAGCAATAGTCGTTCGACGTGGGTTCGATAGGAGTTGAAGGTGGATTCGTTGCCGGCGTAAGACTTCAAGAAGCTGCGTACCGCACGGTAGCCTTCGAGGGCCTGTATTTCAGCGGGAAAGGCCATCAAATAGTCAGTGACGGCGGGCAACTCTTGTTTGAGCGAGCTGAAGTTGAGCTCACCAAAGCGGGCATAGGTTTCAAACAACGGTTGCGGTGTCGAAGGCGCTGGCATGGGGATCGCTTGGCGGGCATTGGCGGAATGCCGCGTATGATCCTTTCCAGGGCATTGAGATGCAACATCCGGGTCTGACGGCTGCCGGATATTGCATCAAGGTAAAAGATGCCTCATCAGCCCTTGATCCAGGATTTGGTCTCAGGCCAGCATCGACAGCAACCCGCCTTGACGATCCAGTTTTGCCAGGTCGTCCAAGCCGCCGATGTAGGTGTTCTCGATGAAAATCTGCGGGACGGTCCTTCGTCCACTGCGTTTGATCATTTCTTCACGTTTGGCCGGTTGGGTCTGAACGTTGATCTCTTTCATCGAGATGCCCTTGCTGGCCAGCAAGGACTTTGCGCTGCGGCAGTAGGGACAGGTTTCGGTGGTATACAGCGTGACAGTCTTCATACCGGGTCCTCTGTTTTGACTGTGCTCACGCCTCGATGGCTGGGAAGTCGATATCCGTCAGCGCGACGTTGTTCAGGTAGTTGGTCAGTGTCTGCGAGGCAACGTGGGCGATCACTTCGATGATCTTGGCGTCGTCAATACCGGCCGCGCGGGCCACTGCGATTTGTTCGCTGCTCAGGTGACCGCGGGTTTCGGTGATCTGGCGGGCGAGCAGGGCATAGTTGTCGAGCTTTCCTTCACGGGCACTGAGGATCTCTTGATGGCTGAACCCGGTTTTACCTGCGAAGAATGTGTGGGCGGCCAGGCAGTAGTCGCAACCGTTAACCTGGGAGGTGGCGAGGGAAATCGATTCCTTTTCCTCAGCGTTCAGGGACGTTTTGCCCAGCGCAGCAGAGCTTTGTACATAATGGGTCAGTACGGCTGGGGCGTGAGCCAGTACCTGGAACACATTGGGCAAGAATCCGATTTTCTTTTGCACGCCTTCCAGCAGTGGACGGGTGGCATCGGTGGCGTTTTCAAGGCTTACAGAAGTCATGCGGGTCATAATGATTCTCCAGACATTCAGCGCGGCATGCGCTGGGTATGGGGTTCATGCTATAGGCGGTCGCTGGTTAAATGGATGCACATCAGCGTTAATATGCGACCAATCGTCCAAAGTGTAAGCGAGGGTGTTGATGGATCGTCTGTCTACGTTGCTGGCTCGTTTCGGTGTCAATGCCGGAACCTTTTACAGCGGTGCGTTCTGCGGTATCTCGGCCTTCGACGGCGACCAGACCTGTGGCCATCTGCATTTGGTTCAGTCAGGCGAGGTCCTGTTGAAACTGGCCGATGAGCGCGAGTTGTCGATCACTGAGCCGACGCTGATTTTCTTCCCTCGGCCGTACCGCCATCGCTTGTTTGCCAAAGAGGGCTCGGGTGCTCAGTTGGTGTGTGCATCGCTGGACTTCGATGGCGGCTCGGGCAACGCGCTAGCAAGAGCGTTGCCTGACCATCTCATACTCAAGTTGAACGAAATCCCGACCATGGCGAGCACCCTGGACTGGCTGTTCGCCGAGGCTTTTGATGATGTTTGCGGTCGTGACGCGGTGATGGACCGTTTGTTCGAGCTGTTGGTCATCCAGTTGCTGCGCCACATTCTGAGCAGCGGTGACCAGCAACCGGGAATGATGGCCGGTTTAGCCGATGCGCGTCTCTCAAAGCCCATGAGTCTGATGCACGACGCGCCGGGAAAAGCCTGGACGGTGGCTGAATTGTCGGTGGCTGCCAACATGTCGCGCGCCAGCTTCGCCGAGCATTTCAAGCGAGTGGTGGGGCAGGCGCCAGCTGACTATCTCGTGAGCTGGCGCATCAGCCTGGCGCAGAAGCTGCTGCGTGAGGGCAAGCCCATCGCGCTCATTGCAGAGGAAGTGGGGTATGAAAGTCCCTCCGCACTGGCCCGCGCATTTCGCCGAAAAACCGGTGTCAGCCCTCGGGAGTGGCGAGGGTGAAGCCTGTTGCTCAGGCCTGACCGAACGCAGAAGGTGCCGTTCGTGGTGAGCTCAAAGGAACGTATAGCTGTAGTTGAAAATCACCCGCGTCTGGTCGGTGTCGGCTAACGCGGAGCCGTCACTGCGGTACGTGCCGTGGCGGACCGTGGTGCCGAAGCCTTTGAGCGGCCCGTTCTGGATCACATAGTCGACCCTCATGTCCCGCTCCCACTCCTTGTGGTCGCTCCCGTTTCCAATGTCCTTGATGTCGTCGCCTCTGAGGTAGGAGATCGACGCTTTCAGGCCCGGTATACCGATCTTTGTGAAATCGTACGCATACTGCCCGAAATGGGTCTGTTCTCCGGCGCGGGAGAAGTTTGCGACAATGGCGTCCGTAAAGAGGTAGAAGCCCGTCCCCCCATTGCCCTCCGGACGATTGCGCCCATCAACGACGTTGCCTTGGTTAAGCCAGACGAACCCACCGTCATCGCTGACACTCTCGTGGCCCAGCATCAGGGAATGCCCGCCCAGTGTGTAGGTGAACATGGCACTCCAGGTCTTGTTATCGACCTCGCCGGGATTTTTTGCGTAGCCGCCATTGTTGTTGAATCGATACCCGACGTCGCCGTTCTTGCCGTCTGAACGGCTGTCGAAATAACGCAGATCGGTTTTGAACGACTGGTCGGCACCCAAGGGCAGCACGTGCACCAGGCCCAGGAAACTCTGCTTGTAATAGTTCTCGAGCCGGGCGAAATAGTATTGAAGGGTGAGGTCCTTCGTGGCTTTCCAGTCGGCGCCTGCAAAGCGGAAATCGTTGGAGTCCTTGGTGCCGCCGGCCACCGCCAGGCCAGTAGGGTTACTGGTGGCTCGACCCGAGGATTGGTCAATTTTACCGGCGGTGAGTGTCAGCCCTTCGATGTCTTTGGAGGTGACGATGCCTCCGCCAAAATTCTGATAGACCAATCGCGAATCCGTGGCGAGCAATATCGGGAGACTGGGCGTAAAGATATTGCCGACCCCCAGCTCGGTTTTAGATACGCGCGCTTTTAACGTGCCACCTGCCCGACTCCAGGAGTGAACCGCCGAGCCGTCCGAATCACTGGGGAAAAAGGTGTTGGCGTCCGGGTGATGTCCTTTTCCTCCGTCCAGATGGACGGCGACCAGGGACGCAAGGTCCACACCGAAACCCACAGTGCCCTGGGTGAAGCCGGAAATAAATGCGAATTTAAGGGCCGTCGCCGTTTCACGCTGGTCAGCCCCTCCATCTCGGTTGTCGTTGGAGTAATACATGGTTCGGGAGCTGACAGACGTCTGGCTGTCTTCGATGAATCCATGACTTTTCGTATCAGCGGCCGTCGCACCGATCGAGAAACCGGCAAGAATGATCGCGGCGGGCAGGGTCGTTCTTTCCATAAAAGCTCCCGAGGTGTCGGCGCTCGTTGAAAAATGACCCACCCACCTATCTTTTCTAAAATTGACCCGATGCGGATCCCGGATTGGGGCTGGCCACCGGTATTGAGCGTAGCAGCGGCGTGCTGTCCAACCTGGCGGGACGTGCTACCGAATGGCGGAATACTGCATGACGTTTTCGACAAGAATTGCACGTGAGTGAGCACCCGTGCGGGGTCAATACGGCTCGGACGTCCTGACGTAGGGTGGAATGCTGAAGTACGCCATCAGAAAGAGCCGGGCTTGCCCGCACATGTCATCGAGACTGTTTTCCGCTTTTCCCATCCCAACGGTTGCTGCTCAACCTTCGGGTAACTTAGGACCCGCTATGGCGTCTCGTACCACGGCGACTTCAAACAACGGTTTACGCAGCTGCAGGCTCAGTTCGCTCACCTGAGGGCCGAACAACTTATGAGGGGAATAGATAAACGTCTTGTCGGCCATGGTGTCCACCGATCATTCCATTTAATGAAATGCTGGATTGCGATTATTGGTGATTCCGATGTTTCTGATGCGCAGCGATGATGGGCCCAAACTATTAAACGGTTCGCACTCAAATAACACCTGGCGTGCGTGATGTCCCTGAACGCGATCACGTTCTAGTGTCCTATTTGGTCTGGTGAACCGGTCTTTCCTGTTGTGTGCGGTTGCCGCCGGTAAGGCTTCAACGCATCGCTGCAAACCCAGTGCCTGTAGCAACCCTCTTTATTGCGTTTTTTTCAAAGATCCAAAGATGCTCCACGGACGGTCATGTCCACGGCAATGGATCCGTTCATCAAGGGCACACGTTGAGCAGGACGACCTGCGCAGCTGCACGGATGCCGTTCCCCCACACATCAATCGCTGTCCTCTTACCTGACAGGGTCGTTCATGGATCGCTTTCAAGAGATGCAGATATTCACGGCGGTTGCAGAGGAAGAGGGGTTTGCCGCGGCAGCCCGTCGCCTCAATATTTCGCCACCCAGCGTCACGCGGGTCATAGCGGCAATGGAGGAGCGAATCGGCACGCAATTGTTGGCCAGAACCACTCGCAGTCTGCATCTCACCGAGGCGGGGCAACGCTATCTGGAGGATTGTCGGCGCATTCTCGGCGAGGTTGACGAAGCTGAAGAAGCGGCTGCCGGCAGTTACTCGATACCTTGCGGTCACCTCACCGTAACGGCCTCAGTACTTTTTGGAGAGCTTTACATAGCCCCCTTGCTGGCGGGGTATCTTGATCAGTTTCCTTCGGTACATCTCAACGCGATGCTGGTGGATCGCGTGGTGAGTGTGCTCGATGAAGGCATCGACGTCGCCGTCAGAATCGGACACCTTCATGAAAACACCTTGCACGCCATCAAGGTCGGTGAGGTGAGGCAGGTGGTATGCGGGGCTCCGTCGTACTTTGATCGCTACGGCCGTCCTGGCCATCCCGGGGAGCTGGGTTCGTTAAATATTGTGATGTCTTCTGCCAGTCATCTTCTCAGCGACTGGCAGTTTGTGAACGAAGGCAACGACCTCAGTTTTCGTTTTGAACCCCGCTTGGTCGTAACTGCAAATCAAGCCGCGATCAACATCGCATCCATGGGCTGGGGGATCACCCGAGTACTGTCTTATCAGGTCGCAAGTCAGGTCGCTGCCGGAGCACTGGAGATTGTTCTTCAGGATTATGAACCGCCACCGCTGCCGATTCAGATCGTCTACCAAAAGAGTCATCGGGTGCCTGCAAAGGTCCGGACTTTCGTAGAGTTTCTGGTGGAGCGGCTGAGCAGCGATGCGGCGCTTCAACCTAACATCGAAGGTTCGTCCTGATGGATCGTTACCATGAAATGCTCATGTTTGAAGCGCTTTCAGAGCGACCCAGCCTCGCGGCAGCGGCTCGTCGACTCAACGTTTCCGGTCCCACCGTCGTCCGCGCGGTTACACGGCTGGAGGCGCGTCTGGGTGTGCCATTGCTGCAACGAAGCACCCAAGGGGTTGTGCTGACAAAGGCAGGCGCTGCATTCATGGCTGACAGTTCGAGGATCCTTAGGGAAGTCGAAATGGCGGAGGCGTCGGCTAAAGGGCTGCATGTTCAAGCACAGGGCAATCTTACGGTGTTGCTACCCTTGCTTTTCAGCCGTTATGTCATGACCTCGTTGTTGGCGGGATACATGGATGCGTATCCGCAGGTCAAAGTCTTCACGCACTACGATGACCGTTTTCCCAACATGAACGAGGAGGGCATCGACGTTGCAGTGCTCGTGGGGCATCTGCCGAACTCATCGTTGGTGGCGCGCCAGGTGGGCCACGTCCGATCCATCGTTTGCGGCAGTCCAGGCTATCTTGAGGCTCACGGCGAACCCGCCATTCCGGAGGACCTCAAGCGTCACAAGCTAATTGGCACCCAAGCTTCCCGGGGCAGCGTGCATTGGGATTTTCAAGACCAAGGCCAGCATAACAGCATCAAAGCGCGGTCCAGGCTCAGCTGCGCTACTGTTCAGGCGGCCATCGATGCCACGGCTCACGGCGCAGGTCTCACACGCTGCCTGAGCTATCCGCTTTACGAGTATTTTAATAGCGGACGCCTGCAACGTATCTTGCAACCCTTTGAGCTGCCGGCGTTGCCCATCCAGGTGGTTTATCGCGAAAGACGCAAAGCTTCAATGCGCGTGCGCAGCTTCGTGGACTTCATGGTGGAGGGTCTGCGCGAGCATCCGGCGATGCGGCCAGATGCTCTTTGAACGCTCTTGCGACTGATGGGAGAGGGCAGGTCAGTTGATCACTTCGCCATTGCCGCCGATTCGATCAGCTCTGCGACGACCTTGGGATTCGACACCATCACCACGTGCGATGCACCTTTCACAGCCACTGCCTTTTTAGCGTGTGCGCGTTGTGCCATGAAGACCTGGGCCTGGGGCGGAATGTTCTTGTCTTTATCACCCCAGACAAACCATGACGGGATGGTTTTCCAGGCAGGCTCGGTCGATTTTTCATTGAGGGCAGCCTCGGTGACCGGGCGCTGTGTCGCAGCCATTAATTTAGCGTCGGCGTCGGACACATCCGCGGCGAACTGGGCATGGAATTTATCCTGCTGAATGTACAGATCCTTACCTCCGTCAGCGAGAGGGACCGGGGCAGCCAGGGTCGGGCCCAGCGTACCGCCGGGGAAACGTCCGGACAGATCGGCGGTTGACTCACCGGCGTCTGGTGCTACGCCCGCGACGTACACCAGCGCTTTGACGTTGGCATTACCGTAGGCCGCCTCACTGATGACTGGACCACCATAAGAGTGCCCCACCAATACCACCGGAGTTTTGATGCTCGCCAACAGGTCGGCGACCGAGCTCGCATCACCCTTCAGGCTGCGCAGTGGATTGGAGGCGGCGATGACGGGGTAGCCGTCCTTTTCCAGGATTTTGATCACGCCATTCCAACTGCTGGAATCGGCAAATGCGCCGTGGACCAACACCACCGTCGGCTTGACTGAGTCAGCCATGGCTGCGGCACCGCTGGTCATTGCAGCGGCGAAGGTAAGACCTGCAAGTAGCTTTTTCATCGGGTTTTCCTGAAAGCGAGGAGGAGTGACGGGATCATTTAAGCGGGCTGCCGTATCCCGTTTGTGTTCAGCCGGACGGCTTAATGTGAGGAACTGTATCAGGGGCGGAAGCGGCTAAGAACCGACACAAAACACACCGCGGTATTTCAATTGATGAAAGAGTGGATTCCGTTTTCTGGTCGTTCTCCCCGGTGGTTTTAAAGCGGAAGATGGCCTCACTTGATCAGCGAAATCCACTCAAAACTGCGGAGGCTCATGCCGATGAAACGTGTACTCATGCTGCTCGCTAACGGCGTTGAACCGTTGGAGATGGCGGCCTTTACTGATGTACTCGGCTGGGCCGATCTACTCGGCGATCATCCCATCGAACTGGTCAACGCCGGCCTTCGCAGAAACATCGTCACGACGTTTGGCCTCTCACTGAACCCCAGCTTTCTGTTACAGGATCTGGACATCAGCCGCTTCGACGCGCTGGCTTTGCCCGGCGGTTTTGAACCCGCAGGGTTCTATGAAGAGGCGCTCAGCGAACCCTTCTTGTCCGCTATCCGACATTTCGTAGAGGCAGGAAAAACCGTTGCCAGCGTCTGCGTTTCATCCGTGTGCCTGGGGGCTGCCGGCGTACTGCGCGGCCGGCATGCGACGACCTATCACCAAGAGGGCGGGAAACGGAAACAGCAACTGGTCGAAACCGGCGCCCTTTTTGTTGACCGGCCGGTGGTCGTAGATGGCCGGATCATCACCTCCACGGGCCCTGGCACAGCCACGGAAGTGGCGTTTCAGTTACTGGAACAGCTCACCAGTGCCGACAACGCGGCTGTTGTCCGCAAGAAAATGCGCTTCGCTACGCCCGACCGCAACTGGTATGAGACCCCACAGGTCCCGTAACTCAACCCCGGGTTTTACCGCTCGCTTGAGGCTGAATGACAAAGTTTGCGTGCGGGTAGATCGCAATACGGATGAGTAACTGATGGGTTTTTGCTTATTTCATCCAGAGGGACAAATGATGCCCCATGAAAGCCACACCGTGGATTATTACGACTGGCCAACGGCAAATGGTCGTTCGCGCCTACGCCAAAGGTGAAGCGATTCGTCCCGCGTCTCTGGTGGATGCGGAAAGAAGAATACTCAACGGACTGCCCCCCATTTGAGGGCAGAATGTTTGATCGTCGATTCAAAAACCAGAACGGCGCGGTCATGCCCCCAGCGCCCGAGCAGGAGCGTTTGTGATGACTTGGAAAATGCTGATGTTTTCTGCGACTGCCATTGTGATCGGCGGGGTGGCGGGCCTCTCTGTGATCGCAGAGGCTGATACACCCGCCGCCACGGCTGAAGGCTCGCCCATCTTTGGCGTTACGCTGCCGCCTGGTTACCGCGATTGGCAGTTTGTCAGCATTGCCCACGAGGAGGGTGACAAGCCTGATATTCGGGTCATCCTCGGCAACGACATTGCCATGAAGGCGTTCAGGGAAGGGACACTTCCATTCCCGGATGGCGCCATCATCGCGCGATTGGCCTATAAGTATGAGTCCTCCGCACGAAATAACGCTATTTTTGGACGGGACCAATCATTCGTCGCGGGCGAGCCTACCAACGTTCAAATTGAGGTGAAGGACTCGAAACGATATGCCGGCACGGGTGGATGGGGGTACGGCCAGTTCGAGGATGGAAAGCCCAATCCGAGCGAAAAAGTGGTCAATAGCTGCTTTGCTTGCCACAGCAAGTTGCCCCCAGCGACGGACCTGATTTTCACCACCTATTCCAAGTGACCGGACGCTACACGGGTTAGGGAATCTTCCGATTACCGGGTCTCGATGCGAAGGGAGGACCTGATGAAGTCGGAGAGGCCCATGTGGTGTCGCCCAGCGATCAAATAGTGTTGTCCTGTTGGGCCATCTTCCCCAGCACCAGGTCCAAAAAGGCGGCTGATGCCGCGCTGTGATAATTATTCTTTCGTCTCAGCAGAGCAGCTCCGCGTTGAGGTGCCTTATCCTGCATCACCAGTTTGCTTAACGCTCTGTCCTGCGTCGCGATCGGCTCCGGAAGAATGGTGGCGACCCGGGTGTGTCGAATCACTTCTAACAGCGTGTTGACCGAGTTCACCTCCACCACGATTTTGGGGGTGATGCGGGCCTTGGTGAAGTACTCGTCAATGCAGGTTCGAGTGGCAAAATCAGGCGTCAGCAAAGCGAAATCCAATTGCGCGACCTCGTCAGTCGTCAAGGCTGTCGGGTGGTCGTACAGCGGGTGATCACGTCCGACCATCAACCCCAACGTTTCGACAAACGCGGGAATCGACTCGATGTCTGCGTTCCTGACTTCGTCAAACGCAATAGCGATGTCCAGCGAGTCGTCGGCCAGCCCCATCTCGATATCGTCCATCGACAATTCGAAAATTTCCAAGTGGATATTGGGAAAGCGTCCGGCGTAATCACGCACAATCGGCCCCACCAGATACGCCATGAAGGTCGGCGTCATCGCGAGTCTCAAAGTACCCCGTGAAAGGTCCTTCACGTCGTGCAATGCCCGTTTGCCCGCCGCCAGTTCGACGAGCACTCGTCGAGCACACTCGATGTACGCCTGCCCTGCATCGGTGGGGGTGACGGTGCGCGATGTACGATCAAACAGGACGACGCCGAGCATCTCTTCGAGCTGACGAATCTGTTGTGAAAGGGTGGGTTGAGAAACGTGGAGCACTTCGGCCGCGCGGGTGAAACCGCCATTATCGGCGACTGCCAACAGATAACGCAGGTGTCTCAGCAGCATCACATTCACCGTTCAGGGAGGGGGCATACGCCTATCAGTGTATATCGCAGCGTAAGCCTGTACTTCGTGATGTCGCAGCGTGATGGGGAATTGCATCGCAACTGACCACATGCGAATAGCCGGTAGGGATCAGCTTGAGAGCTGTTGGTTTGGAGGTCATGCGATTAACTGGAATCGAGACGCGGGGGCATCACCTGCGGCGCGTCCAGCCAGCCCGGACGAGTAGGTTCGCGTTTTCTTCGCTTCGGGTTCTAATCAGTTTTGTTGTTTCGCCAATGCTCATCTGGTGTCTCATGCAGAGAGTTTTGAAGAGAGATAGCCCTGAGCCTGCTTGACCACATCCCGAGCAGTGCGGGTTACGCCGATCAAGGTAGCAGACGCAAGTCCCGTCCAGTCGCCGTACCCCACCAGCCACAGATTGGGGCAGTCCACACTCCGGTTCTCAGTGACCGCGACTCTGTTGTCCTCTCCCACGATGCCGAGGCTTTTCAGGTGGCCGAGCGCTGGAGAAAATCCAGTACACCAGATGACGGCGTCTACCTTCGTCTCGCTCCCTGATGGCCACACCACGCCCGTTGGGGTGAATTGCACGAACGGACGTACCGAGTTCAATACCCTTCGGTCGCGAGCCTCTTTCACGGACGGCACCATTACAATGTCACCCAGACCACCTTGGGCTTGGGGCGGCTCAAGGCCCGCTTGCAGCGCCTTCAACCTAGCGGTGGCACGTTCGAACAACGCACGACCATCAACCTCATCGGGAAGAAACTGTGGCGGCTCTTGAGTCACCCAGACAGCCTGAGACACTTTCGAAACCTCAGCGTAGATCTGGGCACCGGAGTTGCCTCCCCCGACCACGAGAACCGTTTTTCCTTCAAACCCTGTTGGGCCAACGTATTGGGCGGAGTGCAGCTGCTGCCCCTTGAACAGCGCTTGCCCTGGATAAGCGGGTATTACCGGTCGGCTCCAGTTGCCTGTGGCACTGATGACCGCCTTGGCATCCCAGGAACAATCATCCGAGAAGACGCGCAGTCCATCATCGATTTTTTCAACATGAGTCACCCGCGTTGAGCGCCTGATGGGAAAGTCGTAGCGGCGCTCATACTGGGTGAGGTAATCGATAACATCGTCCCGGCTGGGAGTACCGTCGGCAACGGCCGGCATTGGCCAACCAGCAATGGAACTCCATGCAGAGGGTGAAAACAGCCGAAGCGAATCCCACGCGTGCCGCCAGGCTCCTCCCGGCGCGGGCTCAGCATCGAGCAACACATAGGACAGTCCCGTTCGCTTGAGAAAGTACGCGACGGTGAGTGCGGATTGGCCGCCGCCGATAACCACAACATCCAGCTTCCGACTCTGACTCACCGCCGTGCTCCTGTAGCCGCTGTAAATCGCCGCGAAGACTCAGACTTTACGTCCATGCTCATCGATAACGACCTGCCCATCCTCTTTGACGAAACTGCCGCGTTGCGGTTGTGGAAGCAAGTCGAGGACAGCTTCCGATGGACGACACAACCGTGTGCCCAGTGGTGTCACCACGATAGGGCGGTTTATCAGGATGGGATGCTCCATCATGGCATCAACGAGCTGTTCATCGCTCAGTGATGCGTTGCCCAGTCCCAACGCTTCGTAAGGGGTGCCCTTGATACGCAGCAGGGCTCGCACCTCAATACCCATGTCCTGGATCAGCCTCACCAGCGTGGCGCGATCAGGTGGAGTTTTCAGGTATTCGATGACGGTCGGTTCTTCTCCGCTGTTGCGGATCAGTTCCAAGGTGTTTCGAGAGGTGCCACATTGTGGGTTGTGATAGATCGTGATCTGGCTCATACAATTCCCTCGTCCAGGCATTAAATGGAACGCTGATTGACGCGCTTGGATAACTCTTCGGCGGACTCTTTACGCTCGGAATAGCGATCAACCAGGTAGTCCTGACGATCCCGCAACAGCAGCGTGAACTTCATCAGTTCTTCCATCACGTCTACCAGGCGGTCGTAGTACGAGGATGGCTTCATACGGCCTGCCTCATCAAACTCGGTGAATGCCTTGGCGACGGAAGATTGGTTTGGGATGGTGAACATCCTCATCCATCGTCCCAGTACCCGCAGCTGATTGACCACGTTGAAAGACTGCGAGCCTCCGCAGACCTGCATTACCGCAAGGGTTTTCCCTTGCGTAGGTCGTACAGCTCCCATTGCTAGCGGAACCCAGTCGATTTGCGCCTTGAACACCGCGCTCATCGAGCCGTGCCGCTCAGGGGAACACCACACTTGTGCCTCTGACCACTGCATCAGCTCACGCAGCTCGGCCACTTTAGGGTGGGTGTCGGGAGCATCATCCGGCAGCGGCAGACCTGACGGATCGAAGATCCTGGTTTCGGCGCCAAACTGCTCCAGAAGACGTGCGGCCTCCTGTGTGACCAATCGGCTGAAAGAGCGCTCTCGTGTCGAGCCGTACAGGAGGAGGATTCGAGGTTTGTGGATCGACAGGGACGCCGGGGTCAGTTGCTCCAACGACGGGATATCGATCAGATCGGCGTCTACGTTCGGCAATGTGTCTTGCATATAAACTCCTACGGCGGCGCCCAGCGGGGCGCTGCCTCGGTTGATCCTCAAAGCGAACCGATGCGGTTCAGTTCAGCTTTGAGCTGGTCAGTACTCATGGTCTTTAGCGGCAGGGCAAGAAATGCACTGACACGCTCGCGAATCTTAGCGAGCGTGGATTCAAACGCGCCTGTAATCTCGGCCTCCGATCCGTTGGCCTCGGACGGGTCGGCCAAGCCCCAGTGCGCCTTCAAGGCTGGCCCTAAGAAGATAGGGCACGCTTCACCCGCAGCCCGGTCACAGACGGTGATCACAATGTCTTGAGGCGAGTCTTCAAAAGCCTCCGAAGCCTTGCTGCTCAAGCCCGCCGTCGAAATACCTGCCGCCTCCAGCGTTTGTAATGCCCGTTGATTCACCCGACCACTGGGAAAACTTCCAGAGCTGACAGCCTCTACTCCTTCAGGCGCCAGGTGATTGAAGAGTGCCTCCGACAGAATGCTGCGGCAGCTGTTGTGGGTGCACATGAACAAGACTTTCATCAGACGATTCCCTGATTCAGAAACTGAGGCGCAATGCCAAGGCGGATAAGGTGGCAATGAGGATCGGTAGGGTCAGCACGATGCCGGTCTTGAAGTAGTAACCCCAACTGATCGTTATGTTCTTGCGTGCCAGCACGTGCAGCCACAACAGGGTGGCCAGGCTTCCGATTGGAGTGATCTTCGGGCCCAGGTCGCAGCCGATGACGTTGGCGTACACCATCGCTTGCTGGACGACGCCATCGACCTCGGCGGCATGAATGGACAAGGCGCCTACCAGAACGGTCGGCATGTTGTTCATGGTCGAAGACAGCAATGCTGTTAGCAGCCCAGTGCCCAAGGAAGCGCCCCAGACACCGTACCCCGCGAATACGTTCAGGATCTGCGCGATATGGTCAGTCAGGCCGGCGTTCTTCAGGCCATAAACAACCAGGTACATACCCAAAGAAAAAATCACCACCTGCCATGGCGCCTCTTTGAGTACTTTGCCTGTGTCGATGGCGTGTCCACGAGCTGCAAACACGTAGAGAATGAGCGCGCACACCGCCGCAATAGCGCTGATGGGCACACCCAAGGGTTCAATGACAAAGAAGCCGATCAATAGCAGAGCCAACACCCACCAACCGGCTGCAAAGGTAGCGCGGTCGCGAATGACCTCGCTCGGCATCTGGAGTTGGTTGAGATCGTAGGTCTTTGGCATGTCTCTGCGGAAAAACCACATGAGCATGGCCAATGTTGCCGCCACGCTGACGAGGTTCACAGGCACCATGACGGACGCGTATTCGCTGAACCCGATGCCGAAGTAGTCAGCAGAGACAATGTTGACGAGGTTGGACACCACCAATGGCAGGCTTGCCGTGTCAGCGATAAATCCGGCAGCCATAACGAAGGCCAAGGTAGCAGCGGGTGAAAACCGCAACGCGAACAACATCGCAATCACAATTGGGGTAAGGATCAGGGCCGCCCCATCATTGGCGAACAGGGCCGAGACGGCAGCGCCCAGCAGAATGATGAAGGCGAAGAGCTTACGCGTGCTTTCGGCGCCCCAACGAGCAACATGCAGCGCGGCCCATTCAAAAAAACCTGCCTCATCAAGCAGAAGGCTGATGATGATGACGGCAATGAAAGTCGCCGTGGCATTCCAGACGATATGCCAGACCTCAGGGATGTCTCCGAGACTGACTACCCCGGTCACCAGGGCGAGCACTGCGCCGAAGGTTGCGCTCCAGCCCACACCAAGACCCTTGGGTTGCCAGATGACCAGCACGATGGTTGCGATGAAAATCAGTACGGCAAGTAGCATTACAGAAACTCTATTCGGGCGCAGATCAGTTACAGACGGCCTGGTTGACAGGACGGCCATTCATGTCGCACAGACGTTTGGCTTCGGCTTCCAACCATTGCTGGTTCGCGTCCACAACCTCTTTCAGGATTGCTGTAACCCACTCGGGCAGCTCGGGATGCAAGCGGTAGTACACCCATTGGCCCTGGCGACGATCCATCAGCAAGCCTGCTGAGCGAAGCAGCGCCAGGTGGCGAGAAATCTTGGGTTGGCTCTGGTCGAGTGCAGCGGTGAGTTCGCAAACGCACAACTCGCCCTCACTGACGATGAGGAGCGTGATCTTGGTTCGAGTGTCGTCGGCCAGACACTTGAACAACGAGGTGGGGGTCATAGGCTCTGTCATAGATCCTCCAGATGTTTGGTCTTGACCAATACGAAAAGCTTGATGCGTTCATGGATGTCATGAAGCGTATGGCGAATTGATTGGGGCGGACATGGTGATCTCACTCACATTCGGAAAATCGAATATACGTAATGTCGAATATTTGATAAAGCATATGTGCTCGATATCGCCGCCATCTTGCCTGCCCGGGCGGTTTAGCGCTCAGACTGCCGGATGACTTTTCACCGGAAGGCGAAAGCTGATCGCGACGCAAACCGCGAGTAAGCAACGAGCAGGGAAGTTCGGGGCCGAGGACTCGGGAAGCAACTGCTTGAGGCTTTGCTCAAGGAGGCAGAGGCCCTTGGGTTCTGGAAAGTTCTCTCGCGGATTTTCGCGTCAAACCACGCCAGCCTTGCCTTGTGCGAAGCAAGTGTTTTTCGCCAGGTTGGCATCTACGAGAAACACGCCTGTCTGGAAGGTCTGTGGATTGACTGCGTCATTGTCGAAAAGCTCTTTCCTGCCAATCAAACAACCGACGCACTCGCGGCTGCACCGATAAGGGCTGAAGCAGGTGGTCTCAGCGGTTGCTGATGACTTAGGCTGTTGTCCTAGACATCCCATCTACCGCACCGCGACCACTTCATCTGAGCATTCTGACCACGGGGCCGTGGCTGTCCAAAACTGGGCGGGGTCTTGATCTCACGAGTGATTGACGGCCGTACGCAAGGTCACGAATTCCTCGGCAGAGGTGGGGTGTACACCGATGGTTTCGTCGAAGAGACGTTTGGTCGCGCCGGCTTTAAGGGCAATGGCCAACCCCTGGATGATTTCCCCGGCATCCGGGCCAACCATGTGTGCACCCAGCACTCGGTCCGTGTGGGCATCTACCACCAGCTTCATCAGCGTTCGTTCGTTGGACTCGGTCAAGGTCAACTTCATCGGACGAAACCGGCTCTCATAGGCTGTCACCTTGTGCCCTTGGGCGACAGCCTCTTCCTCGGTAAGGCCTACGGTGCCGATGCTGGGCTGACTGAAGACGGCGGTCGGAATATGTCGATAATCCACAGGACGATACAGTTCAGGTTTAAACAAACGGCGCGCGATTGCCGTGCCTTCTGCGGTCGCAACTGGGGTCAGTTGTACGCCGCCGATAACGTCTCCGATCGCCAGGACCGAAGGTTCACGCGTCTCAAAATGTTCGTTCACTGCGACATAACCCGCATCGTTTAGCTCGACGAAGGTATTTTCCAGGCCCAGATGCTCGAGCATCGGCCGACGACCAGTCGCGTAGAAAATGCTGTCGGTTTCCAACTGGCGCCCATCATTCAAGGTCGCGAGGAGACTTCCGTCCGACAGCTTGTCGATCTTGACGATGTCAGTATTGAAGTCCAGCTGCAGACCGTTCTTGATCAACTCCTCGGCCAGGTGAGTGCGCACCGAGTGATCAAATCCTCGCAGGAACATCTCGCCGCGATACAGCAGGCGCGTATCGGCACCCAGCCCGTTGAAGATGCCTGCGAACTCAACCGCGATGTAGCCACCACCCACTACCAGCACCCGTTCAGGGAGGCTTTGCAGAAAAAATGCCTCGTTGGACGTGATCGCGTGTTCACGGCCGGGAATGTCCGGGACCATTGGCCAGCCGCCGGTCGCGATCAGGATACGCTCGGCGCTGAATATCTGACCGTTGACTTCAACATGGTGCGCATCGGTGAGACGGGCATGACCTTCCAGCAGGGTGACACCGCTGGTGGCCAGCAACTTGCGATAAATATCATTGAGCCTGTGGATTTCACGATTTTTATTGCTGATCAACGTGGCCCAGTCGAAGTGTGGATGACCGGTTGACCAGCCGAAGCCTTGTGCCTGCTCGAAGTCATCCGAGAAATGCGACCCGTAAACGAGCAGCTTTTTCGGTACGCAGCCGACGTTCACGCATGTGCCCCCCAGATAACGGCTTTCCGCAACCGCGACTTTGGCGCCGTAATCGGCAGAAAAGCGTGCAGCACGAACACCGCCAGATCCTGCGCCGATTACAAACAAATCGAAATCGTAAGTCATTTTAATTCTCGTACTGGGTTAATGACCTGAAGCTGTTCAAAGGGTGTAAAACGGAACTCGACGCGCGCATTAATGCCGTGTCAGTTTCGCCTCCAAACGCGGTTCGGAGAATGGGCAAAGAACTCATAACTCTATTCAGCGCAATGAAACAATCTGAGTGTGGGACCCGCGCCTGAATCCCGTGACGACCTCTGGATATTTCAAATAGATGTGTCGGCACATCGTTGCGATGAGAAGACCTATGGACATCGCGGCAGAAACTCGTCAATTGAAGTGTTCAACCGCACTCACAATCAAAGAAAGACCGTTCAACTCGCGAAGCGCGGATTGAGCATCTCCATTATTGCGCCCTCGGCGTCGAGTTGAGCCAGATCGTCGTATCCACCCACGTGCCAGTTTCCGAAGAAGATTTGAGGCACAGTGCGCCGGCCACTGCGATTGACCATTTCGACCCTGCGCTCAACCGAATGCACATCAATTTCGGTGAAGGTAATCCCTTTGGTTTTCAGCAACTGCCTGGCGGCTTGGCAATAAGGGCAAGTGCCCGTGGTGTACATAATGACTTTCAGCATGTTGCTTGCTCCCGGAGTGAACTCGTCATCACGCGGCCGCCTGAACAGGACGGGCCTGCACGGCGCAAGTGGTCGGGTGCTCAACCAGAGATTTAAACGTGCGGTTGTCGGCATCCAGCGCGTCGATCGACCCGGTCTCGATGTCGTAGACCCAGCCATGCAGGTTCACCAACCCTTTTTCCTGTGCGAGCCGCACGCTCGGATGAGTCTGGATATTGGCCAACTGCGCAATCACGTTTTCTCGCACCATTGAGTTCACCTTGGCGGTTTCATTGACGTGAGTGCGTGATTCATTGATCACCTTCGCGGACTCCGCGTGTTGCAACCATCCCGCAACGCCGGGTAAGTGATCCATGCATTTGCACTGGGCAACGGCGGTCATGGCGCCGCAATCGGAGTGTCCGCAGATGACGATGTCGGTAACGCCCAAGACGGCGACAGCGTATTCGACGGTGGCCGACACGCCGCCTGGATGGGGGCTATACGACGGCACGATATTGCCGGCGTTGCGAATTACGAACAGCTCGCCGGGTTCCTGCTGGGTCAACAGTTCCGGTATCACTCGACTGTCAGAGCAGGTGATGAACAGCGTACCTGGGTGCTGAGTGGTTGCCAGATGTTTGAATAAGTTCTCACGTTGAGGAAATGCATCTTTCTGAAACTTCAAGAAACCTTCGATAAGCGCTTTCATGGTCGTTTCCTTTTTGTAGTGAACAGCGTAAATGAATAATCAGTTGGTGCAGCCGTTGCCAATGACGTCGTACACAAGCGTGTGAGTGCCGCCGTGGGAGTCGCTGTACGTCATCTGCACCCGCGTCGGTCCACACACACACATTGGCAACAGGTTAATACCGTGCTGGCCGTTGCAGAGCGAATGGTAAGTTGCAGCCCTTAGAAGGGACGCAGCGGAAGAAACTTCCCGTCCAGCGTGATGACTGCGCGGTGACCGCCTTCCGGGTCTTCGACTTTTTTCATATCAAGCTTAAAGTTGATCGCGCTGATGATGCCGTCGCCGAACTGTTCGTGAACCAGGGCTTTGAGTGTCGTCCCGTAGATTTGAATCATTTCGTAGAAGCGGTAGATGGTCGGGTCAGTAGGAACGCCCGACAGGCTGCCGCGAAGCGGGATAATCTGGAGAAGGGCGACCATTTCATCATCGAGGTCAAGTTTTGCCCCAATAACTTTGGCGGCACTTTCTGGAAGCGGTTGCTGGCCAAGAAGGGCGGCAGTCACGTAGGCAAGGCCCAGGCCGGTACCGTCCGTGAGATCCTGCCAGGACAGGTTCTTGCTTGCCTTGCGCTGCAGGATCTCAGTGGTCAATGCAATGCTGGTTTCGTTGTAAACATGAGAATGTTTCATGGCTTCTCCAGTGATGCTTTCGTCGTGGGTGCCGTTGTGGGAACGCTAAGTTGTACTGCCATGGTCTTATCAGTCGCTAATAACGTCAAAGATCGAGATACAACCCGCTGTATAAGCGCTGCCTATGGTTTCAATATCTACAAGATGACTGTTTATGTTGAACAGGTACTGTTAAATAACGCGACTGCCGGGTTGTTCATGCCGCGAGTTTCGTTGTCACCAATGAAGCTATCAAAGTGCTGCTTTCTGCCAGATGGTGTGCCACCCGGGCGCGAAGCCAGCGTTCGCCGGGATCGTTATCCAGGGTCGCGCTCCAGGACAGCGACAGTTCGAGTTCTGGCACGTCAATCGGCATCGGGTCCATGCGCAATCCGCCTTGTCCGATCATAGTGCTAGCCACATATTCAGGTACGACGGCGACCATGTCTGTGCCTTCAATCAGTGTTTTGAGTGCACTGTATTGCGGGACGGCGAGTACGACATGACGCCTGCGTCCGATCGCATTGAGCGACCGATCAATGGAATCCGTGACTTCGCCATTCAGCGAAACGGAAACATGCGGACGTTTGCAGTATTCGTCCAGGTCGAGCTCGCGAGTGATCGAATTGGCGCTCAATAACGTGGGGCGGATGCGACGCAGAAACTTTCTCTTGGCATTGGCGGGCAGGTCTCGGCTGTGGCAAACCCCGAGCGATACCTCTCCAGTCACCAGTTGGTTGGGCATGGTCAAATGATCGGTGCGACGCACGACAAAACTGACACTGGGCGCTTCCATTCTCAACTGACGCAACAGGCTTGGCAGTAAGGAATATTCCACATCATCAGAAAGCCCGATACGGAAAACAGCATTGCTGGTTAATGGATCGAACTCATTAACATGGCTCAGTGCTGCGGCCATGGTGTCCAGAGCGGGCGTCAAGTTCTGCTGGATTTCGAACGCACGGCTGGTGGGCTCCATGGTGCGGCCGATCCGGATAAAGAGTGGATCATCAAAGTACTGGCGCAGACGGTTCAATGAAGCACTGATCGACGGTTGGCAAAGAAACAGCTTTTCGCCGGCACGGGTCAGGTTGCGTTCGTGCATCAGCGTTTCGAAAACAATCAAAAGGCTGAAGTCGATTTTGCGGAGATCATTTCTGTTCATTGTCATCCACCTTCGGGCAGTCTTATTGTTGGATCACTTCGCCGGGGTCAGCATTGACTCTCAACTTCAGCAGGCGGGTGGAACCACGTTCTTTCGCCTGGGGGTTATTGCTTGTTGGCTTGGATCTAGAATAAGGGCCTTGGTATTCATAAACACTTCTACGTACGTTCATACGCTTTAGCGCATAAGTGGTAGCACCTCATACAGTTGTATATGTTTGTTTAGGTATGCGTTTACTTAGAAGGCGTGCCTGTCAGGAAATAGATGCGCACTCACGCGACGTTCTGGGGTGAACGTCGTCACCGTTGGGGAACAGCACGAAGGGGAAGGGGACGGGGGATTCATGCACTGCGTCTTGGAGCGTCGATCAATGGGTACAGCGCGGGGCCGGAGTTTCAGGCTCTTGCGAAAACGGCCTCTATGCAATCAATCATCGTTTGACCATCAAACGGCTTGCTGAGAAAGCCAGCAGCGCCAGCATCCTCTGCCCGCTTGCGTACAGTCTCTTCCGGATAAGCCGTGATCAATATCATGGGAATGTCCTGCCCGTGATGAATGAGTTCATCCTGCAGCTCCAGGCCAGTCATTCCAGGCATCTGCACATCTGAAATCAGGCAATCGGTGTCATTGCGATGAGCGGACGCCAAAAAGTCTTCAGCGGAGGCAAAAAGACAGGGTTGGTAGCCCAACGAACGTATAAGGCTGCTCAATGCGATGCGGCCAGACGCGTCGTCATCAACAATGGAAATCACGGGGACTTTGCTCATGGTGTGTATCCTTGTGAAAGAGGCAGATTAGAGATTCACCTCTTCGCTTAGGCCCACTTTATGCGGCCATTCCTTTGAAAAAAATAATACACACGTATGTGCTTCTCAGCGTTTCTCTCCAATACCGAGTGATTCGGCCATTCGAACCAGGTCGGCGAACGATTTCGCCTGCATTTTTTTCATGGCGTGGCCGCGATGTATCTTGACCGTGATTTCACTCAGGTTCATCTCGCTGGCAATTTGTTTGTTCATCAATCCGCGGGCAGCGTATGCCATGACTTCTCGCTCCCGAGCCGTCAGTGACTGGTAGCAGGCGTGCAGTCCGGAGTCCTGCTTGCGGACTTCTCTGCAAGCGGCGTCTGTTCGGTGCGCCGCGGATACCGCATCCAGCAAGTCCTGATCACGAAAAGGTTTGACGAGAAAATCCAGCGCCCCTGCCTTCATTGCTTTCACTGACATTGCAATGTCGCCATGCCCCGTCATGAAAATGATGGGCAGATTGATGTTCGCCTCTATCAACTGACGCTGAAAATCCAGTCCACTTGACCCCTGCAGACGAACATCCAGTACCAGGCAGCTAGGCGCATCCGGATCTGGCCGCTCCAGAAACTCCGCCGCAGAAGCGAATGTTTCGACGCGCACGCCGACTGAGCGGAACAGACTGGCCAAGGCTTCGCGCATGGATGCTTCATCGTCGACGACAAAGACGATGGGCGACGTATCGGCAGAACGATGGGGTGACGTATCTCGGTTCAAGGTTGCTCCCACGGACTTATCGGTAACGACAAATGAAATACGGCCCCTTCTCCTGGCTCTGAGGTTGCCCAGATCCGGCCACCATGAGCCTCGATGATCGATCTGCAAATGGACAGTCCCATGCCCATTCCTTCTTGCTTTGTCGTATAGAAGGCCATGAACAGCATCGGCATGCGGTCGCTTGAAATGCCCGGGCCGCTGTCTTTGATCTCAAAGGAGACAGAGCCGTCGTCGGAATGCAGAAGACGAAGATGCAGGGTGCGACGTTTTATCTTTGCGTTGGCCATTGCCTGCATGGCGTTCATGAGCAAATTGATGATGACCTGCTGCAGCTGGACTCGGTCGCCGGTGACCGAGACGGCTTCAACGTCAAAACCTCGCTCCAGCTCCACCTTGTTGCGCTTGAGTTCCCGGCCGACGAGGGCCAGTGACTCATCAATGATTTCCACCAGGTTCAACGCGGCTTTCTGCGGTTCCGTTTTGCGAGCCATCGCCCGGATTCGTCTGATAACTTCACTCGCCCTGTGCGTCTCGCTCACCATGCGTTCGATTGCGCTGCGCACTTCGCCAATATCAGGCGTGTCGCGGTTCAACCAACGCAGGCCGGCAGTGCCATTGGTGGCAACAGCTGCCAACGGCTGGTTGACTTCATGAGCGATGGACGCGGCGAGTTCGCCAAGCGTCGCCACGCGACTGAAGTGAGCGAGCTGGACTTCTGATCGGTGCAGAGCCTCCTCAGCCATTCGGGTGTCCGTGACGTCCATCAACGCCCCCACATACTCGCTGTCTTCATCCCCGTCTTTTACGAGCTGAGCCAGCATCTGCAGGTGTTTGACCCTTCCGTCAGCCATTGAAAGCCGATATTCGGTCTTGATGTGAGGCGCTTTCTGGAAGGCATTTTTGATGGCTGCTTTGACGATCTCAATATCGTCTGGATGGGTTTTCGCCAGAATGCTGGTCAGTGTGGGGGGCTCATCAGCATTGAATTCGAATATCCGCCGTGCTTCTTTCGACCAATACATTTCACCGCTGGGAATCTTGAGGCCAATGCTTCCCGTCTGGCTCAACCACTGCGCCCCTGCGAGGAATGCCTCGCTGCGCTGGAGGGCTTCGATCGCTCGCTTGCGGTCAGAAATGTCGTTGTGAGTCGCAAGAATCGCTTTAGGTTGATTGTTTGCCCCAAGCGACAACGAGCACCGACTCACCACCGTTACGCAGGCGCCGTCGCGACAATGCTCGATCACTTCACCCTCCCAATGACCCGTCTCAAGGAGGCAAGCCATCATTTGGTCCCAGCTCGTCATCAGTTGAGGACTCAAGAGTGCGCGAAAGTCCTGACCCACTGCCTGAGATTTGGTCCAGCCGTACAGCGCTTCGGCCCCAGGACTCCATTGGGTGATGACGTGATTCATGTCCCGGACGATGATTGCGTCATGGGTCTGTGCAAGCAGCCTTACCTGCTCCTGCAATTCATCGGTGGCGGATTTATTCTTGAGGGCCAATACCGTCGTCATGCCGATCGCAGAGAGGCTGACGAGAAGACGCGCGAAACTGCCATCGTATAATTCAAAGCCGTGGCCTATCACAAAAGCAGTCAGCGTCAGGCCGATGCAAACCAATGAGACGCCTATTACGCCTTTCCTGGAGAACAGATTCACAGACATGAGTATGACGGCGACGTAGAGCACCGCAATGGCAATGTGTATCGAACTCGCGGTGTCGATGACGAAGATTGAACTGGACAGGGCGATTGCCCCAAGCCGCTGTAGCTGGACAGAATTGACAAAGGGGCGTGAAAACCACCTGACGGCTGGCGTGGGTTCAGTGATGATTTTCATAAAGGCGTAGGCCTGCTGTGTCCGCAAAGCAATACCGATAACAGTGTGAATCGTAGTCGGTAAAATCAGGACTCGCCAAACCGTTCGACGGCGTCTGGAGCGGAATTTCTACGATGAGGGAGTTGTTACCTGGTAAAGCATTACGCGGAATAAAATACTGGGTTTGTAAACGCACCCATTATTGTAAGTTAAGCGATAAGGCCTGTTTTTTGGCGAAGAATGTGGCGCAGCACGCGTAAAGGGCAGTGAATGTATTCAATCACCTGAGCGCTGTAGCTGGTGCCGTTAATGCACCAGTTGCAGAAGTGTTCGCAATTGTTCGAGAGTATTTTGTACTGAGCTTCACCCATTCTTGAACACGCGCGAGCGACGATTTCATCGTTTGAAAAAGCCGGTTGGTCTTGGTAAATCCAGATGGATCTCCCGTTGGCAAATTGTTGGAGACCGGTGACTTCAATAGGGCCGGCTCGCAGGGATCCGCTTAACCCGGAGTAGTGCGCAACCTTGCCGTCACCGAGGTAGATACCGTGATGGACGTAGAATGCGCGAGGGCTTACCAGATGAGATCCAGCGGGGATCACGTCATCCCCCCCTTCGACCCGGGTCAGGTGGGTATGAGTGCTGTGATGCATCGATGAAAGACCGCTCCCGGACACACAGACATGCAGTTCATTTTCAGAGGGCTCGGTGCTCACACAGGCGGAGGGATCCACGTTGACCAAGGCCGATTTGAAGAACAGTGAAGATAATCTGGTGGTCATTTCCGCAAGCTGCTTGTTCATGACGAAACCCTCCATAACCTTAGAGAAATACTATCTTCCAGGGGCTGGAGACGCATTCGTGCGCAGGTTTAGTCAGTTAGTCAGTCCATATGCGGCGCTCATACCTCTGTATGTGTGGTCAGAACAATGGAGGACAGGCGGCGGGGATTTCAGCAAAGGTGCCTGGGGTTAAATGCTGAGCAGGTGTCTATCGGATAATCCAATGCTTTGCATCGCGGTGCTTTTAGTGAAGAAAACGCTGCAGAGGAGTCGGTCATCGTTCCAGGCGTTGCAGCTGTGCACGAAGTTGGACCAACGTCGGCGTGATGATGGGCACGAACGCTGACTCGCGCCAACGACGTGCAAAACCAATACCCTGTTCTTGCAGGTAGGCTTTACCACCGCTTGCCTGCAGTTCCAGCTGCACAGCGTCAGCCGCTGACTGCGCCAGGGCGATTCGAAGACTGAACAGCGCCGCAGGATCACCTCTGAAGCGCCCGTCGAGCAGGCCGCGTTTCAGCTCGGTAACCCGGTCTTCCAGCTGCCAACGCTGGTTCAACAAAGCCTCAAGAAGGACGGACCGATCGTGTTCCAGGTGCGCCTCAACCTCTTGAAATGATCGTCGAGCCAAGCCGATGGACATTCCACATTGCAGATTCGACAGCGTCAGCCAGATTCCTGCCGACGCCGCCCAGGTATGGGCTGATCCCGACCCTTAGCACATTGGCGGCTGCCAGTTCGGACAGGACCTGTTGTGGGTCGCTGAGGCCCGAGTCGAGATCCTGGGCGTTGGTGTCCAGCCAGTGGCTGAGTGCCGGGTCGAGCATTTTTTTTCTCCGTGAATATTCGGTGATTTAGATCCGGCGTCCCCCATGGGCGATAACAGCCGTCAGACACAACCGGCGATCAACGCTTTAATTTTTTACCGCAACAAGGCGGCCAAAACTCGCAAGACTCGCGACCGCAGCAAACAACGCGGCGGCCCACAACGCGAACGTTGCGCCATGCTCGCTTGATACCATGAAACAGTAGGCGACCAGAGCGGCACCGGTGGCCTGTCCTATCAGGCGAGAGGTTGCGACCATCCCGCTGGCGCTTCCGCCCCGATCGGGTGGAGCGCTCCCCATAAAGCCTTTGAGGTTGGGTGCCTGGAAGAAACCAAACCCGACACCGCAAACCCCCATGCGCCAACTGATGTCAAACGTCGACGGGGCATCGGACATGAGCACCAATGCAACCAGCCCGGCACCGAGGATCGCGAGACCGATGCCGCCCAGAGCGCCCGGCGAATAATGGTCACTCAGTCTGCCTGCAATCGGTGCCATGATTGCCACCATCACCGCCCAGGGGGTCATCAGGAAACCAGTCTCCACCGCAGACCGCCCAAGCGTTGTGAAGAAGTAAAAGGGGAGCGCTACAAAGGCCAATCCCTGTGCTGCGAACGTGCATACCGATGTGACCACCGACAGGGCGAACATGGGCCTGCGCAGCAAATCGACTGGAAGCATGGGCGCTTTGTGATCCGCTTGCCGACGCAGGAGGAGGGCAAAAAACAACACAGTGCCTGCCAACTCGATCGCCAGTGTCTTCAGGCTCGCCTGGTGGGCGGCGTCCCCAAACATCAGTATCAGAAGACTGAACGCCACCACGTTGTAAAGCGCCGTCAGCCCGTCGAATGTGTGATTGGCACGAGGCGTAGCAGGGAGCACTTTGCGACCCAGGAAGAAGGCCGCCATGCCAAGGGGAACGTTAATTGCGAACAGCCAGGGCCAGTTGGCGACCGACAAAATCACGGAAGCCAACGTCGGCCCGACCGCAAAAGCGACGGCAACCACCAAGGCGTTGGTGCCGTATCCGCGTCCGAGCATGTGTTTCGGGTAGATGGCCCTAAGCATGGCGGTATTCACGCCCATCACGGCGCTGGCACCTATTCCCTGCAGCAGGCGAGCGATAACCAGCGATGGGAGAGACCAGGCCAATGCACATCCGAGGGAGGCGAGGGTGAATAAAAGCAGTCCGAACAGGAGCACGCGTCGGTAGCCGATGATCTCTCCCAGTGCCGCTAAAGGAAGGAGTGTGGCCACCATTGCAAGTTGATAGACGTTGATGATCCAGACCGAAGCTGCCGGGGTCGTGTGCAGTTGATCTGCAATCGCTGGAAGGGCGACATTGGCAATCGCCGTATCGAGCGACGCCATACCGACACCGATGGCCAACGAGAATATGGCGAGGCGTCGAGCATTTTGAGGCAGCCCGTCTGCAGGGATATCGACAGCATCCGCTTTCAAAGTCGCGTGTGTGGACATGTTGGCTCCTTTGTAAGCAGTAATGGGGCCTGGATGAGCCTCACGTTCAAGCCCGGATCACGCCGCTGTATCCTGATTTGAAGGCAAACGTGCGCGTTCCTGCTCAACTGGGTCATCAGGTTCTAAACGAACAATGAGGGGTTATTGGTGGCCGCTCTTGTAGATGAACGGCCAGGTCATTGGCGGTCGTAGACGCGTTTTTCTTGAAACAGGCCCGCATGGGGTGCGGGCCGATTCAATGAGCACGTCGCAGATTAGAAAGGACGCAGTGGCAGGAATTTACCGTCAAGCGTGATGACCGCGCGGTGACCGCCTTCTGGATCTTCTACCTTCTTCATATCAAGTTTGAAGTTGATCGCACTGATGATGCCGTCGCCAAATTGCTCGTGAACCAGCGCTTTCAGGGTGGTGCCGTAGATCTGGATCATTTCGTAGAAACGATAGATCGTCGGGTCGGTAGGAACGCCGGTCAGGCTGCCACGCAGGGGAATAATTTGCAGCGCAGCGACGGCAGCCGCGTCCAGGCCCAGTTTTTCGCCAACCACTTTGGCTGCGTTTTCTGGAAGAGGGTGCTGACCGAGCAGGGCGGCGGTGACATAGGCAAGGCCAAGGCCGGTGCCATCAGCCATGTCCTGCCAGGACAAGTTTTTGCGGGCCTTGGCATCGAGAATTTCGGTGGTCAGGGCGAGGCTGGAATCTTTGTAGGCGTGAGACTGTACCATGGTGTTTTTCCGATCAAATTGGCTTGATTAATGAGGCAGCGCCTGGGCTGCCTGGGTGTGAAACGATCATCGTCCGTTACGCAGGCAACGTCCAAGACCCATATACAATCCATTGGATAAGTGCTCCGTATAGATGGCTTCCCAGCGCTCGCAGCGCCAAGAACTCGCAGCTGACTCGTAGAACCGGCCGTTAGCACTCATATAGCGACAGGCATCCCACTCATCGACAGTGTCGGTGAGTGGGTCTGGGGTGGATGACGGCGTGAGTATTGGTGGACGGCTAAAGCTTTTTAACTGCAATGATTATGGAAACAATACAGCCGGGAAAGTTACCCTTGATACTGACGATCCCTATGCCTTTGTCTCGGGATAATCCACCAATGACACAAACTGATTGGTCGTGCCGTCCAGCGCTTCGATAGAACCCGTTTCGATATCATAAACCCAGCCGTGCAGGTTTAACTTCTTTTGCTCGATCGCCAGTCTAACGCTTGGGTGTGTTCTTAAATTCGACAGTTGTGCAATGACATTCTCTCTGACCATGGAGCACACCCGCTCTTTATCATTGGCGTGTTTACGGGAGGCGTTGATGACCTTTGCCGACTCAGCGTAACTCATCCACGCGGCAACGGCGGGCAGGTGATTCAGGGATTTTCCACTGGAGACTGCCGTCATCGCGCCGCAATCGGAGTGTCCGCAGATCACGATATTCGAGACTCCGAGGACCGCGACCGCATATTCCACCGTAGCAGTCACTCCACCCGGTTGCGGGCCATAAGAAGGCACGATGTTTCCCGCATTGCGAATAACAAACAGTTCGCCCGGTTCTTGTTGCGTCAACATCTCAGGTATGACCCGGCTGTCGGAGCAGGTGATAAACAGCGTTTCGGGGGTTTGAGTGGTCGCCAGGTATTTGAATAGATCGGTTCTCTGTGGAAACACCTCTTTCTGGAATTTAATGAAACCGTCGATAAGTGCTTTCATTGTTTTGCCCCGTGGGTGGATGTCGGACGACGACGTTTTAACGAAGGTTAATTAAACAAAGGCTAATGCGGCCGGAATGTTTCGTCCAAGACCCTAGGAGCTTAATGGCCTGGTTATTATATGAATTTAATATAATCGTCGGCAGGGGCTGTGCTACTCATCGCGGGTGACGTAGAGAGGGCAGTTCACAGTGTTGCGAAGTGGAACAATCTTTTAAACTTCCGCGACATTGTTGTTCTATTTATAGAATGTAAGGTAATTCTTGGCAGTAAAGTATCGAGGACGTTAATTCTTTCGCGTGGTCCTCGGGCGCTTAAAAACTTGTGGCGACACAGGCATCAAGGGATCAGCGCTGTTTTTCTCACGGTGCAATCAACTGCCAGGACGGGTCGGACAGTTTCCGGATAAGGAAATCAAAAAGAACGTCTATCTTTGCCGGGCGCGTGCGTGCCGACGGCGTCACCAGGTACACGCCGCCCAACTGCATAGACCAATCGGGTAGCACTCTTTGCAATCGACCGTCTCTGAGGTACTCGCTCGCGACAAATTCCGGCAGTTCAGCAATGGCAATACCTGCGAGTAAAGCCGGGACGAGCGCGTCCACATTGGTCACGCGTAGCGAGCCGGTCGGCGTGACACTCACTTCGTTTCCCGCGTTGTCGTGCAACCGCCATACATCATTCTGGGCTCGATACGCGTAGCCGAGGCAGTTTCGGGTCTCCAGATCCTGAGGTCGCAGTGGATGGCCGAAACGTTGCAGATAGGCTGGAGACGCAACAAGGTATCGAGAAACCGGGGCGAGTCGTCGAGCGACCAATGAGGAGTCAGGCAGCACAGCAATCCGGATGGCGGCATCAAAACCGTCGCCAATCAGGTCGACAGAGGCGTCAGCGAGATGCAGGTCGATCGACACTTCAGGATAGGCTTCGAGAAATTCCGGGAGGATAGGGGCGACCCATTTGAGCCCGAATGTCATCGGGATGGCCAGGCGCACCAGCCCTTTGGGTTGTGACGATAGGTCCCGTGCTACGCCTTCGGTCTCTTCCGCGTCACGATACAGTTGGCTCGCACTCTCGGCGATGCTGCGACCGAACTCAGTCAACGCCAGTTGGCGAGACGTACGGTTCAGCAGTCGGGCACCCAATCGGTCTTCAAGGCGGCTGACACCACGGGAAACCGTGGCGACGGACACGCCCATCACCCGCGCAGCGGCTGCGAAAGATCGCTCTTCCGCGACCTTCGCAAACATCGCCAGGCCTTCAAAATCGGGCATCTTCGACATCGACAATTCTGCAATCATGGTTTGCAATCAATTCTATTTCGAAGGGTGTGCCATGTCGATAATCTTCAGATACGCGCCCCCTGCGCCCAACTGAGGAAATAAAGATGTCACGTAAACTTGAAGGCAAAGTCGCCATTGTCACGGGTGGATCCACCGGGATTGGTTTGGCGACTGCCATCCAGTTTGCCAAGGAAGGCGCCTATGTCTACATCACCGGCCGGCGTCAGGCTGAGCTGGACGCGGCGGTGCTGGAAATTGGCAACGCTAAAGGCGTTCGTGTCGACTCATCCAGGCTCTCGGAACTGGATGCACTCTATGCTCAGGTCAAGGCTGAAAAAGGTCAGATCGACGTGCTGTTCGTCAATGCTGGCGGCGGATCGTTGCTGTCTCTGGAGGCGGTGACTGAAGAGCACTTCGACGACACCTTCGGACGTAATGTCAAAGGTGTGCTGTTCACGGTACAGAAAGCGCTGCCGCTCCTCGCAAAAGGCGCTTCCGTCATCCTCACCGGCTCTACGGCTGCCAGCGGAGGTACTCCTGACTTTAGCGTGTACGCAGCGTCGAAAGCCGCGGTTCGGTCTTTTGCCCGTAACTGGATTCTAGATCTGAAAGGGCGCGATATTCGAATCAACACCCTCAGCCCAGGACCGATCGAAACCCCAGGCCTCGTAGAGTTGGCGGGTCCAGACAAAGCGCATCAGCAGGGCTTGCTTGATCACTTTGCTTCGCTGATTCCGCTGGGCCGGGTAGGGCGTCCAGAAGAAGTGGCAAAAGCCGCTGTGTTCCTGGCGTCCGATGATTCAAGCTTTATTAACGGCAGCGAAATGTTTGTTGACGGCGGTATTGCACAGATCTGATGCGCTGAAGTTGGCCATCCTGGCGCTGGTAATCTGGTCGCCTGATAGACACATAGGCTACAAAGCCTTGAGACGATGAGTACGCATTATCCGACCAGGTGCTTGAGATTCCCGCGCGCAAGGCTGGCGAGGGTTTTCACCGTCATGACGAACAACAGCAATGTAACGCCGATCAGGAGCACGATAGCGACTGAGTCGGTGAACACGTTGGAAGTGTGTTGAGCGTATCTCAGCGCACACACAGCGGCTCCCGCTGAAGGAAAGCTGACCGCCCACCATGAAAGGCGGAAGGGGCAGCAGATCGCCAGATATCGTATGCGGCCGATCACCACGGACAGCATGAAAATGGTAAGCACATACAGGGCGCTCGCGAAGCGATCGACAGTGCCAGTGATGTTGACGTAAGCCGATTACTGAGCCGAAAAGCGCAACGGGTAGATAGCTCAGGGTTCCCTCACGGGTGGCCGAGAGCGGGGTGCCATAAGCAACGATAGACTCGTCAGAACGAAGCGGGCGGGGCGTGTTGCTGCTCAATTTGGCGCAACCTCCATGGGGTAATCAGCATGGGTTTGATCCCGGTGCGGGGGCGCCGGGGCGAAAGCGTAATTGGCAGGGTGATTAGGGGAGAGAATAGCACCGGGGCACGCGGCCCCGGCACAATCACCCCAATGCTTGATTACTGTGGTGGCGTTGTCTTAAAGCTTGGCAAATCTTGAATCGTTTCCCACCAGCCGCTGAAGCCCTCGACTGAAAATACCGTTTCGGCGTCTGGCGTCATTGCAAGGTAGGCGCACGCTGGGGCGAGGTATAAATCACCGATCGACAGCGATTTACCCGCAATAAAAGGGTCGCTGCCTTTGAGCTTCATCAGTTCTGTCAGGACGAGTTTCGAGGCCTCGATGCCCTTTTTCAACGATTCGTCATTCTGGCCACCGATGAAATCAGGGAACAGGTAGTAACCAAACACCGAGGCCATGGAGCCATAGCCGTACGAGTCGTATATGGCTTGAGCCATTTGGCTCCGTGCGCGATCGCGGGGCGTGTCCGGTGTGAACGTTGGACCGGGCAAGACCGCATCGAGATAGCTCATGATCGCGCTGGTTTCAATCACCCTGAAGCCGTCATGCTCGACAACGGGGACTTTCCCGAAGGCGTGTCGTTTGAGGTGCTCAGGATGATGCGGCTCGCCTTTCATGACGTTGACCTGCAACTGGTCGAACGTTGCGCCTTTCTCCCTGAGCAGTATTTTCACGGTACGTACATAGGGACTGGCGTCAAAACCGTAGAGAGTGAGGCCCATGACGATTGCTCCAATTGAGTAAATTGATTACCGGGGGCTGGCAGCGAAATGCTGTCCTGCTGAGCGTGCCAGCTTATAGGGTGATGATGTAACACTTACGGCGGCCACAAAGGATGCCGCCACGACAGGCCGACCCGCCAAGGTAGTTCTCGGTTGCGTGATCTTGGGAAAGGTAAGCCCATTGACTGTAGCGCAAGCCGTTTTATAAACATCCCGACTGAGAAAAATAAAGTGTCAACTGAACTGAGTCAGGGGAGTCAGTTGCGTGTCATAACTGGCCGGTTTTAATCGCGCCTTTATTAGGCCTGTAACGATTATTCCGTCGCACAAAATAAACAAGACTCACATCGCGTTATTCCATCGCTTGCGCTAAATAAAAAGTGGTTAGCTGTTAAATCACCCAAGACGCCATGCGAGCGCTTTAAACCCCATGATGAATGAGCTCCGTTGGTCTGAACGATGCGTTATCTCCTATGCTTATCAATACCTTTGTTTCTAATGATCTAGAATTTTGGACGAACGCTTCAGTCAGTCTCAAGTTTGAAGTGCTAATTTTTTTCGGTTTTGCCTGCGGATGCAGAGCAGGTGAACCCGACTCGGTACCCACCGTTTCACCCAGAGGGTTACGCCGTGACCACGCCTTCCAGTGCTGTCGATTTTTTCTATTGGCCCACGCCTAATGGTCAGAAGGTCGCGATCTTCCTTGAAGAGTCCGGAATGCCGTATACCGCACATCCAATCAACATCAGCCTGGGCGAACAGTTCGCTGCCGAATTCACCCGCATTTCGCCCAACCAACGCATCCCGGCATTAGTGGACGCTGAGGTCGGTGTGTCGATCTTTGAATCGGGCGCTATCCTTTTGTACCTGGCTCAGCGAAGCGGCCAATTCTTACCGGCTGACATTCGCGGTTCGACAGAGGTCCTTCAGTGGCTGTTCTGGCAAGCCGCAAGCCTGGGGCCGATCCTCGGGCAAGCAGTCTATTTTCTGAACTATGCGCCGGAGCACTTGCCTGCCCCTGTGGCTCGGTTCCATAAGGAGACGGTGCGGCTTTATACCGTGCTGGAACATCAGTTGGCTGAGCGCGATTTTGTAGCTGGGGCGTATTCAATTGCCGATATGGCGATTTATCCCTGGGTCCTGCAGTACGAGAAGCAGGGGATGACGTTGGACGACTTTCCAAACGTGGCGGCATGGTTGACGACGATTGGGGAGCGTGCCGCTGTCGTTCGTGCCTACGAGAAAGGCGAGCGCATACGCCCATCCGGGCAGACAGACGCTGACAGAAACAAACTTTACAAACTGGAATGATCGACACATCGATCGATGTGGACGAAATGCCCATACTTGGCAGCCATGCAGCATGGGCAGTTTTCGTGATGTCCAGGGTTATTGCGGGCCTGATGCTTCATCCCCATGTCGGTCGTAATCGTCAGGCTGCAGCCTTGCCGGGGCGCGCCTGTACCGCACAAGTGGTAGGGTGCTGAACCAACGACTTGAAGCCACGGCCGTCTGCATCCAGTGCATCGATCGACCCCGTCTCGATGTCATATACCCAGCCATGCAAATTCACGGCGCCTTTTTCCTGGGCCAGGCGGACGCTCGGATGCGTTTGAATATTCGCCAACTGGGCAATGACGTTCTCTCGCACCATCGAGCTCACCTTCGCGGCTTCACTGATGTGAGACCGGGATTCGTTAATGACTTTGGCAGACTCAGCATGCTCCAACCAGCCAGCAACCGCCGGTAAATGGTCCATGCACTTGCACTTTGCAACCGCCGTCATCGCACCACAATCAGAGTGTCCGCAGATGACGATGTCGGTCACGCCCAGCACGGCGACTGCATATTCGACCGTGGCAGATACACCACCCGGGTGAGGGCTGTAGGAGGGCACGATGTTACCCGCATTGCGGATCACAAACAGTTCGCCGGGTTCCTGCTGCGTCAGAAGTTCAGGTACGACCCTGCTGTCAGAACACGTAATGAACAGAGTTCCGGGGTGCTGGGTTGTGGCCAGATGTTTGAACAAGTCTGTGCGTTGTGGAAAGGCTTCTTTCTGAAACTTCAAAAAACCGTCAATGAGTGCTTTCATTTTGTAATGCCTGCGAACTGGAGGATTTGATTGGAATGTTAGTTAGTGCAGCCTTCGCCCATCACGTCGTATTCCAAAACGTGAACACCGCCTTGCGAGTCTTTGTAAGTCATCTGTACAGGAGTTGGCGCGCACACAGTGCCGGCAGGAGTTACCTTGACGACGTGAGCGATGTCCAGGTGCATGCCGTATGTATAGTGAACGACGTCCGAAGTGGCGGGTGCTTCTTGAGCGAACACGGCCGTTGAGGCAGCAAGCGACAGTACTAAAAACAGAAACTTTTTCATGGGGAGTCCTCCATTAAAGTTTGGTGTTGGATCAGTAATAAATTAAGTGTTGACGCAGGCCTGCGTTGGCGCAGGCCGAATTAACTTTCCTGGTGCATCCTTAAAAAGGACGCAGTGGCAGGAACTTACCGTCTAATGTAATGACAGCGCGGTGACCACCTTCAGGGTCTTCAACTTTTTTCATGTCCAGCTTGAAGTTGATCGCACTGATGATTCCGTCGCCGAATTGTTCGTGCACAAGCGCTTTCAGGGTGGTGCCATAGATCTGAATCATCTCGTAGAAACGGTAGATGGTCGGATCGGTGGGCACACCGGCCAAGCTGCCGCGCAACGGGATGATCTGGAGGCGGGCCACTGCATCGGCATCCAGTTCAAGTTTGTCGCCAATGACCTTTGCGGCGCTGGCTGGCAGAGGATGCTGGCCGAGCAGGGCTGCTGTGACGTAGGCGAGGCCCAGACCGGTGCCGTCAGTCAGATCCTGCCACGACAGATTTTTACGAGCCTTGGCATCCAGAACCTTGGTGGTCAATTCAAGGCTAGTATCGGTATAGGCGTGGGACTGTTGCATGGTGTTACCTCTATCAGTTGGTTGAGTTCGGTGGGTGTTGCTTCGTGTGAGGCAATCATCTTCCGTTCCTTTGATAGCGTCCAAGACCGATATGCAATGCACTGCATAAGCACAACCAATAGATGACGAAGGAGGGTTGATGGACGTGCGCGATCCGGACTGTCTGATGTTGATACCCGATGGTTACCCGGTGTGGATCGACGTTCCGCAGGCGAGCGTTGGCGGCACGGCCACAGCGATGCGTTTCGTCTTGCCTGTACGCGCTCACAACCTCCCACTTCTGCATCGCAAAGAAACGAAGCTGGTCGTCGCCCTCAGTGGCGCGCTGGAAATACGTACCGGGGACGGGCAAATAGCGTTCCTGAGACAGGGTGATGCGTTAAGGCTGGAGGCGGGGACAGCCCATCGGATCCACCAATATGGTGCGGCAGCCAGCACGGTAGGGGTGGTGCTGTGGCCTGGAGGTGTCGAGCAAGCATTTCGAGAAATCGCTGATGCAGCGCGGCACGTGCCTTTCCTGCGCAGCGACATGGTTGAAATTCTCGATCGCTATGACGTGGTTTGGACCGTTTCCTTCAAACCACCACACGCCGAGAGCGAGCCGCTTATTGGAACGGCTTTTCCAGGATGGCTTCGCGAGTTACCGAGGGAAGCGGCAACGCTGCTGCAATCGAGATGGGGAGAGGCATACGCCCTTGGAAATGCCTGAAAGCTGGACGTCTCGTTGCACGCATAGGCCAGGATTCAGTCACATGATTGACGCGTCAACGGCTTCGGCGCCGGCAGCCAGAGCGTTGATCACACAGACGTGAAATATCCGGGTCTGGTGATTATCGGATATTGCATTTGTGACGGCGGGCATCTCATTTGCCAGGCGTACGCATTTCTAATGATGACCAGGCAAACTCGAGGCCAACCGTGGTAATGGCCTTCCAAGGGAAAGATTGGCGCTTCTAAGGGTATCCAGTCGCCAAAAAAAGCGCTTGAAAGCCCCATTAATCTGGCCTTTAACCCTTGTAAACCGTGGCTTTCAGCGCTTTTTCCGCGTTTATGCAAGGGCTGACACGCCGTCAGTCGTTATTCCAATGGAGAAATTCGGCCACATCGGCGTTTGAACCGATGGCGCGGCTAGCAAAACCTTAGCGGCATGTCCCGCGCGCTGAATTCCTCGCCGTGAACATGCACGCATGTCAACCAAACCTGACCCAGACGCCGTGCCCGAGCCGCAGCGCCTGGGTGATTGAGCTGATTTGGTTTGCAGCAGTCGATGGGTTTGAGCGGTGATACTCGGCGTTTCGGATGCTGCGTATGAGGTGCCGCTGATTGATGGTGCGCGCGCGCGCGTGAATAGTCGAAGGTGAGCGCAGGAAGCAGACACAGTGACGGGGTCAAAGCATGGATAGATCGAGGATCGACGAAAAACCTGATGTTGGTGGCCAAAGGCGAATCGAGGACCGAGGCTGCGTTCAAATCCGGCACGGCAACCGCCCCAGTCTGTAATACGTTGTTACGTATAATGTATATTATGTTAAATGGTATGTCTGATGCTCATGGCGGCCAGAGCTACAGGAGCTCGCCGAACTAAATCTCAGCAATCCTTTCCCCTGAAAATCCAAAATCGCTACGCATTTTCCATTTCGCAAATTTAGTTCATCTGCCGTACGCGGCTTCAGGGTCTGCGATTCTGTCATACCCACCATTTTTTATCTTCGCTCACGAAAGAAAAGCGTTGAAGCCGTTTCTGTGAGGCGTATCGGGCAGCTTCTGCGCCATGGATTTGGATTGTCTCGCCTGTTGCTCGGGCGACTGCTTCTAGCACTGCGAGAGGGTTGAGCCGCACCCTTTTACCGGTGTACTCGCTCTGCTTGGGGCGCATATAGATGCTGCGAGCAACGCGTTCTAGCGAGCCGCTGAGTACCAAGCGAGACAGAGCTTTGTTAACCGAGGCGCGCGAGCCCGCATCCGCGAAAACTGCGCTAGCAAAAGGTTTACCCTTGGGCATGCGTTTGATGCGGCTTGAAATAGGCGCGGTGACAGACATGGCTGTTTTTGATTCCGTCAATGCTTGCTTTATCGAGGCTGGCGTGGCGCTTAGTTCGACCAATACACCATGCGCTGTTCAGGTTAGGAGATTTACTTGGCGTCGAACAGCATATTCGATGATCTGCTAATTATTACATATTCGCCGCCACATCCGCTCATTCTAAAGGCTGACGACCACCCTCCTCCTCCTTCATCTCAATTTCCGCCTATGTGAATTGGCGGAAATTCGACTGAGCCGCGGCGTATCTGCTGTGCCTTGGTAAGTCATCCGTGTCTTTGTCAGATTGAAAAGGTCGACCTGCTCTGCGCTCAGGTTGAAGAATATCTCGTAGGTCTATTCAGAGTCGTGGCTTTTCTCGCTGTTAAAGACTTGTTCGATGTTCCACTCATTTCTACACTGTCTGTCCCCCGGATCCTGGCTAAGCGACCTAGTTCTGACAAGAGAAGCTTTCGCCTTCGCCCCTTGCGATGAGGTCACCATGAAGATTGTCGGCAAAGCCGAGATAGACACCGTCGCTGATGTGGTTTGCGACGCCTGCACCATTTCTACTCGTGTGAGAACTGGTGCGAACGAATACGAATTTGTTACTGCGCGCTTATGATGGTGGACAAATGGCTTTAACTCCATTCACCACGCAAGACCGCGCGCCCGGCGACCTCAAGGACGCCGTTCTCGAGCTCATGCACCTTGACGCCTCACTGAATGCAAATATCCCTAAACCGATGCGCTTACCGTTGATCCGCCTGCAACGCTTGGCCAACTCGTATTACAGCAACAAGATCGAGGGAAACCGGGCGTCGCCCGGCGACTTGCTGTGTACTCAGAATGATTCAAAAGATGCGGAGGTGGCGCCGGACCTACTGGAAATCAAACACCACGCTGACGCTCGACTCCGTCTGGCTAAGGATCCGATCGATGCGGCCGCAATCTGCACTCGCGAATCCATCTCGCGCCTTCATAGCGAGCTCTATACGGGGCTGCCCGCGAAGCACTTGCTTATCAAGGTCGGGGCTGATGGCGAACCTGCCTCACTGGCACCAGGTGAGTACCGAACTCGAGGTGTAAAGGTGGGCCTTCACATTCCGCCCCACGCGGATGAAATCGGGACCTACCTGACGTGGTTCGAAAATGCTTATCGGCTGAACCGGCTACATGGGCTGGCGCCGCTCCTGGCTGCTGCGGGAGCTCACCATCGTTTACTCTGGTTGCACCCATTTATCGATGGAAACGGAAGGACGGGCCGCCTTTTCACCGACGAGTATTTAACTGCCGGCGGTTTGAAGGGTTACGGACTGTGGTCAATGAGCCGCGGATTCGCTGGAGACGCGGATGCATATTATGCGGCCTTGAGAGCTGCTGACCATGTTCGTAAAGGCGATCTAGACGGCCGAGGAGCTCTCTCCGACCGCGGGCTGCTCAAATTTACCGAGTACTTCATCAGTATCGCGCTCGAGCAGGCGCGTTTCGTCAGCGCGCTCTTGGAACCTCGCACGCTTAACCGACGTATCGATCACTACTTTCACATGCGTCAATGCTCCGGACTTCCGAGGGCCGACGGTAAATCGCTGCCGACTCTACGCATCGAAGCCCTTCACCTTTACCGCAGCCTTCTTGAGTCCGGACCCATGCAATATTCAGACATCCAAGCCAAGTTGGGTCTTAGTGAATCAACAACACGTGATTTACTCGGCCAGATGGCAAGAGAGGGGTTGATAGCGATGGGTGATGACAGTCAGGTCTCGATGAGGCTTTCTGGGCACTCCATCATGACCCTGTTTCCTGGCCTGCTTTGACGTACCCAAGGCGAAAGCGGGACGTAAGTGATCGATAAAGCTGCAGGTATTTCAAAATCACGATCAAAGCCAGCGTTCTGTTTCATCGCTATCTTTGAGCCGGAGAAATAGGTGTACAGGTGCTCGAGCTTGGCATGTTTTTTGGGGATAATCGCTTCCAGGCCACACATTTTTCATTCGGCACCAACAACCTGTAAGTTAGGGCCTTTGCTTCGCTCATCCACTGCCTCAGATAAGACTGAGGCACATGTATTGTCTTTTTTGAAGCTTTCCATCTGGACCTAAGCCCTCCCCTCGGTACCGATCCATCCTGAACAACCTGACCAAAATTCAGAGTAAAACGGTCGTCACAGGAATTTTCCTATTCGTACGCGGCCAGCGAACACACCTTAGAATTCTCAAATTAAGGCCGATGATTACCCACGGTCGTTGTCGAGAATCTGATGGAGCTCTACCCACGGATAACGAGTCAGTTCATCCTTTACCCTACATGTCAGGTCGTGAGGAAAGCCTTCATGCGCCTCTGAAAGCGTCTGCCATTTCATACACGAAACACAGATTACGTTCCCGCCGACCAGCGCCCAAGATGAGCACCAGTCCACCATAGAGTAATTGTTGTACATAACCGGTTCTCTAGATCCGCATCGTAACGATGGTTGCGGCCTCTTCGTCATCGCCAGAGAAAAACGTCTCACTGATCGGCCAAGTGCTAAGGACAGGAGGTAACTCCACGCCGTTACCCAACAGCTCATCGATGGCTCGCTGTCGGATGTTTTCTAGGCGACCGGCCCGCGAAATGTCCTGCCCGCTGGGAAAATGACGGAGCAGGCGCTTGGCTTCTAGCCTCACGGGGCGAGGCAGAGAGCTGTCTTTCGAAAGCCTTTCAAGAAACTCTCCCGCATCCACGACGCCGCGTGTTCGCTCATGAGTCGTCGTCATCAAGCATGGTCCTCGGTAACCAAGGGTGAGCACAGCCGTGGGAGGATTTCAGTCGCCTTGCCAATGAGCATGAGCTCATTGGGCGCGCCTGAGCCTACGTCATCTGTATTAACGTGAATAACCGTTGCTCCGGCAGACAGTGCAATCTCTGGAAGGTTGGCAGCGGGCGTGACCACCCCGGATGTACCAACGGAAAGCAAAATGTCACAATTTTCTACCAGTGATACGGCTGATTTCCAAGTGCCCGCTGGGAGATCCTCGCCATACCACACGTGCCCTGGACGCAATTTCCCATTACAGCGAACGCACCGCGGTGGCTCGACCAGTAGGCCCTCCTCCGGAATGGGAGCCGGCGTCACCAAAGCTGGTCGATGACAGGCGAAGCATTTCGAAGACGATAAACTACCATGCAGATGCACTACCTCCAGTGATCCCGCTCTCTCATGCAGATCGTCTATGTTTTGCGTGATGATGGGGATTGGACGCTCTCGGCGAACTAGTTCACTCAGGGCCAGATGAGCAGCGTTGGGCTGCGCACGTACCGCCTGCTGCCTTCGCCATAGATACCATCCCCAGATAAGTCGAGGGTTCTGTCGAAACGCCCTGGCTGTCTCCATCTGTTGATGAGAGTGACCTGCCCATAGCCCGGTCGTCCCGTCACGGTAGGTAGGGATACCACTCTCTGCCGAGATGCCTGCGCCGGAAAAGCACACAATGGTTTTGGCGTCGTTCAGGGCATTTGCAGCTTGCTCTAGGATTGCCACTAAATCCCCTTCTAGCAATTGGTTGATCAACAAGGTTTGAAAGGGTTTACCACGCAATATCTCAGGAGCGATCCGTCAACATTGAGCCGTAGAACTGCGGTTCGCTTACGTCAACAGTATGGTTTGATGCTCGTGGACTATGAGCGCGCAGGTGCCGCTCTGAGTACCACACGTGGCGCGTCTTCTTCCTACGAAGGTCCAGCTCTCCAAGCTTGTACGTCCCCATCGAGGTCTCGTAAACCACGGCTGAATCTTCGGTATCAACACCTCTGAAACACACAATCTGGACCAGCGTCTCCAAACTCCAGGACGGTCGTCCGGTCAAATCGGGGGGGCACAACATCTGCACGCCTTCAATGACCACGCCCTTCGCAAAATTCAGATAGCTCTGGAGCTCGTAGGCGCAACGTAAGATCGCAGCCCGGTCCCGTTTGCCTGTATGGATTGAAGTGATTGTCGCTAGGAAGCAGAGTCCCTCCAGTTCGCAATGCGACCGGGTTTCAACTGAGCGGCGCGCGGGGTCGAGCACGTATATCACTGATACACCATGGTGAGGTTGGCTGGCTCCCTGCTGCAGCACGAATTGAGATCTGTTAACGCCCTCACTTCTGACCCAGCAAGTTGCTCTGTCTGACTTGCCAATGATTTGGCTCACAAACTGAGCGTGACGAGACGCTTTGCATCTAGAAATACGGATTATAGTCCGTGGCAAAGCTGTCCGCAAACGCAAGATAGTGCCGCCTCAGGTAGAAGAGGCAGCTATGTGGGATCTGGCTAAGGAGCTGGGCAAGCAAATCAAAGGCGTTCGAAAGCTCAGAGGTATTTCTCAAGAAAGCCTTGCACTTATGTGCAGGTTGGATCGCAGCTACATGGGCCGCATTGAAAGAGGTGAAGTGAACCTGACGCTCGAGAAGCTTTACCAGATTGCCCAAAGTCTAGATTGCGAACCATCTGCTCTACTCCCCTCGCCCCCTAAATCTAAATAGCCATCCACCGCAGGATGGCATTTGGATTCACTGGTCTGGAACCAAGGGACATCACATCCTGCTTACAGCTATGGCTCAGTCAACCACCCATGATATTCCTGCATATCTCTGGGCCTTACCAGCACAGTGCCAGTGCCGCCCGACGCGGTCTAGCTTCACACTGGGGGGAAAGAGAAATCGCAGATTTAGTATCTGATAATCACCAGACCCGGATATTGCAGATGCGCGTTCCTCAAGCCATGATATACACCAAACCTCATTGCTCTCAGATCAACTATTGACCCAGACGTCGTTGAACATCGGCGAGATTGCGTACATGGTGGGTTACCGATCCGAGTACCCGTTCAATCGAGCATTCAAGACGGCCAGAGGCATAAGCGCGGCCAAGGAGCGGGAAACGCGACACGCTCACAATAGCGCCCCTAGTCCTGCCGTGTAGACCGCCGTGCTGGCTCACCGAACAGATCAGGGCGTCTGAATACCGCGACAGACACAGGTAGAAACGATACCGCAGCTGTTGCCGCTATGACGGCGACTGCCGCAGTGATACTGGCATGGTCACCGACGTATCCGTACAGCACCGGCGCTACGGCACCCGCGCCTATCGTGCCGGTGTAGAAAACCGAAAAAGCTCGCTCCAGCCCAGGCGCTTCGACCACATCGGTGACCCCGCCATACAACACCGATGAGGTGCCGTTGAGAACCACGCCTAGCAAAGGTAGCGCCAGCATGCCGGTCATCAGCGGTGCCATCAACACCACGACGATGAGAAGCGCTGTAGCGACTTCAGTCAGCACTATCGCCCTGCTACTCCCCACTGAATCAGCCAGCCAACCGCAACAGAACTTGCCAATTGCGCCGCCGATAAACACCAGCGTCAGGCCAATGCCTGTCTGCGCCAGCGAGCCGCCGTGAGCCTTGATGATGAACGGTAGAAAAGTGAGAAATCCCATCCGTACGGCACTGTCCAGCACTGCCGTGAACAGCAAGACGCGAAATGCAGCTGGGTGTTCAGCACCCTTTCTGATGCTGGACGCGTTTCGACGCGTCGCCGGATGTTGGCTGGCAGTGTCAACGTTTTTTAGCTGCGACCAGATCAACAGTGCAGCAAGCAACCCAACCCCGGCGTACACCATGACCACGTGCTGATACGAGCCATAAGTAAGTAGCACAGCAGCAGACGCCGGCAGTAAGGACTTGCCCACATCTCCGGCGAAGTTGTAGATGCCCAATGGACGCTTTGCGGCGGTGCCGTAAGCGCGAGAAACCATTGCAGACGCGATGGGATGCTGCACGCTCCCCCCGACCCCGGCGACCACCAGCGCCGCACCCAAGGCAGTGGCACCGCCAGCCAAGCCTGCCAATAACCAGCCCAGAGCGGTCACCATGGTCGAACCAACGAGCAGATGAACCGGACGGAACTTCAATGACAAAGAAGTTGCAGGTATCTGCAGTGCGGCGAGCGTTAATGCATAGGCACTTCTGAGCACGCTCAACCACACATACCCAAGCATGAACATCTCCTGCCACACAGGCAGAAATACGTACACCAGATCGCTTAATCCATCATGGGTTGCATGAGCAGCGCACGCGGCGGTGAGCGTACTTTTATGCGATGTTCGTTTAGTATCCGACAAGTCAGGCGTGGAAACTGAGGAGGTCATGGTGAGTTTCGCCGCAGAGAAAGACCCATTCTGTCCCGATGCGAGGAGCCGTCGTTAATGAAAGGATTTAATGCCCTATGAACGCCCCCCAGAGTCCGAATAATGGCCGCTATAAAATTTCCTTCGATGGCTGCGCTCAGAGGCTTCGAAGCGTGCGTGCGGCATCTGAACTTCTCGCAGGCAGCTCTTGAGTTGCATGTCACGCAAAGCGCAATCAGCCACCAGGTCAGACAGTTGGAAGAGTTACTGGGTACCGAGCTATTTGACCGGAGCGCTGGCGCCATTGTAGTGACCCAGGCTGGCATCGAGCTGCTCCCGATCGTCCGTCAGTTTTTAAAAGACTTTGCGGCACTCGCCACGCGTTTTGAACGAGAGGCTCCAGGCTCATCACAGATTGAATTGTTCGTCCATGACTCGTTTGCCAACACCTGGTTGATCCCTCGCCTGCCGTCTTTCTACGCCTCGCATCCCGACATCCAAATCCAGCTCAACACCGAGGATTTTTCCAGATTCGACAATGCCAACGGACAAGCTGCCATACGCTTGGAATCCCAGGAGGCTGCCTGGCCAGGTTTCTACTCGGAGTACATTCTTGCGGAACGGACCTTTCCAGTGTGCAGCCCCGCGCTGGTCGAACGGCTCGGTCGACCCGAAACGCCAGCAGACGTTCTCGACTTCCCCCTCATTCTACGTTCGCGAAGCATGGCCAACGGCGAGCAGATTTCGACGCCCTCCTGGGATTACTGGCTCCAGAGAAACGCCCTGACGCCCTCCTCGCTCAACTGTGCCCTGGTCGTGCCGCACTCCAATATGGCCGTGTCGGCTGCCATACGAGGATTGGGTGTCGCGATGGCCAGAACATCACACATCTCCGATGAATTACGCACTGGAACCCTCCAGAAACTGCTGGACGAAGAGATGGAAAGTGACACGGGCTATCACTTCCTGTGCTCTTCGGGAAAACAGAATTCGCCAGAGATTCGTGCGGTTCTCGAATGGCTCAAAACAGAAATCCGAGGTGCTACACCCTGATAAAGCAGCACCAGGACATGCGGGTTCCCACATCCAGTCGGCGCTCGGAAAAAGAGCCGCACGCCCCGAAGGTAGCTCGGACATCAAGGCTATCCGTGCCCAGGGACGCCGGCTCTTGGAGCTAGCTTGAAGCTCTTGGGATGGGACGATCGGGTGCGCAACAACTCATGCGGGCAATGGCCCGCAGACACGATAGGCGTTGATCAGCGTGTCGAATAACGCAATGTCCGACCTGCTTCTTGCAATCAGTTGAGCACCTGCCACGGCCGAAAAAATCGCACGTGCACGCACTTCGCTGTCCTCTTGTGTGAACACTTTCGCCTCCAGCAGCAGCTGCCTCGGGTGACCCGAAATTGCAGGGCGATATAGAGATGCTCCCGAAGATTGCGCCCGGTGTCTGGCGAATCGGCGACGACCTCGATCCCAATGGCTTGAGCAAGCTCGCAGGACCGACGCCAGATAACTGGAGAAGTTTGGGACTCTCTATCGCGTCGGCGCAAAGCACCGCCTCGCGCCGGATTGCAAAAGCGTGCAAGCCCGAAGCATTGCGCACCACCACGGCAGTGGCGCGGCCGCCTTCGAACAGGATGCGTTCCGCGGTACTGCCCGTCAGCACCGTGAGGTTGTTTCGAGCGCGCACAGGGTCGAGAAATGCCTTGGCCGCGCTGAAACGCTGGCCGCCCCATGTCGTTTGCGGTTGGTAGCCAAACCCACCGTCGCGCACTGCCTGAACGTGATTGGTATCCGCCACGGCGGGTGTGCCGATCTGGCCTGCCGCAGCGATGACCGCGTCACACAAGGGATCATTGGCAGGATGGACACTGACCTTCAGCGGGCCACCCTTGCCCCGCCATTCATCATTGCCAAGCACGTGGTCTTCGAGCGCAACGAATCGCCGCCCGATGTCCTGCCAGCCCCACCCTTCACAGCCTTGTGCTTCCCAGGCGTCGTAATCGGCAGGTGCGCCACGGACATAGACCATCCCATTGACCGAACTGGAGCCGCCGATTGCTCGCCCCTTGAGCAATAACTCATCAGGCATGTGCTCGCCGCGTGACGCCTGATAATCCCAGACGTGTGGATTACCCGCGGTGAGAAGCTTGCCGATGCCGCGAGGCCTCGAGATCAACGGGCTCGTATGCTCAGGGCCGCTCTCGATCAGCAATACCGAAACGCTCGGGTCGTGGGACAGCCGGTTCGCCATCACGCAACCCGCGGAGCCTGCGCCCACAATGACGTAGTCGTAAGTTTTGGACATTTTTTATTATTCTGCCTAACAAGCGGTGCCCAGAATTTAGAACCAGGGCGGCCACCCCACAACGGACAGATCCTCGGATCTGTTCGATGAATGACATGGGTCGTTGATTTAAAAGGGATGGTGGTTTTCTTGCCTGGTCGAGAATGCTGTGCCAGTCTGGAAATCGTGGAAAAAACACGCCTGATGCATGTGTCCAATAACTCTAAAAATCAACCGCACTTGAAGACGTAGAGATTCCTCATAAATCAATACACCCCTTTGCAGGATCAATGGCCGCAAGCGCTCTGCCCCGGCCAGGATCGGCACGCTCAGCGGACCCAACGGACGCGCGAGCTGATGCTGGCAACGATGTACCAGTTGGCACTGGAAAAAGACTATCGGGATATCACCGTGCAGGACTTGCTGGACCGTTCCGGCATTGCGCGGTCGACGTTTTATGCGCACTTCAGGGACAAGGAAGATCTGCTGGTTGCCGGCTACGGTGTCATGGGCATGCCGGCTGTGCAGACTCGCCTAAGCAATGGCCGCGCGCGCACAGTGCTGGTTGTGTGCAGCTGGTTGTTCGTTGCGACGAAAAAGCATGCCGCGCTGACCACGTCATTGATGAGCGGCGCTTCCCGAGAGATCGTTCTGTCCCATCTGGAAAACCTGCTGATCATTCAGGTTCGTGATCATTTGAAGCGCCATGGCGGCTATCAGAGTGATGGAATTGGCGGCGAGATCGCAGTGCGCAGCCTGGTCGGCGGCCTGCTGGGGATATGGCGGTGGTCGGTAAGGCAGGGTTACGTGGATGCGCCGTTGGAAATCACCGGTGCATTCAACCAATTGATAAGCGAAGGGCTATGGCCCCAGACTCTGGATATTGCCGCACAATCGACGTGACATTGGAAATGTTGACGCACATTGAGCGCGGCAGCGGGCGTGGCCTGCAACTTCTGACTGAAGCGAAAACGGCCCCGGATTCAATCCAGAGCCGTTTGTATCTCCAAGCGTTGCGCCCATTGATGGGTCAGGCATGCAACGCCTGGTCGATCGCAGCCATCAAACGCGGGTCATCGGCTGCCACGTCCGGTGCGAAACGGCCGATCACCTCGCCGCCTCGGCCGATCAGAAACTTCTCGAAGTTCCACAGCACTTCCTGAGGGTCGCCGCTCTCGATGCCATAGCCTTTCAAGCGCTCGCGAAATGGCCCGTCACCGGTGGCCGATGGCTGGGCCGAAGTCAATTCGCTATAGAGCGGGTGCTTGCCCGCACCGACCACGGAGATCTTCGAGAACAGGGGGAACTGCACGTTGTAAGTCGTCGAACAGAACGACTGAATCTCGCTGTCGCTGCCTGGCTCTTGCTCCTTGAAGTTGTTGGCTGGAAAACCCAGCACCTCCAACCCCTCGCCACGCTTGTTCTCATAAAGGCTCTCGAGCCCCTCGTACTGTGGGGTCAGCCCGCACTTGGACGCCACATTGACCACCAACAGAACCTTGCCTTTGTATTGCCCAAGGTTGCCGGGAGTGCCATCGATCTGCTTCAACGGGATGTCATACAGTGAATCACTCATGCCTTTCTCCTTGAGTGGTTTTTATCGGGTGTCGTACGCGTTCCAGCTTAAAGCGTACGACCGATAATTTCCTTCATGATTTCCGACGTGCCGCCGTAGATCCGCGCGACCCGTGCATCGACCCACGCCCGGCTTATCTTGTATTCGCTCATGAAGCCGTAGCCGCCATGCAATTGCAGGAACTCGTCCAGCAACTTGCCCTGCATCTCCGATCCCAACAGTTTGGCCATGGCGGCAATCTCGGGGGTCAGCTCGCCTCGCATGACTTTATCCAGGCAGTCATCGACAAAGACCCTGAGCATGGTCGCCTGAGCCTTGGCTTCCGCCAGCTTGAACCGGGTGTTCTGAAAATCCAGCACGGGTTTGCCGAACACCTTGCGCTCACGGGTGTACTCGATAGTTTCTTCTAGCAAGGTATCGATCGACTGGGCGGCCCGAATCGCGATGATCAGGCGTTCCCAAGCCAGTTGGTGAGTCAGGTATTTGAAGCCCATGCCCTCCTCGCCCAGCCTGTTACCGACCGGCACGCGAACCTGATCGAAGAACAGCTCCGAAGTGTCCTGCCCCTTGAGCCCGATCTTCTCCAGCAGACGCCCCTTGGAAAAGCCCGGACGGTCTTCTTCCACACAGATCAATGTCAGCTCTTTGGCCGCAGGGTCGAGCTTGGTCGCCGTGACCATCAGCCCCGCGTTACCACCGTTTGTAATGAAGGTTTTCTGGCCGTTGACGATGTACTCGTTGCCTTCCTGGCGCAGGGACGTTCGCATCGAGCGCAGATCGCTGCCGATACCAGGCTCGCTCATGGCAATCACACCGATCAGCTCGCCGCTGACCATGCGCGGCAGCCATTTGCGCTTCTGCTCTTCGCTGCCGTAGGCGACGATGTAAGGCGTAACGATTTCCGAATGCGTGGTGAAGCCCACCGCAGTCGCGTTCGCTCGTGCCAGTTCCTCAATCATGACCGCCGAATGGCCAAAGTCGCCGCCCGAGCCACCATATTCCTCTGGCACGGTCGAACACAGCAGGCCGGTTTCCCCAGCCTTGAGCCAAAGCTCCTTGGGGACGATGCCGTTTTTTTCCCACTCGTGCAGGTGAGGCACGATCTCCCGCTCGACGAAGCGTCGGGCCTGGTCCCTGAACATGTTGTGATCTTCACGAAAGACACGGCGCATGACTGTTCTCCCCATCCACTCTTATTGTTGTCTGATTACTTGTCCTGATAGGAGGCCGGGCGCTTTTCAACGAACGCGGCGACCGCCTCTTCATGATCGGCCGTGTGATGAGCGATGGACTGGTACGCCGCCGACAGTTCCAGGAGCGAGTCCAGACGCATATGCTGACCTTCACGCAGCAGCCGTTTGCACAAGCGCAAGGCGTGCCCGGGGTTGCTGGCGATTCGTTTTGCTAACGCCTGCGCTTCGGACTGCAATGTTTCATGGGTGCAGACCTGCTCAACCAACCCCCAATCCAGCGCTTTAGCCGCGTCGATGGTGTCGCCGGTGAAGGCCATCAGGCTGGCTTTAGGAATGCCGATGATTCGCGGCAACAGCCAAGCGCCTCCATCACCGGGCACGATGCCCAGGCGTACGAAGCTCTCGGCGAAGATGGCGGTCGGCGACGCAAGGCGGATGTCGCACATGCAGGCAAGGTCCAGCCCGGCACCAATGGCCGGGCCGTTCACTGCGGCGATCACCGGAATGTCCAGCTCGTAGAGCGCCAGCGGGATGCGCTGAATCCCGTCTCGATAGGTGTCGCGCAGCTCGTAGGGAGAGCCCGCGAAGATGCCGCTGCGCTCCCGCATGTCCTTGACGTTACCCCCTGCGCAAAACGCACTGCCGTTGCCGGTCAGCACCATCACCCTTGCAGAACGGTCGCGGCGCAGTTGGGCGCACAGCTGCACGAATTCCTCTATTTGCTCGGGGGTGGTCAGCGCATTTCGCGTGTCGGGATGGTTCATGCGCACAGTCACGATGGGACCGTCGCGCTCGATTTGCAGGAACGGGCTCATGCTGATGCTCCACTGACGGAATCCTGGGTCAGCAACGGCCAGAACCCGTCGCCTCCGACCGCACAGACCTGGGCGCCGATCTGCTGGCTCCAGCGCGTCGCGGTGCCGAATTCGCCGCGCCAGGCCCACAACCTGCGGGTGTAGAGTTGCAGGGCGTATTCCTGAGTGAAACCGATGGCGCCATGGACGGCGTGAGCAATGTTTGCGCACTGGGTGGCCGCTTCGGCGGCGGACACCTTGGCAACGGCGATGGCAAACCAGTTCAACGCGCGGTCCGACTGTACGAATGCCGCTTGTGCCGCGATGTTGGCGGCGGCGGTCTGTTCGGCAAACACGGCAAGCTGTTGCTGAATCGCTTGAAACGCCCCGATCGGCTTGCCGAACTGATTGCGCTGCCCGGCGTATTCGCTGGTCATCTCGAGCAGTCGAGTCAGCGCACCTGCAATCTGTGCGCTGCGGATCAACGCGCCGCCGAGATGGAGCACCTCGCTGCTGAGCCCGTTAGGCAAAGGTGCGCTGTCCACCACTACGGCATTGTTGAAGAACAACGTGTCCCTGGGTTCGCCGGCAACGTTCAGGCTCTGCTCGATGCCTTGAGCCTGTGAACGGGCGAGAACCACCAGGCTTGGTCCGACGCCATCGTTGTCGGCGATGGCAATGACCGTCTGCACATGACGCCCCCATGGAACGTCGCGCAATACACCGCTGACCCGTCCCGCGCTCAACGTCAGTTGCGCATTGGCGGCAAAGCTCAGGCTGCCGCTCTGTGGTTCCAGACCGCAGCTACCCAACAGCCAGTTGGCCAGCAGCGCCTCGCTCAGCGGCAGCGGCACCGCGTAGCGCCCGGCAGCCCGAGCGATCACGTACAAGTCAGCCCAACCCGCATCGGCGCCGCCCAAAGATTCGGGGGCAGCAGCCAGGGTAAAACCTGAATCTTCAATGGCGTCCCACAATGTGGCGGACCATACCCCGCCCTCGCTCGCCAGTACGGTTTCACTGCCCGAGCCATCGGCCAGCAGGCGTTCGATGGTCGACTCAAATAGTTCGCGCATGATTATCGCAACCCCAGGCCACGGGCGATGATCCCGCGAAGAATCTCGCGGGTGCCGCCACGCAATGAGAAAGAAGGCGCCATCTGCGTCAGATAGGCCAGAACCTGTGCGTGATCGCTGCCGCCGTGTTGCCGGGGCTCGATGTCCAGCAGACGTTGGGCGAGTTCGGGAATGTCCTGCTCGAACGCGTTGCCCAGATCTTTCACACACGACGCTGCCCAGGCCGGCTGACCACCCGAAGCCAGTTGCGCAGTGACCGCCAGCGACATGTTGCGCAACGTCGCAAGCCTTGCAGCCAAGCGACCGACTTCGGCTGCTTGCAGTGCATCCGGCTGGGTCCCGATAGCGTCGATCATGGTCTTGATCAAGGCCATGGAACTCAAGAAACGCTCAGGACCGCTGCGCTCGAACGCAAGCTCGGCGGTAACCTGCTCCCAGCCCTTGCCTTCACTGCCAATCAGCGCGTCATCGGCAAGATAAACGTCGTCGAAAAACACTTCGTTGAAGTGCTCACCGCCCGCAAGATCACGTATTGGTCTTACGGTAATGCCGGGCAACCGAAGGTCGACGATGAACTGCGACATGCCTTCATGCCGTGCGGTCTGTTTATCACCCGTACGCAACAGCGCAATCATGTAATGCGAGTGATGGGCATTGGTGGTCCAGACTTTCTGTCCGTTGACTCGCCAGCCTTCACCGTCGCGCACCGCAGTGGAACGAATCGACGCCAGGTCCGAGCCGGAACCCGGTTCGCTCATGCCAATACAGAAATAACTTTCGCCACGGCAAATGGCGGGCAAATAGCGGTCACGCTGCGCGTGCGTGCCGAACTTGTTGATCAGCGGCCCGCTCTGCCGGTCGGCGATCCAGTGCGCCGACACCGGCGCACCCGCGGCGAGCAATTCTTCACTGACGACGTAACGGGCAAAAAAGCCGGCCTGGGTTCCGCCGTATTCCCTGGGGAGCGCCATGCCGAGCCAGCCTTTGGCGCCAAGCGCCTTGCTGAAACTCGCATCGAAGCCCATCCACGATTGCGCGCGCAGCGCAGGAGGATAGTCGGCCAGCGTATGAGCGAGAAACTCGCGCACCTCGGCGCGCAACGCTTCAGCCTCAGCTGGAATTCCGCTGTAGGTAAATTCATTGATGGCCATGAATGCTCTCGAAGACTGGACATGCAAAAGCGGAAGAATCATCCGCATGACGAGCACAACCGCTTTGCTGCTCCCCGACAAGTGCGTGGCTTGCCGGGGAAACAGCGCGACGGCTTTTACAGCGCGGTTTGCGCGTCCGCTTTTTCGAACATCGCGTTGATGTCGCCGGAGGTCACCGGCTTGCCGTCTTCACGTCCGTGATCGGCACCGCCCAGACCCAGCGCCGGCTCGATCTTGACGTGGGTGGCCTGGGCGCGCAGCGCGCCGACGGTGCAGTTCTCACGCCCAAGGATGGCGAATGGATCGTAGGAGAACTCGCGCATGGCATTGAGGTGAGTGAGCTTGTTGATCGTGTGTTCAGGCAGATGCTTGAGGCCATCCCACGCAGTCTCCGGCGACTCCGGCCAGGTGCAGTCGGAATGCGGATAGTCGCTTTCCCACGTCACCATGTCTTCGTTCATGAAGCTCAGGTTCTGCAGACCGAACTTGTCTTCGATGAAGCAGGTGATGATGTGCTTGTGAAAGATGTCGCTCGGCATCTTCCCGCCGAAGTTGGAGTTGGTCCAGGCGTTGTGGTGACGATGGGTGAAGTCGGCACGCTCGAGCAGGTACGGAACCCAGCCGATGCTGCCTTCGGACAGCGCCATGCGCAGATCGGGGAATTTCTTCCACATCGGCGCCCAGATCCAGTCTGCGGCAGAGTTGGCAATGGAGATCGGCATGGAGGTGATCCACGCGTCGATCGGCGAAAGGTCCGAGGCATGGTTGGCCTTGACCCCTGTCCCGATGTGGCAGCAAATCACCACCTTATTGTCGGAACAGGCTTTCCACAGCGGATCCCAGTAATCACTGTGGATCGACGGGTAACCGTGGATGGCCGGGTTATCGGACAGGGACAGAGCATGAACGCCCTGTTTCGCCATACGATTGACCTCTGCGGCGGCGGCCTGCATGTCCCACCACGGCACCAGCATCAATGGGATAAAGCGACCTGGGGCAGCATTGCACCAGTCATGCAGGTGCCAGTCGTTGTAGGCCTGAATCGCTGCCAACGATACATCGCGATCGGCATGAACCTGAAAGCGTTGCCCGGCGAAGCCTGGGAATGTCGGGAAGCACAATGAGCCCAGCACACCGTTGGCGCTCATGTCATCGACGCGGTCCTTGATATTCCAGGTACCACGGCGCATCTGGTCGTAACCCAATGGCTCCATGCCATATTCTTCTTTCGGACGTCCCACCACGGAGTTCAGGCCCATGTACCCAGTAGCCTGCTCTTCGAATACCCAGACATCGCGATCACCGGTCTTCACCACGTGAGGCTCGCGCCCCTTGAAGCGTAGAGGCATGTGACGGGCAAATGCGTTCGGCGGCTCGATGGCGTGGTCGTCGACGCTGACGAGAATCAGATCATCAATTTTCATTGTTCTTCCCTTCGCAACGGGTTGTTTGTTGTTGTGCCTGAATCATAGATCACACTCAATACAAATTAAACACTTTATTTGATTGTGTTCATATAAATTCAGATGAAACGTAGCCCCCGGGTAAGCGCGAAAAGAAAAAACCCGCGCCTTCTCAGGCACGGGTCCGGGGTTGCGAGACGGTTGCGCAGGTTTTCAGTCCCAGATCACGTGGACCTCATGGGGGCCGCGCAGCTGGGCGCCAACGATCTGCGGCGCAGGCTTGGAAGGGTCGAGGCGGATGTTCGGCAACAGGTCGAGAATCGCGTTGATCGCGCAATTGATTTCAGTCTTGGCGACGAACTGACCGATGCACATGTGCGGCCCGAAGCCGAAACCAAAGGAAGGTCGCGGCTTACGGTCGATGTCGAACCTGTGAGCGTTCTCGAAGGCGTCTTCGTCACGATTGGCCGACGAGACGATGCACTGGACCATTGCGCCCTTGGGAATCTGTACGCCTCGAATCACCGTTTCCTGAGCTGTCTGGCGGACCTTGAACGTAGCGACTGGCTCGAAACGCACCGCTTCGTCGATGGACTTGTTGACCAGGCTCCGGTCGTTGCGTACCCGCTCCAGCGTTTCCGGATTCTCCAGCAGGAGCGTCAACAGCGTACCGAATGTGCGCGTCGTGGTTTCGCTGGCCGCCGGCAGCAGGGACCGAACGAAGGTGGCGATTTCATGATCGTCCAGGGAACGTCCTTCGTACTGCGCCCGGATCAGGCGGCTGATCAGGTCATCGCCCTCCGCGCCCGCCTCGCGGCGCTCGGCAACCACCACCTTGACCACGTCGTAAAGGGCCTGTGCTGCATGCATGGCAGCGCCGCGGGCTGCAGCGGCCTTCTCCGGGTCCACCTGTGGGCCGGCGAGAATGGCCAACGCCCAAGCCGCGTACTGCTCGATTTCCTCGGGCTTGTCTTCGGGAAAACCAATCAGCGCGTAAATCACCCGAATGGGGAAATACAGGCCGAAATCCATTAGATCCGCCGATTTGGCTGCCACCAGGGGTTTGATGTATTCCTCCCGGATCACACGGTCGATCTTGGTCTCCTTCCAGCGATTGACGGTCTCGGGCATGAAGACCGGCTGCAACAGATTACGGATGTTCTTGTGAGCGTCGCCGTCCATCGCAGTGAGGATCAGTCCGTCGAAAAATGCTCCCAGCCCCTCGGCGATGAACCCGCTGGTGAAGTTCTTCGCATCACGCATGACCGCCATCACGTCGTCGTATTTGAATAAGGTGAAGGTTGGGCGGTTGGGATCCAGACCCGCAATCGACGGCACGCCAAGGCCTGCCATGAAGTTGCCTTCAAGAATCGGCGTGTTTTTGCGGGCCTCGGCATAGACAGCCTGCAAATCAACATCGCTGCCACGGTAATTGCTGGCGACGTTGGCAAATTCCTTGTTCAGATTGCTTTGCGCCTGAACGGACATGATCATCTCCTTTCTTATTGTTCATTGTTGGCTGATGCACCTGGCTAACCGGCGCCGTAACGGACTGAGTCTAGGTTACAAAATATTATCTGAACATAATTTGCGTATCTGACTCGTTACTTTTCATTTCGATATCAGTAGGCCTGCTGTACATAGGTCATACGACCGCCCGCCAGCATCAGGGCGCAGTAGAGATTCAACTCGACAATCTGTGCAGTATCGAAATAACAGCCCAGGCGTTGGAAGTGCAGATCTTTAATGGACTGGTAGTCACTGGCGAACAGATCGGCAAAGCTCAGCGCCGCACGTTCGGCGGGCGTAAAGTGGTCGCTGTCGGTGGCAATACAAGCGATATCTCGCTCATCGACCTGCTCAGACTTGCGCGCAAGCTGGCAGGCCTGGCACTGCGTCAGGCTTGCGATCTTCAAGCGCACCAGTTCGCGCAGGCGCTCATTGAGCAGACTGTCCTCATGCAGGCTTTCCATCAGTGCCAGCCAGGCCAGCGCGACCTTGGGCCGATGGGCCCAAACCTGAACCGGTCGGCTGGTACTGAGCATCCGAGAGGCCAGGCCACGCTCGATTGCCGCGCACAACTCATCAGGCAGCAGGTCCAGAGCAACCAGTGGCAAACGCGCCGAGCCATCGCTCTGATCCACAACCCGCTGCCCGCTCACTCCAGCCGCTCGATAATGGTCGCTGTTCCCAGGCCCCCTGCGCAGCAGATGGCCTGCAGGCCATACCGGGCGCCCCGTCGCTCCAGTTCGTTCAGCAGCGTGGTTATCAGGCGAGCGCCACTGGCCCCCAACGGATGCCCGAGCGCGATGGCGCCTCCATTCACATTCAGGCGTTCATGACTGACGCCGGTCTCATGCATCCAGGCCAGCGGAACCGAGGCGAACGCTTCGTTGACTTCGAACAGGTCGATGTCCTTGAGCTGCAAACCGGCTTTGCGGAGTACCTTGGCCGTCGCCTCGATGGGGCCTGTCAACATCAGCGTTGGATCGGTGCCGACAGTGGCAAAGGCGACAATACGCGCGCGAGTCCTTAGCCCGTGCCTGCGGGCGGCTTCGGCATCCATGATCAATAACGCGGCAGCCCCATCGGAAATCTGCGAAGAGTTGCCTGCCGTAATTCGCCCGTTTTCCGGGCGGAAGCTGGTTTTGAGTGTGGAAAGCTTCTCCCGTGAGGTGTCACGTCGGATGGTTTCGTCAGCAACCAGCGTTACCGCGGGTTCCGTCAGGGTCTTCTCGCGAAGCGATTCGACCGGCACCGGTATCAGTTGGCTGTCGAAATACCCCGCATCACTGGCCTTCGCCGCCCGCTCGTGGCTGGCGAAGGCGTAGTCGTCCAACGCATCGCGACTGAGTTTCCATTTATCGACAATGCGCTCGGCCGCTTCGCCCTGGCTCGTGAGCTCGTAGCGTTCGCTGGCCATCCAGCCAAATGCCTCGCCGTGCAGATCGCGGTTGCTGCCCATGGGCACTCGACTCATGTTTTCCGCGCCACCGGCCACCACAGCTTCTGCCATTCCCGAAGCAATGGCACCGGCCGCCACGTGCACCGCCGCTTCCCCCGAGCCGCATTTGCGGTCCAGCGTCAGCCCGGGAATGCTGACCGGCCAGCCAGCCCCCAGCAGCGCAGTCCGCGCGATGTTGGCCGATTGCTCACCGATCTGGGTCACACAACCAAAAACGACATCGTCGATCACGGTGGGGGACAGATCGTTGCGTTCGACCAATGCGTTGAGCACCAGTGCGCCCAGATGATCGGCCCGCACGCCGGCCAGGCTGCCGCGAAATCGACCGACAGGCGTGCGCACGGCATCGACAATCACGATGTCTTTCATAGCGCGCTCGCTCGAAGACCACTGCCAGGCACTGCCTTGTTGTCTTCATAGCGATAGACGCCATGCCCGGTTTTTCGGCCCAGGCGCCCAGCTGCCACCATCTTGATGATCAATGGGCATGGGCGGAATTTCTCCCCCAGCGTCTGATGCAAATAGCGCAGGACAGAAAGCCTTGTATCCCAGCCGGTCAAATCTCCCAGTTCCAGCGGCCCCATCGGGTGGTTGAAGCCCATGCGCAATGCAGTGTCAATGTCCTCGGCGCTGGCGATGCCCTCCTGCAACATGTACATGGCTTCGTTGCCAAGCATTGCCGACATGCGGCTGGTGGTCAGGCCCGGCGACTCATTGACGATGATCGATGTCTTGCCCAATGCATCGCACAGATCGCGGGTACGGGCGACAGTCTCGTCACTGGTGGCCAACCCGCGCACGAGTTCGACCAGCTTCATCTTGTGCACCGGATTGAAGAAGTGCATGCCGATGACTCGGTCGGCACTGTCGATCGTCGCCGCAATCTCGGTGACGCTCAGTGCCGACGTGTTGGTTGCAATGATTGCATCCGGCGCCATCAGTGGCGCGGCCTGGGCAACAATGGATTTCTTGATCGCCAGTTGCTCGGAAACGGTCTCCACCAGCCAGTTCGCGCCGATGGCGGCCTCACCCAGATCACCTGCCGTACTGAGCCGCGCCATGGATGCGTCGGCCTGTTGCGCCGAGACCTTGCCCAGGCTGACCCCGGCCTTGAGTATGTTTTCAATGGCCGTTCTGGCGTTGCTCAGTGATTGCGCACTGGTATCGACCAGCACCGTATGAAAGCCTGCGCTGACAAAACCATGGGCAATACCCGTGCCCATCAGCCCGGCTCCGACAACCACCACTTTGTTGTTTTTATCAGTACTCATGCCGAGACCTTCGATTTGACGGGTGTTTTTTCGCCCACGACGTTACGCAAGGTGCCGATGCCTTCGATGCTCGCTTCGACCACATCGCCGGGATCCAGAAATATGCCGGTACCCATGCCAACCCCTGCCGGGGATCCTGTGAACAACACATCGCCACAGGCGAAGCTGGAACGCTGCTGCACGAAAGCGATCAGCTCGCCGACATCCCAGGTCATGTCCGCGGTGTTGCCGTCCTGACGCATCTGGCCATTGACCTTGAGCGTCAGGCGAAGCTTGGGCGAGCCTTCGGGAAGTTCGTCCTTGGTGACAACCCAGGGCCCAAGACCGGTGGTTTTGTCCTGGCTCTTGGCGGCGAAGAGGTCCATGCCGATGCCTTTCGGCCCACTGCGTTGCAGATCCCGGGCGCTAACATCGTTGCCGACGGTGTAGCCCAGAACACACGCCAGCGGGTCGTCGAGATCCACGTCGTCGCTGCCGATCACTGCCACCAGCTCCACTTCGTGATCCAGCTCTGTGGTGAGCGGAGGAAAGCGAATCGGATCATGGGCACCGATCAGCGCGCCGTAAGCCTTGAGAAATGCGACCGGCTGGGACGGTGCCGACAAGCCAAACTCCACCAGGTGCTTGGCGTAGTTCGCCCCTGCTACCACCACCCGATTCACCGGCTCGATCGGCGGCAGCAACGTGACCTGGGACAAGGCCAGCGGCGGCCCCGAAAAGCGCAGGGCGCTGATTCCAGCCCCCTGCGCGACCTTCGGTGCCCAGGTACTGAATTCGCCGGCGATGGGGGTGACCATGTCTTGCTGAACATCGACCACCGCCCAGAACACGCCGCTCTCGAAATAGGAACAGCGAGCCAGTTTCATCAGACCGCTTCCTTGGCAGGTGTGACCTGACCGATTTTTGCAGGGTCCAGATGAAGCAACTTGCACGCGTTCTGCCAGCGAATTTTCTGCAGATCCGCGTCGCTGAGCTTCAGGCCATGGGTCAGGTCGTGACGGACGGCATCGCTGCCACCGAAGTTGCTGCCATAGACCATCTGATCAGCGCCGATGACCTCAATCAGAGCCTGACGCATCGGCAGCTCGTGCAGCTCGACATCGAAATAGAAGTTTTTCATGTAGTCGAGAACCGGACGCTTGTTGTGCACCACGTCGAGGTTCTTGTTGGTCTGGGCCAGACGACCCAGCTGATAAGGCACATAACCGCCGCCATGGGTGATGTAGACCTTCAGATCCGGGAAGCGGTCCAGCACGCCACCGCATATCAGGTTCCAGAAGCAACGGGTTTCGTCGTACTGCATCCCGACAATCGCAGTGGTTTCGTAGCGGTCTTCATTGGCGCGATCACCCCAGGTGACCGACTGGTTATAGCCATGAATGAACATGGGCAGATCGAGGTCGCAGAGGGTTTTCCAGACCACATCCAGTTCCGGAGAATCGAACTCCAGCCCGCCGAAATTGGCGCCGCCCGCAGAAAGCCCCTTGGCGCCCAGCTCGGTACACGCACGGCGCAACTCGATGGCCGCCGCTTCAGGCGCGTTCAGTGGTGCATGTGCCCAGAACATCAAACGATCGGGTGCGGCGGAGCAGTATTCGGCAAAGGTGTCATTGACGGTGCGCGCATAAGGCACCGCGTACTCGGCCTCAGTCCAGTACATGTAGCAGTGGGACGGGACCGACACGACCTGCAGGTTCTGCCCTGCTGCGTCCATACCCGCCAGTCGGACTTTCGGATCGGCCCACTTGGCCATGTATTCCTCAAGCTTCAGGCCTTTGCCGGCACGCACTGCCGCCTTGCGCTCCGGCGAGCCTAGCGTGAGCTGCCATTTGCCCACACGCAAGCGGATATCGCCGTCATCGCACTGTTCAAAAAACGGACCCCAATGCGGGTGCTGATTGTAATAGCCAGGGAGCGGAGCGTGAGCGTGAAGATCGATAAGCATAATCCGGGACCTCTACGTAGAAACTTTATGGTTCTTGTGATTGTTCTGGGTGTTGCGAGTCCCGAAGCACGGCACCTGGAGCGCCCATCAGGCTGCCCGGCGAATCGGCTCACCCCGCTTCGGTCTGATAGAAGCATAAAATTAAATTGGGCATAAATCAAAATAGTGTTCAGTTTATTTTCATAAACCGTACAAGAAGGCCGAGCCAGAGCCGTCCGACACGGCGTCCCACTGACCGAAATCCGCTCAATCCGACGAAAATAGGCGCCATAACCCGTTTTCAGGCGAAAAAAAACCGGCCGCTGCAATGGCAGCGGCCGGTGATGTATTTTCGAAAAGTGTCTAACTAAGGCTAGTCAGCGACGGGTCCGAGAAGTCGAGCCCATGGTCAAGGCAGCGGCCAGCTTCTTCACTCGCACCGGCAACAAGCGCCGGCTGGCACTTTCCGGTACCAGTATTTCGCTGAGCACGTAGCGAATGATCATCTCGCACAGCAACTCGCGGTCCAGACGCACGCCGAGCTTCTCGTCCCAGTCGTCGAAAACGATGTTGAGCACGTCCTGAAAACGCACGATCGAATCATGAAAAATACGCCTGAAGAAGCCAAGGGCGTAATCAGGTGCGACCACCAGCAAGCGGCGGGCACGGCTCTGCTCAAGATAATTGTCCAGATAGACGAACAAGGCATTAAGCCGCGCTTCGGGATCTTCGATCTGGCCGAGCGCCGCGGTCAGCGAGACGTGGAAGCTGTCGCGCTTGTGGCGGGAGAACGTGTCGAGAAGATCTTCCTGGGAAGAGAAATAGCGGTAGAACGTGCCCCGGGAAATTCCAGCGACCTTGCATACGTCCAGAATGGAAATGCGGTCGGCACCGGACTGCAGCACGACCTCTTCGGTGGCAGCAAGAATATTGGAGATGGTTTCTTCGGAGCGGCGATTGGGTTTGACCTTGGCTGGCGCCGTCGCACCGTTGCTGCCAGCGCCTGCAGGCGCGGCTGTCTTGGCGTTGGCGCGGGCAGGTTTAACAGGCGCTACCGATTTCTTTTTTGCAGAGGATCCGGCCTTTGGCGCAGCGGCTTCGGCCTGTTGTTTTTGAGGTTTTGGCATGAATGGAAAGACCCATAGACATTTCGATGTGTCACGGTAGCATAGGAATTAAGCATATAGCCTAGAATTTGTTCAACTTCTGCCTAGAGACAAGACATAAATCTTTCCATAGAATCGGATTCTCTCACCAAAATAAGATTTGGGTACGCCTTCGCTGGAGCGCCCACAAAGAGGAGAACATTCATGAGCGGCACTGGGAATCCCGAAGCCTGGGCACTGGGTGAAAGAGACACGGTAATTTGTGCACTGGAGCGAGCAGTAGCAAGGGCTCCAGACAAGGTTTTGCTGGATTTCAGCGGAACGTTGTACACATACCGAGAAGTTGATCAGCTTTCCAACAGGATGGCCCATGCCCTCGCCGACCTTGGCGTCGTTGCGGGCGCCACTGTACTTACGATGCTCGACAACAACATCGATGCTGTCGTGACCTGGCTGGCCATCAACAAGCTCTGCGCGGTCAGCGTACCGATCAATACGGCCCTCAAAGGGGAATTCCTGCGCCATCAGATCGCGGACACCGGCACACATCTGGTGATCTGCGAAGCGGATTATCTTTCACGCATCAGCGCAATCGCTGACCAGCTCACGGATGTCCACCGCGTTCTCTATCGCAATGCCAGCGGCCAGCAGGTCACTTCACCTTCAGCTCCTTTCCCTATCGAATCACTGGATGCCCATCGCGGCTCCGATGATTCGGCCTTCGAGCGCAAGCCGCAGCCATCCGACCTTGCCTGCCTGATCTACACCTCCGGCACCACCGGACCTTCGAAAGGCTGCATGATCAGTTACAACTTCATGTGCAACCTCGCCCGGCTGCAACTGCGAGCAGGCCCGGCGAGCGAGGACGATGTGACGATCACACCCCTGCCGCTGTTCCACATGAATGCGCTGTGCGTCAGCATCATCGCCAGCATTCTGGTAGGCGCCCGCGCCGCCATCCTGCCGCGTTTTTCGGTGTCCAACTTCTGGCCGGAAGTCGAACGTTCGGGCGCGACCATCGCCTCGATCCTCGGCGGCATGGGTGGCCTGCTCGCTCAGGCCCCGGATAACGAAGCGATGTTGCGCTGCCGAGGACAGATTCACACCGCCAGAGGCAACCCCTACACCGAAGAAACCAAACAGATATGGCGTGAACGCTTTGGCACCCGGCTGGTGGGAGGAAATGGCTACGGATTGACCGAGGCATGCGTGGTCACCTCACTGGCGGCCGGCGAATACGCAGCGCCGGGGTCATCAGGCAAACGCATCGCGGATTTCGATGTGCGCATCGTCGATGAACAGGACAATGAAGTTCCGGGTGGGACGCCGGGCGAAATCGTGGTCAGACCGCAACGCCCGGACATCATGTTCCAGGGTTACTGGCGCCGTCCCGAGGACACCCAGAAACTGATGCGCAACATGTGGTTCCACACAGGAGACGTCGGCAAGTTCGATGACGAAGGCTTTTTCTACTTCGTCGACCGCAAGAAGGATTACCTGCGCCGCCGAGGCGAGAACATCTCCAGTTTCGAGATGGAGGCCGCGTTTGCCACACATCCTGCATTGTCGGAAGTGGCGGTACATGCGGTGCCGTCGGACAAGGGCGAGGATGACGTAAAAGTCACTGCGGTGTTGCACGAGAACACCGAACTCGCGCCAGAAGCGTTGTTCCACTGGGCGGCGGACACGGTCCCTTACTACGCGCTTCCCCGCTACATCGAGTTCCGCACCAGCCTGCCGAAAAACCCTCAGGGTCGGGTGCTCAAGTACCTGTTGCGCGATGAAGGGAAAACGGCGACTACCTGGGATCTGGACGACACCGATATCAAGGTCGCGAAACGCTGAACGGCGAAGCGGCGTGTCTGACACGCCGCGTCCCCTTATGAATCAATACTCCCGAGCGGGAATATCCTTGGGTCTGGAGTTGTAGCCAGGCAAATGCAGGCCGCCATCGACGTGCAAGGTCTCACCCGTCACGAAGCGCGACATCTCGGATGCAAGGAACACCACCACCGGGCCGATATCTTCTTCCGGTTCCCCGCACCGTCCCAGTGGCCGCAATCCAGCCGACATCTCGGCGAATCCCGGGTTTTCTTCCGCCAGCTTGTGAAAGGTCGCGCCCATGGCGGTGGGGGCAATCGCGTTGACGCGGATGTTGAAACGTCCCCACTCGGAAGCGGCGCTGCGGGTCAGGCCGACCACGGCGGATTTCGCCGTGTTGTAGTCCCCGTGCAGCCACGCGCCGATCTCGGTGTCGATGGAGTAGAAGTTGATGATCTTGCCGCCGCCTCGTGCCTGCATGTGCGGGAACGCTGCTTTCATCGACCACCAGGCGGCCCAGACGGTCGAGTTCAGCGTGCGCTCGAGCATGTCGTCGGTTTTTTCCTCCAGCAGCACGTTAGGCGTGGGCGCAAATGCATTGTTCACCAGGATATCCAGCCCTCCGAAATGCGTGACGGCTGCATCGATGGCCGCCTGGATATCCGCTTTGCTACTGACATCGGTCCTGATGAACAGGGCCTGCGCACCAAGCGCCTTAAGCTCCTCGGCAACCGCTGCACCGCTGGCTTCGTCGAGCTCCGCGACCACCACCGATGCACCCTGTTTGGCGAAACTCAACGCCACACCTCGTCCGATACCACCGCCAGCGCCGGTGATCAGCGCCACTTGTCCTCGCAGCAGGCTCATAGCCGCTCCTTTTTTGTTGTTGTTCGAGTGAATTTCCCATGCCACATATGTGAACATTATCCGATATAGTGTCTAAATAAAACCGATAAAAAACACTCGCTCAGCCAGACAAAAAGGATAAGCCGGATGAGTATGTTTCGCCGCCGTGTCGTGATCGTTTCCAGTGGCCAGATAGAGGGCGGCGAAGTGCGTGCCGCTCTGGAGGACGATTTTCACCACTTTCGCGTATCCCTGCGCCATGAACACGGCGTACTGAGCCAGGTCACCGGCCAGGCCCTGAGGTTTCCTTACTCTGCCTGCCCCGAGGCAATCGAGCCGTTGCACGCACTGTCAGGCATGGTGTTGTCACCCATTGCCCATTCAGTCACCCGAGAAACGGATGCCCGGCATCAATGCACGCACCTGCTGGATCTCGCGGGGCTGGCTGTCGCAGCGGCGCTACGGCCGGCACAGGTCCGCCGTTACGACATTCAGGTGCCCATGCGCCTGGAGGGACGAACGCAGGCCATGCTGCAGCTCAATGGCCAACCGTTGCTGGAGTGGCAGGTCAAAGGCGCGATCATCGAAGATCCACAACCGTTCTCGGGTGTGAACATTCGCGAGGGCATGGCCCGCTGGGCACTGAATACACTGACCCCGGACCTTGCCGAGGCGGCACTGTTGCTGCGGCGCTGCACCATGATCTCCATCGGCAAGACTCATGATCTGGATAGCCAGATTCACGCCTCCAGCACCGATCGCTGCTTCAGCCAGCAGACGATCAGAGCGCCGTACGCATTGCGTATTAAGGGCTCGACGTGGGATATCGCGAGCAACGAGACCCTCTGCGCAGCTGACGCGGACTGGCTGAAGGAATGCACGCAGACGACTTGCTGATCGGTGCCAGAGCCAGCCACAAAAAAGCCTGCTGAACCGATCAGCAGGCTAAAGGTGCGACACGATGAACGCTTTCAATGATTTGGACGTTTAGAGGAATACCGCCAGGTTCGGGGTCCCCAATACGGCCTGATCGAGAATGACTTCACGTCGGGCGAGCTTGAAACTGTCGCCATCCACACGCAGCAGATCGCGCCGCTCCCCGCTTATGATGTCGACGTGGTGATCCTTGAAGCGGCTCCGGGTGAGGAGCAGATAGCTCGTCACGATGAACTCGTCCGGCTTCTCGGTTTCCTCGACGAACACGTTGGTGACCAGCCGCCGCGTGCGCGACGGCGGGTCTTCGGCCCAGGCGCTTTTACCGGACAGACGCAGTATGCGACCCATGATGGATCGATAGTCGTCGTGGTAGTGCTGCACGCTGCGAACGATGGTGGTGGAAAGTTCAGCGGCCGTACGGGTATGGCGCAGCGGTACGGTGTAGATGAGGTCCGTCGCCAGGCGCGCGGCCCAGTCCTGCAGGCGGATCTGGTCCAGCAGCGTCGCTTCTTCATAAAGAAACGTGACCACTTCGTTGTAAACAGGCGAGCCGACAGGCACTCGCTTGATACCCAGCGGCGAGCCGGGTTGCACATGGTCGGCGCCGCGCTGCTGGACGTCGACCCGCGGTTTTTCCGCCAATTGAGTGTCAGACATGAATGTATCCCCGAATCTTATTGTTGTTGAATCACGGAACGCGAACGCCGTTACTGATCTTCACCGACAGGCGCGGTCATCAACTCATGCCAGTACAGCCACCAGTGCCACTGGGTGTCGTCCTTGGTAAAACCTTCATTGACAATTCCGGGGCCGGGCCAACCTTCCGGGGCGCCGGTTTCGAACACCGCCTGATACTTGAGCGTGCTCTTGCGGCCCATCGCGCCCTTGGCAGCCAGCGTCATGTGCGGCCAAGTGTCAGAGTCATCCTGCTCGACCATCCCGGAGGTGCCGAACAGCTGAATGGTCTGCTTGAGCATCTTCTCGCGCAGCTCGGGAGAGGCGTCCTTCTCGGCAAAGATCCAGTTCACGAACTCCAGCTTGTCCGGTCCTTGTGGCACATAGGCATGCAAGGTCATGGAGCCGACCACCGTGCCGTCTGGCTGGGGAATGTAGACGAAGCCAAAGAGAATGTTGGGGAACATCCCGCCCACTTGAGGCGGCATGCTGGTAAGCACTTTGAGCTGATCTTCGCTGAGGTTGCGCGCCAATTGCTCGACCATGTCAGCGGTCATGCCCGCCGGTGGCAGGGCCTGAAGTTTTTCTTCGACGGTCAGCGATTCGGGGTCCAGGCCGGTCAGACGCTTGATCTTGCGCGCCAGGTCGATGCAGCGCAGCGCATGGCCGTGAGGCGAACTGATCTCCACGCCATACATTTCGGGACTCAGGTCGGCACTCTGTCCGTTTTCGTCCTTTTTCGCATAGTTGCCGACTTCGCCCAACCAGCGGTGAAGCGTCAGCGTGTGGAAGCCATCGGCGGCAGATTGTTCACCCGCCGTCTTCCAGTTGGCATTGACGATGAAGCGTTGCGGCGGGCCCAACACCTCCATACCTTTGTCCGATCGCAGGAACAGCATGTCGTAATACCACTTGGCGTCGCCCAGAAACTCGTCGAACGTCGGGCCGTCAACGTTCCACGTGGCGAATACCAGGCCGCCGTACAGGGTAACCCTGGCTTTTCTCAGACCCAGCTGTTCTTTGGGCAGCATCTTGCCGTGCATGCACTCGCGATCGACTGGCGAGCCGATGAAGTCACCGTTGGGACGGAATGCCCAGCCGTGGTAGATGCATTTATGGATCTGGGTGTTGCCGCAATCGGCGGTACTGATGCGCATGCCACGGTGCGGGCAGACGTTGAGGGTGACGTGGACTTCGCCTTCCTTGTCGCGGGCGACGATGACCGAGTCCGAACCCAGGTCCCGGACCATGAAGTCTCCGGAGTTGGGGATTTCCGATTCGTGCCCGAGAAGAACCCAGATCTTGCCGAAGATCTTCTCCATTTCAATTTCGTAGATCTCGCGGTCAGACAGCACACGCATCTGCACTTCGCGAGTCGAGGGATAGATAAGGTCAGCGACCTTGGTTCCATCGGACAGTACGGGGCTTGTTCTTGTTAGCATATTGGCCTCCAGTTCAGGGTGTCACGGCTACTCCGAGCCGGTTGAATATAAGACAGATTCATAAAATATGTATAGCACTGTCGTTTGTCTCGCAGACAAATCAATCAGTGAGCCGTTCAAACCTGCTGCGCATTGCCCACCTGGGTGCGCAGCACGCCTATTCCGTCGACCTCCAGCTCGACCCGATCTCCAGGCTTCAGATAGCGCAGTTGCTCCAGGCCGCAGCCGTTGCCGACCGTTCCCGAGCCCAGGAACTCGCCCGGATAGAGCGTCTCGGAGCGTGATATGTGGGCGATGACGTCTTCGAACCGCCAGCGCATGTCTCGTGTGTTGCCCCTGCCCCACTCCTCACCGTTGACCCTGGCAACCATATTAAGGTCGTAGGGGTCACCCAGTTCATCGGCCGTCACCAGGCAGGGGCCCATGATATTCGCTGTGTCGAAGTCCTTGCTCTTGGCCGGGCCAAGCATGCCCGGCATCTCGGCGGCCTGTGCGTCACGGGCGCTCATGTCATTGAAGATGGTGAATCCGACGATGTGATCGCGAGCGTTGTCCCGGGAAATGTCCTTGCCTTTCTTGCCGATGTAGCAGCCAAACTCCAGCTCGAAGTCCAGCGCTTTACTGAACGCGGGCCAGAGGAATTCATCATCGGCTCCGATCACGGCGAAGCGATTGCATTTGTAGTAGATGGGCTGTCGGTTGAAGGTCTCGATCACCCGCTCGTCGGCGCGGGTATTCATCGCTTTGAGCGTGGCCTCCGGGTCTTCGGTGCGAAGGGCCCGGGCGCGTCTGGCCGCAGCAAAAGCCTGACGCAGATGCAGCTCGAAACAGGAGCAGTCGCGCATCTGTGGCGGCGGCTGGATCGGCGCACGCAGCCGGACCTCGTTGCGCGCAATGACGCTGGCTGTCGGGGATTTACGCAACAGCGTGCGCGCCAGTTCCAGCGCCTGCTCGCCCCCTTCCACCAGCTTCAGCACGCTGCTCAGCGCGGCGCTTTCGCCACCCTGCACCTGACGGTGGGCGGCCTGCAGGTCAACCACCACCTGATCGTTGTCGATCAGCGCGCCGGCACGTTCGATGCCATCGTCCTGAGTGAAGGTTACCAGCCTCATACCCGGCCACTCACTGGCAGGCAGGCGCCGGTCACGGCGTCTGCGTCGTCGCAGAGCAGAAAGGCGATGACAGACGCCAGTTGCGTCGGCCTCACCCAGCGGCTGAAGTCGGCATCAGGCATGTCGGTGCGGTTGGTCGGGGTGTCGATGATGCTGGGCAATACGGCGTTAACCGTGATGCCGCGATCCTTGAGTTCTTCGGCCAACGCTTCGGTGAGCCGCGAGACACCGGCCTTGGAGGCCGCATAAGCGCCCATGCCCATTCCTGCCTTGAGGCTGGCCTGAGCGCCGATATTGACGATCCGCCCGCCATCATGGGCCAGCAGATGCTCAAGCACCGCCTGCGAAGCGATGACGGCGGTACGCAGGTTCATTTGGTAAAGGTGGTCCCAGGTCGCCAGGCTTCCGCTCTCCAGCGTTTCCCAGGCGAAACCGCCGGCGACATTCACTAGGCCGTCGATCCGCCCGAAGTGTTCGGCCACTTGCGCAAACGCCGAGCGGGCCGATTCGACAGAAGTCAGGTCGACACCTCCCAGCGCAAGCACGTTGGCGTCGTCGCTGACCCTGGTCTGAGACGTCTCGGCCCGATCCAGCAGCGCGACACGGGCACCGCGGCCACTTAAATACTGACCGAGCGCTGTCCCGAGAACCCCGAATCCACCGGTTACAACGATCACTCTGGCTTGCAAGGGTGAGTCTTCAAGCGCCTGGTCCTGGCGAGAACTGGACATCGCGATTTCCTCTTATTGTTGTTGGGCGCACCCTGGAAGGGTGAGCTAGGCATGCACACAATATAAGACACTTTTTAAAAATATGTACAGATGATACTGTGCATTGGTTGACTGGAATCAATAAAACCTCATCCGGACTTCCACGCCCATGCCCAGAAAACTTCCTGCACTGAACGCCGATAACCGTGCCTTCTGGCAAGGTGGCAAAGACGGTCAGTTGCTCATTCACCACTGCGATGCCTGCCGGCGGTTCTTCCATCCGCCCTCGCCCATCTGTCCGCGCTGCGCCAGCTTCGACGTCAAGCCGCGCGGCGTTTCCGGCAAGGGCTCCGTCGCCAGCTTCACCGTGAATCATCAGCAGTGGACGCCTGAACTCGACACCCCCTTCGTGGTGGCGATCATCGAGCTGATCGAACAGCCAGGATTGCGCTTCCTCAGCAACGTCATCGGTTGTGACCCACTTTCGGTCAGCATCGGCATGCGCGTGCATGTCACATTCGACAACGTCGAGGATGTCTGGCTGCCCCTGTTCGAGAAGGATCAATGATGTTCGATCATCGTTACGAGAAAGACGTCGCCATTACCGGTATCGGTCAGTCGGAGGTGGGCCGCCCCTCCAGCAAGTCGGCCATGCGTCTGACACTGGAGGCGTGTCTTGAAGCCATCGCCGATGCCGGCCTGACCCGTGAGGACATCGACGGTGTCGCCTGCTGGCCCGGTGACAACAACAATGGCGATCCCTTTTCCCCGGTGGGGCCCAGTGCGCTGAAGAGTGCGCTGGGGCTGAACGTCAACTGGTTTGGCGCCGGCTACGAAGGGCCTGGCCCGTTGGCGGGAGTCATCAACGGAGCGATGGCCATCGCCGCAGGCTTGTGTCGACATGTGCTGGTGTTCCGCACCATTACCGAAGCCTCGGCCCGCCAGCACAACAAGCAGGCCGGGGCCTTGAGTGCAAAAACCCAGGGGCGGGACAGCAGTCATGCCTGGCAATGGTTTACACCGTTTAACGTCCATTCGGGCATCAACCTGATGGCGCTGTATGCGCAACGCCACTTCCACGAATATGGCACCCGGCCGGAACAACTGGCACAGATCGCGTTGACCTGTCGAGCCAACGCTCAGCGTAATCCCAAGGCCATCTATCGCACGCCCATGACCATGGACGACTACATGGCATCGAGGATGATCTCCTCGCCGCTGCGCATGTTCGACTGTGACGTTCACTGCGATGCCTCCACCGCCATTGTGCTGTCTCGTCGGGACGTCGCCAAAGATACGCGGCATCAGCCGATCCGTATCGAGGCAATGGGGGCGGCGCTCGATCAGCCTTGGTCGTGGGACCAGATCTCGTTGACACAAATGGCGGCGTTCGACGTGGGCCGCATGATGTGGGCGCGCACCGACTACACGCCGTCTGATGTCGGTTCGGCACAGCTTTACGATGGGTTTTCGATCCTGACGATGATCTGGCTGGAAGCCTTGGGCCTGTGCTCGACCGGGCAAAGTGGTGCATTCGTCGAAGGTGGGGAGCGTATTGCATTGACCGGCCAGTTACCGATCAACACCAATGGCGGGCAATTGTCCGGCGGCCGGACCCACGGGCTGGGTTATGTGCATGAAGCGTGTCTGCAGCTTTGGGGGCGCGCCGAGGGTCGTCAGACCCGGCCTCACACCGTCGCCGCCGTTGCCGCAGGAGGGGGCCCGTTGGGAGGCAGCCTCCTGCTGGCCAGGGACTGAGCAACAGGCTGGGCAGAGTGCTTAAAACAGCACCTTGCTCAGCTCTGCGCAGAACGTCACGAGGGTCCGGCCGATTTCCTCGATTCCTTCTTCATCGCGCTGGCCTCTGAACAGCACAGCCGATACCGTAAAGTCTATGTTGCCGGACGGGGAAAACACTGGCGCCGCAATGGCCAAGATGCCGATGGAAAAGTAGCCATCATCCACCGCCCAGCCCCGCTCGGCCGCAAGCGCCACATCCTGGCGATAGACCTTGAGCGGCAAAGGGCGCGCCCACCGAATGGCCTCGAAATCGTCCCTGATTTTTTCCTCATCCAGATCCATCCGGGTGGCGAACAGCCGCCCGCTTGCCCCCATCAGAATCGGCAAGCGTTGCCCTTCGGCCATGTCGATGCGTACGTCGGTGGGGCTCGCGGCAGAGCTGACAATCACAATGCGATCAGGGCCCATGCGGCGCCACAGGGTCACCGTGACGCGCAAACGGGCAGCCAGTTCCTGCAGCAATGGTTTGGCGAACTCGACTCGCTGGCCCTGAGTCACCAATTGTTCGACCAATCGCGCAAGGCCGAGCCCTGCGGAATACCGTTTGGACAGTGGATTGAAATCCACCACGTCTTCCATGACCAGGGTGCGCAAGATGTTGAAGCAGGTGCTGGGATTGATACCCAGAACTCTCGCCAGATCCACCGAGCGCTCCGGAGTGCCGGCCTGGCTCAGATGACGAAGGATGCGGATAGCATTCGAAACCGGCTTGACGCTGACCGCGCCTTTCTGGACGTCGGTGGTGGTTTCAGCCGTGTCAGGACGTTGTGGAGCATTGCTGTCGGTCTGGGTACGAGGCATCTTGAATACCGGGTGATCGGGCGATGCGGCATTCTAGCCTGAGAACGACAGCGTATTAAAAGTTTAATACTGAAACCACTCAGTTATTTTCCGGGGCACCGGCGAGTGGCTGATGAATGTAGCGCCTCGATATCTGCGCGTCACAACGCATGCCACTCAAGCGGGCCTCCAGAAGCTGATCTGCCTGCGTGGTTCGCGACTGCTGACGTAGGTAGTCCAGCCACGACTCGACGATGAAACGCTCTACATAATGGCCGTCTTCGTCGAGGTCGTGATAAAGCCGCCAATTCTTCGCTCCGTTGCGACGCCTGGACTGGCCAACCGCGTAGGCAACCGCGATGAAGTTGGCGCGGTCTTCCGGGGCGACCCGGTACGCCAGTTCAATTGAGACCGGGCCGGGGCCAGGGTTCAACTGCTCGGGTACCAATAATCGGTCTGTCGGCTGAATCGCGCTGGCGTAATCGGCCTCTTGCCCCAGTTCCAGGCGACCGCTGCGAGTCAGAATCAGACCAACCCCAAGTGTCACCGCTGCCAGCACCAGGCTGTTCTGCAAGCCCAGGTACTCGGCGAGTGTTCCCCAGATAGCGCCGCCGATAGCCATTGCCCCCATCAGCATCAGCAGGTAGACCGACGCGACCCGGGCGCGTACCCAGTTCGCCGCGCAGGTTTGTACCACTGTTGAAATCGTCGCGTTGACGGCCATCCAGGACATCCCGGCGATCATCAACGTTCCACAGACCGCCCACCGGCTGTGGGACAGCGCGGCTACCAGCGTGGCAAGCGCGAATCCCGCAGTGCCTGCGATGATCAGAACACGCAGGGGAAAGCGGCGGTACATGGCCGTGAGATTCAAAGCCCCGGCCACCGCACCGGCGCCCAGAAAACCCATCAACAGGCCGTAGCCTCCGGCGTCCATTCCCAACTCGTGCTTGGCCACCAATGGCAGCAGCGCCCACAGCGCGCTGGCACTCAGCGTGAAGATGAAGACCTGTTTCAATGCGCTGACCAGCACCGCGGAATGCCGTATGTAACGCACGCCACTGCGCAGGCCTGCGGCAAAATTTTCCGCTGGCAGGGCGTGAGGCGTCTGACGAGGGGTGAATGCGGCGACCAGCACGATGACCAGCGCCAGGCACACCGTGATGATCACGAACACCGAGGCGGCATTCCAATAGGCGATCAACCCGCCAGCCAGCGCCGGGCCCAGCGCGCGGGCGGCATTGGTGGAAATACCGTTCAGGGAAATCGCCGCCGGAACCTGATCCCGCGGCAACACCGAGACGATCGTGACCATCCAGGCTGACATGCTGAGCGCACTGCCGGTGCCCAGCAAAAACGTGAACGCCAGCAATGACCAGTCGCTGAGCATGTCCAGCGACGACAAGACGCTCAGGGCTGCCGCCGCGATCAGCATGACGCCCTGGGTCATCATCAGCCATTTGCGACGGTCGACCAGATCGGCAATCACGCCACCGGGCAATCCGAACAGAAATGCTGGCAGGGAGATTGCCGTCTGCACCAGCGAGACCATCAGCGGTGAGGTCGACAGCAAGGTCATGATCCAGGCGGCACCGACGGTCTGCATCCAGATCGCCAGATTGACCATGGCGCCACCGCACCACAACCAGCGGAAACTGCGATTGCGTATTGGCGCCCAGGCTGAGGCCGGCTGGGCGCGGGGTACCGCTGGCTCGTCCGGGCTTAGCCCCGAAAGATCGCTCATGGGCTGACAGGCTGGCCAAGCCTGCCCACCGAACGTGCTGTAGTGAGAACCCGTGGCTGGCTGACGCGGTTGCTCATGCTGCCAATCCCCTCGATACGAACCTCCACCCGATCGCCCGGCTGCAGAAAACGGCCATCCTCAAGGCCCACACCGTGGGTTGAACCCGTGAACACCAGATCGCCGGGCTGCAGCGTTATCCGAGCGTCGACGTAGTTGAGCAACTCATCGATTGGGAAAAGCATCTGTCGGGTGTTGTCGAACTGGCGACATTCATCGTTGACCGACAATTCGATGTCCAGGTGCGGTTGTCCGACGCCGATTTCATCGAGGGTGACGACCCATGGGCCGACCGGCGTCGTGCGATCCATGGCCTTCTGGGTCAGCAGATCGAGGCGGCCGATCCGTTTGCCCGCATCCCGGGCGCTGATGTCATTGCCGCAGGTGTAGCCGAGCAGGCAGGCACTGGCGCAAGGCTCATCACCCAGGGCACGAGCGATGACCGCGACAAGCTCCACTTCGTAGTCGAGTTGCGCGGTCAGCGCGGGGTACTGGATGTCGTCTGAAGCGCCCACCAGCGCAGATTCCGGTTTGATATAGCCCAGCGGATGCTCCGGGGCGGTACTCCCCAGATGCTGCAGGTGGCTAAGGTAATTCAGGCCCACGCCAAAAACCCGGGCGCCGGGCTCCAGTGGCGGCAGGATCCGGCATTGCGCCAACGCTATACCGACCTTGTCCAGCGCCAGCGCGGCAATCCCCCGGGATGCGTATTCGCCAGCCCATTCGGCAAATGGTCCACGAATACGCTGCAGGTAGGCTGCGTCAGCATCGAGCAAGGCCCAGAAGCATTCTGCGCGATACTCGACCCTTAACAGGCGCATCTCAGCGCTTGCTCGCCAGGTATTCCGGGTCCAGGACCTCTTCGGGCGTCTTGACGCTCGGGCCAAGAATCGGACCGACCATTTCATGCCCCCACAGACTCAGGCACTCAGGATTGAGCTCGAAAGGGTCGCCCTGCCACGGTTCGATTTCAGCGATGGTTTCGAAGGCGAAACCGGAGGGCGTGAAGTGATAGAACGAAAGATGCGGATCCTGGGTGTGTTGCCCCAGCGTCATCATCATCGGCAGTTCGCGCTTCTTGACGATATCGTAGGTTTCACCGACGTCGCGAATGCTGTTAACGAACAGGCCGACGTGCTGGACACCCATGCGCCCGACACCATGACCATAGGCGATGTCATGGCTGGTGTGGTGATTGAGTCTGGAACGGAAGAAACCGGTACGCCCCTTGCCTGCTCCGGCGCCGTACCAGTGAAAACCCATGATCCGCGTCAGAAAGTCTTCCAGTTCGTCGGTGTACTCGGGGGTGATGACGACAACGTGCCCTGCCCCGCGCTCATTGGCAAGAAAGCCACCATGGGGACGGCCCGGCATGAATGAACGGGGCGTCCACTTCTGGCCGTAGAACAATTCGTGTTGATAGCCGACCGGGTCGCGAAAGCGAATCAGCTCGCGAACACCGCGCTTCTCGCAGAGGGCAGCGTCGCCGCGGGTGATCTCGACGTGATTGGCTTCGAAGGTCTTGATCGCCGCATCGAACGCCTGTCTGCCCATGGCCTCCCAGCCGATGTAGGCCAGGCGGTCAACTTTGCCGGGGTGGAAGGCAAAGCGGTGCCGCCGGTCGTCTATCTTGAAGTACAGCGATTCTTTGTCGCTGGCAGGCGACGGCGCGATCCCAAAACCCATGACCTGCGGGCCGTATTCGCGCCACGCGTCCAGGTCTGGCGTTTCAAAACCCAGATAACCAATACCGATGATGTCCATGTGAATGCACCTTTTGTTCTTGTCAGGTGGGTGTCAGTCAGATTGCCAGCAAACCGCCATCGATGACGATGTCGGAGCCTGTGATGAAGGAGGCCTCGGCAGAGGCAACGAACAGTGCCATGGCAACGACCTCTTCCGGCTCTCCCGGTCGATCCATCAGCACGCCATCGAGCAGCGCTGCACGAACCTTCGGGTTTTCCATGAACGCAGTAGTGCCTGGCGTGGCGATGAATCCAGGGCTGATGCTCACCGCCCTTATACCCACCGGAGCGCCTTCGACGGCAAGTTGCCGGGTGAAGGCTATGACCGCGCCTTTGGCGGCGGCATGTGCGCTGATGCCCGCGACTTTTGAACCGCCCCAGCCTGCCGTCGAGGAAATATTGATGATCACGCCGCGCTGTTCAGCCAGATGATTCCAGGCATATTTGGTGGTGTAGAACAGCAAATCGATTTCGTTGCGCATGGTGAATTGCCAGTCCTCGATGGACAGCTCGCTCACCGGCCCGAATTTCGCCGCCGAAGCGTTGTTGTACAACACATCGATGCGGCCATGTTCCTGCACGGCTGCTTCGATCCAAGCCTTGGCTTGCTCAGGGTCTCCAAGATCGACGGGTGCCGATCCGTGTAATTTCAGCCCCTCTGCACGCATCAGCGCGGCAGTTTCCTTGTTCGCGCCGGCGTTGGTATCACACCCCACCACGACTGCGCCTTCACGAGCGAATTTCAGCGCCGCTACGCGACCCTGTCCACCACCGGTTCCGGTGATCAAAACCACTTTTTCCTGCAAACGACCTGCCATCCTTTCCTTCCCCTGTTCATGCGCACACGGTTGTTCGATTGCTGACGGCAAAAGCGTCGTCAGGCAAAGACTCAGGCAGCGTTGTCGGGAGTATCGAGGGGTTCGAGCCAGATCGCTTCGGCCGGGCAGGCTGCGGCGCCTTCGCGGGCTTCGTCTTCAAGCTCGGGAGGCACTCGGTCATCATCAAGATAGACCAGTCCATCGTCGTCAAGCTTGTAGATGCTGGGGCAAACGGCGGCGCACAGGCCATAGCCGCAGCAGCGTGAACGGTCGGCCACCACTTTGAATTGCGGTTTTTCTGAACTCATTTCTTGTCTCCGTTGTAGGTTCAGTTGCGCCAATAATGAACACTTTCTGAGCATGTGTAAATATTTCATCCACATCCTGTGCTCTTGGGTGCAATGCAGCTCCATGACCCCCGATTTTGAGCATCAGCGAGTTTTTCAGCGGACAGCCATGGATTTTTCGGCCTTCTGCTATGACGACTTTTTGGCCTATTTGATGAACATATATTCGATTTATGTCTATTATTTTGTCGAGACGCGCGGTCAGACGGCTAGACAGACATAACCAGCTGCCATATTCTCGATCCTGCACGCGATTCTTCAGGGAGAACGACCATAGCGTCGCTGTTGCTTGCACGGCTCCAACACCTGGCTCGACAAAACCTATAAAGGAAGCCAATACATGACCTCTTCGAAAAGCGAAGCGGCGATCGATTTCACCGAATTTCGAAGCGCCTGGAAGATCCTCATCCTGTCCGTGGCCGGCGTTGCGATCAGCATCAATGCTGCGCTGCTTTATGGCTTTGGAACCCTGGTCGTTCCATTGAACCAGGCGTTCGGCTGGACCAGGCCGGAATTGCAGGCGTGCATCACTTTCCTGTTCGGCGGCGCCGTCATTTCCCTGCAATTGGTCGGCTGGTTCAACCTTCGCTACGGCATCAAGCGCGTGACGGTGATCTCATTGCTGTTGCTGGTGCTCGGCTACCTGGCAACCACCCAACTCACTCATTCGATCTGGTCGATGTATCTGGCATTCGCACTGCTGCCCATCGTCGGCATGGGCACGCTTGCGGTCACCTGGACCCAATTGTTGAGCCTCTGGTACGAACGCAATCGCGGGCTGGCGCTGGCAATCGGCTTGTCGGGCACTGGGCTGACAGCAGCCATCGTCCCGCGCCTGATGAGCTGGGGTATCGAACAGTGGGACTGGCGGGCGGCGTTCGTCATGCTCGCAATCCTGAACCTTGTGGTGCTTCTGCCGCTGACCCTGCTGTGGTTCCGCTTGCCGGGTGTCGAAGTCAAACGCTCCGAGCTAGCCGAGAAAGCCGCTGACCATCTGTTGCTCACCCTCCCCGGCGTGAGCTTTCGCGAGGGTATGCGCTCCGGCAAGTTCTGGATCTGTAATCTGGCCCTGTCGCTGGTGGTGTCCTCGGTGGTCGGCATGGTCACCAGCACCATTCCGTTGTTGCAGTCCAAAGGGCTGAGTGCCGCCGATGCCGGACTGATCTTCAGTGGGTTCGGGATCTCCCTGATCGTCGGCCGGATGTTGATCGGCTATCTGCTCGATCGGCTCTGGCCGCCCGCCGTGGCAGCGGCCAGCCTGATGATGCCAGCCGTCGGCTGCATGATTTACCTCAGTGGCACCACGGATTTCCAGATGCTGCTGATGGCCGCCATGCTGGTGGGTTTCGGGGCCGGTGCCGAATTCGATATCGCGGCCTTTCTGGTCGCACGTTACTTCGGCCTGCGCGAGTACGGCCGCCTGTTTGGCGTGCACCAGGGCCTGAATACCGTGGCCTCTGCCCTCGCTCCGTTGCTGTTCGCCTTCATGCTCAGCCGCAGTGGCGACTACTCGGCAATGCTGGTGTATTGCATGGCCTGCTGCCTGATCGGGCCGCTGTTGTTACTGATGCTGGGACGCGCCCCCCGATTCCAGGGCGCTGCACTGGCGGCGTCCTCCTGAAGACTCGTCGCCCACGCCAACGCTCTTGACTTCCGACAATAAGAAACAGAGGAAACCCGTATGCCCGTTCTGACCTTGATCGAATTCAACGGCACCGAACATCGCGTCAACGCTGACATTGGCCAATCGGTCATGCAGGCCGCCAATTTTGCCAACGTCCCGGGCCTGCAAGCCGATTGCGGTGGTGCCTGCAGCTGCGCGACCTGTCACGCGTTCATCGACGATGCCTGGCTGGCACGCGTCCCTGCCGCCGAAGAAACGGAATCGGACATGCTCGATTACGCCTGCGGCCGGGCCGAAAACAGCCGGCTGACCTGCCAGTTGATCGTCAGCGACGCACTCGACGGACTGGTGCTTCGGTTGCCTGAATCCCAGTACTGAGCCTATTTCCGATCCGATCAAGTTCAAGGAGTTGTCATGTCACTTGCCTCAATCGTGATTGTCGGCGCAGGTCAGGCGGGCTATCAGGTCGCCGCTTCGCTGCGCCAGGAGGGTCATACCGGCCGTATCGTTCTGATTGGCGACGAACCCGGCCTGCCTTATCAGCGCCCTCCATTGTCCAAGGCATACCTGCTGGGAAAGATTGCAGACACCGCACTGCTGTTTCGCCCGGCCGATTTTTTCGCCACGCAGAACATCGAACTGATCCACGATCAGGCGACAGCCATTGACCGGATCAACCGCCGGGTGCTGCTGGCCTCAGGCGAAGCGCTGAGCTACGACCATCTGGTGCTGGCGACCGGCGCACACAACCGCCCGCTGGCGGTGCCTGGCGCGCAACTCGAAGGCGTCTTCGGCATCAAGACCAAATTGCATGCCGACACCCTCGCGCCCTTGGTCCATGCCGCGCGAGACGTGGTGGTGGTGGGCGCCGGGTTCATCGGTCTGGAGTTCGCGGCGGTGGCCGCAGCCCTTGGAGCCAACGTACACGTGCTGGAACTGGGCGACCGCCCTATGGCACGTGCGGTATCCCGGGAGATGTCCGAGGTGTTCCGCAAGGCTCATGAAGGCTGGGGGGTGCATTTCGATTTTCGCCAGGGGCTGGCCAGCATTGAAAGCGACAACGGCAAAGTCTGCGCGGTGATCACCAGTGACGGTCGCAGGCTGCCAGCCGATCTGGTGGTGTTCGGCATCGGCGTGATCGCCAACGTGCAAATCGCCAGTGAAGCCGGGCTGCACATCGAAAACGGGATCAAGGTCGACGCTCACCTGCTGACCAGCGACCCGCAGATTTCAGCGCTGGGCGATGTCGCGTGCTTCCCCTGCCTGCACAACGACCAGCAGCCGATCCGCCTGGAGTCGGTACAAAACGCCGTGGATCAGGCGCGCTGCATCGCGGCTCGCCTCATGGGTAAACCTGCTGCGTATGAAGCCCTGCCGTGGTTCTGGACCGATCAAGGCGCACTCAAGCTGCAGATCGCGGGCCTGTCCACCGGCTACGACAGCAGCGTGATCGTCGGCTCGCCCGAAACCTCGCAGTTGTCGGTGCTGTGTTTCCGCAACGATCAGCTGATCGCCGTTGAATCCTGCAATCGTCCGGGCGACCACATGGCAGCCCGCAAGATCCTCGCCCGTGCGCCGCAACTGACTGCGGCACAAGCGGCAGCGCCGGGGTTCGAACTCAAGGCATGGGAAGTGGCCAACAGGCCCTGAATCCGAACGGACTTTTACAGGAGTCGAACGATGAGCAAGGTCTGGATGATCACCGGCGCCTCGCGCGGGTTGGGTGCGTTCATTGCCAGGGCCGCCTTGGCCGCTGGCGACCGCGTAGTGGTAACGGCGCGTCGTATGCAAGCGCTGGACGAGTGTTTCACTGAAGGCCCGAATCAGCTGTTCAAGCAGATGCTTGATGTCACCGATCCGCAGGGGGCAAACGCCGCAGCGGATGCGGCATTGACGCACTTCGGGCGCATCGATGTGCTGGTCAATAATGCCGGCTACGGTCAGTTAGGGCCGTTTGAGACCAACAGTCAGGCCCAGGTAGAGCAGCAGTTTCAGACCAATGTCTTCGGTGTGTTCAACGTTTGCCGCGCCGTATTGCCACTGATGCGCAACCAACGTAGCGGCCACATCTTCAACCTGTCGTCGGTCGGCGGTTTGATCGGGATGGGCGGAGCGTCGTTGTACAGCGCCTCGAAGTTCGCGGTCGAGGGGTTCAGCGAAGCGCTGGCCCAAGAAGTCGCCAGCTTCGGCATTCGCGTGACGCTGGTCGAACCCGGCGTGTTTCGCACCGATTTCCTGGACGGCAGTTCAATGGCGTTCGGCACCCTCCCCGTGAACGACTATGCGGCACTGGTGGACAAGCTGCAGGCGTCTTGCGCGGCTGGAAATCATCAACAGACAGGCAATCCGGCGAAGCTGGGTGATGCGCTGGTAGCCCTGGCGAACCATGACGCCCCACCGCTGCGCTATCTGGCGGGCAGCGATGCATATAGTCAGGTCAATGCAAAGCTTGTGCGCATGCACGATGAGATCGAGAAGTGGCAGGCGCTATCGGCCTCAACCGACGGATTTTGAACGCCGCTGGTGCCAGGCGGGATTCTCATCCCGCCTGCTCGATATATCAGGCCGCGATGAAATACCGCACCGACAACAACCCCTCTTCGAACCGATACAACTCGATGGTTTCGATTCCCCCCTCATTGCCAATGAAGGCATTGCGGTGGTGACAGGCAGCCTCGCTGCCGTTGATGACCACCAGCTTCACTTCTATGCGGACACGCGTCTGCTGCTGGGCCCACATACCTTCCAGTACCTGCCAGGCATCACGCTCGGGCTGGCCGACGTATTCGATACTCAGCCCCTTGCTCGCGACCTCTCGGTAATGGGCGAAGAACCCTTGCTTGTCGCCTTTGTTCCAGCACGCCACCTGGCCGTGCAGGAAATCTTCGATGGTCTTACGATCAGGAATACTCATGGATGTACCTCGCGGGAAATGGAGCCGGTGGACGATCGGTACAGGGGGACAGAACCCAGGGTCAGCATCACCAGCGGCGCGATGACGGCGCACGCCAGGCAGTAGAAAAGCACCGGATTGTAGTTGCCGAACACGGTAAACAGATGCCCGAACATGGCCGGCGCCAGGCCGGAAATCACGGTGACCAATCCAAGGTGCAAGCCAAAGATCCGCGCATAATCGCGAAGCCCGAAATAGCGCGCGATCAGAAACGCAGCGATATCGAATTCCGCACCGGCACTGAATCCGATGCAGATCGTCGCCAGCACCAGCAAACCAATGGCTTCGGGACCACTGAACATGAACAGCAGGCACCCCAGCGCGGGAACGCAAAGACTGGCGGCAGCGATCACATGGGGTGCGAAGCGATCCAGCAGATACCCCACCAGCAGCCTTCCTGCGATGATCGAGATACCGAAGCTGCTGAAGATCTGGCTGGCGGTCAGGCTCGGCACCCCCTTGTCCTGAAGATACGGCACGATGGTCGTCACCATGCCGACGATCAACGACACGGACAGAATCAGCGCCAGATTGCAGCCCCAGAACACCCGCGTGCGGATAGCCGACGCAAACCTCATCCCTTCGACAGCCGGTTGCGCAGTGGAGGTATCCGGCGAAGTCGACAACTGCGCCGGAAACCTGAGCCACAGCAGCGCCATCGGCAACGTCAGCAGCAGCGGCATGGCCGCGAGCTGGATAAACGCCGAGCGCCAGCCTCCGTGCTGGATGGACCACGCCAACAACGGTGGCATGACCATCGCCGCCACCCCCGAGCCACTGAGGATGATCGCCAGGGCCACGCCCCGGTTGCGCTCGAACCAGAGACTGACCAGTTGGGTCCAGGTAATCGCAATGGTGCCCACGGCCAGAAGCGGCATCAGGAAGAACGCCGCGTATAACCAGTAAATGCTGCCGCCGAGCATCGTCAATGCGCCATAACACAACACCTGAAGCACCAGGGAAACCAGCGCTACCCGTCGCAACCCATAGCGGGCATAAAGGCTGCCCAGCAGCTGGGAGCCAATGGCGACGCCGGCGAACAGAAACGTGATCGATGTCTGCAATTCGCCGCGACTCCAGCCGAACGCCTCCTGCAGCGGTATCACCAGCGTGCCGAATCCGTAGAGCAGTGCCGCACTCATGCTGGTAAGCACTCCCGCCAGCCCCAGTAAGACCACCGGCCACCCCTGCTGGAACTCCCCCACTCTGGCGCGACTCGTCAATGAATCCTGCAAAACGGTCATGATCATGCTCCGGCGTCAGACATGAATCAGTGTCTGCCGCATCGAAAGTTAATGGGCGTTTTTCAGTGAGGCATCGATCTTGGGCAGCGCTACCATGGTCGCGCCGCCGTCCACCAGCAAGGAGGTGCCGGTGATGTATGACGCCTCGTTGGAGGCGAGAAACATCACCGCCGCTGCGATCTCTTCAGGCCTCCCGACCCGTGGCACCGGGAAGTTCGCCGCCAGCGTGTCCGGCAGCTCATGACCGAGGGTTTCGTGCATGTGATCGGTGCCGATCAGGCCGGGCTCGACCACGTTGACCAGCACATTCAGCGCACCGAGCTCCACGGCCAGGCCTCGGGCGAAAGCGTTCATGAAGGCCTTGGTAGAGCCATAGGGGATCAGGCGAGGCGTGTACTTGCGGTTGGCCTCGCCTGATGAGATGTAGATCAGGCGCCCCTTGTCGGCGGCTCTGGAGAGATGCGGCGTGGCATCTTTGGCCAGCCAGAACAGCGCCTGCACATTGCTGCGTACGATGTGATCGAAGGTTTCGTCGGCCATCTCGACAATCAGGCCGCTGCTGGTGTCGGCAGCGCAGTGCACCAGAATATCCAGCGCTCCGAAGGCATCGACGCCGCCTTCGATCATCCCCTTGACGGCGGCGCGATCCGCTACATCGCCGCCCACCAGGCACGCAGAACCACCGGCAGCCTCGATCAGCGCAACCGTTTCCAGCCCTCGGCTCTCGGTGCGCGCGCTGACCACCACCTTCGCACCTTCACCTGCAAAGGCCAGCGCAATGGCCCGCCCCATGCCACGACCAGCACCGGTCACCAGAACCACTTTGTCTTGGAATCTCATTGCCCAGACCTCTTTTTATTGTTGTGTTGTATCCGCGCCATGAACCGCTCCTGCCCCCTTGGTTCCAGAGGTCCGGCATGCCGCTGGAGACGCCATTCAGCGTCCCCGCCGGCAAGCCGCACTGCTACAGAAAAAGGGACAAGGGCGGCCTCGCCGGGGTCAGATTTGCGAACCCTTCACATTGCGCGACGGGCCGTTGCGACGATCGGATTCACCCCATGCCAGCCAGCGGTCCGGCTCACGGGTATCGCCGACCCGGCGCCAGCGTCCTTCCTGCTGTGCGGTGACCGGGAACCCACCGACGAAATCAATCATTTCGCCCTTCGGATCCGGTAAAAACTCCCACTCTTCCTGGCCATCCAGCACGATCCGCGCGGTATCGACGAAGTAGCTGCCTTCCTTGTGCTTGACCAGCCCTTCGATGTCAGTGGTCACGCGCACTTCACCCTTTTCGTTGGCAAAAATCGCGTAACCGAGATGGTCGTGGCCGACCATGAACGAACCGGTATCCCAGGTGCCGTCCTTGTAGACCGTGGCGAACGTCCACCAGATCACGTGTTTGTTGTTGTTCACCACCAGGTCTTTCTTGAAGTGAATCGCGCCGCCTTCGGCCATATAGAACTGATCCAGCGCCATCGCGCCCTTGACCGGTTTGCCATCACACACGCCGGCGATGTCCCACACCTGAGAGACATAGAACGTTCCCCACTCCACGCCCGGCAGATACCACTGCAAGCCCGGTGCAAGTAGGCGTCCTTCCAAGTTGAACAGCCCGTCTTCGCGGTAGGTGATGCGCTCACTCGACGCGGTGATCTCCCAGCCGTTGCCAGGTTCACCGGGCTGGCTGCTCCAGCGCACTGTATCGCCTTCGACCACTTGCACAGGTTTGGGTGTCAGCGCCTGCCGGGCGATTCTCGTCTGGTCCATGCGCAGGTTTTTACCGTCGACCAGGGTGGTCATGAAGAAAAATTTGGTCGGGTTCGGCGTGCCGGTCGGGGCCATGATCGAGCGCACGAACGAGTAGATGTTGCCCTCCTCGTCGCGCACTGAACCGAAGGGCGCGCTTTTGCTCAGCTGCAGGCCGAAGAATCCTCGCTCGCCGGCCATGGCAGGGCCCGTTACCTTGTGCGGGCCTACCAGTTGCTGGAAGCCGAAATCGCCGCGTTCAGGGATGGTCTTGAAGGTTTTCATGCTGTGTGATCCCTCTTTTTGTTGTTGAAATTCTTTGCTGAAAGGCAAACCGATGACCTGGCCGTATCAGTCCCAGATCACCGACAGGCTCGACGCCCCACGCAGTTGTGCGCCACTGATCACCGGAGCGGGTTTGGAAGGGTCCAGACGTACGTTGGGAAAAAGATCGAGGATCGCGTTGATCGCGCAGTTGAGCTCGACCTTGGCGACGAACTGTCCGATGCACATGTGCGGGCCGAAGCCGAACCCGAAAGACGGCTTGGGTTTGCGATCGATGTCGAATGCATCCGGGTTCTCGAATGCCTCTTCGTCGCGGTTGGCCGACACGACCATGCATTGCACAAATGCGCCCTTGGGAATCTTCACGCCACGGATTTCCACATCCTTGGCGGCTTCGCGCACCTTGAAGGTGGCAACGGGTTCATAGCGCACGGTTTCGTCGATCAGCTTGCCGATCAGGGTGCGGTCGTTGCGCACCCGGTCCAGCAGGCCCTTGGTGGTCAGCAGCAAGGTGAGCACGGAGCTGAACGTGCGTGAGGTGGTTTCGCCAGCCGCTGGCAACAGCGATCTGACGAACGTCGTGACCTCGTGATCGTCAAGCTGACGCCCTTCGTGCTCGGCACGCAGCAAGCGGCCAATCAGGTCGTCGCCGTCACTGCCGGTGGCGCGGCGCTGGATCACCACCTTGAGGATCTCGTCATACAGGGATTTGACCGCAATCCCCGCCAGACGCCGCGCCTCGGGCGCCTTGGCCGGGTCGATCTGATTGCCCCCCACCATTGCCAGCGCCCAGGCCGCGTATTGTCGATAGGTTTGCGGGTCGTCCTCGGGGAAGCCCATCAACGCGTACATTTCGCGGATCGGGAAATTCAGCCCGAAGTCCATCAGGTCGGCGCGCTTGTCGCCAATCATGGGGATCAGGAAATCCTCGCGGATCACCCGATCGATCTTGCCGCGCCATTTGTTCACGGTTTCCGGCATGAACGCCGGTTGAAGCAACGCGCGTACCTTGCGGTGCTGCTCACCGTCCATTGCCAGAATGATCAGACCGTCGAAAAAAGCCCCCAGACCTTCGGCGATGAAACCGCTGGTGAAACTGGCGCCGTCGCGCAGCACCGCCATCACATCCTGATACTTGAACAAGGCGAACGTCGGCCGGGTTCCGGCCTGCATGCCGGCATTGGTAGGTACGCCGAAGCGGGCAACGAAGTCGCCTTCATGGACGGGCGACTGGTGGCGCATTTCCCGACACAGCGCGTGGATGTCCAGGTCCGCTCCCTTGTACATGTCGGAGACGGCCGAGTAAGCGGATTCGAGGTTCAGAACGGTACTGTCGGCTTCAAGGACGGTATTTTCGCTGCTCATGCTTCACACCTTTTTATTGTCGTTCTTGTAGGGGGTATCGAGTGAATGTCGCGCTCCATGGATGGTATCCACCGAGCTGTTCCGGGCGTGTTCAATTCGTTGTACGTGGGGTAAAACGAAACGTCGTGGTGCAGAAGACGCGTACAGGGATTGCTTGTTTCGCGGTACGGCGGCAGTGTGTCCCTCAGCGTTGCAATGGCCTGCTGCGCAATAAAAAACAGCCCACAAGGAGACACCGGTGAAAAGCCCCGAACAGCCCGAGGTCGGCAAACTCAATACCTTGAAGCGGATTCTGGCCTCGGCCCGTCAGGCGTTTTCGGACAGCGGGCTGGCGGGCGCACGTATCGAGGACATCGCCCAGGAAGCGGGCGTGACCAAACAGCTGATCCATCACTACTACGGCACCAAGGAAGGCCTGTTCGTCGCCGTGCTCGACGAAGCCTCTGACAGCATCATGTCGGAACTTTTGGGGCTGGAAGTCGAGCATCTGGCACCCGCCCAAGGGCTACGAAGGGTGCTGAATCACTTCTTCGATCAGTACGCGCTAGACCCGCTGATGGGTTCACTGGCGCTGGAAGGCATCCGCTACCATGATGCGCACCACACCCCGCGCAATCACTTTCTGGAACAGGCGCCGCGATTGGTGCACAAGCTTGATGCCCTCCTGCTGCGCGGTTCGCAAAGCGGCGTTTTCAGGAAAGGTATCGACGCCCGTCTGTTCCTGGCCACCGCCGCACTGGTGACCACGGGCTGGTTCACCAATCGTTATTCCACATCAGCCTTGACGGGGCTTGATACCTACTCAGAAGAAGGCCTGCGAGTGTGGCGCCAGCATTCGGCCGACTTCGTACTGGCGAGCATCGCGGCGCCCGGCCAGCCAGGCGCCTGACGCATACCTCACTTGAGAAAGCGCTTGACCCTTCCGGCGGCGATCTTGCCCGGCATGCCGGTCACGCCGCCGCCTGGATGGATGCCCGCCCCCCCGAAAAACAGTCCTGCGATGGGCAGCGTCTCGCCGCCCAACCCGGCCGCGGGCCGCATGGTGCTGGAACGGAAAATCGAAGTGTCGATGTGCAGTACGCAGCCATTGTGAGCGTTGAGCCGTTTCGCCAATTCAGGAGCGGTTTCCACTCGACGACCTATTTCCATACTGGCGATTTCGGGAACGTACTGGCTGGCGAACTCGATGGTCTGGCGCACCGCCTGTTCGCGAATGGCATCCCAGCCCTCACGTGGATTGACTGGCATGGCCGGCGGATAGAGATAAACGATGTCCTGCCCTTGCGGCGTCTGTGATTCATCGATAGCGCTTGGCGTCGCGATCCACATCCACGGCAGTTTGGGGACTTCACCGCGGGCAGCGGACTCGAAGTTTTCGATCACCGCTTCTGCCGTTCCCACCAACAGCACAGGGCCGCGCAGGTTGAGCCCGTCAGCCCGTCTGGACTGGTGCAGCGGCACGCTGATTTGCCCGCTCAGGGCGATGTCGACTTTCAAGGGTGAACCGCCGTGGGCGTTGGCGGGCGCCATGGCTATGCGCGTCAGCCATTTCCTTTCCAGCTCACCGGCCGTGACCATGTCCAGTGCCACCTTGGGATGACAACTGGCGACCACGGCACGTGCCTTGATCACCTCGCCGCTTTGCAGACGCACGCCAGTTGCCTTGCCTTCACGGGAGATGATCTCGGCCACTGGAGCCTCTGTGCGCACCTCGCCACCCAGCTCCTTGAAACGCGACAGCATCGCGTTCGGGATCGTCTGCATGCCGCCGATCGGCCGCCCGATGCCGAAGCGATGAAGGAAGCCCAATACCGCGAAGTACAAACCGCTTCCATCGGCTTTCACCGGCCCTGCGGCACCGGTCAGACAGGTCAGCGCAGAAATCGTGACCGGATGCACGAAGCGCTCGACAGCTGCTCCGTAGGCCGAGCCAGTGGCGAGTGCGACGATGTCCGGCTTGATTGCCTTGTGTTTGCGCAGCGTGCGGAATGCCTTGAATTTCACGCCAAGATTCTTTTGCGCCGGGTCGACTCGCATCATGGGGTGGACCACGTCCAGCAAGGCGAAGATCACTTCGACGAACTTGACGTAGGCATCGGCGTCCTGCGGGGAGAATTTGCGAATTTCTTCTGCGGTCTTCTTCGGATCACGCCAGAACACCAGCGAGGTGCCGTCCGGGTGCAGATAGACATAAGCGGGTTTGAGCTCTACCTGTTTGAAACCGTGGCGCTCCAGCTGCAATTCCTCGACCACTGAATGGGCCCGCAGCGACAGCAGGTCGGCGGCGCATGGGTGCACCAGATGGTTCGGCGCTTCGGGAATCAGGTAACCGGAGGACGCCATGCCACCGACTTTGTCCAGTGCCTCGAGCACCAGCACCGACTTGCCTTCACCCGCCAGATAACAACCCGCCGACAGACCGTTATGGCCACCACCGACAATCACCACATCGTATTCGGATTTCTGCGCTGCACTATTCATCTCGAATCCTTTTCAACCTGCATCAGTGGCCCACACGCCGAGACCGCACCGGGTCGTGCCGGTGCGTGGGCAGGAAGGCAAGAAGAGTGGAGCAGGCGTTACATCCCCGAACGGCCCATTTTTTCGAACAGCGCACGCATCGCCACCAATGACGGGGTATGGCTGCTGAAGCCACCGTCGGCCACCAGCGTGGTGCCGGTGATGAACGACGATTCATCGCTGGCCAGGAACGCCACCACATCGGCGATCTGACGAGGCGTACCCAGCTCCGGGGTCAGGTGGTTGTCGCGAATGATGTCCAGCAGTTCGGGCGGCATCGAGCCGTGGGCGTTGTCTGCCGGGGCCAGGCCTATCTGCACGGCGTTGGCACGGATGCCCTGCTTGCCGTACTGCGCGGCAATGCTGCGCGGCAGCATCATCAGCGCAGCCTTGGAACAGGCATAGCCGGTCAGGGACATGTCGCCCTGCATCCCCAGCCCCGAAGTGGCGAAGATCACCGAACCGGCCTTACGCTCCAGCATCACCGCGATTGCGTACTTGGAGCACAGCACCGCGCCTCGCAGATTGACGGCAATGGCACGATCCCAAGCCTGCATATCGAGATTGCAGATGTCGCGGTCGCGCTGGCGCTGATCCACGCTGAGCACTGCTGCGTTGTTATGCAGAATGTCGATGCGGCCGAAGCGCGACTTGACCTGCTCGACCATGTCCTTGACTTGCTCCTCCGAGGAGACATCGCAAGCGACGGCCAACGACTGCACGCCCGATGCGGTCACCGAAACGGCGACCTCGCGTGCGGCATCGCTGTCGATATCCACGACCACCACATGGGCGCCCTGGCTGGCCAATACCCGCGCGCATTCAGCGCCCAATCCGTTGCCACCACCGGTAACGATGGCGACCCGCTCTGCCAGTCTTGCTGTGCTCATGATCTTCTTTCCTGTCATTGATCAGCTTTTCATTCACCGGTAAAACGCGGTTCCCGGCGTTCGGCGAACGCCATTGCCGCTTCCCGGGCATCCTTGCTCGGCGCCAGCAGTGCGAACAGGTCCAGCTCCAGATCCAGCCCTTGCTTGAGGTCCAGTTCGAGGGCCGCCCGCGCCGCGCGCTTGACCGAGGCCGACGCTGCGGGCGGCTTGGCGGCAATACGTTGAGCGAAAGCGAGCACTTCGGCATGCAAAGTCGCTGAGTCACCGGCAAGACGACTGACCAGCCCGATCTCCCGGGCTTCCTGGGCGCTCATGCGGTCGCCAGTCAGCAGCATGTCCAGAGCCCTGCCCGGCGCGACGACCCGTGAAAGACGCTGTGTGCCGCCGCCACCGGGTATCAGCCCCAACCCGGTTTCAGGCAACGCAAACACAGCGTCGGGCGCGGCGAAACGGATGTCGCAGGCCAGCGCCAATTCCAGTCCACCCCCCATGCAGTATCCATGGATTGCGGCGATGACCGGCTTGGCTATGCCGTCCAGGCTACCGATCCAGCGCGAGCCTTCCAGGCGTTGGCGCACTTGCAGCGCGGTTTCCTCACCACGCCTTTCCTTGATATCGGCGCCGGCACAGAACCCGCGTGCGCCTTCACCACGAATCACGATGACGCGGATCTGCGGGTCGGCCTCAAGTTGGCGGAGGCCTTGAGGGGCGCCCTGACGAATCTGATCGTTGATCGCGTTGATTTGTCCGGGCCGGGTCAGCACCAGCCAACCCACCGCCTCCTCCCGCTCGATCGATACCGCTTCGTTGATGACAGTCCTGACTGCTTGCTGCGAAGGCTCGGCGGTCATCTCAGCACTCCTCGAACTCGAACAACTGGCCGTCCAGTTCCTTCGGATCGATGCGGATCAGCGGCTTGCCACCGACCGCTTCGCTGGACTCGATCCACTTGAACGCCGTTCCCCGAGCGCGCAGGTCTTCAGCCTTGGCTTCCAGACCGTTTACGCCGATGCGAATGTAATACGGACCTGGTCCCCAACTGTTGAGATACAGCCCGGCCTCACCGTCCCAACGGGTCGCCTCGATGATGTCTAGGGTCGCACTGTTGGCGAGGGTGAAGCCCATGCGGGCGCGGCGGTAACCTTCGTCATGCAGGGTCTGGATCGGGCCACTCGGCTCCCAGTCCAGATTGGCGGAACAGCGACGCAGAGTGTCATCCAGATCGCGTACCAGATAGCCTCGCGCAGTGACCCGCACCATGTCGCCCGGTTTGAGATCCCGTGGCTGCACAGGCGGCTCGGCGAAGGTCTCGGGTGGCATCTGCAAGGGTTCCATGGGCATGATTTCAATGCACAGGCCACCGTCCACCGACGGCTCGTAGTACGGTCTTTCCGGCGTGACACCCAGCCACAAACGGTCGAACGGCATCTCGTCGGTACGCTGGGCCATGCGAAACGGCAAGCGCCTGCGCATCAGCTTCTCCACCAGCGCATTGAACTTGTCGCCGTGGGTCGCCAGGACAATGGAGTGGGTGATCATCGGTCGATGATGGCCCTGAAACTCTTTCAGGCTTTCCAGAAAATCATGGAACAGCGGGTCGCCGGGGTTTGGCTTGTCCAGGTGCCATTGCGGCTCGACACGGGTCGGTGACACCGCCAGCGACTTGTGCACCCGCAGAAAGTGCGCAATGTAAGGATGGTTGTCGAACGCCTGACGCCAGCGCTCGTGCTTGTAGATACCCAGCTTGTCGACCAGTTTTTCGGTCATGGCATCCGGGTCCGGCACCATCATGTCGGCACTCATCAACAACTCAAACATACCCTTTCCCCTTGTGCTTCTTGCTGTACCCGCTGGCCATGCAGCGGTTTTTTTATGGATTGGCTGCGTCAGCCTCGTGGCGGCAACGGTGCCTCAGTGAGCGACGACAGCGGTTGAAGATGCCCTGGGACGGTCCTTGGGCAATAGCGGCTGTGCAGCGTCGAAGGCATCGCTCTGCTGGAGCTCGGCGTCGTTGCCGGCTCCGGGATTGAGCAGGTAATGGGACAGTGCTGGAATCAGGACCAGCGCACCCAGCATGTTCCACAGGAACATGAAGGTCAGAAGGATGCCCATGTCCGCCTGGAACTTGATCGGCGACCAGGCCCAGGTAATGACGCCCGCCGCCATGGTCAGGCCGATCAACGCGACCACGCGGCCGGTGAAGTCAAGCGAACGGCGATAGGCCGTGGCCAGCGAACCACCGCGCTGTTGAACCGCCAGTTGAACGCTCAACAGATACAGCGCGTAGTCGACACCGACCCCTACTCCGACGGCGATCACCGGCAACGTCGCGACTTTCAGGCCGATGCCCAGCCAGACCATCAGGGCCTTGCAGATGATCGTGGTCATCACCAGCGGAATCAGCGCCACCAGCGTTGCCCGCCAACTGCGGAAGGTCAGAAGGCACAGCAGCGCCGTGGCGCCATACACCGCGAAATACATGGTGACGATGCCTTTCTCGACTTCGATATTGGTCGCTGCCTCGATGCCCGCATTGCCCGCCGCCAGCAGAAACAGCGGCTGATCGGCAACGCCGGACGCTTTGCTCTGAGCGGCGAATTCCTGCGCCACGGTGAGCACCCGGTTGAGGGTGTCTGCCTTGTGATCCGCCAGATAGGCAATCAGCGGCGTTACCGAGCACTTCTGGTTGGTGATGCCAGGCTGCGAAATCATCGCCGCGTCCACAGAGGCGTTGGTAATCGCCTGGTCACGGCTGATGGTGAGCCATTTGCCACTGCCTTCGGCCATGCCCGAGGTGATGAAGCGCACGGCCTCAGGCAACGAGCTTGTGGTTTGCACTCCTGGAGTCTGCCGCAAACGCCAGGCCAGGCGATCCATGGCCTGCAGGGCCGGGTAAAGGCGACAACTGTCCTCGGGCGTGGTCATGATCACCACGAACTGGTCGTTGGAGAGCCCATAGTTTTTCGAAATGAAGGCGCTGTCCTGGTTGTAGCGTGAATCCGGTCGCAGCTCCGGCGCCCCCGGGTCGAGGTCACCCACCTTCAGATGCATCATCACCGCGCTGCCACCTGCCGTGACCAGCAGCGATACCGCGATGACCAGGGTCGCCCAGCGACGCTCGGTGAAGCGGTCGAGCCCGCGCCAGATTCTGCCCAGCACACCTTTGTTCGCTTCACCGGCGCGGTCTTTCTCAATGGCGATGCGCGCGGCGCGTTGGCTGACGCCCAGGTAGGACAGCGCAACGGGGATCAGCAGCAATTTGGTGAAGATCAGCACCGCGACGCCGATGCTGGTGGTCAGCGCCAGGTCACGAATCACCGGAATATCGATGATGACCAGCACTGCAAAGCCGACGATGTTGGTCAACAGCGCGGTCAGGCCGGTCAGGAACAGGCGGCGGAAGGTATAACGCGCGGCGATGTATTTGTGGGTGCCACGACCGATGTCCTGAAGAATGCCGTTCATCTTCTGCGTGCCGTGTGACAGGCCGATGGCGAAGATCAGGAATGGCACCAGAATCGAATACGGGTCCAGCGAATACCCCAGCAATTCCATCAGGCCCAGCAGCCAGATCACCCCGGCGATCGCTACGCCCACCAGCAACAGCGTACTGCGCAGGCAGCGGGTGTAGAGATAGACAAACAGTGCAGCGATGACCACCGACACACCAAAGAACATCATCACCGCGTACAGGCCATCGATCAGGTCACCGACCAGCTTGCTGAACCCGACGATGTGAATGCCGATCTTGTCGCTTTGCAGCGAGCGGATCTGGCTCTCAAGCTGCGTCGAGAATTCGCCGTAATTCAACGGCCCGCCAGTCTGCGGGTTGGTCTCGAGCAAAGGGGCGACGATCATGCTCGACTGGCTGTTGTTGGCCACCAGGTTGCCAATGATGTTCGCCCGCGCAATGTTCTGGCGCAGCTTGTCGATGGAGGCCGCGCTGCCATTGTAGTCGGCCGGCATCACGGCACCGCCTTCGATGCCTTCCTCGGTGACTTCTTTCCAGCGAACGATGGGCATCCACAGGGATTTCATCCATGAACGATCGACGCCGGGAATCAGGAACAGCGTGTCGTTGACCTTCTGCAGCGCCTGGAGATACTCAGGGTCGTAGATGTCGCCGGTCTTGTTCTCGACGACGATCCGGATCGTGTTGCCAAGGCCTGGGAGTTCGCTCTTATAGGTCAGGTAGTTCTTGATATAGGGGCTGGCGCTGGGAATCATTTTTTCAAAGCTGGCGTTGACCTGCAGTCGGGTCGCAAAGAACCCGAGAATCAGTGTCGCCAGCACGCAGGCGATGATGACCGGAATACGGTTATTGAAGATGACCCGTTCCAGCAGCCCGCCGGACTTCATGTCGAAGTCCTTGAGATCTGCGATCACCGGCATTCCGCTGTTGTACTTTTGCTCTACCATCGCTGCGTTCCCGTTGAAGATGCTTGCCAGCCAGACAGCTGTCGTTGCCATTGCAATGCGTTGCCAGACTCACTCGGCGGTGGCGATATCCAGGACCCCAGCGCCCGAAAAGCGCGACACCACCAGCGCCCCTGGTTTGCCGCTGTCGCTGGCGCCGTAGACCTCACCGCCCTTGGCGGCGCGCAACTTGCCAACTGTGAGTGCGTTGCGATCGAGGCTCGCGAGTTCACCGCCCTGCCCGACCACCAGCCATCGATCGCCCTGCTTGACGATGCTCACCAGGCTTGAGGTGATACCGGTCTCGATCTTCTGCCATTGCTGACCGTCGTCACGACTGGCGTACAAATTGCCGCGCAAACCATGAACCAGCAGCAGATCGTCCAGCGCTGTCACGCCGAACAGAGTGCCGGCATACGGCAGCTCGACATGGGTGAATCGTTCCGCGGCGACGTCCTGCTTGAGCAGCAGACCCTGTTCACCGCTGATGTAAAAAACGCCGTTGCGTTGCGCGAGGCCATAGAGGTGCATGCGCCGGTCGTTGTCGCTTCGCTCCACCCAGGGTTGCCAATGAGCGCCGTTGTCAGTGCTGTGCAGCACCATGCCAAAAGCACCGACCACGAAGCCATTGCCCTGCGGATCGAACAGCACATCGAGCAAAGGCGCTGCGAGGACTCCCGGCGTTGCGCTACTGCTACTGGCGGTAGCGGTTTCATTGAGCACCCTGGCGGCTTCGTCATTGCCCTTGTCGGCAAGCGGTTGGTAGTAGTCGTTCAGCAGCTTGAGCAAGCTGCGGCCGTCCAGCTGGACCTTCCAGTTCTGGCCGCCATCACTGCTGTGCATCACCAGCGAATCATGACCAACGATCCAGCCATTGCGATCATCGACGAAGCGCACTTGCACCAGATCGGTGGAGACAGGACTCGGCATTTGCTTCCAGCTCTGGCCACCGTCAGTGGAGCGCTGTATGACTCCATGGGGCCCGACTGCAATGAGCGCATCGCCCACTCTGGCCACTGACAGCACTGGCACCGACAAACGCTCGTCGACCGACTGCGCCGCTGTATCCAGTACCTCGCTGACCGTGCTGGTCGAAGCCGCGAATACCGAGTGCATGACCGCCATCAAACAGGCTGTCATCAGGCAGGTTCGAACAGCGGTGAAACAGGTGCGCGCCGGTTTTGCTCCGGCCAGCGACAGGTTGCGATTGTTATGAGGTTCACGGCTGATCATTATTCTTGTCCTCATGCGGACGACCTTGAATGGTCGTCCGATGGCATTGCTCAACGGTTCGATCGGCAGGCCCGGGAGAGTGCACCGCACCCGGGCTGGCTTTCATGGCAGAACCGTCTGCTTCTCAGCGCTGCGTGACCCGAGCAACCACGGCTTCCATGTTCATGTCGCGCTCGTTCAGCGGCTTGTCGACGAACTTGTAACCGCCTTTCAGACCGTCGTTGAGCAACGCGTACATGCCTTTGTTGAAGTCATAGACGACGTTCTTGACGTTGTACGGGATAGTCTTGTCGTAGAGCTGAACTCCACTCAGGAAGATCGCGCGATACAACGTGCCGCTCTTGTCCCACGCGTCGTACAGACCTACGCCATAAGTGTCTTCATCGAGGTAGTAGGTGCGCTTGCCATAGACATGGCGCATGCCTGGCTTGAGCGTGGCTTCGACCACCCAGACCCTATGCAGCTCCCAACGCTCATTCTCCGGATTGGCAAAATGCGGCTTGAATTGATCGTCCTGTTTTGCGGTGAAGTAGAACTTGTAAGCGTTGTATGGGATGTACATTTCCTTGCGGCCGACCAGCTTGTAATCGAAGCGGTCCTGGCTACCGGAAAACATCTGCAGTTCGTCGAACAGGGTAACGCCGCCCTGGCTGGCCACCGGTGTGTCGAAGTTGAATTCAGGGGCCAGTTTTACCCGGCGCTGGCCTGGGGAATAACTATAGGAACGGCGGGCCTTGGACCCCGGATCGAGAAAGTCCTGAAGCATCACCACTTCCCCGGAGCGGCGAGCCGGGTAGTCATTGCGTGAGAACACCCGGGCATACATCAACGGGTCGCGGTCCGCCTGGTTGACCTGGTAGTACGGCGTTTCCTCGAACGTGGCCTGCTCTGCGGTCTTGGTAATCGATCCGTTGGCGTCGACCACCCAGCTGTTGGATGAAGACGTGGTCGAGTAACCCGTGCCGATCTTGTATCGAACCTGCTGGTTCCACATCACCTCATTGCCGGTCTTGGGAATCGGGAACGGAAGACCGCCTCGGCAGGCGGGATCGACCGCCAGGCCGTCTTTCTGGATCTGACAAGCAGTTGCATTGCGCGTAGTTGCGTCCAGCACCGCTTTTGGATAGGCAGTGGTGCGGTGAGTCGGGTAGATATCCAGGTAGTAATCGGGGTATTTCTTCAGCAGCGTCTTCTGGCCTTCGCTCAGTTTGTCGGCGTACTTGTCGACGTTTTTCGAGTCGATTCGAAACAATGGCTTTTCGTCCTTGAAGGGATCTACCCAGAAGCCACTGTCCGGTTTGAAACCTGCCGGAATGCTGGTCAAGCCACCGGTATAGGCAGGAATGCTGCCATCGGCGTTGCCCGCCGCAATGGCACCGAACGGCGTCAGGGTCTTACCGATTTCCGCGGCTTCATTGGCGGGAACCGCAGCCATGCTGCATGTGGCGAACCCCGTCAGCACAAGGGATAAGGCAAGTTGTCGTTTCATACACACTTACTCCGATTCTTATTGGACTTGTCAGAATGAGGTCTTGAACGTGAAAGCGAGCCAGCCACGGTCGGTGCCGCCGACGTTACCGTTACCGGCGACCGTGCCATTGGCCAGGTTTTTCGAGCGCGCGTCGGTGTCTGCATAACGCAGGCCAAACTCATACAGTTGCGCGTAGGTGAATTTCACGCCGACCGAATAGGACAGCGCGCCTTCGTTACCACCACCTGCTGTCGGGGCGTTGCCATGCAAGCCGTAGTTGACGGTCAGCGGCACATCCAGGTCCCACGACGGGAAGATAGAGAGGTATTGCGGGGTGTAGTTGACAGCTACCGCGTAGTAGTTTTTCGACGAGCAACCGTCCGATTCACTACCCGAACCTGCGATGGTCGGCGTGCGGGCATTGGTACAGGCGGCGTTGCCGACACCTTTGTACAACTCATCGTGTTCGGTCACGCGCAGCAGATGGCTGTAAGCGAATTCGCCTACCAGCGTGCCGTTATCGGAAATGAAGTTACGCGGCACGCCATACACGGCGTTAGCGATGAAGTGCAAGGTGTCGCCGCGTGGGCCTTCGTTGTCCACGGTGCTGACGCCAGTGGCATTGAGTGCGCCATTCATGCGGTAGGACAGTTCACTGCCGACCGCCACTGTATCGATCACCCGGGAGAAGCTCAGACCGGCCAGTTTGACCCCGCGTGGATAAACCACCCGGTACAGACCTGAGGCTGCTTTAACCTGGGGAGCGAGCCAAGGCTGGTAGTCGTCGAACTCACGGTAATAAGCGCCGAACGTCGATTCCAGCTCTTCTACGTTGAGCTTGGCCATCACACCCCAGTTGTGTCCATCACGACCGAAGCGCGAATTCTGACGCTGGAACACCGCGCCATTGGCTGCCAGCGGCAGGCGATCCGGCCCTTCGAACAGGGGGTCTGCGGCGCCAAAATAGGTGCCGCCATAAGGAATGCGAGTGGGCTCCCACTCGTAGAAATACTGCCCCGCCACCGACAACCGATCCGAGACCTGAGCCTTGGCAGAAATCTGGCCAACCGGCAGGAACACTTCCTTGGTTTCGATACCCGGACTGGTCGCAGCCTTCACGCCGTCGCTCGGCGCTTGGGAATACGAAACCGCATGAGCACCAAACAACAGTCCTTCACCCCAGTAGTTGGTGTGACGGCCTGCCTTTACGTTGACCGGGGTGTCGCCAATGTTGAAGTTGCGCCAGACAAAGGCGTCGAGGATCTCGCCGGACGGCCCGCGCACATAGCGCTTCACTTCGCCGCTGTAATGATCGTTTTGATAGCTGGTGGCGTAGCCGGCGACGTTACTTTTGACGTCGTCGTCGTGATAAGCCTGGTCGTACCATCCGGCCGCGCTCAGACGGGCGCCCCAGTCGTTCAGGTAAGAAAAGTCGATTTCGGTTAACACATCCAGGCGATTTGTCACAACATCGCCCCGATCGAACTTCCCGTCGGACTCATCGTAGTTGGGGGTGTTCATGATGCGACCGTTCTGCCCATCGGTACGCATGCCCAGGTTGTAGCGCAGCGTATTGTCCCAGCGCAGCCGGTAGTCAGGGTTCGGCAGGTCAAAGGAAGCGGCCAACGCAGACTGTCCGCATCCCAGCACCAACAGCGTGATAGCACCATGGGTCAGCGCGCAGCGACCCCGGTTGGTCATCTCTTTCATACAAACTACCTTTTATTTTTATTTTCAGTCGTTTATGTGCGTCCAGACCTGCTGCTTCGCGCTCTTCCCCGGAGGATAGATCGCTTTTCCATCTCAGGCCGGACGATTGGCCACTGAGGTTTGCATCCCCTCTGTTTACCGCTACCTCGTCAGCTGAAACTCAAGGTAAATGATCTGATCTCGAAATTCCACATAAAGATTCACATTCTCTATACAGAATCTACAAAATCGTTCAGCTTCCCCTTTCCCTGTCTTGCACAGTGCCGCTGCAGACGCAATACTGCACACAATAGTTATTAATGTTCAATTAAAGTTTTGATACGGATGTATCCAGGCATTTCCGCTGCAAGAACAGTTAATCGCTTCAGCCAGACAAGCTCTAGCCTGCCCTTCGAGGCGAAATGCGACACACCACTACAAAAAGAGAGAATTTGATGAATATCGACCTAAGCGCCAAACGCGTCATCGTCACCGGTGGTTCAAGAGGCATCGGCCTGGCAATCGCTAAAGCCTTCGCCGCCGAGGGCGCCCGCGTCGCGATCTGCGCCCGCAGCGAACAAGCGGTTAATGAAGCGGGCCAGGTTCTCGCGGCGCAGGCGCAAGCCGTCATCGCAAGGGCTGTGGATGTCACCGATACGGCTGCGGTGCAGGCATTCGTGTCAGAGGTGGTGAAGGCGTGGGGCGGGGTCGATGTGCTGGTCAATAACGCCGGTCAGGGACGCGGCGGCAATCTGGACAGCCTCACACCGGAAGCCATTCTCGAGCACGCCAATGTGTTGCAGATGGGCCATTTTCGTTTCGTCCAGGCGGTCGTCCCGCATATGCGTGAACAGCGATGGGGACGAATCATCGAAATAAATGCGCTGGCTGGCGCGATCCCGACACCGGACGGCATCCCGTCGGTGATCAACCGGGCGTCCTGCATCGCGCTGTCGAAAACCCTCGGCATGTCGCTGCCCAAGGACAACATTCTGGTGAACAGCCTGAACATGGGCTGGATCGACACCGGCCAATGGGACCGTCATTACAAGGAAATGGGCCCGGGCGTGAGCCGCGAGGAATTCGACGCAATGGTGATGAAGGTCGTCCCTCTAGGACGCTATGGCAAGCCTGAGGATGTCGCCGGAATGGCGCTGTTTCTGGCCAGCGAGTACGCGAGTTTTATAAGTGCGGCCTCGATCGATATCGCCGGGGGGATGGGCGGACAGATCGCCTACTTCCCTCAGCTCAAGCGTGACTTCGCCGCCATGATCAAGGCACGCAATGCCGATCGGCAATAAGACCTGATGAGGAACGAGCCGCGCCCGGCGCGGCTCGCATTAGCGCATTTACGCCTGGATCACCGGGGCGGGCACGCTCAATTTCAGTAGCTCTATCGCGTTGCTGCTGCGAATGCGTTCACGCTCTTGCTGGCTCAGCCCAAGGCCCTCTGTCAGGTCGCCATGATCGTATGCGCCGCCGAAGTTGGTGCCGTAAAGCAGTCGGTGGCTGCCCACCACTTCTGCCACGGCGCGACGCAGTGCCGGGGCATGGACGTCCAGGTCAAAGTAGAAGTTGTCCATGTAGTCCATCAGCGGACGTTTATTCCTTGAGTCCGGTGCCATGGCCCGATTGAGCTCGCTCATCCGCCCGAGCTGAAACACCGCCATACCGCCCGCATGAGTGATGTAGGTTTTGAGCTTGGGGAACACGTCCAGCGCACCGCCGTTGATCAAGTACCAGAAGAACAGGGTCTCATCCACGCAATCGCCGACGATCGAACTGGTCTCGAACTTGTCCTGCGTATGACGCTCGCCCAGCCAGATCGACTGGTTGTATCCGTGCACCATGATCGGCACATCAAGCTCGGACAGTTTTTCCCAGACTGGAAACAGTTTCTCGTCGTGGGCTTCTAGCCCGTTGAAATTGGCGCCTCCCACGCAGACGCCCTTGGCACCCAGGACCCTGACCGCACGGTCGATTTCCCGAGCTGCGGTCTCGGGCTCGGCAATGTTGGCGTGGCACCAGAAATCGAAATGCTCTGGATCGGCGCGACAGAACGCTGCGATCTCGTCATTGCAGATTCGCGCGTATTCGGAGCCGAACTCGCCAGCCCAATACATGAACGCGTGGGATGGCGTCGACAACACCAGCTTGTCGACGCCCCGCTCGGCCATGAGTGCCCGCCGGCTGGCATGGGTCATCCTGGCAAGCAGATTGGCCTCGGCTTCTTCGTCCGTGGCGGCTTTGGCGGGCTGTTTGGTGCCCAGGGAGAAATGCCCCACGGTCAGGCCCTGAGTCTTCATGAATGGCCCCCAGAACTCGTGCTGGTTGAGCATTCCCTTGGTGAGCAAATGTGCATGAACATCGATGAGCATGGTCTTCTCCTTCTTGTTGTAATGATCCAGGTTCACGGTTGATACCCGGCATTGCAGCGCCGGGCAGTGATCGAGCAAGGATGTTCACGGTCAACCGGTGCAGGCCATGATCAAAAATTGCCGGAAGGCCTGCGCCGGCTCGCTCAGGCTTTTCTGGGGGTGCCAGATCAACCCGAGCTCCATGGGCGGAATGGCGTCGGCCAGCGGGCGGATATCGATTTTCTTGCCCTCCAGCGACCAGGCCCGGTAGAGCATGTCGGATAGAATCGTCACCCCGAATCCATGGGCCACCAACCCGCGCAGCGCTTCCATCGATGAGGTGCGAAATGCGACCCGGGGCGTCAGGCCTTTTTCCTGCCAGTAACGCTCGGTGGACACCTGCCCCTCATCCACCGTGGCGAGGATGTACGCATGCTCCGCGACATCGTCCAGACGGGGTAAGGCCTCGCTCGCCAAGGGGTGCTGGTTGGAAAGCCAAAGCCGCCTGGGTGAACGGATCAGCACGCGGTGTTCGAAAACGTGCAGGTGTTGGGTGTTGGAGACGATGGTCAATCCCAGATCGAGGTCGCCCTGGGCAACAGCGCTTTCAATGTTCACGCGGTCCAGGTCCAGCAGATCGACTTCAATCTGCGGATAGCTGCGCTTGAACCTTGCCAGCAACGACGGCAGAAAATAGCCGAGCACCGTATACGACGCTCCGACCCGCACGCTCCCGGCAATGGCATGGCTCAGGAACAGCGGTTCACTCAAGGCGTCTTGCAGCGTCTCCAGAATATGCCGCGAATGCTGCACGAACTTGTGCCCTTCAGCTGTCAGCGCGACGCCATGAGGCAGCCGATCGAACAGACTTACCCCCAGAACCTCTTCGAGTTGCAGCACCGCAGCGGTCACCGCCGATTGCGACACGTGAACCCTCAATGCTGCCTGAGAGAACTGACCCGCGTCGGCTGCGGCCACGAAGTAGCGCAACTGACGCAGGGAGACGTCGCTGGTTCGCGCCATCGGTCAACCGCGAATCCGCGCAGTGATCTTGGCGTGCGGACCTGAGACCTGATCGGCCCAGGCCTGACCTGCCTGCTCCAGGGTGTAGTCAGCGTAATCGACGTGAATCTGCTGTTCCCGCGCAGTGCGCAGCAGACGCTCCCAGATTTGTCGGCGGTCCGTCGGAGGTCGTTGACCGGTGCCGATACAGGATAGGTTTCGAAACAGCAGGTCGGCGATATCCAGTTCGATCTTGCGCCCGGCACCGGTGCCGATCGTCATGATCCGCGCACCACGGTTGGTAGCTTTCAGCGACGACAGCAGCGGCTGACCGCACACCAGATCCAGAACCACGTCGAAGCCACCGTCCGCCGCGTCTTTCAAGGCAGCACTGTCATCGTCTCCGCCAAGGCGTACTACTTCATCGGCGAACCCTCGGGACTTGAGCCCCGCCAAGGCTTCAGCGGACCGGGCAGCACCCACGACGCGCCCGGCACCCAGAAGCCGTGCCAGTTGCAAGGCAATCAACCCCAGGGTTCCGGTCGCGCCCAGGATCAATACTTTTTCGCCTTTTTGAATGTTCGCCAGCTCCAGAGGCACGACCGCACCTGTCGCTGCGATGCCCATGCTGATCGCAGTCTTGTCATCTACGTCGTCCGGCACGTTCCAGACCTCTTCGGTCGGCACCAGGGTGCGTTCGGCCCAGGCGCCGAATGGCTGCACCGAACGTTCTCCGAAGTACACGCGCTTGCCATCCACGGTGCGACCGACGCCCTCGCCTCGAATGACACAGGGGTAGCTGACGCCCAGTCGGTAAGCGCCAAGGACATCCCAGCCACCCAGCCCGGCAGTGTCCATATCGATCAGCACGCAACCTTCCTGGGGTTGTGGTTCGGGAAATTCCTCGACGACCGGTGGGGCATTGCGTTCATGAATGACAGCAGCTCGCATGGATCGGACTCCTCTTGTTGTTGTAGTCAGCAATCGATTCGAGCGAAATAGTAGAACAGATTTCGTGATTGTGTCTCATATTTTAATGCGCTACGTTAGGTGCCTGGCTTCAGGTATCGATTTTTCAAATAGCGCCGGCGCAATTTTGTGATTTTACGATCCGCGTCCCCGTTGCCAGACTCGGCGCCATAACAGCTCTGCCCTCGACGGCAGGCAGATAACAAGACCGGAGAACGCCATGTCCGCAACACCGTCCTTGGAAGACAAATACGTTCAGCTCACCGGCAAGGTTCTGCTGACAGGCGTTCAGGCGCTGGTCCGCTTGCCCCTGATGCAGCGCCAGCGCGATCTCGCCAAGGGCCTGAACACCGCCGGCTTCATTTCCGGTTACCGCGGCTCCCCTCTGGGTGGCTTCGATCAGGCATTGTGGAAGGCTCGCGATCACCTGAAGGCGCACCACACTGTCTTCAATCCGGGCGTCAACGAAGACCTGGCGGCGACCTCGGTCTGGGGCACCCAGCAGGTGAGCATTTTCGAAGGCGCGACCTACGATGGTGTGTTCGGCATGTGGTACGGCAAGGGGCCGGGAGTGGATCGCTGCGGCGATGTGTTCCGCCATGCCAACGCTGCAGGGACCTCCCGATTCGGCGGGGTGCTCGCGGTGGCTGGCGACGATCATGGAGCGCGCAGCTCGTCTCTGCCTCATCAGACCGAGCACGTGTTCAAGGCGGTAATGATGCCGGTGCTGGCGCCTTCCGGCGTGCAGGAGTATCTGGACTACGGACTTCACGGCTGGGCCATGTCGCGATACTCCGGTTGCTGGGTGGCGTTGAAGGCGGTAGCCGATACCGTAGAAAGCGCCGCCATTGTCGACCTTGACCCGGACCGAGTGCAGCCGGTCATTCCGGACATTCCCCTGCCCGAGGGCGGTTTGAATATTCGCTGGCCCGACCCGCCACTGGCCCAGGAAAAACGCCTGCTGGAACACAAGCTGTATGCAGCGCTGGCCTACGCGCGTGCCAACCGGCTCGACCAGGTGGTCATGGACGCCGAGAAACCCAGGATCGGCATCATCACCTCCGGCAAGTCCTATCTGGACGTGTGTCAGGCGCTGAAGATGCTGGGTATCGACGATGCGCTCGCCCAACAGATCGGGCTGCGGGTCTACAAGGTAGGGATGATCTGGCCGCTGGACGCCGAGGGTGTGCGGCACTTCGCCGAAGGACTGGAAGAGATCATCGTGGTGGAGGAAAAGCGTCACTTGCTGGAGTACCAGCTCAAGGAAGAACTTTACAACTGGCGCGAAGACGTTCGGCCGCGCATCGTTGGCAAATTCGACGACAAAGGCGAATGGAGCCTGCCACATACCGGTTGGTTGCTTCCCGCCGTGGGCGAGCTGACGCCATCGCAGATCGCTCGCGCCCTGGCGCGACGCATATTGCGTGTTCACCAGAGCGGCCCGCTGCAGGTGCGGCTGGCGGTACTGGACGCGCAACTGGCAAATTGCAGCGCCCCCGCCAACCTGATGGAGCGTGTGCCCCATTACTGCTCTGGCTGCCCGCATAACACCTCGACCAAGGTCCCCGAAGGCAGCCGCGCGCTGGCTGGCATCGGCTGTCATTACATGGCCGCGTGGATCTATCCGCAGACCCAGACCTTCAGCCAGATGGGCGGCGAAGGTGCCGCATGGATCGGCCAGGCGCCGTTTACCCGTACCCCACATGTATTCGCCAATTTGGGCGACGGCACTTATTTCCATTCGGGACTGCTGGCGATTCGTGCAGCAGTCGCGGCGAAAGTGCCGATTACCTACAAGATTCTCTATAACGACGCAGTGGCCATGACCGGCGGGCAGCCTGTCGACGGCACCTTGAGTGTGTCCCGGATCAGCCGTCAACTCGCCGCCGAGGGTGTGCAGCGAATCGTCGTCGTGACCGACGAAATCGAGCGCTACGAGGACATTACCGACCTGGCCGCGGATGTGCCCGTCTACCACCGCGAACGCATGGATGAAATCCAGCAACAGCTTCGTGAATACCCTGGCGTGTCCGCCCTGATCTACGACCAGACCTGCGCTGCCGAAAAACGTCGTCGGCGCAAGCGCGGCAAGTTCGCCGATCCGGCGCGTCGAGTGATCATCAACGAATCGGTATGCGAAGGCTGCGGCGACTGCAGCAGCCAATCCAATTGCATGTCTGTGGTGCCGGTAGAGACCGAGTTCGGTCGCAAGCGGGAAATAGACCAATCGTCCTGCAACAAGGATTTCACCTGCCTCTCAGGCTTTTGCCCGAGCTTCGTCACCGTAGAAGGCGCAAAGCCGCGCAAACCCAAGGCGCTCGCCAGCAGCGCCGAAGAGCAGTGGGTACTCCCTGCCCCGCTGTCTCAGCCGCTCGATCAGCCCTACAGCATTCTGGTAACGGGGGTTGGCGGCACAGGTGTCGTCACCATCGGAGCGTTGCTTGGGATGGCAGCGTTCATCGAGGGCAAAGGCGTGCTGAATCTGGACATGGCCGGCATGGCGCAGAAAGGTGGCGCAGTCTGGTCGCACATCCGCATTGCCCAACGTCAGGAGCAACTCTATGCGCCGCGGATTGCCGAGGGCGAAGCCGACTTGCTGCTCGGCTGCGATCTGGTGGTGAGCGCCAACGCCGAAACGCTGGTCAAACTGCGTCAGGGAGTGACCCACGCGCTGATCAACTCCGAACAGAGCGTGACCAGCGCATTCGTGCGCAGCTTCGCCAGACAGGCTGAAAGCGGCGACCTGTTCAGTCATCCCGATCCGGTGTTTCGTACATCCGACATGTCCCGGCAAATCAGCGAGGCCGTGGGCGCACAGGGCACGGTGTTCGTCGATGCCAGTGAGCTGGCTACCGCCTTGCTGGGCGACTCCATCGCGACCAACACCTTCATGCTCGGCTTCGCCTATCAGAAAGGCTGGCTCCCTGTGGGAGAACCAGCGTTGATGCAAGCCATCGAACTCAACGGCACGGCGGTGGAATTCAATCGCATGGCTTTCCTCTGGGGCCGGCGCGCTGCAGTGGATATGCCGCGCCTGGTTTCACGGCTGGAAAAACTCAAGGTGCAGGGAACAGATCGTGAAGTGGTGCAAACCCTCGAACAACGCATCGAGCGTCGCGTCGATTACCTCACGAACTATCAGAATGGCGCTTACGCCAGCCGCTATCGTAAGGGCGTGAAGCGCTTCATTCAGGCCGAAACTGCGCTGACGGGCAAACCCGGCGTACTGACCGAAGCAGTGGCTCGTCATTACTTCAAGGTCCTGGCGATCAAGGACGAATATGAAGTCGCGCGGTTGTATAGCAACGGCGATTTCCTGAAGAAGGTTCAAGCGGGTTTCGAAGGTGATTACAGTCTGCGGTTTCACCTCGCCCCCCCACTGCTGCACAAGGTGGTCGATGGTCTGGCACCGAAAAAAAGCAGTTACGGGCCCTGGATGATGACGGGCTTCAAGGTGCTGGCCGGACTCAAGTTTCTGCGCAACACCTGGCTCGACCCTTTTGCTCGTACCCACGAACGCAAAGTCGAACTGCAATGGCTGGCCGATTACGAGTCCGTCCTCGACGAGCTACTTGACCAACTGAGCAATGACAATCTGGAACTCGCCGTTTCACTCGCAAACCTGCCTGACGCAGTGCGTGGCTTTGGCCCCGTACGAGAGCGCTATCTGACCCATGCGCGGCAGCGTCTTGCCGTATTGCTGGAGCAATGGCATGGAGGTGACGCGCAAACCGCAGGCGCGGGCGGGGTGATCGAAGTGCAGCCGGCACGGATTCGCGTGACCCAGCTGTAAGCCAAGCTGTGCCAGGCGGTCAGCAGGCCGTCTGGTATCTGTTCACAGTCCACAGTTCTTTTTCGAGGTGCAATTCATGCAGGCTCTCGCAACGCAAGACGTGATGCCAACCGATGCGCCACTTTCGCCCCACGAACAGATCCGCACCACAGCCCTGCAGTTGTTCGTCGAGTACGGGTTTCAGTCTGTCAGCCTTCGTCAGCTGGCGACCGCTGTCGGCATGCAGGCGGGCTCGCTTTATAACCACATCGAGAGCAAGGCTGCGCTGCTTTTCGAGTTGATCGAGGAGTATGAGACCAACATGCTGCAGGTCCTGCCAGGAAAGCTGATGATCCTGTGTGACCCGCTCAAGGCGCTGAACGCGTTCATCAAGAGCCACGTCGCGTTCACCGTCGAACATCGCCAACGCTGGTTGCTCGCTCGTCTGGAGTACCGCTGCCTGACGGCCTGCCAGCAGAAAAGTGTTCAAGCCTTGCGCGATGAAACCGCCGAGCGCCTCGGCGCTATCCTGCAGGCAGGCATGGACCAGGAGCGCTTCATGAAAGTGCCCATCAAGACAATGGTCCCGTGCATGCTGGCGATGCTCAACGAGATCAGCAGCTGGCACAGCCCCGGCCACACCCCTTCCCTGACCGCCACCGTGGGATTGCACACGAAGATGATCCACGGTGTGCTGCTGCCCACATCGGTCGAACCCTTCGCAGACTCAGCTCAGCATTAGCATACCGCCGTCCACGGGCAGGGTTTGCCCGGTGATGAAACGTGATCCGTCGCCCGCGAGAAACACCAGCATGGGCGCAAGGTCCTTACGCGCATCACCGAGCCGCCCACCCAGAGGAATGTGCGTTGCCATGAAGGCGTCGTGATGCTGAAGCTGCTCCGGGTTCATGCTCGCTCTCGTAGCGTCGTACATGGGTGTCCACATGGCCGGGGCAATGGCATTTACGGTAATGCCCAGCGGCCCCCACTCACGGGCAACGGTCCGAGTCCAGGCCAGCACGGCACCTTTGCTCGCGGCGTAGTGCGCCTTGCCCGGCTGACCGATGACACCGGCGGCAGAGGCGAAATTGATGATGCGGCCGCCCGATTCTTTCATCAGCGCGTGCGCTGCCCGATTGGTCAGGAACGTACCCCTGGCATTCACCGCGAACACCTGCTCCCACTGATCCAGTTCGATGTCCTGCGCCATGGCGTTCGGTGCAATGCCGGCTGCATGCACGAGCACGTCCAGACCGCCCAGTCGCTCGGCAGCCCAGGCAAACGCCTCGTCCACCGATCGGCTTTGGGCAATATCGCAATGGCGGTGAAAGGCCCATCCCGGCCCCTGCTCGTCCTCGACGTCGACGCGGTTACCTATGTCCAGGCTAATGACATGAGCCCCCTGCTCCACATAGGCGCTGACTACCGCTGCGCCGATACCCCGTGCACCGCCGGTGACGATGATTTTCTTGCCGACGAGCTGCCTGTCAGTTGCCATTTACCTGCCTCCGGTTCAAAGCCTTCATGATTTCTTCGCGATGCGCATCCGGGCCTGTTCGAAAAGGCGCACGGCGCTGGCGTGATGGGTCAATGCGGTGTCCATCGTGGATTTCCCCGCACAGGCCCGCGCATAGCTGCCTTCGAGCAGAATACCGAGCTTGAAACCGGCGAGCACGATGTACCAGTCCAGGTTGTCCAGGTTGCGTGCAGTGCCGTTGCGATAGCGCTCGACCAGCTCTTGCGCAGTCGCAAAACCTTCCCATGGCTGTACATGAATGGTTCCCGCGCCCCGCCCGTCTGCGCCAGGCCAGGTGACCAGCAGCCAGCCGAGGTCCAGCAATGGATCGCCAATGGTGGTCAGTTCCCAATCGACAATTGCAGCGACCTGCGCGGTGGTATCGCTGAACATCACGTTGTTGAGGTGATAGTCGCCATGCAGGATTCCCGGAGCAAACTGCGCCGGACAGTGCTGCTCCAGCCATTGCGCGATGATGTTCAGCCCCGGCAGACCTTCGGCTCCGGGCCAGCCCTGGTAATCCTGGTAGCCTTGCAGTTGCGACAACCAGCGCTCAACCTGACGCTGCAGAAAGCCCTCGGGTTTGCCGAAACCATCGAGCCCCACCTGCCGGTAGTCGACCTCGCCAAGCCTGAGCAACGCGTCAACCATGGCAAAACCCATTTGTCGACGAATGCCGGGGTCGCTGGCATGCAGCGCGGGCATTCCAGCAGACGCATTGAAGCCCGCGACAGGCTCCATGAGATAAAAGCCGGCCCCCAGAACCGAAACGTCGTCACAGGCAGCGATCAATCCCGCATGGGGCACCGACGTGCCGGCCAGAGCGGCGAGCACCCGCGCTTCGCGTGCGATCGTCTTGCTGCCGTCCTGACGGGGATGCATTGGCGGGCGGCGCAGCACGTATTCCCGTCCCTCTCGCGAAAAGCGCAACAGCAGGTTCTGGGTGCCTCCGGCCAGGCGTCGAGGGTGTTCAATAGCCCCGCTACCCAACCCTTGCCGATCCATCCATGCAGCCAGTCGGTTGATATCGATCAGCGGCTCCCAGCCAGTGCCGGTCATGCATCACCTTCGGCACGTGCCAGGGGCTGCAACACCTCGTGAAATTTCGCGCGCGCGGCACGGGCCGCAGTAGGCCGGTGACAGGTGGGAAACATCTCGGTTTCGGGGCTGTAGTCGCGTAGCAGCTGTTTTGCCAGGGTAATTTTGTGCACCTCGGTCGGGCCATCCGCCAGGCCCATTTGAAAGGAGCGAATGATCAACCCGGCGAATGGCATCTCGTCGCTCACCCCAAGGCATCCATGGACCTGCAACGCCCGTGCGGCGATGTCGTGCAGGACCTTGGGCATCGCGGCTTTGACGGCGGCAATGTCTTTGCGGACCTTGAGGTAATCCTGATACTTGTCGATACGCCAAGCGGTACGCATGACCAACAGACGAAATTGCTCAAGCTCGATCCAGGAATCGGCGATTTTCTCCTGAACCAGTTGTTTGTCTGCCAGCCGGCTGCCCTGCGTGCTGCGCGACAAGGCCCGCTGACACATGGCATCGAGCGCTTTTTGGGCCTGGCCGATGACGCGCATTGCATGGTGCACGCGCCCGCCACCCAGCCTGACCTGCGCCACCACAAAGGCCTGGCCTGGCTCACCCAGCATGCTGTCGGCAGAAAGCCGCACATCGTTGAGTTTCAGGTAGGCATGGGTCGCCTGTGGGTCGTCGGCGATACCCACGTTGCGCTCGATGATCAGTCCCGGCGTATCGGCTGGCACGATGAACATCGACATTCCACCGTGGGCACCGAGTTCGGGATCGGTGACGGCCATGACGATCAGGAAAGCGGCGTAACGCGCATTGGATGCGAACCACTTTTCACCGTTGAGCACCCACTGATCTCCCTCACGGATGGCTCGCGTAGTGAAGACATTCGGGTCCGCGCCCCCCTGCGGTTCGGTCATGGCGAAACAGGAGACGATCGATCCATTCAGCAGCGGTTGCAGATAGCGGCGTTTCTGCTCGGCACTGCCGAAATGCGCGAGAATCTCGCCATTGCCGGAATCCGGTGCCTGACAGCCGAACACAATGGGCGCGAACAATGCGCGTCCAAGAATCTCGTTGATCAATGCCAGGCGAACCTGCCCGTAGCCAGCCCCTCCCAGTTCAGGCCCCAGATGACAGGCCCACAGGCGACGTTCGCGTACCTGCGCCTGTAGAGGAGGAACCAGCCGCTTGAACAGCGGATCGTGGATATTCCAGGGGCTGCCCAATACATGTTCCAGGGGCTCGACTTCCTCGCGAACGAAGTGGTCGATCCAGTCCAGTTCTGCCTGAAAATCGGCGTCGGTTTCAAAATCCCAGGCCATGGGCCCTCCTTGTCTGTTCGCAGCCGTGAGTCAAGCCAGGAGCATTCCGCCGTCGACCAGCAACGTCTGGCCGAGCATGTAACCGGCCAAGGGCGATGCGAGAAAGAGCGCGACATTGGCCATGTCCTGCGGAGTTCCAAGACGCCCCAGCGGAATGGTCCGAAGTGCGCCTTCAAGGCGTTTGGGGTTGTCGGTGGTGATGCGCGTCAGCTTGGTCTCCACCAGGCCCGGCGCTATGCCGTTGACCCGGATGCCATCGCGCGCCCACGCCTCGCCCAGGGTTCGGGTCAGCCCGAACGCTCCGGTCTTGGAGGCGTTGTAGGCCGGATTGCCGCGCGTGGAATGAAAAGCCGCCGCGGAACTGATGACGATCATTGCCCCCCTGGCTGCCTTAAGATGCGGATGAAATTTTTGCGCGCAGATCATCAGGCTGGTGAGGTTGACGTCGAGTACCCGGCGAAAGCCTTCGGGCTCGAACTCCTGCCGGTCGTACAGCACAGTGCCCTGCGCCTGAACCAGCACATCCAGCCGTTCGAACGGCACGGGTGCGGCATCGATCTGCGAAGCCTGAGCCACGTCGACCTGGTGGTAATGCAAACCTTCGAGACCGGAATCCGGGGAATCGGCATAGTCGGCTGCGCAGCCACGTGTGCCCCACACATGGACCTGGGCACCCCGCTCAAGAAAGCTGCGAGCGATGCCATTGCCAATGCCGCTGGAGCCGCCGATGACCAGCACAGTCCTGCCGCTGAAATCCAGTTCCCCCATGATGTTTTTCCTCCCAATGACCCGCTCGGTGTTTATGCGCGCAACAACCCGGCGTCGATCAGACGCTGCTGCTGGACGTCGTCAAATCCCATCTGCATCAGTACCTCGCGGCTGTGCTGGCCCAGCGCTGGCGGCGCGCGATCGAGCGCCAGTGGCAGGTCGGCGAAGTCCCAGAACGCACCGACCTGCTGCAGGTGCCCATAGATGGGATGTGGATAATGGGCGTGCAGGCCAGCGGCTGCGTTCAACGGGTCATCGAGGAAGGCATCCAGTTGCGCTTCACGCACGGCTTCGACCGCAATGCCGTGGCGCTTCAGTTGAGTGATCGCCTGGTTGCGCGTACGGGTCAGAAACCAGACACCGGGGTCGGCGCCCAACAACGTCAGCAAACGCTGAGCCTCGTCGTCTTCCAGTGCCGCCACTGCCAGCCAGGCGTTATCGCCACACAAATACAGGCGATGGGTCACGCTCACCCCGGCCTGCGCGCTGTCCAGCACCTCCACTGCGCGGATCGAACCGTCGTCCAGCGCCACGGCTTCGGCCATCGTCAACAGCGTCGCGCCCAACAGCGAAGAGGCGACCATCTGCCCTCTTCCTGTACGGTTGCGGGCATACAGCCCCAGCAAAAGCGCGTACAGCGATGAAAGACCTGCGAAGAAATCGCCGACCCCGAAACGCAGCCACTGGGGCGGATTACCCTCGCCACCCTGAGCGGTTTCCCATCCGGCGGACGCTTGCATGAGTTGGTCGAAACCCGGCCAGTCCGCTCGAGGTCCCTGGGGGCCGTAGGCGCTGACGTGGCAGTAGAGGAGTGTCGGATTCAGCGCCTTGAGATGCTCGTAATCGATCTTGAGCTTGTGTGCGGCAGGCAGGCGCATGTTGTGATGAACCACATCGGCCCAGCGCACCAGCGCCTCGACCACCGGCTGGGTCGCTGGATCGCCGAGCTTCAATGCAACGCCGCGCTTGCCGCGCTGGGTGCCGCTGAACGTCCGCTCAAGGCGGCGCATGGCATCGCCGCTCGGGGGCTCGACCTTGATCACATCCGCGCCCAGATCGGCCAACAGCATGCAGGCGAACGGCCCGGCGAGATAGGCACCCAGATCCAGCACTTTCAAGCCTTGCAGCGGCGGTAGATCACAAGGGGGTGTGTCGGCCACGGCGGGCGTCGGCGAACGAACTTCGATACTGGCGATATCTTCGCTGTGAAGCCGCAGCGGCCCGCGCAACCTCGCAGCCGGTTCAATCGAATAACAAGGTCCGGGTTGCAGAGTCTTGCCCAGCAGCGGATCGTCGACTTGCACGACGTAGCCGTTAGCCTTTGCCTGCTCGTCGAAATAAATGGCGCCAAAGGGTGCGGCGATCTGCGCCGCCACATCCGACTGCCATAGGTGCTCCACCCATTCTTGAGCCGGGCGCGTGGCAAAAATGTTCCGGTTGGCGCCGAAGTTGGGCGCTACGTGACTCTCCGGGCAGGCTGCATTGAGTCTCGTCACTTCATCGGGGCCCAACCGCTCAAGCGCCTGCGCCATCAGCGGCGCCTTGTCCGGCGAGTAATGCACATGCAGCCAGCGCCCATCACTGCAGCGATGCAACGGAATGGGAATGTGCTTGTCCAGTCCCTTGGCAAAAACCGGCGTTGGGCTCTCGGCTCTGGACCAGTGCATGCTCATGGGAACCAGAGCCGCCTGCGCAAGGCTGGTATGAGCGGCACCGCCACGGCCATCCCGGTCCCGCGCAATCAGCCGCGCCATGACGCCGACCACGCATAACCAGCAGGCGATCCAATTCGCATAGGGCATGCGCACGAACACTGGGCCGGTGCGATGCCCCGGCTGCTCATCAAGCAAGCCCAGACGCGCCAGCACCAATGTCTCCCTCGGCACCGCCTCGGCCAGTGCATGACGCTGTGGCCAGCCGCCAATCGCCGAGACAACCAGCGACGGAAACAGCCGCCTCAACGAGTCATCATCAACCCCGTTTGCGCTCGCCTGCGCGGGGGTGAGTTCGTGAATGAACACATCTGCGCCGCTCAACAACGTCAACAACTCTTCGAACGACGAAAGCGATACCGTGCGCTTGCCACGGTCGAGCACGGAAAACAGAGCGCCCTTACGCCTGAACGGTCGCGCGGCCAGTTCGACCTTGATCACCTCGGCACCCGCTTCGCTGAGTTGCAGCCCCGCCGCCGAACCGGCGATGCCCTCGCAAAACTCGATCACGCGTAACGAATCCAGCACTCCATTTTTCATCTTTTCCTACCCGAACTTTGATTCCGCTGCGAGGCCCGTCTCCGCCTCGGAGTGGCGAGCGCCTCAATGGAATTCAGGAATAGCACAATTCCACAACAGGAATAGCGTTCTCAATAGGAAATAAACGACATGAATATGCCCGGTATAGGAAAGGTATGTACACGAAGGGAAGCCTGAATCATGCCGGGAGCACTCGTTCAAAGGGCGTTCCGAAGACGTGATGCATAGATTGACAGGGGACATTCAATGAGACAGCGATCAACTCTGTCGGGCCAGCCCTTCCAGCGTAAATCGCGCCTGAGCAAGCACGATGCCTCTAATCATTTCCATTTCCTTGTGATTGACTTCTTTCCAGTTCAGCGCTGACAAAAGCCGTGATTTGTGAGCACGAAACGCTAACCCTTGAGTGAACAACGCCATGGAATGAAGGATCGTGCGATCGTCTCCAACTTCGAATCCAGACAGACGAGCAATTAGAAGCCGCATGACGGAATCGATGCGGGCTTTGAATTTCCGCTCAAAAATCACGGTGGCGCTTGGAGGACACGAACCCGCCTGCTGACGATCGAAAAAAACGCGCCACGCCCCCATCTGTGTAGTGTCTTTGGTTGTCGAGAGCACAGCTCCCAGAATCCCGATAGCGCCCTCGATCAACATCTGATCGCTCGAGGTACCGTCGCCAACCGCACGTTCGGCGGCGTCAACTGCCGCGCCCATCTTCTGCCAGAGCAGCGTAATCAGATGCTCGACGCACTGGAGATACACGCCTTCCTTGCTATCGAAGTAGTACTGAATGGAAGGCGGGTTGACCCCGGCAGCCTTGGCGATGTCACGGGTGGAGGCTCTCTCGTACCCACATTCTCCGAACACTGCGACGGCGGCCAGAAGAATGGCAGCACGGGTCTCTTCACCACGCTGATAGCCCCCCTCGCTTGCCGGTCTGTGTCTTGCCATTTACAGCTCCAATCAAAATCCGTATGAGTATGCCAGTCTGGCAAATACACGCTGGCAGAATCTATAGATAATTCGCAGCTGTACAGCCGCTCACTCTTCGCGTTAGGGCTATTCGATAATGATCATTCGTTGCATAGCGATCCCGCCATACGATGACCCTCAATTGCCGCTGCGCAGAGGCCGCAGTAGTGCCCCCTCTGATTCATTTTACCCCGCACCTAGTAAAACCCTGATGCTGTTTGACGGTGTCTGCAAGCTTTGTAACGGCGGCGCTAAATTTTTGATCCGATATGACCGCTACCATCGCGTCCGACTGGCAACTGTACAGTCGCCTGAAGGTCAAGCGTTGTTCTCTTGAGCAGGTTTAGGGGTGGATACATTTGACACGATGGCGGTCATTCGCGACCACCACGAAGGTAATGAGGCGGATCGAGTATCTACCCTAAATGCATACACTTCTGTCTTATTTTTGCCGCTGCAGGCCAGCAGCTTCAGGTCGGTAGGTGCCTCTGGGCCAATTCCACGAAGCGGGTTTCGTAGGGCGTGGACCGTTTCGCAAAGTTAACCAAGGGTGAAGGCATGTTGGTCTAGCCAAGTTTCTTCAACCGGCAGATATCGGCCAGAAGCGGCCGTTCACAATCGGCACCCTCCGTACCAAAGCTATCAGCCGTCGATCAATCTCGTGGAGTTCGACCCGCCGAATATCCAATGCTCGTGAGAAACATGTTGGTATCCCGGTTAGAGCGCAGACGAACAACGCGGCATGCTGATGGTGCAGTCGCCACGAGTTGCTGCATCTTCACCCGAGCTGTTTTATTCGTCCGCCACATGAATCTAAAAAACTCTGGCAGGTTCGCCAGCAGTTCGGGGCAGTTCTCCGGTAGATCAGGCCGAGATCGACCGCGCTGGATCAGCGTCCTCAGCAGCACGCGCCAGAATCGAAGCGTCGCTGAACGATCAATCCATATCAACAGATCTGCACGGGCCATTCGATTCTCCCAAGTGACTGAATGGCCACCTTCGAATATCCAACGATCACGGGCCTCGACCTCGTAACAAAGGTGTGTTTTCTCGTCCCGGCTTCGTTCAATCCACCCTGGCTGCCAGTGGATAGTGTCTATATGAACGACTGGCAAGCCCGTGCGTAGGCCAAGGTTACGCGCCAAAGTGCTTTTGCCCGACCCAGGCTGACCAATAATCATCACGCGCTGCATCGAAGCTCCTTCTCGCTATGCGCGCCGTTTTTTGGGGTGACGATTTTACGTCAACTTCCAACTCCGTCAACACGCGGCCAGCCAAGCCCTGGTAGTCGCGACCGTCCCCTTTGGGTCGACAGCTGTCTCAGGGTTGGTCATCCGCATCACGAATCGGTCTGAGCACTATCACCCCGTTAATCAGTTGCGAAATTGCACTCCACTTGACCACCTGATTGCATCGGTACTGACCACTCGTTTGCATTGCACGTGACCAGGCGATTGCATTCGATCAGACCACCGATTGCATCGGCTTTGACCAGCACGCTTAGTAAACATGATCGGTAGAGAGCTGCCCATTGCTGCCGCTGGCGAAAGGTAGTCATCGGCCGATTCTGTTGAAAAAGTCGGCCATGGTTTCCGCAGTTGAAAAGTACGCGTCCGAGATTGAAATCTTTACTTTTAGCAGAGGTTTCCAGAAGCAGATTTCACGTAGCAGCGTGTAAAAAAGGCGTTTTCACCGGTCAATGATCAGGCAGCTTTGGATGACCGATTTTTTCAACAGAATCGGCCAAAAGCTGCCTGTCACGAAATGTAGAAGTCGACCCATAGCGGCAGGTTAGAGTGTCTACGAAATTAGGGGCGATTCACCCACTCTCCTTCCACTCTGAGCCAGGACTGGATCTTGATGAGTGAGAGCCGCTCCAATAAGTACTCCTGCAAAAGCAGCGGAGACCAGCCCGAACAAAAGGGCCAGTCGATCCACAACACCTAGCCTCTGACCGTGCCAGTTTTAATCACTCGCGCAATGGGACAGGCATCGGCTCCAGCATGACTGGCCTTGCCGCATCTTCTGCTAGCTTCGCAACCGGATGCTGCGAAACAGCAAACACCACTTCTCCATGCTCCAACTGATCACCAAAATCCGTTTTGATCATGCGTATCAGTGACCAGGCAAGCACTCCAAGCACCGGAATCAAAGGAAGCGCCACAACGATGGTAGAAGTTTGCACAGCCTTGAGTCCCCCAACCTTAATCAGGCCAATGCCAATCACAGCCAGAAGCAGCGCCCATACAATCCTCAACCAACGTTGCGGTTCTTCATAGCCGCTAAGTTCGTAAGAAGTAACAGACGCCAGGACGTAAGCTGCCGAATCCAACGTAGTCGCGAGAAACACGAAACACAGCAACACGAACCCAGCGATGACAACGCTGGACATCGGCATGGTTTTTAGAATGGCAAGGACGGCTGCGGGGATACCTTGCTGGGTCAGGATCGCACTGATATCCAGCACGCCCGACAATTGCAGGTTCAATGAGTAGCCACCCCAGACGGCAAAGAATACCCAACAACCCAAACTGCCCCAGACCAACTCAGCAATGATCAACTCCTTGATGGTGCGGCCGCGTGAAATCCGCGCCACGAACAAGCCCATCATCGGTGCGTAGGCTATCCACCAGGCCCAGTAGAAGATGGTCCAGTCTTGTGGGAACGAGCCTTTGGCAATGGGATCAGTCCAGAGGCTCATGTGGACGAAGTTGTTGATCATCAATCCGAGGCTATTGGCCCAACCGTTGAGCAGTATCAGCGTCGGGCCAATGACCGCGACGAACGCCAGCAACAGCAGAGCCAGATAGACGTTGATATCGCTGAGTAATTTGATGCCCTTGCTCAGGCCAAACCAGACACTCATACCGAACATCAGGGTCCAGAGGGCCAGTATGACCATGTCAAATGTGAAGGATGGTTGAACGCCAAAAACATCACTTGCAAGGGTCGACACCAGTGGCACTGCCAGACCAAGGGAGGTCCCCACGCCACCGACAATGCCGAACACTACCACGGTATCCAATAACACCCCTAACCAGCCATTTGCCTTGTCCCCCAGGACACCACGCGCGGCAACCGACAGGCGCACCCCAGGTTGCCGACGCACATACATGGAGTAGGCAATGGGCAACGCTGGTAGACAGTAAAACGCCCACGGCGTCAGGCCCCAATGGAACTGTCCGTAGGTCAGCGCCCATTCGGCTGCCTCACGGCTATGGGCCGCAACATTCATGGGGGGGCTATTGAAATAGTAGATCGGCTCGACCCAGGCCCAGTTGACGATGGCAATACCAATGCCGCCGCAGAAAATCATTGCCACCCAACTGAAGTAGGAAAACTCGGGAGCATCCCCCTCCCGGCCAAGACGGATGTTTCCGTAACGTCCGAAGGCGAGCCACAGCAGGAATGTAACAACCGCCAACCCCGACGTCAGGTATAGCCAGCCGAAACTCCCGGTGGAGAAGGCGAACATCTGGTTGATGATCGCTTCGCCCGACTTGGGGAAAGCAAGTAGGGGGATGGTGATGCCCAGTATTACAATCAGTGAGGGCCAGAACACTCGTCCATCGAGCGCAGCCCCAGTACGGACCTTATTCATTTTTCAAGACTCCTCAGAAGCGCATACCTTCCACGAAAATAGAAAGCCTGGAAGCCGGATCAACTCCGGAAATAGTCCAAAGGGTCGATCGGTCATCCGCTTGACAGGAGGTGTTGGGAAGAGCAGCAGAGCGAGAACTTCTTGTGTTTTTTGTTCATTATCGTCTCTCGGTTATTTGGATTACCGCAGCGAATTAACGCCGCACAGGTAACGCTGAATGAGGCGAGTTTCAGCGACCAGACGGCAGCCAGGCAGCGCCGGCCGGTCGCCGCGACCTGTCATTTCATGGTTGGCATAGAGAACTCGACGCCCTCGCGCACACCCGAAGATGGCCAGCGCTGCGTCACGGTTTTGCGACGGGTGTAGAAGCGCACGGCATCTGGTCCGTAGGCATGCAGGTCCCCAAACAGTGAACGCTTCCAGCCACCGAAACTGTGATAGGCCACCGGTACCGGTAACGGTACGTTGATACCGACCATGCCAACCTTGATGTTGTCGGAGAAGTACCGGGCAGCCTCACCATCGCGGGTGAAAATACAGGTGCCATTGCCGTACTCATGGTTGTCGATCAGCGCCATCGCGTCTTTCATGCTGGCGACGCGCACCACCTGCAGTACCGGGCCGAAGATTTCTTCCTTGTAGCTGACCATCTCCGGGGTTACACGATCGATTAGGGTGCCGCCGACGAAGAAGCCGCCCTCATAGCCTGGAACACAGGACTCGCGGCCATCGACCACGACAGTAGCGCCCTGCTCTTCTGCGCTGTTGATATAGCCGATCACCTTCTGCTGATGCTGGCGCGTAATCACCGGGCCGAAATCGTTCTTGCTGTCGGTATGCGCACCGACTTTCAGGCTTTGCATGGCCACCTGCATTTTCTCGACCAATGCATCCGCAGCGGCATCGCCCACCGCAACAGCTACCGACAGGGCCATGCAGCGTTCACCAGAAGAGCCAAAGGCTGCACCGAGAAGCTGATTGACAGCATTGTCGATGTCGGCGTCCGGCATCACGATAGCGTGGTTTTTTGCCCCGCCCAGCGCCTGACAGCGCTTACCGTGGGCAGTAGCTGTGGAGTAGATGTATTCGGCAACTGGTGTCGAGCCAACGAAACTTACCGCCTGAACGCGGGGGTCGCGAAGGAGGATGTCTACTGCTTCCTTATCACCGTTGACAACGTTCAGTACGCCTTTGGGCAGGCCGGCTTCATGGAGCAATTGGGCAATGTACAGGGTGGAACTTGGATCACGTTCCGACGGTTTGAGGATGAAGCAGTTCCCGCTAGCGATCGCCATAGGGAACATCCACAGCGGCACCATGACCGGGAAGTTAAACGGTGTAATCCCCGCGACCACTCCCAGCGGTTGGAATTCGCTCCAGGAGTCGATGTTAGGCCCGACATTCTTGCTGTGCTCGCCCTTGAGCAACTCAGCGATACCGCAGGCGTATTCGACATTCTCGATGCCGCGTTGTAGCTCGCCGGCAGCATCGTGCGAGATTTTCCCATGCTCTTCGCCAACCAATCGGCAAATGGTTTCGGCGTTCTGTTCCAGAAGTTCCTTGAAGCGAAACATCACTCGCGCACGCTTCATTGGCGGCGTGTCACGCCACGCGGGGAATGCCGCTTCTGCAGCCGCGATAGCACGCTCTACGGTCTGCGCAGACGCCAGTGCAACCTGGTGAGAAACTTCGCCGGTTGCGGGGTTGAAAACGTCCTGGGTGCGTTTGGCGTCGGTGATGGTGTCGCCGTTGATCAGGTGGCCTACGGTGGTCATGAAAACACTCCTCGTACAGTCAAGACAGGTTCGAAAAAAGGTGCGGGATTACCAGAGATTGCGGTACAGCTCGACCATTTCGGCTTCGCTGGGGACTCGGGGGTTATTGCCTGGCGAGCCGGATGCCAGCGCCTGGCTGGCCATGGTCGGCATCAGCGCGAAAAATTGCTCACGGTCTATGCCGAATGCCGCCGGCGTAGGAACATTCAACTCGCGGTTGATCGCTTCCAGTTCAACCAGCAACTTCTCGACCGCAAAGTCATCGCTATCCGAGGAGGTGGCAACACCCATCGCCCGGGCGCAATCGGCGTAACGTCGCTGCGCCGAGGGAATGGAGTAAGCGGTAACGGCAGGCAGCAACATGGCATTGGAAAGCCCGTGCGGTACATGGAAGAACGCACCGATGGGTCGACTCATGCCGTGCACCAGCGCGACAGACGCCGACGAAAACGCCAGGCCAGCCAGAGTCGAGCCCAGCATGACGGCTTCACGGGCATCGCGATCATCGCCGTGGTGATAAACCTGCCTAAGGTTCGGCCCGATTAGACGCATGGCCGCCAGCGCCTGTGCATCGCTGAACAGGTTGGCCTTCTTGCTGACATAAGCCTCGATCGCATGGGTCAGCGCATCGATTCCAGTGTCGGCGGTAACCCGCGGCGGCAGGCTCAAGGTCAATTCGTAATCCACCAATGCAGCCACAGGCATAAAGCCTGCGCCGACGCAGAGCATTTTTTCGTCGCTCTGCTCATCGGTGATGATGGTGAAACGCGTCACTTCCGAACCGGTCCCCGCAGTGGTAGGAATGGCAATAATGGGCAAGCCGCTTTCTGTCACGTTTCTGGGGAATTTATAGTCGCGCATGACACCGCCGAATCTGGCGAGAATGCCAATCGCCTTGGCACTGTCGATGGGGCTACCACCACCCAGCGCAATGATGCTGTCGTACCCCCCATCACGGGCAACGGCAACACCGGCCTGGATCGAGGCGACCGTGGGCTCGGGTACGGTGTCGTAGAACACGTCGGCATTAAGACCTTGGCTGGTTAGGGCATCGCAAATGCGCTGCGCATAGCCCAACTCCACCATCATGCGATCGGTGATAATCAGAGGCCGAGAGCAGCAGAGGCTGGCCAGAATCTGCGGAATCTGTTGGCTAGCACCGGCTCCGGTTTGAAGGATGCGCGGAAGAATACTCGCGTAAGTCATGGTGCATTCTCTTTTCAGGACATGAGCGTGCCCGCAAGCAGGCTGGGCAACTCGTGTGTGAAGGATGGGTTGTCGTGGTCGGCGGCTCATTTCAGCTTCGATTGGAACCGCCGTGAAGCGTTTTGCCAGTCAGTTGGGCAGGTACGTTTCGCTCCAGCTCTCGCCGATGGCGCCGCTTTCCAGCAGCGAATGAATCTGCTCGGCGGAATATCCATAGCGCGCCAACACCTTGCGTGTTGAAGCACCAAACTTCTCCGCTGGCGCCAGCGCTCGGATCAGATGCGCGCGCGGACGGATTGCGTACGGATCAAGTTGGGTAATGCGGTGCCCACTTGGGTGGTCGCTGTACACGCTGAAGGCATAACTACCAACGCTGGTTCCTAGGAGACCATCTGTCGGACGGCTGTGTCGCTGGCGCAGGTTGTCGATATTGTCGGGCACCGCCGCTGCAATATTGGCAGCCTGCAAGCGATCCTGAAGCCTGATACCGCCCATCCGACTGAATGCCTGACTGAGGAAGGCTGCGCGATCAGGCGTGGCGATCACACCTGCCAACTCGACAATGGCAGCAAACTTAGGTAAATCGGACTCGTCGGCATCCAGGTAGATCCAACCGTCCGCCGTGCGATAGAAACGAGACAGATCGCTGTAGCCGAATGCTTCGCGACCGCTCGGTTCATCAAAGGGACCACGTCCTACAAAGTCATAGCAGAACGGAATCTGCACCAGGTTTCCGAGCGCAGCCAAAGACGTACGTGCACGATAAACTTCGCCAGTGTGATGCTTGCGGTACAACGCAGTGGCCACGCCCAGCGCGGCGGCGAAACCGCACATCACATCGATTGTGCCGACATGCGCATGTTCTTCTGGGGTGTCCATGCCACCACCGAATCGCAGCATGATGCCCGTGGTTGCCTGGATCAGATCGTCATAGCCGAGGTAGTCCGTACGCGGGCCACGACGCGGTCCGCCAAAACAGTCGAGCTGGCAGAAAATCACGCCGGGATTAACTGCCTGCAGGCTCGCCTCATCCAGTCCCAGTGGCGCCAGTTGGCGGTCGGGGGCATTCATGACAATGACATCGACTTCACGAACGAGACGATTGAAGACCTCACGCCCATCTGCTTGGTCGAGGTCAACCAGGATGCTTTCTTTGCCACGCGCCGAAGAGAGGCCAAACACGACCGTGTTCCATGGATCGTAGTTCGGAACCACCGGGTCGAGTTTGATCACCTCTGCGCCAAATCGGCCCAGGAACGAGGTTGAATGCGGTCCGGCAATCACGTTGGTGAGGTCGAGTACTTTTACACCGTCCAACCATCCGCCGGGGCTGTCGAGTTGAGGTGCTGGCAATATCGGCGCCGGACGCTCTTGCAACGTTGCCAGCGCCTCGTCGAAAGAGACATCCCGGCGGGACAGGGGCTTGAGCATGGTCTCAGCACAACCCTCCAGCCAGGCCAGCGGACCTGGTTGTTTCATTACGCCATACTCGTGGTCATTCACCTCGACGACCAAGCCTGCCGTATTGGCGTGCTCGTCATGGAGCCATTCCTGAGTGGAGCGGTGTGCGGCCCCCGGAAAGCGTCCCTCGCCAAAAATGACCTCCCACTCTGTTGCCGTTTTAGTGAGAAACACCTCTTTCATTCGCACCGAGATACGCGCAGCCCAATCGGCAGGGAGCGGATAGACGCCCAACGACGCATCGCCCTCCCGTTGATCCATAGACAAGTACGGATCGCTCACCTTAGGCAGACCGGCGGCGAGCATCTCCTCGTACAAGCCCATCGCCTGCAGACAACGCTTGGCATGTTTGCGGTGAGAAGGGCAAACCGCATAGAACTTGCGGCCATCTGCGCATTCATAGGTGCGATAGAACGGATCGAGATAGTCTTGCAGTTGCTCGTAGCTGAGGTTCATCGGCAAGTTTTGCGCTTTGCGCCGTTCACTTTCCTTCTCGCGCAAAGTCTTGTACCGCAGTGGGTAGCCGTCGATCTTGATGGAGTTATAGGACAGCCCCTCCATGACTGCAGCAGCCAGCGGCACTTCGATTTCATCACCAACACCGCTCTTTTCCCGTGCCTGTAACGCAAGTACCACGGACGAAACGGCGAGCATGGTTCCGTAGGCCGAAGCCAGTGGCAGCGGCGAGAAGCTCGGGTTGATACCCATCAACACACGGTTCTGCCCCATGTCGGTAAACACCCCGGACGCCGAGGCAATCACCGACTCGGTGGCACGCCATTCGCGGCGAAGTTGGTCGTTGTTGGCGAAGCCCGGAATGGACAGCGTGATCAGTTCTGGACGGGTGCGGCGGATCTCGGTGAAATTCAAACCGAGGTCAATCATTACCCCCGGACGAAAGTTCTCGATAACGATGTCTGCCTGTGCAATCAGTTCACGCACCTGGCGCAACCCATCAATGCTTTTCAGATCCAGACGCAGGCAGAGTTTGTTGCGATTGAGCGTGGCATTGGCCGGGCTGTCCCAGAGTGGGCCAGCAGGTGGGTCTATATGAATGACCGTAGCGCCAAGATCGGCGAGGATCATGGCCACCGCAGGACCGGCGATGTACTGCCCGAAATCGATGACGTTGACGCCCTGCAGAGGCAGTTTCTTAGCGTTTCCCATGAGGTAACCCTACGTAGCGCCGTGTAGGTCACGCGGACCTAACGCGGTTTATTGTTATTGTGAGTGCCTTGAGTAAACCGTTCATCCGGCCTGGCTTTCAGTACCGGCTGCTTGCGATCTGAGTGCTACTGTCAGAGAAATGCTCCACGACGGAAAGCAATAAAAAATGCCCCTAAGGGGGCATTTTTCTTATGGCTGTAATTTTCCTCTTATTGCTCGTAATCCTCCTGACTGCCAGACTTGGTCGCATTTCTGAAGTCTGTGGCCTCTGCACAAAGCCACTCGGCAAAAGCGGCCGCATCCGGGTTGACCATGCTGTGCGCGGCGTATACCAAGTAGAACGCCTCCTTCGTGGTGACCTCACTGCCAAAGGGCGCAACCAAACGACCGCTATCGAGCAAGTGCCTCACCAGCGATGAGCGAGCTAATGCGATACCCTGTCCCAACTCGGCCACTTCCAGCGCGGAAATCAGCGTGTCGAATTGCAACCCTTGAGATGAGTCGACATCCTCGGCACCGCTTTTCTTCAACCAATATCCCCAACCGTCTTCATACCCCAGCACATGCAGCAACTCATGCCGAATCAAGTCCTGTGGCTGGTTGAGAGGCGGCTCCCCTGCTGCAAGCGCCGCGGAGCAAACCGGCACCAGTGTGTCCCAGGTCAGACGCTCGGACTTGAGTCCCGGCCAACGACCTTGCCCGTAGCGGATATCCAGATCAGCGTCCGATTCAGAGTCTTCGACCCAGATGCTGCTAGCAATTCTCAGGTTGATCTGAGGGTACAAGCGGCGAAACTGAGGTAGGCGCATCGCTAGCCAATGGGTAAAAAACACCAGGCTGCTGCGCACGATCAAAGCGCTGCGATGACCCTGCCCGAAAATCTCATCGGTCGCCGCTGCCAGGCGCTCGACCGACTCCCGCACGACTGGAAAGTAGGACATTCCGGCCTCAGTCAGTTCGAGCCCGCGCGGTAGGCGCTTGAACAGAGCCGCGCCCAATTGCGACTCAAGGGCCTTCAATTGTTGGCTGATAGCCGCTTGAGTCAGATTGAGCTCTTGGGCAGCATGCGTGAAGTTCAATAGACGCGCTGAGGCTTCGAAAGCCCGCAACCAGTTCAACGGAGGAAGACGCTTTTTCATGGATCACCCAGGCTTCAATCGAAGCACTTGATCAATTGATGATTGACATTAGAGACAACCAGTCTAAATTAACTCGCATGACCACTATCAAGCCAGTCGTCCGTAGAGGACGCCCTCCGAAAGTTGCCCGCGAACATGCCGACACACGGGATGCGCTCCTGCATTGCGGGATGGAAATCCTCACGGAGCAGGGTTTAGCCGCAACCTCTATCGACACCGTACTCAAACTTATCCAAGTTCCCAAAGGCTCGTTCTATCACTATTTCGATAGTAAAGAAGCCTTCGGTCACGCAGTGCTTGGGCACTATGCCCAGTACTTTGCGCGCAAGCTTGATCGCTGTTTTCTAGACTCGCGCTTCACGCCACTGCAGAGGGTGTCCAACTTTGTCGAAGACGCCAAAGCCGGCATGACCAAGTACCAGTTCAGACGCGGTTGTCTGGTCGGCAATCTGGGCCAAGAGGTGTTGGTACTGCCGGAAAGCTTTCGCCAGCAATTAGACGCGGTACTGCACAACTGGCAGAACCGCTTGGCCATCTGCCTCGGTGAAGCGGTACAAGCAGGAGAGTTATCCAGCGACTGCGATTGTGACGCCCTTGCCGAATACTTCTGGATTGGTTGGGAAGGCGCAGTACTGCGTGCACGCCTAGTTCAAGGGGTTAGCCCTCTGGATGTGTTCATCAATGGTTTTCTTGCAGGCATCACCCGGTGACTGCTTGCGCCAATTTAAAGACGACCGGTCTAAATTAAGGAGTCGCTATGTTCAAAGCCATTCTCATCGACAGAAAAGACACAAATTATCAGGCCCGCATGGCCGAACTGGACGAATCACAATTGCCTGCCGCAGACGTTACTGTGCGCGTGGCATACAGCACACTGAACTTCAAAGATGCTCTCGCCATCACCGGCCAGAGCCCAGTTGTCCGACAGTTCCCGATGATTCCAGGTATAGACCTTGCGGGTACCGTGGAGAGCAGCGCCCACCCCGCCTACAAGCCGGGTGACCGGGTACTGCTGAACGGTTGGGGGGTGGGTGAAAGCCACTGGGGTGGGCTCGCGCAGAAAGCTCGAATCAATGGCGACTGGCTGATTCCCCTGCCCAGCGGCATTGATGAGCGTCAAGCCATGGCGGTTGGCACCGCAGGCTACACGGCGATGCTCTGCATCATGGCGCTTGAACGTCACGGCTTGGCTGCCGATCGTGGCAAGGTCTTGGTAACGGGGGCAAATGGCGGCGTCGGCAGCTTTGCGATCAGTCTGCTGGCACAGCGTGGCTATTCAGTGATTGCCTCCACTGGTCGCCCGACTGAAGCGGATTACCTACGCTCTCTAGGCGCAGAAACTATTATCGATCGCGCCGAACTCTCCGAACCTGGCAGACCATTGGCCAAGGAGCGCTGGGCCGCGGCCATCGACTCGGTCGGTAGCCATACACTGGCAAATGTCTGCGCAGCCACCCAAGCCGAAGGGCTAGTGGCTGCCTGCGGCCTGGCACAAGGCATGGACTTCCCCTCGAGCGTTGCGCCCTTCATTCTGCGCGGCGTCAGCTTGCTGGGCATCAATAGCGTTACTCAGCCATTCGCAAGGCGCGTCGAGGCTTGGGAACGAATTGCAGCAGAGTTTGACTTGAGCAACCTGGCACTCATCACTCGGGAAATCGGTCTGCAAGAAAGCATTGCTGCGTCGAGCGATCTTCTTAAAGGTAAGGTCCGCGGCCGACTGATTGTGAACGTGGACGGTTGACTCGAATGCTCAGAGAACACCCCGACGAGGCTGACCGGCCGCTTCTGGCCGATTCTGTTGAAAAAGTCGCTTCTTCCAGACTGCCCGCACACTGACCGCTGAAAACGTCTTTTTTACTCGCCACTACGCGATATCTGAGCCCGGAATTTCCTGTTCAACGCAAAGATTTCAATCTCAAGCGCGTACTTTTTGTCGTGGAAACCATGACGGACTTTTTCAACAGAATCGGCCGTTCTCTGCCGATCGTCACAACGGCGTGTACTGGTCAAGTCGAATGCAAACGGTTGGTCAGCACGGATGCAAATGGCTGGTCAGTGGCAATGCAAATGAGTGGTCAAGTCCATGCAATTACGCACCCAGTTCGATGCTCAGGGAGTCACCTAAACCGACGTTCATTCCTGCAAGGACATCTGGGGGAACATCAATGATGACGTCTCCGCTGCCATCACCCGGATCTTGGCATTTTACGACTGCCCGCACGGATTCACTCATAGGAAAAAGCCCTCTCGGGGATGATGGAGTGGGCCTCCATTTTACGCCCGCATAGCTCCACTGGCAGCTATCAGCCGATTCTGTTGAAAAAGTTGATTTTCTCGGATTGTCAGGAAGCTGGTCAATGAAGCAGCCTGTTTTGCGCGCTGCTACAAGAATTCTTTGTCCGAGTACCTGTGCGGCCACTCAAGATTTCAATCTCATGCGCGTACTTTTCTGTCGTGAAAACCGCGTCCGACTTTATCAATAGAATCGGCCAGGACCCGCCACTCAAATTATTCAGCTCCCGGGCGCGCAGGCAGACGACTACAGTTTCATAAGCCTGATCAGAAAACATCCGGCACCAAGGGCTAAGTGTCTTCCGGTGCCGCCGGTTTGGTGACACGTTTCCTGCGAGTCGGCTGCGCTTGGGAGCGCAAATGGGTAATCATTTGCTCCAAGGTTTCTGCCCTAGCTTGCTGCGCGGTTGCCGCATGCTGCGCGCTTTCAAGAAGGATGCAATTTTCGGCGAATTTGGCTTCCCACTCAACCAGCTGTCGCGCGCTTTGGGTTGAGAGGGCCTTCTGGGCGCCCTGCTCGGACTTAAGAAGGTCCAAGGCTTGTAGCGTTGTCTCGAGCCGCTTCTGCAGTTGGACCAATTGCTTCGCTGATTCCTTAAGTTGTACACCAGTTGCCTTGCTCTCCTCGCGAGCACGGTCGACCTCGCGGTGGGCACGCGCCTCCACGTCTCTCACATAGGTTTCCTGTGCTTTTCGAGCTTGGTCTGCGTCATACCGGTCCGACAGCAGTTGTCGTTCAAGCGACTGTATCCGCTCACGACCTGCATCGCGGTCATCCTTCAATCCGTCCCGTTGCTGTGTGAGGTCTTCGATTTGACGCAGGCCTTGCTCAAGCAGGCGTTCCAGATCAGCCAACCGGCGTTCAGCAAGCTGCTGTTGCGCGATCGCGGTCGCGGCCTGCTGACGATACTGAGCCGCCTCCTGCCGGGCCGCATCTTCGATCGCCAACATTTTTGCCCGTTCTTCCACAAGGACCTGCCGCTGGTCGTCTAGAGACTGTTCCGCCACATCTTCTGCAAGGCGCACAGCCTGCTGCCAGATCGTGATGAACGCCTGTGACACCTCGGAAGGCAAAGATGGAAGGCGAGTTTCACTTCTCAGACGTTGCGCCAGACGGTCCCACCATTGGTCCAGGAGGCTACCAACGCGTGCAGGGCTGCCGCGGCCCAATTCAAGCCGGACACGCTCGACTGTGGGCCTTTCCCCACGCGCCAGCACCGTGTCCGCGGCGGCAAAAACCTCCGATTCAGGAACTCCTACCGCCATGCTGAACCTCCGGCTATATTAGGTCTGATAAATGAAGTTTATCCGACTCTATTTTCTGATAACTGCTATTTTACTACGTTGAACGTAATGAATAAAACGATTGAATTGAATACGGCCGTTGATACCCCGTTGGAGCTGAACTGGCTCTCGGATAACGCTCGCGAAGCTGCAAAGGCCTTTATCGCTGCAGGCACCGCCGCCAATACCGTGCGCAGCTACCGTAGCGCCCTCGCCTACTGGTCGGCTTGGCTACAACTGCGCTACGGTCGGACTCTAGGCGACGCGCCACTGCCCGACACCGTGGCGGTACAGTTCATTCTCGATCACCTGGCGCGGCCACTCGACAATGGCAACTGGTCCCACCTCCTCCCAGCGTCGATTGACGCGGCATTGGTCGCTGCCAAAGTGAAAAGCAAGCTAGGTGCGCTGGCCTTCAATACCGTCAGTCACCGGTTGGCGGTGATGAGCAAATGGCATCAGGTGAATGAATGGCCGAGCCCAAGCGAGTCCTTAGCGGTCAGAACGCTGTTGCGCGAGGCACGCAAGGCGCAGAGCCGGCGAGGCGTGCAGGTGCGCAAGAAAACGGCAGTGGTACTCGAACCCCTGCAGGCGCTTTTGGCCACCTGCACCGATAGCGTACGTGGCATTCGGGATCGCGCCCTTCTCCTGTTGGCCTGGAGTGGTGGCGGCCGTCGACGCTCGGAGGTGGTAGCTCTTACGGTCAAGGATGTGCGGCCATTGGATGCTGATACCTGGCTCTATACCCTGGGCGCGACCAAGACAGACACCAGCGGTGTCCGTCGGGAGAAACCCTTGCGAGGCGCGGCTGCGCAAGCTCTGGCGGCCTGGTTAGAAGTTGCACCTACCGCTAACGGCCCGCTCTTTCGGCGCTTGTACAAAGGTGGAAGAGTCGGCAGCGAGGGGCTTTCAGGAGATCAAGTCGCGAGGATCGTTCAGCGCCGCGCGAAGCTCGCAGGCCTAGAAGGCGATTGGGCGGCACACAGTTTGCGCTCCGGATTCGTTACTGAAGCAGGAAGGCAGGGCGTGCCCATGGGCGAAGTCATGGCGATGACAGAACACCGCAGCGTTGCTACGGTGATGAGCTATTTCCAAGTAGGCATACTGCTGGAAAGCAGAGCGACGAAGTTGCTGCCAGACACAATCACAGAACCACCAGTTGCAAAAACGATCAACACGCAAGATTAAAAATTCGTCGAGAGTTGCCCCCCTTGCCAATCGGAGGAAGCGCAAATGACTACCTCACCAGCACTGACACGGGACAAGACAGGCCAGTAATCAGCCGTATCAGGCATGTGTACGAAGCGGCTATCAAGGTGTCGCATGGTTGCAATGCTAAGACCGATCCCGTTTTTTAAGTATGTTTCTGAGCTCTGACATGTCTTTTCTAATTCGTTCCTGCTCGCTTGACAGCAAGCTTATAGCATTCAAATTCTCGAGAATAACGGTCTGAACCAATGACAATATCCGAGTAGCGTGGTCGAACGTGGTATCTAGTCTATCGTGAAGTTGACCAATCTCATCCATGAGCTCCACCAGCTGACCTGGAACACCAGCATTCAAATTCGCATTCTCAGACAGAAGTTTCTGAATCGCGCTGTCAGAATATTCGATCCTCGACATTCTTTCGGCGGCAGGCTCAAGCACCATGCTCAAGAGCAGTTTGACACTTTGATGAGTACCTCGACCAAGAATCTTATGGACGGCGGCAATGCTTATCCGCGAATTATTTCTATTAAGGAAGTCCACAGCTTCTTGTACGTCTGAAAGCTTTATGTCTCGATTTCGTGCCATGATCCCCACCAGTATTGTTAGAGAAATTCGAAGACCGTTAAGAAGCCGATAATGCGTCATATATAAGTTTAGAAAAAATTCGAGCTCGGTTAAGTTACGCAACATAAAGCCATGGGAAAAGTAGTAAATGGCTACCAGTCTCGACAAGCTAGATCAACACTGAAACCAGTTTCTCATCCGAAGCATCTCCACGACTCAACGTAAAATAATTTTCTTCGATGCGCTTTAATCGATACTGTTCCGTGTTGAGTCCGAGCTCTCCTGACAACGCCTGGATACAACTGCGCTCAGATAGCGGGACAATCGCCAAGAATGTTTCACCCACATTATTGACACCGACAGATCGAGCGGCCAGATCATAGAACACTCCACGCCAAGGCTGCATCGCAATGTGTACCACATAGCCCTCTTGCAGATAAGAATTAATGTGAAACATCAGTTTTAAATAGTACACGAACACCAACTCTACAGGCACAAATCGAAAACCAGAGAAGCTCTGCTCCAGCATTCTTACGTACGAAAAGGAAAGATCATCGAGTTTTGAGGAACGTCCATGCTGGAGTGACAATGATGAAAGCCGGAGACGCACCAAAAAATAAGTCACCGAGAGCAGACAAACCTCTTCATCAAGCTCATACCCATCCCAGCAACGAAGGTAGTTCGCATATCTCCCGAGGCAATAATCGTGGTTTTTCAAATGGACGCGCACTAATTGTTCACAAGCAGCCATCCAACCTACATCGGAGTCTGGCTCAGAAATAAAATTCCACCGAATACAGTGTAGCATTCGAGTCGGCCTCGCCTCCGTTTTTTCCGCAAATGGGAATAATTCAAATCGGGTTACCAGTGCTTGAAGCGACGGCGTACCGAAATAATCATCAACTTGATCCAGCATCATGAAAAAATTCTGCCCACCTCGAGCACGTTCTGTAATAAATTCGAACCACGCTTTTTGCTTGCCACCAATAGCGGCAAGCATTCGGACTAATTTACCATCCGCTCGAAATTTCAATTGCTCGGTAGGTCGCAGCCACTGGAATCCACACTCCTCACACACTCCAACTGGCATGACTCTTTTAGGAATCTCGCGCTGGCAGCTCTCGCAAAGTTCTGCTAATGGCTTATCATGAACCAAGCAAAACTTTACCTGCGGAAGGCAGAAGAATACAGAATGGTATCCTAGACACAGGCAGTCCTCGCAATACCTCAAACGTTTCTCTTCAGCGGAAAAACCAAATACTCTGTAGGCGGACGGCACATGCTGAGCAAGCGAAGAAAGACGAGCCTTAGGCAAGCTACCTGGCACTTTCTCAAAATATAGAAGGTCTTCAGGAAAATTCAGACTGCGGCCTGAAACATGCTTGAATGTATCTTCAAGACTAGCATTGTATATAGATGAAATATTGAAGAGAATTCCAAACATCGACTCGTAGGGATAGGCTCCTCGCTGAAAATAAACAGACCTGCTCATGCTATTTTATCCCCATTTTCTTTAGTAAAATTGGCAATATTACTGCGACTCACTGCTTTTTCAATGTCGTGTGTCGTTAGCTCAAGAAATGGGCGATCATGATTTTTGCATTGCCTCAATACGTAACCGATGGTTCTAAACACATGTTCAAGGGGCAAATTTCTTTTGTAGGCCCCGAAAGCCATGAACTGTAGAGCCTTCCATATTTCGTCAGTATAATTTGCAAGTCTAAATCCGTGTGAGTATGCAGCCGGAACCAGACTTTGCGTGCAGGTAAGACCATTAGAATGAGTGTAATCTGACGAACTGTCGACGGCATCAAGAATAAGTTTGAGTTCTGACTTCTTCCTGCAGCCAGCAAATTCAATAAATTCACTCATGAACCTTGATATCAGCTTAGCAGCATCATCGTCTTTTCGAGCCTTCTCCTTCAGTTTAAATACTCCAGGCATAGCAAATGAGATAACTGTCATAATAATGCCTTTTCGATGGAGCATGTTGAACATGTCTGCTAGCTGATGAAGATCGAAAACCCTGAGCCGTTGAAACTCATCGAGCAACAACACCCACTGATTGCAGTTCCGCTCTTTGCACTTAAATTCGATTGCGTTAACTATTCGCTCAAATCTGAGCACCGCCAGTTCACTTCTCTGCTTGAATTCGCACCCCTCCTCGAGCCCAATCTGTACCGCAATGTTACTGGTGTAGCTTTCATTTCTCAGAACCTCGATTTGAGTAACATAAGCACGAGGCATGAAACCCGAGAGACGACTTTTCAACACTTCAGCGCACCGCGATTTACCCAGTCTCGCTAATCCGTAGAAAACTATTCCAGTTTTACGCATGAATACTGCGTCCATGGCGACACTGCAAGCATCAGCTAGCGGAGTGGTGATCACCGTAAACGTTTGTGAAAATACAGCATGCTGCTTATAGTCTGAATCATCCATCATTCTGTCCCCCCCACAGGCATCCTGAACTCCTCGTCTATCGACCCCACATCATCAGGAGCCAAGCTCCCCTTCGAGCCTTGTGGCGAGTCTTCGTTCCGATCGATGCTTGTGATGGGCATGTCACTATCTTCAATATCGGAAGTTTCAAAGTCCAACTCCCCATTTTTCGACATAAGTTCATAATACATGCGTGTAAACTGCAGATTATTTTTCTTGTTGGCATTTTTAGTGAGATGATGCAAGTACGACAAAACGATATCATCCGGATGTGATACTTCGAACGTCCGATCAAGATAAGCCTGGTAGATGATTTTTCTCGTAATCCCACTGTGCCTTGTTTTGCACCAAAACCCTAAAACCGTTAATATCCCTAACGAAGTACCATCAGCCAAATAAGCTTCAACGTATCGATAATCATCTGGGTCAATTTTGATAAGTACTTCATAGCCCAGCAAATGAGTCGATTCAGCCAGCCGAGGATTGGTATACCTTGCCTTAGCAAAGTTGATATGAGGCGCCACGCCGGCTTTAACACTTCCTCTTACCCTTCTAAGCTCTATATCCTCTTTCAGTTGGAACTTGTTTACCGCGGACTGATTCGCTCGCGGATAGATCAACCGCTGCTTTTTATTGTGAAAATGTGCGTACATCAACTCCGCTGGACTCTTAGAATAATTGCTACCCATTTTTGGTGTAATGTTGTACGCCGCCACCCATGTATCCAGGACCTGTCGAGCCTCATCAACAAACACCTCATACATTTCCGCCTTTTCTTCAGCCTTATCAGCCCTCCCAGAGTACGGGTTGCTGCCGGTGGTTGACGGAGTCCTATGCATTATCTTTGACGCTATTTGGTGGAACGTATTCTCAATCAGCCAGCGACGCTCAGGATGACCAAGTTGGCCAAAATTTATTGCAAAACCCAGATTATTACGCAGTTTCTCTTTCACTTTGATAGCGTGGTGCGCCATGGCATTATCCAAAGAGACGCTACTCCAAAGAGTCTTTTGGGTTTCCGGCAGAATATAGCCCATCATGCCGCTACCAGGGCTATATTCAAGATTTTCAACCGTTAGATGTTCTATGGGTTTCCAATCTCCCAAAAACGCATCTACTAGAATATCATGCACATCTTGAGCGCGAACCTCACTACTGAATACAAAGTTGCATGCCAAAAATCCCTTGGTTACTTTTTCCACTACTGCGAGTAGCCAGAACCTTTCGATTACTCGAGGGACATATATGCCCGGTAGCGGCTCTACATTAATTATGCAAAACTTATCCACCTTATATGCATCTAACTCAATCGTGTCGAACGGAATATTTGCGTCAATCAGCCCTAACTCACCGGTCCCGAGGCGGGCATGGGTTTCTCCTTTAGTACCCAAAGTTAAGGAGGCATGCACGAAGTTCGTATCGAGGATTTCATCGATGAGTTTTTCAATCGAGCGTCGGCCACCGCGTCTTTCATTGAACGGCCATTCGTCGTCTCCTACACCCGCTTCTCTTAGGAGTTTTTTAAAAAACGCGTACAAAATCCCTTTTTCAAATTTCATGCCTTTATTGGCAGTATGAATAGACCAAACTTGTTTTACAAAATTTTCTCTCACCGATGGGTATTTATCAAGTGTCGCGCTGAGGACTCCCGAGAGCGAGCCATGCTGACCGGTACGTTTCTTAGCGAAAGGCGCTTTCCTATTATAGCCATTGAGGTGTTTCCCCGGAAGCAGTGCTCTATCACCCCAATATTCGCCATCCGGATCTAGGCTTAAAAAGCGCTTGGTCAGCCTTGATTGCTCGCTATTGCTAACGCCTGTCTGTTCATATATTAAATTTCCGCTCAGGCCAGAAAACCTGAGCTCAATAGCTTTCAGCCGCGAAAGGAATTGGAGGCGAATATCGTCATCCAGCATTTCGGAATTTACAAAACATAACTCGGAGAAATCGTATGCTATGGTCCTCAGTTTTTTCATCTCAAGACCCATTCAGCATCGTAAGAGAAGAAATATGGATTTAGCTCAACGCTTATCAATCCCTCTGCGTACATTTTCGCAAAAAGAAAGCACGCAATATCCTCACTATCTGTATTCAGAGCAGTTAAGAACTCCCTCAAATTTCCTTTAGTTTTTGTTCTTATTATTGCAGATGCTTCTTCTAACAGACTGTACGAAACTAAAGTATTTCTACCAACTGAAAGGCAGGCTGAAACCCTAAGAAGCGGCATGATTTTGTACTTCATAGGCATAATTTCGTCGATGCCGAATAACCGCAATGTGGCACCTTTGAGATGTGCGTGTTCGTCAAGCGCATTGAGAAACGATTCATCCTTCTGACGTTCAGCAGAGACTAACAAGTGCCACTCTAGGCTTCCGTCAAAACGAGAAACCTCAGCATCAAATGATATCTGGTGAGGCTTAGGGTTTAATATGAGGCGAGGTGCAGGATAGAGCTCAAATGTTTTGACTTCCTGGTCAAACTCAAGGAAACATAACCAGTGCCCTAGAGCCAAATCACTACACAATCTGTAACTGCTGGACGTCTTATAGCTGTACACACTCCAAGCATTACCGAAGTGCTGTCCGCGGTTAGTGAAGTAGGAAGTTTTTGATCCTTTTTTAGCCACAATATCCCACCTCCCGACTGTTCGGAATAATGGGATTATTCTGGCCGCCTCAATATAATTTAAGACTGCCTCCTGCTTCCAAATCCTTAATGAATAATCCAAATTTGATTTTCTTCTACACACTCACGTTACAGGCCTCGTCGAAATCTGCAATGATATTTTTCTATGAGCCGAGACGCAGAAATAGGCGTCAATCATATATATCACTACGATCTATGCATGCAACTGCGATACCATCCACTATTTTGGATATTTAGTTCGGAATGGTCTGCAAGACTTAATTTTGCACCTTGAAGCCTGCACAAAATCCAAAAGCCAGCGAACGACAGATTTTGATTTAGCGAAAATTGTAGAAAAAAGATAGATTTACGAATTTTTCTGTTTTTGAGATTCAGTTCGGCACACTACAGGTCGTCCGGTGAAAGTCTGCGCAAACAATCACCCACTCCGACGAAGGCCTCTTCCCAGGTCGTGGCTACGTATCGGCCTGATTCGGGTCGCAACGCATCGCGGGTAATCCGACCGTAATGCTCAAGGTCGTGATCGCTCCAGTTGCGTAACTCGCTCAGGGAATGCTGGTGAAAGAAATCAGGTTCAGTGCGCAACGACGTTAACTCCCATGTGGTCGCTTTCGCTCCGTTTTCACAGAATTCCAATGCATGGGTTCACCGGGCTTGGCCCAGGCACAACTGACGCAGGCAAAGCCGTCAGGCTTGTTTTGCTTGAGTAATGCCTTTGTCCCCTTGATACGGTCTGTTCCGGCCAAAGGATGTTCATTACCGAATGAGCAGAGCCCTACTCCCGGACGCCCCCGTCGCACGCTTCGCCATCAACCGTTAATCAATGCTGCCATAGTCATGGCGGTTGGAAAAAGAGGCGCCCATCAAGTAAAAACACCCACCTGCCACGATAAAGGCGGCGAGCATGTAGAACATGAACTGCGGCGGCTGCGATGCCAATGCAAATCCGCACAATATCGGGCCCAGAGCGCCCCCAAGGCTCGACAGGTTTTGCGCACCGTAATACATGCCGCGCAAGTGCTCGGGCGCGATGCGATCGATGAACATGTACTCGGCGGGGAAAACAATGACTTCACCCACGGTGAATATCCCTACTGCCAACGCCCAGTGCCAGACGCTGGTGGACAGCGCAAATCCGACGACCCCCAGCAGAAACAGGCTGAAGCCTGCGGTCAACCATCGATTCAGATGCTCGTTGGTGATGCGTTTGCCAACCAGGTACTGCAGACAGATCACCACCGTCGCGTTCACGGCGACCACTGCACTGATGACTTGATAGGTGAATTCCGGCGTGCTTGTAGTCACAAGGTATTGCGAGATATAGCCGGTAAACTGGCCGAACGCCACGGCGCTTAGCGCGCCACCAACAGTGAAGCAGACCAGACGATGATCCTTTAGCAGGGTGCGCCCCACAGAAGCGAAGGAGATAGGCAGACTGGCCCGGTCAGTGGGGCTAAGCGTTCTGTCGCCCCAGATCATATAAGTCAGAAAGGTACCCAAGCCCAGCGCCGCTGATATGAGGAATGGCAATTTCATATCCATGTGCGCGAACCCAGCGCCAATGAATGGCCCCACCGCATAGCCGATATTGATCAGTGAGTAGCGCACCGAAAACACTTTGCCACGCTCGGCTTCTGGCAGCAGTTTGCCGAACGCCGCCTTCACAACAATATCGATTACCGAATAAGCAAAATTGAATGCCACCAGAAACAGGAAAAACATCCAAAGGTGCGCAGTGACGCACATCCCGATGAAGCCCAGAGTAAAGAACCCCGTAAAACTCAGGATCAATCGATAACTGGACATTTTGTCAGTCAGGTAGCCGCCGTACACGCTGAGCAGCGAGCCAACGAGCATGGCGCTGCCCACTACCAGACCGATATCACTGACTCCCAACGTGAAGTTGGAGGACAAATAAATAACCATGTAGGGCAAGGTAATGGCGCGCCCCATTGTCAGGAACAAAGACGACAGCAGTAGCAAATTGACCGAAAACGGATAATGTTTGAAGACCGCGAGCATCTGCGTCTATTCCTACGGTGGCTGCATCGAAGCCAAGGAGCATATCGTTAAACATTCAGCTTCGTCTTCCTAACTGATGCTCATGTTCGACGGCCGGCGTTTCAACCAGCGTGAATTCATCCTTGGCGCCACTCATGCCACGTCGCTGCAGGCGATCCAATTTCAGGATGCGCTTGAGGTGGGCAAACAACATTTCGACCTTTTTACGTTCATGGCGAGAGCGCTGATATGCCGGCGTTGCAACTCGTGGGATAGGCGAACTTCGAGTCAAGGACCGAACCCCTTTAGGCCAAAGGGGTCTGCTGCTGTATTACTTTCGGAATACGTCCAATGTCCACGCAACAGAACCTTGTGATACTTGCCCGGGGCGGATACGCCGCCCGAGGAATGCTTTACCTGATCATCGGTATCTTCGCATTGCTGGCCGCCCAGGATTCGACAAAACCCAAAGACAGCCACAGAAGTCTGGAAGCCTTGCTGGCACAGCCGTTTGGTTATTTTTTAGTGGGGCTCGTGGTGGCGGGCTTGCTCGCGTTTGCGGCCTGGCGCGTACTGCAAGCGACGCGTGATGTCGACCATCACGGCAAAGATCTTAAAGGTTTGACCATTCGCACTGGCCTGCTTGCGGGAGGTCTGGTGAACGGTGCTCTGGCATTTTTCGCGTTAGGCCTGCTGGTGAGCGGTATTAAAAGCTCGGGCAGTTCTGGAGGAAAAACCAAGGACTGGCTGGCGCATCTGTTGTCTTGGGAATACTCCAACTTACTGGTGTACTTGATCGCTCTTATTCCATTGGGCGTTGGAATTGCTCACATCATCAAAGGCTGGAAGGCATCGTTTGAGAAATACTTTGAGGCCGACGAAGACGTCATGCGATACGTTCGCCCGGTATCACGGTTTGGCCTGATGGCCCGTGGCGTGGTTTTTATAGAGATAGCGGTGCTGCTGGCGGTCAGCGGTTCCGCTTATCAAGCCATGGACCCGCCCGGTATGAAGGAGGCTCTGGACGCACTCCAGAATCTTCCGGCTGGATGGCTGGCTTTGATGACGATGGCCTTTGGGTTGATTGCTTTTTCGGTTTACAGTTTTTCCGAAGCCTTCTGGCGGAAGATCAATATGCAAATACCAGGCGTGTGTGGATAGTGATTCTTCACTGGATGCATTGAGCTGGATGCATTGAATAGCTAGGGCGTGAGCCCTAGCGACCAGCAGATGTCACTTCTTCTTTTTCGCGGGCTTGTCTGCTTTGCCTGATTTCGACGGCTTTTCAGGCTTGCTATCCGCCTTTTTGGCGGACTTCTTCGGCTCAGCGTCTTTTTTCTTGTCTTTCTTCTCAGAAGATTTCGCAAGCGCTGACGCCGCTGCTGATTTTTTTGCTGGTGACGTCTTTTTGTCTTTTAGCTCTTTGCTGGCTTTTGAAGGACTTTCTTTGGATTTCTTTTCGTCTTTAGCCACGTTCATCACCCCCTCGGGTATGCCGCTATCGGCACATCGCCAGTGGATTATCCACAAGCTGATCATTAGGCGAGCACACGAAGAAGCGGTTCAAACTTTCTGACGCCTTGCCCTCGTCTCAGGTGCCCGCACCGGTTTCAACGCTACCTCAACACTGCTTAATCGTCCTCGGTCTCCGCCTTGTCACCCTCCTCCATGGGATCCTCGTGTTCAGGTGCATGCTCAGGGGGATTGGGCATCACATCAGGTCGTCCTGGCTCCAGCGGTGCTATTGACGCCCCGTTACCGGACCCACCTTCCAGCTCTGACTTACTTTTCATTATTTGACTCCCAGGGTCGCAAAAAGGGTTGCGACGTATGGGTTCGAAGCTGGAAACGTGGCGTCGTTCGGTGAATCTTTCCCGGTGCCGACAAATGAGCGTCAAGTCCTGGAGCGAAGGCGAAGACCAGGGCTTCCGATCATTGCTCAAGAGGCAGAATCCAGCAGCCCTCTCCTTCTATACGCGTCTGATCGATCTGACGGTTGCCTAAAAAGAATGCAGCCCATTGTCAGCCTGTTTCTTTCAGCCTATCTTGTACAAAACCTATACAAGGCCGTGACTGATGTACAACAAAGTGAAGTGGCCGCTGACGCTGTACTTTGACGGCGATTGCCCGCTCTGCGCTCGCGAAATCAGGCTTCTTCGCCGACACGCTGCAGCGCAGCGCCTGCTTTTCGTTGACATCAGCAGCGGTGAATTCGACGCGACCACACTTGGATTCACGTTCGGGCAGATGCAGTCGTTGTTGCATGCCCGTTTCGCCGATGGGCACTGGGTGACCGGGCTGGATGCGACACTATGGAGCTGGCGAGCCGCGGGTTTGGGTTTTTGGGCTACGCCACTGACATGGCGAGCACTCCGTCCGCTGCTTGAAGTCGGGTATCGCCTTTTCTGCCGGCTGCGTCCCGCTTTGGCGTGGTTACCTCATCCGGATGGAGGCCGCCGCTGTGTCGATAACCGGTGCGCGGTACCGGAATCCAAACCTTCACCGAAGGAGGCGCCCGGCCTGAAAACTAAGCAGAACTAGAACGCTTCGCTTCGACACTGGCGCAGAGGAGCCCGCGCCATAGGTCGTCCCGCGAACCCTGTGTTATCGGGTGCGAAGTACGCATCCCCTACTCCCAACGATCAAGCCACATTTAGCGCAGCATGGCTGCGAGGTATCAAAATGAACCTACCATTAGCCGAACACTACCGTGAAATTTTAGTCGGCGTAGGCGAGAACCCGGACCGTGAAGGCCTTCTAGACACGCCCAAGCGCGCAGCCAAAGCGATGCAGTACCTGTGCAATGGCTACTCGTTGAATCTGGAGGAAATCATTAACGGCGCACTGTTCGAATCCCAAAGCGATGAAATGGTGATCGTGCGCGACATTGAGCTGTATTCCTTATGTGAGCATCACATGCTGCCCTTCATCGGCAAGGCCCATGTCGCGTATATCCCGACTGGCAGGGTGCTGGGCCTGTCCAAGGTCGCTCGAGTGGTCGATATGTTCGCCCGCCGCCTGCAGATTCAGGAAAACCTGACCAGGCAGATCGCGGACGCCATTCAGCGGATAACCGACGCCGCCGGCGTGGCGGTGGTCATTGAGGCAAAGCATATGTGCATGATGATGCGGGGCGTCGAGAAACAGAATTCGGTGATGACTTCATCGGTGATGCTGGGCGCATTCCGCGAGTCCTCGGCGACGCGTCACGAGTTTCTCCAGCTGATCGGGCGACTCAGCTAAAGCAAACGGATCGAGGCTATCTGCGGGAGAGTCCAGATGAACGGTTCCTTTACGATGAGTTCCCTTGGTGACGATTACCGTGCCTTGGTGATCGGCGGCAGCGGAGCGCTCGGCTCGGCGTTTTGTGAGTGGCTCAATGACGATCCGCGCTGTGCCGGTGTTCGTCAACTGGGGCGCAGCACCATTCCAGCCCTGGATCTTGAACATCCCGACAGCATCGCCCAAGCGGCTGCCGAGCTGGCTGAGGAAGGGCCTTATCAATTGATTGTGCATGCCGCAGGGCTCCTGCATCGCGACGGCATCAAGCCTGAAAAAAGTTACGCGGCGATTGAGGCCGATGCCATGCAGGCGGTATTCCAGGTCAACACCCTGGGGCCCGCGTTGGTTTTGCGCCACTTTCTGCCGCTGCTTGATCGCAGCGGGGCCATGGCGATGCTCTCCGCCAAGGTGGGCAGTATCGGTGATAACCGTCTGGGCGGCTGGTATGCCTATCGCTCTTCCAAGGCCGCGTTGAACATGCTGATTAAAACAGCTGCCATCGAGCTGGCGCGAACGCGACCACAGATCCGTTTATTGAGTCTTCATCCAGGCACCGTGATTTCGGGCCTGTCGCAGCCCTTTCGGGGGGCCTCAGGCGCCCGGCCGGCACGTATTGCTGCCCGTGAGTTGTTATCGCTAATCGACGGTCTGACGCCTGCCGACAGTGGCCGTTTCTTTGCCTATAACGGAGAGCGCCTACCCTGGTAGGCACTGATGTGACATTCCTCGAGAACACTGAACATGATAAATGCAGAACTTTTGCAGCTGATGGTGGAAGCATCCAGCGATGGCATCGTGGTTGCCGAGCAGGAAGGCGAAGAAAACATCCTTATCTATGCCAATCCCGCGTTCGAACAGCTGACGGGCTACAGCAATGACGACATCCTTTATCAAGACTGTCGTTTTCTGCAACGTGATGACCGTGACCAAAGTGGTCTGACGCTCATCCGCGAGGCCATAAAAAACCATCAACCCTGTCGGCAAATCATCCGCAACTATCGCAAGGATGGCAGCGGTTTCTGGAATGAGCTCTCGATAACCCCGGTGTTCAACGCCGCAGATCAGTTGACCTATTACATCGGCATTCAGAGGGATGTGAGCGTCGAGGTCGAGGCTCGCGAGCGAGTGCGCGAACTCGAGGCGGAAGTCGCAGCGTTAAAGGAACAACTGGCTCAATCGAAGCGCTAAGCCTCTCTGTGTCAGCTACCAATACGCCGGTCCCGACCGGCCCCTGTCGACAGTGGCACCGCTCGCAGTCCCCTACTCATCGAATGGCAATGGCGTATCAGGATCTCGCCGTACGTCAAAGGCATTGAGCGTCATCGCAACCAGCGAGTAATACCCATAGACGCCGATCAGCTCGACCATGGCAGGCTCGCCAAAGAGCGCGACGCCCTGATCGTAAAGCGCGGTATCCACACGTCGGGTTTGATACAGCGACTGGCCGATCTCGTAAACGCACTGCTCATCCGGACGTGTAAACGTCGGCGTCAGTTGCTGCCTGAGCGCCTCGATCACGCTGTCGCAAACGCCCGCACGCCTGGCAATGGGCTCATGAATCTGCCACTCCGCCTGGGAGCGCCACCAGGCGGCGGTCGTCAGGATGGCGAGTTCAGTCAGCCGTAATTCCAGCGCGGTTCCGTACCGGCAGAACGCGCCCAGACGCTGGGCATGGTCAGCCAGCGCCGGGCTGTGAATCCACGCGAGGAAAGGACCGTCCAGGTTACCGCGAGGTCCCTTCAGAATTTCAGCCAGCACGCGCTGTTGATCTTCGCTCATCTGATTGGGCTGCAAGGGTGTGAGGCGCGACTGAATGTCCATGTGTTCTCTTTTCCCAAGCCGGTCGTTAACGCTATCGAGGACGTCGCCAGCGCACTGATTCATGACCTGCTCAGGGTAAACCGGAACAAGGCACCCTCGCCAGAGCGCAAGCGCGTGCAACGCCAAGGCCCGGCCGTACGTTCGAGTCAGCCCAGGTCGCCACTCGGGCGGGTCATCGGCTACGGGCTGGTGCGAACCGCCCGACTGATTTTCGACGGTGTCGTGCATATTCCCGCAACGGCGTGGCGCGTCCCGAGATGAAGCCCGGCTCGAGGCCTTGAGTGCTTCTGCTCTGCGCACAGACAACCGCATACGTTCAAAGTGGAGGTACGCCTGACCACGCCTAGCGCGGCAGCATGCGCCTGAGGGTGTTGTCCCGGACGTAGTAGTGATGGAACAACCCGGCAGCAGCATGCAGCCCAATCAGCCAGTAGCCCAGATTGCCCAGCCACTCGTGCCATCCCTTGATCTGCTTGGCCAAGGCGGGATCCAGGGCGATAGGCGCAGGCATGAAGAACTCGAAATAAGGCATCGGTTTCCCTCCCGCTGCCAACATCAACCACGCCAGGACGGGCGTGACGATCATCAGTCCATAGAGCGCTGCGTGCATCGCGTGCGATACCCCGGTCTGCCAGGCCGGCGGCGTCGGGCTGATAGCGGGTGCCTTGTTCATCAGCCTGCCCAGCAGGCGAATCCACACCAGTGCAAAGATGGAAAGACCGAACAGGCCGTGAAAGCCCAGCGCCGCTGAGCGCAGGGTGCTCCCGCGAGGCGCCAGGCCTTTGAGCTCGATGCACGCGTACACGCCGACAAACAGCGCCAGCATTAACCAGTGCAGATACATCGAGAGCTTCGCGTAGCGTGGGGATGATGGATTCATGCCGGGTACTCGTCAGTTAGGTCGCAGAAAGGCCTTGAAGGCGTGCGGAATGTGCAGCAGTTGCCTTAAGGAAGTCTGAAGGTGCCCGGGACATTCATTTTTTTCTCACCTTCAGACTTCATTAAGAATCGGCGTTGATACTTCCTACCATTCGCCACTGGGGAGGAGCCTCGCCCATGCAGGGTCTGGATTGGAACATCTGTTTACCGTTTAGCTTCGGCAACGCCGCGGCACCCACACTGTCGCTTAACCGCGCGTTGGTTCAGGAGCCGCTGCGCGCGGAGTTTGAGGCCTTTATCCATGAGCGCTTTCACAAAGCCCATAACGCCGAAGTCAGCCACTTCATGCCGGAACTGTTCGGGCTCAATGATGAGGCAGGTACGCTGTGTGCGGTGGCGGGTGTGCGCAAAGCGATGTCCGGACCGTTGTTTCTGGAGCACTACCTGGATGAGCCGATCGAACGGGCCATAGAAGGACACGCCGCCAGACCGGTCGATCGCCAAGCCATTGTCGAGGTGGGCAACCTGGCCGCGAGCACACTGGGAAGCGCGCGGTTGAGCATCATTACGGTCACCTGGCTATTGGCGATGGGCGGTCTGGAATGGGTGGCGTTCACGGGCAATGCCGGGTTGGTCAACAGCTTCAACCGTCTTGGCCTGCGCCCCGTCACCTTGTGCCCGGCCGATCCGATGCGCCTGGGCGAGGAGCGACATGCGTGGGGCAATTACTACGACACCCAACCCCACGTGCACGTCGGGGATATCCGCTCAGGCTTCCTGCATTTGAGTCATAGCGGCGTGTTCGAGCGATTCGGCCTTCCCCTGACCCTGGAGCAGACCTGCCATGTCGCCTGAACTGACCGCGTTTCGCCTGCGAATTTCCGACCTCGCCATTGAGCAGCCCCATGCCTACGCCCTGTGGGGCGATGACCTCAAGCTCGACTATGCCGAGCTGGATGCCGAGATCCAGTTACGTCAGCAGGTGCTCAAAGACCTCGGCGCCAAGGTGGTTGCGATAGCCCTCGAGAACGGTCCGGACATGCTGATCTGGGACCTGGCGATCCTGTTCGAAGGGCTCGCGTGTCTTGCCCTGCCCCCTTTCTTCAGCGCCGCTCAGCGGCTTCATTGCCTTGAGCAAAGCCAGGCAGACCTGATGATTGCCGAAGCGCATTATGAAACTGAACTGGAGCAAGCGGGGTTCAGGAGCCATGAAGGGTTCTGGGTGCGACAGGTCCGCCAGCCCTCGCCTCTGCCCGTGGGCACCGCGAAATTGACCTTCACGTCGGGCACCACCGGCACGCCCAAGGGCGTCTGTCTGAGCGCACACAGCGTATTGTCGGTCGCCCGCGAGCTTTATCGCGCCAGTCAATCGCAACAGCCTCGTCATCACCTTTCGTTGCTGCCTCTGGCCATCCTCCTGGAAAACATCGGCTGCTACGCCGCGCTGTACGCCGGCGCCATGCTGAGTGTGCCCAGTCAGCGCGAAGTGGGCATTCAGGGCGCCAGCGGCGTGGATTTACCGCGCCTGCTTTCAACCCTGAAAACGCGAAATCCGCAGAGCATGATTCTGGTGCCGCAACTGCTGTTGCTGTTGGTCAGCGCCTGTGAGATCGGAGCCTTCGACGCCAGTGAGTTGCGATTCATCGCCGTGGGCGGCGCCAAGGTCACCCATGAGTTGTTACTGCGTGCCGAGTCGGTGGGCATTCCTGTTTACGAAGGCTACGGACTTTCCGAGTGTGCATCGGTGGTGGCGCTGAACCGCCCTGGAGCGCATCACCCCGGCAGCGTGGGCAAGCCGCTCCCCCATGTGCAGATACGCCTGGCAGAAGACGGCGAAGTCCTGATCGCAGGCGCCGGCATGCTCGGCTACCTGGGCGACACCGATGGCGTTCCAGAGTGGTGGCCGAGCGGCGACCTCGGTGAGTTCGACGCCAATGGTTATCTCTACCTCTATGGCCGCAAAAAACACCAGTTCGTCACCAGTTATGGACGCAACGTCAACCCCGAATGGGTGGAGGCCGAACTGACACAACCCGGGCGCATTGGGCAGGCATTCGTCTATGGCGAGGCCATGGCCCACAACCACGCCTTGCTCTGGCCTGCCCGTCCGGAGACCACCGACCTGCAGATCGCCGACGCCGTCGCCCACGCGAATCAAGCCCTGCCCGACTACGCCCGTGTTCACAGCTGGACACGGCTTGAGCAGCCGTTCACCACGGGCAATGGGATGGCCACCGCGAACGGCCGACCGAAACGCGACGCCATCCTGGCGCATTACCGACACCACTTTATCGAGCCCACGCGAGCCGAGGACGTTCAATCATGAGTTTTTTCCAGACGCTGCAAGACGAAACACGTATCGAACGCGAGACGCTGTTCAACCTGCCCATCATTCATCAGGCGCTGTTCGGGCAAGTCACGCTTGAGAGTTACCGTGCATTTTTGACTCAAGCCTATTACCACGTTCGCCACACCGTGCCCTTGATGATGGCTTGCGGCGCACGGCTGCCCTCGCGGCTTGAGTGGCTGCGCGGTGCTGTCTGCGAATACATCGACGACGAATACGGGCATGAGCAGTGGGTTCTCAACGACCTGCGGGCCTGCGGTGCGGATGCCGAAGCAGTGCGTGACGGTGCGCCAGGCCTGCCCATCGAGTTGATGGTCGCCTATCTCTACGACCTGATTGCCCGGGGTAATCCCGTGGGACTGTTCGGTATGGTCAACGTGCTGGAAGGCACCAGCATTGCGCTGGCGACACACGCCGCTGGGAGCATTCAGCAACGCCTCGGCCTTCCACCCACCGCGTTCAGTTACCTCAGCTCCCACGGCAGCCTCGACGTCGGGCACATGGAAACCTATCGCAAATTGATGGACCGCCTGGAAGACCCGGACGACCAGGCGGCAGTGATCAAAGCCTCCAAAGTGGTGTACGGGCTGTACACCGAGATGTTCAGGCAATTGCCGACGGCGGCGACCGAACCTGAAAAGGAATCCACTCATGCGTCTCTCTGAAGCCCGCGTGGTCCTGACCGGTGCCAGCGGCGGTATCGGCATGGCCATTGCCGAAGCGCTGTGCAGCCATGGCGCGGAAGTGCTGGCGGTCTCTCGTCATCGAGAGCCGCTGATGCCCTTGCAAGCGCAATACCCGCATCTGCTGCATTGGGTGAAAGCCGACCTGACGACCCACGAGGGCCGTCAGCACGTGCTGATGACGGCGCAGGCCATGGAAGGCATCAACCTGCTGATCAATGCCGCCGGTGTTAATCATTTCGCCATGCTGGAACAACTGCCGGGCCGTGAAATCGACGCGATGCTCAACATCAACCTGCACGCGCCCATTTTGCTCACCGGGTTGATGCTGCCGATGCTGCGCAATGCGCAACGGGCCATGGTCGTCAATGTCGGCTCGACCTTTGGCTCGATCGGCTACGCCGGGTACGCGACCTACTGCGCCAGCAAGTTTGCCTTGCGCGGGTTTTCCGAGGCGTTGCGCCGTGAGTTGGCGGACACGCGCGTCGGGGTGCTGTACGTCGCCCCGCGCGCGACTCGCACGACAATGAACAGCCCAGCGGCACGCGCCCTGAACACCGCCCTTAAAAGCAACGAAGACGATCCGCAGACCGTCGCCGCTGCCGTCGTCAGCGCCATCGTGGGCAACCAGCGCGAACTGTATCTGGGCTGGCCGGAACGATTCTTCGTGCGACTCAACGGCCTTCTGCCTACGGTCGTGGATCGTTCGTTGCGCAAGCACCTGCCGCTGATCCGCAAGCTCAGCAATACGCCTTTTGAAGAGAAACCCAAACCATGAAAAAAATACTTGTGCTGTTTGCACTTCTCAGTGTGCCTGCTTGGGCACTGGATGCACCCGACCAGCAACGTCTGTCTTCCATCCAGCAGCAATGGGCTCACATCCAGTACCAATTGCCTGAAGACCAGCGCGTGGCAGCGTTCGAGAAACTGGCATCCGAATCATCATCTTTCACCCAGCAACGCCCGAATGCGGCTGAAGCCTGGATCTGGTCAGGGATTGTCACCAGCAGTTGGGCAGGTGCCCAAGGTGGTCTCGGCGCGCTGAGCAAGGTCAAGCAGGCCAAGGCTGACCTGGAAAAAGCCATGACCCTGGACCCCAATGCCTTGCAGGGTTCGGCGTATGCAAGCCTGGCGGCGTTGTACGATCGTGTGCCCGGCTGGCCCATCGGCTTCGGCGATGCAGACAAAGCACAGGCACTGTTGGAACAAGCCTTGAAAATCAACCCCAATGGCATAGACCCGCTGTACTTCTGGGGCGATCATCTGTTTCGCCAAGGGCACTATGCTCAAGCCAAGGAGGCGTTGGACAAGGCCTTGCAAGCAGCGCCCCGCCCAGGCCGTGAAGTGGCGGACAGTGGACGACGCAAGGACATTCAGCTATTGCTGGTCGACGTGAACAAAAAACTGAAATAACGGAGCGTTCATGCGTTTGCTGTTGATCGAAGACGATGTTGCATTGGGCGAAGGCATTCACCAGGCTTTGAGCCGTGAGGGTTACACCGTCGACTGGGTCAAGGACGGAGCGAGCGCGTTGCATGCGTTGCTGAGCGAAGGATTCGATCTGGCGATTCTTGACCTCGGCTTGCCCAAGCTGGACGGGTTGACGGTGTTGAAGCGCCTGCGCGAAAGCGGATCGGCCCTGCCCGTGCTGATTCTGACCGCTCGCGATGCCACCGAAGACCGCATCGCCGGCCTGGACGCAGGCGCTGACGACTACCTGATCAAGCCGTTTGACCTGTCCGAACTCAAGGCGAGGTTGAGGGCATTGCTGCGGCGCAGTGCCGGTCGCGCGCGGGTGATGATCGAACATGCGGGCATCAGTCTGGATCCGACGACTCAACAGGTGACTTACCATAACGAACCGGTGTCTCTCACGCCCAAGGAGTATCAGCTGCTGTATGAACTCCTGTCGCCACCGGGACGGGTGATGACCCGCGAGCGGCTGATTCAGCTGCTGTACGGCTGGAATGAAGAAGCCGAGAGCAATACGCTGGAGGTGCACATTCATCACTTGCGCAAGAAGTTCTCTACGGAGCTGATTCGCACCGTTCGCGGAGTGGGTTATCTGGTGGAGGACCGTCCTTGACCTCGATCCGCCGACGCACGCTGACCATCATCCTTGGCCTGGTGATCGCTGGATTGCTGATCCTGACAATGGTCAACGTCCACGACAGCAATCACGAAATCGCCGAGGTCTATGATGCCCAGCTCGCGACCAACGCCAGGTTGCTGCAAGGTGTGATGCGCATGCCGCTCGCTCGCCAGGAGCATGCGCAACTGTACCAGGCGTTCAACCAGGCACTGGGACAGGCGGACCCCAAGGTCGACGGGCATCCCTACGAGAGCAAAATCGCCTTTCAGGTGTGGGATCTGCAGGGCAATCTGCTGGTCCACACGCCCAGCGCGCCTACGCTCACCCATGCCCCGCAGTACACCGGGTTCAGTGATATCGATGACCTGGGCAAACATCAGTGGCGTACGTTCGTCCTCAAAGACGAGCAGCACAATCTGCTCATCTGGGTCGGAGAACGTGACGATGTGCGTTCGGACCTGGTCAATCGCATCGTGCGGCACACCGTACTGCCCAACCTGATGGGAAGCCTGCTGCTGATGGCCGCCATCTGGTTGGCAATCGGCTGGGGCCTCAAGCCGCTTGCCAACCTCGCAACGATCTTGCGCGGCCGACATCCCGGTTCGCTGGAGCCGTTGCAACTGGCACCTCTACCCAGCGAACTCGAACCGATGCAAGCCGCGCTTAACCGCCTATTAGGGCAAATTCAGGACGTCCTGAGCCGTGAACGGCGGTTCATTGCCGATGCCGCCCACGAAATGCGCACACCCTTGGCCGTGTTGCGCGTGCATGCGCAAAACGTGCTGGAGGCCCACAATGAGGCGCAGCGGCGGGAGTCTCTGAATTATCTGATTGTCGGCGTTGACCGCACCACCCGGCTGGTCAACCAACTGTTGACCATTGCACGGCTGGAACCCAACGCAGGGCTGCCGACGACGCGTACCGACCTGGTCAAAACCGTCCGTGACAGCCTGGTGCAGCTGACACCCTGGGTGTTAAGCCGAGGCCTAGAACTCTCCTTTGAATGCAGCGAGCAAGCGTACGTCCTCAAAACCGACGTCTCCGCCATCGACATTGCCTTGCAAAACCTGGTGACCAATGCGGTGAATTTTTCGCCATCGGGAGGACAGATCACGATCACGCTCCAGTTCTCCGCAAAGCGTTTCCAGCTCGCCGTCACCGACCAGGGGCCGGGTATCGACGAAGCAGAACGCGAGAGGCTTTTCGAACGCTTTTATAGCCGTGCCAACGATCAGGGCGTTGGACTGGGCCTGACGATCGTGCAGGCGGTGGCCGTGCGTCTGGGCGGTGAAATCCGTCTCGAGAATATTTCGCCCCATGGCCTGCGTGCCGTCATGGACATCCCCCTGGCCGCACACAATGATGATCCGGCTACACCTGCGATCATCTGATCGGGATGTGGACGAGATCAATGCCTTGGCGCTGTGCTCAGGCATCGGTGAACGGCTGGCGTTTCACGTGACCTATCGCCAGGGGCGGCGGTTGCTGTGACTCAGAGAAATCGGAGGTCCATTGCCAGTTACGGATTTCGGGCAGGTCCTCAAAGTGCTCGCGGATCCAGACGTGATGTCGACGCAGTTGTGCTTCGAAAAAAATCACCGCCTGCGCCGCGTCTTCTCGCAAACGCGGGATGTGGGAGAGTGCATCGATTGCCAGTTGATACCGGCTCATCGTGTTCAGTACCACCATGTCGAACGGCGTTGTCGTGGTGCCGCGATCACTGAAACCGCGCACGTGAAAGCGCGCCTCGTTCGCACGCCCATGGACCATCGAATGAATCACCCAGGTCGAACCGTGGAAGGCAAACATCACCGGCGCCTGGGCCGTAAAAAGCGCTTCGAACGATGCAGTGTCAAAACCATGGGGTCGTATCTCCGGTGCGCTGAGCACGCCCAGGTCGACCACGTTGACGAGCCTGACCCGGATGCCGGGAACGTGCTTTTGCAACAGCCAGCTCGCGGCTACGGCTTCGGTGGTAGGGACATCCCCTGCGCAGGCCAGTACCACGTCGGGAAGCTGATTCTGGTCATTGCTCGCGAACGGCCATATCGAGGCGCCGCGCGAGCAGTGCTCCCGCGCCTGGTGCGGGCTGAGCCATTGAAAGTCGGGTTGTTTACCGCACGTGATGACGTTGATGCAGTTGCGGCTGCGCAGGCAATGGTCGAAGACGTTGACCAGACAGTTGGAATCCGGCGGGTAATACACGCGGATCACGTCGGATCGCCGTTGCAACACATTGTCGACGAAGCCGGTGGACTGATGACTGAATCCATTGTGATCGTTGCGCCAGGCATGGCTGGTCAGGAGGATATTCAGTGATGCCAGCGGCCGTCTCCAGGCGAATTCCCTGCACTGCTGCAGCCATTTGGCGTGTTGGGTGACCATCGAATCAACCGTCTGGGCGAAGGCTTCATAGGTGGACCACATCCCGTGTCGCCCCGTCAGCAGATACCCTTCCAGCCAGCCCTCGCACAGATGTTCGCTGAGTACCTCCATGACTCGGCCATCGGCGGCCAGATGATCGTCGACCTCAAGGCAAGGACCGGCAGCGGTTCGGTCGCTGGCGTCGAACACGGCGTTGAGCCGATTGGAGTTGGTTTCGTCTGGCCCGAATACCCTGAAGTTGTACGGATTGTTGCGCATGACGTCCCGTAGATACTCACCCAGCTTGCGCGGCGCCTCTGCAATCACCTCCCCGGGCTGTGGAACCTCAAGACCGTAGTCGGCAATGTCGGGGAGATCCAGCGCAACCAGCCGACGCCCGCCATTGACACTGGCCACAGCCCCCATGCGCAGCGCCGCTGGAGGTGTCAGCGCCTGTAGCTCCTGTCGCAGCGTTCCGCGTTCGTCAAACAGCGATTGCGGCGCGTAACTGCGCATCCACGCTTCAAGCTGCTGCAGATGCTCCGGGTTGCTCACCACCGTGGCGAGCGGCACCTGATGTGCCCGAAAGGTCCCCTCCACGGGCAGCCCATCGACCACCTTTGGCCCGGTCCAGCCCTTGGGACTTCGCAGGATAATCAATGGCCAGCGTGCCCGGACGGGCACGCCTCGTTCTCTGGCGTCTCGCTGTATCTGCCGGATGGTGTCGTGGCAGGCATCGAGCGCCGCCGCGAAGCGTTGGTGCATGCCCGGCAGGTCATCCCCGGCCACGACAACGGGCTGATACCCGCGACCGCGATAGAGGTCAATCAGGTCTTCGTGGGACAGGCGGGCTTCTACCGTGGGCCCCGAGATCTTGTAGCCATTGAGGTGCAGAATCGGTAACACCGCACCGTCGCGCCTCGGATCGAGAAAATGAACGCTTTTCCAGCTGCCCTCCAATGGGCAGGTCTCGGCTTCACCGTCACCAATGACACAGGCGACCAACAGGTCCGGATTATCGAAGGCCGCGCCGAACGCATGCATCAGCGAATACCCCAGCTCCCCGCCTTCGTGCAGCGAATTCGGGGTATGCGGCCCGCAGTGGCTGGGAATGCCGCCGGGGGTCGAAAAGCTGCGAAACAGCCGGAGCATGCCGACTTCATCGCGGGTAATGCTCGGGTGGACTTCGCTGTAAGTCCCTTCGAGCCATGCACAGGCATTCATCGCGGGGCCGCCGTGGCCGGGGCCGGAAATGAAGACCGTCTCGACGCCACGTTCGCTGATCAGGCGGTTGACATGCACATAAATGAAGTTCTGCCCGACTGATGTCCCCCAATGGCCCAGCAGACGCGGCTTGATGTGCTCGGCGCGAAGCGGCTCGCGCAGTAAGGCATTGGCTTTCAGATATATCTGACCAACGCATAAATAGTTGGCGGCGCTCCAATAGCGATGCAGGCATGCGAGCCTTTCGGCATTGAGAGGCCCCACGTTTTCAGGAGCGGTTGGCGGAACCGGCGCTGTGGTTTCGGTGCGATCGGCACTGGATAGCAGAGCATTGAAACGATACATGGCAACTCCGTGTAGACCCCGGTGAGAAATAACGTGCAGCAAGGTCATCGGCAAGGGTTCAGGCGGTCTCGCGCAAAGCCCGCAGGGCGTGTCGAGCCATCATCAGGTTTTCGTCGGTAGGAATGACCCAGGCCGACACGGCGCTCCCCAGACAGGAGAGTCGAAGAGGTCCTTCAAGGGTGTCGTCGGTCTTCGGCTGCAAACCGAGCCATCGGCAACCGTCGAGGATGGCGTTTCGAACGCCGACGGCGTGCTCGCCGATGCCAGCGGTGAACACCAGCGCGTCAACGCCGCCGAGCGCCGCCGCCATGGTCCCGATTTCACGGACCACGCTGTGAACGAACAATGCAATGGCCTCTTTGGCCTCGGGTGCAGGGCTGCTGGCAAGCACTCGCATATCACTACCGATCCCCCCTGAAACCCCGACCAGCCCGCATTCGTGATAGAGCAGGTGTTCAAGGGTTTTCACGCTCAGGCCCCGTTCGCGCATCAAGTACAGCAGCACTCCGGGATCCAGACGTCCGGGCCGGGTGCCCATCAACACGCCGTCGAGCGTCGAGAAACCCATGGTGGTTGCGCGACTCACGCCATTGTTCATGGCGCACAGGCTTGCACCGTTGCCCAGATGAGCGACGATCGTTCGCCCTCGTGCAGCCTTTTTGTCGTAGTCCGGCAAAACGCTTGCGATGTATTCATAGGACAGACCATGAAAACCATAACGCCGCAGGCCTTGTTCGCTCAGTGCTCGCGGCAGCCCGAAGGTGTATTCCTGCGGCGCCAGTGTTTGGTGAAACGCGGTATCGAAGCAGGCAAACTGGGGCATGCGCGGGTGTTCATCGATGAGATAACTGATGGGTAGCAGGCACTGTCCCTGATGAAGCGGCGCCAATGGCGTCAACGCCTCCATTTCTGCCATCAGCCCAGGGTCGACCCGGCAGACCGCTTCGGCCCGAAGGCCGCCATGAACCACCCGATGGGCAGCGGCGCAAACCTGCCAGTCGGTGTGCTGCTCGATCCACTGCATCAGGTTCAGCAGTGTCCCCTGCCGGGAAGACGCCACGCCACGTGGCCATTGCTGTTGATCAGGTGACTGACTGCCCGTGCGCTGAAAGACCAGGGTCGACTGCTCGAGGGTGAGTTCGAATACGCCATGCCCATAACACTGAGGCCCCGACCAGGCGTCCGGATTGGCCTGATACAGGGAGAACTTCATGTTGGAGGATCCTGCATTGAGGACCAGCAGCACTTGGCGCGACACATCAGTCATGGGTCTCTCCCTGAACAACTCTCGACGCTCGGCCCGTTCACCGGTGGTCAGTCTCTGCGCGTGGCGGCAGTCAGTATTGATCTGGATCAGAAACGAACCACATGCGTGGCGTAAACAGACGGTTCCACCTTGTTTCTGGCCGGTAAATCGAGGACACACACATGACCACCCTGCCCCATACCGCCTCAACCCATGAGCCTGGCGTGAGAACCCGACATTGGGTCGATCCGTTGAATGACGGTACGCACATTCTGATTCGTCCTCTGGAAGCCAAAGACCGTGACCGGGAGTTCGCTTTTATCAGCGGCCTGTCGCCGGAATCCAGGCACTTCCGGTTCCTGAGCACGATCAAGGAGCCCAGTGAGCCGCTGATGAATCAGTTGATGGACGTGGATTACCGGCTGCGCATGGCATATGTCGCACTCACCATGGAGGGTGGTCAGTTGATCGAAATAGGGGTGGCGCGTTATGCCGCTGCACCTGGCGACAGCCAATGTGAATCGGCGGTCGTGGTTGCCGACAGATGGCAACGCAAAGGGCTGGCCAGAAGACTGATGCAGCACTTGATCGACGCTGCAAAAATCAACGGGTTCGAGTACATGATGTCGATGGACAGTTCAGCAAATACGCACATGCACCAACTGGCGGAGGACCTTGGTTTCGAATGCCAAACCGATCCGCTGGACGCCACGCAGGTGGTGTATCGCCTGAAACTGACATAACCCTCGAGACAGGCGCCGCCTGCCTGGCGGCGCCTGCCCTTTGCATCACTCGTCGGCGATATGCGGCTTTACGGCCAACAGGCTACAGGGCGCGTGATACGCCACTTGCTCGGTGGTACTGCCCAGCAGCCTGAGGGTGTGTCGGCGATGGACCGTTCCCATGACGACCACATCGATCCCTTCCGATAGCACCAAGGCTTCGATCTGTTTTGCCGGGCTGCCCATGGCCAGATGTTGCCGATTCTCGGGAACGCCAAATCGCTCCACCAGCTTGCGAAAGGCCAGCGCGTCGGTTTCATATAGCTGTTGCGCCAGGTCCGAAGAAAAGCCGTCATAGCCTCCCGATGCAAAGACGTAGGACAGGTCGTAGGCGTAGAGCAGGTGCAGTTCGGCACCACACTGCGCGGCCAGTTTTTCCGCAGCGGCGATGATGTCCCCGTTGAAATCGTCGTACTGCTCATCGGGGCGAAACGGGTCGACCGCCGCCAGCACCTTACGCGGTTTGGCGTGGGTCACATGGGACACCAGCTGCAAGGGCACTGGGCATTCATGCAGCAGGCGCAGGTCAAGAGAGGTGAACATGGCACGGCTAATCCACGACTCATGCTCCAGATCCTTGATCACCATCGAGGGGTTGAGCTCACGAATGTGCACCACGATTTCCGTGAATGCACGCAGGACCCACACCACTTCAGTGGTCACATGAACCCCTGTTCGACGCATGCCCTCGGCTTGCTCTTCAAGCCATTGGCGATGACGCTCCACGTAACCTTCGCGCATTTCTGCCAGCGCCTTTTCATTCACTAAACCCGCCGTGGCCAGGCCGTCGACATAATCGAACGCGACGATGTGCAGCGAAGCATCCATGGCCTTCGCCAGCGCGCTGGCCCGATCAAACGCCGGGGTCCTGTGCATGATGGGTGAAGCGATCAACATCAAGCGTTCTGAGTCGATCATGTGACACCTCCAAAAGCATCAACAGAGAGTAAGCCTGCGACGGCAAGGCTCGGGGTTCGGGTCTGTGCATGATTGTCGTTGGGGCCTGCCGTGACTTGATTTATGTCAGGCCGGTGCCAACAGCCGCGTCCTTTTCTAAAGGCGCCGGTGTCCAGCGGAGTAAACGGGCAACGAAGAGTCAGGCCGTGAACGTAAAATTCTGACCTGGATCAATATTTTCAGGAAACGCTGACGGGCTGGGGGTAAATACCGTTTTTCTATCCCGATGGACATAAATTGAACCCGCAGCAGCGCAGTCATTCCGAACGGATAGCCGGATATAACGCGCTTGAACATTCTTTATAACGCGAGGTTCAATCGACCTTGATCCACTGATCCAGAATGCCCCCCCGTTCAGTGGTGTTTGTGTTAAACCGTTCCTTGCCCCGCGAATAAAGGACCGCCGTTATGGAAGCACGACCGGTTACCGTGCCGAAGCTGCAACTCAAGACGGTGTGCTCCAATTGCACCGTCCGTGAGCTGTGCCTGTCGGTAGGCATGAGTGTCAGCGACGCCACACGTCTGTCTGACATCATTCCGCAACGAATCAAAGTCAAAAAAGGCGCCGCGCTTTATCACGCCGGCGATCCATTGCGTTCCCTGTATGCCGTGCGTTTCGGTTTTTTTAAAACCACGATCATTTCAGAGGACGGACGAGAGCAACTCACCGGGTTCCAGATGGGCGGAGAAATGCTGGGAATCGACGCCATCAGTGACGACCGGCATGTGTGTGATGCAATCGCCCTGGAAGACAGTGAGGTCTGCCCAATCCAGTTCAGTGAACTGGAGAAGCTGTCCCGGGACCTGCCTTCTCTGCAACATAACCTCAATCGCATTCTGAGCCAGGAGATTGTGCGGGATCATGAGATGCTGCTGTTGATGGGGAATTTGAACGCAGAAGAACGGATGGCCGCGTTCCTGCTTAATCTCTCCAACCGCATGAAACATCGGGGCTACTCACCGACTGCGTTCGTGTTGCGCATGACACGTGAAGACATCGGTTCCTATCTGGGGTTGCGCCTGGAAACCATCTGCCGGGCCATCGGTTACTTGCGTGACAACGCCATTGTCAGGATCTCTGGCCGCGCGGTGGAAATCCTCGATCTTGAACGCCTTAAGCTGCTCATCAATGGCTGCTCTCACCGCGCGCATCCACTGTGAATCAAACGTCGTCACCCCCGTTACGCGCCTTCACAATCAATACGCTACACGGCGCATGACCCAGCAAGACCTCGGCGGTATTACCCATGATTCGGGTAAGGTTGTGCCGAGGCAAGGTGCCCACCACCAGCAGATCAAACTCATTCTGACGGGCGAAGCCGTTGATGGTCGAAATCGGCGTGCCTGTCATGAAATGCCGGTGCCTGTCGTCAATTCCGTGACTCTGGCACAGTCTGGCGAACTCTTCCTCGTGGGCGTCGCTCAACGCTTCCTCAAATCCGCTTTCGACAGGCATCCCCAGCCGGGGCATCCCTGCTGCGTAAATCGACGACCAGTCATAGACATACAACACATGCACGCAGGCACCGGTCTGCCGGCCCAGCTCAGTGGCCTCCAGCAAGACCGCATCGTTCAAACGAAGATCGGCGTCGTCGGCCCGGTAAAGGTTCACCGCCGCGAGTATCTTGCGTGGCAACGCGTGAGGGGACGGGGTTACGAGCTGCGCAGGGCATTGACATCCTTGCAGCAGGTGCCAATCCAGGGGCGTTGAAAACACGCGCTTGAGAACTGATTCACGGTGTATATCCTTGATCAGCATTGCGGGCTGCATCGACGCCAGGCAATTACGGATTTCATCGACTACCTGATCGCTCCACATCACATGAACGCTGCAATCCAGGCCTCGCTTGCGTTCGTACGCGGCTTCGCTCTGCAGCCAGCGGCGATGAGTCTGCAGGTAGCTGTCGCGCAACGTCACCAGAACCTCCTGGTTGAACAGGCCGAGCACCTCAAGAACCCGGATGTAATCCACCGCGAGGATCCGCAAACCGCACTGACAGGCCTCGGCCAATGACACCGCACGCTCGAATGCGGGTGTGCGCTGCATTCTGGATGACGCGATCAAGAGAAGTTGTGCGGGATCGTCCATAGCCACCTCGGCGGAGACAGGGGGATGTGAGCGAGGCTCAGCGCCTGTTTTCCTCGCTCTGGAGCCAGTGTGACGAGGCTTTGACAGGGCCATCTGATGTAGATCAGAAATACCGCCGGTGGCGACATTCATTAAGGGAGGTGATTTTTATCAAACCCGATCTGGCGTAAGCGATGCACACTGAGGGCTTGCCGGAGGCCGTTCTCATGATTGTGATCACCCTGATCAATACGCTGATCATCACCACCGCCGTCATCGTCCATTACGAGTGCCTGATGCGGCTCAACCTGCTGATGCCCAGACTCAACATCTGGCATCGCTTCAGAATGGTGTTCGGTGTCCTCGGCGCATTGGTGGCGCATGCCATTGAAGTCTGGATTTTCGCGCTGGGGTATTACCTGATGAATGCGTCTGAACACCTTGGGCAACTGACCGGCGATTACGACGGCAGCTTCATGGACTCGGTGTATTTCTCCTTTACCACTTTCACCACCATAGGCTTCGGCGACATCACCCCGATCGGACCGCTGAAATTTCTGACGGGGCTGGAGGCGCTGACAGGTCTGGTACTGATCACCTGGACGGCCTCGTTCCTGTTCATCGAGATGCAAAAGTACTGGAGTGACCAGGACAAGCGCATTAAAGCGCGTCCGGGCGTTAACCGGCGTGACAGACATTGAGCGTCCTAACTCATGGGGTGTATTCGTTTGTTCCGCAGCAAGATAGGCACAGCGCCAGTGCGAGGGCGGGAAACACATCGGTAATCATGTTGAGCCAGAGGATATGCAACGGCACAAGCGGTAACGGGAGGCTACCCATGATTGCCAGAAAAACGGTCAGCAGCTCAGCCAGGTTGCAGGACAGTAAGTAGTGCACGAAATGAATGATGTTGGCATACAGAATTCTGCCTGCTCCACGGCCTTGACGATGGTTGAAAAGTTATCGTCGGTAATCACCATGTCAGCAGTCTGCCGCGCGACATCGGTGCCGCTGATCCCCATGGCGATACCGATATCTGCCTGCTTGAGCGCCGGCGCATCGTTCACCCCGTCCCCGGTCATCGCAACCACATGCCCCATCTGCTGAAACGCATGGACGATCTGCAGTTTATGCCGAGGTTCGGCTCGGGCGATGACAGCAGTGCGTGCCAGCACGCCGCCCAGGTCTGAGGGCTGATTTACGCCAGGGATTGAGCATGTATCGCTTCGTAGACCTTTCCATCGACCGATCGGTCAATGCCCAACCGGCGACCGATGGCCTGGGCGGTTGCGATTTGGTCTCCGGTAATGCGGATGACCCTGCTCCATTTCTCCTCGCACGCCTGCAGATTCAGCAGCGTTCGCTGCGCTTTCCATTCGGTAAAGAACCCGATCAGAGCGTTCAGGAGGATGACAACCAGGACCATCGCGGCTTCAAGCCTGTCGCCCATGATCCAGGCCAGTACAGTGGCGATTAGTAACAGCGCGACGATCAGGCTTCGGAATTGATTGATCGCGATCATCAGGGTCGAACGGCCCGTTGAGGGGGCCAGGTGATTGCGGCCATAAAGCTGTCGGCGGGCTCGGGTTTGATCTAAGTCAACAAACCGACTTCTTTGCTCAGGGGCAGATGGCAACCTTGATTACGCCATCGCGCTGGTGCGAGAAAAGCTCATACGCCGCCTCGATTTGGTCGAGCTTGAAGCGGTGTGTCACCAGCGAGGAAAAATCGACTGAGCCAGTGGCGACCACCGCCATGAGGCGCCTCATGCGCTCCTTGCCGCCGGGGCACAACGTGCTGGTGATGCTGTAATCGCCAAGCCCCGCAGCAAAACCGGCGAGCGGGATATTCAGATCGTGAGAGTAAACGCCCAGACTGGAAAGCCGACCACCCGGGCGCAGGACTTGAAGCGCCCACTGAAAAGTGCTCTGCGTGCCCAGCGCCTCGACAGATACATCCACGCCCCGACCATCAGTCAGTGCCATTATCTGATCGACCACATCCCCGGTCTTGAAATCGATGACATCTGTGGCCCCCATGTGCCGGGCGACCTTTAAACGCTCGGTGACCGTGTCGACACCAATAATGCGAGAGGCCCCTCTGAGGCGTGCTCCAGCGACAGCACAGAGCCCAATGGGGCCAAGCGCGAAGACTGCCACCGTGTCGCCTATGGTGATTTCACCTCGCTCCGCGCCGGAAAACCCCGTCGACATGATGTCCGGACACATCAGAACCTGCTCATCGCTCAACGCATCCGGAATGGGGCACAAGTTGGCCATCGCATCGGGAATCAGCACGAACTCGGCCTGGCATCCATCAAGGGTATTACCCAGCTTCCAGCCACCTGCCGCCTTGAACCCATGCCGTGTGCCGGGCCCATCCTGGGCACCACATCCGCACAGACACGCGTAACTGTGCCCGCTGGGCGTGATGGCGCCTGCGATCACGCGCTGCCCTTCGGTGAACCCTGTGACGTGTCTGCCCAGGCGCTCAATCACACCGACGGGCTCATGACCGACGATCAATCCGGGCGCCACAGGATATTCGCCCTTGAGAATATGCACATCCGTGCCACACAGGGTCGTCGTGGTGATGCGCAGCAGCGCGTCGAGCGGTCCGACCTCAGGGACGGGCTTGTCCTGCAGAACGATTCTGTTTTTTTCCACGAAAACCGCGGCTTTCATCATGTTCATGCTGATGCTCCTGGCTGCAGCGGCTGCGGCAGGGAAAACATCAGGTTGCGCTGATCGAGCGCCAGGAACTTGATCTTCATCAGGTTTTAAGGCTTCAGAGCTTAAATACGACAACGGGGCGCCATCAGGTCGTGGATGGCCTTTGAGCCGGATCGAGATGTCTGGCAATGGCGATGCGCAACCTCCAGAGACTCAATGCCCATGCAAAAAGCGAATGAAACGTCCGCGCCCTCCATGGAGCCGACGACCCGTTGCACACCTGTGTGTCAATCAAAGGCTTCACCCACAGCCAGATCGGTCATGTTGATGAAGATTGATAAAACTCAAGGGATCAATCTCCCGGATGGCGTACACAGAGATCACGCTTTCACGTGCGAAGAGTTATAGAGCGAGGATGACTTTCATGACCGACATTCAGAGAGGTGCATGTTCACCTGTCGTTTACCTGAGGCACTGAACAGTGGTCTGCAAGCGTCCTTCCGGTATTGGCTGACGGCCCCCTTCCCCCCTCTAAAGCAAGATCAAACGGAGTGATGACGCCATGAACGCAGCCGATAAGCTGAAATTGACCGTTTGGCTGAGAAGGCCCAGAAGCAGCTTCGGGTTGCTTGCGGGCATCGCTTCTTTCGTGGTGCTTATGTCGCTGGCAGCCTGGATGGAACACGCCTACGACCTGATGCTGAGCGCGCCTTTCACCTTGATCACCTTTCTTTTGGTCAGCATAGGCACCGGCATTGTCGTGCAACACCGATTCACCCTGCGTCTGGGTGACACCCTTTTCAACAGCCCCGCACAAGGCTGGCAACGCGCCTGGCACCAGCTTTCGACACGGGCCAGAGAATCAAACATTCTTCTGGCCATTTTGCTCGCCCTTTGCATCGGATTCCCAGTCACGATGTTCTATGCGGTGCAGTCGATTCAGACCATTGTCAGGGACTGTCAGCAGGATCTCGAATCCCAGGCTCAACTGTACGAAGAGCAAATCCCGACCACGTCATTCTCAAGACCGCTGTGTGAATGCCTGTCGCAGCAGTTTCTGAGGCAGAACGGTGTTGTGCGCCTCGCTTTGTTCAACACCAGAATTCTGGATATCACGGATTTCGAGGGCGTCACGCCAACCGATGAGCAAGTGTGTCTGAACAGTGTGCTGGGGGTAAACGTCGAATTGTTGTCTCGGCAAACGTCACCCGTCAGGTCTTGGGGCGCCTTGGCGCGTATGAAGCCCGTCCGCGAATGATGATCAACGCTTCCGCCGGGGCGGGTATCGAGAAGTCAAACAGCGTCCGGCCGACGAGGGGTTTTTATTCCTCCCACTTCCCGTTCACGTTCCTGTGCCTTGAATGCCTTGCGTGCGGATCAGTCAGAAGGAACGATCATGCAACGCAGCAAACTCGATCCCACGCTGTTACTGATTTCAATCGCCGCGCTGCTGGCCGGGATTCTGGCCGACGCATACGGGCGTCCCGAACTTACGCAGCTTTGCTGGATAGGCTCGGCGGTCCTGTTGATGGCGGTCACCGGTGTGGAGGTGGTTGTCAGCCTGCTACACAAGCAGGTCGGTGTCGACCTGATCGCCCTGTTATCCATAGCAGCTAGCCTGTGGTTCTCGCAGTTTCTGGTGGCTGCGGTCATTGCGATCATGCTCGCGTCCGGACGCTCTCTGGAGTTTTACACCTCCCAGCGAGCCGAGCGTGAACTACGACGCCTTATCCAGCGCGCTCCCACCTTCGCTTGGCAACTGGAGGGCGAGAGCCTGACGCAGGTCCCTTTAGAGCGTGTCGTCCCTGGCCAGCGAATTCTGGTGCGCATGGGCGAGGTGATCCCGCTCGACGGCGTCCTGGTGATCAATGGTGCAACCGTCGATGAGTCGGCACTCACGGGCGAACCGATTCCTGTCGAGTTTTCCGCGGGGGCGACTGTCAGAAGCGGTGCAGTCAACGTCGGAGCACCCTTTACGCTTCAGGTCACCCACCGTGCAGGCGAAAGCACCTATGCAGGCATCGTGAGAATGGCCGAAGCCGCACGGCGTTCAAAAGCGCCCTTTGTGCGGGCAGCGGATCGTTATGCGCTGATACTCATCCCCGTGACACTGTCGATAGCGGGTGTCGCCTGGGCGGTGTCGGGCGATCCGCTTCGCGCGCTGGCGGTGGTGGTGGTGTCGACGCCCTGCCCGCTCATTCTCGCGGTGCCGATCGCCATTCTCTCGGGTATTTCGCGCTGCGCCCGCCGCGGCATTCTGGTTAAAGACGGCGCCACACTTGAGGCAGTCGCGCAAACCCGCTTCCTGATGCTGGACAAAACCGGCACGCTCACCACCGGCCGTGCGTGCATCGACAGTGTAGAAACCGCGGGCGATATCAGTCAGGACCGCTTGTTGTATGTGGCAGCGTCGCTGGCACAAGCTTCCGTACACCCGGTGGCCAGTGCCATCGTCACCGCCGCACAGACGGCCGGCGTCGGACTGGGCGTACCGACAAACATCAGCGAAACCGCCGGGGCCGGGCTCAAGGGCCTTGTCGACGGACAGAGCGTCGAGCTGGGCAGCCTGACCTATCTTGGTACGCAGACGCCGTGGTCGGCGGCACTGCTGGCACGCCTGGATTACCAGGGCGCGGGCGCTAGTTTTATCGCCGTCGACGGCAAGCTCGCGGGCGCTGTGGTGTTCAGCGATCAGCTGCGCGTGGAGTCCGCTGGCGCCGTGCGCGCAATCAAACACATGGGTGTCGAAAAGGTCACCATGCTGAGCGGTGACCGGCTGGAAACAGCCCAGTGGATAGCCATTGGTGCGGGTGTCGACGAGGTACGCGCCCGTCTGGAACCTCAGGATAAAGTTCTCGCCGTCCAAGCCTCGTGCGCTATGGGCATGACGATGATGGTGGGAGACGGAATCAACGATGCACCGGCTTTGGCAGCGGCTGACATCGGTGTCGCGATGGGGGCAGCAGGCGCCAGCGCAGCGTCGGAAGCTGCGGGGATGGTGCTGTTGGTTGACCGGTTGGACCGTGTCGCACACGCCATGGAAATCGCTCGCCGCTCCTGCCGCATTGCCCGAGAAAGCATGCTCATCGGCATGGGTTTGACGATGCTCGCAATGCTCATTGCCGCTGCCGGGTACTTACCTCCGCTCGCCGGGGCTGTTGTACAGGAGGTCATCGATGTCGGCGTCATCCTTAACGCTCTGCGAGCGCTGACGCCACCGGGCTGGCGGACGCTGCCCAGTCTGGGCAGTGACCCTCTCGAACGGCTCGGTGACGATCATCAGGAAATGACGCAGGTATTGAAGAAGCTGCATCGTCTGGCCGGCGAATTTAATCGTCTTGGGCCTGAACGGGCCCGTACCGAATTGCGGTCATTGGTGACGCTGCTCGACGCGCAACTGCTGCCTCATGAACACGATGATGAAAACCGGCTCTATCCGTTTCTGGTTGCCTATCTGCACGGCGCCGACCCGTTGGCAGCAATGAGCCACACACATCGCGAGATTTTTCGGCTGGTGAACGTTCTCGAACACCTGAACGACAGACTGGCTCAAGATTCTGCCGAGGTTCAGAGAGACGAGATCCACGCGATGTTGATTCGGCTGGACACACTAGTCGCCCTGCACTTTTCGCAGGAAAACGAAATATTCAACAGCCTCGATCGACGTTGAACGGGGTTGGCAACACACGTTTCCCGCATATAAAGAAGCGCCCTTTCGAGCGCTTCTTGGTGTAAAGGGAGGGGATTCAAGTGAGATTCACGGCAGTGTATTCATGAGTCGATAAAGCCGGGCGCACGTGAACGTCGCGATCCTTGAGCGCCAGAAGACTGCAGGGTGGATGGCCGAGCACTCTCTGTGCGGTGCGGCCAAGCAGCATGTCCGTTGCCATGTAGTTCGTGGCGCCGAAGACCAGCACGTCGAAGTGGCAATTGCTCACATACTGATTGATGCTGCTCGCACAGGCGCCCACCACGAAGTGTCGGCATTGAGCAGAGATTGCATATTGATCCGCCAACAGATCGAAGCGTTTTCTGGCCTGCTCGTAGGTCAACAGCGAAGGCGGACAGAAATCGTTGCCCTCTGCGACCGGCAACGCTTCCCGGTCGTACACAGACAGTATGTGAACACTCGCGCCAAATGAATCAGCCAGCTGACTGGCAGCCTCGATGCTGCTGCGGTTCATCTCCCGCACCTGCGGTTCGTGATGCAGGACATCCACCGCTGCAACGATCTTGCGGGACGTCGCGGCGCCATCGTGCTGGACAAACAGCACGGGCACCCGGCTTTCGTGCAGCAGCTGCCAATCCAGCGTTGAGAAAGTACGTCCTTCTGAGGTGATCTCCTCTTCCAGGTCTTTGATGACGTAATCGACTTCGGCTTCTTCGATGTAATGACAGAGGTTGATCACGTTTCTCTCGCACCACAGAACTTCTGCACAGACTTGAAGGCCACCTTTGGACAACAAGCCAGCCTCGGCACTGAGCCAGCGCTGGAACGACCACAACGGCGATCGATGTGCCGTCTTTGGCTCTCCTTGATGAGCATCGACCTCGTCCAGGATGTTCTGGTGCACAAGCGCGACGATGCGCAAGGTGGCATTCATTCCTTGGGCCATTTGTGCCGCACGCTCAAATGCCAACGTGCAGACCATTCGGGATGGGGCAATCAGAAGCAATCGTTTAGGTTGTGCCACCGCACACCTCCTTGGCGTATCCGGCTCAGTCCTCACCTGAAGGTTCGGATGAGCGGACAGCAGGACTGTCTATGAGGGGACGCATGCAGGCCTCCTGCTTCGTCCCGGCGTATTAGACACGCCGGACTGCTCCGCTCGGCGAAATCACCCTGATACTGTCCACTTTCTGACAGACCGACGGATTGATTAAGATCAACTGAGATGCACGCCCAAACACCTTAGTCGCAGAGCGCTTCTGACTTTAATCAAACGGTTTTCCCGTGGTAGCGATACGGTTCGGTCACCCGGCAGCTTTTGCCGTTTCTATCGCCACCACGAGGAATACCCCATGAAACGCCTATCCATGACTGCTTTCGTCGTCATTACCCTTGCCCTTACAGCCGGTTGCGGTCACCGACATGCTCAAGAAATGAACGCGCGCATGGAAGCCGTTGAAGACACCGCAGCGACCGCTCGGCTTAGGGCAGATCAGGCCTACGACAAGGCAGAAATGGCGATGAGTGCGGCGACTCAGGCGCAGAGGACAGCTGATGAAGCGAATGAACGGGCCATTCGCATGATGGAAAAGGCCACGCGTAAATAGCGTGTGGATGAGCCGCCAGTTCGGGTTTGGCGGCGGCTTATGATCCGGAATCGGATGAATCAGAGGTACAACCGCTGGCGTTAGGTGCGGCCGTGTGTCAGCGCAAAGCCCCCTCAGCACTCAGCACTCAGCTTCATCGGCTGCGCCGAGCCTCTGGAACCGTGAATAACAGCATGCCTGCCACCATGGCCAGCATGAACACAATAACTTGCCAGTGCCCTGTCAACAGGATTGCTACGGCGGGTCCGGGGCAAATACCTGCTATTCCCCAGCCGATACCAAACAACACGCTGCCGCCGATCAGGCGCCGGTCCAGCGAATGTTTCATCGGTAACTGCATGGGGTTTCCCAAGATCGATCTCGACTGTCGGCGAGCCCAGGCCATGGGGCCAATGGCCACAGCAATTGCCCCTACCATGACCAGTGCCAGAGAAGGATCCCAAGCGCCGGATACATCAAGGAATGCCAGCACCTTTTGAGGGTTAGCCATGCCCGCCAGGAGCAGACCCAAACCAAACAGAATGCCGGCGAGCAATGCGGTCAATTTATTCATGTTCAGCTTCCCCAAAAGTGACGTGAGACAAACACCGTGGCGACACCGCTGAACATGAAACACGCCGTCGCCACGATTGAACGAGGCGAGGCCCTGGCGATTCCACAGACGCCATGGCCGCTTGTGCAGCCAGCGCCATAGCGTGTGCCGACGCCAACCGCCAACCCGGCGACTATTAACCCGGGCCAGCCGCCGGAAAATTCAAGGGTCGGAAGCGAGCTGAACAGGCTCCAGAGCAGTGGCGCCACTAGCAACCCTGTCAGAAAGAGCACATTCTCGATTGCCCCGGTGCGGCGTCGTTGCAAAAGGCTGCCGATCAACCCGCTGATGCCAGCAATACGACCGTTGGCGACGATGAACAGACTGGCCGCCAGGCCAATCAACATGCCACCGATAAGGGATGACCAAGGTGTGAAATTGGGCCAGTCGATCGTCATGGGTTTCTCACTTGCGGTGAATTAAAGGTCCAGATCATGCACCAGGCGATCGTAATCCGTGCCCAGGTTGACGGAGGTGAAACCCGATCGTTTATACCAACGATGAACCGGATAATCAGTGCAAAGGTCTGTCGAGGTCATGGTGCCGAATCCGGGTGCCATTCGCTGCCAGGCATCAGCAACGGCCACCGAGCAATCACCTGCGCGTGAGTCGGCAATCAGTGTCGCAGTGTACTCGTTGGCGAACATAGGTCTCTCCCGGCGTGATGAGGCCACGTCCCAGCGGGGGGGGGCCGACGCCTGAGTGCGTTCAGGGGATGAGCACCGCTGCGCCCTGAAACACACCTGAACGCAGATCGTCCAATGCCTGGTTGGCTTCGTGCAGCGGATAGCTGTGCGTGTGAGTGACGATCCTTATGTCCCTGACCCGCTCGAAAAACTCGATGCCGTCCTGACGGGTCAAATTGGCCACCGACAACAGAGAGCGCTCTTCCCACAACCAGCGATACGGAAAACGCGGAATATCGCTCATGTGGATACCGGCGCACACCACTCTTGCGCCCTTGCAAACGGCGTGCAGTGCCAGCGGAACCAGCGCGCCGACCGGTGCAAATATGATGGCGGCGTCCAGCGGTTCCGGAGCAAGCTCGTCAGAACCGCCCGCCCACACCGCGCCTAGAGACTTTGCAAACGCACGCGCTTCGTGGTCACCGGGCCGAGTGAACGCAAAGACCTCCCGACGCTGTGTAATGGCAACCTGAGTGATGATGTGAGCCGCCGCACCGAAACCATACAAACCCAGCCGTTTCCCAGGGCCGGCCATGGACAATGCCCGCCAGCCGATCAAACCGGCGCATAACAGCGGCGCGACTGACTCGTCAGTGCCTCGTTCATCCAGAGCGAAAACAAAACCCGCGTCGGCCACGGTCGCAGTGGCAAAACCGCCATCAAGGGTGTAACCGGTAAAACCCGGCGAATCGCAGAGGTTTTCTCGATGGGAGCGGCAGTAGCTGCACCCCCCACACGTGTGGCCCAGCCAGGGCACACCGACCCTGTCGCCTGGTTGGAAGCCCTTTACACCGGCACCGATTGCCGAGACACGCCCGACGATTTCATGGCCAGGAATCAAAGGAAGATGCGGATGAGGCAATTCCCCGTCGACAACATGAAGATCAGTGCGACAGACGCCGCAGGCTCCCACATCGATCAGTACCTGTCCCCTCCCGGGCGTGCGGTCCGGTAACTGGCAATGCACCAATGGCTCGCCAATACGGTGTAAGACCATCGCGTACATGCTACCTCCGACCTTGAGCGATGCCTGGCGGTGAGTGCCTCGTCGGGCGTTTGTTGTTGTCGGCTCCTTCGGCGTGAACCAGCCCCCGCCCCTAATGCGTGGCGCATCGAAACGGAACCGGGCAACCCCAAGACTGAGGCTGTGGGCATCGATCGTTATTGACGAAAGTCAGAAAACCTCGCTGCCGGTACTGGCCTGTCTGGACACCCCAGGCAAACACCACGTGAGGTTAGATGCCTCGCGAAATCCTGATAAAGCTCAACGTTTTTTTCTTCTGTACGCGTTCAATGGACGGTGTTCATTGGCATGGCCCGTCCCGGGGTCATTCACGTATCTAGGGGAGCGAACATGAACGACTTGATGCTGCGCAGAACCATTCTTGACGAACTTGAATTTCAACCCCACATCGACGCTGCCGCCATAGGTGTAGCCATCGAGAATGGCGTGGTCTGCCTGACCGGCCATGTGAAAACCTACGCAGAAAAGATCGCGGCCGAGCGGGCGGTCAAAAGCGTCAAGGGGGTAAAGGCCGTTGCCGAGGAGATTAAGGTCAGGCTTCCTTCAGAACTTGATGTCGGGGACGAATCCATCGCCTCGCGGTGCATGGATGTGATTCGGTGGAACAGCTCCATCCCGCAAGACCGCATGCAAATCAAGGTGCAGCAGGGTTGGGTGACCCTGGAAGGTGAAGTGGACTGGCAATATCAGAAAGAAGCGGCTCAAAGCGCGGTCCGAAAGCTGGCGGGTGTGGCCGGCATCAACAACCTGCTGGTGGTTCGGCCCAAGTCCGATCCGGATGACATCAAGGCGCGTATCGAAGCGGCCATCGCGCGAAATGCCGAGCTCGATGCCAGCAAGATCCGCGTGACCGTTGAGGGCAAGACAGTCAAGCTCGAAGGCCACGTCGATCTGTGGATGCAGAGGAAGGCCCTTGAGACAGCAGCCTGGGCGGTGCCCGGTGTATGCCATGTCGAAAACTACATTCTGATCGCCTGACCTGTCGGCCCGGACAACAAATGTGCATGCGTTGTCCGGGCCTTGGGCTCGTCAGAGCTGTGATCCGGGATGGATGGTCAGTAAGCTGCTGGGGAGATGATGAGCCAGTTGCTCGGTGGTACTGCCTATCAGTTTGTTGACGATGTCGCGGTGCACCGTACCCAGCACCACGACGTCAATGCCAGCACTTAGCATGAACGTCTCGATGACTTTGGCTGGATTCCCCATCATCAGATGCCGGCGGTCATCGGGAACGCCGTAGCGGTCAGCCAGCTTCGCAAAACCTGAGCGCTCGTGCCTGTAGAGCTCGTCTATCACGGATGGCTGATAGCCAAACCCGCCGTCCAGCGCATACACGTACGACAAATCATAGGCGTACAGCAGATGCAGTTCGGCATTGCACTGCTCTGCCAGCGTTTGAGCTTCTGCGATGATCCGGTCATTCAAACGTTCGGCCTGATCGTCAACGCGGAAAGGATCGACAGCTGCGAGAATTTTGCGTGGAATACCGTGCTGAACCTTGGCAACCAGGTGCAAGGGGGCCGGGCAGCTGTGCAGCAACCTCATGTCCAGCGAGGTGAACAACGCCCTGCTCAGCCAGGACTCGTGCAGCAGGTCCTTGATGACCATTACTGGGTCAATGCCGTGGATATGATCCAGAATGTCTTCGAACGGGTGCTTCGTCCACGCCACCTCAGTGGTCACATGGACGCCCATGTGACGGATCCCGGCGGCCTGCCCATCAAGCCACTCACGATGGCGGAACACATAACCCTCGCGCATTTCTTCAATCGCCGTCTCATTGACGAGGCCTGCGTTGGCGATACCTTCAACGTAATCGAAGGCAACGATATGCAGCGCTGCAGACTTGGCCTTGGCCAGGGCGGCCGCGCGATCAAACGCTGGCGTGCGGTTCATGAGGGGTGAAGCAATCAGTAGTATTCGCTCGATTTCGGCCATTTCACACCTCCACAGGTTCAACGGGTCCGCAGCGTCTCAGCGACGGCGGATGTCGAGGTCAGTGTGGGTCTGGCACAGGTTGGCGCGCTTGACGTATGTCAGAAGACGCCTGTACCCAGTGCAGTGGCGTGTCCTCAAATTGCTCGGCCACAAACCGTAGCCGATCACGTACTGGGCATTGTTGCTTTCCCGGCGATAAAGTCGGCGGCAGCGCCCAACCTCTCCGCCCGGGGAATCAGGCTCGGACCTGTTTGACGAGGAGCTGTGTAATTTTTTCTAGGCGCCGCCGATCGGTGGTGGCAATATACTGGCGCCAGAAGAAGGATCAGAAGGCCGTTAGAGCTCTCGGTCTGCCCATTGCCCTAACCTGCTCTGTGAGTTAACCATGATTGCGTTTCTTGCCCCGGTACCGCCTGAGGTCGCCGCGGGGCTTTCTACTTTGACGTTCCTGACAGGCTGGATATTCGCTCGCTTCAAGACCAAACCGCTTCGTGCTTTTTGGGTCGGGACCGAAGATGTCTACGCCGCACGCTCCGAATCACATGCGCTCAAGCTCGCCACAGATGACGGCGCGAAGTTTTTAACGCTTGACGACATTGATGAGGTTTGCGGGCTACCGCTTTACTATCCGATGCCTGACGAAGCCGAGACTGGGCAAACGCTTGCCCAGTTGCTGCGAAAAACCCGAACGCCAGGCTGGATTGCAACCGCACGCGGCTGATCGCTAGCGCTACCGGCACGCGAAGCATCCGTTGTCGGTCGCGAAGACAATGGCTTGGCCTTTCAGACGCTCATCCCCGTCCACTGCTCCGACAGACGCCAAAGCCGTTCAGCGTATTCCGGGTCGACCGCCCACTGCGCCACGCCTTTACGCCCGATTTCCGAGCGGTTGAGCGTGGCGATATTGCAGTCTTCGCAATAGACACCGCCTTGGCCTTCCAGCGCGGGACTGGTCGCACACCACAAACCGGTCGATGCACCTTGCTCCAGCGTCTTGAGACCGAGCTCGGGCGCGATTTTCTGCTCCCCGTTTTCGTCGAACACGTCAAACGCGGCAATCTCGGCGCTGCTCAGATGGCGGCCGAGGTCCGTCAGGATCTGGCCGGGATGCAGCGAAAACGCACGAACACCCTGCTCGCGTCCTCGGCGGTCGAGTGCCACGGCGAACAGGGCGTTGGCGGTTTTCGACTGACCATAGGCTGTCCATTTGTCATACGTGCGACGGATGAAATCGATGTCGTCGAAGTCCACTCCCGCGATCTGGTGACCCCGCGACGACACGGCAATCACGCGCGCGTTACCCGAAGCCCGCAACGCGGGCCACAGTCCACACGTGAGTCGGTAGTGCCCGAGGTGATTGGTGGCAAACTGGCTTTCGTGCCCGGCAGCGTCGCGCAATAGCGGCGACGCCATGACGCCCGCGCAATTGATCAACAGTGAGACCGGATGCCCACGCCCGACCACGTCTGCGCAGAACGCCTGAACAAAGTCGGGACTGGCCAGGTCCATCGGTTGGACCGTGACGTTCCTGACACCGGCCAAGGCAACGCGGGCGCGCTCCATATCCCGGGCCGGCACAATCACCTGCGCGCCTGCGTCGGCCAGACATTTTGACGTGACCAGGCCCAGACCGGAGTAACCGCCTGTGACAACGGCGAACTGTCCTGACAGGTCCACGCCCGCCATCACCTCGGCGGCGGTGCTGGCCGCATCGAACGGTGAAGAAATCGGCTGCTGAAGCGTTGTCATGAAAAGGTCCTCGCTGAGTAGTAGAGCGGATGATTCTTCGCTAAGGTGTCCGGACGAACCAGCTCAAATAATCCGGATTTTTGTCGTGATCATCCAGAACCCCTCCTCTGATCCTCTTTCTGACGTACTGGCCCTGGCTGGACTCAAGGCCGCTTGCTCGGTGCGTCTTCGAGCCGGGGGCCAGTGGGCTTTGCGCTTCCAGCCCATCGAATTGAAATTCAACGTGGTACTACGGGGGGAATGTTGGCTGTGCATGGACGGTCTGCCGCCGCGTCATCTCTGCGCAGGCGACTGTTTCGTGGTTTCGCGCACCCCGTTCGTTCTCGCCAGCGCACCGCAAATACCTGCGGTAAACGCATCGGAAGTCTTTGCGCTGTCAGGCTCATCGGCTGCGTACGGAGTGGGTGATGACGTGGAACTGCTCGGCGGCAGCGTCTCGCTGATCAGCCCGGGGGCAGCGGACCTGCTTGACCTGTTACCACCCGCCATCGTGATTCACGCCGGGTCAGGCGGCGCGTCATCATTTGCCTGGCTGCTGGATGAACTGGACCGGGAATGGCAATCGACGCAGGCAGGCGCATACGCGATGTGCAATGACTTGCTTCGGCTGATCTTCGTTCACGCGCTGCGCCACCACATCACCACTGCCGACATCGCCGATCTGGCCTGGCTGGGAGGGTTGCGAGACCCAGACATCGCCAGTGTCATGCGTGCCGTTCACGGCGCGCCGGAAAAACCCTGGAGACTGGCAGACATGGCCGAGATCGCCAGCATGTCGCGATCAAGCTTTGCGGCGCTGTTCAAAGCTCGCGTGGGACAGTCGCCGGTCGAATACGCCACGTGCTGGCGAATGAAGGTGGCTGCGTCCCGGTTATCGCGCGGCGACACCAGCGTTGCGGCCGTTGCAGCGTCGTTGGGCTATCTGTCCGATGCCGCCTTTGGGGTCGCCTTTCGAAGGGTTCACGGGGTGTCCCCAGGGCAATATCGCCGTGCGTTTCAGCCATGACCTGTGGCGTCTTTCACTTGCTGTGAGCGAGCGTGGTGAAGCGCCGAACATACACGGCTGGCAGGCTCACGGGCTGTCTGAAAACCGGAACTGACCTTTTCCACGCCGTTTGGCGTCGTACATGGCCGTGTCGGCAGCACGCATCAAGTCTTCGACGGTGCTCCCGCGGTCAGGCAGGCACGCAATGCCGATACTCGCGCCCAGCCGAAAGCGAGATTGATCGGCGGACACTCGCCCGATCAGTTTTTCAGCGACGGCGGCGGCGTCCCCCGGACCGTTAACGCCTTCGATGATGACCGTGAATTCGTCACCACCGATCCTGGCCAGCCGGTCATAAGGCCTCAAACAGGCCTGTAACTGACCACTGACCCAGCGCAAGGCGTCGTCTCCTCGATCATGACCAAACTGATCATTGATCTGCTTGAAGCCATCGAGGTCCAGAAACAGCAGCGCGCTCATCCGCCCGGTCCGTTGATTCCGCGAAATCGCTGCCTGCAGGGCCTGGATGAAACCACGGCGGTTCAGCAAACCGGTCAGCGGATCAGTGATGGTCATCACCTCCAGTTGGTGGTGGAGCTCGCGCACCGCCGACATGTCCAGCGCCAGGATCGTCATGGCTTGCTGTCCTTGCGTCAGTGGTGAGCAGGACAAGGCAACAGGGATGCATCTGCCGTCCCGGCTGCGCAGATTGGCGTCGTGCAATCGAAAGCTCTCACCGCGTTGCAGGTGATCCCGCCACACCGACGCAGCCCAATCGTCCTCGTGGGGCGTTTCGATCCAGTTCAGCAGCGCAGTGCCTTGCAGTTCGTCGCCGGAACAGCCGAGCATGCCGCGGATGGCCGGGTTGGCGAAACAGATCAGGCCTTGGCTGTCGACCACCAGAATGCCTTCAGCGGTGTTGTCCAGAATCGATGCGTTAAACGCCCGCGCCCGCTCCAGTTGCTGGCTCGCCTGCAACAAGCTGCGCCGATACTGTTCATGCTCCAGCAACACCCGTGCCTTGTGCAGGAGCATGGCGGGATGCACGGGTTTGGTCATGAAATCCACGGCGCCTGCGGTGTATCCCTGAGCCAGCACCGCGTCGGTCTGCCGCATCCCGGAAATAAAGATGATGGGCGTGAATCGGGTGTCGGGATCAGCCCGCATCCGACGTGCCACTTCAAAACCGTCCATGCCAGGCATCTGGACATCCATCAACACCAGCCCTATCGACCCGGATGTCATGCAGGCCAGCGCCTTGGCGCCGGAGTCGACGCAGCGAACGGTCCGGTCGAGCTCTTCGAGCAACTCCTGCATGCCCTCCAGATTGTCCGCTTCGTCATCGACGACGAGGATTTCCAACGCCTGCTCGTGCACGTGCAATGCACACCTCCCTGTCTATGAACACTGCGGCCCTCGCGCCCACGGCGAGATGATCGTGCCGACGAAAGCTAAAGCATAGCGGTGCTAATCCATTCGACCTGCTTCTTTTCCCCGTCCGTTCTGACGGTGGCGAGTCTTCAGCGTCATCACTGGATGACGCCCGTACAGACGTTTCTCGTCTCTTCAAGTGGACACCTGCCGAGGGTCGTCCACACTGTATGCATCAAACCGGTGCACATTTGTAACGCGTCGCGGTCCATTGCGTATGGGATGTACACGTGAGGATATGAGATGTCAGCTGATTCCCGTCCGGCCGTACTTGAACTGATCGGCAACACCCCACTGGTGCGCGTCAGTCGCATCGACACGGGGCTCTGTACCTTGTTTCTCAAGCTGGAATCCCAGAACCCCGGTGGCTCCATCAAGGACCGCATCGGTCTGGCGATGATCGATGCCGCCGAGCGCGATGGCTCGCTGCGCCCCGGAGGCACCATCGTCGAGGCAACAGCGGGGAACACGGGGCTGGGTCTGGCGTTGGTCGGCCGGGCCAAGGGCTATCGGGTCGTGCTGGTGGTGCCCGACAAAATGTCCACGGAAAAGGTCCTGCACCTCAAAGCCATGGGCGCCGAAGTGCACATCACCCGCTCCGATGTCGGAAAAGGCCACCCCGATTACTATCAGGACGTGGCCGCGAGGTTGGCCAAGGACATACCGGATGCCTTCTTTGCCGATCAATTCAACAACCCCGCCAATCCATTGGCCCATGAATGCAGCACCGCCCCGGAGATCTGGGCCCAGACGCAGCATGATCTGGACGCGATCGTGGTCGGCGTAGGCTCGGCAGGCACGCTCACCGGCCTGACCCGGTTCTTCAAACGGGTGCAGCCGGATCTTGAAATGGTCCTGGCCGACCCCGTCGGCTCGGTGGTCGCAGAATACAGCCGCACACGCACGCTGCCGGAGCCCGGTTCCTGGGCGGTCGAGGGCATCGGCGAAGACTTCATTCCCTCGTTCGCCGACCTCTCCAGCGTCCGCCATGCCTATTCCATCAGCGATGAAGACAGCTTCGAACATGCCCGGCATTTGTTGCGCGCCGAGGGCATTCTGGGCGGCTCATCGACCGGCACGCTATTGGCGGCTGCGTTGCGTTTCTGCCGCGAGCAGAAGGAGCCCAAGCGCGTGGTCAGTTTCGTTTGCGACACCGGAACCCGGTATTTATCCAAGGTCTACAATGATCAGTGGATGACCGATCAGGGCCTGATGCAGCGCACCCGATACGGCGACCTGCGAGACCTGATCGCCCGGCGTTTCGAGGACGGTCGTGTCATCAGCGTCGGCCCGGATGACACCCTGCTCACCGCTTTCCAGCGCATGCGTCTGGCCGATGTCTCGCAATTGCCTGTGCTGATTGACGGCAAACAACTGGTCGGGGTCATCGATGAATCGGACATTCTCCTGGACGTTCACAATGACGCGTCGCATTTTCGCACCACGGTCGCCAGCGCCATGACCGGCAAACTGGAAACCCTGCCGCCCGATGCGGGCCTTGCCAGACTTCAGGCAGAACTGGATCGCGGCCTGGTCGCCATCATCGCCGATGCCTCAGGCTTCCACGGCCTCATCACTCGCGTCGACCTGCTCAATCACTTGCGGAGATCCCTTGCATGAGTCAGCACGACGAGCACTCTCCATCCCACGCTTTCGCCACACGCGTGATCCACGCCGGGCAGTCTCCGGACCCTTCGACCGGCGCCCTGATGCCGCCGATCTACGCCAACTCCACCTACCTGCAAGAAAGCCCCGGCGTACACAAAGGGCTGGACTATGGCCGCTCACACAACCCGACGCGCTTTGCACTGGAACGTTGTGTGGCGGACCTCGAGGGCGGCACTCAGGCCTTTGCATTTGCGTCAGGGCTGGCGGCGATTTCTTCGGTGCTGGAATTGCTCGATGCCGGCTCACACATTGTGTCGGGCGATGACCTGTACGGCGGGACCTTCCGCCTCTTCGACAAAGTCCGTCAGCGCAGTGCAGGCCATCGTTTCAGCTTCGTCGACATGACTGATCTCTCCGCCGTCGAGGCGGCCATTCAGGACGACACCCGGATGCTCTGGGTCGAGACTCCCAGCAATCCGCTGTTGCGCCTGTCCGACCTGGCCGCCATCGCGCGCCTCTGCCGTGACCGGGACATCATCTGTGTCGCCGACAACACCTTCGCCAGCCCCTGGATTCAGCACCCGCTGGCACTGGGTTTCGACATCGTCGTGCACTCCACCACCAAATACCTCAACGGCCACTCGGACGTCATCGGCGGCATCGCTGTGGTGGGGCAGAACCCGGAACTGGCAGAACGTCTTGGCTTTCTGCAAAATTCGGTCGGTGCCATCGCCGGACCGTTCGACGCCTTTCTGACCCTGCGCGGCGTGAAAACCCTTGCGCTGCGCATGGAGCGGCACTGCAGCAACGCGCTCGAACTGGCGCAATGGCTGGAGCGGCAGCCCCAGGTGGCCGCCGTTTACTACCCGGGACTGCCCACGCACCCCCAACACGCCCTCGCCTGTCGGCAAATGCGCGGGTTTGGCGGGATGATTTCGCTGGACCTGAAGACCGATCTGGCCGGCACGCGACGCTTCCTCGAACAGGTGCAGATATTCGCTTTGGCAGAAAGCCTGGGGGGCGTCGAAAGCCTTATCGAACATCCGGCCATCATGACCCATGCCAGCATCCCGGCAGACAACCGCGCGAAGCTGGGCATCGGGGATTCGCTGGTCAGGCTGTCCGTGGGGATCGAAGAGGTCGAGGATCTGCGCGCAGACCTGGCGCAGGCGTTAAGCAGTATTTGATCGCTGCTCGCTCCAGCCCCTGCCGACAGACAGGGACCGGAGCGGGCCCTTCAGATGGACCGGGTCGACCCCGCACCCCGACGCTTACGCTTAACCCGGCCGCGCTATCCCATGATGGCGCAGCTTGCGATAGAGCGTATTGCGGCTGATACCCAAGCGCTCCGCCACGCGGGCGATGTGCCAATGCTCTGCTTCGATCAGGCTGAGCAATGTCTGACGCTCGGAGATATTCAGCGGGTTCTCGACACAGGCAGCGGGCGCTGTCGGCAGCAACTCTTCAACGTCCTCCAGGGTAATGCGCCCTTCCCACGCCAACGCAACCAGGGTGCGCAAGCAGGTGCGCAGTTGCCGGACGTTGCCCGGCCAAGGGTGCGACAACAGCCGATCCTTCACACCGGGTTCGAACCGGATCGTTATGCCCTTTGCTTCTTCGCGCAGCAGCCATTCGAGCAGGCTGCTTTTGTCGGAACGCTCACGCAGGGGCGGCAACTGAACGGCAAATCCGCCCACTCGGTAGAACAGATCTTCCCGGAAGCGACCGTCAGCCACATACGCGTTGAGGTCCTGATGAGTGGCACTGACGAGCCGGATGTCCAGCGGTCGCGGGGATGCGCCACCCAAAGGCATCACTTGGCGCTCCTCCAGGCCCCGCAACAGACGCGTCTGCAGGGCCAACGGCATGTCAGCGATCTCGTCGAGAAACAAAATGCCCCCGTGCGCCTGCTCCAGCTTGCCGACCATGCCGTCTTTGCGTGCGCCGGTGAAGCTGCCGCCGCGATAGCCGAACAGTTCGCTTTCGATCAGTGATTCGGGAATGGCCGCGCAGTTGATCGCAATAAAGGGTTGACTGGATCGCGAGCTCGCCCTGTGCAAGGCCGCTGCGAAGGCTTCTTTGCCGGTCCCCGTTTCGCCCTGCAAAAGCACGGGGACATCGCGTTCCAGTACGCGCAGTGCGCGGCCAAAGCCGCGTTGCAGGCGTGGGTCTTCCAGGCACACGCGTACGTCATTGATTTTCGGCATCGCCGGGACGACCAAGGGGGCCGAGCGCAGTGGCGCTCGCAATTGGCCGTAGAACAGGCGTCCGTCCAGCCATCGCAGCGGCCAGCAGACACTGGGTTGAGCGCTGGCCTGACTCAGTAGGCGTTCAAGTGGCGTGTCCAGCAGCGTCGTCAGCGACTGCCCGACCACAGACCCACGGCTCAGGCCCAGCAGGTCCAGCGCGGCCTGATTGACGGAACAGACGCGCGCCTGGTCATCGAAACCGAGCAGGCCTTCACCCAACAGGCCGACGAACCCGGCTTGCGGGTGAAAGCGCAACAAGTACCGATCCGGCGCGTCGCCCAGAAAGAAGCAGCTTTCGATTAATCGGGCAGACAGGTTGGTCAGCGCCATCGCCTGAAAGTGCTGCTGAAGGCTCTGTTCCTCCCGAACGGAAGACAGGTTGAGGACGGCAAGCAAGTCCCCCTTGGCGTCGAATATGGGGCTGGCCGAGCACGTCAGGCCGACATGCTTGCCACGAAAGTGCTCGTCTCGGCGTATGGTCACGTGACGGCGCTCCACCAGGCAGGTCCCGACGCCGTTGGTGCCTTCGCTTTCTTCACGCCAGACCGACCCCAGCCACAGGCCGGAGCGCTGAAACTCGGCGCGTTCGGCGTCGTTGAACACGCTGTCGATCGCCACGCCGCGCGCATCGGTGAGCAGCACGACGTGACCGTCACGGCCGACCTGCTGGTGAAGGCTGTTCATCTGCCAACGGGCGACACCGATGATGTGTTCCAGCGGTGCACGGTGATCCTGCAATCGCGGCTGTTCGACGACGTCGGGCGCTCGGCGACTGGCGGGGTCGAGCCCGTGCTGGTCCAGGCAACGGCGCCAGGAACGGGCGATGGCAACGTCTGCCACCGGGCCGGGACAGGCCTGAATTCCCTGCACGGCTTGCAAGACTTGTTGCGCGTGCGCGCTGATCAGGGTGGGCGTCATTGTTCTTATTCTCCGCGACGATCAAGAAACGGTTCCGTTCGCAGCTTAGACCAAGGCATCAGGCAGCAAGCGACAACGGGACGGAAGCCTCCTGGCCGCGCGTGACACTGTGTCACCCTTGAATATCGCTGGCGTGACACTCACGCCGCACCGCCAGAGGGTTAAAACCTCCAGCCGACCGCTCTGGAACAAGGGTCTTTGGGTCATGGCCCGGGCTTTGCTCTGACCAACGCGGTACAAAAACAACAAGATCGGGAGAAGCCCCCATGAACGTCGCAATCGAAAAACCCCTGCAAACGCCCACTGCTCAACTGTCGTCGTGGATCGAACAGTTGGGCGACCGTCTCGCCCAGCGTGACATCGACGGCACCCTCGACCTGTTCGCCGACACGTGTTACTGGCGTGACTTGCTGCTGTTCAGCTGGAACTTGGTCACGCTGGAAGGCAAACCGGCCATCCGCGATATGCTGGAATCGCGACTCGATACGACACGCCCTGAACATTGGCAGCTGGAAGGCGACGCGACGCTGACGGATGGCGTGCTTGAAGGCTGGATCAGCCTGGAGACCGACGTCGCGCGTGGCAAAGGCTATGTGCGCTTGAAAGACGGGCTCTGCTGGACACTGCTGACCACCATGCGCGAACTCAAAGGCCACGAAGAACCCACCGGGCGACGCCGTCCCATGGGCGCCAACCACGGTCACGGCCACGCCGACAAACGCAACTGGCTGGAACGTCGCCGCGATGAAGAGGCGTCGCTGGGCATCACCACCCAACCCTACTGCCTGATCGTGGGTGGTGGCCAGGGTGGACTGGGGCTTGCAGCGCGACTCAAACGCCTGGGCGTTCCCACGCTGGTGATCGACAAGGCCGAGCGTCCGGGCGACCAATGGCGGGGGCGCTACAAATCACTGTGTCTGCACGACCCGGTCTGGTACGACCACATGCCGTACCTGCCCTTCCCCGATCACTGGCCGGTGTTCACGCCCAAAGATCAGATTGGCGACTGGCTGGAAATGTACACAAAGGTGATGGAGCTCAATTACTGGGCGCGCACCGAGTGCGTCAACGCCCGATTTGATGAACAGGCAGGCACCTGGACGGTTGAGGTGCTGCGTGATGGCGAACGCCTGACGTTGCAGCCGACCCAGTTGATTCTCGCCACCGGCATGTCCGGCGTGGCGAATGTGCCGGCCTATTCGGGCGCCGAGGTGTTCAAAGGCCAGCAACATCACTCCAGCCGCCATCCCGGCGGCGACGCATGGCGCGGCAAACGTGCGGTGGTCATCGGTGCCAACAACTCGGCCCACGATATTTGCGCCGACCTGGTGGAAAACGGCGCCGAGGTGACCATGGTGCAACGCTCCAGCACGCATATCGTGCGCTCCGACAGCCTGATGGACCTGGTGTTCGGCGGGCTGTATTCGGAAGATGCGCTGGACAGCGGGCTGACCACGGACAAGGCCGACATGCTGTTTGCGTCCATTCCCTACAAGGTCATGCCCAGTTTCCATCAACCGGTCTTTGAGGCGATCAAGGTCCGTGACAAAGCGTTCTATGAGCGACTCGAAAGCGCCGGTTTCATGCTCGACTTTGGCGACGATGAATCCGGGCTGTTCATGAAGTACGTCCGTCGCGGGTCCGGTTATTACATCGACGTCGGTGCTTCGGAGCTGATCGCCAACGGCACGATCAAGCTCAAGAGTGCGCCCGGGCTTGGCGTTGAGCGCATCGAAGCAGACGCCGTGGTGCTCACCGATGGCAGCCGGTTGCCGGCTGATTTGATCGTTTATGCCACCGGCTATGGATCAATGAATGGCTGGGCGGCAAAACTGATTTCCCAGGACGTCGCGGACAAGGTCGGCCGTTGCTGGGGGTTGGGTTCCGGCACCACCAAGGATCCAGGCCCTTACGAAGGCGAATTGCGCAACATGTGGAAGCCGACGCAGCAGGAGAACCTGTGGTTTCACGGCGGTAATCTGCACCAGTCACGGCACTATTCGTTGTACCTTGCGCTGCAATTGAAGGCGCGTTTTGAAGGTCTCGAGCCCTCGGTCTATGCCCTCGCGCCCAGCCACCACGCAGGCTGATAAAAAAGTCGCCCGTCTTCGGTTGGGCGACGCTCTTCTGTTTAAAAAAACGCCTACACTTTCGCTCGATCAGTACCGCCTCAATCGCGAGCGTTCGGTGAAGCCGTGAACGCCGTTCGCTCTCTACGCCCCCTCTATCGCCGCAGGAGATGACTGTATGCCAAAGAGTCGTTCCCCTTTCACCATGGACTGCTGGAACAAGGCGTGGATCATTCACGGGCATAAACTGGCTTGCCGGCATTGCGGCGCAAAGCAGTGCCCGACGACCGACGAGCACCCGTTCAGGCACACCGATACCTGTGAAATGAGCGCAACGGGGCCTCGTTATCCCTGGAAGGAACTCAATGATCTGCTGAAAGCGGATCTCGCAGAAACCCGAAGGATGCTCCACTGAATACCCAAATACCGGATACCGACGCCCAGAACCGGGCGGCGCAGGCCTCGTCGTCCGGTGGCAACGTGGGGTGCCCGGCAAATCACAGGCAATAAAAAACCCGCCTGAGCGGGTTCTTTTCTATCAACACCATTCCAACGTCCTGTCGGCAGCCTTCCGGGCAAATGGCAGATCATCCTTGACCTCTGAAGCCCTTCCTGTGCTTCAGTCGATGGATCCAATGTATGACGTCGGCACCGGTGTGTATACGGCGGGTTTGCGCAAACGCGTGTAAGCCTTTCGCTATAGGCCACATCGCGTGCTGCCAGTGCGCTGCCGTTACGTGCGAAGATGCTGCCACCGAGCCCTCGGCTATTCAGGATTGAGCAATGCCACAAGAGCGAATCGAAGCACTCCGCCTCCACAAGTCCATACAAGGGCCGGTCAATGATCTGGTGCGGGCACTGAACGCCGCCACCACCCGGGAAGACATCGAAAGAGAAGGTGCCATGGAGATAGCCTTCATTCTGGGCCTTGAGACAGCACGACGCCTGCGCGCCGCCGACATCGAAGCGCTTTACATCATTTTTGACGACGCTGTGCAGCAACGGCTCAAGCAATTGTCGAATTGATCCAGGGTTGAACGCTGCGCGGTGCGTAACGACTGCCCGGCACTTTCGTGCCCCCCACCGTACACGCCATTCGCGGGCAGTCAGGCTTGCGCCAGAATACTGTTCAGTAACCCCGGAAAACGCAGTTCAAGCGCGTCGGCTCGCAAGGTATTCATGTGCGTGGTCCCCACATTGCGGGTCTGGACCAGCCCGGCATCGCGCAAGACACGGAAATGATGGGACATGCTCGACTTGGGTCGCCCCCCGTCCAGTTCACCGCACGTCGCTTCGGCGACACTGGCCAGCCGGCGCACGATGTCCAGGCGGACAGGGTCGCTCAGCGCATAAAGCAGACGCTCAAGGGACAGTTCGGACGGCAGAGGATGTTTGAAGGCGCGCATGTTCGCATCATAGCGAGGGGTTTCGCGTAACGCCATATTTCGAATACTATCGAACAAGCGAATCAACCCTACGAGGAATCTGTCCATGTCTGCACTGTTCGAGCCGTTCTCCCTGAAGGACGTCACCCTGCGCAACCGCATCGCCATTCCCCCGATGTGTCAGTACATGGCCGACAACGGCGTCATCAATGACTGGCATCACGTCCACCTTGCCAGCATGGCGCGCGGTGGTGCCGGCCTTGTGGTGGTGGAAGCCACTGCCGTATCGCCTGAGGGACGCATCACCCCCGGCTGTGCCGGTATCTGGAGTGACGAACATGCCCAGGCCTTTATTCCAGCCGTCAAAGCGATCAAGGCCGCGGGTTCAGTGCCGGGCATTCAGATCGCCCATGCAGGCCGCAAAGCGAGCGCCAATCGCCCGTGGGAAGGCGACGATCACATTGCAGCAACGGACCCGGCCGGCTGGCAGACCATCGGCCCCTCCCCGATCGCGTTCGGAGCCCACCTGCCCAAGGTGCCGCAGGAAATGACGCTGGACGATATCGCCCGCGTTCGTCAGGACTTCGTCGACGCCGCCCGCCGCGCTCGCGAAGTCGGGTTTGAATGGATCGAGCTGCACTTCGCTCACGGTTATCTGGGGCAGAGCTTCTTTTCCGAGCACTCCAACCAGCGCACTGACGCCTACGGTGGCAGCTTTGACAACCGCAGTCGCTTCCTGCTGGAAACCCTGGCGGCAGTGCGCGAAGTCTGGCCTGAAAACCTGCCGCTGACCGCGCGCTTCGGCGTGATTGAATACGACGGCCGCGACGAGCAGACGCTCAGTGAATCGATCGAACTGGCGCGCCGCTTCAAAGACGGCGGTCTGGACCTGCTCAGCGTCAGCGTCGGCTTCACCATCCCGGACACCAATATCCCGTGGGGCCCGGCCTTCATGGGCCCGATTGCCGAGCGCGTGCGTCGCGAGGCGGGAATACCGGTGACCTCCGCTTGGGGTTTCGGCACGCCGCAACTGGCGAACGACGCCATCAAGGCCGGGCATCTGGACCTGGTGTCGGTTGGCCGTGCTCACCTGGCGGATCCACACTGGGCGTACTTCGCCGCCAAAGAACTGGGCGTGGACAACGCGTCCTGGACGCTGCCTGCGCCTTACGCGCATTGGCTGGAACGCTATCGCTGAGGCGACGCTGAACCGGGGACGTCGCTCAGGCGGCGTCTCTTTTGGTACAGATCACACAAAAAAATGCTCACCAGTGGTCTTTTTTGGTGCGTTATGTGTGCGGCGCATACCCCATGCCGAACCGTCATAATCCTGATTTTATTGGCCGTGATACTCTCGCCGCACTTTTAAACAGGCGTAGATCGTATCTTCGACGAAGGCCCAGACTCAGGAACCGTCATGTCCAGAATTTCCCACTCCGCTCTGCGCCGTAATTTTCGCCAACTCCTGGCCTCTCAGGCCTGCTTTGAAACCGCTTCCGTGTTTGATCCGATGTCTGCCCGCATTGCTGCCGATCTGGGCTTTGAAGTCGGCATTCTCGGCGGATCGGTCGCTTCGCTGCAGGTTTTGGCCGCACCGGACTTTGCACTCATTACCTTGAGCGAGTTCGTGGAACAAGCCACCCGCATTGGCCGCGTGGCACAACTTCCTTTTATTGCCGACGCTGATCATGGCTACGGGAACGCGCTGAATGTCATGCGCACGGTCGAAGAGCTGGAGCGCGCAGGTGTTGCCGCGCTGACGATCGAAGACACCCTCTTGCCTGCACAGTTTGGCCGTAAATCCACCGATCTCATTTCTGTAGAAGAAGGCATCGGCAAGGTCAAAGCGGCGCTTGAAGCACGTGTCGACCCGGAGTTGGCGATCATTGCGCGCACCAACGCGGGCGTGCTGTCGGTCGAAGACTGCATCGAACGTACACTGGCCTACGAACAAGCCGGCGCTGACGGCATCTGCATCGTCGGGATCAAGGACTTCGAACACCTCGAACGTATTTCGGAAAAGCTGACAGTGCCGCTGATGCTGGTGACCTACGGCAATCCGAAGCTCAACGACAACGCGCGGCTGGCGAAGCTGGGTGTGCGGATTATCGTGGCCGGTCACGCCGCCTACTTCGCCTCGATCAAGGCCACCTACGACAGCCTGCGCGCGCAGCGTCAGGTCACGCACAGCACCGAAAACCTCAGCGCGACCGAACTCACCCACACCTACACCCTGCCGGAAAGCTATGTGGCCTGGGCAGAAGAGTTCATGGACGTCAAAGAGTAACCCTGTTGCCCGGCGAATCAGCGCCCGCCACAGCACACGGGTGGGCCTGCCGGGCCGCGCGGGTCAGGTCTGCAACAAACCACTGACCTTCTCCAGATACGGGATCTGCGTTTCGCTGCGGTGACTCACCAGCCACGCCCGTGCCTTCCCCACATCGAAGATCTGTCCCTGGTCCATGAGCGCGAGCACCAGCGCGTGGGACATCCGGTAGTGGCCGCACGCTGCGCACTTCCTTTCCTCCCAGGGCTCAGGGCACGCGAGCTCTTCGGCCGGGCCTGCGCAAATCAAGCAAGTCATGGGTCTTCCCCCCGTTTTTATTATTCGTCATGTCGACCGGTTTATCGGCGACGAATTCCCGAAAAGCACCCCGTACACGCCTATAACCGACCGAGGCCAGATGCCTCGACCAAAAATGCCGAACTCGCCCGCTCCCGAGCCCTCACATAAGAACGTTTCGGGCGCAATCGAGGGAACGCGCGATGCAAAACCTTAAGATCGCCACCTACAACGTCAATGGCATCGGCACGCGACTGCCCAATGTCTTGCAGTGGCTGGACCGGGAACAGCCCGACATCGTTTGCCTTCAGGAACTCAAGGCCCCGGACAAATCGTTTCCGGCAGGAGCGCTTGAGGCAGCCGGTTACGGTTCGCTGCACCTGGGCCAGCCGTCCTGGAACGGGGTGGCCATTCTGGCCCGCGACGCGGAGCCGTTGCTTATCCGCAAAGGCCTTCCCGGCATGGAAGACGACACCCACGCCCGGTACCTGGAAGCGGCAGTCCATGGGCTCGTCGTGGGTTGTCTGTACCTGCCCAATGGCAACCCTCAGCCGGGGCCGAAGTTCGACTACAAGCTCAAATGGTTCGAGTGCCTGATTGACCATGCGAAAACATTACAGTCCAGTGAGCATCCGGTCGTGCTCGCGGGCGACTACAACGTCGTTCCCACCGACGAGGACATTTACAACACCCGTTCGTGGCTCAAGGACGCGCTGCTTCAGCCAGAAAGCCGCGAATGCTATCAGCGGCTGCTCGCCCAGGGCTGGCTTGACGCCCTGCGGCACATCTACCCGGACGAGCGCATTTACACCTACTGGGACTATTTTCGGAAGCACTGGCAGACGAATTCCGGGCTGCGCATTGATCACCTGCTGCTGAACCCTGTGCTTGCGCCTCATCTGCAGGACGCCGGTGTCGATGCATGGGTGCGCGGGGAAGAACATGCCAGCGATCACGCACCCACCTGGATTCGCCTCGGCGCGGCTCGAAGGAAGGCCCGAAAGCCCGCAAGCGACACGTCCAGATCCGCCCACTCTGCACCCGCGCCGAGCACGCAGCGTGAGGCGTCCAAGCGCAAACCGGACTCCGACCCCACGCCAGAACCACCCGGCACGTCGAAACCCAAGCGCTCTGCAACGGCTGCCGCTGAAACGTCGGCCCTCCCAGACAGCATCAAACCGGAACTCGCGACACTGGTGGAATCGGCGCCCGAGGGTGACTGGCGCTACGAAATCAAGTTCGACGGGTACCGGGTCATGGCCCGCGTCGACCACGGCAGCGTGCAGCTGTTTACCCGTAACGGTCACGACTGGACGCACAAACTGCCACGCCAGGCTGAAGCCATTGCCAGCCTCGGGCTTGAATCCGCCTGGCTGGACGGTGAGATGGTGGTAACCAACGAGCAAGGCGTGCCTGATTTTCAGGCCCTGCAAAACGCCTTCGACGTGGGCCGTAGCGAAAGCATCGTCTACTACCTGTTCGACCTGCCGTTTCTCAACGGCATGGACCTGCGCGAAGTGGCGCTGGAACAACGACGCGAGGCGCTGTCCGCGGTGCTGAAACACAGCGACGACGACGTGCTGAGGTTTTCCGACGACTTTGGCGAGACCCCTGAGGACCTGCTCAACAGCGCCTGTCAGATGCAAATGGAAGGGCTGATCGGCAAGCGCGTCGGCAGCGCGTACGTGTCCCGGCGCAGCACAGACTGGATCAAGCTCAAGTGCAAACGGCGGCAAGAGTTTGTCGTCGTCGGCTATACCGAGCCAAAAGGTGCGCGCAGCAAGTTCGGCGCGCTTCTGCTGGGTCTGCACGACGCGGACAATGGTGAGCTGCGCTATTGCGGCAAAGTAGGCACCGGCTTCAATGAAGCGACGTTAACGACGATTTACGATCAATTGCTGCCGCTTGAAATCAAAAAAGCCGCCGTGGTGAATCCGCCCACCGGTTTTGAGGCCAAGGGCGTTCACTGGCTTGACCCGAAGCTGCTGGCTGAAGTCGCGTTCGCCGAGATCACTCAGGACGGCTCCGTAAGGCACGCAGTGTTTCAGGGCTTGCGCAACGATAAGCCCGCGCAGGCGATCACAGAGGAGCGCCCTGCCCCTGCCAAGGCCGCAAACGCCGATAAAGCCCCAAAAGCCAAGAAGCAAGCGCCCGCGAAGCCCGCCCATGCCCGGTCTGAAGACGAGAAAACAGCGCCCCCCGCCACGTCCGGGAAAATCAGGCTCACGCACCCCGAACGGGTCATCGATCCTGTCAGCGGCGCGACCAAGCGTGATCTGGCTGACTACTGCATCCGTGTCTCGGAGTGGCTCTTGCCACAGCTGGCACAACGTCCCGTGGCACTGGTCCGGGCGCCGGAAGGGGTAACGGGGGAGCTGTTTTTTCAGAAAAACGCCGAGCATCTGGCGATTCCGGGCATCGAGACAATGGGCAAGGCCTACACCGGCCATCCGGTCATGCTGATCAACAACCTCGAAGCCTTGGTCGGGGCGGTGCAGATGAGCGCGATGGAGCTGCATGTCTGGAACACCGTGGCGAAGGATCTTGAGCGTCCTGACCGATTCATTCTTGACCTTGATCCGGACCCTGCCCTCCCCTGGAAAAGCATGGTGGAAGCGACCCAGATGACCCAGGCCGTGCTCGACGAGCTGGGCCTGAAATCGTTCTTGAAAACCAGCGGCGGCAAAGGGATTCATGTGGTCGTGCCACTCACGCCGAAGGCCGACTGGGACACCGTCAAAGCCTTCAGTCACGCCATCGTCAAACACATGGCCAAACTTGTCCCTGACCGATTCTCCGCAGTCTCCGGCCCGAAGAACCGCGTTGGGCGGATATTCATCGACTACCTGCGCAACGGGCTTGGCGCAACAACCGTCAGCGCCTATTCGGTGCGCACCCGCGAGGGGCTGCCGGTGTCGGTGCCGATTTTCCCGGAGGAAATTCACGACATTAAAGGCGCAGACGTCTGGACGCTGCGCAACCTTCATGAACGGCTGGACCACTTGGACACGGACCCGTGGGCCGAATTAGCCAGCACCCGGCAGACCATCACCGCTGACATGCGTGCGCGGGTCGGCATGAAGAAATAGCCGGCGGCTAACAGCGGTAATACAGCCCGTCGAGATGCCGTCGGCCAGCAGGCTTCAGATCAGATGATCGCTTGCGCGCAACGCACGATCCTTTGCGCGCGCATCGGGCAGCGCGGCCTGCACCGTCACCGGGACGGATTTCGCCGCGGGGACTTTGCTGCGTTCGGCGTGATGCCACAACGGAACAAGCGGGTTGCATTCGGGGTAATAAGCGGCCGCGCAGCCTTCGGGAATGTCGTAGGCGATGATCTGCAACGGCCCGACTTCACGCAGGACTTCGGGCTCGACGGCTGTGCGCAGCGTCACCCAGTCGCCCGGGGCATGGCCGAGGCGCACCACATCGTTACGGTTCATGAAGACCACGCGGCGCGTGCCATGCACACCCCGAAATCGATCGTCATACCCATACACCGTCGTGTTGAACTGGTCGTTGCTGCGCAACGTCATCAGCTGAATCACCGCGCGGGCATCAAGACCGGGCGACACATCGTCATCCTCATCAAGGCCCTGCGGCACCTTGAAACGGGCCTTGCCGGTGTCGGTCTTCCATTCACGCCGGGCTGCGGGCAGTGGACGGTGGAAACCGCCCGGTTCCCACATGCGGGTTTCCATGTCATGGAACATCTCGGGATAGACGCTGGCGATCGCTGCACGGATCAACGCAGCGTCACCGCGCCATGCATCCCACGGAACGCGCTCGCTGCCATCGAGCGTCGCTTGAGCAATGCCGGCGATGATCGCGGTTTCAGACCGCAGCTGATCGCTGGCCGGCGCCGCCCTTCCTTGCCAGACATGCACACAGCCGGTGCTGTCCTCGGTGGTGTAGACCTGCTCGACGCCGTCCTGCACATCCTGCTCGATACGGCCCAGACACGGCAGTAACCAGGCGCTTGCCCCGGGCAACAGGTGGCTGCGATTAAGCTTGGTTGCGATCTGTACATTCAACGCCAGGCCTGCCCACGCCGGCTCCATCCGGTCGGTATCCGGCACCGCGCGGATAAAGTTGCCACCGAGCGAAATAAAGCCTTTTACGCTGCCGTCCAGCATTCCCTCGCAGGTGTCGACCGTCGCTCTGCCCTTGCGCTCTGGCACTTTGAATCCAAACAGTGACTCGATTTTTTCTTTGGGCACCTTGGCCGGATCTTCAGTGATGCCCACCGTGCGCTGGCCCTGGACGTTGGAGTGCCCGCGAACGGGGCAAATACCTGCGCCAGGCTTGCCAATATTGCCGCGCAAGAGCAGCAGGTTCACGAGCATCTGCACGTTCTCCACGCCGTGGCGGTGCTGGGTCATGCCCATGCCGTAGATCACCATGACCCGCTCGCTGCGCGCATAAACCACCGCCGCCGCTTCCAGGGCGCTGCGACTGAGCCCGGAACGACGCTCAAGTTCGACCCAGGGATGGCGCTCGACGTCCGCCAGAAAGGCGTCGACACCGTCGGTGTGTTCGGCGATGAAGTCGTGATCGAGCACCGGCTTTTCGCCACGCTGTACCGCCAGGCGATCCATCTCCAGCAATGCCTTGGCGATGCCCATGACGGCAGCCGTGTCACCTCCAATCGACACTTGGTGGTATTGGGTACTGATGACGGTGGAGTCGGGGCCGATCATCTGGCGAGGCGACTGCGGATTGACGAACCGTTCCAGCCCGCGCTCCCGGAGGGGGTTGAAGGTGATGATCGGCACATGACGCTTACGTGCGTCCTGCAACGGATGCAGCATCCGAGGGCTATTGCTGCCCACGTTCTGCCCGAAGAAGAAGATGCAGTCGGTATGCTCGAAGTCGGCCAGCGTCACCGTGCCGACGGGCACCCCGATACTCTCCTGGAGCCCGACCGACGTGCTTTCGTGGCACATGTTGGAACTGTCGGGCAGGTTATTGGTGCCGTAGGCCCGGGCGAATAACTGGTACATGAACGAGGTTTCCAGCGAGGCCCTGCCCGAGGCATAGAACACGACTTCGTCAGGCTTGAGGGTTTTCAGGCCGGCGCCAATGGCGGCAAACGCGTCCTCCCACGTGGTCGAGCGATAACGGTCCGTTTCGGGGTCGTAGCGTAACGGCGCCGTGAGACGCCCATGCTGCTCCAGTTCATAGTCGTCCCAATCCCTCAGTTCACTGACCGTATGCTGGTCGAAGAAGCCGGGGCCGGTCTTCAGCGAAGTCAGCTCCCAGGCCGTAGCCTTGGCGCCGTTTTCACAGAACTCTAGGGCATGGGGGTCGCCCGGCTTGGCCCATGCACAACTGACGCAGGCAAAGCCTTTGGGTTTGTTCTGTTGAAACAGCGCGGCAGGGGTTTTGAACAATGACTGCTCGCGCCAGAGCATTCTCATCACCGAATGAGCCGAGCCCCAGCCTCCAGCGGCTGACGTATAGGGCCGGTAAAACGCAACAGGGTGGATGAGCTGCATGAGACCTCACATTGGCGACGATTGGGAGCGAGCGTCTGAGGTTGTTAGCGCGAAAGTCGAAACACATGAGTGCGTCTGAGCAGCGCAGCGGTGAATCTGCCAACAACCTGAGCAAGCTCTGTTCACATCGATTGAGGTCGTGGCGGTGCCCGCGTTCAAGGTGTCGTGCCGGTATGACGACAAGCGGTCACGATCAGTTGAAAGTGTCGGAATTCAAAAAAGACGAAAAAGAATCGGAATGAGACAGGTGCTGCCGCGTCAGGACTCAGCACCACGGTCGTGCGACGCGGGCGCCGAACGCTCGGCGATGTGGTCCGTCACGCGACGCCCCAGGTTTCCGGTCTTGGTCAAGCGCTCGACATGACGACGCAGGAGCTCTTCCTTTTCCTGCAGCGCCAGGACCATTCTGGCGGTGGACTCAGCGGCCCGAGGGAGGTCCTTTTGAGACAGGTCCACCGAAAGCTCCATGATCCGATTGCCCAATGACCGCAGCTCCTCGGCGGTATCGGACAGGTCCTGCACAAGAGAATCGCGCCGCTTTCGCATCCACATACCAGATATCTCGCCGTTAGCATCGTTGTTGACTCTCGCCTCGCACGCCCGAATATATACGGTCAATCACGCAAAACGGATGCACATTTGCGGACAAAACGCAGCCTTTCGCGACATTCAAGACAGGCGGTTAAAACAAAGGAATAACTCAACTCGCCAGCATCAAGCGGTCACGGCCCTCCTGTTTTCCCTGATACAGCATCTGATCCGCACGATTGAGCGTGTCTCGAAAGGTTTCGCCAGAATGCATGGTGGCCACCGCCAGCGTTGCTGTGACATTGACCGTCGTCGCCTCATCCAGCGCCGTTTGGGCACGAATGTGCAGCATCAAGCGCTCGGCAACCTGTTTGGCTTCTTCAAACGTCGTATCGGGCATGAGCACCAAGAACTCTTCGCCGCCCCAGCGAGCGGCGATGTCGGTCACGCGCACACAGTCCGAAATGACTTCCGCCACCCGTTGCAACATCACGTCGCCCAGATCATGGCCGTGTTGATCGTTGATCCGCTTGAAATGATCGATGTCGATCAGCACGATCGAGGTCGAATCGTCGCCCCGACCGCCGCCCAGATGACGCAATTTCTGCAGCACGCGACGGCGGGTGTACAGGTTGGTCAGGCTGTCCCGGTGAGCGGAATGAAACAGGTTCATCTGCATGGTCATGTTGAACCGCACCGTCAGGGCGGTGGCGTGCAGTAACAGGGCCGTCGCGGTGAATGCGTTGACAATGCCAAAAATCTCTTGCGCCTTGACGCCAATCATCGCCCCCGGCACATGGTGCCGGAAGGCAAAGCCGAGGACCGCTACGGCCAGAATCGCGACGCTCAGGCAGGTGCGTCGGACGGGAGACGACTGAAAACTGAAGGCGATGATCGGAACGATGCAGAACATGTAGAAGTGAAAGTTGCTGTCCCAGCCCAGCACCCAGGTGGCAACGGCGGCATGCACGATGATTTCGGCACTGATGAGAAAGCCCGCCCATTGATACCGTCGACGCCGTATGGCAAACAGGCAGCCGATGTAGATCGCGATGCTCAACGCATTCAGGATCCACATCACGGGGATAGCCACGATCAGAAAGAGCCCCAGCAGCAACACGTGAATGGCAAAGGCGATTTGCACGATCGGGATGATGTGCTTCCAGTACTCGGCGGTGGCGTCCCTAACGACCTGAAGGCGGTCATCGGCGGAAAGGGTGTTCATCGAGGCGACTCGCAGGAAAGGCTTGGGAGTGTACTGACCGACATTCTTCAATAAAGTGTCGGCCAGCCAATCAAGCAGTTTATGCAGTCTTTCAGATCGCGAGCGCCATTTTCAGTCGAAACGCCCGACCCCGTGCCGAAGGCACCCAACAACCGCGGCGCCCGCGATTGCCCATCGGCGAAAGACGGCCGCTGAAGGCCGTTTTCCGGGGGTAGAAGGCGTCTACCGCCTGTCGCCCCTCAGTCGATACTCGGCATCCTCTGCAACCTGCTCGCGTCGCCCTGTCTGCGAAGACACTAAGGCCGCATCGAGCAGCTTGTGCATGCGGACAGCGTCGTCGAACGTGGCGGCGGCCTGTGTGCCGTGCGCCACGTCCTGCGCGTGCACGTAATACAACTCGGCGAGCTCCAGCACGGCCGACGGCAGATCAGACGGTGGCAAGCGGAAATAACGGTCCGGAATCGGCAAAACCTGCAGCGGCAGGTTATCGCCGTGAGCGCCTTCGATCACATAATCATCGCCGACTGCGCCAAAGGCCGAGGTGTTGGTGATCCGCAGGTCGCCTTCATGGCCGGTGATCTCCATCTGCACACCCGAACCATTGCGCTTGCCGCCTTCGATGTGAACCGAGACCAGGGCACCGTCCTCCAGTTGGCCCGCCAGCACCATCTGGTCCGGCGCCGAGGTCTGGAACACCTCGTGGGTTTCCTTGATGGTCACCTTGTCGAACTGATTGACCACAAGACCCGTGACGTTCACCGGCCAACCGGTGGCGGTGAACAGCATGTCGAGAAAATGCCCCGCGTAGATCGCAATCACGCTGGAGAAGTTCTCCACGGGCACCGTCCAGCGCAGCGCATTGGGACGCAGTGCCTGGAAATAATTCATGCTGACGTGAATCCGCACCGAGCGCACCCTGCCGACATAACCCTGTTGCAACAGGTCCTGCAAATAGCGGTTGTGCGGCGCGTGGCGGCGCTGCAAGCCAACGATATGGCGAACACCGGCCTGTTTGGCGAGGCGCGTCAGTTCTTGCGAAATGGCGGTGCTGGTGGTCAGCGGCCACTCGCAATAGACATCTTTCCTGGCGGCGATCGCGGCGCGCACGGCTTCTTCATGCTGAGGCGCCGTGGTTAGCACGATCACCAGGTCCACCTCCGGGTGGTTGACCAGCTCATCGAGTGATCCCACCGCATGACGGATGCCGAATTGCTCCGCCACTGCATGGGCGCTTTCCTGTCGTTGGCTGTAAACGGCGCTGATTTCATACTGGGGCAGCAGAGAAAGCACCCGCACGTGACCGTGCAGGGCCCAATTGCCGATGCCGACCAGGCCGACGCGAATGGGGGTGGAAACGGTGCTCATGACAGGCTCCCTACAGCAAGAAGAATAGAGCCTGGAGTCTATGGAGCGGTTCGTGGCAGAAAAACAGGTCGGGTATCCGAACATTGCGGACAAAATAGCTTAAATTGGCGCACGCTCTGATCCCTTCCCCGCCTTTGGGAGTCAACACGATGCTGGACAGCCTCAGCGGTATCACCGCCTTTGTGCAGGTCGCCGAAACCCGCAGCTTCACCGAAGCCGGGCGGCTGCTGGAAATCTCCTCGTCTGCCGTCGGCAAAAGTGTTGCGCGCATGGAAGAACGCCTGGGGGTGCGCCTGTTCCATCGCAGCACCCGTAGCGTCACCTTGACGGCTGAAGGCGAGATGTTTCTGGAGCGCTGCCGGCGGATCATTCAGGAGGCCGAGCAGGCGGAAATCGAACTGTCGCAACTGGCCGAGTCGCCTCGCGGCAAGCTGCGCATCAGCGTTCCGCTGCAGAACACCCTGATTTTTCCGCTGCTCTCGGGCTTCATGCAGGCCTACCCGCAGATCGAGCTGGACGTCGACCTGTCCGATCGAATGGTCGATGTGATCGAAGAAGGGTTCGATGCCGTGATCCGCACCGGGCAGCCTTCGGACTCCAGGCTGATGGCGCGCAAGCTGGGCGAGTACAAGCTCGAACTGGTCGCCTCTCCGGGCTATCTGGCACGTCACGGACGGCCCACGCACCCCGATCAACTGCGCGACCACGCCTGCCTGCTGCACAAGTTTCCCGCCAGCGGCGCGCTGGAACGCTGGCCGGTGCGCGCAGAGGACGCTGACAGCGATCCGGAACTGGGAAAGGTCATCACCTGCACCACCACGGACGCCCTTACCCACTTGGCCCTCGAAGGACTGGGGATTGCGTGCCTGGCGGACTTCTCCACCCAGCAGGCCCTGCGCGACGGCACGCTTGAAAAAGTCCTGCCGGCGTTCACCGACCATCGAGGTTCGTTGTGGATGCTCTGGCCCTCCAGCCGCAATGCCACACCAAAACTGCGCGCCTTGATCGATTACTTCAAAGAGCACATCGCGGCGGTGCCGCAGCCCACCGTCCGATCCTGACGACGGACGACGGACGCGGCGATCCGAAACTCACACGCCCGCGTTCTCCTTTATGATGGCCGTCTTTGGTCCAGCGGCTGATACGCGGCCTGCTGTCTTCCTCCACAAGCAAGAGATGATTCATGGCGACTCAAGACCTCACGTTTCTTCCCGACCCCGATGCAGACTCCATTTCCTCCGACGTCGCCACGTTCGGCGGTGTCATGGTTTCCACCCAGGTTCCGACCCGTGCCGATGGCAGCCTGGAACTCGGTGACATCACGGCGCAAAGCGAATGCACGCTGCAAGCGTTGAAAGTGGCGCTGGAGCGCGCGGGCAGCTCGATGGATCGCGTCATGCACCTCACCATCTACCTCACCGACATGGCGGACCGCGCCGCCTTCAACGACGTGTACAAGCGCTTCTTCGCCAAACCCTGGCCTGTTCGCGCCGCTGTTGGCGTTGCCGCGCTGGCGGTCGAAGGCATGCGCGTTGAAGTGACAGCGATGGCGGCCAAGGGCTGAGTCGGTTCGCTGAATCGGCGGCTTCGTTCACAGCGAGGCCGCCATCGGGCAGTAGAAGGATGCCGGTCAGGCGTTTCGCCGCTACAATGCGCGACTTGCCCGTGACGATCCGACTAAAAAAACATGTCCTTACCCAAGCACCACCTCGAATTGCTCAGCCCTGCCCGCGACACCGCGATCGCGCGCGAGGCCATCCTGCACGGCGCTGACGCCATTTATATCGGCGGCCCCAGCTTCGGCGCCCGTCACAATGCCTGCAACGACGTGAGCGATATCGCCGAACTGGTTGAATTCGCCCATCGTTACCACGCGCGGGTGTTCACCACGATCAACACCATCCTGCACGACAACGAGCTGGAGCCGGCGCGCAAGCTGATTCACGAACTGTACGACGCCGGTGTCGACGCCCTGATCGTTCAGGACCTGGGTGTAATGGAACTGGACATTCCCCCCATTGAACTGCACGCGAGCACCCAGACCGATATCCGCACCCTGGCGCGAGCGAAATTCCTCGATCAGGCCGGCTTTTCCCAACTGGTGCTGGCCCGCGAGCTGAACCTTCAGGAAATCCGCGAGATCGCCGATGAAACCGATGCCGCCATCGAGTTTTTCATCCATGGCGCGTTGTGCGTCGCCTTCTCCGGGCAGTGCAACATCTCCCACGCCCAGAATGGCCGCAGCGCCAACCGTGGCGACTGCTCTCAGGCATGCCGTTTGCCGTATACGTTGAAAGACGATCAGGGCCGCGTCGTGGCCTTCGAAAAACATTTGTTGTCGATGAAGGACAACAACCAGAGCGCCAACATCCGCGCACTGGTCGAAGCCGGCGTTCGCTCGTTCAAGATCGAGGGTCGCTACAAGGACATGGGCTATGTGAAGAACATCACCGCCTATTACCGTCAGCGGCTGGACGATGTGCTTGAAGACCGCCCGGACCTGGCACGCGCCTCCAGCGGCCGTACCGCGCACTTCTTCCTGCCCGACCCGGAAAAGACCTTCCACCGTGGCAGCACCGACTACTTCGTCACCGATCGCAAGATCGACATCGGTGCGTTCGACACCCCGACGTTCACCGGCCTGCCGGTAGGCATCGTGGAAAAAGTCGGCAAACGCGACTTGCAGGTCGTCACGCATGACCCATTGACCAACGGCGACGGCCTGAACGTGCTGATCAAGCGCGAAGTGGTGGGCTTCCGTGCCAACATCGCCGAACCTAAAGGCGAGTTCGAGGAGGACGGCGAGAAGCGCTATCGCTATCGCGTCGAACCCAACGAAATGCCGGCCGACCTGTACAAAGTCCGCCCCCATCATCCGCTGAACCGCAACCTGGACCACAACTGGCAACAGGCTTTGCAGAAAACCTCCGCCGAACGTCGCATTGGCCTTTCGTGGCTGGCGCGCCTGCGTGAAGAGCGCCTGGAAGTGACGGCCACCAGTGAGGAAGGCATCAGCGCGAGCGTCGTGCTGGAAGGCCCGTTTGGCGCCGCGAACAAGCCAGAACAGGCACTGGATCAGTTGCGTGATTTGTTGGGCCAGTTGGGCACCACCCAATACCACGCCACGGACGTCAAACTGGACGCCCCCCAGGCGTATTTCGTCCCGAACTCCCAACTCAAGGCCTTGCGCCGTGAGGTCATTGACGCGCTGACCGCCGCCCGTGTGGCCGCCCATCCTCGTGGTGGTCGTAAAGCCGAAACCAGCCCGCCGCCGGTGTACCCGGAATCGCACCTGTCGTTCCTGGCCAACGTCTACAACCAGAAAGCCCGTGATTTCTACCACCGTCATGGCGTTCAGTTGATCGACGCGGCGTTCGAGGCGCACGAAGAAACCGGCGAAGTCCCGGTGATGATCACCAAGCATTGCCTGCGCTTCTCCTTCAACCTGTGCCCGAAACAGGCCAAGGGCGTGACCGGCGTGCGCACCAAGGTTGCGCCGATGCAATTGGTCCATGGCGACGAAGTGCTGACGTTGAAGTTCGACTGCAAGCCGTGCGAAATGCATGTGATCGGCAAGATCAAGGGCAATATTCTCGGCCTGCCGCAGCCTGGCAGCGTGCCCGTCGTGGGGCACATCAGCCCTGCCGATTTGCTCAAAACCATTCCCCGCGCACCGCACTGAGTGATGGCCGGGCGCGCCGCAATGTCGCGCCCGGCTGTGAAAACGACGGCCATCGGCGTGATCGCGACGTGGCTGTCCAGCGCCCTGCCTCTGCTTCACATTCCACGTTATAAAAGGCGCCCAATGCCTTGTGGAGCCTTGTGAATGACTGTCGAGTTTCGTCCGGCGCGACGTTCGGATGCGCGTGAAATCGCCCGCCTGTTTCAAATCACCTCGGAAGGTGCATCAGATTACATCTGGAGTCAGCTGGCTGAGCCGGGCCAACACCTGCTCGACGTCGGGGAGGCGCGCTATGCCCGCGAGGGCGTGGATTTTTCCTACGAAAACTGCTTGATCGCCGAGGCACATGGCGAAGTGGTCGGCATGATGCACAGCTACGTCATGCGTGAGGATCCCGATGCCCAGCCGCCGACCGACCCTGTGCTTGCGCCCTACGCCGATATGGAGGTGCCCGACACGCTGTACATCTCGAGCCTGGCGCTGCATGAAGGTTGGCGCAACAAGGGGCTGGGGCTTCAATTCCTGCACCGTGCTCAGTCAAGAGCCCAAGCTTTGAGCCTCAAGGGCTTGAGCCTGATCGATTACGCCGCGAACACGGGCGCCCGACGCTTTTACGAACGCCACGGGTTTTCGGTCATAAAGACCTGCCAGATCACGCCGCACCCGATGATCGCGTGACTGGCGAGGCGTACCTAATGCAACGGTTTTCCTGAGGGAGGACTGCTGCAGCCCCGGCCGGCGTCAGCGGCGCGCCAGTTCGTGCCGCGTGCAGCCTTCGTAATAGACCTGCTTTACGCCCTCAGGACGCATCCGCGAGGCGCTGTCGTAGGTCTGTTCGGTGATGCCCAGGGCACTCATGCGCATCCACTGCTGGGGAAAATGCCGGGCCTGCATCTTGTTCCGCGCCCCGTACAGGGTCAGTCCGGCCAGTTTGTATTGCTGCGCGGTGGCGGCAACCCCTGCACCCCAGGTGCACAAATCCCGCTCGTTCTTGCTTAGATCCCGCGCAAACAGGGCCGATGAGGCGCCTGCCGCGACACAAAACACCAAAGCAATCCTGAGAGTTTGCATGCAAATCCTTGCCTAACTGACTGATAGGACGTGGATTTTGCCGAGCTTTATGGATAATAGGGGCCAGCAGTTTGCCTCCTTTGGTGGTGAGGCGACCAATGACACGGCTTGCGCTTAAATCGTTGCTGGCGTTTTGACAATTCAGTAACGAAAGCCTGCGCCGCCTGCTACCGTGTAGGAGTTGAGGATGAACCTTATCGACCGATGACCGGTCGATAGTTGCACCTCTGGCCAGGTTGATCGGTAGCAGCACCGGCGCGTTGATCTGGCTGGCTTTATTTCAAGAAGGACCGTCCATGATCCCTATTCAACGCATCGCCTGGCTCAAAGCATGGGGCGCCCATGGTTTTACAGCCACTGGCGTCGTCCTTGCCTTCCTCGCGACCATCGCGCTGTTCGACAACCAGCCCAAAGCCTGTCTGTTGTGGCTGGGCATCGCCCTGATCGTTGACGGTGTGGACGGCTCGCTCGCGCGCAAGGTCAACGTGCAGTCGGTATTGCCGCATTTCGACGGGTCGGTGCTGGACCTGGTGATCGACTACCTGACATATGTGTTCATTCCGGCGCTGTTCATCTACCGCTATATTCCGCTGCCGGATTACACGCTTCTGCTGACCACTTCGATCATTCTGGTGTCGTCACTGTTCTGCTTCTGCAACACCGAGATGAAAAGCAAGGACAACTACTTCCAGGGCTTCCCTGCGGCCTGGAACGTGGTGGCGCTGTGCGTGTACATCCTTTCGCCCGCGCCGTGGCTCACGTTCATTACCGTGATCTGCCTGGCGCTGCTGACCGTGACCCGGATGAAGTTTCTGCACCCGTTCCGCGTGCGTCGCTTCATGCCGATCAACATCGCCGTGACCAGCGTCTGGTTTCTGTGCAGCTTTCTGCTGGTCATCAATCACCCGTACAACGGTACGGTCGTACTGAGCGTCTGGCTCGCCATGTCGGCTTATTTCCTCGGCATCTGCATCTGGCGCACCTCGCTTGAGTGGATCGACAAGGCGCGCGTCTGACGCCGTTCAAACGCCCGACAGCAAAAAGCAGCCCTCAGCGGCTGCTTTTTGGTTTTAAAGGCCAAACTTCAGGCCTTAACGTTGCAGGAGCCGCCGGCTTGCTGCGGGCCGCGGTCGGACCAATGGGGTGGGTCAATCGGCATCACCGGTAGCTGACCCACCGCGTTCGCTGCCCTCGTAACCTCGGACGTCTCCTACAGGTTTTGCGGTGTTCCAGTCACTTGCGCCGGGCATCGGCATCACCGGCGGCTGACCCACCGCGTTCGCTGCCCTCGTAACCTCGGACGTCTCCTACAGATTTTGCGGTGTTCCAGTCATCTGCGCCGGGCATCGGCATCACCGGTGGCTGACCCACCGCGTTCGCTGCCCTCGTAACCTCGGACGTCTCCTACAGGTTTTGCGGTGTTCCAGTCATCTGCGCCGGGCATCGGCATCATCAGCGGCTGACCCACCGCGTTCGCTGCCCTCGTAACCTCGGACGTCTCCCACAGGTTTTGCGGTGTTCCAGTCATCTGCGCCGGGCATCGGCATCACCGGTGGCTGACCCACCGCGTTCGCTGCCCTCGTAACCTCGGACGTCTCCTACAGATTTTGCGGTGTTCCAGTCATCTGCGCCGGGCATCGGCATCACCGGTGGCTGACCCACCGCGTTCGCTGCCCTCGTAACCTCGGACGTCTCCTACAGGTATTGCGGTGTTCCAGTCATCTGCGCCGGGCATCGGCATCATCAGCGGCTGACCCACCGCGTTCGCTGCCCTCGTAACCTCGGACGTCTCCTACAGGTTTTGCGGTGTTCCAGTCATCTGCGCCGGGCATCGGCATCACCGGTGGCTGACCCACCGCGTTCGCTGCCCTCGTAACCTCGGACGTCTCCTACAGGTATTGCGGTGTTCCAGTCATCTGCGCCGTGCATCGGCATCACCGGCGGCTGACCCACCGCGTTCGCTGGCCTCGTAACCTCGGACGTCTGCTACAGGTTTTGCGGTGTTCCTGCGGGGGTTCAGGACCGCGTATAGCTCAGGGGCAACTGCGTCGTCGATTTGATCTGTTCCATCGCAAAGCTGGAGCTGATGTCGGTGATGCCCGACAACTGAATCAGCTTCTTGTAGACGGCGTCGTAGCCTGCAATGTCGGGTACGACGATGCGCAGCATGTAATCCGTGTCGCCTGCCATTCGATAGCACTCGACGACTTCAGGAAGGGTCGCGATCAAATCGTGGAAGCCGCCAAGCCACTCGGCGTTGTGTTGATTGGTGCGCATAGCCGCGAACACCGTCACCGCAACATTGAGCTGTGCCGGGTCTAGCAGCGCCACCCGGCCACGAATCATGCCCTGCTCTTCCAGTTTCTGGACGCGCCGCCAGCAGGCCGTGCTGCCCAAACCGATGCTCTCGGCCATGTCGGCGATCGGTCGGGTGCAGTCGCTTTGCAGGATGCTCAAGATTGCTTGATCAAACTTGTCCATGGTGTGCGTTTGCCGTTTCAGAGGGTTTTTAGGGCTTCGAGCGATAAGGATAGACCCGAACTCTCCCTAGAACGAAATCATATTCGCTGCTTGACGGTTTAAAGAGGAAAATAATCTAACCCATCGCTGAAACAGCGTTCAGTAATCAATTTTTTTTCAGTTCGACGCTAGTAGTATTTTCAGCATTACGGACAGCGCGGATTTCTCCCCATGAGCACACTTCCTTGTTACTTCGATTACGCAGCCACTACTCCTGTCGATGACCGCGTCATCCAGGCAATGGTGGCGTGTCTGGGCCGTGAGGGCACTTTTGGCAATCCGGCTTCCAACTCCCATGCCTACGGCAATCAGGCCCGCCAGGCGGTAGAACTTGCGCGGCGTCAGGTCGGCGAACTGGTCGGCACTGATGCCGATTCGCTGATCTGGACCTCAGGCGCAACCGAGTCCAACAACCTGGCCATCAAAGGCATCGCCTTCGGTGCCAAGGGTCCACGTCGGCATCTGATCACCAGCCGCATCGAACACAAGGCCGTGGTCGACACCGTGCGCCAACTCGAACAGGCCGGTTACCCCGTGACCTGGCTTGAACCCGACAGTCAAGGCTTGATCCAGCCGGAGGCTGTGCGCCAGGCGCTGCGCGAAGACACACTGCTGGTCTCCCTGATGCTGGTCAATAACGAGTTGGGCACTGTCACGGACATCGCGACCATCGGCCAGCTTGTCCGCGATCAAGGTGCCCTCTTCCATGTCGATGCTGCGCAAGGCGCTGGCAAACTCGCCATTGTTCTGAATGCTTTGCCTGTCGACCTGATGTCATTTTCCGCGCATAAGACGTATGGCCCCAAAGGCATCGGTGCGCTGTATGTCGGTGAGCGAGCGCGTCCGTTGCTGGAAGCGCAAATGCACGGGGGTGGTCATGAGCAAGGCTTCCGCTCGGGCACCCTGGCAACTCACCAGATCGTCGGCATGGGCGCTGCCTTTGCCCTCGCCAGCGCCGAGATGGCCGAAGAACTGCAACGGATCAGCACACTGTCGGCCCAGTTACGCGATGGATTGCTGGCCCTGCCGGGCGTCAGCCTCAATGGCGATCCGCAACAGCGCGTCCCACACACTTTGAATATCTGCGTCGACAGCCCGGGCTTTACCGCCATGAGCCTGTCCAGCGAGTTAGCGGTGTCATCGACATCGGCCTGCAACTCGGCCAGCAGCGGCGCTTCCCACGTGTTGCTCGCCATGGGGCTGAGCCAAGCCCGGGCCGGCAGCAGCTTGCGCTTGAGCCTGGGACGCTACACCCAGGCAGCGGACGTAGAGAAAGCCATTGCGGTCATTGCCGGCCGGTTGAGCGCTCCGTCAGCAACATTCTGGTAGCCATCACGTCAGTAACCTCTGAAGGTTACATTGAGGAAAGTAACCTTCAGAGGTTACTTTCCTGACAGTTTCAGCACGGCCAGCCCAATCGCGATGCTGACGGTGAAGCTCACCAATGTCCCGAGCAAGACGTATTCGCTGAGTGAGCGCTGCTCGGCGCTTTTGATGTCGTTGAAGCGCAGTATGCTTTTGGCGGTCAGCAGAAAGCCGATGCCTTCCCATTGCTGCAACAGGACGAAGGTCAGAATCAATACTCGCTCCAGATAGCCAATCAGCGTGCCAGCCCTTTTCAGCGACCCTTCGCTGTTGACACTGGCAAGCCACGGCGTCAGCACGGCGCCAATCAACGCGGACGCCGGGCGTAAGACCAGCGCATAACCGAGAACGATCAGCAGGTTGTGTGTGCTGAACACGTCTTTGGTCAACTCACCGGCCCACCCCCAATAGCCTTCGGCACTGAGCCAGACCGCCGTGAGGGCGACCACTTGCAGGGCAAACCGCAAGACGAACGCAAATCCCGATTGCCACTTGCCGACCAGCCAGCGAACCACTCCCCAGCCGAGCGCAAAGGTTATGCCCGCCACAGCAGCAACAAGGGCCTGTCGGTCAAAGGCGTACAGCACGACGCCCATCATGGTCCCTTGAGCGAAAGCCACTAACACGCCACGCACCCGCCCAGGGCCTGGCTTGCGCTCTTGCCATTGGGCATAGCCATAGTCCAGGAGCATGTTGAGCAGGATCAACACCAGCAGCACCAACGAGGTATCACGCATCGGGCGACTCCTTGGCCTGCAACTCATTGATCCAGTCCCGCGTACACGCCAGATAGCGATCAAGCAACTTGGCCTGACCACGCTGCAGCGCCTTGTTGATCGCGACCCGTGACTTGCCCAGGTTCTCGGCGATGGTTTGTTGATCACCCGTGCCCAGCAGGTGCGCGTAATAGGCCTGAGCCTCGACCACCGTCCATTTGTCCACCGTGGCGGCGACGAATTCGGTGACCAGTTCAGCCGCCCGAAGCAGGGAGGCGTCATGGCTGAAGACCGCCAGGGTGAGCTTTTTCATTCCGTCCAACCCCTGCCCAGACAAGACGAACGCCTCACCATAATGCTTGCCGGAGGCCGACGGGCCGAAACCTATAGCGATACGCGCGTCCCAGCGTTCCCCTTCCGGGCTGGCGGCAATCAGGCCCGCGCGTATCGCCAGCGCGCACTCGAATCCGTGGATCGCTTGTGCGGGCACGACTTGAAAGCCATCGCCCCGGTAAGTGTCAGTGTTCAATCCGTAACGAGCGCCGAGCGCCGTCAGCACACGCTGCAGCCCGTCCAGATACGCCTGGGTATCGGACACGGTCTGTGAGTGCATGAGGTCGCCGGTCAAGACAGCCTTGAGGGTCATGGGTACGTCCTGAATCCAGTGCAGGGGTGATGTTCACTATAGGGCAAATACGCAAGATGTAACCTTAAAAGGTTACTTTCGAGAATGTAACCTCCTGAGGTTACTTTTTGTCAGAAGAATGGTCCGCTTGGCAGTCATGTCTAACCTCGCACCCCAAGCACCGCGCGCTGGCTGTTCATGGCTCACCCGGTCTCTGGCACAATCGCCCCTCGCTTTTTCGAGACGAGCATGACCATGGACCTGAACAGCGTTCACCAACGCTTGCACACCGGCAGCAAGAAGTGGAGCCAGTACCCCGAAGACGTATTGCCGATGTGGGTGGCCGACATGGACTTTCCGGTCGCTGAGCCGATCGTTCAGGCGCTGACCGCGCGCCTGCAACATCCGCTGCTGGGCTATTCGGTGGCGCAGGACACATTACGCCAAACGTTGGTGGCGCATCTGGCTCAGCACTACGCTTGGCAGGTCAAGCCTGAGGAACTGGTGTTCCTGCCCGGTGTAGAACCGGGCGTGAACATGGCGTTGAATGCCTTGGTGCCCGAAGGCAGCGGCGTGCTGGTGCAGACACCCAACTACGCGCCACTGCTGGATGCCCCGGGTCACTGGAACCTGTCACGCATCGACCTGCCCTTCCATGCCGACGCCGATGGCCAATACCCGACCGACATCGCCGCCTTACAGGGCGTCCTGCCCAAGGTTCGCGCCCTGCTGCTGAGCAATCCGCACAATCCATTGGGCAAGGTCTTCGACGCGCAAGAGTTGCGCGCCATTGGCGATGCCTGCGTGCAGAACGATGTGCTGATCGTGTCCGACGAGATTCACGCCGACATCCTCTTCGATGGCCGTCAACACACGCCGATCGCGTCCCTGAGTCCGGCCATCGCCGACCGCACGGTGACACTGATGTCCGCCAGCAAGGCCTGGAACATTGCCGGCATGAAAACCGCGTTCGCCGTGATACAAAACCCCGATCTGCGGCTGCGCTTCAACGCCGGACGCCTGGGCCTGGTCGACAGCGTCAACGCGCTTGGCCTGGACGCCACCCAAGCGGCGTACAGCAAAGGCGCGCCATGGCTGACGCGGGTCATTGCCTACCTTCAGGACAACCGCGACTATCTGGCGAATGCAATCAAAACCCGATTTCCAGGGATTTCGATGAACCTGCCGCAGAGCACCTACCTGGCCTGGCTGGATTGCTCGGGACTGGATATCGAAAACCCTCAGCAGTTCTTCCTCAATGAAGCCAAAGTGGCGCTAAGCGCAGGCCATGAGTTCGGTGACGACTGCGGCCAGTTCGTACGGCTGAACTTCGGGTGCCCACGCTCGATGCTGGAAGAGGCACTGGCCCGTATGGAGCGCAGCCTTCAACGACGGGGTTGATCAGACACCCAGCCGCTGGGTCGCGAAGTCGATGAAAGCCCGCAATTTCGGCAGCCGCGCGCGTTGCGGTGCATAGATCAGGTGGACCGGTTTTGGGGACGGCAGATAATCTCCGAGAACGGACACCAGTGCGCCACTGGCCAGGTCATCAGCGACCAGGAAGCGCGGCTGCATCAAGATCCCCGCCCCGGCCAGCGCGGCCAGACGCAATGCAGGGCCGTCGTTGCTTTTCATCACCCAGTGCTCTGGCCAGGGAATCTCTGTATTTCCCTCCTTGAGCGCCCAGTTGAAGCGCTGCGTCCAGCTCGAATGCACCAATAAACGGTGGTGCGCCAAATCGGCCGGTTTTTCCGGCGTGCCATTAAGCTGCAAATATTCAAGCGACGCGCAGATGAGCATTTCATAGGCCTGCAGCGGTTTGGCGACCAAATCCATTTCTTCCAGATGAGCGATACGAAACGCAGCGTCGAAGCCGTCCTGCAACAAATCCACGGAACTGTTGTTGAGGATCAGCTCCACCCGAATCTGCGGGTAAGCCACCAGAAAGGCAGCCACCAGCGGTGCAACCATGCAGGAACCCAGCGTCATCGGCGCGGTGATGCGAAGCAGTCCATGGGGTGTCGATTGTAGTCCTTCCACGCTTTCACACGCCTGTCGCCACTGCTCGAGCACCTGACGCGCCTCGGCATAAAAAGCTCGCCCTGACTCTGTCATTTGCATGTGCCGCGTGGTCCGCTGAATCAACGGCGCCCCGAGGCTCTGCTCGAGCGCCTTGATGTATTTACCGACCATCACCGCCGAGATTTCCAGCGTTGTGGCGGCCGCAGTAAAACTCCCGCCGTCGATCACGGCAACGTACACCTCAAGACTGCGAAGCCTGTCCATTACAAACCCTGGGTTAGAAATCCACGAATGAAGCCTGCATTTATCACGTTTGACGCAAGCAATACAGTCAGGTTTTGGCACTTCACTTGAGGAACGTCGATGCAAACATCACTGGAGCAGGCCCTGGCTGCATTCCCCCGAGTCGCGCTGCTGGATGAACCGACGCGTATCCAGCGGGCCGAACGACTTGAAACAGCGCTTAAAAAGTACGCCAAAGGCGTCGGCATATACCTCAAACGTGACGATCACATGCCCGTCGGTGGTGGCGGCAACAAGTTGCGCAAGCTCGAGTTTCTGCTGGGCAGCGCTCAGCAAGATTGCATTGATACGGTGATTACCGTTGGTGGCGTGCAGTCCAACCACGCGCGCCTGACGGCGGCAGTCTGCGCACGTCTGGGCCTGAACTGCGAGTTGGTCCTGACCCGTGCGGTGCCAAAATCCGATACCGATTACGACCACAACGGCAACGTCCTGCTCGACCATCTTTTTGGCGCCAGACTGGAGACCCATCCGGGCGGCACCGACAGTCTGGCGATTGCCCATGCCCGCGCCGGGCAATTGCGCCAGGCCGGGCGCAATGCACTGGTTATTCCCACAGGCGGCTCGACGCCACTCGGTGCGCTGGGGTACGCCCGCTGTGCCGCAGAAATTGCGCATCAGGAGCAGCAACTGGGCATTCGCTTCAAACATGTGATCGTGCCCAATGGCAGCGCCGGCACCCACGCGGGCCTGGCCACAGGTTTTGCCGCCCTGCAGCGCGAGCCCGGCCTGGTGAAATCCTTTGCCGTATTGGTCGAACAGGCGGCCGCAATCGACAAGACGCGGCAGTTGATGCAGGCGACCGCTCAGTTATTGGGTACGCCAGAGGCAACACCGACCGAGGCACCTAATATCGACGGCAGTCAGCTGGGCAGCGGTTATGGCCTTCCAACCCAGGACATGCTCGACGCGGTTCGCCTGATGGCACGCAGCGAAGGCCTGTTATTGGACCCGGTGTACTCTGGCAAAGCCTTTGCCGGACTGATCAGCGACTTGCGGGCAGGCCGTTATCAGCCTGGCGACAACGTGCTGTTCGTCATGACCGGGGGGGCGGTGGGATTGTATGCGTATCGCGAAACGTTCCAGCCGAAGTGACCGGCCAAAAAGCACCAGACTCACCGGCCTGACGGCGTGATGCTTTGCGTCGATCATCAGCACACGCTGCAGGGCCGCGTGCACCCGCATCAGAAGTATTTCAACCAGTGGATATCCCGGCGCCGGGCCTTAAGCTCGGCGAACCAGCGCACGGCGGGAAACAACAGCACACTCAGCACCACGGCACAGGCCCAGACCGCAGCCATTGAATCGAAGCCATAGTAATTGCCATGCGACGCGCCCCAGATGGCCAGTGCAATGACGTACAGGCACTTGAGTACATACAAGTGCAACAGGTAGAAAAACATCGGTGCCGCACCGAAAATCGCCAGCGGCTTCAACCATCGCTGGCCGTTGCTGCGCTCCATCCACGCGAGCAGCAGCAGCCCCACGCCCAGCGTCAGGCTGATGAACAACAGAGACGGCGGGTATTTGGTGATGTTGAAGATGCTCATCACGGTCTGCGTTGTGGTTTCGCCGATCACCCAGCTGTGTTCGCCATAGCCGTTGAGGCTGCGTAACGCCAGAAACAGCGCAAGGATGCCAAATCCCCACGCCATCAGATTCAACTCACGCTTGTCCGGGTCACTGCCGCTGGCGAACCAGGGGCCGGCCGCGTACCCCACAGCAATGACGCCAATCCACGGCAACACCGGGTAGGACGTGCGCAGGCGCAGACTGTCGAGCACCTCGACCCAGCCCCGGTCGTGCAGAATCGCCCACGGAATGTGCAGGCGTGAACCCGCCGCGAAATGCACATCGTCCAGCAGGTTGTGCCCGGCAATGATGACCAGTCCGACGGCTGCCAGCCATCCTCGGGGCAAGGCCACCAGCACTGCGAGCGCCAGCATGCTCAGGCCGATGGCCCAGATGACCTGCAGATAGATCACCGCCGGCGGGAACTGAAAGGTCCAGGCAAAATTGACCAGCGTCAGCTCCAGTGCAATCAACACTAATCCGCGCTTGAACAGAAAACCGGCGACCTGACCTTTGCCCGCGTGCCGCTCGCCGTATAGATACGCGGAGAGACCGGTGAGGAACACAAACAAGGGTGCACAAAAATGCGCCAGGGTGCGGCTCAGAAACAGATCCAGCCCCGTGCTGGTGACATCCATGGGGTCCGACACCTGACGATGCAGGAAAAACGTTTCGCGCACGTGGTCCAGCAACATGAACAGGATGATAAGGCCGCGCAATGCATCGATCGATTGCAAACGTGCCGGGCGCTGGAGCGCGCCGGGCGAACACGCGGTGTCGATGGCGGGCGCTGCGCCTCGTGCGTCGCGATTCAGTCCAGTGAACATCTCACTCATGCCCAACGCCCTCCGCCCACCGTCCGCAACGGCACTGCCAAGTCGTTGGAGACCGACGCCACCGCGTCATGCGGGTGCAGGCTTTCCAAGTGCCTGACCGAAACACTGCTGACCGGGAAACGCAACGAAAGCGATTGCTGGATCTTGCGCGCGGCGTCTTCGACGTACATCAGGTTTTGCCCGTTCAACCGGGCAAAGGCTTGCTCGTCGGCGCGTTTCACAGCGGTCTGGACAGGCGTGCCCAAGGCGGCCTCCACTGCGTCGATGAGACTGAGCAGCCCCATTTGCTCGGCTTCCTGTTCGATCCGCACACGAACACTTGCGACGCTGCGCTGACTGTGAGGCGTCGCATGAGAGCCGTGTTGACGTAACCACTCAGCCACCTCAACGCTGTCGACCACACCCGCTGCGAACTGCGCCCTGAAGGCCTGTTCCAGCAGTTGGCGAGACAAGGCGGCAGAGCACGGGCAGGTTGACGAGTACGTGACGTCTGCGCAGACCTCCAGCATCAGATGGCCTTGCTGCCATTGCGCATCGATGACCACAGGGTATGACTTCCAGCCGCTCAGACCCGCTGTCACCAGCGCCGGTCGCTTGCTCAGTAATTCAAACGACAGGCGTAGCCTCGCCTGCGACGAATGACAATCGCCATGGCTGGCGACCATCAGCTCCAGCAGAGCGGCCAGGCTCGCCGGGCTGACCGCGTGATGCTCCGCGAAACGGTCCAGCAACGTGTACAGCCGGGACATGTGGATGCCCTTGATCTGCGGCACGGGCAGGTTCACCTGCAGATCGGCGCGCGCGTGCACAGCGACATCAACGCCAGGCTCGTCAAGCATCAGGGGAATGTCGATGCCCTGCATGCCGACCCAATCGAGTGGCAGCAACGCTTGGGATACTTCGGAGCAAGCAACGTCGGGAAGAAGACTGTTCATACTAAAGACGGATTCTCGGAGCGCAGGGGTCATTCGAGCGCCAGGCGCTCGTAACAGAGAGTTATAACATAACATCTCATGGGAATAATCTGGCAACGAAAATTCGTAAATAGAGCAATCGAGCGAGGCAGCCAACGCTGCCCCGCCCGGCTCTCCGACTCAGTAACCCAACGACAGCCCGGTATTGCGGCGTGGATCATTGGCGCCGTAGAAACGGTTGTTGCCGACCGGTTTGCCACCCAACGAGGGTGCGCCGACCAGAATCGCCGCCAGGTGGTTCGCGTCTTGAGGCTCGGCGAACTTATGGCCCCAGCTTTCAAGGATCTTCTGGGTGTCGGGACTCACGGCGAAGCGCTCCAGGTTGGTGGTTTCCGGCATCCATTGCTGGTGGAAACGTGGCGCGTCAACCGCTTCCTGGATGTTCATGCCGTAGTCGATGACGTTCAACATGGTCAGCAGCGTGGCGGTGATGATCCGGCTGCCACCCGGCGTACCGACCACCATGACGGCCTTGCCATCCTTGGTGACGATGGTCGGGCTCATCGACGACAGTGGTGTCTTGCCCGGGGCGATGGCGTTGGCCTCGCCTTGGATCAGGCCATACATGTTCGGTACGCCGACCTTGGAAGTGAAGTCGTCCATCTCGTCGTTGAGGATGACACCGGTCTTGCTCGCCATCACGCCCGCGCCAAACCAGTCGTTGAGCGTGTACGTGACAGACACCGCATTGCCCCACTTGTCGACGATGGAGTAGTGAGTGGTGTTGTTGCCTTCATGGGGCGCGACACCCGGCTTGATGTCCTGGGACACACCGGCTTTATGCGGCTCGATGGCGGCACGCAGTTTCGCTGCGTAGTCACGGTCGAGCAGGTGGTTGATCGGGTTCTTCACGAAATCCGGATCGCCGAGGTAGCTGTTACGGTCAACGTACGCGTGGCGCATGGCCTCGATCTGATAATGCATCCCTTGAGCGGAGTGGTAACCCAGCTCTTTCATCGGGTAGCCTTCGAGGATGTTCATGATCTCGCAGATCACCACACCGCCCGAGCTGGGAGGCGGTGCCGAGACCACGTGGTAGCCACGGTAATCGCACTCGATGGGCGCCAGTTCGCGGGTTTTGTATTTATCCAGATCCGCCTGGACGATGATGCCCTTGCCTGCCTTGCTCGAGTCGACGATGGCTTTGGCCACCCAGCCCTTGTAGAAACCGTCGGTGCCCTTCGCCGAGATTTCCTTGAGGGTTTTCGCCAGGTCTGTCTGCACCAGCTTGTCGCCGACCTGCAGCGGCTGGCCCTTGTTCAGGAAGATCGTCCCCAGGTCCTTGGCGTCTGCCTTGAATTCATCGGTCGCGGTGTGCAGAAGGTCAACGTCACCCTGCCCCAGGACAAAGCCGTTCTCGGCCAGTTTGATCGCAGGCGCAATCACTTCTGCCCGCTTCCTGGTCCCGTATTTGCTCAACGCCATCTCCATGCCGGACACGGTTCCCGGCACACCTACGGCGAGATGCCCTTTGGAGCTCAAGTCAGGAACGACGTTGCCGTCTTTGTCCAGGTACATGTTGGCGGTGGCGGCTTGCGGGGCTTTTTCACGGAAATCCAGGAAAGTCTTGCGGCCATCGGCGAGCTGAATGGTCATGAAACCACCGCCGCCCAGATTGCCCGCTGCCGGGTAAACCACCGCCAATGCATAGCCCACGGCAACCGCGGCATCGACGGCATTGCCACCGGATTTGAGAACGTCCACACCGACGTGGGTCGCGAGGTGTTGCGCCGTGACCACCATGCCGTTTTCGGCAGCAACAGGGGCAACGGACGCCGCGTACGTGGATGAAAAAGCGAGGGTAAATGCTGTCGCAATCAGCGACTTGGCCAAGGGTTCATACTTCATGTGTCGACTCTCTTTATTCTTCTGAATGTGGAACAGCATTGAACGGGTCGAACCGTGACGGGGATGCACCCTCTCGCGGTTGGCCCGGCATCCTTGCGACTGCAGATGCACATTTTTTTTGAGCGTTGTTAATTGACCGCTACCGCGTCTGAAGCTGCACCAAAGTAGCGCGTACCGCAGAACAAACCCAGTACTTATGACAGGATATTTCACGGAACCGTCGCGGTTTTACTAGGACGCCCGTTCCATGAAATGTGCGTCAGGTGCTGCACGACCCGTGCGTATACGCGTAACCTAGGGCCTGCGTCCGGTCGCATGAGAGTCATCACGACCACCCCGGACACACCGACAAAGGACGTCGTTCGACTTGCTGAGAAGGCCTGCCCTGGTGAAAAAAATCCGACCGACCGAGCCACATTGCTGATGGCCAGAACCTTCCGTTCGCTGGCCGTTTACAACTTCCGCGTCTGGTCCCTGGGCGGGATCGTCTCCAACATCGGTACCTGGATGCAGCGCACCGCGCAGGACTGGCTGGTGCTCACCCAGCTTACCGAACAGAACGCCACCGCGCTGGGCATTGTCATGGCCTTGCAGTTCGGGCCGATGTTGCTGCTTCTGCCCATCAGCGGCTACGCAGCCGATCATTTCGACCGACGTAAACTGCTCATCGGCACGCAACTGGCGTTTGCCGCCTCGGCCCTGGGGCTCGGGCTGCTGACGGTCACCGGGCATGTGCAGTTGTGGCACGTGTACTTCTTTGCGCTGGTTTCCGGCTGCGTTGCTGCAATCGATGCCCCGGCGCGGCAGACCTTTGTGTCCGATCTGGTCGAGGAGTCCTACCTGAGCAACGCTGTGGCCTTGAACTCGCTGTCATTCAACGTGGCGCGAATGGTCGGCCCGGCGGTGTCCGGATTATTGATTCCCTGGGTGGGCAATGGCTGGGTGTTTCTGCTGAACGTGCTGACGTTTGTCGCGATGATCGTCTCGCTGTGCAAACTGCGGAAAAATCAGATGCACGCGCGCGAACGCCCTCCCCGTGTTCGCGGCCAACTGGCCGAAGGTTTCCGCTACGTCTGGGCTCGCCCTGACCTGAAAGCCATCCTGTTGATGCTGTTTCTCATGGGCACGTTCGGCCTGAACTTCCCCATCTACATCTCGACCATGGCCGTCACGGTGTTCGACGCCGACGCCAGCCATTACGGTCTGCTGACGTCGCTGATGGCAGTGGGTTCAGTGACCGGCGCCCTGCTTTCTGCGCGACGCTCGCGCCCGGGTCCGATGCTGCTGTTCTGGGCCTGCGCGCTGTTCGGCGGGTGCTTCGTAATGGCGGCCCTGATGTCGAACTTCTGGCTGTTCGGCGGCCTGCTGTTCGTGTTGGGGATTTCGGCGCAGACCTTCACCACATCGGCCAACAGCATGGTGCAGTTGTCGACCGATCCATTGATGCGAGGGCGGGTGATGGCGATTCTTTTGGCGACCACCCTGGGCGGCACGCCCGTCGGCGCGCCCATCGTGGGCTGGGTCGCCGATCTGTTTGGTCCGCGTTGGGCCATGGGCATTGGCGCTGCCTCGGGGCTGTGGGCAGCGCTGGTCTGGTTCCGATATCAGCGCAGTGTCAGAACCCCATTGGCAACCTGAGCCTGGTCCGGCTTCAATGGCTGTCGCCTGTCGCCGGCCGTACTTGACCGGTTAGAACCAGCGGTCGTTGCGCTTGCGACCCCGGGTCAGCGCCGGCAGGATCAAACCGAGCAACAGCCCCGCCCCCGCGATGCTTCCGCCATACACCATGTAGCGCATGAGCACCTGATTGTTCTCGTCACCGAGCTTGGCCTGGGTAGACCGCAGCTCCGACTGGGCGTCGGTCAGTTGGGCGTTGAGGTCCTTGGTGCGGGCTTCCAGCTCATCCACCAGTTTCTTGCGCGAATCGAGGGTCTCCTGCATGCCCTGGACCTTGGTTTTCCAGTCGTCGTCGATGGTTTTCAGCTGGGCACTGAGGTCGGCGACTTGCTGAGTCAGTTGCGGCAAACGCTCGGCCTGGCCGGGCACTTCCTGCAGATCTGCCGAGGGGATCCACACCGTGTCACCGGCATTGCCGCGCACTTGGCTGTAATCGCCCTGGGTGGTGAGCAACTCGACTTTCTGACCTGATTTAAGCGTGCCGACAATGCGATAGCCATCGGTCGGGCCGCTGCGGACGTAGGTGCTCAAGGTGTCGTTGACCCAGCGATCCTTGCCTTCGGCTTGCGCTTGGGCGACTACACCAACGGTCAGCAGGGTTCCCAGCAAGCCGGCGCTGAGCAAACGGCGTCGGGCGCCCGGCAACAGGGAGGATGGAAGAGAAGCAGAAACGGGACGAGATAGAGACATGGGTGATCTTCGACAAAAATAAAAAGAAAGGCCGGATGGTCGGGCCGCATGCAATGGACAAAAGCCTGATCGGCAGCGACGAGCAAGGCGCTGCAACCGCTGGAGAAGGCAACAACGCGCGGGGAAATCCACAAAACACCGGGGCCTCGTGACCCGGCGCACCGCGCGCGCAGTGGTCAACAGACCGTTCAAACGGTGTCAGGTTCACTACAGGGAGGTGACGTTCGTCCGGGAAATGCCGCAGCGGGTACTAACAACCCCGTGCCGGTGGAAGCGTCTTATGCGCCTGTGGTCCCCTGATCCTTACCACACCCGCGTGGTTGACGCTCTGCGTCAAAGTGGACGCAGAGGGTGGGAACGATCGCATGCAGACTGTCATGGCGCATTCGTCGGAGTGCCGCCCAGACCAGGCTCCCCCAGGATCGAGCGTCATCAGACGCCTATTAAGGCAGAAGAAAAATGGCGGAAGGCAGCGGGAGTCGAACCTGCCCGGGAACGGCTGCCGTCCCCAACCGGGTTTGAAGCCCGGCCGCGCCACCGGGCGCGATTGCCTTCCATGATCGAACTGACCGTCTCGGAGCGTTTCACCCCTGAGCGTCAGGCCTGGACGCCTGCGCCAGAGCATTGTCCCCCCGCACCTGGCGCTGATCGCCGATACGACGGGTGAAACCGATGCGGTCGAAATACTCGAGAATCTGGATACTGCGCTTGCGGCCGATGCCCAGCCTGTCGCGAAACGCTGCCGCCTGAATCACCGGATCCGCTGCAGACAGTTGCAACAGCATAGCCACCATTTCCCGAATTGTGGACTCCAGATAAAACAGATCACGCACCACCTGATGCACCTGCCCGATGCGCGCCAGCTTGCGCAGCAGCAAACGCGTGTCCGCTTCGGTGCGTCCGGTGGCCGCGGCAAGGTCACGCACCCACGGCGGGTCGAAGCGCGCCTGCTGCATCAGCGGTGAAAGGCGCTGCCAGAGCTGCTCGTCTTCGTCATTGAGCTTCACCTGATGATCCGGCAGGTGCAGCCACGGTCCGCTGCTGGCCATTGTGCCTGCGGCAAGCAACGCGTCAATCAGGGCAATGAATGCCGGACGCTCCAGCGGCATCGCCGCGAAACGCCGTAGCCGATCGCGATCAGGCCCGAGCTGATCAGGCTCCTGCTCATGGAAGCCTCCCAGATGTTCAAGTAATGCACCTTGCAGGGCTTGCCATCGCGCCTCGCTGAACAGCAGTTGCCCTTGCCGAGTGAGAATGTTCTGGATGTCGGGCGGTAATCGCCAGGTCGCGCGCAGGCGATTGAACTGCCGTTCCAGCCGCTGCGGGTCAAGGCCGGTTTCGCTGTGTGCAATCAATGCGGGCAGTGCTGTTTCAAGGTCCGGCGCGCCGGCAAGAATGTTCAGCGTCGCCAGTCGCTCGGCACTGCGGCGCTGACGTGACGGTGCAAACGGGTCCAGCACCCGGCCGCCACCCAAGGTGCGTTGCGCGCTTTGGTCGCGCACCACCAGACGATCCCCATGAACCGCGTGCACCGGCGCATTGAGCAGCAATTGCGCGAACATGCGCCCGCCGGGGGCGACACTGCCCCCTTCAAGCAAGGCGACGCGGGCCGTGACGTCCTGAGTGCCAATGTGGACGTGAACCGGGCTGAAGTGCTCGAACGCGCGCGTCTCGCTGTTCAGCAATTGCAGGTCGATGTCGATCCGCCGGGTCGGCGCGAACAGCCACTCTGCCAGCAACCAGTCGCCGCGATGGATGTGTTCCAGGGAAAGCTTCTCAGCGCTCAGATTCAGCGCCACACGTTGCCCGATGCGAGCGTGTGCGGCGGTCTGGTTCTGTGCGTGAAGACCACGTACCCGCACGCTCTTGCCTGATTGCCCGAGTCGCAACGTGTCGCCAACGGTCACTTCTCCGGCCAGCGCAGTCCCGGTCACGACAATACCGGCACCGGACACACTGAACGCCCGGTCGATGTCCAGCCGAAAGCCGCCGCGGTCGCTGCGTTCCAGCACGCTGTTCTGAGCATTGAGCAAGGCCTGACGCAAGGCGTCGATACCTTCGCCCGTGAGGCTTGCGACTTCGAACTGCGGCGCATCGGCATACGGACCCGACGCCAGCAGGTGACGAAGCTGCGTGCGGACCTGCTGCACACGGGCCGAGTCGACCCGATCGCACTTGCTGATCACGACCCGCAACGCAGGAATTCCGAGCAATTCGACGATTGCCAGGTGCTCGCGGGTTTGAGGCATCACGCCGTCGTCCGCCGCGACCACCAGCAGCACCAGATCGATACCCTGTGCGCCAGCGAGCATATTGTGAATGAAGCGCTCGTGGCCGGGCACATCAATGAACCCGGTCAGTGGCGCATCGGCAGCAAGGGGCGCGTACAGATAACCCAGGTCGATGGTGATGCCGCGCTCGCGTTCCTCGCGTCGGCGGTCGCCCGCTTGCCCGGTCAGCGCTTCCAGCAACGCCGTCTTGCCGTGGTCGATGTGTCCAGCGGTCCCGACAATCACCCCGCCTCGCCCTCCCACCGCAACTGGCTCAACTGGCCCGTCCAGCCCGCTTCGTCGTCCAGTTGTCGCAGATCGAGCCAGAGCGCGTCATCGTCGATGCGCCCCAACACCGGAATCGGCAGGTTACGCAGCCCGGCCTCCAGCGCGTGAAGCTGACGGCCGCGAAGCTTTTTCGAGACGATCGGTCGTAAACACAACGAAGCGCTGGGCAGCCGCGCCACCGGTTGGCTGCCGCTGCCGATCATGCCGAGGCTCGGCTGCACGGCCACGCCCCAGCCTTCGCCCAGTGTCCTGGCCAAGAGGGGCCGCAGGCGTTCGGCCTGGGCCAGAATTTCACCTTGCGGACGCGTCAACAGGCGCAGGCTGGGCAAACGCGCGGCCAGGCGGTCGGGATCGCGGTACAGACTCAGGACGGCTTCCAGCGCCGCCAGGGTCAACTTGTCCACGCGCAACGCGCGTTTGAGCGGGTTCTTTTTGATTTTTGCGATCAGCGCTTTGCTGCCGACAATCAAGCCGGCCTGTGGACCGCCGAGCAGCTTGTCGCCGCTGAAGGTCACGATGTCGGCGCCTTCGGCCAAGGTCTGGCGCACCGTCGGTTCGGCCGGCAACCCCCAGCGTGTCATGTCCAGCAAGCTGCCGCTCCCCAGGTCTTCCAGCAGCGGCAGCTCGTGCTCATGGGCGATGCTCGCCAGTGCCTGCGTCGGCACACTCGTGGTGAAGCCCTGAATGCTGTAGTTACTGGTGTGAACGCGCATCAGCAAGCCCGTGCGCGGATTGATGGCTGCCTCGTAATCCTTGGCATGGGTGCGGTTGGTGGTGCCGATCTCATGCAGCTTCACGCCCGCCCGGGCCATGATGTCGGGAATGCGAAACGCACCGCCAATCTCGATCAGCTCGCCGCGAGAGATGATGCCTTCCTTGCGCGCGCCCAGGCTGTTGAGCGCCAGCAACACCGCCGCCGCATTGTTGTTGACGACGGTTACGGCCTCGGCGCCGGTGAGTTCACGAATCAACCCCTCGATCAGGTCATCGCGGTCGCCGCGCTTGCCGCTGTTGAGGTCGAACTCGAGGTTCAGCGGGTAACGTGCGGCGGTCTGGATGGCCTCGATGGCTTCCTCGGGAAGCAGCGCCCGACCCAGATTGGTGTGCAGCACTGTGCCCGTCAGGTTAAACACCCGGCGCACCTTGCTCCGGTGCTGGATCGCCAGACGCTCCGATGCCCTGCCCGCCAATACCTCACTGCTGAGCTCCGCTGCACTGGCGTGTCCTGTTACAGCCGACTCACGCACGTCATCGAGCAACTGGCGCACGGTGGCCAGCACCGCGTCGCGTCCATAGCGGTCGATCAGGGGATGGCAGGCGGGATGACGCAACAGGCTGTCGACGGAGGGTAAACGCGGCGGGATCGAGGCAAGGTTTGCGGGCATTCATGTACTCCGAAATAGGCGTCCTGGGGAACTGCCCTCCATCCAGCCCGCAGGCGCCGGCTTGCTGGCGAAGGCGTCCACTCAGTCCTCTCTCTGTTGACTGAACCGACCCTTTCGCCAGCAAGCGGGCGCCTTCAGGCCAGAAGCAGATTGCAGCGTGTTGCGGAATCTGAGTGTAGACGCCCTTTTCACTCGCCCCCAGGCGCCAGCATCAGGTTCGGCGCCAGCCGCTGGATGCCTTCCAGGTCCAGGCGCATGTCCAGCATCAGGCTCGCCAGGTCCGCCGACAACGCCTCGGCTTCGGCATCGCACTCCAGATAAATCTGCTTGAGGTACGTGTTGCAGCCCGGACAGACCTCGGCCCGCAGGGGCGCCTTGTCCACCGCCACGCGGTCATCGTCCAGGCTGACGTACTTCAGGCCTTTGCTCTGTTCGCAATACACGCACTTGACCCGTACCACATGCCATTCACAGGCACACAGCGAACACACGAGGTAGCGCAGACCGTTGTACTTGCCGCGATGACGAATGACACCCGCCATCGCCGGTGAACCACAGGCCGGGCACTGGCCCAGGCTGTCGCAGGGTTTGAGGTCGGTAAAGGACAGCGTCAACAACCAATGGCTCCAGGCCGTTTGCAGGGCGGCGCCCAGAAACGGCACCACAGCCGCTGGCAGACCCGCGTACTGACCACTGAGCAGTGAAATCGCCCACGCTTTGCGCTGTCCTTCGTCTGCAGAGAGTAACCGGGCGACGGCCTGCTTGACGTGATCCTGCGCTAACGGTTGGAAGCGTTGGAGGAGTGCTTCCAGATAGCGCTGCCAGTGCGCTTCGCGAACCAGGCTGTCGGCGGCAAGCGGCGGCAGGCCGTGCTGACGGCATACCTCAAGACGGCCGCTGTCCGGGACCCAGTCGCTGGGTGGCTGATCGAGCAGATCCTGTTGAACCCGACACAGCGCCGCGATCAGACGCAGATAGTCGGCCAACGGATGCCCTTCGGCGAGCAGTTCCAGGCGTGCGGCTCGCAGCGCAAACAGGTTGGCAGGCGGCAGGTACAGGAACGGCAGGGAATAAGCCCCCGCCTGCGCCTGGATTTCTTCGGGTTCGAGGGTCTGACTCAACGCGTCATCCTTTCTTGGTTACACGAGGCTGCGCCTGAACCGGCGGGCCTTCTTCATCGACGATCTTGCGATACCACAACGCATGATGTTTCTTCGCCCAGCGGCGGCTGACCCAGCCATGCAGCATGGCGCTCACCGACCCCTTGATCCAGATACCGGCATAAATATGCACGATGATGCTGGTGATCAGTACGAAGCCCGCCAACGCGTGCACCAAGGCGCCAAGACGAATCACCGTGATGCCGAAGTACTCGCTGAAGTAGGCACGCCAGATCACCAGACCACTCAACAGCAACGCCAGCATGCACAGCAGCAGCGTCCAGAACAGCAGCTTCTGACCGGGGTTGTACTTGCCAATCGGCGGCACGCCCTCCTCTGAGTTGACCATCACCCGGTCGATCCGCTTGAGCCACAGGCGGTCATTGGGGATGAACAGGTTGGCGCGCCAGAAACGAATCACCAATCCCAGGAAGAACACAAACATCGCCACCCCCATGAACGGGTGCAGGATGCGCGTCCACGGGCCTCCGCCGAACAAATGGGTCAGCCAGAACATAGCCGGATGAAACAAGGCCAGGCCGGACAACCCTGCCATAAAAAACAGAATCGCCACCAGCCAGTGGTTGGTCCGCTCATTGGCGTTGTAGCGCAGGATGGTCTTGCCGGGTTCACGGTTTTCGCTCATGGCCGCTGCTCCCCTTCAGGTCCCGTTTTATGGGGGTCATAGACATGCACGGCAGGGTCGACCTCGTGCACATTCGGGTCTTTCACAGGGTCGTGCTCGTCTTCCTCGCGCTGCGGGCCGATGCGCACGTAATGGAAGAAGCCCGCGAGCACCGCGACCCCCATGGCAAGCAGCCCCAGCGGTTTGCTGACGCCTTTCCACAGCCCCACCAACGGGCTGATTTCCGGATCCTTCGGCAAGCCGGCGTACAACCTGGGATCATCGGCGTGGTGCAGCACGTACATCACGTGGGTGCCGCCGACCCCGGCAGGGTCATACAGACCGGCGTTTTCAAACCCTCGGGATTTCAGATCGACGACCCGCTCGGCAGCGTGCACCTTCATGTCTTCCTTGGTACCAAAGACGATGGCGCCGGTCGGACAGGTCTTCACGCACGCCGGTTCAAGCCCCACGGAGACGCGGTCCGAGCACAGCGTGCATTTGTACGCCTTGTGGTCTTTCTGCGAGATCCGCGGAATGTCGAACGGGCACCCGGTGATGCAGTAACCGCAACCGATGCAGTGATCCTGGTTGAAATCGACGATGCCGTTGGCGTGTTTGATGATTGCACCCGGGCTTGGGCACGCCTTCAAGCAACCGGGATCAGCACAGTGCATGCAGCCGTCCTTGCGAATCAGCCACTCCAGGTTGTCGTCGGCGGTTTCGTGCTCGGTGAAGCGCATCAGGGTCCAGGTTTCTGCGCTCAGGTCCTGCGGGTTGTCATAGGTGCCGTGGTTGTGGCCCACCTCGTCGCGCAGCTCGTTCCACTCCGAGCACGCGACCTGACAAGCCTTGCAGCCGATGCACTTGGTGGTGTCGATCAGTTTGGCGACCTCTTCCAGTTGCCTGATCGACGAGGGCACCGTGGTGGTGGCTGAACGTGCAGTGATGTCTTGAATGGCCATCAGATTTTCTCCACGTTCACCAGGAACGACTTGGATTCCGGGGTTTGCGAGTTACCGTCACCCAGGAACGGCACCAACGTATTGGCCAGGTATCCGTTGCGGGTGGTGCCGGTGAACCCCCAATGGATCGGGATACCGATCTGATGCACCACCTGATTGTTGACCTGCAACGGCCGGATCCGCTTGGTGACCACCGCAACCGCCTCGATGAATCCGCGCTTGCTGCTCACCCTGACCCGATCCCCTGCTACGATGCCTTTCTCCTTGGCCAGCGCCTCCCCGATCTCGACAAACTGCTCAGGCTGCGCAATCGCATTGAGCCGGCAATGCTTGCTCCAGTAGTGGAAATGCTCGGTCAACCGGTAACTGGTGCCCGCGTACGGGAAGTCCTTGGCCACCCCCAATGAGTCCCACACCGAATCGAAGATGCGTCCGGCGGGATTGCTGGTCGCCTGTTTGTTGTTGGGGTGCAGCGGGTTGATGCCGATCGGGGTTTCGAATGGCTCGTAGTGTTCCGGGAATGGCCCCTCGTTCATCTTGTCGACGGCGAAGAATCTCGCCACCCCTTCGGGGTTCATGATGAACGGATTCATCCCCGCTTCCGGCGCGGAGGTCACGACGAAGTCCGGCACGTCAGTGCCCGTCCAGGCCTTGCCATTCCACCAGACCAGCCGTTTCTTCGGATCCCAGGGGTTGCCGTGGGTGTCTGCGGAGGCGCGGTTGTACAGGATGCGCCGGTTGCTCGGCCAGGCCCATGCCCACCCTTGATGCTGGTGCATGTCATAGGGGTCGCTGTTGTCCCGTCGTGCCATCTGGTTGCCGGCTTCGGTCCAGCTGCCGCAGAAAATCCAGCACCCAGACGCCGTGCTGCCGTCGTCTTTGAGCTGGGAAAATCCGGTCAGCTGCGCGCCACCCTTGATGGCCGCGCCTGAGAAATCCGTGAAATCCGTCGTGGCGGCGCCGTTGATCTCCTTGGCGATCTCTTCGGGCGACGGTTCCTCAGGCACCTTGTACGGCCAGCTCAGTTTCAACAGCGGTTCGGCATACGCACCGCCCTGTTCCTGATAGCGCTTGCGCAGGCGCAGGAACAATTCGCTCATGATGCGGATGTCGGTGGTGGCTTCGCCGGGACCCTCCGCGCCTTTGAAGTGCCACTGCAGCCAGCGGCTGCTGTTCACCAGCGAGCCGTCTTCCTCCGCGAAGCAAGTCGTGGGCAGGCGAATGACTTCCGTCTGTATGGCGTCAGTCTGTACGTCGTTGTACGGGCCGACTTTCTGCCAGAACTCAGACGTCTCAGTCGCCAGCGGGTCCATGATCACCAGCCATTTGAGCTTGGCGAGCGCCTTCATCACCCGGTTCTTGTCCGGCAACGCCGCGATGGGATTGAACCCTTGGCAGATATAGCCGTTGACCTGCCCCTTGCCCATCATGTCGAACATTTTCAGGATGTCGTAGTTGGGTATGTCGAGCTTCGGCAGCCAGTCATAACCCCATTTGTTCTCGGCCGTGGCATTGGCGCCATACCAGGACTTCATGAGGCTGACGTGGAATTTGCTGTAGTTCTGCCAGTAAGACAGTTGCCCCGGACGCAGGGGCTTTTGCGTGCGTTTGGTGATGTACGCGTCGTAATCCTGTTCCGCATCGGACGGCAGGGTCAGGTAACCGGGCAGCGCGTTGGACAGCAGCCCAAGGTCGGTGAGGCCCTGAATGTTCGAGTGACCGCGCAAGGCGTTCACGCCTCCGCCCGGCATGCCGACGTTCCCCAGCAGCAGTTGCACCATCGCCGCGCTGCGGATGATCTGCGAACCGATGGAGTGCTGCGTCCAGCCCAGCGCGTAGAGAATCGTCATGGTCTTGCCCGGTGTCGAGCAGGTGGCGATCTCTTCCCAGATCTTCATCATCCGGTCCTGTGGCATGCCGCAGGTCAGGCTGGCGATTTCCGGGGTGTAACGGCTGTAATGCTGCTTCATCAGCTGATAGACGCAATGCGGGTCCTGCAGGGTCGGGTCGACTTTGACAAACCCGTCCTCGCCCAGCTCGTAGCCCCAACCCGACTTGTCGGTGTAGAGCCGCTTGGTCGCGTCGTATCCACTGAAGATCCCGTCTTCAAAGCCATAACCGGCTTTGACGATGAAGGACACGTCGGTGTAATTGCGCACGTATTCGTGCTGGATCTTGTCTTGGGTCAGCAGGTAGTTGATCAACCCGCCCATGAACGCGATGTCGCTGCCCGTGCGGATCGGCGCGTAATAGTCGGCCACGGACGCAGTACGCGTGAAACGCGGGTCGACCACGATCAAGCGTGCCTTGTTGTGCGCCTTGGCTTCGGTCACCCATTTGAAACCGCAAGGGTGTGCTTCTGCTGCGTTGCCGCCCATCACCAGGATCAGATTCGCGTTGGCGATATCGGTCCAGGTATTGGTCATGGCTCCACGGCCGTACGTCGGGGCAAGACTTGCCACCGTCGGGCCATGTCAGACACGTGCCTGGTTATCGAACCCCAGCATGCCGGTTGCGCGAATGACCTTGTGCGTCATGTAACCGGCTTCGTTGGACGCCGCGGACGCTGCAAGGAAGCCCGTGGTCAGCCACCGGTTGACGGTCTGGCCCTTGTCGTTCTTTTCGATGAAGTTGGCGTCGCGGTCGGCCTTCATCAGGTCCGCCACGCGGTCCAGCGCCTCATCCCAGGAAATGCGGGTCCATTCGCTGCTCCCCGGCTTGCGCACTTGAGGGTATTTGAGGCGGCCCGGGCTGTGAATGAAGTCCAGAAGACCCGCGCCTTTCGGGCACAAGGTGCCGCGGTTGACCGGGTGATCGGCGTCGCCTTCGATGTGAATGATGCTCTGCGCGACGTTTTTCGCGGCATCGCCCTGGCTGTACATGATCAATCCGCAGCCGACCGAGCAGTACGGGCAGGTGTTGCGGGTTTCATGGGTGTGGGCGAGTTTGAAATGGCGTATCTGCTCGGCGAACGCAGGCGTTGGGGCCATGCCCAACGCCGCCAGGCTCGAGCCTCCAAGGCCGACAGCGGCGACCTTGAAGAACTGCCGACGGTTGAGGTCCATCGTGAACTCCTGATCAGGTGGAAAGACCCGATACGTTGTCGGGTCCTTTCAATCACGGGTGTTGAACACGTGTCGGCGCAAACCCGACCTCAAAAACTCTAGCCCAGAATGCCAGCATCGCCAGGAAATCAGATCATCGGCCCCGGCGCAGGCGATCTGCGGCGTGGGTGGCTGTGAATAATTGTGAGCGCGAAATAGGTATTCACAGAATTCGTTCATTGAACGATGATCGAGGACCGTCGACGCGTTGGGCCCAGGTGCCGCGCGCGCTGATCCGGTCAACACCTCAAGTGGAGCGTCTATGAATAACAAGAACATCAGATTCCCCTTCCTGCATGCCATGCCTCTGCTGTGCGCCTCGCTGTTTGCCAGTCACACCGTTCAAGCGGCTTCGTTGCCCGCCGCGAAAGAAGGCGACTGGGTCGCCCCCGAATTCACCTTTCATGACGGCAAAAAACTCAACGACCTCAAGTTGCACTACGTGACCCTGGGAAACCCGCAAAACCCGGCCATCCTTTACCTGCATGGCACCTACCGACCGGGCAGCGATGTGCTGAGCAAAGACTTCGGCGGCGAACTGTTCGGCCCGGGCCAGCCGCTGGACGCGAGCAAGTACTACATCATTTCGACCGACGGGATCGGGATGGGGCAATCGACCAAACCCTCAGACGGCCTGCGCGCGGCGTTTGCGCAGTACAACTACGAAGACATGGTGCAAGCGCAATACCGACTGGTCACCGAAGGATTGGGGGTCAAGCACCTGCGTCTGGTGATCGGCAACTCCATGGGCGGCATGCAGACCTGGATGTGGGGTGAAAACTGGCCACAGATGATGGATGCGCTGGTCCCCATGGCGTCACAACCGACAGAGATGTCCTCGCGCAACTGGATGATGCGTCGCTTGCTGGTGGAGTCCATCAAACAGGACCCGGCCTGGAACAACGGCAACTACACCGCACAACCCCCTTCACTGCGCCTGGCCAACGCCATGTTCAGCACCGCCACCAGCGGCGGCACGCTGGCGTACCAGGCCAGCGCACCGACCCGGGCATTGGCTGACAAACGGGTGGACGAACGCCTCAACGCCCCGCAGACCGCCGATGCCAATGACTTCATCTACCAATGGCAATCGTCCGCCGACTTCAACGCTGCGCCTGGCCTCAGCAAAATCCAGGCGCCGGTATTGGCGATCAATGCGGCCGACGATGAGCGCAACCCACCTGAAACCGGGACCCTGCAAACGTCACTGAAGCAGATAAAGAACGCGCGGCTGTTGCTCATCCCGGCCAGCGCCGACACCCGAGGGCACGGCACCACAGGGAACGCGCGGTTCTATGCCAGCGAACTGGCGGCATTTATGAAAGAGACTGAGAAGAAGCGTTGAGGGGCGTAGGGAAAGTCACCCTCAACGGATTGAGGCGTTTCGGGTACATCGAGGGTGAATGACACACTCCATTCGTCAGCAAGCTGACTCCCACAGGTCCGAGTGGTGCTCAAGTTTTGATCGCCCCCACGCTCCGCGCCGGAATGCCCGGCAAGACGCTCCGCGTTCCATTGACGCGGAGCGTCATTCACTGCGTTACCACGCGAAGCGTGGGAACGATCATCAATGTGTTTTTGCTTCCAAACCCGCGACAGTCCGAACGACGTCGTCGCGATCGTACCGAGAGGTTGTGAACGACGCAGGTTGCGACTTTGGGAGGCCGAGCAGAGGTATTGCGCAGGGGGCAGCGCGACATGGATTTCGCGCTAGCCGACGTTCGGCCAAGGATGGCCGGTCGGCGGCGTGCCCCCGGAGCAATGCCGGAGCGAGGGAACCCGACGAAGTCGGGCCGTACAGGGAGCGGGGCCTTTTTGGTTACTTTTTCGGCTCTTGGAAAAAGTGACCCGCCGTAAGGGCGGAACCCATGTCAGCGCCACCCTCAACAACGGATATACACGCGAGGCATGGGCCCACCCAAAGCGCCCTCACTATTCTCCAACCGGCTTGAACACCACCACCGCCAACGGCGGCAAATCCAGCGCCAGCGAAAACGCCTGACCATGGCTCTTCACATCATCAGCCACCACCGCCCCGCCGTTGCCAATATTCGAACCCGCATACACCCCGGCATCGGAATTCAACAGCTCAGCCCACTTCCCGCTGAACGGCACGCCCACCCGATAGCCATGGCGCGGCACCGGCGTCAGGTTGGCAACCACCAGCAGCGGCTCACCCTCCTTGCTCCAGCGCAGGTAGGCATACACGCTGTTGCCGGCGTCATCACCAATCACCCACTGGAAACCCTGCGGTTGGCAATCCTGCTCATACAGCGCCTTCTCCGAGCGGTAAAGACGATTCAGGTCCCCGACCAGTGTCTTCACGCCCTTGTGATCGGCGTACTCCAGGTAATGCCAGTCCAGTTCCTTGTCATGGTTCCACTCGAGCCACTGGCCGAATTCGCAGCCCATGAACAGCAGCTTCTTGCCGGGGTGGGTCCACATGAACGTCAGATAGGCGCGCAGGTTGGCAAATTTCTGCCAGCGGTCGCCCGGCATCTTGTCGATCAGCGAACGTTTGCCATGCACCACTTCGTCGTGGGAAATCGGCAGGATGAAACGTTCGGACCAAGCGTAAACCAGGCCAAAGCTCAACTCATTGTGATGGTGCTGACGATGAATCGGGTCCTGTTCGACGTAATGCAGGGTGTCGTGCATCCACCCCATGTTCCATTTGTATGAAAACCCGAGGCCGCCTTGTTGAGTCGGCTGAGAGACGCCGGGCCATGACGTCGACTCTTCGGCGATCACCAATGCGCCGGGTGCCTCAAGGGCAACCACATCGTTGAGGTGGCGAAGGAAGTCGATCGCTTCCAGGTTCTCACGGCCGCCGTAGCGGTTAGGCACCCACTCCCCGGCCTTTCGCGAATAATCGCGGTAGAGCATCGAAGCCACGGCATCGACACGCAGGCCGTCGATGTGGAAGTTCTTCAACCAGTGCAGACCCGACGCGATCATGAACCCGTGCACTTCCGTGCGACCAAGGTTGTAGATCAGCGTGTCCCAGTCCTGGTGAAAGCCTTCCTGCGGGTTGCCATATTCATACAGCGCAGTGCCGTCGAATTGCGCCAGACCGTGGGTATCCGTCGGGAAATGCGCGGGCACCCAGTCCAGAATAACGCCGATGTCATTCTGGTGGCAGGCGTTGACGAACGCTGCAAAATCCTCAGGCGTGCCATAACGCGCGCTAGGCGCGAACTGCGACAACAGCTGATAACCCCATGAACCGCCGAACGGGTGTTCCATGATCGGCATGAGTTCGATGTGGGTGAAACCCAGGCCTTTGATGTACGGGATCAGTTTTTCGGCCAGCTCATGCCAGTTGTAGGGACGATCCGGTTCATCGTCCCCGCCGTGGTGCCATTTCCACGAACCGACATGCAACTCATAGATCGACAGCGGTTTGTGGATGTCGTGCTTGTCGCCGCGCGACTGCATCCAGTCGGTGTCCTGCCAGTTAAAGCTCAGCGGCGCAGCCACTTTTGACGCTGTGTTCGGCGGCACCGTGGTAGCCAATGCCATCGGGTCGGCTTTCAGTGGCAGGACGCCGTGCTGCCCGAGGATCTCGTATTTATAGGTCTCACCGGGCTTGATGCGCGGGATGAAAATCTCCCACACGCCGGACGGATAGCGCACGCGCATCGGATGGCGACGACCGTCCCAACTGTTGAAATCGCCCACTACAGAGACGCGACGTGCATTGGGTGCCCACACCGAAAACCGTACACCCTCGACGCCGTCGACGGTTTTCACCTGCGCACCCAGGGCGCTGCTCAAATCCCGGTGATTGCCCTCGGCAAACAGGTACAAGTCCATCTCACCGAGCAACTGGCCAAAGCTGTAAGGGTCCTCGGTGATCTGCTCACCGGTGGCCCAGTTGATCTTCAACAGGTACGGCTCGCGCACCGGAAAATGCCCGGCAAAAAAGCCGGGCTTGTCGCTCATGGTCAGTTCGCCAAGGTCACGCTCACCGTCGCGAGACAGCACGCGCACACCCAGCGCATTGGGCAGATAGGCGCGGATCACCTGCCCGTCCTTGCCATCGCTGTGGGGGCCGAGCATGGAGAACGGGTCACGGTGTTCGGCGCGGATCAACGCGTCCATATCGCCGGCGCTGGGCAACAACTTGTGGTTGCCATCACCGAATTGGTCAGACGCACTCATTTTCATTCTCCATCAGACAAGTTCAACAGCCCGCGCAAGCCTTGAAGCGGGACCGACAACCAAGTCGGCCGATTCTCAGCCTCGTAGGCCACTTCATAAGCGGCTTTTTCCAGGGTGAACAACGCCAGTGCAGCGGCCTCTCCCTTGGCATCTTTCCAGGCGTGCGCGACGTCGGCGGTGGCGTTCTTGTAGCCATCGAGGAACGCTGCGCGCGCCTGACTCAAATACGTTTCAGCGACATGTTTACGCGCTGCGGATGCCTCCGGCGAGGTGTCCGCGGACTGCGCGTTTCGCATCGCCATGGCGGCAGCGTAGTCGAAAGATCGCAGCACACCGCTGACATCTTTGAACGGGCTGTATTTGGCCCGTCGTTCCTGCAGCGCACGCGCCGGTTCCCCTTCGAAGTCAATCAGATACGCATCGCCCTTGACCACCAGCATCTGCCCCAGGTGCAAGTCACCGTGTACCCGCATCCGCAACCCACCGACCGACTGTTTCGCCAGGTTTTGCACCTGCGCCAACAGCGGTTTGCGTTTGCCCAGCAGTTCACTGACCAGTTGCTGGTCGGCGGGTTCCAGCGTATCGCGATGTTGCTCCAGCAGATTCAGCGCGCGCTCGACTTGCGCCGAGACGCTCTTCGCCGACGCCTGGCTGTCCTTGACGCTGGTCACCTCGGTTTTGAAGTCCGGATTGTCGGTCGGGGCGCTCAACACGACATGCATCTCACCCAGGCGCTGGCCCAGCAGTCCGGCAAAATCCTTGAGCTCCAACAGTGCATTGGCGTGTTGTTCCACGTTCGAATGACCGAGGGCCATTTCATCCCGCACGGCCCGCTCAAGGTTGTTCTGGGTCCATTCCCACGCGTCGCCCTGATTGCTCAAATACCCCTGAGCAATCATCAGCAGGTTGTTTTCTCCCTCGTTGTCCACGCGCACCACAGCGCCCAGCAACGGCGAGATGTGCTGATACCCGGCCTCGGTCAGGTAAGCACCCATTTCCAGCTCAGGGTGTGTGCCGGCGGCGACGCGACGAATCATCTTCAGCACCACGCTGCTGCCGATCACCACTGAGCTGTTGGATTGCTCAGCCGACAGGTAGCGCACTTCGGATTCGTCGTTCAGTCCCAACGGCGCCAGTTTCGACGTCTGCTGGAATTGCAACTCCCCGTCGCTGGTCGCAAGGACAGTCTTGTCCTGCATGCCCTTGATCACTGCACGAATGAACGGCTCAAGCGTAAACGCATCGGTGATCAACCCGACCTGCCGCCCGCGACGGACGCGGGCAAGTGCCAGTTGTTGCGGCAAGGCGCTGCTGAAATCGTCTTCGGCGAGGAAACCGAAGGGCAGCTGATAACGGGCCACTTCACCGCCCGCCGTCACTTCGATCTCGCTCAGCATCACGGGGCGCTGGGCGGAGCCGAAACGCACGCCGTAGCGGATGTGAACATTGTCGATGGCCGTCCCTTTGCCGGCGAACCAGCGACGCTTGGGCAAGTAAACCGACAGCGACGTCTGCTCCAGCGTCTGGCGCAGCGGTTCGTCCAGCAATTCTTCCAGACGTTGCTTGAGCACCAGGGTCGGAAAGTCCGGCATGCTCTCGGCGGGTTCGACGTGCCAACTGGGCATTTGATTCTCCGCGGCCAGCAGGAACCAGTAGAAGCCGTAAGGCGGCAACGTCAGCAGGTAGTTCAGCTGGCCAATAGGTGGGAAAGCGCTGCCGCCGAGCATTTCCACCGGCACGGTGCCGGCGTACTGAGAGAGCTCAAGCTCAGCCGCTTGGGAGGCCGACGAGACGTTGGCGACACACAGAATGATTTCGCTCTTGCCGTCAGGGCCGGTGTACTCACGGGTGTACGCCAGAATCCGGCGGTTGCTCGGCGAAAGCATTTTCAGCGTGCCACGGCCAAAGGCCTTCTGCTGCTTGCGCACGGCAAGCATGCGACGCGTCCAGTTCAGCAACGAATGCGGGTCGTGGTCCTGCGCTTCGACGTTGACCGACTGAAACCCGTAGAGCGGGTCCATGATCGGCGGGAGCACCAGGCTCGCGGGATTGGCGCGCGAAAACCCGCCGTTGCGGTCGATGGACCACTGCATGGGCGTGCGCACACCGTCACGGTCGCCCAGGTAAATGTTGTCACCCATGCCGATTTCGTCACCGTAATACAGGGTCGGTGTACCTGGCATGGACAACAACATGCTGTTGAGGAGCTCTACGCGACGACGGTCGCGTTCCAGCAAAGGCGCCAGACGGCGCCGGATGCCGAGGTTGATCCGCGCGCGGCGATCGGAGGCGTAGTAGTTCCACAGATAGTCACGCTCACGGTCGGTGACCATTTCGAGGGTCAGCTCATCGTGGTTGCGCAGGAAAATCGCCCACTGGCAGTTTTCCGGGATTTCCGGGGTCTGACGCAGGATGTCGGTGATCGGGAAACGGTCCTCCTGGGCCACGGCCATGTACATCCGAGGCATCAAGGGGAAGTGAAACGCCATGTGGCATTCATCGCCGTCCTTGCCCTTGCGATCACCGAAATACAGCTGGGTGTCCTCAGGCCACTGATTGGCCTCAGCCAGCAGCATGCGGTCAGGGTAATTGGCATCGATTTCGGCACGAATCTGCTTGAGCACGTTGTGCGTCTCTTGCAGGTTTTCGTTGTTCGTCCCGTCACGCTCGATCAGGTAAGGGATCGCGTCCAGCCGCAGACCATCAATGCCCATGTCCAGCCAGTAGCGCATCACTTCGAGCACCGCTTTCATGACCTGCGGATTGTCGAAGTTCAGGTCCGGCTGGTGGGAGTAAAAACGGTGCCAGAAATACTGACCGGCCACGGGATCCCAGGTCCAGTTGGATTTCTCGGTGTCGAGAAAGATGATTCGCGTGCCGTCGTACTTTTGATCGTCATCGGACCAGACATAAAAATCGCGAGCCTTGGAGCCTTTCTTTGCATGGCGGGCGCGCTGAAACCACGGATGCTGGTCGGAGGTGTGGTTGATGACCAGTTCGGTGATCACCCGCAACCCACGGTCGTGCGCTTCGGCGATGAATTTCTTCGCGTCGGCCATGGTTCCGTAATCGGTGTGCACGCCGCGGTAGTCGGCAATGTCATAGCCGTCATCGCGGCGCGGTGACGGGTAAAACGGCAGCAGCCAGATGGTGTTGACGCCCAATTGGGCGATGTAATCCAGTTTGGCAATCAGGCCCGGGAAATCGCCGATGCCATCGTCGTTGGAATCGAAATACGACTTCACATGAACCTGGTAGATCACCGCATCCTTGTACCAGAGCGGGTCATCGATAAAGGCAGCGTTGCGAGGCTTTTTTGCCATGACCACATCCTTCGAATTATGGGTTTGTGGTTCTGATCCGCCAGATACCAAACGGCTGGTAGGACGGATCGATGCGCATAAACTGCGTCTTGCCGTACCAGGTCCAGCTGTGCCCGGTCATCAGATCTTCGCCCAGTGTCGCGGCATCGTCTGGCAGGCCCATTTCCCACAGTGGCAACTCGAAACTCGCTTCCTGAACGTTGTGCGGATCGAGGCTGACGGCAACCAACACGAAGTTGCTGCCATCGGCGGTGCGTTTGCCGAAATACAGGATGTTGTCGTTCCACGCGTTATAGATGCGCAGGCCCAGATGGGTCTGCAAGGCCGGGTTTTGCCGACGGATCCGGTTCAACTGCGCGATCTCGGCGATGATGTTGCCCGGTTGGGTGAAATCACGCGGACGAATCTCGTATTTCTCCGAATCCAGGTATTCCTCCTTGCCAGGCACAGGCGCCGACTCGCAGAGCTCGAAGCCCGAATACATGCCCCACAACCCCGAACCCATGGTCGCCAAGGCAGCCCGAATCAGAAAACCGGCACGGCCCGAGTCGTGCAGGAAATGCGGATTGATGTCGGGTGTGTTGACGAAGAAGTTCGGCCGGTAGCAGTCGCGCCATGGTGTCTGGTTGAGCTGGGTGAAGTACTCAGCCAGTTCTGCCTTGGTGTTGCGCCAGGTGAAGTAGGTGTAGCTCTGCGAATAACCGACCTTGCCCAATCGGGCCATCATGGCCGGTTTGGTGAACGCCTCGGCGAGGAACATCACGTCGGGATGCTGAGCGCGGACATCAGCGATCATCCACTGCCAGAACGGCAGAGGTTTGGTGTGTGGGTTGTCGACGCGAAAGATCTTCACACCCTCCTCGACCCAGCCCAGCACCACATCGCGCAGTTCCAGCCACAGGCTGGGAATGGCGTCCGGCGCGTAGAAATCGACGTTGACGATGTCCTGATATTTCTTCGGCGGGTTTTCCGCGTAACGAATGGTGCCGTCCGGCCGCCAAGAGAACCAGCCCGGGTGCTCTTTGAGCCACAAGTGGTCCTGGGAGCACTGAATGGCGAAGTCCAGGGCGATTTCCAGCCCATGCTCGGCCGCAGCAGCCACCAGGTTACGGAAATCTTCACGGGTGCCCAACTGCGGGTGAATGGCATCGTGACCGCCCTCAGCGCTGCCGATGGCATAAGGGCTGCCCGGATCGTCGGGCCCTGCCGTCAGCGAGTTGTTCGGGCCTTTACGGTGCGCGCGACCGATAGGGTGAATCGGCGGGAAATACAGCACGTCAAAGCCCATGTCGCGAATCATCGGCAAGCGGCTGTGGACGTCATTGAAGGTGCCATGACGGCTCTTGTCGTCGGTGATCGAGCGCGGGAACAGTTCGTACCAGCTGGCGAACTGAGCCCGTTCACGCTCGACATCCAACGGGTATTCGAAGCTGCGACTCAGGAATGCGTGATTATCGGCGTGCGACATGATCGTCGCCGTCTCGCTGCTCAAGAGCAACGCCACCTGTGGCTCATGCTCCGTGTTCTGACCCAGGCGCTGCAGCACGCTGTCGATCTGCCCGCGAAGCTCATGCTGACTGCGCTCGGACGCGTGAACGAGATGAAGACGCCCTTCTTCCAGCTCAAGGCCAATGTCGACCCCGGCGGCGTATTTCTTTTCGAGCTCGTAGCGATAACTGGCGAACTGGTCGATCCAGGCTTCAAGGCGGAAAACATAGCGGCTCACCGACGTCGGCGTGAACTCGCCGATCCAGCTGTCGTTACCCAGGTCGCGCATGGGCGCCTTGTGCCATTGCTGCTCGTCGGCAGCGCGATAGCAAATGCGCACGGCCATCTTGTCGTGGCCGTCCGCGAACACCTTGCTGGTGACCGTCACTGGCTGCTCGATGATGGCCTTGGCCGCAAGCTGCCCGCCCTCGATCACCGGTTGCGTGTCTTCGATGACAATACGCGGCAATTGCAAGGCTTGAGTGAGGGGTAAAGGTTGGCTTGGGTGCGGTACATCGGTGGCCAGGGAATCAGGGCCGTATGGCTGATCAGCAGTCACATTCATCGAGCATCACTCCTCACGCCCCAGGGACGCTCCTTGTTGAGCGTCCGTTGCAAAACGTCTTATCCATAAAAAAGGGAGCCACCGGACTGAACATATCCCGACGTGGCCGCATAGGTTCCGAAGGCTAGCGCACACAAAAGTTCAAAGATTTGTTGGTTCGGTTTACTAGGTTGCCTACACCAACGGTCAAGTCAACGCAAAACGTGGGCGACATGGCGGATTCGCGGCGCCTGACAATTGATCGATCCGCAGATGCGTAAAACTACAGATTTTGCTAAAAAACTCACATTCTGGCCTCGTCAGGAAATGCCCTACATGACAATCAGATGATTGGCGATGGTGTCTTACAGACATTTCAACCACCAGAATAATTTATTTGATTTAAACAACATCTACGGAACTCTCCTACATATATAAAGGAAAACAAATGTAGGATGCGAATTGCAATTTCAAGCCCGTCACTACTCGCCACCCATAAGTAACCTCCGCAATCAAGAGATCAGGGACTCATGCGATTGACGGGAAAACTTACTAGGACTAAAAGATAACTACCGCAATGTCTTCGGCTTATGAAAATGAACTAAACATGAACCTGAATGACCTTGGTGAAGTACTTGTAACCTTTGAAGGTGACTATGGCGTCGATACTAACCCTCTAGCGACCGGCGGTTCGGGTGGTTGTGGCGGTTGCGGTGGCAGCGGTGGATGTGGCGGTGGTGGAGGCTGCAGTGGAGGTAGCGGAGGACATAGCAGCGTTAAAGACTTCGAAGAATATTAACAACTAAAAATAAGGCGTGTCTTTATCCTTGATAAAGACACGCCTTACAAGGAGCTAAAAATGACCATCAGAATTTGCAACTACGAAATAATGAGTTTTACAGATAGTACGATATTGATTTCAGAAAAAGGCATGAGCTCCATTAAATCACCTCCACTTGCCGAGGCCCTGGAAGAACTCAAGCCTCTAATAGGCAAAGACATTCCAGAAAGCACACTAAAAAAATATTGAAAGGGAAAAAGATTGACGCAGCTGACGGACTGACTTTTCTCGACGGCACGCTTAATATAATTAAGCGACCGAAAGCCTTGCCATATGAAAAAGTAATTATCATTCACGATCATCTTGAGACAGCATTCTTAAAGATAATTAGAAGCGAGGTGGCGCGCGAAACGGAGATCATAAATGCACACGACTTTTCCGAGCGAACAATTACTCAAAAGAGAAACTTTATCGTCCTGATGTGCGAAAACTACGATTATCCCGTATTGAAAGCCCTTTACTATAAAATTGCAAATTCGGCGCCGCAGAGCGGAATTGTTGTGGCACACCATATGCCTGATGCCTATTACTTCAGCCAGCCTTTTTTCGCGGAGATCGGGAATCCTTGCCACTTCTGCCACGCCGATAGATTGCTAAGCTATGAAGAGAAAAAAAACAGCAAATGCAACTGGGCTCAGCTGCTGAAGTTTTCTAAGCAGAGAGGCGTAAAAATTCCGAGGACCAACAATAATCTGAGTTTGCTACACGAGTCAATGATCGCAGATTTCCTGACAAGTAGAATTAAGCTATTTACATGCAATACTGGCGCGAAGCGCCATCAAGATGCTGCACTTTCCTCAGCGAGCATCAATCCAATTACAGGAAAAATAGAAGAAGAAATAGTACCACACTGGACTTTGTGCCAATGTTTGAGGACAGTCACATGACGACATTACCCCATGATTATTATTTGAAATTCGTTGATAGCGAGATGTTGCAGCAAATCACAGATTTTCACGCAAAAACGAATTACACCATACATGAATGTGTAGAACACCTTTCATACCTCCATAGATTCTCGGCTGAAATGCTTAAGACGATGGCAGGCAATGAGCTGCTTCTTTACCCAGATATGAACCTGACACTGTTAGACAACCCTATTCAGACAGGAGATCGCGCCAGCCCAGTAGGTCGCGACGAATCCTGTGAACGCTTCGTAGACATTGACCTTCCATTTAAATTAGTTGAGTCGCCATTTTCACCAACGACAACACTAGAAGACACCTCGCACAAGCGCGGATATGCAAGCGCAGGTGCGCTGTACCCAATTGAACTTTTTGCGTGCTCGCTTTCATCCTCAAACTCTAACTGGCCCTGCGAAGAGAAGGTTCTGCACATACTTCCAAAATCCAGAAAATTTGAGATTGCTCAGAATACAAGTGACCTGTCGACGTTGAAACGAGCATTATTGCCGCCAGGAAGTGATATAGGAAGCCCCAATCTAGCGGTAATTTATATGGCGTATCTGCCTAAAGTTATATTTAAATACCGGTTTAGGGGGTATCGAATGGCACATATGGAAACTGGATCTTTATCCATGTTGCTAGACCTGCCCGCGAAGAACTTAGGATTGAGAAATAGAGTTTGGTCGGGATATTGCGACAATATGGTGTCCAAAAGCCTTGGGCTAAATCCAGCACTGTTTAATCCTCTTTGCGTCCAATTCTTCGGGGGAGCAGAATGAATATTTTACCTTCCACTCAGTCTGGCGCCCTGCCCAGCTACCTATTTCATCAGCCGCCATGTGCAAAACCATTCCCACATGTTGTGGAGGTGGGTGATGCTTGGGGAAAAATCGGATCGGGAATAGGCAACGAGTGCTCTTCGGAGCTGACTGCCTTAGGAGAGTATTTTGAACGCCGCCATTTTTATATGGAGGTGTCTTCGGACAATCGCGGGCGACTCGCTGACGCCTTGGGCGCAACTGAATCCTTAGCATTTAAAGACGCTTTCCTTCAGACTGCCCAAGGAATGGCTAGTCCGTCGGAGCTGGATGAGCATATATTCGCGCTTACAACGGCAAATCGAATATCCGATTTCTCGTCTTGCCAAATCCCAACGATCACACTGAATCTAACGCACAGCAAAGTTGACCCTGATAACCGTTTCTATCCTGAGAGAGACACCTGTGGTTGCAGCTTCCACATTTCAAGCCAATCTTCAATTTTTGGTGCGATCAAAGAGAGTTTGGAGCGCCAGTTTTTAACACGTTTCTGGCTAACCAAACAATGCAACAGAAAATGGCAGGCCTCAGAACTTAGAGCGCTGTTACATGGTCGATCAACCCTGGGACTGTTAGAACTTCTATCTAAAGCAGGAAAAGTACATGCTTTTGATATTTCTGACCAAAGATTCCCCGGAAGATGCGTTATTTTAATTTATGGCAATGAGAATATATCAAGTCATGTAAAGTATTGCGCAGGCATGTCTTACGCCTCCACTCTTGCAGACTCAATAGAGAAATCATTACATGAACTGTGGCAAACATTTAGATTTATGCAACTCTTTGGCGCATTAAAAAGAAGCCCTAGGGACATCGAAGATCCTTATCTTCGGCACTTTTTAAACGCCAACAGTATTGATACTTTCAATGAGATTTCAAATATCTCCACAGGCTCACCTAACTTAAACCCTCTCTCGCCCTACAAAAACAACATGACCATTGACGGGCTTATTTCCACGCTCAAATGCCTAAAAATAGAGGGTTATTTGTATACAAAAAAAATAAATTTCTTCGGAAACTATTATACGTTTAGCAAATTTTTATCACCCTCGTTATTTTTACATATGAATAATTCGAAGAACATCAATATCAGAAACCTTTATTCCAGTACTTTCCTTGATAAAATAATTCCATCACGACAATCCGTGATGGTTCCATTTCCATAAGCGAGGCTTCTATGCAATCAACAACCGTGAAGGTGTTTGAGCTTTCCATCATCTTAATTAAAGAACAACTCAAGGAGCCTATTGCGTTTATTTGGATTTTGTTGTCACCAAGCCTAATGTTTTATTTTATTTTTTTAACAAAGGGACTGAACGAAAAACCTACCATTGACTACCTTGACCATTCCGCTTACTACTACTCATACGTAGCTTCATCCGTCGCTTTCTTTGGTTTTGCATTTTATCTCGTGGGCCGTAGAGAAAGTGGATTCATCCGCTCGTTTGCCTATTCACTAAAAGCAAGGGGTATTTTGTTAACAGCGCAATTACTTTCCTACTCGATAATTTCCCTGACATATTGCACGTTTCTTTACTTGCTTACCCGACCATTGTTCGGAGAGTACCAATTACTAGAATTCACTGCACTCCTCTTGCGATTCTACATCTGCTTTTTAATGTTTTGTTGCGGAGGCTTGCTGCTTTCTCAATTGAGGCTAAGCTTTCAAAATGCAAACACCTTATTCTCCGCATTATTGTTCATGATGTTAATGATGCTGATCGCGGCTCGAGTCACCACCTCCACCATTATCAGATTCATCAACGACATTAACCCGATGACATTAGGCAGCAGCATCATGCTGATGAATGATTTGCAGCTTGCGCGCGCAAGTTTAATTATTGGCGCCTTATTGCTTTCAATTACTTTTATGACCATAAAACTGATGCCTATTAATCCTGTATGGAGCCGCTATTGATGCTGAGCTTAGACGTCACCAATATGAGCTTTTCGTACGGATCGACCGTTATTTTTGAAAACACCTCTATGACTGTTGCTCCTTCCAAAGTCACAGGGATCCTCGGAGGCAACGGATCAGGAAAAACCACTCTTTTCGATTTAATATGTGAGCTTCATCTCCCCACATCAGGAACGATTCAATGCACCTCCAAAAACTTACTCTATCTTTCTCAGATTTTGAATATTCCAGCAGTGCTAACTATGCGCGATATAGCGAAAATGACTATCGCATTAGCAGCCTTTAAAACTGCAAAGTTTGATGATATCCTCAACAAAATATCCGATTGGGGCGCTGCTACCCTAGAGCGCTACTCCAGACTACTAAAAAAGAAAGCATCATTGTGTAGTTACGGGGAGAAGCGTTGGTTTTTTACGCTTACTTTGCTCGCGTTAGAACCAGACATCCTGATTCTAGATGAGCCTACAGCGGGTGTTGATCCCGAGAATCGTTATTATATTTGGAACGCGTTACGGAGTGCTGCATCGAAAGGGACAGCAGTTATCGTTTCCTCCCATGACACTAGTGAAATTGCACAATATTGCCATCAGTTCTACATGATAAGTCAATTTAAGCTGGTTCGATTTGAATCGGGAGAAGAATATATGAAATCTTATAACGCCCAGAGTTTAGACCAAGCGTTTATACGCGCGGTTAGAAAATAATTAGGAATCTTTCAAACCGCCTCGCTGTCGAAGCCTGCGAGCGCGTTGAAATGCGGCACTAATGCCTGTTCGAACCTGCGCTGAAGGAAGGTGAAGCAATGAACATTCCCATTCCCGCAGAAACGCCCGATCCGAATATCGACGACCCGGAATTGCCGGTCCCCAAACCCGAAGAGCCGCCTCCACCGACCATGCCGCCGGTGATTGAGCCACCCAAGGGCGACCCGCCTTCACAGGAACCACCGGCCATTCTCGGTGAGGATTTTCCTGAGTAACCATGCCGAGCAGTGACCATGGACGAAATGGGCGCGCCGAGGGTATCGGCGTGCTCAGGGTGGGTGCGAGTCGCCTCCGGTGTTGCGCTCCGGGTCTTTTTCCTTTTCTTGCGGTGAATCGAAACGTTCGACGATCAATGGCACGAGGCTGAAAATTCCGAGCGCCAGAATCGTACTGAGTACGGCGGTCGTTTCCCGTCCCATTCCTGCCGCAATACCGATCGCGGCGGTCATCCACAATCCCGCTGCCGTGGTCAGTCCTTTGACTTGATGGGTACTGAGCTTGTCGCCTTTGAGGATGGTGCCTGCACCGAGAAAGCCGATTCCCGCAACGATCCCCTGCACCACCCGGCTCAACGCCGCATCGTCGGCGCCTGCCAGTCGCGGAACCAGCACAAACAATGCCGCGCCCATGCACACCAGCATGTGCGTCCGCACCCCGGCCGCCTTGCCTTTGTGCTCGCGCTCGAACCCCAGGATGCCACCCAGCACTGCCGCAATGACCAAACGAACGGTCACCCGGGTCAATTGGGAGGCATCGGTGATGTCTGAAAATTCTGAGCGCAGGGTCTCGACGACTTCTTGCCACCAGGCATTCATTGGCAGTTCCTATAGGCTCAGTGCCTCTTCGCGGGCACATCGTTCAATGGACCGCACGGCCGTCGGCTCGTTCGCCGTAGCCCCGCCTTGTTCGGCTTGCTCGTGAAGGCGGCAGGTCAGACACGGCAGCTGTGGCTGACCCACCGCATTCGCTGCCGTCGTAACCTCCGACGTCTCCTACAGGTTTTTGGGCGTCACTCGGATTCGTGGCTGACACAGACTCTGTAGGAGCCGGCTTGCTGGCGAAGGCGTCAGGCCAGTCGACATCACCATTGGCTAACCTATCGCATTCGCTGCCGTCGTAACTCCGACGTCTCCTACAGGTTTTTCGGCGTCGCTCAGATTCGTGGCTGACACAGACTTTGTAGGAGCCGGCTTGCTGGCGAATGCGTCAGGCCAGCCGACGTCACCCTTGGCCGACCCACCGCATTCGCTGCCGTCGTAACTCCGACGTCTCCTACAGGTTTTTCGGCGTCGCTCAGATTCGTGGCTGACACAGACTCTGTAGGAGCCGGCTTGCTGGCGAAGGCGTCAGGCCAGTCGACATCACCATTGGCTGACCCATCGCATTCGCTGCCGTCGTAACCTCCGACGTCTCCTACAGTTTATTTGGCGTCACTCGGATTCGCGCCTGACACAGACTCTGTAGGAGCCGGCTTGCTGGCGAATGCGGTGGGTCATCTGACGTGTTCATCACTGACCCACCGCATTCACGGCCGTCGTAAACTCCGACGGCTCCTGCAGAGCTTTCAGCGCTCTTGAGGTTTGCGCAGGCTCGCCACAGGCCTACCCACTGTCGGAACGGGGAAACGATTCGCTTGTCTTCGCAGTCACAGCTTCACACCCCGTGAAGGAGTACGACCATGCCTCTGGAATTCGACAGCAGCCATCAACACTGCTCAGCGATGGTGGACGGCACGACCTGCCGCAGCGCTGTCATCGACGTGGTGATCACCACCAATGACGCGACCCATATGTCCGAAGCGGACATCGGCGGCCGGAAGGTCCCGATCACCGAAGCAGAAGCCGATGCCTTGACCGTCTATAAGGCAAAGGACATGCGTCATCACACCATTGGCGTAGAACCCGGTGAAGACTCTCCGGTGATCTGATCTGCTGTTTATGGAAAAATCTGCACCTGTACTGAAACGGCATTCGCGCGCATAGTCCGGTCATTCCCGCCCGGTGGAGCATTGCTGCACCGCAGGCCTGACCGTCCAGCCGCGAGCCCCTTAATGAAGCGTTATGAAAAGTTTGCCGACGATATCGCCGAGCTGATCCGCTCGGGTGTGCTTGCGGCGGGTCAACGCGTGCCGTCAGTGCGCTACGCGAGTCAGACCCACGGCATCAGCCCTTCCACTGTTTTTCAAGCCTATTACCTGCTCGAGCGGCGCGGCCTGATCCGGGCCCGCCCGAGGTCAGGCTATTTCGTCAATGACAGCTTCGCCAGCGAGACCTTCGCTGCGCAGCGCTTCGAGCTTGCCCCCGTCCTCGAACCGTCGCAGGAACCACAGGTCAGCGAGTCCACGGAAGTCGATGTCAGTGAACTGGTGTTCTCGGTATTGGAGTCCATCAAGGACCCCAATACGGTGCCGTTTGGTTCGGCGTTCCCCAGCGCTGGCCTGTTCCCGCTGCAACGCCTGGCGCGCTCATTGGCCAGTGCCACCCGCGACATGGACCCGAGGATGGTGGTCAGCGACCTGTCCCCGGGCAACCCGACGCTGCGCCGACAAATTGCCTTGCGTTACATGGTGGCGGGTCAGATGCTGCCCATGGACGAACTGCTGATCACCAATGGCGCACTGGAAGCCCTGAATCTGTGCCTGCAGGCCGTGACCGAGCCCGGCGATCTGGTGGCCATCGAAGCGCCCGCGTTCTACGCCTGCCTGCAGGTGCTGGAACGGCTGAAACTCAAGGCGGTTGAAATACCGGTGCACCCGCAAACCGGCATCGACCTGGCCGTCCTTGAGCAAACGCTGGAACGTTATCCGGTCAAGGCCTGCTGGAGCATGACCAGCTTTCAGAACCCGACCGGGGCGACGGTTTCGGAATCACGCAAGCGCGAACTTGTCGAACTGCTGCGCAAGCATGACGTGCCGCTGATCGAAGACGACGTCTACGCCGAGCTGTATTACGGGCAGCATGCCCCAAAACCGGCGAAGGCATTCGATACGGAAGGGCTGGTTTTGCACTGCGGCTCCTTTGCCAAGAGCCTGGCACCGGGTTACCGCGTGGGCTGGGTGGCGGCGGGACGCTACGCGCAGAAAGTCGAGCGACTGAAACTGATGACATCGCTGTGCGCATCAATGCCCGCACAAGCCGCCATCGCCGACTACCTGCAGCACGGCGGCTATGACCGTCATCTGCGTAAACTGCGCAACAGCCTGGAAGACCAGTTGCGGGCCATGCTGGGCGCGGTCGCGCGTTATTTCCCCCCGCAGACCCGCGTCAGCCAGCCGTCAGGCGGTTACTTCCTGTGGCTGGAGCTGCCTGAGCAGATCGATTCGTTGAAGGTGTTTAACGTGGCGCTTGCCCAAGGTATCAGCATTGCGCCAGGCCCGATGTTCTCGCCCACCCGACGCTTCAAGAACTGCATCCGCCTCAACTACGGCAGCCCATGGAGCGACACTTCGGAACGGGCGATGGAGACGCTGGGGAAGATCATTCGCTCGATGCTGGGTTAGCCGATGGTGGTTGCAGCGCCGATGTCTGGATCGGGTCGAAGGCCGAGCGTTTCTCAACCCGGGAAATGCAGACATCCGCACAACCGGCCTGTCAGCGACCGCCGCCCAAATCAATGAACGAACCCGTCGAATACGAGGCCTTGTCCGACAGCAGCCACAAAATCGCCTCAGCCACTTCATCGGCCAATCCGCCGCGCCCCATCGGAATGGTCGGTTCGAGCTTGCTCACGCGCTGGGGATCCCCGCTCAACGCATGGAACTCGGTGAAGATGTAACCCGGACGCACGGCATTCACACGAACACCCTCGCCCGCGACTTCCTTGGCCAAGCCAATGGTGAAAGTGTCCAGCGCGCCTTTGGAGGCGGCGTAATCGACGTATTCACCCGGCGAACCCAGTCGCGCGGCCACCGATGACACGTTGACGATGCTGCCACCGTGGCCGCCGTGTCGCGGCAACATGCGCAGCAATGCGTGCTTGCTGCACAGCATCGGCCCCACCACGTTGCTCATCATGATCTTGAGCATACGGAATTCGGACATGGCGTCGACCCGCGAGGCCTCGCCCACTGTCCCGGCATTGTTGACCAAGGCAGTCAGACGCCCCATTTCAGAATCCACGCGGGAAAACAGTCGAATGATTTCGTCTTCGTTGCTGACATCGGCCTGAACCGCGATGGCGTAACCGCCCGCCTCGCGAATCTGCCCGCAGATGCGCTCGGCCGAAGCATGGTCAGAAAGATAATTGATGCAGACGCGATATCCCTGCGATGCCGCCAGAACTGCCGTGGCTGCGCCAATACCTCTGGAGCCGCCAGTGATGAGGAGGTTTTTATCCATGGGTGTTTCCGACTCTATGCTCTTGCTTTTAGTGTTGTGCAAAGCGTGAAACGTCAAAGCGTGCTCTCGGATACGCGGTTCTGCGCCGCGCTAATATCCGCCATGAAGCGGTCCGCTGGCAATGGATGCCCCAGTAGATAACCCTGCAACGAGTCGCAGCCCAAGTGGGTCAGGAAACTTTGCTGACTGCTGGTCTCCACGCCCTCTGCCACGATGCGCAAATTCAGCGCCTGCCCCAGCGCCACGATGGCCGAGACAATGGCGGCATCGTCGCTGTCATTCTCCAGATCGCGGACAAACCCACGGTCGATTTTCAGTTCATTGGCGGGCAAGCGCTTGAGGTACATCAGGCTGGAGTAACCGGTGCCAAAATCGTCGATCGACAAATCCACGCCCATGTCCGACAGCTGCTGGAGCACCATCATGCTCGCATCGGCATCGCTCATGGCCGTGGTTTCAGTAATCTCCAACGTGAGGCAATTGGCGGGCAAACCATGCGCCGCAAGCGATTGCGCGACGTTTTTCACCAGCCCTGCGTGGGAGAACTGCAACGCCGACAGGTTCACTGCAATGCGCCAGTGCGTGTAGCCGGCGTCGAACCAGACGCGCATTTGTCGACAGGCTTCGTTGAGCACCCACTCGCCGAGGTTGATAATCAGACCGGTCTTTTCCGCCAGCCCGATGAATTTATCTGGCATCAACAGGCCGTGCTCCGGGTGATTCCAGCGCACCAGCGCCTCTGCACCGACGGGCTCTCCCGTACCGGCGGCGAACTTGGGCTGGTAGTGCAGGCAGAACTGGCCTTCACGCAGCCCGACGCGAAGGTCCTGAAGCAATTGCAACTGGTTACGCGCGTTGGTGTTCATCGACGCATCAAAGAAGCTGTAGCCGTTCTTGCCGGCACTTTTGGCGTGGTACATCGCCGCATCCGCGTTCATCAACAGCTCCTGCTGTGTACGCCCGTTGCCAGGATACAGACTGATGCCGATGCTGACCGTCACCTGGAGATCATGGTCCTGGACGGTGAACGGCTTGCCCACCAAGGCGACTTGACGCGAAGCGACGGTCGTTGCATCGTCGATCTCCTCGAGTTCGACCAGCAAGACGAATTCGTCGCCGCCGATGCGCGCCAGGGTGTCATGGCGATGGAAGTTATCGCGCATGCGCAACGCGACTTCCCGCAGCAGTTGATCCCCGACATGGTGGCCGAAGGCATCGTTGACCGGTTTGAAGCCGTCCAGGTCCATGAACATCAAGGCGAACAGGCCGCCTTGGGAATCGACCTTGCGCATCGCTTGTTCGATACGGTCGGCCAGCAGAATCCGGTTGGGCAATCCGGTCAGGGTGTCGTGCAAGGCCAGTTGGGTCAGCTCCCTATTCGCCTCGCTCAGCGACTCCGCCAGTTGCGCGGTGCGGGCTTCCAGGCGGGCGTCCAGAACCGACGTGAGCAAGGTGATGGTCAGCACGGCAAGGGTGGTGACCAGGACCAGTTTATCCAGCCCGTCCGTGCGCAGGCCGTTCACGGCGGCACCGCAGAAGCTGCCTTGAGGGAAATTCGCGGCGGCCATGCCGGTGTAATGCATGCCGACGATGGCGAACCCCATGATCACCGCAGCCCCGCCACGGGCCAGCCGCACGTACGGCGTTTCCTTGCGCAGACGCAACGCGATACACAGCGCCGCGGCCGACGCCGTGACCGCGATGACCAGGGACAGACCAAACAGCGTCGGGTCGTAATCAATACCCGGTTGCATGCGCAGTGCAGCCATGCCGGTGTAATGCATGGTGCTGATGCCCGTGCCCATCGCGAAAGCGCCGAACAGGACATGCAGCAAAGGGACATGTCGGTGGCTGACCAGCCACAGGGCGAAGCCTGATGACAGAATGGCAACTGCCAGCGACATCAGCGTGAGGCTGAGATCGAAACCGAGGTCAATGGGTAACTTGAACGCCAGCATGCCGATGAAGTGCATGGACCAGATGCCAATGCCCATCGACAGCGCGCCGCCGCAGATCCACATGATCTTCGCCCGGCCGAGGGCCGTGGCCACTCTTCCCGCCAGATCAAGCGCGGTGTAGGAAGCAAGCATGGCCACCAGAATGGAAACCAGGACCAGCGACAACGTGTAGTGTCCAATCAGCATGGGGCGCGACTCATGACTCAACCAGATAAGGCTTCACAGCCCTGGAATAGGGCGGCGATTGTACCCAATCCGCCAAGAATGTTCGCGGCAGCCCGTCGAAATTATGGCAAATAGCCTTTATTCATGATCAGCGTCTGGATATCTCGGGTTCATGCGTCAGGCCGGTTTCGGCATTCCAGCCACCCCCCAATGCCGCGATCAACTGAACGCTGGCAATCAGCCGGCTTTGCAGCAATGTCAGCACACTGCGCTCATTACTCAACGCTGTGGTTTGCACGTTGACGACATCTAGATAGCCAATCAAACCGGCCTTGTACTGATTACTGGTCAGACGCAGGGAATCGCGGGCGGCGTCCAGTGCCTCTTTGCGCACCCCGGCTTCCTGCTCATAGACGCGCAATTGCGCCATGTAGTCTTCCACTTCCTTGAAACCGTCCAGGACGGTCTGACGGTATTGCGCAACGGTTTGGTCATAGAACGCTTCGGTGCGATCCACTTCGGCCGCGCGCTGACCGCCATCGAACAGGGTCATGGCCAGTTGCGGCCCAACCGACCAGAACCGGTTCGGCAGGCTGATCCAGTTGCTGAAGGTACTGCTGCTGTAACCACCATTCATGCTCAGCGTCAGGTCCGGGTAATACGCCGCTTTCGCCACGCCGATATTGGCATTTGCGGCCATCACCGACCGCTCTGCTGCTGCAATGTCCGGACGGCGCTCAAGCAACTGCGAGGGCAACTGCACCGGAATCTGCGGCAAGGCCGGGACGCTGGTGGTGGGCGCCAGACTGAAGTCGGCAGGCGCCTGCCCCATCAGCACCGCAATCGCGCTTTCAAACTGCGCGCGCTGCCACGCCAGGTCGATCAGGTCGGCTTGCGTGCTTTTCAACTGGGTTTGCGCCTGAGCCACCGCATCGCGCCCGGAAACGCCCGCCCGGTACTGGTTTTGGGTCAATTTGAGCGAGCGCTCATAGGTATCGACCGTGGCTTCCAGCAAACGCTTTTGCTCGTCGATGACACGCAGTTGCAAGTAGTTTTGCACCAGTTGCGATTGCAGACTCAGCTGCATCGAGGCGAGGTCCGCCAGGCTTGCCTGAGCACTGGCCTTGTCCGCCTCCAGTCCGCGTCGCAGCTTGCCCCAGATGTCCGCCTCCCAGCTGACGCCCAGTTGCGCGTTGTAGGTGTCACGAATCCCGCTGCTGGAGCTGCTGAGGCTGGAACTGCTGCTGCCGGTGCCCTGGCTTGAGCGATTCTTGCTGGTGGTCAGGTCCAGCGTCGGGAAGAACGCGCCCCGTGCACTGCGCACCAGCGCCGCCGCCTGACGGTATTGCGCTTCGTACTGCGCGACCGTCTGGTTTGAGGTGTTGAGTTTCTCCACCAGACCGTTCAGTTGCGCATCGCCATAGATCTCCCACCACGCGCCGCGTGCAATCGCGTCACTCGGATTGGCCTGGGTCCAGCCTTCGGCTTGCTTGAAGTGCGCGGGCGTCGGCATGTCCGGCTTTTTATAGTCCGGGCCCACCGCACACGCGCTGAGCAGCAGCGCGCACAAGGCCACCGCGAAGGTGCGCTGCAAAGGCAGCAATCGCTGGGGTACAGAAACGTTCGGACGATGGGTCATAGCGGAGTTTCCAGGGCAGCATCCGTTCGCACGCCGCGCCATTTATTGACGCGATGCCGCAAACGGTCGAGATAAAGGTAAACCACAGGCGTGGTGTAGAGCGTCAGAATCTGGCTGAGGATCAAGCCGCCGATGATGGTCAGGCCCAGAGGACGGCGCATTTCCGCGCCTTCGGCACTGCTCAGCAGCAATGGCACGGCACCGAGGATCGCCGCCAGCGTGGTCATCAGAATCGGCCGCAGCCGCTGCAGGCAGGCATTGCGGATGGATTCCAGTGGCGACATGCCGCTGCCTCGCTCCAGCTGCAAGGCCAGGTCGATCATCAGAATGGCGTTCTTTTTCACCACGCCGATCAGCAGAAACAGGCCCAACAGCGAGATCAGGCTGAACTGCCCGCCGGTAAGATAGATGCTTAGCAGCGCACCGACCCCGGCCGACGGCAGCGTCGACAGAATGGTCAGCGGGTGCACATAGCTCTCGTAAAGAATGCCAAGGACCAGGTAGACCGCCACCAATGCCCCGAGGATCATCCACGGCTGGCTTTTCTGCGTGGCGGCAAAGGCATCGGCGGTGCCCGCCATTTTCGCAATCACATCTTCGGGCAACCCTACCGCAGCCACGGCACGCTCGATGGCCGCCGTGGCTTGATCCAGCGTCACGCCATCGGCGAGGTCGAAGGAGATGTTGTCCGAGGCGAACTGCCCGTCGTGGTTGACCCGGTCATCCTCAAGACTGCGTTCGTAGTGGGCGATGGTCGACAGCGGTACGCGCGCGCCGTCTGCGGTGATCACCTGAACCTGCTCCAGCGTGACCGGGTCGAGCGCGTACTTGGGATTGACCTCCATCACCACCTGATACTGGTTCAGCGGGTCATAGATGGTGGACACCTGACGCTGGCTGTAGGCGTTGTTCAGCACCGTGGTGACCATGTTCATGTCGATGCCCAAGCGCTTGGCTGCGTCGCGGTCGACCATCAATGTCACCTGCTGCGTACCGCCGCCGTCATGGGCATCAATGGCCGTCAGTTCCTTGAGCGACTTCAATGCGGTGACCACTTTCGGGTACCACAGGCGTAGGCTCTCCAGATCGCCGCTCTGCAGGATGTATTGGTACTGCGAAGAGGTCTGCTCGCGCCCGCCGCCCAGTTGCAAGTCCTGGTCCGGCTGCAGGAACAGGCGTCCGCCCGGAACCTGAGGCATCTCCTTGCGCAGACGCTCGACCACTTGCTCGGCGCCGATCTTGCGCTCGGCGATCGGCTTCAGCCGCACGATGATGAACGCATTGCCCGTGCCGCCGTTGCCGCCGATGAAACCGGCGACGCTTTCCACCGCCGGGTCCTTGAGGATCGCGTTGCGAAACACATCCATTTTTGGCTGCATGACCGAAAACGACAGGCCGTCGTCTCCGCGCACGAAGCCCATCAACTGGCCGGTGTCCTGCTGCGGCAGAAATGTCTTCGGCACGACCACGTACAACACGATGTTCACGCCGATGGTAAGCAGCAGGGTCAGCAGGGTCAGGCGGCGATGACGCAGCGCCCAGCCGAGGCTGCGGTCGTAGCCGGCGACCATGCGATCGTTGACGCGCTGGCTCCAGCGCTGCAAGCGGTTTTCCGTGCCGGGCACATGGGGCTTGAGCCAGCGGGCGCAGAGCATGGGCGTCAGGGTCAGCGAGACGATCAGCGACACCACGATCGACGCTGACAGCGTGATCGAGAACTCACGGAACAGGCTTTCCACCAAGCCGCCCATAAACAGAATCGAGATGAACACCGCCACCAGCGACACGTTCATCGACAGCAGCGTAAAACCGACTTCCTGCGCGCCGAGGTACGCCGCTTTCATGGGCGGCACGCCCTCGTCGATGTGGCGGGAGATGTTCTCCAGCACCACGATGGCATCGTCCACCACCAAGCCCGTGGCGAGGATCAGCGCCATCAGCGACAGGTTGTTCAGCGAAAAGCCGCACAGGTACATGATCGCGAACGTGCCGACCAGGGACACCGGTACGGCCAGCGTCGGAATCAGCGACGCGCGGAAGTTACCCAGGAACAGGAACACCACGATGATCACCAGCACCACGGCAATGAGCAGCGTCATTTCGGCTTCGTGCAACGTGGCCTTGATCACCGGTGAGCGGTCCATGGCCAGGTCCAGCTTGACGCTGGACGGCAGCACCGCCTGCAACGCGGGCAACTGAGCCTTGATCGCTGCGACGGTCTCGATGATGTTGGCACCCGCCTGACGGTTGATGACCAGCAGCACCGCCGAATTTTTGTTGAAGAAGCCGCTGTTGTAACGGTCCTCGACCGAATCCTTGACCTTCGCCACGTCTTTGAGCCGCAGTGCGGCACCGTTCTGATAGCGAATGATCAGCGGCTCGTAATCCTTGGCTTTTTCCAGCTGATCGTTGGCCTGCACCTGCCAGTTATGGTCGGCGTTCTCGACGAACCCTTTGGGCCGACGCACATTGGAGCCGGAAATCGTCGTGCGCACCTCGTCCAGCGATACGCCGTACTGATCGAGCAACTTGGGTTCGAGCTCGACCCGCACCGCGGGCAACGAACTGCCGCCAATCTGCACTTCGCCGACGCCGTTCACCTGCGATAGGCTCTGCGACAGAATCGTCGATGCCAGGTCATACAGCTGGCCTTTCTCCAGCACGTCCGAGGTCAACGACAGCACCATGATCGGCGCCTGGGACGGGTTGACCTTTTTGTAGGTCGGCATGCTGCGCATCCCGCTCGGCAGCAGGTTGCGCGAGGCATTGATTGCCGCCTGCACTTCACGGGCCGCACCGTTGATGTCGCGGTCCATGTCAAATTGCAGAATCACCCGCGTTGTGCCCTGACTCGACCGGCTGCTCATGGTGTTGACCCCGGCAATGGTGCCCAGGGATCGCTCCAACGGTGTCGCCACGCTGGACGCCATGATTTCCGGGCTGGCACCGGGCAACGATGCCGTGACCACGATCACCGGAAAGTCCATGTTCGGCAGCGGCGACACCGGCAGCAGCCCGAAACTCATGCCGCCCAGCAGCATGATCGCCAGGCTCAGCAACATCGTCGCCACCGGCCTGCGGATGAAAGGGGCCGAGAGGTTCATGAGCGACCGTTCCAGGCCGCAAGCTTCAAGCTGCAAGCAAGAGCAAACGCCCACGCGTGCGCAGTTCTGCGTCTCGCTTGCTGCTTGACGTTTGAAACGTGCAACCGACCGGTCATACCGCCACCTCGGTCTTGCCCGAACGGCGGAACCGGCGCCCCATGCGATCGAAGTACAGGTAAATGACCGGCGTGGTGAACAGCGTCAGCACCTGACTGACCAGCAAGCCACCGACCATAACCAGGCCCAGGGGCTGGCGCAACTCGGCACCGGACCCGGTGGCGAACATCAGTGGAATCGCGCCGAACAGCGCTGCCAAGGTGGTCATCAGGATCGGCCGGAATCGCAGCAGGGCCGCTTCGTAAATGGCGGTCTGCGGATCAACGCCGCGGTTGCGCTCAGCGTCCAGCGCAAAGTCGATCATCATGATCGCGTTTTTCTTCACGATGCCGATCAACAGGATGATGCCGATGATCGCGATCATGCCCAAATCATTGCCGCTGAGGATCAACGCCAGCAAGGCACCAATCGCCGCCGACGGCAGGGTCGAGAGAATGGTGATCGGATGGATGTAGCTCTCGTACAGCACGCCCAGCACGATGTACATGGTCACCACGGCGGCCAGCACCAGCAACAAGGTGCTGGACAGCGAGGCCTGGAAGGCTTCGGCAGCACCCTGGAATTCAGTCTGCACGCCGATCGGCATGCCGATGTCTTTCTGCACCTGCTCGATCACCTCAACCGCCTGCCCCAGCGCCACGCCGGGCGCCAGGTTGAACGACATCATCACCGCCGGGAACTGGCCGATGTGAGTGATGGCGAGCTGCGCCTGACGCTGCTCGACCTTCGCCAGGCTCGACAGTTTGACCTGCCCCCCATCGGTGGTCTTGACGTGGATCTGGTCCAGCGCCTGCGGACCCAGGTCGCTCGCTGCAGCGGCCTGCAGCACGACACGGTACTGGCTAGCCTGGGTGTAGATGGTGGAGATCTGCCGCTGGCCGAACGCGTCGTACAACGCGTCGGTGATGTTGGCCACCGTCACGCCCAGACGACTGGCGGCGTCACGGTCGATGTTCAGGTACACCTGCAAGCCCTTGTCCTGAAGGTCACTGGCGACATCTGTCAGTTCGGTACGCGCGGCCAGCGCCTCCACCAGCTTGTTGCTCCAGAGACTCAGCAGTTCGGCGTCCGGCGACGACATGCTGAACTGATACTGCGTACGACTGACGCGGTCCTCGATCGTCAGGTCCTGCACCGGCTGCATGAACAAGCGGATGTCGGACAATTGATCGACCTGCGGCTGAATGCGTTGAATCACCTGGGTGGCGGTCAGGTCGCGCTGATTGTGAGGCTTGAGGTTGATCAGCATGCGACCGCTGTTCAGCGTTGCGTTATCGCCGTCGACCCCGATGTAAGAAGACAGGCTCGCCACCGCCGGGTCTTGCAGGATGATGTTCGCCAGCGCTTGCTGCCGCTCGCTCATGGAAGCAAACGACACCGATTGCGGCGCCTCGGAAATCCCCTGAATGACGCCCGTGTCCTGCACCGGAAAGAAGCCCTTCGGCACGGCCAGGTACAGCAACACGGTAATGCCCAGGGTGGCGATGGCGACCAGCAGGGTCAGCGGTTGATGCTTGAGCACCCATTGCAACTTGCGACCGTAGGCGCCGATCAGCCAGTCGATCCAGACACCGCTGGCGCGATAGAACCGTCCCTGCTCCTCTTCCCTGGGTTCACGCTTGAGCAGCCGGGCACACATCATCGGCGTCAGCGTCAGCGAAACCACCAGCGAAATCAGGATCGCTACCGCCAGGGTGATGGCGAACTCACGGAACAACCGCCCGACCACATCCGCCATGAACAACAACGGGATCAAAACCGCGATCAAGGAGATGGTCAGCGAAATCAAGGTAAACCCGATCTGCCGCGCGCCTTTGAGCGCCGCCTGCAACGGGGTTTCACCCTCCTCCAGGTGCCGGGAAATGTTTTCCAGCATCACGATGGCATCGTCGACCACGAAACCGGTGGCGACGGTCATGGCCATCAAGGTCAGGTTGTTGACCGAAAAACCGGCGAGGTACATGACGCCGAAGGTGCCCACCAGCGACAGCGGCACGGCCACGGAAGGAATGATGGTGGCGCTCAGGCGCCGCAGAAACAGGAAGGTGACCAGCACGACCAGAACGATGGAAATCAGCAGTTCGTGCTGCACATCGCTGACCGAGGCGCGGATGGTTTGGGTACGGTCGGTCAACACCACCACGTCCAGCCCGGCAGGCAGGTTATCGGTGATGCTCGGCAACAAGGCCTTGATCCGGTCGACCACTTCAATCACGTTGGCGCCGGGCTGACGCTGGATATTGAGCAGGACCGCCTGATTCTGGTTTGCCCACGCGGCAAGCCGTTCGTTTTCCGCGCCGTCGACAATCTGTGCGACGTCCTTGAGCCGCAGCGGGCCGCCGTTGTTGTAGGCCAGGATCAGGTTGGCGTATTCCTCGGGGGATTTGAGCTGGTCGTTGGCATCGAGCATCGACACCCGGGTCGGACCATCGAAATTACCTTTGGGCGTATTGACGTTGGACGCCGTGACCAGCGTGCGCACGTCCGACAGGTTCAGACCGTTGGCCGCCAAGGCATCCGGGTTGACCTTGATCCGCACCGCCTGACGCTGGCCGCCGGCGATGCTGACCATGCCGACGCCGCTGATCTGCGCGATCTTCTGCGCCATGCGCGTATCGACCAGATCATTGAGTTTGGGCAGCAGCATGGTTTTGGAGGTAATCGCCAGGGTGAGCACGGGCGTGTCGGCCGGGTTGACCTTGTTATAGGTCGGCGGTGCCGGTAAATCGTTCGGCAACAGGTTGGTGGCACCGTTGATGGCGGCCTGCACTTCCTGCTCGGCGACATCCATGTTGATGTCCAGGCTGAAGCGCAAGGTAATCACCGAAGCCCCGCCGGAACTGGTGGACGCCATCTGCGTGAGGCCTGGCATCTGCCCGAACTGGCGCTCCAACGGCGCGGTCACGGCACTGGTCATCACCTGCGGGCTGGCGCCGGGATACAACGTCATCACCCGGATGGTCGGATAGTCCACCTGGGGCAACGCCGACACCGGCAGCAAGGTGTAAGCGATCAGGCCGGCCAGCACGATGGCCAGCATGCTCAGCGTGGTCGCGACGGGCCTGAGAATGAACAGGCGTGACAGGTTCATACGTTGCCTTTTTTCGCGGTCGCGGCGTTGGCCGACTCACCGGACGCCTTGTCCTTGGACGGCTGGCCCTGCAGTTTCTGCCCAGGCGTCACCGGCACGTCCTTGCTGTCGTTGACCACGTCCACGTCGCTGCCGTCCTTCAGGCGGTCGGTACCTTCCAGCACCACGCGATCGCCAGCGACCAGGCCTTCGGTCACGACCGTGGTGTTTTCATCGCTTGGCCCGGTTTTCAGCGAGCGAATGCGGACTTTCTTGTCGCCCTCCATCACGTACACGAAGGTGCCGTTGACGCCGAACTGAACCGCTGCCGAAGGCACCAGCACCACGTTTTTCAGGGTGGTCGCCAGCAGCCGCGCGTTGACGAACTGATTAGGGAACAGCGCTTCGTTGTCGTTATCAAAGCGCGCCTTGAACTTCAGCGTGCCGGTGGTGATATCGATCTGGTTGTCGATGCTTGCCAGCACACCCTTGGCCTGCAATTTCACGTCACCACGGTCCCACGCCTCGACAGGCAGCTTGTCGCCGCTGCGGTAATGGCCGATCACGTCCGCGAGGTCTTTCTCCGGCAACGTGAAGTTGACGGTGATGGGCTTGGTTTGGGTGATGACCGCCAGGGCGGTGGTGTCGTTGGCGGCGACCAGGTTACCGACGTCCAGCTGACGGAGACCGATGCGGCCCGAGATCGGCGCCCGGATTTGCGTGAAGTCGAGGTTAAGCTTGGCGTCACCCACAGCCGCCTGATTGGTCTTGATGGTGCCTTGGTACTGTCCGACCAAGGACTCCGCGGTGTCGAGGGTCTGCTTGGCAATGCTGTCTTCTTTGTACAGGTCCCGATAACGCTGTACGTCGATTTGAGCATTCTTCAGCAACGCCTGGTTCTGCATCAGCGTGCCTTCGGCCTGTTGCAACGCAATCTGGTAGCTGCGTGGATCGATCACTGCCAGCAGATCCCCCGCTTTGACCTGCTGACCTTCCTGGAAGTTGATCTTCATCAACTCACCGGCGACCCGACTGCGCACGTTGATGGTGTTCATCGCAGTCACGGTGCCCAGGGCCTTGTAGTAGATCGGGAAGTCACCGGTCGTTGCCGGCGCCACGCGGACCGGAACCGGGCCGGTGGAGCCGCCGAAACCCGGGCGCTGGCCCGTCACTTTCCCCGCGCCGCCACTGCGGCTGGCGCCCTTGTGGGCCTGACCGGATTGCTGCGCGCTGGCATCCGTCTTGGCTGACGAGCCCGGCCAGTACCGCCAACAGACGCCTGCGACAATCAATAGGACCAGCAGGCTGATCAGCCAGCGGCGGGAGTTACGGGAACCAGACGATTGCATGAATAAGTCAACCAGTGTGCGCGTGAGCGTCTTCGGGAGGCTGAACAATAAGCATAGTTAGGTGCCAAGCAAAGGGCCTTTACCGGCAATTTACCGAGTGCTTACTTAGGTAAGGTGTTGACCTGCAAATAAAAACGGCCTGATCGAGTCAGGCCGCTTTGTGTTGCGAAGTATTGCCGTGTGTTATCCGGCAATACGCAACGAACGACTTACTTGAGCACGGCCAGTGCGGCGTCGTAGTTCGGCTCCTGACCGATCTCTGGCACCAGTTCGCTGTGCAGGACGTTGTCGTTTTCGTCCAGCACAACGACAGCGCGGGTGGTCAGGCCAACCATCGGGCCGTCAGCGATTGCCACACCGTAGGCTTGCATGAAGTCAGCGCCCCGCATGGTGGACAGGTTTTTAACGTTTTCCAGGCCTTCGGCACCGCAGAAACGCGCTTGCGCGAAGGGCAGGTCGGCCGAGATGCACAGCACCACAGCGTTGTTCAGTTGGTTTGCCTGGGCGTTGAACTTGCGCACCGAGGTGGCACAGGTCGGCGTGTCGACGCTTGGGAAGATGTTCAGCACTTTGCGCTTGCCGGCAAAGGTTTCCAGGGTCACATCAGACAGATCGCCACCGACCAGTTTGAAAGCAGGCGCCTTGCTGCCGACCTTTGGCAGTTCGCCGCTGATCTGAACCGGGGAGCCTCTACGAGTCACTTGAGCCATGAGCTGAGTCCTTATTTTGAGGTTGCGGGAAAGACAGGAAGTTAACCACGATTCGGCCTGACGACCTACTGGCAGGCATCACTTTGTTGTCGTTGATGCCTTCGCCCTTTAAAAATCCCGTTTATAGAAAATATCCAGCGAACTGGCGACACCGCTCGCCGCCTCCACGTACACCTTCTTGCTCAACAGGTAGCGCAGGGCGATCGTGTTCGCCGGTTCGAACACCCCTACCCCGTACCGCAAACTGAGTTTGTCGGTGATCTTGCCGCTGGCAACCACCGCGGTGGTGTCGCCGCTGCCGGAGGTGTCCAGATCGAAGTCTTTGATCCCGAGATCGGAGGCCAGTTTGCCCGCTGTCGACGAACTGCCGGCCAACCCAAGGGCCAGCGCGGCCTGAGCCATCAGGTTGTTGTCTTCGCCATTGGTGGCCAACGGGCGGCCGAGCACCAGATAGGACAACGCCTGTTCCTGGCTCATCGCAGGCTCGGAAAATACCGTGGTCGTTGGCTGTTCGGCGCTGCCACTCAGGCGAATACCGGCAATCACGTCATCGGTCTGGCGGATCGCTTCGATGTCCAGATACGGTTGATCCACCGGCCCCGCGAACAACAGCCGCGCTTTGCGAATGGTCAGGCGCTGGCCATAGGCGCGATAACGGCCATCATTGAGGTTCAGTTCGCCGCGGGTGTCCAGGTTGTCGCCAATGTGCACGTGTCCCGCAAGGTTGGCCGTCAGACCAAAACCGGTGAAGCTCAACTTCTCCTGACCGACTTCGACGTTGATGTCCATGGCGATGGCCATCGGCGGTTTGCCCGCTTCGGTCTGCGCGCCAACGATCACCGTATCATCGGACACTTTGACAGTGGATGGCGGCAGTTGGCGCACGGTGATCTCGCCTTTGGGGATCAGTACCTTGCCTGACACCGCCAGCCGATCGCCCTGCAGGCTGATCTTCAGATCGGGTGTCGCTTCGAGCTTGGCGTAGGGCTCGACGGTGATGGGCAGACGCGAACCCTGCAGGTTGACATTCACGTCCAGCGCGTCAGCCCAGGCGATGTGCCCGCCAAGGCTGCCTTGACCTGTCGCACCGCTGCGCCAGTTGCCCTTCAACTGAACGTTTTCGCCCGCGATCAAGGCTTGCACGTTGAGTTTTTCAAGGGTGATCGGCAATTCCGGCCCGGACACCTCGCCGTCGCTCAGCACCACACTGCCGTTGACCTGCGGTGCCAACAGACCACCCGAGATGCGTCCGCTGCCGTTCAGCTTGCCGTTGAGCTTTTCAACCATTGTGACGAAGGGCCGCGCCACGGACACATCCAGCCCCGTCAGATTGAACTCGCCATTGACTGGTTTGTTCTTCGCAACGGGATCAATGCTCAAGCGTGCCAGCAGGTCACCCAGCTTGCCTCCCCGAAAATCCAGCGTCGTGTCGACTTTCTTGGGCGTCAGGCTGCTCGTAAGCCTAAGCGTCTGGTAAGGAAAATCCAGCCACTGGTTTTTTTCCTTGACGCGCAACGTGCCGCCACTGGCGTCGATCACCACCTGACCGTTGGGCCCGGACGCCGGCAGGTCCAGTTGGACATCGGCGTTCAAGGCACCTTTCCACGCAAAGTCCTTGGGCAACCACTGCGCCAGACTGTCCAGCGGGAACTGTTTGAGGTGATAGCGCAAGCGCGGATCAGGCATCAGGCGCTGATCTTCGCCACAGAGGCTGGCAGGGCCCGACAGCCAGCAATGCGCACCAAAATTGATTTTGCCGTCAGCCAGACGCTCAAGTTTCGCCGGTTGCTGGAGCTTCCAGTCCTGCCCGCCCGTTTGCACATCACCACTGGCAAGGCGGCCCCGCCAATTGCCTTGGTCGAGCGTGCCGTCCAGCCCCAACGCGAGCTTGAGCAATGGCCCTTGCAGGTCAAGCTTGACCTGTTGACGCTTGATGTCGCCCTGGCCGTTCACAACGAGCGTGCCCAGTGCGGTGTCACCCACCTGAATGCCGCTGGTTTTCAGATCGAGGGTTGCGCGTTGCGTAGCGTCCAGCTTCGCCGACAGGTTCAGGCTTTGCAGCTTGCTATCCTCGTACGCCAGTTGCGTACCTTGCAAACCCAGTTGGCCCTGCGGCGCCTGTAGCGTGCCAGCCAGATCGACCCGGCCCTTGACCTGCCCCTGCAAACGCGGCCAGAGCTGACCGAGGCGCGGCAAGTTCAGGTCCAGTTGCGCGCTCAGCTTCTGTTGCAGGCTACCGGTGCCCTGAATACGGTTGTCACCCAGGCGAATGTCCAACGCGCTGACGTTCCACCTGTCCCCTGCTCCGTCCGCCTTGGCCTGCATCACCGCAGGCTGCCCGCGCAGGCGCCCCTTGAGGTCAAGGTCGGCATTCAGAGTCAGCCGCTCATCCCTGAAGGATCCCTTGCTGCGCAGCGGACCCGCCAGGGATCCCGGCAGCTGCGCCACCCAGAACGAAGGGTCGATGGCGCTCAAATCGAGAGCCGTGTCCCAGGCGACTCCGTCGGCGAACTGCACGTCAAGGTGACCATTGGCCTTGCCTTGCCCCGCCACCAACTCAAGCTGCGGCAGGAAAATCTGCTGTAGATCACCGCTGAACGGACTTTTCAGGCTGAAAGGACCCGCCGGGCCTTTGAAGTCACCGACGAAGTTGCCCAAGTACTTGCCGTCGGTGTAGGAAATCTCGCCATTAAAGGTATGAACACTGACTTGTGGCTCGTCGATCACCGGATACAGGCGGTGCCAGGGGAAATCCAGCCAGTCGACCTTTGCGTCTGCACTCAAGCCCTTCTGCCAATCCAGCGATCCGCTGAGCTTCAGCCGCTGCTCGTCACTGGCGGTCAGGTCCAGGGTATTGATTTGCGCACCTTTGGCATCGACCCGTCCCTGCAATGCCAGCGTCACCGGTCCCTGCTCGGCAGGCAGGCTCGCATTGCCGACAATGGCGTACCCCTGCGCCAGATCACCCTTGGCGTTGAGCGTCACCTGGTTGAGTTGCAGCGTATCGGGCAAATCTTTGCTGGCTTTGAAACCGTCACTGGTGATCGCCACGTCCGCCGGCAGATTCTCCACCAGCGGTTGCAACTGCCCCACCAGCTTCGCCTCGATGTAGCCGCTCGTCTGGGCGTTCACATTGAGGGTTTTGAGCAGGTCGCCGGCCACATTCAACGCCAACGACAGTGGCTGACCACTGACAGCAGGCAGCTTGATTTGGCCTTGTGCAGTCAGCGGCCAGTCACCCATGGGTTTCAGCAAACCCGTGAGGTCCAGCACGATGTCGTCGCGCTGCGCGTGCACGGAATCGATCTTCAGACCGTCTGCCGTCCAATGGGCGGCGAGCTGGACGTCGCGCACCTGCTCGGTGCCGTCCAGGTGCAGGCTGCCGATCTGAACCTCGCCCAGTTCGATGGCCACCGGCAACTTGAGCGAAGGCAGCGTCATCGGGCCGCTGCTGCCTTCGTCGTTGGAGGGTGCAAAGTGCAGGCGGATATCCGCGGTCTTCAGGGTGTCGATGCACAAGGTCATTCGCATCAGACACGACGGCGACCAGTCGAACGCCGGCGCGTCGACCTCGACCTTGCTCTCGCCTTGCTGCCAGACCAGCGAGTCGGCCTGCCACGCGCCACCCAGGTGGCCGGAGAAATGCTGGACCTGCAAGCCCGGCACCCACGTCAACACCCAACGACTTCCGGCTTGTGTCCCAAGCAACAGCCCCAATGCGCTCACGACCAGAACCATCAGGGTCAGAACACTTGCCACGAAAATAAGTGAAACACGCTTCAACAGTGCCGCCTTTGTCACAGTTCAGGCCCCATCGAGAAATGCAGGCGAATGCCGCCGTCATCATCCAGCGCGTGCGCGAGATCCAGACGCAGCGGTCCTACCGGTGAAACCCAACGAATACCGATACCGACACCGGTTTTGAGGCTCGGTAAATCCAGCGAGTTGAACGAGTTGCCCTGGTCGACAAAGGCCGCAATGCGCCACTTTTCAGCGATGGAGTACTGGTATTCGGCACTGCCGGCAATCATGTAGCGGCCGCCGATCTTGTCGCCGTCGGAGTTTTCCGGGGACAGTGACTGATAGTCGTAACCCCGAACGCTCTGGTCGCCACCGGCAAAGAATCGCAACGAAGGCGGAATGGACTTGTAACCGTTGGTGGCTGTACCGCCCACTTGTACGCGGCCCAAAAATCGGTGGTTCTGCGCAACCGTGGTCAGCCCTTTGATCAGTGCCGTGCCGTGCAGCACGTTGGCGTCCGAGCCCAGGCCTTCCTTCGCCACCTCGGTTTCGAACTGCAGACGGTAACCATTGTGCGGGTCAATCCGGTTATCGCTGCGCAGATAGGAATAGCTGATGCCGGGCATCAACAAGGTGCTCAATCCTTCATCGTTGCCCAGACGGTACTCTTCACGCTGCCATTTGAGGGAAATGACCCGTTCCCAGCCGCTGGGCAATTTGCTGTGCCACTCAGGACCTACCGTCAGCAGTTTGCTGAGGCTGTCGGTGTCGGCGATTTCTTCGTATTGATAGCCGCCGGCGAATCGCAGTTTATCGGTCAGCGGCGGATCCAGCGGGATGTCATAAAACAGACCGACGTTCTGGCGTGGCGCCGACAATTCGGATTCGAAGCCGTAGCTGTGGCCCTGCGCATTGGCCCAGTGACGGGTCCAGTTGGCTTTTACCCGTGGCCCGACGTCAGTCGAATAGCCCACACCCAGCCCCAGGGTGCGAGGCTTGCGGGTCTGCAACTGGACATCGACCGGGATCACCCGACCTTGTGCATCGGTGGGTGAAGCATCGACACGAACGCCTTCGAAGTATCCGCTCGATTGCATGGCCTGGTTGAGCTCGGCGATCAACTCGGAATCGTACGGCGTGTCCTCCTTGAAGGGCACCATGCGTTTGAGCAGGTCTTCATCGAACGGCGCATCACCGCTGAACGTCACTTTACCCAGCGAGAACCGGGGTCCGCTGTCGTAAACCAGCTCGATGTCGGCAACACCCGCCCGCGGGTCAACGGACAGGCGCTGAACCACAAATCGCCCCTTGAAAAAACCGTAACGGGCGGCCTGATTCTGGATCAGACGCTTGGCGTCTTCGTAACGACCATGGTTGAGCACGGCCCCCGACCTGAGCGCTTCGCTCTTGGGGACTTTGAAGGCCTTGAGCTGACGCGCGTCGCCTTCGATCCGAACCGTGACGTTACGCAAGTGCACCGGCTCGCCGGGCTCTACCGTGAGAACAAGGTGCAGGTCCTTATCGGTCCGCTTGACCTCGGTGTCGATCTGCGCCTGGTAATAACCCAGCGCCTGGGCCGCTTTCTGCGCCTGCTCGACAGCGCCCACGCTGAACCGCTCGAGCGCCTGTTCATCACGCTCGCCGAGGCTGCCCACGTACCCTTCAATGTTGGATTTGAGCTCGGAATTGGACGGTTTGATCCGCACATCCAGCTGAGCATCGGCGAACGCCGCACAGCTGGAAAACATCAGGATAAAACCACTGGTGAATCGACCGGGAAACTTCATAGGCGCGGATGCTAACACGAGCGGCGGGTGCTTCTGGAACCCGCAGGGGTGAACAAAAGATCCGCGGTCAGACCATGGAACCCATTGAAACCTGAGGACTTGGGTGAAAAAAGACGTGCTCTCGGATGGGTCCTACAGCCACCTCTCCAATCTCCTCATAACCCTGTCGTTTATAGAACTCCAGATAATGCTCATTGCCGGTGTCCAGCACGATGCCTTTTGAATGATCGTCCACGGCGCACCAGTCGTGCAGCGCTTGCAGCAACTGCTCACCGTAGTGTTTGCCCTGAAAATCGGGATGGATGCCCAGCAGCGGAAGGACGTGGACTTGATCGGAAGGCAGGCACGCCAATACGGCCTGGTAATACTCCAGATACCGTTGGGTACAACGAAGTCCGGTGCTCATCACCATGCGCAACCGCCACGCCCAGCTTTCGGTAATGCCCAAACGCCGTTGCGGCGGCGCGATAAGGGCAACGCCCACCAGCCGGTCCTCGACAAACAGCCCAAGCGCCGGCATGTCTTGCAGGAAGTGCTGCTTCACTAGTTCGCGAACCGTTGCGCGTACTCGATGCTCATAACCGGACCGGCCCGACTCGAACAAATAGCCGAAGCTCGGCTCATGCCGATACGCCTGGTACAGCAACGACCGAGCTTCGCGGGAGTAACCGCTGTCCAGTTGACGGATGTCGGCCGGTGCATTCGCTGATTCAGGCATGTGATCGTGTCCCTTTCGATAACCCGACTCGTTCGGACGGGTTGATGGTGTCAAGCGTTCGAGTGGCGGGCCTTGACGACAGTTCCGATGAGTTTCCCAAGCATTTCCCACAGCGTAGCAGCCGGTCGATGACCGAGATTGCCCTTGAGGCTGGCCGTTGGCAGGAAGGTCGGCTAGCATCGCGGTTTGTTTTTGCCAGGACTGCCGTCTATGAAAATTGTGTCTTTCAACATCAACGGCCTGCGCGCCCGCCCGCATCAATTGGCGGCGCTGATTGAAAAACACCAGCCTGACGTCATCGGCCTTCAGGAAACCAAGGTCTCGGACGAACAGTTCCCGCAGGCTGAAATCGAAGCGCTGGGCTATCACGTGCACTTCCACGGGCAGAAAGGTCACTACGGCGTTGCCCTACTCTCTCGCCAGGCACCACTTTCGCTGCACAAAGGCTTTGACAGCGACGACGAAGAGGCTCAGCGGCGGTTTATCTGGGGCACCTTTGCCGACCGCAATGGCCTGCCGGTCACGATCATGAACGGCTACTTCCCGCAAGGCGAAAGTCGTGACCACCCCACCAAATTCCCGGCCAAAACCAAGTTCTACGCCGACCTTCAGCAACTGTTGGAAACCCGGTTCTCCAACGACCAGCCGTTGGTGGTCATGGGCGACGTCAACATTTCGCCGGAAGACAGCGACATCGGCATCGGTCCGGACAACGCCAAGCGCTGGCTGAAAACCGGCAAGTGCAGCTTCCTTCCGGAAGAGCGCGAGTGGATGGCCAAACTCAAGAACTGGGGGCTGGTGGACAGCTTCCGTCATCTGTACCCGGAAGTGGTTGATCAGTTCAGCTGGTTCGATTACCGCAGCCGCGGCTTCGAAGACCAGCCCAAACGCGGCCTGCGCATCGACCTGATCCTGACCTCCCATGGTCTGCAGCCAAGCATCCTCGCTGCGGGCGTGGATTACGATCTGCGCGGGATGGAAAAGCCCTCGGATCACGCGCCGATCTGGCTTGAATTGAGCTGATCCACGGCGGCTGCGCTGCCGCCAGCTGCCATTGTGAACAGCCACTGACGAACCCCTGTGGCTGTCACATCGCCGTCATGCATCTGTCTTATTCTCCGGCATCTCTCGCCCATAAGAAGATGCCGCACATGCAGCGCACTCGCTTTTTTTTACACGCCATCGCGGTCTGCCTGCTGCCAGCGCTTGTGCTCCACGCGCGCGCGTCCACCCTGCCCGTCCCTGCAGATGGCACGCCCGCGCTGCGCATTCAGGGCTCCAACACCATCGGCGCGCAACTGGGCCCTGCGTTGGTCATCGGGCTGCTCAACCAGCAAGGCGCGCAGGCCATCCAGCAGCAACCCGGGATCAGACCCAACGAATCGCGGATTGTCGGCCAACTGCCTTCAGGCCAGGCGGTCGCTATTGATATCGCTGCTCATGGCTCAAGCACGGGATTCACCGCTCTCAAAAACGGTCAGGCGGACCTCGCCGCTTCCTCACGTCCCATCAAGGACGCTGAATTCAACGAGCTGTCCGGCCTCGGCGATCTGCGCAGTCATGATGCCGAACAGGTGATCGCCATCGACGGCGTTGCGGTCATACTGCACCCGGCCAATCCGTTGCGCGAACTGAGCACTGCGCAACTGGCGAAAGTCTTCTCCGGCGAGATTCATGACTGGGAGCAACTGGGCAGCACCGGCGGCCCCATCCATGTGTACGCCCGAGACCAGCAATCCGGTACCTTCGATACCTTCAATGAGCTGATACTGGCGAAATTCGGTAAGACACTGGCGCGTGACACCCGGCGTTTCGAATCCAGCGAAGCGCTGTCCGACGAGGTCAGTCATGACCGGCAAGGGATCGGCTTTATCGGCCTGCCCTATGTCCGGCAGGCCAAGGTGGTGGCGATCAGCGACGGGACGTCGAAGCCCATGCTGCCCAGCATCAGTCTGATCGCGACCGAGGACTACCCGTTGTCACGCCGGTTGTATTTCTACCTGCCGCCCGACGCCAGGCAGCGATGGGCCAAAGCGCTGGTGCGTTTCGCTCAAAGTCCGCAGGGGCAGTCCATCGTCGCGCAGAACGGTTTTGTCGCGCAGACCGTGCAGGCGGTGAAAGTACGGGCCACTTCGGAAATGCCCGCGGAGTACCAGAATCTGACCCGTGAAGCGGAACGGCTGTCGGTTAATTTCCGCTTCGCGCAGGGCAGCGCGACCCTCGACAACAAGGCTCGCCTGGACCTGAAACGGGTCGCCGACTACCTGAAAGTCCACGACCTGCTCAACCAGAAGGTCACGCTGGTCGGGTTTGGCGACTCAAAGAGCGACCCGGTACGGGCCCAGTTGCTCTCCAGACTCAGGGCCATGGCAGTGCGCCGGGAGTTGCTGAAAAGCGGCGTGATCCTGCGCGATGTGCGCGGTTTCGGCGACGAAATGCCCGTCGCTGCAAATGACGCCGATGAAGGCCGGATCAAGAACCGCCGCGTTGAGGTGTGGGTCGAGTGAACCGATCCTGAGGCGGGATCCCTGGATTACCACGCGAGCCGATGCTTGCGCAGGTTCCATGGAGAGGATCGGGTGCACCGCAGCCTTGGCGAACAGGCTGCTGGTGCTCAAGCGCTCCCTGGATCATCGAGTCTGAACACTCAGCGCTGCTCGCTGCGCATCATCTCTTTGGGCACGTACTTGCCCACTTCGTATTTGCCGATGGCTGCGCGGTGCACTTCATCCGGGCCGTCGGCCAATCGCAGGGTGCGCTGCATCGCGTACATGTAGGCCAGCGGAAAATCGCCGGAAACCCCTGCTCCGCCGTGGATCTGGATCGCCCGATCGATGACCCGCAACGCCACGTTCGGCGCGACCACCTTGATCTGCGCGATTTCGCTTTTGGCCACCTTATTGCCGACCGTGTCCATCATGTACGCCGCTTTCAGCGTCAGCAGGCGTGCCATGTCGATTTCCATGCGCGAGTCGGCAATCTTGTCGATGTTACCGCCCAGGCGCGCCAAAGGTCGGCCGAACGCAGTGCGCTGTACCGAACGCTTGCACATCAGCTCCAGCGCACGCTCCGCCATCCCGATCGAACGCATGCAGTGGTGGATACGGCCAGGGCCAAGACGCCCTTGCGCGATCTCGAAACCACGGCCTTCGCCCAGGAGTACGTTTTCGTAGGGCACGCGTACGTTATCGAACAGCACTTCAGCGTGACCGTGAGGGGCATCGTCGTAGCCAAATACCGGCAGCGGCCGCACGATCTTAACGCCCGGCGCGTCGGTCGGCACCAGGATCATTGAGTGCTGTTGGTGACGCGGTCCGTCAGGGTTGCTCAAGCCCATGAAGATCATGATTTTGCAGCGCGGGTCACAGGCGCCTGACGTCCACCATTTGCGGCCATTGATGACCCACTCATCGCCACCGCGCACCGCACGGGCAGCCATGTTGGTGGCGTCCGATGAGGCGACGTCCGGCTCGGTCATCGCGAAGGCAGAACGGATTTCGCCGCGCAGCAAAGGCTCCAGCCATTGCTGCTTCTGCGCTTCGCTGGCATAGCGCACCAACACTTCCATGTTGCCGGTATCGGGCGCCGAACAGTTGAACGGCTCCGGCCCTAACAAGGAGCGGCCCATGATTTCCGCCAGCGGCGCGTATTCGAGGTTGGTCAGGCCGGCGCCGAGCTCCGATTCGGGCAGAAACAGGTTCCACAATCCCTCGGCTTTGGCCCGCGCCTTGAGTTCCTCCATGATCGCCGTCGGCTGCCAACGATCCCCCTCTGCCACCTGCCGCTCAAACACGGGTTCGGCCGGGTACACGTAAGCATCCATGAACGCGGTCACGCGCTCGCGCAGTTCCTGGACCTTGGGGGAGTAAGCGAAATCCATGGGCAGCTACCTTCTGATGAGGTGGTTTCAAGTCATGGCACGATGCTAGAACAGGCCTTTCCATTTATCTAACCTATTCTCGGCGTGTATTAACATTCATAACCGATATATGATCAGGCCAGTTCCTGAACGACAGTACCAAGTCGGGCCGGACAACAGCCCTAATAACAAAAGCAGCGTGAGGCGCACAGCAATGAACCTGAGCAAGGTCGATCTCAATCTCTTTATTGTGTTTGACGCCATCTACACGGAAGCCAACCTGACCCGCGCCGGTCAGATCGTCGGCATCACCCAACCTGCGGTCTCCAACGCGCTGGCCCGTCTGCGGGAAACCTTCAACGACCCGCTGTTTGTCCGCACGGCTCAAGGCATGGTGCCCACGCCGATGGCGCAGAACATCATCGGCCCGGTGCGTAACGCACTCTCGCTGTTGCGCGTCTCGGTGCAGGAGAGTCGGATTTTCAACCCGCTCCAGGCCAACAAGAACTACCGCATCAGCATGACCGACCTGACCGAGGCCATTATTTTGCCGGCGCTGTTTCAACGGCTTCGCCGACTGGCGCCGGCAGTGACCATCGAAAGCTTCCTGTCCAAACGCAGGGAAACCACTAAAGAGCTGGCCGCTGGGCGGCTTGATTTTGCCGTGGACGCGCCGCTCAACACCGACCCTCAAGTGCGGCACGTGAAGTTGATGGAAGACAACTACGTGTGCGCCATGCGCCGGGGCCATCCGCTCGCCAACAAAGCCGCCATCAGCCTGGACGACTATTTGTCAGTGGCTCACATTCATATCTCCAGCCGCCGCAGCGGTTTGGGTTATGTGGACCTGGCGCTGGGGAAAATGGGCATTCAACGTAAAATCGCCCTGCGCTCGCAGCATTACCTGATGGCTTCACAAGTGCTGCAGCAGACCGACATGGTCATGACCGTCCCGGAACGCTTCGCGCGCCGCAACGACCTGCATTTCGTGTACCTGCCTGTCAACGATGTCCCCACCGTGGAGACCCACCTGTATTGGCATGAAAGCACCGACCAGGATCCAGCCAATCGCTGGATGCGCGAGCAGATCATTGAGCTCTGCCAACTGGTCACCGCTCAAGAACGCAAACTTGAGAAAGAACTTGAAGCGGCGGTTAAGTAATACAGATCAATAGGTTGTAACCCATCATTAAGACCGATTCGAGAAGATTGACGGTGGGAATTGCCTGGCTCGCGAATGCGTCAGATCAGTGAGGTCAACGGTCCAGACCTGACGCCTGCGCCAGCCAATCGGCTCCTGCAGATCGAAGCGCGTCGCTCAGGCCAGCTTGACGTTTACGTCAAGGTCGCCGTACGTTAGCTCGACGCCTTCTCGCACGAGCCTTTTCATGACGAATCCGACTTACAGTATTTCCGACCTCGCACGCGAGCTGGACATCACCACGCGCACCATCCGCTTTTACGAAGAGCAAGGCATGCTGTGTCCTGAGCGTCGCGGCCTGGAGCGTGTCTATTCGGCCCGGGACAAAGTCACCCTCAAGCTGATCCTGCGCGGCAAGCGCATCGGCTTTTCCTTGGCTGAGTGCCGGGACTTGATCGGCCTTTACGACCCGACCGGTGATAACCAGAAACAACTCACCACGATGCTTACGAAGATTGCAGAGCGCCGCGCGCAGCTCGATCAACAGCTGCTGGACATCGAGCAAATGCAACTGGAGCTCGATACGGCTGAAGAGCGTTGCAAGGCTGCGCTGAGCAAATCCCTTTGATGACAGTGTGTTAAACGCTGTTTCTAGAAACTCGTTGATACAGGAATGCCTGCCATGTCCCTCCCCCAACGCGTACGCCTGGTAGAAGTCGGCCCACGAGACGGCCTGCAGAACGAAGCCCGCCCGATTGACGTTGCTGATAAAATCCGCCTGGTGGATGACTTAACCCACGCTGGCTTGGGCTACATCGAGGTCGGCAGCTTCGTCTCCCCCAAATGGGTGCCGCAAATGGCAGGTTCGGCAGAAGTGTTCGCCGGCATCCAGCGTAAGAAGGGTGTCACCTACGCGGCACTCGCGCCGAACCTTCGCGGCTTTGAAGACGCCTTGACCGCCGGGGTCAAGGAGGTCGCGGTGTTCGCCGCCGCTTCGGAATCGTTTTCCCAACGCAATATCAATTGCTCGATCAGCGAGAGCCTTGACCGGTTCCTGCCGATCATGGAGGCCGCTCGCCTGCACGGCATCCAGGTGCGCGGGTATGTCTCCTGTGTGCTGGGTTGCCCGTATGAAGGCGCGGTGTCGCCCAAACAGGTGGCGGCAGTGGCCAATGAACTGTTCGCCATGGGCTGTTACGAAGTGTCATTCGGCGACACCATCGGCACGGGCACGCCTGGCGCGACGCGCGAATTGTTCAATGAGGTGGCTGGCCAGATACCGCGCAGCAAACTGGCCGGGCACTTCCACGACACCTACGGCCAGGCGTTGGCCAATATCTATGCGGGCCTGCTGGAAGGCATCCAGGTCTTCGACAGCTCGGTCGCCGGGCTGGGTGGCTGCCCTTATGCCAAAGGCGCGACGGGCAATGTCGCCACTGAAGATGTGCTCTACATGCTGATGGGCCTTGGCATCGACACCGGCGTGGATCTGGACGCGTTGGTTGCCGCCGGGCAACGCATCAGCGATGTGCTCGGCCGGGCCAACGGCTCGCGAGTGGCAAAAGCACGTTTGTCGGGCTAATGTGCGACAACTTGTCACACAGTGTTACCCTCACCGGCATTGAGACACAGAAAACGGGTAACACGGAAACACCGAGTCACGATTTTCATGACCCCTTGTTTTCAAGCTTTTCTGCGAAGCCCCGTTTTTCGCGGGCCTGCGCAAGATTCGAAAAAGTTGGCATGGCTTCTGCTATGTCTTACGTACAACAAAAATAACAAATAGCAGCAAACCAATAAAAACAAGACGTAACGGCTCTGACATAACAAGAACAACACGGACAGAGGCGTAGCTAACTGATTTTTTTGGAGTGGATCGCTTTGTGAGGCTTGTCCTCTCGACCGTACAGAGAACAATAAAACTACCTTCAGGTAGCGACCGAACGGGTTGAATCGCAAGATCGAAGCAGTATCAGCGCTCAAAAAAATACGTTTGCTCTTGACCCCGTATGGGGGTCGCTCAAAAAAGCAAAAAAGGTCTGGCCACCAAAAACAACAACAGGCCGCCTAAAAACAAAAAAGAGCATGCAACTGAACTTGGAGGGGAGCCTAGGCTCCCCTTCGTGCTGTCTGGCGTTTGAAAAACGCCCTGCCCCCTATCTCGCTAAGGCTCCTACTGAAACCTGAAGCCCTTCATCAGCCGCGTTGACATCGGCCTACCCAGAGGTTTACGTTAACGTAAAGGTGATACTGAATATTGCTATCTGACAGCCCCTCCAAAGACAGCCCCTCCAAAAACAATAAGGGAACGCAGGCTCATGAATTACCCCACGCTCAATTTCGGCCTCGGCGAGACGCTGGACATGCTGCGCGATCAGGTGCAGGCATTCGTTGCCGCAGAACTCTCGCCTCGCGCCGCCCAGATCGACAAAGACAACCTGTTCCCGGCCGACATGTGGCGCAAGTTCGGAGACATGGGCCTGCTCGGCATCACCGTCGATGAACAGTACGGCGGCGCCGGACTGGGTTACCTGGCTCACGTCATTGCCATGGAAGAAATCAGCCGCGGCTCTGCGTCCGTCGCTCTTTCCTACGGCGCGCATTCGAATCTGTGCGTCAATCAGATCAATCGCAACGGCAATTCCGAACAGAAGGCCCGTTATCTTCCCAAGTTGATCAGCGGCGAACACATCGGCGCGCTCGCAATGAGCGAGCCCAACGCCGGTTCCGATGTGGTGTCGATGAAGCTGCGTGCCGACAAACGCGGCGATCGCTTCGTGCTCAACGGCAGCAAGACCTGGATCACCAACGGCCCGGACGCCAACACGTACGTGATTTACGCCAAGACCGACCTTGAGAAAGGGGCGCATGGCATCAGCGCCTTCATCGTCGAGCGCGACTGGAAAGGTTTCTCTCGCAGCAACAAGTTCGACAAATTGGGCATGCGCGGTTCTAACACCTGCGAGCTGTTCTTCGACGACGTCGAAGTACCGGAAGAAAACCTGCTGGGTGCACTGAACGGTGGCGTCAAAGTGCTCATGAGCGGACTGGATTACGAGCGCGTCGTGCTCTCCGGCGGCCCGACAGGGATCATGCAGGCGTGCATGGATGTGGTGCTGCCTTACATCCATGACCGCAAACAGTTTGGCCAGAGCATCGGCGAGTTCCAGTTGATTCAAGGCAAGGTCGCCGATATGTACACCCAACTCAACGCCAGCCGCGCGTACCTGTACGCCGTGGCCCAGGCGTGTGAACGCGGGGAAACCACGCGCAAGGACGCTGCCGGGGTGATTCTCTACAGCGCGGAGCGCGCCACACAGATGGCGCTGGACACGATTCAGATCCTCGGGGGGAACGGCTACATCAACGAATTCCCCGCCGGTCGCCTGCTGCGTGACGCCAAGCTGTACGAAATCGGCGCCGGGACCAGCGAGATCCGTCGAATGCTGATCGGTCGCGAATTGTTCAACGAAACCCGCTGACAGCGCCGGAGGCAGCATGGCAATCCTGCACACCCGCATCAATCCGCGCTCGGCAGAGTTTTCCGCTAACCGCACGAGCCTGCAAAAACAGGTCGACGACTTGCGCCAGTTGCTGGCGCAGGTCCACGAAGGCGGTGGCGCCAAAGCGCAAGAGCGTCATACCTCACGGGGCAAGCTGTTGCCCCGCGACCGCATCGACCGACTGCTGGACACCGGCTCGGCGTTTCTTGAGATCAGCCAACTGGCCGCGTACGACGTCTACGGCGAAGAGGTGCCTTGCGCAGGCGTGATCGCTGGCATCGGCCGTGTCGAAGGCGTCGAGTGCATGATCATCGCCAACGACGCGACGGTCAAAGGCGGCTCGTACTACCCGCTGACCGTCAAAAAACACCTGCGAGCACAGGCCATCGCCCAGCAGAACCGTTTGCCGTGCATCTATCTGGTCGATTCCGGTGGCGCCAACCTGCCCCGCCAGGACGAAGTGTTCCCGGACCGCGAGCATTTCGGCCGTATCTTCTTCAATCAGGCCAACATGAGCGCCCAGGGAATCCCGCAGATCGCGGTGGTTATGGGTTCCTGTACCGCTGGCGGCGCGTACGTACCCGCCATGGCCGATGAAGCCATCATGGTTCGCCAACAGGCGACCATCTTTCTGGCGGGACCACCGCTGGTGAAAGCGGCCACCGGCGAAGTGGTGAGCGCCGAAGACCTGGGCGGTGCCGACGTGCACTGCAAGGTCTCCGGCGTCGCGGATCACTATGCCGACAGCGATGAACACGCGCTGGAACTGGCGCGCCGCAGCATCGCTCACCTCAACTGGCGCAAACAGGGTGACCTGCAACGGCAAACGCCACTGGCGCCGCTGTATGCCGGTGACGAACTGTACGGCGTGATTTCCGCCGATCCCAAACAGCCATTCGACGTGCGTGAAGTGATCGCCAGACTGGTCGACGGCTCGGTGTTCGATGAGTTCAAGGCCCTGTTCGGCACCACGCTGGTCTGTGGTTTCGCACACTTGAATGGCTACCCGATCGCGATTCTTGCCAACAACGGCATTCTGTTCGCCGAAGCGGCGCAGAAAGGCGCGCACTTCATCGAACTGGCCTGCCAACGCGGCATTCCCCTGCTCTTCCTGCAGAACATCACCGGATTCATGGTCGGCCAGAAATACGAAGCGGGCGGCATCGCCAAGCACGGGGCCAAGCTGGTCACGGCAGTAGCGTGCGCCAGGGTCCCCAAGTTCACCGTCATCATCGGCGGCAGCTTCGGCGCCGGGAACTACGGCATGTGCGGTCGTGCCTACGACCCGCGTTTCCTGTGGATGTGGCCCAACGCGCGGATCGGCGTCATGGGTGGCGAACAGGCCGCGGGCGTCCTGGTGCAGGTCAAGCGAGAGCAGGCGCAGCGCAGTGGCCAGACGTTCAGCGCCGAGCAGGAAGCCGAGTTGAAACAACCGATTCTTGACCAGTACGAACATCAGGGACACCCCTACTACTCCAGCGCCCGACTGTGGGACGACGGCGTGATCGATCCGGCGCAAACCCGCGAGATTCTGGCCCTGGCGATCAGCGCTGCACTCAACGCACCCATCGAGGCCACACGCTTCGGCGTGTTCCGCATGTGACCGAGGATGACGCCTTCCATGAACGTCAATGATTTCGACACGCTGGAACTTGAATTCGACCCCCGGGGTTTCGCCATGCTGTGGCTCAATCGGCCGGAAAAGAACAATGCCTTTAACGCGCAGATGATTCGCGAGCTGATCATCGCGCTCGAGCGGGTGCAGGGTGATGCCAGCGTGCGCTTCCTGGTGCTGCGGGCGCGGGGCAAACACTTCAGCGCCGGGGCTGACCTTGCCTGGATGCAGGAATCCGCCAACCTGGACTACAACACCAACCTGGGGGACGCCCGCGAACTCGGCGAGCTGATGTACAACCTGGCCAAGTTGAAACTGCCGTCGTTGGCCGTGGTGCAAGGCGCAGCCTATGGCGGGGCCCTGGGCCTGATCAGTTGCTGTGACATGGCAATCGGTGCCGATGATGCCCAGTTTTGCCTGTCGGAAGTGAAAATCGGCCTGGCGCCTGCGGTCATCAGCCCGTTTGTGATTCAAGCCATCGGTGAACGCCACGCCCGTCGCTACGCACTCACCGCCGAACGCTTCGACGGTTTGCGCGCGCGCGAGATCGGGCTCCTCGCCGAATCTTATCCTGCGTCAGAACTCGAACAGCAGGTTCAGCGCTGGATCGACAACCTGCTGCTCAACAGCCCACAGGCCATGCGCGTCAGCAAGGACCTGCTTCGCGAAGTCGGTCATGGTGAGCTAACGCCAGCACTGCGCCGTTACTGCGAAAACGCTATCGCCAGAATCAGGGTCAGCCCGGAGGGCCAGGAAGGCCTGCGCGCCTTCCTGCAAAAGCGTGAGCCTGCCTGGCGCGATGACAACAATAAGAACGGAGAGTCACGCTGATGGACGCAAATAAACGCATCGCTTTGACCTCGGTGCTGGTCGCCAATCGGGGTGAAATTGCCTGCCGGATCATGCGCACCGCCAAGGCCATGGGCTTGACCACGGTCGCGGTTCACAGCGAGATCGACCGTCTTGCCCGGCATGTGCGTGAAGCCGACGTTGCCGTGAACCTGGGCGGCAGCAAAGCAGCCGACAGCTACCTGCAGATCGACGCGTTGATTGCGGCAGCCAGAAGCAGCGGCGCGCAAGCGATACACCCCGGTTATGGATTCCTCTCGGAAAACGCAGGGTTTGCGCGCGCTGTCGAGCAGGCCGGCCTGGTGTTTCTGGGACCGCCGGCGTCGGCCATCGATGCCATGGGCAGCAAATCAGCGGCTAAATCGCTGATGGAAGCCGCAGGCGTTCCCCTCGTCCCCGGCTATCACGGCGAAGCACAAGACGCGGCAACCTTCCGCGAAGCGGCCGCACGCATCGGCTACCCCGTGCTGCTCAAAGCCACGGCGGGGGGCGGCGGTAAAGGCATGAAGGTCGTGGAGCGTGACGAAGACCTGGCCGACGCACTGGCGTCCGCGCAACGAGAGGCACAATCGTCGTTTGGCGACTCGCGCATGCTGGTGGAGAAATATGTACTCCAGCCTCGCCATGTCGAAATCCAGGTGTTTGCCGATCAGCACGGTCACTGCCTGTACCTCAACGAACGGGATTGCTCGATCCAGCGCCGCCACCAAAAGGTGGTCGAAGAAGCGCCTGCGCCGGGACTCAGCCCGGCATTGCGGCGCGCGATGGGGCAAGCCGCCGTGCGGGCCGCGCAGGCCATCGGGTATGTCGGGGCTGGCACGGTGGAATTCCTGCTCGACGCCCGTGGCGAGTTCTTCTTCATGGAGATGAACACCCGTTTGCAGGTCGAGCACCCGGTGACCGAAGCCATCACGGGGCTGGACCTGGTTGCCTGGCAGCTCCGCGTCGCCCAAGGCGAGCCGCTGCCCATGACGCAGGATCAGGTGCCGTTGAATGGACATGCGATCGAGGTACGGCTGTACGCCGAAGACCCGGCCAATGACTTTCTTCCCGCCACCGGCACGCTGACGCTGTACCGGGAATCGGCGCCAGGTCCGGGACGCCGCGTGGACAGCGGCGTCAGCGAAGGCGATGACGTATCGCCCTTCTACGACCCGATGCTGGGCAAACTGATTGCCTGGGGCGAGGACCGCGAACAGGCGCGCTTGCGGCTGTTGTCGATGCTTGACGCGTTTGCCGTCGGCGGGGTACGCACCAACCTCGCGTTTCTGCGCCGGATCATTGCGCACCCGGCATTCGCCGACGCTGAACTGGACACCGGCTTCATTCCCCGCTACCAGACCGACCTGTTGCCACCTTCGGAGCCGTTGTCAGCCGAGTTCTGGCAAGCCGCCGCGCTTGCCTGGCACCTCAGCACGCCGGCCAGGGTGCGCCATGACGATCCGGATTCGCCTTGGTCGGGCGCAAGCGGCCTGCGTCTGGGGCTGCCCAGCGCGGTGGTCCTGCACCTGAGCTGCGCCGCAGAACACCGCGTGATTCGCCTGCGGGACGATGACCTGTGCAACGTTCAGTGGCTCGGCGAGCAACTCGTCAGCGAACAGCATGGCCTGCGGCGTCAAACGCGCGCGATCCGTCGCGACGACACGCTGTACCTCAGCTGGCAAGGCGAGCTGCACGCGATCAGACGCTACGATCCCATCGCAGCCGTGGAAGCCAGCCACACCCATCAAGGCGGGCTGACCGCCCCCATGAACGGCAGTATCGTTCGGGTCCTGGTCGAGGTCGGTCAGGCGGTCGAGGCAGGGACACCTCTGGTGGTGCTCGAAGCCATGAAAATGGAACACAGCATCCGTGCGAGCACGGCCGGAACGGTATCGGCGTTGTACTGCACAGAGGGTGAAATGGTCAGCGAAGGGACGGTGCTGGTGGCGTTGACCGAGGTGACAGCCGTCACTGCCAAGGCGTCTTGAATCCCTTCGGGGATTGCCGCCTGAACACAAAATGCCGGTGGGAGCACAGGTATTGGCTCCCACCGGCATGGATGCTTCATCACCAAAGCAGCGCGGGCAAATGCCCCGCGCCACCCTGATTCCTTATGCCGCGACTTCAAACAGCTTCGGTAACTCCACTTCCCCGCTGATCAGGCTTTGACGCATCCGCGCAGCCTGCAACGCCGCTGCTTTCATCGCGGCCTCCTTGACGTGACCATACCCACGAATACGCTCGGGGAGACGCGCCAGGCTCAACGCCGTGTGGCGATTCCCGGCATTCAAATGCGTCAGAATCAATTCAACGTCGCTCACATAGTGGTCGATCAATTCCCGCTCCTGACGACGCTCCACGCTGCGACCGAACGGATCAAACGCGGTGCCCCGCAGGAATTTGAACGTCGCCAGCACCTCGAACGCTTTCAACATCCAGGGCCCGAAGCTGCGCTTGCGCGGCGCCCCGCTGTTGGGGTCGCGTTTGGCAAGCCACGACGGTGCCAGATGAAACTCCAGCCGGTAGTCGCCTTCGAATTGCGCCTGCAATTGCCGCGTGAACTCGCCATTGCTGTAAAGCCGTGCGACTTCGTATTCGTCTTTGTAGGCCAACAGTTTGAAGTAATTGAACGCAACGGCTTCGGTCAGCACAGGAGGCTCACCCGGGAACAACCGCGCTTCGGTGTCACGCACCTTGTGGACCAACGCCAGATAGCGCTCCCCATAGGCACGGTTCTGGTAGTCGCCCAAGGTCTTCGCGTGATTGGCCAGGCGCTCGTCCAGACTCAACGCTTCCGGCGCCTGAACCGGCGCAACGTCCGGGTTGGCCGCCGACCGCACTGCGGGCAGATCGAACGCGGCACGACGGCCCCACAGGAACGCCTGCTGGTTCAAATTGACCGCCACACCGTTCAGCTCGATGGCTTTTTCAATGGCCGCAGAGGTCAGCGGAATCAGACCCAGCTGGAACGCATACCCCAGCATGAACAGGTTGCTGGCAATGCTGTCGCCCATCAGTTTGGTGGCCAGATCCGTTGCCTGAACAAAATGGGTTTTCCCTTCACCCACGGCTTCGATGATGGTCTGCATCATGGCGTCGGCCGGGAATTCGGCGTCCGGGTTGCGGGTGAATTCGGCCGTCGGCGTCTGCTGACTGTTGACCACCGCGTAGGACTTGGCGCTGTTGAGTTTGGCAATCGCATCAGGCCCCGACGACACCAGCAGATCGCACCCGAGCAACAGATTGGCTTCACCGGCGGCGATACGCACGGCGAACAGGTCTTCCTGCCGCGCCGCGATACGGATATGACTGACCACGGGCCCGAATTTCTGCGCCAGGCCGGCCTGGTCGAGCACGCTGCAGCCCTTGCCTTCCAGGTTGGCCGCGTAACCGAGCATCGCACCCACAGTGGTGACGCCCGTGCCGCCGACACCCGGCAACAGGATGTTGAACGGCTGATCGAGGCTCGGCAGCGTCGGCTCAGGGAGCTCGGCAAACGCCTGCGCCTGCTTGGGCAGTTGTGGCTTGCGCAACTTGCCACCATGGACCGTTACGAAGCTTGGGCAAAAGCCTTCCACGCAGCTGAAATCCTTGTTACATGCGCTCTGATCGATCTCGCGCTTGCGCCCTTCGGCGGTTTCCTTCGGCAGAATCGACAGACAACCCGACTTCGCACCGCAATCGCCACAGCCTTCGCAGACGGCAGGGTTGATGATGGCGCGCTTGTCCAGGTCCAGCATCGTGCCACGCTTGCGACGACGACGTTTCTCGGTCGCGCAGGTCTGGTCGTAAATGATCACCGAAACCCCTTTGAATTCGCGCAACTCCCGCTGCACGCTGTCCAGGTCGCGGCGATGGTGAAAGGTGGTGATCGGCGCGAACTGTTCACGGCTCGGGTATTTGTCCGGATCGTCCGACACCAGCGCAATGCGTTGCACGCCTTCGTTGAACACCTGACGGCTGAGCTGATCGACGCGCAGCACGCCATCGATCGGTTGGCCGCCGGTCATGGCCACGGCGTCGTTGTAGAGAATCTTGTAGGTGATGTTGACCTTGGAAGCCACCGCCGCACGCAGTGCCAGATGCCCCGAATGAAAATAGGTGCCATCGCCCAGGTTCTGGAACACGTGCGGGGTTTCAGTGAACGGCGCCTGACCGATCCAGGTTACGCCCTCACCGCCCATCTGGGTAAAGGTGTCGGTTTCGCGGTCCATCCAGATGGTCATGTAATGGCAGCCAATGCCCGCCAGTGCGCGGCTGCCTTCGGGGACCTTGGTGGAGGTGTTGTGCGGGCAACCCGAGCAGAAATGCGGTGTGCGCTGGGTTTTGAACAACGGCGCGGCCAACGCTTTTTCCTTGTCTTGCAGAAACTGCAGGCGCGCTTCAATTTTTGGGCTGCTGTAGATCGGCGCGAGCCGTTTGGCGATGACACGGGCAATCATCGCCGGAGTCAATTCAGCCAGGTTTGGTAGCAGTGAGCGCCCTTCTTCGTCGAATTCGCCCACCACGCGCGGCCGCTGATCCACGGGCCAGTTGTACAACTGACCGGTCAGTTGGTCTTCGATCACGCTGCGTTTTTCTTCGACAACCAGAATCTCGTCGAGCCCTTCGGCGAAGTCATGCACCGACACCGGCTCCAGCGGCCAGCTCATGCCGACCTTGAGTACCCGAATGCCGACCGAGGCACACAGCGCCTCGTCGATGCCCAGCTCCTCAAGAGCCTGACGAACGTCCAGGTAGGACTTGCCCGTGGTGATGATGCCCAGACGCGGCTGTGGCGAATCAATCACCACTTTGTTCAGGTGATTGGCGCGGGCGAAAGCGCGTGCTGCATAAATCTTGTAGGTGTTCAGGCGGGCTTCCTGCGCCAGTGGTGGGTCCGGCCAGCGGATGTGCAAACCGTCCTTGGGCAACTGGAAATCGTCGGGGATACGGGTCTGGATGCGCAGCGGATCGACTTCCACCACGGCAGAAGAATCAACGTTTTCAGCGATGGTTTTCATCGCCACCCAGCACCCGCTGTAGCGTGACAGCTCCCAGCCGATAATGCCGTAGTCGAGAATTTCCTGAACGTTGCTGGGGTTGAGCACCGGAATCATCGAGGCGATAAACGCATGCTCGCTCTGGTGGGCGATGGTTGACGATTTGCAACCGTGATCGTCGCCCGCGAGGATCAGCACCCCGCCATTTTCCGCCACGCCGGCCGAGTTACCGTGCTTGAACACGTCACCACAGCGGTCGACACCCGGGCCCTTTCCGTACCAGAGCGCGAACACGCCGGCGTACTTGCCATGGGGGAACAGATTGACCTGCTGACTGCCCCACACCGCAGTGGCGGCCAGTTCTTCGTTGACGCCGGGCTGGAAGTGAATGGCGTTTTGCTGAAGATAATCCTTCGCGTCCCACAGGCTTTTGTCCAGATTCCCCAGCGGCGAGCCGCGGTATCCGGAAATGAACCCTGCGGTGTTCAAGCCGCGGGCCTCATCACGTTGCTTTTGCAGCATGGGCAGACGGGTCAACGCCTGGGTTCCGGTCAGGTACAGATTGCCGGTTGCGAGTCGGTATTTATCATCCAGACGAATATCAGCCAAAGACATTCAGGCACTCCTTTGTTTTTATTAGTGCGTTTTGAATGTGGCGAGCAATGGCATCAGCGGCCTCGTGAGCCAAGGGCCAACTGCTCGGTCGTCGGGACGGTTCAACCCGACGCTCACACGCCAAATACTGCCTGTGCCGCGCAGGCTTTTTCTTTCTAAATTGGCTGAAATCTGCTCATATCCTGCATGCCTGTTTCATTTAAAGAATAAAAAAGGGTCAATTCATGCAGGTCAAACTCAGCCCCATCGATCGCAAAATTCTTCGCCTGTTGCAACATGATGCCGACCTCTCCGCCGCCGAGATTGCCGAGCGGGTGGAGTTGTCGCAGTCGCCGTGCTGGCGCCGGATCAACCGTCTGGAGGAGGAAGGCGTGATCGAGCGCAAGGTCGCCCTGCTCAACCCGGCCAAACTCGGGTTAACGATGACAGTGTTCGTCGACGTGAAATTGTCCGGGCATGGTCGGCGTTATCTGACCGAGTTCGAAGGGGCAATCATCGGTTACCCCGAGGTACTGGAGTGCTACACAATGGCGGGCGACATGGATTTCATGCTCAAGGTGGTGGTGCAGGACATCGCCAGCTACGAGCGTTTTCTGCGCGATCACCTGTTGCAGAGCCCACACGTTCAGGAGGCGCACTCGAACATCGCCATGAGCGTGGTCAAGCGCACAACCGAGTTGCCGATTGACTAGGGAATAGCAGGCGAACAGAAAAACTTCGCGAGAATGCGAAATAACATTTGACGTGCGAATGATAATGATTATTATTGAGCGCAACCGGTCGCGAGACCGGTGGGTAACCCAGAAGCCTTAGGTCGGCTTCCGGATTATCTCCTCATCAGGCTAATCACGGTTTTTGACCCGGCTTTTTGCCGGGTCTTTTTTTTCTTGCCCTTGAAGGGTCTGGTTCGGTCGGGTGTTGCGTCTTCAGGCTAATGAAGAGGGTGTCCCGTGTTCGAGACTTGATGATGGCGCGCATCATACCAAAACAGAATGAGCGTAGGCCACGCTGCGCGGTCAAATGCGACACATTTGGTAAAAAACATCGCAAGACCCACTTAATAATTGAGAATGAATCTCACAAGCACTAACATCGAGCGGCATCATGGAGGATGCCCCCACTCCTTCCTCAAAGGACCACACGGATGACTCGCGAGTGAACATGCCATGACGAATCAGCTCACGTCTCTATTCTCGCTTTCGATGCGCCAACCCGACGAACCTGTCAGCCAGGAAACCGACGGATACCGCCGTCGCATCCAGAAGCTGCCACGCAGAACTCAACAAATCTTTTTGCTCAGCCGCCTCGACCAGATGAACTACGCCGATATCGCGCAGTTACTCGAACTCGAGGTCAAGGCCGTCGAACGTTGCATGGTCCGTCTTCTCGACCAATGTAGTGAGGGTCTTGTGGACTCGCAGGCGATGAATGCGGTCAACCTGCAAGCGCACCGCTGGTACGTTCATTTGCAAAGCCCTCAGGCCACGGCAAGCCAGCGTATTGAGTTCCGCCACTGGCTCGACGCCGATGCTAACCACCTCCGCGCATTCCAGGAGACCGAGCGACTCTGGTGTCGCCTCCAAGCCCCGGCAGCCATTCTGGGTGCCAACGGCTGGCATCGTCGCAAACGTCGGGTCTATCTGGGCTGGCTTTTGCTGACGGCTTTTCTGTGCAGCGTGCTGGTGACAGCCGAAGCCTTTACCTGAAGACCTGCGTCCCGCTGAGCATGGCCCAAAGACAGAACAATCTGTCGCTGTCCGCGCACCTGATCCGTGTAAAGTACCTGTCATAACAGCCCAGCGCGGCCGTCGGGTTTGCCCGCGACTGCCGCCCGATGGCCTCGAGTTGGCATTAACGTACGCAGGACTTCTCCGTGACTCAGACCGCCCTTTCCATCACCTCTGATTTCGACAGCGGCAACATCGTCGTGCTCGACGCGAGCAACCCACAGAACGTGCAACTGGCTATCCGCCCCGATACCCGAAGCCCGCATTTTCAATGGTTCCACTTCAAGGTCGATGGCATGCAGCCTGGGCAGCCACACGCGTTCAGCCTGAACAACGCCAGTGAATCCAGCTACAACCGCGCGTGGACCGGTTATAACGCCGCGGCGTCTTACGATCAGAAAACCTGGTTCCGCGTGCCCAGCAGCTTTGACGGCAAGGCACTGAACTTCAGCCTGTCGCCTGAACACCCACAGATCTGGTTCGCCTATTTCGAACCCTACAGCCGCGAACGGCATGACTGGCTGATCGATCGAGCGCTGAACAAGGCCGGGACCGAATTGCTGGCCATGGGGAAAAGCGTCGAAGGTCGAGACATTCCACTGCTGCGCAAAGGTGACGGTGCGCAGGGCAAGCGCAAGATCTGGGTCATCGCGCAGCAGCATCCCGGGGAGCACATGGCCGAATGGTTCATGGAAGGTGTGATCGAGCGCCTGCAAGCCAACGATGCCGAGTTGCAAGCGCTCCTCGCCTCGGCCGACCTCTATCTGGTGCCGCACATGAACCCGGACGGTTCGTTCCACGGCCACCTGCGCACCAACGCACAAGGCAAGGACCTCAACCGTGCCTGGCAGGACTCCACGCCGGAGTTGAGCCCCGAAGTGTTCTTCGTCAAGGAGCAGATGGATAAGTACGGCGTGGACATGTTTCTTGACGTGCACGGCGACGAGGAAATTCCTTACGTGTTCACGGCGGCGTGCGAAGGCAACCCTGGGTACACCGATAAACAAAAGGAACTGGAAACTGACTTCCGCGCCCGGTTGAGCGGCATGACCCAGGATTTCCAGACCCGCTACGGCTACCCGAAAGCGGCACCGGGCCAGGCCAATATGAATCTGGCGTGCAACAGCGTCGGCGAGCGTTACAAATGCCTGGCATTGACACTGGAAATGCCGTTCAAGGATAACGACGACGCACCGGACGCCCTCACCGGCTGGTCGGGCAAGCGCTCCATGCAACTGGCGCACGATGTCCTGACGACGTTGGGGCAGATGGTGTCGGTGCTGCGCTGATTAATAGATAAAACCTGATCGGCTGGTTCACCGCCGATGGACCGCAACGGATGCGGTGAGTCAATGACGATTGAGGTCAGGACCCACCGCATCCCCTTCAGCTATTTGCCCCGCAGCATGCTGTCCAGCACCTCGTCCCTTCTGACCCATCCATGAAACAGTGCCGCCGCCAGGTGCATGAGAATGGTCAGGAAAAACAGATACGCTAGATACCGATGCGCCTTGCGCAAGAACGCGAAGGTTTCTGCGTGCGCGGCCACAATCGACGGCAGGCGCACTGAACTGCCGAGCATTACCGGATCCCCTGCCGCGGAAATCATCGCCCAGCCAATCAACGGCATCGCCAGCATCAAGGCGTACAGCAGATAGTGCGAGAGCTTGGCCGCGAGCGCCTGCCAACCCGGCAGATCCGCTGGCAACGGCGGCGTCTGTGTGCTGAAACGCACGATCAATCGCACGATGACCAACACAAGGATCGCAATGCCCAGCGGTTTATGCAGGTTCAACAACCATTCGTGCCGCTCAGAGATTGAGGCGACCATGCCAGCGCCGATGAACAGCATCGCGATGACCATCACCGCCATCAACCAGTGAAGCGCGCGGGCCAGAGGCGCGAAATGGGAAGTGGGCGTACTCATGGCTGTTTCTCCTGTGCGGGCGCTGCTTTCAACTGATCGACTTCACTGGTGCGACGCATGTACGAAGACGCGTACGCCGCCGAGCGTGCGGCCAGCAAGGGATCGTCGGAGCCTTCTATGCCGCTGGGCAGGATCAATGGGTCGAAGTTGATGTCCCGACAGTTGCCATCGAGCTGCGAGCTGTCGCCGTCAATGACCAGAGTCCCCGCATTGACCGTCTTGTGATCGCCTGTCCAGGCTTTCGAGGCGTCGTTGGTCGGGTCTTGAGCGTTAGCCAGCGTCAACACCAGATTCCAGCGCTGAGGACCGCTCGCCAGTTTCTGACTCAGGTCCTGTTGCAGATAGTCCTTGGCATCCGGCGCGGGTGCATCGCCCTTGGCCTCCGGCACCAGGCTCCAACGCACTGCCTGACGCTTGCCGGCGGCGTCCACCAGCACGAACGCGTTCACGCTGTTGTAGGTTTCGGTCACAAAGCTCGCCGACGGTTTTGCTGTCTTGACCCACGCCAGGAAGGGTTGGGCTTCGGGGTGAGCGGCGAAAAATGCCGGAGGCTTCGCGGGATCCGGCTTGCCGGTCTTCGGATCGGGCGAGGTGGCTTTCAACAGATCGACAAAGGCCTCAGGCGTGCCCACCGGAAACACCGGCATGCTGTTCATGCCGGTGCGCCATTGCTGGCCATCGGGCTGCGTGAACTGCACGGCGAAACTGCGAATGGGTGCCGCGCTGTCCGGCGAATAGGGATTGCCGGTGGGCAGCGCCAGACGGCCGATCACCGGCGTGCGGCCACTGGCGAAGACCTGCGCTCTGGACAGCGCGGCCGCTGCGCCATTGCTTTCAAAGTAACCCGCGACGCAAACCCCTTTTGGGTGGTTGCGGCGATAACCCGGGTGTACGCCATTGCTCTGTTCGAACACGTTAACGACGCGAGCCGGGGTCAGGCGCTGGGGATCCAGGCTGCCATTGACGTAGGCAAACGCGCCAGCGGCGATCAACACCACGAGGCCGATACCGGCCATGCGGGCGAGTTTCTCGGCGTTGCTCAATGGTGGTTTTCGGGGATACGGTGGCTCACGGTCAATCATCGGTCACACTCCGGGCCTTGGGCCTCTATAAATTGCAGATGGACAAGCGGTACGGTCCGACGCATCTGGCGCGGGTTTATTCCACAGAACAATATTTATTTTTCAGGCAGTGGAATAACCTGCACTGGCATGCGTCTGTCTGGTCACACGATCTGAAACGATCCCGCTGATCGATCTGGAAGCCCCCCATGAATGATGTCGACGACCAATTACGAGAGTTGCTGCCGCGAATGCGTCGATTTGCGGTGTCGCTGACCCGTGATTACAGCAGCGCTGATGACCTCGTGCAGTCAACGCTGGAAAAGGCCCTGTCGGCCTGGTCCAGCAAACGACCAGAGGGCGACCTGCGCGCCTGGCTGTTCTCCATTCTTTATAGGCAATTTTTGGACGCTCATCGACGTTCGCGTCGCTACAGCCGAATGCTTGAACTGTTCACCGGTGGGAAAGAGGATCACTTCGAACCTTCCGTGGAGCGCACAGTGGTGGCGCAAACCACCTTGCAGTCGTTCGAACGCCTGAATCCCGAGCAACGCGCCTTGCTGCTGTGGGTGTCGGTCGAGGGCCTGAGTTACAACGAAGTGGCGGCCATTCTCGATGTCCCCGTGGGCACCGTCATGTCCCGCTTGTCGCGCGCGCGTCAGGCTTTACGCCTGCTCAGCGAAGGCGAAATCACCACCCCTGCCTTGCGGATACTGAAATGATTACCTTGCCTCCCAGCGAACGTGATGTACACGCCTACGTCGACGGCCAGCTCAACGACGCCGATCAGCAGACGATGGAAACCTATCTGGCCGCCAACCCTGAACTGGCAAAACAGGTGCTGGCCTGGCAACTTGACGTGCAGAACCTGCGCGCCGGTCTGAGCGGCGATCTGCACCGCCCCATGAACCCGGAACTGGACCCTGCTTATGTTCGCCAGCGTCTGCGCCGTAACCGCACCCGTCATTTCGCGACCGCAGCGGTGTTGCTGATTGCCGTCAGCATCGGTGGTCTGAGCGGTTGGCAAGCCCGCGAGATGACCCTGGCCAGCGGCGCACCCCCGATGGCTGACGCCGTCCAGGCTTACCGGATGTTTGCGGTCAACGACAACATGGCCAGCGACTGGAACACTGGCAAACCGAATAACGTACAAGTGTGGCTGGACAAGAACTTTGCCCAGGCCAATCGCCTGCCGGACCTCGAATCCGCCGGGTTCAAACCGGTCAGCGGCCGTTTGACCAGCACCGAACAGGGCGCTGCGGCCATGGTGGTGTACAAGGATGAGCAGGGACGCACCCTGAGTTTCTATATCCGGCCACCGGCCGAGCGCAATCATCTGCTGCCACGCGGCACCCGCCGTGACGGCGAATTGCAGGCCGATTACTGGTCAGGCGCGGGTTACAACTACGCCATGGTCGGCCCGGCAGACGACCCGGCGGCGCAGGCAGCACGACAGGCGTTGAAGCAGCCCATTTGAGCCTGGGCTCGATTGGGACGCCTCGGTTGCTCGCGAATGTGGTGGGTCAGCGACATCAATGCTGAATGACACGCCGCATTCGCTGCCCTCGTAACCTCGGACGTCTTACAGGGATCGAGTCAATACGCACATCGAGGGGCAATCCCATCTGTAGGCGAGAGCTTGGTCTGGGCGGCATTCCGACGAATTTGGTGGGACAGCGACATCGAGGGTGAATGTGATTCTGCATTCGTCAGCAAGCTGAGTCCCACCGGTTTTATGTTCAGCCAGCCAGGGTTGTGTTGAACCCAACAAAACCTGTAGGAGCGAGCTTGCTCGCGAATGCGGTGGGTCAGCGACATCAATGCTGAATGACACGCCGCGTTCGCTGCCCTCGCAACCTCGGACGTCTCTTACACCGACCGAGTCAATGCGCACATCGAGGGGCAGTTCAATCTGTAGGCGCGAGCTCGGTCTGGGCGGCATTCCGACGAATGCGGTGGGTCAGCGACATCGAAGTCGAATGACACTCCGCATTCGTTAGCAAGCTGACGCCCGCAGGATTCAGGCCAAGCCGGCCAAAACTGTCAGCTTCTCAGCCTGGCCGGATCGCTTTGCAGCAACACTTTGTCCTGAATGCTGGACAGCGTGTCTTTCAGCCAGGAAACGCCGCGGCCCAGCTTCGCTTGCTTGTCCTGCTGCAGTGCCTGATTCAGTGTGCCGAGCAAATTCTGCGTTTTGGAGGATTTGAGCGGTGTGGTTTTGTCCTCTTCCAGATGACCCAGCACGTATTTGGAAATGCGCGTGGACTGGCTCGCCGACTGGCTGATCGACGCGTTAACCAGTGCGCCCTTCTCATACCCGATGCTGGTCTTGCTGCTTGCCTGATCATTGACCTGGTAATACTGGTAATTCTGCGATTTCGGGTCAGTCGTCAGGTCCAGCTTCTGGCCTGCGTTCAAGGGCTTGTGGTAGCTGGCGACCAGGTGCGATTGCTGGTCCTGCACGAGGGTGCGGTTGAGCGGGTCGCGGCCTTTGGATTGTGTCGACTGCGACACGTCATACGCGAAAGAATCCAGTTCGCCCGGACGCGCCGGGTTGCCTTCCTTGCTTTTCTCGCTGACCGACGCACTGAAATCGGCAAGGCCGGTGAGCAGGCTGTGGTCGGTGTCAGTCAGTTTGATTGAATTGACGGTCTCGGGTGCCATCGCCGCGCGCGCCCCGGGATAGTGACTGTGTAGCGTTGTGAAGGCGTCCTCGAACAGTGACAGCAATTGCTGATCGCCGTCGCCGCGTTTGCGCGCCGCTTCGATCTGGTTCATGTAATTCTTGAGTGCCTTGGCCTGCTGATTGCTGTCGCCAAGGATCGCCGCGTTCTTGAGGTCGACGGACATGTTCAGATCGCCTGCCGCGCCGCTCATGCGCACCGAGCGCCCGTCGGCGTCGGCGTGCAGCTCCAGGGTCTGCGTGCTGTCATCATTGAGCTTCAGACGCGTGCTCAGGTCGACCGAAGCAAATACGTTGGAGTCGAACTGGGTCAGGGCGTCGAGTTTGAGTGTTGGCGGGTTCTGGGTCAGGCCGTCGATCGCAGATTGAAAACCGTCGGCCATCTTGCCAAGCGCCGCAAGTTCATCATTGCTGAGCTCACCACCGCTTACCTGCGCCTGCACCGCGAGCCCGTTGTCCTGACTGGTCAGGGTCAGCTGCACGGTTTTCCCACTGGCGGTTTTCAGCGTCAGGCTGATCGAGTTGTCCGCCGCGGTGCTGTGCAGTTTCGCCTGCGCCGCCGCCAATGCAGCGGGTTCGAGGGCCCGGCCGGTGGTCGATCGGATCACTGACTGGGAAATGCCCTGGTTGGTCTGCGCCAACTGATTCAGCAGCGATGCGCCCAAGCCCTGAAAACGACTGGCACTGGAGGAACTGCCGAAATTGCCCGTCATGTTCAGCGACACATTGTCCTGCTGCGTGTATTCCCAGACCGGCGCAATATCAGGGTCGGCAATCAGGCCGCGTGCGGTATAGGTCTGTGCATCGATAACACTCGCGTCTTGCCCCAGCGACACGACCGATGACGGGGAAGACGGGATGTTGATCGAGTCGGCTACGTTGCTGATGGCCTGTGTGCTGGTCACCGCTTTGGCAACCACCAGCGGCTGCGTGGCCGAAACCGAAGAAATCGCTGTCATGGCAGCTCCATGCTCAAGTGGGTCATAGTGTCCTACCACCTGTGTCGGCTGCCGCAATTGTAACTTTAGCGATACAAAGCAGAGCACCCTCACGGCGCCCTGCCCTTATGCCTCCTATCGACTTTTGTTCAGCTCAGCCTTTCAGCAATTTCAGCCAGAATCGAGGGATCATCAATGGTCGCCGGCATGCTGTAGGGCTCGGCATCGGCAATCTTGCGTAACACCGCGCGCAAGGTTTTGCCGGAGCGGGTCTTGGGCAGGCGTTTGACCACCACCACTCGATTGAAACAGGCCAATGCGCCGATGTGCTCACGAACGCGCGCGATCAATTCGCGCTGAACCTGTTCAGTGCCTTGCTGAACCCCGTCCTTGAGGACGACGAGTGCCAGTGGCACCTGTCCTTTGATCTCGTCATGCACACCAATGACCGCACTTTCCGCCACGGCCGGATGCTGGCCGACCAGGTCCTCCATTTCGCCGGTCGACAGTCGATGACCGGACACGTTAATCACGTCGTCCGTACGACCCATGATGTAAACGAAGCCCTCCTCGTCGACATAACCGCCGTCGCCGGTGTTGTAGTAGCCGGGAAAGGTCTGCAGATACGCCTGCAGGTAACGCCCGTGATCGCCCCACAAGGTCTGGCTGCACCCCGGCGGCAGCGGCAACGCGATCACAATCGAACCCTGCTCGCCGGGTTTGAGCAGATGCCCTTCTTCGTCCATGACATGGACCGCATAACCGGGAACGCCGCGATTACTTGAACCTGGCGCGGGATGATGACCCGCAAGCCCCAGGCACGGCGCGGTGACCGGCCAACCGGTCTCGGTCTGCCACCAGTGGTCAAGCACCGGTTTGCCGGTCAGGCGTTCCAGCCACTGGTGGGTACTGGAATCGAGTTTTTCGCCCGCCAGAAACAACTGCCGGATAGAGCTCAGGTCGCGGCCCTTCAGCAGCAGGCCTTCAGGGTCTTCCTTGCGAATCGCGCGGATGGCCGTCGGGGCGCAAAACAGCGCATTCACCCGGTATTGCTCGACGATACGCCAGTACGCCCCGGCGTCGGGTGTCCGAATCGGCTTGCCTTCATAGAACACCGTCGTGCACCCGGCCATCAGCGGGCCGTAGACGATGAGCGTGTGCCCCACCACCCAACCGACATCGGAAATACCCCACCACACATCGCCTGCCCGCATGCCATACACCTGATTCATGGTGTAAAGCATTGCCACGGCATGGCCACCGTTTTCTCGAACGATGCCCTTGGGTTTTCCGGTCGTGCCGGAGGTGTAGAGGATATAAAGCGGATCAAGGCTCGACACCGGGACCGGCTCGACCGCCTCAACACCTTGCAGCGCGACCTCCCAGTCCAGATCGCGCCCTTCGTGCAGCGACGCGACCGCCTGCGGCCGTTGCCAGACCAGCACCTGCTCGGGCTGGTGTTGAGCCAGCGCGAGGGCTTTGTCCACCAAGGGTTTGTAGGGAATGACCCGGTCGAACTCCAGGCCGCAAGACGCCGTCAGCAGCAGCCTTGGCTTCACGTCGTCGATCCGCAACGCCAGCTCGTGGGGCGCGAAGCCCCCGAAGACCACCGAATGCACCGCGCCGATCCGCGCGCAGGCCAGCATCGCCATGGCCGCTTGCGGGACCATCGGCATGTAAATGATCACGCCATCGCCCTTCCTGACATCCAACTGGCGCAGCAAGCCGGCGAGGCGAGCCACCTCGTCACGCAACTGATTGAAGGTGTAGATCGCCTGTTGGCCTGTGACGGGAGAATCGTAAATCAGCGCTCGTTGCTCGCCCCGTCCCCGTTCAATCTGGTAATCCAGCGCCAGATAACAGGTATTGAGCTGGCCATCGGCAAACCAGCGGTGGGTGCCGTCGGACAAGGTTTGAAGCGCGTTTTCCGGCGGGCGAAACCAGGCCACCTGTTGCGCCTGCTCCGCCCAATACTGCGCAGGTTCGGCGATGGAACGCCGATGATGTTCGGTGTAGTGCGCACTCGCGCAGCTGCCTTGACTGTCATTCATCCGTGGATCCCTGTGATTGTTCTTATGAGGGCTGACACACAGGAATGAAATTAGCAGAAGCGCGAAGGGTCGCCATCAGGGCCTACGCTCCCACGGGATAAAACACGTCAGGCCGCGTTGGCTTTACCCGCCCGCTGTACTAAAAGCCCCGCCAGCGCCAGCAATGCGAGCACCACCACCATCGAGCCGTATACATTCGTGGTGACGATCAGGCCCTCGGTTTTGACCGCAAGCCCCGCAATCAACGACGGCACGCAGAACGCCAGGTAACTGAGGGCGAGAAAGGCCGACATCAAACCTGCCCGCTCATGGGCGTGGGCCAACGGCAGCAACAAACGTAAGGCGCCGAGAAAACTCGCACCGAAGCCAATGCCCGCCACCACGGCACCGGTGAAAAACAGCCAGAGCCAGCCCAGGTTCACCGCGAGCAAAATGACCGACACGCCCACCGCCAGGAAGCTGCAACCCACCAGCAACGCCAGCTGAGGCGCTCTCAAGCGCAGGTTCAGAATTGAAACCGCACCGCTGATGGTCAATGCAGCCACCGCCAGCCCGCCGTTGATCACCGACGTTGATCCGGTGGCCGCCGCCAGCAGCGACGGCGCCAGTGACAGGAAAAACCCGCCCAGCGCCCACGCCGCGATGTCCGCCGGCAATACCAGCAGCAACGTCCCGCGCGCTCGCTGAGGCACAAACAACGTCGGCCTGAGCGTCTTGAGCACACCCGGCTGCGGCGTCACCGTTTCCCCGACACGCAGCAAATACACCGCCTGAGCCACGAATGCCGCGAGCAGCAGCGCGTACGCCAATAACAGCGGCATCGGCGCGAATTCGACCAGCACACTGGTTCCCAACGCTCCCAGCGCCATGCCAAATATTGGCGCGATACTGTTGATCAGGGGGCCTTGATTCTGGTTGGTGTCGAGCATGGCGGCACCCAGCGCACTGGTGGCGATACCGGTCGCGATGCCCTGTAGTATTCGCGCGGCGATCAGCCAGCCGACATCACCGGCGCCCATGAACAGCAGCATCGACACACTTTCCAGCAGCAACGCGACGAAGATCACCGGGCGACGCCCGAGGTAGTCCGACAGCGAGCCAAACACCAGCAGTGTGCCGAGCAAACTCAGGGCATACACGGCAAAAATCAGCGTCAGCAACGCGGAGGAAAACCCCCAGGCTTGCTGATACACGTGGTACAGCGGCGTCGGCGCGCTGGACGCGGCGAAAAAGCACAGCATCACAAAGGCGAGGTAACCCAAGTGTCCCTGCTTCCGACCATCGACTTGCGGGTTCTGCAAAGAATCAGACACGGGTACACTCTCCCCAAAAAGCACGCCACAAAAGCTACGAGTTAGCGTTAGTGAGTGTGCGAGCAGAATCCGCTTAAAGCAAATACTTTGTGTTAAGGTCCGCTCCATGGCTATCAAAGAAGGCATTCGCACCGGCGGCCGCAGTGCCCGGGTGCAGACATCGATTCACGCAGCGGTTCGCGACCTGCTGCAAGAACAGGAACGCTCTGCGCTGAGCGTGCCGATGATCGCAGCACGCGCCGGTGTCACACCCTCGACCATCTACCGTCGCTGGGGCGACCTCACGTCCCTGCTGGCTGACGCTGCGGTGGAGCGTTTGCGCCCGGATGAGCCCGTAGACTGCGGCAACCTGCGTGACGATCTGCGCACGTGGGTCGAGGTCTATCTGGAGGAAACCAACTCGGCCCCCGGTCGCGAGATGATGCGCGACGTGGTCGCCAGCAGCGCGACGCTATGCTCCGGCAAATGCCTGAACATCGTGCGCGATCAGTTGCAGATCATCATTGATCGTGCGCAGGCTCGCGGCGAACGTAGCCCCGATGCGGACGAACTGATCGACGCGGTCGTCGCACCGATGGTCTATCGCATCCTCTACGCCGAATCAGCGCCGACCCTTGCACGCATGCATCAATTGCTGGATCGCTGTCTGGGATAAGCATCCCGCGCGGCAAATCGTTATGATGGCGGGCCCTCGGTCATTGGTGTCTTACCTCCATGCACACTCTTGCAGACCTGCGCGCCGGCAAGCTGGCGGGCATCAAGCGGCTGGACCTCAGCTGCGGCCTCACTGAATTTCCCGATGACATTTTCAGCCTCAGCAATTCGCTTGAGGTGCTGAACCTCTCCGGCAACCAGTTGAGCGAGCTGCCAGCGGACCTGTACCGACTCAAGCACCTGAAAATCCTGTTCTGCTCCGACAACCTCTTCACCCGGTTGCCCGAAGCACTGGGTCAGTGCCAGCAGTTGTTCTTCGTGGGTTTCAAAGCCTGTCGCATTCGCGACGTGGCGCCACGTTCGTTGCCCCCTCACCTGCGTTCGCTGGTGCTGACCGGCAACTGCATCGAGTCGTTGCCCGAGGAACTGGGCCAGCATCCGCACCTGCAAAAGCTGATGCTGGCCGGCAATCGCCTGCAAAGCCTGCCTGCCTCGCTGGCGGCGTGCCAGCGCCTGGAACTGGTGCGTCTGGCCGCCAACGACCTTCACCAGCTGCCCGCGTGGCTGCTGCAGATGCCCAAACTGGCATGGCTGGCCTTTTCCGGAAATCCACTGAGCGACATCCATGTCGAGGAACCGATCCGCCCGATTCCATGGCACCAGTTGACGCTGCATCACGTGCTGGGCGAAGGCGCATCGGGGGTGATCCAGCAGGCTGAATGGCGCGATGAAGACGGGACCGTCCACGATGTCGCGGTCAAACTGTACAAAGGCGACTTGACCAGCGATGGCTCGCCGCTGAAAGAAATGGCGGCCTGTATCGCGGCAGGCCAGCACCCCAACCTGATTCCCGTGCTGGGGCAGATCTGCGGTCATCCGCAGCAGGCACACGGGCTGGTAATGAAGCTGATCTCCCCGCGTTTCAGCACCCTCGCCCGCCCGCCGAGCCTTGAATCCTGCACCCGCGACGTCTACAACGGAACGCGACTGGCCTTGAATACCCTGACGCGCATGGCGGCTGGCATCGCCTCTGCGTGCCGCCACTTGCACGCCCGCGGGATCAACCACGGCGACCTGTACGCGCATAACATCCTCTGGGACGAAGACGGCAACAGTTTGCTGGGCGACTTTGGCGCTGCCGCGTTTTATCCGGACGAACGGACCGGCGATCGGCTCGAACGCATCGAAGTTCAGGCCTTCGGGATATTACTCGGGGAGTTATTGGCACGTTGCGATGCGGGGGCTGAACACACCGCCGAATTGAGCGCACTGCAAATGCGTTGTGTACAGACCGAGCTGAGCCTTCGCCCTGATTTTGCAGAAATCGAGCGATGCCTTCAGGCCTGAGGATTCATCCGGGTGTGAGTCAGCCCTCATTCAAGCCTGCGGGAGCGGAGCCGTTCGCGATACAGCATTTCAAACGACACGAGATATCGCCTGAAATACCCTCTCGCGAATGAATTCGCTCACACACGCGTCAGAGGCAAATCGATAATTAACCCGCCAACCCGACGTACACGTTCTGCACGTCGTCATGGCTGTCGATCGCTTCCAGGAACGCTTCGACTTCTGCCATTTGCTCGTCGCTCAGGCCTTCCACCGGGTTTTTCGGGCGATAGCCGATCTTCGCCGACTCGACGGTGAAACCGTATTCCGGAAGCTTCTTGCACACGGCGTCCAGGTCGGTCGGCTCGGTGTAGAACAGGGTGACGCCTTCATCGCCGGCCTCGACGTCCTGCGCATCCGCCTCGATGGCGGCCTCTTCAGGGTCGGCCTTGCCATCGCCCGCGGCCTCAATCATGCCCAGATGATCGAAGTCCCAGGTGATCGAACCTGCAGCGCCCATCTGGCCTTTGCGAAAAAGTACACGGATCTCGGCGACGGTGCGGTTGACGTTGTCGGTCAGGCATTCGACGATCACCGGCACCTTGTGCGGTGCGAAACCTTCGTACGTCACCTTCTCGAAATGCACGTGTTCACCGGTCAGACCGGCGCCTTTCTTGATCGCGCGCTCAAGGGTTTCACGGGGCATCGAGGCTTTTTTCGCCTGCTCGACGACCAGGCGCAACCGGGCGTTCATCTCGGGATCAGCGCCGGAACGCGCGGCAATCATGATTTCCTTGGACAGCTTGCCGAAAATACGCCCTTTGGCGTTGGCTGCTGCTTCTTTGTGTTTGACCTTCCACTGTGCGCCCATGATTGCTCTCTTGTTCCGATGGCGATTGACCGTCGCGGTCAGCCCGGCATGGCACGCCGGACCGATAACGGTCAATGCTGAAAAGGGTGACCGATGATGACACGCCGATGCAGGAGCATGGCGACCGGCGCATTTTATACGCGATGGCGACAGATGAAACCCCCGGCGTGCTGCTGTCGATCAAACCAGGGTCAATAAGTTTCAGAGAAAACACCACTACATTCCTCAGGATATTCAAGCGCGGCGTGTAGTCCGCTTCCGAAAATTTGGAAGCCGCCCTGCAGTCACCCTATTGTTCTGCCTGTTTTCGTACCCTCTGCACCTCGAATTTTCAAGGTGACACAGCCGATGCGCGAAGACCCGCACGTGACAATGACCCTGGCCATCGCCAATGGCCCGAGCAATCTGCAGGTCATCGGCGTCAACGGTCGGGACCGGTTGAATGGCCCTTTCTGCTTTGATGTCGACGTGGTCAGCCCTGATCCCGGACTCGACTGCACCGCCCTCCTGCAGAACGACGCCTGGTTGCAACTCGGCCTGATCGCGGGTAATTCCCACGGTGTACACGGGCAGATTCACACGGCTCACCCTCTTTATCGGGGCCAGGCCCTCAGCCTGTATCGCCTGCGCTTGATGCCCGCCATCCAGCGGCTTGAACGCGCAGTCCGTCGCCGGACGTTCAACGGTTTGACCGTGCCGCAGATCATTGCCCGCATACTGGGGAGCCATGGTCTAGGGGACGACCACAGCCGTTTCGATCACCTGCTTGGCGTCTACCCCACCCGCGAGCACTGCGTGCAATACGACGAGAGCGACCTGCACCTCCTGCGCAGGCTCTGCGAGGAAGAAGGCATCAGCTTTCGCTTCGAGCACCACCCGCAGGGGCATAACGTTGTGTTTTCCGATGACCCGGCCGGCTTCCCCGAGTGGCCACGGGCAGTCGAGATCGATGACCTGGCCGAGCAACTGTCCGTGCGCACGTGTTACAGCAGCCAGGCTGGCGAGCTTTACGTCCCTCAAACCTTTCCCGGCGCTGGCGGCCCCATCCAGGCCGACAACCAACCCCTGTGGATGCCCTTCGAGTCAGCCGTATTCCACGGGCAAATCCAGCAGCTCAGTGGCCGCCAACTGGAGCGTGTGCGCTGTGAGCGGCGGGAAATCATGGGGAGCAGTCGTCACCCGTGGTTGCGCAGCGGCGGTGTCATGAGAGTCGATGGGCAGGCAGAAGCCATGCTCAACGACCAATGGTTGATCACGGACGTGCAGCATTCAGGCAAACAGCTGGCCCCTCTGCAGCATTGCCCGACCGGCAACGTCATCCAGATCCTTCATGCCGTCGCCGCCGCGCAGTCTTGCGCCCCCATCAGCGCAGCCCGGATGCGTGAGACAGCCCTGGAGCAGCCGGCGCTCGCCCGGTATTTCAACGCGTTTCAGGTAATTCCCTGGGCCATGCCGTTTCGCCCCTCGCTGGAGCATGACAAACCCTGCCTGATGGGCGCACACCCTGCCACGCAGACCATGGACGGTGCCGACAGGATGGGTCGCGTCAAGGTTCGCTATGACTGGCAACCCAGTGACGTAAAACAGGGCGGCGAGGACAGCTGGGCGCGCATCACCCACGACCTCGGGCTTCTTGCGGCGGGTACGCGGCTGAACGTCATGTTTTTCGACGGCGACCCGGATCAGCCCGTGGTGTGCAGCACCCTCGCCGCTGCCTCACCCGAAACGCAGTTGACCCGAACGCTGCTGTTGGACGGCATCGGCTGTGACAGGCCCGATTCGGTCGTTCAGCTGCGTGCCGATCAACACCTACGGGTTAGCAGTCAAACCTCGCTCATCCTGCGAAGCTCGCACGCGACACTCAGCCTCTCCGAAGCCGGTATCCACCTTGTGCCCCTTGCCGCGACCGATGTCTCGCCCCCGTCCACGTCCGAGGAGCAGATTGAAGTGACCCACGATCTGCGACTGGTGGAGCCCGCCGACCCGATGCGTCCGTTGCCGCACTGTCAGTGGTACATCGTGCGAATGCCGACGCCGGATCTGGCGCACCTGGCACGCATTGCCCCCGAAGACATCCTCTTCGAAGGCACCACCGACCTGAACGGCTGGCTGGGCTTGAGTCCGACCGAGTTCTCGCGCCTGCTGGACCTCTATGGTCAGGCGGACACACCGCTGTGTCTGGTTCATCCAGGGCATTGCCGAACGCTGCGCAGTTGCTTTCATCTAACGCCCACTGCGCAGACGAGCGACGCGGCGCAGGGTCACTCGTAGGGCGTTGCTGGGTCCGTGCTCAGCCGAGAGCCGTTTGACCGTCAGCGATGCTTGAACGTCGGCTCACGTTTTTCAATGAACGCCGCCATGCCTTCCTTCTGATCCTCGCTGGCAAAGGCGGCGTGGAACACCCGCCGCTCGAAGCGAATGCCTTCGGCCAGACTGACTTCAAAGGCGCGGTTTACGCTTTCCTTGACCATCATCGCCACCGGCAATGACTTGGCGGCGATGGTCTGGGCGGCCTTCAATGCCTCTTCGAGCAGTTGCGCTTGCGGCACGATGCGCGCCACCAGCCCTGCACGTTCGGCTTCAACGGCGTCGATCAAACGCCCCGTGAGGCACATCTCCATGGCTTTCGCTTTGCCGACCGCGCGGGTCAGCCGCTGAGTACCGCCCATGCCCGGCAGGACGCCCAACTTGATTTCAGGCTGACCAAACCGAGCATTGTCGGCCGCCAGGATGAAGTCGCACATCAATGCCAGCTCACAGCCCCCACCCAGCGCAAAACCCGCAACGGCCGCGATGATCGGCTTGCGTCGATTGGCCACGCGGTCACTGTCACTGAACAGGTCGTCGAGGTAAATCTGCGGGTATTTGAGCTCGGCCATTTCCTTGATATCAGCGCCCGCCGCGAATGCCTTGGCAGAACCTGTGAGGACAATGCAGCCGATATCCCGGTTGCTCTCCAGCTCGTCCAGCGCATGGTTAAGTTCGCTGATCAACGTTGAATTCAGGGCATTCAACGCCTCAGGGCGGTTAAGCGTGATGAGCGCGACCCGACCTTGAATCTCTTTGAGGATAGCTGTGTAACTCATTGTTATTAATCCACTTTATTATTTTTTCGGGAGCTCGAATCAACCTCATCGAACTTTAAGTATCTTCTACAGGCTATTGATAAATAACGGTTTTATACGATTTCAACCGCCATCGCCGTGGCCTCTCCACCGCCGATGCAAATCGCGGCAACACCGCGCTGCAATCCCCGCTGTTTCAATGCATTAAGCAGCGTCACGAGGATCCTCGCGCCCGAAGCACCGATGGGGTGACCCAATGCACAGGCGCCGCCATTAACGTTGACCTTTTCGTGGGGCAACTCAAGTTTGCTCATGGTGACCAACGCCACCACGGCGAAGGCTTCGTTGATCTCGAACAGATCGACCTCCCCCAATGACCATCCGGTTTTGCTCATGAGCGCTTCAATGGCCCCGATCGGCGCCGTCGGAAACAGTCCCGGCTGGTTCGCGTAACCGGAATGCCCACGGATCACCGCCAACGGCTTCAAGCCCCGGCGCGTGGCTTCAGACTGGCGCATCAGGGTCAACGCCGCTGCGCCATCGGAAATCGAACTGGAGTTGGCGGCAGTGACGGTGCCGCCTTCGCGGAAGGCCGGTTTCAGTTCAGGAATCTTGTCGAGTCGTGCCTTGGGCGGCTGCTCGTCCTGGCTGATGGTCTTCTGCTCTTTGCCGACCGTGACCTGGACGGGAACGATCTCCGCCTCAAAGCGGCCCTGCTTCATGGCGTCCTGAGCGCGCGTCAACGACGCGACGGCAAACGCATCCTGCGCCTGGCGGCTGAACCCTTCGAACGACGCGCACGCTTCGGCGAAGGTGCCCATCAGCCGTCCACGCTCATAGGCGTCTTCGAGGCCGTCGAAAAACATGTGATCGATAATCTGGCCGTGGCCCATGCGGTAGCCGCTTCGGGCTTTGTCCAACAGATACGGCGCGTTGGACATGCTTTCCATGCCGCCTGCGACCACCACGTCGGCGCTGCCCGCGAGCAACAGGTCATGGGCCATGATTGCGGCCTGCATCCCGGACCCGCACATCTTGTTCAGTGTCGTACACAGCGTTCCGTTGCCCAGGCCCGCGCCCAATGCCGCTTGCCTGGCCGGTGCCTGTCCCAGCCCTGCGGGCAACACGCAACCGAAGAGCACCTGCTCGACGTCCGCTGCGCCGATCCCGGCCCGCTCGACCGCCGCGCGGATCGCGGCCGAACCCAGCTGCGGCGCAGTGCGGCTCTTCAAATCACCCTGGAAACCGCCCATGGGCGTACGAACGGCACTGACGATGACCACCGGGTCTTCGATCAGCGTCTGGCGTTTGTTCAGTGACATGGGATATCTCCTCGATTAGCGCGCCGCCATACGCAGGGCGCCGTCAAGACGGATCACCTCGCCATTGAGCATGCTGTTTTCGATGATGTGACGGGCGAGCGCAGCGTATTCATCCGGCCGACCCAGTCGTGGCGGGAATGGAACACCGGCCGACAGGCTTTCACGCACTTGTGGGGTCATGCCCGCCATCATCGGGGTTTCAAAAATACCGGGCGCGATGGTCATGACCCGGATGCCAAACCTCGCCAGTTCCCGCGCGGCGGGCAGTGTCAGGCTGGCGATGGCGCCTTTGGAGGCCGCGTACGCGGCCTGGCCGATCTGCCCGTCGTAGGCCGCCACCGACGCCGTATTGATGATGACGCCGCGTTCTGCCCCCTCGTCAGGAGTGCCTTCGGCAATGGCTGCCGCCGTGAGGCGCAAGAGATTGAAGCTACCGATGAGGTTGACGTTGATGACACGGCTGAAACTGTCGAGACCGTGAGGGCCTTCCTTGCCGAGGATTTTTTCCGCACCGACAATGCCGGCGCAATTGATCAGGCCGTTGACCTGACCGAATTCAGCCATGGCGTTATCGACCGCCGCTTTGGCGGCGCTTTCCTGAGTAATGTCGGTGACACTGGCGCGCGCATTGGCACCCAGTTTCTGGATCTGGCTGTCGAGCGCCTGGGCGTTGATGTCGACCAGCATGACCCTGGCGCCTGCGTCGATCAGCATCTGTGCCGAGGCCGCGCCCAAGCCGGATGCGCCGCCGCTGACCAGAAATACCTTGCCTTCGATCTGCATGATGGTGTCTTCCCTACACTGTTTTTATTTTGGTTTTTAGCCGGAGCAGGGAAATACTCCGCTCTGTCGCCCCGATGGGCAATAGTCAAAGCGCGCAACGGCGGTGGTGCTTTTAGACAGTCGTCCGTGCCGCGCTATGCCTTGCGCTGCAGTACCGCAGCGCCGGACTGTGCCGACAAACGCCGGTTGTCCAGCAATGCCAACAGCGCAATTATCGCCACCCCGATAAAGGTCAGTTGGAAATCCGGCGTGTGCGCCTGCCCTTCGTTCCCGTGCAGGTACATCGCGCCGCGCAGCAACAGTGCGGCAATCGCGACGCCCAAGCCCATGCTCAGCTGAAAGAACATGCTGAACATCGTCGAGGCGTCGCTCATCTGTGCTTTGGGCACGTCGGCAAACCCCAAGGTGTTGAACGCGGTGAACTGCATGGACCGCGACAGCCCGCCCACGAACAGGATCAGCAGGATCAACGGCCAACCCATGTGTTCATCGAGCAGCGCGCAGGCAGCGATGGCCAACACGCCGATCACGCCGTTGATCATCAGCACAGGCCGGAATCCCCAACGCTGCATGATCGCCGTGGTAAACGGCTTCATCGCCAGGTTACCCGCGAACACGCCCAACACCAGCAGGCCGGAATCAAAGGCCGACAAGCCAAACCCGAGCTGAAACATCAGGGGCAGCAGAAACGGCAACGTGCTGATGGCGATGCGGAACAGCGAGCCGCCGAACAGGCTGACGCTGAACGTGCGGATGCCGATCACCGAGACGTTCATCAGCGGTTGTTCGCGCTTGCGCATATGGGCCCACGCTAAAGCGCCGCTGGTGAGCCCCAACGCGGTCACGAGCAGTCCCGGCCATTGGCTGGAACGTCCTTGGCCGAGCATTTCCATACCGTACAGCAAGGCCGTACAGGCGACGCCCAACAACACAAAACCACCGACATCGAAGGTGCGCTGGCTGACCTCGTTGCGCCGGGGAATCAGCACCCACGTGGCGATCAAGGCAAGCACGCCCAGCGGCAGGTTCAGGTAAAAGATCCATGGCCAGGACGCATGGGTCACGATGAAACCGCCCAGCGGCGGACCCAGCACGGGCGCCACCAGACCCGGCCAGGTAATGAGTGAAATGACCCGCACCAGGTCCTTCTTTTCGGTCGCGCGCATTACCGCGAGGCGTCCAACTGGCACCATCATGGCGCCACTGATGCCCTGCAACACGCGCGCCGCGACGAAGCTTTCCAGACCGGTGCTGATGCCGCACAGCAGCGACGACACCGTAAACAACACGATCGCACCACCAAACACCCGTCGGGACCCGAAGCGGTCGGCCAGCCACCCACTGATCGGGATGAATGCGGCAATGGCGAGCATGTAGGCGCTCATGCCGATATTGAGGTCCACCGCCGCTACGCCAAAGGTCCTGGCCATTTCCGGCAACGCGGTGGCGATGACGGTGGCGTCGAGGTTTTCCATGAAAAACGTGACCGCCACCAGCAGAGCGATCAGCGTCGATTGGCGTTGAGACATCAATACGGTCCTCGAATAGCGAAGGCAGGCGGCACCTTAGAGTATCTGCTTCGCCGGCTTTCGCGCAGACCGAAATGACCTTAGATCGACATCACCTCAGACCGTCACGAATCGGTATTGGGCGATTATCGAACGCATTGCTGTGCATGGGACTGTTCAGCACTTCTGCAAAAGTAACTATCTGGTACATTTCGCGTACGCACGCGTCTTCTGACGCACAGCCAATAACAAGAGCGGACTGTCATGACCCCGAACGCTAAACACCCTTCCATCCTCGCAGGCCTCATCGGGGCTGGTATCCAGGCGTCGCGCACGCCGTCGCTGCACGAATGCGAAGGCGATGCGCAAGGCATGCGTTATCTGTACCGGCTTATCGATCTGGACGCACTCGGACTGGACATCACGGCCTTGCCCGAACTGTTGACCGGGGCTCAGCGCAGCGGGTTCACCGGGCTCAACATCACGTTCCCGTGCAAGCAGGCGGTCATACCGTTGCTCGACGCCTTGTCGGACGAAGCGCGCTGCATCGGCGCGGTGAACACCGTGGTGTTCCGCGACGGCCAGCGGATCGGCCACAACACAGACTGCTCAGGATTTGCCGAGGGGTTTCGGCGCGGGTTAGGTGACGTCGAACGGGACTGCGTCGTGCAAATGGGCGCGGGTGGCGCCGGGGCAGCCGTTGCTCATGCACTGTTGAGTGAAGGCGTCCGGCAATTGCGCCTCTTCGATGTGGACCCCGAACGCGCTCAAAGCCTGGTCGATAACCTCACCGCGCATTTTGGTGCCGGGCGCGCACGCGTCGGGCATGACCTGCCCAGCGCCATGGCGCAGGCCGATGGCCTGGTCAACACGACCCCCGTCGGCATGGCCAAGCTGCCGGGCACGCCACTGCCGCTGCAATGGCTGCGCGCAGAACAATGGGTCGCGGAGATCATCTATTTCCCGCTGGAAACCGAGCTGCTGGCTTACGCTCGACGCCTGGGTTGCCGCACGCTGGACGGAAGCGCCATGGCCGTGTTTCAGGCGGTCAAGGCGTTCGAGTTGTTCACCGGCCAGACCGCCGACGTAGGTCGCATGCAAACGGCTTTTCGCTCGCTTGACGCCTGACCCCGCCGCAGCGTCGCGCCCCGACACCTGCTTACGGCATCAGATAACGCGTCACCGAGTCACTGATCATCGCTTTGTGTCGCGCCTTGACGTCCTGATCTTCCAGCTCGATCTGGAAGATCTCCGAAAACGTATGGCGGTTGGACACCCGATAGAAACAGAACGAACTGATCAGCATGTGCAGGTCCACCGCCTGCACGCCTTTGCGGAAAACCCCTTCCTGCTCGCCCCGACGCAGCGTTTCATCCAGCGCCTGCAACACGTGCTGGCTCAACGCACGAATCGTCGATGACTGCTTGACGTTGTCGCCATTGTGAATGTTCTCGATGCACACGATGCGCACGAAGTCGACGTTACGATCATGGTGATCGAAGGTGAATTCCACCAGACGCTGGATCGCCGCCATGGGCTCCAGCACGTCGAGCTCCAGGCTGCTCTCGGTAAGACGGATGTCGCCGTACAGTTTCTCCAATACTTCGGTGTACAGCTGTTCCTTGCTGTTGAAGTAGTAGTAGATCATGCGTTTTGAGGTTTGCGTCCGTTCGGCGATGGCATCAACCCGAGCGCCCGAAAGTCCTTGGGCCACAAACTCGGCGACGGCCGCCTGAAGGATGCCGTCGCGGGTTTTTTCCGGATTGTTTTTGCGGCTCTTGCGTGGGGCCTCTACGGGCGCTTCGGCAAGGATGTCGTCGACAGTTTTCATGCTTGGCTCACGACCACGGTGGAATCGCGCGATTATGAGCCGCACCGCCGCGTTACGGAAGTGGCATATGCCAGCATGCCATCCGAACCCTCACAACCGCGCCTGCCGTGCGCTGCTGCTGCGCGACTTGGCCATGGCCGCCAACCGCACGGCCACGTTGGCTGCGCCGTAACCGACATAGCCGTTTTTGCGTTGCAGGATTTCGAAGAAAAACCGGTCGTCGAACGCCTCGGTGTAGACGTGGAACAGCTCGCCACCGTTGGCATCCCGGTCATAGAGGACGTTGTAGTAGGCCAGTTCGCTCAGGAACTCGTCGTCGAAATCGAAACGGGCCGCCAGATCGTCGTAATAGTTGAGCGGAATGTCCAGCAACTGCACGCCCGCCTCTTTGGCCCGCGCAACCTGCGCAAAGATGTCGTCGCAGGCGAAAGCAATGTGATGCACGCCAGAGCCTCGGTAGCTGGACAGCGCGTGAGAAATCGCGGTGTTGCGATTCTCCGAAATGTTCAACGGCAAGCGCACGCTGCTGCAACGGCTGCGCAACGCGCGGCTCTTCACCAGACCGTACGGGTCAGGCAGCACCACTTCGTCGTCGGCTTCGAAATCCAGCAGGGTTTTATAGAACAGCACCCAGCTGTCGAGGCTGTCGGCGGGCAACGCCATCGCCATGTGATCGATGCGTTGCAGACCGCCTTCGCCCGCTGCCTGGGCGTCGATATTGAAGTCACTGTCGTAGATCGACTGCCCGGCTGCGGCAGGTTCCACCAGATAGATCAGACTGCCGTCCGGTGCGCGCACCGCCGGGATTTCCCGCTCGTTAGGCCCGACCAGACCACGATACGGCTGGCCTTTATACTGCCGCGCGCGTTCGAGCGCCCCATGCCCGTTCTCGACCCGCAAGGCCGTGGCGCACAACGACGGACCATGGGATTCGAAGAAACTGTGCGCGAACGAATAGGGTTCGGCATTCAACACGATCTTGATATCGCCCTGCCCCAGCAAGCTCACCGCTTTGGACCGATGCTGGCCAAGCCTGGCAAAACCGAGCTTTTCCAACCAAACGGCAAGGCGCGCGCCCTGCGCGTCGTCAACGGCGAATTCGAGAAACTCGACACCGTCATACCGGCCAGCCTCAGGCGGACTGAACAACAATTGCGGCGCAACCGGTCGAGCCTCCCGGTCCAGCAACTCACGGGTTTTCTCTTCCAGATACAACAGCGAACGCAGGCCGTCGGCAGCGTTGGCGCGCGGCGGCGCAGCGCGAAAACCGTCGTTGAAAATCTCCAGCGACAGCGGGCCGGTGTAACCACTTTTCAAAATCGGCGCAAGGAACCCCGGCAAGTCGAATTCACCTTGCCCCGGGAAACAGCGGAAGTGGCGACTCCACTCCAGCACGTCCATCGCCAGCACAGGCGCGTCAGCCATCTGCACAAAGAAGATTTTGTCGCCGGGAATCTCGGCGATACCCGCCGGATCGCCCTTGAGCGAGAGCGTATGAAAGCTGTCGAGCAATACGCCGAGGGCGGGATGATCGACCTGACGCACCAGATTCCACACCTGTTGCCAGGTGTTGACGTGACGCCCCCAAGCCAGGGCCTCGTAACCGATTCGCAGGTCGCGGGCGCCAGCGCGATCGGCCAGCAGCGCCAGGTCGTCCAGCAGCATGCGCTCATCGCCCAGCGAATCACTGGCGGTGTTACTGCACACCAGCACCAGGTCGGTGCCGAGCTCTTGCATCAGGTCGAATTTGCGCTCTGCCCGGTCGACGTTACGTTGCAGGCGGTCGCGGCGGCAGCCTTCAAAGTCGCGAAACGGTTGAAACAGCGTGATCGCAATGCCCAGATCAGCGCACATCTGGCGCACGTTGCGCGGGCTGCCGTCGTAGTACAGAAGGTCGTTTTCGAATATCTCAACACCGTCGAAACCCGCGGCGGCAATGGCTTCGAGCTTTTCTGGCAGGGTTCCGCTCAAAGAAACGGTGGCAATCGAGCGCTGCATGTTCTGACTCCTCGGTTATTTCACCTGACGGTCAGTTCTCCAGCCGGTGTTCAGGTGTTAAACCGATTATTCTCCCGGTATCCTGTTACGGCAATTTAAATGTACGGACTGGTTAGTTTTGTGTTCGATAATCGCCCAAAAGAGCCCTCAGTCAATTGACGCTCCTGCCCATGCGCTCCACCATCATCTCCACATTGTCGGACAAGGTTCAGCTTCAACCGATGCCGCGTCACTGCTCTGCCTTGCATCGGCTCAGCGTCACCCAGACAAAACCATAACAATTCCAAGACAGGTTAAATGCTCATGCGCTCATACCCTGCTTCCCCTGCGCCGGTCGCAGCCACACCCGTGCATCCTCATGCCGGGATCGGAGAAAAGATCCGCGGCGCGCTCGCGATTGGCAAAACACGCTGGGGCATGCTGGCCCTGGTCTTCTTCGCAACGACCCTGAATTACATCGACCGCGCGGCGCTCGGGGTCATGCAACCGATCCTGGCCAAACAGATGAGCTGGACGGCGATGGATTACGCCAACATCAACTTCTGGTTCCAGGTCGGTTACGCGATTGGCTTTTTGCTTCAAGGACGGTTCATCGACCGGGTGGGCGTCAAGCGAGCGTTCTTTCTTGCGGTATTGCTCTGGAGCTTCGCGACCGGCGCCCATGGCCTTGCCACTTCCGCTGCGGGCTTCATGGTGTGTCGCTTCATTCTCGGCATGACGGAAGCCGCCAACTACCCGGCGTGCGTCAAGACCACCCGGTTGTGGTTCCCGGCCGGCGAACGCGCGGTCGCCACCGGCATCTTCAATGCCGGCACCAATGTCGGGGCAATGGTCACTCCCGCCCTGTTGCCCCTGATCCTCACCGTGTGGGGCTGGCAGGTGGCGTTTATCTGCATGGGCGCACTGGGGTTGACCTGGGTCGTGATCTGGCGCTTGAAGTACTTCAACCCTGAAGACCACCCCACCGTTCGCCAAAGCGAACTGGATTACATCTGCCAAGGCAGTGAAGCTGAACCCGTTCCCGCCAAAGTGCCTTTCTCGCAGATTCTGAAAATGCGCGGCACCTGGGCGTTCGCGCTGGCCTATGCGCTGACAGCACCGGTGTTCTGGTTTTACCTGTACTGGCTGCCGCCGTTCCTGAATCAGCAATACAACCTGGGCATCAACGTCACCCAGATGGGCATTCCGCTGATCCTCATCTGGCTGACGGCCGACTTCGGCAGCATCGGTGGCGGCATCCTGTCATCGTGGTTGATCGGCCGTGGCATGCGCCCGACGACGTCGCGCCTGCTGTCGATGCTGGTGTTCGCACTGACGATCATCAGTGTGGTGTTCGCTGCCAACGCCAGCGGGTTGTGGGTGGCGGTTCTGGCCATCGCGCTGGCGGTCGGCGCGCATCAGGCCTGGACCGCGAACATCTGGAGCCTGGTGATGGACTACACGCCGAAACACATGATGAGCACGGTGTTTGGCTTTGGCGGCATGTGCGCGGCAATTGGCGGGATGTTCATGACCCAGATCGTCGGCGCCGTGCTGACGGCCACGCACAACAACTACAACGTGCTGTTCACGATGATCCCGGCGATGTATTTCATTGCGCTGGTGTGGATGTACTTCATGGCGCCTCGCACGGTTGAGAACGCGTAGGTTTGGCCTAACGGCCAACTGTTCCGCCTTCGGCGGGTTACTTAAAGACACCAGGTAACCAAGTGTTTTGCTCCTGGTTTGGCCCTCCTGCGTCGGGTTCATTCACTTCGGCGACGCTCCGTGGGCCGAGCGGCATGGATGCCGCGAGAGCGCTGCCAGGACATGGATGTCCGTTCAGCGCGGGCCCAAGGAGCGTCGCCGGAGTGAAGGTACGACGACGAAGGAGTCGCCAAACCAGGAGCACACCCTTGGTTACTTGGGGATGGTGCGGCAACCCGACTTTTCCAAGTAACCCGCCGATGAACGGAACAGTTTGGCCGTTAGGCCGAACCCAAACGTCGGCGCCGACACCTTCTAACGGCCATACGCCCTAACGCAGTGCCCCACCAAAAAAGCTACCCGCCCTTCTTACGCTGCTGCCACGCTGCCGCCAACCCACTCAGACAGATGATCGCGATCCCCGCCTGGGCGGTCAGTGACGGCGCATGGTTGAACACGATAAAGCCCCACAACCCGGCAAACACGATCTGGCAATACCCGAACGGCGCCAGCAAAGCAGGCGCCGCGAAGCGGAACGCCTGGGTCAGCATCAGGTGCGCAACCATCCCGCACGTGCCCAATGCCAGCATGAACGGAATGTGCTTCCACTCCGGCGACTGCCAGAAGAACGGCACGATGGCGCTCATCAACAGGCTGTTGAACAACCCGGCGAAGAAGTTACTGGTGGTCGGGCTGTCATGCGCCGCCACCAGCCGCGTAAGCAACTGGTAGCAGGCAAAGCACAACGCAGACCCCAGCGGCAGCAGCACGGCAGGCGTAAACAATTCCCCGCCGGGGTGCACGATCACCATGACCCCGCTGAAGCCCACCAGCACCGCAATCCACTGTCCGCGGCTGACCTGCTCCTTGAGCAACGGTACCGACAACGCCGTGACCAGCAGCGGCGCAAGAAAGTTGACCGCGGTCGCTTCAGCGATCGGGATGAACATTAACCCACTGGTGAACAACAAACTGGTTCCCAGCAAACAGGCCGCGCGCAGCGCCTGTAAGCCGGGACGCTTGGTGCGCAAGACCCGCAGGCCCGAGGACGGCATGAAGATGCAGGCCATCAGCGCGGTGTGCACCACATAACGCACCCAGACCACCATCATGATCGGGTAAATGCCGGAAAGATATTTGGACAAGGTGTCGTGACTGGAAAACAGGAAAGTCGCCAGGAGAATCAGTGCGATGCCCTTGAGCGGCTGGTTGACGCCGGAGAGCGGCGTGCTGGTGGTACTCATCAGCTTTCCTTTGGCCTTGCGTGAATGCGTGGTCGCGCCGTTGCTGTTCAGAGCATCGGGGTAGACGAGGAAAGAATATAGAAGGCGTCGTCAGATAACCAAACATTCATGAACATTCAGTTGTTTTTTTGAATACGTAGTCGCGTCTGATCCTACGGTGGACGTCAGATGCGTTGAAGGGAAAAACAGCATGACGAATCCGGCGGGCGCCGGACTCGTTTCTCAAAGGCATTTGAGACGCTTCGCAGCTCAGTCCTGCAACGACTCAACGCCCAACTCGCTCCACACCTCTTCCGCCAGGTGAAACGACGCGTTGGCGGCGGGGATGCCGCAGTAGATCGCGCTCTGCATCAGCACTTCCTTGATCTCGTCGCGTGTCACGCCGTTGTTTCTCGCGGCACGCAGGTGCAGGCGCAGTTCGCCTTCGCGGTTCATGCCGATAAGCATGGCGATGGTGATCAGGCTGCGGGTGTGGCGCGGCAAACCCGGCCGGGTCCAGATGTCGCCCCAGGCGTGGCGGGTGATCATTTCCTGAAACTCGCCGTTGAAGGGCGTGAGTTTTTCCAGGCTGCGGTCGACATGCGCGTCGCCCAGCACGGCGCGACGGACGTTCATGCCCGCCTCGTAACGTTGTTTTTCGTCCATTTTGCTCTCGTCGGATTTAACGAAGATTGAAGGCCTGATGCTCAGCCACCGCGCGTTTGACCCAGCGCTTCGATTGCCCCAGGGATTGCGCGGGATTCATCAGATTGTCCAGTGCCTGTGCCGACAGCTGCGCTGTGACCTCAGGTTCGTCGCCCAAGACTGCCCGCAGGTGCCTGCCCTGCTCGACAGCGCGGCGGCAGCAGTGCTCGATCAGATGGTGGGCTGCGTCGCGACCGATCCGCTGTGCGAGCGCAATGCTCACCGCTTCGGCCAGCACCAGCCCGTGGGTCAGGTTCAGGTTCTGGCGCATGCGCCCGGCGTCGACTTCAAGGCCGGGAATCACCGCCAGTGCCTGCTGCAACGACCCCGACACCAGGCAGCACAGCTCCGGCAGGGTTTCCCATTCCGCATGCCACAAGCCCAGGCTGCGTTCGTGCTCCTGTGGCATGGCGCTGAACATGGTGGCGACCAGACCCGGCGCCCGGGTGGCGGCGCCGATCATCACGGCGGCCCCGACCGGATTGCGCTTGTGCGGCATGGTCGATGAACCGCCCTTGCCCGCCGCTGCGGGCTCGAACACCTCACCGGCTTCAGTCTGCATCATCAAGCTGATGTCTCGACCGATCTTGCCCAGCCCTCCGGCCACCAGGCCCAGCCAACTGGCGAACTCCACCAGTCGGTCGCGCTGGGTGTGCCACGGCTGGTCCGGCAGGTTCAGTTTCAACTCCCGCGCCAGCGCTTCGGCAATCGGAAACGCCATTTCACCCAGCGCCGCCAGGCTGCCCGACGCGCCACCGAACTGCAGGCACAGCAGACGAGGCTTGAGTTCCCTGAGCCGTTGCCGATGCCGAGTGATTGCGCCCAGCCACCCGGCGATTTTCGCGCCGAGGGTAATCGGAGTCGCCTGCTGCAACCAGGTGCGGCCCGGCATGGGCACACCGGCATGCCGCTGAGCCTGCTGCGCCAGCGCATCGGCCAGATGCTCCAGGTCCCTGTCCAACAGGGTGATCGCGCTGCGCAGTTGCACCACCAGCCCACTGTCCATGGCGTCCTGGCTGGTCGCGCCCATATGGACGTATCGCTCGGCTTTCTCGTTGCGCGAGGCGATCTGTCGACCGAGGGCCTTGACCAAGGGGATCGCCGAATTGCCGGCATTGCCAATGGCAACCGCCAGCGCATCGAAGTCGTAAAGCGACGCGTCGCATGCCGCGACGATGTCGTTCACCACCTCGGCCGGGATCGCGCCGATGGAAGCCTCGGCACGCGCCAAGGCGGCTTCGAAATCCAGCATGCCCTGCACGCGTCCTCGGTCAGAGAACACCTCCCGCATGCCCTCTTGAGTGAAATAGTGGTCGAAAAGTTGATTGCCGGGTCTGTTCAACGTACTGCTCCTGACGGATCGTCCATACCGCTGATGTCACCGCGATCAGAAATCGAAGAACACGGTTTCGTCTTCGCCCTGTACGCGGATGTCAAAACGATAGGCTAACTGGCCGTCGACGCTGCACCGTTTGGCGATCAATGTCTGGCGCCGCTGCGGTTGCTCGATCAGATTGAGCACCGGATCCGCTGCGTTACTCGGGGCTTCGTCATCAAAGTACAGACGCGTCTGCAGATGGATGTTGATGCCCCTGGCGAACAGGGAAACGTTGACGTGGGGCGCCATCGGTACGCCTGCAGCGTTCAGGACAACGCCAGGTTTAACGGTCTTGACCTGCCATTCACCCTCATCGGTGGTGGCTGTGCGGCCAAAGCTGTTGAACGTTTTGCTCAGGTCGTAATCGCTGTGGTAACGCCCCTCGGCATCGGCCTGCCACAGTTCCAGAAACGAGTCCCGAATCAGGTGGCCATTGCCGTCGTAGACGTGCCCCAGCAACACAATGTGCTCGCCGGTCGCGCCCGGACGGGCCATTTCGTTCCAGATTTCCTGTTCCCGTGCCGGGTTGCCTGCGGCTTCGAGTGCCAGACCGATGTGCACGTAGGGCCCTGCAGTCTGTGATGGGGTTTCCGGCAATATTTGAACGGGCATGGGCAACCCTCCTCAGACGTTTTCGAAGTGTGTCTTGCGCTGACCGCGCAGGACGATATCAAAGCGGTAGGCCAGGCAATCCATCGGATTGGCCATGCTCATGTCGAGTTTGGCAATCAGGCTCTGCACCGCGTCCGCATTGGCGATGGACTTGACGATCGGACACATCCCGATCAGCGGGTCGCCTTCGAAATACAGTTGCGTAATCAGCCGGGTCGAGATCGATGGACCGCTGACGGACACATGGATGTGCGCGGGGCGCCAATCGTTCGGGCCGTTACGCCATGGGTACGGGCCGGGCTTCACGGTGCGAAAGCTGTAGTTGCCCTCGCGGTCGGTCAGGCAGCGACCTACGCCACCGAAATTGGGGTCCAGCGGCGCCAGATACGCGTCTTTTTTGTGCCGATAACGGCCGCCGGCATTGGCTTGCCACATTTCCACCAGCGTGTGAGGCACTGGCTTGCCGTACTGATCGACGACCCGGCCAGCCACGATGATGCGTTCACCGATCGGTAAACCACCGTTGTTGAAATTCAACAACAGGTCCGCGTCATGACGGCCGAATTGCAGGTGGGAGAAATCGGGGCCGCTGGTTTCGGAAATCGATTGCGGAATACTGACCAGAGCCTGGCGTGGCGAACGCAGGATCGAGGTCTTGTAATCAGGGGTCAGGGCTTTCGGGTGCCAATTACGGTCGCGGATGGCGAAGCGGCTGTCGAGTGCGTCGGACATGCCAGTCTCCTGTTTCTAGTTATTGGAGGTCTGCGCCTGCTCGTGCCCACCGGTAAACGGTGCGGCCATGCAGGCGATGACGCAGTGTCCCGCGCCATCGACCTCGGCAACACTGAAAATAACGCCGACATCCATAACCAAAAGGTTATGGATAGGTCCCTTCGCGATAGGCCTGCCCGACTTCCCGCAACGTCTCGACACACCACTGCGCGGGAATCGACAGCGGTAACGCCGGGTTACTGCACAGGCCCACCGAGCCGCCCGGCTCGCGAATTCCGAGCTCGAGCTCGACCAATTCACCCGCTTGCAGATCCTGGCGCACCGCATCGTATGGCGCGATCCAGACCGCATCACTGCATTGCACGTAGCGGCGGCTGAGGGTCAGGGACAGCGTTTCAAGCCGCTGGCGTGGAGGATCGATACCGTGCTGGACAAACAGGCTGTCGGCAAACTGGCGGATGGTGGTCCCCGCCAGCGGCAACACGACCGGGAAGTCTTCAAGCGTCAGCGAACCCTCGCCTGTGGTCAGCAACGGATGCCCCTCGCGCACCACCCACGTCATCGATTCGCTGTACAGGTGCTCGAAACTCAAGCCGAGGATCTGTGGGCTGTCGGTCATGCGCCCCACCACCAGATCCAGTTCGCCCAAGCGCAACTGCGACAGCAGATACGCGCTCGGACCTGTCGCGACGCTGACCACCAATGCCGGGTGTCTGGCATGTAAGCGACAGATGACCTCGGGCACCAGCAGGCTCTCCACGGTCGACAACACCCCGAGTCGCACCGCCACCGGCGCATGCTCCCCCGAACGCAGACTGTTCACCCCTTCGCGCAACGCCTGGACGCAGGGCCCGGCGTACCGCATGAAGGCCACGCCCGACTCGGTGAGTGCCGCCCCGCGCTTGCTGCGCACGAACAGGCTGGCGTTGAGCAGGCCTTCCAGCTCCTTCAGGGTTTTGGACAATGCCGGCTGACTGATCGCCAGTTTGTCCGAGGCTTTGGCCAGGCTGCCTTGGCGCGCCACTTCAAGGAAACACACCAAGTGTCGGAATTTGATCCGCGTATCGATGTTCACGAAGGTTTTGCCACCGGCACGGTAAAACGGAACACGCTGCCCACGCCCAACGCACTGGACGCGGTCAACTCACCGCCATGGGCTTTGACGATCCCCTGCGAGATGTACAGCCCCAAGCCGGTGCCGCTCGGATTGCCTTCCCGTATGCGCCAGTAACGCTCGAAGACATGAGGCAGTTGATCCGGGGCAATGCCAGCACCGGAGTCGACGATGCTCACGGCGACGAAATCGCCCTCCAGGGTCGCCGTCACGCTGATCAATCCTTCCTTTGGGGTGAACTTGATGGCGTTCCCCACCAGATTGGACAGCACCTGAAACATCCGCTCAGGGTCGGCCATGACCTTTAGCTCAGGCTCGCCTGAGAACGTCAAGTCGATGAACTTGTTCAGCGCCAGCGGCGTCAGCAGCGACCAGGCGTCCTCGAAGAGCTGGCTGATCTCCACTGCCTGCGGAGCGATGGAATAACGGCCAGCCTCGATCTTCGCGGTGTCGAGCAGGTCCTCCAGCAGGTTGGTCATGCGCGCCGTGGCTCGCTGCAACGTATCGATTGCCGAGTTCAAGCGTTTGGACGCCGGGCTCACATCGGCAGCGATCAACCGCTGCATCATCCCGCACTGCATGACAATCGCCGTCAACGGACTGCGCAAATCGTGGGACACCACCGCCACCAGTTCGTCCCGGGCGCGCACGGCGTCTTTCTCGCGCAATACCTGCCGCGACAAATCCGATTCCAGTGCAGACCGCCGCAAGTCGGACACCGCATAAACGTCGCCGACATCCCACTGCCGGGCTGTGCCATCGACCTGTTGCTTCCAGACTTCAAACGATTCACGCGGCTGCAAGCGGTTGCCTACCACGACCTTCGACATGTCCGGGTTGCCGCTCCACTGCACGCTTTCCTTCTGCTCGGGGCGAAACCACAAAACCGCGTTGTCCACCGGCTTTGGCAAACTGAACGCCAGCAGACCGCTGGCAACCCGCGAGTACGCCCGGGCAGGCTCATAAAGCGCACCCAGACTGTCCGTGGTCACAACGCTGTCCGACGCCTGCACCCAGGTTTGCAGTGCCTTCACTTGTTCAGCCGATGGGCATTGACCAAACAGATGCACCTGATCCTCGATGACGACCGCCAGGCCACCGGCGTCGACGAGGGCCAGGACGTCTTCAGCTTGCTCGATCAAGCCGTGATACACATCCCCGTCCGCTTCGGCCATCGCGTTGGCGAGCAGGTTGAGCAGACCGCCCTTCGCCTGACGCTGGCGCTGTGCGTTCAGTTCTTCGAGCGCGCTGATCTGCATCGAGAGCACTTGGCCGATGGTCTCGCAGGCCACCCGCAAGGCAGGCGGCACTCGCAACGGCTGGCGATTGCCGCAGCTGATCAGGCCCCACAGCCGATCATCCTTGAGCAGCGAAATGCTCATGGACGAACGCACGTCCATGTTCTGCATGTACTGACAATGGATTGGCGACACGCTGCGCAACACTGCGTACGCCATGTCCAGCGGCTGGCCCGTGTCTGGCCGCAGCGCTGGCACCATGGGCACAGGGACGTAAGCGGCATCGGGAATGATCCGCAGCCAGTTCAGGCGATACAGTTCGCGCGCCTGCTCGGGAATGTCGCTGGCAGGGAAAAACAGGCCTTGATAGGCGTCCAGTTCAGAGGTGGCGGACTCGGCGATGACCTGACCGTGGCCCGCCTCCTGAAAACGGTAGATCAGCACGCGGTCGTAGCCGGTCAGCGCACGAATCTCGGTGACGCTGATCTCGTAGAGTGCCGACAGGGTTTTCGCCGATTGAAGGCGTCGCAGCGTGCGGGTGAGGCGTTGATCAAGCGAGCGCCCGACAGCGGCAGGGTCGGCCTGAACCGGCTCAAGCTCGATGAACAGCAGGCCGTCGTGGCGATGGATCAGCCCGTCGACCGTCTGGTCGCCGATCCGCAGCGACATGGGGTTGATCTCGTCCAGTGACTCGGATAGCAAGCGTTCCCGCAAGCGCTCGGAGGGTTCGTTGCCGAGCCAGCCGGACAGCGGCTGGCCTGACTGCGGCGCGGGAGCATCGGCCAGCAACGATTGAGCGTTGGCGCTGACTTGCTGAACCGTCCACGTGGCTTCGTCCACTGTCAGCAACACGCCATGGGGCTGAATCGCGCCCGGAATCCGGATCGGCTCGTCAGCGCAGTTCTTCAGCAACGTCTGCAAATCGTGTTCAGAGGTCATCGCAGCACTCCTTTGCATTCCAGCCAGCAGGCGAACGAAGCAAACGTGGCGCAGGCCGAATCCACCACTTGCTGGTTGTCGTCGGGATGATCGAAGCCTGCCAACTGTTTGAGGAACGCCTTCCACAAGCGTCCTGTGTCCCGGCCGTAGACATCAAGGAATTCGCCGCCGCTGTCGGCGCCGATCGACAGTCGCTCGGCGATGATGCGGCGCAGGACTTGCCCACCCAGCGTGGCGCCTTCCATGACGTACATCACGCCGAGCAGATCGGCCTCGCCGTTAATAGGCGGCAGGTCGGCGCACAACGGCAACGCCTCGATCTGAGCGTCGTTCAGCCCCAGTGCACGCAGGTCTTTCACCAACGCCGGGACCTTTTGCCGATCGGGCTGAACGAGGTGCGGGGCATGAAACCGCTCGATTTGCCCTTGCAGCGGCGCATGAAAACCGTAATACGCCTGGATAATGCGCTGATAGGCATCCCGATCAAGGTCGGGGTGCGTCAGCGGCAATCGGGCCTCCAGCGCCTTGTGTTGCGCCGCAGTGGCGGCACGCAGCATCTGCAGCACGCAAGGTGCCTGGGTTGCAGCGCTGGAGAGCGTTAATTCGGGGGTAGCTTCAACCAAGGGCGGTGGCGTCCAGTCAGGATGGAAATGGCTTGGAGTACAGCGACATCCGCAGGTTCAAGGCAGATGGCTACCGCGCACACTAAGGGGCGCGGCGCCAAGGTGCAAACCTCTCGATCAAAAGATGTAATCAGTGGTCAGGAAGCTTGATTCGCGGTTGTGAATGATGTCGCTGATCAGTGCCTTGTTACTCTCCTGGAACTTGGTGGCCACCAAGGTCCGGATCGAGAACACACGCAGTGCGTCATGGACCGACAAGGTGCCTTCTGCCGAGTTCTTGCGGCCGTTGAACGGGAAGCTGTCAGGGCCACGCTGGCATTGGGCGTTGATGTTGATCCGGCCGACCTGATTGGCGAACGCATCGACCAGACGTCCGACCTGCTTGGAGTCGTTGCCGAAAATACTCAGTTGCTGGCCGAAGTCCGAGTCGAGCACGTATTCGATGACCGTTTCCAGATCACGGTACGCCACCACGGGCACCACCGGTCCGAACTGCTCTTCGTGGTAAACGCGCATGTCCGGGGTCACCGGGTAGAGCACAGCCGGGTAGAAGAACTGCTGATGGGTCTCGCCACCGCCTTCGTTGACCACTTTTGCGCCTTTGCTCACGGCGTCGTCGACCAGGCCCTGCAGGTAGTCGGTCTTGCCGGGTTCTGGCAGCGGTGTCAGCGAAACGCCCGGTTCCCACGGCATGCCCGGTTTGAGCTGCGCCAGCTTCTCTTCGAATTTCTCGAGGAAGCTGCCAACGACGTTCTCATGCACGAACAGGATCTTCAGCGCGGTGCAGCGCTGGCCGTTGAATGACAGCGAGCCGGTGATGGCTTCACTGACCGCATTGTCCAGGTTGACATCGGGTAAGACGATGCCCGGGTTCTTGGCGTCCAGACCCAAGGCTGCGCGCAGACGGTGAGGTTTTGGGTGCAGCTTCTTCAAGGCGCTGGCGGCCTTGTTGGTGCCGATGAACGCAAACACGTCGATCTTGCCGCTGGCCATCAGCGCGCTCACGGTTTCACGGCCGCTGCCGTAAATCACGTTGATGACGCCCGCCGGGAAGCTGTCGCGGAAGGCTTCGAGCAGCGGACGGATCAGCAATACCCCGAACTTGGCGGGCTTGAACACCACGGTGTTGCCCATGATCAGCGCGGGAATCAGCGTGGTGAAGGTTTCGTTCAACGGGTAGTTGTAGGGACCCATGCACAAGGTGACGCCCAGCGGAACGCGACGGATCTGGCCCAGCGTGTCCTGTTCGAGCTCGAAACGGCTGGAACGGCGGTCCAGCTCCTTCAGTGCGTTGATGGTGTCGACGATGTAATCGCAGGTGCGGTCGAACTCTTTCTGCGAGTCCTTGAGGTTCTTGCCGATCTCCCACATCAGCAGGGTGACCACGGCATCGCGCTGTTCGCGCATGCGCTTGAGGAAGGTTTCGACATGATGGATGCGGTCAACGACGCGCATCGTCGGCCAGGCGCCCTGCCCGCGATCATAGGCTTTGACGGCAGCGTCCAGCGCGGTCATCGAGGTGTCCGCGTCCATCAGCGGTGTGCTGCCCAGCACCACGGACTCAAGGCCCGCGTCGGTTTTCAACGACACCGGACTGAGCACCGGTGCCAGCGGTCCTTGCCACTGACGCAGCTCGCCATCCACCAGGTACTCACGCTGCTCGATGGCAGGCCCTGCGCGGAACTGCTCAGGAATCTCATCGGCCCTTGGGTACAGGTTGTCCAGGCGATTTTGCAGGGTCATCTCTCTCTACCTCTTCCAGTCGGTAATCGTGCGAAACACACTACGCCACAGGTCGAAGGGAATGAAAAGACTTGCGACGAATGTCACGGTGGCGTGACAGAGGATGCGACCTTTAGAAACAGCCGTTCATCCGCGGACGGGGCTTGCCAGAGCTGGTATCGCAGCGTCAGAGCAAAGTGCGTCAGACACCGTACTGGTGGGAGCCGGCTTGGTGCGGGCCGCGTTCGCTGCCCTCGTAACCTCGGACGTCTCCTACCGGTATGGTGGCGTCGGAGGAAAGTGCGTCAGACACCGTATGGGTGGGAACCGGGTTGGTGCGGGCCGCGTTCGGACGAATGCGGTGGGTCCTCTGACATTTACGCCACTGACCCACTCGGACGTCTCCTACCGGTATGGCGGCGGTTCAGGCCACCGCGGTCTGGTTCCGACCCTGCGCCTTGGCCCGGAACAATGCTTTATCAGCATCGTTGAGCAGCATGTTCACGTCACGGTCAGCGCCGTTCATCGAAGCGACCCCGATGCTGGCGGTGATGCCTTCGACGTGCTCGCATGCCAGCTTCGCGATGGCCTGACGCAGCTGCTCGGCCGTGGCCTCGGCGTCGTCGATTGAGGTGTCGGTGAGCAGTATCGCGAACTCTTCGCCGCCCAGTCGACCGCAGAGGTCGACATCGCGGATGGACTCGCAAATGACGCCGCCGATCTGTCGCAGCACCTTGTCGCCCGCCTGATGGCCGTACGAGTCGTTGATGCGTTTGAAATGATCGATGTCCAACATCAATACCGACAGCGGCACCCGGTTGCGCTTGCAGTGCTCGTAGGTCTGCTCGGCCTGTCTGAAGAACGCCCGACGGTTCTTCAACCCGGTCAGTTCATCGGTTTGCGCGGCATGGTTGGCGATGCTGTGCGCGTATTCCATTTCCCGCGTCAGACGAAACGCCGTTTCCATGGCCTCGGACAGTTTGCGGGTTGCGCTGATCACGAACGAGACAAACACCAGTGTGGCAGCGGCCATACCAATCTGCGTCGGCGCGGGCTGGAACAGCAGCCAAAACGAACAGGGCAACAACACCAGCGAGATCGACACGATGGTCATCGAACGGTAAGCGGAATAGCAGGACACTGCGCTCACTGACATCCCCACCGTAAACAGCAACACCAGACTCTGCGTCACCAGGTCATTCAGATGCATCAGTGCCAGCGCGCCACCACCCCAGATGGCAGCCGACAGTGCCAGTGTCAGCCAGTAGCGGCGCTCCCAGCGTTGCGGCGTGCGGGTTTCGACCGGGCTTCGAAAATACGTCACCAACAACACGATGCGCAGCGAGGTCGACGCACACAGCAGGCCCAGCCAGACCAGAATCACCTCGTGACCGACACGATTCCAACACAGCCAGCTCAACATCAGCGCAGCCAGAAAGCTTCCCAACACAGAGAAAAACGTCTGGCGAAACAATAAGTGCAGACGATCGGTTCGCACCTGCGCCCGTATCAGGGCATCGCGTTCGTGCTGATGCTCAAAGAGGTACATCGGATGTGCCTGCCCAACCCACGGTGACATGGCCGGATTGTGGCACCCGGCCATGAGGCAGCACAACTCACGCTCGCCTAAACGGTGGAGAATTCCAGCCTGCGCACTGAAAAACAGTGGGCATTGACCAAAACGGCCAGTCCAGAGCCGTTAATCGGTCCGGGACCGAACGTTCAGTTCCAGTCAACGAATCGGTTTGCCGACCGTGACACCCGACATGGAGCCTGAGAGGTCGCTCGCCTGATCGGGCGATTCGGCAGGACGATCAAGCGGGTGTGCTTGCATGGCCCGACGACCCGCGAGCACACTGGGCGCGAGATCGATATCAACGCACTGTTTTAAACAGGAAGGATGAATAATGACCACGCACACCGAAACCGCTCTGCTGGCTGGCGGCTGCTTCTGGGGCATGCAGGATCTGCTGCGCCGCTACCCTGGCGTCCTGTCCACGCGCGTGGGCTACTCGGGCGGCGACGTTGAGAACGCCACGTACCGCAACCATGGCACCCATGCCGAAGCCATCGAAATCGTGTTCGATCCGAATGTGATCAGCTATCGGCAGATCCTGGAATTCTTTTTCCAGATCCACGACCCGTCCACGGCCAATCGCCAGGGCAATGACATCGGCGCGAGTTACCGCTCCGCGATCTTCTACCTTAGCGAAGAACAGAAACGCGTCGCGCTGGACACCGTCGAGGACGTCAACGCGTCGGGTCTCTGGCCGGGCAAAGTGGTCACTGAGCTGGCGCCGGCTGGCGCGTTCTGGGAGGCAGAACCAGAGCACCAGGATTATCTCGAGCGCATTCCCAACGGTTACACCTGCCACTTCATCCGCCCGGACTGGAAGCTCCCGAAACGCGCTTGAGGCTCAGTGACAGCCCCGTGGGCTTGCTCACGAAGAGGCCGGCATGAACGCCACCGATCCGCTGGATTCGCCGACGCCTTCGTGAGCAAGCTCACTGCCACAAAGAACTCCTTAAAACGCGCGGCTCAGCGGAGACGACCACGCGGTGAAACAGGCCGTGGATTCGGCGTGGCGTGAGCGTGTTACCGCGCCTCATCGCGCCCCGTGCTTCCGGGCGCGATGGGTTTGCGCAAGCGTTTGAGCTGCCGCGTCAGGGCGGAGCGGAATGTGACGGCCATCCGGGTGCCCGATTCTGCCAAAGCAGGCCCTCTGCGGTTGTGCGCCGGTCTGGCTGCGTATACTCCGGGCAGCGACAAAGCGGCAGGCTTTGAATCCGGAGGCCCCATGTCAGAAAAACGTCTTACTCAGCGCCGGTCCGGCACGTACGAGGCTTCGGACCCGGCATGGTCCCACCACTACGACATGTCGCTGCTGCGGCGCGACGTCGATGCGACCTACCGTCTGCTGCCCGACCCGGCCAGCGGCGTCACCATCAGCCCTCTTCTCCCGCCTGCTCCTGCGCACCGGCTCGCCATGCTTGAACTCTGGGCGCCGAGCATCACGCCCGCGTCTCAAAGCGTCATCACCCAACATACGCCGCCAAACGATCCGCAAGCCGACTTTGCCAGCAACGCTCACTTGCAGGTCATGGGCGAGCTGACGGCCTCCATCGCCCACGAAATCTGCCAGCCGCTCTTGGCTATCGCCTCTAACGCCGCAGCATGCCTGCGTTGGCTGCAACGGGAAAAACCAGTGGTGAGTGAAGCGATTGAAGGGCTCAGGGATATTCGCGCCGAGTGCGAGCGCGCTGCCAATATCGTCGCTGCCCTGCGTGCACTGACCCGGCAGTCGCCCTGCAATCCGCAACGTGTGAACGTCAATGACGTGATCCTTGAAGCGGTGAGGCTTCACGGGCCCGCGCTGGCGGCGGGCAATGTCGCGTTGGTGATCGACTTGCGCGCCGATCAGCCTGTGAATGCCGATCCTGTGCAGGTTCAGCAACTGGTGTTCAATCTGATTGCCAATGCCATGGAAGCGATGGCCGGCGTGGAATCGCCGGGCCCGATTGTGCGGCTGTCGTCCAATACGCTGCAGGATGGTGTGCGGGTGTCGGTGGAGGACAATGGTCCGGGGATACCGGTTGAGGACAGGCAGCGGATTTTCGAGGCGTTTCACACCACCAAGGAAAGCGGGCTGGGGATGGGGCTGACCATTTGCCGTTCGGTGGTGGAGGCGCATAAGGGTAATTTGTATGCCGAGGGCTCGGAGTTGGGGGGTGCGATGATTCGGTTTCAATTGCCGACGGGGTGCAGGAATCACTGATTTCCTGCACGGAGGTCGGGTTGGGTTGGGTTGGGTTGGGTTGGGTTGGGGTGTATATCCGTTTCTTGCGGCGGCCCTGCTAGAGTCTGGCTAACGCCAGACCTGTTTCGCCTCCGGCGAGTTACTTGAAAAGACCCCAAGTAACCAAGGTCCAGCACCCGGTTGGGCCCGACTTCGTCGGGTTCCTTCTCTCCGGCGACGCTCCGTGGGCCCGCCGCCATCGGCCATCCATGGCCGGGGGCGGCTCTCGCGGCATCCATGCCGCTCGGCCCACTACGCGCCACCTGCGTTCAGCCTGCACCCAAGTCGCGATGTGTGGTGTCTGAAGTGTCGAGGCAGGAAAATCAAAAGCAAAAGCAGTCGCAAAATAAGTGTTTTGGATTTCCGCTGTGCTTTTGATTCTGCCAAAGGCGTAGGAGCGACCGGGGTGGCGAATGGAGTGATGCAGGGGGGGATCTGATCCGGTGACCCGTGAGTCAGCTGTACCGGAAATTCCTTGAATTGGCCTAAACTGCCGCCTTGAAAAGCTGGTACCCCGTTGGCATCCGCCGATGGGGTCGCGATGAAGGCGGTTGAGGCATGCAAGACCCTAATGTTCATAAAACCGTGGTGATGGTGCTGTTCAACGACGTGCTGATGCTCGACGTGACCGGCCCAATGGACGTTTTTTCGATTTCAAATCGCCTGTTGCCCAAGGAGAAACAGTACCGTCTCCTCACGGTGTCGGACCGGTCCGGGCTGGTGCGCAGTTCTTGCGGTCTCAAGGTCCACGCCGATCTGCGACTGCAAGACTGTCCCGCTGACGTTGACCTGCTGCTGGTTCCCGGTGGCCCGGGCGCTTACGGCTTCACCCACCCGGAATTGACCGCCTGGTTGCCGGCTGCCGCAAAAAGCGCTCGACGCTTCGGCGCGATCTGTACGGGGATCTTCCTGCTCGGCGAGGCCGGTTTGATTGACGGCTATCGCTGTACCACCCACTGGAACTATGTCGAGCGCCTGGCTCAGCGTTTTCCCGAGGCGCGGGTGGAAACCGAGCAGATTTACGTCATCGACCGCAATTTGATCACCTCAGGCGGTATTACGGCGGGTATCGACATGGCGCTGGCCGTGGTCGCCGAAGATCACGGCAAGGACATCGCGCTGGAAGTCGCCAAAGTGCTGCTGGTGGTGATGAAACGCCAGGGCGGTCAAACCCCTTATGGTCCACTGCTGGCTGCGGTACCCCGTGACGGCGGTGCCATCGCCAAGGTCCAGGCGCACGTCGTGGATCATATCGAGGCGCCCTACACCATTGATCGAATGGCCGAAATCGCGGCCATGAGCCCGCGCAATTTCGCCCGTGCGTTCCAGCGCGACGTCGGCATGACGCCCATGCAGTACGTGCAAAACGCGCGCATCGATCACGCCCGCAAGCTTCTGGAATCCTGCGACGTCCCGCTTAAGGTGCTGGCCTCGCGCTGCGGTTTCGGCAGTGCGCGACACATGCGCAAAGTGTTCAGCGAGCGTATTGGACTGTCGCCGAATCAGTACCGGCAGCAGTTCGGCGGCGAATGACCGAGGGCCGGTTTTGTATCACTGTGTATCTGGATCGCGCCGGGATACGCAGGCATTCATCCGCCGGGTGATTCGACACACGGCAGATACGTCGTCGCGTTGAAATGCACGCACGGTTTGAAGGGACCCCGCCGGGTTCCCTGGCCATGAACGTGTATGGAGACATCCCCATGAAGCTGGCATTGCAGAACACCACCACCGGCCGTCTGTTCACCGCATCCCTGCTCGCGGCAAGCCTGTTTGGCGTGCTGGGCACGGCCCAGGCGCAGGACACTGCCACGACGTCCGCCAATGCTGTCAGCCATGCGGCGCCCTCGCCGTTCGGCCCACTCAAGCACGTCAAGGCTGGCCTGCTGGATGTGGCGTATGCCGAAACCGGCCCGGCAGACGGGCAAGTGGTGATTCTCCTGCACGGCTGGCCGTACGATATTCACAGCTATGACGACGTCGCGCCTCTGCTCGCTGCAAAAGGCTATCGCGTGCTGATGCCGTATGCCCGTGGCTATGGCGATACGCATTTCCTGTCCGACAAAACCCTGCGTAACGGCCAGCCGGCTGCGCTGGCCAGCGATGTCATCGACTTCATGGATGCGCTCAAGATCAAGCAGGCCGTGCTCGGCGGTTATGACTGGGGCGCGCGCTCCGCTGACATCGTCTCCGCACTGTGGCCGGAACGCGTGAAAGCGCTGGTGTCGGTCAGCGGCTACCTGATCGGCAACCAGGCAGCCGGCAAGAACCCACTGCCACCCAAGGCCGAACTGCAATGGTGGTATCAGTTCTATTTCGCCACCGACCGCGGCCGTGCCGGCTATGAAAAGAACACCCACGATTTCGCCAAACTGATCTGGCAGACCGCTTCGCCGAAATGGGCATTCGACGACGCCACCTATGATCGCAGTGCCAAGGCGCTGGAAAACCCCGACCATGTCGACATCACCGTGTTCAACTACCGCTGGCGGCTGGGCCTAGTTGCCGGTGAGTCACGCTACGAGGCGCTGGAACAGAAACTCGCCACGGCCCCGTCCATCGGCGTGCCGACCATCACCCTGGAAGGCGACGCAAACGGCGCCCCTCACCCGGCACCCGAGGATTACGCCAAGCGCTTCACAGGCAAATACGAATTCCGGCTGATCAACGGCGGCATCGGTCACAACCTGCCGCAAGAAGCGCCGCAGGCGTTCGCGCAAGCGGTGATCGATGCGGATCATTTGTAATGCTTGACGATTGACGTCGGCAAGGTGTGGCGAGGTGAGGATCGGGCCGGTAGGCTTGGCATCAGGCAGCCAGACCGATCCAGTGCTGGCGACCGGGCAGATGCCCAGGGTCGTCAGCGCTTGAAAGACCTGCTCCCGGCAAGGCTGACTGCCCAGAGACTCCAGGTAACGGTCATTTGCCTGAGCGATCATCAAACCTCAAAGGTGGCCACAATGCATGAACTTGATTCCCTGACCCAGGGCCGGCCCATTGCAATCGTCGGCGCGGGTCTGGTCGGCGCGGGCTGGGCACTGGTCTTCGCCCGGGCAGGACTCGCCGTACGGATCTATGACGCAAACCCGGCGATCTCGAACGCCTCGATCCCGCTAATCGAACGGCAGATCGCAGACCTCACCGAATTCGGGCTTTTATCGGAATCTGCCGAGTCCATCCTTGCGCGCCTCACGGTGTGCGACACGCTGCAACAGGCCGTCAACGGTGCAGCGTATGTTCAGGAATCGATTCTGGAGCGCACCGATGTCAAACGGGCGCTCATGCTCGAACTGGACGCCATCGCCGGCCCCGACCTGATCATCGGCAGCTCCACGTCAGGCATCCCCGCCTCGGCGTTTGCATCGGAGTTGAGCATTTCGTCGCGCGTCATCATTGCTCATCCGGTGAACCCGCCGTACCTCGTTCCCGTGGTTGAAATCGTGCCCTCGCCGGACACCTCGTCCTCGGTCATTGCTTTTACGGCGGCACTGATGGAGGCCGTGGGTCAAAGCGTTGTACACGTGCGTAAAGAAGTGCCCGGCTTCGTGCTCAATCGCCTTCAGGCCGTGCTGTTGCGCGAAGCGTGGGCGTTGGTGGAAGAAGGCGTCGCGACCTGTGAGGACATCGACAAAACCGTGCGCGACGGGCTGGGTTGGCGGTGGTCGTTCATGGGGCCGTTCGAGACGATCGATCTCAATGCCGTCGGCGGTGTGGCTGATTATGCGCAACGTCTCGGGCCGCTCTATCGCGGCATTGCCGACTCGCGCTCCCACACCGAAGAATGGAGCCCGGAGCTGATCAAAACCGTAGAAGACCAGCGCCGCGGGTTCCTGGCGTTCGATGAACTGGAAAAACGCCGTGCATGGCGCGACCGTCAGCTCATGGCCTTCAGCGCGCAGCGGCGCAAGGACGATCAGCGCTGATCAACTGACCCTCTAAAAGGCGGCCCTCACCTGAGGGCCGCTTCGGTTATTGCGCTGTCCAGCCACCGTCGATCTTCAACGCGGTGCCGGTGACCATCCTTGCAGCAGGCCCTGCGAGGTAAAGCGCCCCGCCGACGATGTCTTCCATCGTCGCCATGTGCCCCATCGGAATCTTCGACACCAGAAAGGCTTCCTTCTCAGGCGTGTCGACGATCTTGCGCACCAGCGGCGTATCAACGAACGTCGGGCACAGCGTGTTGACCCGAATGCCCTGCCCGGCCAGTTCGACCGCCATCGCTTTGGTCAGGCCTTCGATGGCGTGCTTGGTCATGCAATACACCGTGCGATTGGGTGAACCGACATGCCCCATCTGGGAAGACACATTAATGATGACGCCGATGTCAGGCCCGGTATTGGTCAGCATCTTCTGCACCGCCGCTTGCGCGGTGACGAAGCAGGCCCGTACGTTCAGGTTGAGCATTGAGTCCAAGTGTTCATCCGTGACCTCAACCATAGGCTCGGGGTAATTGATGCCTGCGTTATTCACCAGGATGTCCAGCTGTGGAAGATCATCGATCACCGCACGAATGGCGGCGCTGTCGGTGACATCGCAAACCACCGTGCTAACGCTGCCGCCTCGCCCGCGAATCACGTCGGCGACCTGATCCAGATTGGGTTGGGTGCGGGCGACCAGCACCACATCAGCTCCTGCGGCACTGAACGCCAGTGCGACGCCCGCGCCAATGCCGGATCCGCCGCCCGTGATCAGGGCGACCTTGCCATCCAGTCGAAAAGAAGGCATCCCCAAGGTGTCGTATTCGCCTGCCAAGTCACTCTCCTCTAGCGGTATCAGATTTCGTTCGCACATCCGGGCTTGCGTCTAACGGCGTCGCCGGCATCCCGTCATGCGTGCTGGCCTATGCCTCACTGGCCGCGTAAGCCACCCTGCGGTTGCATACGCATGCATCGCCATCATAGAAGACCGCAAAGGGTTTTCAAAGCCGAGAACACGAACATGTCTGAGCTGATCTCAGGCACGTCAGCGACCTTCAGCCAATCACCTCGGCGTAGACGTTTCGATCAATGTTGGCACCTGACAGGATGACGCCAACGTTCTTGCCTTTCATCGCCTCACGCTCCTGCATCAACGCCGCCAACGCTGCAGCGCCTGCGCCTTCTGCCAGGTTGTGGGTGTCGGCGTAGTACACGCGCATGGCCTCGGCAATCTCCTCATCGGCGACGGAGACGATCCGTTGCGCACCTTCTTTGTAGATAGCAAACGCTTCCGGAATCGGACCGCGAACCGCCAACCCGTCGGCAAACGTATTGGCCGACGCCGTCTCGCGTAACACCCCCGCTTCGAACGATTGCCTGGCAGCGTCCGCTTCAGTGGACACCACGCCGACCACCTGGGTGTTCAGTTGCAATGCGTCGCGCACGGCGATCACCCCGCAAATGCCCGACCCGCAACCAATGGGCACATAGACGGTGTGCAGGTCAGGCGCGGCGGTGAACAATTCCAGCGCATAGCTCGCCACGCCTTTGACCAACGCCGGGTGGTAAGGCGGAACCAGAAAAAGGCCATGGGTTTTCGCCAGCCGCGCGGCTTCGCCACGGGCTTCGTCGAAGTCCCGGCCGTACTCCACGACTTCGCTACCAAAACCGCGCATGGCGTTGTTCTTCTCCACGGAGTTGCCAACCGGCACCACGATCAACGCCCGCATACCCGCTGCACGGGCCGCCATCGCGAGGCTCTGCCCGTGGTTGCCGCGAGTGGCCGTGACGATGCCCTCGACGTCCGGGTGCGCGTTTTTCAGCCACTGCATGAAGGTGATACCGCCGCGCACCTTGAAAGCACCCGTGGGCGTGTGATTTTCGTGCTTGACCCACACGGTGCAACCCAGTCGCTCAGCGAGCAAAGGCCACGCATATTGGGGCGTTGCAGGCATCACGCGGTACACCTGCCGGGCGGCGTCTTCGAGGTCTTCGCGAGTCAGTCGGTGCATGGTTTCCTCCAGCGTTCTGTTTGGTCGCAGTCTAGGCACCGAGCGGTGTCGCTGGCTTTCAAAAAACCCACCTGACCTTTTGCCTGATTCTTGAGTACTATCGCGCTCATGAGCCGTCCACACCGCGTCACCTCATCGCCCGTTACCGAGCCGGTCCGCCGCGCCGATGCAGGGCCGTGGACGATCGAATTGCTGCCCGCGTCCCCTTACGAAGCGCGCTATGTCGCCACGCAGTCCAGCGTCGGCTTTGCGTTCGACAGCCAGCGGGGTACTCACGCCATTGGCAGCGATCGCCTGCGTCCTTTCGCTGCCGTGCCCAACGGGCTGGCGTTTGTGCCCGCGGGCTGCGACGTGTTTTCAGCGTCTCCCGACGGCGGTGAATACCTGTTGCTCAAACGCAACGACGGGGGTTCGTTGAATGGCGAGCGAGCGTTCAACAACCTGATCGACGCTCAGGCCATTCGCCTCGCACACCGCATGCGCAACGCATTGCTGCGTGCATCGGTCAACGATGACTGGGAGGCCTGGGCCATTGCTCTTGCCGAACGGACGGCTCAATCGCCCCTGCACTCGGCCCGTTCAAGCACCTCAATGACCAGCAAGCGATTACGTTTACTCGATGAGTACATCGACGCGCGCCTGGATCGCCCTTTAAGCGTTCAAACGATGGCGAATCTGCTGGAACTGTCAGAAGGCTACTTCATGCGCGCCTTCACCCACGCGACCGGGAAAACCCCACACAGCTACCTCATCGACCGACGCGTGGCCCGCGCCCGCGCACTGCTGCGCGACGCCCGCGTCAGTGTCGCGGACGTCGCTCAGGCATGTGGTTTCTCGTCCCAGGCGCACCTGGCGACGACCTTCAGGCAGCGGCTGGGTGTGAGTCCGTCGCAATTGCGGGGGTAAGCGCTCTGCGCCAGCGCCATTTCAAACAAGGAGGCTTTATGACAATGACAGTCGAATCGCTGCTCAGCATCGCCCTGTCCAACCCGGTCAATGCTCAGATTATTGCCCGTCTGCCGTCGCTGGGCCTTAACCAATGCATGCTCACGGCAGGTTGCCTTTTTCAGGCAGTCTGGAATCAACGCAGCGGCCAGCCTGCCGCTTGGGGCGTGAATGACTATGACGTGTTTTACTTCGATGAAGATCGCTCATGGGAGGCCGAAAACGACGTCATCAACGCTACCCGGATTCTGTTTCAAGACCTGGGGGTGAATGTCGAGGTTCGGAATCAGGCGCGGGTGCATCTATGGTTCAGTGAGCGCTTCGGTCATCCTTATCCGGCGCTCAGCTCAGCCAAGCAGGGCGTTGATCGATTTCTGGTGGCATCGACCTGCATCGGCGTCGAGATTGAGACGAACGAGGTTTACGCGCCCTACGGGCTGGCTGAGCTAGAGCAAGGCATTCTGCGCATCAACCCCCACTTTAAACAGCCGGACCTGTTTCGAAAAAAATCCAGGGACTATCAGGCCCGCTGGCCGTGGCTGACCATTCACGAACCCAGAGAGCCCTTGGAACCTGGTCAGGACGTGTAGCTGTATAGCCAGGTTCCGCGCGGTCAGCTGCGCTGTAACCATTGCTCCCGGCTCAGCTCCCAGACCTCCTTGCCCAGCGCGCCGCTAACGAAATGCCCTTCGGTGACCTCAATCAACCGCATGCCTTCGCGTTCGGATACCCGTCGGGAGGCTGCGTTTCCAATCGCCTTGGGGACCTGCATCAGAGGACGATCCAAGGTTTCGAACCAGTATCGGTTGATGACCTTGCAGGCCTCCTGCATGTAACCCTTTCCCTGCCAGGCCGGTGAAAGCCAGAAGCCTCGATGGTTGCCCGGCTGGTCATACAGGCTGATGCTGCCGATGCATTGCTCGGGTGTCTGATTGAGACGAATCATCCAGTGCCACTCGTTTCCGGCGGCTATCGCGGGCAAGGCATGACCGCGCACGTATTGCTCCGCGCCGTTGTCCGGGTAAGGCCAAGGCACGCGACGGTCGAGGTAGCGAACCACCTCCCAATGGGGAAACAGATGCTGAATGGCCGGAATGTCCGTCTCGGCAAGCGGGGTGAGAAGGAGTCGATCAGTTCGAAAAACGGGGACGCTGTCCATGGCAGGCACTCGCTGTCAGTCGACGGGCATCGTATCAAACAGGTGACGGAGCCCGCACAGCTCCGTCACTGCAGGCGTAAGCTTGCTCTGGGCTGCACAGGCAATGGCGATGTGGCTACCTGCACCGGCCTGTTGGTGAGCACGCTCACTCCCACACTCCGAATCTCGCCGGGCGCCTATCGCAAACAACACGACGGGCGCTGATCCGGCTTTCTCACCCTTACCGCGCCAGGTGACGCTCAAGCACCACTTCCAGCGGATGACGCAGCTGTCGATCAGCCAGACGCTTCACCTGGCTGCGACATGAATACCCCGTCGCCAAGGCTTCGCCCTGTTTGTCCAGTTTGGTCGCCCAGGATTGCTCGAAGATGGTCCGGGAGGTGGCCTGATTGCGCGCCTCGTGGCCGTAGGTGCCGGACATGCCGCAGCAGCCAGTGGCTTCGGTGACCAGCGTGAGGCCCATGCGCGCGAAGACTTTTTCCCATTGGGACGTGCTGGCCGGGACGTTGGTTTTCTCGGTGCAGTGCGCCATCAAACGGTATGCCTGGGTCGCCGGCTGCGGATTTTCCGGCAGCACGTCGATCAGCCATTCCTGTGGCAACAACACCTTCGGGCAATCGCTTAGCCCCGGCACCTTCTGGTATTCCTGGCGATAGACGAGGGTCATCGCGGGGTCCAGACCCATCAGCGGTACGCCGCAATCGGCCAGTGCCTTGAGCTGAGTGCCATTGCGCACCGCCGCCTTGGCGAAGGCGCCGAGAAAACCTTGCACATGCAGCGGCTTGCCATTGGCGCTGTATGGCGCCAGGAACACGCGATAACCCAGTTGATGCACCAACTGAATGAGCGACGCCAGCAACGGGGTTTCGAAGTATCGGGTGAAGGCGTCCTGCACCAGCACCACGCTGCGTTCCCGCTGCGCCGGGGTCAGTTCACGCAGCGCCGGGACGCTGGCAACCTCGACTTTGCAGGCGCGCAGCGTCGATTGCAGGTTGTAGCGATGGATCAACGGGCTGTCGAGCATGCCCACATGACGCTCCAGCAAACCACTGACCCACTTGGAGCCCATCACCGCGTTGTACAGGCCTGGCGCATACGCCATGTAGGGAATGGTGAATTCCAGCGATCCAATCAGGTAGTCACGCAGTGGACGCTGGTACCGGCCGTGGTACAGCTCCAGAAAACGCGAGCGGAAATCCGGCACGTTGACCTTGATCGGGCATTGCCCCGCGCAGGATTTACACGCCAGGCAACCGGCCATGGCGTCATAGACCTCGTGAGAGAAGTCCGGCTCGCCACGCTGGCGCGACAGGTTGTTACGCAGGCGTTCAGGCAGGCCCTTGATCCACGACATCTTGCCTCGCGCCGCTTGCAGCACATCAATGTTGGCTGCACCTTGCAGACGTAGCCATTCGCGAATCAACGACGCACGCCCTTTCGGCGAGTGCTGACGCTCACGGGTGGCTTTCCACGAGGGGCACATCGCGTCGTTCGGGTCGAAGTTGTAGCAGGCGCCGTTACCGTTGCAATGCACCGCGCTGCCGAAACTCTGCCAGACGCGCTCGTCGATGGTGCGGTCCAGATCGCCACGCAGCGTGACTTCGTTGACCTTGAGCAAGCCATCGGTGGCGTCGGGCGGCGTGCAGATCTTGCCCGGGTTGAGCTGGTTGTGGGGATCGAACGCGCCTTTGAGTGATTGCAGCGCCGGGTATAGCTCACCAAAGAACGCCGGGACGTATTCCGAGCGCAGGCCCTTGCCATGCTCGCCCCATAACAGGCCGCCATAGCGTTGCGTCAGTTCAGCGACGGCGTCGGAAATCGGCTTGACCAGCGCGGCCTGTGCCGGGTCTTTCATGTCCAGCGCAGGCCGTACATGCAGGACGCCGGCATCGACGTGGCCGAACATCCCGTACGCCAGGCCATGCCCGTCCAGCAGCGCGCGGAATTCGGCGATGTAGTCAGCGAGTTTCTCAGGCGGCACGGCCGTGTCTTCCACGAACGGCTGCGGACGAATCTCGCCCTCGACGTTACCCAGCAACCCCACTGAACGCTTGCGCATGGTGTACACCCGCGTCACTGCCTCGGCGCCTTCGGCCAGCGTGTGACCCAGGCGTTCGATGGTGGTGTCGGCTTGCAGGTGTTCGACGAACGCCGCGACCCGCGCATTGACCTCATCGATTTCTTCCCCGCTGAACTCCACCAGGTTAATGCCCAGCGTCGGGCGCTCGGCATCGGCGGGAAAATATTCAGCGACGCTGTGCCAGACGATGTCTTTCATCGCCAGCATCAGGACTTTGGAGTCCACGGTTTCGATGGACAGCGGCTTCTTCGCAAGCAAGGCATTGGCATCGCGCAAGGCGTCCATGAAGCTGCTGTAGCGCACGTTCACCAGCACCGAGTATTTCGGAATCGGCAACACATTGAGCTTGGCTTCGACGATGTAACCCAGTGAGCCTTCAGCGCCGCACAGCACGCTGTTCAAGTTGAACCGCCCTTGCTCGTCACGCAGGTGCGCCAGGTCGTAACCGGTCAGGCACCGGTTGAGCTTGGGGAAGATCGACTCGATCAGGTCGCCCTGAGTCTCCTGAATCTGCCGTGCGGTGCGATACACCACGCCGATACGGCCAGGTTGAGCGCATGCAACCTCCAGGTCCGCATTCGACAATGGGTGGCTGTGAAGACGCTCCCCGCCCAGCAACACGCTGTGCAACTCCAGGACGTGGTCGCGGGTCTTGCCGTAGGTGCAACTGCCCTGCCCGCTGGCATCGGTGTTGATCATCCCGCCAACGGTGGCGCGGTTGGAGGTCGACAGTTCCGGTGCGAAGAACAACCCGTGAGGTTTGAGCGCGGCGTTGAGCTGATCCTTGACCACGCCCGCCTGCACGCGAACCCAGCGCTCGGCGACGTTGATTTCGAGAATGGTGTTCATGTGCCGCGACAGGTCGACGACGATCCCGTCCGTCAGTGACTGGCCGTTGGTGCCGGTGCCGCCGCCGCGCGGTGTCAGCTTGATCTGCCGGAAGCGCGGCTCAGCCATCAACGTCGCAATGCGCGCCACATCATCGGCGTCCACTGGGAACACCGCCGCTTGCGGCAGGCGCTGGTAGATCGAGTTGTCAGTCGCCAGCACCGTGCGGGTGGCGTAGTCGGCACTGAGCTGGCCGCGGAAACCGCTGGCGCGCAGGGCGTCGAGGAATTCAGGGTACTGAGCCGCAGGTAACGCGGTGGGCAGCCGGGCGATCATCGTGGGATGGCCTCTTGTCGGTCTATTCACGGGGAACATCAAAAGACTTGTCGCCTGAGCATTAATCGGTCAGCCTCAGGTCGTTATGCTGCCAATGATCCTGCAGGTTCCAGCGAGACACAAACGCAAATTCCTGCCGCTATCGATGACTTTTGTGAATGAATTACCGTCACCTTACCCCTTCTATGTCACTGCTGCTGGCCTTTGAGGCCGCTGCGCGCCATGAAAGCTACACCCGCGCCGCTGTCGAGTTGTCCCTGACGCAAAGCGCTGTCAGCCGCCAGGTTCAGGCCCTTGAGCAGCAACTCGGCCTGACGCTGTTTCGGCGCGAAGGCCGACAGGTGCAGCTGACCGACGTCGGGCGCCTGTATCAGCGTGAAATGAGCGAAGCCCTGGGCCGCATTCGCAGCGCCACCTTGCAGGCCATGGCGTATCAGTCCGGTGGCGGTACGCTTCGGCTGGCCACCTTGCCGACCTTTGGTTCGAAGTGGTTACTGCCGCGTCTGCATGATTTCTACAAGACTCACCCCGGCATGCTGGTGCACATCAACTCGCGCATCGACGCCATCGACTTCGAAACCAGCGGCATCGACGCGGCCATCGTGGTCGGCACCCGCGATCTGCCGGGCCTGATCAGCCACCGCCTGCACGCCGAAGAACTGATGGTGATCGTCTCTGCCCACGTTGCCGACACCCATGCCATCTGGACACCCACGCTGATTGCCGAACAGCGGCTGCTCACGGTCGCCAATAACCCCAACGTCTGGGGCGACTGGTTCAGCCATCACCATCTGCCCCATCGCATGATGCGCCTGGGCGCCAGCTTCGAGCTGACGTCACACCTGATTCAGGCGGTCAGGGCGGGCATCGGCATGGGCCTGGTGCCACGCATTCTGGTTGCAGAAGAGCTGGCGAGTGGGGAGCTGATCAGCCTGGACTTGCCCTTCGCCAGCCAGCGCAACTACTACCTGACGTACCCGCCACGCAACGAGATGCTGCCTTCTCTGCAGGCGTTTCGCGCGTGGCTCTTGGAGCAGATCTGAGTGGGTGAGAGATACGTAACGACGCGCTCTACCCGCTACTGCCAGCGATTAAGCCATAGCGCCCCGAACCAGTCTGCCGTCAGTAACTTTTGTACGGCAAAAACTTGCCCGACAAGACGACATTGACCCGGTCGCCCTTCGGGTCCTGTTCGCGCTGGATATCCATCGAAAAGTCGATCGCACTCATGATGCCGTCACCGAACTCTTCGTGGATCAGCTCCTTGATCGTGGTGCCATAGACGTTGACCATCTCGTACCAGCGATAGATCAGCGGGTCGGTTGGCACCGCAGTCGGCAAAGAGCCCTTGTAGGGAACGACCTGCAACCAGGCCACCGCCTCATCCGAAAGCTCAAACACCTTACCGAGTGTCTCGGCCTGCGCTTTGTCGAACTTCATCTGCCCCAGGCAACCGGCAGTCGTCCACTCTTTGGACAGGCCGATGGTCTCTGCAACGTCACACCACTTCAGGCCCTTGCGAACCTTGGCGGCGAGGATCAATTGGGTGACTTGGTCGCGATTGGAAATCATGGAAAACCTCTCTGATTGAGTTGTGCAGCTAAAGGGTTAAACGGTGCTCAGGCGACAATTCGCAGTTTCGAATCCGACGGGTTATCAGGCCCTGGAGGCGGACTGTCGTCGGGCAAGCCGGGATAAACGATCAATGGGTCAGTCAACGTACCGGATTGCGCGTTTTGCTCCTGAATCGTTTTGGAACGACGCACTAGGAAATCCACCAGGTGGTTACGGATGCGATAGAACTGCGGGTCATGGTGGATGGTTTCGCGTGAGCGATCACGTGGAAGGGTATTGACCACGATCTCCGCGATACGGGCGTGAGGGCCATTGCTCATGAGCATGATCTTGTCGGCCAGAAGAATCGCCTCGTCCACATCATGGGTGATCATGTAAACGGTCTGCTGGGTAGCCGAACAGATGCTCAGCAATTCGTCCTGAATGACACCGCGGGTCAACGCATCAAGGGCGCCGAAGGGCTCATCGAGCAGCAGCATCTGGGGTTCGACCGAGAACGCACGGGCAATGCCGACACGCTGCTTCATGCCACCCGACAGTTCGCTGGGCTTCTTCTGCCCTGCCCCTTTAAGCCCGACCATCTCCAGGAAGCGTTTGCCATGTTCAGCCACCTGGGCCTTGGACCAATCGGGATGACGGGAGCGCACGGCGAACGCAATGTTCTGATCCACGGTCATCCAGGGCAGCAGCGCGTGATTCTGAAACACTACGCCGCGGTCCAGGCTGGGGCCGAAAATCTCGCGACCGCCCATCACCACGGTGCCGCTGCTGGCCTCATCAAGGCCGGCGAGGATGTTCAGGATGGTGCTCTTGCCGCAGCCGGAGTGGCCGATCACACAGACGAACTCGCCACGCTGGATCGAGAAACTGATGTCTTCGAACACCGGGGGAAGGTCAGGCCGATAACGCTTGGTGAGCCCTTCGACCTTGACGAACGCAGGCGTGCGGCTGGTGGTTTCATTCAGCATAAGTCACCTTCTTTTGCAGGGTGGCGAACAGCAAATCCAGGAGCATGCCCATCACCCCGATCATGAGGACCGCGAAGATCACGTTGGACAGCGACAGGTTGTTCCACTCGTTCCAGACGAAGTAGCCGATGCCAGTGCCACCGATCAGCATCTCGGCGGCGACGATCACCAGCCACGCAATGCCCATGGAAATCCGCATGCCGGTGATGATCGTCGGCGCGGCGGCAGGCAGCACGACCATGAAGGCTTTTCTGAGCGGGCTGACTTCCAGGGTGCGCGCCACGTTGAGCCAGTCCTTGCGCACCGCTGCCACGCCGAATGCGGTGTTGATCAACATCGGCCAGACCGAGCAGATGAAAATCACGAAGATGGCCGAGATCGACGAGTCCTTGATCGTGTAAAGGGCGATGGGCATCCAGGCCAGCGGCGAGATCGGCTTGAGCACTTGTATGAACGGGTCGAGCGCGCGATACAGCAGTGGCGACATACCGATGGCAAAGCCCAGCGGTATCGCCACGAGCAGAGCAATCAGATAACCCACCGCCACCCGTCCCAGCGAATAGGCCAGTTGAATACCAATACCCTTCTCGTTAGGGCCTCGGTCATAGAACGGATCGCTCAGTTGCTTGAACGCCAGCGTCGAAAACTGCACAGGCGTCGGAAACCCGCTGACTTTGCGCTGCTCGCTGCTGACGCTTTTGCCCATCAGCACAGCGTATTCTTCATCCATCGCCACCTTTGCCGACTTGGCCACCGGCAACGTTGCCATCTGCCAGACCAGTACCAACATCGCGAGCATCGCCAGTGACAACAGAGCAGCCCTGAACCTTAGTGTTTTCATCGAAAGCTCCTCTTACGCGCGCTTGATGGCGAAACCATCGAGATAGGCCTTGGGTTGAGTAGGATCGAACGGGCGGCCCATGACCGAAAACGCCTTGTAGCCCGACAACGGTTCGGCGCTGGCCTCTCGCATATCCAGCTCGTGCATCTGGCGGCGAGCGTCAGTCATCAGGAACACCTGCTCGGCGATGCCGTTGAAATCCATATCGCCCTTGATATAGCCCCAGCGCTTGAGCTGGGTGAGCATCCAGGTCGCCATCGAATACCAGGGCATCGGATCGAAGTCAGAGCGCCGCGGATCGTCCTGCACCACACCCAGCCCATCGGCAAATCGACCGGTGAGCCCTTGGCGAATGACGATTTCTGGCTGGTTCAGGTAATTCGGCGTGGAGATGGTTTGCGCGATCATCGTGCGATTGGCCGGGTCGCGTGCCGTCGCAGCAGCGTTGAGAATGGCCCGGTACAAGGCAGCAAAGGTGTTTGGGTTCTCTTCAATGAATTTCTGTGACGTGCCAAACGAGCAGCAAGGGTGACCGTCCCAGATTTCTTTCGAGAGGATGTGGATGAAGCCGATCTCGTCGTACACCGCCCGCTGATTGAAAGGGTCGGGGCCCAGAAATCCATCGATATTGCCGGCCCGCAAATTGGCGATCATTTCCGCAGGCGGAGTGACTCGAAGCTGCACGTCGCGGTCAGGATCGAGGCCATGTTCGGCCAGGTAATAGCGCAACAGGAAGTTGTGCATCGAGAACTCGAACGGAATGGCAAACTTGAAACCCTTCCAGTTACGCGGATCGCGGTTGTCCTTGTGTTTGAGCGCCAGGGTGATCGCCTGACCGTTGGTGTTCTGAATGCTCGCAACGCGCATCGGTTGAGCGTTGGAGCCAAGACCGAGCGAGATGGTCAGCGGCATCGGTGCGAGGAAGTGCGAGGCGTCCAATTCACCGTTGAGCATGTTGTCGCGAACCAGCGCCCAGCCTGCGGTTTTTTGCAGCGTGACGTTGAGGCCCTGCGCCTTATACAAGCCCAGCGGGTCAGCCATGATCAGCGGCGTCGCGCAGTTGATCGGGATAAAGCCGATCTTCAGGTTTTTCTTTTCCAGCGCGCCGGGCTTGTCTTCTGCCATGGCCTGCATTGCTTGAATCGGCAACAGACTGTTGATGGCTGCCATTGCTGCGCCGATGCCCACGGCCTTCAGAAATCGGCGACGGGCGTTGTCGTTGGGAAACAAGGCGCGGATCGCGGCGGCCTCAACGAAATCCCGAGACAAGGCTTCTGCATCTTGCCCGCGTGCCATGCGGGCACTTTCGGCACCGGCATCGTGCGCCTGTTGGCTGGCGTGCTGTCCGCAGGTGCAGCCCGACAAGGTCGAATCGGTGCCGTACGGGCGGTAAAAGTTGTCGTCGCTCATGCCCAGTGTCCTTGTGGAAAGTGAGGGTCAGGCCGCTGCCTGTCCAACTTGCAATGTGGAGGCCATGAGGCCGTCGAGGTCCTGCTCCATCCGAAGATGCCCCTCGCCTTGCTCGACGACACGCCACGTCCCGGCAGCTGACGGCAGGCCGCGCAGTACGATGGGCAAAGAACGTGTTTTCAGACGGATCACCGGTTGCACGTGGACGTAGCCCGCGTGTGCCTTACCCAGCAGCGCATGGGCAATTACGTTGGCCTGCAATGAAATCGGCTCCACGAATCGGCACGGCAGACCCGCCAGGCTGATGCAATCGCCCAAAGCGTGAATATCAGGATCGCTGGTCATCAGGGTGGTTGGATCGACCTGAATGCCCCGGTCGAATGCCAGTCCGGCGTTGTGTGCCAACCGGCCATCAGTGATCAAGCCCGTCGCAGCCACTACCTGATCGAATTCGAATTGGCGACCGCACTCCGTTGCCAGCCTCTTCACACCGTTCGATGTGCCCTCGATACCTGCCACTTGCACACTGCCGACGAACATGATGCCCAGGCGTTGCTGGCTGCTCAGCAACAGCTCCGCGGCGAGGTCAGGCAACAGCCCTGTCAGTGGCAACGGATTGCGATCGATCAGGGTAACGCTGTGCCCTGCCCGGGCGAAATCTTCCGCCAGTTCACACCCCACCATGCCGGCGCCGACGATGGCAACACGCTGAGAACGCTGGCTCAAAAGGGTCTGCAATCCCGACCATTCGTTGAGGCTGTTGACGCGCCAGCACAAGCTTGGTGGCAAGGCGGCCGGCAGTGCCGGGCGAGCGCCCTGCGCCAACACCAGCTTGGTGTAATTGAGGGTGCCGCGGGTGGTGCGCAACTGATGCAACGCGGGTGTAAGCCCCACCACCGACGTTTCGGTGTACAACCGCACGCCCAGCCGAGCGGCAGCGTCATGGGCGGTCTCACGCACCAGGGATTGCGCGGTCTGGCCACGACTGACCGCCAGTGACAGCTCCGGCTTGTGATAACGGTTGCCGTTGCAGGCGCTGATCAGAGTAACGGGCACCGAACCGTCCAGTTCGCGAATGGCCTCGACCATCGCCCAGCCCGACAGACCGCCGCCGACCACGACAATCCCGGTGCCGCGATGGGCGCTCGGAACGTGGCTCACTGCCTCGACTTCACGTTTGACGAACAGCTCAAAATCAGTCTTGGTCACGCCACACAGCGGACATTCCCAATCGTCCGGTATGTCTTCGAAACGGGTGCCCGGCGGCAGGCCGCTGTCCGGATCACCCAGTTCCTCGTCGTAGATCAGCCCGCAGGCGCGGCAGATGAATTGCAGCCAGGGTTTGGTCAGCGCGCTCATGCTGGCAGCTCCTCTTTCATCAACCGCGCCATTTCCCAGCGCAGGTGCTTGATGGCGGGCGTGACGATGGCGACGAAATGGGCTTCACGGATTCTGCGCTGCGGGGCGGCACTCATCCGGTAGCCACGAGCGCCCTGGTGCAGCAAGGCCGACTGCGAGGCCTTGAGGGCCAGCTCAGCGCCTTGCACCCGCGCATCGAGTACGTCGAGCAAATAATCCTTGCTGGTTTCGTACGGCGTCCGGCATAGCTTCAGCACCCGGCTGTTGAGATCGTCGAGTTCAAACTGCAACTCGTCCGGGCCGTTGTGCAGGAACTGATTGACGTGGCCAAGCGTCGATTCGACCTCACGTATCGAGTCGATGCTGCCTTGGGTCACGCCGGTGGCCATCCCTGACTGAAGCAGGATGAACGCGCCACGGATGCGCTGAATGAAAGGTCGCGCAGGATCGGCAATCAGGTTGTCCTGCGCAACAAAGTAATCGACCAGCCGGATACCAAAGGTGCTGGTGCCTTCCATGCCGGAAAACTCCGGGCAGGTCTTGAGTTCGACACGCTCATCGATGTCGAGCATGAACATGATCTCGTGGGAGATCGAACCGTCGTCTCGTTCCACACCCGCGATAGCGCCGCAGTATTGGCCACGGTTGATGTGACTGACCCACGGCAAGGCGCCGTTCACCACATAACCCCCAGCGACTTTGCGGGCCCGCAGGATGAGGGTTTCGATACCCGCCAGGGCCTTCATGGGATTGGAGAGCGCCGTACCACCGAAAGTGAGGCCTTCGGTATGCGCCTCCAGGCGGCCACGAAGCGCTGTGTTGTCCGACTGATCCATGTACAGGCCGCAAACGTCATGGCACCACATCAGAAACCCAGTCGAGCCGCAGCTGCGACTGGCCTCGTGCATGCTGCCAATGGCGACGTCGAAGCGATTGCCTTGCTGCTTCAGATGCGCCGCAAACGCGCCTGCCTGTCCGAGGGTTGCCATGATATCCGCCGGGTAATGACCTTCATCGATCCGGTGTGCCGCCTGCGCCAGCGGGCCAGCCGCAATGCGACTGACTTCACTAAGCACCTGTGCGTCGTCGCTCCAGTCTGCGGTGCGTCCCGCAGCGGCGAAAGCAACAGCAATGTTGTTCATGGCAACTCCTCCCTCAGTGGTGTACGTCAACCGTGGTGCGCTTGATCCAATAGCCGACGATCACTCAGCCAGGCTGATGCTGAACGGAATCGGATTGCGCAAGGTGTTGGCCATTGGCGAGGCGAGGTTCGCCAGGCGGACGATTTCATCGAGGGTTTCGCGGGAAGCATCGCCTTCCACCAGCACTTTCACGCGGATGTCCTGGAAGCCCATTTCCAGCGGCTGTTTTTCCGCACCACCGGCACCCCACGCGGAGGGGTTGCCGATGTCGCCTTCCAGAAACACTTCGAGTTTGCTGAGTTTGACGTTCATCCAGGTGGCAACAGCGGTGATGCCCACGGCGAGGCAACCGCCGAGGCCGGACAAGATGATTTCGCCAGGCGCCGGCGCCGTGTTTTCGCCAAACAGATGCAGCGGCTCATCGACCACGACGGGGGTGTGATCGCCCACATAGCTGAGGGTGCGGAACATGCCTTGAGTGACCGTATGAACCTTGTTGGTGCCACGCATCTGAGGATTGTTGCGGCCCTTCTCCGCGAAAGCCTCAAGGCCTGTGCGATCGATTGGCTTCAGGTAGGTGGTGACGGTTTGGGCGGTTGCAGTGGACATGTTTGATCTCCATTGGACTTGAACAGTGAGCCTGCCGGGAACGCAGTGCTCTTTCGCCAATGGACTATCGCAACGGCTGTGCCAATGCTCGGCAGCGCAATTAAAATAAATTATTTATTTTATAAATCATGAGCTTGAAGTTGATCAATTATTTAACTGGCGCAGATGAAGTCTTTAAAAGCCAACTTCAATCCACCTACAAATTGTCGACATTGTTAACAATGTCGACAATTTGTAGGCCGGGCTCGCTTCTAGAAACCCGCTCTTTTCCAGCGGTAATTGAATTGCCGGGCGGTCATCCCCAGCACTTGCGCCGCGCGGGATTTATTCCCGCCACAACGCTCGACGGCCTTGCGCAGCTCATCGGGCGAGTGGGAACTGGCGGACACATAAGGCCGTATCAGATCATGCTGATGAGGCGCGTTCGGCGGACCGCTTGCGTCACCCGGAGAGGAACTGACCTGTTCGAGCGTCGGCAGAAAACGCTCCACATCCGCTGCGCTCAATACAGCCCTGTCGGCCAGCAACACCATGCGTTCGATCAGGTTCGAAAGCTCGCGAATATTGCCTGGCCAGTCGTGTAGCTGCAGACGCTCAATGGCCGTGGCATCGAAGCTAACGTTCCGTTGATTGGCCTGATTTATCCGGTTGAGGAACTGCAACGCCAGCGCGGGGATGTCGCCTCGCCGACCGGCCAGGGTCGGCAGCAGAATGGGGATAACGTTGAGGCGATAGTACAAATCCTGTCGAAAAACGCCTTGGCTCACCTCGATGGCCAGGTCGCGGTTGGTCGCGGCCACCAGCCTTACGTTGACCTTGACCTCTCGTTTTCCACCCAGGCGGGTGATCGTGCCTTCCTGAAGTGTGCGCAGCAGCTTGGACTGCATCGACAACGGCAACTCTCCGATCTCATCCAGAAAAATCGTGCCGCCGTCCGCCTGTTCAAACCACCCGGCTCGGGCACTGTTCGCGCCCGTGAAGGCTCCGCGTTCGTAGCCAAACAACTCGGATTCGAAAAGCGTGTCGGGTATGGCCGCGCAATTGATCTTGATGAACGGTTTGTCCTGCCGGGGGCTTGCGAGATGCAAGGCCCGCGCAAACAGCTCTTTGCCTGTGCCCGACTCGCCCAGCAGCAACACACTGGCGGTCGAGTTAGACACGCGTTCCAACTCCGAAACGGCCCTGAGAAGCTCAGGGGAAGTCCCGACAATGCCGTATCGATTGGTACGGATTTCCAGAGCGCGCGCCAGTTGTTGATTGCGCATCTCCAGGGCCTCGGTTTTCTCTTTGACGTAGGTCCGAAGATGCAGAATCTGCCCGGCCATGGTCGCCAGGATTCGCAGAATGCTTAGATCATCGGTTAGCGGTCTTGCACGCATACGGATCCGGTGCGTGGCCAAAACGCCTATCACCTTCTGCCCGATCATGATCGGCAGTGCAATGTAGGAAACAGGGCCCGGTGGCAGCTTCGAGCGCTCGACCACACGGCCAAGGAAAGACGGTTCTTTGTCGATGTCCTGCACGATGATCAACTGCCCACGCGCCAGTACGCGCCCGGTGATCCCTTCCTCCAGCGCGTAAACCCCTCGCTTGATTTCATCGCGCGTCAATCCGTAGGCATAGCGAATGCACGCCTGCCCCGCCGCTTCGTCAAAGAGCACGATACGGCCGCGATTCAGGCCCAGAAGTTCGGAGAGCAGGTGCAGCATTTCGTTGAGCACTGTGTCAGACGCCAGCTCCTTGCCCATCAACCCCGTGACCTGTTGCAGCAGGAGCATTTCCTGTGAACGCCAGAACGACGGTGATGCTTCGAAGTCCTGCTCAGCAGTGGCGTTGTCCAATCACGTATCCCCGATTTCGGCCTTCATCTGCGTCGATGATGACGCCGAATATCGCATCTGACCATGGCAGATTTATCAGGCTCGTTGCTTCGCCAGCCAACATCCTCTCCCCGTCAGTCTCATCGCCCGCCAGTAACGACAGCGATCGAGAACGTGAATGAGCCCTTCAGCAACACTGAGAAGGGCTCGTGGTGGCTCAGCGTTTGATAAACGCCAGGAGATCCTCGTTGATGACCTCAGGATGAGTGGTGCACATCCCGTGGGGATACCCTTTGTAAACCTTGAGTGTCCCGTTTTTGACCAGCTTGATGGACAGCTCGGCAGAGTCGGCGATGGGGACGATCTGATCGTCATCGCCGTGAAGGATCAGTACCGGCACGGTGATCTTCTTCAAGTCTTCGGTGAAGTCGGTTTCCGAAAACGCCTTGATGCAGTCATATTGGGCTTTCGCTCCACCGATCATTCCCTGGCGCCACCAGTTGCCTTTCACCCCTTCCGAAACCTTGGCACCCTCGCGGTTGTAGCCATAAAACGGTATCGGCACCTCCGTGTAGAACTGGGCGCGATTGGCGGCCAGCGCTGAGCGAAAGCCATCGAACACTTCCATCGGCAGACCGCCAGGGTTTGCAGCCGACTTGACCATGATCGGAGGCACTGCGCCGATTAACACCGCTTTCGCCACGCGGCCAGCACCGTGCCGGGCGACATAACGCGCCACCTCGCCACCGCCGGTGGAATGACCGATGTGCACGGCGTTGGTCAGCTTCAGATGAGCCACCAACTCAGCCACGTCCACAGCGTAAGTGTCCATGTCATTACCGGTGGCGGTTTGCGTGGAGCGCCCATGCCCTCTGCGGTCATGGGCGATCACACGGTAGCCCTTGGAGACGAAAAACAGCATCTGGGCATCCCAGTCGTCGGCACTGAGCGGCCAGCCATGGTGAAACACGATCGGCTGACCCGAACCCCAATCCTTGTAGAAAATTTTAGTGCCGTCAGTCGTGGTAAAGCTTGTCATGTCGGTGGGTTCTCCAGCGGTGTGCGGGGCTGTTGCGGCTTGAGCGACACTGCCGCCCACCACCATTCCAGAAAGCGAGCTCGCGGCCAGTACGGTCGCACTCACCTTCAACATTTGTCGGCGTGAACTCGATGGCGTTTCATGGGTGTCAGACACACTACCTCCCTCTTTCGGCGATGCACGAAAGTCAGACTAAGAATGCGGGTTCTAGAAAAAGGTGTCGAAGGCGGCGTGATTCGGCTTGTCTTCAAACACACCAGCCGTACGTTCGTCCTGGCACACGCGAATGGATAAAAGCGCGTTGCTGGCAATCAACCCATCGAACAAAGGCTGAAATACCCGCTCGACGCTCATGCGCATGGAGTCCTCGCTCAGCCACACGCCCTGAATGATCCAGCGACCCAGCCCGGGGGCGTCGCTGTGAAGCTGACAGTCCACGCAGCCAGCGTCGTCGTTTGCCAGGTCTACCGAGTCTCTGAGCAGCTGGCCGCAATCGGCCAGGAGGTGTTCATGCGTGTGAACCAGAACGACTCGGGATGCGGATTGAACGTTCATAGAGCTCTCCAGGTAACGGCTGCGCTTCCACCGACTGCTGAGCGGCGTGTGGATGTGATTGGCCTGCTGGGTATCATCGGTCGCCCGGTCGGTGGCCGCTATCGTCGATTCGGATACCGGGTCTAAACCTTCGTATGACGCACAGGCGCTCGTTCCCGCTCGGGAAAGGCGATGGCGCGGGAGATTTCGGGATCAGGAGAGGCCGGCACAGCGCATGAACGGCTGGCTGACAGAAACAAAAAAGGCCAGCGCAATGCGCTGGCCTTTTCAGTGTTTCGTTTGGCTCCACGACCTGGACTCGAACCAGGGACCCAGTGATTAACAGTCACTTGCTCTACCAACTGAGCTATCGCGGAATGCCGGCTATCTTACTGTCTGAAAAACAGATGTCAAGCAACGAAGTGAAAAAATTAGCAGGATAATCAGGTGTTTAATGGATCAAGCGCCTGTCAGACGAAGACGCCCCGTGCGGCACTCACCGCACGGGGCGATCATTCATCGGATCAGTCCGGCTTAACGACGATCCAGCCAAACGGTCTGCGCGTTGCAGAATTCGCGGATGCCGAAGTGCGACAACTCGCGACCGAAACCGCTTTTCTTCACGCCGCCAATCGGCACGCGGGCATCGGACGCTGTGTAGCCGTTGATGAACACGCCGCCGGTTTCCAGGCGAGAGGCGATGTCGCGCGCTTTTTGCTCGTCCGCGGTCCAGACGCTGCCCGCCAGGCCGAACTCACTGTCATTGGCCAGTTCAACCGCATGCTCGGCGTCCTGGGCGACGATCAGCGACGCGACCGGGCCGAACAACTCTTCCTTGAAGGACGTCATGTCGGGGGTCACATTTGCCAGGATGGTCGGCGCGTAATAGTTGCCCTCACCTGCCAGCTTTTCGCCGCCGAACAACAAGGTCGCGCCTTCGCTCACGGTTTTCTGTACCTGCGCGTGGAGCTCATCACGCAGGTCATAACGGGCCATCGGTCCGATGTAATGTGCTTCGACCAACGGATCGCCGACCTTCAATGCCTTGACCGCCGCCACGAATTTCTCGGTGAACGCTGGCAATACGCTCTCTTCAACGATGATGCGCTTGGCGGCCACGCAAATCTGACCGCTGTTCTGATAACGCCCGACCGTTGCCGCTTTGACGGCCTCGTCGAGGTCCGCATCGGCCAGCACGATGAACGGATCGGAGCCGCCCAGTTCCAGTACGCACTTCTTCAGCGCTGCGCCCGCCTGAGCGGCGATCGCAGAGCCTGCACGCACGCTGCCGGTGACCGCGACCGCCGCAATGCGCGGGTCGGCAATGGCCGTGGACACGCCTTCGTTGGTGACGTTGATGACCTCAAAGACACCTTCCGGCAGTCCGGCTTCCACCCAGGCATCGCGCAACAGGTACGCACAGCCCATCACGTTCGGCGCGTGCTTGAGCACGTAGGTGTTGCCTGCAAGGATCATCGGAATCGCGCCCCGCAGCACTTGCCAGATCGGGAAGTTCCACGGCATCACGGTCAGGATGGGGCCCAGCGGCAGATAGTCGATGTACGCCTTGTCATTTTCCACCGGGGTCTTTTCCGGCGTCAGCATCGCGGGGCCGTTTTCGGCGTACCACTCGCAGGTGACGGCGCACTTTTCGACTTCACCACGGGCCTGACTGATTGGCTTGCCCATTTCGGCGGTGATCATCTGTGCCATTGCCTCGGCGTTGTGACGCAGGGCCGTGGCCATCTTGCGCAAGTGTTCGGCGCGCACGCTGACTGCCTGCTTGCGCCAGAATTTGAAACCTGCAGCGCTGCGCGCCAAGGACTGCTCGAGCTCGGCGGCTGTTTCGAACGGGTATTGGGCAAAGACCACACCCGTGGCAGGGTTCAGCGAAATGGCGTGGGTCGCAGAGGCGTGTTTGGACATAACGAAATCCTGTTGAATGGGCGTGATCTTCACCGTCAGGCGAGCACCCGTTGCTGAAGTCTTGAGGCCACGATAGGCTTTCGACCAAATTTCCGATAATGAATAATTATCAAAAATACATTCTCGATTTGAGAAAGACTGAGGCTTCTCTTATGGACCTGACCCAACTCGAGCTGTTCAAGGCCATCGCCGAAGAAGGCAGCATCACCGCCGCCGCGCAGCGTTTGCACCGCGTGCCTTCGAACCTGACCACGCGCATCAAGCAACTGGAGCAGGAACTGGGCGTCGATCTGTTCATTCGAGAGAAGCTGCGCTTGCGGCTCTCGCCCACCGGCTGGACGTTTCTCGATTACGCGCGGCGCATTCTGGAACTGGTCGACGAAGCCAGACAGGCGACCTCAGGTTCGGAGCCGCAAGGTGTGTTTTCGCTGGGTTCGATGGAAAGTACGGCAGCGGTGCGTATCCCTTCCCTGCTGGCTGAGTTTCATCAGCGTTATCCGAAGGTCGAACTGGACCTGTCGACCGGACCTTCAGGCGACATGATCGACGGCGTGCTGTCAGGTCGGCTCAGCGCGGCGTTCGTCGACGGACCGTTGCGGCATCCGGAGCTGGAAGGAATCGAATTGTTCGAGGAGGAAATGCTGCTGATCACGGCCGCAAGCCATGAACCGGTGACGCGTGCGCGGGATGTGAGCAGCAAGACGGTCTATGCGTTTCGCCAGAACTGCTCCTACAGACGCCATTTCGAAGCCTGGTTCAAAGCGGACCTGGCAACACCGGGCAAGATCTTCGAGATGGAGTCCTATCACGGCATGCTCGCCTGCGTGACCGCCGGCGCCGGTGTGGCGATGATCCCGCGCAGCATGCTGGAAAGCATGCCGGGCAGCCGCAATGTGAACGCGTACCCGTTAAGCGAAGCGTTTCGTTACCTGAATATCTGGCTGACGTGGAGGCGCGGCGTACGCTCACCCGCATTGAATGCCTTCATCGATCTGGTGCAGACGGCCGTACACGAAACATCACCGCCCGTCCCTCCATCAATCCCGGCTTGACGTCCGGTCCTCAGCAGCAACGCGCATTGCATTGGCGCTGACTGTAACGGGCCTTCTCGCGTTCACGGAAGAACGCTTCGTAAGCCATCACGGGCTCATCCGGGTGATGCGTGGCCATGAACGCAAGGTACCCGTCGTAGTCGGGCATGCCCAACATCAAACGCGCAGCGCGACTGACACGTGCAACGGCAGCAAAGGTTTTAGTGAACATGGGGAGACCTCGTGAAAGCGATGCCACCAGAATGCGCTCGATCACGGGATTTTGCACGGAGCAGAACGCACTCATCTTCGCCGTATCAGAACGCAGCAGCCTCTGCACGCTGCCTACCGGTAATCGCGACGGCTTATCGCCATATAGCCTAACGGACTGTCATTTTTGACAGGTTCGCCCTTCAGTGATCAGGGGTAGGCTGAATCACGGACTGGAATGACGCGAGGAAGCGGACGATGAAGCTGAAGACAATGCTGGGGGCTTTTGGCATGGGGCTATCCTTTTCGGCCACGGCCTTCGCGCTCGACGTGAATGAGGAAACACCGATTCTCGAAAGCGGTGCCGACCACTACGATTATCTTGTCTACGCCATGACCTGGCAGCCAACCTACTGCCTGCTAAATGCCTGCAAGACGACACCCAGGTCCGAGTTTTACACACACGGCATCTGGCCTTATCTGAAGACAACCCCTTCCAGCCAGAACCGACATCCAGATTCATGTACCCAATCAATCGGCTGTACGCAAGACACAGCCTGCGCACTCACAGAGGCGAACATTGCCGACGCGAAAGCTATTCCGGGATTCACTCAAATCGTGACTGACAACCCGGAAGGATTGATGAAGCACGAATGGCAGAAACACGGCACTTGCTATGGAGGTTCCTCGCTGGACTACTTTAAAGACTTCATCAATCTTCGAACATTCGCGACCTTTGATGAACATGCGTTCGGAGCACTCATCGGCGTCGAGGGTGGAACGACGCTATCGGACATACAGACATTGTTCCCGCCCAATACGTCCTATCGGTGTGCAACGTACAAAAATGAGCAGTACCTGTTTGAAGTGTTCTATCTGTTGAATAAGGACAGGACCGGGGCACCTTACATCGACCAGAGCCTACAGATTGGCACCGCCTGCGATCCTGCAAGGAAGATTGTCATCCCGACTGCGCCCAGTTGATCATCTGAGGCACCTTTACTCTCTCAGACTCAAGAGTGGAGACCGGATCTTTCACCTATACCGTTGAAGTCTCAGCGATTGCGCGGGCATAAAAAAACGCTGCATTAAATGCAGCGTTTTTGTGTGCGGCTATCAGCATAAATCACTACCAGATCGTTTAGCCGTTCTGACGGCCGTAACCCATGGTGGTGTATTCCAGGCTGTGAGTGACGCCCGAACCGTCCACGTAGATCATGGTGGATTTAACCAGGCCGTCGACTTTTTCAGGGTCTTGAGCGGTTTTAACGCTGGTGACCTTGGCAACGTCGATGCCTTTGTGACGGTTGTACTGCTCAACCTGAGTCAGAGGCTGTGCGCTGGACTGGGTGTCAGCGAAGGCACTTACGGAAGCGAATGCAGTGAAGACGGACAAGGCTGCGAAGGCTAAAGTTTTCATTTTAAATCTCCAGAAGTGGGTGTGATTCTTAAGTAAGCAAAGCGTATGTTCGTTTGCTTGGGGCTGATTCTTCACCATTGTTCTCGAGAGGGTAAATATTTACGGTCGATAAGACACATTAGCGGCGTTGATATAAGAAGATTGTTTCATTCCGAGCAACAGACTGTTGTTGCAAATGATGGCGACGCTTTAATTGGCGTGCGCACATCACTGCACTGCAGGTGCGCACCGTTAATACATGACTGTTTATAACGACATCGAGCAGTATTGAGCCCGCTACCATTACTTATGACGTCGAAAATGCCAGGCAAAGAAAAAGCGATCACCCTGCGAAGGGTGATCGCTTCAGGTGTTGCTATTTGGTGAGTCGGTCGTAGTCCATCTCACCTGCCACTTCACGGAAGTTCATGTGGTCCAGCGGACTGGCTGCGGTACGCCCGGCACCGACCTTGTCGGAACCGTCAGACGCCAGCCCGCGCTCAGGCTTGCCGTTGGCGGCAACCGCATTGGCGCCGACGTGATCGGCACCATCTGCCGCGACACGATTAGCGCCGACACGGTCTGCGCCGTCGGCCGCCACACGGTTAGCGCCGACACGATCTGCGCCGTCAGCTGCGACACGGTTAGCGCCCACGCGATCTGCGCCATCGGCCGCTACACGGTTAGCGCCAACGCGGTCTGCGCCATCGGCCGCTACACGGTTGGCGCCAACACGGTCTGCACCGTCGGCCGCAACACGGTTAGCGCCAACACGGTCTGCACCGTCAGCTGCGACACGGTTAGCGCCAACGCGGTCTGCGCCATCGGCCGCTACACGGTTGGCACCGACACGATCTGCACCATCGGCCGCAACACGGTTAGCGCCAACGCGGTCTGCGCCATCAGCCGCTACACGGTTAGCGCCAACGCGATCTGCGCCGTCAGCTGCGACACGGTTAGCGCCAACGCGGTCTGCGCCGTCGGCGGCGAGTTTCGCGGCACCCACATGATCCGCGCCGTCAGATGCTGTGGCATTGGCGCCAACATGATCGGCGCCGTCGGCTGCCACACGATTAGCCCCCACACGGTCTGCGCCATCTGAGGCGAGTTTGCTGGCACCTACGTGGTCAGCGCCATCGGCGGCTGTCGCGTTTGCCCCGACATGATCCGCGCCATCTGAGGCTGTTCTATTAGGGCCGACTTTCTCGGAACCGTATTCCGCAACCGTCTTGCCCTCGTTCACATCTGAGGCTGCATACGCAGCCGACACGCCCAAGGCCAGCACGGAAACCGTCAGGCCCCAAATCATTTGTCTCTTCATAACCGATTGCTCCAAGTGTCATGTCGGTTGATGTGAGCAAGATGCTCGGATGGTTGCCTACCTCGGCACTGTTGTCTTCCTGGACCTTCCATAACTTACTCTTTTAATGAAGAACGCCGAAAAAGGCTCAACTGCCTGCTTAACGAGACAGTCACCCAATCCAGTTGAACCGAACGGTTAAATAAAAACAGCGATCACGCCTTCAGAACAGGATAGTCCTCGTCGGGCCGTCACGCCCGTCTTTACAGGACGATCCGCCGGATGGCTGCTGATCATATCCTTTCCAGTTCGATCCAGCGCCGGGTTATTAGTTCGCCAGTTATCAATAAAAGCACGATCAGGCAAGTTCAGCCAATAACACCAAAGTATGGAATGACGAGTAAGAGAACATCGGAGCGGGGAAACGGAAACCTGCGATATCGCACCGAATAAGGGCATGACAGAACCAACTAAACGAAGGGCCGTCACACGTCAGTGGCAAGTACTTGATTCGTGAAGAATTTTATAAAAACCTGTCGGGATTCGGAGCTAGGCGTTGAACACGCGGCAGCGGGCAACAATAGGGCATGGAATGGAGACGGCCGAAAACTTGAAGCCGTCGTAACGTTGTACTCAGCGCACAGGCTGAACGCGACGTCAGACGGCTTCAAGGCAGTGAATCGATCAGCCCGGCAATTGCCCCTGACCGCTCTCGATGATTTTTGCGAAATTCATGACGTTATCCACGTACTGGGGATCGCCTACGCCGCCTGCGTCGGAGAGGTTGCTGCTGACTTTGTCAGGCCCCGAGTTATAGGCCCGCAGCGCTGACCCCCAATCGCCAAAGGCTTTCTGTTGATCACGCATGTACAAGGCGCCCGCCATGATGTTGTCGTGGGCGTTGTTCACGTCAGCGTTGCCGAGCAGCTCAGGATTTTCTTTCTTGAGACCCGCAAAGGTGTCGGCGTTGACCTGCATCAGGCCGGCATCGGTCTTGCCGTTGACGTTGGTGGTGTCCTGACCCAATTGCCCGCGTGATTCGGCCCAGATCTGTCCGGCAATAATGCTCGGTGGTACGCCGGTCGCCTTGGAGGCATCCATGATGTCGGAGCGGTACGGCTCCAATTGCTTCGGCAAATGCAGATCGCCCGACCCCGAGAGCGACGTATCACCCGGGACCGCGCTGGCGGCGTTGCTGGACGGAGCGCCTACGCCCCCGCTCCCGCCATTGCCGCCACCGCCGCCCGCGCCATCAACGCCACCGTTGCCACCACCGCCTTGAGCCGCCAGATTTTGGGGATTGGGCTGATTGCTGTTGTTCTGCGTGAGCATCTGCAACAGCGCCATCAACAGACTCATGATCTGTTGAACCATGCCAGTCTGGCTGTTATTCCCCGCCAGCGGGCTGGCCGCGTTGGCCTGGGGATCCTGACTGTTGGGCGGCGCGAAGTTGACCTGGGACTGGGTGGGGTTGGCGAAGAGCAACGTGCTTGGGTCAATAGAGTGTTGGCCGCCGCCACCGCTCAGTGCACTTGGCTGCCCATGTTTGCCGCTCAGGGACGAGAAGTCCGTGGGCATGGCATTCGGATCCTGTAACGGGCGAAGCGACGAAACACCGATACTCATGATCGTTTACCTCTTTCAGGTCAGGGTTATGAATCAGCGTGTTGCAAGTGGAGAACCGTATCTGCACGCCCCCCATCAATGCGCCTTGGGAATGCCGAACTGCTCAAGCGTCGGGTCGACGTTGTGGTCGAAGGCTTTCTGCGCTTTGTGTTTCTTCACCGCTTCGATGATCGCGGAGATACCGAAACCCAGGCTCATGGCGGCGTCGGCGATCCAGCCCACTACCGGGATAGAGGCGCCGATCGCGGCGCCTGCCGCCATACCGACCGCTTCACCGGCGACCATGCCCGCCACTCGACCACCGACTTTTGCGGCCACTTCACCCAGCCCCGCGCGGCCGGCGGATTTGGCCACAGCGTCATAACCTTGCTTGGCCGCCGACAAGCCGGATTTGGTGCTGTCGTAAATGGTTTTGGCCGCATCGGTTTTGTCGCCACGGGCGAGCATGTCCGAAACCGAAGCGAAACCGGCGACCGAGCGCAACGCCCCTGGCCCCATTTGCGCGGCGACCTGCAGGGCCATCGAAGGCGCGTGATCCTTGTCGCCTTGGGCGTCGTCAAGCAGCTTGCGTCCGCTTTTGGACGCCTGCAGTTGCGCGAGCGTCGCATCGACGTAGTGCGCTTGCTGCCTCTGGACAAAGCCTTGGGGCAGGACGCTGTCGTAGGCCGCCTTCTGTGCGTCGGCAGCGTTGAGGGCGTCGGCGGCGTCGGCTTTTTTCTGATTGAGCAACTGCTTTACCGCGCCGCCTTCGCTGAAGTTGCGCACGTACGAGTCCTGCAACTGTCCCTGAAGATCAGGCCGATTGCCGAGCACCTGGTCGGCGGTCGGGACTTTCGCGTCGTCGCCCAGCAGGTCTTTCTGCATCTGCAATTGCGCCGACAACCCACCGATTGCGCTGCTGTAATCCGCGTTCGGCTTGTCTTTGCTGGTCGCCTTGTCGGCGGCGGCCATGTCAGTCTGCAAGGCCTGGCCACTGTTGACCTTTTGCATCTGCTCGTTGACGGCTTTTTGCAACTGCGGCGTGCTGCCGACCAGTGCACGCGACTGCTGGGGAATCTGTTTGTCGAGAAACGCCTGGACGTCAGGATCGGCTTGCAACTGGCCGATTTTTTCGTTAAGCGCATCTTCGGTTTTCTCGGTCTTGCGCAGATCATGACCGGCCACCACGCTCTGCCGGGTCTGTTGCAACTTGACCATCACCGCGGCTTTCTGCTCGCCGGTGTAGGCCGAGGAATGGTCGAACACATCCTTGTCCAATTTGCTGATGTCGGTGTTGGCGACCGAATTCAGCGTGGCTGCGTCGCTGAGCACACTGGCGAATTCGCCTCCGTTGGTGGGCGCCTGCTTCTTGATCCAGTCGCTGATATTACTGGCGCTGAACAGTTTGTCCGGGCTGTGAGCGGCAAGAGAGCGCCCCTCGAGACCGCCTTGGTCAATTTGCGTCAGGAAGCCGGGTTGCGACCAGGTTTTTGCCGACTGCCTGAGCGCGCCTGCCAACCCGGGGTTGTCGTCCTGGATCGCCTTGAGGCCATCGGCACTGGTGAGCCCATCGACTTTCGTCTTGCCGTCAGCGCCCTGCGCATGTTTCGGATCGGCCGCTTTGGTCAACGGTTCATTGGCGCGCATCAACGCTGCGCTGCGCACCAGTTCCAGCGACTGGGGATCAGCGTCGGGATGATCTTTCTGATACTTGGCGACGTCTTTGTCTGCGCTGTCGGCGGCTTTCTGCATGTTTTTGGCGAACGCATTGAGGTCGCCGTCGGTGATCTTGCCATCGGCCTTGCCGCCATGTTTTCCGGTGTCGACGGCGGTTTTCAATGCCGGGTTGGCGTTGATGAAGTCCATCGCCTTGGCCCCATCGGAGCCTCCCTGCGCCGCCATGCGTGCAGCGGCGATGGGTCGGTTGAGCTCCTTGGCGGCCTGTTCTCGCTGGTCAGGCGGCAGATTCGCGACCATGGGTGCCCAACGCTCCAGTTCCTTGGGCGAGGAGTACTTCGAGTCATCCAGAAAACTGGCCTCTGAGGCTTTGGGTGCGCCAGCAGGCTGTGTGGCATCGGCGGGTTTGCTCGCGTCGGCCGGTGTGGCTGCGCTCACATCGTTGACGGTGCTGGGTTGTCCCGGCGTTGTTGTGCCCTGAGCGGGCGTCTTCGCAGGCAACGTCTGGTTGCCAGGGGCCTCCGTGCCGGGTTGTGTCTGGGCGTTGCCCTTGAACAATTGAATCAGCAGCGACAGCAACTGCGTATCCGTGGACTGGGCCGGGCTCTGCGGTGGCGTGCCGGTGGCGCCGAACTGCACATTGGGGTTGGCGGCTCCGCCCTGGGCCAGCAGCATCTTGGGTGCGTTGAGGGCTGCGTTGCCGAGGGTCGAGTGCTGGATCGAATCACCGCTGTCGGGTTGAGGCGCGATACCGCTGTAGGGACTGTTCGAAATACGCATGGGGGTCGCCATCCGGGAATGAAGGATGGCAACTGTGTGGTCGTTGACGGCGGGCGGTTCCGCTCAATGTTTCGATCTATGTCCATCTTGAGACTGCCGGCAGTGCCCTGTCGCAGATGCAGTGCCTGCGAAACCACCGCGCCAGAGCACTGCAACGCCTCCATCATTCTGGTTAATGAAGACCATGAAGACGATTGTCTTCAGGTTTGCGGGCCGTCACGTAACATCGCCCCATCACTTACCACCCCACTCTTCACTTGAAGGACTCACGACCATGACTATCCATCTGATCAACGCCGTCGCCCTCACCGCCGTCACCGTGTTCCTGGTCAACCGCGCCTTCGCCCTGTACGACCTGGTCAATGCCGCCACCGTCTCCGAGCACATCTGAAACGGCCTGTGCCGTTTGAGCTGTGCTCGGCGCACGTCGGCCGGCTTCAGGCGAACGGGTCCATTTGCCGCTTCAGTTGCTCCCTCGCCCGAGACAGACGCGAACGCACCGTGCCGATCGGCACCCCCAGCGACGTAGCCGTCTCTTGATAATTGCCGTCCATTTCCAGTGACACCTCGATCACTCGCTGCATGTTCGAAGGCAGCGTGCCGATCGCTTTGACGACGCGCACCAATTGCCGATGGCCGTCAACCTGGTGGCCGATATCGCCTTGCGCCTCAATTTCGGTATGGGCGTGGTCTTCCCAGCTTTCCTGATACGGCTGACGATACATTTTGCGGAAATGATTGCGGATCAAGTTCAACGCGATGCCGCACAGCCATGTCTGCGGTTTGCTCGCATTCTGGAATTTGTGCTCACTGCGCAGCGCCTCGAGAAAGGTGCATTGAAGGATGTCGTCGGCGTCGTCCGGGTTCATGACGCGCTTCTGAATGAACGCACGAATCATCTTCACCTGATCGCTGCTCAACTGACGAATGCCGGTTGATGGCTGACGACGAGTCGGGGAATCAATATCGAGTATCGAGAGGCTGGGAAACATCAGGGCTCTTCCTTGTTTGGAGTGTGTTAGCCCTATAGCGATATGCATGCCACTCAAATAAATATCGCAACCTGCTGATATATATAGATAAATAAATAGCTGGCTTTTCACGCCGTGCAAAATCTTGCGCGAGTGCGCTGATTCCCTTACAGGTTTTGGCACAAAGTGATCGATTGCCCGGTGAATGGAACCGGGCGGGCAGGACGACCCACTCAGAGCGCATGACCACGCTCAGAACCTGCCCATGAAGATCGCCGCCCCCTCTGCGCCACCTGCGTTGCACACCCCTGCCCCCGCTGCCGCGAGCAACGCGTCTTCGCAGGTCACGGCGCTGCGCACGAACACCCCGAACATGGGCGGGACGTCGCCGCAACAGGTCTCCCGATTTGCCGCTGCGCTGGTGCAACAAAGCCGTGGGCTGAGCCAGCGCGAATTGATTGCCAGCAGCAATGCGCTGCAATCGCGCGCGGTGAAGCTGGGCGAGCTGTATTCGCTGCTGATGGGGAGTCAGGACACGGGCCTCGACGACGCAGCGCGCAACCTGCGCAAGCAGTTGCAAAAGCAACGTGCAGCCAGCCTCGCGCAGGTGTTGAGTTTCGCAGGCGGGGACCCGGCCAAAGCCCAGGTGGTCTTGCAGGCCGCGCGAAAGCAGGCGCAGGCCGACGGCGCCACGGGTGAGCATGTCGTGCTGACCCAGCAACTCAAACTGCTGCGCCGCCAATACGGCCAACGCGCCCGCGCGGGCATCAACAGTGCGAAGGCATTCGCCAAGTCCGGTACCGACAGCAAACGCCGTGGCGCCCTGCGTAACCTCTATGGGGTCGCAGTCTCAGGTCAGCAGAACATCACGGGGCTGATCGATGCTCTCCTGAGTGAGCAAGAAGAGGCCGGTGAATTCGAGCTCAACTTGCGCGACATGCGCAGCGCCATTGCCGACGATTTATCGGCCCTGACACCCTCAACCTCCCACCAGCAATTGCGCACCTTGATGCATGGCCTGAATACCGCGCGCCATGTCGCGACATTGCTGCAAGGCTGCGAACACCTGCTGGGCCGCATGCGCAACAAGAACCCCGGGCTGCAAGTCGACTCGGCGGCCTTCCTCAAGCATCTGCTGGCGCTGTCGGGCAAAGGCATGAGCCTCAATGAAACACTGCAGCTGACCCAACACATCGGCGGCAAGCACCTCAAACATCAGCTGGCCTTTCTCAACGGCCTGCGCCCGATGCTGCAACAACTGCCGATTCTGCTCTGGCGCGACATGAAAAGCCGTCAAACCGCACTGGGCAACCTGCTCATCCTCATGGCCGAACTGACTCGGCAGGAACAGAACCAGCTCCAGGGGGGCCTTGCCTGATGGATCGTGTCATCAACCTGCTCAACCAACTCGCCCTGGCGGCGATGCGTCGCTCGGAAATCGTCGGTGCGTTCGTGGTCATCGCCATCGTGTTCATGATGATCACGCCCCTGCCCACGGGGCTGGTGGATGTATTGATCGCCATCAACATCTGTATTTCCTGCCTGCTGATCATGCTCGCCATGCACCTGCCACGGCCGCTGGCGTTCTCCACGTTTCCGGCGGTGCTGTTATTGACCACTATGTTCCGCCTGGCCCTGTCGATTTCCACCACGCGCCTGATTCTGTTGAACCAGGACGCCGGGCACATCGTCGAGGCCTTCGGTCAGTTCGTGGTGGGCGGCAACCTGGCCGTGGGCATGGTGATCTTCCTGATCCTCACCGTGGTCAACTTTCTGGTGATCACCAAGGGCTCGGAACGGGTGGCCGAAGTCGGGGCGCGCTTCACCCTCGACGCCATGCCCGGCAAACAGATGTCGATCGACAGCGACTTGCGGGCCAACCTGATCAGTGTGTTCGAGGCGCGCAAGCGGCGGGCCGAACTGGGCAAGGAAAGCCAGCTCTTCGGTGCCATGGACGGTGCGATGAAGTTCGTCAACGGTGACGCCATCGCCAGCCTGATCATCGTCGCCATCAACATGATCGGCGGCATCGCCATCGGTGTGGTGCAGCACAACATGAGCGCAGGCGATGCCTTGCAGGTCTACACCGTGTTGACCATCGGCGACGGCCTGATCGCGCAGATTCCCGCACTGCTGATCTCCGTGACCTGCGGCATGATCATCACCCGCGTGCCCGATGAAGACAGGGCCGAGGCCAATATCGGCCGGCAAATTGCCGAGCAGATCACCAGTCAGCCCAAGGCCTGGATCATCGCGGCGGTGGCGATGCTCGGGTTCGCCGCCCTGCCCGGCATGCCAACGGCGGTTTTCATCGTCATCGCGATCATCTGTGGCAGCGGCGGCCTGTTGCAGTTGCAACGCGCCAGACCAAAAGCCGAGCAGGCGCAGGCCACCGTGATAGCGCCTGAAATGAACGGGCGCGAAGACCTGCGCACGTTCTCGCCGAGCCGGCAGTTCGTGCTGCAGTTTCACCCCGGTCAGAACCCGGCGCACGTCGACGCGCTGGTCAGCGAGATCCGGCAACGACGCAACCGGCTGGTGGTGCAATACGGCCTGACCCTGCCCTCGTTCATCATCGAACAGGTCGAGCAGCTGCCACCGGACGAGTTCCGCTTTTCGGTGTACGAGGTGCCGCTGCTCAAAGCCACGTTTACCCAGAGCCATGTCGCGGTGGACGCACGCATGCTTGAGCAATCGCCTGACGCGGCGGTGTACGGCAGCACCGATCGCCAGGAAGGCCAATGGCTGTGGTTACCCGCCGATGCGCCGCAACTGCAGGACCCGCACGTTGAACGGGTGGATGCCATGACCTTGATCATCGAGCGCATGGAGCGCGCGCTGCAATCCTGCGGGCCGCAATTCATCGGTCTTCAGGAGACCAAGGCGATCCTGGGCTGGCTCGAAAGCGAGCAACCGGAACTCGCTCAGGAAATGCAGCGGGTCTTGCCACTGGCGCGATTCTCGGCGGTCTTGCAACGTCTGGCTTCCGAATGCGTACCACTGCGGGCGATCCGCGTGATCGCCGAAACCCTTATCGAACACGGGCAGCACGAACGTGAAGTGACCGTGCTCGCCGACTACGTGCGCATTGCGCTGAAGTCGCAGATCTATCACCAGTACTGCGGCGCCGAAGGCCTGTTGGTCTGGGTCCTGACGCCTGAAAGCGAAGGCATCCTGCGCGATGGCCTGCGCCAGACCCAGACTGAAACCTTCTTTGCACTGGACAACGAGACCAGCCAGTTGCTGGTGCAACAACTGCACATTGCCTTCCCGCTGCGCGCCGCCGAACAAGCCGTTCTGCTGGTCGCACAGGACCTGCGCAGCCCGCTGCGGACCTTGCTGCAGGAAGAGTTCTACCACGTGCCAGTCCTGTCTTTCGCCGAGATCAACAATGCCTCACAGGTCAAGGTGTTGGGCCGGTTCGACCTGGAAGACGACCTGAATGACGATCTCGATGAATTGGATAACGAGCACGCCGCTTGAGTACCTGGAGAATCTCGCATGTTTGAATTACGGGTATTGACCGGCCTGCACCAAGGCGCGGCGCTACCACTGGTGGGCGAACAATGGGCGATCGGGTCTGATGCAGAACAGGACCTGGCGCTGCACGATCCCGGCGTGGAGCAAATGCATTGTCGTCTTCGACGACAAGGCGACCGCTGGGTACTGGACGCCGCCGACGGCGCGGTCTGCGACGAAGAAGGCCATCGCCACGCAACCACCGAACTCACGCCCGACACCGCGTTCGTGCTGGGCTCGGTGTGGCTGTGCGTCTCCGCCGCCGAGGACGCATGGCCATCGGTGCCTGCGCTGATCCAGACGCCACCACCGGCCCCGGAACCCGAGCCCGTCGCCGGCACGCCGCCACTGGAAAAGGTCGAATCTCGCGCTCGCGTGCTCAATCGCACCACCGGCATCGTGATCGGCGTGTTGCTGGGGATTGCGGGCAGCGCGTGGAGCCTCACGCGCAGCAGCACAGCCACTGACTCACTCGCGGTCGCCACGGTCGCGCCCGCGCTCGAGCAACCCGGCGTCCAGCGCAAACCGGCCGCACCCCACAAGCGCACATCACTGACCGGCGTCGACGACACCCGCCGCCAGCTCAATACCATGCTCAGCGACCGGCTGCTCAGCGACGTGAACGTGCAGCAGACGCCGGAAGGTCTGACCCTGAGCGGCCACCTCAAGCCCGAGGCGCAGCTGGTCTATCAGCGCATGCTGCAACGGTTCAAGGACCGCTACGATTCGCCCGTGGCCTTGATCGATAACGTCACGGCCTCCGGCAGCGGCCTGCCCTTCACCATCGTGCAGATCATGTCCGGGCCCAACGCGCATCTGGTCACTGCTGACGGCCATCGGTTGTACATCGGCGACGAACTCGCCGGGCTGCGCCTGACCCGCATTGACGACAACCGCATCCAGTTCGACGGCGACCGGCATTACGAGGTGAACTGGTGAACGCAGCCCTGGATCAATGGAAAACCGGGCACGCCCGGCGCTTGAGCGGGTTTTCGGCGGTGCAGGTCAGCGGCCGGGTGAGTGCTGTCAGCGGGATCCTGCTGGAGTGCCAGATACCGGCGGCCAAGGTTGGCGACTTGTGTGAAGTCAGCAAAGCAGACGGCAGTGTCATGCTGGCGGAAATCGTCGGTTTCACGCGTGACTGCACGTTGCTGAGCGCCCTTGGCACGCCCGACGGCATTCAGGTCGGGGCCCGTATTCGCCCGCTCGGCATGGCGCATCGCATTGGCGTTGACGACGGTCTGCTCGGCAGCGTGCTTGACGGCTTCGGCAGGCCCTTGCTGGGAGACTCACAGGGCGCGTTCGCCGGCCCCGGCGATCGCCGGGTGACGCTGCCGGTCATCGCGGACGCGCTGCCGCCGACTCAACGCCCGCGCATCACCAATGCCCTGCCAACCGGTGTGCGTGCCATCGACAGCGCCATCTTGCTGGGTGAAGGCCAACGGGTCGGGCTGTTTGCCGGGGCGGGTTGCGGCAAGACCACGCTGATGGCTGAACTGGCGCGGAACATGGCCTGCGACGTTATCGTTTTCGGCCTGATCGGCGAGCGGGGTCGCGAACTGCGGGAATTCCTCGACCACGAACTGGACGCCACCCTGCGCAGCCGCTCGGTGCTGGTGTGCGCGACCTCCGACCGCTCCAGCATGGAACGTGCACGCGCAGCCTTCACCGCCACTGCCATTGCCGAGGCGTATCGCGAGCGCGGGATGAAAGTGCTGTTGCTGCTGGATTCGCTGACGCGTTTTGCCCGCGCCCAGCGCGAAATCGGCATTGCGGCGGGCGAACCGCTTGGACGCGGCGGCCTGCCACCCTCGGTGTACACCTTGTTACCGCGGCTGGTGGAGCGCGCCGGGATGAGCGAAACCGGCTCGATCACCGCCCTCTATACCGTGCTGATCGAACAGGACTCCATGAACGACCCGGTGGCCGACGAGGTGCGTTCGCTGCTCGATGGTCACATCGTCCTGTCACGCAAACTCGCCGAGCGCGGCCATTACCCCGCTATCGATGTGCAGGCCAGCATCAGCCGGATTCTCAGCAACGTCACCGGTCGCGAACACCAACAGGCCAACAACCGCCTCAGACGCCTGATGGCCGCCTACCGACAGGTGGAGATGCTGTTGCGCCTGGGCGAATACCAGCCCGGAGGGGATCCCGTGACCGACTGCGCGGTGCAATTGAACGAGCCGATCAACGCCTTTCTCCGCCAGGACCTGCGCGAACCCGTGCCGCTGCAGGACACCCTCGACGGGTTGATGCAGCTAACCTCGCAGTTGCCGGAGTGAGCCCTTGGAAGAAGAGCTCGACATTGACCCGCAGCGCCTGATGCTGGAACACGTCATCAGCGTGCTCACGCCGTTGCGACAGCACCGACAGGCCAGCGCCGAGCGTGCGCAACGCCGGGCTCAGAAGGCACTGGAAGACATGCAGGTGCATTTGCAGCAGACCCGCGAATCGTTGACGCAAGAGCGCGACAACCAGCGCGAGCGGCGACAGGGGCTGAGCGTTGCGCACCTGAACAAACAGATGTCGCTGAATGACCTTGATCGCTGGCACGAGAAGGAGCACCGCATGCTCGATCGTCTGGCCTATATCCGGCAGGACGTGCAGCGGCAACGGTTGGGCATCGACGAACAGCAACGGCAACTGGTGCAGGCCAGGGACGCGGCAAAGGCGGCTCAACGAGCCGTGGAAAAGCTGGCCTGCCTGGCTGAAGCCCTCAATGAACCCGATTAAGCCTCAACTAAAAAGGTGAACCATGAGCACGCCCGTTCAATCCGCGCCTCGCGCCCACCCTCAGCCGCAGGTACGGCCGACGCCAGACACACCGTCCACTTCAACCGATACACGCCCTGCCCTCGGCGTGCGGCGTGGCGACACGGACCGCGTGCGTGCGGCCTGGAAACCGTCGACTCAGCCAGAAACCACCAACGCCGACGGTCTGTTCTTCTCACAGCTACTCATCCCGACTGTCAGCGAAGAGCCCGATCACTCAGGGTTTTCCGGCAGCGGCCTGAGCCTGCTACCACCCGCAGACGGCGTGCCGACTCAACTGATCGACGAGCTCGCGCAGCGCCTCCCCTTGCATCCGGACGGCCCGTTCAACGTCACGCTGCTGATGCCCTATCTGGGCAAAGTGCAGGTCAACGCCAGCAAACGCGAGAATCACTGGAGCGTCGAACTGGGCTTCGCGAAGAAGGGCGTGCTCAAACGCCTGAACCCTCATCAGCGTGCCTGTGAGGGCGCCCTCGCCGCGGCCTTGGGACAGGATGTCGACTTGTCCTTTCATGAAGCGCTGCCGGCATGAGCGCCCTGTCACTGCGCAAAGTCGATTCCACGACCGCACACCTCAGCCGTAGCCTCGGCTTGGGGGTCAGCCTGCATTTCAACGTTCAGGGCGAACACGGCACGGTGAGCCTGCTCCCTCTCATTGCCGACCCTGTTGCTGAACCCCGGCTCCATTGGTTCAACAGTGCATCGGGGCCCTTCGGGCTGAGTGATGCCGAAGCCATGTTGAGTCTGCTGGGTGAACTGCCCGTCACCCTCGCGGGCGATTTTCAACCGTGGTACTGGCAGGTGCTCAATCAGCGAATGAGCCCTGCGGTGGCGGAACTGTTTTGTCCTCTTGCGCCACTCAGCGATATCACTGCACTGCCTGTCGCTGTGATGACGTGCCGGATACAGGTGCAACGGGAGGATCAGTCACTGCATGGACTGTTCCAGGCAGACGCCGCAACGCTGTTGCGAATGCTGCAGTCCGCGCCTTGGCGCGCCCATCGACAGACGCTCGATGAAGCGTGGTTGATCACTCAACCGCTTGAACTCGGACACTTGTCGTTGACCCTGGCACAACTGGCTTCGCTGCAACCCGGCGATGTGTTGCTGCCCTCGCTGTGTCACTTCGACAGCGACGGCAATGGGTACCTGCAACTGGGCGGCCGGCAGTGGGCAGTGCAAACCGACAGTCACCAAGGGCGACTGTCTGTGCAGCTCAGTCACGAGGAACCCCTGGAACATGGCCAATGAAACGCTGTACGACGAAGCACTGGAGATGTCACCTGACGATGAATACGAAACGCCGCGGGTAGATGACGAGGGCTACGACGACCCGGCACAGCGGATGCACGCCGAATCCGACTGGCAGGCCCACGAGGATGAACAGCCCGTCGACGCGCCGTACCTTCTTGACGATGGGGCTGATGATGCGACGATTCACGCCTCGCTGACGCTTGACCCTCTCGACCAGTTACCCATGGCGCTCACCCTGCGCTGCGGCGTCTTGTCGATAAACCTCGGCGATCTGCGCCGAGTCGCTGCCGGCACCATCCTTGAAGTCAGCGGCGTCACGCCAGGTCACGCCACGCTGTGTCACGGCGAGCGTGTGGTGGCCGAGGGCGAACTGGTGGATGTCGAGGGGCGGCTGGGCCTGCAAATCACCCGGATGGCGTCGCCCGCATGATCACGGACGGGATGAACCCGGTATTGCTGGCGCTGTTTCTCGGCGCCTTGTCGCTGATTCCGTTCTTGCTGATCGTCTGCACGGCCTTTCTGAAAATCGCGATGACGTTGTTGATCACCCGCAACGCCATCGGTGTGCAGCAAGTGCCACCGAACATGGCGATGTACGGCATCGCGCTGGCGGCCACGATGTTCGTCATGGCACCGGTGGCCCACGACATCCAGCAACGGGTGCATGACCACCCGCTGGAGATGGGCAGTAGCGACAAACTGCAGGCCAGCGCCATGACGGTCATCGAACCGCTGCAACGCTTCATGACCCGTAATACCGACCCGGATGTCAGCGCCCACTTGCTCGACAACACGCAGCGCATGTGGCCCAAGGACATGGCCGATCAAGCGACCAAAAACGACCTGCTGCTGGCGGTTCCGGCGTTCGTGCTTTCGGAGTTGCAGGCCGGGTTTCAGATCGGCTTTCTGATCTATATTCCGTTCATCGTGATTGACCTGATCGTCTCCAACCTGCTGCTCGCGCTGGGCATGCAGATGGTGTCGCCGATGACCATCTCCCTGCCGCTCAAGCTGCTGCTGTTCGTCCTGGTACAGGGTTGGACGCGCCTGCTCGACAGCCTGTTCTACTCGTATATGTGAGGCGGTCATGGAAGCGTTGGCGTTGTTCAAGCAAGGCATGTTTCTGGTGGTCATCCTCACGGCGCCGCCGCTGGGTGTCGCTGTACTGGTGGGCGTGATCACCTCGCTGGTGCAGGCATTGATGCAGATCCAGGACCAGACCCTGCCCTTCGGCATCAAACTCGCGGCGGTCGGCCTGACCCTTGCGATGACTGGACGCTGGATCGGCGTCGAGCTGATCCAGTTCATCAACATGGCGTTCGACCTCATCGCCCGTTCCGGGGGCGTGCACTAGATGCCTTTCGACGCACAGGGGCTGTTCGAACTGATGCTGGGCATGGGCCTGGCGGCGGCTCGGCTGTTGCCGTGCATGATTCTGGTGCCCGCCTTTTGCTTCAAGTATCTCAAAGGCCCGTTGCGCTACGCGGTGGTGCTGGTGGTCTCGATGGTTCCGGCGCCGGCGATCAGCCGCGCGCTGTCTGCACTCAATGACGACTGGTTTTCGATCGGCGCGCTGCTGCTTAAGGAAGCGGTGCTCGGAACGCTGCTGGGCCTGCTGCTGTATGCGCCGTTCTGGATGTTCGCCTCGGTCGGCGCCCTGCTGGACAGCCAGCGGGGTGCGTTGAGTGGCGGCCAGCTCAACCCCGCGCTCGGCCCGGACGCCACACCGCTGGGCGAGCTGTTTCAGGAAACCCTGATCATGCTGGTGATCCTCTCGGGCGGCCTTTCATTGATCACCCAGGTGATCTGGGACAGCTATCAGGTCTGGCCGCCCACCGCGTGGTTGCCGGGCATGACCATCGATGGACTGGACCTCTTCCTTGAGCAACTGAATCAGACGCTGCAACACATGATGCTGTACGCCGCGCCGTTCATTGGGCTCTTGCTGTTGATCGAGGCTGCATTGGCGATCATCGGTCTGTACGCGCAGCAGCTGAACGTGTCGATCCTGGCCATGCCGGCGAAAAGCATGGCGGGCATCGCTTTTCTGCTGATCTACCTGCCCACCTTGTTGGAATTGGGTAACGGTCAGATCCTGCAACTGGCCGACCTCAAGCATCTGTTGATCCAACTGGTGCCGGTGCCGTGAGCGAAAAAACAGAAAAAGCCACGCCCAAACAGCTGCGCGACGCGCGGGAAAAGGGTCAGGTCGGGCAGAGCCAGGACCTGAGTAAGCTGCTGGTGCTGCTGGTGGTCAGCGAAGTCACCTTGGGTCTTGCGGATGAAAGCGTGGCGCGTTTGCAGCACCTGATGTCACTCTCGTTTGAGGGAATCGGCCAGCCTTTCATGCACACCCTCGAGCAGGTGGCGAGCGAGGGCCTGACGACACTGATCGGCTTTATCCTCAGCAGCGTGGGCGTGGCGGTCTTGATGCGACTGGTCGGCAGCTGGATGCAGATCGGTTTCCTCTTCGCCCCCAAGGCCCTGAAGATGGACATCAACAAGATCAACCCCTTCTCCCATGCCAAACAAATGTTCTCGGCGCAGAACCTGACGAACCTGTTGCTCAGCGTGCTTAAGGCGACCGCGATTGCGGCAACCTTGTACGCCGTGGTGAAACCGTCGCTCGGCGCTCTGATTCTGCTCTCCAACACTGACCTGACGACCTACTGGCATTCGCTGCTGCAACTGTTCCGGCACATCCTGCGGGCGACACTGGGGTTGCTGCTGGTGATCGGCGGCGTCGACTTTGCCCTGCAAAAGTATTTCCATGCAAAGAAGTTGCGGATGAGCCATGAGGACATCAAAAAGGAATACAAGCAGTCCGAGGGCGACCCGCACGTCAAAGGCCATCGTCGACAGCTGGCGCACGAACTGCTGAACCAGGCCCCGACCGCACCGCCGAAACCGGTTGAGGACGCCGACATGCTGGTGGTGAACCCGACGCACTATGCGGTTGCCCTGTACTACCGACCGGGGCAGACGCCGCTGCCGCTGATTCATTGCAAAGGCGAAGACGACGACGCGCTGGCGCTGATTGCCCGCGCCAAAAAAGCCGGCATACCCGTGGTGCAAAGCATCTGGCTGGCACGCACGCTGTACAAGGTCAGACCCGGCAAACACATCCCGCGTCCGACCTTGCTGGCGGTGGCGCATATCTACCAGGTCGTGCGCCAGCTTGAGGAAGTGACCGATGAGGTGATCCGGATTGAGGATGCGTGATGTCGCCGTGAGTCCAGGGAGGCGATGGGCCCGAAAGAGCCGAGGTTGTCTGGTGTGACTGCTGCTGCGCAGCAGATCGTCCGGATGCGGCCCAGAGACAAGCCACGCGCCTACGCCCTACGACCGAATCAAAGGCCTGCCACCTGACGCGTTGCCTCTGCCGAAGGCGTAGGAGCGCCCTGCGGGAGGCGAATCTACGAACCCCGCGTCTCACGGCATGGGCCGGGTTTCCTGGGACATGAATTCGGTGATGCGTGAACGCAGCCAGCGCTCGGCGGGGTCATTGTCGTGGACGCCGCTCCAGACCATCGACAGCTCAGCCGGCTCGATCGGGAACGGCGGGTCTTCGGCACGTAGGGCACAGCCTTCCACCAACGCACACGCGGCGTAATCCGGAACCGTGGCGATCAGTTCGGTGCCGGCCAGCAATGCCCGCAGACCACTGAATTGCGGCACGGCCACCACCACCCTTCTCGCCCGGCCGACTTTGGCCAGGTCGATGTCAATGTTGCCGGTCAGATCCCCCGAGAACGACACCATGGTGTGTGGACGCTCGCAGTAATCGTCCAGCGTCAAGGTGCCGGGGCGTTTGTCACCGCGCAGCACCTTGCAACCAATGTCGCGCAGCTTCTTGCGCTTGGCGTTGGCGGGCAACTCGGTGGTGTAGCTGATCCCGACCGAGATTTCGCCCGACGCCAGCAACGCCGGCATGAGCAGAAAGTTGGCCCGACGCACCACGACGATGATGCCCGGTGCTTCTTCACGCAGCTGGGTGAGCAACGGCGGAAACAACCCGAACTCTGCATCGTCGGACAAGCCGATGCGGAACACGTCGCAACTGGTGCTCGGGTCGAACTCCTTCGCACGGCTCACTGCGCCGGAGATAGTGTCCAGCGCCGGTTGCAGCTCTTTGAGGATGTCCAGCGCGCGGGCGGTCGGCTCCATCGCCCGACCGTTGCGCAACAGCAAAGGATCATCGAAAAGATCGCGCAAACGCGCCAGCGCGGCACTGATTGCCGGTTGCCCCATGAACAGCTTCTCGGCCACACGGGTCAGGTTTCGTTCGAACATCAAAGCTTCGAAGATCACCAGCAAGTTCATGTCGACGCGACGCAGATCGTTGCGATTCATTGAGCGGTTCCGGTTGTCAGGGAGGGAGGCGTGAACAAATGCCTGCGCGAGACAGAAGTTTGCCAGATATACACCGCCATTCCGCCAGGGAATTGAACAAATGTGCTCTTGACGCGAACAGGCGCATTTTTGGATCGGCAACCGCCTGCAGAGCACCGCCGGACTAAAAAGCGCACAGCGCAACAATCCGCTCTGCTGTGCACCTGTCAGATTGCTCGCCTGTTTCCGATTTACCTCTAGAAGGCCGATTCATGGCAAGCCGATTGTCGCTGCTCACCCTGGCATTACTCGCATGTTCCACCGACCTGATGGCGGCCACCGACGACACAGAGCACGGCTTCCTGGCCGACACCTCGTTAAACGTGCTGGCGCGTAACTTCTTTCTGCAGAACGACTACCGCACCGGGCATCCCGATCAGAGCTACCGGCAGGAATGGGCGCAAGGCTTCATCGCCAACCTGCAGTCAGGCTTCACCCAGGGCACGCTGGGTGTGGGCGTCGATGCCCACGGATTTTATGGGTTGAAACTCGACAGCGGGCGCGGACGTGCAGGAACCGGCCTGCTGCCGCTGGACAGCGACGGCCGCGCCGAGGACGACTACTCGGATGCAGGTGGCGCGCTGAAACTGCGCCTGTCGAAAACCACCCTGAAGATCGGCGAGATGGAGGTGGAAACGCCGGTGCTCGACACCGGTGACAAACGCTTGCAGCCGGAGTACGCCAGTGGGTTGTTTCTCGACAGCCGTGACGTTGAAGGCCTGAAGCTGGTGGCGGGGCATTTCACCTCGTTCAAGAACGAAAACGCGTCCACCTCGCGGGGCGACTTCGATGGCTACGGCGCCACCACCCGTGGTCGCGCGATCAGCCTGGCAGGCGTGGAAACCACCGACAGCACGCCGGTCGGCGGTTCCGTCTACGCGTCGCAGCTCACCGACACCTGGCGCCAGTACTACGGCAATCTGCACTACATCGACGTGCTGTCGGACAACAGCTCGCTGCTGCTGGACAGCAATCTCTACCGCACGCTGGATCAGGGCAGCGCGCGTGCCGGGGCCATCGATAACACCGCCTACAGCCTGTCCGCCAAGTACAGCCTCGGTGCCCAGGCGTTTACCCTAGCCTGGCAGAAGATCGATGGCGACACGCCCTTCGACTTCGTCGGCGGTGACTCGATCTACCTCGCCAACTCGATCAAGTACGCCGACTTCAATGGCGCGCACGAGCAATCGTGGCAGCTGCGCTACGACCTGGATGCGGCGTTGTTCGGTCTGCCAGGCCTGAAATTCATGACCCGCTACGTGCGCGGCAGCCAGATCGACGGCACCCATGCACCACAAGGCGCGGTGTACCAACCGTTCGACGAGGCGTCAGGTCGTTATCAGCCCATTCAGGGCAAAGGCGGACGTCATTGGGAACGCGATATCGACCTCAAGTACGTGGTGCAGTCCGGTCCGGCCAAGGACCTGTCGCTGGACGTGTCTCACGTCTCGCACCGCGGCAACGATGCTCAAGGCGGCGATGACATTGATCGCTTGTACATCGTCGTGCAGTACCCGCTCGACCTGCTCAAATGATCGGTATTCGCACAGCGGGTAAACGTCAAAGCGCATCGTTGTGCAAGCGCGCCGGCTCTCAAACAGGCGCGCACAGGCTCAGCGATCAGGCTTCACTCGGCGCAGCACAAGGGCGCCGTGGCCATCGAGCGTCGCCAGTTGAACGGCGTGACGCCGGTCATACGACTGAACACTCGAGTGAAGTGCGACTGATCGGCAAACCCGCAATCCAGGCTGATCTGCGAAATGGTCAGCCCGGAATCGCTGAGCAGCCCCCTCGCCTTGTCCAGACGCATCTGCAGATACCAGTCACGTGGCGAAAGCCCGGTGTTTTTCTTGAAGGCCCTGGAGAAATGGCTGCGAGACAAGGAACATTCGCTGGCGATGCGGGCGATGGACAAGCCCTTGTCCATCTGGCTGGACATCAGTTCCTTGGCGCGGCGTTCCTGCCAGGGCGAAAGCGCCACCCGATCGCACGGAGGATGCGGTTGTTGCTGGGCGGCCTCCGGGACCCAGTGTGCCGAGAGTTCGCGCATCACCTGTTCGAGCGCGACGTGCTCGTCATCTGGCAGGGAACGCAGGGACGCCAGTAGCGAACGAAACAGTAACGGGTTGATTGCGTTCATTCCGGGCTCTCCAGGTCATCGTAGACGATTTCTGGAGTCTGGTCGGGCACCGCCTTAAAGTCCTTCTCGGGGTATTAAACGTTCTGAAGGGTTAATAAGGCAGCGTGCTCAAACCTCTGGACGCAGACGTCTTAAGAACAATTAAGGGCGACCGCCAATGACGCTGCCGGTGGAGGGGTTTATCGTCACTCTCCTCAGAGGTTCGGTTCGCTGCGAGGGACGCAAGTGACCACTCGATACGTTGCAGGAATCCCGATCCCCGACAGCGCGATGGCACGCGCGGCGACCGAGCTGATGCGCGACACACAATCCAGGCTGCTGTTCGATGCGGCCAGGCGTACGTTCGTGTTTGCCCGGCTGTTGGGCAACAGCCGTGAACTGCGCCATGACCCCGAGCTGCTCTACATTGGCGCGCTGTTCCTGCGGATCGGTGTCACGGCGCTGTACCGTCATTCCCAGCAACGCTATGAGATCGACAGCGCCGACGCCGCAGCGGAATTTCTCAGCGGCTACGGCCGCTCCCGCGAGGACATTGCCCAGGTCTGGGATGCGGTCGCGCTGCACACCACACCCGGGATTCCAGAGCACAAGCCACCGATCACCGCACTACTCTCCGCCGCCGTGGACACCGACATGCTCGGCACGTACGGTCAGGCGCTGTGTCCCGGCGCAATCAGCCGCATACTCCGCGAATTCCCCCGTGAGCCGGGGTTCAAAATCAAGTTTTTGCACACGCTCGCACTGGGACAACTGCATCGACCGCACAGCACCTTCGGCACAATCAACGCGGACGTGCTGGCATTCCATGACCGGCACATGCAGGTCGGCGGCTTTTGCGAGCAGTTGCTGGCGTCGAAATGGCCGTATTGAACCCGGTGTCGGACAGCCCTACACGGCAGCAGGCAAGGTGAAGACGAAGGTCGTGCCGCCATACCTCGCCGGCATCACATACAACTGCCCGCCGTGGGCATGGATGATCGAGCGACAGATCGCCAGCCCCATGCCCATGCCTTTGTCCTTGGTGGTGAAAAAGGCATTGAACACCTTGTCCTGGTTCTCGTGATCGATGCCCGGCCCCGTGTCTTCAACGCTGACCACCAGACAATCACTGCCCACCACGTCGCTGGTGATCGACAGCCGGCGCAGCACGTGATCGCCTGCACTCATGGCGTCCACCGCATTGAGAATCAGGTTCAGCACCACTTGCTGCAACTGCACGCCCGAACCGATGACCTGCAATGGCGAAGGTGTGAGGTGCGTGGTCATCAGCACGCGCTGCTGCTCGACTTCCACCAGCGTCAGTGTCACCACATGGCGAATCACGTCATTGATCAGCAGACGCCGCCGCTGATGGGTGCCCTGGCGCGCCAGCGACTGCAGCGCGTTGACGATTTCACCCGCCCGGCGGCCTTCCTGAACAATGTCCCGTAGTCCCGACATCGCTTCGCCGATCTGCGGTGTCGCGCGGTTCAGCCAGCGCAGACTCGCCGCGGCGTTGGACACCATCGATGCCAGCGGCTGATTGATTTCGTGGGCAATCGAAGCCGCCAGTTCACCCATCACCGTGACCTGTGACACCTGCGCCAGCTTGGCGCGGGCATTGTGCAGCGCGGTTTCGATGTCCTGGCGACGGGCGTTTTCTTCCTTGAGCTGATGGTGCAGTCTGGCAGTTTCCAGTGAGATGGCCGCTTGCCCGGCGAGCAACTCCAACACCCCGGTGCGCCCGACGGTAAACACCCCGGCGGCCAGGTTGTTTTCCAGGTAGAGCACGCCAATCAACTGCCCTTGCTGGAGCAACGGCAGGCACAGCGCGGAACGGACAGGCGCCTTGGCAAGGTATTCGTCATCGCCAAAGTAATCGTCGACACTGACGTCGTCGACCACCAGCCGCTGGTGGGTGCGCATGACCCGATACAGGATCGACAAGGGCAGATGGTGCTTGCCGGGAGCATGCTGCACTAACTGAACTTCCAGCCCGGTGGCACAGCTCTGCCCGGTGGCACAGATGATCGGGGCGTCGTTTTTGACCAACAATAGCAACGCTCGCTGCGCGCCAGCGTGCATGATCGTGGTGCTCATGAGCATTTCGATCAACCGGTCCTGATCGGTTTCCTCGGACAACGCCTGCGCGGCCTTCATCACCGACGTCAGGTCCAGCGTATCCTGGCCTCCGGGAATGACGACCGACGTACGCGAAGCCAGCATCGCTTCCTGGTGGCGGGTCTGCGCCGTGCGGTCCTGGCCCCAGGCCGAGCCACGGTGCTTGTCGGGATCGAGCCCCAGATCGGGGATGTCCTTGAACTGCCGCCATTGGCATTTGCACGAACGCAAATCCGCCAGCAGGCTTCCTGCGCTCTGATAGCGATCATCCGGGTTCTTTGCGATCAGCTTCAGTACCAGTTGCGACAAGGGCTGCGGAATGTCGCCACGAAATTCAGTCAGCGCCGGCGGCTGACGCGCCACATGGCAATAGACCCACTCCACCGCATCAAGGGCCTCGAACGGCAGGCGCCCCGCCAGCCACTCGTAGAACGTCATACCCAGCGCATAAAGGTCGCTGCGCTGATCGGCATGGCGTTCGACCCTGCGTGCCTGCTCAGGAGACATATAGGCCAGCGTTCCGCAGATCGAGTCAGAAATGGGCAAAGCCGCTGCCGTGTAAGCGTCTACGCTCAGACCGAAACCGCTCAGGCGCACGACCCCGTCAGCGCCTTCTATCAGGTTGCAGGGTTTGATGTCCCGGTGCAGCAGGCCATTGGCATGGGTTTCGAAGAGCGCAGTGGCGGCGCCTATCGCCAAGTGCAAAAAACGTTCGATGGACACCGGTTGATCGGCCAGTTCGTGAAGCGACTGCCCACCCGGATCGCTCAACACCAGCAACGGGCCGGTCTCTGAGGAGAGCAGCGCCAGGGGTTGCAGTGACCACCCCGGCAGAAGCCTGTCGGCAAGGCCGAACTCATGGACAAGGCGACGGGCTATGTCGTCCGTCGCACCGCCAACCGCTCTGACGATTCGCCAATGTTGCTGCGGATCCGCGGCAAGCCGGACCCGGTAGTGAGAAAGCGCGCCGTCCGTGAGCAACAATGTCCAGACAAGCTGATCCTGCCACCCGGGCCCGAACGGTCCCGAGCCCGACATCAGCCCGACTGGCGCATTGTAAGCACTGCTCATGAAAATCCTTGATGACGTTCACGGTATTGGCCATGCACATTGCAGCGTTCACCTGCTGCAAAAAGAACCGGCAGAACGGCATCACCCTGCGCAGTAATGAAGAGGATCATAAACCGAACTTTGTGGTGTTGATAATTGGCACAAGTTGCATGTCACGTGACATACCAACTACCTTCTTTACGCACATGGATATTTGTGCGGTGAGTTATTGAGGCAATACAGCGATACGCTCGTGCATCTTCAGAAGTTCGATGACATTGCGAGCATTCATTTTTGTCATCACGTGCTTTTTATGAACTTTGGCTGTGACTTCACTGGTGCCCAACTCCACCGCGATCTGTTTATTCATTTTGCCGGTAATCAACAAACCCATGACCTGTTTCTCTCTCGGCGTCAGGCTGTTGAAACGCGCTTTGACATTACAGGTCAGGCAACGCTCGGTCAGATTCAGCGCGTCGTTGGTCAACGCTTCACGGACCAGATCGAGCAGTTGCTCAGGCTCGAACGGCTTGGTCAAAAATTCATGGGCGCCGGCCTTGATGGCTTTCACCGACATGGCGATGGTGCCGTAACCGGTCATGAAAATAATCGGGAATTGCTGGCCTCGAACCGTCAGTTCAGCCTGCAGGTCGAAGCCGGTGCCCTGGGCCAGATTCACATCCAGCAGCAGGCACGTCGGAGCCTCCTCCAACGGATGGGCGAGAAAGGCTTCGGCGCTGTCGAAAACGCTGCAGGCAATGTCCTCGGAGCTGAGCAACCGCTGCAATGCGGTGCGGATGGCTGCATCGTCGTCCACCACGTATACCCTGGGTGTTGCTCTCATACGTTCTTCCGTCAATTCAGCGGCCGACCGCCAGCGCTCTCTGATGTCGAGCATGATACCCGTCGGGCCCGACGGAAACAGCCCTGGCGGCGTGCAGGTTCGCCAGCGACGACGGGAGATCCGGGGCACGGGGGTCAGGGTTGAGCGCGTCGCTTGCCCGTTCCGCGCCAAGGCCTAGCCGCAGGCAGGTGCGGGTCGCGGCCAGCATCCGGTAAAACCGGAACGGCCCCTGCGCCGACACCATCAGCAACGACTTGGTCGCCAGCCTGACCATGCAGTCCATCACGCAGCTGCGGGACAGGGTCGCGCGCTGCAGAGCATTGCAAGCCTGCTCCAGGGTAAAGCGTCCGTCCAGATCGGCCAATTGCCTGAGCACGGTGCGCTCGTCGCGACTCAACAGGCGGTAACTCCAGGACAGGGACGCCTGCAGGGTCTGCTGACGAGGCGGCGCCGTTCGCAGACTGGCAGACAGCAGGTGCATGCTCTCGTCCAGACTTCCGACCAACTGGTACAAACCCAACGCACACGCCCGGGCGGCGGCCATTTCGAGCGCCAGCGGGACACCGTCGAGACGCCGACAGACCTCACCCACCAGATCGATGCTGTAGTCATCCAGCTCGGCATCGGGGGTGCTTGCAACCTGACAATCCAGCGCTCTCCAGTGCCGCAAAAACAGCTGTGCCGAGTCGCTGCGCAGAATGGCATCACGGGTGGCGTCCGGCTCCGGCGAGGTCAGCGGCGGCACCTGAAGACTGCGCTCGCCGCCGATACGCAGCGGTTCACGGCTGGTCGCCAGGATCCGCACACCCGGCGCACCCCGCAGGATCGCCTCCACCAGCGCAGCCACCTGATCGATCAGGTGTTCACAGTTGTCCAGGATGAGCAGGCCGGAGCGCTGAGCCAGCTGTTGAATCAGAAACACCAGCGGATCAGCGGGGCAAACGTCGATTCCCAACGCCTGGAAGAATGCATCTAGCAGACTTTCAGAGTGTTCCAACTCGGCCAGCGCAACGAAATACACCGCAGACGACTGGCCCTCCAGCCGCTGCCGTCCCAATTCCACCGCCAGGCTGGTCTTGCCGACACCGCCCGGACCGATGAGCGTGATCAGCGCATGGTGGTCGCTCAATGCCGCGTTGACCTCACCCAGCAAAGACGCGCGTCCAACCAGCTCGACACCCGCCGGCAACCGGTTGCCAAGCACGCCTTGATGCCACTGCGCCGTGCGGACCTCTTCAGGCCCCACGTCCTCGACGAAACCACCCTCGCCGCCCAGCAACAGGTAGCCGCGTCCGGGAATCGTACGAATCAGGTCACGATCGCTGCCCAGCGCCTTGCGCAATGCAGAGATGTGCACTTGGAGGTTATTTTCTTCGACGATCGTGTCAGGCCAGACCCGCTGCAGGATCTGTTCCTTGCTCACCAATTGCCCCTGATGACGGATCAGCAGTTCGAGAATATCGAACGCGCGAGTGCCAATGCGCAGAGCAACGCCGTCTTTGAAAAGGTCCCTGAGGTCCAGGGACACCATAGCCTGACCGAGACTTATCATCGTATTCACGCAGTCCTTAGATTGGATTCGCACGCCCTGAGATCGCCGAACGCAGGCACGAAGTCATTCGCCCGTGCACACGTACAACGCAGCTGATCCATTTTTAGTCAGTCTTCATCTAATCAGTAAACGACAATGATCGATATTACCCGTAGGGGTAGTGACTACGAAGTAATTGATCTAACACCTGATCACCCGCCAAAAACGGTAGGCCATTATTGGCCGATCATTAGTTGTTAATACAGCGATCTGTCGTTGCATAACGAGCAATACGGCTTTGCGCAGCCGTCCCATTCTCCAGTTTCAACGTCTGCTTTAACGTCTCAGCCAATCGTCGATGACCGATCGACTCATCTCCCGCAACTGACTGAGCAGACAGACATGACCACTCCCCTGACCTCCACGCTCAAAGCACCCGCGCAAGGGCTGTCCCGCGCCATGGTGCTGCTTTTTGCATTTTGCTGCGGCGCCATCGTCGCCAATCTTTACTACGCCCAGCCCATCGTTGAGTTGATTGCGCCGGACCTTGGCCTCTCGTCCAGCAATGCCAGTCTCATCGTGTCGCTGACCCAGATCGGGTATGCATTGGGCTTGCTGTTTCTGGTGCCGCTGTCCGACCTTGTCGAAAACCGCAAACTGATGATCGCCACCGCCGTGGTGGCGGGCGCTAGCCTGTTGGCGGCCGCGACGCTGCAACACGCCAACGGGTTCCTCCTGGTTTCGCTGGTCATCGGCTTCAGCTCGGTATCGGTGCAAATGCTGATTCCGCTGGCAGCCCACCTGGCGCCCGAGCAGTCTCGCGGCCAGGTGGTGGGCAACATCATGAGTGGCCTGTTATTGGGCATCCTGCTCGCCCGTCCGCTGTCGAGCCTGGTGGCCGACCATTTCGGCTGGCGCGCGGTGTTCCTGTACGCCGCCGGGGTGATGCTGGCGATCGTCGCCGTGCTGGCGCTGACCATCCCGAAACGGGTGCCTGACCACAAAGCGTCTTACGGTGAATTGTTGAAATCGCTGATGACTCTGATGCGTCGGCATGCGGTACTGCGCCAGCGGGCGCTGTATCAGGGGCTGCTGTTCGCGGCATTCAGCTTGTTCTGGACCGCAGTGCCGATGGAACTGGCGCGTCGTTTCGGCTTGTCACAGACCCAGATCGCCGTATTCGCGCTGGTGGGTGCGATGGGCGCAATCGCCGCGCCGATTGCGGGTCGGTTAGCCGACAAGGGCCTTACGCAACGGGCTTCGCTGGTGGCACTAGTGCTTGCCCCCGTCGCGTTTCTGTTGGGTCTCAAAGACCCGGGCTACAGTGTGATCGGCCTGGCGGTGACCGGCGTCTTGCTGGACTTTGCGGTGCAGATGAGCATGGTGTTGGGTCAACGGGCGATCTATGCGCTGGATCCGGCGAGCCGAGGGCGTTTGAACGCGTTGTACATGACGAGCATTTTTGTCGGTGGCGCAATCGGTTCGGCGCTGGCCAGCGGGCTGTATGAGCATCATGGTTGGCAGGGCGTGATCGCGCTGGGGACGGGTCTGCCGGTGCTGGCGCTGGTGGTGTTTTTGATCGTTGGTTTTAAGCAACGGGCGTAGCAGCTGAATGGCGTCATCGCGAACTTCAACACCTCGGGGGCTTGTGCGTTCGGGGTGTTTTTTTGGGTGACGCTAAGGTGGTGGGTGGATCGGTTGGATTTGGGTGGTGCGGATAGGTTTGGCCTGGAGGCCAAACTGTTCCGCCTTCGTGAACTGACCCCCGAAAGTTGGACAAATTACAGACTCATTATCTGGTCTCGGAATTGTACCGGACTGAGGCCGTTG
>NZ_FNCO01000007.1 GCF_900100795.1 Pseudomonas abietaniphila
TGCAATGGCATGTATATGCCGGCGCCGAAGCCGCATCTCGTCAAGTAACCCCTTCCCCATCTATCCACATGCCTGCCGGTGTACGGCGGGCGAGGACTTCTTATGCGCGACGAAAAGATCGTGATGTTCAATTCTCCCGAAGCCGCGAGCGTCCAAACCGTGACCGGTTGGGTAGACGCCAACGGACGGTTCTGGGGCAAAGACGAAGACATGGCCCGCTACTGCGGCTCGACTCATCGGCATTGCAAGATCAACCCGGACCATCCGATCCATGCCACCAGCGGCTCTTGCGGCGTGTGTCGGCAGGAGCGCATGGATGAACGCTTCTTGAAAATGGAAATTCGGGATTGGGTAGATGAACCGCTGGTCATTTACGACAGCGACACCTATTTCTTCGATATCGACTCGCTGCGCGACTACCTGGTCGACGCCGATCACGAACCTGATGATGTCCGGCTGTGCATCTGCGAGCCAAATTACCCGAGCGAAATCGACGCTGCTGATCACTTCTGCGATGACTTGCCTGAGGACGGCGAGCTGCAAGATGACCAGCTGATCGCCGCTTTCGAGCTGCTGAACGAGATGATCCGAAAATCAGGTCCGCTTTCATGGTCGCAGGGCTCGGTCGCGGCCCGGCTGCCAGCCGACTTCATCGCTGAAGTTAAAGCTGAGCGCGCTCAGTCACTCAACCCCGCATAGACCCCGGACGGAGGTAGCCAACATGGCAAATGCAACTGCGGCGCAGCCTTCTGGCATTACGCCGCGCTTTATCCGGGCGCGGGACGTGTACGGCTACCTCGGCATGTGTCGGGCTGAATTCGACAAGACGGTCAGACCCCACGTCCGGGAATTCCCGATCGGGAAACAGGGCATCGCCTTTGACCGGCACGAGATTGATGAGTGGGCCGACGCCTATATCCAGGCCATGGCGATTGAAAAGGTCGCCAATCAGGACAACAATCAGCCCCGCAGCGAGCGCCATGCCGGGGCCAAAGGAGCAGCCGAATGGCCCAAAAAGCAATCACAGGGCTCCAGAAAATGCCGAACGGCATCTGGAAGATTGATAAAAAATACCGGGGAGAACGAATTCAAGAAAGTACTGGAACTAGTGACCGGGCGGAAGCGGAGCAATACCTGATCCACATGCTGGAGAAGTTGCGCCAGCGGAAGGTGTACGGCGTGCGCAAGGTCCGGACGTGGCGGGAGGCGTCGATTCGCTTCCTGCTCGAGGTGAAGAACCAGGCATCGATCCACATTTCAGCCACTTACATGGAACAGCTCGACCCGTTTATTGGACACCTGCCGATCACCCATATAGATGACGATTCACTGGCCCCTTATATCCAGTCAAAGCTTCAGCCGGATAAGGGAAAGCCAGTGACGAACCGAACCGTGAATATCGCGCTGCAACGCGTCATCAGGGTTCTGAATCTATGCGCAAGGAAGTGGCGGGACGAAGAGCGGCGCCCATGGCTGGACGTGGTGCCAATGATTTCACTGCTGGACGAAAAGACGAACTCACGAAAGCCCTACCCTTTGTCCTGGGATGAGCAATCGATTCTGTTCGCTGAATTGCCAGCTCATCTGCAGACGATGGCCATGTTCAAGGTGAACACGGGTTGTCGCGAGCAAGAGGTGTGCAAATTGCAGTGGGATTGGGAGATTCCGGTACCGGAGTTGAAGACCAGTGTGTTTCTGATCCCAGCCGGGTTTGGTGGCCGAAGCGCGAAGGCCGGCGTGAAAAACCGGGATGAGCGCTTGGTGATTTTGAATGACGTTGCAAAATCAGTCATCGAGCAGCAGCGCGGCAAGCATCCGCTGTACGTGTTTCCGTTTGGCAAGCCAGATAGTGAAGGGAATGAAACGACCGTTCACCGCATGAATGACTCGGCCTGGAAGAAGGCACGAGTCAGGGCGGCGGCGAAATGGGGAGAGAAGTTCCTGCGCAAGGCCCACGATGGGTATTTGCGCATTCGTGTTCACGACCTGAAGCACACCTTTGGCAGAAGGCTACGTGCAGCAGGCGTGACAGAAGAGGATCGCAAGGCATTGCTGGGCCACAAGAACGGAAGCATCACCAGTCACTACTCAGCAGCAGAGCTGGATCAGTTGATTGCAGCGGCAAATAAGGTATCAGTAACCGACTCGCGCGCACCAGCGCTGACGATTCTGAAAAGGAGGAATGCATGATGAAAAACGGCAGGGTCACTCGAAAAGTCACTGACCCAGAAATAACAAAGCCACCAAAAGGCGGCTAAGTCATTGAAATATATGGTCGGGACGGAGTGATTCGAACACTCGACCCCTAGCACCCCATGCTAGTGCGCTACCGGACTGCGCTACGCCCCGACTAGGCGTGAATCTGTTGTCGCTCCTTGCGAAAGCGTCGAGAAATATACCCTAAGCTTTTGAATGATGGAAGTATTTTGATTCACCTACGTCAGGTGCGCAGCACGACCAAAACGTCTTCCAGTTCAGTGATCATTTGTTTGATCAATTGCTTGTACTGCAGGGAATCGTCCTTGACCTCATCGCTGGACATCCGCAAGCGGGCGCCGCCGATGGTGAAGCCTTGGTCATAGAGCAACGCACGGATCTGTCGGATCATCAGCACGTCCTGTCGCTGATAATACCGACGATTCCCGCGGCGCTTGACCGGGTTGAGTTGAGGAAACTCCTGCTCCCAATAACGCAAAACGTGCGGTTTGACCGCGCAGAGCTCGCTGACTTCACCGATGGTGAAGTAGCGTTTGCCGGGAATAGGCGGTAGCTCGTCGTTATGACTTGGTTCCAGCATAAGCCTCAACTCGGGCCTTCAGTTTCTGCCCTGGGCGAAAGGTGACCACACGGCGAGCCGTAATCGGAATTTCTTCCCCTGTCTTGGGATTTCGACCCGGTCGCTGGCGTTTATCTCGCAGGTCAAAGTTGCCGAATCCGGACAATTTGACCTGCTCGTTATCTTCCAGAGCGTGCCTGATTTCCTCAAAGAACAGCTCAACCAGTTCCTTGGCTTCTCGTTTATTCAGGCCTAGCTCTTCGTACAGACGTTCGGCCATCTCAGCTTTCGTCAGAGCCCCCATACGCTACTTCCTTAACGTGGCGTTTAACCTTTCCTCAAGCGAGGTGAGAATTTGCTGCGTCGAAGCGTTTACCTCATCGTCAGTAAGAGTGCGCGATGGATGTTGCCAGGTCAAGCCAACTGCAAGGCTTTTTCTATGCGGATCAATGCCTTTACCCTGATAAACATCAAATAACCTGAGGTCTGTCAGCCATTCCCCTGCATTTTCACGAATAACGTCCATCACCGCCGTCGCCGCGACCTCACGATCTGCGAGCAATGCCAGGTCTCGACGGACCTCAGGGAAGCGCGACAGCTCGTGGAATTTAGGCAAGCGCCCTTGGGCGACATCAGCCAGTACCAGCTCGAACACGAACACCGGGCGGTCAAGACCGAGTGTCTTGCTCAGCTCCGGGTGCAAGGCGCCGATGTACCCGACTTCGCGACCGTCTCGCTCAATGCGCGCGGTCTGACCCGGGTGAAGCGCTGGGTGTTTACCCGGCACAAAACGGAAGTCATCCAGTGCGCCTGCGAAGCCAAGCACGGCTTCAACGTCAGCCTTGACGTCGAAGAAGTCCACTGCATCGCGGCCCTGTGCCCAGCCTTCAGGCAAACGGCTGCCGCAGATCACACCTGCCAGCATAGGCTCTTGTTTCAAACCTTCCAGTTGACCGACGAAACGCAGGCCACTCTCGAACAGGCGGACGCGGTCCTGTTGACGATTGAGGTTGTGCTGAAGCGCCTTGACCAGGCCTGGCCACAGCGACGAACGCATCGCCGCCATGTCGGCGGAAATCGGGTTGGCCAACAGCAGCGGTTCGACGCCAGGATTGAACAGTTCGAACCATTTCTGATCGATGAAGCTGTACGTAATTGCCTCTTGATAACCCCGCGCAACCAACAGACGACGCAGCGCTGGCAGATCACCCTGCGCTTCGGCGCGGGCCTGAGGCGCCAGACGCGCCTGCGGATAACGAACCGGCAGACGGTTGTAACCGTACAAACGCGCCAGCTCTTCAATCAAGTCGACTTCGAGCGAGATGTCGAAACGGTGACTTGGCACTTCAACGCGCCATTGGCCCGCCGAATCAGCCGCAACCTTAAGACCCAACCCAGTGAGCAGGCGCTCGACTTCAGTGGCGTCCATCTTCATGCCGAGCATCTGCTCGATACGATCGGCGCGCAGGGTGACGGGTGCAATTGACGGCAAATGTTGCTCGCTGACGGTTTCGATGACCGGACCGGCTTCGCCACCCGTGATCTCGAGAAGCAAGCCCGTGGCGCGCTCCATCGCTTCACGCGCGAGCTGCCAGTCAACACCGCGCTCATAGCGGTGCGAGGCGTCGGTGTGCAGGCCATACGAGCGCGCTTTACCGGCAACTGCGATTTGATCGAAGAAAGCACTTTCCAGAAAGATGTCACGCGTAGTCGCGGTGTTCACGCCACTGTGTTCGCCGCCCATGACGCCCGCGATCGCCAAAGCGCGCTGGTGATCGGCGATGACCAAGGTGTCGGCGCGCAGGCTGACTTCCTGGCCGTCCAGCAGAACAAGCTTCTCACCCTCTTCCGCCATTCGAACGCGTATACCGCCGTTGATCTCGGCGAGATCGAACGCATGCAGTGGCTGTCCCAGCTCGAGCATGACGTAGTTGGTGATGTCGACGGCGGCGTCGATGCTGCGCACCTCGGAACGGCGCAGACGCTCAACCATCCAGAGCGGAGTCGGACGAGACAAGTCAACGTTACGAATGACACGACCCAGGTAACGCGGGCACGCGGCCGGCGCCAGGACGTCGACCGAGCGCACTTCATCGTGGACCGCTGGAACAACGGCAACCTGTGGACGTGTAACGGTCGCGTCATACAATGCGCCCACTTCACGGGCCAGACCGGCGACGGACAGGCAGTCGCCACGGTTAGGCGTCAGGTCGACTTCGATGCTGGCGTCGTCCAGCTCCAGGTAGGCACGGAAATCCTTGCCCACCGGCGCGTCAGCCGGCAATTCCATCAGGCCGTCGTTGCCCTCGCCCACGTGCAGCTCAGCCTGTGAGCAGAGCATGCCATTGGACTCAACGCCACGGAGCTTCGCTTTCTTGATCTTGAAGTCGCCCGGCAATTCGGCGCCGATCATGGCGAAAGGAATCTTCAGGCCTGGGCGCACGTTGGGCGCACCGCAGACAACCTGAAACGTTTCCGAACCATTGCTGACCTGACAAACGCGCAGTTTGTCAGCGTCTGGGTGCTGTTCGGTGCTGACCACTTCACCCACCACAACACCACTGAAAACTCCGGCGGCCGGGGTCACGCTATCGACCTCCAGACCCGCCATCGACAGACGCGCTACCAGCTCGTCACGGGAGACTTGCGGGCTTACCCAGCCGCGCAACCACTGTTCACTGAATTTCATCCTGCTCTCCTGATAGATTCGTTACGGATCTGCGACCTGACCACCGCACGAACACCACCCATCCGGTGGCGTCGCGCAGGGTCCCTAGCGAAATTGCGCGAGGAACCGCAAGTCGTTGTCGAAGAACAGGCGCAAGTCATTGACGCCGTAACGCAGCATGGCGAGACGCTCTGCGCCCATGCCGAAAGCAAAGCCCTGGAATTCTTCCGGATCGATGCCGGACATACGCAGCACGTTCGGATGAACCATGCCGCAGCCCATGACTTCCAGCCAGCCGGTCTGCTTGCAGACGCGGCAGCCTTTACCGCTGCACATCACGCACTCCATATCGACTTCGGCGGAAGGCTCGGTAAACGGGAAGTACGAGGGGCGGAAACGCACTGCCAGTTCTTTTTCAAAGAACACGCGCAGAAACTCTTCGATGGTGCCCTTCAGGTCGGCGAAATTGATATCGCGGTCGACCAGCAGGCCTTCGACCTGATGGAACATCGGGGAGTGAGTGATATCGGAGTCGCTACGGTACACACGGCCTGGACAGACGATGCGGATCGGCGGTTTGTTCGATTCCATGGTGCGGACCTGTACCGGCGAGGTATGGGTGCGCAGCAACATGTTCGCATTGAAATAGAAGGTGTCATGCATCGACCGGGCCGGGTGATGGCCTGGGATGTTGAGCGCTTCAAAGTTGTGGTAATCGTCTTCCACCTCAGGACCTTCGGCGATGCCGTAGCCAATGTGGGTGAAAAATTGTTCGATACGCTCCAGAGTCCGGGTGACAGGGTGCAGACCACCCGTGGCCTGTCCGCGGCCAGGCAGGGTTACGTCAATCGATTCGGCGGCGAGTTTGGCGGCAAGATCCGCTTCCTCGAACGACGCCTTACGCGCATTGAGAACCTCTGTGACACGCTCCTTGGCAACGTTGATCAGGGCGCCGACTTGCGGACGCTCTTCAGCCGGCAAATTCCCCAGGGTCTTCATCACCTGAGTCAATTCACCCTTCTTGCCGAGGTAGTGAACCCGGATTTGCTCCAGGGCATTGATATCTTCGGCGCTTTGCACAGCCTCAAGTGCTTGAGAGACCAGCGCGTCCAGGTTTTCCATGTACAGACTCCAGATACGAAATAGGGGAAGAGCTTACAAGGCTCTTCCCCTATCTATGACGTTTAACACCGAACCCCGAAACGAGGTCCGGTGATTGCCGGGGACTTAGGCCAGAGTGGCTTTAGCTTTCTCGACAATCGCAGCAAACGCCGCTTTTTCGTTCACTGCCAGATCAGCCAGAACCTTACGGTCGATTTCGATCGACGCTTTTTTCAGGCCAGCGATGAAACGGCTGTAGGACAGACCGTTGATACGCGCACCAGCGTTGATACGAGCGATCCACAGAGCGCGGAACTGACGTTTTTTCTGACGACGGTCACGGTAGGCGTATTGGCCTGCCTTGATTACCGCTTGCTTGGCAACACGGAATACGCGTGAACGCGCGCCGTAGTAGCCTTTAGCAAGTTTCAGAATTTTTTTGTGACGCTTACGGGCAATGACGCCACGCTTTACACGAGCCATGAGTTACTTCCTCTATTCTTGATCAAAATTAACGAAGGCGCAGCATGCGCTCGACTTTTGCCACGTCAGACGGATGCAGCAGGCTGCTTCCGCGCAGTTGACGCTTACGCTTGGTCGACATTTTGGTCAGGATGTGGCTCTTGAAAGCGTGTTTGTGCTTGATGCCATTCGCGGTTTTCAGAAACCGCTTAGCTGCACCACTTTTAGTCTTCATCTTTGGCATGTTCGGATACTCCGCATTCAGTTGATAAACATAACCGCAAGGCCTGCCGTGCCCTGGTGGTTATTTCTTCTTTTTCGGGGCGATGACCATGATCAGCTGGCGTCCTTCCATCTTAGGATGCTGTTCGACGGCGCCGTATTCGAGCAGGTCTTGTTCAACCCGCTTCAACAGCTCCATACCCAGCTCCTGGTGGGCCATCTCACGACCGCGGAATCTCAACGATACCTTGGCCCTGTCCCCGTCACTCAGGAAACGTACCAGGTTGCGTAGTTTTACCTGGTAATCCCCTTCCTCCGTCCCTGGACGAAACTTGATTTCTTTAACCTGAATCTGCTTCTGGTTTTTCTTCGCCGCAGCAACCTGCTTCTTCTTCTCGAAGATAGACTTGCCGTAATCCATCACACGACAGACCGGCGGTATTGCGTCGGCAGAAATCTCTACCAGATCAAGCTTGGCTTCTTCAGCTATACGAAGCGCTTCATCAATCGAGACGATGCCAACCTGCTCGCCGTCAGCGCCAATTAACCGAACCTCGCGTGCCGAGATATTCTCGTTGATCGGGGCCTTCGGTGCAGCTCGTTTATCTTGTCTCATTTCACGCTTAATAATAATTACTCCGAATCTTGGCGACCACGCCGGGAAACCGCTTGTGCAAGGAACTCCGAGAATTGAGCGACCGGCATTGAGCCGAGGTCTGCGCCTTCACGGGTACGCACAGCGACAGTTTGCGTTTCAACCTCCCGATCCCCAATGACGAGGAGATAAGGAACCTTGAGCAAAGTATGCTCGCGGATTTTAAAGCCGATCTTTTCATTTCTCAAGTCGGACTTGGCACGAAACCCGCTTTCAGCCAGAGTTTTTTCCACCTCAAGGGCAAAATCTGCCTGTTTATCAGTGATATTCATGATCACTGCCTGAGTTGGAGCCAGCCAGGCGGGGAATGCACCTTCGTAGTGCTCGATCAGAATTCCGATGAAACGCTCGAAAGAACCGAGAATCGCACGGTGCAACATGACCGGATGCTTACGACCGTTGTCTTCCGAAACAAATTCGGCACCCAAACGGATTGGCAGGTTGAAATCGAGCTGCAATGTACCGCATTGCCACACGCGACCCAAGCAATCCTTGAGGGAAAATTCAATTTTCGGGCCATAGAACGCGCCCTCGCCCGGCTGCAGATCGTACGGCAGGCCCGCGCTGTCCAGTGCGGCCGCCAACGCAGCTTCCGCGCGATCCCACAAGTCATCAGAGCCGACACGCTTTTCAGGACGGGTCGACAGCTTCATCTCGATGTCCTTAAAGCCGAAGTCGGCATAGACATCCATGGTCAGCTTGATGAACGCAGCGGATTCAGCCTGCATCTGCTCTTCGGTGCAGAAGATGTGGGCGTCATCCTGAGTGAACGCACGCACACGCATGATGCCGTGCAACGCACCCGACGGTTCGTTACGGTGACAGGCGCCGAACTCGGCCAGCCGCATCGGCAGCTCGCGGTAGCTCTTCAGGCCTTGATTGAACACCTGCACATGGCAAGGGCAGTTCATCGGCTTGATCGCGTAGTCGCGGCTTTCAGATTCGGTGGTGAACATGTTTTCAGCGTAGTTGGCCCAGTGCCCGGATTTCTCCCACAGCGAGCGGTCAACAACCTGCGGCGTCTTGATTTCCAGATAGCCATTTTCACGCTGGGTCTTGCGCATGTATTGCTCAAGCACCTGATACAGCGTCCAGCCGTTCGGGTGCCAGAACACCATGCCTGGCGCTTCTTCCTGGGTGTGGAACAGGCCCAGACGCTTGCCGATCTTGCGATGGTCGCGTTTTTCCGCTTCTTCGATGCGCTGGATGTAAGCAGCCAGTTGCTTCTTGTCAGCCCAGGCGGTGCCGTACACGCGCTGCAGCTGCTCGTTCTTGGCGTCGCCGCGCCAGTAGGCGCCGGACAGCTTGGTCAATTTGAACGACTTGAGGAAGCGGGTATTCGGCACGTGCGGACCACGGCACATGTCGACATATTCTTCGTGGTAGTAGAGGCCCATCGCCGTTTCATTCGGCATGTCCTCGACCAGGCGCAGTTTGTAGTCTTCGCCACGCGCCTTGAACACCTCGATCACTTCCGCGCGCGGAGTGACTTTCTTGATGACGTCGTAATCCTTTTCGATCAGCTGCTGCATGCGCTGCTCGATCGCTGCCATGTCATCTGGCGTGAACGGGCGCTCGTAGGCGATATCGTAATAGAAGCCGTCATCGATCACCGGACCAATCACCATTTTGGCGGTCGGGTACAGTTGCTTGACCGCGTGACCAACCAGGTGTGCGCAGGAGTGACGAATGATCTCCAGGCCTTCATGGTCTTTCGGGGTGATGATTTGCAGACTCGCGTCGGCAGTGATGATGTCGCTGGCATCGACCAGTTGACCGTTGACCTTGCCGGCAACGGTGGCTTTAGCCAGGCCCGCGCCAATGGAGGCCGCGACCTCGGCAACAGAGACCGGGTGATCGAAAGAACGTTGACTGCCGTCGGGAAGAGTAATAGTTGGCATGGCGCCTCCTCTCCTAGTGGTGACCCCTACCAAAGGTCACGTGGGTTGGGATAGAGCCAGTACGCGATTCGGTGGTGTACCTGCCTCACAGTGGCAGGAGCCCAAAGGCCAACCGTTGGACCGAACCAGAGTGACTGGATTTGACGAAATCGACAGGCATCGCTTCACGCAGCACCTGCCCCGCGAGACGCGAGCGAATCTACAGGACGCGCATCCTAGCACAGACCGTCTGTCGCGGGTCACATAACCCGGCTGCCGCGGCCATAAAGTTTTCTTCGATTACTGTGGGAAGGTTCCGAACACTGAACTGGTGCGAATCCCTGCCGTCAGATTAACCGAGACCCGTTAAAGACCTGTGCTTTCGCAGGTTCCACAGACAAAAAGGAAACAACCATGAAGCTTCTACGTGTTGCCGCCCTCCTCGCACCGTTGGCGTTGACTCTTCCGATCAGCGCTCATGCCGCCATGGACGCAAAAACCAAGACGACTTACATGAATGAGTGCTCCGCCGCCGCCACCCAGAACAATCCGGGGATGGACGCCAAGGCCGTGCAAGCGCATTGCGAATGCGGCGCTCAACAGATCAACAAAAACTTCTCGGACAAGGAGATCGCCTCGTTGAATGACAAAACGACACCTCCGAGTACCGAAATGACCTCTCGCCTGCAAAAAGCGGTCGGCGAGAACTGCCTCAAAGGCAAAAAATAAAAAATTTACATTCCGCGATGAGAAGGCCTCAGCCTTCTCGACGGGACACCTGCCAAGAACAACCGAAGCCCCCGAAATACGGGGGCTTCAGTCACTCTTAAGGCTCTGAACGGCGGCTCATCCCCGAGTTGAAACGGCAATGCAGACGCGCTTTTTGGCCATTATATTTGCGGTAATGGCGCAAAGTTCTTACTGAAAAAGTCCAGCATTCACACAATTCGACTATGATAGCCCCCGTGTGCCCAGTTGGCCTGAGCAGCACAGCACTACTGAATATTATGTTTCTGGAGATACACCATGTCTAATCGCCAAACCGGCACCGTAAAATGGTTCAACGATGAAAAAGGCTTCGGCTTTATCACTCCACAGGGTGGCGGTGACGACCTGTTCGTACACTTCAAAGCTATCGAATCCGACGGTTTCAAAAGCCTGAAAGAAGGCCAGACTGTCTCTTTCGTGGCTGAGAAAGGCCAAAAGGGCATGCAAGCCGCTCAGGTTCGCCCGGAGTAATCCGAGCGCGCTAAAAAAACCCCGTCACTGACGGGGTTTTTTTGTGCCTCAAAAACGGTACTTAGCCGCAATTGACACGATTGACCGTTGCGGCCTGATCGGTATTCATATTCAGGCGATCCGAACGGTACTCCAGCGTCACCATGTCATTGGGCCCAAGCACTCTGGCCGTCTGTGCACCCGCCTTGACGCGCGCCTGCTCCAGCAGCGCCGCCGATGCCGGTTTGCCCACCGCAAATTGTACAGCGGCAGCATCACAACGGGAGTGACCGGATTCGGTGGCAACCGCGCTCTCCGCCGGTTTCGACGACTCGGAGGTACTGCTGCACCCCGCCAGCACTGCCACCAACAAAACCAGACCCGATGATGCATGTTTCCAGGGCATATGAACTCCTTACATTTAACGTGAACCAGAACCTGTGCGACAGCGATCAATCCGCAGGGTTTCGCTGACACCCTAAAAAACGCGGTCTGGCGGTGTCGCCGACAAAGCCCGAAGTCTGCCGGAGACCGACCTTGGCCTGGGCAAACAAATCGTCACAAAACGTTTGGAAAGTCGCTCACCCCTGAGCGCTAGTAAACATCCACATAATCCATGCGGGGGTCTGCCCAGTTATCCCGCAAGGCGTTGTAGATCTGCGTCACCCAGACCGCATCGCTCGCCGCGACCGGACCGACACAGCCGGAGCCGGCAGCCCATGTTTCGAGTCGAAACAACAGGCCGTCGATATCGACCCCGCCTACTGCCGCACTCGACAGCCATGCTTTGCCATCACGGCTGACCCGTAGCTGGTTATGGGTATTGTCATTTGCGCTTGCGATCATCTGCCGCACAGCTTCGAGGGTAAAAGATCGTGAATCGGTCAGATCGATAGACACCGGTAAGGCCCTGCCATGAAAGTCAGCAATTCTGGCATGCATCGGTGTTTATGCCTAAGTAGCAGTGCGCAAAAGCAGACAAGATGGTTTACTGCACGCCCTGCTCGCACGCTCAACCGCGGGTATTGATGGCAGGAATTGACAGTTTTCGAGAGGGACGAGACACCATGGCAATCGTATCGATCGATGCGGACATCAAGGCGAAATGGCCCCAGGGACACTGTGCGCACAGCCCGGGAAGCCCGGAGGAACTGGCCATCATTGCAGTCGATCTGCTGGTCAAGGAACTGGGCACCTCGGGTGCCCAGAATTTCATGAACCAGGTGTTTCTGCGCTATTCCACCGAGGTTCTGGACAACGCTTGATCGCGATTACTTGAGACGTCCAAGACGCTGGGTCAGCAGGTCGAAGAAGCCTTGGGCATCGCCATTTTCGACCCAGAACACGTTCTTGTTCTGTCCCAGCGTGTCATACCAGTCGGCAACCGTCTGACCAAAGCCAGGGCCTTCACGGCTGTCGATCACCAGGTTGACCTGCCTGCCGCTGAACAGCTCTGGCTTCAGCAGCCATGCGATGACGCTGGCGTCATGCACCGGGCCACCTGGCAGCCCGTAATGCACCATGTCAGCCTTGACGTACTCATTGAGAATACTGCCGACCCGCTTGCCTGCCTGGTTGTTCAAGGCTTCGATCTGCTTGAGGCGCTGATCGCTGGTGAGAATCTTGTGCGTCACATCCAGCGGCACGTAGGTCAGTTTGACCCCGCTGGCCAGGACAACCTTGGCGGCATCCGGATCGGCATATAGATTGAATTCCGCCACTGGCGTGATGTTGCCGCCGTTGAAGTGCGCGCCGCCCATCACCACCACTTCCTTGATGCCTTGCGTGATCTCCGGCGCTTGAACCAGCGCAAGCGCCAGGTTGGTTTGCGGCCCAAGCATGGCAATGGTGATGCTATGAGGCGCAGCGTTGCGCAGCGTCTCCACCAGGTACTGCACCGCATTACCCTCAGCCAGACCTTTTTTCGGTTCGTGCACCTCGACGCCCGGAAGACCTTCCTTGCCGTGAATGTTCTCGGCATAGATCGGCGTGCGCACCAGCGGCCGACCGGCGCCCGCGTAAACCGGTACTTCCTCGCGCCCCGCCCATTCCCGGGCCAGGCGTGCGTTACGCGACGTTTTATCAATGCGTACGTTGCCGGCCACCGTGGTGATCGCCATGACGTTCAGCTCTTCAGGAGAGGCCAAAGCCAACAGCAGCGCGACGACGTCGTCCGCCCCGGGATCGGTGTCGATGATCAGGTCGCGTTTTTCGGCGGCTTGAACAGCCGTGGCGCAAAGGATGGCCAAAAGGGCAACGCTCCTGATCAGGTGAACAAAAACGTGACGACTTGTGTGCATAGGAAACTCCCTGTTTCTTGAGGATGGCACGAAAAGCGGTGGCGTCAGAAGACGACGCCGGACACCAGTGCAATGTTCGTGTACGGCTGGCATTCACCGGTGCGCACAATGGCGCGAGCGTTGCGGCTCAACTGCTTCAACGCTTCATGGCTGACAAGACGCTGCTCGCCCAGATGGCCTGCTGCGTTAAGGGTGTCGAGCACGGTCAACGCCGGCGGCTGTTTTTCACGCATTTCATCGGCGAGCACGTGGCTTTCCACCTGCATTTCAGCAAGCACGGTGTTCAACACACTGACGAAGTCAGGCACTCCGCGGGTGACGGCCAGATCAATGAGCTCGACGCCCGCAGGCACCGGCATCCCGGCGTCGACGATCATCAGGATATCGCCATGCCCCAGCGACGCGACCACCCGTGACAGCGCGATATTGAGCAGTGGTGTTTTTTTCATGGCTGATAACCCTGGACTTCGTTGAAGGTGGGAATGGAAGGCTGAGCGCCAGAACGGGTGACGGACAACGCCGCCGCGATCTGTCCGAAACGTATCGCGTCCGGCTCAGACTTGCCTTCAGCCAGCGCCGCCGCAAACCCGCCGACAAACGTGTCACCTGCCGCAGTGGTATCGACCGCTTTGACCTTTGGCGCCGGGAAATGCGCAGAACCTGACTGACTGGCGAATAACGCCCCTTGCTCACCCAAGGTGACAATGACCTTGCCCACACCCGACGCAAGCAAGGCCGTGGCGGCTGCATCGGCCGTCGCCACGCTGTCGACCGGCACCCCTGTCAACGCTGTCGCCTCGCTTTCGTTCGGGATCAGGTAATCAATCCAGGCGTACCATTCAGCGGGTAACGGACCGCTCGCCGGAGCGGGATTGAGGATGACCGTCTTACCCAGCTCGCGCCCTCGCTTGAGGACATGGCCAACGGTGGCCATCGGGACTTCCAGCTGGCAGATGATCACGTCGGCCTGGCTGAGCAACGCGTCGAAACGGTCGACCACACTGGCACTGACCTGCCCATTGCCGCCGGCAACGATAACGATCGCGTTCTGGCTGCTGTCGTCCACGACGATCAGCGCAACCCCGGTCGACTCACCGGCAATGGCGGTCACGGCCTGACAATCAACGCCCTCGGCCAACAAAGCGGCGCGCAACTGCTCACCGTAGGCGTCATCACCGACACAACCGATCATGGCCACACTGGCGCCGAGACGCGCCGCCGCGACCGCCTGGTTTGCGCCCTTCCCGCCCGGGACCGTGACGAACGACTGCCCGGCGAGGGTTTCACCGGCGCGTGGCAAGCGCGGCGCGCGTGTCACCAGGTCCATATTGAGGCTGCCCACTATCACAACTTTTGCTTGCATGACGTCTTTACTCTTCAATCCGGGCACCGCGCCCGGCTCAGCGAAACTCGTTGAATGCGTTGGTTGGCGGCGCAGTGGATTCACGCAGCACGATGCTTGGGGCAACAATCAGCTGTTGCACCGCGCTGTCGCCACGGGTCGAAATCCGCTTGAGCAAGACCTCGGCGGCCCGCTCGCCCAGCTGCAGAATCGACTGCCCCACGGTGGTCAGCGCCGGGAACACGTACTGACTCATCTGGATGTCGTCGAAGCCGATGACCGAAAGATCGGCGGGCACACGCACGTTGCGTTCCGCCGCCGCACGCAAAACGCCGATCCCCACCATGTCGTTGGCGGCAAAGATCGCCGTCGGCCGATCGTTTTCCAGCAACGTGCCTGCAGCCTTGTAGCCACTGGGCCCTGTGAAGTCGCTTTCCACGACCCAGCTGTCCGGGACGTCGATACCCGCCTCCTGCATCGCACGGTGATAACCGGCCAGACGCATGCGCGCAACGCTGGTTTCAGCGGGTCCACTGATACAGGCGATGTGCCGATGCCCCAACCCCAGCAGGTGCGAGGTGGCCAGATAGGCGCCCAGCTCATGGTCGATGCGCACCAGATCGGCCGTGATATTTTCCAGGTCACGGTCGACGATGACCATCGGCGTCCTGACCGATGCCAGGCTGTCGACCAGGCTGTCACCGCCGCCCACCGATGAAACGATCAACCCGTCCACACGCTTCTCCAGCAGCACGCGCAAATAGTTGCGCTGCTTGTCCAGATTGTCGTCGGAGTTGCAGAGGATCACGCAGAACCCGTTGCGCTCGCAGTAATCCTCGATGCCTCGAGCGAGCTCGGCAAAGTAAGGGTTGATGCCGTTGGGAATCAGCAACCCGATGGTCGCAGTGGATTTGGCTTTCAGGGAGCGCGCCACGGCACTGGGCACGTAGTCCAGTTGCGCAATGGCGGCTTCCACTTTCTTGCGCACTTCGTCGCTAACCGGTCGCGTTCTGTTGAGAACGTGCGACACGGTGGTGTACGAAATGCCTGCAATTGCAGCCACATCTTTGATGGTGGCCATATCAGCCGCGCCGCCGTGCGCGATTGCTGCGGTAAGTGTCCAGGATGACCGCCACCACAATCACCGCACCGGTGATGATGCGCTTGGTCGGCTCCGTTGCGCCGATCTGCGCAAGGCCCGCGGCCAGCACCGAGATGATCAGCACACCGAAGAACGTGCTGATGACCGAGCCACGTCCACCCATCAGGCTGGTGCCGCCGATGACCACGGCAGCGATCACTTGCAGTTCCAGCCCGGAGCCCGCGTTAGGGTCGGCCGCTTCCAGGCGTGAAATCTGGAACAGCGCGGCAAGGCCCGCCAGCAATCCCATGAGCGAGAACACCAGAATCTTGTAGGGCTTTGGATTGATCCCGGCCAGACGCACAGCTTCCTCATTGGTGCCGATGCCGATCAGGTAACGACCGAACACCGTGCGGGTGAGCACTGCCTGAGCGGCGAAGATCACCAGCAGCGCGATGACGAATGAGGGCGAGATGCCAAATGCAAACGGATTGGACAGCCAGGCAAACGAGTCGCCGATGTAGGCGGTGCGCGAATCGGTCAACTGATACGCCACGCCACGGGCCATTTCCAGCACGCCGAGCGAGACGATGAACGACGGTATGCGCCACGCCACCGTGATCGAGCCGGTCAGCGTACCCGCCGCGGTCGCGCACACCATGCCCAGCAACGCCGAAGGAAAAACGCCCCATCCCCAGCCGAGCATCGCCACGCTGACGGCCGATGCCGCCAGGGCCAGCACCGACCCCACCGACAGGTCAATCCCGCCGATGATCAGGATGAACGTCATGCCGACCGCCAGCACCATCAGATCGGGAATCTGGTTGGCCAGCGTGCTGAAGGTCTCATAGGACAGGAAGTGATCGCTGAGCAGCGAGAACAGCACGATCATGGCGAGCAACGCGCCCGCCAGGCCCAAGTAGGTGCCCAGGCCGAAATAGTTGCCGCTGCGCTTGCCGGGAGAAGGCAGCGCGGCCGAAGGAGTCGAGGTTTTCATCAGTCGTTCCTGGGCGCTGCTTCAGACAGCAGCGCATCACGTTTTTGATAGCCGGCGAAAGCGGCAGCGAGCAGTTCGTCCTGTGTCCAGGTGTCGCGTTCGAAGGTGTCGATCAGGCGTCCGGCAGACAACACGCCAATGCGGTCGCAGATCAGCATCAACTCGCGCAGATCACTGGAAACCACCACCAGCGCCCTGCCCTGACGGGTCAGTTCGCCCAGCAGCGCGTAGATATCGAACTTGGCCCCGACATCGATGCCGCGGGTTGGCTCGTCGAACAGCATCACCTGACAGTCGCGCTCCAGCCACCGGCCGATCACGACCTTCTGCTGATTGCCGCCAGACAACTCCGACACCAGTTGGGTCGGACTCGAACTGCGAATACGCATGGCGTCGACCTGACGTCTGGCCAGCGCCATTTCGGCACCGGCGTTGACCACGCCGCCACTGGAAATCGCTTCCATGTTGCCCAGCGCGATGTTGGCGCTGATCGACTGCGACAGCAGCAGGCCTTCGCCCTTGCGATCCTCGGTGATCAGGGCAATGCCGTGGCTGACAGCATCGACCGGCGAGTTCACGCGCACCGGCTTCAACGGGCTGCCGACTTCAATGGAGCCGCTGTCTGCCGCATCCGCGCCGTAGATAAGGCGCAGCAGCTCGGTGCGGCCTGCACCGATCAGTCCCGAAATGCCGAAAATCTCGCCCGCGCGTACGTCAAAGGACACATCGCGCACTTTGTCGGAGCGACTCAAGCCTTTTACCGACAGCGCCACGTTACCGATCTGGCGCTGTCCCAGGTCGATCTGCTCGCCCAGTTCGCGACCGACCATCAGGGTCACCAATTGCTCGCTATTGTAGTTGGCCATGGCGTCCACACACACCAGCTTGCCGTCCCGCAGCACGGCGATGCGCTGAGCGACGCGTGCCAGCTCTTCCAGGCGATGGGAGATGTAAACGATGGAAACGCCGCGATCCTGCAAGCGTGTGATCTGCTCGAACAGCATCTCCACTTCACGGGCCGTCAGCATCGCAGTCGGCTCGTCGAGAATCAGAACGTGGCAATCGCCGATCAAGTTGCGGGCGATTTCGACCATCTGTTGATGACCGATGCCTAACTCACCGACCAACATGTCGGGGTCGATAGCGTCCAGCCCGACCTGAGCCATGGCCTTCAGCGCATCGTCACGCAGTTTTTTGCGGTTGATGAAGCCGGCACGGCTGGGCAGGTTATCGAGGAACAGGTTCTCTGCCACCGACAACGTAGGCAGCAGGTTCAACTCCTGCATGACCATGCGCACGCCCAGCTTTTCAGCCTGGGTGCGACTCGCCGGTTCGTAGGCCTGTCCCTGAAACTGCATGTGGCCGGTGGTGGGTGTCACCAACCCGCCGATGATTTTGGACAAGGTGCTTTTCCCCGCACCGTTCTCCCCGGTCAACGCCAACACTTCCCCACGCATCAGCGTCAGGTCGATGTCACCGAGAACAGGTTGGGCGTAGGTTTTGCCGATGCCACTGACAGATAGAACAGCGGCCTGAGCAGACGCTGACATAACGCTCTCCACGCGCCTGCCCTTGCGGGCAGGCGGTATTTACAGGTGTTTTAGGACAGCCGGATTACTGGGGCTTGGTGACCAGTTCAACCGGGGTCTCGATCACACCGTCCTTGATGTCGAGTTTCTCGCCCTTGACCATCTTCAGGGCGGTGTCGATGCCGAACACAGCCTGACGGGCGGCGAACTGGTCAGCCGTCGCGAGTACGCGACCATCCTTGAGCATCGGTTTGATGGCATTGATGTTGTCGTAACCCACAACCTGCACCTTGCCCGCTTTGCCCGCTGCACGGACAGCCGACACAGCACCCAGCGCCATGCTGTCGTTACCGGCCAGCAAGGCTTTCAGGTTCGGGTATTCGTTGAGCATCGCCGAGGCAACCGCGTTGCCCTTGTCGATTTCCCAGTTACCCGACTGCGTGGAGACGATTTTCATCTGCGCAGCTTCCATCGCGTCCTTGAAGCCCGCTGTGCGCTGCTGTGCGTTGGTCGTGGTTGGCACGCCTTCGATGATGCCGACCTGATCGCCCGCCGTCAGTTGCTTGGCCAGGTAGTCACCCACCAGTTTGGCGCCCTTGCGGTTGTTCGGGCCTACGAAAGGCACTTCCATGCCCTTGCTTTTCAACACGTCGGCATCGAGCTGGTTGTCGATGTTGACGACTTTGATACCGGCGTCCTGGGCCTTCTTGAGCACGGACGCCAGCGCCTTGGAGTCTGCCGGTGCAATCACCAGCGCATCGACTTTCTTGACGATCATCTGATTGACGATATCGATCTGCGCGGACGTGTCTGATTCGTTCTTGATACCGTTGGAGATCAGGTCGAAATCAGCAGAATGGTCTTTTTGGTAGGCCTTCGCGCCGTCTTCCATGGTCAGGAAGAATTCATTGGCGAGGGATTTCATCACCAGCGCGACGGTGGGTTTCTTCGCGTCGTCGGCGTAGGCAGAAGAGAGAGGCAGGGATACAGCACTTGCGGTGAGCATGGCAACAGCAAGAAGACGTGCAGCGAATGGCAGCTTCATGGAATCACTCCGACATTTATGATTATTTTATCGGCACCGAATGCGCGTCGACGGTTACCTACCTCGACCAATCGCAAACGTTTGCGTGGGTGAAACTATGAGAATCGCTGCACGATTTGTCAACAGCGTAAACGCTTGGCTGCGTCACAGGCGAGGTGGCTCACCTTTCTCTCGCTCTGGCTTTCGCTCTGAAGGACCGGTGTATCAGGAACGCCGCGACCTCTAAGTCGGGCCGCTGGCCAGCATTTTCCATTCGGATATCCGAATGAAAGCGCACGCAAATATTCGGCAGTCCGGACATTCCGCAGCGCTATGTGTTTCACCCCTTCAATGAAACAGGGAGCATTCCTGCGCCGCTCGACCAGTTTCCGATTGGTATGGATTCTGCACCCTCCCAGGGCGCTGCGTTTTTCTGGATCAGGGTTTTTCTCGATCAGGAACAACGGGCTCCACCGGTGTCAGGACGGCACCGTCACTACACAGCGGGAAAAATAACAATGAATGCTGCAGTCAATACGTTCAAATCAGGCGCCTTGGCCTTCTGCTTCCTCCTCGCTCCGGGCATTACATGGGCGGACACCGCCGAACAACCACCGCAACAGAAATCGAAGCTCGCCAACGTGGTCATCCTGGCCACTGGCGGCACCATTGCCGGTGCAGGCGCCAGCACCGCCAACAGCGCGACCTATCAGGCTGCGAAGGTCGGCGTCGACAAGCTGATCGCTGGCGTTCCAGAGCTGGCGACGCTGGCCAACGTGCGCGGCGAGCAGGTTTTACAGATTGCGTCAGAGAGCATCACCAACGAGAACCTGCTGCAACTGGGTAAACGAGTCGCCGAACTGGCTGACAGCCCGGACGTCGATGGCATTGTCATCACGCACGGCACAGACACGCTGGAGGAAACCGCTTACTTCCTCAACCTCGTCGAAAAAACCGAGAAGCCTATCGTCGTGGTCGGGTCCATGCGTCCAGGCACCGCCATGTCGGCGGATGGCATGCTTAACCTGTACAACGCCGTTGCCGTAGCCAGCAACCCGGAGTCCAAAGGCAAAGGTGTGTTAGTGACCATGAACGACGAAATCCAGTCCGGTCGTGACGTCAGCAAGATGATCAACATCAAGACCGAAGCATTCAAGAGCCCGTGGGGCGCGCTGGGTATGGTGGTCGAGGGCAAATCCTACTGGTTCCGCCTGCCCGCGAAACGTCATACTCAGAACTCGGAATTCGATATCCGCCAGATCAGCAGCCTGCCTCAGGTGGACATCGCGTACGCCTACGGCAACGTCAACGACACGGCGTACAAGGCACTGGCGCAATCAGGCGCCAAGGCAATCATTCATGCCGGCACGGGCAATGGATCCGTATCCTCGAAAGTGGTGCCCGCGCTTCAAGCGCTGCGCAAAGACGGCGTACAGATCATTCGCTCATCGCATGTCAATGCCGGCGGTTTCGTACTGCGCAACGCAGAGCAGCCGGATGACAAATACGACTGGGTGGTCGCTCATGATTTGAATCCGCAGAAAGCCCGGATTCTGGCGATGGTGGGATTGACGAAAACCAACGACAGCAAAGAGCTGCAACGGATGTTCTGGGAATACTGATGTAAATCCTTGTCCCCAAAAAGAGGCGCCTGATCGATTCGATCAGGCGCCTCAGTGATTCAGTCTTCTTCTTTAACCGTTGCCACCTCGTCCGCACGCACCTTCACGGCCTTTCCGGAAATGTCCTCGAACTCGTAAAATCCGTCCTTGCTCTTGGTCTTCGGCGCGTCCTTGGTGACGTATTGAGTACCGTTCTGCAGTGTCACCACCGTTGACGTCGAGCAGCCCGCCAGCAGCGCGCAGCACACCCATGCGACAGGCAATCCCAACCCTCTGATAGTCATGAAAACTCCTTAATCTTTCGGCCATTGCGAACGGATTCGCTTACACAAGATCTGATCGACTCGATCGGCTTTGGTTCGCAAGCCGAACAGGGGTAGGAGAAATCATGCAAGTGAAGCGGCTGGAGCGACTAGCCCTGCTCCAATCTTGCGAAACGTCCCACAGTGAAATACTGTATGCACATACAGCAATAACAAGGGATACCTTTCGTGTCTAAACATGCCGCTTCAGCCGCTGAACTTCCGGGTGCCTACGAGCGCCTGGGCATCCGCATTCAAAAGATCATCAATTCACCCACCGCGCAGAAATCCCGCGCCGCGCTGATCTTTCGCCTGCCTGACGAGCAGGAAGATGACTGGAACCAGTTGCTCGAAGAGATCGCGGAAAACGACAACGTCACCCTCGCCTACCGAGATGACGGCGGAGTACAGATTTTCTGGACCGTGCCCAAGGAGGACTGATCAGCACCCCGCTGTAACCCGAACCGATCAAACCCGCCCTTCCGGCGAGCCACTGCGCTCGCCGTCGCTTTAACCAGCCCGTAGTTGGAAAACAATGCTCAGATTTTTTGTTTCGTTGCTGTTGACCCTTTCTTTCCTGCAGACCGCTTGCGCCGACGTCAATATCGGCACCTGGAACCTGGAGCACCTGAGTGTGCGGCCAAACAAGGATTTTCAAGGCATTGCCAAAGTCGCGCAAAAGGTCGACTTTCTCGCCGTGCAGGAATTGATGAACGAGGACGCCTTGCAAGCCTTGGCCAAGGAGTTGACCAAACAGACCGGCAAGCACTGGAGTTCGATGGCCTCACATGCAGTTGGCCGATCCTCTTACAAGGAGATGTATGGTTTCGTGTGGCGTGACGACGTGGTCGCCTACGAAGATGGCGCCGTCACCTACCTTGACCGCAACGACACCTTCGAACGGGAACCGTATTCTGCACGCTTCAAATCGCTCAGGGACGGCACCACGTTTGTGGTCGCCACGGTGCATATTCTGTATGGCAAGAGCCAGTCCGACCGCGCCTCGGAAATCACTGCACTCTCCAGCTACTGGGCCTGGCTGAAAGACACCTACCCCGGCAACAACCAGATCATGCTGATGGGCGACTTCAATACGCCACCGACCTCGCCTGCCTGGGACAACCTGGATGCCAGCGCCCGGCCCTTGGTGCTCAATGGCGCGAGCACGCTCTCGACCACTGATGGAAAATTCTCCAACCTCTACGACAACATCTTCGTCAGCAAGCATTCGGCGATCAAGGTCAACAGCGTACAGGTCTTCAATTACCCCAAATACCTGGCCATGACCCACGCGCAGGGACGTGACAGGGTGTCCGACCATGCGCCGATTTTCCTCAGCGCCGACTTCAGTGGAGGCAGCGCGTCCACAGCCGTTGCGCAACCTGCAACAACGCGGCCTAATCCGATGAAACCCGCGGCCGCCAGCGCCGACAGCGGGAAGAATCTGACGCTGGCGATTCGTGGCAACAAGAAAACCATGGTTTACCACCGTCCGGACTGCCCGTCCTATAACGCAGTGTCGGAAAAAAACCGGGTTGAATTCGACAACGCTGCCGCTGCTGAAGCGCAGCATTATCATCTGGCGGGCAACTGCCACTGATTACGTCACGCCTGAAACCGCGTGAGCCATTTGCCCAGGGGGCGCTTTCATCAGGCGCTCCCTGGGCCGAGAAAAACATTCCTCTACTTGCGCGCCAGCTCATGCTGGACACAGCCGTCGTAATACGTCTGCTTCACCGCGGCCGGTTTCAGACGTGACGGGCTCTTGTAGGTTTGCTCCGTGATACCCAACGCCATCTTGCGCATCCAGGGCTTGGAAAACGTCCGCACCTGCAGCTTCTTTCGTGCGCTGTACAACGTCGTGCCGGAAAGCTTGGATTGCTGCGCCGTACCGGCCATGCCAGCGCCCCACTTGCAGACGTCCAGATCGTGCTTGCTGAGGTCCCGTGCCTGGGTTGGCAGTGCCGTCATCATCAACACAAACCCCGCTACGCTCAAACCCACTCTACGCATACGCCCTCGTCCCGGAATCGACTGAAAAAGAAGGATTTTTCCAGAAAACAACGCATACGCGGGCCATCAAATTGCCCTTTCTCTGAATATTTGTTTGCACGAAGGATGCCCCCGACAATCCTCCTGAAACCGAAGCGGTCCATACATCCAAAACCGTGCAAATGTGTAGTGGTGCACACCAACGAATTGACGCTTCCATCCAAACAGATATGGCACATTGCCGCTGATCGGCGCACGGTTCAAAAGGCCGGAAAACAATGCAATTCTCCGGTGGTCGGTAGCGCTGAGCGGCATGCCCGGCCTACTCGTCTCAGGCAGAGAAAACGCACCACGATCATGGCCCTCCTGCAGTACGGGCAGGCCTGTATCGGTCTCGAAATGAAGTGACGGCACCGTCGATGCATTCGGCGACCATGCTGTTCAGGTACACGGGGAAGTACTCACATTCAGCGGGACGTGCACAACGTCTAACGGGCTAAAGACGATGAATGATTCCAAGGATTTTGAAATTCATTACCGGTTTCGAGGCGAACCCAGGCATTTCTCTCATCAAGCAAGGCATCTTTGCGAAAGCGATGCGCTGCACTTCGCCACGTTGCACGCGGGCGTCGGAACCCTTGATGGCGGTGTCGCAGCGGGCCCCTTTCGACTCGCCAAGCTCAACGCCGAAGGACTCGGCGTGACGCAGGTCCAATGGAAACGTACGTAAGACGATAAAAGTCCAAACCATCCTCATATCGAGTGGTCGGTATTTACAAGCAGCGCTCATGAAACCAGCAAAGCGAGGAAAATATGACCATTGATAACGCGCTCAAGAAAGAAGTCCTGACCCGGTTGTTACACGCACATCCGGCGGGGCTGGGCAAAGAGGTTCTGGATAACTACAGGGGGGAACACGCTGTCGCGGATACCCTGGAAGAACTGCAGAAAGCAGGGCTTATCCACGATGGATGTGTCGAGATTCCCGAGAAGGGCGAACGCACCCTCAAGTACCCGGTGAAGCTGAGTTCTGCGGGCGTCGACGCCGCGAAGCAGCTAGGGGGCTAAACAGGCGTTCACAAAAAAACCGGCTTCGGCCGGTTTTTTTCAGTGTGGTGTTCTCCCCTAGTGCTGCCGATCTGATCATCCTTGAGCCGGTCAGGCAGCAGCACCACAGGGGAACGGGAAGGAGCCTACAAGGTATGTCGGCCCTTAGTCACTCGTACAATTGTGACTTTATTCGTCCAGATGTGACTGCCCTCACACTGGCGGATAATCACCCGTCCCATCCGGCCAGGGCGTCAACAACTCGAACCCGGTCTGAGTGACCGCCACCATGTGTTCCCACTGTGCCGACAGGGATTGATCCCGGGTCAGTACGGTCCAGCCGTCATCCAGAACATGGGTTCCGGGTTTGCCAGCGTTAATCATCGGCTCGATGGTGAAAACCATTCCCGGTTTGAGTTTCAAGCCCTTCCCGGCGGCGCCGTAATGCAGCACCTGCGGCTCTTCGTGGTATTTACGCCCGATGCCATGCCCACAGTATTCGCGGACCACGCTGAAGCCTTCCCGGTAAGCCACGGTCTGGATAGCGTTACCAATGTCGCCCAGCGTCGCGCCAGGCCTCACCGCATGTATGCCCGCCAACGTGGCTTCATAGGTGGTTTCGACCAGACGTCGCGCCAACGGGCTGACTTCTCCGACGTAATACATGCGACTGGTGTCGCCATACCAACCATCCTTGATGACCGCGACATCGATGTTGACGATGTCGCCTTCCTTGAGGATATCGTCCGCTGAAGGGATGCCGTGGCACACCACCGCGTTCGGCGAAATGCACGTCGTCTTGGTGAAACCGTGGTACCCGACGTTGGCCGGAATGACATTCAACTCGTTAACGATGTAATCGTTGCAGATGTCATCGAGCGCCTCGGTGCTGATGCCGGGTTTCACGTGCTGAGCGATCATTGCCAAGACGTCCGCAGCCAGCCGTCCGGCGATTCTCAGCCCCACCAGATCGGCTTCGCTTTTGATACTGATGCTCATCGCGACACCGCCCTGAACTGAGGTTCGTGAACAATGGCCTCTTCAGCCTGCGGGCTCGGCAGCGCGTCGCCCGTCGCTTCAGCCCGGATCAATAACTGGCAGATATCGCTGTAGTTCAACCCGGGATTGAGTTCGGCGAGCATGCCCACCCTCATCCAGTGTTCGGCCTGCGCATTTATTGAACGGCTCAGCGCCGCGCTGGCAGAGCGTATGTTGTCGTGCATCTGTTCGGAAATCTTGACCAGTCCCATGTTTGACCTCGCGATGAATATACGAAGCATATACGTTGCGTATATTCATCCGCAACACCGCCTTTTGGCATGGGTCTGGACGAATGCATCACGCAGACGAAGCAGCAGCAGCGTCCGTCGCGCATTCAGACAACGAGGTGGCAAGTTGAGAAATCGCCTCCTGATCGTCTTCGCTCAATGCCCGGTAATGGGTAATGATCGCCCGCTCGGCATCGTTCAGCGTATCGGTAGCGATCGGTGTTCGTTTGCCCGAGAGCACATACAGGACATCGACGCCTTTTTTTCCAAGCGCTGCGAGGTAATCGGAACGAGGAATGCGTTCGCCGCTTTCGTATTTGCCTTGGGCATTGGCTTCTACGCCCCCAATCGCGCCGAATTCCTGTTGCGAGAGTCCGAGGCTTTTGCGTTCTTCTTTCAGGCGTGAACCAAGATCTTTCATAAACATGGGCCTCTGATTTGACTATGTTTAAAGCAAGACCCCATTGGTCTGGGGGAGTTGCGATCCACCCGACAATTGTTCAAGCTGCGCGCTTTTCGACCCTCATGAAATGGTCATGATGGCCGATAGATTCGGATGGAGAGCTTGTCATTTTTCATGGCAACCCGATTTTTGCAGTTCGGAGACCAGACGTGATTACATTTTTGCTGGGTTGGTGCGTTCTATCCGTCATAGGCACTCTGCTGGCACTGAGCCTGATCAGAACAGGCAAGGCGCGTCAGCCGGACGCCGATCAAACCCAAGTCCCGGCACTTCAGGTTGCCGTGGCGACTGTCTCGGCTCAGAAGCACTGAGCCCGTCACTGCACTGCACTACCACCTTAGTCCTGTCGAGCGATGTGCGGGGAAATCATTCCGCCGCAGATGGGCCGTGCCCGCCCGGAAAAACCTCGACGTTCGAGACAAACGCCAGGTCCACCTGACTGGCGCTGAACTGACGTACCCCTGCCGCAAGGGCAAGAAAATCCTCGCGCTGCATCTCATTGCCCCAGACGCTGCTGAAGGTAGGCTCTGCGGCCTGGACGGTGAATGCAATGCTGGTTTCGGCTTGATTCATGAGCATGGTCGATTCCCTTTCACTGAATACTGTTTAAACATACAGTATTTTCATCGACCTCCAAACGCAAGTCATGATTCGACGAGCGGTCGTTCGGGTGGGCGGATCCATCGGACCCATCGCCTCTGCACCCAAGAGGACTGAAACGCACCAGGAGCGCAGTATCAGGCAAGAACGGCGCAGTATCCGAATAACGCCCCTAGGGCTCTGCGACGTAGCCTGCACAGGTTGACAAGCGCCACCTCTCCAGAGCGCTTGCGCCTGTTTGCGAGGTTCAACCATGAAAACCCTGATCGCGTTACTGATGACGTTGATGCTGGCCGCTGTCAGTGCCACCGCCTTGGCCATGCCGTGCGGCAAAGCCGGCAAATCGTCCAGCGAGGCCCTCGACAGTCAGCATCTGATGCCCCTGCACATCGCCGAGCAAAGCCCGGTTGCTCTGAAGCGTCCGGGCACGCTGCCGAAACTGGAGGCTTAAGCGCTGGCAAGTGCCTTGAGACGATTCAAATCGTCTGTCGACAGCACGATCCCCTCTGCCAGGGATTGTTCACGCTGCCGGTACCGACGATCGCCGGGCATGCGTTGCTGACCCACACCATGCATCTGCCTCACCAGCTCTTCGCTGCGCTCGGCAAACGCGTGCCCGCTGCCCTTGTCCGGATCGATGACAATGATCATCTGGCCGGTCCACGGGGTTTGCGCGCCCGGTTTGGTGGACATGTCAAAGCCGAATGAGAAGTTGCCGCCGGTCAATGCAGCAGACAGCAATTCGACCATCATCGACAGCGCCGACCCTTTGTAACCACCAAAGGGCAAGAGCGCGCCGCCATCAAGGATCGCCTTCGGGTCTTCGGTTGGGTGTCCCGCCCGATCCACGCCCATGCCCGGCGGCAACAGGCGCCCTTCCCTTGCGGCAATCTGGACATCGCCGTGGGCAATCGCGCTGGTCGCCATGTCGAAGACGATGGGCTGACCACCCGCCCGAGGCGCCGCGAAAGCAATCGGATTGGTGCCGAACAACGGTTTCTGCGCGTCGTGAGGCACCACGCAGGTCATGCTGTTGACCACGCTCAACGCTACCAGCCCTTCCTGCGCGAAGGGCTCGACATCTGGCCACAGCGCCGCGAAATGATGCGAGTTGCGGATCGCCAGGATGGCAATCCCGGCAGTGCGCGCTTTCTCGATCAACAGCGCCTTGGCGGCCTGCATTGCAGGCTGTGCAAAGCCGCCACCAGCGTCCACCCGCACGAAACCGGCACCGACGTCTTCGACCTTCGGCACGGCCTGGCCGTCGACCCAACCTGCCGCCAGGGACGACAAATAACCCTTGATTCGAAAGATCCCGTGACTGTGCGATCCGTCGCGCTCCGCGCTGGCGCAGTTCTCGGCCAGTACCGCCGCCACCTCGGCCGACGTGCCGTGCCGCATGAATATCTGCCGCAGCAGTTCGGTCAGATCGCTGAAGGAAATCGTCTGGGTGTCTACGGGATCGCGGGGTGAAGACATCTGAAGCTCCGGTGTGATTATTGGAAGTGGAAGCCGAACAGAACGTAAGCGTCTGGAGAGTACTGTGCGCCGACAAATGGGTAAACTGCGCGACGGTGACGGCCTCACGTTCGCCTTCAGCCGATTAAGGATCGATCCATGGATTGTCAGACCCTCGTTCTCGGCGCCGGTATTGTCGGCGTCTGTTGCGCACTGCACCTGCAAGCCGCAGGCCAGAGCGTCATCTTGCTGGATCGTGACGAACCCGGCCGAGGCACCAGTCATGGCAACGCGGGCTTGATCGAGCGTTCCAGCATCATTCCTTATGCGTTCCCCCGCGAATGGTCACGCCTGCTGCGCTACGGTCTCAACCAACAGTCGTCCATGCGCTTCAGCCCTGCTTATCTGCCACGCCTCGCGCCTTGGCTGCTGCAGTACTGGCGGCAGTCCTCGCCGGACAACCTGGCGAAGGCCAGTCGCGCCATGCAACCACTGATCGAGCGCTGCGTCATCGAGCATGACCTGCTGGCAGAGGCGTCGGGCATGACCGGTTTGATGCGCGCCAAAGGCTGGATCGAGTTCTACCGCGATCAGCGCGAATTCGATCTGGCCGTCGCCGACGCTAAAACCTACGCCGCATACGGACTGCGCTGCGACATCCTCGACGCGGTTCAATTGCGTGATCGGGAGCCAAACCTCAGCGGCGCCGTGGGCGGCATCCATTGGCTCGACCCGAAAAGCGTGACCGATCCCGGTGCGCTGGTGCGCGGTTACGCCGCCTTGTTCGTGCAGCGTGGCGGCGTGCTGCTCAAAGGTGATGCACGCAGCCTGCGCCAGCTGGATGAAGGTTGGCAGGTCGACAGCGCGGACGGGGTGGTCAGTTCCCGGCAGGTGGTCGTGGCGTTAGGTCCACAATCGGCCGACGTGTTTTCGCGGTTCGGTTACCGCATTCCGTTGGCGATCAAGCGTGGCTATCACATGCACTACGCCTCACAACCGGGCGCCGCGCTGGAGCACTCCGTGATCGACGCCCAGGCGGGTTATGTGTTGGCGCCCATGGCACGGGGCATTCGGCTGACCACCGGGGTTGAGTTCGCCGCCAGCGATGCGCCCGCCAACGAGATCCAGCTGCGCCGTTGCGAGGCCATCGCACGCAAGCTTTACCCGCTGGGTGAACGTCTGGACGCCGAACCATGGCTGGGGCGCCGCCCGTGTTTGCCCGACATGCGTCCGGTCATCGGCGAGGCGCCCCGTCATCCCGGTCTGTGGTTCAACTTCGGCCATGCTCACCATGGCTTGACGCTCGGACCCGTGACGGGACGCCTGCTGGCGGACATGATGACGGGCAAGCCGACGTTTACCGATCCAGCGCCTTACAGCCCGGCGCGCTTTCGGTAATTCGTCGCCCTGCTCGAGGAAGATCGGCTTAAACGCCGATCACCTCACCAACGGTATCAACCGTTTCTGGAAGAACAGGCGTTGATGCCCCGGCGGGTAATCATCCAGGTGGCCGAATTCCTCATAACCGTGTTTGCGGTAGAAGTCGGGTGCCTGGAAATCAAACGTATCGAGCCAGATCCCGACGCAGTTCCGCTCACGGGCGAACGCTTCGGCCTTGTCCATCAACTGGCTGCCCATCCGCTGCCCCCGCGCCTGCTCAGGGACCACCAGCAACTCGATGAACAACCAGCGGTAAAGGATCCGTCCGTGCAAACCACCCAATACCGCATCGGTCTGCTCGTCTCGCACAAAAAACGCGAACTTTTCTGACAGCCCATCGCCGGCCTTCTCAGCGTTGTACGCTTTGAGCGGTTCGAGGATCTGCAGGCGTTCATCTTCGTCGGGATTGCTTTTGAATTCGATCCGCACACTCATGCGTCGCTTCCTGCTGACGGGAAATTGGGAGGCAAGGGTGTCGGATTCAATGAAAGGAGTAAAGCCTTGCGCCAACAGTGCGGGAACAACCGAACGGTGTTCCCGCAGGGACCTACAAGAGCGGCTGAACGCCGTCGAATCAGTCCTTCTGGTCGCGCAGCACGTTGCCGGAGGTGGCGTCGATGCGGAACTCATACGTCACGCTGTCCGCCTTGCGGCCCTCACCTTCCCAGTAACCATGGTCGTCCGCTTCGATCTTGTAGATTTCGGTGTAGCCCGCCGACTTGGCCTTTTCAATCGCTTTCTCGATGGTGATCCAGCCCGGGGCGGGTTTGTCGGCCAAGGCAAATTGAGCAGTGGCCAGTGCAGCAGTGGCAACAACGGCAGCGGTAAGTTGTTTAATCATGTTTGAACTCCATTTCCCTTCGCGGGCTTTATGACGTGCGATTTTTTGGAGTTGCCGGGGGAAAAAATAGTTCAGGCGAGGTTGTGTAACCGAGTGATGCAGTCGGCTGGCAGGAGCAGAGAGCTCGCCCGCTCCCACCGAAAACCGGTCATAGGGGCGTGACCGGATTGAGTCGCTCTCAGATCAGCGCTTGACCTTGCGACGCAAGACACCGTTCAACACGACCACCACCACCGCCACGAAGATCGCGATGTACTGGAAGGTCTTCTCGTCGAGCACGCCGATGGTCTGCAGGTGCGACAAGCCGAGCATGATGACCAGTACGCTCAGGGCGATGATGATCGAATAAATAAGACGCTGTTTGTTGGTCATTGCGAGTTTCCTGAAAACGGTCGAAATCATAGGCGCGGCGCGAATGCGCCCGACATGTTACGCCCTCCAAGCGCTGCTGGCATCCCGGAGCGCCCGCTGAACCTGCGGCGAAGCGTCTCGGTCGGCGGTTCTTGTCACTATGACGTGGTTTAATACGCGCCATTGTGTAGGAAATTTCACTGTTTCTGTTAAGGAGTCCCCAATGCCCCATGAAGGCAGCCCGCTGCAGGTTGCAGTCGTGTTTCTGCTCGCCGCCGTCGTCACCGTTCCACTGGCCAAACGGCTGCAACTGGGCGCTGTCATCGGTTACCTGATCGCCGGCGTGATCATCGGCCCCGCAGGTCTGGGGCTGATCAGCGACCTGGAAAGCGTATCGCATATCTCCGAGCTGGGCGTGGTCTTGCTGCTGTTCATCATCGGCCTTGAGCTGTCGCCAAAACGCCTCTGGGTCATGCGTAAATCGGTGTTCGGGGTTGGCTTGGCGCAGGTGTTGCTCACCGGTGTCATGATCGGCGCGGTCGCCCTCTTCGGCTTCGGCCAGCCACTGAACAGCGCGGTCGTATTGGGCCTGGGCCTGGCGTTGTCATCGACAGCATTTGGCCTGCAAAGCCTGGCCGAGCGCAAGGAACTGAACGCGCCGCACGGCCGCCTGGCCTTTGCCATTCTGCTGTTTCAGGACATCGCCGCCATTCCCCTGATTGCCTTGGTGCCCATGCTCGCGGGCGGCGATCACAACGCCAGCTCCAGCGACTCATTGCGTCACGGCCTGCAAGTGCTCGGCGGCATCGCCATCGTGGTGGTCGGTGGCCGCTATTTACTGCGTCCGGTGTTTCGCATCGTGGCCAAGACCAAGCTGCAAGAAGTGTCCACCGCCACTGCGTTACTGGTGGTGATCGGCACTGCGTGGCTGATGGACCTGGTCGGGGTGTCCATGGCCTTGGGTGCGTTTCTCGCCGGTCTGCTGTTGGCCGACTCGGAATACCGCCATGAGCTTGAATCACAGATCGAGCCGTTCAAAGGCTTGCTGTTGGGCCTGTTTTTTATCAGCGTGGGCATGGGTGCCAACATCGGCTTGCTGTTCAGCTCTCCGATCGTCGTATTGGGTCTGACGCTGCTGCTGATCGGCCTCAAATTGCCCTTGCTGTTCGTGGTCGGGCGTCTGGCCGGTGGCCTGGGCAAACAAAGCGCGTTGCGCCTCGGTCTGGTGCTGGCCGCCGGGGGTGAGTTTGCCTTCGTGGTGTTCCAGATCGGTCGTGACAAAGGCCTGTTCGATGCGCAACTGTACGACACGCTGGTGCTGACCATCACCCTGTCGATGGCGCTGACGCCGCTGCTGCTGCTGGTCATGTCGCGTTGGCTCAAGCCCAAGCCGGTGCACAAACCCGTGCCGGATGAATATCGCGAAATCGAGTCCGACAACCCCCGCGTAGTGATCGCGGGCATGGGCCGGATGGGCCAGATCGTCGCGCGAGTGCTGCGCGCGCAGAAGATCCCGTTCGTGGCCCTGGACACGTCGGTGGAAACCATCGAGCTCACCCGCAGCCGAGGCAACGTGGCCGTGTTTTATGGTGACCCGCTACGCCCGGAAATCCTGCGTGCCGCCAAGGTCGATCAGGCGGAGTATTTCGTCATTGCCACTGACGACCCGGACACCAACATCAAGACCGCCGAGCTGGTGCGCAAGCTCTACCCGCATCTGAAAATCATCGCCCGTGCGCGTAACCGCCAGCACGTACATCGCTTGATGGACCTCGACGCCGACCCGGTGAGAGAAACGTTTTATTCCAGCCTTGAGATGACCCGCCGCACGCTTATAGGGCTGGGCTTGAGCGAGGCGCAGGCGGCCGCGCGCATCAGTCGCTTCAAGCGTCACGACGAACAGGTGCTCAACCGTCAACACCTGATCTACGATGACGCAGCCAAGGTCATGCAGAGCGCGCTGGAATCCCGAGCGGAGCTGGCGGAACTGTTCGAGTCCGACCGCATCGACGAGGAAGCTGAACAGGCCGCCAAAGGCTAGGCCTTTCAGCGGGAGAGATCAGCGGCTCAGCGCGACCACGAATTCCAGAAAGGCGCGCACCTTGGCCGGCGGCAAATGCCGAGACGGGTACAACGCATACAGCGGGAAGTACTCGTCTGGCCAGTCCGTAAACAGCTCAATCAGCCGCCCGTCGCTGATCGCCGCCTCAACGCCCAGTTCCAGCACCTGCGCCACGGCCTGCCCTTCCTCGCAGATGCGGTGCATCGTGCCCACATCGTTGACCATCAGCCGCCCGCGCGTGTTGACGATCAGGCGCTCGGCACCCCGATGAAATCCCCACGGAAACGGCCGTCCGGTCTGCGAATCCCGAAAATCGATGCACACATGCGCAGGGCTTTCGAGGTCCGTGGGATGCTTTGGGCGACCGTGTTTTTTCAGGTAAGCCGGCGATGCAACGGTCAACACGCGTGTCTTGAGCAACTGTCGCCCGATGAACGAAGACGACGGTTGTTCACCAAACCGCACCGCCAGATCAACACCATCGGCCACCAGATCGCCCAGTTGCTCGCGGGTGAGCAGATCCAGTTCCAGTTCAGGATAAGTGGCCATGAAGTCGCCCAGCGCCGGCGCCAGAATCAGCCGGGAAAAATACGGATCGACGTTGACCCGTAGACGCCCTCTTACCGCCGTGGCACTGCCCGATGCCAGCGTCGCCGCTTCTTCCAGGCCGGCCAGCAGCGGCGCGATGTCCTCATACAACCGTCGCCCCTCATCGGTCAGCTTGACCGAGCGCGTGGTGCGATCGAACAGCCGAATGCCCAGCCGGGCCTCCAGGCGGGCAATGGCGCGGCTCACGCCTGACTGGGTCATGTCGAGCACATCGGCGGCTTTCACAAAGCTGCCGGTATCGACCACGGCCGAGAGAACTCCCATACCGCTCGCTAAACGTCCGTCGAAACTCATTAATGATTCCTGGGCATGCCTGCAATGACGCTCATGCTATCGGAGAATCAACAGCGTCGGCGCAATACTGCTCGAATCGGCGACGCGAGGTCGCCCTCAATGAGGCATTCAGCATGTACACAATCATGGGCGTGACCGGGCAAGTGGGCAGCGAAGTCGCGCGTCACCTGTTGGCAGCGGGCAAGCCGGTGCGCGCGGTGGTGCGCAGTGCCGAGAAAGGCGAGTCTTGGGCCAGCCAAGGTTGCGATGTCGCGATAGCGGATGTGGACGACCTTTCTGCATTGACCCAGGCCTTCCAGAACAGCACGGCGGTATTCGTCCTGTTGCCCCCCAACTTTTCGCCGTCCGAAGGCTTTCCCGAAACCCGTAAGGTCATCGCCCACTTGCATGACGCACTGGCCGCCGCACGTCCCGGCAAAGTGGTATGCCTGTCCACCATCGGCGCGCAGGCCACCGAGCCCAATCTGCTCAATCAACTGCAGTGGCTGGAAAAAAGCCTGAGTGCACTCGACCTGCCCGTGACGTTTCTGCGGCCCGGCTGGTTCATGGAAAACTGCTTGTGGGACGTCGAGCCCGCCCTTCAGACCGGCGTGATCCCAAGCTTTTTACAACCGCTGGACAAACCTGTACCGATGATTGCCACCGCCGACGTCGGTCGCGTCGCGGCCGAGTTGTTGCAGGAACAGTGGTTTGGCAAACGCATCGTCGAACTGGAGGGCGAGCAGCATGTGACGCCCAACCAGATCGCCGACACGTTCAGCGAGCTGCTGGGCAAACCGGTCACCATGGAGGTCGTTCCTCGGGAGACCTGGCACGCACTGTTCACCTCACAGGGCATGAGCAACCCGGTGCCGCGCATGCAGATGCTCGACGGTTTCAACGAAGGCTGGATTCGCTTCGAAGGCCTGCCCCGCAAAGGTCGTGTCAGCCTGGCGAGCGTGCTGGAAGCACTCTTGGCCCGACACGGTTGATCACGGCGCGCGAAACGCTTTGACGTGCTCAATGAAACGCGTAACCGCCGGCGCTTTCTCGTAGCGCCGGTGGATCAATGACAGATAGGAGGTCGGCTCACAGCCTTCGATGCGTCTGAATACCACGTTCGGCAAGGTGATGTGATCGACCACCGACTCAGGCACCACCGCCACGCCCTGCCCGAGACTCACCAAGGCAATCACCGACACCAGGCCGCCAGGCTGCGGGCCCAGCGTCGGCGCGAACCCGCCTTGCGCGGCGACTTCCAGTGTTCCGGAGATCTGTTCGGGAAGGATGAACGTTTCGGCCTGCAAGTGGATCGCGTTGATCACCTTGAGCTTGCACAGCCACGAGCTGGCCGGGAGCGCCAGCGCAAAGCCTTCGGTCAGCAGCTTCACCGCGCTGACGGACTCCGGCAAGCTCATGGGCGAACGAATGAAACCCACGTCCAGCCGTCCTTCTTCGATCATCTTGGGCAAGGCCGGCATGGGGGATTCGGTGAGGGTGAAATCGACATCGGCATAGCGCTGGCGAAACTCGCCGACCAGACGCTGCAGCACACCGGAGAACACCGCAGACGCGACATACCCCAGCTCGATTCTTCCCGCCTCACCCCGCCCGGCGCGCTGCACGTTGTATTGCGCCGTTTCGAACTGCCGCACGGCCAGTTCCGCCTCGATCTGCAGGGCGCGACCTGCATCGGTCAGGCGGACTTCCCGTTGCTCGCGCACGAACAACCGAGTGCCCAGCGCGCTTTCAAGGTCTTGAATCTGCCGGGTCAGCGTGGGGGGCGCGATGCCCAACTGCTCGGCGGCCCGGGTGAAGTGTCGGTGTCTGGCGACGGCAAGGAAGTAGCGAAAGTGACGAATTTCCATCAGTCGTTACCTCAAAGGTAATAAAAACGTTCGGGACAGGTAACGCAGCATAGGCCATCCAGCGGTATTGTGAACCCCTCACCGATCCAGCTCTGTAGCGGGCGCGCCAGGAGTGCCGATGTTTGAAGCACCTTGGTCATTTGGCTTCAGGCCCTTGAGGGCCAGTGCACCGCTAAAGAACGGTTTCGCAAACATTAGCTAGAACCTAATTTGTTGCCGGAGTCATCGCCATGCCGTCAGCCAGCGCCCGAATCATCAGCCCTCGCATGACCCTGCTCACTGCCTCCGGCGTGTGCTCGCTGATCGTCCTCGACACGAACATTGTTGCGGTGACCCTGCCCAGTATTGCGCGCGATCTGGGTGCCGGGTTTGCCGACATTGAGTGGGTGGTCAGCGCCTACATGCTGGCCTTCGCGGCGTTGCTGCTGCCTGCGGGCAGCCTGGCCGATCGCTTCGGTCGCAAGAAAATGCTGCTCACTGGTCTGGTGCTGTTCATTCTGGCTTCGGTGGGCTGCGGCGCAGCGCCCACTATCCTGATGCTCGACATCGCACGAGCCATCAAAGGCGTCGGTGCAGCCCTGTTGCTGACCTCGGCACTGGCCACCATCGGCCATGTCTTCCACGACGAAGCCGAGCGGGCCAAGGCCTGGGCGTTCTGGGGCGCGTGCATGGGCGTGGCGATGACCGCCGCGCCAACGGTGGGCGGATTGATCGCCGAGCTGGTCGGCTGGCGCTGGATTTTCTTCCTCAACCTGCCGGTCGGCCTGATCCTGCTGAGCATGGTGATGCGCAACATCGGTGAATCACGCAACGAACAATCGGCGCGCCTCGACCCGTGGGGCAGCCTGTTTTTCAGTGCCAGTCTGCTGAGTCTGATCTGGGGCCTGATCGAGGCCAACCGGATCGGCTGGGACAACCCGCTGACCTTTGCCCGATTGATGGGCGGCGGCCTGCTGCTGGTACTGTTTTTTCTGGCCGAACGCGTGCAACGCCGCCCGATGGTGGACTTGCACCTGTTCAAATCTGCGAGGTTCGTCGGCGCGCTGCTGGGGATGTTCGCCTATGCCGGGTGCGCGCAGGTGATGATGACGCTGCTGCCGTTTTACCTGCAGAACGGCTTGGGTTTCAGCGCGATTGATTCAGGACTGGGCATGCTGCCGTTTGCAATCACCATGCTCCTGTGCCCGCGTCTGGGGCCAGGGCTGTCACGTCATCTGTCTGCGGCCGCGATGATGGCGTTGGGGCTGACGCTGGTCAGCACCGGCAACCTGTTGTGCGCCTGGGCGACGTCCACCGGGGGCTACCCGGCGTTCGCACTGGCCATGGCGGTGACCGGAGCCGGTGCGGGTCTGCTCAACGGCGACACCCAGAAAAACATCATGGCCTGCGTGCCGCGCGAACGCACCGGCATGGCGTCGGGCATGAGCACCACCATGCGTTTCAGCGCGATCATGCTAGCGGTTGGCGTCTACGGTGCGCTGCTCGCCAGCCACACGGTAAATGCACTCAACATCAACCTGCACAACAGTGCGCCCGCCTGGTTGGATCAAGCCGAGTTCATTGCCTCCCGCGTGGTGGCCGGGGACATGACGGCCGCCTTGCAATCCGTCGGTGCCAGCGCCCGGGGAGTGGTTCAACCGCTGGCGCAACAGGCGTTCGTCACGGGGTTTGCATCGGTGTTGTGGGTGGCGGGATTCGTCGGTCTGTTCGCCGCGCTGCTGGTGGGCACGTTGATGCGCAAACCCATCCCGACATTACAGCCGAACGTCGCCTGATCAGTCTTGCCGCTTGAGCCATTCGCCAGGCGCGTCCCTTTTTATCCTCCGTGCAGGGAATAACCGTCGACGCGCTTCGTCATACGGGCTCAAGAAAGTCATCCCGCTCGATATGAGGAAGCCCACCATGAAAACCACACTGATCGCCCTGACCCTGACCGCGCTGAGCAGCTTCGCCCTGACCGCCAACGCGGACGTGAAGAACATGCCGCAGGTTCAGGAATACACCTACGGCACCAAGGTCGACATCGCTGAAGTGACCAAGACACCGAACCTGAACTTCTGCGGCGTGCGTCCAGTGGACCTGGGTTATGTCGACCACATGGGCAAGGCGCACACCCTGCGCTACGAAACCAGCGGCAACACCTGCCTGGGCGACAACTGATTCTCAGGATCCGGCCGCTGTCCGAGAAAGGTCGCTTTCAACCATAACAACGGCGACCTCTCGCACTCATGACGACTACGCACATTCTGATCCTGCGTTCGACCTGCCGATAGGCAATGGATCGCGGCGAATCAGGTGTGGTGGCCTCGGAGACCTACCGCGCGGCCAGCGCCCACACCCGCGCCAGATCCCGAGCGCGGTCATGCAGCAGTGTCGCGGCAGTGCGACAGGCCTGATCCAGCGTCATCGGGCCGCTGGTCAGGGCGAAAGCGGCGCTGATGCCGTGTTCGTAGAGATCGGCATACCCGTCGCCCAACGTGCCCGCCAGCACGATCACCGGGACGTTCGCGCGCGCAGCGATTTTGGCGACACCGAACGGCGTCTTTCCGCGCAACGTCTGGGCATCAAAACGCCCTTCCCCAGTGATCACCAGGTCGGCCCCTTCCAAGGCGTCTGCCAGACCGGTCAGGTCGGCGACCACGTCCACGCCAGGACGGAACGACGCGTTCAGATAGGCCTTCGCCGCAAAGCCCATGCCGCCCGCAGCGCCACTGCCGGGATGCTCGCTGTCGTCCTTGCCCAGCACGCTGGCTGATTGTTTGGCGAAGTGACCCAGTGCGGCATCCAGCGCCAGGACCTGTTCAGGCGACGCGCCTTTTTGCGGACCGAAGACATGCGAGGCGCCTTGCGCACCGCAGAGCGGGTTGTTGACGTCAGCGGCGACTTCGAATTGCACGTCCTTGAGGCGCGGGTCCATGTGCTCGATCTCGATCCGGGCGACCTTGCGCAGCGCCAGCCCGCCCGGCGGCAAAGGTTCATCATTGCTGTCCAGAAAACGCGCGCCGAGGGCCGACAGCATGCCGGTGCCCGCATCGTTGGTCGCGCTGCCACCAATGGCCAGGATGACTCGCTGAGCGCCCGCTTCCAGCGCGGCGGCGATCAACTCGCCGGTGCCGTAGGTGGTCGTGACCGTGGCGTCACGCTGTTCCAGGGTCAGCAACTGCAAACCGCTGGCCATGGCCATTTCGATGATTGCGGTGCGGGTTTCCGCCAGCCAGCCCCACTGCGCTTCCACCGGCTGACCCAGCGGGCCCGTCACCCGGTTTTTCATCCATTGCCCGTCGCACGCCGCCAGCACGGCCTCGATGGTGCCTTCACCGCCATCGGCCATCGGGCATTCGATCAGCTGTGCATCTGGCCAGACGTCACGCAGACCCGTGGCGATCGCTTGAGCCACACCTTGCGCGCTGAGGCTGTCCTTGAAGGAATCCGGGGCAATGACGATTTTCATGGTGTTCTCCTTGTTCGATAGTCGCGATCTTCTCACTGCCCGCCATTTTTTCCGCCTGACCTTCGCACAACGGCCCAGCCATCCTGTTGTTCATCCGAACAAAACATCACGCGCACCGCTTCAGCGCGCCACCATCTGCATCCCCAGATACAGCCGCAACAGATCATCGGTGCGATACGGGTCGCACCCGCTGACCTCGGCCACTTTCTCCAGCCGGTAACGCAAACTGTTGCGATGAATCCCCAACGCATCGGCGCAGGCCTGGCTTTCGCCGCTGTAATCGAACCAGGCACGCAGGGTGTCGAGCAATTGCCCGTTGCCTTGCAATTTCATGACCGGTTCTGCCACGCCCTCAGCCAGCCAGTCATGCCGGTTGCGCCAGAACAGCACCGACAGGCGATGAGTCGCCAGGCGCAACAGTTTCTGTTGCGGCTGAACGTGACGGGCGTAATCGAGCAGGTCGCGGGCCGCGGCGCAGGCGTTGCGCAACGATTGGAGATCCGATGAAGGTTCGACCGTCGCCATGCGCAACACCGGCCAGCCTTGCTCATCGAACTGTTCCAGTAACAGCGCGTCATCCCGGTCTTTACCGGCCGCGCGGCACCAGTAAACCAGGCTCGGCTCGCAGGACACGCACCAACTGTTGGCATAACGGCCGTTGAGCCAAGCCGCAAGCTGGCCGGCATACGCGGCATCTGCTGGCAGCTCGATCAGCACGGCCTGACGCGGCAGTTGCGGCTGCAATCCGAGTTGTTCCGCCTCATCGATCAAGTGCAGTGCGCTGTCACCCAACAGCAGACGCGACAAAAGGTCCTCGCTGCGCTGATGCCGCCACTGTTGATCGGCCTGCTGACGACGGTGCTCCATGAGCATCTCGGCGGTCATCTTGACCAACTCGGCATACACCCGAACTTGGTCCGGTTCACCGGTGATGCCCAATACCCCGACCAGCTGTTGATCCAGCATCAGCGGCAGGTTCACGCCCGGCCGGACGCCGTTCAACTGCTTGGCCGTGTGAGAATCGATCTCCACCACGCGACTGTTGGCCAACACCAGTTGAGCGCCCTCATGCCGCGTGTACAACCGCTCCGCCTCACCGCTGCCAATGATGATGCCCAGGTAATCCATCACGTTGACGTTGCACGGCAAGATCGCCATCGCCCGATCGACGATGTCCTGGGCCAGGGCATGATCAAGGGCAAACACGGGGCACATCCGGCGAGCTGGGCGATTGAAGGTTCATACACATCACGACATGTTTTTGTTGGTTGGGGGAGTCTGCCTGATTCTTGGTCTGAGTGCGATTGACCGCTAGCATGGCCAGCTCACTATAAGTAATATCAACAAAAGACTTATTTAAGTCTTATAGGCGCTCATGAACAGGATCGCATGGACAAGGAAGGCCGTGAAACAGCTTCTAAAATTGCACACGCAACATCAGGTTCAGATCAGGGATGCGATCACCCGACTGGAACAAATGCCCGATGTCGTCAACGTGAAAAACCTGGTCAATCACGCCTATGGATACAGGCTGCGGGTGGGCGACTATCGGGTCCTGTTCGATTGGGACGGCGGCATCAAAATCGTCAGTATTCAGGAGATAAAGAGACGCGATGAGCGCACCTACTAATAACGTTCAGATCATCAACGGTCCCGATGGCAAACCTGCTTTTGTGGTCATTCCTTATGACGAGTACGTCCATCAGCACGGAGGGAATGATCTTATCCCTCATGAAGTCGTCAGCCGAATCGTCGACGGGTCCACTCCAATCCGGGCTTGGCGAGAACACCTGGACTTGACGCAGGAAGAAGTCGCCAGAAGGCTCGGTATCTCGCAACCGGCGTATGCGCAACAGGAGTCCGTGGCCCGCCCCCGTAAAGCCACACGGGAGAAGATTGCCAAGGCCTTCGGAATCCGTCCTGACCAACTGGACGTTTAAAGCGACTGCTACCGTGCCGCCTTCAGCCTGCGAGACTTCCACTTGCCCCTACACCGCCTCGCCCTGTTCCTCTCACTGCTGACCCTGCAAGCCTGCGCCTCCAGCGATGTGCCGCTGGGTCAGGCGAGTTTTGCCGCGTATCGTCAACAGACCCTCGAATGGCTCCAGGCCAATCGTACGTTTCAGACCGCCGACCACGCTGCGGAGCTGACGTGGAATGCCCCTCGTGAATGGCGGCCCAGTGGGGTTGCGAAACGAGGCATTCTTCTGGTGCATGGCCTTGGGGATTCGCCTTTTTCGTTCAAGGATGTTGGGCAAACACTCGCCGGGCAAGGATTCCTGGTGCGCACGGTGTTGTTGCCGGGGCACGGCAGCAAGCCTGCGGACATGCTCGATGTGACCTTGAAACAATGGCAACAGGTTGTAGGCGAGCAGGCGCGAATCATGGAGAGCGAGGTGCCCGCGGTGTACCTCGGTGGCTTCTCCACCGGCGCCAATCTGGTGCTGGATTACGCCTACGAGCATCCGGAAATCGCCGGGCTGGTACTGTTCTCCCCTGCGTTCAGGCCACAAAACAGCTATGCCTGGCTCACGCAATACATTGGCTGGTTTAGGCCCTGGCTGGCGAGCCCGAATGACGGTGTCCGGCCCATGCAAACGCCGGTGCGCTACCTGAATGTGCCCACCAACGGCTTCGCGCAGTTCTATCGCAGTGCGCTGCTGGCGCAGGACCATCTGGCGGACCGGCCCTACCCCAACCCCGTGTTTATCGCCATTACCCAGCATGACTCGGTGCTCGACACCGCGTATGTGCTCGACACCTTCAACGCGCGCTTCAGCCACCCGGTGAGTCGATTGATCTGGTACGGCGACAGCCCCGCCACCGCAGCGAAGACGCCCCGGGTGCTGGTGCGCACTGACTACCTGCCGCAGGACCGCATCGCCCAGTTCTCGCACATGGGCTTGATGTTCTCGCCGGATGACCCCTTGTACGGCAAAGACGGGAAACAGCGAATCTGCTGGAACGGTCAGCAGGCCGAGGACATGCACAAATGCCTGAACGGCGAACCGGTGTGGTATTCGGACTGGGGCCATCGCGAGCCGGGCAAGGTGTTTGCGCGACTGACGTTCAACCCGTATTTCGAGTGGCAGACGGGGGTGATGATGGGAGTTTTGGGCGCGGCAAAGTGAAGCCGCACACAGGAATTCGGGCGCTCGCCGCCGATGCATTCACTCCACCGGCGCCAGCCGTTCGCGGCTGTTGCTCAAGTGCGTCCACATCGCCGCCCGCGCAGCATCGGGGTCTTGCCTGCGAATGGCGACCAGTATCGCTTCGTGTTCAAGGTTCGCCAGATAGGCGTGATGAGTGAGACTGCTCCCCGCCCGTTCGCTGGATGCAATGCGACTGCGCGGGATCACCGCGTTGCCCAGATTTTGCAGGATCTCGACGAAGTACGGATTGCCGGTCGCCTCGGCGATCAGTAAATGAAAGCGCCGGTCCGCTTCCACGCAACTGTCTTCTTTGGCGAGCAAGTCCTGATAATCGTCCAGCGCCACGCGCATCTTAGCCAGTTGATCGTGCGTACGGCGCTGCGCCGCCAGCGCGACCGCCTGGGTTTCAAGGCCCATCCTCAACTCGATGATGTGACGCACGCTGAACGCCGTCTCCACCTTCAAATGCAAGCCGCTCTGCTGCGAGCGGGCCAGCACGAACGTGCCTTTGCCCTGATGGGTTTCCACTAATCCCGACGCCTGAAGCTTGGAAATCGCCTCACGCACCACGGTGCGGCTGACGCCATATTCGCGCACGATCTCGCTTTCGGAGGGCAGCTTGTCACCGGACGCAATCGACCCCATCAGAATGCGCTGGCTCAGGTCGGTGACCAGATCGGTCGCCAGGTTGTGCTGACGACGTTTAGGAATCGCTCGTTCAGGGGTTTGCATGATGAGGTAGTCCGATCAGTGACGGGTGTGGGCCGAAAAAAGGCGCTGGCTCACTTGTATTTTTTCAGCGGGACAGGTCAGAAGAAGATCGCGCATCGTGCGTTTCGCTCAACCGCTTAGCCCATTGCGGAGCTCGCAATTCCGGGCTCAACGCCCATGACAGCGCACTCATTCAACTTGTCATACAGGCAAGCCTATTCCGCCGAAATATTTCCTGCAAGCCCCGTAAAATCGCTTGCAGCGCGCAATCGCACTTGTATGATGACTGGCAACAAGGCGCACACACCTTGTCACACACAATTGAAATAACAACCCGCATAAAAATAATCAGTGGGAGTTAACCAGCGTGAACACATCCTCATCCCGGGTGAATGACGCCCCCGATTCCGCGTTGCTGTCAGCGGTGTCCAAGGTCAAACGTCACATCCTGCCGCTGTTCGTCATCATGTTCATCGTCAACTACATCGACCGGGTCAACATCGGCTTCGTCCGTAGTCACATGGAACACGATCTGGGCATTGGCGCTGCCGCCTACGGTTTCGGTGCCGGACTGTTCTTCATCGCGTACGCACTGTTTGAAGTCCCCTCCAACATTCTTCTGCAAAAAGTCGGCGCACGCATCTGGCTGACCCGGATCATGTTCACCTGGGGCCTGGTCGCCTGCGGCATGGCCTTTATCCAGACCGAAACCCACTTCTATATCCTGCGCTTCCTGCTGGGTGTCGCCGAAGCCGGCTTCTTTCCGGGCGTGATCTATTACTTCACCCGCTGGTTGCCTGGCGTGGAGCGCGGTAAGGCCATCGCCATTTTCCTCAGCGGCTCTGCGTTCGCGTCGCTGATTTCCGGCCCGCTCTCCGGCCTGCTGCTGCAGATCGAAGGCCTGGGTTTTCATGGCTGGCAGTGGATGTACTTCATCGAAGGCATGTTCTCGGTAGTGTTGTGCTTCTTCGTCTGGTTCTGGCTGGACTCAAAACCGCATGACGCCAAATGGCTGAGTGCCGCCGAAAAGGACGCGCTGGTCAACGCGATCAACGCTGAACAACAAGCCCGTGAAGCCGCAAACCCGGTGAAACTGTCCATCGGCAAGTTGCTCAAGGACCCGCAGATCATCCTGTTCTGCCTGATGTACTTCTTCATTCAGCTGACGATCTACGCGGCCACGTTCTGGCTGCCGAGCATCATCAAGAAGATGGGCGACCTGACTGACTTTCAGGTCGGCCTGTATAACTCGATCCCTTGGTTCATCGCCATCGTGTGCATGTACGGCTTCGCCGCGCTGTCCGCCAAATGGAAGCATCAGCAAGCCTGGGTCGCCACCGCGTTGCTGATCGCCGCCGCCGGGATGTTCATGTCCACCACGGGCGGTCCGGTGTTCGCGTTCGTGGCAATCTGTTTTGCGGCCATGGGCTTCAAATCCGCCTCGTCGCTGTTCTGGCCGATCCCGCAGGGCTACCTCGATGCACGCATCGCGGCTGGCGTCATCGCCCTGATCAACTCGGTGGGCAACCTGGGTGGCTTTGTCGCGCCCACCACCTTCGGCATCCTCGAACAACAGACCGGCTCGATCCAGGGTGGCCTGTATGGCCTCACCGCCACCTCGATCATTGCGGCGATCCTGGTGTTCACCGTACGCACCTCGCCCAAACCCGGCGCCGTGCCGGTGGCCAAGGTCGATGCCACGCCCAGCCACTCCTGACACTTTGAACGTCAGGCGTGACGAAACCCGAACACTCTGAACCTCGTTTTGACGGCGCCCTCGCGGCGCCCTGTAAACCCAAGGATTTAGCCATGACCACACAGCACTCCGGCAGCACCCCAGTCATCACCGAGATGCACGTCATCCCGGTAGCAGGCCACGACGACATGCTGCTCAACCTGAGCGGCGCCCACGGCCCGTACTTCACGCGCAATATCGTGATCCTGAAGGACAACTCGGGTCACACCGGCGTCGGCGAAATTCCGGGCGGCGAGAAAATCCGTCAAACGCTGGAAGACGCCCGCTCGCTGGTGGTCGGCAGCACCGTCGGCAACTACCAGAAGATCCTCAACGACGTGCGCCGCACCTTTGCCGAGCGTGACTCCGGTGGCCGTGGCCTGCAGACGTTCGACCTGCGCATCACCATTCACGCTGTCACCGGCATTGAAGCGGCGGTGCTCGACTTGCTGGGTCAACACCTGGAAGTCCCGGTCGCCGCCTTGCTCGGTGAAGGTCAGCAGCGCGACGAAGTGAAGATGCTGGGTTACCTGTTCTACGTCGGTGACCAGAAGAAAACCAACCTGCCGTACCGCACCGAGAACGACGCCGACAACGAGTGGTTCCGTGTACGTCACGAAGAAGCACTGACGCCGGAAGGTGTGGTGCGACTGGCCGAAGCGGCGTTCGCCCAATACGGTTTTGAAGATTTCAAACTCAAAGGCGGCGTGCTCAGCGGCGATGCCGAGATCGAGGCGGTCACGGCGCTGGCCGAACGCTTTCCGAAAGCGCGCATCACCCTGGACCCGAACGGCGCCTGGTCGCTGAAAGAAGCCATTCGTCTGTGCCGTGATCAGCATAAGGTGCTGGCCTATGCCGAAGACCCGTGCGGTGCTGAAAACGGTTACTCGGGCCGCGAAGTGATGGCCGAGTTCCGCCGCGCAACCGGCCTGCGCACTGCGACCAACATGATCGCCACCGACTGGCGTGAAATGGGCCACGCCATTCAACTGCAATCGGTGGACATCCCGCTGGCCGACCCACACTTCTGGACCATGCAGGGTTCGGTGCGCGTCGCGCAGATGTGCAACGAGTGGGGCCTGACCTGGGGTTCGCATTCCAACAACCATTTCGACATCTCGCTGGCGATGTTCACTCACGCTGCTGCGGCTGCGCCGGGCAACATCACCGCGATCGACACGCACTGGATCTGGCAGGATGGCCAGCGTCTGACCAAGGCGCCACTGCAGATCGTCGGCGGCAATGTGCAGGTGCCGAAGAAACCGGGTCTGGGCATCGAGATCGACATGGACCAGGTGGCCAAGGCGCATGAACTGTACAAAGGCATGGGCCTGGGTGCGCGCGATGACAGCGTGGCCATGCAGTTCCTCGTTCCCAACTGGTCGTTCAACAACAAGCAGCCATGCCTGGTGCGTTAACCGCCGAGGCTGTTTGAAACCGTTCCACGTTAATTGCCAACTGGCGACCGGCGCGTAACCCCTTGCGCGCCGTTTTTCTTACCTTCCGTGTTATCGACCCACGCGTGCTATGTTTGCCGCCTGTCACTGCCGTGAAGTCGTCCATGTCCCATCTCACCCAGACTCACCCTCGCCTGACCATTGCCACTGCACTTGGGGTTGCGGCCGGTATCGCATCCGCGTTCATCGCACCCGAGATCACCCTGACCAGCAAATGCCTGATCGCCTGGAACGTTGCCGGATGGATCTACATGATTCTGATCATGCAACGTACGTTCAAATCCAGTGCCGAAGACGTCAGACGGATCGCCGAGATCGAAGATGAAAATGCCGGGCTGGTGTTGATGGTGGTCTGCGTGGCGGCCATTGCCAGCCTCGCCGCCATCGTCCTGGAACTCGCCGGGATCAAGGACATGAGTGCCAGCGATAAAGCGCTGCACTACACGTTCACCGGCTTCACCATCCTCGGCTCGTGGCTGTTGATCGGGGTCATTTTCAGCCTCCATTACGCGCGGATGTTTTACACATGGGACGGCGAAGACGCAGCCTTGCGTTTCTCCGACGGCGAACAGAACCCCGATTACTGGGACTTCCTGTACTTCTCGTTCACGCTCTGTGTCGCGGTACAGACTTCCGACGTGGGCGTGGCGACACGGAGCTTACGCAAGGTGGTCCTGGCGCAATGCCTGATCGGTTTTTTGTTCAACACCTCCATTCTGGGGTTCTCGATCAATATCGCGGCGGGGTTGTTTAATTAGGCCCAATAACCAGGCCCCCGACACTCAAGGCCTGACACCCATCCCCAGTGGGAGCGAATTCATTCGCGATGCGCCGGCACAGACAACGCATCCGTGTCGTCTGGAACATCTTTCGCGAATGAATTCGCTCCCACAGAGGATCGTCACAACGTTCGCAATCGCGCCACGGCCCGAGAGCGATGCTCGATCTCAAGCATTGTCAGGGTTCCACTCCAACGGGCTCAGGCGTACTGTGTGCGCCACACATCCAATGCGCTCCTTGAACGAGGCCTAACTGATATGACTCAGGGTTCCCCGCTGAGAATCGCCGTGCTCGATGACTGGCAATCCGTGGCTGAAAATGTCGTGGACTGGACAGTGCTCAAGCCCATCGGCGAGGTCAGCTTCCTTCACGATTATCCTGCCGACACCGCGACCCTCGTCGCCCGCTTGAAAGACTTCAGCGTGATCTGCGTGATGCGCGAACGCACGACCTTCGACGACGTCCTGCTCAGTCAACTGCCCAATCTCAAACTGCTGGTCACCGGCGGCATGCGTAATGCGGCGCTGGACCTCAAGGCTGCGGCACGTCTGGGCATCACCGTGGCGGGCACCGAAAGCTACAAATACGCCGCCCCGGAACTGACCTGGGCACTGATCATGGCCGTCACGCGCAATATCGTCGACGAAGCCAACTCTCTGCGTGCCGGCCAATGGCAGACCGGGATCGGCAGCGACTTGTACGGCAAGACGCTGGGTATCGTCGGGCTGGGCAGCATCGGCCAGAAAATCGCCCGCTACGCCCTGGCGTTTGACATGAAGGTCATCGCCTGGAGCGAAAACCTGACCGCTGAGCGTGCCGCCGAACACGGCGTGACCTACGTGAGCAAGCAGGCACTGTTCGAGCAATCGGACGTGATTTCGGTGAACCTGGTCCTCAGTGATCGCAGCCGAGGCCTGGTGGACGCCGAATCGTTGAACCGCATGAAACCGACCGCGTATCTGGTGAACACCGCGCGCGGGCCGATCGTTGACGAAGACGCGCTGATCGACGTGCTCAAACAGAAAAAAATCGCTGGCGCCGCACTGGACGTGTACAGCGTCGAGCCATTACCGGGCGATCACCCGTTCCGCACCTTGCCCAACCTGCTGGCCACGCCGCACGTGGGTTACGTCACGGAAAACAACTACCGGATGTTCTTCAGTCAGATGATCGAGGACATCCAGGCCTGGCATGCGGGCGCGCCGATTCGTGTGTTCGCCTGACGGCACCGGGCAACCCCTGTGGGAGTCGGTTCCCACAGGGCTGCAATTGATTCAAACACTTCATCAAGGACATGGCTGATGACCGCTTCCCTCAATCGCTTGCCCTCTGACCCACGCAGCGCGCTGCTGGTCATCGACATGCAATACGACTTCATGCCCGGTGGCGCGCTGGCCGTCGCGTCGGGCGATACGCTGGTGCCCTTGATCAACCGCCTCGGCGCGCAATTTTGCAACGTGGTGATCACTCAGGATTGGCACCCGGTCGACCACATCTCGTTTGCCTCCAGCCACGCCGGACGCGCCCCGTTCGACAGCATCACCCTGCCCTATGGTCCCCAGACCCTGTGGCCGGACCACTGCGTCCAGGGCACCCATGGCGCCCAGTTGCATGCCGACCTCGACGTCGCGCACGCCCAGCTGATACTGAGAAAAGGCTGTAACGCCGGGATCGACAGCTACTCGGCATTCGTCGAAGCAGACCGCACCACCCAGACCGGACTGGCCGGATACCTCAAGGAGCGTGGCATCGACAGCGTCTTCGTGGTCGGACTGGCACTGGACTTCTGCGTTGCCTGGTCGGCGCTGGATGCGCGAGCGGCGGGGTTCAATACCTGGATCATTGCCGACGCGTGCAAGGCCATCGATCTCAACGGTTCGCTGGACACGGCGTGGAAAGATCTGGCTGCGGCGGGTGTGGTTCGGATCGACAGTGCCGAGCTGACGGCATAAACCCTGCCTCTGTAGAAGCGCGCTTGGTCTGGACTGCCTCCGGACGAGCGCGGTATGCCTGCGACAGGGTCGGCGCCTGACACAGTCCCATCGCGGGCAAGCGCGCTCCTACAAAGCGAGCGTGCAGTCGGCTGGGTCTTGGCGAACGACTCTGAAGCCAATGGGTCTGAACCTTCAGCACGGCACAGACCCCAGCGGGCAGCACGGGCCGTTCCCTCCCCGAAGAACACCGAGATCGACCATGGACAGCGAACAAGACGGCAAGACCCCGGGCCTGACGCCCGAAGAAGAACGCGACATCGACGAAAACCAGCCGCCTCGGGCCGCCGTCCTGCACGAGACCATCCGCATGCAGGGCGATCAGGAACTGGAGCGCAATGTCGCGGCGCTGTTCTGGTCGGCGCTGGCAGCGGGCCTGACCATGGGGTTGTCCCTGATGGCCATGGGGTTGCTCAACTCCAGGCTGCCGGATGGCGAGGGCTTTCACGCCATCGCCAGCCTCGGTTACAGCGCAGGCTTTCTGGCGGTCATCCTGGCGCGCCAGCAACTGTTCACTGAAAACACCATCACGGCGGTTCTGCCGGTGATGACCAAATTCACCCTCAGCAACATCGGTCGCCTGCTGCGGCTGTGGTCGGTGGTGTTGGTCGGCAACCTGTGCGGCACCTTGCTGGTGGCTTACGTCATGCTGCACTTGCCGATTTTCGACAGCAAGACTGACCTGGCCTTTCTGGAAATTGGCCGCAAGGTCATGGAAAACGATGTCGGCACCATGTTTGCCAAAGGCATTATTTCAGGCTGGATGATCGCCACGATGGTCTGGATGATCGCATCCATGGAAGCAGCCAAAGTGGCGATCATCGTGATGATCACCTACCTGATGGCCCTGGGCGACTTCACCCACATCGTTGTCGGTTCGGCCGAAGTGTCTTATCTGGTGTTCGCCGGCGAACTGCCGTGGAAGGACTTCTGGATGGTATTCGCCGGCCCGACGCTGGCCGGGAACATCATTGGCGGCAGCTTTATCTTTGCCTTGATCAGCCACGCGCAGATCCGCAGCGAGAGTGGTACACCGAAGAAGCAGACGTCGCAGAAGCAGTCACTGCAGAAAAAACAACGCGCTGTCCCGGATCGCGAGGACACAGAACGCAAGGGTGATGCAGCGCGTAAGGGCACTTGAGAACCTGTAGGAGCGCGCTTGCCCGCGAATGCGGTAGGTCTGCCTCATTGTTGTCGCATGACACACCGCAATCGCGGGCAAGCGCGCTCCTACCAGTCGGTGTTATCTGGAAAGACAAGTCACCTGGACCTTCTTAAATTATTTTTAAGAAATACCGGCTACGTTTAAAGGCAAAATACAGCCTTCAGTCACTACGTGGTTCAGACATCTCAATGACCCGAATCCTGACAATCGAAGACGATGCCGTCACCGCCAAGGAAATCGTTGCCGAACTCAGCAGCCATGGCCTTCAAGTGGATTGGGTCGACAATGGCCGTGAAGGCCTGGTGCGGGCGGTCAGCGGCGACTACGACCTGATCACCCTGGACCGCATGCTCCCCGAAGTCGACGGCCTGGCCATTGTCACGACCATGCGCGCGCTGGGGATTGCCACGCCAATCCTGATGATCAGCGCCCTGTCCGACGTCGACGAGCGTGTCCGCGGCCTGCGTGCCGGCGGTGATGATTACCTGTCCAAACCCTTCGCTTCCGATGAAATGGCCGCCCGCGTTGAGGTTCTGCTGCGCCGCAGCAACCCGGTGACCCAGGCCGAAACCATGCTCAAGGTCGCGGACCTGGAACTGAACCTCATCACCCGCGAGGCCAGCCGCGCCGGCCAGCCACTGAACCTGCTGCCGACCGAATACAAGCTGCTGGAATTCCTGATGCGCAACAGCGGCCAGATCATCACCCGCATGATGATCTTCGAAGAAGTCTGGGGGTATCACTTCGACCCTGGCACCAACCTGATCGACGTGCACATCGGTCGCTTGCGCAAGAAAATCGATCCCCCTACCCTGACGCCGCTGATACGTACCGTTCGAGGCTCAGGTTATGTCATTGCCGAACCCGTCTAAGGGCTGGCGCTCCTCCAGCAGCCGTCTGCTGGCGCTCTACAGTTTTCTATTCGTGGCCTGGAGCAGCATCCTCATGGGGGTGCTGTACTGGGAAGTCACCAGTTACCTCAATACCCTCGCCCGGCATTCCCTGATGCAACGTCAACAGCTGTTCTCGCGCTTCGAAGGCGCGCAGCTGGACGATGCCCTGCACACCAGCGATAAATTCGACATCCGCTCCGTCGACGCCTACGGCCTGTTTGATAAGGATTTGAAGCCGATCAGCGGCCCCGTCCACGAGATTCCCGAAGGCTTGAAACTCACCGGCGAGATTCAGGAGCTGGACACCTGCATCGACTCCGACGACCCGGACCTGCCACGTGCCAGCTGCGATGCCGTCGCGATCCACACCATGGACGACCGCTGGCTGGTGCTGGTCCGCGACAACGGCTCGCTGTTTGCCGTGACCACGCTGATCCTGCGCGCGTTGTTGTGGGGCGTCTCGTTGACGATCATTCCCGGCGCACTGGGCTGGCATCTGTTACGTCAGCGACCGCTGCGGCGTATCGGGGCGATCCAGGCCAGCGCCGAGGCCATCGTCACGGGCGACCTGACCAAACGCTTGCCGGTCTCGAACCGGCGCGACGAACTGGACATGCTGGCGGACATCGTCAACGCCATGCTCGACCGTATCGAACGCCTGATGAACGAGGTCAAAGGGGTCTGCGACAACATTGCCCACGACCTGCGCACCCCGCTCACCCGCCTGCGCGCGCAGTTGTACCGCATTCAACAGCAGTCCGCCGAAGACTCGCCTCAAGGTGAACAAATGGCGCAGGTGATCGCCGACGCCGACACCCTGATGGCACGTTTTCGGGGCCTGCTGCGGATTTCGGAACTGGAAGATCATCAGCGCCGTTCAGCGTTTGGTCAAATGGACCCTGTGCCGTTGCTTCACGAGCTGTACGACTTCTACCTGCCACTGGCGGAAGAAGGTCGCATCGCACTTCAACTGAAAATGGCCGAACAGCTGCCGCCTGTTATCGGTGACCGGGCCCTGCTGTTCGAAGCCCTGTCCAATCTGCTCAGCAACTCGATCAAGTTCACCCCGCCGGGCGGCCAGGTTTTGCTCATCGCCCGGGCCGAAGGCGACACCACGTTCATCGAAGTCCAGGACACCGGGCCCGGCATTCCCGACGCCGAACGTGAGGCCGTGTTCAAGCGGTTCTATCGCAGCGAAACCGGTAATCAACAGAGCGGGTTTGGGCTTGGGCTGTCTATCGTCGCGGCGATCGTCAACCTGCACGGCTTCAAGCTGCGTATCGGAAACAGCCCGTCCGGGGGTGCAAGCCTGGTGCTTGAGTGTCGGCAGGTATTGGCATTGGGGTGATGCAACAAAGCCGCCTCATCGGCGGCTTTGTTGTATGGATTTCACGTCACATGTTCCGGGCTTTCTCGATGATCCGGTCCTGCCGCTCCCACGCCTTCTTCATGACCTCCTGATAAACGCGTTCCTTTTCTTCGGAGGTTGCGTTGCGCACGAAGTCCGACAACGACCTCTTCATTTCCTGAGCGTTCTTTTCAGACGGGTTCATTGATATCCCTCATGTCGTCCAGCGTCCTTTCAAGCGAGGTTTGATCATAGATTTCAGGTACGTGATCGTCAATTCGCTGGATATTCTCCTTGTAGAAGCGCGTTGAGCCGCTCTCATTTTTAATAAAAAGGTCGACCGTGACCGCATGACCGAACTCTATCTTGAGTCGGTTCACAACGTTGCGGGCGCTGAAATACTGTCGGATAAACTCACTCAAAGGAATGTTACGGCCCTCCACCTGCTCTCTTGCAGTCACAAACCTCCATGCCAATTTAGGGTCTTGATAAACGTACAAAATCAGGACGAATCGGCCCTTCCTTAAAGACCTGCGAATATTACGAGCTACCGTCTCGAAGTTCGCCGACGTGCCATCCAACAGGAACGACTGGTTTTGCTTCAAAACCTGGTCGTGAAGTTTGTCCACCAAAACCGAAACGGCACGCTGGAACAGACAAGAATTGCCTCCTGTGTAGGCAGGTATTTCAGCCCTCAACAAATCAGGGTCGATTCGAACTGATCTGGCTTCGAACCTGGCCAGAAACTCCAACGAAGCCTCTGTCTTGCCCGCTCCGGGCGAGCCTGCCATAAATATAGAGACGGGATACTCTTCCGGCACATAAATCGAAGTATCCGTCAGCCTCTTCGCAATCTCCCTTCTATTTGCTTTAGCGAATAGCAGCGCCTCATCCGCAATTCTCTGATCATCTGGCCCCATTGCCCTCAGCTTCCTTTCGTTGAGTTCATCATGCGTCAATCGGTGGGGATTATTGGTGATCGCTTTGGACGCGCCTATCCGACGCAACAAAACGAAACAGGACGCGTTGGGGACCATTCACAAAAAAGCCCATGACGTTTCCGCCAGGGGCTCACTAAAAACCATTGATGAAAGAAATGTCAGTTCACCCCGGCATGCAGGTGAAATCCTTGCTCTGCCCGATCTGATGCCCGCTCGAATCCTCCAGCTTCACCCGATACTCCTCGCCCAGACTCGACTCCACGAGTTTGTAATGCTCACCGGCCTTGAACTGATGAAAGCGGATACCTGCCCCACAATTCATCTGCCCGTCATCACCGTTGCCCGCGACGATCAACTCGACATCCAGCGTGTGCGCCCCAGGTTTCGCGTCGAAATAGCGGCCGTCATTCAGGCGTTTTCCGTCCAGATCCTCCGCCATCAACACGCCGGAAGGCTCTTCCTGCAAGCCGATCCACGCCTCACTCGGGTCAGCCTTAGGCATCGGGCCCGCGCAGCCAGAAAGGACAGCAACCAGACCCAACAGGGGAACAAGCAGCAATGATTTGGCGTTCATGACACAACCCTCAGCAGTTGAAAAGATCCCCGTGGCGCAGGGTGAATTTCGATGGATCAAGGCTGCGCGTGCGCTGGATGAACAACAAATGAATCCCCGATGAAAGCGCCTTGTGTGCCGGACTAACCATTTGTTCATCCGGCTGAAAGCCGCCTGTTAGGCGCCCGCACCAAAACTGCGCTGAGAACGCTGCTACTGCATACAAATCGGCGGTGGACGGCGAGACAAGCCCGCCAGAATGCCCATCACTGATTGTTCCCACGCTCCGCGTGGTAACACATTCAATGACGCTCTGCGTCATCCGGAATGTGACGCATGCGGACAGACACCCCTGTTTTGAGAACCATAGAATCTCCCACAGGGTCATCCGCATTCAGAAATCGGGGTTCAGCTCACGCTTCAACCACCATAAAATCAAACAACACCTGCGGCGCTTCGATCAGCAAGGAGCGCATCACTTGCGGCGAGCAGTCCAGCGCCCGCAACTGCTCGACCACAGAACCATAACTCACGCGGTTTTCATGTTGAGTGTGAGGCCAGTCACTGCCCCAGACCAGGCGCTGCTGACCAAAGCTCTGGAGCAACAACGGCAAGGCGGCACGGGAGAAATCGAGGTTCTCCTGTTCGCTGCCTTCGAGTCGATAAATGCCGGAGACCTTCATCCATAAGCGCCCGCCTAGGCCCAGTTCGAGCAGCTCGCGAAACCCCGGCTGGTCGAGGCCCAGCCGCGCATCCGGCCGACCGAAATGGTCGATGACGACCTTCACGCCAAAGGGCATCAGGGCTCGGATCAAACCCGGTAAATCGGCGACATGACGATGCAGTTCGACGTGCCAGTCCAGCTCGGCGATGTGACTGAACAGCACGGCCCACTGAGGCTCGGAAAAATCCGGCAGCGCCTTGCCCATCAGGTTCAGACGAATACCGACTACGCCCAGGCGGTCCATCTCGTCCAGTTCACTGCGGCTGATCTGGCGGTCAACCACCACCACGCCGCGCAACTGCTCCGGCGCTTGGCGCAGGGCATTGAGCAGGTAGCGGTTATCGGTGCCGAGAAAACTCGGCTGCACCAGCACGCCATGGCTCAGTCCATGGCTCTGCAGGTTGTGTTGATACATCGCCAGGGTGGCGTCGTAATCAGGTGAATAGCGTCGTGCCGATGTCAGATCCAGCTCCCTGCTGAATACGTGTGCGTGGCCGTCGATGCCTAGAATCGACGCGGGAAAGGTATCGGACATGGGTCTCATCTATCGAAGAAAAGCGCGGTGCAATGCACACCGCGCAGGTAAAACGCATCAGGCGCGAGCGGTTTCGCTGCTGACTGAGCCTTGTGCGGCGGCGGGGCTGTTTTCCAGACTGCGGCCACGGGTTTCCGGCAGGCAAAGGGCGGCAATCACAGCCACGCCGTAGGCGATGCCAGCGTCGATGCCGATCGCCGAACCCAGCGACATCGACTCACTCATGTGGCCGACCAGAAACGGGAACACTGACGACAGCACACGGCCGAAGTTGTAGCAAAAGCCCACCCCTGCCCCGCGCACGTCGGCCGGATAGAGTTCGTTGAACAACGCGCCGAGGCTGGCCGGGATGCCTGCCGCGAAGAAGCCCAGCGGGAATCCGAGGAACAGCATCTGGGTGTTGGTCAGCGGGAGGAACACGTAGCACTGCACGGTGATGACGCAGCACAGGGCGAACAGCACGATGTTCATGCGACGACCGATGCGGTCAATCAGAAAACCACTGGCCACACAGCCGCACCAGAAGGCAACGATGATCACGGCCAGATAACCACCGGAGTTGAGCACCGACAGGTTGCGTTCGGTTTTCAGGAAGGTGGGCAGCCAGGTCATGACCGCGTGGTAGCCGCCGTGAGCACCAAGGCCAAGCAAGCCGCCGAGCAGCGTCACGCGGATCAGTTCAGGACGGAAGATGCCGGCCAGGGATTTGAAGAAGCTCTGCGGAATGGCTTTCTCTTTCTGCAGGCGCTGGAAGCTGTCGGGCTCTTCGACATTGCGACGCACCCAGATGATCAGCAGCGATGGCAGCAGGCCGACCAGGAACATCACGCGCCAGGCCATGTCCTGTGGCACGAACGAATAAATCAGTGTGAACACGCCCACCGCCAGGCCCCAGCCCACGGCCCATGCGCTCTGCACAGTGCCCATGACCTTGCCACGGTATTTCGGGTTGATGGTTTCAGCCATCAGCACCGCGCCGGCCGCCCATTCACCGCCGATGCCGAAGCCCTGCAAGGCCTTGACCACCAGCAGCGAACTGAAGCCGGTGACGAACGCGGACAGAAAGGTGAAAAACGAGAACCAGAGGATCATCCATTGCAGGGTGCGCACGCGACCGTACCGGTCAGACAGCGTCCCGCCGACCCAACCGCCCAGGGCCGAGGTGACCAACGTCACACCGCTGATCAGGCCTGCATCGCCCTTGCTCAAGGCGAAAGCGGCGATCAGTGCCGGGATGGCCAGACCGAACATCTGGACTTCAAGGGCGTCCAGCGACCATCCGCCGAAACAGGCCCAGAACGTTTTACGCTCCCGAGGAGTGACTTGGCGATACCAGTTGAACATGATTCTTGTCCTTATGAAGGTGTGAAGCGGCAGTTGTTTGAGCCCGCTCTCAATGACGGGCTTTATGCAAATCCCTGTGGCGAACGGCGTTCCTGTGGGAGCGAATTCATTCGCGAAAGATCTTCCAAACGGCAGCATTGTCTTGATCCCGATGGCCTCTCGCGAATGAATTCGCGCCCACAAGATCAGCGATGCCTGGCCAGTTCGCATGTAACCGGACGGGCCGTGTTATCGAATATCAACGCTGTAGCGGAAATGGCTGGCGTGCCCGCGCGACCGGCGCCATTCCAGTGGCTCGCCAGCGTAATTGCGGGCCAGGCGCTCGATCACCACCACCGCGCTGTTGACCGGCACTTGCAGCAAGCGCGCATGCACCTCGTTGATCGACTCGGCGGTCAATGTCTCTTCCGCATAGGCCACCACCTGGCCGCAAAGCTCCTCGTAGATGGGGTACAACAACGGGCCGTGCCGACTCAGATCAGTGTCCAGCAGGGTCTGGAATTGAACCTGTGGCAGCCAGATTTCTTCGGCCAGCACTGGCTGGGCGTCCAGCAGACGCAAGCGGATCATGCGAATCACCGGCGCGTCGAGCGGCAGCCCCAACGCCTGGGACACAGCGGACGGCGCCGTCACCGGCTCAATGGACAGAATGCGGCTCTCCGGCACCTGACGCTCGCCGGACACGCTCTGAAAACGGAAGAAACGGAACAGCGAAGACTGGAACTGCGGGCGACGAATGAACGTGCCCCGCCCCTGCTGGCGCTCCAGAATGTTCTCATTGACCAACATGTCGATGGCCTTGCGCACCGTGCCGGTGGACAGGCAATACTCGCTCGACAAAGCGGCTTCGGTAGGAATGGCTTCACCCGGACGCCAGCGATTATTGGCGATCTGCTCAGCCAATTGATCACGCAGACGTTGGTAGAGCGGCAGACGGACATCACTGGATAGACGGTTCATAGGCGCTTCGCTGTTGTAGTTATGTAGTCATCTATATGAATCTGAGCGAAGTATTGTCCCGTTACAAATAGCCGTCAAGTGACGCTGGTCAAATTCCGACTGCAGCCCACCGCGTGAAACATCGCACCGGGATCAGCGAAGCTTACCGGCAGCGTCAGGTTCTCCTACACCTCCCCTCTCTCCCGTCCGATATGCCCATCTTCAGATTCGAGATTACGTCGCGGTTCCTCTCACAAGTCACGAGACCATCATGAATCTGCAAGTCACTACCAACAGCCAGGGTATTTTGAGCGGCTCCATTTCAATAGCTCCCAATATTGCAGCGGGCTGCAGGGCAACCGTTCATAACGGCACGCTGTATTGCGTCTACCGCGCAGACACTTTCGGCCGTGTGCACCTCATCAAAAAACCACAGGGTGAAGCCTGGCAGAGCCCGGAACCCCAAAGCAGAATGAGCTCTATCGAACTTCCTTCACTGGTGTCGTTCAACGGCACGCTTTACCTGTTCTATAAAGCCGCAAACGATGTCACCTACGTGTGCACATATGACGAAGGCCTGGGCAAGTTCAAACAAACTGACCAACTCGATGTCGTCGTGACGGAGACACCGGCGTTCGCCGAGTTGAACGGCGTGTTGCACATGTTTTACAAAGGGCCATCGGGCAGGAACATCTATCACCAGCGAACCACCGACGTACGCGATTGGACAGCACAGCCGATCATAAAAACAGATGGCGTCAACACGGCGATTACCGAACTAAGCCCGGTGGCTATCACCTATCAAAATCTGATCCACCTCATTTATCAGGACGACGTCAGCGGCGAAAGCCACCTGCAAAAAAACGACGGAGGCGCCTGGAGCGGGCCTGCGCGATTGATCGCCAGACAGTACGCGCACTCACCGGGCATTGCGGTGCACAACGGGTTGCTCAAGCTGATTTACACCGATGCTTCCCATGTTCTTCACCAATATGCCTATGACGGTAACGCAGTCAGCCCACTGGTACCGAGTACGTCCTTGAAGTGTGATACGGCAAGCCCGGCGCTGGCAGTGCAGGACGGGTTTCTGACCGCTCTTTATTCAGGTGCGAAGTGACCCGGCAGCTCCGCCTGCACACACACGCTCAGAGTCCCGTATCACCGACGCAGAGAACATCCAAATGCCCGTGCACCCGCGTATTCGCAACTACATTGAGCAACAACTGGCGCCCCCCCTCTCAGCCGCCGACTTTCAAACGCAACTGGAGGTCGTGATCATTAATATATTCCACCAGTTTCAGACGGACCCGTCCGGCGCAACACACGCCGCCGGCTACCTCTGTTACTTCTTGTCACTGAACTATATGCGCAGTGACAACGACCGCCTTCAACTCGATTATTCCGATGCGGTGACCTCCCTCTTTCGTCGCCTGTACCACGAAGCCGACATCATTCAAGCCGTCGCTTCCGGGGCACCTCAACAGGGTCGCTCGTTGCTGGTACTGCTTTACCACGTCCATCACGCCTTCATCATGAACGGGCTGCGGGCACCCTCGGGTCCTGAACGACTGGATCACGCGGACGCCTTGAGAATGCTGCAAATCATCGTGGGCGCCGCTTATGGCCCTTGGCATGCGCATATTCGACTGCACGGCGCTATCAGGGACTATCACCATGTGCGGATTCTTGAAAGACCCAACGGTTTGCAGATAGAGGTAGGCAGATTGCCGGGAGTGGCGGGCAGGCCGTTGCGAGTAGCGACCTGGAACATGCAGGGCTCATCGGAGGCGACCGACACCAAATGGCGCAATCAGGTGTTGGCGCTGGCGCGCAGCAATGACGTTGTGGCGCTGCAGGAAGCAGGGGTTCGCCCGGCGTCCGCGCACCATGTTGAGGACATAACCCTCATGGACCAATTCGGCTACCCGCACACCGTCCAGCACTATTTGTGGGAGGCAGGAACCACCTCGCGCTCTGAGCAGTATCAGGTGTTCTTTTTCAATGTAGGTCGCTTCAGAGTCAACCTCGCCATACTCGTCGCCGACTATCGAGACATCAACATCATCGGTCCGGTGGTCATTTCCGACGGCCTCCCCGATGCGCAGGGTGCCCCGACGTATCGGCCAGCGCTCGGGCTGGAGATACGCAGGTCCAGCGTCTCGGGTGTCTCGACGGAAACCGTTACGGTCTTTAACTTCCACGCCATCTCGGGAGGGGGTGTTAACGCCCCGCGCATGCTCAGGGAGATCAGTTGGTATACACCTACGCGGTTCGCGGTGGTGGGTGATTTCAACAGGGATCCGAGGGAACCCGACCCAGCGTTTCCCGCCAGGCGCGGGAACTGGGTATCGCCTCCCGATATCGCACAACTGGTGCAGTCCACAAGCGCCACTCACCCCAGCACTGCCCCGCAGAACATGCTCGATTACGCGGTGACCAACGGGACGACCGCCATGACGCCCACGGGCACGGTGAACGAACCGGGACCGTCGGACCATCGCGCAGCAAGTTTCGAGTTCAGCTTCCCGTAACCGCTTGCCGAGACCGTGTCAGCAGGACCGACACGGTCTCACCCACTCAAGCCACCTTGTGCTTGGCCTGAGCGCGCACAAGATGCTCCACCACATACTCCGCGTCCCGTGCCACGCCCGAGAAACGGCCCGAGCCCCAGGTGTACAGCCACGGCAGGCCGAGGAAATACAGGCCAGGCTGCGCCGTCACGCCTCGCACGTGCCCCGGATGGCCTCGACCGTTAAACACCGGCGCTTCGACCCACGTGAAGTCCGGGGTAAAGCCAATGCACCAGATAATGCTGGTGATGCCCTGCTCCGCCAGATTCAGTTCGCCACGCTCCTGCGATGGCGCCCACACCGGCTCGTAACGCTCGCCAGCAGGCGCGTCGATGCCGTGTTCGGCGATGTATTTATCGATGGAGCCGTTGATCCGGTTATAGACCGCGTCGGCACTGTCGAGGCTTTCGCTCAGGTTGCCGGAGAACTGCAGCACGTCGCCCTGCAACCCTTCCAGTCGGCCGAACAATTCCATGCCTTCGAGGGCGAACTTGCGCAGGTCAATGTCACGCCCGCCGTCGCGTCCGGTCACGTAGTGGTTGGTGTTGTCACGCACGCCTTCGCGCAGCGGATGGGTGTCGACGCCGATCTGGTAGTAACCCATTTCTGCGAGCCAGTCGACCACGTCCTTGCCGCGATAGAAACGCGCGCAGCGGGGTGCATCGCCCACTGCCAGATAGACCTTGCGGCCTGCCAGATGCAGGTCTTCGGCGATCTGCGCGCCCGACTGACCGGAACCGACGACCAGCACGTTACCTTGCGGCAGGGCTTGAGGATTGCGGTATTGCTCGGAATGAATCTGGGTGATACCGACCGGCAGACGCTCGGCCAGACGCGGAATGATGGGCGTGTGATAACCGCCAGACGCGCAGATCACCTGATCGGCGGTGAACTCGCCATGGGAGGTGTGCACCTCAAAGCCACCGGCGGCACGCGGGATTACACGCCTGACGGCAACCCCTTCCCGAACCGGGGCGTTGACCGCCTTGACGAAGCCGGCGAGGTAGTCGTTGATCTGGTCTTTCTTCATGAACCCGTGAGGGTCCTTGCCGCCATGTTCCTCGCTGTAGCGATAACCCGGCAACGCGCACTGCCAGTTCGGCGTGACCAGGCTGAAAGCGTCCCAGCGCTGGTTGCGCCAGGTGTGGGTCACGCTGTGTTTCTCCAGCACCAGATGGTCGACGCCCTGCTGTTGCAGGTAGTAACTGGCCGACAACCCGGCCTGCCCGCCGCCAACGACGATGACGCTGTGGTGGGGTGTTTTGAGGGAAGTGATTGAGGTGGGCATGGTCGGGGTCTCCAGGGTGCAAATCATGAAAGTCAACATGTATGGGCTACGGAAATTTGTGCGGCAGAGTCGCGATCTTTCTGTGGGAGCGAATTCATTCGCGACGCAGTGTTGCAACCAACCGAAAGGGTTCGGATGTACCGGCCGCTCGCGAATGAATTCGCTCCCACAGGGGATCGTGTTGAATCAAAAAGAACTCCACCCGGCGCCCGTCACCCGGCCACCGCCTTCGGTGCGCATGCTGAGAATTTCCACCGGCCCGTCCTCTTGATAGTGAGCCTGGCCCTTGAGCGAACTCAGGGTGTCCATGGCCGAACTGCAGTAGAAGCCCTTGACCTCCTTCACCCGCTCGGACGCGTTGTTCAGGCCCCCTTCGATGCGCTGCAGAAACTCCGCGAGCGGGTAACGGGCGCCCTCCTGCAAGTGCTCGTAGATCACCGTGGAAGGCGAATAGCCGGCGGCCTCTTTGCCGTTGGGCCAGCGAATATTGAAATTGACGGCAGGCATGTCAGTGCTCCTGATGGGTAGTCAAAGGGGAAAGGTCGAGATCGCGATAACTGAATCCGGTGAATGGCTGCTCGTTGAGGTCCCAGAACGTGCGGCGCTGGAGGCCGTGTTGCACCGTGAGCTCGGCGCTGTCGGTGACGCTGCCAATGCGCTCGCAGCGCAGGCCCTCAAAGGCGAACGCCGCCTGAACATTGGGCCAGTCGGCTTCGTCCAGGGTCATGAGAAAGCCGTAGCTGGGGAACACTTTCAGCCAGCGGGCCCAGTCGAAATCAGCCTCGGCATCGTTGGGGCACGGTAGCCGTTGCAAATCGATGTCTGCGCCGCAACCGGTGGTCTCCAGCAGCATCAACAAGCTGCCCAACACGCCGGCATTGCTGATGTCCTTGGCGGCGTGCAGCCACTGCGCTTCGGCCAGTCGCGGCAGGACTTCCAGCTTGCTGCGCAGACGCTCGGCGGGTACACCTTCGAAGGCTTTCCAGTAGGTGCTGTCGGCATGCCAATCGCCTTCCAGATCCACCGCCATGGCGATCACCTGACCCGGCTTGACGTGCAGGGTCGACAGCAGCTTGCTGGCAACACCGGTGATCGCCACCGCCAGCGCCGTTGGGTTGTGCTCTGAAAGGCTGGTGTGCCCGCCCGCCAGCATGAGGCCGTAGGCGTCGCACGCCGCGCGGATGCCGGCGAGGATCTCCTGCGCGGCGGCATCGTCGTGGTGCCAGTACGCATTGACCACCGCTGTTGCGCGTCCGCCCATGGCCGTGATGTCGCTGACATTGGCCATGACCGCCGACCAACCGGCGAACCAGGGCGCGGCCTTGACAAAGCCCGGCAGCATGCCTTCGATCGCCAGCAGCTGAAAATGATCGCCACACGCAATCGCCGCGGTGTCGTCCCCGGGCAACGCATACAGCTGAGCCCGGGTCAGCTGTTTTTCAGTGCGGCCTATCACCCGGGCCGGTTGCTGGATCGCCTGTTTGGACAGCATGGCCGGCGTGTTGCGCAGGACGTCCATCAGTGCGCTCAAATCAACCGAGTCAGTCATGGCGAGCCACCTTCAACGCACGCAACGACACCTGACGCGGCATCAGCGGGTAACGCGCGAGGTCGGCCTGCATCAGGCAGTGCGGCTGGCCGAGCAGTTCGAGGTGCTCCAGCGTCTGCCATTGGAGGGCATGAAAGTACGCCTCGTTGGGCGCTTGCACCGTGGCGTGGAACACTTCGCAGCCCAGGTCTTTTGCCCGAGAGACCGCCTCATTGACCAGTGCCTTGCCAATCATGCTGTGACGGCGGTAAGCCTGGGCCACGCATAAACGCCCGCCGAACCACAGTCCCGGCTCGCGCTGATAGATACGAACGGCGCCGACCACCTGATCCGCCATCCCGCAACTGCCCGCCAGGGCCACGATGGCAATGGCCTGAAAGTCGTGGCTGTCCTTGTCCTGTGGCAGCAGTTGCTGCTCATCGGAAAACACCGACCGACGCAACGCGAAATAGGCCTGTTTTTCCCAGTGTTCCGTGGCGGGCTTGACCACCAGTTCACCGGCACGGAAGGGTTCGAAGGTGCTGTCTACAAGGGCAAAGGCCAGGTTCTGCATGATCCGTCTCCCGAGGCGCAAAAGGCCTATTCGTGATTCTTCAAGGCCGAGCACGCACCGCACTTGGCGCAGCCCGCATTGATATTTTCCGAGTGCAATCCGTGCCGACGCAGGCTGGCGCCAATCTGCGGATACAGCCGGGCCATCATCGCGCTGTCGGGTTTGGGGTGATGCGCCAGCGGCGTACCGTCGATGGGCACGAACGGCACCACGAACGGGTACACGCCCATGGCGCTCAGGCGTTCGCTCATGTCGGTGATTGCCCGTTCGCTGTCACCCAGGCCAGCAAGGATGTAGGTGCTGACCTGACCGCGGCCGAACACCTTGACCGCTGCTTCGAAGGCTTCGAAATAGCGGCTCAACGGGACGTCGGCCTTGCCCGGCATGATTCGCTGACGCACTTCATCGGTGACGGCTTCCAGGTGCATGCCCAATGAGACCACGCCGCTGTCGGCCAGGCGCTCGAACCAGATGTCGTCGTCCGGGGGCTCGCACTGCGCCTGAATCGGCAGGTCGACGGCCGCCGTCACTGCGGCGGCCGACTCACAGAGAATCGCAGCGCCACGGTCCGGGGTCTGCGGCGTGCCGGTGGTCATCACCATGTGTTTGACGCCATCGAGCTCCACGGCAGCTTTTGCCACCTCGGCCAGTTGCTGCGGGCGTTTACGGGCGATGGTCTTGCCGGCGGCGAGGGACTGGCCGATGGCGCAGAACTGGCAGGAGGTGCTGCGATCATTGAACCGAATGCAGTGCTGCAAGACGGTGGTCGCCAGCACATCGCTGCTGTGCAGGGTCGCGATCTTCCAATAGGGAATGCCGTCGACGGTGCTGCGGCTGTAGAAGTTCGGCACGCCGGGCATCTTCACCTGACCGACCTGAACGCCTTCGCGGAAGATCAGCGCCAGGCTGCCGTCCGCGCTGGGTTGAGCCTGGTACGGCGAGCTTTGCGACGCCTGGTTGAGGATCGGCACCATCATGGTCCGGTCGCCAAAGGTCAGCGCCTTGTGATCAGAAGGCCCGGCGCCACCCTGGCGCGACAGGCCGTTTTGCGCGGCGGGCCATCGCACGCCGTGGCATTGCAGGTCGGCGAGCAGTTCATTGGTTTGCATGATCGAGTTCCTCGGCACTGGCAGCGGTGGGAAACACGGCCATGTGATGCGCCGCGCGTTCGTGGACCTTGGCCGTCGGCGTGCGGTCGATCAGCAGGCTGAGCAGCTCCGGGCGGCTGTAATGCCCGACCGAATCCATCATGCGTTTGCGCTTATCGATCAGCTTGAGGTCGAGGTCGGCGACCACCCAGCCCTCTCCCTTGCGCAACGGTTCGCCGAGCAACTTGCCTTCCGGCGAGACGATAGCGGTGAAGCAGCCGCCGGAAATCGGGCCCAACGCGCAGCCAGTGTCCTGCATGATCTGCCCTTGCTGATCGGCGTCGAGCCACGCGGTGGCGTTGACCACGAAACAGCCGGACTCCAGGGCATGATGGCGGATGGTGACTTCGATCTGTTCGGCGAAGATGTCGCCTACCAGCGAGCCCGGGAACATCGCCACGTGGATCTGCTCGCGATCGGCCATCAAGGCGTAACGGGCGAGCGGGTTGTAATGCTCCCAGCAGGCCAGCGAGCCGATGCGGCCTACGGCACTGTCCACCGCGCGCAGGCCGGAACCGTCGCCCTGCCCCCAGACCATGCGTTCGTGGTAGGTCGGGGTGATCTTGCGGCGGTGTTGAATCAGCGTGCCGTCGGCATCGAACAGCAGCTGCGCGTTGTAGATCGTGCCGCCTTCGCGCTCATTCACGCCGATGGATGCGACGATGCCCGCTTCACGGCAGGCCTCGCCTATCTGGCGGGTGACATCAGAGGGCACGGTGACCGATTGTTCCAGCAGTTGCAGGTGTTCCTTGCCCATCGCGAACGGCGGCTGCACGAAAGAGAAATAGGGGTAATACGGCACCACGGTTTCCGGGAAAACCGCGAATTGCACACCCTCGCGACCCAGCGCCAGCAGGGTGTTGCACAGCTTGGCGACGGTGGCTTCGCGGGAGTACAGCACGGGGCTGAACTGAACGGCGGCGGCGCGGATGGTGGTCATGGGGTTGTCCTGGTCGTGCGTTGTGATGAGGGTCTTGCGCGGACCTTGTGGGAGATTCTCTGTGGGTCGGTCAATCGCTTTCGCGACCAAGCCGGCTCCCACAGGGATTGGCGTCAGCCTGCCCAATCGGCGGCGTCGAGTGTTACGCCGTCCAGGTATCAATGATCATCGCGCCCTCACGGCGCATCAGCAGACGCAGGTCCATCACGTCCAGCGGGTTGATCGGACGGATGCCTTCGATCAGCGCCTTTTCGGTCTGGCCATACAGTGCCTGCAACGCGAATCGACAGGCGTACACCTCACCGCCTTCGGCCATGAACGCCTTGATCTGATTGTTCACAGCGAGGTGACCCGGGAACGCCTCGGCACCCAGCGTCGGGAAGCCACGTTGCACGCCCAGTTGCACGCCCGGTCCGTAGAGGAGGACCTTGGTTTCGAAGCCTTTGCGCAACAGACGCTTGGCCTGAAGCATGTTGACCAGGCCAATCGAACCTTCGAACGCGATGGTGTGAAAGGTCAGCAGGGCTTTTTCGCCCGGCTCGGCTTTGACGTCCTCGAAGACCTTCTCTTCGTAATTGACCAGGAAGTCGCCGTCTTGATAGTGGTTGATGTCTACGCTTGGCATGTCGTCGCTCCGTTCGTTCAGGTGTTGTCGGTGTTCTGGATCGTTCACCGGGTGACACTGAGGTAGAGCGAACGCCGTGCCAAAAAATAAAAGCCATTTTCATCACGGGTTAACCGCTTGATTTCGAAGAAGATGCTGATCTGATCCGGTGATTTACCCACGTTCTGATGCTTTCCGGGCATTACGCATTCCCGTAGAAATACGAATATTCGTAGCGACCTATCACGAGATTTCGTAATCATGAACGAGCCAGACTCGCTGACCGGTTGGGCCGACCTCGCCTACTCCTCCCGGCACATGGTGTTCGAGCACTGCGCCGAAGCCATCGCCCTGCTCGACCCGTTCACCGACCACTTTGGCGACCTCAACATCGCCGCCTGCAAGCTGCTCGGTTACCCGCGGCAAGAGCTGCTGGCGTTGCCGGTAAGCAAACTGTTCGGTCATCAATTGGCGGACCTGATCGTGTTCACCCAGGCGGTGATGGACAAGGGCCGAGGCTGGACCGATGACTTGAGCTGCAACATCAAGACCGGCGAGCGCATTGAGCTGGAGATTTCCGCCACGACGCTGCAGGTCAAAAACAGCCCGCAGCTGATTCTGGTCATGCGCGAGGCGAGTCAGCAGAAGTACCAGCAGGATCAGGCCCACACCGAACGCACCATGCGCGGCGGCCTGATCGAATGGCGCAACATCCTCAACCTGTTTCAGGAGTCGGAACGCGACAACCAGTTGCTGCTCAGCTCGGTGGGCGATGGCATCTACGCCATCGACAGCGAGGGCCTGGCGACCTTCGTCAACCCCGCCGGGGCGCGCATGCTCGGTTGGGAAGTCAAGGACATGATTGGCAAGAACATCCACCGCATTCATCACCACAGCCATGAGGACGGCAGCCACTATCCGGTCGAGCAATGCCCGATCTACAAGGCCGTGCACGACGGCGTCGTGCATGAAGGTCGACAGGAAGTGTTCTGGCGCCGCGATGGCAGCTTCTTCCCGGTGGAATTCACCAGTACACCGGTGATCTCCGATGGCCGTATCGCGGGGGCAGTGGTGGTCTTTCGCGACATCACCGAGCGGCGCAGCACCGAAACCCAACTGCAAACTGCCCTCGATGAACTGAAAAACCTCAAGCAGCGCCTGGAAGACCAGAACGCCTACTTGCAGGAAGAAATCCATATCGAGCACAACTTCCGTGAAATCGTCGGCCAGAGCGCGCCGATCCTGAAAATCATCAAACAGATCGACGTGGTCGCGCCTACCGACGCCAGCGTGTTGATCAACGGCGAGTCCGGCACCGGCAAAGAACTCATTGCCCGGGCCATTCACCAGGCCAGCCGTCGCAGCGCGCACCCACTGATCCGGGTCAACTGTGCGGCCATTCCGACCGAGCTGTTCGAGAGTGAGTTCTTCGGTCATATACGCGGCGCGTTCACCGGCGCGGTGCGTGACCGCGTCGGGCGTTTCGAGCTGGCGGACGGCGGCACGCTGTTTCTCGACGAGATCGGCGAAATCCCGTTGGAGCTGCAAAGCAAACTGTTGCGGGTGCTGCAGGAAGGTCAGTTCGAACGCGTCGGCGAAGAACGCACGCGCAAGGTCGACGTGCGCATCATCGCCGCCACCAACCGCGACCTGCGCCAGGAAGTCGGGGCCAAGCATTTTCGTGAGGACCTGTACTTCCGGCTCAATGTCTTTCCCATCCAGTCCCCTGCCCTGCGCGACCGCCCGATGGACATCGCGCCGCTCGCCGCGCATTTCCTCAAGCAGGTCGGCAAACGTCTGAACATGCCCGGGCGCCGCCTGCGCAACAGCGACATCGAGCGGCTGCAGCATTACTCCTGGCCGGGCAACATCCGCGAACTGCAGAACGTCATCGAACGCGCGCTGATCACCTCGACCGGTGCCGACCTGAACCTCGACCTGCCAGACGAGCCCAAGGTCGCCCCGAAGGCCTCCCAAAGCACGCTCCCGGAACAGGGTTTCCTCACCGAGGACCAGATGCGCGAACTGGAACGCAACAACATTCACGCCGCGCTCAAAGCGGCGAACGGCAAGCTGTTTGGCAAAGGCGGCGCGGCTGAGTTGCTGGGTGTCAAACCCACCACGCTGGCATCACGGTTGAAGCGGCTGGATATCCTTCACGACTGACCGCCTGCCGACGAGCGCTTGCTGCGCCGACAGCGCTCGGAGCAGTAACACACCTCATCCCAACAGCGCTCCCACTTCTTGCGCCAGGTAAAGGGCAGCCCGCAGACGACGCAGACCTTGGATGGCAGTTCGCTCTTCTTCACAGCGACTGCCCTGCGTCGAGTCTGGCAAGGAGATCTTCGCCGCGCTGCCACAACGCTTGTTGTTTGTCTTCGTTCATACGGCCAAGGTTTTTGTAGATGATCGCCATGCGGTGATTGTGCTGAAGGAGATCACGGTGGCGCATCAGGAAATGCCAGTACAGGGCGTTGAAGGGGCACGCATTCTCGCCGGTGCTTTCACTGACTTTGTACGCACAACCCCGGCAATAATCGGACATGCGGTTGATGTACTGACCGCTTGCGCAGTAAGGCTTGGAACCCAGGAAACCACCGTCGGCATGCATCACCATGCCCAACGTGTTGGGCAGTTCAACCCAGTCGAAGGCATCGATGTAGATCGCCAGGTACCACTCGCAGATCTGCGGCGGCGAAATGCCCGCCAGCAGCGCGAAATTGCCGGTCACCATCAGGCGCTGGATGTGATGGGCATAGCCATGCTGCAGGCTCTGGCCGATGGCCTGGCTCATGCAGTTCATTCGGGTGTCGCCCGTCCAGTAGAACTCAGGGAGCGGCCTGCCGTTGTTGAAGGCGTTACGCTCGGCGTAATCGGGCATCAGCAGCCAGTAGACCCCACGCACGTACTCCCGCCAGCCGATCAATTGCCGAATGAAGCCTTCGGCGGCGTTGAGGGCGACGCGTCCCGACCAATACGCTGCCTCGACATCGGCACACAGCTGACGCACGTTCAGCAGGCCGATATTCAAGGCAGCGCTGATGCGCGAGTGAAAGAGAAAGGCTTCGTCAGTGGCCATTGCGTCCTGGTAGTCGCCGAAAGACGCCAGCCCATGGTCGAGAAAATGCGCCCAGAGCGTCTGCGCGCCCGCGTGGTCGACCGGGTAATCAAAATCCTTGAGCGAGCCGTAGTGATCAGCAAAGCGTTTGCCGACCAGCGCGAGCACCTCGTCAGTGATGGCATCCGTGGAGAAGCGCGCCGGCGAGGGCGCGGTCACGCCTTTGGGCAACGGTTTTCGATTTTCGGCATCGAAATTCCACGCGCCGCCGACCGGAGTGCCGTCACCGTTGAGCAACACATGGCCCTTGCGTCGCATCTCCCGGTAAAAAAACTCCATGCGCAGTTGCTTCTTGCCTTTCGCCCACGCGGCAAAATCGGCGCGGGAACTGAGAAAGCGCGTGTCACTGTGCCAATGGGTCACCAGGCCACCGTGCTTGAGTGACAACTCCAGGCGCCAGTCGCCGCACTCGGTGAGATGAACTTCCCGGGGCTGCAAGAGCGTCTGCCAGCGCTGCAGCTCGCCTGCCAGCGAGCCGGTGTTCTGCTCGTCCTCCAGGGTGACGTAATGCACGCGAAAACCGCGCTGCGCCAACGCCTGGGCGAAATGACGCATGGCACTGAACACCAGCACGATCTTTTGCGGATGGTGCGCAACGTGGGTGGCTTCCTCGACCACTTCCGCCAGCAGGATTTCGTCCACCTCAGGGTCCGCGTCCTGCAGCGAGGCCAGCTCAAAGGACAGCTGATCGCCAAGGACCAGACACAACCTGCGCACCGTCGTCACCAGGCCGAGTCCAGCGCCAGGGGCACACGCAGGGGCTCTTGCGGCCCATGGTCAAACCCGCACATTTCGGTGTGCACCACGCAATGCACCAGATAGAACGGCACGGGCGCTGGCAAATCCTCGAGCACCTCCCGTGCGTGTGTCACTGAACGAAGTTGCAGGGCCTGCCCCGTGCGGGTCCTGATCGGATGAACGGCCGACCCGACACGCGCTTGCAGCAGATAAATGCCACCCTCGATCGACAGCAGCTCAAGCTCCAGCGGTTCCTGCCCGGACGCCACCCAGGCACACAATTCGGTCAGGGTCATTGCTCGATCTCCTGCGCATCAGGCGCGGCAACGGGGGTTGGCGCCTCAGGTTGCTTGCGGAAAAACAGGGTCACCTGACCGGCCTCGACCCCGAACTTGCTCATGGACGACCGGTTGATCATCGTGCTGTCGTCCATCAGGTACATCCAGTCGTCGAAATCGACCTGATACACCTTGCCGTCCACCGGCAGGCTGAGCACGTATTTCCAGTGCAGCGTATTCCCTGCGACTTCACCCAGCGCTTCGCCGACCACGTCGGCAGCACGTCCACGCCAGCGCCCTTCCCCGTCGGGCGTCAGCGTCCAGATCCGTTGCTGGCGAGTACCGTCGCTGTAGGTGAAGTTTTCTTCGAGGATCATCTGGTCGCCACGGGGATAACCGTGGATCTTCACGACAAAGCGCTTGGTGACCTCCCCCGATCGTTTCTGAAACATGCCCCAGGCCTCGAGATGCCCGGTAAAAAACCGGCGAAGCTCAAGCGTCGGCTTTTCCTGCCGGTATTGCTGGACATCGACACTTGAACACCCCGCCAACCCGACGCATATCCACAGCAGCAAACGCTTGAGCATGATTTTCTCCAACTTTCGGCATCTGCCGATCAGGGCGGTTTGTTGGCAGGCCGGCCAATACCTGTACAAGATTGTCGTGTTGTACAAGTTATAGGCATCCGTTGCAACCGCAAAAAAAAAAGCGCCGGAGGGCGCTTTGAGAATGACGGGCAGCGAGGGGATAAAAACGGGCAACCGGTGTATCAGGCGACCGAAGACACGATCACACTGCTCTGCGCTGCCTTGGCAAACTTGATGGCGATGAACTTCGAGGTCGGGGTAAATGTGCGGTCGCCGTAACTGTCGAGCGGCACCAGCGGGTTGGTTTCCGGGTAATACGCCGCTGCCTGCCCTTTGGGAATGTCGTAGGCAATCAGGGTAAAGCCCGACACCCGACGCTCGCGACCGTCGTCCCACAGCGAAATCATGTCGACTTTCTCGCCCGGTTCGAAGCCCAGACGGCGGATGTCTTCTTCGTTGGCGAACACCACTTCACGCATGCCGTAGACCCCGCGATAGCGGTCGTCCAGCCCGTACAACGTGGTGTTGTACTGATCGTGGGAGCGCAGGGTCTGCAGGATCAAATCGGGTGTGTCCTTGAGGCTGCGAATGGCGGCATTGACCAGGTGTTCAGGCAACGCGTTGGGCATGAACCGAGCCTTCTGCGTGGTGGTGTGCCATTGACGGTCGGCGACCGGGTTGCCAAGGTGAAAACCGCCTGGATTGAGCAACCGCTGATTGAAGTTCTTGAAACCCGGAATCACGTCGGCGATCAGGTTGCGAATACGGCTGTAATCCTCCACCACCCAATGCCAGTCAATAGGGTGCTCACCCAGCGTGGCAGCAGCAATGCCGGCAATGATCGCAGGCTCGGACTTCATCAATCCGGACTTGGGACGCAACTGACCGTGGGAAATGTGAACCATGCTGAAGGTGTCTTCAACCGTGATGCCTTGGGGCCCGGTTGCTTGCAGGTCGATGTCGGTACGGCCCAGCGCGGGCAGGATCAGAGCGTCCTTGCCAATCACGAGGTGGCTGCGGTTGAGCTTGGTCGACATCTGCACGGTCAGGTCGCAATTGCGCAGCGCGGCATGGGTGCGAGGGCTGTCCGGGGTCGCTTGCGAAAAGTTGCCGCCCAGGGCGATAAAGACTTTGGACCGGCCGGCTTCCATCGCCTTGATCGCGGTCACGGTGTTGTGCCCTTCTTCGCGCGGCACTTTGAACGCGAAGCGGGTTTCGATCGCGTCGAGCAACCATTTCGGCGGAATCTCGTTGATGCCCATGGTGCGGTCGCCTTGCACGTTGCTGTGACCTCGCACCGGAGAGACGCCCGCCCCTTCGCGACCCATATTGCCGCGCAACAGTTGCAGGTTGATCACTTCCTGAATGGTCGGCACCGAGTGCGTGTGCTGGGTCAGGCCCATGGCCCAGCAGATGATCACGCGCTTGGCCTTGGCGTACATGCGCGCCGCCCGTTCGATGTCCGACAACGCCATGCCGGACTGTTCTTCGATCAGCGCCCACGGCGTGGCTTCGACGGCACGCAGGTACTCATCCAGACCGGACGTCTGGTCGCGGATGAACGCACGGTCGAACACCGGTTCGCCGCCGGTGGCCAGCGACTCCATTTCCCACGCCAGCAAAAACTTCGCCATGCCGCGAATCGCTGCCATGTCGCCCCCCAAGGCAGGACGGAAGTAGGCCGTGTTCGTGGGTTCCGAGCCGTTGCTGAGCATCTCAAGCGGGTGTTGCGGGTGTTGGAAGCGCTCCAGACCCCGCTCCTTGAGCGGGTTGAACACCACCACCTGAGCGCCACGCTTCACCGCCTCGCGCAATGGTTCGAGCATGCGCGGATGGTTGGTGCCGGGATTCTGGCCAATCACGAAGATTGCATCGGCCTTCTCCAGGTCATGGAACACGACCGTGCCTTTGCCCACCCCGATGGATTCGAACATGCCGACGGCACTGGCCTCGTGGCACATGTTCGAGCAGTCCGGAAAGTTGTTGGTGCCGTAGGCGCGCACGAAGAGCTGGTAGAGGAACGCGGCCTCATTGCTGGCCCTGCCCGAGGTGTAGAACTCGGCCTGATCAGGCGAACCCAGCTGCTTGAGGTGACGGGCGATCAGTGCGAACGCCTCTTCCCAACTGGTTTCCACGTAGTGATCGGTCGCCGCGTCGTAACGCATCGGATGGGTCAGCCGCCCCTGATACTCCAGCCAGTAATCAGACTGCTCCAACAACGCCGAGACGCTGTATTTGGCAAAGAACGCTGGATCGACGTGGCGACCGGTCGCTTCCCAGTTCACCGCCTTGGCGCCGTTCTCGCAGAACTTGACCATGCCGCTTTCCGGCGATTCGCCCCAGGCACAGCCCGGGCAGTCAAAACCGCCGTTCTGGTTGGTTTTGAGCATCGCGCGAATGTTCTTGAATGCGTTTTCACTGCCCAGCCAGTTCTTGGTCACGGCAATTAAAGCGCCCCATCCAGCGGCAGCCCCTTTATAGGGCTTATAACGGTCAACCTGGCTCATGCGAGTTCTCCAGGGTCGCGCAATCGAATACGCGACCTGTATCAGGGACGGACTTATAACGTTTTTACTTCATTAAAAGAGGAGCCAGTGCATTCTAAGTGCTTGAACTAATCTGGCCTTAGACGACAGTACGCGCGCACTAAAACGCTGTCCAATCGCTAGGAATGACCAAACAATAAGCGACATCTATCACCCGGAAAAACCTATACATAAGGGTTAAGCGCCGCTACGAATGGTTAAATAGCACACCTCATAGATACGGCTTATCGTGTGGTCATTCATAGTGATTGGACAGTTGAATAGTCGCTGTTTACCCTGCCCGCCTGATAGACCGACGCCGGGCCATTTATCGAGACGTGTTGAAATGCACGATCACGCCCCGCACCCCATCACCAAAAGAGGCTGACATGTCCCAGCGCGTGCTCACCGATGGCTTTGCCAGAACCGTGGATTATCTGAGGATGTCGGTCACGGACCGGTGCGACTTCCGCTGCGTGTACTGCATGGCCGAGGACATGACCTTTCTGCCCCGTCAGCAGGTGCTCAGCACCGATGAGTTGTTTCAGGTCGCACAGGGCTTCGTCGCACTGGGCACCCGCAAGATTCGCCTGACCGGCGGAGAGCCGCTGGTGCGCCCGGGTATCGTCGAGCTGTGTGCACGCATCGCCGAACTGCCGGGGTTGCAGGAACTGTGCATGACCACCAACGGCTCGCAGCTGGAAAAACTCGCCCATCCCTTGCGCGCAGCCGGTTTGAAACGGCTGAACGTGAGCCTGGACAGCCTTGACCCGGCACGCTTCCGGGAGTTGACGCGCACCGGCGACCTGGACAAGGTCATCGAAGGACTGGACGCCGCGTGGGACGCAGGGTTTAGAAACACCAAACTCAACTGCGTCGTGATGAAGGGCCGCAACGACCACGAAATCAATGATCTGGTCGACTTCGCCATCGCCCGACACCTGGACATCACCTTCATCGAAGAAATGCCGCTAGGCGCCATCAGCGAACACCGTCGCGCCGAATCGTTCTTTTCGAGCGACCAGGTCCGGAGGTTGATTGCTGAAAAACACACGCTGATCGACTCGGCAGAATCCACCCGCGGGCCCTCTCGATATTGCCGCCCTGCCGACGCACCCCACATGCGTATCGGTTTCATTTCTCCGCACAGCCACAACTTCTGCGCGACCTGTAACCGGGTGCGCTTGACCGTTGAAGGCCGGTTATTACTGTGCCTTGGCAATGAACATTCCGCAGACTTGAAAAGCGTGCTGCGCAACTTTCCGGGCGATCAGGGGAAACTTGAAGCGTGCATCATTGAAGCGATGAAACTAAAACCATATCGGCATCACTTTGAAGTCAATGACGATGTTCAAGTTGTCCGCTTCATGAACATGACCGGGGGTTGATCGCTTATTGAAGTCACGGCATTTGTCAGCACGCTCATTCCCACAGGTTGTATGTTTGGGCAGTCACAATTGCTCTGGCCGCTAAAAGCGCAAAACGCGCTTCGCTAAAGCGGGCTTTGCTTTTGATCTTCATACCGCAGCAGCACAGATACGACAAAGCGCGACCTGGGTGCAGGCTGAACGCAGATGGCGAAGAGTGGGCCGAGCTGCAGGGACGCCATGGCTGCATCAGCCCGGCGGAATGGTCGCTAGCATGCCAATGGTGATGGTCAGGGCCAGGAAGCCCAACAGGAAAATCGTCATCTTGGCCATAAGGCCTCCTCTCAACGACAGGTTTGCGGTGCAGATGAATGCACACCGCATCATTTGCTCCATTCGGCCTCGCTTGGGAGGTCTGGAGTGGTTGCCAGTGTGGAGCGGATCACTGTTTCAATACAGCGCCAGGTTTGACTAAAAAATACGGATCAGATGCACATTTTCAGGGTGGTGGATCAGGTTGACCGCGTTTGCAGGGTTGACTGCCGCAGCCAACCTGATACACAGCGCCGCAGGGCAGACACGACAACGCCTCCACACGGGAGGCGTTGTTTTACAGGTCGGCCTGCGTATCAGCGAAGGTCGAAACGGTCCAGCTCCATGACTTTGGACCAGGCGGCCACGAAGTCCCTGACGAACTTCTCGTGGGCGTCCGCGCTGCCATACACCTCACTTAATGCCCGCAACTGCGCGTGGGAACCGAACACCAGATCGACACGGGTGCCTGTCCACTTCACCTCACCGGTTTTGCGGTCGCGCGCTTCGAAGGTGTCGTTGCTGGCCGACGTCGGCTTCCACTCCACGCTCATGTCCAGCAGGTTCTTGAAGAAGTCGTTCGTCAGCGCCTCAGGCCGCGTGGTGAAGACACCGTGCTTACTTCCCCCCACGTTAGCGCCCAGGACGCGCAAGCCACCCAGCAACACCGTCATTTCCGGCGCGGACAGGGTCAGCAGTTGAGCCTTGTCGATGAGCAGTTTCTCGGCCGGCACCCGATACTGGCCTTTGAGGTAATTGCGGAAACCGTCGGCGATGGGCTCCAGAAAGCCGAAAGACTCCACATCCGTCTGCGCCTGAGACGCGTCCGTGCGGCCCGGCGAGAAGCGAACGCTGACCGTCTGCCCGGCATTTTTCGAGGCCTGTTCGACACCCGCGTTACCCGCGAGAACGATCAGATCCGCCAGCGAAACTTTCTTGCCACTGGACCCGCCATTGAACTCGCCCTGAATCCGCTCCAGGGTCCGCAGCACGTTCGCCAGTTGTTCAGGCTGATTCGCCGCCCAGTCTTTCTGCGGTGCCAGGCGCAAACGCCCGCCGTTGGCGCCGCCGCGCTTGTCCGAGCCACGGAAGGTGGAGGCAGCCGCCCAGGCCGTCGAGACCAGTTGCGAGACGGTCAGACCCGATTCGAGGATCTTGCTCTTCAGGGCAGACGCATCGTCGTGGTCGATCAGCGGATGACTGGCCTCAGGAAGGGGATCCTGCCAGAGCAGTTCTTCAGTGGGTGTTTCAGGCCCGAGATACCGAGCCAGCGGGCCCATGTCACGGTGGGTCAGCTTGAACCAGGCACGGGCGAATGCATCGGACAGTTGATCGGGATTGGCCAGGAAACGCCGCGAAATCTGCTCATACGCCGGGTCGAAACGCAGGGCCAGGTCCGACGTCAGCATGCGCGGTTCCTGACGTTTGTTCGGGTCGTGGGCATGAGGGATTTTGCCAGCCCCTGCACCGCCTTTTGGCTTCCACTGATGGGCACCGGCCGGGCTTTTGGTCAATTCCCACTCGAAGCCGAAGAGGTTTTCGAAGTACTCGTTACTCCACCGGGTGGGCGTGGACGTCCAGGTCACTTCCAGGCCGCTGGTAATGGCATCGCCGCCCTTCCCGCTGCCAAAGGCGTTGCGCCAGCCAAGCCCCTGCTCTTCAAGACCTGCGGCTTCGGGCTCTGGCCCCACGTTGTCGGCGGGACCGGCACCGTGTGTCTTGCCGAAGGCATGACCACCGGCGATCAGCGCCACGGTTTCCTCGTCATTCATCGCCATGCGGCCGAAGGTTTCCCGAATGTCATGGGCCGACTGGACCGGATCAGGGTGACCCTCCGGGCCTTCCGGATTGACGTAAATCAGCCCCATCTGCACCGCAGCGAGCGGGTTTTCGAGGTTACGTTCACCCTCGGTACGGCTTTGCTGTTCACCGTGTTTGGACGGTTCGGCGACCAGATCGCCGTGACCGGGCTGCTCCATCTCCTTGTGCGCACCGTAGCGCTCTTCGCCCCCCAGCCATGTGGTTTCAGAACCCCAGTACACGTCTTCGTCAGGCTCCCAGACGTCAGGACGACCGCCGGAAAAACCGAAGGTCTTGAAGCCCATGGACTCCAGCGCCACATTGCCGGTAAGGACAATCAGGTCCGCCCAGGAAATCTTGCGCCCGTACTTCTGCTTCACCGGCCAGATCAGCCGACGGGCCTTGTCGAGGCTGACGTTGTCGGGCCAGCTGTTGAGCGGTGCAAAGCGCTGTTGCCCCGAACCGGCGCCACCACGACCATCGGCGGTGCGGTACGTCCCCGCGCTGTGCCAGGCCATGCGGACGAAAAACGGGCCGTAGTGCCCGAAATCCGCTGGCCACCAGTCCTGCGACTGGGTCATGACAGCCAGCAGGTCTTTCTTCACCGCGTCGAAGTCCAGGCTCTTGAACTCCTTGGCGTAGTCGAACCCCTCGCCCATCGGGTCAGACAGCGAGGAATGCTGATGCAGAATTTTCAGATTCAGTTGATTCGGCCACCAGTCGCGGTTCGTTGTGCCGCCGCCAGCAGCGTGGTTGAACGGGCATTTCGATTCAGTTGCCATGTTTTGATCTACCTTTGGTCGTGTCCATCGACTGCCCGCCCCTTACAGGCTCAAGACAGCGACGAGGGAACTCAGTAGCACAAGGTGCTTATTGTTATCGCCTTATCAGGTTTCAACTGGACGGCCCAAGCCGACGCTAGATCAAGGGTAGACCCGATCGGCCAGAGTTCTAATAGTCAAAGCATTGGTGGCTGATAGAGGGAGACTTTCAGCCCTCAGGGCGGGGCTGACACGCCGCGTGTCATAACAGCGGCGCAGCGCTCTGCTACCCTGCCCGTCCCGACTGTCGACAGGTTCCCCCATGATCAACATCCGTGTCATGACGATGGACGACTACGATGCCGTCATCGCCCTCATGAGTCACACCCCGGGTATCTCGCTGCGCGACGCCGACTCCCGCGAAGCGACCGCCCGCTATCTGCAACGCAACCCCGGCCTGAGCTTTGTGGCTGACGTTGTGGCTGGAGGCGAAACGGGCCTCTGCGGGTGCATCATGTCGGGCCACGACGGGCGTCGCGGCTACCTGCAACACCTGCTGGTACTGCCCGAGTATCGGCGTCAGGGCATCGCTAACCGACTGGTTGAACGCTGCCTGTCGAGTCTGGACGCCCTGGGCATCGGCAAGTGCCACCTCGACGTGTTCAAAACCAATGAATCCGCTGCGCGCTACTGGCAGCATCAGGGCTGGACGCTGCGGGTCGACATCGACCGCTATTCGTTCACCCGGCCCGGCAACGAGAACGCCTGAGCCTGCACGGGGCCTCTGTTTGCCGATCAGTGGTTGTCCGCCAGCTCAGCCGCCGTTTCAACCAATAACTGGCGAAACCACTGGTGCGCCGGGTCGTTGCGATAGCGAACGTGCCAGGCAATGTCCACCGGAAAGGTGCCAAGGTCCACCGGCGATTCAATGACCTTGAGTCGCGGGTCCTTGGCGATCTGTTTGCAGATCAGCCGAGGCAACGTCGCGCAGTAGTCGGTGACCGCGATGATTTCCGGCACCGCCAGAAAATGCGTCACTGAAATCGCCAGTTCACGCCGCAACCCCTGCCGTTCCAGTGCCTGAAACAGGCCGACCCTCATGCGCCCCGGCGGCAACACGTTGACATGCCGCAGTTGCTCATACTGTTCTCGCGACAGGCTGTCGCCGACATCGGGATGGTCGGCGCGCACCACGCACGCCAGTCCATCGTCCATCAGGTGCTGAACAACCAGGTTGTCGGGCGGGTCGACGATCCGGCCCAGTGCCATGTCCGTCGTGCCTGACACCAATCCTGCTTCGGTCAGGTCCGCGCCAAATGGCGCCAGCGAGACCTTGATCCCAGGGGCCAACTGACGAAGCCTTGCCACCACGCTCGGAATCAGCACGATCTCGACATAACTGTTCGGCGCAATGTTGAACACACGGGTAGAGGTCCCGGCATCGAAATGCTGCCGCCCCAGAATGACGTCATCCAGCTTCGCCAGTGTTTCCAGGATCACCGGGCCGATTTCCTCGGCGAATGGCGTGGGCTTGATGCCATAGCGTTCACGGATGAACAGCGGGTCCTTGAGCGTGTCGCGCAGCCGGTTGAGTGCGTTCGACAACGCAGGCTGGGTGATGCCCAGACGCGCAGCGGCGCGCGTGACGCTGCGCTCTTCCATCAGCGCCATGAAAACCGGCAAAAGATTGAGGTCGTATCGCATGACTCATAACGCTCTGTGAATATCTAGAATCAGATAAGTAAATTTCTCGAATATCTGGGCGTGGGGCAAAGTTAGCGCATTCAACGGGATCGGCCAACTCAAGCGAGAGACGATCCGGCATCGATCCGATGCAAAGCGCTTCAACGCTGACCTTCAACCCAGACCTTCTTAACGTTCGAGGAAATGACCATGAGCATCAAACACGTGCTGTTCGTTGTGACCAACACCGCTGAAATCGGCCCGAACCGCCGCAGCACCGGGTATTTCTTCCCTGAAATCGCTCACCCATTCGAGGTCTTCGCCGAAGCGGGCATCGCGGTGGAATACGCGTCGCTGCTGGGCGGCACCCCGCCGGAAGACGGGTATGACGACACCGACCCTGCACAAGTGGCGTTCCGTCACAGCGACTCCTTCCGCCGCATGGGCAACAGCCGCCCGCTGTCGCAGGTCGATGTCCTGGATTACGACGCGATCTTCTTCCCTGGCGGCCTGGGTCCGATGGTCGACATTGCCAACAACCCACAGATCCAGCGCGCCATTGAACGCGCCTGGCAAGGTGGCAAGATCGTCGCCGCTGTTTGCCACGGGCCCGCTGCCCTGCTGGGTGTGAAACTCGAAGACGGTACGCCGCTGGTTCAAGGTCGCAAGCTGACCGGGTTCTCGAACGCTGAAGAGCTGGGTTACGCCCAGGCGGATGTTCCGTTTCTGCTGGAAGATGCGCTGCGCGCGGAAGGTGCCGTATATTCGGCGGCCGAAGTCTGGCAGGAGAACATCGTCGTAGACGGTCGCCTGATGACCGGGCAGAACCCGGGATCGGGTGGTGCGCTGGCCAAAGCGATGGTCCAGGCCCTGCGCTGAAAAACGCAGGCGTCGAACCCGGCGGATGCCGCGCCGGGTGTCACCCAAGACCCGACACCGGTTGGGTCGTCGATTCCGACAACACAGTGTGTTATTGCTGAATTCACCGAGGAAACCAACATGTCCGCCTACGTTATCTTCATCCGCGAAAAAACCACCGATGCGGCAGAAATGCAGCAGTACGCAGAAACCGCACCGGCCGCGCGCGCGGGTCACGACATCACCCGCCTGGCATTTTATGGCCAACTCGACGTGCTGGAAGGTCCATCGGCCGAAGGCGTCGCGATCCTGCGTTTCCCCGACATGGCCGCCGCCCGCGCCTGGTATGACAGCCCGGCTTATGAGGCGGCGCGTCAGCATCGCTTCAAAGGCGCCGAGTACCGCATGCTGCTGGTTGAAGGGGTTGACGCGTTACCGGTCTGACCCAGGTCTGGCAGGCGCGCCGGCCCATCGTCGGCGCGCCGGTCGTGGTGCCCTCACACAACCTTCAGCACAATCTTGCCGATATGTTCGCCCTCTTCCATTCGCCGATGGGCATTGGCCGCCTCCGCCAGCGGGTAAACCCGGTCGATGATCGGCAGGCATTGGCCCTGCTTTAACAGCGGCCAGACCGAGGTGTGCACCGCCTGGGCGATCTCGGCCTTTTCCTCTTTGCTGCGCGAACGCATCATGGAGCCGGTGACCGACGCCTGTTTGTCGCTCAGCGCCGCCAGGTTCAGGTCCTTGACGTGAGCGCCGCCCAGAAAGCCGATGACCACCAGCCGTCCACGCCGCGCCAGAGACGCGAGGTTACGCTCAAAATAGCTGCCGCCCATGATGTCGAGAATCACGTCAACGCCCTTGCCACCGGTCTGCCGAGAGATGACGTCGTCGAACGCAGCTTCACGGTAGTTGATCGCCTCGCCGCCCAATGCGCGGATCTGCTCGCATTTGGCTTCGCTCCCCGCCGTGGCAAACGCTTTGATCCCCAACGCCTTGCACAACATCAACGCGGTCGTCCCGATCCCACTCGTGCCGCCATGGATCAACACGGTTGAGCCTTCGCGAGCCTGGCCCAGCTCGAACAGGTTGGCCCACACGGTGAAGAAGGTTTCAGGAATGGCCGCCGCCTGGATCATCTCGACGCCCTCCGGAACCGGCAGCGCCTGAGACGCGGGCACCACGCAGTACTCGGCGTAGCCTCCGCCGTTGGTCAACGCACAGACCCGGTCGCCCACGCTGAAACCGGAAACCGCCGAACCCAGTGCCACGACTTCGCCGGCCACTTCAAGGCCGGGCACGGGGCTCATGCCAGGCTTCATCGGATAGTGCCCCGCGCGCTGGATGACGTCAGGACGGTTGATGCCCGCCGCGTGAACCTTGATCAGCAGCTCATGCTCAGCGGGTTGCGGAACGTCCGCCTCGGCCAGATTCAACACCTCCGGACCGCCGGGCTGGGTAATTTCGATGTAGCGCATGCGTTTGGGCATATTCATGGGTGCTCCTCACAAGAACGGGTTACGAGCTCTGACAGGGGTTCGTCCAAGGCATTCAAGATACTTGCTCGATCTGCTCTCGCCTGCCTGCGCAGCGACGACACAGGCCTCACACGATCGGGTGTTCCGCGCCGTCCATGGTGATGACAGTCCCGGTGATGTAGCTCGCCTTGTCAGACGCCAGGAACAGCACCAGATCGGCGATTTCTTCCGGTCTGGCCATCCGCCCCATGGGGATTTTCTGGACGCTGCGCTCAATCGCGGCCTCGACGGTGATGCCAGAGTGCTGGGCATCGGCGGCCATGCCTTCGGCGACACGTCCGGTTTCGGTCAAGCCGGGGTTGATGCCCACGACCCTCACGCCCGCGCCCGCATAGGCGTTCCCAAGGCCCGCTGTAGCGAGCATTAGCGCGGCGTTGGCCGACCCGCCGGCGAGGTGAATGGGTTTGGCGACTTTGCCACCCGCACCGATGATGTTGATGGCCACGCCCTGACCGCGCGCAGCCATGCGTTTCACCACGGGATCGAGCACATTGATCGTCGAGAAGAACTTGGCGTCCATCGCCGCGCGCCAGAATGCCGGGGTGAGGTCTTCGGGTGGAGAACGCTTCGCCGCACCGGCCGAGTTGACCAGCACATCGATAGGGCCGACTTCCTGCTCGACGCGTTGCACCAACGCCGCGGCAAACGCCTCGTCGGACACATCCGCACTGAACCCGACAGCGCCCGGCAACGTCGCCAATGCAGCATCGATGTTGGCTTGCGAGCGTGAGCTGATCACGACACGGGCACCTTCTGCGAGAAACTGCGCGGCACACGCCAGCCCGATGCCTTTGGAACCGCCCGTGACCAGCACAACCTTTGCGTCAAAGCTCTTCATGACCCTGTTTCCTTGATTTGAGAAGGTGTCAGCCACCCTGAAACGAAGGCCACATTACGCCAGAGCAACACGCGGAAAACAGTGAATCCGCGCACCATCCGGTCCGTTCAGTCTTCTGCGCAAGCGCCACACGGCGCGCAGCCGTACGCCTTGAAGCGCTTGTCGCCTGCCGACAATTCTGCTGGGATGTGACCCTTTCCTTCAGAGAGTCATCAGCATGCTGTCGTATCAGGACCTGTTCGAATTCGCCGAGGGTTTCGACTCGTTTGTCCGTCGCGGCCTGCCGACGGAAATCGCCGCTGTGGCCGAGATAAAGGCCAGGATCGACGAACCTGACGCGATCAAGCCGCAAACGCTGCAGCGCGTGCGGGACGTCAAAGGCCGTTTTCATCTGCTCGTGGCAGGCGAAATGTGGTGCCCCGATTGCCAGATCAACGTCACGGTCATGGATTACCTGCAACGCACCCAACCGAACATCCAGCTCGGGGTCATCACCAAGGGGCGCGCCGAAAACGAGCTGAAACAGCGGCTGGAACTTGAGCGGATTTCGATTCCGTTCGTGCTGGTGCTGAACGATCAATTTCAGCCCGTTGGTCGCTTCGTCGAACAGCCGCGCGCCGTCATCGACGGTGGCGATGCCGTGAAACCGGGTTACCGGGCTGGCGGGTATCTGGAAAGCACCGTGCAGGACTTGCTCGACATTTTCGAGGCCGCTGTCTGACGCTGATTACGGCGCGTGCGGATGCCCGGGTGCGGCGTGTGATGGTGACGAAATTTCGCGGAGCCGCTTGTGTTATCCAGCCGGTGAGCCTTACTGAGTAGCGTGCTGAGCCGAAAACCGACTCGCGTCTTGATCACTTGCGCCACGCCCAGGAGATTTTGACATGGCTATTGCAAGTACATTGGCACCGCTGTTTCGACAATCCGTGGGCTTCGACCGTTTCAACGATTTTTTCGAGTCGGCGCTGCACACTGAAGCAGCCCATTGCTATCCCCCTCATAACGTTGAACGGTACGGCGACGACCATTACCGGATCGCGGTCGCCGCCGCCGGCCTCTCGGCAGACGACCTGGACTTGCAGATCGAGAGAGGCGTACTGACCATTTGCGGCGGCAAGCGGGAGTCCGACGGGGGCGTGACCTATCTGCATCAGGGCATTGCCCATGGCGCATTTCGGCTGGTGTTCCACCTGGCGGACCACATCGAAGTTCAAGGTGCGACGTTCGAAAACGGTTTGCTGATCGTCTTCCTGCTGCGTGTGGTGCCTGATGAGGCCAAGCCGCGGCGCATTCCTATCAATCGCCCCGGCGACGGTCCCGACCGACGATCGATCAATCGCCACTGAACGCCGGTTGACAGCTGACGAAGATCAGGAGGCGCCCGGAATGAACTTCAATGTGCCGACCACCCCATCATTGCCCCGTTCCGGGTTGTCCAGCGGATGACGGACGCCGTCATTGACCGGCACTTCTTCGAAATCGAACGGGCTGATCCCGTCCAGGCACGCTGCGTTGATCCCGTACTGATCGGGGCTTGAGCGGCGTTGATGATGGGTATAGATGCCACAGACAGAGCAGAAGAAATGTTTCGCAGCGCCGGTATTGAACTGGTAGAGCGTCAGCGCCTCCTCGCCAGCCGTAATCGTCAGATCCGACAGTTGCGCGCTCACCACCACCGCGCCGCGCATGCGGCAATACGAGCAGTTACAACGGCGTGCGGAGTGCAGGCCATCGGTCAACCGCACCTCAAAACGCACCGTGCCGCAATGGCACTGCCCGTTGATGCGTTCAATGTCTTTGTTCATGATCGTCCTCCTCCTGACCTCGGGTCGTTCGGCCTGCGCATGCCAAGCCGCGATGCTCTTGACAAAAAAGCACCCGAGGGTGCTTTTTCTGTCACTGCAATCAGCTGGACGCCACCACGGTGGCAGCCCTGGCCGAATGCAGTTTCTGATAGCTTTCGATCAACCGCAGATGCCGGTCGAGCCCTTCGAGCTTCATGCTGGTCGGGGTCAGGCCGTAGAAACGCACGCTGCCGTTCACCGAACCGATGGCGGCGTCCATGCGCTCGTGGCCGAACATCCGACGGAAGTTCACCTCGTAGTCGGCCAGCTCCAGATCGTCATCCAGCTCCATCTCCAGCACGACGTTGACGGCCTGATAGAACAAGCCGCGCTCGACCGTGTTGTCGTTGTATTGCAGGAACGCTTCCACCAGATCTTTGGCCTGCTCGTACTTCTGCAGCGCGAGGTAGATCAGCAGCCGCAACTCCAGAATGGTCAACTGACCCCACGCGGTGTTGTCGTCGAACTCGATGCCGATCAACGTCTTGATGTCGGTGTAATCGTCCAGTTCGCTGTCTTCCAGACGCTTGGCCAGCGTGCGCAAGCCGACCTTGCTCAGGCTGTGCAGGTTCAGGATGTCGGCGCGGAACTGCAGGGCCTTGTTGGTGTTGTCCCAGATCAGGTCATCGATCGGGTAGATCTCCGAGTAATCCGGCACCAGAATGCGGCAGGCCTTGGCACCGATGTGCTCGTAGACCGCCATGTACACTTCTTTGCCCATGCCTTCGAGGATGCCGAACAGGGTGGCCGCTTCCTGGTCATTGGAGTCTTCACCGCAGCCGGAGAAGTCCCACTCGACGAATTCGAAATCCGGCTTGGCGCTGAAGAACCGCCACGACACCACACCGCTGGAATCAATGAAGTGCTCGACGAAGTTGTTCGGCTCGATCACCGCCTGACCTTCAAAAGTCGGTTGCGGCAGGTCGTTCAAGCCTTCGAAACTGCGCCCTTGCAACAATTCGGTCAGGCTGCGCTCCAGCGCGATCTCAAGGCTCGGGTGGGCGCCGAACGAAGCGAACACACCGCCCGTGCGCGGGTTCATCAAGGTCACGCACATCACCGGAAATTCTCCGCCGAGCGATGCGTCCTTCACCAACACGGGGAAGCCCTGCTCTTCCAGACCCTTGATGCCCGCCAGGATGCTCGGGTATTTGGCCAGCACGTCCTGCGGCACATCCGGCAGCGCCATTTCACCCTCAAGGATTTCGCGCTTGACCGCGCGCTCGAAGATTTCCGACAAGCACTGCACCTGCGCTTCGGCCAGCGTGTTGCCCGCGCTCATGCCGTTGCTCAGGTACAGGTTCTCGATCAGGTTGGACGGGAAATAGACCGTCTCGCCATCCGACTGCCGCACGAAAGGCAACGAACAGATGCCGCGCTGGGTGTTGCCGGAGTTGGTGTCGTACAGGTGCGATCCCGAGAGCTCACCGTCCGGGTTGTAAATCGCCAGGCAGTAGTCGTCGAGGATCTCGGTCGGCAGCGCATCGTTGGGGCCGGGCTTGAACCAGCGCTCGTCCGGGTAATGCACGAACGCCGCGTTGGCGATGTCTTCGCCCCAGAATTGATCGTTGTAGAAGAAGTTGCAATTGAGGCGCTCGATGAATTCGCCCAGTGCCGAGGCGAGCGCGCTTTCCTTGGTGGCGCCCTTGCCGTTGGTAAAGCACATTGGCGAGTGAGCGTCACGGATGTGCAGCGACCACACGTTGGGCACGATATTGCGCCATGAAGCGATTTCGATCTTCATGCCCAGGCCGGCCAGGATGCCCGACATGTTGGCGATGGTCTGCTCCAACGGCAGGTCCTTGCCGGCAATGTAGGTGCCGGCCTCTGAAGTCGATGAGGGCATCAACAGCGCCTGGGCGTCGGCGTCCAGGCTCTCGACTTCCTCGATCACAAACTCGGGCCCGGCCTGCACGACCTTCTTGACGGTGCAGCGGTCGATGGAGCGCAAGATGCCCTGGCGGTCCTTGTCGGAGATGTCGGCAGGCAGTTCGACCTGAATCTTGAAGATCTGGTTGTAGCGGTTTTCAGGGTCAACGATGTTGTTCTGCGAGAGACGAATGTGCTCGGTCGGGATGTTGCGCGTGTCGCAGTACAACTTCACGAAGTAGGCCGCGCACAGCGCCGAAGACGCCAGAAAGTAATCGAACGGCCCCGGTGCCGAACCATCACCCTTATAGCGAATGGGCTGATCGGCAATCACCGTGAAGTCGTCGAACTTGGCTTCAAGTCGGAGATTGTCGAGAAAGTTGACCTTGATTTCCATGGGGGATTACCGAAACGAGAAAACGATTTGGCGGCCATTATCCGGCTTTTCAGGCGGAAGTCTTGGTTTTCGTCGGACGGCGGCTGTCGGCAGGCCCTGCATTCACCTGGCTGCCAGATCGGGCGTCGAGTGCCTGACGAACGGCATATTCATGGAACTCATGGGCACAATTCCGGCCCTATACCCTGTACGCCTCTGAAACGGTGCTGATGCATGGGGGCAGGCACAGAGCGCACGACGCTGTGCTTATGGAATCCACTCGCTTACAGGTGACACGGTGAATACATTTATTGCGCTGGAAAAGCTCGAAGAGATTGATCTGCAGGATTATCACGAGGTCTGGCTGACGACTTCAGAGCGTTGGCCTCAGGATCCGGAAACGGCACAACGGGTGTGCCTCTGGCGAGCCGACCGTGAATTGACCCGGGACGTGGAAATCGACGATGTGTATTTTCAGAACCTGCCCCGCTTGTGGCTGCTGGTCGATGATCTGCACGACAAGCCAGCGGTCAGCCATGTCGAGCAGGCCCTGAACGTGCGCATCGGCGAACTGCAACTGGAAGGTGAGTTTCTCCCGGACGAGAAGGACAAGGTGCCGTCCGGCGACAAGCGCACGGACCTGAGAAGCTGACAGGGAAGACATCCGTGGCAGCGGATCCCTCACGCTGCCACCACCGTTGACGCCTCCGATCTGTCAGTCGCCCAGCGCTTCAAGAAAGTCCGAGGATGGGACAAAAAACAGCGTCCCGCTGACCGCTTTGCTGAAATCCAGCAATCGGTCGTAATGGCCGACGGGCCGCCCGACGAACATGTTTTCGAGCATCTGCTCCAGTGGCTCCGGCGATCGGGCGTAACCGATGAAATAGGTGCCGAATTCATTCGACCCGGGACGGCCGAACGGCATGTTGTCCCGCAGGATCTTGACCTCTTTCCCGTCTTTTTCGATCACCGTCAGCGCACTGTGAGAGTTGCTCGGTTTCACCGAATCATCGAGCTCGATATCGGACAGCTTCTTGCGACCGATGACGAGTTCCTGTTGCTCCACGGTCAGACGGTTCCAGGCGTTCATGTCGTGCAGGTACTTCTGCACGATCACATAACTGCCTCCGGCAAACGTCGGATCCTCGTCACCCACAATCGTCGCCTCGACGGCTTTGTTGCCGACCGGGTTCTCGGTGCCATCGACGAAGCCGACCATGCTGCGCATGTCGAAATTGCGGAACCCGTGCACCTCGTCAACCACCTGAACCGCGTCGCCCAAGGGCGCCAAGAGTTGCGTGGCGAGCTCAAAGCAGAGGTCCATGCGGTCGGCACGCAGATGCAGCAGGATGTCGCCCGGCGTGGCGATTGCCTTGCGCCCTTCCACGCCGAATTCGCGAAAGGTGTGCAGAGAAGCCGGCCGGGTGCTACCGAACAGAATGCCCCAGGCATTGAAGCTGAACCCGCACACGCAGGATAAATTGCCGTCGGGTACACGCTTGCCGACAGCGCGCACGAGCCCGGCAATGTCCGCGCACCAGCTTCTGACTGCTTGTGCAGCCTCTTCACCGGAGGACAGCGTCGCCACCATGAAGATCGCGCTGCTGGTAATCGGCGTGTCGACGCCCTGCGGATAAGGAGTGTTTTTCATCATGGCCCGTGCATTCCTCGACGACTCCAACCATCGCCTGACGATGGACCGAGGGAGATTACCACTCCTGCACGCGCTTCGGACGTCTCCTACAGTTATCGCGGCGTCACTCGGATTCGCGGCTGACACAGACTCTGTAGGAGCCGGCTTGCTGGCGAAGGCGTCATGTCAGCCGACATCGTCATTGGCTGAGACACCGCATTCGCTGCCCTCGTAACCTCCGACGTCCCCTACAGTTATCGCGGCGTAATCTGGATTCGGGGCTGACACAGACTCTGTAGGAGCCGGCTTGCTGGCGAAGGCGTCATGTCAGCCGACGTCACCCTTGGCTGACACACTGCATTCGCTGCCGTCGTAACCTCCGACGTCTCCTACAGTTATCGCGGCGTAATCTAGATTCGTGGCTGGCACAGACTCTGTAGGAGCCGGCTTGCTGGCGAAGGCGTCATGTCAGCCGACATCGTCATCGGCTGTCCCATCGCATTCGCTGCCGTCGTAACCTCCGACGTCTCCTACAGTTATCGCGGCGTAATCTGGATTCGCGGCTGACACAGACTCTGTAGGAGCCGGCTGGCTGGCGAAGGCGTCAGGCCAGCCGACATCATCATCTGGATTCGGGGCTAACACAGACTCTGTAGGAGCCGGCTTGCTGGCGAACGCGTCAGGTCAGCCGACATCATCATTGGCTGACACACCGCATTCGCTGCCGTCGTAACCTCCGACGTCTCCTACAGTTATCGCGGCGTAATCTGGATTCGGGGCTAACACAGACTTTGTAGGAGCCGGCTTGCTGGCGAAGGCGTCATGTCAGCCGACATCGTCATCGGCTGTCCCATCGCATTCGCTGCCCTCGTAACCTCGGACGTCTCCTACAGTTATCGCGGCGTAATCTGGATTCGGGGCTGGCACAGACTCTGTAAGAGCCGGCTGGCTGGCGAAGGCTGCATCAGACACATCGAAGCTTACAGACAGACCTTACCCAACTCAGCTGATGTCCGACGCAGCATGTCGCTCTGGCACCTGTTTGTCTTCATCACCCCAGGTGCGGTTCACCCGCAGGCCTCGGACCACCGCGGGTCGCCGGGCGATTTCTTTCGCCCAGCGCTGCACGTGGGTGTACTCGTCGGCCGCCAGGAATTCGGCTGCCGAATAAACGTTGCCGAGTGCCAGTTGACCGTACCAGGACCAGATCGCGATGTCGGCGATGGTGAAGGTGTCGCCCGCCATGTATGGGCTTTCGGCTAGGCGACGATCCAGCACGTCCAGCTGACGCTTCGCTTCCATGGTGAAGCGGTTGATCGCGTATTCGATCTTCTCCGGCGCATAGGCATAGAAATGCCCGAACCCGCCCCCCAGATACGGCGCCGCACCCATCTGCCAGAACAACCAGTTCAAGGTTTCGGTACGTCCCGCCAAATCGGTCGGCAAGAGTGCGCCGAACTTTTCGGCAAGGTACAGCAGGATCGAACCGGACTCGAACACGCGAGTCGGTGGCGTGGTGCTGTGGTCCAGCAACGCCGGAATCTTGGAGTTGGGGTTGATGTCGACGAAACCACTGGAGAACTGGTCGCCTTCGCCGATGCGAATCAGCCAGGCATCGTACTCAGCGTCCTTGTGCCCGAGCGCCAGCAGCTCCTCAAGCATGATGGTGACCTTGACACCGTTGGGCGTGGCCAGCGAATACAGCTGCAGCGCATGCTTGCCGACAGGCAGGACTTTGTCGTGGGTAGGACCGGCCACGGGACGGTTGATGCTTGCAAACTGACCACCGGACTCGGCCTCGTTTTTCCAGACTTTCGGGGGAACGTAAGCTGCTTTAGTCACGAAACAAACCTCTTTGTGGGGCCATTAAGGTTGATCACTGGATCACACGTATCGCCGCGGGACGACACTGTGGGTCATGATGAGACCGGCCAGAAGTGAGAGCGGTTCAGGGTATGTGTTTACCGTGCTGGCGCTCAAGTGACATTTCACTGCCTGCCATCGACGCCCTGTTCTTCACATTGCCGCATTGAGGTGAGTTGTTCCCATGCCCGAGTCCCTTTACCATCCGCCCTTCTCCGGCGCCAAAATCGCCGTGATATGCGAAGGCCGTCTGCTGACTTACCTGCGCGACGACACGCCCGCGATCCCCTGGCCCGGTCTGTGGGACCTGCCCGGCGGGGGCCGTGAGGGCGAAGAAACGCCCGAGCAATGCGCGCTGCGGGAAACCCACGAAGAGTTCGGCCTGATACTCGACCCTGCCTGGATTGTCTGGAAACGGAGGTACCCCGGACAAGGCGCGAACGGCCTCGACACCTGGTTCTTCGTCGCCCATGTGCCGGCCGGAACCTTTGAGCGGGTGATATTTGGCGACGAGGGTCAGCGCTGGGAAATCAAGACGGTAAGCGCCTATCTGGACATGGACCAGGCCATTCCCCACTTGCAGCAGCGACTGCACGAATGCCTGTCCGATGACACCTGATCCGGGGTATGTCAGACCGGGCCGGGCTCACCCGCCACCGATTTTGCGAACAGGGGCCCAAGCTGATCCGCTGGCACCGCTTTACTGAAATGAAACCCCTGAACTTCATCACACGGGTGGCGTTGCAGACATTCCAGTTGTTCCAGCGTTTCCACGCCCTCGGCCGTCACCGTCATGCCCAGCGAGCGCCCCAGGTCGATCATCGCCTGTACGATCGCCTGATCGTTGCCGCGCTCGGTCAGGTGCGCGATGAAGCTGCGATCAATCTTGATGCCGTCCAACGGGTATTTGCGCAAGTACGCCAGCGAAGAAAACCCGGTGCCGAAATCGTCGAGGCTGAGGCGAACGCCCAGGGCCCTCAAGGCGGTAAGGGTTTTCAGCGCACTGTGGGCGTGGTCGAGGAGCACCCGCTCAGTGATCTCCAGTTCAAGCCGGCTGGCCGGTAATCCGCTGCTGTGCAGCGCGCTCGCCACGACGGCCACCACGTCCTCGTTTTCCGCCAGCTGACCAGGCGAAAGGTTCACCGACAGGCCAATATCGCTCGGCCAGGTCATGGCCTCGCGACAGGCATGTTCCAGCACCCAGCGGCCCAGCGGCTGAATCAGGCCGGTTTCTTCGGCCAGCGGAATAAAGGTATCGGGCGGCAACAGGCCACGTTCCGGGTGCTGCCAGCGCACCAATGCCTCGAAGCTGCGCAACGAGCCGCCGAGGGTTGTGTAGCGGGGCTGATAGTGAATACGCAGTTGCTCCTCGGCCAACGCCTGGCGCAACGCCTGTTCGAGTTGACGCCGCGCCAGCAAGTGGGCATTCATGCCGTCGACGTAGATCCGCCAGGTGTTGCGCCCGGCCGCCTTGGCCTGGTACAGCGCGATGTCGCTCATTCGCAGCAACTCGGCGGGCGTCTGCGCATGAGTCGGCGCCAGCGCGATACCGACGCTGGTGCCGATGAACACCGTTTGCGTGTCCAGATCGAAGGGCTGGCAGAGGTCATCGACCAGCGCCGCGCACATCGCCCCGACCTCGGTCTGATCGAAACTGCCGAGCCGCACCACGATGAATTCATCGCCGCCCAGCCGCGCGACCATACCGTCCGAGGGCACATGGCGGAGCAGACGTTCGGCGACTTCTTGCAAGACCCGGTCGCCAAAGGCATGGCCCAGCGCGTCGTTGATCGGTTTGAAGCGATCCAGGTCCAGACTCAATACCGCCAGCGGCGACCTGACCGCACTGTCCAGATGCTCACCCAGAAACTGATGAAGCCGAAAACGGTTGGGTAATCCAGTGAGCGAATCGTGCAACGACAGTTGCGTGAGTTCTTTCTGGCTGGCGTGCAACGCTTCGAACTGAGCGTCGATCTGCCGGGCCGACGCCAGGGCGTATCGCACCAACATGGTCAGCACGATCGCCAGCGCCAGAACACCGGCGATGAACAGCGGCAACGTTTGCCGCAGCAGGTCCATGCCGGGGCTTGGCGGCATCCAGCTCAATTGAATGCCCGACCCCAGCAACGGCATTGAATCGACGCCGCGCTGCGGCCCGGTCGAAACGGAAATGGTCGGCAATCCGTAGGTTTCACTCAGATGCGCAAGCTTGTCGGCATCGAGGACGGTGACGAACATCATGACTGAAGCCGGCCCTGGCACGGGCTGGATCAGCGGGTCCCATCCCGGACTGATCGTGGCCGCCGCGGCAAGTGCCGGCTGCCCGCCGACCTTGAGCGCACGCACGACACCATCGTTCTCCTGGGTCGATTGCCGGGCGTCGGCGATTAACCCATTCAAGTCCCCTTCCAGCCAGTCACTGGCTTGCAGCATCGAGGGCGTGCCGTCGATGACCGCGTACACGGTGCGGTCCTGGGCGTTGATCACCAGCACGCCGTTGTAGCCGTACAGCTCGAACGGAATAGGGCCGACGTTGCGCTGATCGTCCGCCCAGGTCTTGTCCACGGTCATGTGCAGGTGTTTGTACGCCTCACCCCATTTCGCGTAATTGATGATGTTGCGCCCCACTTCGTTACGCACCTGCTCCATCGTGCGCGAGATGAATGTGCGCGAGCGCTGCTGCACGTCCAGGTCCTGGCTCAGGGCGTTCTTGACCAGCAGGTAACCGCCCAGACCAATGAGCAACAGCAACGCAAGAATCGCTGGAAACAGGCGCAGGATCAGCTGTCGGCTTCGACGGGTGGCAACCCAGCCGGTCAGCGTGGGGGTGGGTGTGGACATGCGGACACCTGAATACATCGAGAACAACGATGGGCAGCGCGTCAGGCTCGACTGACGATACGCTTCGTCATACCGGCCAATGATTGCGAATGGCTATCGTAACTGGCTGTTTATGCAGGAGCTAGCCATCATTTGGCTTCAGAGGCAGAAGCTGCGATGCGATGGCTGCTTTGTCGATGACCGAATGGACGTTACAGACACGCCCCTGCCTGAACGCATAGAACACGTTCTCGGTGAATTGAATACGCCTTCCGTTGACCGGCAGACCAAAAAGCTCACCGACCGGTGTGCAGTCAAAGCAAAGCCGCACGGCCACATGCGGCGGGTCGGTGATGAGCAGGTCAAGGGTGAAATGCAGGTCCGGGATGGCGCGAAAATCGTTTTCGAGCATCGTTCGATAGCCGGATAACCCGATGCGTTGGCCGTTGTAATGAACGTCCTGATCGACGAACTCACCCAGTGCGGGCCAGTCCTGACGATTGAGACAATCGATGTAACCGCGATAGCGATCACTCAGTTCCTGCTTATCCATGGGAAGCACCCTTCTGCAGTTGCGCCATTAGCACTCGAGAGTTTAGGGCGCCCGGCGGGCGTGATGGTTCAAATCGGCGCACTGGCCGCTGGGGGTTAATCAACGCTCTACCCCACATTGTTACCCGTTGCGCAACACTGTTTATCCCGGACAATTTGCCGCAGCCCGGCCAATTTTTGCTATCTTTACCAAATTAACTAACTGGTTAATTACCCTCCGACATCCCTCCGGCGCTGACAACCGGGCGGCCGTCGTGCTGAAAAACCGTTCTCCCCAATCCCTTGAGCGCATGCACAACGCTCATCGTCAGCAGGATCACGCAACATGACAACGTCTCGACCTTCGGCATCCGTCAGTCGCTGGCCCATCTGGGTCGTCGCACTGGGCGTGCTTGTTTTTGGATTACTTTTCGCAGCGGGTGGCGGCTACCTCGTCACACTGGGTGGCAGCTGGTACTTCCTGCTGGCCGGTCTCGGTATGATCGCCTCGGCGTTTCTGCTGTTCAAACAGCGCGTCTCGGGCGCCTGGCTGTTCGCCGCGATCATGGTACTGACCGTGATCTGGGCGCTGGCGGATGCTGGACTGGTGTTCTGGCCACTGGTCTCGCGCCTGTTCGCACTGGCGGTATTGAGCCTGCTGGTGGCGCTGGTCTACCCGACACTGCGCAAGGCCAACGGTCTGCCGGGCGGTCAAGGCGGTTACCTGTTGGGCGGCCTTCTGGCGATTGCCATGGCAGCCGGTTTCTGGGGCATGTTTCAGCCTCACGCGTCGGTGCCCCCTACCGGTGACGGCCCTGCCCTGACCAAGGTCGATCCGGCCAAGGCGCAGAAAAACTGGGCCCATTACGGTAACGACGAAGGCGGCAGCCGTTTTGCGGCGCTGGACCAGATCAACCGCAGTAACGTCGCCAAACTGGTGCCGGTCTGGACCTACCACACAGGCGACGTCGCCCTCAGTGACGGCAACGGTGCGGAAGACCAGATGACCCCGCTTCAGGTCGGCGACAAAGTGTTCATCTGCACGCCGCACAACAACGTCATCGCCCTGGATGCCGACAGTGGCAAACAGCTGTGGAAGAACGAAATCAACGCCAAGTCGGCGGTGTGGCAGCGTTGCCGCGGGCTTGCGTATTTCGACGCCACCGCCGCCGTCGCTCAGCCGACTGACGGCAGCACCCCGGCGGCTCCCGTGACCGTACCGGCCGGTGCCAACTGCCAGCGCCGTTTGCTGACCAACACCATCGACGCGCGTCTGATTGCTGTCGACGCCGACACCGGCGAGTTCTGCAAAGGCTTCGGCAACAACGGCCAGGTGGATTTGAAAGCCGGCCTGGGCAAGGTACCGGACTCCTACTATCAATTGTCGTCCGCGCCGTTGATGGCAGGCACTACCGTGGTGGTGGGCGGTCGCGTTGCCGACAACGTGCAGACCGACATGCCAGGCGGCGTTATCCGTGGTTTCGATGTCGTCACCGGCGAGATGCGTTGGGCGTTCGACCCGGGCAACCCTGAAGACAAGAAAGCCCCTGCGGCCGACAGCACCTACGTGCGCAGTACACCGAACAGCTGGGCGCCGATGTCTTACGATCCGGCCATGAACACCGTATTCCTGCCGATGGGCAGTTCGTCCACTGACATTTACGGCGTTGAACGCACCCAGCTCGATCACACTTACGGCGCCTCGGTACTGGCGCTGAACGCGACCACCGGTGAGCAGAAGTGGGTGTATCAGACCGTCCACAATGACCTGTGGGACTTCGACCTGCCGATGCAGCCAAGCCTGATCGACTTCACCAAGAAGGACGGCAGCAAGGTTCCGGCAGTCGTCATCGGCACCAAAGCCGGTCAGATCTATGTGCTGGATCGCCACACCGGCCAGCCGCTGACCGAGGTCAAGGAAGTGCCGGTCAAGCCGTCCAACATCCCGAACGAGCCGTACTCGCCGACCCAGCCGAAATCGGTGGGCATGCCGCAAATCGGCGCGCAAACCCTGACCGAGTCGGACATGTGGGGCGCGACCCCGTTCGATCAGTTGCTATGCCGTATCTCGTTCAAGAAAATGCGTTATGACGGTCTGTACACCGCGCCGGGCACCGACGTTTCCCTGAGCTTCCCGGGCTCGCTGGGCGGCATGAACTGGGGCAGCCTGTCGACCGATCCGGTGCACGGTTTCATCTTCGTCAACGACATGCGTCTGGGCCTGTGGAGCCAGATGGTGCCGCAGCAAAAAGACGCGAAAGCATCGTCCGGCGGCGAAGCGCTGAACACCGGCATGGGCGCTGTGCCACTTAAGGGCACTCCGTATGCGGTGAACAAGAACCGCTTCCTGTCGGTCGCCGGCATTCCGTGCCAGGCGCCACCGTTCGGGACCTTGACCGCCATTGACATGAAGACGCAGAAGATTGCCTGGCAGGTACCGGTCGGCACCGTGCAGGACACCGGCCCGATGGGCATCAAGATGCACATGCAACTGCCGATCGGCATGCCGACGCTGGGTGGCACGCTCTCGACTCAGGGCGGCCTGATCTTCATCGCCGGGACGCAGGACTACTATCTGCGCGCCTTCAACAGCGCCAACGGTGAGGAAGCCTGGAAAGCCCGTCTCCCTGTGGGCAGCCAGGGTGGGCCGATGACCTTTGTGTCGCCGAAGACCGGCAAGCAGTACATCGTGATCACCGCAGGCGGTGCGCGTCAGTCAGCGGATCGCGGGGACTACGTGATTGCTTATGGGTTGCCGGACAGTCACTGACAGATGAGGTTGGCGGAGCAGTGATGGGTTGGACCTGTCAGCGAAACTGCTCCGCGAGCACCCAACCCTGTGATTGATCGTTCCCACGCTCCGCGTGGTCACGCAGGTACTGACGCTCTGCGTCAATTGAGACGCGGAGCGTCCTGTCGAGCATTACCACGCGGAGCGGAAGAATGATCAACCTGATCAGGCGCCGTCAAAAAAAAACCGCTGTCGTCAAGACAGCGGTTTTTTTATCCCAGCAGACGATCAGTTGCCGGCAACCTGAGCCACCTCACCCGAGGTCACCAGGGCTTTGAGGGACATGTCGAACTGCTTCAGCGCATTGATCTGCAGGTCACGTTGCGAATCAATCTGAGCGGCGATTTCCGGCGCTGCCTTGTCATGCACCCAGACCGACGTCAGCGCCTTGGCACCGACGCCTTGCGCTTTGCCGATGTACTGCAGGTTCGAGTCATAGAACTTGGCAACGAACCGCGCCTCGACCTGGCTGTTACGTTGGGTCACCAACTGGCTGTACGTGTCGAGCATCACCACCACATCCGGACGCGCCTTCATCAGTGCATCCAGGTTGTCGTAGACCGTGACCGAAGCAAATTCCTTCGCCAGCGAGCCGTGCAACCACTCAATGGCGAGTTTGGGATCGGAGCTGTTGACGAAGGCATTGCGAATACGTGAATCCAGTGCACCGTTCTTGACCCCTTTCAACGCAACCGCGTGGTAACGCTCAAGGTACTCAAGGGTGGCGACGGTGTTTTCACTGTAAAGCACACCGACAGACTGAGTGTGCTTCAGGGCAAAGGTGCTGTCCGCCACCGGAAGGAAGTGGCACGCCTGCTCCTTGGAAACGTAGTCGGAAGCGTAGGCCGGAACAGTGGCAGCGGCGCCACCTGCCAGTACAGCGACAAGAGTCAGTAACGTTGAAATTCTCATCGCGGGGCATCCTTCTGAAGCCAGTTCGGTATGGCTCTATCCTGCTCCTTTGCTGGAAAAAAAGAACTCTCAATCCTTGATGTTAACTATCGATTGCACGAATGGTACGTGCACAGAAAGAGTCCTTTACGTTTTCCTGAATAAAGCAACTTTTCAATATGCTTATCCAGACTAACTCACCAGGCAAAGTTGCCGATGACTTGGCGAACTTTATGCAGCGCCTGCACTAAGGCGCCCGGTTCGAGGGAGCCCAGCGCGAGACGAATCGCATGGGGCACCGGCGTGGAAACCGCGAACGGCTCGGCGGTGGACACGGCGATATTCTCCGACAGCAGCGCGACGGCCACCTGATCGGCACGTACCTCCTCCGGCAAGGGCAGCCACAGAAAATACGAAGACGGATGGCTGATCATTTGCAGCCCCGCCAGGGCCTTCGCGGCCAGCGTCTGGCGGTGCCGGGCATCGACGCGTTTCTGCGCCTCCAGCCTGGCGACCGTGCCGTCTTCGATCCAGCCGCAGACCAGCGCCGTCATGACGCCCGGTGTGTTCCAGGTGGTCGCCCTGATGGCGCGCTCCATGGCAGGCACCCACTGCAGCGGCGCGACCACGTAACCCACCCGCAATCCAGTGGCGATGTTCTTGGAGAAACCCGATACGTAAACCGTCAGTTCCGGCGCCAACGCCCTCAAGGGTGCAGGCGCCCCGTCGGCGAGAAAGGCGTAAGCGGCGTCTTCGATGAGCATCAAGCCATGAGTCCGCGCGATGTCGACCAGACGTTGGCGCCACGGCCCATCCATCACCCAACCCATGGGATTGTGCAGGGTCGGCATCGTGTAGACGGCCTTGACTCGTCGCTTGTGACACAGCCTCTCCAGTCCCTCCAGATCAGGGCCATTCCCGGTCAGCGGAATCGGGACCAGCTCCAGCCGATACGCCTCGGCGATGACCTTGAAACCGGAATACGTCAGCGCATCGACCGCCACCACATCCCCCGGCTTCAGCAACGCCATCACCACGGTGGCCAGGCCGTGCTGCGCGCCACTGACGATGAGCAATTCCTCTGGCTCGACCGTCAGCCCACGATCCGCCAGGTGCCGGGCGATGCACGCACGCTCATGCCCTCGTCCGGCGTGCGGCTGATAACGCAACAACGCCTCAAGATCCCCCGACAACGCCAACTGCCGCAAGCCGCCACGCAGCAACTCAGCCTGCCCGGGCAACGCCGGGTAGTTGAAGTTGAGGTCCAGCATGCCGGCGGCCGTGGCCTGTTGATCAACGCCATGGCTGAGCGGCAGGGCGATTTCCCGGACGAATGTTCCTCGCCCGGTTTCACCGCTGACCAGGCCCATTGCCTCAAGCTCCGCGTAGACCCTGGAGGCCGTCACCAGCGCCAGGCCCTGCTCTTCAGCCAGCTGCCGGTGAGTGGGCAAACGCGTACCGGGCGGCAGCGCACCGGACGCGATCTCGCTTGCGAAGCGGTCGACGATGAGTTTGTAACGAGCACGGGGCACGGGCGATGTATCCATGACAATTTTTTGATTGTAATGATTCTGCACCCTAGGATTGATCCCGCACAACCGACCGCTTCACCGAACGCGATAGTCATCGCGCCTTGCGTGCCGGTCATTATCGAGTCCGTCGCACATGGAACAGGCATCGAACCTGCAGCAGCGCAGCATTGACAAGACATCGAGTGGATGGCTCAACGGACTGATCGGCGTGATCATCTTCAGTGGTTCACTGCCCGCAACCCGCATCGCCGTGCTGGAGTTCGCGCCGGTCTTTCTGACGGTGGCCCGAGCCTCCATTGCAGGCGTCGTGGCGTTGTGCGTGCTACTGCTGCTGAAACAGAAACGCCCCGCGCGCTCACAGCTGCTGCCCTTGTTCATCGTCGCGATGGGCGTGGTGGTCGGCTTTCCCCTGCTGACCGCATTGGCACTGCGATACGTGACTTCGGCGCACTCGATCGTCTTTGTCGGCCTGCTGCCGTTGGCCACGGCAGCTTTTGCCGTGTTGCGGGGTGGCGAACGTCCGAGGCCGGTGTTCTGGGTGTTTTCGACATTGGGCAGTACGGTGGTGGTGGGATTTGCCGTCTCGCAGGGGCTGACGGCCTCGCCGGTTGGCGATCTGTTGATGCTGCTGGCGATCCTGGTGTGCGGCCTGGGCTACGCCGAAGGTGCGAAGCTCTCCAAGACACTGGGCGGATGGCAAGTGATCTGCTGGGCACTGGTGCTGTCATTGCCGGTCATGCTGATCCTGACGGGGTTCACCGCGCCCCCTTCGCTTTCGCACATTTCGCTGCCTGCCTGGCTCAGCCTGGGTTACGTGTCGCTGTTCAGCATGCTGATCGGGTTTGTGTTCTGGTACCGGGGTCTGGTGCAGGGCGGTACCGCCGCCGTCGGCCAGCTTCAATTGCTGCAACCGTTTTTCGGACTGGCCCTGGCCGCAACCCTGCTGCACGAGCAGGTCAGCCCCGGCATGTTGGCAGTGACCGTCGCGGTGATCCTGTGTGTGGCGGGTGCGCGCCGGTTTTCCCGCTGAGCCTGAGCGGACTCAGTTCGCCAGGGCGTTCGAGGCGCGCTTGATGTACACCAGCAAACCGCTCAAACAGATCAGCACCATGCCGAACACCGACGACATGACCGGATAACTGTCGAAAAACACCATGCCGTACCCGGTCGCGAAAACGATCTGCAAGTAACCCAGCGGAGCAAGCAAGGAGGACGACGCGTACTGGTAGGCCTTGGAGATCAGGAAGTGCGCCGACAGCCCCATGCCACCCAGAATCAACAGCAGCACCCATTGCAATGCACTGGGCGACACCCAGTAAAAGGGCACGACCAGGCTCAGCAACGCAGTGCTGAACACGCCGACGTAAAAGCTGCACATCCACGGGCTGTCAGACTCGCTCGCCAGCTGCGTCAGCAGTTGATACAGGGCGAAGAAGAACGCCGTTGCCAGCGGAAATAACATCCACAGCGAGAAGCCATCCCCCGTCGGGTTGATCACCACGAGCACGCCGACAAAGCCCACGATCACCGACAACCACTGCAAGCGATCCGCCTTGATGCCGAACAGCAAGGGCGACAGGAGCGTGACGAAGGCCGGCGCGAGAAACACCAGTGCTGTCGACTCCGCCAACGGCACATGGGTGAGGCCAAATAAAAAGGTCAGGCTGTCGGCCAGCAGCACCACCGCTCTGAGCAGATGCAGCCAGGGACGTTGGGTGTGAAAGACGTTTTTGTCGCCACTCTTCGCACGGTTCCGGAGGATGACACTGGTCACCAGCACGGTGTGAATCAGGTAGCGCGCCCACGCCACGAATATCACGGGAAGCGCAAGAATCAGGACTTTGGACACCGTATCGTGACTGGCAAACGCCAGCGCTACGCTGGCCATCAACCACATACCGATGACATGACGGTGGGAACGGGTAGACGAATTCATCGGGCCAACCGGGGATGGAGTGAAAGACGGGAACACCGGGCGGAGTACACCACAAGCAGGCACCGCGTCCAATGCGCAGCCTAAACTGCCGGGTTTGCGCCACCTCGGGTAGTCTGAAAACGCGCGCCAGATGCGCAGCAGCGACCCGGCGGTCAATTTCAGCCTATATAATCGCCTCCGCGTGCGCTCGATTGCCCGCCCTCGCCCGTCCCCTTCAGGAAGTCGCCACACGATATGAGTGTCAAGGAACCCGAAAAATCCGGCGCCGTGCCGCGAATGGCCGATGTCGCCAAACTGGCGGGCGTCTCCAAAATGACCGTGTCGCGGGTGCTGGCCGGGCGGGATGTGTCGCCCTCGACGACTCAACGGGTGCAAGCAGCGATCGATAGCCTCGGCTACTTGCCGGACGCCTCGGCCGGGATGCTGTCGAGCGGACGCTCCGAGTTCGTCGTCGCGCTGGTGCCCTCGCTGGTCAGTTCCAACTTTGCCGACACCGTGCGCGGCCTCAACGACGTGGTTAGCAAACAGGGCTTGTGCCTGTTGCTCGGCGACACCGATTACCACCTTGAACAGGAAGCGCTGCTGGTCCGCACCTTGCTGCGGCACCGCCCGCTGGGGGTGATGCTCACGGGCAGTTCGCACCTGGACAGCACCCGGCAGATGCTGCGCCAGGCGCAGGTCCCGGTGGTCGAAACCTGGGACGTGCCCGACGACCCCATCGAACAGTCCGTGGGTTTTTCCAACGCCGACGCCGCCGCGACCATGGTTCGTCATCTGTACGACAAGGGGTATCGGCGCATCGCGTTCATCGGCGGCGCTTCGATGCTCGACCATCGCGGCCAACAGCGCCAGCGGGGCTACCTGACCGCCCTGACCGCCCTGGGGCTGGAACCGCGGATCATCGAACATGGGGAATCGCCGATCACCATGAGTCATGGCGGCGAATCTGTGGCACTGCTGTTTGAGAAATGGCCCGACACGGATGCCGTGATGTGCGTGAGCGATCTCTCAGCGTTCGGCGCGATCATGGAATGCCATCGCCGAGGCCTGAACGTGCCGCGTGACATTGCCGTGGCCGGATTCGGCGACTTCGAAGTTTCACGCTATTGCACGCCGAGCATCACCACGATTGCCGTTGACCCTTATGACATCGGCCGTCGTGCGGGAGAGCTGCTGCTGGCAGGCGCCAACGCCCGCCGCGAAGGCCTGCCGCGGCCTTCAGCGGTGGTGGTGACGGGGTACGAAATCCTGGCCAGAGAAAGCACCTGACGCGTTAGCCTGCCGTGAAGGGCCGCGCAGCGGTCCTTAAATCATCCAGCACGGTGAGCCAGGCTGACCGTGTTTGCAGGTCTACTGCCGCTGCGCGCCAGATCGCGGGACAAGCCACGCTCCTACGGACTGCGGCGAGAATAAAAAACCAATCGCATACCGTCACGCCTATTGCGACGTTGCTATCGCCCAGAAGGCGTGCAGGCAAACCGCAATCCCGCTTCTGCCCGGAGGGCGTGGGAGCAGTCGGAGGTTACGACGGCCGCGATCTGGCGCGCAGCGGCAGTAAAGCCAGCCGCATCGACGCTCCAGATACACCGCGGTCGCCGACTTCGCTGCCCTTACTCCGCAGATCGATGGCACGCCAGGTGACGACCACCGCCCAACATCAAACACCTGGCATCCCGAAGCCTCTCCTATCGACTACGGCTCACACGCCAGACCCGATTCCCCACATCGTCGGCCACCAACAACGAACCTTGCTTGTCGAGGATCACGCCTACCGGCCGGCCTTGCGCGTCGCCGTCGGCATTCAGGAACCCGGTCAGGAAATCCACCGGCATCCCTGATGGCTGGCCGTCCTTGAAGCCAATGAACACCACCTTGTAACCCGCCTGCGGATTGCGGTTCCACGAGCCGTGCTCGCCGACGAACACACCCTCGGCAAAGTTGTGTGGCATACCGCGGGCGTCGGAGTAGGTCAGGCCCAACGGGGCCACATGGGTGCCCAGCGCGTAATCGGGGGCGATGGCTTTGGCGACCATGTCAGGACGCGGCGGCTGCACGCGGCTGTCGACGTGGTTGCCGTAATAGCTCCACGGCCACCCATAAAACGCCCCGTCTTTCACCGACGTGAGGTAATCAGGCACCAGGTCACTGCCGATTTCGTCGCGCTCGTTGACCACCGTCCACAGTTCATCGCTGCCTGGCTTCCAGATCAGCCCGTTAGGGTTGCGCAGGCCGCTGGCGAACAGGCGTTTCTGCCCGCTCTTGACGTCGACCTCCCAAATGGCCGCCCGGCCTTCTTCCGCCTCAAGGCCGTTTTCACCGACATTGCTGTTGGAACCCACGGTGACATACAGCTTGGAGCCATCACGGTTGGCCACGATGTTTTTGGTCCAGTGATGGTTCAGGCCCGCCGGCAGATCAGTGACCTTTACCGGCGTCGCGCTGATCTCGGTCTGGCCGTCCGTGTAAGGCACCTTGACGATCGCATCGGCGTTGGCAATAAACAGCTCGTTACCGATCAGCGCCATGCCGAAGGGCGACATGAGTCCGCTGACGAACACCTTGTGCACCTCGGCCTTGCCATCGCCATCAGCGTCACGAAGGATCGTGATGCGATTGGCACTCGGGGCTTCAGCACCGACGCGGCTCATCACAATGCCCGACGCCGTGCGCTTGACCCAGGCCATCAACCCCGTCCCGCCATCGGTGACACCTTCAGGCTTGGGCGGCGTGTTGCTTTCGGCCACCAGCACGTCGCCGTTCGGCAGGCTGTACAGCCAGCGCGGGTGCTGAAGATTGTCCCCCAGCGCCTGGACCTTGAAACCGTCGGGCGCTTTCGGCGTCTCGCTCCCGCTCCAGCCTACCGCCTTGGACACTTTCAAGGTCGGGATGACAGAGCTGACAGGCTCGGGCAATTGCGGCTTGGGACCAACACCGGCCTGAAAAGGCAACTTGGAAGACTCACCACAGGCGCTGAGCAACGCAGCAGCGGTCATCAGCAGTGCACATCGGCGCAACACAATCATCTTGTAACCTCGCGACGGCCATCCGTGGGCCAGTGTTTAAAAATCAACGTCTTTCGAAGTATGGCCATGTCGCCTGACGTCAAACAGCGTGCGGGGCACACATCAGATTTGTTTTTCAGGCACGAATCTACCGACCGTGTCGTCGAGGCATCGGTTCAACGCTTCATGCGCAACCCACCCGGCACGCTCGTATCCGCTCACCAGGCCAGGCGCAGGACCGAGTTCTGCGCGCAGTTCGCTCAGCATCAGCGAGACGAGCCTACGCAACACGATTAGCCCTGTGGATTTTTACCATTTCTATTATTTATTAACGTTGCCAAGACAATTTGCGTTAAGAGTTCACGCAGTGCTGGACAAGCACGCACAGACCGTTTTCATAACCGGAATTTTTGATGGACATCAACGACCCCAATGCTCCAACGCTCTACCTGATCCGCCACGGTGAAACCGACTGGAACGCCAGGCGCCTGCTGCAAGGTCGCCGGGACATCCCACTTAATGAGGTCGGCCAGGGTCAGGCCGTGGTTTCAGGGACTTGCCTGAAGTGGCTGTTACCCGTGAATGCGTCAGTGGACTTCATCGCCAGCCCGTTGAGCAGAACCCGCCAGACCATGGAAATCGTTCGTCGGCAACTGGGCCTTGATGCGGCGGACTACCGCACTGACGACCGCCTGATTGAAATCAATTTTGGTGAGTGGGAAGGCATGGACTGGCAACAAATCGCCGAGCGTCAGCCTGAACGCTTCGTGGCGCGTCAGGCCGACCCGCTGAATTTCATTCCCAAAGACGGTGAAAACTATCCACACGTGTTTGAACGCGTCGGCAACCTGCTCAAGGCGCTGCAGCGCGACACCGTATTGGTGGCCCATGCGGGCGTGCTACGAAGCTGCCTGGCGTTGTTGACTGAGGTGCCCGACGCCGAGGTCCCCTTGCTGGAAATTCCTCAGGATCAGGTGCTGGTGATTCGCGGCGGCAGGTTTGCCTGGATGCGGGTCAGCCTGGCGGCAGAGGGCCTTCGCTGTCAGTGAGCTGAATGATGGGCAGGACCGAGCACTTAACGGTGGGAGTGAGTTTGCTCAGGCAGGCTGATGGTCGGGCGTTCAGCAGGGATGATGGACTGGCTTCTTCGTGAGCACGCTCACTCCCACAGATGCTGAGTGCCTGAAGAAAAACCGCTTCGCGAATGTTCCATGACATGCACGAACACCTTTCACCAATCCAGCGTGATCCGGCTCTCAAAAAACCGCTCCTGGCCGCTGACCGGATCGACAAAGCGCAAGCCTTGGGCCAAGAGCTTCAACGGTTTGTCGTAATCATCCACCGCGTCCTTGATCACCTCGGGATAGAACGGGTCGTTACAGATGCCCGCTCCGAGCGCCGCCATGTGCACCCGCAGTTGATGCTTCTTGCCGGTCACCGGGTAAAGACCATAGCGCCACAGTTCGCCGTTTTTCTCGCACACTTCGATCCGGGTTTCGGTGTTGCTCTGCCCTTCCCCTTCCTGCATGCGGAAGAATGGTTCGCCATCGACCAGTCGGGTTTTGTGCACCCGCGGGAATTCAAGTTCGGGCAGCGCACGGGCAATGGCCTCGTATCGCTTCTCGATCTGGCGGGTGGGGAACAAGGCTTGATACGCCGAACGGGTTTGCTTGTTGGCGGAGAACAACACCAGACCCGCCGTGTGCCGATCGATTCGGTGCAGCGGCACCAGGTCCGGGTTGTCGAGCGTGCGTATCAAACGCCGCAGCAGGGTCTGTTCGACGTATTCACCGGCGGGCGTCACCGGCAAAAAGTGCGGCTTGTCCGCGACCACCAGATGTTCGTCGGCATACAGGATGGTCTCCTGCACCGGAATCACCGTTTCGTTGGGCACTTCACGGAAGTAATGAATCCGCAGTCCCTCGCGATACGCCAGATCCACTGCAATCGGATTTCCCTCACCGTCCAGCACGCGGCCCCGGGCAATACGATCGAGCCACTGCTCACGGGGGATCGCATTGAACCGTTCGCACAGGCAATCGAGTACCGTCGGCCAAGGTCCCGGCGGTAAATAAAGGGTGCTGGCCTGACGGTGAGCGGGCGTGAAAACGGGTTCGGACATGGGTAACTCGGATCGGGATGGCAGACGCGACAAGCGCTGCATTATTACCCAGCGCCTTGGACTCGTGCGAGCGACGCGGCCAAGGCAGGTCCCTCACCCCGTTGAGCCTGTGTTTCCAGGCCCTTCGCGTGCGCGTGACGAAATGTCGCAGGCCAATCGCGTACCAGTTGTCTGACATCTACATGACAGCGGTAGATGGCGGATTTGATTTGTTCTAAAATGTTTCTAAATCGGCAAGCAGGCGCGAAACCGAAGGTGAACGACCTTTTTCAAGGTCGACTTCGAAAACGCCTGCCAGACCTGAACTCATAAAAAGAAAGCCCGTCCTCGACGGGCTTTTTTCGTTTTCAGCGTTTGTACAGCGCGCCATGCGCCCACGCCGGACTTGCAACGTCGGCACTGAAGACTCGAGACACCCGGTGTCTTGCACTGCCCACGACAGATTTTCTATTTCAAACTTTGAGGTTTCGCCATGCTCGGTCAACTGTTTCAATGGATCAAACGCCTGTCCACCGGTACCACTGCCGAGAGCGAAGACAGCTATTCGCAATCGTTCTCTGACGAAGAGCGCGATGTCGGTCGCTGGACCTTCATGTCGGTGTCCATCGTCTTCACCCTGAGCCTCTACGTCGTCGCCGGCCTTGGCTACTACGCCAAAGTCCACGTCTGGGATGGCATGAGCGAAGCGCAAAAAGAAGCCGTGGCCAAGGCCATGGTCGTGGACACTCAGTACCTGTAAGGCCGCTGTCTGCAAGGCCGCTCTGGCCTAACGCAAAAACATCACCACCTGCCCGGTGTCGAACGGCCAGTCCAGTTCGGCACCGGTGTCAGTGCGCCGCAACACCGGGATGCGCAGGCCATAGGCATCGTTCATGGCTTCGCTCTCAGCGATATCGATCAATTCCACCAACAGTCCATGCTCGACCAATGGCATCAACTCGGCCTCTGCGACTTCGCACAAGTGACAACCCAGCGTACTGAACAGTTGGCATTCCGGCGGCATGACGAGACCCTTCGAGCAAGACACGGGAATGCCAGTTTAGGCCTGCCCTGAAATGCCGTCGAGTCTGAAGCGCCGTCTGGAAAACGCGCTGGAACGGTCCAGCACCGGTTTTTCGAAACAGCGATAACCGACCCAGCCATAACACAACACCGCCGTCATCATCAGCGCCGAGAACAGCACATTGTCCAGCAGCGAGTCAGGGCGCGCGCCAAGCATTTGCCAGACACGCCCGATCACCCCCAGCACCAGCAGGTGCGACAGGTACACGGTGTAGGACATGTCGCCCACGGCGACCAAAAAAGCAGGCATTCGAAGGTGCCTACGGCGCTCCAAAACCGCCAAGCCCAGAATCAGCGTGCCGAACACGGCGCTCACGGCCAGCATGCGCAGCATTCCCACGCCGTCGAACAGTCGGTAATAGCCGATCAGTCCAATACCCGGCAGCAGCGCGGCAACCAGCGCAGCACCGACGAGCGATGTCGGAATCCTCGCGCTGAGACGACTGTAAAACAGCAACGCCAGCGCAACGCCGACGATGAACTCAAGCCCATACGGATGCAGCATGATCTGCAAGGCCGGACTGTAGTCCTGCCAATCCTGAACGCTGTTGAAGATCACCAGCATCGCTGCCCAACCGACAAGCAACGCAGGGAGCCAGCGCTCGCGAAAGCACATGAGGCCGGTGAACACCAGGTAAAACCACAGTTCGAACAGCAGCGACCAGGCCACCATCACCAGCAGCACTTTATCGTTGGGCAGCAACAGGAATGACATCAGCAGGTTGGACGAGCCGTGGGTGCTGTTGACCATGCCCGGCTGCACCAGCAGCACGGCCAGTGTCAGGCCGTAATACAGCCAGTAGGTCGGGTAGATGCGCGACACGCGATTGAACAAAAAACGCTTCGACTCGGCCACGCTCTGGAACCGCCCGCGGCTGACGATCACCATGACGAAGCCGCTGACAATAAAGAACAGATCGACACCCAGCTGGAAGAAATCCAGCAAAGGCGGCAACAAAATGTCCCCGCCCGAATATTTGTGTTCCACCGCCGTCATGTGAAAGAGCACCACGCCCAACACGGCAACGCCCCTCAGCCCCTGAAGGGAATAAATGCGTTCCATCGACTGCTCCTACAACGGACGCGATCCACAGGATGGCGACAAATCAGGAAGGTCGACGGGCAAACATCCGGCGCTACGCTGCGCAAGGCCGTGCTTACCCGTTCGCGGATAAGCATAGCCAAGCGCCAACATCACGCCTCAATCGTGGCTGACGGCACCGATCTTGTGGATCGACAGGTCGGCGCCGTAATACTCCTGCTCCTGACTCAATCGCAGCCCCAGGCACAGCTTGATCACGCCATAGACAAGGAATCCGCCTGCCAGCGCGATCAGCACGCCCAGTGCGCTGCCAATCAGCTGGCTGACCAGACTGACCCCGCCGATTCCCCCGAACGCTGTCTGGCCAAAGATGCCGCAGGCAACACCACCCCACACACCACAGAGCCCATGCAGCGGCCAGACGCCCAATACATCGTCGATTTTCCAGCGTACCTGCGCGGCCGTGAAACACCAGACGAACAGGGCTCCCGCGATAACACCGGTGACCAGGGCGCCGACCGGGTGCATCAAATCAGATCCTGCGCAGACCGCCACCAGTCCCGCCAACGGTCCGTTGTGCAAGAAGCCGGGGTCATTGCGACCCACGAGCAAGGCCGCCACCGTGCCGCCGACCATCGCCATCAACGAGTTGACCGCCACCAGGCCGCTCACGCCGTCCAGCGTCTGGGCGCTCATCACGTTGAACCCGAACCAGCCGACAATGAGAATCCATGACCCGAGGGCGAGAAAGGGAATGCTGGAAGGCGGATACGCGACCAGCTTGCCGTCGCGATATCGGCCGTGGCGCGCCCCCAACAAGGTCACCGCCGCCAACGCCAGCCAGCCGCCCATGGCATGCACCACCACGGAGCCTGCGAAATCATGGAAGCTGGCGCCGAACGTGTTTCGCAACCATGACTGCAGGCCAAAGTTGCCATTCCAGACCATGCCCTCGAAGAAGGGATAGACAAACGCCACGATCAGCACCGTCGCGCACAATTGCGGGGCGAAACGCGCCCGTTCGGCAATACCGCCGGAGATGATCGCGGGGATCGCGGCAGCGAAGGTCAGCAGGAAGAAGAACTTGACGAGGCTGTAGCCGTGATCAGTGGCCAGGACCGCCGCCGGCTGCAGGAAACTCACGCCATAGGAAATCCAGTAGCCAATGAAAAAGTACGCCAGGGTCGATACCGCGAAATCACTGAGGATTTTCGACAGGGCATTGACCTGGTTCTTTTGCCGAACGGTTCCAACTTCAAGAAAGGCGAAACCGGCGTGCATGGCCAGGACCATGACGGCGCCGATCAGAATGAACAGGGTATTGGTGCTGTGGACGAGAGTGTCCACCGCACTTGGGACATTTTCCATCGAGGGGCAGGCCTGCAATTAATGAAAAGCACCAAGGCAGGACAATCCTTCCGTCGTCGCACGCAAATAGCACCAATACAGAGCAAGGAAAGGGTTAGCCCACCCGCTTTGGTGCACGACCACAGACCAAAAAATTGCACGCCTGAGTGGTTTTCTCGATTTTAAGGTGATGAATCAACGTCTCGTTGACGTTGCCGACACTGCGCGCTCTTCTTTGGAGCGCGCCGCCTCCCTGGCGCACCATCCCACAGCAAAAGCTGTACCAGTCACGATGCAGACAAGTTGCGGGAATTGGAATGAACCTTCAGTAATGCGCCATACTCGAAATCCCATATCGTCACCCCAACGGAGAACACCATGGCTCGCCCAACAGCAGAGAAAGCCCAGGACATTTTGATGGCAGACTTCCAGACACTGGTTGCCGACACGGAGAAACTGCTGGCGCACACGGCCTCCCTCGCAGGCGATCAAGCTGACGTCCTGCGCGATCAGATCAATGAAAGCCTGCAGCGCGCCCGTGAAACCCTGGCCCTTGCCGAAGAAACCCTTCGCGAACGCGGTAAGGAAGCGGTCGTTGCGACCGAAGAATACGTTCAGAACAACCCGTGGCAGTCCGTCGGCATTGCCGCCGGTGTCGGGTTCCTTCTGGGCCTGCTGGCCACAAGGCGCTGATTGATATGACGCCGGGAACAGGTCCATCCGAGACCGATCACACGTCGTCGCCGCGCCGTCTGGGTGCGGCCTTCCTGGGCCTGCTGCACAGCCATGTCGAGTTGTTCGGCATTGAACTGCAGGAGCAGAAAGCCCGCACCGTCAGCCTGTTGTTGTTCGCCGGGCTGGCGTTGGTATTCGCCCTTCTGCTGCTCATCGGGCTGTCGGCATTGTTGTTGATTCTGGTGTGGGACAGCTACCGCCTGGCCGGCATCATTGGCTTGTGCGTGTTCTATACGCTTGCCGCGCTGTTTTGTGCCATGCGCCTCAAGGCAGCGATTTTCGATGAGTCTTCACCCTTCCATTCGACGCTGGAAGAACTGGCCAACGACCGCGAGCGACTGATGCCATGAGCCTGCCTGAATTGCCTCAGACCCATAATCGTCGAGAACTGCGAAAGGCGTTGATTCGCCTGCGCATGGAAATGCATCGCCAGGAGATTCGCCACGAATCGGCCCAACTGATGCGTCCGCTGCATCGTATGCGCGGTATGGCCCACGACTTCCCCGGTTCACTGGGTATCAAACACGCGCCGCTGTGGGGAGTCGGCATCGTTTCCCTGCTGGGCTTCCTGACCGGCAAAGGTGCGCGGAGCAAACGAACCGGCAGCGTCACGCGACTGGTCAAACTCAGCGCCACCCTCATGCCGCTGATTAGACTCATCCTTCAGAGCCGCGGTCGCCGTCCCTGAGCTGGCCATTTGGCTGCATTCTTGCAAACAAACCTGACCCGCGCCTTTGTCCAATGGTTCACATTGGACAAAAGCGCGTCGTCGCGTCAGAAAATGCTGCGCGCAGCAACGTTGTGCAAGAACAACAAAGCCAATAACCACTCATGAGGAGGCCATGTGATCGATGGGCAACCGCTAGCTTGCTTTCAGCCGTTCATCGATACCGCCACAGGCCGTATTGCCGGGATAGAAGCGTTGGGACGCCTGCGTCAGGATGACGGCCGCCTGCAATCGGTCGGCCCCCTGTTCGCAGACCCCAAACGGCCCGCTGCCGAGTTGCGTCGACTGGACCGCCTGATTCGGGATAACGCTCTGGGGCGTCTGCATGAGGTTCCTGGCGACTGGTTCCTGAGCCTCAATATTTCACCGCGCTGGATCAGCCGTCTGCGCCCCGGCCAACCGCTGCCAAGCCTCAAACAGTTGCAACGTCATGGCATCCCACCTCAGCGCATCGTCTTCGAAATCACCGAACTGGGCGGCGACAGTCAGCGCTTGAGTGACGTCGTGGCGCGTTACCGTGAAGCCGGGGCGCGCATCGCCATCGACGACTTCGGCGCCGGTTATTCGCAACTGGATCGCGTCCTCGCATTGCAACCGGACATTCTCAAGCTGGACATGCGCCTGTTTCAGGCCGCTGCCCGCGGCGGACCCAGCAGCGATGTGGTCAGGGCCCTGGCCCAGATGGCTGAAAAAACGGGCTGCTGGATCATCGCCGAAGGTGTCGAAACCGAGGCCGAACTCCACTTCGCACTGGAGTGCGGCTCACGCTACGTGCAGGGCTTTCTGTTCGCCAAGGCAGAAATGGAGTTCTTCGCGGCCGATGCGTTTGTCGAACGATTCGCCGAACTGCGCGATCGCTACGTGATGCAGAAAGTGGTCGAGCGCGAGCGCCTGATGAATCTGCGCAAACAGCTCAGTCAGCTGATGCTGCGCCTGCAAGCCTGGGCCGAGGGCGATGCCCCTTTGGACGAGTTGCCGAACGTTCAGGAGTACCCCTGGCTTCTGCGGTTCTACCAGTGTGACCGACACGGCACGCAACTCACCCCCAACGTCGAGCGGCGCAACGGCGCGTGGACGGCCGATACCCGCTACCTGGGCCATAACTGGTCGTGGCGCCCCTACTTCTATCATCTGCTTGCAGAGGGTTGGCATGAGCGGCGGTTGACGCTGTCCAACACCTACCGTGACGCCACCAGCAACCAGTACTGCCTCACCGCCGGGCAGTTCTTCGACAACGGACAGCGACTGTTGCTGATCGACGTCGACGCGGCGGGATTTTAATCCCGCACTCGACCCCATCTTCTGCTTGCAGCCCGACGGACGAACCGGGAAGCTAGGCCGGTAATCACCCGATGGAGTACCGGCCTTGGATTGGCAAACCCTGCTCACCCGCGAGCGCCTTGGCAAAACCCTGCACAGCCCTGAAGAACTGGGGCGCAGCCCGTTCCACAAGGACCACGACCGGATCATTTTCTCCGGCGCCTTTCGCCGACTCGGACGTAAGACCCAGGTTCACCCGGTCACCAGTAATGACCACATTCACACACGGTTGACCCACTCACTGGAAGTCAGCTGCGTGGGCCGTTCGCTGGGCATGCGTGTCGGCGAAACCCTGCGCAGCGCGCTGCCCGACTGGTGTGAGCCGAGCGATCTGGGCATGGTCGTGCAATCGGCGTGTCTGGCCCACGACATTGGCAATCCACCGTTCGGCCACTCCGGCGAAGACGCGATTCGCAACTGGTTCAAGCAAGCGGCCGGACGCGGCTGGCTGGATGGCATGAGCGAGGTTGAGCGCAACGACTTCCTTAACTTCGAAGGCAACGCCCAGGGTTTCCGGGTCCTGACCCAGCTCGAATATCACCAGTTCGAAGGTGGCACCCGGCTCACCTACGCGACACTGGGCACCTACCTGAAATACCCGTGGACCGCCCGGCACGCCGACTCTCTTGGGTACAAGAAGCACAAGTTCGGCTGCTATCAGAGCGAGCTGCCGATCCTGGAGCAGATCGCTCACAAGCTCGGCCTTCCGCAGCTGGAAGAACAGCGCTGGGCACGCCACCCACTGGTCTATCTCATGGAGGCGGCTGACGACATCTGTTACGCCTTGATTGACCTTGAGGACGGGCTGGAGATGGAGTTGCTGACCTACCCGGAAGTGGAATCCCTGCTGCTGGGCCTGGTAGGCGACGACCTGCCCGAGACCTATCGTCAACTCGGCCCGGGTGATTCCCGTCGACGCAAGCTGGCGATCCTGCGCGGCAAAGCGATCGAACACCTGACCAATGCAGCCGCACGCGCCTTCGTCGAGCAACAGGATGCATTGCTTGCGGGCACGTTGCAGGGCGACTTGGTAGAGCACATGCACGGACCGGCCAAGCGCTGCGTCCTGAATGCCAAGGACATGGCACGCAAGAAAATCTTCCAGGACAAACGCAAGACCCTGCACGAGATCGGCGCCTACACCACGCTGGAGATTCTGTTGAACGCGTTCTGTGGCGCCGCACTGGAGCAATTTGGCGGCCATACACCGTCGTTCAAAAGCCGACGCATTCTGGATCTGCTGGGCAACAGCGCGCCGGATCCGAAGGCGCCCCTGCACACGTCCTTCCTGCGGGTCATCGATTTCATCGCGGGCATGACTGACAGTTACGCCAGCGAAATGGCTCGCGAGATGACGGGCCGTTCGAGCCCGATCTGAACCGCCAGGGCTGACGCGACCGAATCAGCCTGATCGTTCAGCAGCCCGAATTCCGTCAGGAGTTTGGGCTTTTCTTTTCATGACATCCGGAAAAGAAAACCGAATCTTCGGATGTTTCCCACGCACCAATCAGACTCGTCCTATCGCCGCCCTCACACCTCTACCGAATAATCCGCCAGCTCGTTAACGCCGGCAGACTCGAGTCATTACCTGCTCGCCGACCTCATTCGCAACCACTCCTGTCGAGCGCCCCGTCCCGTGGCTGCGCCCGATCAGGGTTTGTCGCTCAGCCTGGAAAGACCGATGTTCAAACGCAACCTGCGAATCCTGCTGGTAGAGGACCACCCGTTCCAGCTCATCGCCCTGCAGATTTTGCTCAACAACCATGGCCTTTACCTGCTGACACCGGCCTTGAATGCCCGTGAGGCGCTCGCCGCGCTGGAACGCAGCGACAAACCCTACGACCTGCTGCTGTGCGATCAGCGTCTGCCGGACATGTGCGGCATCGAACTGGTGGAGAAAGCCAGCCAGCATGGATGGGTCGATCACGCCGTGCTGCTCAGCGGTCTCGATGCCTCGCAACTGGCCGACATCGAACGCGAGGCCCGGGCGCGAGGCGTCCCATTATTGGGCTGCCTGAACAAGCCACTGAACACGCTGGAACTCTTACGACTCATTACGCCCACGGACAGTGACCCCTGACGCTTCTTGAACATCTCACGGACACTTAACTGCACCCGACTGCGAATAACGACTATGTTTTTACGCTAAGTTTTCGCGGACATCCCGCACAGGCTTGCTGTCTGAAAACATCAATCGCTTAGAGGGAGCGCCGCCGATATACGCCCGTGCAGGATCAAGACTGTTCGAAATAAACATATTTATTCTGATAACTTTTTCAACGTAGAAAACCTCGACTTTTTTAAACATTTATGGTCCCCATGGATATTGACGTACGTCAATGCGGTAATTTTTGTAGGATCTTTCCCATATACCGTTGCAGGCCTGTTCTCTTCATGTGCGCCTTCCAACATCTGGGATATGGTGCGTGCATTCTTCGCTGCTTGTTATGGATTGAATCATGAACTCAGTTTTTATCATTGACGATCACCCGGTCATTCGCATGGCCATCCGAATGCTGCTGGAAAACGAAAATTACGAGATTGTCGGCGAGACCGATAATGGCGTGGACGCCATGCAGATGGTGCGCGAATGCATGCCAGACCTCATCATTCTCGATATCAGCATCCCCAAACTCGATGGCCTGGAAGTGCTGTCGCGCTTCAATGCGATGAACCTTCCGGCAAAGATTCTTGTGCTGACGGCGCAAGCGCCCAGCCTGTTCGCAATACGCTGCATGCAATCGGGCGCGGCGGGATATGTCTGCAAGCAGGAAGACCTCACAGAACTTGTCAGTTCGGTGAAAGCCGTACTTTCCGGCTACAATTATTTCCCGAGCCAGGCGCTCGCCACTGCCACCACACAAATCGGTGACCCTAACGAACTCGAACGTTTCAAGCTGGTCAATGACCGCGAACTCATGGTCTTGCAGTTATTTGCCCAGGGCCGGACAAACAAGGAAATCGCCAAGGGCATGTTTCTCAGCAACAAGACCGTGAGTACATACAAAACCCGTCTGATGCAAAAACTCAAAGCCAAAACTCTGGTAGAACTTATCGAGATGGCAAAACGTAACGCGCTAGTGTGAGAAACAGGATGTCGAAGGGGATAAAGGACTATTGGATAGCGGCCGTACTTGTTTGCCTGAGCATCACGCCCCAGGCTCAATCCGTTGCTGCCGAACGCTATACCCTGCTGAGTCGCTCCAACCCCGCGCACATGGACGTGACGCTGGACCGAACCCAATGGCAGTGGGTACGTAACAAACGCGAATTGGTTCTAGGCACCTCGGCGCCTGACTACCCCCCTTTCGACATGACCCTCACCGGTCACGACTACGAAGGCTTCACGGCAGATTACGTCGGCATCCTCGGTCGCGCACTGGATCTGCCAGTCCGGGTGCTGCGCTATGGATCCCGCGACCTCGCCATCCAGGCGCTGTCGAACGGCGAGATCGATCTGCTCGGCAGCGCCAACGGCTACGAAGCGGCCGCGCAAAATATCACGTTGTCATTACCCTATGCGGTCGACCAACCGGTACTGGTGACGCGTGTCGGCGAAAGCCGCCCGTTGACCGAGGGCCTCAACGCCCTGCGCCTGAGCATGGCCTATCACTACCTGCCCCCCGAAGAGATTGCAGCGCTGTACCCCAAAGCGCGCCTGCAGACCTTTCCCTCGTTTCAGAGCGCGATCAATGCCGTGGCCTTCAATCAGGCAGATGTCTTCCTGGGCGACGCCATTTCCACGCATTACGTCATCAACAAGGGTTACCTCAATAACGTGCAGATGGCCAATTTCGGCAAGCACGAAGCCAATGGTTTCAGCTTCGCGGTGCGCACCGGTAACACCGCGTTGCTGGAGATCGTGAACCTGATCCTCAAGGGCATTCCCATCGAGGAGCGCATCGCGATTTCCAAGCGCTGGGGCGCTGGCAGCGACCTGATGCTGACCGATCAGAAGTTACAGCTGACCCAGCGTGAAGAGCGCTGGATCGCCCAGCACCCGACGATCCGGGTGGTGATCAACGATGCCTACGCCCCGCTCACCTTCTTTGACGCCAGCGGTAATTTTCGCGGCGTGACAGCCGACCTGCTCGACCTGATCAGACTCAGGACCGGATTGCGATTCGAGGTCACCCATGCGCCCAGCATGAACGACATGATGAACCGGCTCAGTCAGGGGCAGGCCGATCTGATCGGTGCGATGGTCCCGAGCGACGAACGTGAAAATCGCTTCAACTTCAGTCGCCCTTACATGGACAACCCGTTCGTGCTGGTGACCCGCAAGGAAACATCCAGCCCCGCCAACCTTGATCAACTGGACGGCAAACGCATCGCCTTGACCCTGGGCAGCCCGATCCTGCCGTACCTGCAGCAGGCATACCCGGGCATTTATCCCGTGGAGGTCGACAACCCCGCACAGGCACTGGACATGCTCGCTCATGGCCGCGTGGAAGGCACCATCACCTCGCTGTTCAGCGCCAGTTATTTCCTGTCCTCGCGCGCCCTTCACGATGCCTTGCAGATGCGCGTCACCGTTGGCCAGGAGCCCGCCCGCATCGCCATGGCGACCTCCCGCAATGCCACGGAACTCAGCGCCATTATCGACAAGGCGCTATCAAGCATCGCACCCGAAGACCTTGCGGTGATCAACAACCGTTGGCGGACCTACATTCCACCTGGCCGCGGTGGATGGCAGGACTACCAGCTACTGGTCTATCAGATCGTCGCCGGCGCCAGCCTGCTGCTGTTTGGGTCGCTTGCCTGGAATGCGTGGATGCGCCGCCAGATCAAACAACGCGAACGCGCCGAACGCGCCTTGAGCGACCAGTTCGAGTTCATGAGCGCATTGGTCAACGGCACGCCGCACCCCATATACGTACGGGACCGCAACGGCCTGCTGCAGATGTGCAACGAAAGCTACCTGACGGCGTTCTCCGCCAAGCGCGAAGAGGTGATCGGCATGACCATCCTGGAAGGCGTGCTGAGCGATGTCCAGGAAGCACAACAGTATGTGGCGGACTACCAGACCGTCATGGAGCAGGACACGCCACTGATCCTTGATCGATCACTGCACATCGGCGACCGGTCGTTGACCATCTATCACTGGATCCTGCCTTTTCGCGATTCGCTCGGTAAAGTCCAGGGCATCATCGGCGGCTGGATAGACATCAGTGAGCGACGTCAGTTGATCGAGGAATTGCAGACCGCCAAACAGCAAGCCGATGACGCCAACCGCGCCAAAAGCACCTTTCTCGCCACCATGAGCCATGAGATACGCACGCCGATGAACGCAGTCATCGGGATGCTGGAGCTCGCGCTCAAACGGGCGGATCAAGGTCAACTCGATCGCCCCGCCATCGAGGTCGCCTACAGTTCGGCCAAGGATCTGCTGGAACTGATCGGCGACATTCTCGACATCGCCCGTATCGAATCCGGGCGCCTGACCTTGAGCCCCGAGCGTGCCAACCTGCGCCAGCTCGTGGAGTCGGTGGTCAGGGTGTTCGATGGCCTCGCGCGTCAGAAGAGCCTGACGCTGCAACTGGATCTGGACAGCCGAATCAACGTCGACGTACTGATCGATCCCCTGCGGTTCAAACAGATTCTCTCCAACCTGATCAGCAACGCCATCAAGTTCACCCAGGAGGGCCAGGTCCGCATCAGCCTGCAGGTCGAAGACTCTTCCCACGAACAACAGATCCGTCTTGAAGTGATCATTCAGGACAGCGGTATCGGCATCACCGAAGACGACCAGTTGCGCCTCTTTGCCCCTTTTGCACAAGCCGACAACAGCGGTCACCTCGCCCGGACAGGCGCAGGGCTCGGGCTCGTCATTTGCCGCAGCCTGTGCGAAATGATGGGCGGCACACTGGCCCTCCACAGCCAGCCAGGCCAGGGCACACAGGTTCAAATGATGTTCGAACTGACCTCACTCGACCCGGTCGCAAATCTGGCGCCCGTGCGGGAGGACGACGAGCGCGCCTGCGCGACACTGGACATTTTGGTGGTCGACGATCATCCGGCCAATCGCCTGCTGCTGTGCCAGCAGCTGGGCTTTCTGGGCCATCGCTGCGACGTCGCCGAACAAGGCGCTCAAGGCCTGGAGCGGTGGCTGGCCCGCCCGTTCGATCTGGTGATCGTCGACTGCAACATGCCGGTGATGAATGGTTACGACCTGACCCGGGCCATACGCACCCATGAACGGGGGCATGCACAGGCGCCATGCACCGTGCTCGGTTTCACCGCCAACGCGCAGCCAGAGGAGAAACAGCGTTGCCGTGATGCGGGAATGGACGACTGCCTCTTCAAACCGATCAGTCTGACCGCGCTCAACGACCGACTGTCCCGAGTCGCCGCCAGGCCAGCCAACCAGAACCAGACGGCAGACGTTGCGGCGTTCGACATGGCAAGCATCGTGGCATTGACCGGTAATCGCCCCGAGATGATTCAGCACCTGATCAGCCAACTGATCACCAGCAGTCGGGACGATGTCGAAGAATTGTGCGAAGTGAGCGCGCGAGGCAGCACCGAAGCGATCAAGGACGTCGCGCACAAGATCAAAGGTGCGGCCCGGATCATCAGCGCCCGCACTGTCATCGATCTGTGCGAACGACTCGAGGAGGCGTGTGACGCCGCCGCTTCAGGGTCGACCCTTTCGGCCCATACCGAAGCGTTGGTGAAGGCAATGGCCGCGCTCGAACTCGGCCTGTTGAAGCACCGGCAGCCCGCACGCCAGGGTTTTACAGAAGGGTAAACATAAAAAAGGGAAGCAGGCTCGTCGCCTGCTTCCCTTTTTGCCCACTTGACTGCGATCAGGCAGGCTTGTTGATTTGCTTTTCCGGGTACCAGGCGTCCAGCAGCGGGCTGACTTCAACCTTGGTCAACTCTTCACGAGCCTTCAACCAGCTCTCAACGGTTGCGCGTTGCTCTTCGGTAACCGAACCACGGTTCGCGAGGCAGACCAGACCGTAGTCATCGCCACCGACGTAATCCAGACCGTTGGCATCCATCGCTTCTTCCAGGAAGGCGTCGAGGAACGCTTCGATCTCCTCGTCGCCCAGGTTTTCCTTGAAATCCAGGTTCAGTTCAAAACCCAGCTCCTGGAATTCATCCACGCAGAGTTTTTTGCGCAGACGGCGGGAACGGTTAGTCGCCATGGAAACATCCTCAAAAGTAAAATATCGGGCGGCACTCTACCAGCTTGGCCGCACAAAAGCCCGAAACCCGCGCCATCAGGCGACGACGCAGCACAGAAAATCGCGTTTTAACGTGACAATCCGGTGGCATTTGAAAAAATAGCCCGGTTTGACGGCCCTACCCCGGCGCAAGTCACGAAAGCTTGGGGCATAATGCCGCTTTATCAGGTCGCCATGTTTCAGCCGCTTAGGGGAGACACTATTTTTCGGCTACCTTTTTTACGTCACGAGGGAATCCATCCCCTCCTATGTTCCCCTCTTTACGCAGTAGGGTTTTATTGAATGATCAAGTCTTTGCGTCCGCTGTTTTTTGCCACCCTGCTTCTGCCGATTTCAATCTCCGTTTCTGCTGCCCCGATTAATACTGCCCTGCCTCCCAAGGTCCAGGAAGCCATCAAGGCAAGCAAACTCGATAACAACGCCCTTTCGCTGGTCATGCTGCCTGTCACAGGGCCTGGCACTCCGACCGTCTTCAACGCCGACGTTTCGGTCAACCCTGCTTCGACCATGAAGCTGGTGACCACGTACGCCGCGCTGGAAATGCTCGGCCCGACCCATCAATGGAAAACCGAGTTCTACACCGATGGCACCCTGAGCAACGGCGTGTTGCGCGGCAACCTCTACCTCAAGGGAGGTGGCGATCCGAAGCTGAACATGGAGAAGCTCTGGCTGTTGATGCGAGATCTGCGCGCCAACGGTGTGCAGCAGATCACGGGGGACCTGGTCCTGGACCGTAGCCACTTCATTCAGCCGCAATTGCCGGTGTTCGATGACGACGGCAATGACAAGAACAAGCCGTTCCTGGTTCGCCCGGACTCGTTGATGGTCAACCTCAAGGCCCTGCGCTTCGTGACTCGCAACGACGGCGGCAAGATTCTGGTGTCGGTGGAGCCGCCGATTGCCGCGATCCACATCAATAATCAGGTCAAGGCGCTGTCCTCGAACAAGTGCACGGGCGATGTGCTGTACAACCCGGTTCCGGAAGCCGATGGCGGTATCACGGTTACGGTTTCCGGCCAGCTGGGCGACGGTTGCAACTCGCAGACGTATCTGTCGCTGCTCGATCATCCGACCTACACCGCAGGTGCCGTTCGCGCCATCTGGCAAGAACTGGGCGGCACGATCCTCGGCAAGGACCGTCTGGACGTCGTGCCTGGCGGCGCAAAGTTGCTGGCCAAAGCCTACTCGCCAGACCTGGCCGAGATCATTCGCGACATCAACAAATTCAGTAACAACACCATGGCCCAGCAGTTGTTCCTGAGCCTGGGGTCGGAGTTCCGCAATGAAGCCGACGGCGATGACGCAAAGGCCGCACAGCGCGTGATTCGTCAGTGGCTGGCAAAGAAAGGCATTACTGCGCCGCATCTGGTCATGGAAAACGGATCGGGGCTTTCCCGCGCTGAACGCGTCAGCGCCCGTGAGATGGCACAGATGCTTCAGGCCGCGTGGAACAGCCCGTATCAGGCAGAGTTCATGAGTTCGCTGCCGCTGGCAGGCATGGACGGCACCATGCGCAAGCGCCTGAAACGGACCGCCTTGCGCGGCGAAGCGCACATCAAGACCGGCACCTTGAATACGGTCCGTGCGATCGCGGGCTTCAGCCGCGACAGCAACGGCAACACCTGGGTCGTCGTCGCCATCCTTAACGACCCACGTCCATGGGGCGCGTCGTCGGTGCTCGATGAAGTATTGGTGAGCATGTTCAATCAGCCAAAACTGGCCAATACCGCCATCTCGTTGCAGCAGTAACCTTTCAAGCCTCGTGCGCGCTGCCGTTCAACACAGCGCGCACGACGTCTCCTGCCAGCGGTCAGCGCCCGCCCACCCTCAGAGGACCGAGGACCTGCTTGCGCACGTCCAGCAGATACGATCATCCCAAGACCTGCCGCTCAGGCCATGTCATTCGGCACCGGGCAGACGCAATCCGACGTTTCTGACAAGGATGTCATCCACGCCTGTCGCGAGCAGCGCTAAGCTCGGCGCTCGTCAACCCACACAGGACTGTGACATTCATGAAAACATCCACTGGCAAACGACTGCGTGACACCTTGCTGGTTTCAAGCCTGCTGGTGTCGGCGCTGATGATCGCCACACCTTCCCAAGCCGAAGACGCCAAGCCGACCCGGGTACGCGGCGCGATTACCGCCGTCGAAGGTGACCTGCTGAAGGTGCATAGCAACCGGGGTGAGGACCTGCAGATCAACTTGACCAAGGAGACCCAGGTACGTGGCGTGACCCTCGCCCAAGTGTCCGAGATCAAACCCGGCAGCTACATTGGCTCAGCGGCAGTTCCACAGGCAGATGGCACGCTCAAGGCACTCGAGGTTCATGTGTTCCCGCCGGAAATGGCCGGTACTGGCGATGGCCACCGGGCATTCGATCTGGGCAAGGACAGCACCATGACCAACGGCTCGGTGGGGGATCTGGTGACGAGTAACGGTCGCACCATCACGGTGAATTACAAAGGCGGTCAAAAGAAGATCGTCATCCCCGATGACGTGCCCATCGTCAACTTGGTACCCGCCGACCGAAGCCTGCTCAAGCCTGGCGTGAAGGTGGTGTTGCAGGCACAGAAAACCGATGACGGTGCGTTGAACGCTGTGTCGATTTCTGCGGGAGAGAATGGCGTGACACCGCCGATGTGAGGAAGCCGACGTAAGCAATCAGCATAAGCAATCAGCAGAAGGAACGACGGCTTGCCAATGAGCTTGAGGGGGAAATCATTCGCGGCAAATACGGTGAGGCGATACGCAAGCATCCCCGCCCCCAACCCCGCGAATGAACGCCCTTCTGCTGCGTCCGGATGACCCGTTACAGGCAGGTCGCCAACACGGCACCGCGCTGGTCGACGGCCTTGGCGCCCGCCTTGCCATAGAAATTGATGGTGGTTGACGCCCCTTTGCCTATCACGTCAGCGAAGTACTCGCCTTCGGTGGTGTAGACGGTGAATTCGCCAGAATTGCCTTTATCCATGAACACGTCGGCGACATCACCGAACAGTTGCACGTTGGCCCAGGTCACTTTAATGCACTCAGCGACCGCCGCAGCCGGCTTCTGGCTGGTGTACACCTGTGCCGGACCCGCCGAGCGCGTGTGATTCAAGCTCATGCAACCCGCCAGCATTGCCAGCGCTACTGCTCCCGCCCAGTGTTTCATGACAGTCCTTTCGATAAAAAAGGAGCGATATTAGCAGCAAAGGCCAAGCGCCGCGCCGACGGGTGGGTTGATTACAGCCAATCAATCGTCAGGTTGCGCGGCTGGCGCAGCCGGAGCCGCCTTCCCTCCCTTACCGGGCTTGCCACCCTGCGCTGTCGATTTAGGTTCGGCAGCTGGCGCGACCGGCGCTGCCGCGGCGGCTTCCTTCTCGGCCATCGGCATCTGGTCAATGGTGCTGAAGATTTCCTTGGGATCGATGCTGCCTTTACGGTCGATCTTGATTTCTCCGTCCTTGCCGACCAGAAGCACCTGCGCTTGATCACCCGGCCGCGCGCCGAGTTTCAGATCACGTATCAACGCCATGGTCGACTGCGCATCCATGTCCTTGCCGTTACGCTGGCCGATCATGTTGACGATCGTGTAGAGCACCATGCTGCGCTTGGCAAAGGCCTCCTTGTTGGCCGGCTCATCAAGACTCTTCTTGAGACTCACCAACGTCGGATCCACCGAACTCGAGGCAATGATGATCAACGGACGGGACCTGCCCCGCTCTTGTCCCAGCGGGGTATCACTGTCTGCCGCCAGCAACGGGCTGGACACGGCAAACAGAATGGCGAGGGTCAGTGACCGACTTAACATACGCACCTCCTTTCGATATCCATGCACTGATGATCGCGCATCGTGGCAAAAGGTCCAGGCGATTGGTTGAAAAATCAGGATTTTTTTCTGAAGCGCTGGCGGTAAAAAACCGCAGGAAAGCCGTGAGAGGACCAGCACGGTTGAAGGTGAGCGATTGCCATGGGGAGAAAATCGTGAACAACAAAAAAGGGCGAATCTTTCGATTCGCCCTTTTTCGGACCGCCCAGCAGAGCGGATTTTGTTTGGTAGGCGCGATTGGACTCGAACCAACGACCCCCACCATGTCAAGGTGGTGCTCTAACCAACTGAGCTACGTGCCTGCTGTGGGTCGGCATTCTACGGATATTCAGATAGCTGTCAACGTCTTTTTTTCACACTAACCCTATGAATATGCGAATTTTTTGCAGCTACCGACGCCCGCAATGGCAGACAACGTCAACGGTGCGTCCGGCGCCCCGCACTTTTCGCCTCCTATACTGAAAAAACCGCAGGGCGACGCGCTGATCGACGTCGAAGGATCCATCGCCCTCGCCACATTCAAGGGATTGCCATCGTGAACGTGCGCACCCTGATCGTTACGCTGCTGGTGATCCTGACAGGCTGCACGTCCGCCCAGAAAACCGCGCCCGCAGTCGTGCAGATTTCGCCCCAAACGTGGCATCAGGTCGACCAGGAAATACTGGCCGCATCGAAGACTGCCACCGCGCCGGCCCGCCGCTACGCCACGCAAACCATGGACAGCTGGATGGACAGCGTCTATCAGCGTACCGAGTCCGACTTCATCCCCTGGTTCACCGGTTACTGGACCCAGCAGTGGCTGACCGTCAAAGTCAGCTGGTACAAAGTCAGCAGCCAGAAAGGTGAACAGACACCCGCGCAACGTCTGGACGGCTACTTACAGGAGCAATACCACGAGCGCGTGCTGGACCCGGTGTCCGAGCAGATCGATCCCGATGCGGTCACCGCTCAGGCAACGGCCTACTACATCCAGCTGCTGGGTCAGCAACTGCCTTCCATTGCCCAGCGCTACAACATTCCGAACGAGCAGTTCGACGCCCATTTGAACGGAATTCCCGCCATCACACTGGCGCCACCTGCGACCAGCAACGCAACACTGTATCAACTGACCCATGCCGAGCCGCTGGCGAAGATGCCCGCCTTCGTCGCGCTCATTGACCAGGTTTATAAAGCAGCCAACGGACCCGATGCGGGGCGGCGTGATGCCGGCATTTCTTCGGTAGCGATCCACTCCAGCGAGAAGCTGGAAGCCAGCCTCGCCCCGCGCGGAGCGGCCAGTGCCATTGCTGCCGCAGTGGGTCGGGTTGCTGGCCTGATGATCTCAGTCGGCATGGCGGGTTTCGGCGCTATCACCCACCAGAATGAGCGGGCCGAAATGGAAGAGCAGCTGCGCAACAGCCTTTATGCGGCGCTCAACGAGAAGAAACGCAGCCTGATCGACAATCCGGAGTTTGGCGTGCTGGCCGGTGTTTATTACGTAGCAGGTCAGATTGAAGGCAGTCTGGGCGACGCGCCCTTGTTGCCGTCACCGCTGGACAGCCTGAACACCCCGTAAAACCACTGAGCGCGACTGCCGCTGGTCGCCGTGATGGCACTATGTTTGAAGTCCGACGGCCCAATGTGCAGTTAGGACCGAAGACATGGAGATCACCTGATGAACAAATCATTTGCGGCATTCGCGCTGGGTTGCACCCTCACTCTCACTTCGCTGGCGGCCATGGCTGGCTCCACGTCACCCGACATGGGGCCTCCGCCCTCGCAAACCGGCGTCGACCCAAGGACCCAGGGCAACGATATTCAAAGGCAAGGAACCGACATGGACAAAGGCGACCCGGCTACCGGCATTCGTCGCGGCATGAACACCGGCGCAATGAGCAACGGTACCGGCGGCAGCAATGATGCCGACCTGCCCGGTGGTGACACCACGGGAGGCGGCGCCGCAGGCAGCGGATCGAAAGGCTCAGCAGGTGGCGCCTCCAGCGCCGGCGGTGCAGGAGGCTAGACCGAAAGGCTTAGGCGCATATGGCCAGACGCTGACCTTGCCTGGATGTGAACCTCAAAACCGTCGACAGGTCGCGTATCATCACGGGCCTGTTACAAAGCGCTGTTAATAAAAGGAGCAAGGCGGATACGGTGTTCGCTCTGCCCTTTCGGTTTTGAGGAAGATGACCGTGGGAATAAAGAAATCCGCGCTGGAACTCAAGCGTGACCTGAACGCAATTGCCGCGAATCTGGAAAGCACGGCGGGCGAGATCAGTCGTTTGGCTGAACGTGTTAAAGACGTTGACGTCGTGGCCGTGCTCCACCTCATGAATCAACAATACAAGGATGCCGACCGACTGCGCGCGTACGTCGACGAGATCAAAGCCGGGCGAATCACGCGCAGCAAGGCAGACTGATTTCGCATCGCTCAATGTGAGTCGAAATGCAAAAAGGGCGGCCCTTTCGGGTCGCCCTTTTTATTACCGCCCAGCAGAGCGGATTTTGTCTGGTAGGCGCGATTGGACTCGAACCAACGACCCCCACCATGTCAAGGTGGTGCTCTAACCAACTGAGCTACGTGCCTGCTGTGGGGCGGCATTCTACGGATATTCAACAGACTGTCAACAGTGCCGTTTTAGTAAACCCATGAAATTTCTGATTTTTTAATCTGACTCCCGATCAAGTGGCACATATTTAGGACACTTTATCCTCCCGCCCGCTGGTGGCGGCTTTTTATCTCAGGTAGGATCGGCGCATTCGTAAAATATATTAGACAGGGGCCTTCAGGATGACCAACACCGCATACCCGCAGTCGTACTACGCTGCCTCCGCCAACCCCGCCCCTGCCCGACCGGTATTGCAAGGTGAAGTGGATACGGATGTGTGCGTCATCGGTGCCGGTTACACCGGTCTGTCGAGCGCGCTCTTTCTGCTGGAGAACGGTTTCAAGGTCACGGTGCTTGAGGCAGCAAAGGTCGGCTTCGGGGCGTCCGGCCGAAATGGTGGCCAGATCGTCAACAGTTACAGCCGCGATATCGATGTGATCGAGCGCACCGTCGGACCCAGGCAAGCGCAGCTGATGGGCATGATGGCTTTCGAAGGCGGTCGCATTATCCGCGAGCGCGTCGCCCAGTATCGAATTCAATGCGACTTGAAGGACGGTGGCGTATTTGCGGCGATCACTGACAAGCAGATGGGCCATCTGGAGTCACAGAAAAAGCTCTGGGAGCGCTATGGCCATACCCAGCTGGAATTGATGGACCAGCGTCGCATTCGTGAAGTGGTGGCCTGCGACCAATACATTGGCGGCATGCTCGACATGAGCGGCGGCCATATCCACCCGCTGAACCTGGCGCTGGGCGAAGCCGCCGCTGTGGAATCTCTGGGCGGTACGATTTACGAGCAGTCGGCGGCGATTCGCATCGAGCGCGGCGCCAATCCGGTGATCTACACGGAGCAAGGCAAGGTTCGCGCGAAGTTCATCATCGTTGCCGGCAACGCCTATCTGGGCAACCTGGTGCCGGAACTGGCCGCGAAATCGATGCCATGCGGCACGCAGGTCATCACTACCGAGCCACTGAGCGAAGAACTGGCGAGCACACTCCTGCCGCAGGACTACTGCGTGGAAGACTGCAATTACCTGCTCGACTACTACCGACTCTCAGGTGACAAGCGCCTGATCTTCGGCGGCGGTGTGGTCTACGGGGCACGGGACCCGGCGAACATCGAAGCGATCATTCGACCGAAGATGCTCAAGGCGTTTCCGCAATTGAAGGATGTGAAGATCGATTACGCCTGGACAGGCAATTTCCTTTTGACCTTGTCCCGCCTGCCGCAGGTCGGTCGCCTGGGCGACAACATCTATTATTCACAAGGGTGCAGCGGCCACGGCGTGACGTACACGCACCTGGCAGGCAAGGTGCTGGCCGAGGCATTGCGCGGACAGGCCGAGCGTTTCGATGCGTTCGCCGGCCTGCCTCACTACCCGTTCCCGGGCGGACAGATGTTGCGTACTCCGCTGACCGCCTTGGGTGCGTGGTATTACAGCCTGCGCGATAAGCTTGGGTTCTGATTCAAGAAGCAGAAACGATAACGCGCAGCATCAATGCGCGCTATTAAGCGTCTTGACCGCTTCGCCCGCGGCCTGCTCTTGCCCGGCCTGAGCCAGATCATTGGCAGCCTTGAGCCAGCGCTCGCGGTCGACCGGGACCGGAAGCTGACGAGGGCTCTGCACCAGCACGGCCCAATTGCCCGCGTTGTCCCAGTCCGAGGTGAACGCTTCGAAACTCACGGTCAGGCGACCGAGCCCGGTATAGATCAACACGGTGCGCTTGTTCTGGTTGAAGCCCACCAACACACCGTAACGTTGGTCTTTCCACCACATCGAGCCTTCGGAGAATCGAAGCAGCACCGGGTAACCCGCAGAGACTTGAGCCAAAAGGTCGGGAAACTGATGATCGACCGGGTAGACGACGAAACCGTATTCACGCGCCAGGTTCGCCATGCTCTGATCAAGCTTTTCTTCAGCGCCTGGCAGCTTCAGCGGCTTCTCAAGCAAACCCGGCGTGGTCTGCACACCCTGCACGCTCAACATGCTGGCCAGTGCGAAGGGCCCGCTTTGATAAGCCTTGCCGCGAAAGAACGGCACCGAGTTGAGCTCGACACGGTCTGGCAGGCGCTTGTATTGCGCCGGAACGCCCGGTTCATAGGCATGGGGATCCGCGCAACCGGCCAAGGCCAATACCATGCCCAGCGCCATCCACTTCCGTTTGGTTCCAGGGACATCCGATCGAAACATGCTTCACTCACTTGTCAGGTGCCGGGCAACCCACGACCCGGCCTGGAAGCCGATCATAGAGCCGCCGACGCCCCGGGTATAGCCTCAATACGCAGTCAGCACGCGCCGATAGAACAAATCAGTCATGCAATTCATACCATCGGTCAATTTTCAGCAACAACCGGCGTACTAGACTGTCGGTTACTAAGAGACGAAAAGCGAAGACGCCGGAGGAACCTATGAGCCTCGGAATGACCCTTGTGATGTTGATCGTTGGCTGGCTGGCGGTTGCCGCGGCCATGCTATGGGGTGTGCTGCGGATTTCCCGCCGCCACCATCCGCACTATCGGAGTGCCGATGCAGCAAAGATGGCACAGGTTGTAGAGCACAAACACCGTCATGCCGCCGCGCATTGACGCGAGTGCTTAACCTTTCAAGATTAACCCTTCAAAACGCAGTCAAAAAAAAACGGTCGGTGATGAACTTCATCCCCGACCGTTTTTCATTTCAGCCTGCCGTCAGGCTTTCTCTGCCTGAGCCTCGGCTTCGAGGCGCCTCTGTCTGGCGCGTCGAACCAACATGTTCAGGCCCTCGATCAAGGCCGAGAACGCCATGGCGGTGTACACATAGCCTTTAGGTACATGGGCGCCAAAACCTTCGGCGATCAGCGTCATGCCGATCATGATCAGGAAGCCCAGCGCCAGCATGACCACGGTCGGGTTGTCGTTGATGAACTTCGCCAATGGCTCCGAGGCCACCAGCATCACGATCACGGCGGAAATCACGGCGATGATCATGATGGGCAGGTGTTCGGTCATGCCCACCGCGGTGACGATACTGTCGATGGAGAACACCAGGTCCAGCATCAGGATCTGACCGATCGCAGCGGCCATGCCCATAACGACGGCCTTGGACACCGCCTTCTCTTCTTCGCTCTTGATGTCGACGCTGTGGTGAATCTCGGTGGTCGCTTTCCACACCAGGAACAGACCACCAGCGATCAGGATCATGTCTTTCCAGGAGAACATCTGGCCGAATACTTCAACCACCGGCTCGGTCAACTGCACGATCCACGCCACGGTGGTGAGCAACCCCAGACGCAGGATCAGCGCCATGCTGATACCGATACGACGCGCCTTGGTGCGCTGATGGACAGGCAGCTTGTTGGTCAGGATCGAGATAAAGATCAGGTTATCGATACCCAGCACGATTTCCATGACCACCAGGGTCGCCAATGCTACCCAGGCCGTGGGGCTGGCCGCCAATTGCAGAAGATATTCCATATACCGGTTGTCCAGGTTCTGTTGGAGGAGATAAGCCGGCAGTTTAGACGGACAAACACTTCAGAAAAATTCGTATTTTTTAGGCGTATACTTCGGCTTTTACGAAGTATGCAATGTTCCGAGACGACAGATGCTCAATTACCGACAACTGCATTACTTCTGGGTGGTCGCCAAAACCGGCAGCATCGTGCGGGCCTGCGAGCAGTTGAACCTGACGCCCCAGACCGTGAGCGGACAAATCAGTCTGCTGGAGCAGACCTACGGTGTGGAGTTGTTCAAGCGGGTCGGGCGTCAGTTGGAGCTGACTGAAACCGGTCGCACCGCCCTTCCCTATGCCGAGCAAATGTTTCAACTGGGCGGCGACCTCGAAGCCTTGCTGCGCGCGCAACCGCAAGAGCAGCAGATCCTGTTTCGCGTGGGAGTGGCTGATGTCGTGCCCAAGTCAATCGTCTATCGACTGATCGCGCCTACGATGGCGCTGAGCGAGCCGATACGCATTACCTGCCGCGAGGATCAGCTGGAGCGGTTGTTGGCGGACCTGGCGATTCAGCGCCTGGACCTGGTGATATCCGACAGCCCCATGCCGTCGCACCTGGACATCAAAGGCTATAGCCAGAAGCTGGGGGAATGCGGCGTCAGCTTCTTCGCGACCCGAGCGCTGGCCGCGACGTATGGCCAGGATTTCCCCCATGGGATGCAGGGCGCGCCCCTCTTGATTCCCGGTCAGCAGACGGTGGTGCGCAGCCGCTTGATGCGCTGGTTCGCCGAGCAGAATGTGCAGCCGAAGATCGTCGGCGAGTTCGATGACAGCGCCTTGATGAAGGCATTCGGTAAGTCCGGCAGCGGCATTTTCATTGCGCCGAGCGTGATTGCCGATGAGGTGATGGAGCAGTACGACGTCGAACTGATTGGTCAGACCGACGCCGTGACCGAGTCGTTTTACGCGATCTCGGTCGAGCGCAAGGTCAAGCACCCCGGCATCGTGGCCATCACCGAGGGCGCCCGACGCCAGCTGTTCACCGACTGAATCAGGCGCTGCAGGCCGCAGCGCCTGGCTTGGCGACCATCAACAGCAGCGCCAGCAGGATCGACAACAGAATGATCCCGGCAGCCGCGAAGCCCAGACTGGCCAGGCCAAGGTGATCGATGACCCGACCGCCGATGATCGCGCCAATGCCGATGCCCAAGTTGGCCCCGGCAATGTTCAGCGAAGCTGCAAAGGCCGGAGCCTGTGGCGCCGCCTTCATCAAACGCACATGGCTGACGAGGAACAAGGCGGCCTGCGTCACGCCCCATACCGCGAGGGCCAGGGCCAGCGCGGGCAAAGAATGCATGCTCGGCACCACCATGACCATCCCGCCAATCATGAAGGTGCAAAACGTCAGGCTGGCAATCAGCGGGTGGCGATCCACCAGACGTCCGCCCAGCGAGTTGCCCAACAAGCCGACGGCACCGAAGCCCATCAAGCACCAGCCCACGACGGTGCCGTTGAAACCGGCCAGACGCTCAAGCATGTCGGCCAGATAGGTGTACGCCGTAAACATGCCGCTGAAGACCAACACCGACAGCAGGACATGGCCCTGCATGACCGGGCTGCGCAGGATCCGGAACTGACTGCGAAAGGATGCCTGATCCTTGTGCACGCTTTTCGGCAGGTAGATGAACAGCAGCAACGCCTTGGCGAAGGCAACGACCGACAGGATCGCAAATGCACTGCGCCAGCCGAACGCGTCGGAAATCAGCGTACCGACCGGAATGCCGAACACCGTGGCGCAGACGATGCCGAAGCCGATCTTGGCAATCGCGCGTCCAGCGTGGTCCGGCCCGACAATGTCAACCGCCGTCTCGCTGGCGAGCGCCCAGAACACCGGCAGGCCGAGCGCCGGTATCAAACGGGCAATCGCCATCACCCCGATGTTCGGCGCCATCGCCGCCACGGCATTGGCGAAACCGAACATGATCAGCACCGAAATAAACAGGCGCTTGCGCTCGAAGCGCGAGAAGTACGCCGTCAGGAAAGGACCGAAACAGGCCACGGTGAAGGCGAACAAGGTGACCAGCAGGCCGGCTTGAGGGATTGTCACGGCCAGATCGCGAGCGATGGCCGGCAACAGACCGACAATGACGAACTCCGTGGTCAGCACCGTGAAACCGGCTGCCGACAACAGATAGATGGGGAAAAACATTAAAACTCCAGAACGACAAAACGACCCGTCAGTGAAGAGAGGTCGGTCAGGGTGACATTAAGCGGAACGCGGATGGTATCAGAGACCGGCGCGCAGCGGGCCGACGAATCCAGAGCAATGAGCGTAAACGCCGCCTGAGCAGATTCAGACGGCGGCGCAGTTCAGACGTTCAGTCCGCGCTGCCTGGAGAGCAGGTCAGAACGTGCCCATGTAATCACGTTTGCCGACTTCAACGCCGTTGTGGCGCAGCAGGTCGTAGGTGGTGGTGACGTGGAAGAAGAACTGCGGCAGCGAGTAATGCAGCAGGTAGTTCTGGGTGCTCAGACGCTTTTCCTTGTCGGTGCCCGGACGCAGAACGATTTCGCGCTCTTCGTTGCCGTTGACCTGATCAGGCGTGATGGTGTCCAGAAACGCCAGGACTTTGGACAGCAGCGCCTGCAGTTCGGCAAAGGTGGTTTCGGTGTCGTCATACTTCGGCATTTCAACGCCGGCCAGACGTGCGCCTGCACCTTTGGCGAAATCGACAGCAATCTGCACCTGGCGAACCAGCGGGAACATGTCCGGGAACAGGCGTGCTTGCAGCAGCGCGTCTGGTTGGATGTTTTTGGCGGTGGCGTGGGCTTCACCTTTGGCCAGGACAGCGCCCAGCGCGGTCAGCATTTGCTTGAAGACAGGAATCGAAGCGGCGTACAGGGAAATAGTCATGGGCAGTTCCTGATAAGAAGAATCGCATTGAAGGGCATGCCGAGCATGCGAACGCGGCTTGTCTTTTACCTCATCCAGCCCCTACCCTCATAGCCTTTTTAACGCTTAGGGAAAGGGCCATGTCGACCGAGCCGGATTTTGAGAACAACGCCGAGAACACCGCCGAAGGTTCAGACGCGCTGCAACTGAACAGCACCGAAGTACGCATTCTGGGTTGCCTTATCGAGAAGCAGGCGACCAATCCCGAAACCTACCCGCTGACGCTCAACGCCCTGGTGCTGGCCTGCAATCAGAAAACCAGCCGCGAACCGGTGATGAACCTCACGCCCGGTCAGGTCGGCCAGAGCCTGCGCGCGCTGGAAAGCCTGCAGTTGACTCGCCTGGTCATGGGCAGCCGCGCCGATCGGTGGGAGCACCGGGTCGACAAAACGCTGGAGCTGGTGCCCGCGCAGGTCATCCTGACCGGGTTGCTGCTATTACGTGGCCCGCAGACGGTCAACGAGCTGCTGACCCGCAGCAACCGCATGCATGATTTCGAGGACACCGACGCGGTCATTCATCAACTGGAACGCCTGATTGGGCGCGGCCTGGCGGTCCTGATTCCGAAACAGGCCGGGCAGCGCGAAGACCGTTACATGCACGCGATCGGGGATCCGGCCGACATGGAGGTCATTCTGGCCGCTCGCCAGAACCCGTCCGAGCGCTCAAGCGTTGGTGGCTCGGCGCTGGCGGACAGGGTGGAAGAACTGGAAGCCAGAATTGCGGCGCTGGAAGAACGTTTGGCCAAACTCGAAGGTTGATCGCGCAACCCCAGCTCAGGCAGCGGGGGTCAGACGCCCCGCGCAAACGCCGCAGCCGCCTGATACTGCTCCTGTGTCGGGGTCACGCCGGTATACAGGATGAATTGTTCCAGCGCCTGAATGGCCGCCACCTGATCGCCCGTGATCAAGCGCTTGCCGTACTGTTCGGCGTGGCAAATGAAAGGCGTGCGTGCAGGGGTCGCCACGACGTCGAAAGCCGTGTCGGCCGCCTCAATGGCCGCCGTCTCGAACGCCAGCGTGTCAGCTTGATCCCCTGCCATCCCCAGCGGGGTAACATTGACCAGCAGCGGCGGCCGTTCACTGCCCAGATCGGCTTGCCATTCAAACCCGCAGGTTTGCGCCAACGCCCTGCCCGCCTGTTCATTACGGGCGACGATCAGCCCGTCGCTGAACCCGGCATCGCGCATGGCGCATGCCACCGCCTTGGCCATCCCGCCGCTGCCGCGCAATGCAAAGCGCGTGCGGGGCACGTTATGGGTCTCGAGGAGTTGCGCGACGGCAAGGTAGTCCGTGTTGTAGGCCTTTAAATGGCCACCGGTATTGACGATCGTGTTGATCGAGTCGATGGCGGCGGCCGACGGGTCCAGTTCGTCGACCAAGGCAATGCTCGCTTCCTTGAAGGGCATGGAAACCCCGCACCCACGGATTCCCAACGAACGCATGCCGGCAATGGCGGCGGGCAGGTCGCTGGGTGCAAAGGCCTTGTAATAGAAGTTCAGTCCCAACTGTTGATACAGATGGTTATGAAAGCGCACGCCGAAGTTGCCCGGTCGGCCGGCGAGCGACATACACAACAGCGTTTCCTTGCTTGCAGTAACGGACATGAAATCTCCTGAACGGTATTAGGTAACGCCTTGAGAAAGGCGTAGAATTCAGTTGCTTGCGCCTGTCAACGCAGCATTTGTCATTAAAGTTATCAAACACCTTACACAAAATTTACGCAACGGCTTCGCAGATATCCCGGAATTCGTTGTCTGAGTAGTTATCCCGTGGCAGTGCCTGAGCGTAACGCAGGCTCGCGACAACGGGACTGATCGAGGATTAGTCATGATTCGTCACATCCCCAAGGTTGCCTTGTTGTTAGGTGCCCTCGCCCTCGCAGGTCAGGCTGAAGCCCATGGCGGCGGCCCAGGCTGGGGTGGGGCTGCAGTCATTGGCGCAGTCGTCGGCGGCGTGGTTGGCGCAGCGGTGGCCTCCGGTCCTGTTTATGCGACCCCTGCCCCTGTTTATGCGGCGCCCCCACCTGTATATGCAGCGCCCGCACCTGTTTATTACGCGCCGCCGCCACCGCCGGTTTATTACCAGCCAGCCTACGTAGTTGAGCGCCCGGTTGTGTACGGCCCTCGTTACTATGGCCCACCCCGCTACTACGGCCCGCCGCACGGTTACTACCATGGCGGCGGTCGCTGGTAACAGCGTCCCCGCGATAACGACTTCCGGTCTCGGATTGTCAGTAGCTGAATACACGACCCCGCTCAACAGGCGGGGTTATCGTTTTCAGGGCGTGATGTTTTGAAGCGGGCTCGAATCTCGAGTATTGAAACCCCGACGGTTGAACATGATCGAAATGAAGGTTTTTTCATTTGGCGGACAGCTGACGACGTGCTCACTGCGATAAAACAGGTCGCGAACAGAACAGTGATGATCAATCGGCATGTTCATACTCCGGCAAGTTGTGCTTAAAGCTGCCGTTGGGTCAGCCATCAATAAGAAGGGATGTCCATGCCGACACAAAACCCGCATCGCGCCACAGGACTCTGCACTTCGAGCAAGGTCTACAACGCCCTCACCGAACTCAAGAGTCTGGAAGGCCACCGTACCGCTAAATTTGTGTCGTTGTTGACGCAGAATCTGGTCGAGAAAGGCCTGCTGTCCGAGTCCGAAGTGATCGCCATGCTGGATCAAGTCGTTGACTGACCGGGTGAAGCGCCCCCGTTGCGCTAATCGGCAGTCCAGGCTTTTCTGAAGTCAGCGCCACGCAACCGTGTGACGCGTCTCACGCCTTTACGCATCTTCCTGCCGAAGAACTGACCTCTGGCTCATCAATGACGACTATCGAGAGCAGTGATTTCTGCTCGTTGTCACCGCGCCGTAAAGTAGCCCCATAGATTGATGGAGGCACTTATGACCAAGGTTCAAATCATGTCGGTAGTTGGTAGCGCAGTCCCCGCACAGCTTCGTGAGCGCGGTATGCTGGCCTGCTGGTACCTGATGCAGAACGGCGAGCCCGTCAGTGGTCCACTCCTGTCCTTGCCAGCCGCCCAGGCGCTGTCGCAGCAGATGGCGACCCGAACGCTCAACAGCTGAAACCGAATTCGCTCTTCCCTGAAATCGTGCGTTGCTCCGCACTTCCCTTTAGCCCGCATCCCCTGACGCGGGCTTTTTTTTGCCCTGAATTTGACGCGCTTATCAGATTCGCTCGGCCTGAGTGGCATTGACCTGGCATCGGTGGGCCAACTTCTGCAGGCGTTTTTCCAGGGCACCCAGCACTATGCGGTCGGAACGGCCGCTTTCCAGCTCTTCGATCATCTCGTTGGCCACCAGCCTCAGCTCGTGGGCAATGACCACGCGGTCGTCGTTCTGGTCCAGCTTGTGCGATTCAAACAGACGGTGCAGGTAATCCTCCAGCGTACGCTGCAGGCGATGCCGGTCTGTTGCGCGCAGGTGAACGAGATTGACCGTGATTTTCGCCAGCAGCTCATTGAGTTCGCCGCACAGGTACTGCATGCGCCGCGCGTACCCGGTTTCCCGGTCCCGTACCTGTTTTTGCCGAGCCGCCAGCTCCTGACGACGTTGAATTGCCGGCACGGCCACCGCCATCATCAGCCCGACGATCAAACCGATCGCCTGAATCCAGCCTGCCCAATCGGAAGGTCTTACAAACAGGCCTGTGACAAGCAAGAGCACCGCAACGATCGCCGCGATGAACACCAACGCGGCGTAATCCTTGCTGATAAACCCTTTGGGCATTGCGCAACTCCTAGGTCAGATTGAGTGATGAGCATCGATGGCGTGGAATGCTAATCGGTGACCGGCTGCAGTGCCATGAATATCGAAGCAACCCGTTTAAATACAGGCTTTTTGGATCCTTAACCTGAACGAATGCCATACAACCTGCTTTTATTACTTAAACGTCCAGCGCACCCCATCGACATATTTAGAAACTTGCTCCTAAAATGCGCCGATCTTGTTGTCGCGCTTGATTAAAGTGCGGCCGTCCACGTCGTTACCCTAATAAGTGAGCTTTGCTCTTGAAAATTCGCGCATCCCTTATCGGCCTATTATTTGCACTTACAGGCTCCGCACTTCCCACCGGTGCCCTTGCGAACGAACCCGCTGCTTTCAACCGTGATCCTGCCAATCTTCATCTGGCGTCCGGCAGCGCGATGATCACCGACCTGAAAACCGGTCAGGTGCTGTATTCGAGCAATCCGGACGTGATCGTGCCGATTGCCTCGGTGACCAAGCTGATGACCGCCATGGTCACCCTGGACGCCAAGCTGCCAATGGACGAGATGATCAAGGTCGACATCTCGCAGACCGCTGAAATGAAAGGCGTGTTTTCCCGGGTCAAACTGGGCAGCGAACTCAACCGCCACGACATGCTGCTGATCACCCTGATGTCTTCGGAGAACCGTGCCGCGGCGAGCCTCGCCCACAGTTATCCGGGCGGCTATCCGGCGTTCATCAAGGCGATGAACGCCAAGGCCAAGGCGCTGGGCATGACCCACACCGTTTATATGGAGCCGACCGGCCTGTCGGTGTTCAACGTGTCGACCGCGCGTGATCTGACCAAGCTGGCCCTGGCGGCACGCAGCTACCCGATGCTGAGCGAGCTGAGCACGACCCCGGAAAAAACCGTGACGTTCCGCAAGCCGACCTACAGCCTGGGCTTCAGCAACACCGACCATCTGGTCCGCAAATCCAACTGGGACATCAAGCTGACCAAAACCGGCTTCACCAATCAGGCGGGGCATTGCCTGGTGCTGCTGACCAGCATGGCGAACCGTCAGGTGTCGGTGGTGATTCTCGATGCCTTCGGCAAGTTCACCCACTTCGCCGACGCCAGCCGCATGCGTTTGTGGATGGAAACCGGCAAGAGCGGCCCTGCGCCAGAAGTCGCGCTGCAGTACAAGAAGGAAAAGAACCTGATGATGAAGCAGAAAGGGCTTCAGGCATCCGAGTGATCGGCTGACCCGTGACCCTCAGGGTTCAAACCCTGAGGGTGGGGCGTGCACACACTCCCACGCCGAGAAGGACAGTGTCTGCCCTAGCCCACTGTCTCAGCCACCACTGCCAGCGTATCCCCGCACTGCACCAGCCCCGGAAAATGCCGGGCGGCGAGCAGGCCGCTGCGACGGGCCCGGTACTCCACAGGTGCCGCCCCGGTGCGCTTGATGTCATGCACCCGCGCGATCACCTCCCCCTTGCTCACCTCCTCACCCAGATCGCGGCACATTTCCAGCAAGCCGTCATGTTCACTTGCCATGAAGCAGTCGCCGTCGGGCATGTCGAGCATCACGGTCGGGCGCAGCGCGATGTCGCCCTCGACAATCCCCGCATGCACCAGCAGGTTATGCACCCCACGCTCGGCAATCGCCACGCTGCGGGCACTGGACGAACCGCCGCCACCGAGCTCGGTGGTCACGAACACCTTGCCCTGTTGTTCGGCGGCCGTGTCGTACATCGCGCCTGCGTCAAGCTCCAGCATGCGCATGCTGTAAGGCGCATTGAACGCGCGCATACCCGCTTCGCACTGTGCCTGCTGGTGCTTATCCGGCAACACGTGGCAGGCGGCGAACGGCAGGAAATCCAGCGTCCGTCCGCCGGAATGGATGTCCAGTACGATGTCGGCCAGCGGCAGCAGGGTCCGCCGAAAATAGTCGGCGATCTTTTCCGTGACCGTGCCGTCCGGCTTGCCAGGAAAACTGCGATTGAGATTACCCTTGTCGATCGGCGACGTACGCCTCCCCGCCTGAAACGCCGGCGTGTTCATGAAAGGCACGATGATCACGCGCCCACTGACCTCGTCGGCACTCAGCTGTTGTGCCAGCTTGCTCAGCGCCACCGGACCTTCGTACTCATCGCCGTGATTGCCACCGGTCAACAGCGCGGTCGGCCCCGCGCCGCGCTTGATCACGGTGATCGGGATCATCACCGCGCCCCACGCCGAGTCGTCTCGGGAATACGGCAGCTTGAGAAAGCCGTGCTGCACGCCGTCACGCTCGAAATCGACGGTGGCGCTGATCGGGTTGTCGGTCAAATCATTCATGGATCAGTCCTTCACCAACAGCTGACGCGGCACGTTGCACAGGGTTTCGACGCCGGTGTCGGTGATCAGAATGCTTTCAGTGATTTCCAGCCCCCAATCGTCCATCCACAGGCCCGGCATGAAGTGGAAGGTCATGCCCGGCTGCAACACACTGGTGTCGCCCGGGCGCAGGCTCATGGTGCGTTCGCCCCAATCCGGCGGATAACTGATCCCGATCGGATAACCGCAACGGCTGTCCTTGTGGATGTTGAATTTCTCCAGCACGCCGAAAAACGCCTTGGCGATGTCGCCGGTGGTGTTGCCCGGTTTGGCGGCTTCCAGCCCTGCGGCAATGCCTTCCACGACGGCTTTTTCACCTTCGATGAAACGCTTGGGCGGCGTGCCAAGGTAGATCGTGCGCGACAACGGGCAGTGATAGCGCTTGTAGCACCCGGCGATCTCGAAGAAGGTGCCGGCGCCTTTCTCGAACGGCGTGTCGTCCCAGGTGAGGTGTGGTGCGCTGGCGTCGGCGCCAGTCGGCAGCAACGGCACGATGGCCGGGTAATCGCCACCGTAGCCGTCGGCGCCGAGGATACCGGTGCTGTAGATCTCGGCCACCAGTTCGTTCTTGCGCATCCCCGGTTCGATGCGTTCATAGATGCGCGCGTGCATGTTTTCGACGATGCGCGCAGCGATGCGCATGTACTCGATTTCCCGAGGCGACTTGATTGCGCGCTGCCAGTTGACCAGCCCGACAGCGTCGATCAGCGTCGCGCTGGGCAGGTGTTTTTTCAGCGACAGATAAGCGGCGGCGCTGAAATAGTAATTGTCCATTTCCAGACCGATGTTCAACGCAGACCAGCCGCGCGGCGCCAGCACTTCCTGGCACAGGTAATCCATCGGGTGGCGTTCGCGGGACTGCACGTAGAAGTCCGGGTAGCCGACGATGTTGTCGTGCTGCATGAAGACCGTGCGCTTGGCACCGTTGGCGTCCTGACCACGGCCGAACCACACCGGTTCGCCGTCCATCGCCAGCAATACGCACTGGTGAACATAGAACGACCACCCGTCATAGCCGGTCAGCCAGGCCATGTTCGACGGGTCGGTCACCAACAGCAACTCGATACCCTGCGCCTGCATCGACTGGCGCACCTTGGCCAGTCGCTGGGCGTATTCATCCCTTGAGAAAGGAAGATTGACGACTATCTGAGACATGCAGATGCCCTCTGTAGATGACGCACTGATAAAAAGGATGGGGAAAATTCAGCCACCGAAGCGCAGGCCCTTGCCCGCCTCCACGGCACGATCGAAAGCCAGGTTGGCGATCGCCGTGTCCTGAGCGCCGGTCCCGGTGAGGTCGCACAAGGAGATTTGGTGCTCATCACTGCGGCCCGGCTTGTGCCCGGCGATGACTTGACCGAGCTCGGCGAAATTCGACTCATCGCTGACGGCGCCAGACGCCAGCGCGTGATGCAGTTCGCCCAGCACCCGGGTCTGGCTCAGGCGATCGGCGACGTAGCGATCCACCTGCGCAAGGGCCTGCGGGGCTATTTCGTTCTTGTGTTCAGCATCGGAGCCCATGGCCGTGATGTGCAAACCCGGCTGCAGGTGGCGTGCTTCGATCAGCGGCTCCCGGCTCGGGGTGCAGGTGACGGCGATGTCGACGCCGTCCATGGCTTCATCAAGGGTCTGGCAAAGCCGAATGGTCAGGCCGGATTCATCACCCAACTGCGCAGCGAAGCCTTCAGCCTTGGCGGCATCCCGCGCCCAAAGGCGGACTTCTTCGATGGGCCGCACCAGCCGCAATGCCTGCAACTGCAACGCCGCCTGCTCGCCCGCCCCGATCAGCGCCACGCTGCGGCTGTTTTCGCGAGACAACCAGCGAGCCGCGACGGCGCCCGCCGCGGCTGTCCTGACGGCGGTGAGATAGCCGTTGTCCAGCAGCAACGCGTCCAGCAGACCGGTGCGCGCCGAGAGCAGCATCATCATCCCGTTCAGGCTCGGCAGACCGAGCTTGGGGTTGTCGAAAAAGCCCGGACTGACCTTGATCGCGAAGCGTTCCAGCCCCGGCAGGTAGGCGGTCTTCACATCGACTTCGCCATTGTGTTCAGGGATGTCCAGACGCAGGATCGGCGGCATGGCCACCGCCGCGGTGGCGAGCAGACGAAACGCGTGTTCGATGGCGTCCACACTCGCGACATCCAGCGCAATGCAGCTGCGCAGATCGCTTTCGCTCAACAGGGTGACTTCACTCATTGATTGGCTCCGGCCAGTACACGCAGGTGTTGTTCGAGGTCCACATTGCGCCCGCTGACCACCACCACAATGGGTCCACGGGGTTCGATCACGCCATCGAGCAGGGCTGCAATCCCCACGGCGGCCGCGCCTTCGACGACTTGCCGCTCTTGAAAGTAGGCGTGCCGGATGCCGTTGCCGATCGAGGCTTCATCCAGCAGGTGAACCTGATCGCACAGCGCGCGCGTCATGGAAAAGGTCAAGCGGTTGTCCAGGCCAATGCCGCCGCCGAGTGAGTCGGCGAGGGTCGGCAACTCTTCGACGTCAACCGGGTAACCGGCCTGAAGACTGGCGTGCATGGCGGCACCGCGCTGCATGGAGATGCCGTGCAGACGAATGTGCGGGTTGGCGGCTTTCAGTGCGAGGGCAACACCACTGAACAGGCCGCCACCGGACAGCGGAATCAGTACCTGCGCGACCTCCGGGAGTTGTTCAATGATTTCCAGACCGAGAGTGCCCTGGCCGGCAATGATTGCGGGGTGATCGAACGGCGGCAGCAGCACCGCGCCCTGTTCGCGAGCCATTCGCTGCGCTTCACGTTGAGCGTCATCCTGGGATTGACCGACGATGCAGACCTCGGCGCCGAGATCGCGGATCGCCTGCACCTTGTTCGACGGCACGAGGTGCGACAGGCAAACAGTGGCTTTGACCTTCAGTTGTGAAGCGGCATACGCCAGCGCGCGACCGTGATTACCCGTCGATGCGGCGACCACGCCTTTGGCGCGTTGCTCAGTGTCCAGTTGCGCGATGGCGTTGCTCGCGCCACGCAACTTGAAGCTGCCGGTGATCTGCTGCGACTCCAGCTTCAGGTAAACCGGAACGCCCATGCGCCTCGACAGACTGGGCGAATGCTCCATGGGCGTGACCCGCACCTGCGACGCGATGCGCTGGCGAGCGAGGAAGACATCGTTGAGCTGCAACCCTGACATGACCGCGTCCCGACTGAGGTGTTGGTCGCAGTCTAAAAGCCGCAAATTGTGCTGATGAATGTACTAGGGCAATTTTCTGGAAAAACTTGCCTGGTATTCCGCATCGCTGTCTGACCTGCGAATGATCGCCTTCAAGCTGGCCAAAGGCGTGAGAGCCTGGCAAGCCAGTCTTGAATCGTGTGCATGTCCGTTATGTCGGGTGGCGCTGCTGTTTTGGTTTGTCCTAACGGCCAAACTGTTCCGCCTTCGGGGGGTAACCCGCCGAAGGCGGAACAGGTCTGGCGTTAGCCAGACCCCATGAGCGCCCCAAAACAACGGATATGAGCACGATAAAAACTTGGCTTACCAAGCCCCAAAAACCTTGGGCCAAATGCGCCTTTTGATTCACTGCATCACCTGTGGGAGTCAGCTTGATGACGAAGGCGGCAGGTCATTCACCCGTGATGCGCCTGACCCACCGCCGGCTAAAACTCATGAATGCTCGGGTACTGCCCGAAAATCTCGCGCATGCTGGCCAGCGCATCGCGCATCTCCTCGTCGGTGCACTCGGCGCCGACACACAGCCTGATGCCGCGCGCCCGGGGCACACCGCGCACGGTAAACGGGTCGGGCGATGCCACGGCGATGTGCCGCTGGCGAAGGGTTCGCACCAGACTGTCCACCTCCCAATGCTTGGGAATGCCGAGCCAGGTGTTCAGCGAGTTAGGGTGTTGGCCCTGGATGTATTCGCTCAGGTACTCGCTGACCATCGCCTGCCGCCCGTTCAACAGGCGCCGTTGCAGGCGCAGCAAGGTGTCGGCGCGGCCGTCGCGGATCCAGCGTGCGGCCACTTCGGCCATCATCGGCGTGGCCATCCAGCTGTTCACCCGCAAGATGCTTTCTGTGCGCAGCGCCAGCCGTTTGGGCACGGTCAGGAAGCCGATGCGCATGCCGGTGAGAATCGACTTGGTCATGCTGGTGCAGTAGAACGACAGTTCCGGCAGGTAATGGCTGATGGGCGGTGCCCGCTCCTCGTCGAGCAAGGGCCCGTAAACGTCGTCTTCGATGATGTGCACGCCGAAACGCCGGGCAATGTCAGCGATCTCTCGACGGCGGCTGTCAGGCATCAGGCTGGTGGTGGGGTTGTTCAGGTTCGGCGTGCAGACCAGTGCCGTGATGCGTTCGTTGCTGCACATGTCCTCGAAATGCTCGGGGTCAATGCCGTGGCGGTCCATTTCCAGGCCTTTGAGCGTAAAACCCAGGACTTGCGAATCACCGATCACGCCATGGTCGGTGAGGCCTTCACAGAGCACCACGTCATCGGGGCCAGCCAGCGACGCCAGGGCCAGGAAGATGCCGTGGGCCGCGCCGTTGGTGATCAGGATGTCTTCACGCTGGACGTTCAGGCCCTGTTGCCCGATCCAGTGCGCAGCGGCCTCACGATGGGATTCGAACCCGGCAATCGGTCTGCAGGCGCGGATCCACGGCTGGTCTTCTTCGGTGCTCAATTCGGCGCAGGTATCACGCCAGAAACGGTCATGTTCCCGGGTGTGCATGATCCGTGCGGTGGAGAAGTCAACCAGCGCCCGCTCGGGGCTGTCCAGAATGTACGTCGCGACCCGGTCACTCATGCGTCGCGAGACAAAACTGCCGCGCCCGACTTCACAGCGCACCAGTCCCTGACGCTCCAGCTCTTTATAGGCATTGGTCACGGTCTGCACGCTGATACCGACCGCATCGGCCACCTGCCGCTGCGGCGGCAGGCGCTGATCGTCGACCAGTACGGCCGTCTCAATGTCGCTGGCAATGGCCTGCACCAGAATCTTGTATTTGGATTCGCCGCCCCGGGCCTGATCCACGGCGGCTCGCCATTTCTGCATCATCGTCAGTTGCCCTTAGATTTACGCCATCACACTGAGGAGTTGCGATTCATGGGCACAGCATCTCCCGAGAATACGCTGCGGGCAATTGTCCTAGTGCAATGCCATCACGGGCAGACCTTTTGTATGCTCAATCACAGGTCGATGTAAAACTGCCATCAACGCAGTCAAACAACGTCATATCGACTGGTACTGATACGGCCTGGCCGTACGACCGGCACACAATCGCCGGCTCCAGTACGTTTGCGCTTAGCGTCACTGCCTCCTAACACAGAGCCGTTTGCAACGGGTCCACAAGAAACAGGAGATTTTATCGATGAGCCATTTTGCACACAGCGTCACCCTCCCCTTGCGTCGCCTGTTCGTGGCTTGTGCGTTGCTCGGCATGACAGCCGGCGCGCAGGCGGCGACCACCCTGGAAACGGTCAAGGCCAACAGCGCCATCCGCATCGGCTATGCCAACGAATCGCCGTTCGCCTACACCGAAACCAACGGCAACGTCACCGGCGAATCACCGGAGATCGCCAAGATCATCTTCGCCAGGATGGGCATCAATAAAGTCGATGGCGTGCTCACCGAATGGGGCTCGTTGATTCCAGGCCTGCGCGCCGGACGCTTTGACGTGATTGCTGCGGGGATGTACATCACCCCGGCCCGCTGTAAGCAAGTGATCTTCACCGACCCGCACTATCAGTTGCCAGACGCGTTGCTGGTCGAAAAAGGCAACCCGAAAAAACTCCACAGCTACGAAGACATCGCCAAAAATCCTGACGTGAAACTGGCGATCATGGCAGGCACCGTCAACCTGCAATATGCCCGCGACAGCGGCGTGAAGGACTCGCAGATCCTGCAGGTACCGGACACCACGGCGCAGTTGCAGGCCGTCCGCGCCGGTCGTGCCGATGCTGCCGTCGGTACCCAGCTGACCATGAAAGGCCTGGCGAGCAAGGGCGGCGAGAAAGTGATGGCCGAGACCGACTTCAAGGACGATCCGTCACACATCGGTTATGGCGCCCTGGCCTTCCGCCCGGAAGACAAGGACCTGCGCGATGCGGTCAATGCCGAGCTGAAGAAATGGCTGGGCACCGAGGATCACCTCAAGACCGTGGCTCCGTTCGGTTTCGACAAGGACAACATCACGACCAAGACCGCCGCCGAGCTGTGCGGCCAGTGATCCGGTCGAGCTGAACCCCGCCGGGCGCGGCTCCTGCGGACCGCGCCCATTCCCTGCGTTAACCTGAGTGTTGGGTCGAGCCATGGGCGAATTACTACCGTTGTTGCTACAGGGCGCCTGGGTCACCCTCCAGGTCACGTTTTACGGCTCGGTGCTGGCGATTGTCGCCGCGATCCTTGCTGCGTTGGGGCGCATGTCACCCTGGCTGCCGGTGCGCTGGTTTTCCATCGCGTACATCGAACTGTTTCGCGGTACGTCGCTGCTGGTGCAGCTGTTCTGGCTGTTCTTCGTGCTGCCCCTCCCGCCTTTCAATGTCGAGATGAGCCCGTTCGCGGTCGCGATCGTCGGCCTGGGGCTGCACATCGGCGCTTACGGGGCCGAGGTCATGCGCGGCGCCATCAGCTCGGTCGCCAAAGGTCAGTACGAGGCCTCGGTGGCGCTGAACTTCACCGCGTTCACGCGCTTTCGCCGGATCATCCTTCCGCAAGCCCTGCTGGCGGCAATTCCCCCGGGCACCAACTTGCTGATCGAGCTACTGAAGAACACCTCGCTGGTGTCACTGATCACCCTGTCGGACCTGAGCTTTCGTGCTCGCCAGCTCGATCAGGCCACCTTCGAAACCCTGAAGATTTTCACCCTGGCGCTGATCATGTATTTCGTTCTGGCGCAGGTGATCAACTTCGCCATGCGTCGCTTCGAACGCCGCCTGAGCCGTGGCCGGATGCGCGGAGGGCTGTCATGAACAACTTTTTCGACTGGCAGTACGCGCTGCAGATCCTTCCCCAGTTGCTGCGCGCCTCCCTCAACACGCTGGGCATCACCCTGATCGGCTTCCTGATCGCCGTCGTGCTCGGTCTGTTCCTGGCCATCGGACGTCGCAGCAAGCGCTACTGGCTGTCCTGGCCGACGACGCTGGTGATCGAGTTCATTCGCAGCACGCCGCTGCTGATTCAGGTGTACTTCCTGTATTACGTGCTGCCCAACTACGGCGTCAGCATGAGCGCCATGCAAGTGGGGATCATCGGCATCGGCGTGCATTACGCCTGCTACATCGCCGAGGTCTATCGCAGCGGTCTGGACGCCGTCCCCCGCGCCCAGTGGGAAGCGGTTACCGCGTTGAACATGACGCCCTACATCGCCTACCGCAACATCATCCTGCCCCAGGCGTTCCGGCCGATTCTGCCGCCACTGGGCAACTACCTGATCGCCATGCTCAAGGACACCCCGGTACTGTCCGCCATCACGGTGGTAGAGATCATGCAGCAGGCGAAAAACATCGGGTCGGAAAGCTTCCGTTATCTGGAGCCGATCACCATGGTCGGCCTGTTCTTCCTGGCTTTGAGTATCGTTCTGGCCTATCTGGTACGGCGCCTCGAATGGCGCCTGGAGCTACGCTAATGACTTCTACCGTATCCAACGCATCGGCTGCCTTTGCGCAACGTCAACAGCGCTCGCCGATCGCGCACCCACATGAGGCCCACGCCATGCCCCTGTCCGACGCGGCCCAGCCTCTGGTGAGTTTCAAGGACGTGACCAAGCGTTACGGCAACTTCACCGTGCTCGACAACCTCAACCTGGACGTCGCGCCCGGCGAGAAAGTCGCGATCATCGGCCCCAGCGGCTCAGGTAAATCCACCCTGCTGCGGGTGCTGATGACACTCGAAGGCATCGACGAAGGGCAGATTTACGTCGATGGCGAATCCCTGACCCACATGCCGGGTCGTGGCGGGCTGCTGGTCCCGGCCAATGACCGCCACATTCGTAAAGTGCGCGGCAAGATCGGCATGGTGTTCCAGAGCTTCAACCTGTTCCCGCACATGACCGCGCTGCAGAATGTCATCGAAGCGCCAGTGCATGTGCTGGGCATGAATGCCAAGCAAGCCCGCGAACGTGCCGCCGACCTGCTGGAACTGGTCGGCCTGGGCGCCAAGCTCGAGCACTATCCTTCGCAGCTTTCCGGCGGTCAGCAACAGCGCGTCGCCATCGCGCGCGCATTGGCCATGCGCCCCAAGGTGATGCTGTTCGACGAAGTGACCTCGGCGCTCGACCCCGAACTCTGCGGTGAAGTGCTCAACGTAATTCGCAAGCTCGGCGCCGAACACAAGCTGACCATGCTGATGGTCACCCACCAGATGGGGTTTGCACGGGAGTTTGCCGACCGCGTGTGTTTCTTCTACAAGGGCCAGATTCACGAGCAGGGTTCGCCGTCGCAGATATTCGAGAACCCGCAACAGGAACGCACCTGTGCATTTCTGAGCGCCGTCAAAGAGGCGAACTGAGCGCAAGCCGCACGCTCAAGCCTTGCTGTTCGCCATGCGCTTGAGTACCACCACCATCGCCACGCCCAGCCCGGCCATGCCCAGCAGCAAGGCCGGGTAGCTGATCCACCAAGGAATCGGCGTGGTCATCATGCTGTATTCCGACATCCCGCCGATGCCCGCCAACAGGTTCAATGGCAGGAAGACCACGTTGATCAACGTCAGCTTGCGCAACAGGTTGTTGGTGTTGTTGTTCACCAGATTGCCGCGGGCGTCCATGAGGCTGGCGAAAACCGTCGAGTAGATCTTCGCCTGCTTATGGCACTGCTCGTTCTCGATGATCATGTCCTCGATCAGGCTCAACCTGTCGCTGGAAAACTGATGCTTGTGGGCATGATTGCGCAGCCGGGTCAGCACCGAGCCGTTGCTGTCGATGGCGTTGATGTAATAGACCAGGCTTTCGCTGAGGTTGAACATCTGCACCAGATGGCGGCTGTCCATCGAGGCATTGAACTGCTGTTGCAGTTCACGGGCAATCATCTTGATGACCTTCAGGTGCCCCAAGTAATGGTGGATGTTGTGAAACAGCACTTCGAGCACGACATCCAGCGGCTCACTCATGGGACGCGAATGCGCCAGATCGCTGATCTGCTTGTCATCCGCGCAGATCAACACCATCTGCTCCTGAGTCAGTAACAGCCCGAACGAGGACACGTCGAAACAGAAGCTGTCCTGGCCCGAATAGTTTTCCGGGCGCTTCCAGATCATGAACAGCGCGTTGGGATGAAACTCGATGCGCGAGACCTCGTCAGGGTCCAGTGCCGACGCCAGCGCGTGATCATCGAGATGAAAGCGCTCCAGCAGCATCGCCTTCTCGGCCGGGTCGGGATGACTGAACCAAAGCACGCTCGCGTCCTGTTCAGTGCACTCGCGCAAGGTGCCCGCCTCGAGGCGGTGGTGCTTGATCAAGGCCTCAGCTCGCCAGACCGCGACGCTTGACGTCCAGTCGGCGTATGAACTCTTCGAGGACCAGAACGTAAAGATCGTCCTGCAGCCAGGCGTCTTCGATGCCCGCGTCCAGGTTGGGGTTGTCGTTGACCTCGATCACCACCACCCGTTCGCCCGACTGCTTGAGGTCGACGCCGTAGAGGCCGTCGCCGATGAGGTTGGCGGTCCTGACCGCCAGATCCACCACCGCTTTTGGCGCATCGTGAATGGCGAGCGTACGGCATTCGCCATTGATGTCAGTGGCGGTGGCCTTGTGGTTGTAGATCTGCCAGTGCCCTTTGGACATGAAGTACTGACAGGCAAAAATCGGTTTGCGGTTCAGCACCCCGATCCGCCAGTCATATTCGGTGTACAGGTACTCTTGCGCCAGCAACAAGACCGAGTGCTCGAACAACGTGCTCGCCGCCTCCTGCATCTCCTGAGCGTTCTGCACCTTGATAACCCCTTTGGAGAAACAGCCGTCGGGGATTTTCAGCACCAGCGGAAACCCCAGGCGGCGGGCCACCTGCTCCAGTTCATCGGGTCGTTCCTTGTACAGCACCTCCGTGGCGGGCATGCCCAGGTCGTGACGCTTGAGCAGGTCGGTCAAATACACCTTGTTGGTGCAGCGCAGGATCGAGGCCGGATCGTCCATCACCACCAGGCCCTCGCTTTCGGCTTTTTTGGCAAACCGGTAGGTGTGGTTATCGACGCTGGTGGTTTCACGAATCAGCAATGCGTCGTACTCGGCGAGCCTGGCGTAGTCCTTTTTCTCGATCAGCTCGACGTCGACGCCCAGTTGCTGGCCAACGCGGATGAAGCTCTCCAGGGCTTTTTGGTTGGAGGGCGGCAATACCTCCTGCGGGTCGTGCAGGATCGCCAGGTCATAGCGGAACGTGCGGCGCGAACGGGGCTGGCGCCAGATCTTGCGGCTGAAGCTGTCCAGCGATTGGGCGAACTGGTCCTGCTGATGATCACGCAAGCGGGTCATGGACCCCGTCTTGATCCCTGTGATGTGCCAGCTGTCGCGCTTGCGAAATTCCACCAGCAGAATCGGTGCGGGAAAGGCTTCGAACACTTGCCTGGCCAGGTCCTGCAACGGCACAAGATCGGTCTGCCCGAAGTAAAGGGTCAGGGTGAAACCTTCAGTGTCATCGTAGGGGTGGTCGCGTAGCGTGTGCTCCAGACGTTTATCAAGATCATCCAGCGACAGGCTGTACAGGGATTTACGCGTCAGCTCGCTGATGGTCTTCACCGACGGAATGACGTTGTGCCCCCGCGCTTCGGCCAGTAACGAACAGTAATAACCATGCCCCAGGTAGCGATAGCTGCGACACAGATTGATCACCTGGACCCGTTTGCCAGCGGTGCCTTGCACGGGGTTTTCGAGGTAGTCCTGCGCCGTGATGAGGTCTTCGCTGGGCAAGTAGGAGGACCAGTCCTCAAGACGCTCCACCACAATGAGCAACTGACTCTGGCCAGTGACGGCACGCAGCGATTCAATATTAAAAGTTGCTGAACGTTGAGCGTGTGTTAATACTTCGGTCTTCACCGGCACCGCATTCATGAGTGGATCCTTCGGGAAACAAGTCCTTTCTATAAAACATGGCTTTGTAGAAATGTCCCGTTTCGTTACTCACTCTTTACGGTCGCCGACATGAACTTTATATATCGCCTGGCCCAACTGTCCGATGTGGATGAACTGTTGGCCTTGGAAAATCAATGTTTTGAAACGGATCGCTTGAATGCGCGCAACTTTCAGTGGATGGTCAGTCGTGCCAACGCTTGCCTGTTGGTGGCCGAGGCCGATCATCATCTGGCGGGTTACGCGCTGGTCCTGTTTCATCGCGGCACCTCGCTGGGCCGGCTTTACTCCCTCGCCATCAGTGAACGCGCGCGCGGCCAGCGACTCGGCCAGCAGTTGCTTGAGCGGGCCGAGCAGTGCGCGGTGAGTCGCGAGTGCGCTTACCTGCGCCTTGAAGTGCGGCCGGATAACCCCTCGGCGATCCGCCTGTATGAGCGCAACGGCTATCGCCTGTTCGATCACATCGACGACTACTACGCGGACCATGCGCCGGCGCTGCGCTACGAAAAGCGCATCCGCGATTTCGCCGTGAGCGTTCCCCGACAAGTGCCCTACTACGCGCAGACGCTTGATTTTAGTTGTGGCCCCGCGTGCCTGCTGATGGCCATGAAGGCCTTGCAGCCAGAGCGTTCCATGCAGCGCCACGAGGAGGTGCAGCTCTGGCGAGAGGCGACCACGGTGTTCATGACGTCAGGCCATGGCGGTTGCAGCCCACAAGGCCTGGCATTGGCGGCGTTGCGGCGCGGCTTCGAGGTCGGGCTTCAGGTGTCGGTCAGAGGCCCGCTGTTTCTGGCAGGCGTGCGCAGCGAGGAAAAACGCGAGGTCATGCGCCTGGTGCACGAGGAGTTCAGTCGCGAACTGGCTGACAGCCGAGTGCGCCATTTGGGCAGCGCTGCACTCAACCTGGATCACCTGCAAGCCAGCCATGCGCTCGCGCTGGTCCTGATCAGCAGCTATCGGCTGACCCGCTCCAAGGCCCCGCACTGGGTGCTGGTCGCCGGTTGCGACGCAGACTTCGTGTACTTACATGACCCGGATGTCGATCACAGTCAGCAACGTCGAGCGATGGATTGCCAATACATGCCGGTCAGCCATCAAGCGTTCGTGGGCATGAGTTGTTTCGGTGCAGACAAACTTCGCGCTGCGGTGGTTTTATATCCGCCGGACGCCACCGTTGTATAAGTCGCGTCATGCGTTTCATCGTCCGCGTAAAGAGATCGTCGTATTCATTGCGACGTAGCGCATTAACGGGATCAATAGCGTTTCTGCCTGCGGGCGTCTTGATGGATGATCAACGTGGATCACTCAGTCATCGGTCTGATTATTGTTTCTGCAATATCGGTGTTTGGCATTTCCGCTTTTTACTTCGACTTCGTGCACCCCAACCGTAACCGAAGTCACGACAAACATGACAGATGACAACGATTTGCATCGGACCCTTTCAATAACGACGTCGTGAGCTGTGCAACAAGGCATAACGCCAATCACCCGCTACGCTTGCTCTGTTGACGCTTGCTTTAGACATCGCTCGGGGGAGTTGAACCATGCTCATAAAATGGGTTGTGGCTGCGTTGCACTTGCTGGCTTTCGGCTTTGCGTTGGCGGCGGTTCTGGCGCGAGGGCGGGCGCTGCGGCGGCTGCGCACCGACGACCCGCGCTCTTTTCGCGATGTGTTTGTGGTTGACAACATTTGGGGCGTATCGGCCGGGCTACTGCTGATCACAGGCGCATTTCGGGCGTTTGGCGGGCTGGAAAAAGGCTCGTTCTATTACCTGCATCAGCCGCTGTTTCACCTGAAAATGACGGCATTCATCGCGATTCTCGCGCTGGAAATCGTGCCGATGTTCGCCCTGATCAAATGGCGCATCGCGTTCAAGCGAAACCAGCCCATCGACACCTCCCGCTCACGGCGTTTCGCGCGGATCAGCCACATGGAAGCGGCATTGATGGTGATCATCGTCATCGCGGCGACGGGGATGGCGCGGGGGATATTGTTGAGTTGACGGTCGGGCACACTCTTTTTGATCGTGCCCACGCTCCGCGTGGGCATGCAGCCCCTGACGCTCTGCGTCAATCCGCCGGGGACGCGGAGCGTCCGGATCGGGGTTACCACGCAGAGCGTGGGAACCATCAACACAAAGCACGCTGATCGACAGATTGCTGTCTGTGCCTGGGTGAGCGTGAGAACGATCAGCTCACCCAGAAAAACATCAACGCCAGGTTCGCCGCCGAGATCAAGCCGAACAACCCCCAGGCCAGTGTCTTGGTCAGGGCGTTGTTGGCGAACGGGCCCATCAGTTGTTTGTCGCTGGTGAAGCGAATCAAGGGCCAGAGCGCAAACGGCAGTTGCAGGCTGAGCACGACCTGACTGAGCACCAGCATCTTGCCCACCGCGCCGTCACCGAACCAGATGACGCCAATCAGCGCCGGAATCAACGCCAGTCCACGGGTGATCAGGCGGCGCTGCCAGCAGGGGATCTTGGCATTGAGGAAACCTTCGAGCACGACCTGACCGGCGATGGTGCCGGTAAACGTCGAGCTCTGTCCCGCCGCCAGCAACGCAACACCAAACAGCACGCTGGCGAGTGCGCCGCCCACCAACGGGTCGAGCAGGTGGTAAGCGTCCTGGATTTCCACCACATCGGCATGACCGGTGCCGTGGAACGCGGCAGCGGCGAGGATCAGGATCGCGGCGTTGATCACCAACGCCATGCTCAACGAGGCGATCGTGTCGACCCGCGCGTAGCGAATTGCGCTGGCCTTGCTCTCCACGGAGGTGCCGTTGACCCGGGTCTGCACCACCGATGAGTGCAGGTACAGGTTATGCGGCATGACAGTGGCGCCCAAAATACCGATGGCGATGTACAGCGGCTCCTGATGGCTCAGCACATCCCATGACGGTTTCAGCCCGGCAACGACGTCCGGCCAGAACGGTTTGATCAGTACCAGCTCGATAAAGAAGCAGGTGGCGATGGTCGCGATCAGACCCAGCACGATCGCTTCGAGACGGCGGAAGTTGGCGCCTTGAAGCGCGAGCACGATCACGGTGTCGAACGCGGTCAGGGCCACGCCCGTGGTGATCGACACCCCCAGCAGCAGGTGAAACGCCAGCGCAGCGCCAAGCACTTCGGCAAGGTCGGTCGCCAGAATCGACAGTTCGGCCAGAATCCATTGCCCCATCCCGACCCGGTGGCTGTAGCGCTCGGCGGACAGTTGGGCGAGGTCACGGCCGGTGGCGATGCCCAGCCGCGAACACAGGTTCTGCAAGACCATACCCGACAGGCTGGCCAGCACCACCACGAACAGCAGCGCATAGCCAAAGCGCGAGCCCGCCTCGATGGCCGTGGCCCAGTTGCCAGGGTCCATGTAGCCGATGGAGATCAGCAGGCCGGGGCCGACGAACAGCATCATTTTGCGCAGGAAGGAGGCGTTGGCCGGAATGGCCACGCTGTCAGTCACGGCTGAGGGGCAGAACGGGGCGGTTGCGGTGGTCGGGAGTCTGTATTTCACGGGAGTCCGGCAAATGCTATTAATCAGCCACGGAGCTTAAACTCGCAGAAATGTTTTGTCTTGAATCTCTGTAAAAGCTCTAACATGCGTCGTCCCACGGATCTGGAAAACAATAATGTCCTCCCCGTCTCACACCTTTGGCACTTCTGGTGCCCCGCAAACCTCCACCGATGGCGTCGACCCGGTTCGCGCCGCGCTGATTTCCGCCCGCATCGACCGTCTGCCCGCCGTGGCAACGGTCTGGAAGCTGGTGGCGCTGCTGTCCATTGGCGGTTTCTTCGAACTGTACGACCTGTTCCAGACCGCCTACATCAGCCCGGGTCTGATTCGCGCCGGTCTTTTTGCAACCGGTGCGCAAGGCGTATTCGGTTTCTCCGATCAGGCTGCCTTCGCGTCGGCGACCTTTCTGGGCCTGTTCCTCGGCGCCAGCTTGCTCAGCCCGATTGCCGACCGGTTCGGCCGCCGCGCGATTTTCACCTTCGCGTTGATCTGGTACACCATCGCCACTGTGCTGATGGGCATGCAGACCTCGGCACTGGGCATCATCTGCATGCGTTTTCTGGTGGGCATCGGCCTGGGCATCGAACTGGTGACGATTGACGCCTACCTGTCGGAACTCGTGCCTAAACGCATGCGCAGTTCGGCGTTCGCGTTCGCCTTCTTCATTCAGTTTCTGTCGGTGCCCTCGGTGGCGCTGATGTCCTGGTGGCTGGTGCCGCAAGACCCGTTCGGCATCGCCGGTTGGCGCTTCGTGGTGCTGGCCAGTGCCGTGTTCGCGCTGTTCATCTGGTGGCTGCGCTCGCGGCTGCCCGAGTCACCTCGCTGGCTGGCTCAGCACGGGCGCTTCGCCGAAGCCGAAAAGATCATGGATGACCTCGAAGCACGCTGCGTGAAGGATCACGGCAAGGCGTTGGACGAGCCGGAAACCCACAACGTTGCGGTCGAAGGCAAAGGCCGATTCGCCGACATCTGGCAGCCGCCCTATCGCCGCCGCGCCTTGATGCTGATCGTGTTCCATGTGTTCCAGGCCATCGGCTTCTTCGGCTTCGGCAACTGGCTGCCCGCGCTGCTTTCGGGGCAAGGCGTGAGCGTGACGCACAGCCTGGCGTACGCCTTCATCATCACCCTCGCCTACCCACTGGGCCCTCTGCTGTTCGTGAAGTTCGCCAACCGCTTCGAGAACAAATGGCAGATCGTCGGTTCCGCCTTGGGCGCGATGGTCTTCGGCACCCTGTTCGCCCAGCAAAGCACAGCGGCCGGGCTGATTGTCTGCGGGGTGATGATCACGTTCTGCAACGCCTGGCTGAGCTTCGCGTACCACTCGTATCAGAGCGAGCTCTTCCCTACCAACATCCGCGCCCGCGCCGTGGGGTTCTGCTACTCGTTCAGTCGGCTTTCGACGGTGTTCAGCAGCCTGCTGATCGGGATGTTCCTCGACCACTTCGGCACGCCCGGCGTGCTGACGTTCATCGTCGTCAGCATGCTGATCGTGATCATCACCATCGGCGCCTTCGGCCCACGGACGCGCAACCTGGCACTGGAAGACATTGCCCACCGCTGAGGCTTTTTATTCCACGACCCGGGCATCCATGTGCTTGACTCCTCCAACCACTATCACCTTTGGCTGGAGGAGATCATGAGCGGCTCACGCCCCGAAAACCCGGACGTCAATGCGCAGGACGTGGCCTTTCCGGAAACGGTTCCCGACCCTGTGAAGCCAGACTGCGACCCGATCGACGAGGGCTGCAACCCAGAGACCGGCTTTGAACCGGGCACCGAAATGGTGCCGGAGAAAGGGGATTTTCATTCCAGACCGGAACGTTAAGGGTTGCCAACAAACAGACCTGAGGGCGTGAGCGTGCGCACGAATTCGGCAGGTCAGGCACGTTGATCGTGACTGGCGCTACGCTTCGTGAGCAAGCTCACGCCCACAGGGTATCCGGATGGCATTCACTGCTGCTGCGTTTTAAAGATTGTCTACCTAGCGAATTCCCAACCGCTTAGCCAGCCGGCTGAGATTCGCCCGGTCCAGGTTCAACTCACGCGCCACCTCGGCCCATTTGCCCTGATGGCGGGCCAACGCATCGTTGATCACCCCTGTCTGAAACGCATCGACGGTTTCCTTCAGCCCTTCTCCCGGCTTGACCACCGGTAAGGCGCCAGCAAGCGTTGGTTGCGCGGTGGCGGGCACCTGAACGTCGTCTTCCAGTCCCAGCGCCGGTGGTTCGATGGTGAGAATTCGCGGCCTTTCAGCGTGGCTCGACAACGCTTTGAGCACGGCGCGGCTGACCAAGTGCTCCAGCTCGCGGACGTTGCCCGGCCATGGGTACGCCAGCAGCACCTTCTGCGCTTCGGGGCTCATGCGCAGGCTGCGCAGCCCCATCCGCGCGCGATTCTCTTCCAGAAAGTAACCGGCCAGCAGCAAGGCGTCGCGGCCCCGATCGCGCAAGGGAGGCACCACCAGCGGGTACACGCTCAAGCGGTGATAGAGATCGGCACGGAAACGCCCGGCGCGGACTTCTTCGGCGAGGTCGCGGTTGGTCGCGGCGATGATGCGCACGTCAACGTGATGCTCCTGATCGGAACCGACGCGCTGCAATTGCCCGCTTTGCAACACCCTCAGCAACTTGGCCTGTACCGGCAGCGGCAACTCCCCCACTTCGTCGAGGAAGATCGAGCCGCCATCGGCGAGCTCGAATTTGCCGCTTCGCCCACTCACAGCGCCCGAAAACGCGCCTTTGACATGCCCGAACAACTCGCTCTCGACCAGCATCTCGGGCAGCGCGGCACAGTTAAGACTGATCAACGGCTTCTGCGCACGTGGCGATTGCAGATGAATAGCCTCGGCCACTAATTCTTTGCCGACGCCCGTTTCACCGGTGATCAGCACGGTCAGCGGGCTGTTGCCCACCAGCTGGATTTCTTGTTGCAGGCGTTTATGCACCGCGCTTTGTCCGATCAGCTCGCGTGGCCCTCTCCCGCCCGCCGCCCGCTTGTAGACCTCGGCCAGCTGCCGCTGGTCTTCAAAACTGCGGGCCAACTGGTTGATGCGCTCACTGGCCATCACCGTGGCCGCCGCCAGACTGGCGAACGCCTGCAGATTGTCCAGGTCCACGCGGCCAAAACTGGAGGGGTCCAGCGAGTCCAGTGTGATCAAGCCCCACAATGTGTCCTGCACATACAGAGGACAGCCCAGACAATCGTGAACTTCCAGATGCCCGTGCAGCCCGTCCACCAGCCCGTCATAGGGGTCCGGCAAGTCGCAGTCAGTGGAGAAACGCGTCGGCTCTCGGTTCTGCGAAATGATGTCCAGGCGCGGGTGTTCGCCCAGACGGAAACGGCGCCCCAGCGTGTCCGGGCTCAAGCCCTCGACCGACAGCGGCACGAACACATCGTCTTCGAGCTTGAGCAGTGCAACGGCATCACACGGCAACAGCTGACGCAACGAGCGCAACAGACGGCGGTAGCGTTCGTCATCCGGCAGATCACGAGAGAGGTCGGCCACCAGAGGGACAAGCGCCAGCAACAAGGGATTGGTCATGCGCACTCCAGATGCAGCGATCCAGATCAGGAACGTGAAAATGCGGTCATTATGACACCCGCGTGGGTTAAACCGACAGCGAGCCTTGGAGGTCGTTATGACTCGATTCCCTTAACCTGATGAATTAAATGAATAATTAAGCTGGCACGGATCCTGATACCGCTTGAGTAACGGCATTGGCAATGGTCATGCCTTCACTGAACAGGAGTCACCGTCATGTTTGATTTCTTCCTCCAACCCGCCAACGTACTGCGCCTGTCCAGCCGTGTCCTGCTGGTTGGCCTGGCCATGCTGCTGACCGGCATCGTCGGCGCCTACCTGCTGGATCTGCAACTGAACCTGTTCGCGTTGGTCAGTCTGCACGCCATGACGATCATTGGCCCGACCCTCATCAAGATCGGTTATGTCATGCGCCTGCTGTCGCAACACAATCTTCGCAAGGTCCGGGCTCAACCCGCTTACAGTCATAAGTTGGTCGCCAATTAAACGGCGCCGAGTGTTTCAAAAGTGAAACTGTCACCGCGAAAAGTTAGCCCTGCACAGCGCCGTTTATTCTGACGCCAACGGCCCGCCGGGTATCGGCAAGTCGTTTAATTTAAATGAAGTTGCGAAAAAAGGTTTTTGTTTATAGTCGAGTGGACTCGCTACGGAGCACTCGACATGGCAAGAATTCAGGGAAGAGTTCAAGAGACTTTTCCACCTTTGGTAGTGGATCTGGATGGAACTCTGCTGCGTTCGGATCTGCTCATGGAAACGGCGATGGCCTTCGTCAGAAGCCAGCCGTTAAAGGTGTTCAAGCTGCTGGGCTGGCTGCTCAAGGGCAAGGCTGCGCTCAAGGAAGGCCTGGCCCTGGAGACACAGATCGATGTTTCCGTACTGCCTTATGATCCGCAGATCATTGAACTGATCACTGCCGAAAAAGCCACCGGCCGGATGATCGTGCTCGCCACGGCCAGCCACGTAAGTCTGGCCGAGCGTATTGCCGAGCACTTGCAGTTGTTTGATCAGGTGTTGGCGTCCAACGCCAACCGAAACTTGTCCGGCCGCAACAAACGCGACCTGTTAGTTGCACATTATGGCGAAGGCGGGTTCGACTACATCGGCAACTCCAAAGATGATTTGCCGATCTGGAAGGTGTCTCGCCAGGCCTATGTGGTCAACCCGGATCCCGGCGTCGAAGGGCGGGTCAAGGCGATGACTCAGGTCGAGCCGACCCTGCGCACCAACACGGCGAGCCTGCGCGACTGGCGCAGGGCGATGCGCTTGCACCAATGGCTGAAAAACGCCCTGATCTTCGTACCGTTGCTCGCGTCCCATCGATTCACCCAGTTCGACCTGATGCGCGACGGGGTGTTTGCCTTCTTCTGCTTCGGCCTCTGCGCCTCCAGCGTCTACATCCTCAATGACTTGCTGGACCTGTGCGACGACCGACACCACAAGAGCAAATGCAATCGTCCGTTCGCCAGCGGTCGCCTCTCGATCAAGGCCGGGCTGATCGCCGTGCCCACGCTCTTGCTCGCGGCATTCGGCGCAGCGCTGTTGCTTTTACCGTGGCAGTTCAGCGCCGTGATGGCGGCGTATTACGCCCTGACCCTCGCCTATTCCCTCCAACTCAAACGCCTGATGGCGGTAGACGTGATCGTTTTGGCCATGCTGTACACCTCCCGGATCATCGCCGGGGTGGCGGCATTCAACCTGACGCTGACCTTCTGGATCCTCGCGTTTTCGATGTTCATCTTCCTCAGTCTGGCGATGGTCAAGCGCTACGCCGAATTGCGCGATGCGCGGGTGCGTGACGTCACCACCATGGCCCGCGGACGCGGCTATTACCCGGGCGACCTGGACATGATCGCCTCACTGGGTGCCTCGTCGGGTTACCTGGCCGTGATGGTACTGGCGCTGTACATCCAGGACGCCAAGACCACTGCCCTGTATGTAACGCCTCACGTTATCTGGCTGGCCTGCCCGCTGCTGCTGTTCTGGGTGACCCGGGTGTGGATGCTCACCCACCGCGGGCAGATGAATGAAGACCCGGTGGTTTTCGCGATTCGCGACCGCACCAGCCAGTTGATCGGCGCCGTATTCCTCCTGATGTTCTGGATTGCCGCATGAGCACACCGCTGTATTCGTGGGGGCGTTTCCCCCGTCGTCCGCAACGTGGTCACAGTTGCGTCTGGCTGGACGAGTTGCCCGCACACCTGAACCGGGTCATCGAGGACCACAGCAGCAGCCTGCCCTATGGCAATGGCCGCAGCTATGGCGACAGTTGTCTGGCGGCCAGCGATCAGGTGCTGCACATGCGTTCGCTCGATCGGCTGATCGAGGCGGATTGGGACACCGGCGTGCTCAAGGTCGAGGCCGGCATCACGCTGGCCGAGGTGCTGGCGGTGGCCATTCCTCGTGGCTGGTTTCTGCCCGTCACACCGGGCACCCAGTTCGCCACGGTGGGCGGCGCCATCGCCAACGACGTTCACGGCAAGAACCATCACGTGCGTGGCACCTTTGGCCGCCACGTCCGCAGCTTCGGGCTGTTGCGCCACGGTCAGCCTGAAATGGCCTGTTCGCCCAGCGTTAACGCATCGCTGTTTTGCGCAAGCATTGGCGGCCTGGGGCTGACCGGGGTCATTCACTGGGCGCAACTGCAGTTGATGCCAATCCGCGCCAGCCAGATCGACACCACCACCGTGCGCTTCGCCCATCTGGCGGAGTTCTTCAGCCTGTCCGACGAGCTCGACGACCAACACGAATACAGCGTGGCGTGGGTGGATTGCCTGGCCAAAGGGGCCGACACCGGACGTGGGGTGTTCATCGTCGGCGACCACGCGCACTACGGCTCCCTCGAGGTGGGCAAGCGCGCGAAATTGAGCATGCCGATCACACCGCCGGTTTCGCTGATCAACTCGCTGTCCCTCAGTGCCTTCAACAATCTGTATTGGCGCGTGCACCCGAGTCAGCGTACTCAAGGCCGCAGCGCCTACGAGCCGTTTTTCTACCCCCTCGACCGCATCCTGCACTGGAACCGCATCTACGGTCGTCGGGGGTTCCAGCAGTACCAATGCGTGATCCCGACCGCCAACGCCGAGGCCGCGATGGGCGAGCTGTTGCGGGCGATTGCCGATTCCGGGCAAGGCTCGTTTCTGGCCGTGCTCAAGCGCTGCGGCGACATGCGTTCACCGGGCCTGTTGTCGTTCCCGATGCCGGGTACGTCACTGGCGCTGGACTTTGCGCAGAGCGAACACCTGGAAAACGTTGTATTCCCGCGTCTGGACGACATTGTCCGGGCGGCGGGAGGCCGCTTGTATCCGGCCAAGGATGCCCATATGAGCGGCGCGGACTTTCGTCAGGCGTACCCCGCCTGGGAGCGACTGGAAGCGCTGCGCGATCCCTCCCTGATGTCCCGTTTCTGGAGCCGCGTACTGTTATGAAAAACGCATCGAAAAAAGTCCTGATCATCGGCGCAACCTCGGCTATCGCCAGCGCCTGCGCCCGTCTGTGGGCCAGCGAAGGCAGCGATTTTTTCCTGGTGGCGCGCAACGTCGACAAACTGCAGCAGACCGCCGCCGACCTCAAGTCGCGCGGGGCAAAGAACGTGACCCTGCACGAAATGGACGCCAACGACATCGACGCTCACCCGCTGATGCTGGGGCGATGCCTGACCGCCCTCGGCCAGATCGACATTGCCCTGATCGCCCACGGCACCCTGCCCGATCAGAAGGCCTGCGAACGCGACGTCAATCTCGCCCTGCGCGAGTTCGCCAACAATTGCACCTCGGTCATCGCCCTGCTGACCTGCCTGGCGATGCAGTTCGAAACCCAGCGTTGCGGCAGCCTGGCGATTATCTCGTCGGTGGCCGCCGATCGCGGACGGCCTTCTAACTACCTGTATGGCAGCGCCAAGGCCGCCGTGTCGACCTATTGCGAAGGCTTGCAGGCGCGCCTTTTCAAGGTCGGGGTTCACGTCACCACGATCAAACCGGGGTTCGTCGACACACCGATGACCCAAGGCCTGTCGCTGCCCGCCGCGCTGCTCGCGCAACCGGCCCAGGTTGCGCAACGGATCGTCAAAGGCATCGCCAACAAAGTGCCCACGCTTTACGCACCGGGGTTCTGGGGCGTGATCATGCTGGTCATTCGTTCGATCCCGCAACCGGTGTTCAAGAGGCTGAACCTGTGAATCCCGCTGCTGCTCACGAGCGACTGCAGCTGTCCGGCTGGCGTTACCGCGCGGTGTTGCTCTCGGTCGTGGGGTCCGCGCTGGGTTACCTGGGCTTCTCGCTGTGGGGCGGTTGGCACGCGGTGGGCGCGGCGGTGAGCGAAGTCGGTCTGGTGGGCATCGTCATCGCGCTGTTCATGTCCTCGGTCAACTACGGCCTGCGTTTTGTGCGCTGGCAGACCTACCTCAAGGTACTTGGTCACCCGATGCCGTGGCGCCCGAGTCTGAACATTTACCTGGCCGGATTCGCCTTGACCACCACCCCCGGCAAGGCCGGCGAGGCCCTGCGCGGTGTGCTGCTCAAGCGCTGGGGCGTGCCGTATCCGCAGAGCTTCGCGGCGTTTTTCAGCGAGCGACTGTCGGACCTGTTCGCGGTGGTGCTGCTGACGCTGTTTGGCCTGTCGCTGTACCCCGAAGCGCTGCCGATGATCGTGGTCGGCGTCGCACTGGTGATGGTCGGTTTGCTGGTGCTGTCGCAGCGTCGTTTGCTCGAGCGCCTGACGCTGAGGGTGCCGGCCGAGGGCGGAAAGGTCATCGGGTTGCTGCGGCACTTGCTGCAAGTATTGCTGCACGCCCAACAGTGTCATCGCCTGCGCCTGATGCTCGGCCTGACGCTCCTCAGCGTGATTGCCTGGAGCGCCGAAGCGTTAGCCTTCGACTGGATTCTGAAATGGATGGGCGCCGACATTCCGCTGACCTTCGCGGTGTTCGTGTACGCCCTCGCGATGCTGGCCGGTGCCGTCAGTTTCATGCCCGGCGGCCTGGGCGGCGCAGAAGCGGTGATGGTCGGTCTGCTGGTCTGGAAAGGCATGAACAGCGCCGACGCCGTGGCGGCCACGGTGCTGATCCGCCTGGCCACGCTGTGGTTCGCCGTGGCCATTGGCGCACTGATGTTGTTCAGGCTCAACGGCGAGCAGACGCCCGAAGGCCAACCGCTTCAATCACACGATTCATAGGTTAAGACAGGGACAGGAGTGCAGTTCATGGTGGCAGCAGTACGTTATCGAGCGGCGACGGTGATTCCGTTGCTGCTGGTGATCGGGGCAATCCTCGCCAGTTTTCTCGCCTCCAGCGGGCCGATTCAATGGATGGACAACGGCATCTTTCTCGCCGATGCGTCCCAAGGCGTGTACTTCAGCCAGACCCTGGGGCCGCTTGATCATCCGCTCTACCTGTTCGTGACCACCGCGCTCTATGCCGGATTTGGCCCGCAGGTGCTGAGTTTCATGAATTCACTGCTGCTCATCCCACTGGCGTGGGCCATTTACCGCCTGGCAAAAGGCGTAGGCGCCACGACGCAGCTCGCCCTGCTCTCCGCCGCCGCCGCGATCCTGTGCCATTGCGTGTTCTGGGTGTCGACCAAGGCGGAGGTCTACCTCCTGCACGTGGTGCTCGTCACGCTGGCGTACATGCTGCACGTCGATGAAAAGTTTCGCCTGGGTGCGTTGCAGAAGTTGTTCCTGATCGGCGTGCTGACCGGGCTTGCAGGCGCCATTCATCAGTTGACCTTTATCGTGCTGTTGCCGCTGTACGTGCAACTGCTGTGGCAACACAAATGGCGCACCCTGATGACGCTGCCGGGGTTTGCCTTGGGCTTCAGCGTGGCGTTCCCCGGCGTCGCCAACGAGCTGCGGGCGGGTGTCGGGCTGTACGACATCGGGCATCGCTACCTGATCGGCATTCCCGACCGCGCCGCGGAACAAAGCTGGCAAGGGTCGCTGTTCCGCTTCGACGACATGTGGCACGAGAAGAACTCCGTCATGCTGTTGATGTTGTCGCTGATTGGCCCTCAGCTAGTGGGGCTGCTGGTGTTCCCCAAGAACCCGAAATTGAGGCTGTTGTGGTGCGCGGCAATGATGAATTTCATCTTCGCGGTCTCCTACAACGTCACCGACCGCTTCACCTTCTTCCTGCCCGGCGCGGTACTGTTGAGCATCATCGGCGTGATGCAACTTCAGGCCCTGTTGCAACGTACCGCAGCTGCTGCGCTGGTCAATGCCTCACCGCTCGCGGCGCCGGTGACCCTTCTGGCGGTCTTTGCCATCTACGCCAGCGGTGCGGTCAACCTGCCAACCCACAAGGAAGCGTTGCCGTTTCGGGATGACATCCACTACTTCATGGCGCCTTACCTGCGTGATCGCTCCGCCGAACAATTTGTCTTAATCTACGAAAAATCCGCCCCCCAAGGCGCCCTGATCATCTCCGACTGGACGCCAAACGGGGCTCTGCGCTCGGCGCAGGCCGCGGGCGTGCTGCAAAACCGGACGTTTGAATTGTGCGAGGAAGTGGAGAACATAGATACGTATCTGAAAGGGCCAGGCGCGTATCTGGCGCGCACCAGTTATTGCGGAACGATCGCCGACCGGTTCGATCTGCAGACGTTGCCGCTGGGATACGAGTTAAGGGCCAAGTAGCGCGTAATGCGTCCGCCCGCAGGGTGTGGGAGCGACACGTTTCTGGGCTCCTGAATCTGGGCGCGCCTAAGCCTTCGGCAGAAGCGGGCGAGCATCGCGTTTCAGCCTTTTGATTCCGGCCGCAGATCGAACGACACGTTCAAGGCTTTTGATTCTGGCCGCAGGCTGTAGGAGCGCGCTTGGTCTGGGCCGCATTCGGACGATCTGGCGCGAAGCGGCAGTAAAGTCAGGCAACTCGGTGCGTCAGAAAGACCGCATCAGCCGGGTTTGCTGCCGGTTCCCGGCAGATCGCGGGACAAGCCACGCTCCTACGCCTTCGGCAGAAGCGGAACAGCGACACGTTTCAAGGCCTTTGATTCTGGCCGCAGGGCAAACGACACTGTCAATGCTTTTGATTCTGGCCGCAGGGCGAACGACACTGTCAATGCTTTTGATTCTGGCCGCAGGGCGAACGACACTGTCAATGCTTTTGATTCTGGCCGCAGGGCGAACGACATGTTTCGAGGCTTTTGATTCTGGCCGCAGGCCGTAGGAGCGTGGCTTGTCCCGCGATCTGGCGCGAAGCGGCAGTAAATTCAGGCAACTCGGTGTGCCAGAGAGACCGCATCAGCCGGGTTTGCTGCCGGTCCCCGGCAGATCGCGGGACAAGCCACGCTCCTACGCCTTCGGCAGAAGCGGGCAAGCGACACGTTTAGGCCCTTGACTCTGGTCGCAGGCCGAAGGAGCGCGCTTGCCGACGGTTGAAGCGCTACCAAGCGCGCTCACCCAACATACTCAAGCCTTCTCCAACGCCTCTTCCTTGTGCATCGCCAGATGCCCGGTCTTGTCGCTTTTGACTTCGTACTGCGGCGCGGGGCGGTGGCGGCCCATGAATTCGCAGTCCTGGGTATGCACCTTGGTGACTTTCCCCACAACATGCCCGACATCGGAGTTCCAGCGCACGTGATCGCCGACCTTGAAAGCGTGAGCCATGATGCTTCTCCTCTAATCAGGGCTGCCAGAGTGTCTGGCTGCCTTCAAGTTTGCGATCGAGAAAGCTCGCCGCGCTGATCAGCGCCAGGTGACTCAACGCCTGCGGGGTGTTACCCAAATGGTGGCCGTGGGTGTCGAATTCCTCAGCGTACAGGCCCAGCGGGTTGGCGTAGCGCAGCAGTTGCTCGAACTCCAGGTGCGCCTGCTCGACGCGTCCGGCCCGTGCCAGACACTCGACGTACCAGAACGAGCACGCCACAAAGGCGCCTTCGTCACCCTCCAGGCCGTCCCCATAATCGTCGTCGTTGCGATAGCGGAACACCATGCCGTCGCGTACCAGCGTGCGCTCGATGGCTTCCAGCGTCTTGATCCACTTGGGGTCGCTGGCGCCGACAAACCTCACCAGTGGCATCAACAGCATCGACGCATCCAGGTTCTTGCTGCCCTTGTGCTGGACGAAATGCCCTAGCTCGGGGTCCCAGAAGTTGTCCCAAATGTCGTCGTGGATCGCCTGGCGTGTCTTGTCCCACTTTTCAAACGGTGCGGGCAGTGAACGCTTCAGCGACAGACGCAACGCGCGGTCCAGCGCTACCCAGCACATCAACCTGGAATGAAGGAAGTGCTGATCCTCCCCACGCATTTCCCAGATGCCGACGTCCTTGGTGTTCCAGCTCTCGCACAGCTCATTGACCAGCCGACTCGCATGTTTCCAGCCTTCGTGGGAAATGGCTTCACCGTACTTGTTGGCCAGGTACACCGCATCCATCAGCTCGCCATAGATGTCGAGTTGCGTTTGTTTGTACGCTTCATTGCCAATACGAACCGGCGTTGCGCCGCCATAACCGGAGAGGTGTTCAAGGTTTTCTTCCGGGAGTTCTTCACGGCCGTCCAGCGCGTACAGGATCCCCAGCCGGGTGGACTCTTCACAGCAGTCCCCCATGCGCCCGCGCACCCACTTCATGAAGTCGTTCGCCTCGTCGGTATAGCCAAGCCGCATGAACGCGTAGACCGTAAAGGACGCATCGCGAATCCAGGTGTAGCGATAGTCCCAGTTGCGCTCGCCGCCCTCTTCTTCCGGAAGTCCGAAGGTGGCGGCAGCGACGATTCCACCGTGCTTGCGTGAGGTCAGCAGCTTGAGCGCCAGCGCCGAGCGATTGACCGTTTCCCGCCACCGCCCGCGGTAGTTGGAATGTCGGCTCCAGTGCTGCCAGAAATTCACCGTGCTCTTGAGGTCGCAGTCGCACCGACTGGCCTTGACCTGTTCGTCTCCAGCACCGCCCAGCATGAACTCAGCGATTTCGCCTTGCTTCATCTGGAACTCGGCAACGGCCGCCTGCCCCTCAATCGTCAATGCCGTGGTGGCAGACAAACGCAAGGCCGGCTGCTCAAGGGCGGTGAACAGCACGTCCTCGCCCGCCATTTGAGCCTGCGTGTCTGCGCGGCTGTAGTCGTGGCGCACCCGGCACAGCATGCGCACGCGCGCCGTGCCGTAGCGCACGTGAATCCGACGAACCAACCGAGGTAAATCGTCGACATCGGAGGCAATCGGCATCAAATCGGTGACCTCGACGACCGCATCCTTGGCGATCCAGCGCGTCATCAACACGTTGGTTTCCGGCAGGTACAACTGTTGCCGACGGGCGTCAGGCAACAGCGGTGACAACTGGAAGATCCCGGCGTCCGGCGTGTCGAGCAGCGCACTGAAAATGCTGGCACTGTCGAAATCCGGCCAGCAACAGAAATCGATGCTGCCGGTGTCGGCCACCAGCGCAGCGCTGCGCATGTCGCCAATGATGCCGTGATTCTCGATGGGGTTCTGCGCCTCGTCGCGTAAGTCGTTCTGAGGCTTTTGAGTGTGTCCCACACGGTTAACCATTGTTGCGGAACTCCGGGTACAGGCTCATGCCACCGTCGATGAACAGCGTGGTGCCATGGACATAATCAGACGCGTCGGACGCCAGCCAGACCACTGCATTGGCGACGTCCTCAGCTTCGCCGACGCGCCCGTAGGGAATCAGCTCCAGCAATTTCTTTTCAGCGTCACCGGAGGTGGCCTTTGTGTTGATCGCGGTGCGGATCGCGCCGGGCGCAATGCTGTTCACGCGGATCCGTTGCTCGCCGACTTCTTGGGCGATGCTGCGCATCAGCAGGTTCACGCCGCCTTTGGACGCCGCGTAATTGACGTGCCCGGCCCACGGGATCACCTGATGCACCGAACTCATGTGGATGATTTTCCCCAGCGCGAGGGAGACCTCGGGGCGTATTTCCTGCCGTGCGAACTGGCGCAAGGCGGCGCGCGCGCAGAGGAACTGGCCGGTGAGATTGACGTTGATGACGGTGTTCCAGTCCTCAAGGGTCATCTCGGCGATGGGCGAATCTTTCTGCAGACCGGAATTGGCGATGAGGATGTCGAGCCTGCCAAACGCCTTGAGCGTTTCGGCAAACAGTTTCTCGACCTCGTCCTCCCTGGACACATCAGCACCCACAGCAACGGCCTGGCCACCTGCGGCACGTATCTGCTCAGCCAATTTTTCGGCGGGTTCGGGCTGGGAGTGGTAGTTGATCACCACGGCCGCGCCGGCGTCTGCCAACCCTTGGGCTGCGCCCGCTCCAAGTCCCGAACTGGCGCCGGTGACCAGCGCAACCTGGCCCTTCAAGGAAATCTGCATGGAATGTCGAGCCTCATGATGAGCATTTCAATGCTGACTTACGGGGCTCGGAGTAAGTTCATTGGGATTGATCTCACTTGGGCACAAGCGCTGGGGTAGACCGCTTGAACTGCCCCGGATCAGACGAACGCAATACCGCAGGTGCAGGGGTGCTGTGCTGAATGATTCCGCGTTCGTCCGAAATGCGGCCCATACCGTCGTAACCTCCGACGTCTCCGACTGTTGAGTCTCCCTCTCCGGTTAACCCCCTCGGCCCTCGAAACATCGGGTTGCGCTGGACGTGAACCAATGGCGCTCCATAAACTGTTGCCCATCATTTCGTTACAAAATGGATGACACATGCCGCGCTACGGGGACGATTTATGAATCGCAATGAGCTGCGCAAGGCCGATATCAACCTGATGGTGGTGTTCGAAACCTTGATGCAGGAGCGCAACGTGACCCGTGCCGCCGAGAAACTGTTCCTCGGCCAACCCACCATCAGCGCCGCTTTGAACCGCCTTCGTGCATTGTTTAACGACCCGTTGTTCATCCGCGTCGGCCACCGGATGGAGCCCACGGCGCGGGCCAACGAGATCATTCATCATCTGTCCCCCGCACTCGACGCAATGTCCGTGGCCCTGAGCCTGACCCGCGACTTCGACCCGGCCAGCAGCGACATGACGTTTCGCATCGGCCTGTCCGACGACGTCGAGTACAGCCTGTTGCCGCCTTTGCTGCGCGCGATCCGCCAGGAAGCGCCGGACATTGTCATCGTCATCAAACAGGTCAATTTCTGGAATGTCTCGGAATTGCTCATGTCCGGCGAGATCACTGTCGCGGTGTGCCTGACCCGCGAGCTGCCGGCCAATGCCAAGCGAAAACTGCTGCGCACCATGCAACCGATGGTGGCGCGGGCCGATGATTCGCAGGAACCGATGACGCTCGACGAATACTGCTCACGGCCACATGTGGTGGTGTCTCACGTGGCCAACATTTCGAGCTTCGCGGATGAATGGCTGGCAGCGATCGGACGCAAGCGCAAAGCGGTGCTGTCCGTGCCGCAATACAGCACACTGCCGGCCCTGATGGCGGGCACCGACCTGCTGTGTAACCTGCCGGATCACCTGACGCTGGCGTTGAACAAGACGGGGGTGTTGCGAGGAGAGCCGCTGCCGTTCATCACGCCCAATCTGGAGCTGTCGATGGTCTGGCTGAGCGTGATGGACAGCGACCCCGCCGAACGCTGGCTGCGCAAACGACTGGAGCAGTTCATGGGGGATCACAGCACGATCACCCCTGCCCCGCTGGGATGAAGCGCGGGTCTCCAGGCGCGTGGCTTGAAATTCGATCCTGTAGGAGCCCGCTTGCTCTGGGCCGCACTCGGACGATCTGCCGGGTACCGGCAGCCAAACCGGCAGATGCGGTGTTTGAGTTACACCGCATACATCGGCCTGACGACGACTGCGTCGCCGATCGCGGGCAAGCGCGCTCCTACGCCTTCGGCAAAACCAAGAGCAGACTACAGCCTCAGCCGAAACGACCGGTGATGTAGTCTTCGGTCTGGGTCTTGGACGGCTTGGTGAAGATGGTGTCGGTGTCGCCGTGTTCGATCAATTCGCCCATGAACATGAACGCGGTGTAGTCCGAGCAGCGCGCCGCCTGTTGCATATTGTGGGTCACGATGACCACGGTGAACTGCTCTTTGAGCTCGGTGATCAGCTGCTCGATACGGCCGGTGGAGATCGGGTCGAGCGCCGAGGTCGGTTCGTCGAGCAGCAACACTTGTGGACGCAGCGCGATGGTCCGTGCGATGCACAGACGCTGTTGCTGACCACCGGACAGGCTTTGTGCGCTTTGCTTGAGCTTGTCTTTCACTTCGTCCCACAACGCGGCGCCACGCAAGGCTTCTTCCACACGCTCTTCCATCTCGCGACGGGAGAGTTTTTCATGGTGGCGCACGGCGTAGGCGATGTTGTCGTAGATCGACATCGGGAACGGCACCGGCTTCTGGAACACCATGCCGACGTGGCTGCGCAGGCGGTTCATCGAATAGCCAGGGGCCAGGATGTTTTCGCCGTTCAGGATCACTTCACCCTTGGCTTCCTGCTTCGGGTACATGGAATAAATGCGGTTGAACACGCGCAACAAGGTCGACTTGCCGCAACCCGACGGGCCGATGATCGCGGTGATGCGCTTCTCGGGAATGGTCATGTCGACCGACTTCAGCGAGCGATGACCGTCGTAGAAGAAATCGAGGCCGCGTACCTGAATCTTGGTTTTTTCGTCGGCAAGGGAAAGGTTATTCATCAGGATGCCTTATTGCGCAAAAGGAGAAGACGGGAACTGAGGCTCAGCACCAGCACGAACAAGGTCAGAATCAAGGCACCGGCCCATGCCAGGGAATGCCAGTCATCGAACGGGCTCATCGCGTACTGGAAGATCACCACGGGAACGCTTGCAATCGGTTTGAGAACGTTGCTGCTCCAGAACTGGTTACCGAAGGCGGTGAACAGCAAGGGGGCGGTTTCGCCGGTGATGCGGGCAAGGGCCAGCAACACACCGGTGACCACGCCGGCCTTGGCGGCACGCAGCACGATCTGCAGGGTCAGTTTCCACTGCGGCACACCGAGTGCCAGTGCGGCTTCGCGCATGGTCGACGGTTGCAGCTGGAGCATTTCATCGGTGGTGCGAACCACCACCGGAATCACCAGCAAGGCCAGGGCCAGCGCGCCAGCAATGGCGGAGAAGCCGACCTGGTGGTTGGTCAGGGCGCTGACCGGCAGGATGACGGCGGTGTAAACGAACAGACCCAGCACGATCGATGGCGCCGACAGCAGAATGTCGTTGATGAAGCGAACCGCGTTGCCGAGCTTGGAATGACGGGCGAACTCCGCCAGCCAGATGCCGGCCATCAGGCCGATCGGCGTACCGATCAACAGGCCGATGCCGGACATCAGGAAGCTGCCATAAAAGGCGTTGGCCAGACCGCCTGCCGAACCCGGTGGCGGGGTCATGTCGGTGAACAGGCGCAGGTTCAGTGCCTGGAAACCGTTGATGATGGTGGTCAGCAGGATCCACACCAGCCACAGCAAACCGAAGACGGTGGCGCCGCAGCTGAGGACCATCGCGATCATGTTCTTGAAGGCGCGGGCCCGGTACAGGTTTTCGTTATCGGCCTTACTCATAGACCCTCCTTGCGCGACAGACGGGACAGCATCAGACGGGCAATCGCCAGCACGATGAAAGTGACGACAAACAGCAGGAAGCCCAACGCGATCAGCGACGAACGATGCAGGTCGGTGTAAGCCTCGCTGAACTCGTTGGCGATCACCGAGGCAATCGAGCTGCTCGGCATCATCAGGGACGCGGAGAACTGGTGAGCATTACCGAGTACGAAGGTCACGGCCATGGTTTCACCCAGTGCGCGACCCAGACCCAGGAAAATCCCGCCGACCACAGCCGAACGGGTATAGGGCAGAACGATGTCCCAGACCACTTCCCAGGTCGTGCCGCCGAGTGCGTACGCCGACTCTTTGAGCGCGATAGGTACGCTGCGGAACACTTCAGTCATCACCGAAGTAATGAACGGCGTGATCATGATGGCCAGGACGATACCGGCCGTCAGCATGCCGATGCCCAGTGGCGGCCCCTGGAAGATCTGACCGATCAGCGGCAGCGCGCCGAGGTTGTCATTGATCCACGGCGCCATGTATTCGGCCATGAACGGGCCGAACACGAACAGGCCCCACATGCCGTAGATAATCGAAGGAATGCCCGCCAGCAGTTCGACCGCGGAGGCAATCGGCATCCGCAACCACGGCGGCGCCACTTCAGTCAGAAAAATCGCGATGCCGAAACTCACCGGAACGGCGATCAGCAGCGCGAGAAAGGATGTCACCAAGGTGCCGTAGATCGGGACCAACGCACCAAAATGGCCGTTGACCGCATCCCATTCAGTGCTGGTAAGAAATTCAAAGCCAAACGTTTTGAACGCCAGGGCACCGCCCCAGAGTGTCGAGCCGGCGATGCTCGCCAGCAACACCAGCACCAACAGAGCCGCTCCCAGCATCGTGCGCCGGAACCAGGCGTCGTGTCGGTGATCGCGGGCCGCGCGTTTTTCGCTCTCGGATGTCGCATCCGGAATCACAGCGGACATATATTGGGTGTTTTCAGTCATGGTGGGTCCACTCGCAAGGAAACCCTGTCACCGAGCGCTCGATGACAGGGGTAAGCCGGATTACGTCGAGTTACTTGGTGAACTCGGTTTTCCAGTAGTTTTCGATCTTGCTGACCAGCGATTTAGGCAGAGCTACGTATTCCAGCGACTCAGCCTGGGCCTGACCTTTTTCCAGGGACCATTTGAAGAAGTCGAAAGCGGCCGCGCTTTTCTCGGCGTTTTTCGGCTGCTTGTACATGATGATCCAAGTGGTGGCAGTGATTGGCCATGCAGCATCGCCAGGGGCGTTGGTCATGATCAGGTTGAAGTCTTTGGCGCTCGCCCAGTCGGCAGTGTCGGCAGCCGCGGCGAAGGCTTTGGCGTCAGGCTTGATGAATTTGCCAGCAGCGTTTTCCAGCTGGGTGTAAGCGATCTTGTTCTGGGTTGCGTAGGAGTACTCGACGTAACCGATCGAACCCTTGATCTGTTTTACGTAGGCAGACACACCTTCGTTACCCTTGCCACCCACACCGACTGGCCACTGAACGGCAGAACCAGTGCCAGGACCGGATTTCCACGCCTCGCTGACTTTGCTCAGGTAGCTGGTGAAGTTAAAGGACGTGCCCGAGCCGTCAGAGCGGTGAACGACGGTGATAGCGGTTTCAGGCAGTTTTACGCCAGAGTTCAGCGCGACGATCGCTGGATCGTTCCACTTGGTGATTTTGGCCTGGAAGATGTCAGCCAGAACCTGGCCGCTCAGCTTCAGGCCGTTAGCCTCGATGCCTTCCAGATTGACCACTGGAACAATACCGCCGATCACGCTTGGGAACTGACCCAAGCCTGCGGCTTTCAAGTCTTCTGCGGACAGGGGAGCGTCGGATGCGCCGAAGTCAACAGTCGCCGCCTTGATCTGAGCGATACCGCCGCCCGAACCGATCGACTGATAGTTGACGCGATTATCGGAGCTTTTGCTGTAGTCCTGCGCCCATTTGGAGATGACTGGGAACACGAAGCTCGAACCAGCACCAGTGACGTCCGTAGCGTGTGCCATTCCAGTCAGGCACATCGAAGCCAGCAGGAGCGACAGGCGTGTTTTTGTCAGCAGATTCACGGCAATACCTCAGCAGAAGAATTTGTGTGTGTGCGGTCACATTGAAGACCCGATGCAGATTTAAAACCCGAAACATTTCTGTTTGATGACAGTCTTTAGACATAGGTCGAAATCTGCCCCGTGCTGTAGGTGATTTCTTACAGGCTGTAAAAACGAAACCCCCGGTTTCATTGAAGAAATCGGGGGTTGTCTACTGCTGAAGAATTTAATATCAATGCGCCACACAGCGCCGTAAAAACCGCTCTTCCCAGCCTTTTTCGGCGCGAATTGTGACAATTACAAGGCAAAAAAACGCTTGAGCGTGCGTCTCGACTGGAGACGTTTATTTCGCGATGGCCGCCTTCGCCCGATTTGTTTCGAAGTTTTGCGACTCCTGCTTTTCATCCGCCACACAGGTGGTTTGCGGCTCATGGCGATAGCGGGCTTGGTCGCTTGTCACGTGACGCCGGCCTCGCCGGAAAAACGCTGACCGTCTGTCGGCAAGACTGCACCTCTGCTGATGGCCACCAGACCAATGTGTATCCACGACCACAATAGGGATTCACATCATGATCAAGACAAAACTGACTGCCCTGACCCTGGCAAGCCTGCTCGCCGTCGCGACGGGCTCCGCATTTGCTGGCTCCACCGGCCCGACTGATCCAGTCGACTCGAACACCACTGGCCCACGTACCAGCAGCCAAGGTCCTAACACCGATGGCACGCCAAAAACCGGCAATAGCTCCACACCCGGCACTAAAGGCATGGGCAGTTCCAACGGCAATGGCACGGCTGGCCAGGGGGGCGGCATGAGCAACGGTAACGGCATGGGCGGCAGCGGTGGCGGCACCAGCGGCGGCGGCGAAGGATCCAGCGGCAGTAAATAAGCCCGAGTTGCCTATCTATCGAGCTTGATCACGACAGCGTACGTACGTTCCGCACAAGGGGACGAATCCGCTGAAACCGTGACCAAGCTTGATCATTCTCTTCCCACATCCCGTGTCAATTCCCTCCTCCCCGATTGGTCTTCTCGTCAATAGCCTTATTGGATACTGGCAATTGCTACGGTCCCCACTACTATGGCAACGGTTGAGAAACGATCTCGGTGCGATGGAGAACCCGCATGACCCCGGAAAACCAGGAAGCCAGCAATACCGTTCGAATCCACGCAGCCCACGGCCGCTCGCAAGAACTGGGCGAATATTTGCAAACGGTCGTCAGTAACCTCCAGCGCCTGCCCGGTTGCCAACACAGCGCCCTGAGCCAGGATGAGAACGACAGCAACGTGTGGGTGATCAGCGTTCAGTGGGAATCCTGCCAGGCCATGGCAGAACACTTTGCCAAACCCAGTAATGAGAACCTCAACGGCCTGCTGATCAATCAATTCGTGCGCCAGGTGGCGTTCGAGAGCGACATCGAACGCTGCAGTCTGCCCGTTACGCGCTGACCAATGTCGGTGTCTGTGTCGATGTCGCGCGACGGATGAACATCCACTTGAGAAAAGCCGCTTAATTGCCTGTTAACTAAACCAATCGTCAGAAAAGCCGCCGTTGGCGGCCTGATTGCGCGCGTTAAGTGGCGAACTGAAAATCACCGATTATCCTTTGCGTCTTGCGGGCCCGTTGGCGTTATGACTGCTTGAAGTAACAGCCGACTGCCTCAAAGACCCCAGAGGTAATGCCATTATGAGAGTGATAAGTCTAAGTCTGATCGCACTGGCGGTTTCAGCAGGATATGTCCAATCCGTAGAAGCAGAACCCTTCGTCAGTGACCAGGCCGACGCCAAAGACTTTGTCGAAGACGCAAAACTGAATGTGCTGTTGCGCAACTACTACTTCAATCGCGATGGAAAAAGTGGCGCTCAGGATCGACGTGACTGGTCCCAGGCGGCCATGGCCAACTTCAGTTCCGGGTTCACACCGGGCACCGTCGGTTTCGGCGTCGATGCTTACGGCTGGTACGGCCTGAAACTGGATGGAGGCGCCGGGCATTCGGGCACCGGCAACATCCCGGTGGACAGCAGCGGCAGTCCGGAAGACGAGTTTTCAACCGCCGGCGGCGCCCTTAAAGCGCGTATATCCAGGACCGAACTCAAATGGGGGACCTTGCAACCCACCGCACCGGTATTCGCAGCGGGCGGTACACGGCTTTTCCCTCAAACGGCGACAGGCTTCAGTTTACAAAGCAGTGAAATCACTGGCCTGGATCTGGAGGGAGGACACTTCACCGCAGGTAACGGTCCGCAGCATACAAGCGCCAGTAGAGAGCTTTTTGCCAGTTATGCCAACGTCACCACTAACAGCGTCGACTTTGTCGGTGGCAAGTACGCCATCAATGACGCGTTCAGCGTGCAAGTGTATGGATCGGAGTTTGAAGACATCTGGCGTCAGTATTACGGTAACGCCAACTATGTACTGGCCATGCCAAGCGATCAGTCGCTGACCTTCGATTTCAATATTTACCGCACGCTCGATGAAGGTCAGGCCAAGGCCGGCAGCATCGATAACACCACTTGGTCATTGGCCGCCGCCTATAACTTCATGGCCGGTCACACCTTTACCCTCGCCTACCAGAAAGTGCACGGGGACGAGCCGTTCGACTATGTAGCGTTCGGCGATAACGGTCCCGGCACGACCGGCGATTCAATCTTTCTGGCCAACTCCATTCAGTACTCCGACTTCAATGGCCCGGGCGAGAAATCCTGGCAGGCGCGATACGACCTGGCCATGAGCGCGTACGGTATTCCGGGGCTGAGTTTCATGGCCCGCTATGCCAACGGCCGCGACATCGACGGGACCAAAATGGCCGTGGACAGCCCCTACCGAGCCTATGGCTATGGCGAGGACGGCAAGCACCACGAAACCAACCTGGAAGCCAAGTACGTGATACAGGACGGGCCGGCCAAAGACCTGTCGTTCCGCATCCGTCAGGCGTGGCATCGCGGCAATGCGGATCAGGCCGAAGGCGATCAGAACGAGTTTCGCCTGATCGTGGATTACCCCATTTCAGTCCTGTGAAAGCCCGGATTTGAAATTGGCCTCATGATCTTTCCCCGGATTGGCGGTGTGACGGATGGGCACGCAGGCATAGCGTGTCATCTGTCACTTCGTTCACTGAGGACCGATCATGAACCCGATAAAATTGCTTGCCGCCAGCCTCTCTTGCCTGGCCCTTTCGCTGCCCATGTCCTTCAACGCGCAAGCCCACGACGCCGAACACGAGAAAGTCACCGTGCTGGAGACTCACCCGATGCTCAACGCACCGGGTAAAAAAGCCATGGTGCTGACCGTTGACTACAAACCGGGGCAAGTGTCCATTCCCCACAGCCACAGCGGCAGCGCGATTGCCTATGTGCTGGAGGGCGAGGTGATTTCGCGGGTCAACGACGGCAAGGCGATCACTTACAAGGCCGGTCAGACCTGGTACGAGCCTGCCGGTTCGAAGCACTACGAATCCAGAAACGCAAGCACCACCCAGCCGGCGAAACTGCTGGTGTTCATCCTGCTGGACGACAACGGTGAAATCCTGACCCCTCTGCCCAAATAACGGGCCCTGATCCATCGTGTGCCGCTCTGGCGCGCGGCACCGCTGGTCAGCGCGAGTGTTTCAAAACCTAAACATTCTTCCATCGGTGTCGATAAGCCATCAGTAGAGCCCGAAAAGTGGGCCGGACTTGATGAGTGAAAGGCACAGGTATGTACGACATTTTTCTGCTGGTAGAACATGGCCGCGATCAGGGCGAAGTGTCAGTGATTGGCTGGTTCGATGACGAACGCGCAGCGAAAGACACCGCAGAAGCGATGGAATGGAAGGCGTATCGCGAAGAGTCCAAGCGCCAGCATCAATGGTCCAGCCAGCCGCTGCTGCCGCCGAATGAAACCTCACACCGGCGATTTTGGGTCAAAGGCATCTCGAAATTTACCCACACCCCTGCGCCACGGTCCTGGGCGGTGCATTAAAGCGTTGCGGACCGGTAACTTTTCCTACGATCCGTATTGTTTTAATGACCGCAAGGCAAGATGATAGCCATCCTTTTTAGATGACTGTGATTCCCCTTCCCGTCGCGAGACGGTCATTAGGAGCAACATGATGGACCCGGCCGCAAAGGATATCCGCGCCGAGGACGGAACCGATCCCGCCTCTGATTTTGTTCAATCGATACTGTCCGCGCTTCCCGACCGCGGGCACGACGCATCGACCCGATCGGCCCAGCGACGCTGGTATGAATCGTTGTCCGAGCAAGACCAGATGCTCGTCAGGGACAGGCTGCGTGAGGAGATCGCTCGCATTCGCGGCGAATTCGGTAAAAAACGCGATTCCTCCTCGATCTCAGCGCTCAGGCTTCGGGACCACGGGTAACGGCGTTGTCGACTGCGGTGCAGTGGCCCAAGAGACTGTTTTAGCGTCGGTCCTTTGAGTCACCCGTCACCCATTCAACCCCTGCGCCGCAGGTAGCAGCCCCCGAAACTTTCCATACCGCTCGCGCAGCGCGGGTTGCACTGAAGCCATGGGCTGATACCGCGCCTTGACCGGCATCCCCTTGTGTAACAGATCACCGCCCTGCCCGATCGCCAGAAACCCGAGTTTGGCCGCACCGATGCACGCGCTCAGTTCGCTGCCATGCAGGGTGTAGACCTCGCGATCAAGAATGTTGGCCAGCAACTGTGCCCAGTATTCACTGCGCGCACCGCCGCCTACCAAGGCGCAGGCGTTGATCGTGGCGCCGGCTGACAGCACCGCATTCATTGCATCCAACAGACCAAAGCCAACCCCTTCCAGCACCGCGTACCCCAACATGGCAGGCGTGCTGTCGTGTCCGAGGCTCATGAAGCCGCCGCGCAGCAACGGGTCGTTGTGCGGCGTTCGCTCGCCCGCCAGGTAAGGCAGGAACAAGGGATTGGAGACGGCCACCGCGTGCTCCACCGGTAACTCGGCCTGCACGAGCACCAGCAGGGTTTGTTCGTCCGGCTGGCCGAGCAGGCGCGTCACCCAGCGTAGGCAACTGGCACCGGCGAGCATGGCGCCCATGGTGTACCAACGATGGGGCAACGCATGGCAAAAGCTGTGCACCGCGCTCGGCGGATGGCCCGCCGCGTGATCGGTGATCGCGACGATGGCCGCGCTGGTGCCCAGGGTGACAAACGCATCGCCCGCATTGATCGCGCCAATGCCGACCGCCGACACCGGGTTGTCACCGCCGCCCGCAGCCACGGGCAAATCGACCGGCAGGCTCAAAACCCGCGCAGACGCTTCATTCAATCCGCCCGACCGCTGATCAGCCTCCAGCAAGGTCGGCATCTGCCCGAGTGTCAGTCCAGTGGCGTGCAACATGGGTTCGTGCCACGCCCGTCGCGCGACATCCAGCCAGAGCGTGCCCGCCGCATCCGACATATCGCTGATGCGTTCGCCCGTCAGCAGCAGACGCAAGTAATCCTTGGGTGACAGCACACAATCGATCTGCCCGAACACCTGCGGCTCGTGTTGTTGCAGCCAGAGCAGCTTGGGCGCCGTCAGCCCGGCCATCGCCAGACTGCCGGTGTGCTGTGCGTAGTCGGGGAAGTCGCGATTCAACTGCTCGGCCTGAGCCACCGCGCGCGAGTCGTCCCAGAGGATGGCGGGGTACAACACCTGATTACCCGCATCCAGCAACACCGCGCCGTGCATCTGCCCCGACAGCCCGATGCACGCGATGCGCGCCCACGCGGTCGGGTGCTCTGCACGCAATTGCCCGAGGGCGGCCAGGCAGGCCTGCCACCAATCGGCCGGATGCTGTTCCGACCAGCCGGATTGTCTGCGGTCAACGCTCACCCGCGCGCCCGCCTGGGCGAGCACCCCACCGTGTGAATCGAGCAGAATGGCCTTGAGCTCCGAGGTGCCCAGATCAATGCCCAGAGAGACAGCTTCACTCATCAATGTTCGTTCCTGTCTGCGGCCGCACTCAGGGGCATCCGCATGAATTTCGTATGCGCAACGTCGCACTCAGACGCTGCGCTTGTCTCGGTCCTTCCGGGCTGTCGATGCGCTGCAACAATAACTGCACCGCACGCTCACCCAGCGCCTGCACCGGCTGGGCGATCACGCTCAAACGCGGCAGGAAAAAGTCCGCCCAGTCGAAATCGTCGAATCCCACGAGTGCCATCTGTTCGGGCACCGCGATGTTCGCCTCCCGCAGCGCATGCATCGCACCGATGGTCATCAGGTTATTGGCCGCCATGATCGCGCTCGGCGGTGCGCTCAGCCCCAACAATTGCTGCGCGGCACACCGTGCCGATTCACTGTTGGACTCGCCATCGACCAGCAGCGCGTCATCGAACGTCAGGCCCGCGTCCGCCAATGCCTGGCGGTAACCTTCGATGCGCTCTTCGGTGGTGCTCAACCCACGGTGCCCGGCGATCATGCCGATGCGCCGGTGGCCATGACCGATCAGATGCGCCACCAGCTCGCGGGTCGAGTGCAGGTTCTCCACGCCGACCTGATCGAAACCGTCGCTTGCCATGCGATCCACCAGCACCGTCGGAATCGCATTGGCCTGCAGGTACTCCAATGCGGCGTGTTGCGGATCGCTGCAGGGCGCGAGCAGGATGCCGTCGACCCGACGGTGGTGCAGCGCCTTGACCACGTGCAGCTCCTGCACGGGATCATCGTGGGTGTCGACGAACAGCATCATGATGCCGTGGCGCGCGCACGCGGTTTCGATGGCGTGAACGGTCTCGCTGAAGTAGTGGTTGGACAGCGCCGAAATCGCCACGCCAATGGTGTGGGTGCGCGAGCGGGCCAACGAGCGGGCCAGCGTGTTGGGGATATAACCCAACTCGCGAACCGCCTGCTGCACCGCGTCCACGGTTTCCGGGCTGACCTTGCGCGTGCCGTTGAGCACGTGGGACACCGTCGAAGTCGACACCCGTGCCCGTCGCGCCACATCCTCCATCTTGATCACGGCTTCACTCTCTTGGCGACGTGTCTGATTCAGCGTTTAGTGTTTGCTCGACCAGCCGGTGTAGGAACCGATGTTGTCGCGGGTGATCAGTTTCGGCGTGAGCTGGGTCACCGCTTCAGCCGGTTTCTTGTCATTGAGCAGGTCGTTGCCGATAACCACCGCTTGCTGCGCCATGGCCCATGGGTCCTGACTGGCCGATGCCTGTATCGACGACTCTGATTTCAGCGCGTGTTCGATGTCCGGAGCGCCGTCCACCGAGGTGATGACGATGCCGCTGCGTTTCAGTTGTTTGGCCGCCAGGTCACTGCCAATGGCTTGTGGGTCGTTGATTGCGAACAGGCCGTCGATTTTCGGGAAGCGTGTGAGGTAACCCTGCATGGCGTTCAGGCCGCCGTCACGAGAGCCCTTGGCATCCTGATCGTCTGACAGCACCTTGATGTCCGGTGCGGCGGCGAACGCCGATTTACAGCCGGTGACCCGGTCGGTTACGGCGGTGACCTGAGGGCCGTTTTCGATGATCACGTTCCCTTTGCCGGAGAGTTTATCGACGATGAACTGACAGGCCAGTTTGCCGGCCTCGACGTTGTCGGTCTGCACCGTCGCATCCACGCCCGCCGCGCTCACGTCCACAGCAACCACTTTGATACCGGCCGCCTGGGCCTTCTTGACCGCCGAGGCAATCGCTTTAGGGTCAACCGCGTTGATCAGGATCAGGTCCACCCCGGCCGCGATGAAGTTGTCGATCTGCGAGAACTGCTTGCTCAGGTCATAGTCGGCGGACACGGAGGTCACTTTGGCGTTGGGGTTGATCTCCAGCGCCTTGGCCTTGGCACCGTCGGCCAGGGTCACGAAGTAAGGATTGCCCAGCGAACCCAGACTGATGCCGACTGATTTCAATTCTCGGGCTTCAACGCCTTGCGCCAACAGCGCGGCCAGGCACAGGGATACGACAGCAGGGAATTTGCGTTTGAAGTTCATGATTTCTCTCTTGTGATTATTGTCAGAGCCATTGTTTGAAACGCGTGACGCCAAAACGATGAATCAGGTTCGCGCTCCGGACTGGCGATAGCGATCAAGCGCCACCGCGCCGATGATCACGATGCCTTTGATGATGTACTGCCAGATGTCCGACACGCCCAGCAGCACCAGGCCGTTAGTCAACACCGCAATGATCAGCGCGCCGATCAGCGTGCCGCCAATGGTGCCGACACCACCGGTAAAACTGGTGCCGCCGAGAATCACCGCCGCGATGGCGTCCAGTTCGTAGGACTGCCCCAGTTGCAGGCCGTTGGCAGCGAACAGTCGCGACGCGCTCATGACGGCGCCCAAGCCAGCCAGCGCGCCGGAGACGGCGTAGACGAACAGCAGGACTTTCCACACCTTGATCCCGGACAACCGCGCGGCTTCGGGGTTGCCGCCCACTGAATAGATCTGCACGCCCATGACCGTGCGCCGCAGAATAAACCAGGAGATGACGATCACCGCGACCGCAATGATCACCAGCCACGGCACGCCGAGCACTGAATCGTTGCCGATGAAGGCGAATGGCAGATCAGGGTTGAACACGGTCTTGTCGTCGGCCAGCAGGCGCGCGAGGCCTCGCATGGCGGTCAGCGCACCGAGGGTGACAATGAACGGGGGCAGACGCATGAAGGCGATCAACCCACCGTTGACCAGCCCCAGCAGCAAGCCGAAACCTACTCCGGCGAAAATCCCGAGCATGCCCCACTGCGGCGACATCGACGCTTGCAAGGCCACGACCGCGGAGGCTGCCAGGATCGCGCCGACCGACAGGTCGATGCCGGCGGTAAGAATCACGAAGGTCATGCCCGCTGCCAGCACCACGTTGACCGAGGCCTGCTGGGTGATGATCGACAGGTTCTGCCAGGTCATGAAACTGTCGGTCATCAGCGCAAAGCCCACCAACAGCAGGATCAGCACCGGCAGCATGCCAATGGTTCGCATCAGCTCGCGCACACGTTCACGTTTGCTGATGGCCGCCACGCTTGGCGAGTTTTCCAGGGTCAGACTCATGGCCTGGCCTCCTTTTTATTGTTATCGGATAGTTGCGATTCCTGTAGGAGCGCGCTTGCCCGCGATTGCGGTGGGTCATCCACGCATGCATCACCTGACGCCTCGCAACCGCGGGCGAGCGCACTCCTACCAGGTCCTGTGTCAGGCTTGAACAGCCACCTGCTCACCCCCAGTCGCCAGATCAATGATCCGCTCCTGAGAAATCTCGTGTCCCGACGCGCCGCCGACTTCCGCCACCAACTGCCCTTCACGCATGATCAGCACCCGATCACAGGTGCCGATGATTTCCGGCAACTCGCTGGAAATCACCACGATGCCGACCCCGGCCTTGGCCAGTTCGTTGATGATCCGGTAGATCTCGGACTTCGACCCGATGTCCACGCCACGTGTCGGCTCGTCGAGAATCAGCACATGCGGTTTGACTTCCAGCAGACGCGCCAGCAGCACCTTCTGCTGGTTGCCGCCGGACAACGCACCGACGTTGACCTTGCCCGACGCCACGCGAATCGACAGTGACCGGATCGCCTCGACCGCCCGTTGCGCGCCGCGCCCTCGATCCAGTACACCACCGGCATGAGCATCCGGAACACAGGCACAGACGTTGATGTTGTCGCGCACGCTCATGTCGAGGAACAGGCCCTGGGCCTTACGATCCTCGGTGAGATACACCACGCCCGCGCGAATCGCGTCAGTCGGATTGCGCAGTTCCGTCACCGCTTTGCCCGCCACTTCAAGGCTGCCAGCGGTGCGAGGATCGGCGGCGAAGATCAGCCGCGCCAGCTCCGTGCGCCCCGCTCCGACCAACCCGGCGATGCCCAGCACCTCACCGGCGTGCAGGTCGAAGCTGCAGGGTTTGACCCGCTTGCCGTCGGCCATGTCACGCACGCGCATCACCACTTCTCCGGGGTCATACGGGGCGTGTTCTTTCTTGTAGAAACCCGACAGGTCGCGGCCAACCATCATCTTCACCAGCGCATCCGCCGACAGCGCGTCGCGCTCCAGCATGCCGACGTACTCACCGTCGCGCAGTACGGACACCCGGTCCGACAACTCGTAGATTTCGGCCATGCGATGGCTGATGTAGATGATCGCCAGGCCCTGATCACGCAGCTGTTTGATCAACGCAAACAGGCGATCGGTTTCGCGGGAAGATAACGGCGTGGTCGGTTCGTCCATGACCAGAATTTTTGCCTCGGCGTGAAGCGCGCGAGCAATCTCCACCAATTGCCGCTCGGCAATCGACAGCACGCTGACCTTGGTCGAGGGTTTGAAGTCGGCGCCCAGTCGCGCCAGCACATCGGTGCACCCCGCCTCCATCGCCTTGCGGTCGATGCTCCAGCCCCGACGTAACTCACGCCCCAGATAAATATTCTCCGCGACGCTGAGGTTCGGGCACAGGCTCAGTTCCTGATAGATCACCGCGATGCCCTGGGCTTTCGCGGTCAGCGGATCGAACGCCGGCAGCGTCCGGCCACCCACGCGAATCTCGCCGCCGGGATCGGCCTGGTAGGCGCCGGAGAGGATTTTCATCAGGGTCGACTTGCCCGCGCCGTTCTCGCCCATCAGTGCATGGACTTCACCGGCATAGACTTTGAGGGCGACATTTTTCAGCACGCGCAGGCCATTGAAGGTCTTGGAAATGGCGTTCATTTCCAGCACGGGGATTGGGGATTCGGCGAGGACGGCGCTCATGTTCGAGCGTCCGCAGCAGGGTTTCTTGGGGGTTCAGGCGCGGTAAGCGCGCGTGAAGACAGAGCAGACAAACTGTTCATGTGAATCCTCGAGGCGTCTTGTTTTTATGCCTGGGCCACCTCGTAAACGGGCGCCGCTCGGGAACTGCTTTGGAGAATCAATTTGAAATACTCTAGACCAGCTGAATCGTTTCACGCAAGCGCTTGCTTTTCTGTACATGAAAAAGGCGACCAAACGCAGTCGCCCCTCCTCTCATCAAAAAACGCCCCAATGGACGGGCGTGAAACCTGCGTCGCGCTTACGGTTTAGCGACTTTCCACATGTCCTTGAAACCGTCACCGGTGGTGTCGCCCGCTTTGGCGTCCTTGGTCCATGTGTAGAGCGGCATGCCGTCGTAGGCCCACTGTTTGCTGCCGTCGTCTCGGGTCACAACCGAATATTTGCCCTCGGTCTTCGCATCAGCTCCGGCCATCAGCGGAGGCCATGCCTTGGCGCAGTCGCCGTTGCACGCCGACTTACCGGCGCTGTCTTTGGTGAAGGTGTACAGGGTCATGCCTTTGTGATCGGTGAGCACTTCGCCTTTGTCGGTTTTGCCGGTCATTGCCGGGCTGGCAGCAAACGCCAGGCTGGAGGCGCACGTCAGGGCGACGGCGGCGGTGAGGATGATGTTCTTCAGCATGGTGAACTCCTTGATTGTTTTTCGAGTAGGGAGCAGACGCCAGAAACCTTCCAGGCTCCCGCTGCTGGCACCGATTGGTGTGGGCAGTGAAGGTAAACGTTTGTCGAAAGGGGTTTATTCCATGGGGATCGGAAATATTTTTTGTGCAGGTGTTTGGGGTTGGTGAGAAGTGGTGAGCTGCGTCTGGATTGCGTGTCTTATTCCTTTTTTTGGCGCGGCGCGGGCCGGGTTTGTCCTAACGGCCAAACTGTTCCGCCTTCGGCGGGTTACTTGATAACCCCAAGTAACTCGCCGAAGGCGAAACAGGGTCTGGCGTTAGCCAGATCCAAAAACCACTGCCCAAAATGATGGACATACGCACTCTACTGGCCTACAGCACAAACGCTTTGATACTGAGCGCGCTCTAGCCGAACGCAGCTTTGCAAACGTTACGTTCAAGCCTTGCCAATCTCAGGCATCAGCATCCATTCCGCGCTGTCATTCCACACGTCCATACGGGTGATCTTGCCGTTGCGCACTTCAAACCGATCCAGATAGCGGTTACCGGAAAAGCTCCGGCCGTCCGGCCATTCGCCGTACAGGGTGCCAGTGGAATACACCACGGTGTGATCACCCCGGTCCATCCAGTCGAAATTCCCCAATGCCTTTTTGACCCACGCATAGCGCGAGCCGTTGAAGGCGGTGATGGTTTGCGGGTCCGGCATGGCGCGACCGCCGGTGAATGTGATCTTCACGTCATCGCTCATGAAGGTCGCGGCGCGGGCCGGGTCCGGGGTCATGGAGGCCTCAAGGAAATTGCTAACAATCTGAACGTCTTTATTCACTTCTGACATAACCGCTCTCCTGACTCGATGATGACCGCTGACGGCCCATGTGCATCCACGTGGTGCGAAGCGCCTTAATATGGAGCGAGATTACGGGCGATGGCCGCCTTAACCTGCGCTTTCAGGGCGTGACTGGACTGGCATCCTACTTGCTAGCAATAAATTTACAAGTGCTAGCAATCAGGAGCATCACCCATGTCATTCCGGCTTCCAACCCTGCAGCGTCTGTTGTCCCCCACGGCTGCGGCCTTCTCTCTGACCCTTGCGATGTCCCCAGGTGTACAGGCGGCAGAACCGCCGATCAAAGTCGGTCTGGTGGCCGCGCTTTCCGGGCAATCGGCGAAATCCGGCGAAGCCTTGACCCGTGGCCTGACCATGGCCATCGATGAGGTCAATGCACACGGCGGCGTACTGGGGCGTCCGCTGGAACTGGTGCGCCGCGACGACGAAAGCAACCCTTCCAAAGGCATGCTTGCCGCCCGCGAGCTGATTCAGCGCGAGAAAGTGACGGTGCTGTTCGGCGGCCTCGACACCCCGGTCTCCCTGGCCATCGTGCCCCTGGCGAATCAGCTGAAAGTCCCGTTCATGGGCATTTGGGCGGCCGGGACCAAGATCACCGAAAACGGCGCGGCGGACAACTACGTGTTCCGCGTCTCGGCCGTCGACGAACTCGTCGACGAAGCGCTGGTGAAATACGGCGTCGACCAAGGCATGAAGAAGCCCGGGATGATCCTGATCAACAACCCGTGGGGCGAGTCCAACGAGGCAGGCTTCAAACGCGCGCTGGAGAAACGCGGCCTGGAGAGCGCCGGTGTCGAGCGCATTCAGGACAGCGATCTGGACGTGGTTCCGCAGTTGACCCGACTGAAAAACGCAGGCGCCGACACCCTGCTGATGGTCGGCAATGTCGGCCCGTCGGCGCAGGTGGTCAAGTCACTGGACCGCATGGGTTGGGACGTGCCGGTGGTGTCGCATTGGGGTCCTGCCGGCGGACGTTTCGGGGAACTGGCCGGGCCGAGCGCCTCGCGCGTTCACTTCATCCAGACGTACGTGTTTACCGAGCACAACAACGCCAAAGGCGACGCGCTGCTGGCCTCGTTGAAAACCGCCTACCCGCAAATCAAGACCTTGGCTGACGTGACGCCTGCGGTCGGCATCGCCAACGCCTATGACGCACTGCACCTCAGCGCATTGGCCATCGAAAAAGCGGGCAGCACCGACGGCAAAGCCGTACGCGACGGTTTCTACGGGATCACCGACTACGACGGCCTGATCAAGGATTACAAGCAGCCGTTCACGGCACAGAAGCATGACGCACTGGGACCGGACGACTACGTGTTCACCCATTTCGTCGGCGACCAGATCGTCCCGCTCAAGCCTTGATTGACGCTGCCACCGCACGCTAAGGAATCACACCATGTTTACCGCCGCCATCGTCACCGGCCTCGGTCTGGGCAGCATGTACGCGCTGCTCGCGCTGGGCTTTCACCTGACCTATGTGGTCTCGCGCACCGTCAATTTCGCTCAGGGCAGCGCGATGATGGTGGGCGCAGTGCTGGGCTATACGCTGTGCATCACGTGGGGTTTGTCACTGTGGCTGGCGCTGCCGCTGACGCTGTTGCTCAGCGCGCTGTACGGCCTGGTAATCGAACGCTGGCTGGTGCGCCCGTTCCACAGCCGTGGCTCCCAGGCCTGGCTGATGGCTACGGTGGCGGGCGGCATTCTGGTGGACAACCTGGCACTGTTCACCTTTGGCAAAGAGCCGCGTCAATTTGAAAGCAGCCTGGTGAGCCTCAAGGTCGAGCTGTTGGGCAACGGCATCGGTGCCTTGCAGTTGCTGATTCCGCTGATGGGCGCGGCCATCGCCCTCGCGCTGTTCCTGGTGCGCCGCTACACGCGCCTGGGCAAAGTGCTGGAGGCCTGCGTTCAAAATCCCAAGGCAGCGATGCTGATGGGCATCAACGTCAATCGCGTGGTCGCTATCGCCTTTGCGGTTTCGACGGTGTTCGCCGCAGTTGCGGGCCTGCTGATCGCGCCGCTGTTCAGCGTTAACGCCGAGATGGGCATGTTGTTCGGCCTCAAGGCCTTTGCGGTGGCGATTCTCGGCGGCATTTCCAGCGCCGGTGGTGTGTTCGGGGCCGGGCTGCTGTTCGGCCTGACCGAAGCGCTGGTCACCCTGTATTTCGGCTCGGCGTTTACCCAGATCTTTACCTTCGCGCTGGTGATTATTGCCTTGGCGATTCGTCCCAACGGCCTGTTTGGCAGCCAGGCACTGGTGAAAGTATGAAAGACCTGAAACCCCTGTTAGGCCCTGCGTCCATTGCCGTACTGGCCCTTGTCAGCGTGATTGCGGTCTTTACCCTGGACAGCTACTCACTGCTGGTCTTCACCTTGTGTGCACTGGCCGCCGTGGTCGGTGTCGGCCTCAACGTCTTGATCGGCTTGAGCGGGCAAATCTCTTTCGGTCACATCGCCTTCTATGCCATCGGCGCCTATGTCTCGGCCTTGATGACCCTCGCGGGCCTGCCGCTGTGGCTGGCGGTTCCCGCCGCGGGCGTCGTGGCCGGTGGCGTTGGCGCATTGCTGGCCATTCCTGCGTTACGCGTCACCGGGCCTTATCTGGCGATGATCACCATCGCGTTCTCGTTTGTCGTGCACCACAGCCTGATCGAATGGCGTGATGTCACGGGCGGCTCGAATGGACTGATGGGCATCCCGTTGCCGGCGTTCGCGGGCATGGACCCCTCGGTCTTGCTGGCGCTGATCGCCACCGCCCTGATGATCGGCGCACTGGCGTTTTACCAGCGCGTGCACCACAGCGGCTGGGGCAAGGCGATGCGCGCGGTGAAGGCGTCGGAAATCGCTGCGCGCTCACTGGGTTTCAATCCGGTCGTCAGCAAAACCCTGGCCTTCGCACTGTCCGCCCTGCTCACCGGGCTGGCCGGCGCCTTGCTGGCCCCGTTGTTGATGTTCATCAACCCGGAGTCGTTTCCGTTTTCACAATCGATTCTGTTCGTGCTGGCGGTGATCGTCGGCGGCAGCGGCACCTTGTTCGGCCCGGTGCTCGGCGCCTTGTTGATCGTGCTGGTGCCGGAACTGCTGTCGGATTTCGCCGAGTACCGCCTGCTGATTTTCTCGGTGTTGCTGCTGGTGGTGCTGTGGATAGCGCCGAACGGCCTGCTTGGCGCCCTCGCCCGTCGCTGGATCAAACCCACGCTGCTGACACCTCCGGGCCAGATCAATCAGAAACGCATGGCCGATTTTCTGAGCGCTCGCGTGAAGGGCGATGGCCTGCACATTCGTGACATCGGCATCCGTTTCGGCGGTGTGCAGGCGGCGCAGGGCGTCAGTCTGCACGCGCCAGCCGGGAGCGTCACCAGCATCATCGGCCCCAACGGCGCGGGCAAAACCACGGTGCTGAACATGATCAGCGGCTTCTACACCCCGGACAGCGGACAGATCGAGCTTGACCAGTCGCTGGCTGGATTGCCTGCCTGGAAAACGGCGCGTGCCGGCATCGCGCGGACCTACCAGACCACTCAACTGTTCGGCGAGATGTCGGTGCTGGACAACGTGCTGGTGGCCATGCAGAAAGGCCGTCTGGGTTTTATCTTCAATCGCGCCACCGCCGAGCAGCGCTCCCTTGCACTGGACCTGCTGGCGCTGGTGGGCTATCGAGGCGCAGTCAACATCGCCGCCGACGACCTGCCCCACGTCGACCGTCGGCTGGTGGAAATTGCCCGGGCGCTGGCGACTGCGCCCTCGGTGTTGCTGCTGGATGAGCCGGCTGCGGGCTTGAGTCGCCGCGACACCGACGCCCTGGCGATTGTGTTGAAGCAACTCGCCGGCTATGGCCTGACCGTGATGCTGGTCGAGCACGACATGGCACTGGTGATGTCGGTGTCCGAACGCTTGCTGGTGCTGGACGCGGGCAAACCGATCACGGTCGGCACGCCGCTGGAAGTGCAACAGAACGAGCGGGTGATCGCCGCTTATCTCGGGGGCACCGAGTATCGGGCGACACCCCGCGACCAAGCCTGGAACGGCAGCCATGACGCGCGCCTGTACGTGAAAGATCTGGTCATCGACTACGGCGCTGCGCCTGTGGTGAACAAGGTCAATCTGGTGGTCAACCCTGGCGAGCTGGTGGCGATTCTCGGCGCCAACGGCGCGGGCAAATCGAGCATCCTGCAGTGCCTGGCGGGCCTGCATCGTGCGTCAGGCGGCAGCATCCTGCTGGACAACGAAAACATCGAACAGGCCAGCGCCAGCAGCATCGCGGGACAGGGCCTGGCGTTGGTCCCCGAAGGTCGCCAGGTCTTCCCGTACCTGAGCGTGCGCGACAACCTGCTGCTGGGCGGTTACTCGCGACGTGAAGCGTTCGACGCCGAGGGGGAAATCGAAGCGATCCTCAAGCGTTTCCCTCGCCTGCGTGACCGGATCGACAGCCCGGCCGGTCTGCTTTCCGGCGGCGAGCAACAGATGGTCGCGGTGGGTCGCGGGTTGATGGCCAAACCGAAAATCCTGCTGCTGGACGAACCGTCGCTGGGCCTGTCGCCGTCGATGATCGGCGAACTGTATGACGCGCTGGCCGCCCTGCGCGACGAAGGCGTGACGCTGTTGCTGGTGGACCAGATGGCCAACCTTGCGCTGCAAGTCGCCGACCGCGCGTATGTGCTGGAAACCGGCTGCGTGATCAAATCCGGCAGCGCCGCCGAACTGCGCGAAGACACTGAACTGGCTGCGGCCTATCTGGGCGAAGGAGCCTGCGCATGAACGCCTTGATCATCCGCAATGCACGTTTGGACGACACCCGGGATCTCGCGACGTTGTACATCGAAAACGGACGTTTCGTCGACGCGCTGAGCCGGGACATCACGACCTGTGAAACCCTGGACCTTGAGGGTCGACTGCTCCTGCCCGGTCTGATCGAAACCCACATCCACCTGGACAAGGCCTGCATCATGCAGCGCTGCCAGTTGCAGGCGGGCACCCTGGCCGAGGCCGTGCAACAGACGCGTGCCGCCAAGGCTGAATTCACCGAGCAGGATGTGTATGAGCGCGGCAGGCAGGTGCTGGACAAGGCAATCCTGCAAGGCACCACGCACATGCGCACCCATGTCGAACTGGACCCGCAGATTGGCTTGATCGGCTTCAAGGCGATCCGCCGCTTGCAGGCCGATTACGCGTGGGCAATCACCCTTGAGATCTGCGTCTTTCCGCAGGAAGGCATGCTCAACAACCCCGGCACCGAGGCGCTCTTGCGTTACGGCCTGGAGAATGGCGCGACCGTGCTGGGCGGCTGCCCTTACACCGACAGCGACCCGCTGGCACAGATCGACCGATTGTTCGAACTCGCCATGGAGTACGACTGCGACCTGGACATGCACCTGGACTTCGATCTCAACCCCGAAGGCATGACCATCGAGCACGTAGCGCGTTGTACGGAGCAGCATGACTGGGCTGGGCGAGTGACCGTCGGGCACGTGACCAAGCTGTCGGCGCTGCCGATGGAGACGCTGATCGGGCTGGGTATCCGGCTGGCAGAAGCCGGCGTGCAGGTGACCTGTTTGCCAAGCACTGACCTGTTCCTGACCGGCCGAGAGCACTTTCACAACAAGCCTCGAGGTGTCGCACCGCTGGCTCACCTGCACGCGTGCGGGGTCACCTGTTCGGTGTCGACCAACAACATCGGCAACCCGTTCACACCTTATGGCGACGCCTCCTTGGTGCGCCAGGCAAACCTGTTCGCTAACGTCAGTCAGATGGGCACGGCAGCGGAATTGCTGCAGTGCATGGCGTGGGTGTCGAGCGAATCGGCGCGGATGCTTCGCCTGAAAGATTACGGACTGACGCCGGGCTGCAACGCAGACTTCATCGTCTTCGACGCTCCCTCGCCTGCCGCAGTCATCGCTGAAATCAGCGCGCCACTGATGGGCTACAAACACGGGAAGCGAACATTTGAAAGGCCGCAAGGCCGGTTGCTGCTCCCCGGCTAAGCCTTGGACGATTCGCTCCAGCGGCTGCCCGGAGGGCACAGGAGCGACCGGGGTGGCGTTCCACCTTGCGTGCGATCTGCCAAGAACCGGCAGCAACATCAGCCACCTCGGCTGGCTAGACGCGACGCGTCCTGTGGGAGTGAGCTTACTCACGAAAGGGCCGGTCCATCCACCCCATCTCCCGCGCATCTAATGACGCCTTCGTGAGCAAGCTCACTCCCACAGGTCATTTTTATCAAGCGAGTGGCTTCGATCAGACGCCCTCTTCAGTCGCTCAGCGCTTGCTTGAGGTTGAACTCTTCTGGCGCCGATGCTTCCAGCGCCAGTTGCCCTTCCAGTTCATCCAGGTGCTCGAGCATGACGGCAACGGCATTCTCATGGTCGCCCTCTTCAAGGGCGGTGATGATCTGTTGATGCTCGTCCGAGGCGCAGGACGGCACGTCGTTGCGCTGATACAACGCCACGATCAGCGAGCTGCGCACCATTAGGTTGCCGAGGATATCGCTGAGCACGCTGTTGCCGCAGATGGCACCGAGCATCAGATGAAACTCGCTCAGCTCACGCACGATCGCCCGGCGGTCGGTGTCGTTGGTGGCCTTGCGCTCGTTGTTCATGTGGGTGGCGATGCGCTGACGTTGCTTGCGCATGATCGCCGGGGTGATGGACTCGACGATCGCGCGCTCGATGGCGCGTCGGGCGCTGAAGATATCCCGCGCTTCCTTGGCCGTCGGCTGCGATACCATCGCGCCACGGTTGGCCTCGATGGTGACCACCTTCTGCAAGGCCAGGCGCTGCAACGCGGCCTGCACATGGTTGCGGTTGGCGTGCAGGGTTTCGACGATCTGCGCTTCGATCAACCGTGTGCCGGGCGGCAGGCGATGCTGGGCAATGGCCTTGTACAACGCATCGACGATGCGCTGAACCTCAAGCTGTTTGGCGGTGACAGTGCTCAAGCCCATCCATTCCTCGTTTCTGCAGAAAACCTTCTGCCGCGCGCAGGGGTGGCGGGCGGGCAACGGGCGGCATTATCCGCCAGTGCCCGAGGCACGGCAAACCCGGCGTGCGGCCGCCATTCAATCATCGGCACCGCTACGCTTTCAGCCCCAACCCGAGCCCCTCACCGCGGGGATCGTGCATGGCGTGAAGCAATCCGTCGCGTTCGATGCTGATGATCCCGGCATGGCCCGTCATGGGGCTTTGCGCCGGGATCAGTTCCACCTCATGGCCCCGCTCTGCCAGCCCCGCCACGCTGTCGGGGTGGATATCGCTTTCCAGTTTCAGGTTGTCCGTGCTGTCGAAAAAGCTGCGACCCAACAGAAAACGCGGCATGCGCAGCGCACGATCAATGGGCTGACGGTAATCGATCAACTGCGTGGCCAGCACCATCTGGGTCTGCGGCTGACCGTCGCCGCCCTGGGTGCCGAAGAAGAACCGGCGACCGTCATCGGCCAGATAACACGACGGGTTGAGCGTGTGCGCCGGACGCTTGCCGGGCGCCCACCCGTTGACATGCGCGGGGTCGGCATTGAAACCCGCCGCGCGGTTCTGCCAGAGCACGCCCGTGTCGCCCAGGATGCAACCTGAACCGAAGTCATGGAACAGGCTCTGGATCAGGCACGCGGTACGGCCTTCGTGGTCCGTGGCCGCCATCCAGATGGTGTCGGCCGGACGCCCCGGCTCGTTCCAGGGCGCGGCCCGCTGATCGTCTATCGCCGCGGCATACGATTGAGTGCTCTCCAGTGAAAGACTGGCCGCGAAATCCCAGTCGATGTGCGACGGATCGCACAGCTCGGCGTTGCGCCGCAGCAACCCCTGCTTGATCGCCTCCACCAGCACATGGTAGTAGGCCGCGCTGCCATTGCCGATCCCCGCCAGCGACCTGTGCTGCAACGCACCCATCGCTTGCAGTGTGTACAACCCCTGACTCGGCGGCGCGACGTTGAACAGCTCACCCTGACGATAACGCACCGAAATCGGCGCCACCTCCGGCGCTTGCGTCGCGCGCAAATCAGCGGTGGTCAGCCCACACCCCAACCGCCCGAACGCCTCGCCAAAGGCATCCGCGAGTTCGCCCCGATAGAAATCCTCCACGCCATGACGCGCAAGGTGCCGCAAGGTGTTCGCCAGCGCAGGCTGACGCAATACATCCCCTTCGCGCATCCAGCGGCCTTCCGTCCGGCACAGCGCATGCAGATCCGGCAACTGCTCGATCAAGGGCTGACGCAACGTTTGCCAGAACAACTGAGACTGAGACACCGGCACGCCCTGTTCCGCCATCACTGCGGCGTCACCGAGCACGTCAGCCCAGCCCAAGCGCGAACCCCACTCATGCCGACTGATATTGGCGGCCGTCTGCCAACTGGCCAATGCACCGGCAGTGCTAGCCACCGAACTCGGCCCGCGCAACCCGATGCCACCCGCGTCAGGCAAGCGCATACCTGCCTGCCCGATCCCCACGATGGTGCGCACCTTGCGGTCGTGGATCATCCAGAGTGCATCGCCGCCCAGCCCGGTCATGTGCGGGAAAACGGCGCTGAGCATCGCGCTGGCAGCCAGCATCGCATCGATGGCCGTCCCTCCGGCCTCGAGAATGCGCAGCCCGGCGGCACTGGCCTCGGCATGGGGAGTGGTGATCACCGCACGGCGTGAAGTCGCAATCATGAATGAAGGTCCTTGCGCATATTGCTAGCTATTTATTTTCTGGTAGCTAGCAAAGCAAAAGGTGTGCCGTGCGGTGTCGCTATAACCCCTCGTTATCTATGGGTCTCAAATACTCATTGGTTCGGCATGACGAACGCCTCCATATTCATCCCATAACAACAAGTCAGTCATCGAGGTCATCGTCATGCTTTGCTCCACCCTTCCCGTTCGCACCGACGTGTGCAAACCATGAACGCCGACCGCCGCGACCCGCGCACCGTTGAGGTGATCGACGCGCATCATCATTGCTGGGATCTGTCCCAGGGTAACTACCCGTGGTTGCAGCAGGATTATCTGGGCGAGCAGTTTTTTCTCGGACCGTACGAACAGTTGCGCCGTGACTATTTGCCTGACGACTACCGCGCAGACACCAAGGGCTATCGCATCGTCGGCACGGTGCACATCGAGGCGGAACGCTCACGCACCCAGCAGGTGGAAGAAACCCGCTGGTTGCATGGGTTGCGCGAGCGCAGCGGTCTGCCGACGGTGGTCGTGCCGCACGTGTCGTTCACCCAACCCGATCTGATCGAGGTACTGACCGCACACACCGCCTTTGCGCATGTGCGCGGCATCCGCTCCAAGCCCGTCACGGCTTCAGGGCCGGGTATTTCGGTGCAAGGCCAGCCGGGGACACTGCAGGATCCCGCCTGGCTTGAAGGGCTGTCACAGCTGCAAGCCTTCGGTTTGTCCTGGGACCTGCGCGTGCCGTTCTGGCACCTGCTGGAAGCGGCGGACGTGGCGAAGCAGTTTCCCGGGATCCGAATCATCCTTAATCACACCGGGCTGCCGCTGGACCGTTCCGAAGAGGGTTTGGCCGCATGGCGCGAAGGGATGGAAGCGCTGGCGGACGCGCCCAACGTGTACGTGAAGCTCTCGGAGCTGGGCTTGCGCGGTGGACGCTGGGACCCGGTTTCCAATCGTCAGGTCCTGCGCGATGCACTGTCGATCTTCGGCAGCGAGCGCGCGGTGTTCGCCAGCAACTTGCCGGTCTCGGGCCTGAGCGCACGTTTCGAAACGCTGTTTGCCGGCGTACTCGATGCCGTGTCCGAGCTGGATCAAGTCGCTGTCGACAACGTCTTCGCCAACAACGCCCGCATTTTTTATCGAATGTGATGCCTCAACGGATCACCGCTCAAACCCGTCAACGTTCTGCACCCGATAACTCCAAGAAAAAGGCCAGACCATGAACACCACACACAGTGCATCCCCGTCAGCGGGGACAGTGGCAGGCACTGCCACTTCTGAGGACACCCTCTTCCGCAAGATCGCCTGGCGCCTTTTGCCCATCCTGATGCTGGGGTATCTGGCGGCGTCTATTGATCGGGTCAACGTCGGCTTCGCCAAGCTGCACATGGCTCAGGAACTGGGCTTCAGCGACGCCGTGTACGGATTTGGCGCCGGGGTGTTCTTTCTCGGTTACTTCCTGTTCGAAGTGCCGAGCAGCGTGATTTTGCACAAGGTGGGCGCGCGCCTGTGGATCGCCCGGATCATGGCGACCTGGGGCATCATTTCCGCGCTGACAATGTTTGTCAGCTCGCCGTGGCAGTTCTATCTGGTGCGCTTTCTGCTGGGGGTTGCCGAAGCGGGCTTCATTCCCGGGGTCATCTATTACCTGACCCTGTGGTTCCCGTCGCAACGTCGCGGTCGGATCATGGGTGTGTTTTACATCGCCCTCGCCCTGGCCGGATTTATCGGCGGGCCGGTGTCCGGGCTCATCCTGCAAACCATGCAAGGCGTCGGTGGGCTGGCGGCGTGGAAATGGCTGTTCATCATCGAGGCCATCCCGACGGTGCTGATTGCCGTGCTGGTGGTCACCAAGCTCGACAACAATGTGCAGTCGGCGAAGTGGCTTTCGCCTGAAGAGCGGCAGCATGTGAAGACGCTGATCGACGCGGAATCAAAACAGAAGAGCCACATGCCCTTGCGCGTCTTGTTCGGCAACCGGCTGGTGCAGGTCATGAGCCTGATCTTCTTTTGCGACATCTTCGCCATGTACGGCCTGGGTTTCTGGATGCCGACGCTGATCAACAACATGGGCGTCAAGAGTGACCTCAGCATCGGCCTGATGTCAGCGCTTCCGAGCCTGTTTGCCGTCATCAGCATGATTCTGGTCAGCCGCCATTCAGACCGCACCGGCGAGCGACGCCTGCACCTGATGCTGTTGTACGCGCTGGGCGCGGTGGGTCTGAGCCTGTCGATCGTCTGGCAACACAACCCGACGCTGGGCATCTTCGCCCTGTGCATCGCCAACATGGGGATCCTCGCCATTCCGGCGCTGTTCTGGAACCTGCCGACCGCCATCCTGGGTGGCGCGGCGGCCGCCGCCGGTATCGCGCTGATCAACTCCTTCGCCAACCTGGCCGGTTTTCTCGGCCCGTATCTGGTCGGCTACGCCAAACAACTGAGCGGCAACACCGAGTCCGCCGTGTGGCTGATGGTGATCGTGCTGGTGGTTGGCGGCCTGTTGATTCTGACGGTGCCTGCGGAGCGGGTGAACAAGTCGCCCGCGCTGTCTGGCGAGAAATAATACTAACCCTCGGTGGCGATCCGGATGATCGCCATCGAGGCTCTTAACGGGGCATTCCTGCAACCATGCCCCCTCTCGGCAGCCCTCTTTTGTTAAAGTTCGCGACCCGGGGGCCGACAGACTCCTTTTCCCCGTCACGGATGATTCAAATGTTCCGCCCTCTTTTTACCGGCGTTGCCCTGCTCGCCGTCGCCTCCACGGCCCACGCCCAGACCGTCACCACGCCTGAACAACTGCTCACTGAATTCTCACGTTGTGATGCGCGTTTCTTCGAAAGCCTGCGCGACGCCCGCCTGCCTGCCGATACCCTGCGACTGAGCGATTATGGCTCGGTCAAGGCGCCGACCATCATGAGTCCGCTGCAGGAAGGCGGCACGTACCAACACTTCGCAACACCCCTGACCATCAACGGCGTGCGCATGGTCGGCTACTACAATCAGGCCGAGACCATCAAAAACTTCGGAAACTTCCTGTTCTGGGGGTTCGTGGCCGATGGCACACCGCAGGAAGTCGCCGCAAAACTCAAGCCGCTGATCGTTGATAACGCGCGTTTCGTGAATCAGGGCAACGCCATTACCCGCGCAGAAATTCGCCGCGTCGGTGACCCGATCGGCCAATGGCGCACCCAAGGACTGACCGGTCCCGGCGTCGCCACGCCATTTGGTTTCGTTGACCGTGTGCTGATGGTCGACTCGGGCGACAGCACACCGCCGCTTGCCGGACACACCACCGTGTTCTGCTCGCTACAAGGCACCGTGACCGCGCCCCTGCTGCAGGTCTATCGCCCTGACCTCAACGCCCACCTGCTGGACTGACAAGGATGTTTTTCATGAATGCTCGCTGGCCCGCATTGATCGCCTGCTCCGTCGTCCTCACCGGGTGTGCCGGGATGCAGAACCCGCAGAAAGCCAACCTGGCTCACTGCCGTAATCAGTTTCAGGCGTCAAAAGCTGAAAACTATCCACTCGTCCTGCAGGAAGGCGATCAATGCCTTCAGAACGCGGCCCTGCCGACGTCGCTGCAAAGCGTGATCTACGCGGTACAGGCCGATGCCTATAACAACCTGAAGCGCTTTCCCGAAGCCGTGGCTGCCAAGGAAAAATCCATGCAGCTGGCGGTCAAGCCCGACCCGCGCGACAACCTGGATTTGAGTTACATGTACCGTGGCGCGGGCAACCCGAAAAAAGCCCTCGAGCTGGTGCAGTACAACCTCGACAACGGGTTGGGTGAAGCCGGCAAGGGTTCCGGTTTCCATATGCCGACCTACTACCATCTGGGCCTTGCGCTGACGGACCTGGGTCAATACCGAGAAGCAGCCGAAGCGTTCAGCACCGGCCTTCAGCGCCAACCGGACTACGCATGGGGTTACTACGCACGCGGGATCGCGTACGACCATCTGGGCGACAAGGACGACGCCAAGGCCGACTTTGTGAAGTTCTCGCAGATTGCCAACAAGAAGTACGTGCTGGCGGAGCAGAAGGCCAAGCTGGACGAGTATAGGATCACCCTCCCCTGACCACGGATCCGCGTGTGGGTCAGCCATGAAGACTGTAACTGACCCACCGCATTCGTCCGACTGCGGCCCATACCCTCGTAACCTCCGACGTCTCGCACACGAACCGGTTAGACAGAGATGTCATGCCCGCCGCATAACCTGTAGGAGCTGCTGGAGGTTACGACAGTGGCGAATGCGGTGGGACAGTAACATCACCGGTGACTGACCCACCGCGTTCGCTGCCGTCGTAACCTCCGACGTCTCCTACAGTGTTCGCGTCGCTCCGAAGACTTGAGCACGACGCTGATACTTTAGAAGCGCGCGAAAGCGGTGAGCCAGCGACATCACCGGTGGCTGACCCACCGCGTTCGTCCGACTGCGGCCCATACCCTCGTAACCTCCGACGTCTCCTACACGAACCGGGTAGACCGAGATGTTCTGCCCGCCGCACAACCTGTAGGAGCTGCTGGAGGTTACGACAGTGGCGAATGCGGTGGACCCGTGACATCAACGGTGACTGACACACCGCATTCGTCCGACTGCGGCCCATACCCTCGTAACCTCCGACGTCTCCTACACGAACCGGGTAGACCGAGATGTTCTGCCCGCCGCATGACCTGTAGGAGCTGCTGGAGGTTACGACAGTGGCGAATGCGGTGGGACAGTAACATCACCGGTGACTGATCCACCGCGTTCGCTGCCGTCGTAACCTCCGACGTCTCCCACTGGGGCTGTGGTAAACCAGGCCACCGCAGCCGCCGCATAACCTGTAGGAGCTGCTGGAGGTTACGACAGTGGCGAATGCGGTGGACCCGTGACATCAACGGTGACTGACACACCGCATTCGCTGCCGTCGTAACCTCCGACGTCTCCTACATGGACCGGGCAGACCCAGACGCCGTGGCCGCGCCAGAACCTGTGGGAGCTGCTGGAGGTTACGACAGTGGCGAAAGCAGTGGGGCAGTTACATAACCGGCGACTGACACTCCGCATTCGCTGCCGTCGTAACCTCCGACGTCTCCTACACGGAACGGGCAGACCGGGAGATCGTGGCTGCCTCAGAACCTGTGAGAGCGAGCTCGCGGTTACCCCAGGAGGTCACCCGCTTCAAAACAACCCCATCTGCCCACCGATCAGCGTTTCGAAGTCGTCGTCCACGAACGGCAGGATGGCGTCGGCAATCGGTTGCAGCTGGCGGGTGATGTAGTGGTCGTAGTCGATCGGTGCGCTGCGCACTTCCAGGGGTTCGGGGCCTGCGACGCTGATCACGTAACTGATCCAGCCGCGATTCTGGTACTGCAACGGACGGCCCTGCTCGTGGTTGTACGCGTCGGCAATTCGCGCCGCGCGTACGTGGGGCGGGACGTTGCGTTCGTAGTCGTCCAGCGCTCGGCGAAGGCGTTTGCGGTAAATCAGTTGATCGTCCAGTTCGCCCGCCAGGGTCCGGCGTACGTAGTCACGCACGTAATCCTGATAGGGCCTGCGGTTGAAGATGCGCAGGTACAGTTCCTGCTGGAACGCCTGCGCCAGCGGCGACCAGTCGGTGCGCACGGTTTCCAGGCCCTTGTAGACCATTTCGTCTTCGCCGTTGGCCCGCGTGACGAGGCCGGCGTAGCGCTTTTTGCTGCCCTCCTCGGCCCCTCGGATCGTGGGCATGAGGAAGCGTTTGAAGTGGGTTTCGAATTGCAGCTCCAGCGCGCTTTCCAGGTGATAGACGTCACGCAGATGCTCGCGCCACCAATCGTTGACGCCCGCGACCAGCGCCTTGCCGATCTGAGCCGCTTCTTCCTGGCCGTGGGGACGTTTGAGCCAGACGAACGTGGAGTCGGTGTCGCCATAAATCACTTCGTAACCCTGCGCCTCGATGAGCTGGCGGGTCTGACGCATGATCTGATGCCCGCGCAGGGTGATCGACGAGGCCAGGCGGGTGTCGAAGAAGCGGCACCCACTGGAGCCAAGCACCCCGTAGAAGGCGTTCATGATGATTTTCAATGCTTGCGAAAGCGGCGCGTTGCGCTCGCGTTTAGCCGCTTCGCGACCTTCCGCCACCCGTGAAACGATCGATGGCAGACAGTGCCGGGTGCGCGAGAAACGGGCCCCGCGAAAGCCCTCAACCGAGTCACTGTCATCCGGATGCTTGAGGCCTTCAATCAGCCCGACCGGATCGATGAGGAAGCTGCGAATGATCGACGGATACAGACTCTTGTAGTCCAGCACCAGCACCGACTCGTAGAGGCCGGGCCGAGAATCCATGACGAAACCACCGGGACTGGCCTCTGGCATCCGCTCGCCCAGATTCGGCGCGACGAACCCCTGGCGATGCATTAGCGGCATGTACAAGTGCTCGAACGCCGCCACCGAGCCTCCGCTGCGGTCGGCGGGCAATCCGGTCACCGTGGCGCGCTCCAGGAGAAACGTCAGCAGCTCGGTTTTCTCGAAAATCCGCGTGACCAGCTCGCAGTCCTTGAGGTTGTAGCGCGCCAGCGACGGCTTGTCCTCGGCGAACATGCGGTTGATCTCGTCCATGCGCTGGTAGGGATTGTCGATCGCCTTGCCTTCACCCAAGAGCGTTTGCGCCACATTCTCCAGACTGAACGAGGGAAAGCTCCAGGTCGCCGACCGCAAGGCCTCAATCCCGTCGATGATCAAGCGCCCCGCCGCCGAGGCAAAGTAGTGATTATTGCGCGCCCCGTGCTCGCGCCAGCCCATGGCTTCACCGTCGCGCCCCAGGCGCAGCGGCACGTTCAGCCGCCGGGCATGCTCGTGCAGCACGCGCAGGTCAAACTGCACCACGTTCCAGCCGATGATCGCGTCGGGGTCATGCAGCGCCAGCCACTCATTGAGTTTTTCCAGCAACCCTTGGCGGCTGTCGCAGTAATCGAACTTGAAATCCACCTGCGAGGCATCGCCATTGGGCGGGCCGAGCATGTACACCTGACGCTCACCGCAGCCTTCCAGCGCAATGGAATACAGCTCGCCACGTTCGGTGGTTTCGATGTCCAGGGACACCAGTCTCAGCGTCGGCCGATAGCCCGGTGCCGGCCGCATCTGCGCGTCGAGCAGCACGCCTTGAGCGTCCGGCGTGCCGCTGAACTGCACCGGCGCGGTGATGAAGCGCTCCATCAAGTAACGCTCGGGCGGACGCACGTCGGCCTCGTACACATCGACGCTGGCGCGGCGCAGGTCTTTTTCCAGGTTCATGAGCTGGCGATGCTGACGGGCATACAACCCGAGGACGGGACGATGGCGAAAATCACACAACTCCAGCGCCTTCAGTTCGACGCCCTTTTCGTTGCGCAGTACCGCTTCGGCACGCTCGCGGTGCTGCTCAGGAATGAAGGCGGTGGAGATCTGCGGCTGCAACCGCACGCGCCGTGGCCCGTGATCGGTCGCCAGCCAGAATTCCACCTCCGTCCCCGCGTCGGTGTCGCGCCAATGCCGAGTCAGGACGAAGCCCTGCTGTAATTCCACCTCTGCAACCTCAAAACCGTATTTCAGAGGCGGGATTCTACGGCCATCGGCGTATGAAAGCGCGTCACCCTGTTGTCGTCGCAGTCACAACGTTCTCAAGGATGACCGTCCATCAAAAAATTGGCGCCAAACAATCACCGATTATGGCACTATGCCACCCGCAATACGCCATCATCATGACATCAGAAAAGTTCAACGCACTCAAAGGGATTTGCCCATGATCGCTCGCCTCATCCGCTACAGCCTTGTCTTCGTTTTGCTGTCCGCTTCCGCCGTTCTGACCGGCTGCTCCAGCTTCGTCCAGAAACCCATCGACCTCGACGCCCAATTCTGGAATGACAAAGACCCCGTCATCGGCGTCGCCTTGAGCCCGTTGCCAGCGCCACAACTGGCATTGACCGGCAATCAGGGTCTGCTGGAGCTTGCGATCAACAAAGGCGTGAATAGCAAGCTCAGCGATCAGGTCAGCGCCTGGGAATTGCACGACCTCGAAAGCCTGCCGGATGAAGTCGTCGCCAGCCTGAAAGCCAAAGGTCTCAACGCCAAGCGCATTCCCGATGCGATCGACCTGACAAAATTCAAAGAAACAGAAAAGCGCGAAGGCTACCTGGCGCGGAACATCAGTGACCTGAAAAGCAAATACGGCGTAGACCGCGTTCTGTTGATTTCCTATACCACCACCGGTGCATTCCGCAGTTACTACAGTGTCGTGCCTACCAGCGTTCCGACGCCTCAAGTAGGCGGGATTGGCATGCTGGTCGACCCGAAGGACAGCCGCCTGGTCTGGTACAAGCCGTTTGTGGTGGTGCAGCCTGCCCAAGGTGAATGGGACCAGCCGGGTTACAGCAACCTGTCCAATGCCTTCTACCAGGCGCTGGATGGCAGCCGTCAACAAATCCTGTCTGCGTTCAATAAATGAAGCGATTGAGCCTAATGGCAGGCCGGCACATCGGCCTGGGCGTGGCACTCGGGCTGATGCTGGGCGGCTGCGCCCAGTCCCCGGCGCCATCACGAAGCTTCAACGACCCTGCTGCGATGCGTTACATCAATGATCACGGCCTGCGGGTTGACGTGGAGATACCAGCCAAGGACTTCGTCACCGCCTCGATGGTGATTGACGCCAAGACCGCGATGGCTGCCCAGCAGACCAGCCAGAACGCTGCCAATGCCGCGCACGGCGCGGGACTTGCCGGGCTCCTGGTGCTCGGCGCGCTTCATTCGCAAATGGGCAGTGGCGCGCTGGAGCGCGACGCTCGCCATGAAGCCGAAAACGACGCCAAGCCTATGGCATCGTTGCTGGCGGGTAACCCCCTCGACAGCCAGTTGCAGGAGCGTTACCGGCAAGCGAGCGCGGATGCGGGCCTCAGGCAAGCGCAGAACCCGATTGCCGGACGGCTCGTGATACGGCCCCACATCGTTTTGGCGCCCGACCGTGGCAGCTTCAGTCTGCTCAACGAAGTCGAGCTTCAGGACATCGCCGGTTCGGCCCTCTATCACGCGCGCATCGAGGTCTTCAGCCAGTCCTTTCGGCGGTGTGGAGCATCGTGCATCGACGACGGCCAGCTCGATCTGGCGAACGTCACCACGGTGCTGAACGCCAGCATCGATGAGTCGATGAAAGTCCTGGCTCAGGACCTGCAGACACAAGGCAACGCGGGACGCGAACAGACCATTCGGTACGTGATCAACGGTCATCGCCATGTAGAGCGAGGTCAGTTGCTGTCCTCAAGCGACACCTACGTGCGCTACCGCAGCCTGGATGGCGCAGTCAGGTCGGCCCCCGTGAAGCTGGAAGACTCGACGCTTTTGCCTGCGTTGCAGCAGGTTGCCGGGGCGCCCGCTCAGGTGGTGCCTTCGCTACAGCCATGACCCGGAAGGTTCGCGTCGGCGATGACGCGGACCTCTCTGTAGACCTCAGGGAACAAGCCGGCCACTCAGGTATCAGAAGATGACTCGCACATCTTCTGAGGGATCCAGCATGCTTGTTCGACGCACCTCTCTGGCGACCGCCGTCGCCGCCACGCTTTTCTGCTCACTGGCCTTTGCCGCCGACCTGCCGCCTGATCAGCTTTTGAAAAAGGCCGAAGCCGAACAAAAACCCTATCTTGCGACCGTTAAACAACTGGTGGACATCGACACCGGCACAGGACAGGCCGCTGGACTGAAGACGGTCAGCGCAGTCCTGGTCGAGCGGCTCAAGGCCTTGGGTGCGACGGTCGAGACCACACCGGCGACGCCCTCTGCGGGCGACAACATCGTCGGCACCATCAAGGGCAACGGCACCAAGACCTTCTTGCTGATGATTCACTACGACACCGTGTTCGGGCCCGGCACTGCCGCGAAACGGCCGTTCCGCGTCGATGCGCAGCACGCCTACGGCCCTGGCGTGGCCGACGCGAAAGGTGGCGTTGCCATGGTGCTGCACTCGCTCAAGCTGCTGCAGGATCAGAAGTTCAAGGGCTTCGGCACGATCACCGTGCTGTTCAACCCGGACGAAGAAACAGGCTCCTCGGGCTCGAAGAAACTCATCGCCGACCTGGCGAAAAAACATGACTACGTGTTCTCGTACGAGCCGCCCGACAAAGACGCCGTCACCGTCGCCACCAACGGCATCAACGGGGTGTTCGTGGACGTGAAGGGTAAGTCGTCGCATGCGGGCTCCGCGCCCGAAGCCGGACGCAACGCCGCGATGGAGCTGGCCCATCAACTGCTTCAGCTCAAAGACCTTGGCGATCCGGCCAAAGGCACGACGGTGAACTGGACGCTGATCAAGGGCGGCGAGAAGCGCAACATCATCCCCTCCAGCGCGGCGGCCGAAGGCGACATGCGTTATTCGGACCTGAGCGAGACGGACCGCGTGCTGGCTGACGGTCAACGCATCGTGCAGAACAAGCTGATCGACGGAACGGACGTGAGTTTTCGCCTCGACAAAGGTCGCCCACCGCTGGTGAAAAACCCCGCGTCGGAAGGCCTCGCGAAAACCGCCCAGACGCTGTACAGCAAGATCGGTCGCACGGTCGAACCGATCGCCATGCGTTTCGGCACCGACGCCGGCTACGCGTATGTGCCTGACAGCCAGAAGCCTGCCGTGCTTGAAACCATGGGCGTGGTCGGCGCCGGCTTGCACGCCGACGACGAATACGCCGACCTGTCGAGCATCGCACCCAGGCTGTACCTGACGGTGGCGATGATCATGGAATTGTCCGCGAAGTAGCCTCTCTTCCAAGGCCACTCAGCCACTGTTTTTGAGTCTGGCGCAGGGCCGTGGAACCAGGTGTTTCAGCCAGGCTTCCACGGCCTTCAACCAAGCGCAGCCCGTCCACTATCCCAATGCGCCCACCACGGCACTGACGATGCGCTCCACATCCGCTTCATCAATGATTAACGGCGGTAGCAGGCGGATAGTGTGCCCGCGGGTAACGTTGATCAGCACACCGTGTTCCTGAGCGGCGGTCAGGCACAGGTCACGAATGGGCCGGCTCAGCTCGATGCCGACCATCAAACCCAACCCGCGAATCTGCAAAACATCAGGATGCCCGGCCAGCGCCTCACGCAGACGTGCCAGCAGCCGTTCGCCCTGCCCGGCCGCGTTGTTCAACAGACCTTGCTGCTCGACGATATCCAGCACGGTGCAGCCCACCCGGCACGCCAGCGGATTGCCGCCGAAGGTGCTGCCATGACTGCCCGGCGTGAACAACCTCGCCACGGCGGCGGACGCCAGGCAGGCGCCAATCGGGATGCCGTTGCCCAGCGCTTTGGCCAGGGTCATGACGTCCGGCACGATGCCTTCGTGCTGGAAGGCAAACCAGCGCCCGGTACGGCCAATGCCGGTCTGGATTTCATCAAGGATCATCAACCAGCCGTTCTGGCTGCAGTGCGCCCGCACGGCTTTCAGATAACCCGGTGGCGGCAGCGTGACGCCGCCCTCCCCTTGAACCGGCTCGAGCATCACCGCGACGATGCGCTCGCCGTAGGTCCGTGCGGCCTGTTTGATCGCGTCCATGTCGCCAAACGGCACTTTGACGAACTCCCCGGACATCGGCTGATACCCCAAGCGCACCGCGCCATTGTCGCTCGCCGACAAAGTACCCAGCGTGCGCCCATGAAAGGCGTTTTCCATCACCAGCACCAGCGGTTGCTCAATGCCCTTGGCCCAGCCATACAACCGGGCCAGCTTGAGCGCCGTCTCGTTGGCTTCAGCGCCCGAGTTGTTGAAGAACACCTGTTCCAGCCCGGACAGCCGCGTGAGTTTCGCGGCGAGCCGTTGTTGCCAGTCAATGCGGTAATGATTGGAGGTGTGCAGCAGCAAACCGGCCTGTTCGCTGATCGCCGAGACGATCCACGGGTGACTGTGGCCGACATTGGTCACCGCCACGCCCGCCACGGCGTCCAGATAATGACGACCGCTGTCGTCCCAGAGTCGCGCGCCCTCACCTCTGACGAAGCTCAACGGCAGGGGTTTGTAAGTGTTCATCAGGCAGGCGGCGGTCATGTCCATTGCTCCATCACGGTTTAGTGAGGCCAGTATCGTTAACCCGATTTGTTGTATAAAGACCGCCTTCCTTGAGTCACTTTAAAGCAGGGCTTGATAATGGATGTGCTTCAGGCGATGAACGTATTCGTTAACGTGGTCGAGAGCGGCAGCATGACGGCGGCGGCGCGGCAGTGCGAAATGTCCACCACAATGGTTGGCAATCACTTGAAAGCGCTGGAGCAACGACTCGGGGTCAGCCTGTTGCAGCGTACGACCCGGCGACAGAACCTCACGGAATTCGGTGTTCAGTACTACCGTCGGTGCGTCGAGGTGCTGGGCTTGGTGGCAGATTCCGAACGCATGGCCGAACACCTGCAGACCGAGCCCAGCGGCACCTTGCGCATCACCGCACCGCCTGCGTTCGGTGCCGAACGCTTGTCGCCGATGCTCAGCGATTTCGTCTTGCGCTACCCGGAGATCAAGGTCGAGGTGGTGCTGAGTAACCAGTCGATGGACCTGGTGGAGCACGGGTTCGACGCCGCCATTCGCCTGGGCATTCCCGAATCGTCTGCGCTGATCGCACGCCCGCTGAATGACTACACGCTGACCATCTGCGCCTCCAAGGCTTACCTCGAACGGCGCGGAACGCCCCTGACGGCAGACGACCTGAGCGCCCACAGCTGCCTCTCGTTCGCTTACCCGGCCGGTGACGACTGGCGAGCAGCCGAAAAGCTATGGAAACTCACCGGCCCTGAAGGCGTGATCGAAATCCCGGTGTCCGGACCCATGATCGTCAACAGCACGCCGGCGCTGCGCCAGGCCGCGCTGGCCGGCATGGGCGTGACGATGCTGCCGGACGTACTGATCAGCGAAGACCTGCAGAGCGGCAGGCTGGTGCCGCTGCTACAAGGATATCAACCGCCGAGTCGCCCGCTGTGGCTAATGTACCCGCAGGACCGCTACCGCCTGCCCAAGGTCAGGCATTTTGTGGAATGTGCGTTGGCGGCATGGGGGAAATGAACCGACGACCCGAGTGAACACCACCGCACAGCGCTGCACTGGCCCGGTTACTCGGCAACGGCGATCAGGTCCATCTCCACCGTGGCATTCTTCGGCAACTGATACACCCCGACCGAGCTGCGGGTATGCGCGCCCGCCTCACCGAACACGAAAAACAACAACTCGGACGCACCATCGGCCACTTCGCTCTGCTGAGTAAAGCTGTCGGTGCATTGCACGAACAGGGTCATGCGCAGCACGCGCCTGACCTTGTCGAGACTGCCCAGGCTGCGCTGCAGCAACGCGATGGCGCGCAAGGCGCTGATTTTCGCGCCCAATTGCGCCTGTTCCAGCGTGACATCGGCACCGGCCCGCCCCGTGACGACCACCGTGTCGCCCACACGGGGAATTTGCCCACTGATGTAGATCTGATCCTCATGACGGACCAGCGGCACGTAATTGCCGCCAATCTTGATCTCGCCCTCGAAGTCATGACCCAACTGCTCACACGCCTGTTTGAAGCGCACATCACACGACATTGTCAGTCCCTGTTGTTCGAAGGTGGTGGGTGTCCCGCGCCCGAATCATAAACCCACACGGCCCGGCGTGGGCGCTGCCGTGCCCTATCAGGAGTTCCCGGGATCGCAATTGATAACGGGCATGTCGGGTATCGACAGAGAGAAATAGTGTGAAAAGCCCTGCGTCGATACAGTCATTACATCCTTCATTAAATGAGTCGAGGTTGGAAATGTCCCGCGCCATCAAATTTCACCGCTTCGGCAAAGCCGATGTGCTCAGCTGCGAGGAGCAACCTGACCGCTTGCCGGGTCCACAGGAAGTGCTGGTTCGTGCCGAAGCCATCGGCATCAGCTGGGACGATGTGTTGTGGCGGCAGAACCTTGCCCTGACCAACGTCCAGTTGCCTGCGGGTATCGGCAGCGAAATGGCCGGCATCGTCGAAGCCGTCGGCAGCGACGTGACCGATCTGAAAGTGGGCGATAAAGTCGCCAGCTTCAAGGCCATGAGCGCCAACGATTATCCGGTGTGCGGCGACCATGTATTGGTCCCTCGCAACGCATTGACGCGCTATCCCGACGCCCTGACCCCGATTGAGGCCAGCGTTCACTACACGCCAATGCTGCTGGCGTACTTCGCCTTCGTCGACCTGGCCAAGGTGCAACCCGGCCAGACCGTGCTGGTGACCGATGCGGCCTACAGTCCCGGTATTGCTTTTGTGCAATTGGGCAAGGCGCTGGGCCTGCGTGTCATCGCGGCGACCCAACATGCAGAGGACCGCGAGTACCTCCTGGCCAATGGCGCCGAGCGGGTGATCGTGACCGAAGAAGACGATATTTGCTTGCGCATCGAAGCACTGACCAAAGGTCAAGGCATCGAGGCGGTGTTCGACGGCTTCGGCGGCATGCAGATGTCGATGCTCGGCGACGTCCTCGCTCCACGCGGCAGCCTCGTGTTGTACGGCTTGCGCGGCGGTAACAAGACGCCGTTCCCGGCATTGCAGGCTTTCCGCAAGAACATGCGTTTCTTCGTGCATTGCCTGGAGAACTTCACCGGCAAACCTGAGCTGGGTATCGAACAGGACGGGCCTGCAATGAAGCGCGCGCTGGACACCATCAATGAACTGACCGTTCAGGGCCTGCTCAAGCCGGACATCCATCGCACCTGGCCATTCGAGCAATACGGCAAGGCGCATAACCATCTGGACGATGATCCGGTCCGGGGTCGCGTGGTGCTGAGGGTGCGCTGAACAACAGCAGGCACCTCCCCCCCGCGCGGCCGCGCCCTGCTGCCGAGCGGTCTCCATCACGTATGGGCGTTTACTGAAGTTGAGGGTAAACGCCAGAAGAACGTCGCTTCCCCTTCCTCCGACTCCCTTTGCTTTGATTCCCTGCCGACCTGACACAGGTCATCGTTTGGCCCGAACTCGGCTGCGCCGTCCGCCGGTCTGCCGTGAATTCGCTCAGACTCTCTTGATCAGCAACGTGTGATCAACCCCTGGCGGGCAATGCGCGTGAGGTGACGAATCACCGCGTCAGCATGCTCGGCGCAAGGCGCCTGAACCACGGCCAGGTCAAACTGGTCATGGGAGAAGCGTTCAAGGGATTCGTTGGCGTCGATGAACTGGATGAGAAACGCGTGGGGGCCGTTCTGGCGACGGGGCCAGCCATCGAGGTATCGCAACAGCGTGGGCTGATGGGCACCGCCCAGCAGGATTTTCGGATTACGGCGATTGAATTGACTGGCGATAGGCGCCAGACGAACGAGGGGGCGCAGATTGGATTGGGTGCTCATGGTGTGTTTTCTCGGCCTCAGTGTTCCGCTGGGCAGCGGTGAGAGGCAACACCGAACCAGCGCTTTAGCGGTATTTCGACGGCGTATTCACGACATCAGGCGCCCCGCAAGTAGCTGTTTAAATCGGCGCATGAGCGGCATCCTAGAGAAGCGGCTTGGGGATTGTCAATTGGCGGTGGGTGGCGATTCCCGGATTCAGGGATAAAAAGCGTGCTGCGCGTCACCTCCACCCAGCCGGGACCCGAGTCGCATCTGATGTCAGTTGGACTGCTCCAGCATCAAGAGCCACGGCCAGGCAAACAGTGAGCCACGTGGCTGCCCTGATTTTGACCGCAGGGCGTAGGAGCGACCGGCGGTGGCGTTCCACCTTGCCCGCGATCTGCTGCGAAGTAGTAGTAAGGCCAAACACCTCGGCAGTGTCAGGTAAACCGCACACACAGGATTTGCTGCCGGTTCCCGGCAGATCTCGGGCAAGCGCGCTCCTACAATAAAAAGTGGGGTGCGGACGACCGATGCACGACCCAAGAAAGCGAAGAGCGTTAGCTCCAGCCCGCATCGCTCTTGTACGCGATAGCCCAGACACCACAAAACGCGACTTGGGTGCAGGCTGAACGCAGGTGGCACAGGTCTGGCGCGAGCCAGGCCCCATCAGCGACAACACAGGCAACCGATATCCACCGCCAACCGCAACACAAAAAAGCACCCATAAAAAATCCCGATCTAAAAAGACCGGGATTCTTCAACAAACCGCTAACCGTTACTTGCTGGCAATCAAACGATCCAGCGACACCCGACCGGCACCCTCGATCAACACCGCAATCGCAGCACCCAACAAGGCCAGACCAAACTCAAAACCGTTATTGGCCATGAACAAACCGTTGTGAATGTGGACCGAAAGAATCGCCACCACCAGCATCACGATCAGCACCACCGCCGCAGGGCGTGCAAGCAAACCGAGGAACAACGCCAAGCCGCCGAAAAACTCCGCACTGCCCGACAACAACGCCATCAGGTAACCCGGATTCAACCCCAGACTGGCCATGTACTGGCCCGTTCCTTCGAGACCATAGCCGCCAAACATACCGAACAGCTTCTGGCTGCCGTGAGCCATGAAAATGATGCCAACGATAATGCGCAGAACGGCGATGCCATAACCGGCGCGAGTGGAGAACAGCGATTTAAGAGAAGCGTTCATGGCGTTTAATTCCATTTGGTATGAAGGATTGGCGCCATGATAATCGAATCAATAAATATGAAAATCGCAAAAAGCGCGTCACAAGCATCGATTTAATCGATTAGTCTCTGATCGCCACCTTCCGTGAGGATGGACTCTCCAGCGAACTGCGCTCCTGGTCATAGGCCAGGTAGTACTTGTTCACACTGTTAACGTAGCTCACGACGTTCATCCCCACCTGTTCCATCGCCACGCGCTCGACCTGAAAGAACCATTGATTGGGGTTCAAACCCTGACGCTTGGCCTCGGTGCGCATGGCTTGCACCCGCTCAGGCCCCAGGTTGTAAGCGGCGAGCGTAAACGCCATCCGCTCCCGTTCGTTGATTTTCGGACTGGCAAAGAACTTGCGGCGGATCATGGCCAGGTATTTGCTCGCGGCCTGCACGTTGCCATCGACATCATGGATATTGTCGACGCCCACCCGCTGCGCCGCCGACGGGGTAATCTGCAGCAGCCCCGTTGCGCCGCTGCCGCCCTTCGCCACCGGGTTAAGCGCTGACTCCTTGAACGCCAGCGCGGCGAGGTCAAGCCAGTCCATCTTCTGTGCATCGGCGTGACGTTGCAGGGTCGGGCGGAGTTTTTCCAGACGCTGGCGGTCTTCGCGGGCCAACGGGTAATGAACGCGGTAAAGGTCCTTGTAGGCTTTCTGGAACGCCACATCCTGATTCGCTGGCGGTTCGTAGGTCTCCAGGAAGCGGTCAACCGTGGCATGCAGCATCACGGCATCCTTGCGCACGTACCAGTTCATGTCGCCGGGATCGCTCAAGGCCACCGAACGGTCAATCCGCAGCTTGGGCATGACCCGCGCCCACCGCTCGGCAATCGGCCGCTCAACCACGGTCAGGTGATAGATACCCGCCTCAACCATCTCCAACACATCTTCGACGGCAAGACTGGGGTCAACCCATTCGATCTTCACCGGCGGCAATTTGCGCAATGCCAGTTTCTGGTTGAGTTGCACAATGGCCTCGTCAGCCGCGCTGCCATTGGCGAGCATCAGCGTGCGGCCCGAGAGTTGTTCCGGGTGTTTGAAACTGCGCTCGCCACGCACCCCGACCACCACCAGCGGCACATGACTGACCACCGGCTCGGTGGCATCGACATAGTGCGCGGCACTGGCATCGAGCAGTTCGCCGGGCGCGACCATGTCGCCTTCCCCGCGTTGCAGCGCGGCAAGCAGTTGGTCCTTGGCTTTGGGAATCAGTTTGATCGAGACTTTCTGGCCGTCTCTGGCATGGCCATTGAGGTATTTCTCGAACGCTTGCAGACGGCGGTACTCCACGCCGATGGGCTCACCCTGCACTTCGCCGGAACTGTTGCGGCTCTGGTTGACCAACACGCGAAGCACTTTGCTGCTGCGAATGGCCGCAAGGTCACGAATCTGGGTTTTCTTGATGATGACCGGAGGTCCGACGGGACGTGCGCTGGCGTGGGTGGGGACCAGCAACAGGCACAACAACGAGATCAGAGAGGCTCGGATCATTGACGCTCCGGGAAAATGCCGAAAAAACGGGCTTGAAGTCTGTGTTGGGCAGTCGCACGTGCCGCAGACGGGTTCTGCAGCCAACAACATCACAGGGATCTAATAATTATAAGCAGTTGAGACTGCTTGTTTTTTTATCGCTTCAATCGCTCTGGTATTCTTCTCGGCCTCCGGCCTGAGGTGCACCATGCAACTAATCGACATCGGCGTCAACCTGACCAACCCAAGCTTCGCCGCCAAAGAGCGGGAGGTTCTCGACCGGGCCTACGCCGCGGGCGTGGCTCAATTGATCCTTACCGGCACCAGCGTCGACAGCAGCGAACAGGCGCTGCAGATGTGCCGTCAACTCGACGAAAGCGGCCAGCGGTTGTTCAGCACCGCCGGGGTTCACCCCCATTCGGCGAGCGATTGGACCCCTGAGACCGAAAAACAGTTGCATGCCCTGTTAAAAGAAAACTCCGTGTGTGCCGTCGGCGAATGCGGGCTGGATTTCAACCGCGATTTCTCGCCCCGCCCGCAACAGGAAAAGGTTCTGGAAGCGCACCTGGCCCTTGCGGTCGCCTTGCAGTTGCCCGTGTTCCTGCACGAACGCGATGCCGATCAACGGCTGCTGGCGATCCTGCGGGACTATCGGGATCAATTGCCGGCGGCGGTGGTGCACTGCTTCACCGGAGAAAAGCGCGCGCTGTTCAGTTACCTCGACATGGACCTGCACATTGGTATCACCGGCTGGATCTGCGACGAGCGCCGAGGCACTCACTTGCACCCGCTGGTGCGCGACATCCCCCGTGGCCGTTTGATGCTGGAAAGCGATGCGCCTTACCTCCTGCCCCGCAGCCTGCGACCCAAACCGAAAAACGGCCGCAATGAGCCTGCTTACCTTCCCGAAGTACTGCGCGAAGTCGCACTGCATCGCGGGGAAACCGAAGCCGACGTCGCCGCTCATACCACGGCATGTGCGCGCGCGTTCTTCTCTCTGCCGGCGCTCGAGCTGAGTGCAGGTGTTGATCCAGATCAACACCGTTGACCTGCTGCACTGGGAAAATGCTGGCACCTTGCCTTGCCACGCGTCATCACCGACACGTGCAACTCACAGAAGAGCTTTCTCATGGGCCGCTGGTTGAGCAACACCTCGCTGAAATACAAGTTCTGGGCGGTGAACGCAGTCGCGTTCATCACCACCCTGCTGCTGGTGCTTTACGCCCTTCAGATCGAACAACACGCCCGAGCCGCCGACGCTGAAGCGTTCCATCAGGCTCAGCAACACCTGCTGGCTGCATGGCCGGCAGGGCAAGCGCTTCCGAGCCTCCCGCTTCTCGGCGCCCCGCCTTCATTCGACCGACTGCTGGCCGAGCATGCCGGCCATTACGCGATCGCCGTGTGTGTGCTGATGCTCCTGATGCTCGGCGCCTCACAGTTGTTGATCCGCTTCCTGCTGACCCATCTCAATACCCTCAAGGACGTGATGCTGCACGTCGAGCGCAGCGGCGACCTGTCAGCCCGCGTGCCGCTGGCCGGCGAAGACGAAGTCGGGCAAATGGCCAAGGCGTTCAACGCCATGCAGGCGGGTTATCAACGCATCGTCGGTACTGTGGCGCAATCGGCGGCGCGGCTGGATCAAGGCGCGGTGCATCTGGCCTGCGGCATGAGTGATGTGCGCCAGGGCATGTTGGGGCAGCAGAGCGAAACCGACCAGGTCGCCACGGCCATCAACGAGATGACCGCCACCGTCTATCACATCGCCCAGCACGCCAGCGCCACCCGTGACCAGTCACAAAACGCCGACACGCTCGCAGGCAGCGGCAAAGAGGTCGTGGACCGGGTGCAGGCGTCGATCTCGGGGCTGTCCAATGGCGTGCAGCAGACGGCGGGCATGATCCAGCGCCTTGCCGAGGACAGCCAGAAGATCAACAGCGTGGTCAGCGTGATTCACAGCATCGCCGAACAAACCAACCTGCTGGCGCTCAACGCCGCCATCGAAGCGGCACGGGCCGGAGAAATGGGCCGTGGATTCGCGGTGGTCGCCGATGAGGTGCGCAACCTGGCTAGACGCGTGCAAACCTCGACCGACGAAATCACGACCATGGTGTCGGACCTGCAGGCCGGCACGCGCGATGCCGTGGACTTCATGCAGGAGAGTTCGTACAAGGCCGACGATTGCGTGCAGCAAGCGCGGGAGGCCGGGGAAGCGTTGACGGCAATCACCGAAGCCGTCGCGCAAATGCGTGAGAGCAACACCCAGATTGCCGTGGCCGCGCAGCAACAAAGTCAGGTGGCTGAAGAAATGAACCGCGCGGTGGTCAGCATCCGCGACGTGACGGAACGTACGGTGCGCCAGACCGTCGACTCGGCCAGCACCAGCGATGAACTGGCGACGCTGGCGGGTGAATTGAATACGGCCATCGGGCAGTTGAAGGTGACGGGATAGATCTGCGCAGTGCGACGTCTTCGACCTATTACCTTTCCCACGTGTTGGCTATCACACCGATAGCAAACCTCGATTCGCCGTCTGATGGCAGCGGGCCTATTCTGAATCCATCGAAAACGGTTCTTATTCAGGCTTTACGAGGTCACCATCATGCCCAAGTTCATTACCAACCTGCACCTTGAACACTTCTTCACGGCCGCCAACACATCCGGCCTGCCGTCCAATCTGGTGCTGTCGTCCCTGGCGTTCCCGCTGTCGATTGTGTCGGGGCTGCTCTTGCTGGACGGTGCTCTGAGTGCCAGCGTGACATCTGCCGCGATTGGCGTGCTGGGTCTGGTCGCTGCGCAGGCCATCAAAACCCGAGGCCAGTAAGGTCTCGGGCGTTGCGTATCTGTGCTCTAGCGCTGCCGGTGCAATGCCGCTGCGTTCAACCGAACACCGTCACCGTCTGACGGCTGATAGCAACCAACTCCCCTTTCGGCGTCCAGAGTCCGGCTGCTACGTGGCCGTAACCGTCGCGCGCGTGCTCGATCACCGCCTTGTACTGCGTCCAGTCACGGGTCGTCAGCTCAGGTAACGGCTGCACAAACTCGATGGTCCAGGTCAGTGAACTGCCCGGCGCCGGTTTATTGAGGTGCGGCAACACCGCAGGCGGCCAGCTGTCGACGAGCGCGAGCAGGTGCGCCTCGGTCAGTTTCTCCTCCTCGACATCCTTCAAACGCGCGTAGCCACCAATGGCCGGCGACTTCGTGTGGGTGTACGGCAGACCGCCCAATGCCCAGCGCATGTCGATGAAACGCAGGTATTCAGGCATCACCCCGGAAATGAACGGGAATGCCTGGACATCCTCCACGGGTTTGAGCGCCGGCGCAGGTTCGGCTTCAACCGCAATCATCGATTCACGAGGGGCGCCGAAACTGCCCTGAATCAATGTCACGGTTTCGCCGTTCTGCACGGCGCGTCCCAGCACCTGACTGACCGCTTTGCCCTCGCGCAGGATTTCGACCTCGAATGAAATCGGCGTATCGATCGCCGCAGGACCGACAAAACAGATCGCCAGTGAGCGAACCGGCCGATCAACCGGCACTTTGGCGCGCATGGCCTCGAACTGCAGCGCCGCGATCAGTCCCCCGAAGCACGAACGGCCCTGAGACCACGATGCGGGAATGGTCACCGACTGCGGGTGATCGCGAACGGCGTCGAGCAATTGGGAGAATGTCATGCGCACTCCATGTGGCAGCCAACGAATCGGTGGGTGAAGTGCAGGATCTTATCGAGGCACCGGCCACAGGACAGCGCTCATATGCGCCAATCCTGCGGCCTGATCGGGATCAATGTGCGGGCGCATCACCAAAGCAGGCGTGAAACAGCCGCTCCAGCGCTTTGTCGGACTTCTCCTCGGCGCGCAGAATCCCCAGCTCCCAACCGGCGACACAGGGCGCCAGATCGGCTTGCTGCCCAGCCTGCGCCAACCATTGCAGATGGTCGTGCCAGTCACCCAGCGCGCCTTGTGCCGACTTGAGCCGCTTCTGCATGCCTTGCGGCTGGTGGCTCAGCTCCGGATACGCTTCGGCGGCATACCGGACACGTTTGATCAACAACCGCAGACGGTGCCGATCATGGGCGGGATCGGCCATGGCTTCACGCAGGGTCTTCCACTGCTTGTCCATGCGCTTTTCGATGCGTTGGCGCAGCTTCTTCAGCAGACCATGGCGCTGTTGCGCACGCAGAAACGACGGGAGCTGGTCCAGCACCCCGAACAAGCGGTTGAGCTCAGCCGAGCTGGCGACCCGCGGGCAGGCTGACGCGAGGTGCTTTTCGCGTTTGACGGCAGCCTGATCCATGCCCTGCTCGCGCAGGTACGCGGCCAGCACTTGCATGTCGCGCAGGGGCGTCGTGAGGTCACCCACCCCTTTGGCGGCCTCCTCGACCTGCTCCATGCCGGGCAACCCGCGCAGCGGCCGAAGCACGCTGCGCAGACGCCGGACCGTGGTGCGCAGATCATGCAGCGCCTCACTGTCCGTGGAGGCGACCAGGCGAGCATGACACGCCAGCAACTTGATGTTGAGGCTGAGAATCTCGGCGATCAGATGATCGACCATGGTAGACATGAGGCACTCCTATTGTCTGTTAAGGCTGCCTGTCCTTCACGGCGGACAGGCGCCAGGGCAAGCTGCGACGCAGGTACTTCAAACGTCGACGCAATTGGGCGACCGAACCGCAAACGCCAGCATAACGTTGCGCTTCGAACTCGCGGGCAAATCCTTCAATGGCGTCCGCGTGCATCGGGAAGCGCCGGGCCGCGCGGGCTGCGAACGCTTGCGCACCTTCACCCTGTTGACGTCTGAGACCGTGGCGCGCCAGCAGTCGTTCGAACGCGTTGAACAAACGGAGCTGCGAATCGCTTTCCCGTCGCCACGGTTTGAACAGCCACAACGCAATTAACCCGAGGATAACCACGGCGCCACCGACGAAGGCCGGCGTCTCGAAACCGGAGAACCAGCGGCCCAGCACCTGCAGTTGTTGCTGGCCCTGATAACCGAGGACCCAGCGCTGCCAGCCGTAATTGAGGTTGTCCCAACTCAAGCGAATCGAATTGAGCCAGGCCAGATGCCGATACCGCAGCGCCGACATCGGTGAGTCCGCGAGAAAATCTTCATCGGCGGCCAGTGCCTGCTCCAGACCCTGCTCGATCCGCGCGGGTGCCACAGCGGCCGTTGGATCGACGCTGCGCCAGCCAATGCCCGCCTGCCAGTATTCCACCCAGGCGTGAGCGTCGAACTGGCGCACGCTGATGTAGTTGCCATCCGGGTTCAGCTCGCCGCCCTGATAACCGGCTACCACGCGTGCGGGAATACCTGCGGCCCGCAGCACGTAGGTCATCGCGCCTGCGTAATGGGCGCAGAACCCGGCGCGGCTGCCGAACAGAAAGTCATCGATGCTGTTGGGACCCAGCGCCGGCGGTTTGAGGGTGTAGTGGAAAGGCTGCTCGGTGAAATAAGACAACAGCGCGTCCACCAGCGCGTCGGGTTTACCGTAGCGGCGATGCAGATCGGCGGCGAACTCGCGCGTTTCGGGGTTGCCCTTGGCCGGCAGTTGCAGATTCTGCATCCGCCCGCCATCGCTGAGGACGGTTTCCCGCACGGCATCCGGCCACGAATTGACGTTGTAAAGCATCGACTGCTCGATCGGGCGTCGGCGCTGCCAGCGAAAATCGCTCATCTGACGAACGCCGGCCAGTTCGACGTCACCGACGTCCAGAGCCATCAGCCATGGCTTGCCGGTCGGCTCCATGACGATGCTGTAACTGAGCTTTTCGCCTTCCCTGTGCCAGTCAGGCGCATCCGGCACCTGCGCGCGTGAGGATTGCGACCAACGCCGGCCGTCGAACTGTTCCAGGGTCAGGCCACGCCAGTACTGTTGATTGCGCGGCGGCGTGGGCCCCTCGAAACTGGCCCTGAACACCAGGGACGCAGACTTGCTCAGTTCGGCGATGTCGCCCGGCGCCATGCTGTCGGACAACCCCGTCAGCGCCTTGTTACTGGGTTGCGGTAGCGACCACAAGGGATCCAGGCGCGGAAAGAACAGAAACAACAGCAGCATCAGCGGCACCGCTTGCACCAGCAGCTTGACCGCCAGCATCAAGGTGCTCGCAGGTTTGCTGGACACCGCCGATTGCTGCAGCCCGATCAACGCGGCGAGCAAGGTCGCAATCGGCAGCAGCGTGAACAGCCCCCAGAGCATCGCGTCCTCGAACAAATAGCCCACGGCAACGCAAAAGAACCCGAGGAAAATCAACACCAGCGCGTCGCGCCGGGTCTGCATCTCCAGCATCTTCAGGATGAACGCGGCGATCAGCAGCGCCGCCCCGGCATCCAGCCCGACCAGACTGCCCCGCGCGAGAAAGATCCCGCCCGCGGTGCCCACCAGCAAACCCGACTTGACCCAAGTGCCCGGCATCCGCACGCGCATACGGAAGATCTGGATGCGCCAGAACGTGCAGGCCAGCCACAAGACGATCAGGGAAACAGGGATGTGCAGCGCGAACGGCACGATGACCAGTGCCTGGGCAATCAACAGCCAGTTCAGGCTGACACGCGGAATAGGCTGGGCAAGATGAGCCGATGTCATGACCGTCCCACCTTCATGCCCGCACGCCGTACAGAGCCAACTGCCGCAAACACGCTTCCCGGTGCGCGTCACCGCTGTCCACCGCCGACAAAAAACCCGGCAGGCGCAAGGCAAACGGTTGCTGGCGCTGAGACAATTCGAGCACCCAGTAACACAGGCGCGACAGTCGCTCTTCGATGTCGCCGCCCAACGCCATGAAATCCAGGCACAAGTCGTGGCCGCTGAGGTCGGTGAACTCCTTGACCATCAGCCCTTGCCCGCGCGACCAGGCTTTCCAGTGCATACGGCGCATCGAATCGCCTGGCTGCCACAGGCGCAGCCCCTGGTAATCATCGACGCCCTGCCCCCGCGTGGCCTGACCGTCGTCTTCGGCATGGGGCTGTACACCTTGCAGCAATGGCATGCTGCCCGGCACCGGGCGCGGATAGATCAGCACCGTCTGCTCCAGATCCAGCCAGCTCCAGGCGCGAAAAATGCCTAAGGGGAACACGCTTTCGACCCGCAAACGCGGCGCCCGCAACCAACCCCGATTCACGGCGGGCAAGGTCAACGCAACTTCGACCTGACGCGCTGGCTCGACGTCGGTCTGTTCCAGCTGCTCGCTGTCCCAACCCAGCGCGATGGCCTGATGACCGCTCGAACTGCTCTCCAGACGCAGGCGCAATTGCACCGGCTCCCCGACGAACACCGAGCGGGCATTGCTGGCGCTGAGGATCAGGCCGCTGAAGTTGCGATAGGTGTGCAGAATCGCGAGGATCCCCACCGAGACCATGAGGAAGGTCAGGCCATAGGCCAGGCTGTTCTGGTAATTAATTGACACCAACAACAGTAAAAACAGCACCAGCGCGTACGTGCCGCCGACCCGGGTCGGCAGTATGAAGATTCGGCGGTGATCGAGCTCGATCCGCGACGCCGGGGGAATACGACGTCCCACCCAGCGCTGCCAGACCGGTTTGAACTGTGGCATCAAAGCACCGGCACCTCACGCAGCAGCCATTGAACCAACGCCCCGCCGCCGTGCCCGGTCGGATCGGAACGCTCGCGCAGACGATGACCGATCACGGCCGGCAAAATCGCCTGAACGTCTTCAGGTATCACGTAATCACGCCCGGCCAGCAACGCCCAGGCCCGCGCCGCCGACAGAATCGCCAGGCTTGCCCTGGGCGACAAGCCATAGGCAAATTGTGGCTGGCTGCGCGTGGCATCGACCAGCCGCAGCACATAATCCACCAGCGCGTCGCTCGCCCTTACCCGGCGCGCCTCTCCCTGCAGGGCCGCCAGTTCAGTGTGGTCGAGAATCGGCTCGATGCGCGGCAATAACTCGCGCCGCGATTCGCCCAGCAGCAAGGCTTTCTCCGCCGAGCGCGCCGGGTAGCCCAGTGACAATCGCATCAGAAAACGGTCCAGTTGCGACTCGGGCAGGGCAAACGTACCGCCCTGGCTGAACGGGTTTTGCGTGGCGATGACAAAAAAGGGATCGGGCAACATGCGGGTTGCACCCTCGATGGTCACCTGCCCCTCTTCCATCGCTTCGAGCAGCGCGCTCTGGCTTTTCGGTGTCGCCCGGTTGATCTCGTCGGCCAACACCAGTTCGGCGAAGATCGGTCCGGGATGAAAGGTGAACTGACCGGTTTCCCGGTCGAAGATCGACGTACCGAGAATATCCCCTGGCAGCAGGTCGGAGGTGAATTGAATCCGCTGAAAACTCAATCCCAACACCCGCGCCAGCGTATGACTGAGCGTGGTTTTGCCCATGCCGGGCAAATCTTCGATCAACAGATGCCCCCCGCCCAGCAGACACGTCATGGCCAGACGAACCTGAGGCTCCTTGCCCAGCACCACTTCATTGATCGCGTTTAGACAAGCATCCAGTTTTCTGCCCATTGGAAAGCCTCCCCAGGCGACTGCTCATGGCTAGTAGGACGGCAGAAGATGCCAGACATGCAGCCACTTTAAAGTCAGCGTAGGCCTTTTCGCCAGAGCGGATGGAGCGATTGGAGAGGATTTGTTGCGCGAGGGTGAGGACTTGCTGATTGACCACGGAATTCCAGCGGATGGAAAGCACTGTGGAAGCGAATTCATTTGCGATCAGATGGATCAGACAATCAAGCGACTGCGCCTGGACCGGCCTCTCGCGAATGAATTCGCTCCCACAGGGAATAACGTCGCACCCGACCCGGATTACCGACCGGCGCGGGACTCACGGATATAGAAACGGGCTTTCTCGGCTTTCTCGGAACAGCCCTCGAACGCCTCGAACTGCTGCTGGGTCTTGGCGCCTGTCAGCAACGACAACGCTTTGGAGTAGCTGACCGTACCGGCAAAACCTTCCGCTTTGGCCAGATCCAGCTCATGCCAGGCGGCATCCAGATTGGTGGCGCAGCTGTCGCGGTAGGCGGTTTTACCCGCGCAGCCTGTGAGAACAAGGGCAAGCAAAGGCAGGCAGATCCAGGCTTTCATGCGGTGTTACCTCAACAATGGAAATCGATGATGCGGCTTTGACGGCCCGGCGATGCAAAAGTGCCACAGTCGGCCGTGCGAGCCTATCGATTTCTATCGTGGATGTTGATCATGAAGGCCTTGCGATCGGCCATCGCCGTCTGCGCGTTGGCGCGGGTGTCGATCAGTCCTTGGGCGCGTACTGCATGTCGCCGTTGCCGAACGACCAGTTTTCACGTTTGACTTCGACCAGATTGATCCAGATGTCTTCCTGTCGCAGCCCGGTCCGGTCGTGAATCCCTTGCGCCACGGCCTTGTAGAACGCTTTCTTGACGTCGATGCTTCGCCCCTCGTTCCAGGTGATCTGGATGAACACAATGTTCGGGGTGTACGTCACCCCCAGATAGCCCGCCGCCGGGTAAACCAGTTCGTCCGAAGCATGGCGATGGACGATCTGGAACTTGTCGTGCTCAGGCACATTGGCCGTGCTGAGCATCGCTTCGTAGATGACATCGCTGATCGTCGCAACGGTGTCGGAGGAGGTTTGAGCAGCAACGTCGATTCTGACCAGGGGCATCGGGTAACTCCTTCTGCTTGGAAATGAGTAGGTCCGGACAGGAGAGCCACCTGCCCGCTCATTAAGATTACATTCGCCATCCAAAAAAGATATCGTCATTTTCGAACGCATCGCCGACATCCACACATTCGCGCGCGACGGCGTGAGAGATTCTCGTTAAAGACCAGATGAATCACTGCTGCCTTGGGCGTAGGGTAGAACCCTTGCAACGGGGAGCCTGCACATGAAAAAAAGAATTGCGCTGGTCTTGGGTTCCGGGGGTGCCAGGGGATATGCGCACATTGGGGTCATCGAGGAGCTGGAACGCCGCGGTTACGACATTGCCTGCATCGCCGGGTGTTCGATGGGCGCGGTGGTGGGCGGAATCTACGCGGCGGGGAAGCTGCCCGAATACAAAGCCTGGATCGAGAGCCTGGATTATCTGGATGTGTTGCGCCTGGTGGACGTGAGCTTCCGGCTTGGGGCCATTCGTGGGGAAAAGGTCTTTGGGCAGATTCGCGAAATCGTCGGTGAAATCAATATCGAGGACCTGCGCATTCCCTACACCGCCGTGGCCACCGACCTGACCAACCAGCAGGAAATCTGGTTCCAGGAAGGCAACCTGCATTCGGCCATGCGCGCCTCGGCGGCGATTCCCAGCCTGTTCACGCCGGTGGTTCAGGGCAACCGCACCCTGGTGGACGGCGGTCTGCTCAACCCGTTGCCGATCGTGCCGGTGGTGTCCAGCCACTGCGACCTGATCGTCGCCGTCAACCTCAACTCGACCAACCAGACGCAGTACCAGTTGCCCGTGATCGAGCGCCCGCCGGCCGTGAAAAAGCGCTTTGACAGCCTGATCAGCTCCATCGGTTCGCACTTGCCGTTCCGTCGCAAAATGGACGTGGCGGGCGATGATGTATTGCGACTGGAACAGGACAGCCTCAAGGCGACCGCCGCCACCTTGCCGACCAACCCCTGGCTGACCGGCAGCAACACCGACTCCGCCGACCCGCAAGGCCAGCAACCGGCCGCAGCACCCCAGGCGGCCGGTGCGCCGAAGTCTGCCAGTGGATCGATCATCGTCGACAACGTGGGCCCGGCATCCTTGCTGGACCTGATCAACCAGAGTTTCGAGGTGATGCAGACGTCATTGGCGCAGTACAAAATCGCCGGCTACCCGCCGGACATCCTGATCAACGTCCCCAAGCGCGTGTGCCGGTTCTTCGAGTTCTACAAAGCACCGGAGCTCATCGCCCTCGGCCGCGAGATCGCCCGAGATACGCTGGACCGCTATGAGCGGGAGCATTGAAAGGTACAGCGGGCGGCGGGAGCTTCCATGGCTCTCAAACCCGTGGTGTCAGTCCGCTTCTTGAGCGGTCGCAAAGCCTGACAGCCTGCGCCAGCTCCCGGATGACGCAGAGCGTCATTGACTGGGCTACCACGCGGAGCGTGGGAACCATCAAGAAAGCGCAAGACGCGCTCCGCTTTCGCTTCAGATCTTGATCTTGATCTTGATCTTGATCTTCATACCGCAGCAGGCCAGACACCACAAAACGCGACTTGGGTGCAGGCTGAACGCAGGCGGCGCGCAGTGGGCCGAGCGGCATGGATGCCGCGAGAGCCGCCCCCCGCCATGGATGGCGGATGGCGGCGGGCCCACGGAGCGTCGCCGAAGTGAAGGAACCCGACGAAGTCGGGCCCAACCAGGAGCATAGGACCCTTGGTTACTTGGGGTCTTTTCAAGTAACCCGCCGCAGGCGGAACAGTTTGGCCGTTAGGACAAACCCAACCATCAGCGTCAGCCCAAATAGTGAAAATGCACACCATACAGGTCAGCTTGCTGACGAGCGCGCCAGATCAGCCACCTCAGTCGTGGATGACTTACCGCTTTCGTGAGCAGGTCGATTCCAACTGGGTTAAATCAATTGCTCCGGACCTGCCTCAGCTCTCCACCAACCGATACCCCACGCCCGCCTCAGTCACGATAAACCGAGGAGCAGCGGGATCATCCGCGAGTTTCTGACGCAAATGCCCGACCACAATGCGCAGGTAGTGGGTATCGTCGACATGGGTCGGGCCCCAGATATCCTTGAGCAATTGCTGCTGGGTAATGACACGCCCCGGATGCCGCGCCAGCTGCGCCAGCACAGCGTACTCCTTGCGTGTCAGCGCCACCTCGACGCTGTCGAGCAATACGCGTCGGTAGGCCAGATCGATGGTCAGCGGGCCGATCACCAGCGCCGAGTCGACCTGACCCGTCTCCGGTGCCTGCCGCAGCAAGGCCCGAATCCGCGCGAGAAACTCCTGAATACCGAACGGCTTGGTCACGTAGTCGTTCGCCCCGGAATCCAGTGCGCGCACCTTTTCCCCTTCGCTGGCACGCACCGACAGCACCAGCACAGGCACCGCCGACCACTCGCGAAACTGCGCCAGAACGTCCTGACCGTCCATGTCCGGCAAACCCAGGTCGAGCACCAGCAAGTCAGGCTTGTTCAGCGCCGCCTGGCTAAGGCCCTCGGTCCCGGTGCCGGCCTCCAGCACCTTGTAGCCTTGTGACGACAGGCTGATGCGCAGAAACTTGCGAATCTGCGGCTCGTCATCGATCACCAGAATGGTTGCCGCCTGGTTCATGCTTTTCCCGTTACCCATGATTTTCGATTGCAGAACATCGCCAGCGTAACCCGGCCTCTGCTCACACCGCTTGCTCCATTTCAGCCTGCGGCTGTGCCTGCAACGGCAGATGCAGGCTGATGCAGGTGCCCCTTCCTTCGATCCCCTCACCGACGCTGATACGCCCACCGTGTGCCCCGACCATGCCCTGACAGATTGCCAGCCCGAGCCCTGTGCCCTGCCCGCCTCGGTCGCCCCGCGCTGCGGTGTAGAACATGTCGAAAATCTTGGCCCGCTCGGCCTCTGGAATACCCGGCCCTTCGTCGCTGACGGCAAAGACCAGTTCATCGTCCGTCGCACTCACCTGCATCTGCAGACGGCCGTGAGCCGGCGAAAAGCGCGCGGCGTTTTCCACCACATTGATCAGTGCCTGCTCGATCAAGGCGGCATGAACATACAGCAACGGCAGGTCTGCGGGCAGATCGGTGCTGACCTGCAACGGCGCAAGCACCGCACGCAGCCGGTTCAGGGTGCTCCCGACGATGTCGCCCGGCGACACCCAGTCGCGCGCCAGCTTCAGCGCGCCGTGGCCCAGCCGGGTCATGTCCAGCAGGTTCTGGATGTAACGGTCCAGGCGCTCGGCCTCATCGCGCGTCCCTTCCAGCAGTTCCCGGCGATCGTCCAGCGGAATGGCTTCGCCCAAGGCCAACAGGCTGTCGATGCTGCCACGCATGGCCGTCAACGGTGTGCGCAGGTCGTGAGACACAGAGGCCAGCAAGGCGCTGCGCAGTTGCTCGGTTTCCCCATGCAGTCGCGCCGCTTCCAGGTCTTCGGCCAGTCGCGCGCGGGCCAATGCCTGTCCCAACGGTTGGCTCAACGCCGTCAACAATCGCCGGCGCTGGGGACTGAACGCCTCGCCTTCGTTTGGTTTGACCCCCAGAAGCGCCAGCGGCGCGTCGTCAACCCACAGCGGCAGCCACCACCAATCGCCCGACGGCAAGGTGCCGGTGCCCTTCCCCGCAGGTTGCCCATGCTGCCAGGCCCAATCGGCCGCCGCGCGCTCAAACTCGGAGAACTCGACCGAGCCGCCTGTTTCAAGCTTCCAGCCTTGCTGACCGTCGTTGTCCAGCACGCACACTTGAAGCTCGCGCCAACCCGCCAGATGCTGTTGGGCGGCGCTGAGCACCGCCTGACGATCCGTCGCGGCCGTCAGGCGTCTGGACAGGTCAAGCAGTTCGCTGGTTTCCTGCTGGGTATCGCGCAACGCCTGCAATTGTCGACGCTGACGCGCCGCCAGATTGCCGGTCAACGCGGCCATCAACAGGAAAAACAGCAAGGTCAGCACGTCCTCCTCGCGCTGGATGGTCAGGGAAAAATTCGGCGGAATGAACAGAAAGTCATACGCCAGAAACGACAGCACCGAACAGACCATCGCGGGCCCGACGCTGCTGCGCACCGCCACCAGCAACACCGCCGCCAGAAACACCAGCGAGATGTTGGGCAACGCCAGCACGCTGGAAACCGCCCAGGCCAGGGCGCTGGCACAGACCGTCGCCACCACCGCCAGCAGGTAATCGAACCAGCGCAGCGTGCGGGGCGTGGACGAACGTGGCTGGTCGGCACGCGCCTCGCTGTCCAGCACGTTGATTTCCAGGCCATGGGCGTTTCGCAGCAAACGTGCCGCCAGCCCGCCGCCGAACAGCCGACGACGCAACAAAGGCCGTGACTGACCCACCAGCACCAGGCTGGCGCGACGCTCGGCGGCATGTTGAATCAGGGTTTTCGCAACTTCCGGGGCGCGCAGGACCACCACTTCCCCGCCCAGCCGCTCCGCCAGTTGCTGAGCGTTCTGCAAACGCGTGCGCGCCAGCTCATCGAAAAACCGGCCATTGTCGACATGCACCAGACTCCACGGCAGGTGCCGGCGCTGGGCTACGCGACTGGCATGGCGCACCAGCCGTTCAGCCTGCGCGTCACCGTCCACGCCCACCAGCAGCCGACCGCGCACCGCAGGCGCGGCCTGACCCAATTGCCGATACCCCAACGCCAGATCGTTATCCACCTGCGCGGCCGCGGTCTGCATTGCCAGTTCGCGCAGCGCGGTCAGGTTGGTCTGGGTGAAGAAGGCATCGATGGCGGCCCTCGCCTGCTCCGGCACGTAGACCTTGCCGTCGCGCAGCCGCTCCAGCAGTTCGCGGGGCGGCAGGTCGATCAGGACCAACTCGTAGGCTTCCTGCAGCACCCAGTCCGGCAAGGTTTCGCGCACTTGCACGCCGGTGATGCCGCGCACCTGGTCGTTTAGGCTTTCCAGGTGCTGAACATTGACCGTGGTGTAGACGTCGATACCGGCGGAGAGCAGTTCCTGAATGTCTTGCCAGCGCTTGGCGTGCCGGCTGCCCGGTGCGTTGCTGTGGGCGAGTTCGTCGACCAGCACCAGCTTCGGTTTGGCGCGCAGCAAGCCGTCCAGATCCATCTCTTCGAGCATCACGCCCCGGTACTCGGAACGCAGCATCGGCAGCTGCGGCAAGCCACCAAGCAAGGCTTCGGTTTCGGCGCGGCCATGGGTCTCGACAACGCCGACCAGCAGCGAAACGCCCTGACGCATTTGGGTGTGCGCCGCCTGAAGCATGGCGAAGGTCTTGCCCACGCCGGGCGCGGCGCCAAGAAACACCTTCAGCCGCCCACGGTCATCCCTGGGCAGATTGGCCAGCAAGGCGTCAGCACGGCTGTTTGAGTTCACGATGGTTGTCCTGGTGCGTTGGTGACGTTGTTGTACTGCCGCTCATCACTGTAGGAGCTGCCGGGGTGGCGCTTCAACTTGTCTCGCGAATTGCCGGGAACCGGCAGCACGTGCATCGTTGTTAAGCGTCTAACACTGCACAGGCGCTTGGTTTTACTACTGCTTCGCAGCAGATCGCGGGACAAGCCACACTCCTACAGGGCCGGTGTTTATCTTGACTGTGACGGTAATGCTTCCAGGCTCTGATTCAAAGCCAAGACGTTCACCACCGGCGGCCCAATCAGCGGGCTGTAGGTGTTGGCCGCGATCAACTGCTGCACCGAATCGCGTGGCAGATTACGCGCTGCCGCGATCCGCGCCACCTGATATTCCGCTGCCGCCGGCGAAAGATGCGGATCAAGACCGCTGCCCGACGTGGTCAGCAGGTTCAACGGCACCGGCCCCTGATTATCGACCTTCTCTTTGGCCGCATCATCGCTGATCCGCGTCGCCAATGCAGGGTTGCTCGGCGACAGGTTGCTCGCTCCGCTGGCGACCGTGGCATAGGCACCGGCTGACGGACGCGGATGGAACCACCCTTCGCCGGTGAAGTTCTGGGCGATCAACTCCGATCCCCGGACCTTTTCGTGATCGTCGTACACCAGACTGCCGTTGGCCTGTTCCGGGAACGCAACCTGCGCCACACCCGTCACCACCAGCGGATAAGCCACACCGGTGATCAGGGTCATCAGAACGATCAGGCTCACGGCCGGACGCAATACACTGGACATCATTCAATCCTCAATCAAGTTAAGCGTGGCGGGCGACCGTTCGCCCGCCCTGCAAGCAAACCGTGACGCTTAAACCAGGTGCAGCCCGGTGAGCAGCAAGTCGATCAGCTTAATGCCCACAAACGGCACCGCGATGCCGCCCAGACCATAGATGAGCAGGTTGCGACGCAGCAGGTGCGCAGCGCTGGCCGCCTGAACCCGAACGCCACGCAGTGCCAACGGAATCAGCACGACGATGATCAGCGCGTTGAACACTATGGCTGAGAGAATCGCGCTCTGCGGGCTGGCCAGGTGCATGATGTTCAGCACACCCAGTTGCGGGTAGATCGCCGCGAACAGCGCAGGCAGGATCGCGAAATACTTGGCCACGTCGTTGGCAATCGAGAAGGTCGTCAGCGCGCCCCGGGTGACCAGCAATTCCTTGCCGATCTGTACCACGTCCAGCAGCTTGGTCGGATCGCTGTCGAGATCGACCATGTTGGCCGCTTCGCGCGCCGCTTGCGTACCATCGTTCATCGCCATGCCGACGTCCGCCTGAGCCAGCGCCGGGGCATCGTTGGCGCCGTCGCCGCACATCGCAACCAGACGACCGTCGTTCTGCTCCTGACGGATGCGCTCCAGTTTCTTCTCCGGGGTGGCTTCGGCAAGCACGTCGTCCACACCGGCCTCGGCGGCGATCGCAGCGGCGGTAAGCGGGTTGTCACCGGTCACCATGACCGTGCGAATCCCCAACTTGCGCAACTCTTCGAAACGCTCACGAATACCCGGCTTGACCACGTCCTTGAGGTGAATGGCACCCAGCAGTTTGTTGTCACCACATACCAGCAACGGCGTGCCGCCGGTCTTGGCGATCTTGTCGATTTCCCGCGACAGGGTCAGCGGCAGATCGCTGCGATCACGGCCCAGGAATTTGAGCAGCGAATCCACAGCACCTTTGCGATACACACGACCGTCGTAGTCGACGCCGGACAAACGGGTTTCCGCGCTGAAGGGCACGGCAGTCAGCTGGCTCGGTGCCGGCTCGACCATCGGGTGCAGCGCACGCAGGTATTCGACGATGGACTTGCCTTCCGCCGTGTCATCGGCCAGCGACGCCAGTAATGCGCCCTCACCCAGCTCCTTGGCGCTGACGCCCGGAGCGGCATACACCGCCGAGCAACGACGGTTGCCGAAGGTGATGGTGCCGGTCTTGTCGAGCAGCAGCACATGCACATCGCCTGCGGCTTCCACGGCACGGCCGGATTTGGCGATGACGTTCAAGCGCACCAGGCGGTCCATCCCGGCGATACCGATGGCCGAGAGCAGGCCACCGATGGTGGTCGGGATCAACGTCACCAGCAGCGCAACCAGGAACACCAGCGGCAGGTTGCCGCCTGCGAAATGGGCGAATGGCTGCAGGGTCACCACCACCAGCAGGAAGATCAGGGTCAGGCCGATCAGCAGGATGTCCAGCGCCACTTCGTTGGGGGTTTTCTGGCGTTTGGCGCCTTCCACCAACGCGATCATGCGGTCCAGGGTCGACTCGCCAGGGTTGGCGCTGATCCGCACCAGCAGCCAGTCGGACACCAGACGCGTGTTGCCGGTGACCGCCGAGCGATCACCGCCGGACTCACGAATCACTGGCGCAGACTCGCCCGTAATGGCCGCTTCGTTGACCGCCGCGATGCCTTCGATGACCTCGCCGTCGCCCGGGATCAGCTCCCCGGCTTCAACGCGCACCACATCGCCCTTGCGCAAGGTGCTCGCGTTGACGGTCAGAAAGTCTCCGGTCGCACCTTTCAAGCGCGCTTTCAGGCCTTCAGTGCCCGCCTTGAGGCTGTCGGCACGGGCCTTGCCGCGACCTTCGGCCAAGGCTTCGGCGAAGTTGGCGAACAACACGGTGAACCACAGCCAGATCGCGATCTGCACGGCGACAAACGTCGGTACTGCCGGATCGGGAATCACACACAGAATCGTGGTGAGGATGGCGGTCAGTTCGACGACCAACATCACCGGCGCGCGTTGCAACTGGCGCGGGTCGAGTTTGACGAACGCCTGGATCAGCGCCGGACGCCACAGGTCTGCAAAACCGGTCTTGGCCGGGGTGGCGTGCGCGACATTGTCGGTCGCAGGGTTCTTGGACACAGGTGCTTGCATGTTCATGGTTCGGTCCTCAGAAGCCCAGGCTCAAATGTTCGGCGATCGGGCCCAACGCCAGGGTCGGCAGGAAGGTCAGGCCGCCCACCAGCAGGATGGTTACGGTCAACAGGGTGACAAACAGCGGGCCGTGGGTCGGGAAGCTGTTCAGGCCCAGCGGCGAGGTTTTCTTGGCCGCCAGACTGCCCGCCAATGCCAGCACCGGCAGGATGTAACCGAAGCGTCCGATGAACATCGACAGGCCGAGCATCAAGTTATGGAACACAGTGTTGCCACTGAAACCGCCGAACGCCGAGCCGTTATTCGCGGTGGCCGAGGTGTAGGCGTACAGCAGTTGGCTGAAACCATGGGGACCCGGGTTGCTGACGGCACCGGCGGGGCCAGGCAAGGACGCCGCCAGCGCACCGAACACCAGCACGCCCACGGGCATCACGATCAGCGTCGCGACCAGCAATTTCACTTCCCGCGCCTGCAGTTTCTTGCCGAGGTACTCCGGCGTGCGCCCGATCATCAGTCCGGCCAGGAACACCGCAATCAGCACGTTCAACAACATGCCGTAGAGACCGGCGCCCACACCACCGAAGATCACTTCACCGACCATCATGTTGGCCAGTGCGACCATGCCGCTCAACGGGTTGAGGCTGTCGTGCATGCCGTTGACCGAACCGTTGGACGCCGCGGTGGTAGCGGTCGCCCAGAGCACGGTCGCGGTGGTGCCGAACCGGGTTTCCTTGCCTTCCATCGGCGCGGTCTGCTCGACCGACGCGATGTTCAGCGCCGGGTTGGGTTGGTATTCAGCCCACAGCGCGGTCGCGCCACCGATCAGGAACAACACGAACATACAGGCGACGATGGCGCGGCTCTGGCGCATGTCCTTGACGTAGTGGCCGAAGGTGAAGACCAGCGCTACCGGGATCAGGATGATCGAGACCAGTTCGAACAGGTTGGTCCACGCGGTCGGGTTTTCGAACGGGTGCGCCGAGTTGACACCGAAGAAACCGCCACCGTTGGTGCCCAGCTGCTTGATCGCGATCTGACTGGCGGCCGGTCCGAGCGGGATGGTCTGGTCGGCGCCTTGCAGCGTGACAGCGTCGATATAGTGAGCGAACGTCTGCGGCACGCCCTGCCAGACCAGAAACAGAGCCAGAATGATGCACAGCGGCAGCAACCCGTATAGGATGGCGCGGGTCATGTCGGTCCAGAAGTTACCCAGGTGCTGGGTCGAACGACGACCAATCCCACGGCAAAACGCAACCAGCACCGCGATACCGGTGGCCGCGCTGACAAAGTTCTGCACCGTCAGGCCAGCCATCTGGCTCAGGTAACTCAGCGAGGCCTCGCCGCTGTAGTTCTGCCAGTTGGTGTTGGTGACGAAACTCATCGCCGTGTTGAACGCCAGCGACCACTCCATGCCCGGCAAACCTTGCGGGTTGAGCGGCAACGCGCCCTGGAACAGCAGAACCGAGAACAGCACGACAAAACCCGCCAGGTTGAACGCCAGCAGGGCCAGTGTGTAGGTTTTCCAGTTGTGTTCGACCTTCGGGTCAACGCCCGACAGGCGATAACACACGCGCTCGACCGGGCCCATGACCGGGGTCAGAAACGTGCGGTTGCCTTCCATGACGTTGTAATAAAAACGGCCCAACAGTGGCGCGGGCAGCAGCACCAGCGCGAAGAAGGCCAGAATCAGCAGGTAGTCGTAAGCGTGCATGGCCGTCACTCCTCGACCCGGCCGGCACGCAGCAGCGCGACCAGCAAGTACACGAACAACCCTGCTGCCAACAGCAGTGACACCCCATCCAGAACGCTCATGAAAAAACTCTCCGTCATACGGCGATTGCCGTGTGTAGGAATTGTCGTCACGCAGGGTGTAAAGGAACGAGACCGAGAGGGGGTTCAGGGCATAAAGAAAGCGTAAAGACTGCTGATTTTGTTGGGCGGGCGGGTGTAAAGGATTGGTTTACTGGGTCACCGGGATTTGGGATTTGGGATTTGGGATTTGGGATTTGGGTGTATATCCGTTTTTGCGGTGGTGCGGATATTTGTTCTGCCTAACGGCAGAAGCGTTCCGCCTTCGGCGGGTTACTTGATGACCCCAAGTAACCAAGGGTCTAGCGCCTGGTTTGGCGACTCCTTCGTCGTCGTACCCTCACTCCAGCGATGCTCCGTGGGCCCGCCGCCATCGGCCATCCATGGCCGGGGGCGGCTCTCGCGGCATCCATGCCGCTCGGCCCACTGCGCGTCGCCTGCGTTCAGCCTGCACCCAAGTCGCGATTTGTGGTGTTCGGACTATCGCGCTAGAAAAGCAAAACCAAAAGCAGAACAATCACGCGGGGTTGAGATGGGGTCGCGGCTTTTGATTCTGGCCGGAGGCCGTAGGAGCGCGCTTGCTCTGGGCCGCACTCGGACGATCTGCCGCGTAGCGGTAGCAAAATCAGGCGACTCAATTGTGTCTGGAACTCCGCATGCACAGGATTTGCTGCCGGTTCCCGCCAGATCGTCCGAATGCGGCCCAGAGCAAGCGCGCTCCTACAGTTAAGAACGGCGTGCGGAAGATGGATGCATGAATCAAGATGCGATAAGCGTTAGCTCCAGCCCGCGTCGCTCTTGTATGCGACAGTCCAGACACTACGAAGCGTCGCCGGAGAAAGGGTATTGCGACGAAGGAGGAACCGAACCAGGAGTCAACCCTTGGTGACTTGAGGATGGTCCGGCATTCCGGTTTTCAAGTAACCCGCCGAAGGCGGAACGCTTCTGCCGTTAGGCAGAACCCAAACCCCGCGCCACCCTGAATATCAGATATACACACGATACGCCGCGCCAGAAAAGCCAGCGCAACGCCGAACCCCGACCCTTGTACATTTCTTGATACATTCACGACAATCCACCGACACCTGCCCCCCTCACCCTTCCGCCCCGCTCGCCAGCGAAGTAGCATGGCAGCGTCGTTCCTTACCCGCGGCCCACCCCGGCGGCATCACATGGCGGCAGCAACATGCAGACAACCCCAGACAGCAACACCGCCAACGCACAGGCTGACGAGCGCCGATGGACTACCCGCGCGCTGATCGTCGATGACGATGTACCCATTCGCGAACTGCTGTGCGACTACCTCGCACGCTTCAATATCCAGAGCACCGGCGTCACTGACGGCACCGCCATGCGTGAAGCACTGGCAGAAGAAACCTACGACGTCGTCGTGCTGGACCTGATGCTGCCGGGGGAAGATGGCCTGTCGCTGTGCCGCTGGCTGCGCAGCTCGTCGGATATCCCCATCCTGATGCTGACCGCCCGTTGCGAGCCCACCGACCGCATCATCGGGCTGGAATTGGGGGCCGACGACTACATGGCCAAGCCGTTCGAGCCCCGCGAGCTGGTGGCCCGGATCCAGACCATCCTGCGCCGCGTCCGTGACGACCGCACCGAAGAACGCACCACCTTGCGTTTCGACAACTGGCGCCTGAACAGCGTATTGCGCCAGTTGACCGCACCGGACGGGCTGGTCGTGCCGCTCTCCAACGCCGAGTTCCGCTTGCTGCGGGTCTTCCTCGAACGCCCGCGCCGCGTCCTCAACCGTGAGCAATTGCTGGATGCCGCACGTGGTCGTTCGATCGAAGCGTTCGATCGCAGCATCGACCTGCTGGTGTCGCGCCTTCGGCAAAAACTGGGTGACGATCCCAAGTCCCCGCAACTGATCAAGACCGTACGTGGCGAAGGCTATATGTTCGACGCCAGGGACATTGGTTGATCCGCTCCGCCGACACACTGTTTGCCCGACTGTTCGGGGGCGCGCTGCTGGCGATCATCCTGGCACACCTGCTCGCCTTCGCCTGGTTTCACTACTACGGGCCGAAGATGCCACCGCCCGACGCGCGCTGGGAGTCCAGGCAATCCGGGCATCCGCCGCAACAACCGCCGCCTCCCCCGCAGGACGGAACGCTTGCACACAGCGCGATGGACGCCTTGCGCCCCCCGCCGCCGCCACCTGGACGCCCGCCGATTCTGGGGATTCCGCTTATTCCCCTGCTCTTTCAACTGATCAGCCTGGTGATCGCTGCCTGGTTCGGCGCCAAGGCACTCAGCCGGCCGATCCGGCGCATGAGCGAGGCAGCCGAGCGCCTCAGTGAAAACCTCGACAGCATGCCGCTGTCGCTCAATGGCCCGCGCGAAGCCCGTCAAGCGGCCCTGACCTTCAACCTCATGCAGGAGCGCATCCGCGAACAGGTGCAGCAGCGCGGGCGCATGCTCGCCGCCGTGTCCCATGATTTGCGCACGCCTTTGGCGCGACTGAAATTGCGCGTCGAGCAGATAGAAGAGCCCAAACTGCACGGGCAGATGACTCAGGATCTGAACGACATGATCGCCATGCTCGACGCGACCCTGACCTACCTGAACGAGCAACGCACCAGCGAAGCCCTGCAGTATTTCGATGTGCAGGCCTTGATCGAATCGCTCACCGAAAACGCTCAGGACAATGGCGACGATGTCGAAGCCAGCGGCACCTGTCGCCCGCTCAAATCCCAGCCCATGGCCCTGCGGTCCTGCCTGCACAACCTGATCGACAACGCACTGCGCTATGCCGGGCACGCCAGGGTGATGATCGAAGACGCCAGCGATCGCCTGGTGGTGCGTGTGGCCGACAGCGGCCCCGGCATTCCTGCCAACCTGCGCGAAGCGGTGTTTGAGCCCTTCTACCGGGTCGAAGGCTCGCGCAACCGTAATTCCGGCGGCGTCGGCATTGGCATGACCATCGCCCGCGAAGCCGCCCGACGCATGGGCGGCGACCTTCGCCTTGAGGAAACACCCGGTGGCGGTCTGACAGCCGTGCTGGACCTGCCAAGAGTCTGAAACCCTGACGGTTTGAGCCGAATACGTTTTTACGTGGGAGCGAATTCATTCGCGAGAGGCCGGCACATCCAGTACATCCACGTCAGATTCGCCACCGCATCGCGAATGAATTCGCTCCCACAGGGTGAACCCGATGCGAGCCCTGCCTGCGTAAGCCCCTCGTTACAAACCCCACATACCCACGACACGCGCCCCGTAGACGCTGCATAAGCCGGTGCACTGAGCCGGTTTTATCCATCTGATGGGAGTCAGTCCGATGATCACAGGCGTCAGCGGCAGTAGCAGTTATTCCAGTTACGTCAGCTCAAGCAGCACCACCAGCGCCACTGGCAACAGCAAGAAGTTCGCCGATGAATTGCTGAAGAAACTCGACACCAACGGCGACGGCAGTATCGACAAGGACGAATTGAGCTCGGCCCTGACGTCGGACTCCAAAGACGGCATCACCGTCAGCCTGAGCAAAGCGTTCAGTGACCTCGACAGCAACGACGATGACAGTCTGGATGCCGACGAACTGGCCTCGATGACCCCACCCCCACCGCCTCCCATGCAAATGGACGCAGGCTCTGCCGCCGATGAAGCTCAGGACCTGCTCAGCGCTCTGGACACCGACGGCGATGGCAACGTCAGCAGTGACGAACTGACCGCCGCGCTGAGCAGCTCGGCCAGCAGCGCCGACAGCAGCCAGGTGTTCGACGCGCTGGACACCAACCAGGACGGCACCGTCAGCCTCGACGAACTGACCGCCAGCCTACAAACGCAGCAACCGCCACCTCCCCCGCCCGCGCAGGATTCCAGCGAGCTGTTCAGCAGCCTGGACACCGACAGTGACGGCAGCATCACCGCCGCCGAACTGACCAACGCGCTGCAAAGCGGCAGTTCCACCGGCAGCACAAGCGCTACCAGCAGCACCGATGACGTCACTTCGCTGTTCAATGCACTGGATGCCGACAGCAGCGGCGGCGTCAGCGCCGATGAATTAACCGCCGCGCTGACACCCGACAGCAGCCGTCAGCAACAGACCACGACGCAGGCCACCGAAGCCTTGAGCCGCATGGTCGCGGCATTGAGCGATCGCTATAACCTCAACAGCAGCGCGACGGCGGGTAAATACGTCAGTACGTCTGCCTGAAAAAACAAAACCGCCGCCGGACATAGCCCGACGGCGGTTTTCGCAGGTTGTCTCTCCTCTACTTCGGCAATTGCCGCGCCCGACTGTCCCCCACCCAATCAAGCAACAGACTGTAGGCCACTGCCAGCAAGGTCGGACCAATGAACAGACCGATGAAGCCGAACGCCAGCAAACCACCGAACACGCCTAACAGCACGATCACTAAAGGCAGGTTGCCGCCGCGGCTGATCAGGTAAGGCTTGAGCACGTTGTCGACGCCGCTGACGATGAACGTGCCCCACAAGCCGAGAAAAATCGCCATGCCGTACTCGCCCTTCCAGGCGAGCCAGGCCGTGGCCGGAATCCAGATCAGCGGCGGCCCCATGGGCACCAGACTCAGCAGAAAGGTGCCGATGCCCAGCACCAGCGCACCGGGTACGCCAGCAATCAGAAAACCAATCAAGGCCAGCAGCGCCTGAGCCGCCGCCGTGCCGATGACCCCGTTGACCACCCGTTGTACGGTCCCGGCCACCAGATCGACATAATACTGCGCACGTTCACCGATCAGCCGCTCCAGCAGGCTGAGCACGAACGCCGCCAGACGCGGCCCGTCACGATAGAAAAAGAATACGAATACCAGGCTCAGGGTCAGTTCGAGAATGCCGCCGCCGATCTGCGCGCTGCGCGCCAGCAGCCAGTTGCCGACCTGTCCCAGATACGGTTTGACGCTGGCCAGCATGGCGGCGCCCTGCTGGTCGATCGTGGTCCAATAACCCACCAGCCGTTCACCGACAAAAGGAATGCTGCCCAGCCAGGTCGGTGGATCCGGCAGCCCGTCGACCTGTACGTCCTTCACGAACGCCGTAGCGTCGCGCACATGATCCGCCAGGTTGAAGCCCAGCCACACCAGAGGTCCCGCCACCAGCAGCATCCATCCCAGGGTCAGGATGCCTGCCGCCAGCGACTCGCGCCCGTTGAGCGCACGCGTCAGCAGGCGCATCAGCGGCCAACTGGCAAACGCCAGCACCGCGCCCCAGAACAGCGCCGACCAGAATGGCGCCATCACCCATAAACACGCACCGAGCAACGCCAGCAGAAGAATCTGCACTAACAGGCGATCGTTATTGAGCATGGGTTATTCCGCAGATAAAGGGGTCAAGATCATGAGCATAACGGCGAACCCTGCGGCTCGCCCATTGCCGTCTGCAACGCTTGTGATAGAGCGCGTCTCAGCGAATCAGTTGAAGGGTCAATCCCGAGGTCTTTACGCTGCCCGCTTCCAGCCGCGCCGCGCGAACGCCTTTGCTGACCAGCGCTTCGCGCCAGGCATCGCTCTGCGCCCCGGACAGCGTCACGCGAATCGTGCTGTCCAGATTCAAACCACGTGACAACAAGGTAATCCACGGTTCGGCAGGTGCGCCCGTGAGCATGGGCAGGTTCAAATCGCCTGAGCTCTTCAGCTCTCGCAGCAGGGTCGCCGAGGTGGGCAACAACGCTCCAAGCGGCGCACTGGCCTGGAATTGCTCGACGTGCAGATACGCCCGGCGGTTACCCCGCGTGATGCTGTACAGCGCCACCAGGGTGTCGTTGTTCGGTGCGGCAAGGCGCAGCAATAAATACGCCTGCCCGCTATCGGCACCGTAGAGCCTGGAGTTGCTGAACACTTCGTTGGCCCACAGGCTGCTTTCGCCACAATCGCGCGCCTGGCACCAGAACAACAGCTGTGCATTCTGCTTTTGCAAAGCTTCACGGGCAGCGGTAAACGCCTCGTCGGCAGAGCGCTCAGGCGGTAATTCATAGGTCACGGAAGTCGCATTGCCCCGCGACGAAACCTGGCCGTCGAAACGCAACTGGCCGCTGATCTTGCGAATGGAGCCCATCGGGTAGATACGTTCCAGTTCGGCGGCTGGCCGGTAATCGACGATCTCGGCATCCGTGGGTCGCGGCAGATTGGCGAAGTCCTGGCTGCCAGTGACATCCGCTGCCTGACTCACACTGGCGTAGACGGACAGGCACAGCACCACCCCTAAAGCACGTGATAAATGCATAGGGGCGCTCATGGAGTGAACATCGGGAGGCAAACGAATGCCGCACGACGGTGCGGCTTGCGGGCAGGTGAAATCGTCGGGCGTGGGCGGTGGTCCATCATGCAGTCTCCTGTTTCAACCCGCCCAGCCTCGACAGTTGCACCGCGCAAGTCAAGGAACGGCGAAGAACCGATTGAAACAGTCTGCAACAGCGGATGCACCCGCCTCGTCGTTGAGGTGCAGATGATGCCCGCCTGGCAGTGCAGTGACCTCGAACGGCACACTCTCCAGCAGCGTCTGGTTCTGAGCCAGCATGCCCTCCTCCGCCACCACCAACTGCGCAGGACAGCGGATCGCATTGACGAAAGACAGCGCCTGGGCGCGGGTCAGACGCGTCGCCGATGCCAGGGTCAGGCGGCTGTCGCTGCGCCAGGTGTAACCGCCAGGCACCGGCATCAAGCCACGCTGAGCCAGCAACTCAGCAGCCTCGCGGCTTACCGCGACCACACCTTTCATCCGCGCCTCCACCGCGCGGTCCATGTCCGTGTAGACCGGTTTGCGTTTGCTCGACTGCGTGAGTTGCGCCTGCAGGGCCGCCCCCATGCGCTCCGCGGCGCCTTCGGGCTCGCCCAACGGCGGAATGAGGCCGTCGATCAAGGCCAGCCGGTTGATGCGTTCGGGCAACGCCCCCGCGATGATCACCGAAACAATGGCGCCCAATGAGTGCCCGAGCAGCGAAAACTTTTCCCAGCCCATCTGCTGGGCGACCTGCAACACGTCGTGGGCGTAGTCCGGCAGGCCGTAGCCGGCGCCCGCAGGCCGATGGTCGGAGTGACCATGACCGGCCATGTCCAGCGCCAGAATCCTCAGTCCCTTCAGCTTGGGTGCCAGACGGGCAAAACTGTTGGCGTTATCAAGCCAACCGTGCAAGGCAATGACCGGAAGGCCGTCCTGCGGCCCGAACAAATGCGCCGCCAGCTCAATGTGCGGCAGGCTCAGACGCACTTCTTCAACCGAACAACTCATGCGCGGGCTTGCTGGCGTGCCAGCAAATCGTTGGCGGCGCGACTGCGCGCAGACCAGCGGGAGAACAGGTTTTTGAGCATCTGCGCGGTATCCTCTGGGTGTTCGAGCGGAAACATGTGGCCGCCCGGTACCGAAAGATACTCGCCTTCGCGCATGCTTTTCACCGACATCGCATGATGCCGCCGCACCACGTCGCTGTGCTCGCCACGCACCATCGCCAGCGGCACGCGCAAATGACGCGCCATCCCTGGGCTGGTGTGCGGCACGCTGCGATAGATGCTGATCTCGGTGGCCGGGTCGAAACGCAGCCTCAACTGCTCGCCATCGGGCTGCAAGCCGTGCAGCAGATACGCTTCAAAACATTCAGGGTCGAACCGACGAAACAGATTTTTCCCGGAGAAGTAACGGCGCGCGGCGTCCAGATCGCTGAACACTTCGCGGCGTCCAAGCGTACGACCGGCAGGTGTGATGCGATCGATGAAGCCGAAGCGCTTGGCGGCACGAATCATCCATTGATCGAAACGGGTCAGCACCGGTGAATCGAGCATGACCACGCCACGGTACAGCTCGGGATGGCGCAAGGCAGCGTGGTAATGCAACACGCCGCCCAGCGAATGCCCCACGCCCCACACCGGTTGAGACTGTTCGCGCAAATGGTGAACCAGCTCGTCAACCAGGTTGGGCCAGTTATCGGTCACTGGAAAACGCGGGTCATGGGCATGCTGATCCAGGTGCGTCACCTGAAACTCATCACCCAGCGCTGCGAACAACTTGCCGTAAGTCGCCGAGGGGAAGCCATTGGCGTGAGCGAAAAACACGGGTTGGGTCATGCCAGCGCATCCAGAGAACCTTGAACAGGCGGCAATTGTGCGCACCCGCTGGCTGACGCGGCAATGACCGGAACTGCCATCGGCGATGACACTCCGGTCATGGGCACGCCCGATCAGCGCGCGGGCGGCTGCTCGCCATGGGGAACCACCGCGACCGTCAGCCGCGAGATGCAGCTGGCCTTGCCTTCGTCGCTGGTCAGGCGGATGTCCCAGACGTGGGTGGTACGGCCAATGTGCACGGGGTGCGCCACCGCGGTCACCCGACCACTGCGCAGGCCGCGCAGGTGGTTGGCGTTGATTTCAAGCCCGACGCAAAAGTATTTGCTGGTGTCGATGACCAGATAGCTGGCCGACGAGCCCACGGTTTCCGCCAGTACCACCGATGCACCGCCATGCAGGAGGCCGTAAGGCTGATGCGTGCGGTGATCGATGACCATGCTGGCGGTCAGGGATTGTTCGTCGAAGGCCTCGAAACGAATGTCGAGCATCTCGCCAATGGTGTTTTTCTGCATCGCGTTGAGCGCGTCGAGGTTGGGTGCTTCACGCCATAGGGCCATGGTTTTTCCTTGTTGTTGGCGGCACCTCTGCCGGTGCCATGGATTCATAGGATGGCGGAGAATGCCGAACGGTTATGACAGCGCCCTTGCCCGCGGCTGCGTCGTATCAGCCAGCATGGCTGTGTCTGATCGACCGCGTTCGCGGGCAAGCGCGCCTCTACAAAGAGAGGCCAGGGCTTTTACCCCGGATGCCGAACCCTGACCAGCTCCATCGCCCCGGCCAACGGAAAGTCCGCGTCAAGCTCGGCCAGGCTGGCAGTGTGCATCGGCTCAGCGGTTTGCAGATGGCCATGCACTGCGAGACCAATCAGCGAACCCACCAGCGGCTGATGACTGACGATCAACACATCGTCCGAGGCATACAGGTCCAGGTTGGACAGCGCCTTGCGCGGGTCGCTTTCGGGGGTCAACCAAGGCACGGTCACCACCGCATCGGCAAACCCCAAGGCCTGACGCACCAGTTCAGCGGTCTGCTGCGCCCGCACATAGGGGCTCGCGATGATCCAGCGCAGCGGCTGGCCCAGCAGATGCGCCGCACTGTTCAGGACTTCTTCACGGCCATTGTCCGTCAGTTCACGTTCAGCGTCCGTGCGCGCCCGGTTCTGAGCCTCGCCGTGACGCAGAATCCACACTTTCATAGCTTCGGTTCCTCATCACGCACCGGGTGCGCGGCGGCGGGAACGGTGTGTGGCGCTTCACCTTCCGGCGGACGCGGCGCTGGCCAGTCGGCGAATGGCCAGGGTTTCTGATCGGTGTGGAAGGTGCCGAAGCGACCGATCTGCGCCAGAAACTGGCTCAGGCTGTCACCGAACGACATCAGGCTCAGGCTCGGCGCGCCATAGAACAACCGGTACGCCAGTTGCACCAGCACCACGACCGCCAGGACGATCTCGGCCACCTGCCAGACCACCACAAACACCAGCATCCACAGGATGCGCAGCAGAATCGATTCGTGCTGCTTGAGTTTTGACTCGTTCAAGGGCTTCTCCATGGAGGGGAAAACGTAAGGGCAATGGGATCAGTTGAACCCACTGGTAGAGATGAAATCGACGTCAGTCTTGGGTTCGGCCCGCATCAACAGCTCGATGACCTGCTCCAGCGTGCGGCCTTCAAAGAGAATCGCATGCAACCCGGCGACCAGCGGCATGTAGACCTGCAACTCCTGCGCTTTGACCTTGAGCACTTTAAGCGTATTGACGCCTTCTGCCACTTCGCCCAGGCGGGTCACGGCTTCATCCAGGCTCAGCCCCTGCCCCAGCGCGAAACCCACCTGATAATTGCGGCTTTTCGGCGACGAGCAGGTCACGATCAGATCCCCTACACCGGCAAGCCCCAGGAAGGTCATCGGATTGGCGCCCTGGCTGACCGCGAAACGAGTCATTTCTGCCAGCGCGCGGGTGATCAGCATGCTTTTGGTGTTCTCGCCCATGCCCAGCGCCACGGCCATGCCGGAAATAATGGCATAGACGTTCTTCAGCGCCCCGCCCAGCTCCACACCAAACCGGTCGGCGCTGGCGTACACGCGGAAGGTGCGACCATGGAGTGCCGCCTGAACCTGCCGGCAAAGGTCCTCGTCCTCACTGGCGACCACCGTGGCCGTCAACGCGTGCTCGGCGATTTCCCGCGCCAGATTCGGCCCGGACAGCACACCGATGCGCGCTTGCGGCGCGATGTCTTCGAGGATCTCGCTCATCAGCTTGAAGGTCTGGGCTTCGATGCCTTTGGTCAGGCTGACCAGCATCTTGCCGCTCAGCAAATCGACATAGGGTGTCAGCACACTGCGCAGCGCGCTGGAGGGCAATGCGACGAAGACCAGTTCGCTGTCGCTCAACGCGCGCTGCAGGTCCGTGACCGGTTCGACCCCTTCGAGCACCTTGATGCCCTTGAGGTAACGCGGGTTCTCGCGGTTGACGCGGATGGCCTCCGCCTGATCGGGATCACGCATCCACTGCAAGACCCGGTGGCCATTCTCGGCCAGCAGGTTGGCCACGGCTGTCCCGAAGCTGCCACCACCCAGGACTGCGATCGGTTGCTGTTGGGTCATAAAACAATCCATCTAGAGCCATCAGAACTGGCGATGGCTGCATTATACGGAGCGCCGGGCTCGCCACCAGCGGCAAAACACGACAGCGGCACGCCTCTCGCCGTGGCCCTACTCTTCACAAGGAAATTACCTACGGCTCGGTTAAGATGCGCACCTCGGATGAAAATTCCGCAACCCATCCGTTGAGCTATCGTTAGGTCGTTTTCCCGATGAGATTCGATTCCATGGCACACCCGTGCACCTGCACCCCCTGTCTTGCGTGAGCAGTGGCACATGAAGCAACCCATGACAGCCGGTATCAGGCCATGACGTCGCAACGTGGCTGGAACATCAGCACCCGCACGCAAATTCTCAGTCTGGGCCCCGCCCTGCTGTTGACGCTTTTATTGATCAGTTTTTTCACCGTGGTGCGCATTCAGGACTTGCGTCAGGAGCTGAATCACACGGGCCAGTTGATCGCGAACCAACTGGCGCCAGCGTCGGAATATGGCGTGATCGTGGGCAACAACGATGTCCTCGAAAGCCTGATGAAAGCCACGATGAGCACGCCCCACGTGCGCTTTCTCGAGGTTCAGGACAACACGGGCAGAGTGCTCGTGCATGTCGAGCAAGCGCCAGACGGGACACGCTCACGGCAGATGGAAATCTTCCAGGCGCCTATCCGTTTGCAACAGGTCAAGCAGGACGGTAATCGCCTGGACGACAGTGACGACATGACCGGCGTGCCCATCGAAGACTATCTAGGGCGCGTTCTGGTGGGCATGTCCAGCGACGCGTTCAACGTGCGCGAGCAGGAAATCCTGTTGAAGGCCGGGATCCTTGCGCTGTTCGCCCTCCTCTTTACCTACATCCTGGCCAGACGCCTGTCCCTCAGCCTGTCTCAACCCATCAGTGCCATGAGCGATGCGGTCAAGGCCATCCAGCACGGTGACTACACCACTCCTTTGCCGGTGGCCGACGACGCCGAACTGGGCGACCTTGCCCGCCATATCAACAATCTGGCGCTTGGGTTGGAGAAAGCCAGTCGCGAACAGAAACAAGCCATGGACGAGTTGATCAGAACCCGCGAGGAAGCGGAGCGTGCCAACAGCGCGAAGTCCGAATTTCTGGCGATGATGAGCCATGAGCTGCGCACGCCGATGAATGGTGTGCTCGGCATGCTGCAGTTGATGGGAACGACGAAGATGACCGAGGAACAGGCTGAATATTCCGCCTTGGCCACCGAGTCCACCGAGCACCTGCTGCGGGTGATCAACGACATCCTCGACTTCTCGCGCTTTGAGCGCGACGCACTGGAACTGGAAAACATTTCGTTCAACCTGGCCGACCTGATTGCCACCTCGGTTCAGGCGTTCGCCCACAATGCACAGCAGCGCGGCCTGGCGCTCGAGCTGGACGTGCAGCCCGGGCTGGATCTGCTGCGCGTCAAAGGCGACCCGACCCGTATCCGCCAGATCCTCGTCAACCTGATCGGCAATGCGCTGAAATTTACCGAGTTCGGCAGCGTGCGGGTCGAAACCGCCTGGCGTCAGAGTGACGCGCAACACATTCTCTTTACCTGCGCGGTGCGCGACAGCGGCATCGGTATTTCTCCGGAACTGCTGGAATCCATGTTCGACGCGTTCCAGCAGGCCGATAACTCCATTTCAAGGCGCTACGGCGGCACCGGGCTGGGCCTGCCGATCGCGCGCAATCTGGCGGAAAGGATGGGCGGATCGCTGTACGCAGAAAGCAGCGAGGGACTGGGCTCGGTGTTCCATCTGGAGATTCCGCTACAACAGGTCCAGCAGGAAGAACCTGTGCCGCCATCGGGCGCTGTCGGCGAAATGCCGCAAGAGCGCGACGGCTGTGTCCTGCTGGTCGAGGACAACCCGGTCAACCGCACCGTGGTCGAAGCCATGTTGCGCAGCCTCGGGCTTCAGGTCAGTGTCGCGGGGGATGGCGCGCAAGCCGTCAGCATGGCCAGCCAGGAAAAATACGCGTTGATCCTGATGGATTGCCGCCTGCCGATCATGGACGGCTACGAAGCCACGCGCAGAATTCGCCAGCTTCCAGAGCTCGAAACGCTGCCCATCATCGCCCTGACCGCCAACGCCCGGCACGGTGATCGCGAGATCTGCCTGCAGGCAGGTATGAACGATTACCTGGCCAAGCCGTTCAAACGCACTGATTTACAGCAGGTTTTACAGCGTTGGCTGACCTTTAAGGCATCTGCGACTGGCGATAAATGATAAATTGCGGCAGTCTTGTGTGCCGTGATCGAACTGCGCCGACGCGCGGACGGAAAATTTCAGTGCACAGGTGTACTTTCATTTCGCCTGTGCTGTGACTTTCATTACAACGCAATAGTCTATGAGTAGGCTGCCAGCTGAGGAATGACCCGCTGGTCAGATTGGGTAAGCATTGCCACACCCTGCCGCACAGGATTATCGAGGAGCTCGCATGACCAAACAAAACGCCTTTACCCGGGAAGATCTGCTGCGCTGCAGTCGCGGCGAGCTGTTCGGCTCGGGTAACGCGCAACTGCCCGCCCCCAATATGCTGATGATTGATCGCATCACTCATATCAGCGAAGAAGGCGGCAAGTACGGCAAAGGTGAATTGGTCGCCGAACTGGATATCACTCCGGACCTGTGGTTCTTCGCCTGTCACTTTGAAGGTGATCCGGTGATGCCGGGGTGCCTGGGCCTGGACGCCATGTGGCAACTGGTCGGTTTCTTCCTGGGCTGGCAAGGCCTGCCGGGCCGCGGCCGTGCGCTGGGTTCGGGCGAAGTGAAATTCTTTGGTCAGGTGTTGCCGACGGCCAAAAAAGTCACCTACAACATTCAAATCAAGCGCGTCCTCAAAGGCAAACTGAACCTGGCCATCGCCGACGGTTCGGTGACCGTGGACGGTCGCGAAATCTACACCGCCGAAGGCCTCCGCGTCGGCGTCTTCACCTCCACTGACAATTTCTAAGGGTATTCGCATGCGCCGCGTCGTTATCACTGGTCTGGGCATTGTTTCCTGCTTGGGCAATGACAAAGACACCGTTTCCGCCAACCTGCGTGCAAGTCGCCCTGGCATCCGTTTCAATCCGGAATATGCCGAAATGGGTCTGCGCAGCCAGGTATCCGGCTCCATCGACCTCAACCTCGAAGAGCTGATCGATCGCAAGATCTACCGCTTCGTCGGTCACGCTGCGGCCTATGCCTATCTGGCCATGAAAGACGCGGTCGCCGACTCCGGCCTGACCGAAGAGCAGGTCTCCAACCCGCGTACCGGCCTGATCGCCGGTTCCGGTGGCGCGTCGACCCTCAACCAGATGGAAGCGCTGGACATCCTGCGTGAGAAAGGCGTCAAGCGCGTCGGTCCGTACCGCGTGACCCGCACCATGAGCAGCACCGTTTCGGCCTGCCTGGCGACGCCCTTCAAGATCAAGGGCCTGAACTACTCCATCGCTTCTGCCTGCGCCACCAGTGCTCACTGCATCGGCACCGCCATGGAACAGATCCAGATGGGCAAACAGGACATCGTGTTCGCCGGCGGCGGTGAAGAAGAGCACTGGAGCCAGTCGTTCCTGTTCGATGCCATGGGCGCACTGTCGAGCAAGCGTAACGAAACCCCTGAACAGGCTTCGCGTGCTTACGACGCCGACCGCGACGGCTTCGTCATCGCAGGCGGTGGCGGCATGGTCGTGGTTGAAGAACTGGAACACGCTCTGGCACGCGGCGCGAAGATCTACGCCGAACTGGTCGGCTACGGCGCGACGTCCGATGGCTACGACATGGTCGCTCCAAGCGGCGAAGGCGCCATCCGCTGCATGCAGCAGGCGATGTCCACCGTCGACGGCAAGATCGACTACCTGAACACCCACGGCACCTCGACCCCGGTCGGCGACGTCGCGGAAATGAAAGGTGTGCGTGAAGTATTCGGCGACAACGCGCCAGCCATCAGCTCCACCAAGAGCCTGTCGGGTCACTCGCTGGGCGCCGCAGGCGTTCACGAAGCGATCTACTGCATGCTGATGATGGAAGGCAACTTCATGGCCGGCTCGGCCAACATCGACGAGCTGGACCCTGAAGTCGCGGACCTGCCAATCCTGACCAAGACGCGCGAAAACGCCGAGATCAACCTGGTCATGAGCAACAGCTTCGGTTTCGGTGGCACCAACGCCACGCTGGTGATGAAGCGCTGGACCGGCAAGTAATACAGTCTGCCGCAACATGAAAAGGCGCCTCTCGAGGCGCCTTTTTTGTGGGCGTGAATACCTGTGTTAGCTGACTCACTGTCGCTTTTGCAGGAGCGCGCCTGGCGCGCGATGCGCCACACCGAACGACACGATGTGGACTGACACACCGTTTTCGCGGGCAAGCGCGCTCCGGAACGAATGCCGCCTTATGCCTACACCGAAAACGCCGCGACCATGCCGTTCAGGTCCGTCGCCAGACGCGACAGGTCATGACTCGCCGCGCTGGTCTGGTTGGCACCGGCAGAACTCTGCAGCGCCAGATCGCGGATGTTGGTGAGGTTACGGTCCACTTCACGCGCGACCTGCGCCTGCTCTTCGGACGCGCTTGCGATGACCGTATTGCGCTCGGTGATCAGCGTGATCGCTGCTGCGATCTCGTCCAGCGCCACGCCCGCCGACTGCGCCAGCTCCAGGGTCGAACGTGCACGGCTGTTGCTGCCCTGCATAGCCTCGACCGCTTGATCCGTGCCTTGGCGAATATCACTGACCAACAGCTCGATTTCCTGCGTCGAAGACTGTGTGCGGTGCGCCAGTGCACGAACCTCGTCCGCAACCACGGCGAAACCTCGGCCAGCTTCTCCGGCACGCGCCGCTTCGATAGCCGCGTTGAGCGCCAGCAGGTTGGTCTGCTCAGCCACCGACCGGATCACGTCCAGCACCTTGGTGATGCCGTACACTTTCTGCGCAAGGACGCCGACCTGATCACCGGTCTGCGTGACGTCCTCGGCCAGGTGGTTGATCGAGGCAACCGTCGCCTTGACCTGCTGACGGCCACGCTCAGCGATACGCTCCGACTCGTCGGAAGCCTGCGAGGTCGCGACCGCGTTGCGCGCCACCTCTTCGACCGCTGCGGTCATCTGGTTGACCGCCGTGGCAGCCTGATCGATTTCCAGGCTCTGTTGGTGCAGACCGCGTGTGGAATCTTCGGTCACCGTGCTCAGCTCTTCCGACGCCGAAGCGAGTTGGCTGGACGAATCGGAAATCCGCAAAATCGTGCGGCGCAAACTGAGCTGCATGGCCTTCAGCGCTTCCAGCAAACGAGCAGGCTCATCGCGGCCCTGAACGACGATATCAGCGGTAAGGTCGCCAGCCGCGATGACCTGGGCGATACCCAGCGCCTGAGCCAGCGGCTGCACAATGCTGCGAGTCAACCCCCACGCGAGCACCAGCGTAATGAGCGCGGTCAGGACGATCATCCCCATGACCCAGCTCTGGGCACTGCCGAAGACCTGCTGCGCCAGATCGGTGGCTTCACCCGCGCCTTTCTTGTTGATCGCCGTCAGTTCGTTGAGTGCCTGGGTCATCTTGTCGGCGTATTGATTCATTTCGCCGTTGATGACCTGCAAGGCATCGTCCATCTGATTTTGCCGAGACAGCTCCATGACGCGATTTTGCCGCTGAAAGTAAGCCTGTTTGGCGGTGGCAAAACCTTCATACAGTTCACGCTCACGGGGCGATTCAATCAGTGCGACATAGTGCTGATCGGTGGACTGCAACCCGGCTTTTAGCTGATCGATCTTGGCGTAGTTCTCCTGCAGCGCATCAGCGCTGCAGTTGAGCATCAGTCGCAGCGTCAACGTCCTGATCCGCATCAAGTCCTGGCCCATCGTCCCCAGCTCCATGACGCTGGGCAGCCATTTACTCTCCACCAGGTCCGACTGCTTGCGCATGCTGGACATCTGCAGCAGGGCAAACGCCCCCAGACCGAAAACCAGCAGCGCAAGCACACCAAAACCCAGTGCGGCCCGGGGTGCGATATTCATGTTTCTGACGGTCATAGTGGGTCCCTTCCCCAAACCCTGCGCTGAAAAAAGAGCAGCCGGTTGTCGCTTTCTGTATCGGCTTACGCTCCCGAAAGCTGTAGGACAATTCACTAACTAGTTCGTAATAATTTATGACCGCCAGCTGTGAGCACAGACGATCCAGACGGCTGCGTTTATGCTTTGTATTCTGTTGCCCTGTTTATCGAGAGCCCTGCCATGCTGACCATCAAACCCCGCGCGGAAGACGTCGAAGGCCAACCGATTCTGCGTCCCTTGCCCTCGGCCCAATGTCGAAGTGTCGGACCGTTCGTGTTCTTCGATCACATGCTGGAAACCACCTATGAGCCGGGGCGTGGCATGGACATCCGCCAGCACCCGCACATCGGCCTGTCGACCCTCACCTACCTCTTTGAAGGCCAGATCCAGCACAAAGACAGCCTCGGCAGCGATCAGCATGTCATGCCGGGCGAAGTGAGCTGGATGACCGCCGGGAGCGCGATCGCGCATATCGAACGTACGCCGCAGGCGCTTCACGACAGTGGGTCGCGGCTGCACGGCCTGCAAGTCTGGCTGGCATCGCCCAAAACCCACGAGCAAGGCATTGGCCATTACAGCCATCATCCGGCGGCGACCTTGCCCGTCAGCGACGCCATGGGTATCAGCATCCGCATGATCGCTGGCAACGGTTTCTGCCTTGAGTCACCGGTTCCGGTCTTGTCGCCGACGCTGTATGCGCAAGTGATGATGCAGACCGCCACCACGCTGCTGATTCCCGCTGAACATGAGCAACGGGCGTTGTACGTGATAGCGGGCGACATGTTGCTGGATGGCGAACCGGTCGAGCCTCGTAGCCTGGTGGTGCTGGACACAGGTGACGAACCGACACTGAGCGCTGAAAGCGAATCCCACGCGGTACTGATTGGCGGCGCGCCACTGGATGGGCCACGCAGAATGAACTGGAATTTCGTTGCCAGCGATCCGGCCTTGATTGATCAGGCAAGGGCGAAATGGGCGGCGGGAGACTGGCCGACAGTGGCCGGGGAAGTGGAGCGGATTGAGTCGCCAGTGAGCAGAAAGTAGCACCACGCAACCAGTCACGCCGGACATACACCCGGTGGGTGCGAATTCTCTCGCGAGACGACGGCACAGCGGCGACCTCTATATCGCCTGGGCCATCGCATCGCGAATGAATTCGCTCCCACAGGATTAATAGTGTGTCAAAAACGTTGCATCAGCCCGCGAACACTTCATCCAGCAGATTGTGCATCGCCGTGAACGCGCGCTTTGAAACTGTCGGGTTGTACATCTGCACGCCAGGGTTGTTGGCATGCGGATCGGTAAACGAATGGAACGCGCCGCCGTAGCTCAGCAGCTGCCAGTCGACGTTGGCGGCATTCATTTCGGCTTCGAACGCTGGCAATTGCTCTTTCGGCACCAGTGGATCGGATGCGCCGTGCAATACCAGGACCTTGCCCTTGATGTTTTTCGCATCGGCCGGGTTGGTGGTATCCAGCGTGCCGTGGAATGACACGGCAGCCTTCAATGGCGCGCCTGTGCGAGCCAGTTCCAGCGCGCAGCAGCCGCCGAAGCAGAAACCGAATGCTGCCAGGCTTGCCTTGTCCACCTTGGCGACGGTCTGCGCGGTCAGTTGATCCAGCGCTGCCGTCATGCGTTTGTTCAGCAAGGCACGGTCATTTTTCATCGGCATCATGGCCGCCGCAGCTTCATCGCCGTTTTTCGGCCGCACGTTCTGGCCGTAGAGGTCAGCCAGCAAGACCACGTACCCCTTATCCGCCACTTCTTTGGCGATCTGCTCGGCGTCTTCGCTGATGCCCATCCAGTTAGGCGCCATCACCAGCCCTGGCGCCGCCTGGGCACCTTCACTGAAGACCAGACGACTTTCGTAGCTCTGCCCGTCAATCTGATACACCACGGACTGCACAGTAACGTTGCTCATTGCCGACTCCTGCTGCTGAGAATGAAGGAATACCAAATGACAAAACCCGCCGGAGCGGGTTTTGACTGCACACAAATGTTAAACCGATAGCTCTACCAACAACTTGTTCAAACGGCGCACGTAAGCGGCCGGATCTTTCAAGCTGTCACCGGCGGCCAGCGCTGCCTGATCGAACAGAATGTGCGACAGCTCGCCGAAACGCTCTTCGCTCTGCTCATTGTCAAGCTTGCCGATCAGCGGGTGCGTCGGGTTGAATTCGAAGATCGGCTTGGAATCCGGAACCTTCTGGCCGCTCGCTTCCAGGATCTGACGCATTTGCAGACCCAAGTCCTGCTCACCGATGGCCAGGATCGCAGGCGAGTCGGTCAGACGGTGCGAGACGCGGACTTCGCTGACAGCGTCACCCAGTGCGGCCTTCAGACGCTCGATCAAACCTTCCTTATCCTTGGCCACTTCTTCCTGGGCTTTCTTGTCCTCTTCAGAATCAAGCTTGCCCAGGTCCAGATCGCCACGTGCCACGTCAACGAAGCCTTTGCCGTCGAAATCGCTCAGGTAGCTCATCAGCCACTCGTCGATACGGTCGGTCAGCAGCAGCACTTCGATGCCTTTCTTGCGGAAGACTTCCAGGTGCGGGCTGTTCTTGACCTGCGCGTAGCTTTCGCCAGTGAGGTAATAGATCTTGTCCTGACCTTCCTTGCCACGGGCCAGGTACTCGGCCAGGGAAACGCTTTGCTCGCCGCTCTCGTCGGAGGTGGACGCGAAACGCAGCAGACCGGCAATCTTTTCCTTGTTGGCGAAGTCTTCAGCCGGGCCTTCTTTCATGACCTGACCAAAGTTTTTCCAGAAGCCTTTGTATTCTTCCGGCTGGTTCTTCGCCAGTTTTTCCAGCATGTCCAGCACGCGCTTGGTCAGCGCGGACTTCATCGAGTCGATGATCGGGTCTTTCTGCAGGATTTCACGCGAGACGTTCAACGACAGGTCGTTGGAGTCGACCACACCCTTGATGAAACGCAGGTACAGCGGCAGGAAAGACTCGGCCTGGTCCATGACGAATACGCGCTGCACGTACAGTTTCAGGCCGCGCGGCGCTTCACGCTGATACAGATCGAACGGGGCACGGGCCGGCACGTACAGCAGCGAGTTGTATTCCAGCTTGCCTTCGACCTTGTTATGGCTCCAGGCCAGCGGGTTTTCGAAATCATGGGCAATGTGCTTGTAGAACTCCTGGTATTCCTCATCCTTCACTTCGGTACGAGGACGGGTCCACAGGGCGCTGGCTCGGTTAACGGTTTCCCATTCCTGCACAGGCGCTGGCTCGCCTTCGACAGCGATCTGCTCTTTCGGCAGTTCGATCGGCAAGGCGATGTGGTCGGAATACTTCTTGATGATGTTGCGCAGGCGGTAGCCGTCGGCGAATTCGTCTTCCGCTTTCTTGAGGTGCAGCACGATGCGCGTACCGCGATCGGCTTTCTCCACAGTCGCGACTTCAAACTCGCCCTCCCCTTTGGAGGACCAGTGGACGCCTTCGCTGGCCGGCAGACCGGCACGACGACTGAACACTTCAACCTGATCGGCGACGATGAACGCGGAGTAGAAACCCACACCGAACTGACCGATCAGGTGCGAGTCTTTCTTCTGATCGCCAGTGAGGTTCTTCATGAAATCGGCCGTGCCGGACTTGGCGATGGTACCCAGGTGGGTAATCACATCTTCGCGGCTCATGCCGATGCCGTTGTCTTCAAGGGTGACGGTCTGAGCGTCCTTGTCGAAGCTCACGCGGATCTTGAGCTCGGCACCGCCTTCCAGCAGCTCGGGCTTGGACAGTGCTTCGAAACGCAGCTTGTCCACCGCGTCGGAAGCGTTGGAAATCAGCTCGCGGAGAAAAATCTCCTTGTTCGAATACAGCGAATGGATCATGAGGTGCAGCAGTTGCTTCACCTCGGTCTGGAAGCCCAGGGTTTCCTTTTGAGTTTCCACACTCATGGTCATCAAACTCCAATCAGTCCATACAAATAGGGGTAGCCGTCCGATGCCCTTCTGACGCTGGACGACGGGTTGTCATCAAGGTGGGGGCTGGGTCGCAGATTTCAAGAGCGCCGACTACGTGACCGCACATTCTTCATGCACTGTTTAACGGCCCCCGTTCAGGTCGGGTGCGACGGCGCGAGCAAAATCGTTTAACCCGCGTGAATCCGGGTTTCCCGCGTAACGCCAATGAAACAGCTATTTATTTATCGGTGCGCATGATGGAACTAACGGAATAAGCGCGCGCTCGAAGGCTCGTAGATATTCAATAAGGAGAAATACCCCATGCGTAAGACTTTAGCCATTGCCCTCATGCTTTCTGCCACCTTGGGCCTCGCCGCGTGCGACAAAAAATCCGAGGATAAACAGCAAGATGCCAACAAGGCCGCCCAGCAGTCTCAGGAGTCGATGCAAAAGGCTCAAGACAAAGTGAACGACGCCGCCAAAGAAAGTCAGGAAGCCGCCCAGAAGAATGCCGAAGCCGCTCAAGAGCGCGCAAAAGAGGCTAACGAACAGGCGCCTGCACCAACTAAGCAGTAAGTTCCAAAGTTCCTGAAAATAAAGCCCGCATTGCGCGGGCTTTATTTTTTATACCGTCAAGTTCAGCAGCATCGTCATGAAAAGACGCTGCCGCCCTCCCCTCAGGCCAGCGCTTCGCTGCGCCGACCCAGCATGCGATCCACCACGAACGCCACGAACAGCGTGATCAGCGACGGGATCAACCAGGCCAGCCCTTGCTCGCTCAATGGCAAATGCGCCAGTGCATCAGGCAGCACATCCGCAAATCCCGCCCCCTTGACCGCGTCGATCATGCCGAACACGAATGACACCAGCATCACGGGCGCAACGACGCGCCCTTGCGACTGCCAGAAGTCCTTGCAGAAGCTCAATGCGACCAATGCGATGCACGGCGGATAAATCGCGGTCAGCACCGGAATGGAGAACTGGATCAGCTTGGTCAGGCCCAGGTTGGACACCAACAGGGAGAACGCGGCGAGGAGGATCACCAGGGTCTTGTAGGACAGCGGCAGCAGTCGGCTGAAATACTCGGCGCAAGCGCACGTAAGCCCCACTGCCGTGACCAGGCACGCAAGGGAAATCAACACCGCGAGAAAACCGCTGCCCAGCGTCCCAAAGGTATGTTGCACATAGGCGTGCAGCACCGCCGCGCCATTGGTGGCACCTGCAGCGACGGCATGGCTTGCGGCGCCGAGACGGAACAGGCTGATGTAGACCAGCGCAAGGCCCAGCCCGGCAATAAGACCGGCAATGATCGCGTAGCGGGTGATCAGTTTTGGAGACTCCACGCCCCGAGAACGGATGGCATTGACGATGACGATGCCAAACACCAGCGCACCCAGCGTGTCCATGGTCAGGTAACCATTGATGAAGCCTTGGGAGAACGGCGCGGCGACATACGCTGGTTGTGCAACCCCGACATCACCGGCAGGCAGCGCGAAAGCCGCAATGCCCAGGACCGCCAACGCGATGATCTTCAATGGCGCAAGGAAGCGTCCGACGGTGTCGAGCAAGCGGCCGGGATAGAGCGAGATCCAGAAGACCAGCAGGAAATACACGAGGCTGTACAGGAACAGCGCCAGCGGGCTCTCACCGGTGATCGGCGCCAGGCCGACCTCAAAGGACACCGTGGCCGTGCGCGGCGTTGCGAACAACGGCCCCACGGACAAATAGCAGACCGCGGCGAGCACGGTACCGGCGACTTTGCCGATCGGGCTGCTCAGCGCGTCCATGGCCCCGCCTACCTTGGCCAGTGCAACTACGGTCACGACCGGGAGGCCTACCGCCGTTACCAGAAAGCCCAGCGCCGCCATCCACACGTGCGGACCGGCCTGTAGACCAACGATAGGGGGGAAGATGATATTGCCAGCACCTACGAACAACGCGAACGTCATGAAACCAAGCGCCACGATGTCCTGACGTTTCAACACTTTCATCAAAGAAACCACACTGCTGAATCGGAATTAAGAAGAGGATTTCCCTGAGGGTGAGGGAAATGCTGCCCGTCCTTTTAGAACAGACCCGTCTGCGCGCAGCAGCTCCTTATGGGGGCCGGCCACGCAAAATGGCGCGTAGCCTACCCTATTTCCCGCACCGATACAGGGCGAGGCGACCGATGTATGCACGTAGCTGTCGCATATCGGAAAACTCCTACGGTATTTGGTACGCAGGCAGCCTGGCTGCTTAAGCACGAACGCACAGGTGAATGGGTGAATGGGTGTCTTGCTTACGAGGGAAAACAACGCGGTTTTCCAGGTCTACCGCGTTATCGTTTGTTCGCGGGCAAGCGCGCTCCTACAGAGGGTAACTGCAATCCTGTAGGCGTGAGCGCGCTCGCGATGGGAAACGACAGGCAAACGGGGTTGAGCCCTGAAAACACAAAGGCCACCCGAAGGTGGCCTTTGTCGATCAGACAATGATCAGCAAGCGATGCTTACTTTTTCATTTCCCAACCGGTCAGCTCAGCCAGGGCTTTGCCGATGTCTGCCAGCGAACGCACGGTTTTGACACCCGCGTCTTGCAGTGCAGCGAATTTCTCGTCTGCAGTACCTTTGCCGCCGGAGATGATCGCGCCAGCATGGCCCATGCGCTTGCCCGGAGGAGCAGTCACACCAGCGATGTAGGAAACGACTGGCTTGGTCACGTTTGCTTTGATGTAGGCAGCGGCTTCTTCTTCAGCCGAACCACCGATCTCACCGATCATGACGATCGCTTCGGTCTGTGGGTCGTTCTGGAACAACTTCAGGATGTCGATGAAGTTGGAGCCAGGGATCGGGTCACCACCGATGCCAACGCAGGTGGACTGACCGAAACCGGCGTCAGTGGTCTGCTTCACAGCTTCGTAAGTCAGGGTGCCGGAACGCGACACGATACCGACTTTGCCTGGCAAGTGAATGTGACCTGGCATGATGCCGATCTTGCACTCGCCCGGAGTGATCACGCCTGGGCAGTTCGGGCCGATCAGGGTAACACCCAGTTCGTCGCACTTGACCTTGGCATCCAGCATGTCGAGGGTAGGAATACCTTCGGTGATGCAGATGATCAGCTTGATGCCGCCGAAAGCAGCTTCCAGGATCGAATCTTTGCAGAAAGGAGCCGGAACGTAGATCACGCTGGCGGTAGCGCCAGTTTGCTCCACTGCTTCACGAACGGTGTTGAACACCGGCAGGTTCAGGTGAGTGGTGCCACCTTTGCCTGGGGTCACGCCGCCAACCATTTTGGTGCCGTAGGCAATGGCTTGTTCGGAGTGGAAAGTACCTTGAGAGCCGGTGAAGCCCTGGCAGATAACTTTGGTGTCTTTATTGATCAGGACGCTCATTATTTGCCCTCCGCAGCTTTGACGACTTGTTGAGCAGCGTCGGTCAAGCTGGTAGCAGCGATGATGTTCAAGCCGCTTTCTGCCAGTACTTTAGCGCCCAGGTCAGCGTTGTTACCTTCAAGGCGAACAACGACCGGGATTTTCACGCCGACTTCTTTCACCGCGCCAATGATGCCTTCGGCAATCATGTCGCAGCGAACGATGCCGCCGAAGATGTTGACCAGTACTGCGGCGACGTTGCTGTCGGACAGGATGATCTTGAAGGCTTCGGTCACGCGCTCTTTGGTAGCGCCACCACCTACGTCGAGGAAGTTGGCTGGCTTGCCGCCGTGCAGGTTGACGATGTCCATGGTACCCATGGCCAGGCCGGCACCGTTGACCATGCAGCCGATGTTGCCTTCCAGTGCCACGTAGTTCAGTTCGAACTTGGCAGCGTGGGCTTCACGTGGGTCATCTTGCGATGGGTCGTGGAAAGCCTTCAGCTTAGGCTGACGGTACATGGCGTTGGCGTCGATGTTGATCTTGGCGTCCAGGCAGTGCAGATCGCCGTCAGCCTTGATCACCAGCGGGTTCACTTCCAGCAGGGCCAGGTCGTGGTCCTGGAACAGCTTGGCCAGACCGACGAAGATCTTGGCGAACTGAGTGACCTGCTTGCCCTCCAGACCCAGCTGGAATGCCAGATCGCGACCCTGGAATGGCTGAGCGCCAACCAGTGGATCGATCGTGGCCTTGAGAATCTTCTCAGGAGTTTCGTGAGCGATTTTCTCGATGTCCACGCCACCTTCGGTGGAGGCCATGAACACGATACGACGGCTCGAACGGTCCACTACAGCGCCCAGGTACAGCTCTTTGGCGATGTCAGTGCAGGATTCAACCAGGATCTTGGTGACTGGCTGGCCGTTGGCATCAGTCTGGTAAGTGACCAGACGCTTGCCCAACCACTGTTGGGCGAACGCAGCTGCGTCTTCCTTGCTGCGAACCAGCTTGACGCCGCCCGCTTTACCGCGACCACCTGCGTGAACCTGGGCTTTGACGACCCATTCGGTTCCGCCGATCTTGTCGCACGCTTCTGCTGCTGCTTCCGGGGTGTCTACTGCAAAGCCCTTGGATACTGGCAGGCCGTATTCAGCAAACAGCTGCTTACCCTGATACTCGTGAAGATTCATGCTTATTACCGTCTTCGTTAGGTACTGCGCATTCGGTGCTGCTCGTCTAAGCGTGCCGCACCACCTGTGACCGCTTCTCCCGGAAGGGCCCGGACCTGCACATCAGTGCCGATCGGAACACACCGGGAGTTCGAGTCCAACGGACCTTCCGCGGTAAGCCTTGCGAGCAAGGCCTACGACGGGCGGTCCGTCGTGGTTTTTTTCTTAGCGTTTTTTCTTGTTCTGGATGTGGATGGCGTGGCCATTCACAGCCAAAGCAGCTTCGTGCAGCGCTTCGGACAACGTCGGGTGGGAGAAGACCATCATGCCGATGTCTTCGGCACTGGTGCCGAACTCCATACCGATCGCGCCCTGCTGTACCAGTTCTGCTGCGCCTGGACCGATGACGTGTACACCCAGTACACGGTCGGTCTTGGCGTCAGCGATGACTTTGACGAAACCGCCAGTGTCGTTCGCCGCCATCGCACGGCCGCTCGCCGCGAACGGGAAGCTGCCGACGTTAACCTCAACGCCTTCGGCCTTCAAGGTCTGCTCGGTTTTACCGACCCATGCGATTTCCGGGTGCGTGTAGATAACCGACGGGATCAGGTCGTAGTTCATCTGGGTTTTGTGGCCCTTGATGCGCTCAACAACCATGATGCCTTCTTCCGACGCTTTGTGTGCCAGCATCAGACCACGGACCACGTCGCCGATCGCGTAAACACCAGGAACGCTGGTTTCGCACTGATCGTTGACGAAGATGAAGCCGCGCTCGTCGATATCGACACCGCTGTCGGACGCCAGCAGATCGGTGGTCACCGGACGACGGCCTACTGCAACGATCAAGCGGTCGAACGTGATGTTCTGCTCACCGTCTTTATCGGTGTAGTTGACGATCACTTCGTTGCCGTTGACTTTCGAACCGGTAACGCGAGCGCCCAGCTTGATGTCCAGACCCTGCTTGGTGAAGGTCTTCTGTGCTTCCTTGGAAACGGCTTCGTCAGCGGCAGGCAGGAACTTCTCCAGCGCTTCCAGAACGGTGACCTTGGAACCCAAGCGCGACCATACCGAACCCAGTTCCAGGCCGATAACGCCCGCACCGATCACACCCAGACGCTCAGGCACTGCCTGGAATTCCAGGGCACCAGTGGAGTCGACGATGACGTTCTGATCGACCGGAGCCGGTGGAATGTCGATCGGACGCGAGCCGGAAGCCAGGATGATGTTGTCGGCTTCGATGACTTCGGTGGTGCCGTCAGGCTTGGTCAGCTCGACTTTCTTGCCGGCCAGCAGCTTGCCGTGGCCTTGCAGGGAAGTAACGCCGTTGGCTTTGAACAGGCTGGCAACGCCGCCGGTCAGGCCTTTGACGATCTGCGACTTGCGGCCAACCATGGCCGGGACGTCCATCTGCACGTCGCCGGAGATGGAAATGCCGTGCACGTTGAACTGGTTCTTGGCTTCGTAGAATTTCCACGAGCTGTCCAGCAGCGCCTTGGAAGGAATGCAGCCTACGTTCAGGCAGGTACCGCCGAGAGCGAGCTTGCCCTCTTTATCCTGATACTTCTCGATGCAGGCAGTCTTGAGACCAAGTTGCGCGGCCTTGATGGCGGCAACATAACCGCCAGGGCCTGCGCCAATCACTACCACGTCGAATTTCTGGGACATAAAAAAGAGTTCCTCTTTAGCTGCGAGCTTCAAGCCACAAGCTGCAAGCTGATCCGTGATGCTCTACAGACGAGTTGCAGCCTGTTCATTAGGATGTTGCGACGACCCAAGCACGAACGCCAGGCTGCATTTTTTGCAGCTTGGCGCTTGTGGCTTGCAGCTGCCTTGAATCAGATATCCAGCAACAGACGAGCTGGATCTTCCAGCAGGTTCTTGATGGTCACCAGGAACGTCACAGCTTCTTTACCGTCGATCAAGCGGTGATCGTAGGACAGCGCCAGATACATCATCGGGCGGATAACAACCTGACCGTTGATCGCCATAGGACGCTGCAGAATATTGTGCATGCCCAGGATGGCCGCTTGCGGCGGGTTAACGATCGGGGTCGACATCATCGAACCGAAAGTACCACCGTTGGTGATGGTGAAGGTACCGCCAGTCATCTCGTCGATGGACAGTTTGCCATCGCGGGCTTTTTTGCCGAAGGTGGCAATGCCGCCTTCGATTTCGGCCAGGCTCATGTGTTCGGCGTTGCGCAGAACCGGAACCACCAGACCACGGTCGCTGGAGACGGCAACGCCGACGTCAGCATAACCGTGGTAGACGATGTCAGTGCCGTCGATCGACGCGTTGACAGCCGGGAAACGCTTCAGCGCTTCGGTAGCGGCCTTGACGAAGAACGACATGAAGCCCAGGCGTACGCCGTTGTGGGACTTCTCGAACAGGTCCTTGTACTTCGAACGCAGCGCCATGACTTCGGTCATGTCGACTTCGTTGAAGGTTGTCAGCATTGCCATGTTCGACTGTGCTTCGACCAGACGCTTGGCAACGGTGGCACGTACACGTGTCATCGGTACACGCTTCTCGGTGCGGTCGCCAGCGGCGAACACAGGAGCAGCAGGTGCAGCGGCAGCAGGCTTGGCAGCCGGCGCAGCGGCCGGAGCCGATTTCTTCGCTTCAATGGCAGCAACGACATCTTCTTTGGTGACGCGACCGTCTTTGCCGGTGCCTTTGATGCTGGCCAGTGCAATGCCATTTTCTTCAGCCAGCTTGCGCGCAGCCGGAGCGCCGATGGCGTCTTCGTCGCCAGCGGCGGCAGGAGCCGGCGCGGCAGCAGCGGCAGGTGCAGCAGCCGGGGCCGCAGCGGCAGCAGGCGCGGCCGAAGCAGTGGCGCCAGCGTCCAGGGTTGCGATCAGTTCGTTGGACAGGACGGTGTCGCCCTCGCCTTTCACGATCGACGCCAGTACGCCGTCAGCTTCAGCCAGTACCTCGAGAACCACCTTGTCGGTTTCGATGTCGACCAGCAGTTCGTCGCGTTTTACCGCTTCGCCCGGCTGTTTGTGCCACTTGGAAATGGTGCCGTCGGCAACGGATTCCGGGAAAGAGGGGGCTTTGATCTCAATAGCCATTGTCTGTAATTCCTTAATTCGGTTTCTAGTGCGCGAAGGCGTTAAACAGTGAACGCGTCTTTCAGCAGTTTTTCCTGCTGTTCGGCGTGCATCGAAGCGTAACCACAAGCAGGTGCAGCAGACGCATCACGGCCGGCGTACTCGAGAACGAGATTGCGGTTGTGATTGCCGATGCTACGGCGCAGGTGATGCTGGCTGCTGTACCAGGCGCCCTGGTTCATCGGCTCTTCCTGACACCAGACCACATGGGTCAGGTTGGTATAGGACGCAATGGCGTCCATCAGGTCGTCTTCCGGGAACGGGTAGAGCTGCTCGATACGCACGATGGCAATATCTTCGCGGCCTTCGGCACGGCGTTTTTCCAGCAGGTCGTAGTACACCTTGCCGCTGCACATAACCAGGCGGGTCACTTTCGCGGCATCGAGCGTGTCGATTTCCGGAATGACGGTCTGGAACGAGCCTTCGGCCAGATCTTCCAGCGTCGACACTGCCAGTTTGTGACGCAGCAGCGACTTCGGCGTCAGCACGACCAGCGGCTTGCGCAGCGGACGGATCACCTGACGACGCAACAGATGGTAGATCTGTGCCGGAGTGGTCGGCACGCACACCTGAATGTTGTGCTCGGCGCACAGCTGCAGGTAACGCTCAAGACGCGCGGAGGAGTGCTCAGGCCCCTGACCTTCGTAGCCATGTGGCAGCAGCATGGTCAGACCGCACAGACGGCCCCACTTGTGCTCGCCGCTGGTGATGAACTGGTCGATCACGACCTGCGCACCGTTGGCGAAGTCACCGAACTGGGCTTCCCAGATCACCAGCGCATTTGGCGAGGTGGTGGAGTAGCCGTATTCGAACGCCAGAACCGCTTCTTCCGACAGGAACGAGTCGTACAGGTCAAAGCGTGGCTGACCGGCATACAGGTTCTGCAACGGGATGTAAGTGGCTGCGTCTTTCTGGTTATGCAGCACGGCGTGACGGTGCGAGAACGTACCGCGACCGACGTCCTGGCCTGTGATACGCACCGGGTGACCTTCGAACGCCAGTGTGGCGTAGGCCATGGTCTCTGCGTAACCCCAGTTGATCGGCAGACCACCGGCTTGCATCTTCTGACGGTCTTCGTAGATCTTCTGGACCTGACGCTGCACCACGAAACCTTCTGGCAGTTCCATCAGCTTGGCCGACAATTCCTGCAGGGTCTTGAGGTCGAAACGGGTGTCGTGACGTGCCGTCCAGGCGTGGCCCAGATACGGACGCCAGTCGACGAACAGTTCCTTGTTAGGCTCTTTGACCAGGCTCTTCACAACGTGCATGCCGTTGTCCAGGGCGTTGCGGTACTCGTCCACTTTGGTCTGAGCCGCTTCAGCGCTGAGGATGTTGCCGGTAGCCAGTGCATCAGCGTAAAGCTCACGCGTCGTGCGCTGTTTGGCAATCTGCTGGTACATCAATGGCTGAGTGCCACTTGGCTCGTCGGCTTCGTTGTGACCGCGACGGCGGTAGCAGACCAGGTCAATGACCACGTCACGCTTGAACTGCATGCGGTAATCGATGGCCAGTTGGGTCACGAACAACACCGCTTCAGGGTCATCGCCATTTACATGGAGAATCGGCGCCTGAATCATCTTGGCAACGTCGGTCGCGTACTCGGTAGAGCGCGAGTCTTCCTGGTTGCTGATGGTGAAGCCAACCTGGTTGTTGATCACGATGTGAATCGTGCCGCCGGTCTTGAAGCCGCGGGTCTGCGACATCTGGAAGGTTTCCAGTACCACACCCTGACCTGCGAAGGCAGCGTCACCGTGGATGGAAATCGGCAGGACTTTTTCGCCCGTGGTGTCGTTGCGACGATCCTGACGAGCGCGCACAGAACCCTCGACCACCGGAGAAACGATCTCCAGGTGAGACGGGTTGAAGGCCATCGCCAGGTGGACTTCGCCACCGGTGGTCATGACGTTGGACGAGAAGCCCTGGTGGTATTTCACGTCACCGGAACCCAGCTCGACCTTCTTCTTGCCTTCGAATTCGTCGAACAGCTCGCGCGGATTCTTGCCGAAGGTGTTGACCAGGACGTTCAGGCGACCACGGTGGGCCATGCCGATCACGATTTCCTTGGTGCCGTAGGAACCGGAACGCTGGATCAGTTCGTCCAGCATCGGGATCAGGCTTTCACCACCTTCCAGACCGAAGCGCTTGGTGCCCGGGTATTTGGTACCCAGGTACTTTTCCAGACCCTCGGCCGCGGTGACGCGCTCGAGCAGATGGCTCTGAATGTCGGCGGAGTAAGCTGGACGGCCACGCACGCTTTCGAGGCGCTGCATGAACCAGTTGCGCTGGGTCGAATCCACGATGTGCGTGAACTCGGCGCCGATGGTGCGGCAATATGTCTTCTGCAACGCCTCTACGATTTCGCGTAGGCTCGCCTCCTCCTTGCCGATGAACAGGTCGCCGGCACGGAATGTGGTATCGAGGTCAGCGTTGGTCAAACCGTAATGGTTGATCGACAGGTCAGCTGGCGCAGTACGCTTCCACAGACCCAGAGGATCGAGTTGCGAACCCTGATGGCCGCGCATACGGAATGCCTGGATCAGTCGCAATACTTCAACTTGCTTCTTCTCATGCTCGCTGCTCACGCTACCGGCGGAGACCGGTTGAGCGCGGCGCTGGTTTTTTCCCAGCAACACGAAATGATCGCGAACCGTCGAGTGCGATACATCGGTGGCAGTGCTGTCGTCAGCCGGCAGCGTCTGAAAGTAGGTGCGCCATTCTTCTGGCACAGCGTTAGGGTCGTGCAGGTAGAGCTCATAGAGCTCTTCCACATAGGCAGCGTTACCACCGGAAAGGTGGGCACTGTTCCACATGCGCTGCATCACGCTTTCTTGCATGCTTGGTCACCCTCGGTTAGGGGACACCATCGGCGTCGACACCGTTGCCAACCTGAAAAGTCCGTGCAGCGACCGTATCGAGTCGCCGACTGCACCAAGTCGCTAGGAATCGCGCAGATAGTCCGGGTACCAGCCCGGATGCCCCTGCTGGTTCTCATTTCATCAAATAAGAGCTGCAGCCTTTGAAACTGCTGCTCAGGTTAAAACTACGGCGCCGGTTTCAGCCTGCGCCGTAGCGTTTACGGGTACAACATTTACAAACTTACAGATGCTTCGATGCTGCCACGAACTCAGACACCGCTCTTGAGAAGCATGCTGCGAACATGACCGATAGCCTTGGTAGGGTTCAGGCCTTTCGGGCAGACGTTCACGCAGTTCATGATGCCGCGGCAACGGAACACACTGAACGGGTCGTCCAGGGAAGCCAGACGCTCCTGAGTCTTGGTGTCACGGCTGTCAGCCAGGAAACGATAGGCTTGCAGCAGTGCAGCTGGACCCAGGAACTTGTCAGGGTTCCACCAGAACGACGGGCAGGAGGTCGAGCAGCAAGCGCACAGAATGCACTCGTACAGGCCGTCCAGCTTCTCACGCTCTTCTGGCGACTGCAGACGCTCGATGGCCGGAGCCGGCGTGTCGTTCTGCAGGAAGGGTTTCACCTTCTCGTATTGCTTGTAGAAGATGCTCATGTCGACGACCAGGTCACGAATGACCGGCAAACCAGGCAATGGACGCACCACCAGCTTGTTGCCCTTCACCACGGAAGACAGCGGCGTGATGCACGCCAGGCCGTTCTTGCCGTTGATGTTCATGCCGTCGGAGCCGCAGACACCTTCGCGGCAGGAGCGACGATAAGAGAAGCCTTCGTCCTGCTCTTTGATCAGCGCCAGCACGTCCAGGACCATCAGGTCCTTGCCACCGGTATCCACGTCGAAGACCTGGGTCTTGGGCGCCGAATCGGTGTCAGGGTTGTAGCGATAAACTTCGACTTTCAACATAGCGGCCACCCTTAGTAAGTCCGAATTTTCGGTTCAAACGCCGGTACGGTTTTCGGCGCAAAGTTGACTGCACGTTTGGCAACCCGCTTCTCGCCCGGGTAGTACAGGGTATGGCACAGCCAGTTTTCGTCGTCGCGATCTTCGAAGTCTTCACGGGCGTGAGCGCCGCGGGACTCTTTGCGCACTTCAGCAGCCACTGCGGTTGCTTCGGCAACTTCCAGCAGGTTCTGCAACTCGAGCGCTTCGATACGCGCAGTGTTGAAGGCCTGGGACTTGTCATTGATCTTGACGTTGGCAATACGGGCCCGCAGATCAGCCAGTTGAGCAATACCCTTCTGCATGTATTCGCCGGTGCGGAACACACCGAAGTAATTCTGCATGCAGTTCTGCAGTTCACGGCGCAGCGTGGCGACGTCTTCGCCTTCGGTACGCTCGTTGAGCGCGTTCAGACGGCCCAACGCGACATCAATGTCGGTGTCGCTGGCGTCGGCGTATTCGATACCGTCGGACAGCGCTTTTTCCAGGTGCAGACCAGCAGCACGACCGAACACGACCAGGTCGAGCAGCGAGTTACCGCCCAGACGGTTGGCGCCGTGAACGGATACGCACGCCACTTCACCGACCGCAAACAGACCAGGAATCACGCGATCCTTGCCTTCGGCATCCATGGTCATGGCCTGACCGTGAATATTGGTGGCAACGCCGCCCATCATGTAGTGACAGGTCGGAACAACCGGGATCGGCGCAACCGCCGGATCGACGTGAGCGAACGTCTTGGACAGCTCCATGATCCCAGGCAGACGGCTGTGCAGCACTTCCTCGCCAAGGTGATCGAGCTTGAGCATGACGTGGTCGCCATTCGGGCCACAGCCGTTACCGGCGATGATTTCCTTGACCATGGAACGCGCAACGACGTCACGACCTGCGAGGTCTTTGGCGTTTGGAGCATAGCGCTCCATGAAACGCTCGCCATGCTTGTTGATCAGGTAACCACCTTCACCACGGCAACCTTCGGTGACCAGTACACCTGCGCCGGCAATGCCAGTCGGGTGGAACTGCCACATTTCGATGTCCTGAACAGGAACACCGGCACGCAACGCCATGCCGATACCGTCACCGGTGTTGATCAGGGCGTTGGTGGTGGACGCGTAGATACGACCCGCACCACCGGTGGCCAGTACAGTGGCCTTGGCCTTGATGTACATGGTTTCGCCGGTTTCGATGCAAATAGCGATCACACCCACGAACGCGCCATCCTGGTTCTTGACCAGGTCAACGGCGTAGTACTCGTTCAGGAAGGTAGTGCCCGCTTTCAGGTTGCCCTGATAAAGGGTGTGCAACAGTGCGTGACCGGTACGGTCGGACGCGGCACAGGTACGTGCAGCCTGACCGCCTTTGCCGAAGTCTTTGGACTGACCACCGAACGGACGCTGGTAGATTCGACCGGTTTCGGTGCGCGAGAACGGCAGACCCATGTGGTCCAGTTCGAAGACCGCAGCCGGACCTTCCTGACACATGTACTCGATAGCGTCCTGGTCGCCGATGTAGTCGGAACCCTTGACGGTATCGTACATGTGCCAGCGCCAGTCATCGTTCGGATCGGCCGACGCGATGGCGCAGGTGATGCCGCCCTGGGCGGAAACGGTGTGCGAGCGGGTCGGAAAGACCTTGGTGACTACAGCGGTCTTGTGGCCGCCCTCAGCCAGCTGCAGCGCAGCGCGCATGCCTGCACCGCCGCCGCCAATGATGATGGCGTCGAACGAGATGGTATTAATTTTAGCCATGAATCAGATACCCCAAAGAATCTGCACACCCCAGACGAAGTACGCGAACATCGCAATGCCGCACACCGCCTGGAACAGGAAACGCACCGCTGTCGCGGACTCACCGAAACTCATGGGAGTCAGGTAGTCGGTCGCGATGGTCCACATGCCGACCCAGGCGTGAGCCGCCAGGGCAACAAGGGCGAGCAGACTGAAGATGCGCATTGCGTTATGGGAGAACAGAGCGTGCCACGTGGCGTAGTCGATGCCAGGGTGCGCGATCAGGTATCCGATCAGGAAAATGAAATAAGCCGCGAGCACTACGGCGGAGACGCGTTGCGCCATCCAGTCATAGAGGCCCGAACGAGACAGGTTCGTAACGCTGGTTACCATATCCAAACTCCCGCCAGAACGATCAGCGCCAGAGAAACGACGATGACGATTTTCGAGCCCAGCTTCCCGCCTTCCAGCGTTTCACCGACTCCCGCATCCATGACCAGGTGACGAACACCGGCCACCAGGTGATACAGCAGGGAAGACAGAAGCCCCCATGCGATGAACTTGGCCAGCGGACTGGTCAAGGTCGACTTCACGTTGGCAAAGCCTTCTTCAGAACCCAGCGACGCGCTCAGTGCGTAGAGCATGAAAGCGAGGCCGATGAAGAGGATGATGCCGGAGATACGGTGAAGGATCGACGTGATCGCGGTAATGGGGAGTTTGATGGTCCTTAGGTCTAGGTTTACAGGTCGTTGGCTTTTCACGGCTTTTTTTCACACTGAAGAGCCCCTAGGAATCAGGGCAAGTTGTTGGGAAGTGCACTGGTCAGGTACCCACTACCCAGGAAGTGCGACCCCCAGAAAAACAGGTCTCAGAGCCCCTGGCGGTCGGGCACCGAGTATAGACAGTTAGCCAACTAATGACAACGCGCAGACCCTCCCCTAATGGCTGATTGCTTTAGGGGAATAAAAGGCGTAAATGGCAGGGAAATTCGAGGAAAACCTCGGCTTAAAGCCTTCTGCCACAAGACTTTTGGCAAATTGACTTTAGAATTTATCTCACTATAGTGATGCGGGCCCTGCGTGGGGGGCCTGTCTGATGATTTGAAGCATAAATAGGAGGCCACATGGCTGACAAAAAAGCGCAGTTGATCATCGAGGGCGCAGCCCCCGTCGAGCTGCCCATTCTGACCGGCACCGTTGGTCCCGATGTAATCGATGTACGCGGCCTGACCGCCACCGGACGCTTCACATTCGACCCAGGCTTCATGTCGACCGCCTCATGCGAATCCAAGATCACCTACATCGACGGTGACAACGGCATTTTGCTGCACCGTGGCTACCCGATCGAGCAACTGGCCGAACAGTCGGATTATCTGGAAACCTGCTACCTGCTGCTGAACGGCGAACTGCCGACTGCCGAGCAGAAAGCCCAATTCGTTGTCACCGTGAAGAACCACACCATGGTGCACGAGCAACTGAAGACGTTCTTCAACGGCTTCCGTCGCGACGCTCACCCCATGGCCGTCATGTGCGGCGTAGTGGGCGCTCTTTCCGCGTTCTACCACGACTCGCTGGACATCAATAACCCGCAGCACCGCGAAATCTCGGCGATCCGTCTGGTTGCCAAGATGCCGACGCTGGCAGCGATGGTCTACAAGTACTCCATGGGCCAACCCATGATGTACCCGCGCAACGACCTGAGCTACGCGGAAAACTTCCTGCACATGATGTTCAACACGCCGTGCGAGATCAAACCAATCAGCCCGACGCTGGCCAAGGCAATGGATCGGATCTTCATCCTCCACGCCGACCACGAACAGAACGCATCGACCTCCACCGTCCGCATGGCCGGCTCCTCGGGTGCCAACCCGTTTGCCTGTATCGCGGCCGGTATTGCCGCACTGTGGGGCCCTGCTCACGGCGGCGCCAACGAAGCCGTGCTGACCATGCTGGACGAAATTGGCGATGTGTCGAACATCGACAAATTCATCGCCAAGGCCAAGGACAAGAACGATCCGTTCAAACTCATGGGCTTTGGTCACCGCGTCTACAAGAACCGCGACCCACGCGCCACCGTCATGAAGCAGACGTGTGATGAGGTCCTGCGCGAGCTGGGCATCACCAACGATCCGCAGCTGGAACTGGCCATGCGCCTCGAAGAGATCGCACTGACCGATCCGTACTTCATCGAGCGCTCGCTGTACCCGAACGTCGACTTCTACTCGGGCATTATCCTGAAGGCAATCGGCATTCCTACCAGCATGTTCACCGTGATCTTCGCCCTGGCACGCACCGTCGGCTGGATCTCGCACTGGAAAGAAATGCTGTCCAGCCCGTACAAGATCGGCCGTCCACGCCAGTTGTACACCGGTGAAGTTTCTCGAGACATCGTTCCACTCGCAGAACGCAAGTAAGCGCTTCGCGAACCGGTCACTCCGGAAACAAGAAAGGCTGCCACTGGCAGCCTTTTTCGTTTTGGGGAAAACTGTACCGGTATTACTTCTCAGCCCGCTCTTTCAAGGCCTTGAGCGTATTGAACGGCGCATCCACCACGAATTTGTTGGCCAACCACGACGGCACACTGCCACCCGGCTCGGTGTGAACTTGATAAGTCACTTCCGTCTCGTTGGCACCCTTGGGCACAAGCTTCCAGAAACCTTCCACCTGAGAGACCCGTACAAAGCCCTTCTCTTCAGGAATATACGTGGGTTGGCCCAGCAGGTTTCGAGTCAGACTGCCGTCAGCCCCCTCAACCGTGGTGATCTGCAACACGGAGTCTCGCGGAGTGACCGGCCACGGCGTGTTGAACTGAGAATACGTCCATGTCTTGTCGCCCTCGTGCTTGAGGATTTTTTGCGACTTGCATTCGTGGACCCAAGCACAGGCCCCTGCAACGTCCTCCTGCAGACTGCGTAACTTCGCAACGCTGGCCTTGATCGTGGTCACGCCTTGGTAGGCCTTATATTGCGACCCGGAGACATCGCTGAGGGAAACCTTGATGCCGTCCTCGTTCTTGGCAACCGTCCAACTCTCGGCCTGAGCAGCGGCGGCGACCCATACAGTCATGCCGATTCCAAATGCAATCCGGTACAGCGAACCCATTGTCTTATTCCTTATTGTGAAGTTCAGTTGTCTCGACTCAACGACCCATCGCCATCATGCGACCGACGTGGCCTGCTCCCACCACCCCAATATCCGGATAGCTTCTTCTGAACTGCCGCCACACACCTCGGGATCCGCAACAAACTGACTGCACACCAAGGGCCGGTCAGGCCTGCCAAAGATGTCGCACAGCATGTGGACGGACAAATGCAGACACCGCTCTCCCGCGAGCTTCCCTTGAGGCATGCCGGGGATAGGGGACGAGATCGAAGGCGCAACGCAGCAAGCGCCGCAGCCTGGACGGCATTCCATGGAAACTTCCTCTTGAGAGGCAATGAGAGATGAAAGGATCTTACCCGCTAAAACGCGCGTTTGAAAATGAAGGATTCGAGTCCGGTCAGACCGAGTTACTGCTTGAACGTGAAGTCCACGGCAGCACCTTCGACCTCCTTGCGGGCTTCATTGCGCAGCTGCAACTGCATTTCATTGCTCAGTAAACGACCCTGAAGGTGGAAGTCGGGGTCGCTGTTGGTGTCCGGAAACATTTTAGGCAGCAGCGGTTTGGCGCCGCCAGATGGGGACTTATCCTTGGTTTGCGCGGTAATGACATTCGCAGGGGGCGTCATTTGCTTAACCATCTCAGGCGGCAGACTCAAATCGAGGGAGGGTTTCGGCAATTTCGTCTCCTTGACCACCTGCGCAGGGGTTTTGCTCTTGCTTGCAACGGGCGCACGGTTGGCAATCTCGGCGTTAACCGCTTTAACCTTGGCGGATTTGGCGTTCACGCTGGGCGTCTTTTGCTCGATTTCAACCGTCTTGACAGGCGTGGAGACTTTTCTTGAAGCGTCGACTTTCGCCGGTTCAGCCTTACTGGCCGCGATGACGCGCACGGCAGAGACGTTCGGCGCCAGTTCGTGCACAGAAGGCACCGCTGCCGCAGCCTTCTCTATCGGCTCAGGCGCCTGGACCGTCTTGATCTCTGGGGCTGAAACAGCGGCTGTAGCGACAACTTTAGGGGGTGGCGCAGGCGCCTTTTCGGCATCACAGGCAGTCAGAAGAAGCACCGATAGCACACCCATACAACGCAGTGTTTTCATAACGTCTTCGGCAGAAATAGGCAGAAGCCAACATGCTGGCTCTTTGCATGGCCGATGACAAGTGAATGCCCTGTCAGTCAGCCCCTCAATATGTGAAAAACAGTTACGCGCGCGAGTTCACTGAATCTGAATCACCACGCCTGACCGGCGTCCTGACAAAGCTGCTTGGCCAGCATGCCGAGGGTCATCAGCGCCCGCTCCGCTTCACGGTTCCAGGGCAACCCACAGTTCAGCCGGATACAGTGATTGAACTGTTCTGTATTGCTGAAGATCAAGCCAGGCGCGATGCTGATGCCCTGCTCCAGTGCACGTACGTGCAGCTCCTGCGTGTTGACCCGGCCCGGGAGGCTGATCCATAAAATGAACCCGCCAGCCGGCCGACTGATTTGCGTACCCTCAGGAAACATCTGCTGCACCGCGAGCTGAAACGCGCTCAGGTTCTTGCGATGTTCCTGGCGGATGTAGCGCAGGTGACGATCGTAGCCGCCATTCTCCAGATAAGACGCGACCCCCATTTGCGTCACACTGCACGCCGAATGGGTACTGAACGTCTGCAAGCGCTGGATTTCCGCCTGATACTTGCCCGCGATCATCCAGCCGATGCGCACCCCGGGCGACAGAGTCTTGGAGAAACTTGAGCAGTAGATCACGCGTCCCAGGCGATCGAACGCCTTCAACGCCTTGGTCTTGTTCTGCTCGTACATCAGCTCACCGTAGATGTCGTCCTCGATCACCTGAATGTCGAAATCCGACGCCAGTCGCAGCAGATGCTTTTGCCGCTCTTCCGGCATCGTGCTGCCCAGCGGATTGCTCAACCGCGAGGTCATCACGAGCGCCTTGATGGACCACTGGTTTGCCGCCAGCTGCAAGGCCTCGAGACTGATACCGGTGTTGGGGTCGCTCGGGATCTCGATCACCTTCAAACCCAACAAATCTGCGAGTTGCAGCAGGCCGTAATAGGTCGGTGACTCGGCAGCGATCAGGTCGCCAGGACTGGTCAGCACACGCAGCGACATCTGCAGCGCGTCCACGCAACCGTGGGTGATCACCACTTCAGAAGGGTCAACAACGACCCCGGCATCCCGCATCCGGATCGCCACCTGACGGCGTAACGGTTCGAACCCCGGACTGAACATGTAATTGAAGGCCCGAGGACTCTGAAATCGGGTGACCTTGGCCAGTTGCTGATGCAAGGCGCGCAGGGGCAGGTAATCGATGTGAGGGACTGCGGCGCCGAACGCAAACACGCCCTCGCGACGCGCCTCCACCAGCACCTGCTGAATAATGCTGGCCCGAGTGACCAGGCCAGGCCGCTCGACACGAGCGATATCAGGCGTGGGAGCGGTCAGCGCGGGGGTCTGGTGAACGTAATAGCCGGACTGGGGACGCGCCCGGATCAACCCCTGATCTTCAAGATTGGCATACGCCTGCAGCACGGTGGCATGACTGACGTTGAGCTGAGAACTCATTTTGCGCACGGATGGCACACGCTCGCCAGGCTGGTAAACGCCCCGGCGAATATCTTCAGCCAACTGCTGGGCGATACGTTGATACAGCAAAAGATTGGTCATTTTGCGTCCCTCGACTTCACTCTTTCAAACTGCCTCCTTCTTGATCTGGAGGTCGGCAGCATGGCGATCAGCGCAAGAGATCACCGGCACAGTTGAGAAGTGTACGGGGACAGTTCAGGAAAGGGCTAGTCATACTTGAGTGTGACAAAAAAATTAATGTGACATACCTGCCAATTCGCCCGCTTTTTCGCACAAAAAAGCCCGGTTTTTAGGAAAAAACCGGGCTCAAGTCGAAATATTTTTTAGCGGGCAGCGCTGAGGTGTCCTTTCTCGTCGGAAAACACAATTTCTACGCGCCGGTTGAGCGCCCTTCCCCGCTCGGACGAATTGACGTCAACCGGGAACTGGTCGCCATAACCTTCCACCTGAATGCGTTCGTCTTCAATGCCCAGGTCCGAGAGCACGTCGGCAACTGCCTGTGCGCGATCACGCGACAACCGCAGGTTTTCCTGACTGTCGCCGGTGCTGTCGGTGTAGCCCTCGATACGCACGACGCGCTTGGGGTTGAACTGCAAGAACTGCACGACTTTCAACACTGTGCGGTTCGCGGAGCTTTTGAGCTCGGCACGCCCGGTGTCGAACAACATGTCGCCCAGGGTCATGACCAACCCCCGCTCACTCTGCTGGGTCGAAAGACTGATCACCTGGTCTTCGGCCCATTTACCTTGCTGCTGGGCACCGGAAAGTTTTGCCTCGCGCAGCGCCAATTGCAGGCGCTGACGCTCAAGCTCAAGACGGGCGAGCTTTTCCTGATTCAACAGCAATTGACTGTGCTCGGCTGCGATAGCGCTGTAGCGGCTGCTCAGATAAGCGTAATGGCTCACGTCGTCGGAACTGCCCACATACCCCGAAAGACGCTCGGCCTTGGCTAATAGCTCACCCGCCCGGATCACGTCCCTCGGCGCGCTGCGCAGCACATTGGTATCGCCCTTCACTTTCTGGAAATCGGCACTGGCGCCCTGCAACGCCTTCTCGCTGTTCTGATGGCCTGCGCAGCCATATAACCCGGCACTGCCCAACAGCAGGCAGACGCTCAATACACGAGGAAGACGGTTCATTGCGCCGCTCCCAATTGCTTGCGCAAGCGATCCAGACGCGCGCTCACTTGTGCCAGTTGTTCGTCACTCTTTTCGGTCAGCACTCGCGCCTCGGCCAGTCGCGCATCGAGCTCTGCTTGCTCGGCCTGCATACGGGCGTCCTTGTAGGACTTCTCCGCCATGGCGGCACGTGCCTGGGTCAATTTCGATTGCGCCGTGACCATGTCCGGCTCGTCATCAGTGGCACCCACCGCCGTCGCCTGAGCGACGGCTTGTTCCGTGAGTTTCAGCTGCTCATTCGGCGCGGGATCATTTGCACAGCCGAATAAAGAAGCAATGGCCACGGCAACGAATAAAGGTCTTGTTCTCAAAAGAAAGCTCAAAAAACGTTCCTACTGATTGGGAGTGCTGGCGGGCTGCTGCAACTGGGCTTTCCACAACGCCAGGTTGCGCGCCACCGCTTCACTGGAGCGGCCCGAAGCCGCCAATTCTGTCATTTTTTTTGCCAGCTGTCCGCGCAACCAAGGATCGTTGCAGGCTGAATTGAACGACAGCGCCAGATACAGTCCCGGCTTGTCGACTGGCAGGGGTTGCGCCTGCAGGTCTCCGGACATCCCGAGGGCCTGGGTCAGTGCCATGCCGGCATAGCGCCCGGCGAGCACGAACTCCACCTGCCCCAGCATCAGCTTCTGCAACGCCTGAGTGAGGTTCGGCTGCTTCTCGAGCGTCAAATGCTCTTTGATCGCACTTTCGAACGCTGAGGTGACACGGGTTTTCTCGGATATCGCGCCCGAGTGCCCATTCAAATCCGCCAGCGAGTTGAAGGGCTGCGCATGCCCCGCGCGGGTCCAGACCATGATCTCGTTTTGCGCAATGGGCGGATGGATAAAATCCAGCGTTTCAAGCTCACTGGCATTGAGCGGCGTATCCACCAGGAGATCCATGCGTCCGGTCCGCACTTCTTCCAGCGCCTGACTGCGCTTACCGGCAAACAAGAGCTCGACCTTGACGCCCATCTGGCTCGCAGCGTCCTTGAGCAGGTCGGCATTGGCGCCCATCAGACGTTTCGGATCTTGCGGATCGCGCCACAAATAAGGAGGTGCATCAGGACTTCCAGTGACAACCAGTCGCTCGCATTTGCCAGCGGCAACGGCTGCCATCGATGGCAACAACAGCCCGGCAACCAGCGACGTCAGCGTCTGCCTTGGCGACAACATGACTGAATCCTTTTTTCGGCCCAATAAAAAACCCGTTCAGTCGAGGCTGAGGAAGGCATCCATCATCACAACAACCGATGATCAGCACTTTCGAACAGCCCGAAACGAACGGGTTCTCTTTATAAGTCAGACGGCTGGTTTAGACCAGCTTCTCCAACTCGGGTACCGCTTCAAACAGATCAGCCACGAGACCGTAATCAGCCACCTGGAAGATCGGCGCCTCTTCATCCTTGTTGATCGCAACGATCACCTTGGAGTCTTTCATGCCGGCCAGGTGCTGGATCGCGCCGGAGATACCGACGGCGATGTAGAGCTGCGGCGCAACGATCTTGCCGGTCTGGCCGACCTGCATGTCGTTGGGTACAAAACCTGCGTCAACGGCAGCGCGGGAGGCGCCGACCGCAGCGCCCAGCTTGTCAGCCAGCGCGTACAGGTGCTTGAAGTTGTCGCCGTTCTGCATGCCACGGCCGCCGGAAACGACGATTTTGGCAGCGGTCAGCTCAGGACGATCGGATTTGGCCAACTCTTCGCTGACGAAGGAGGACTTGCCTGCATCGTGTGCAGCCGACACGGACTCAACGGCTGCAGAACCGCCTTCAGCAGCAACCGCGTCGAAACCGGTGGCGCGAACGGTGATGACCTTGATCGCAGCCGAAGACTGAACGGTGGCGATGGCGTTACCGGCATAGATCGGACGCTTGAAGGTGTCAGCGCTTTCCACCGAGATGATCTCGGAGATCTGGTCAACGTCCAGCTGGGCGGCAACGCGCGGCAGGATGTTCTTGCCGTTGGAGGTGGCAGCGGCCAGCACATGGCTGTAACCGGCGGCGAGCTCGGCAACCAATGGCGCAACGTTTTCTGGCAGTTGGTGCGCGTAGGCCGCATTGTCAGCGACCAGCACCTTGGCGACGCCAGCGATTTTCGCAGCGGCCTCACCCACGGCGCCCACGTTCTGGCCCGCGACCAGGACGTGGATGTCGCCACCGATCTTGGCGGCAGCGGCAACGGTGTTCAGGGTGGCGGGAGCAATTGCGCCGTTTTCGTGCTCAGCGATTACGAGAATAGGCATCAGATCACCTTCGCTTCGTTTTTCAGTTTCTCGACCAGTTCAGCCACCGACTTGACCTTGATGCCAGCGCTGCGGGCAGCAGGTGCTTCGACCTTGAGGGTCTTGTTGGTCGAAGAAGTCGACACACCCAGCGCGTCAGGCGTCAGTACTTCGAGCGGCTTCTTCTTGGCCTTCATGATGTTAGGCAGCGACGCATAGCGCGGCTCGTTGAGGCGCAGGTCCGTGGTGACGATGGCCGGCAGCTTCAACGAAACGGTCTGTGCACCGGCGTCGATCTCACGGGTGACGTTGACGCTGTCGCCAGACACTTCAACCTTCGAGGCGAAGGTGCCTTGAGCGTAACCGCTCAGGGCCGCCAGCATCTGGCCGGTCTGGTTGTTGTCGCTGTCGATCGCCTGCTTGCCGAGGATGACCAGTTGCGGTTGCTCTTTATCGACAACAGCCTTGAGCAGCTTGGCTACGGCCAGGGAGGTCAGCTCGTCAGCGGATTCAACGAGGATGGCGCGGTCGGCACCCAGTGCCAACGCGGTGCGCAGTTGCTCCTGAGCGGTGGTCGGGCCAATGGAGACGACGACGATCTCGGTCGCAACGCCTTTTTCTTTCAGGCGCACGGCTTCTTCCACAGCGATTTCGCAGAAGGGGTTCATCGACATTTTGACGTTAGCGAGATCGACGCCGGAGTTATCCGCTTTGACGCGAACCTTGACGTTGTAGTCGACCACTCGTTTGACAGCTACAAGAACCTTCATGGATTCCTCGTTACTCTCCGGTGAAAAGAAGTCGCCAGGCCCGGCCTGGCGATGGGTACACGTCAGTGTAAAGAACACCTCTGAAAACAGCGTATTCGTCGTTGCTTAACGGGGAGTTCGGCAAAAAACAACCGCCCCTCCCCGGCAATCCAAGCCATACCGCCACCCGGCGTGTAAACTGCACCGCGCCTGCCCTGCAGAGGCATAGAACGGGATCGCACACACGCCGTCGCGTTGCTTTTAGAGGCGTTCTCGCGTCTGACGTTCAGCCTACGGCGAGCGCAAAACCGCCCGTATCTTGACCGGAACGCCTATTCCGGTCAATACGACAAAAACGCCAGTCATGAGCCGTCTCCCTATGATTTATCAGGGTTTCAGCCGATTCAAACAAACGTTTGTATTGGACCTGCAAGGTGGTGTAGATATAATGCGCCCCTTTGAGATGACGCGCGGGCAAACCGTTTCCGTGCGTCGGTTGAGCAACCTATAAAAAAATACCCGTTGAGCCTTGATCAGGAGATAGCCAGTGGAACGCGAATTTATGGAATTCGACGTCGTCATCGTCGGAGCCGGCCCCGCAGGCCTGTCCGCCGCATGCCGTCTGAAACAGAAGGCCGCCGAAGCTGGCCAGGAAATCAGCGTCTGCGTGGTGGAGAAAGGCTCTGAAGTCGGCGCGCACATCCTCTCGGGTGCGGTGTTCGAACCTCGCGCGCTCAATGAACTGTTTCCTGACTGGAAAGCACTCGGCGCACCGCTGAACACGCCGGTCAAAGGCGATGACATCTATGTGCTGACCAGCGCCGACGCCGGTACCAAGGTACCCGGCGCGTTCGTGCCCAAGACCATGCACAACGAAGGCAACTACATCATTTCCCTGGGTAACCTGTGCCGCTGGCTGGCGCAGCAGGCTGAAAACCTGGGTGTGGAAATCTACCCTGGCTTCGCCGCTCAGGAAGCGCTGATCGACGAGCACGGCGTGGTCCGCGGGATCATCACCGGTGACCTGGGCGTCGACCGCGAAGGCCATCCGAAAGAGGGCCTGTACACGCCGGGTATGGAACTGCGCGGCAAATACACCCTGTTCGCCGAAGGCTGCCGTGGCCACATCGGCAAGCAACTGATCAAACGCTTCAATCTGGACAGCGAAGCCGACGCTCAGCATTACGGCATCGGCCTGAAGGAAATCTGGGAAATCGACCCCGCCAAGCACCAACAAGGCCTTGTGGTGCATACCGCCGGCTGGCCACTGGACGTGATGGGCACCGAGAACACCGGCGGTTCCTTCCTCTATCACCTGGAAAACAATCAGGTGGTGGTAGGTCTGATTGTTGACCTGTCCTACGCCAACCCTTACCTGTCGCCGTTCGACGAGTTCCAGCGCCTCAAGCATCACCCCATCCTCAAGCAGTACCTGGAAGGCGGCAAGCGCATCAGCTACGGCGCGCGCGCGATCTGCAAAGGCGGCCTGAATTCGTTGCCCAAGATGGTCTTCCCGGGCGGCGCATTGATCGGTTGCGACTTGGGCACGCTGAACTTCGCCAAGATCAAAGGCAGCCACACCGCAATGAAGTCCGGCATGCTGGCCGCTGAATCAGTGGCAGACGCCTTGTTCGCCGGCAATGAAGGGGGCGATGCGCTGAATACGTACGTCGAAGCCTTCAAAGGCAGCTGGCTGCACGAAGAGCTGTTTGCCAGCCGCAATTTCGGCGCGGCGATCCACAAGTTTGGCCCGGTGCTGGGCGGCGCCTTCAACTTCATCGACCAGAACCTGTTCGGCGGCAAGATGCCGTTCACGCTGCACGACAACAAGCCTGACTACGCGTGCATGAAGCTGGCAGCCGATTCGAAAAAAATCGACTACCCGAAACCGGACGGCAAACTGAGCTTCGACAAGCTGAGCTCGGTGTTCATCTCCGGCACCAACCATGAAGAAGAGCAGCCTTGCCACTTGAAGCTGAAGGATCCGAACATCCCGATCAGCGTCAACCTGCCGAAATACGATGAGCCTGCACAACGCTACTGCCCGGCGGGCGTTTACGAAGTGGTGACTCAGGAAGACGGCGCCAAGCGCTTCCAGATCAACGCGCAGAACTGCGTCCACTGCAAGACCTGCGACATCAAGGATCCGTCCCAGAACATCACCTGGGTCACCCCTGAAGGCGCGGGCGGGCCGACGTACCCGAATATGTAAACGGTAGGAGCGCGCTTGCCCGCAATTGCGATCTGTCTGCAACCAATGGGTTGGCTGACACGATACGATCGCGGGCAAGCGCGCTCCTGCATTCGTTTACAGCATCACGCAGAAGCCCTCAACTGGGCCCCCTCTTCTCCCGGACTGCGATCAAAGTAACGTTTGTACTCGCGGCTGAACTGCGACGTGCTCTGATACCCCACCCTGTGCGCGACCTGCGCCACGCCCATGCCTTCGCCGATCAGCATCTGCTGCGCTTTCAACAGCCGCAGGCGCTTGAGGTACTGCACCGGTGACAACAACGTGCTGCGCTTGAAATGCTCATGAAACGTCGAGGTGCTCATGTTGGCGCAACGCGCGAGATCATCGACACTCAGCGCCTCGCTGTAGTGATCGCGCAGGTGTTGCAACGCGGCGGCAATCCTTGCGAAATGCCCCTGTTGCTCCACCAGCGCTCGCAACACACCCGCCTGCGGTCCGCGCAGCGCGGCATACAGGACCTCACGCACCAGCGCCGGGCCCATCACCTGACAATCCATCGGGTCGTGCAGGCAACGCAGCAACCGTTCGACACTCTCACGCATCTGCGTGTCCAGCTCGGCCGAGTTCATGGACTCCGGCGTCTGCGCCTTGACCGAGGCATCGATGGGCAGTGCCATGGCCTGCACCAGTTCACCGAGCACGATCCGGTCGATGGCGACCGAAACGCCGTACAACGGCTCTTCTGTGGTGGCGAAGGTCTCGCACATGAACGGCACAGATAGCGCTTGCACCAGGTAATGCCCTGCACCGTATTCAAAGGTGCGCGCGCCGAGGCGCGCCAATTTGCTGCCCTGGGCGAGGATGATCAGGCTGGGCTCGTAGATTTGCGGGCAACTGGCAACGTAATAGCTCCACGACATGGTCTGCACACCGGGCAAACCACTGTCGAGAAAGCCTGGACGGTGGGACAGCGGCTTGATCAGCGAAACCAGCGTGGCATTGGCATCGGAACGGGAAGTCAGGTGCATGAGTAACCGAGGCGGAGGATTAGACACTGCAATGATCGCAGATCTGCCGCTCTGCGCATCACCCGACATGACAGGTTCGGACGATTAGGCATGACTCACGGAGGAATGGTCATGGCCGGTCAGGGCCCTGCTGAGGAGAATGCACCGCCTCCACTGTCATCGTTTATGCGAGGTTACACATGTACACAGCTATCGGTTATGCCGCCCAGTCAGCCACCACTCCCCTCGCCCCCATGACCTTCAACCGTCGCAGCCCTCGCCCTGACGACGTGGCGATCGAGATCCTGTATTGCGGCGTCTGCCACTCCGACATCCACCAGGCACGTAATGAATGGGGCATCGCCGTTTATCCGTTGATGCCGGGCCACGAAATCGTCGGCAAGGTCACTGAAGTCGGCGCCAACGTCACGCGACACAAGGTCGGCGATCTGGTCGGCGTCGGTTGCATGGTCGACTCCTGCCGTCACTGCGAAGCCTGCGCCGCGGACCTTGAGCAGTACTGCCTCGAAGGCCCGACCCTGACGTACGCCACGCCGGACCGGATCGACGGCACCAACACCATGGGCGGTTATTCCAGCAGCATCGTGGTCAGCGAACACTTCGTGGTGCGGATTCCGGAAAAGCTGAACCCGGCCGCCGCGGCACCGATCCTGTGTGCCGGCATCACCACCTACTCGCCACTCAAACACTATGGCGTTAAAGCAGGCGACAAGGTTGGCGTACTGGGCATGGGCGGCCTGGGTCACATGGGCATCAAGTTCGCCAAAGCCATGGGCGCAGAAGTCACGCTGTTCACCCGCTCGGCGAGCAAGGCCGAAGAAGCCCGTCGTCAGGGTGCCGATCACGTGATCGTGTCCACCGACGCCGAGCAGATGAAAGCCGCCGCCGGCCACTTCGACTTCCTGCTCGACACCATTCCGGTCCAGCACGACCTGAACCCGTACCTGGAAACCCTGCGTTTCGACGGCGTGCACATTCTGGTCGGCCTGATCGAGCCGGTCGATCCCGCACTGCACGCGGCGAATCTGGTGATGAAGCGTCGTGTACTGGCGGGTTCATTGATCGGCGGCATCGCAGAGACTCAGGAAGTCCTGGATTTCTGCGCTGAACACGACATCAGCTGCGACATCGAGATGCTGGACATCAAGCACATCAACGAGGCGTATAGCCGCATGATCGCCGGTGATGTGAAGTACCGGTTCGTGATTGATATGGCCACCCTGAAAGCGTAAGGACAATTCGCCCCGCATGGCGCGGGGCCAAACCTGTGGGACCGAATTCATTCGGGAGAGGCCGGAACATCCGACACACCTTCATCGGCCGAAACATCGCATCCCGAATGAATTCGGTCCCACAGGATCGCGCGACAAGACGATCGTTACCCTCCAGCTACCCACCCAGCTCCGCCGACAAGCGTGCCGCCGTTTCCTTGATCACCGGCACCAGCTCGGCCATCTTTTCCAGCGGCATGTACGGCACCGTACTGGCGATGCTGATCCCCGCAACGATGTGTTTGCTGGCATCGCGCACAGGCGCGGCAACGCAGCGAATCGAGGGCTCGTTGTCCTCAAGGTCGAAGGCGTAACTGCCCTTCACGTACTCGTGCATGCGATCGCGCACCTGCTCCCACGTTTGCTCCTGGTGCGCCGGCCACAGCGGATTCCTGGCCACCTCCGGCACACTCAGGTCATACAGCCGGCGCCATTCGCTTTCCGGGCTGTCCAGCAACAGCGCCTTGCCGATGCCGGTGCGCGCCAGCGGCATCCGGTGGCCTACCCGTGAACGCATCTCCGGACCGTTGCGACCGGGATTCTTATGCAGATACAACACCTCGTCCCCGTCACGAATTGCCAGATGGATGGTGTCGCCCGTCAACGCCGACAATTCATCGAGGAAGGGGCGCGCGAGCATCGCCAACGGCAACTCCTCACGCGCCTGGAAACCCAGTTCAATCAGCTTCGGCCCCAACAGGTAGCCCACCTGTGGCAACACCCGAAGGTAGCGCTCTTCCACCAGACAGCTGGCCAACCGGTGCGTCGTACTTTTCGTCGTCCCGATCAGCCGTGCGATCTCCTTGAGGTCTCGGGCGCCACTGGCCACCGCTTGCACCACGCCCAACCCCCGCAACAGCGTTTGCGTGCCGGTCGGCGCCGTGTCTTTGCCCATCGGGCTCGGGGTGTCGGAAGAATCTTGCATATCACGCCTTATCGAATCAGAAAGCTGGCGGCATTATCGTCGCCCGCTTCAGTGCATGCCAATCGTCAGCGAGGATTATCCAGCTCGATTCGCTCGACTTTGCCCACCAGCAGGATGTAGGACAGCGCCCCGAGCAATGCCAGCACAGCGATGTACGTGATGGCAGGCGCGAACGACTCACCCGAGGCCAGAAAACCAATGACGATTGGGGTGGCAATGGCCGCCAGGTTGCCGATCAGATTAAAGGTGCCTCCGGTCAGACCCAACAAACGCGACGGGGCCAGGGTCGAAACCAGCGACCAGGTGATCGACGCCAGCCCGTTGCCAAAGAAGGCAAGGGCCAGGAACGCGATGACCAACGGTGTCGAGTCCACGTAGTTGGCACCGATGATCGATGTGGAGATCAACAGCCCGGCAATGATGGGCAGCTTGCGCGCGAATCCCACGGTGTGGCCGCGACGAATCAACCAGTCGGAAAAGAAGCCAGAGCACAGCACACCGACGAAAGCCGCCAGAAACGGCAACGACGCCAGCAGACCGGACTTGATGAAATCCATGCCGCGGTACTTCACCAGGTAGGTCGGGAACCAGGTCAGGAAAAACCACAGCGTCGAGTTCAGGCAGAACTGACCGAGATAGATGCCCCACAGCTTGCGCTGGGTCAGAACGATGCCCAGGTCTTTCCAACTGAAACCGCTCTTGGCTTTATCGGTATCGGTCTGTATGTCGACCAGGCCGCCGCCGTCCTTGATGAGGTCGATCTCAGCTTGATTAACGCCTTTGAAATCACGCGGCTCGCGGTAAACCATGTACCAGATCACGGCCCAGATCACGCCAACGCCGCCGGTGGCGACGAAGACCATGTGCCAGCCGAACGTGGCTTGCAACCAGGCGAGGACCGGGGTCAGAAACGCCAGGCCGACAAACTGGCCCGAGGTGTAGAAACCCACGGCGGTCGCGCGTTCCTTTTCCGGAAACCAGGCGGTGACCACACGGCTGTTGATCGGATACGCCGGTGCTTCCAGCGCGCCGACCGCCATGCGCAGCACGAACAGGCCGACGAAGCTGCCGACGAAGCCGAGGAAGATGGTCGCGATTGACCACAAGGCCAGCGCGACGGTGTACAGGATGCGTGGCGGAACGCGGTCCACCAGCCAGCCGCCCGGCAACTGCATGGCGGCGTAGGTCCAGCCGAATGCCGAGAACACCAGGCCTACGTGTACCGGGTCGATGTTCAGCTCGCTGGTCAGCGCGGGCGCGGCGATGGAAAGGTTGCTGCGGTCCAGGTAGTTGATCACAACGGTGATGAACAGCAGGACCATGATGAAAAAGCGTTTGCGTGTCGGCGTGGCGGTGATCGCCCGCGCCTCCGGCAAGGTCTGTGTGCGCATGGGAAATGCCTCTTTTTATGTTTATCTGAGGTCTGGATTTGTGCGTTGCGGGTTATGATCGTGACTCCGCAGAGCAAGGGAACGACCATTGCCCCCTGTAGGAGCCGGCTTGCTGGCGAACGCAACTCATCATTCACCCTCTCAGTGCCTGACCCATCACTTTCGCCAGCAAGCCGGCTCCTACAGGTTTTGCGGCCAACGCCCGGTTTTTGCGTCAGCCGGCGGGTGCCGCCGATGGCTTCAGCAAACCGATCCGGCGTTCAATCACCACTCGGCGAAGCTGCCGTCGGCATGACGCCAGATCGGGTTGCGCCAGCGGTGGCCGATGGCGGCGCGTTCCTTGACGTACTCTTCGTTGATCTCGATCCCCAGCCCAGGCCCGTTCGGGATCTTCACCATGCCTTTGTCGTAATCGAAGACTTCAGGGTTCTTGATGTAGTCGAGCAGGTCATTGCTTTCGTTGTAGTGAATGCCCAGGCTCTGCTCCTGGATGAACGCGTTGTAGCAGGCGGCGTCCAGTTGCAGACAGGCGGCCAGGGCGATCGGACCCAGCGGGCAATGCAGCGCCAGCGCCACGTCGTAGGCCTCGGCCATGTTGGCGATTTTGCGGGTTTCGGTGATGCCGCCCGCGTGAGAAGCGTCCGGCTGGATGATGTCAACGTAGCCTTCGCTCAGCACGCGCTTGAAGTCCCAGCGCGAGAACAGACGCTCGCCCAGAGCAATCGGGGTGCTGGTCAGCGGCGCGAGTTCTTTGAGCGCCTCATAGTTTTCGCTGAGCACCGGCTCTTCGATGAACATCAGCTTGTAGGGGTCCAGTTCTTTCATCAGCACTTTGGCCATCGGCTTGTGCACCCGACCGTGGAAGTCGACGCCAATGCCGACGTTCGGCCCGACCGCATCTCGCACGGCCGCAACGTTGGCCAGGGCCAGATCGACCTTCTCGAACGTGTCGAGGAATTGCAGCTCCTCGGTGCCGTTCATCTTCACGGCGGTGAAACCCCGGGACACCGCTTCTTTCGCCGCCCGCGCGGTGTCGGCAGGACGGTCGCCACCGATCCAGGAGTAGACGCGAATCTTGTCGCGCACCTGACCACCCAGCAGATCGCTGACCGACACGCCGAGCGCCTTGCCCTTGATGTCCCACAACGCCTGGTCGATACCCGCCAGCGCGCTCATGTGAATCGCGCCACCCCGGTAGAAGCCGCCGCGATAGAGCACGGTCCAGATGTCTTCAATGTTGCGTGGGTCTTTGCCAATCAGGTAGTCGGACAATTCTTCAACAGCCGCAGCAACCGTGTGCGCACGCCCTTCGACCACCGGTTCGCCCCAGCCAGTGACGCCCTGGTCGGTTTCCACTTTCAGGAAACACCAACGCGGTGGAACGATGAAGGTCGTGAGTTTGGTAATTTTCATGTCTTGTCTCTCTTGTATTCGAAGCCGGTGATCGCGGCCTGCCAATCAAAGCCGCTCTGCGCAATACGCGTTACTTGCCGTCCGGGCGGTACTGTTTCCAGGCGGCGACATAACCCTTCGCACGCTCGGCGACGTCTGCCGGGCTCAGGCCGGGCTTGAACAGGCCTGACCCGAGGCCGAAACCGGAAACGCCGGCATCCAGGAAGATCTTCATGTTGTCCGGGGTAATCCCGCCGACCGGTAGCAGCACGGTGCCCGCTGGCAACACGGCCAGCCAGGCCTTCACCACCGCAGGTCCCATTTGCTCGGCCGGGAACATTTTCAGCACGTCAGCGCCTTCGGCGAGCGCCGCAAAGGCCTCCGTCGGCGTCGCCACGCCAGGCGACAGGAACAAGCCTTCGGCCTTGGCGGCACGCAACACCTCGGGGTCGCTGTGCGGCATGACGATGACCTGTCCACCGGCCTCCTTGACCTGACGCACTTGCTCAGGCGTCAGCACGGTGCCCGCGCCGATCAGGCAATCGGCGGGCAGGCTCTGACGCAGCAGACGAATGCTGTCGTACGGCTGAGGGGAGTTAAGCGGGACTTCAATGACGCGAAAACCGGCGGCGTACAGGACGTCACCGATCGCCGGGGCTTCTTCAGGACGCAGGCCGCGCAAAATCGCGACCAGGCCGTTTTGCGCGAGGGCTTGTTTGAGCATCTCAGTTCTCTACATGAAGGGGCCGGGCAGCGGCCACAGAAGGGGATGAAATCAGGCCGGCCTGAACCGCGACCTGCCACAGGCCGCGTTCGGTGGCCTGTTCGGCCAGGTTCACCTGTGGGAAGCCATTGGCGTGGAGTGCGCGCTGATAGCGCTCCAGCAACGGACCGCTGCCGATCAGGATCACCGACGGCAGGTGCTGCTCGTGCTGGCGCAGCAATTGGACCAACGCCACGATTTCGTGGCCGATCAGCAGACCGGACAGATAATCCGGTTGGGCAGTGCCGGCCAATGCACCGGTGAGCCCCAGGGTGCGACAACTGAAGATGGTCGACAGCGGGCCTGCGGCCCCTTCCGTTGATTGCGCAACGGCGACGCCACGGTCAAAGGCAACAGCGTCGAACGCATCGCTGCGCTGCATCGTGCGGCCGAGGATGGTGTGACTGGACAGCGCGGCATACACCTCGCCGGTCATGAAGGTATCGAAATGAACGATGCGAGCGTCGACCGCCCTCACCCACTTCGAATGGCTGCCGGGTAACCCGATCAACATCGGTCTGGCCGCTTGTTCGGCAGACAACGCACTGAGAATGCCCAGAACTTGCGTCTCTTCACCACGCATGACGTTTGGCAGTTCGGAGCGTTGCAGCACCCCAGGCACGATATGGACATCGACGCCGCGCGTGCTGCGCACCGTCACCAGCGCAGAACTCAGCGCCGCGACGCTGGCCGGTGTCTGTTGGTAGACCGCTTCCCGCCAACCTTGAGCACTGCCGACCATGCCGCAAGCGATGACCGGTAAGGTCGGCTGCGCGTCGAGCCAGTCGCCACAGGCTTCATCGAAGGCCAGCTCAAAACCGTCGCTGCACAGCTGACCGGCAACCCTTCGGGGGGTTGAAGGCAATTGCATGATGCCCGCGCTGAGCGAGCGTTGTTCCAGTACCCGGCCGTTTTCGCCGAGTCGATACGCGCGTAGGGAGGTCGTTCCCCAATCGAGCGCGATCAATTGCGCCTGCATGGCTTCACCTGATTGTTATTAATGAGTGAATGCGGGACGAACTATAAACCCGGAAAGCGAAACATCTCAATATGTAACTGTCAATCCCATATTGTGGGATGTTTACATTTTGCCACGCCTATATCCCTCGCCCCCTCCCGCTGCATCTGGCAGGCCATCTGGGCACTCAGGCATACTCCGCTCTGCCCGGATCCCCGGACCGCTGCACTCACCCTCTTTGCCTCACCGCCCATTCAGCCCACCGTGCCGAAGGTGGTAACCATCCCTCGCGTTTTTTTCACACGCTGTTCCCTACACTCAGGCGACATCAGACGCCGATAGCCACCTGCCATCCACGGTCTACACTCATCTGCAAAAGGACCCGTAAGATGAAGCGATTTCTCGTGCTCGACAGCTTCCGAGGCCTGTGTGCCGTCGCGCTGATCGTTCATCACTCGCACATTGAACGTAGCGTCACGGAACTGACGTTTTTCAGAAACGCCAGCCAGTTCGTGGGCTTCTTCTTCGCCTTGAGCGGCTTTCTGATTTACCGCCGCTACATCGGCAACCTCACCACGCCCCGCCAGTTGGGCGAATTCATGATCACGCGAACCTGTCGCGTAATGCCGCTGCACATTGCCGTGCTGCTGTTCTTCATCGGGTTCGAATGTCTGAAACTGGTGATGGAGCGCTATGGCCTTTCCCTGAATTACCCGGCGTTCAGCGGCGACCGCGCACCAAGCGAGATCCTGCCTAATCTGCTGCTGATCCAGGCATGGTGGCCGACGTTCAATGCGCTGTCTTTCAACTACCCCTCCTGGTTCATCAGTGTCGAATTCTATCTGTGGGTGATCTTCGCACTGATCTTGTTCTCCCTGCCGGGCCTGGCGCGAAAGCTGTTTTCGCTGCTCTGTGTGATTGCGTTCATCGCGCTATACAAGGATTTCAACCTGATTCCGCGCAACGTGCTGTGGGGGACTTCGTGTTTCTTTGCCGGGGCGATTACTTACCGGCTGTACGTGAGACTGCACGACTCGGTGCCGGGCCCGGCCTTCGCCACCGTGCTGGAAGTGGGTGTGCTGGCAGCGATTTACTGGCTCATGACGGAGGGCGAGCAACCCCTGACCGTCGAGCTTGGGTTGCTGTTCTGCGTGGCGGTGCTGATTTTTTCCTATGAAGCCGGACTGGTGTCTCGGCTCTTGAGCCTGCGGTTGTTTCCCGCGCTGGGCAGGTTGTGGCTGTCGATCTATCTGACCCACGCGGCGGTGATTTTCGTGCTGGCGACCGCGATCACCATTGCGGCCAAGTTCAGCGGGCTTTCACTGCTGGTCGACCGCCCGGGCGAAACGAGCGGCACGATGGTGCGTTACCTCAGCACCGGGACTGCGCTGAACGATAACTTGCTGATGCTCTTTGTGGTCATTGCCGTGGTGGTGGTGTCGATGTTGACCCATTGCTATATCGAGGCGCCGGGCATCCGGTTTGGGAAGCACTGGAAGCGCGGAACGTTGTTTCGTCGGCGTAAGGATGATCCACCGCCGGAGCAGGTTTGAAGGGGGTTACAAGCTTTTGGGCGTTGCTCTGCGTGTGAATCCGTACGATCGGTGGTGACGCAGATATTCTGTTTCGGCCTAACGGCCTTTCTGTTTCGCCTTCGGCGAGTTACTTGATAACCCCAAGTAACCAAGGGTTGAACTGACCCCCAAAAGTTGGACACCTAGGCCGCCCCCAAATCAACCCCATAAAAAAACCGCCCCTGACAGGCGGTTTTTTTATTTGAAACACAAAAAGCGAATCAACGCTCCAGCAGAATCCGCAACATACGACGCAACGGCTCAGCGGCACCCCACAACAACTGGTCACCCACCGTAAACGCGCCCAGGTACTGCGAACCCATGTTCAGCTTGCGCAGACGGCCTACCGGAATGTTCAACGTGCCGGTCACCGACGTCGGGCTCAGTTCCTGGATGCTCGCCTCACGGTTGTTCGGCACCAGCTTCACCCACGGGTTGTGCTGGCTGATCATGCCTTCGATGTCCGCGATCGGCACATCCTTGTTCAGCTTGATGGTCAGCGCCTGGCTGTGGCAACGCATGGCGCCGATGCGCACGCAGATACCGTCGACCGGAATCGGGCTTTTGAAGCGGCCCAGGATCTTGTTGGTCTCCGCCTGGCCTTTCCACTCTTCGCGGCTCTGACCGTTCGGCAGTTCCTTGTCGATCCAGGGGATCAGGCTGCCCGCCAGTGGTACACCGAAGTTCTCGGTCGGGAAGCTGTCGCCGCGCATGGCTTCGGCCACTTTGCGGTCGATGTCCAGAATCGCGCTGGCAGGGTTCGCCAGTTCGTCCGCCACCGACGCATTGATCGCGCCCATTTGCTTGATCAGCTCACGCATGTTCTGCGCGCCGGCACCAGAGGCCGCCTGATACGTCATGACGTTCATCCATTCGACCAGACCGGCTTCGAACAGGCCGCCCAGCCCCATCAGCATCAGGCTGACGGTACAGTTGCCGCCGATGTAATTCTTGGTGCCGGCATCCAGCTGCTGGTCGATGACCTTGCGGTTGACCGGGTCAAGGATGATCACCGCGTCGTCCTGCATGCGCAGGGCCGAGGCCGCGTCGATCCAGTAACCCTGCCAGCCGGCTTCGCGCAGCTTCGGGAACACCTCGTTGGTGTAGTCGCCGCCCTGGCAGGTCAGTACCACGTCCAGAGTCTTGAGCTCGTCAATGCTGTAGGCATCCTTCAACGGCGCAATGTCCTTGCCCACCGACGGACCTTGTCCGCCGACGTTGGAGGTGGTGAAAAAAACCGGCTCAATGAGATCGAAATCCTGCTCTTCCAGCATGCGCTGCATGAGCACGGAACCAACCATACCGCGCCAACCGACCAGACCTACACGTTTCATCGCAACTACACCTTAATTAAAAGTGGGGCCCCTTCTCGCAGAGAGCCTTTGGACTCGATCTTGCGGCAGTGGGCCCGAGATATTACAGATTGCGCAGCGCGGCGACTACGGCGTCGCCCATTTCCTGCGTACCGACTTTGGCATTACCTTCGGACCAGATATCACCGGTACGCAGGCCCTGGTCCAGCACCAGGCTGACGGCCTTCTCAATCGCATCGGCTGCGGTGTGCTGATTGAAGCTGTAACGCAGCATCATCGACACCGACAGGATGGTCGCCAACGGGTTGGCCACGCCTTTGCCCGCGATGTCCGGTGCCGAACCGTGGCAAGGCTCGTACATGCCCTTGTTCTGGGAGTCCAGCGACGCCGATGGCAGCATGCCGATGGAACCAGTAAGCATCGAGGCTTCGTCGGACAGGATGTCGCCGAACATGTTGTCGGTGACCATCACGTCGAACTGCTTCGGCGCGCGGACCAGTTGCATGGCGGCGTTGTCCACGTACATGTGGCTCAACTCGACATCCGGATAGTCCTGGGCCACTTGCTCAACCACTTCACGCCACAGCTGGCTGGACGCCAGAACGTTGGCCTTGTCGACCGAGCAGAGTTTCTTGCCGCGTACACGGGCCATGTCGAAACCGACGCGAGCGATGCGGCGGATCTCGCTCTCGCTGTACGGCAAGGTATCGTAAGACTGCCGCTCGCCGTTTTCCAGCTCGCGGGTGCCACGTGGCGCGCCGAAGTAGATACCGCCGGTCAGCTCGCGAACGATAAGGATGTCCAGGCCCGAAACGATTTCCGGCTTGAGGCTCGAAGCGTCAGCCAGTTGCGGATACAGGATGGCCGGACGCAGATTGGCGAACAGGCCCAGTTGCGAGCGGATTTTCAGCAGGCCGCGCTCAGGACGAATGTCACGCTCGATGGCGTCCCACTTCGGGCCACCCACGGCGCCCAGCAGGACGGCGTCGGCCGCACGGGCACGGTCAAGCGTCTCGTCGGCCAGCGGCACGCCATGCTTGTCGATGGCTGCGCCGCCGATGACGTCGTGGCTCAGTTCAAAGCCCAGCTGATACTTCTCGTTCGCCAGTTCCAGCACCTTGACCGCTTCGGCCATGATTTCCGGACCAATACCATCACCTGGAAGAATCAGAATCTGCTTGCTCATACCATCCTCGTTTCAATAAGTGCATCGGCGCTTCAGGAGCGCCGATTGGAAAAGCGGGTGTGTCCTGAAGGGTAGGAGCCGGCTTGCTGGCGAATGCGTCAAGTCAGGCGACACCCTAGGTGTCTGATTAATCGCCTTCGCCAGCAAGCCGGCTCCTACCGTTCGTGTATCAATCAGGCATCCCGAAAGAGCCAGGGCTGCGAGGCGCGGTGTTTGGCTTCAAACGTCGCGATCGCATCACCATCCACCAGGGTCAGGCCGATGTCGTCCAGGCCGTTGAGCAGGCAGTGCTTGCGGAAGGCGTCGATTTCAAAGGTGTGTACCTTGCCATCTTCGCGGGTCACGGTCTGCGTTTGCAGGTCCACTTTCAACTGGTAACCGGGATTGGCTTCGACCACCTTGAACAGCTCGTCCACTTCAGCTTCGCTCAGGATGATCGGCAAGAGGCCGTTCTTGAAGCTGTTGTTGAAGAAGATGTCGGCGTAGCTCGGCGCGATGATGCTGCGAAAACCGTACTCTTCCAGCGCCCATGGCGCGTGCTCGCGGCTCGAGCCACAGCCGAAGTTTTCGCGCGCCAGCAGCACGCTGGCACCTTGGTAACGTTCGTGGTTAAGCACGAAGTCAGGGTTCACCGGGCGCTTGGAGTTGTCCTGATACGGCTGACCCACGTCCAGATAACGCCACTCATCGAACAGGTTCGGACCAAACCCGGTGCGACGAATCGACTTCAGGAACTGCTTGGGAATGATCTGATCGGTGTCGACGTTGGCACGGTCCAGCGGAGCGACCAAACCGGTGTGTTGAGTAAAAGGCTTCATGCTGGGCTCCTTATTGCTGGCTCATGGTGCGGACATCGACGAAACGGCCGTTGACCGCTGCCGCCGCCGCCATCGCCGGACTGACCAGGTGAGTACGACCACCGGCGCCCTGACGGCCTTCGAAGTTACGGTTGGAGGTGGATGCGCAATGCTCGCCACTTTCCAGTCGGTCCGGGTTCATCGCCAGACACATCGAGCAGCCTGGCTCACGCCATTCGAAACCGGCTTCGAGGAAGATCTTGTCCAGGCCTTCTTTTTCTGCCTGCTCTTTCACCAGACCCGAGCCCGGCACAACGATCGCCTGCTTGATGGTCGAGGCCACTTTGCGGCCTTTGGCGATGTCGGCGGCGGCACGCAAGTCTTCGATCCGCGAGTTGGTGCACGAACCGATGAACACGCGATCCAGCTGAATGTCGGTAATCGCCTGATTGGCTTTGAGGCCCATGTACTTCAACGCGCGCTCAATGGAGCCACGTTTGACCAGATCGGCTTCCTGCGCAGGATCCGGAACATTCTGATCCACCGCGAGGACCATTTCCGGCGACGTGCCCCAGCTCACCTGCGGCTTGATCTGGGTGGCGTCCAGCTCGACCACGGTATCGAACACGGCGTCGTCGTCCGACACAAGCGTTTTCCAGGCTTCGACAGCCATGTCCCACTGCTCGCCTTTTGGCGAGAAAGGACGGCCCTTGACGTAGGCAATGGTTTTTTCGTCCGTGGCCACCAGACCGACGCGCGCGCCCGCCTCGATGGACATGTTGCAGATGGTCATGCGGCCTTCAACGGACAGGTCGCGAATCGCGCTGCCTGCGAACTCGATGGCGTGGCCGTTACCGCCGGCCGTGCCGATCTTGCCGATAATCGCCAGCACGATGTCCTTGGCGGTGACGCCGAACGGCAGCTTGCCTTCGACCTTCACCTGCATGTTTTTCATTTTCTTGGCGACCAGGCACTGAGTGGCGAGCACGTGCTCGACCTCGGATGTGCCGATACCGTGAGCCAGAGCGCCGAAGGCGCCATGGGTCGAGGTATGAGAGTCGCCGCAGACCACGGTCATGCCCGGCAAGGTTGCGCCCTGCTCCGGGCCGATGACGTGAACGATGCCCTGACGCACGTCGTTCATCTTGAATTCGGTGATGCCGTATTCGTCGCAGTTGTCGTCGAGCGTCTTGACCTGCAGACGCGACACCTGATCGACGATGGCGTCGACGCCGTCCTTGCGGTCCGGGGTGGTCGGCACGTTGTGGTCAACGGTGGCGACGTTGGCGTCGATGCGCCATGGTTTGCGGCCAGCCAGGCGCAAGCCCTCGAACGCCTGTGGCGAGGTCACTTCGTGAATGATGTGACGATCGATATAAAGCAGCGCCGAACCATCGTCGCGCTGTTTGACCAAGTGCGAATCCCAGAGCTTGTCGTAGAGCGTTTTGCCGGCCATCAGACGGTTTCCTCATCAGCTTGTTTCTATGCCTTGGGTCATCGTCATCACGGTGACGATTCAAAGACCCCTTGGCTTGTGGGGGAGATGCTATGGAATATGCTTAAATAACTCAAATTCATATTTTTCATGCTTTGGATAACCAACAGGAATTCGAGATGGATCTGGCGAACCTCAATGCCTTTATTGCCATTGCCGAGACCGGCAGTTTTTCGGGCGCCGGTGAACGCCTGCACCTGACTCAGCCCGCCATCAGCAAGCGCATCGCCGGCCTTGAACAACAACTCAATGTACGCCTGTTCGACCGCCTCGGTCGGGAAGTCAGCCTGACGGAAGCCGGCCGCGCGCTTTTGCCCCGGGCCTACCAGATCCTCAACGTACTGGATGACACGCGACGCGCGCTGACCAATCTGACCGGTGAGGTAACCGGCCGCTTGAGTCTGGCGACCAGCCACCACATCGGCCTGCACCGCCTGCCACCGGTATTAAGAGCGTTCACCCGCGCTTATCCCGACGTCGCGCTGGACATCGAGTTTCTGGATTCCGAGGTCGCGTATGAGGAAATCCTGCACGGCCGTGCGGAGCTGGCAGTGATCACCCTGGCACCGGAGCCGCACTCGCTGGTGAAGGCCGTGAGGGTCTGGGATGACCCTTTGGACTTCGTGGCGGCCCCCGAACACCCGCTGGCCACGACGCCCAACGTCAGCTTGGCCGACATTGCCCGCTACCCTGCCGTGTTTCCGGGCGGCAATACCTTCACCCATCACATCGTCAGTGGCTTGTGCGAAGCCGAGGGACTGAAGCCCAACATCGCCATGAGCACCAACTACATGGAGACGATCAAGATGATGGTGTCCATCGGGCTGGCCTGGAGTGTGCTCCCCAGGACCATGCTTGACGAACAGGTCGCCAGCATTCCATTGCCGGGCATACAGCTGCGGCGCCAGCTAGGCTACATTGTTCACACGGAACGCACGCTGTCGAACGCCGCCAAGGCCTTCATGGCGCTGCTCGATGCCCAGGCGACCGTCGCCTGAGCGGTGCTGCCTACTGATCGACATACTGGCTTGACTCCCTGAAGGCTCGTGATCGCATGCCCATAACCGCTGACAGCCCACTGTTTCAACTGACTGGCCTGGCATTGACCGCGAAAGAGTCGGAGAAACACTTTGCGACCCTGTTTAACCTCAGTCCCAATGTGGTCTTGCTCACGCGCTTCGAAGACGGTCTGATCTGCAACGCCAATCGCCATTTCGAGACGACGTTCGGCTGGCCGATGAGCGACTGTATGGGCCGTACCACGCTGGAGATCGGCCTCTGGATGGCCGCACAGCATCGTGAGATGGCGCTGGAAAAAACCTTGGTTACCGATGAACCTGCCAGCCTGGAGACCCAGTGGCGCAGCCGGGACGGACGCACCCACGACGGCACGCTCTATACCCAGCAAATAGACTTGAGCGACGGCCTCTACCTGCTGAGCACCTTCATCGACAACACCGAACATATACGCGCACAACAGGCGCTCAAGGCCAGCGAAGAGAAGTTTGCCCGCGCGTTTCACTCAAGCCCGGACGCCATCATCATCACCGAACGGGACTCCGGCCGGTACATCGAAGTCAACGACGGTTTTTCTCGCCTGTCCGGCTACAGCGCCAGCGATGTCGTCAATCGCACGGTGTTCGAGTTCTCGATCATGGCCGACATTACCCAACGCACGCGGCTGATTCAGGAAATCGAAGAAAAGGGCAAAGTGCGTAACCGTGAGTTGCTGGGGCGCAACAAGGACGGTGAGCTCATCACGGTCGACGTCTCCATCGACCCACTGTTACTTGATGGCACCCCGTGCCTTTTAATCACCGCACGTGACATCAGCCAGTTGAAGAACGCCCAGGCGCAGATTCAGCACCTGGCCTATCACGACTCGCTGACCAACCTGCCCAACCGCGCCCTGCTGATGGACCGTCTGAGCCAGCAGATTGCCTTGCTCAAGCGCCACAATTTACGCGGCGCCTTGCTGTTCCTCGACCTTGATCACTTCAAGCACATCAATGATTCGCTGGGGCATCCGGTTGGCGACAGTGTGCTGAAGATCATCACCGCGCGCCTGGAAGCCAGCGTACGACTGGAAGACACCGTGGCGCGGCTGGGAGGCGACGAGTTTGTCGTGCTGATCAGCGGACTGGAGGGATCCAGGGAGGAGGTCGTCGATCAGGTCCAACGCCTGGCAAACACCTTGCGCGAGCTGCTTTCGGAACCGATGTTCCTCGACGGCCACCGGCTGCAGGTCACGCCCAGCATCGGGATTGCCTTGATTCCCGACCATGGCTCAACCCCCGCCGACCTGCTCAAGCGCGCGGATATCGCGCTGTACCGGGCCAAGGACTCGGGCCGCAACGCAATACAGATGTTTCACGCCACCATGCAAAAGGCGGCCAGCGACCGTTTGCGCCTGGAGAACGACTTGCGCCAGGCGCTCGCCCGCGGCGAGTTCAGCCTCAGCTATCAACCCCAGGTGGATACCCGCGGCAATCGCATTGTCGGCGCCGAGGCGCTGCTGCGGTGGCAACACCCGAGCCTGGGTCACCTGGCGCCCAGCCAGTTCATTCAGGTCATGGAAGAAAGCGGGATGATCCTTGAGGTCGGCAACTGGATTCTCGAAGAAGCCTGCAAAACGGGCAGAGAACTGCTGGGTAAGGAGTTGATCGACGGTAACGATTTCAGCCTGTGCGTGAACATCAGTCCCCGGCAGTTTCGTCAGTCGGATTTTGTCGAGCGCGTCGAACGCTGCCTGCGCACCTATGGACTGCCCAACCGCCTGCTCAAACTGGAAATCACCGAAGGCATCGTCATTCAAAACCTGGACGACACCATCGCCAAAATGCTCCAGCTCAAGCACCTGGGCATCAGTTTCGCCATGGATGATTTCGGCACGGGCTATTCGTCGCTGACGTACCTGAAACGCTTGCCGGTAGACGCGCTGAAAATCGATCAGTCATTCGTTCGCGACGCAACCACCGATCCCAACGACGCCGAAATCGTCCGCGCCATTGTCGCCATGGCCGCCAGCCTGAACCTCGCGATTATTGCCGAAGGCGTCGAAACACAGGAGCAACTGGACTTTCTTGCGCAACTGGACTGCCACTTTTATCAGGGGTTTCTGTTCAGCGAACCGCTGAGCGCCGCAGGGTTTGAAACGCTGTTGCGTGGGAGGTTCCTGTAACGTCCACAGAAGCGTCAAGCGGTGACTGAACAGCCTAAAAAAAGGCGCCCCAAGGGGCGCCTTTTCATTTCGCTGGCGGGTGAATCAATGCGCCAGGGTTTTCTGACCATTGATCTGGATGCGTTTTGGCTTGGCCTCTTCAGGCACCAGGCGCAGCAGGTCAATGTTCAGCAGGCCGTTCACCAGTGCGGCGTTTTGCACTTCGATATGGTCGGCCAGACGGAACGACAGCTTGAACGCGCGCTGGGCAATGCCCTGATGCAGGAAGGTCACGCCATCCGCCGTGTTGTCGCGCTTGCTGCCCGTGACGGTCAGCACACCCTTCTCGACCTGCAACTCGAGGTCTTCTTCCTGGAAACCCGCCGCCGCGATGACAATGCGGTATTGGTCGTCTGCGTGTTTCTCGACGTTGTAGGGAGGGTAGCTGCTGGCCGACTCGTTGCGGGCGGCCGATTCGAACAGGTCGTTGAAGCGGTCAAAGCCCACGGAAGAACGGAACAGTGGAGCCAGAGAGAAAGCGGTAGTCATGTGAATCTCCTGATAAATCAGCAAGTGGTTGTCTCCGCGACCCGACTTCGGCATCGCGTAATCCCAAGATAGGGACAGTCACTTCTGTTTCAAGAGTCGCTATGAAAATTTTTTCAGGCCGCTTCCTGTGCGACAACACCGAGCATTTGGCTGATGCGCTCGCAGTCCGTTTCACGACGCAAGGCATCGAACAGGACGACGGCTTCGGGATAGCTCTTGGTCAGCAACACGACCCACTGCTTGAGACGCCCCGGCGCCTGCACACGGGTCATCTTCGCCAATGCCTGCTGCCAGAACACGCGCAGCAGCGGCTGCAGTTCCTGCCAGGTCATCTCGACAACCTCGCGCCCCGCTTCTGCCGCCGCAATTTGTCGCCCCAGGTCTGGACGTGCGACCAGACCGCGCCCGATCATGATGTCCCGTGCCCCGCAGATTTCACGGCAGCGACGCCAGTCGTCGACGGTCCAGATTTCACCGTTGGCGATGATCGGGATCTTCACCACGTCCTGGATCTTGCCGATCCATTCCCAGTGCGCGGGGGGTTTGTAACCGTCGACCTTGGTCCGGGCATGGACGACGATGTGTTCGGCGCCACCGGCTTCCAGCGCACGGGCGCAATCCAGCGCCGGCTCGGTGCTGTCGTAACCGAGGCGCATCTTGGCGGTGACCGGAATGTGCGCGGGCACGGCGCGGCGGACATGGCTGAGGATCGAATGCAGCAGCTCAGGCTCTTTCAACAGCACCGCCCCACCCCGCGACTTGTTGACGGTCTTGGCCGGGCAGCCGAAGTTCAGGTCAATCACAGGGGCGCCCAGTTCGGCGGCGAAGGCTGCGTTTTCCGCCAGGCACACAGGATCTGAACCCAGCAGCTGCACGCGCAACGGCACGCCCGCGCGGGTCTTGGCGTCCGTCAGCAGTTCGGAGGCGAACTTGTGGAAATAGTGCGCAGGCAACAGACGCTCGGTCACCCGGATGAATTCGGTCACGCACCAGTCGATGCCGCCGACCTGGGTCAGCACATCGCGCAGAATGTCGTCGACCAGGCCTTCCATGGGTGCCAGAGCAATTTGCATGGGGTCACACTCGAAAAAAGTCCGGCAGTTTACGCAGTGGTGGCGCGCTTGGGAACGGGCCGAAGGCGCCGGACGTCAGGACGCTGCCGTCTGTAAGGCGGGCGCATAGCCTTCGATGAACTCAGCGGGCATGCGTTTGGGCTTGCCCGTGGACAGCTCGATGCAGACGAAGGTGGTTTGCGCGCGCAGCAACGTCACCCCGTCACTGGGCCGCTTGAGTTGAAAACGCCGGGTCATCTTCAGGCGCTGATCCCAGTCCACGATCCAGGTCGCCAGTTGCAGCTCGTCGTCCTGATAGGCGCTGGCCAGATAGTCGATTTCATGACGGACCACCGCCATGGCGCGGTCCAGACGCCGGTACTCGGTCAAATCGAGCCCCAACTGTTGTGAATGGCGCCACGCGCAGCGCTCAAGCCAGGTGACGTACACCGCATTGTTGGCGTGCCCCAATCCATCGATGTCGTCCTCGCCCACGTTCAGGTCGATGACGAATGGCGTTGCCAGATCCCAGACCATGCTCGTTCCTGCCCCTCGTTAGTTCGTTCGCGGGCAGTGTAACCAAAAGCACGTCAGCAGGGTCCGTCTCTGTCAGTAACGCCTCACTGCATGGCCGACTTGGCGGCACGCAGCACGCGGTCTGACAGCTCGCTTGGGCCGAGCGCTCGCGCCAGCGCCAGACCACCGAGCATCAGGGCAATGTCGGCCAGGGTTTTGTCGGTTTCTTCAGGGCTGGCGGCCAGTTGCGCGACCATCAACTCGATGTGCTCAGACAAGGCACCGCGAAAATCATCCGAGAGACGCGCCATCTCCCCGATCGCCGTGGGCAGCGGACAGGCGTGATCTTCGGCATCGCGGTGTTTGCGCGAGAGATAGAACGCCGCCAGCAAGGCGCGCCGCTCTTCGCCGGGAAGCTGGTCGTCTATTGTCGCGACCATGTCCCGGCGTTCGCTGAGCAACTGATTGAACGCCTCGAGCATCAAGGCTTCCTTGCTGTCGAAGTGCGCGTAGAAACCACCCACTGTCAGCCCCGCCGCGCCCATGATTTCGTTGACGCTGGGCTCGACAGGCCCGCGCGCAATCAGCGCGACGCTGGCCGCATTGAGAATGCGTTCGCGGGTTTGTGCTTTCTTATCGTTCATGTCCGCCTCCGGGATGATGGCAGTAATATTATCTGCATCATGCGGGATGGCAAGTCGCGATGTGAACCCACTGATCCGTGGTCATCAAAAGCGTGGTCGTCAAAGGAGGGACGGGAAAATAAAACCCCAGAAAAACAAAAGGGCCATTCAATAATCGAATGACCCTTGGTCTCGCAGAGCGAGAAATCGTGGCGTCCCCTAGGGGACTCGAACCCCTGTTACCGCCGTGAAAGGGCGGTGTCCTAGGCCACTAGACGAAGGGGACGCAAAACCTTCGGTCAGGTTCGTTATAAACATCATCAACGAACCCTGGCAAATTTGGTGGAGCTAAGCGGGATCGAACCGCTGACCTCCTGCATGCCATGCAGGCGCTCTCCCAGCTGAGCTATAGCCCCGAATTTACGTCTCTCGACGGAGATCAGCCTGTCGGCATCACTCGGTAAAACTGGCGTCCCCTAGGGGACTCGAACCCCTGTTACCGCCGTGAAAGGGCGGTGTCCTAGGCCACTAGACGAAGGGGACGTAACCCTTGTGTACCTGAATCGGTGCTGGTTCCGATTTTTGCGGTACAAACTTCAAGGCAGTGTAGCCAACCTTGAAGTTTCTAAATTGGTGGAGCTAAGCGGGATCGAACCGCTGACCTCCTGCATGCCATGCAGGCGCTCTCCCAGCTGAGCTATAGCCCCACATTACACTCTCAGATCACTTGGCGTTGCCGCCGCGTTTCTGTGTTGCCGTGTGGACGGGGCGCATATTAAGTGCGACCCACATACCTGTCAAACTTTTTTTCAACAAATTCCAAAAGAATTTTCCGGGATAACAATCACTTACCGCCCTCCCCTGAAGAATCAGGGCGTTGCTCGGCCACCGTGCGCCCGTGTTCGGGTACGCACAGCGGCCGGGCATGACTCAGCCGATGGCGCCGAGCAGCTTTTCCCACTCTTTGTTTTCTTTCTTCGAAACGCCGCCCAGCCGGTCAAGCGCCTGGCGCAGACGGAAGCGGGTCAGGTCCGGACCGAGGATTTCCATGGCATCGGTCACCGACACCGAATTGGCCTGGCCGGTGATCGCGGCGAACATCAGCGGCATGGCGTCGCGCAGCTTCAGCTCGAGGTGCTCGACCACGGCCTGGATGCAACCGGTAATGGTGTCTTTCTCCCACTGACGCAGGGATTCCAGCTTCCACAGAATCAGCTGCAGCACCTGACGCACCTGCTCCGGCGACAGTTTCTTGTGCTCGAACAGTTTCGGGTCCGGGTTGACGCCCCCTGCGAAGAAGAAACCACCCAGCGGTGCGACCTGACTGAACGTTTCCACGCGCCCCTGAACGTGCGGCGCGATCTTCATCATGTAGTCGCTGTTGAACGCCCACTTCTGAACACGTGCGGCGAACTCTTCGACCGGCAACTCACGCAGCCACTGGCCGTTGAGCCAGGACAGTTTCTCGATGTCGAAGATCGGACCGCCCAGCGAGACGCGGTTCAGGTCAAAGTTGTCGACCATTTCCTGCAACGAGAACTTCTCGCGCTCGTCCGGCATCGACCAGCCCATCCGGCCCAGGTAGTTGAGCATCGCTTCGGGCATGAAGCCCATGCGCTCATAGAACGTGACGGAGGTCGGGTTCTTGCGTTTGGACAGTTTGCTTTTGTCCGGGTTACGCAGCAGCGGCATGTAGCACAACGCCGGTTTTTCCCAGCCGAAGTACTCGTAAAGCAGAATCAGTTTCGGGGCCGACGGCAGCCACTCTTCGCCGCGCAGCACGTGGGTGATGCCCATCAGGTGGTCGTCGACGACGTTCGCCAGGAAGTAGGTCGGCAGACCGTCGGTCTTCATCAGGACCTGCATGTCCATGCGGTCCCATGGGATTTCGACTTCACCGCGCAGGATGTCCGGCACGACGCACACGCCTTCGCTCGGCACTTTCATGCGGATCACGTGGGGTTCGCCGGCGGCCAGACGGCGCTCGACTTCTTCCTTCGACAACAGCAACGCACGCCCGTCGTAACGCGGGGTTTCGCCACGGGCCATCTGCTCGGCGCGCATCTGGTCCAGCTCTTCGGCGGTGCAGAAGCACGGGAAGGCATGACCGGCGTCGACCAGTTGCTGGGTGTACTGCTTGTAGATGTCGCCACGCTCGCTTTGACGGTATGGGCCGTGCGGGCCGCCGACGTCCGGGCCTTCGCTCCATTCGATACCGAGCCAGCGCAGGGCATCGAAAATCTGTTGTTCGGACTCGCGGGTCGAGCGCAGCTGATCGGTGTCTTCAATGCGCAGGATGAACTCGCCGCCGTGTTGCTTGGCAAAGCAATAGTTGAAGAGTGCGATGTAAGCCGTGCCAACGTGGGGGTCGCCGGTAGGCGATGGCGCGATGCGGGTACGAACGGTGGTCATGGAAAATTCCGAATAGGTCGAACAAGCCGCGAATCTTAACAGGCGCAGCCCTCGCGGCTCCAGCGCCGGAACCGGATCACGGGGCAGATTCGCACAGGTGGGAACTCAGCGTAGCCCGTCCCTCACCCCGCGCCATAAATGAATACCGGATTATCACTTCCAGTCATTATTTCAACGATGGCTAGGTGCCAGACCTTCTTTGCTGATAATTTGTTGCTGATCATTTCCTGACTTTCCAATAATCAGAATAACCATGCCTGCCCAACTGAAACGCCGCCTGTTCATCTTTTTCGGGGTGGTCCTGTTGATCGCCCTCGCCTTCTTCGCCCAGTGGTATTTAAAAGGACGTTTTTACGAAACCACCGATAACGCCTACGTGCAGGGTGAGATCACCCGGGTGTCCAGCCAGTTGGCCGCGCGGGTCAGCGACGTGCGGGTGCAGGACAACCAGCACGTCGAAAAAGGTCAGTTGCTGGTGCGGCTGGAACCCGATGACTTCCGTCTGGCGATCGACCGCGCGCAGGCCACCCTCGCCACGCGTGAAGCCGAACGTTTGCAGGCACAAAGCAAGCTGACCCAGCAATCGAGCCTGATCGCGGCCAGCGACGCGCAGGTACAAGCCAATCAAGCGACCCTTGGCCGTACGCAACTCGACCTGGCGCGTCTGCAAAAGCTGCGCACGCCGGGCTTCGTCTCGGAAGCGCAAGTCACCACCATGACCGCCGACAGCAACGTCGCCCGCTCGCAGGTCACCAAAGCCCAGGCCGACGCGCAGAGCCAGCGTCAGCAGGTTAATGCGCTGAATGCAGAGATCAAGCGCCTCGACGCGCAAATCGCCAACGCCCGCGCGGACCTGGCGCAGGCCGAGATCAATATGCAGCGCACGGAGATCCACTCGCCGATCAGCGGGCTGGTCGGCCAGCGGGCGGCGCGCAACGGTCAGTACGTGCAGGCGGGTGCGTACCTGCTGTCCATCGTGCCCGATGAAGACATCTGGGTGCAGGCCAACTTCAAGGAAACCCAGATCGAGCACATGGAGATCGGACAGCCCGCCGAGCTGACGTTCGACAGTTTTCCCGGCACGCCGATCAAGGGGCAGGTCAACAGCCTGTTCGCCGCGTCCGGTGCGCAGTTCAGCCTGCTGCCGCCGGACAACGCCACCGGCAACTTCACCAAGGTCGTGCAGCGCATTCCGGTGAAACTGACCTTCGCCCCCGACAATCCCCTGCACGGCAAGATCCGGCCGGGGATGTCGGTGACGGTTTCGGTCAATATCAAGCACGCTGGCGACGACGCGCACAGTGGCCGGTGACGAGCTGATCCGCCCGGTCGGCGAGCCGAGCCGGCGCGACTGGATCGCAGTGATGAGCGTGATGCTCGGCGCCTTCATGGCGGTGCTGGATATCCAGATCACCAACTCGTCGCTCAAGGACATTCAGGGCGCGTTGTCGGCGACCCTCGAAGAAGGCTCGTGGATTTCCACCTCTTATCTGGTGGCCGAAATCATCATGATCCCGCTCACCGCCTGGCTGGTGCAGTTGCTCTCGGCACGGCGTCTGGCGGTGTGGGTGTCGCTGGGGTTCCTGGTCTCGTCCCTGCTCTGCTCGATGGCCTGGAGCCTGGAGAGCATGATCGTGTTCCGCGCCATGCAGGGCTTCACCGGCGGCGCGCTGATCCCGCTGGCATTCACCCTGACGCTGATCAAACTCCCCGAACACCATCGCGCAAAAGGCATGGCGCTGTTCGCCATGACCGCCACCTTCGCGCCCTCCATCGGCCCCACCCTCGGCGGGTGGCTGACGGAAAACTTCGGTTGGGAATACATTTTCTACATCAACATCCCGCCAGGACTGGTGATGATCGCCGGGCTGCTCTACGGGCTCGAAAAGAAAGCGCCGCACTGGGAGTTGCTCAAGAGCACCGACTACGCCGGCATTGTTACCCTCGGCGTCGGGCTGGGCTGTCTGCAGGTGTTTCTTGAAGAAGGTCATCGCAAGGACTGGCTGGAATCGAACCTCATCGTCAGCCTGGGCAGCATCGCCTTGATCAGCCTGATTACCTTCGTGATCATCCAGTTCTCCAAACCCAAACCGCTGATCAACCTGGGCATCCTCGGCAACCGCAATTTCGGGCTGTCGAGCATTTCCAGTGTCGGGATGGGCGTTGGGCTGTACGGTTCGATCTATCTGCTGCCGCTGTACCTGGCACAGATACAGGGTTACAACGCGCAACAGATTGGCGAAGTGATCATGTGGATGGGCATCCCCCAGCTGTTTCTGATTCCGCTTGTGCCGCAACTGATGAAGATCATTTCGCCGAAAGTGCTGTGCACCCTGGGTTTTGGCCTGTTCGGGATCGCGAGCTTTTCATCGGGCGTGCTCAACCCGGATTTCGCCGGGCCGCAATTCAATCAGATCCAGATCGTTCGAGCGCTGGGTCAGCCGCTGATCATGGTGACCATCTCGCTGATTGCCACGGCGTTCATTCAGCCACAGGACGCCGGGTCGGCGTCGAGCCTGTTCAATATTCTGCGTAATCTCGGGGGCGCCATCGGCATTGCCTTGCTGGCGACCCTGCTGGATGCCCGGACCAAGACCTACTTCGACTACTTGCGAGAGTCCATCTCCCCCGCCAACCCGCAAGTCGCCGAACGCATGGCACAGCTCACGGACCGATTGGGCAACGAGACGGCAGCGCTGGGCAAGCTCAGCGAAATCGCCCACCAGCAGGCGGCGATCATGGCCTACAACGATGCGTTTCATTTTGTCGGGATCGCGCTGGGGATCAGCATGGTGGCGGTGTTGTTGACCAAGAAGCTGCCATCGGGAGTCAAGGGCGGTGCGGCGCATTAAGGTTTTTCCCTGTAGGGGCGAATTCATTCGCGAAAAATTGATCAGGCGCCAGAGGTGCATCGCCTGTACAACCATCGCGAATGAATTCGCTCCCACCGAAAGTCCCCGTTTGCTCAGCCTGCGATCAAACCGCCAGCAACCGCTCGCGAAGCTTGGTGATCTCGTCGCGCATCTGTGCCGCCGCTTCGAACTCCAGGTCGCGGGCCAGCTGGTACATCTTCTCTTCCAGTTGACGAATTCGCTTGGTGATCTCGCTCGGCGAACGCAGTTCGGCTTCGTACTTGGCGTTCTCTTCGGCGGCTTTGGCCATGCCCTTGCGCTTCTTGCTGCGCGAGCCGGGCACGGTGGCGCCTTCCATGATGTCGGTGACGTCCTTGATCACGCCTTTGGGGGTGATGCCGTTTTCCAGGTTGAAGGCGATCTGCTTGTCACGCCGGCGTTCGGTTTCGCCAATCGCCCGCTCCATCGAGCCGGTGATGCGGTCGGCGTACAGGATCGCCCGCCCGTTGAGGTTACGCGCCGCGCGGCCAATGGTCTGGATCAGCGAACGCTCGGAACGCAGGAAGCCTTCCTTGTCGGCGTCGAGAATCGCCACGAGGGACACTTCCGGCATGTCCAGGCCTTCGCGCAGCAGGTTGATCCCCACCAGCACATCGAAGGTGCCCAGACGAAGGTCACGGATAATCTCGACGCGTTCAACGGTGTCGATGTCCGAGTGCAGGTAGCGCACCCGCACGCCGTGGTCGGCCAGGTAGTCGGTGAGGTCCTCGGACATGCGTTTGGTCAGCGTGGTGACCAGCACCCGCTCTTCAAGCGCCACGCGTTTGTGGATCTCTGACAGCAGATCGTCCACCTGGGTCAGGGCCGGACGAATCTCGATTTGCGGGTCCACCAGGCCGGTCGGACGCACCACTTGCTCGACCACTCGCCCGGCGTGCTCCCCTTCGTACGGGCCCGGTGTTGCGGACACGAAAATCGTCTGCGGGCTGACGCTTTCCCATTCATCGAAACGCATCGGCCGGTTGTCCAGTGCCGACGGCAGACGGAAGCCGTATTCCACCAGCGTTTCCTTACGCGAGCGGTCACCCTTATACATGGCGCCGACCTGCGGCACGCTGACGTGGGACTCGTCGATCACCAGCAAGGCATCCGGCGGCAGGTAGTCGTAGAGCGTGGGCGGCGGCGCACCGGCCGGACGGCCCGACAGGTAGCGCGAGTAGTTTTCGATGCCGTTGCAGTAGCCCAGCTCAAGGATCATCTCCAGGTCGAACCGGGTGCGTTGCTCCAGACGTTGCGCTTCCACCAGTTTGTTGGCACCGCGCAGGTACTCCAGGCGCTCCTGCAACTCGACTTTGATCCCTTCCATCGCGTCCAGCAGGGTTTCCCGTGGCGTGACGTAGTGGCTCTTCGGGTAGAAGGTAAAGCGCGGCAGCTTGCGGATGACTTCGCCGGTCAACGGGTCGAAGGCCGACAGGCTTTCGACTTCGTCGTCGAACAGCTCGATGCGAATGGCTTCCAGGTCTGATTCCGCCGGAAAGATGTCGATCACGTCACCGCGCACGCGGAAGGTGGCACGGGCAAAATCCATGTCGTTGCGGGTGTATTGCAGGTCAGCCAGACGGCGCAGCAAGGCGCGCTGGTCGAGTTTGTCGCCACGGTCGACGTGCAGCACCATGCGCAGGTAGGTTTCCGGGCTGCCCAGACCGTAGATGCACGACACCGTCGTGACGATGATGGCGTCCTTGCGCTCCAGCAACGCCTTGGTGGCCGACAACCGCATCTGCTCGATGTGGTCGTTGATCGACGCGTCCTTCTCGATGAAGGTGTCGGACGACGGCACATAGGCTTCCGGCTGGTAGTAGTCGTAGTAGGACACGAAGTATTCAACGGCATTGTTGGGGAAGAAGGCCTTGAATTCGCCATACAACTGAGCCGCCAGCGTCTTGTTCGGCGCCAGCACCAGGGTCGGGCGCTGCACCTGCTGGATGACGTTGGCAATGCTGAAGGTCTTGCCCGAACCGGTCACCCCCAGCAGGGTCTGGTGCGACAGCCCTGCATCGATGCCCTCGACCAGTTGGCGGATCGCCGTCGGTTGATCACCGGCCGGCTCAAAACGGGTAACGAGCTGAAACTCGGACATAACCTACCTCTGTGTTCGCTCTCGCCCGAACGAGACTTCCGGGCCAGGGCGTAATGAGCGCGGACGACTGATCCCGTCAAAGGAAAAGACGTACGAAGAAAAGAATGATGGGACTACAAATGGTGGCCATAGCGCCAGCTTTCAAGCCGTCCTCAGGACATTAGTCAGCGTGACATGACTAATGGTCGAAAATAATCGGAAAAACCCGGAAAAAACCAGTCCCGACCTGTCGCCCCCGCTCGCGATGCTCTCTATACTGACTCCCCGTTTGTGCACCGCTCTAGTGCATTCGGCCGGAGCGATGCGACCCATTCACTCCCCATTCAGAGCCGCCGCAAAAATGAGCCTGTTTTCCGCTGTCGAAATGGCACCACGCGATCCTATCCTGGGCCTCAACGAAGCATTCAACGCCGATACCCGTACCACCAAGGTCAACCTGGGTGTAGGCGTCTACAGCAACGAAGAAGGGAAAATTCCGCTGCTGCGTGCCGTTGCCGAAGCAGAGGACATTCGCGTCGCTCAACACGTCCCCCGCGGTTACTTGCCGATTGATGGCATCGCCGCCTATGACAAAGCCGTTCAAACCCTGCTGTTCGGTGCCGAGTCGCCGTTGCTGGCTTCCGGCCGCGTGATGACCGTGCAGGCCGTCGGCGGCACCGGCGCCCTGAAAATCGGTGCTGACTTCCTCAAGCAGCTGTCGCCAGACGCCGTTGTGGCGATCAGCGACCCGAGCTGGGAAAACCACCGCGCCCTGTTCGAAACTGCCGGTTTCCCGGTGCAGAATTATCGTTACTACGACGCCGCCACCCACGACGTGAACCGCGCGGGCATGCTGGAAGACCTGCAGAACCTGCCAGCCGGCTCGATCGTCGTCCTGCACGCGTGCTGCCACAACCCGACCGGCGTTGACCTGACCCTGGACGACTGGAAAAAAGTCCTTGAGGTGCTGAAAACCAAAGGCCACGTGCCGTTCCTCGACATGGCGTATCAGGGCTTTGGCGACGGCATCGACGAAGACGCCGCCGCCGTGCGTCTGTTCGCTGAATCGGGCCTGACCTTCTTCGCCTCCAGCTCGTTCTCCAAGTCGTTCTCGCTGTATGGCGAGCGTGTGGGCGCGCTGTCGATCGTCACCGACTCCAAAGAAGAAACCGCGCGTGTCCTGTCCCAGGTCAAGCGTGTGATCCGCACCAACTACTCGAACCCGCCGACCCATGGCGCAACCATCGTCGCCGCGGTGCTGAACAGCCCTGAGTTGCGTCAGAAGTGGGAAGACGAACTGGCCGAAATGCGTTTGCGCATTCGTGCCATGCGTGAAGAAATGACGAACCGCCTGGCGAACAACGCGGCCGGTCAGGACTTCAGCTTCGTGGCGCGTCAGCGTGGGATGTTCTCCTACTCGGGCCTGACCACCGAGCAGGTGCATCGCCTGCGCAACGAGTTCGGGATCTACGCGCTGGACACCGGCCGGATCTGTGTGGCGGCGTTGAACACGCGCAACATTGAAGCGGTGACCAAAGCGATTCTGGCGGTTATTTAACGAGCAGCTGCAAGCTGCATGAGGGGAAGCAGATCGGTGTCTGCTTCCCCTTTTTTATGCCTGACGCAAAACACTGTAGGAGCGCGCTTGCCCGCGAAAGCGGAGTTTCAGGCAACCTGCCTTTCACAGACATATCGCCATCGCGGGCAAGCGCGCTCCTACATTTACCCGCGTTCATCCAAGCAACTGCATAGGCTCATGCCCTTACTCACTGCGCCTTCTTGCGATACGCCATCGAGTCATCAATCCGCTTGAGGATGTAATCCCCCGCCGCCACCGGCGGATACAGGCTGGTCGCCGCATCGATCCCCAGATCACAGGGGTCAACCATGGCGCCGTAGGTGGGGTCGTAGAACGTGGCGATGGAATACCGCTCATGCCCGGATTTGTTGATCACCCGATGCAACGTCGAGCGAAAGCGATCATTCGACCAGCGCGCCAGCAAATCCCCGACATTGACCACCAGACTGCCCTCGACGGGCGTGGCGTCAATCCAGCGGTTGCTGCCCAGTTCACGGACCTGCAAACCGCCGCTGTTGTCCTGATACAGCAACGTGATGCAACCGTAATCCGTATGCGGCGCAACGCCGAACTGATCGGTCTCGGCCATCGGCGGATGCGGCGGGTAATACACCATCTGCGTGCGCTGCAAGCGCTTGCCGTATTTCGGCTCAAAGAAACCAGGCTCGATGCCCAGCCCTACCGCAACCGCTTTGAGCAGGTCGGCGCCGGCCAGGCCGATTTCTTCGTAATAGGCCTCCAGCGCCATGCGCAACTCCGGCATGAAATCCGGCCACTGATTCGGCCCACGCAAGGCCTCACCCGCCAGCACACAGGGATCGTATTCCGGCAGCTCCAGCCCCATGCTGAAGAACTCCTTGAAGTCCGGCTTGGTGGCTTCATACATCAGCGCACCGCCGAGGGCATGCCAGCCACGGTGACGTTTGTTCACCGCCACCTGACGCTTCACGTCCGCCGGGTAGGCAAAGAAGGTTTTCGCCGCCGCCATGGCAGTGTCGATCACGGGCTGCGGCACGCCGTGGTTGATGATGTAGAAAAACCCGGTTTCGCCGCAGGCCTTGCGAATCGCCTCCCCGGCACGGGCGACCGCCGCCGGGTCGCCCTCGCGAACACCGGCCATGTCGATCAGAGGGAGATGGGTGTGAGCGGTCATGCGAGCTCCTGTCGGTTGAGGATCGGACAAGCTGTATAGACAGGTGAAGCATTTAGTGTGCCCAACACTGTCCTGCAGCACCCCCTTGGTCCTGTGGGAGCTGCCGGAGGTTACGACGGTGGCGAATGCGTGGTGTGAGGCGTGTCAGACAGGACGCTTTCGCCACCGTCGTAACCTCCGGCAGCTCCCACAAAGTTCGGTGTGCAAATCAAGACAGTTCCCACACGCCCCAGTACCGGGCAGGCAGGCCTTTGTCAGTGCAACTTTTGGTGACATCGTTCCAAGCACTGTTCCTACGGCGGTGATGGCAGCCCAAGCGCCAGGTTCCTGCGCTGAACTGGCCTGCATCTTGCCTAAGCTGTCTATACAGCTCGCCCAAGGATTGTCATGCGTCGCTATCACGCCGGTACCGATTTTCTCCGCGCGCACAGTATTGCCGAACTGGCTCACATGGCCCGTCGGCGTTTGCCGCATTTCGCCTGGGAGTACCTGGAAGGTGGCGCCGAAGAAGAACTGACGCTGGCGCGCAATCGCCAGGCGTTCGCCGACGTGAGCCTGCTGCCCAGGACACTGATTCCCTGGCAGACCCCCGACACACGCCGCACGCTGTTCGAGCGACAACTGGCACTGCCGATGGCCATCGCACCGACGGGCTACAACGGCATGCTGCACCGCGACGCCGACATTCATCTTGCCCGCGCAGCGACCGCGCGCGGCCTGCCCTTTTCCCTCAGCACCGTTTCGACCACCTCAATGGAAGCGATCGTCGCTGCCGTGCCCAACGTCAACCTGTGGTTTCAGCTGTACAGCATGAGCGACCCTGCGGTGCAGGAGGACTTGCTGCAGCGCGCCGAAGCGGTGGGTTGCAAGACCTTGCTGCTGACCACCGATGCCGTGCTGCTGGGCAACCGCGAGTGGGACAAGCGCAATTTCGCGCGACCGCGCCAACTGAGCCTGCGCAACAAGTTCGACGTCCTGCGCCACCCGCGCTGGATCAAACAGGCGCTTTGGCCGCACGGCATGCCGAGCATGGCCAACCTCGACCGCTACCTGCCGGCCCACCAGCGCAATGCCGCCGGGGCCGCGCACTTCATCGGTGAAAAGATGGAGAAGCAGTTGAGCTGGGATTTCCTTGCCCGATTGCGTGAGCGGTGGCCCCACCGCTTGCTGCTCAAGGGCGTGATGCACCCGCAAGACGCCGAGCAGGCCGTGAAGCTCGGGCTGGACGGCATCGTCGTCACCAATCATGGCGGTCGGCAACTGGATGGCGTCCCTGCCACGCTCGATTGCCTGCCCGCCATCGCTGATGTTGCCAAAGGCAAGCTCAGCATCCTGCTCGACAGCGGCATTCGACGCGGCACCGATATTCTGAAGGCGTGCGCGCTGGGTGCGGACGCCGTATTGCTGGGCCGCGCAACCCTCTACGGCGTGGCCGTGGGCGGTCAGGCCGGCGCCGGCCATGCGCTGGACTTGCTGGCGAACGAACTGCGGCTGGCCCTGACCTTGCTCGGTCAACCAGACCTGAATCAATTGAGCGCCAGCCGCAAGCCTGACGCGACCTTTACCGTGAGTGGATGACATGAGCGACCTGCAACAGACCCTCACCCGGTTACGCGAAGCCTTGGGCGATGCGCAGGTGCTGACCGGCGATGCCATCAGCCAGCGTCACTACAGCGACTGGACCCGCCACGCGCCGACCTGCCCGGCTGCGCTGCTGCTGCCCAAAGACACTGAACAGGTGTCAGTCGCCCTGCGCATCTGCAACGCGGCCGGACAACCCGTCGTGCCGCAAGGTGGCATGACTGGCCTGGCAGGCGGAGCGGTGCCCCGCGCCAGCGACATCGCGCTGTCGCTGGACCGCCTGCGCGGCATCGAAGAAATCGACGCGGCGGCCGCGACCGTCACCGTGAGGGCAGGCACCACCCTGCAGGAGATCCAGCAGGCGGTTGCCGATGCCGGTTACCTGTTTCCGCTGGACCTGGGCGCTCGCGGCTCCTGTCAGATCGGCGGCAACATTGCGACCAACGCGGGCGGCAATGCGGTGATCCGTTATGGCATGACCCGCGACCTTGTGCTGGGTCTGGAAGTGGTGCTTGCCGACGGTCGCGTGTTGAACCTGATGAACAAGATGATCAAGAACAACTGCGGCTATGACCTAAAACAGTGCTTCATCGGCAGCGAAGGCACCCTTGGGGTGATTACCCGTGCGGTGCTGAAGATGGCCCCTCAGCCGGGCGAGTCCACCACCCTGCTCTGCGCCCTGCCCGATTACGCCAGCGCGGTCGCCTTGTTGCGGCGCCTCCAGCGCAACGCTGGCACGCCGCAGGCGTATGAGTTGATGTGGCAGGACTTCTTCCGCATGGGCGTGTCGTGGCTGGAAACCCCGGTGGCGCCGATGCCCGACCATCATCCCCTGTACGTGCTGCTGGAATCCTCGGCGACCAGTGAGGTGCTGGAGCAGACGCTGGAAGCGGCCATCGAGGCGGGCGAAGTGGTCGATGCGATCCTCGCCACCTCACAGACCCAGGCCCGCAGCCTGTGGAAGATCCGCGAAGCCACCGGCGAATTCCCGGTGCGTCTGGCGCCTTTGAATTTCGACATCAGCCTGCCGATCGGTCAGATCGGCGACTTCGCCGACCTGTGCCGCCAACGCCTGGATGAGCGCTGGCCCGGTAACCACAACGTGTATTTCGGCCACATCGGTGACAGCAATCTGCACCTGACCGTGGACTGCAACTCGCTGCCGCAACCTGCGCCCGTCTACGAAATCGAAGAACTGGTGTACAGCGCGGTGGGCGAGCTGGGTGGCGCCGTTTCTGCTGAACACGGCATCGGCCTGCTCAAGCGCGAGTTTCTTCATCATTCGGTCAGCGAAGAAGCTTTAGAGGCGATGGCCGGGCTCAAGCGCAGCTTTGACCCCAAGGGCATTCTGAATCCGGGGAAAATCTTCGGTTGAAGGCTTCGGTGGTTGTATATACCGGTATGGCACGCTAACTGCAGCACGAGCTACCACTTCTGCCCCACATAACGACGACAACACTGCACCTGAAGGAGTTACCCCATGCAACTCGATTCCTGCGTTGATACGAAAGTGTTCAGTAAGACGTTCAAAAGCCTGAGCATCGCGGCCATGTTGGCGGCTTTCTCTGTGGGGGTAATGCCGCTGGCCGCTCACGCCGACCAACTGGCCGACGTGAAGAAAGCCGGTGAACTGGTGGTCGGTACCGAGATGCAATTCGCCCCGTTCGACTTTCTCGACGCGGGCAAACAGAAAGGCCTGAACGCCGAGCTGTTCGAAGCGCTGGGCAAGGAACTGGGGGTCAAGATCAAGTTCCTCGACCTGCCATGGCCAAGCGTGCTGCCAGGCCTTGAGGCGAAGAAATTCGACGTGGTCGCCGGCCCGATCATCGTCACCAAAGCCCGCAAAGAGCGTTATCACTTTGTCTCGCCAATCGCCGAAGCCACCGTGGCGCTGATGGTCGGCGCCAAGGACGACAGCATCAAGAAGCCCGAGGACATCGCGGGTAAAACCGTGGGTGCCGGTAAAGGTTCCGCGCAACTGGAAGAGCTGAAAACCTTCGCTGCAACGCTGCCGGAGAAGGTCACCATTCGCGAATACGTCGACAACAACCAGGCCTACGCCGACCTGGCGGCCAAACGCATCGTCGCCGTGGCCAACTCGTTGCCCAACATTTCCTACGTCGCGGCGCAGAAAGCCAATCTGTACAAAGTGGTGCAACCGCCGTTCGGCAAGAAATCCTACTTCGCCTACCTGGGCCGCAAGGATGCCGACGCCGACAGCCTGATCGCCGCGCTGGATGCTGCGGTGAACAAGATGCACGCGGACGGCCGTCTGGCGGCATTGCAGAAGAAATGGCTGGGCGCGGAAATGGATGTGCCAAAGGGTGATTTTGAGCCGACTTGGTAATACCGGCGAAGCTCCCCTGTAGGAGCGCGCTCCTACAGGGTTCGGCGTCAGGCATCTGATTTATACGCTGGAGTCACACCGTGTTCGATTGGCCCTTGCTGCAGCAGAACGCACCTTTATTGCTCGGCGCCCTGTGGGTGACGTTGCAGGTTTCCATCGCCGCGCTGGCGATCGGGTTTGTCATCGGCATCATGGTCGGCAGCCTGCGGCTGTCGCCGATTCCCCTGTTGCGCCGTCTGGGCGGGGCCTACATTTTCGTGTTCCGTGGCATCCCGCTGCTGGTGCAACTGCTGTTCATCTATTACTTCCTGCCGCGTATCGGCCTGCCCAATGTCTCGCCCACCGTGGCGGCGGTCATTGGCCTGTCGCTGGCGGCCGGCGCCTACATCGCCGAAATCATGCGCGGTGGTTTTCTTGCCATCCCTGGCGGCCAGCTGGAAGCGGCCGGTTTGCTGGGCCTGAGCGCGAGCCAGATGCTGATCCGCATCCGCGTGCCCCAGGCTGTGCGCCTGACCCTGCCTGCGCTGGTCAACGAAATGATCCTGTTGATCAAGGCCTCGTCGCTGGTGTCGGTCGTCGGCCTGGCCGACCTGACCCGCACCGCGCAGAACCTCGCCGCCAGCGACTACATGTTCGTTCAGGATTACCTGATGCTCGCGGGATTCTACTGCCTGATCAACATTCCGCTCGCCTACTGCGGCAGCCTGCTTGAACGTCGGCTGAAGGAGCAGACGGCATGATCTTCGACCCGAAAATAATCACCGACCACCTGGGCGACATCGGCTCGGGCTTTCTGGTCACACTCGGCACCTGGAGCAGCGGCGTGGTGCTCGGTATTGCGCTGGGCATGCTGATTGCCGTGGCTCAGGTGTTTGGCAACCGCTTCGTGCGGGCGCCACTGCGGGTGTTCATCGAGCTGATTCGCAGCACGCCGTTTCTGGTGCAACTGTTCCTGGTGTATTACGGCGGGCCTTCCTTCGGGCTGAGCCTTGATCCGATTCCCGCCGGCATCCTGGGGCTGGGCGTTTACGGCAGCGTGTATTTCGCCGAGATCTTTCGCTCCGGGTTCGAGTCGGTGGCCCGGGGTCAGCTGGAAGCGGCAGATTGCCTGGGCATCACCCGCCTGCAATGCATCTGGCGGATTCAAGTGCCGCAAATGCTGGTGATCATCCTTCCGGCGCTGGTGAACATGATCACTGTGCTGTGCAAGGAAACCGCCGTGCTGTCGATCATCACCATCCCGGAACTCACGATGGTCCTGACCGGCATCGGCTCGGAGACCTTTGCCTTCGTCGAGACCCTGCTGATGTTGTGCATCGGCTATCTGATTCTGGTGGAGGCCTGCTCGCGACTGGGCATGCTCCTGGAAACCCGTGTGGGCCGCTTCATGAACAAACAACCACGATAAGGAAGCCCTCCCATGAACAGCTTCCTGATACCCAGCGGTGCCGCGTCCGCCAGCACACGCGAGAAACAAGGTGAATGCATGAAGACTTCAGCAACAGCGCCGGGCGACCAGCCGACCATTCTGTCGCTGAGCAAGGTGGGCAAAAGCTTTGGCGCCCTGCGCGTGCTCAAGGGCATCGACCTGCAGGTGCAGCGCTCGGAAGTGGTGTGCCTGATCGGCCCTTCGGGCTCCGGAAAAAGCACGTTGCTGCGCAGCATGGCCTTCCTTGAGGAATACGACGAAGGCGAGATTCGCATCGAGGGTCAGTTGCTCGGCTGGCAGAACACCGACAAAGGTCGCCGACGCGCGCCGCAATCGCAGATCAATCAGGTTCGCCGCAACGTCGGCATGGTGTTCCAGCAATTCAACCTGTGGCCGCACATGACCGCCTTGGGCAACGTCTGCGAAGCCTTGCGCAGAGTGCGCAAGCTGTCGGCCATTGAGGCGACCCGGCGCGGCATGGCGATGCTGGAAAAAGTCGGGCTGGCGCACAAGGCGAATGCCTATCCCGCGCAGTTGTCCGGCGGTCAACAGCAGCGCGTGGCGATTGCCCGGGCGCTGGCGATGGAGCCGCACATCATGCTGTTCGACGAACCCACCTCCGCGCTCGACCCGGAACTGGTGGGCGAAGTGCTGCAGGTGATGAAGACCCTGGCCAAAGAAGGCATGACCATGGTCGTGGTCACCCACGAAATGGGCTTTGCCGCACAGGTGGCCGATTCGGTGATTTTTCTCGATCAGGGCGAAGTGGTCGCGCGGGGCACACCCCAACAGATCTTCCACAACGCCGAACAGCCGCGCTTGCAGCAGTTTTTGCAGAATTACCTCGACCGCAATGCGTTCTGGCAGGACGGCAAGCAGTGATGTTGGTCCTGAGGACGTACCTGTAGGAGCGTGGCTTGTCCCGCGATCGGCTGCGAAGCAGTCGTAAATCCATACGCTCTGGCAGTGTCAGATACACCGCAGGCGCAGAAATCACGACGACTCCGTCGCCGATCGCGGGACAAGCCACGCTCCTACAGACAGCGGCGCGATTAAAGGAGGTCAATGATGGACAAGCCGGCGCCACAAGCCCTGTACCGCCAGGCGAAGGATTTTGTGCACGGCAAGCTGGTGTCCGGGGAATGGAAACCGGGTGACCTGATTCCGTCTGAAAACCGCCTGGTCCTGGAACTGGGCATGTCGCGCATGACGGTCAACCGGGCATTGCGCGAACTGACCGAAGAAGGCCGTCTGCTGCGGGTGTCCGGGGTGGGCACCTTCGTCGCCGAGAGCAAGCCGCAATCGAACCTGCTGCACATCACCAACATCGCCGATGAGATTCTGGCGCGGGGGCATCGTTATCGCTGTCAGGTGTTGCAACTGACGCGGGAATCAGCGTCGATGCCGATCGCCTCGGCGCTCTCATTGCCCACCGGTGCCTCGGTGTTTCACCTGCTCTGCGTGCATTACGAAGAAGATATCGCAGTGCAGCTGGAGGATCGCTACGTCAATCCGCACACGGCGCCGGACTTTTTGCAGCAACCCTTCGGCGACGCCTTGCAATCAGCGCGCTACCTGCTGCAGATCATTCAACCGGACGAAATGGAGCACATTGTCGAGGCCAGTCACCCGACCGCCGACGAACTCAAATACCTGCAGATCGACGCCAGCGAGCCCTGTCTGGTGCTGATGCGTCGCACGTGGAACAGCGGCCGCGTCGTGACCTACGTGCGGTTGGTCCACCCTTCTTCACGCTACCGTCTCGGCAGCCGCTTGCCGGTGACGGGCAGTTACCGCGACAGTTGAACGGCCTCGTTGAAGGCGGGAGACAGCCGGTCAGCAGATTCATCGAACGCCTGTGACGCCCTGCCCTCGAACGCTGTAAGCCCCGGTGATTCGGGCGTACAGAAGAGGTGCATATGGATAACCAACAGAACCAGCAGACCCAAGAGCGTCACGACCCTGCCATCGACCCGGACACCCCGGACAACCACATGGGCCAGGACAAGGCCGCGCCGAACACAGCACCTGAGCAAAACCAGGGCACTTCCCAAAGTCAGGACGGTGCTCAAAGCCAGAGCAACAATGGCGCACAAAGTCAGGAAAACAACGGCAATCAGTCGGGCGAAAACAGCTTCACGCCGGATTTCGAGCCTGAGGAACACGAGTCCCCTGACAAGACCAAGGAAGAGAACCAGACCGGCGACACGGATCGGGACATTGATACCGCTGGCGGTTAAACAACGCCGATCCCTTGTAGGAGCGCGCTTGCCGGCGATTGCGGAGGGTCAGCCAGTGCAATCGTCACAGGCACACCGCATTCGCAAGCGCGCTCCTACAACAACCGGTCGCATTCCTGGAGCCGCTCAAACTCAAGCATTTGCCCATTGCATAGCCCCCTAACAAACCGGCACCATCACGCTTTCGTCTGTGCAGGCAGACCCGCCTGCAGTCCCCGGAGCGTTGTCGATAATGGTCCAGCCCGCCACTCAGGATTCCCCGCGCGTCAGCGATAAGCTCACCCCCCGCGAATTTCGCGGCATGGTTGCGATTCTGCTGTCCATCGCCCTGGCCACGCTCGACACGGCCATCGCCAATACCGCCCTGCCCGCCATTGCCGCCGACCTTAACGCGTCGCCCGCGGCGTCGGTGTGGATCATCAACGCCTACCAACTGGCGGCGGTGGCAACCCTGCTGCCGTTCGCGGCCTTGGGCGGTGTGCTGGGTCAACGCAAGGTCTACCTTGGCGGGTTGATGCTGTTCGTGCTGTCTTCGGCGCTGTGCACGTTCGCCTGGTCGTTACCCACGCTGACCATCGCCCGTGTGTTGCAAGGCCTGGGCGCCAGCGCGATCATGAGCGTGAACGCCGGTCTGATCAGCTCGATCTTCCCCCGCGAGCGCCTCGGCCGCGGGCTGGGCATGAATGCGCTGGTGGTCGGCACGTCGTTTTCCATCGGCCCCACCATTGCCTCATTGGTGCTGTCGGTGGCCAGTTGGCCATGGCTGTTCGCAATCAACTTGCCCATCGGCGTGTTCGCCCTGGTGTTCGCCTGGAACTCGCTGCCTACCGCCCAACCCGGCAGCCTGACCTTTGACCGGGTGACGGCGATCCTTAACGTCATCACCTTTGGTGCGCTGATCTTCGCCTTGAGCGAGGCCGCGCAGCTGGGCTCGATGACCACCGTGCTGATCGCCCTGGCGATCTTTCTGGTCAGCGGCGCGGCGATGCTCAAACGCGAGGCCGGGCATCCGGCGCCGATGTTCCCGCTGGACCTGCTCAAACGCCCGATGTTTGCCTTGTCAGCCCTGACTGCCTTTTGCTCGTTCGCCACGCAAGGTTTGGCGTTCGTGTCACTGCCGTTCTTCTTCGAAACCACGCTGGGCCGTGACCCGGTGCAGACCGGTTTCCTGATGACGCCCTGGTCGGTGGTGGTGGCGATGATCGCGCCGTTCGCCGGACGCATGTCCGATCGTTACCCGCCGGGGCTGCTCGGCGGCATCGGTCTGGCGTTGCTCTGCTGCGGGATGATTTCCCTGGCGACCATGCCTGCGGACGCCAGCGTCATGTCCATCGCCGCGCGGATGGTTCTGTGCGGCATCGGCTTCGGCTTTTTCCAGGCACCGAATCAGAAAGCGCTGATGACCAGCGCCCCGAAAGAACGCTCCAGCGGCGCCAGCGGCACCATCGCCACCGCCCGCTTGATCGGCCAGGCCACCGGCGCCGCCCTGGTGGCGCTGAGTTTCGGGATTTCCAGCGAACACGGCCCGGCGCTGGCACTGAGCATCGGCGCCGGGTTCGCCGCGGTGGGCAGCGTGGCCAGTGGATTGCGGTTGGTGACCAAGACCAAGGCGAACGCTTCGACTTGACGCCAATGCGGTGTTGATCGACCTATTCGCTACCCTCGCGGCAGGATCAGGCAATCATCCCGCAGAACTGGTACACCGCTTGGCCACCTGATGTTCCTAACATGGGTGATCAAGCAACGGCATCTGCCTCGTGAGGGATACACCATGAGTACGACAAAAACCCTGTTCATCACCGGCGTCAGCAGTGGCTTTGGCAAGGCGCTCGCCGCGCAGGCACTGGTGGCCGGGCACACGGTCATTGGCACCGTGCGCACCCAGGAAGCACTGACCGCGTTTGAATCTCAGGCCGAGGGCCGCGCCCATGGCGTGCTGCTGGACGTGACTGAATTCGACGCCATCGACAGCGTGATCAACAACGTCGACAAGGCATTCGGCCCGGTGGATGTGCTGGTCAACAACGCTGGCTACGGCCACGAAGGCATTCTGGAAGAGTCCTCGCTGGACGAACTGCGTCGGCAGTTCGACGTCAACGTGTTCGGCGCCGTGGCGGTCACCAAGGCGTTCGTTCCGCTGTTTCGCCAGCGCCGCAAGGGGCACATCCTCAACATCACCTCCATGGGTGGCTTCATTACCATGCCGGGCATCGCCTACTACAACGGCAGCAAGTTCGCGCTCGAGGGGATCTCGGAAGCGCTGGGCAAGGAGCTGAAGCCGTTCAACGTGCATGTCACAGCGGTCGCGCCGGGCGGTTTTCGCACGGACTGGGCCGGCCGTTCAATGCAACGCTCGCCACGGCAGATCGCCGACTACGACGAAACCTTCGACCCGATTCGCAAGGCCCGCGAGGAGCGCAGCGGCAAGCAGATCGGTGACCCGGTGAAGGCAGCCGATGCGATGTTGAAGCTGATCGACAGCGAAAACCCGCCTGCGCACCTGTTGCTCGGCAGCGACGCACTGAAGCTGGTGCGAGACAAGCTGGCGTTGCTGGAATCAGAGATTGCCGCGTGGGAAGCGGTGACGCGGTCGACGGATGGGTGAAGTCTGGGCGACCCGCTTCTGTTGCCTTGCTGCTAAACCCCGCCCCGGCTGAAGATCCGGATCACCTCATCCAGGTGATCCGCCATCGCCTGGCGTGCAGCGTCGGGATTGCGGTTCTGCAACGCCTGAAGGATCAACCGGTGCTCGTGCTCCGAGCGAAACGGCATGTCGTCCGAGGTGTAATGCGCTTGCAGGCGTTGGAACATGCTGCCGTATTGATGACCGAGCAGATGCTGGATCATCAGCGCGTAAGCCGGATTACCGGACGCTTGAGCGATACGAATATGGAACAGCCGGTCGCCCGGATGCGTGTGGGAGTGTTCGCGATTATCGTGGGTGTTGCGCTCGAAGGCTTCACGGATCGATTCAAGCTCTTCATCACTGGCATGCTGCGCCGCGAGGGCTGCAGTTTCCGGCTCGATCAGTCGTCGGGCCTGCAACAACGCAAAGGGCGGAATCTCCGCGCTGAAATCCACTTCGATGCCCAGTTCAGGGTCGATGTCTTTCCATTGATCGCGGGTCGCCTGTTTCATCACAGGTTCGTCAGACAGGATCTGCAAGGGTGGCTCACAGACCAGCACGCCATTGCCGACCCGTACATCGACCAGACCAATCACTTCCAGCGCAATCATCGCCTCACGCACCGACGCGCGGCTGACACCCAGCAGCTTGGCCAGCTCGCGCTCGGCGGGCAGACGACTGCCCGGCGGAAATTCACCGCTGTCGATCAAGGCGCGCAGCTGGTCGGCGATCTGGCGGTAAAGCCGTTGGTTATCAATAGCTTGGATGGGCATCGGAACTCAGCTCGAAAATGAAAAGTGCAACCCGGCAGAAAAATGACCTTGTTGAGGTACGGCACAAGTGCTAAAAACGGGACCAATGGCCTGACCATTGGACGACTGCAGTGAACGGATCATAGCAAACCTCTGCCGGTTGAGCGTGCTCCCAGTCACCGTCACTGCGCCATCAATGGCCTGACCTTTAGACCTGACGCCTCGGTCGTCTTTACAATAAGAACAAGGGATTCAATATGGACCTCACCGGTAAGCGAGTGCTCATCACCGCCGCCGCTCAGGGCATCGGTCAAGCCAGCGTCGAGGCTTACCTGAATGCGGGCGCGGAAGTCTTTGCCGTCGACATCAACGGCGCAGCCCTGGACACCCTCGAAGGCGTGCACAAACACGTGCTGGACGTCACCGATCACGCGGCCATCGAGCGACTGGCAGCCGAGATCGGCGCGCTGGACGTGCTGTTCAACTGCGCAGGCGTGGTGCACAGCGGCAACATTCTCGAATGCTCGGACAAGGACTGGAGCTTCGCCTTCGACCTCAACGTCACTGCCATGTACAAGATGATCCGCGCCTTCCTGCCGGCCATGCTGGCCAACGGCGGCGGTTCGATCATCAACATGTCGTCGGTGGCGTCCGCCATCAAGGGCGTTCCCAACCGATTCGCCTACTGCGCCAGCAAAGCTGCGGTGATCGGCATCACGCGGTCTGTCGCTGCCGATTTCGTCGGGCAGAACATCCGTTGCAACTGCATCTGCCCCGGTACCGTCGAATCGCCGTCGCTGCGTCAGCGTGTGGCCGAACAGGCCGTGCGCGAGCATCGCGATGAAGCCCAGGTGTACGCCGCATTTGAGGCACGTCAACCGATGGGGCGTCTCGGCACGCCGCAAGAGATCGCGCAACTGGCGTTATATCTTGGTTCGCCCGCCAGCGGGTTTACTACCGGCACGGCACAGATCATCGACGGTGGGTGGAGTAACTGATTTCATCCGCGCCTACAGAGACTGACGCCCAATTCTGACTATTCATTTGAACGAGGACACCCCATGAAACTGCTGCGCTACGGTCAACCCGGCAAAGAACGCCCGGCCCTGCTGGACAAGGACGGCGGCATCCGCGACCTGTCGGAATTCATCGACGACGTCTCGGGTCCGGCCCTGAGCCCGGAACGCATCGCGACGCTCAAAGCACTGGACCCTGCCAGCCTGCCATTGGTCGACGGCACACCCCGCATCGGCCCTTGCGTGGCTCAGGTCGGCAAATTCATCTGCATCGGCCTGAACTACGCCGACCATGCTGCTGAAACCGGGGCGGACATTCCCAAAGAGCCGATCATTTTCAACAAGTGGACCAGCGCCATCGTCGGTCCCAACGACAACGTGGAAATCCCGCGCAACTCGAAGAAGACCGACTGGGAAGTCGAACTCGGCGTGGTCATCGGCAAGGGCGGACGCTACATCGACGAAGCCAATGCGATGGAGCATGTGGTCGGCTACTGCGTGATCAACGACGTGTCCGAGCGTGAATTCCAGATCGAGCGTGGCGGCACCTGGGACAAGGGCAAGGGCTGCGACACCTTCGGCCCCATGGGACCCTGGCTGGTGACCAAGGACGAAATTGCCGACCCGCATCAGCTCAACCTGTGGCTGGAAGTGGACGGCAAGCGTTACCAGAACGGCAGCACCCGCACGATGATTTTCCAGATCCCGAAACTGGTCAGCTACCTCAGCCAGTTCATGAGCCTGCAACCGGGCGACGTGATTTCCACCGGCACACCACCGGGCGTGGGTCTGGGCATCAAGCCGGAGCCAGTGTTTCTGCGCGCGGGCCAGCGCATGCGTCTGGGCATCGAAGGTCTGGGCGAACAGGAGCAACTGACGGTCGATGCCTGAACCCCCTGGGACTGAACGCCCAATCCCCTGTAGGAGCCGGCTTGCTGGCGAACCGGGCTTGTCAGTCAAGTGGATACTCACTGACCGACCGCCTTCGCCAGCCAGCCGGCTCCTGCAATCGGGGGGGTGTTTGCCCGGTTGTGGCTCAGTCCCACACGTAAAGGTTTCAACGAACGTTGCACTGTCCAAAAACAATTCCAACGGGACCCGCCATGACCACCATCACCGCCCTGCGCGTTGAAGACATTCGTTTCCCCACGTCGCAGTCGCTGGACGGCTCCGACGCGATGAACCCCGACCCTGACTACTCGGCGGCGTACGTCATTCTTGAAACCGATCACCCCACCCTGCAAGGCCATGGCCTGACGTTCACCATCGGTCGCGGCAACGAGATCTGCTGCGCGGCGATCAAGGCCCTGTCGGGCGTCATGGTCGGCCTGAAGCTTGAGTGGATCGCCGAGGACATGGGCCGTTTCTGGCGCCACGTCACCAGCGACAGCCAGTTGCGCTGGATCGGCCCGGACAAGGGTGCGATTCATCTGGCGACTGGCGCCGTGGTCAACGCCACCTGGGACCTGTGGGCCAAATCCGAAGGCAAACCGGTGTGGCAACTGGTGGCCGACATGAGCCCCGAGCAACTGGTGCGTTGCATCGATTTTCGCTACATCACCGACTGCATCACCCCGGACGAAGCACTGGCCTTGCTCCGCGACCGCGCCCAAGGCAAAGCCGAGCGCTTGCAGTCGCTGAAAGCCGAGGGTTACCCCTGCTACACCACGTCGGCCGGATGGCTGGGCTACCCCGACGACAAGCTGCGTCGACTGTGCCAGGAAGCGGTCGACGGCGGCTTCTCGCACATCAAGCTCAAGGTCGGCCGCGACCTGCAGGATGACATTCGTCGCGTGCGCATCGCCCGCGAAGTCCTGGGGCCGGACCGTCATCTGATGATCGACGCCAACCAGGTCTGGGAAGTGGATGCTGCCATCGACTGGGTGCGCGAGTTGTCATTCGCCAAGCCGTGGTTCATTGAAGAACCGACCAGCCCGGATGACGTCGAGGGCCATCGCAAGATCCGTCTCGGCGTCTCCCCGGTCAAAGTGGCGACCGGTGAAATGTGCCAGAACCGCATCGTCTTCAAGCAACTGATCATGCGCGAAGCCATTGACGTGGTGCAGATCGACGCCTGCCGTCTGGGTGGGGTCAACGAGGTGCTGGCCGTGATGCTGATGGCCGCCAAGTACCACCTGCCAGTGTGCCCGCATGCCGGAGGCGTCGGGTTGTGCGAGTACGTGCAGCACCTGTCTATGATCGACTACCTGTGCCTGGCCGGCACCCATGAAGGCCGCGTGGTGGAGTTCGTCGATCACCTGCATGAACACTTCGAAGACCCGTGCGTGATTCGCGATGCCGCGTACATGCCGCCGACCGCGCCGGGGTTTTCGATCCAGATGAAAGAGGCGTCGCGCACGCAGTATGCGTATCGCGGGTGACCCTCTGCTGCGACGAGAAGACTCAGCGCCCCTGTGGGAGCGAATTCATTCGCGAAAAATCTTTCTGCCGACAGAGATGTTTGATCCGGACGGCCAATCGCGAATGAATTCGCTCCCACTGGGGGATAGCGTCGGACCCGCAACAACGGACGGAGTACAACAACAATGTCGTCCCAGGAAACACGTCATTCGGTAGCCACGTTACGCGTGGACGCCCACCAGCACTTCTGGCGCTACCGTGCGCAGGAATACCCGTGGATCGGCGATCGACACGGCGCCCTGCGACGTGACTTCCTGCCGGAGGATTTGAAGCCGCTGCTCGACCAGCACGGCATCGCGGGCTGCATCGCCGTGCAGGCGCGCCACAGCCTCGACGAGACCGACACCTTGCTCGACCTCGCCGCCCGGCACCCATGGATCCTCGGCGTGGTCGGCTGGGTCGACCTGCGCGCCCCGGACCTTGAGCGGCAACTGGAGCGGCGGGCCGAGTCCGAGAAGCTGGTCGGCCTCCGCCATCTGGTTCAGGACGAACCCTCGCCTTCGCTGTTCATGCAAGACCCGTCATTCGCCCGGGGCGTGCGTCTGCTGCAGGCCCGAGGCCTGACGTATGACCTGTTGATCAAGGACGCCGACCTCCAGGCCGCCGCTGGCTTCTGCCAACATCACGACGAGCACACCATCGTTCTCGATCATCTCGGCAAACCGGACGTTTCCCAGGAAGACCCCATCGCCTGGGCCGACCGGATCGCCCCGCTCGCCGCCCTGCCCCACGTCAGTTGCAAGCTGTCAGGCCTCATCACCGAAGCCGACTGGCAGCAATGGCGACCCGTCGAGCTGCTGCCGTACTTGTACCTTGCGCTGGAGCTGTTTGGCCCGCAGCGGCTGATGTTTGGCTCCGACTGGCCGGTGTGCCAGCTGGCCGGCACCTACAGCGACGTTCATCGCCTGTTCGAATCCGCCCTTCGCGAACTGTCCGCCGACGAACAGGCGGCGATTCGCGGCGGCAACGCCATTCGCCTTTATGGCCTGAAAGGAAACTGCCCATGAACCTGCATCTGCAAAACAAAGTCATTATCGTCACTGGCGGCGGCTCCGGCATCGGCGCGGCCATTTCCCTGGGGCTGGCCGAAGAAGGCGCGATCCCGGTGATCTTCGCCAACCAGCCGTTGCCCGCCGAACTCGCGGCCGAGCTGGACCGACGCCAGCCGCAAAGCCTGTTCCTGCAAGTGGAGCTGCGCGACGAAGCCGGTTGTGCTGCCGCCGTCAGCAAAGTCCTCGAACGCTTCGGGCGCATCGACGGACTGGTGAACAATGCCGGGGTCAACGACAACGTTGGCCTGGAGGCCGGCCGCAGCGCGTTCATCGAATCGCTGGAAAAAAACCTGATCCACTATTACCTCATGACCCATTTGTGCGTCGACGCGCTGAAGGCGAGTCAGGGCGCCATCGTCAATATCGGCTCGAAAACCGCGCTCACCGGGCAAGGCGGCACCAGCGGCTACACCGCGTCCAAAGGCGCGCAACTGTCGCTGACCCGCGAGTGGGCCGCGTCGTTGCTCGACGACGGCGTGCGGGTCAACGCAGTGATTCCCGCAGAGGTCATGACCCCGCTGTATGAGCGCTGGATTTCAAGCTTCGACGACCCCAAAGCGAAGCTTGAGAAGATCGTCGAGAAGATCCCGCTCGGCCAGCGCATGACCACCCCGACCGAGATCGCCGACAGCGTGTTGTTCCTGCTGTCTTCCCGCGCCTCGCACACCACCGGGCAATGGCTGGTGGTGGACGGCGGTTACACCCATCTCGACCGGGCACTGACATGAGCCGACAACGCTACTGCCTGGCGCTGGACCTGGTCGACGACCCCGCATTGATCGCCGAATACGAACGACTGCACCAGCGCATCTGGCCCGAGATCGCCGATCACCTGCGCGGTGTCGGCGTGCTCGACATGCAGATCTGGCGACTCGGCACGCGGCTGTTCATGGTCATGGAAACTGCGGCGAATTTCAGTGCCCAGGCGATGGACAACGCCTCGGCCGAGAACCCCAAGGTGCAGGAATGGGAAGACCTGATGTGGGCCTTCCAGAAACCAACGCCGTGGACGGAACCGGGCAACAAGTGGCAGGCGATGGCGCGGATTTTCAGCCTGGCGGAACAGCCTCGATAACCCGGCTCGCCTGGAGAAATACATCCCCCTGTGGAAGCGAATTTTTTCCGCGAGAGGCCGGTGCAGCCAAACCCTCTGTCGTGCCTGGACCATTTTTCGCGAATAAATTTGCTCCCGCAGAGTGCCCCATCACATTTGAACCCTGTGGCACCCGAACGACTGACTCGACAGCTTCACGCCCCAACAAAAACAAAAGGAGAGCGTCATGTTGACCAAAGACACGAAAGTCGAATCCCAGGTGTACCGCCCCGCCGTGCCTTCGGTGCGCGTGGCGTTGATGTTGGTGACCAGTCTGTTTTTCCTCTGGGGCCTGTCGTACGGCCTGCTCGATGTGTTGAACAAGCACTTCCAGGAAACCCTGCATGTCAGCAAGGCGCAGTCCGGCCTGTTGCAGGCGGCGTATTTCGGCGCTTACTTCATCATCGCCCTGCCCGCCGGCCTGCTGATGGACCGCTTCGGCTACAAGGCCGGGATCCTGTTGGGCCTGTGCCTTTATGCGGCGGGTGCCCTGCTGTTCATGCCCGCTGCCAATGCCGCGAGCTTCCCGTTTTTCCTGTTCGCGCTGTTCGTCATTGCCTTGGGCCTGGGCTGTCTGGAAACCGCAGCCAACCCTTACGCCACGGTGCTGGGTGACCCGCAAGGCGCAGAGCGTCGGCTGAATCTGGCGCAGTCGTTCAACGGGCTCGGCCAGTTCGTCGGCCCGCTGCTCGGCGGTGCGCTGTTCTTCGGCAGTGTCAATGCCGGCAGCGACAACAGCTCTCTGCAGACCACCTACGTGGTCATTGCCGTGATCGTGCTGCTGGTCGCCGCCCTGTTTGCCCGCACACCCATGCCAGATTTGCGCGAACAGGAATCGACAATCCAGCGCAGCGACAGCAAGACCCTGTGGCAGCACCGTGAATTCGTCGGGGGCGTGATCACCCAGTTCTTCTACGTGGCCGCCCAAGTCGGCGTCGGCGCGTTCTTCATCAACTACGTCACCGAACACTGGGCGAGCATGACCAGCCAGACCGCCGCTTACCTGCTGTCGGTGGCGATGATCTGCTTCATGTGCGGGCGTTTCTTCAGTACCTGGCTGATGGGCCGTATTGCGGCGCAACGGCTGCTGATGGTTTACGCCTGGGTCAACGTGGCGCTGTGCGCGGTGGTGGTCAGCGGGGTCGAGAGCGTGTCGGTGGTGGCACTGATCGCGATCTTTTTCTTCATGTCGATCATGTTCCCGACCATCTTCGCCATGGGCGTGAAAAACCTTGGGCCCCACACCAAACGCGGCAGCTCGTTCCTGATCATGGCCATCGTCGGCGGCGCGCTGATGCCTTACTTCATGGGCCTGGTGGCGGATCACTTCTCGACCGCGCTGGCGTACCTGCTGCCGTTGGGGTGCTTTGTGGTGGTGGCGTTTTATGGCAAGAGTGGGCTGCGCAGCCACCCACGTTAACGCAGACCCTGTAGGAGCCGGCTTGGTGCGGGCCGCGTTCGGACGAATGCGCCGGGTCAGCGGCATCTATGGTGACCGAGCCGCCGCCTTCGCTGCCCTCGTAACCTCGGACGTCTCCTACAGGGATTGTCGGTGTTCCGGGAATCTGGGGCAGGCACCGACCTTGTGGGAGCCGGCTTGCTGGCGAAAGCGTCCCGTCAGTCGACATCGATGTGTCCCGACTGACGGGTTCGCCAGCAAGCCGGCTCCTACAGGTGTTGTCGCAGCGCAGTGAGCTGCGTCAAGACTGGCAGTCAGGCGTTGGGCAACGGGCAGTTCTCACAGACGGCCAGCCCGCCGACCCGATAACGCACGCAGCAGACCCGCCGTTGACGCTTCAAATCCACCTGTCCCGCAACCTTGATGTACTGCACGGGTTGATACAGCCGGTTGCGACGGCCGTCCGGAAGATCAACTGCATTCAGCAGGTCGTGGCCATGGCTCAGGTCGGCCTGCGGGATGGCGCTGGCGAGCACGCCCAGCAGCCATTCGAAGTAATTGCCGGCGTTGCTCCAAAGGACCTTGGGGGACAAGCGCGTGAGGATTGCCACAGTGTCGATGAAGGGACGCAGGTGGCCTTCGGTCAGCTCATCGAAACGCTGGAAGGTGTCGGTTGGCGCAAGGGCCCAGCGCTGGCCGGGATCCGGCAGTTTGAAGCCGAGCGGCATCCCCTGCTCGTCCAGCATCACCTGAAGTTGCTCAAGCCGCAGCGGCAGGCGGTGATCGAGCATCAATGACGCCGCCACCACTGGCGGGATCAGTTTGGTGAAGTAGTACTTGGACCAGATCGAGGCCAGACCTCGCCGGTCGCTGCCGGGATACTGCGCGCCGAACCGGTTCAATACCGAACTGAACACCTCGGGCGTGAGCAGCGTGCGCAGTGGCACGGCAGGACGTGGGTCGTCCTCCAGCACCAGGACGTCCCGATAGTGCGCAAAGTCGGCGATGAACAACGGCGCCAGCGCGGGGATCATCGCCTGATTCCCTTGGCGGGCGCCGCGTGTTCTGACGGGCTACTGATGAGCCTGACGCCGCGCCAGCACCCGCAATCCCTGCTCCAGCGCCGGGAACAGGCTGTTGTTGAAATTGTTCCAGCGCAGTTCGAGGATCGTGTCGTCCGGCGCAATCGGCGTATCCAGCACGTCGAAAATCACCTCGCCGGAATCGATACCGTTGTCGACGTAATGGAACGATGCGCCGGTCATGTTCACCACCGGGATGTCGACGGTTTCGCGGGTCGACCAGTCGATCACCTTTTTGCCCTTCGCGCCGTACAGCGCATCGAGGGTGGCATAGGCGCCGCGACGCTCATAAGGCGACTCAAGTCGGGTGATGCCTGGATGGACGTTGACGACACGACGGTGGAAATCTGCGCCGGGGCGCACTAGTTCATCGAGGATCACCAGCAACCCGTCGAGCACCACGATGTCGGCTTCCAGTGCGTGCAGACGCTCGCCCAGACGCCGCTCGAAGTCGGACTTGCCCGCTGGCCGCTGACTGTCGCCCAGCGGCAGCGCGCGGTAGGTCGAGGGCACGTTTTCCAACAATTCATTCACCAGACGGCCCTGCACCTTCAGGTCCGCCGGGTAGAACCAGTGCTCGCCCTGCCCCGGCGCAAAACCGTATTCCTTGATGCTTTCCCGGTCACGGGCCGATGCCGGGTTGTCGTCGCAGATGACCGCTTCCAACGCGTAGTGCTCACCCAATGGGGTGTCGTTCAGCGCCTGGACCAAGTGCTCCAGCGGCGACTTCATGTAGCGTTTTTCACCGTGGTAGTCGACGTATTGACCGGCTTTATCCGCCGCGCCGTTACGCAGCGACCAGACGTAAACAAGTTTGGTTTTTTGCATGGGTTTCGAACTCATTTGGGAGTGAACAGCGTGTTGCCATTGACGCCTTCGGCCATGGCAACCACCACCTTTCGCTCACCGCTGAAGGGTTTGCGCGAGTGGGCGACGAGCATGTTGTCGAGCATCAGCACATCGCCGGTCTTCCAAGGGAACACCACCTCACAGTCAGCGAGCACTGCGCGAATTTCCGCCAGCGCGTCCTCTTCCAGCGGGCTGCCGTCGCCGTAATACACGTTGCGCGGCAAGCCTTCTTCGCCGACTGTGTCCAGCAGGATCTCCTGCATGTCCGGGTCGAGATTGGAGAGATGGAACAGGTGCGCCTGGTTGAACCAGACCCAGTCGCGGGTACGCGGGTGTTGCGCCACGCCCTGCACCTGCTGACGCGTGCGCAGGTCGCCGTCTTCGTTCCAGTCGCACTGGATGCCCCGCTTGCGGCAGTAGTCTTCGACGTCGCTGTGACGGTCGGTGTTGAACACCTGTTGCCAGGTCAGGTCCAGGCCATTGCCGTAGTTGCGCACGTACATCAGGCGTTTCTCTTCGAAGCGCTTGCGCAGCGCGGGGTTGATGCGCCGGAACACTTCACGGCTGTCGGCGATCGGCGTTTCGCCGCCACTGGCGGCGGCTTTGGCGCAGTAGAACCAGATGCGCATCGGCCATTCGTTGGTGTACGCCTGTTCGTTGTGCAGCGGGATCGAGCGGTGCGCCGGGTATTCGGTGGAGGTGTAGACCCCCTTTCCGTCGACCTGGCTGCGTGGCGTGGAGCCGAATTCGTAGTTGAGCAGCGGGTGTCCGAACGCCGCCGCAAATCGCTGGAAGCCTTCGATGCCGTCACTGGCAAAACCGCTGAACAGGATCGCGCCGTCGCGCTCCAGGGATTGTTCGACCACGCTGCGCAGGGCTTGAAATTCCGCAGCGAGGGAGGCGCCCGCTTGGCTTGGGTAGATCCGCAGTGGAAAGCCGGTTTCGAGCTCAAGGGGGTGTGGCGTGAGCATGCTCATGTTCATGGACAAGGCGCTCCAGAAGCAGCAGGGAAAAGGGTGATTCAGGCCATGGCCTTGCGCAGGCTCAATGGACGCATGTCGGTCCAGGTGGCTTCGATGTAGGTGAGGCAGGTCTGTTTGTCGCCTTCGACGCCGACGCTTTTCCAGCCTTCGGGGATGGCTTTGTAGTCGGGCCAGATGGAGTACTGTTCTTCGTGGTTGATGACTACGCGGAATTGGGTGTTTTCGCCGTCAAAGCTCATGAGTGGACCTCGTCGATGTTGATTGGCCGCGTGCAGGGCGGCGTTATCTAGAAGACGATTGAGCGGGCGGGATGATTAGTGGTTTTTTGAAAAATCCTGAGGGCGCTGGGTATCGCGTGCTGATCCGTTATTTGCGTTGGCATTGAGGGTTCGTCCTAACGGCCTAACTGTTTCGCCTTCGGCGAGTTACTTGATAACCCCAAGTAACCAAGGGTTTGAGGCTCCCGGTTTGGCCTCGACTTCGTCGAGGTACCTTCACTCCGGCGACGCTCCGTGGGCCCACCGCCATCGGCCATCCATGGCCGGGGGCGGCTCTCGCGGCATCCATGCCGCTCGGCCCACTCCGCGCCACCTGCGTTCAGCCTGCACCCAAGTCGCGATTTGTGGTGTCTGGGCTGACGCGTTGAAAGATCAAGATCAAAAGCCAGAGCTGGACGCCGGCACACGCAAGAGCAGCTTGATGCTCTGCTTTTGATTCTGCCCGGAGGGCGTAGGAGCGCGCTTGCCCGCGATCTGCCGGGAACCGGCAGTAAACCCTGTGAATGCAATTTTCCTGACAAGGCCTAAGACGCCGACATCAAACAACCGGCTGCTCCAGCTTCACGGTCGGCACCCGATGCCGTCTCGCCGCCCAGACGACGCCACCGATAAGCAGTGTGATGGCGATGACTTCCATCAGGCCGGGCATTCGTTGGTTGAACACAAAACCGTACACGCAGGCAAACAGCGTTTCGAAGACAATCATCTGGCCGCTGAGGGAGGTTGCCATTCGGCGCGAGCAGGCGTTCCACAGGCCGTTGGCCAGCCATGAGCCGCACAGGGCGAGGAACAGGCAGACCCAAAAGAAATCCATCCAGCGGCTGTGCTCAATGTTGGCCGGTATCAGGTTCGGAAACAGCATCAGGGCGCCCAATCCAAAAGCCACCGCCACCACGCCGGTGACAATGCCCAGCAGCGTCGACCACTCGCTGCTGTTGAACGCGCTGTTTCTGAGATAACGCGCATTACGTGTGGCGTACCACGACCAGCTGAGCACGCCGGAGAAACCGCACGCCAGGCCCAGCAGCTGCGAGGACAATGGCACGTTCGACGACGCTGAAGCTGCGTGTTCCAGGCTGATCGCTACGATTCCCAGGAATATCATCAATAACGGCAACTTGAGCTTTCGGACCGGCAGTGACCCCGCATCACTGCGCCCCAGAAAGGTGATCGCGACCGGCATCATCCCGTTGATCAGCGCAGCGGCCGTGACCCCGCTGAGCTGAATAGACGCCCCGAGCAACGCGTAATTCAACACATTGCCGGTCAAGGAAAGACGCAACAGCATCAGCAGGTCGGCGCGGGTCAACTTCGCAATCAGGCGCGCGGCGAAGGGCAAGGCGACGGCCAGCGAAAACAGCCCGTAAATGGCGAATCGAACGCTGCTGATCAGAACAGCGTTGAATTCCGGCAATAACGACGGGCCGACGATGACGCCGCCCCAAATGGCCCCGGCCAGAAGTGCAAACACAATCCCGCTGTTCATGACATCGACTCGGCCAGGTGAATGAGGTCGATTCTAACGATGGAAAAACCCGACCACATGCGATAAAAAGTCAGCGACCCATTCCACACAGGCATGTCGAGGGTATTCACCATCAACCGCTACCTGCGCACCTTACCGCCGCTGGAAACCCTGATCACCTTCGAAGCCGTCGCACGCCACGCCAGCTTTACCGGCGCCGCGTCCGAGCTGTTTCTGACCCAGAGCGCCGTCAGCAAACAGATGCGCACTCTGGAAGACGGCGTCGGCGTGTCGCTGTTCGAACGCAAACCCCGTGGCGTCGCGCTCACCACGGCAGGCGAAGAACTGCTCGTGACGGTGAACCTCATGCTCACCACGATGTACCAGAGCGTCACGCGGATTCGTAACGTCCATCAAACCAACGCCGTCTCGGTGCTGGCGACCCATGCACTCGCGCAGTTCTGGCTGTTCCCCAAGCTCATCGAGTTCAACAAGGCCTGCCCGGAAATCGCCGTTCACGTTCACGCCATCAATGAAATGGACGAAGCCAGCGTCAATGATTACGACCTGGGTCTGTTGTACGGCTCTGGCGAATGGGCCTCACTGAACAGCGATTTCCTGCTGCCGGAAATCGTTTACCCCGCCGCTCACCCCTCGCTCGATGTGTCCGGCATCCAGACGCTGGAGCAATTGGCACAAGCGAACCTGATCCAGATCGACACGTCCGCGTGGCATTGCCTGGATTGGGACCAGTGGTTTCACCGCCTGGGTCATGACTACTCGCCGCCGGACCATGCGCCGGTGTTCAACCAACTGACCCTGGCCTTCCGCGCCGTGCAACAAGGCATGGGCATCGGCCTGGCGTGGACGTTCATGGGAGATGAGGCCGTGGCCCGAGGCGAACTCCAGCGGGTCACGGCTTTTGAGTGCAGAACCGGGTATGGCGAATTTCTGGTGTCGGTGAAGCATCGCGCACGGTCGCCGTCCGCCGAGTTGTTCAGGGAGTGGCTGCTGGCTTCAGCGCAGGCTGAGCTCGTCAGCCCTGCCAGCGCCTGAACAGCACGCTGGCGTTCACGCCACCGAACCCGAAACCGTTGGACAAGGCATATTCGATGGCCCATGGCCGCGCGGCGCCGTGCACGATGTCCAATCCCCCCACCGCTTCATCCGGGTGGGTGTAATTCAGGGTCGCCGGCACCCTCTGATCCCTCACCGCCAATACCGTGAAGATCGCTTCCAGACCTCCGGCGGCGCCCAGCAAATGACCGGTCGCCGACTTGGTTGAGGTCACCGCGATCCCCGATTGCTCGCCAAACACTGCCTTGATGGCCGCCAGTTCCCCTCGATCCCCCACCGGGGTCGACGTCGCGTGAGCATTGAGGTGCTGAACCTGATGGGCGCTGATGCCGGCCTGATCAATCGCTTTCTGCATGGCCCTGCGCGCGCCATTGCCGTCTTCCGGCCCCGCCGTCAGGTGGTAGGCATCGGCGCTGGTGCCATAGCCGACAAGCTCTGCCAGGATGTTCGCACCCCGGCCCTGCGCGTGCTCCAGCGACTCGATGACCAACAGACCCGCGCCCTCACCCATCACGAAACCGTCCCTGTCCCGATCAAACGGACGGGACGCCAGCGTCGGTGTGTCGTTGTAACCACCGGACATCGCTCGAGCGGCGGCGAAACCCGCCAGGCTCACCCGGTCGATGGCGGCTTCGGCACCCCCGCACACTGCGATGTCTGCTTCACCATCGCGGATAAGACGCGCGGCATCGCCGATAGCCTGCACGCTGGCCGCACACGCAGTGACGGGCGCCCCGATTGGCCCACGCAGGCCATGCTGAATGGACACGTGCCCGGCCGCCAGATTGCCCAGAAACGACGGAATGGTGAACGGGGACAGGCGTTTCGGGCCCTTGGTGTCCGTGGTGCGCACCGCATCGGTAATCGAGCCGAAACCGCCGACACCCGTCGCAATGATCGTGGCGGTGCGCTCCTTTTCTTCATCGGTTTGCGGATGCCAGGCGGCCTGATTCAACGCCTCCCTGGCAGCGGCCAGTGCAAACATGATGAAGCGGTCCATCTTCTTCTGGTCTTTGGAGGGCACAGTGGCATTTGGATCGAAACCGGCCTCAGGGTCCTCCTCTATCGTGGGGACCACACCGGCAATTTGCGAACTGATGTCGGCAGCGATCTCGGCCGGCAGCGCGCGAATACCCGACTGCCCGCTCAACAAGCGCTGCCAGACAATTTGCGCGCCAACGCCCAGTGGCGAAACGACGCCCATGCCTGTGACAACGATACGTTTACCTTTCATGCTCGGATCCTTTCTAGTGCGACATGCAACCGATGGGGCATCTGTGTTTTCAGGCGTTAGCGCTGCGGAGCACACGTGGAACCGGCGCAACGCAACGCTTCCTGAACACCCTGAAGTGCAGGAAAGATTGCCTCGGCGATCCGTGTCGCCTTGGCGGTCGGGTTCATCCTGCGATACCCGCGCTTGAACAACGGATCATTGAAATAGAGGCGCAATCTGGCCAGCGCATTGCTGACCGCCGGCTGCCCCAGGCGCAGGCACCTGGCGGCTTTGCTGACGCTGCACTCCCGGTACAACACCGCGAAGGTCAGGAGCAGATTCAAATCGAGCTCACTCAACAGGCTCTCTCTGAGCAACGCGGCCTCTGCGCCCATTTACTGTCCAGCCTTCGCCACCACGTCGGCGCGTGGTGCGTTCCAGCCTCCGCCGAGCGACTTGAAGCAGTCCACGGCGGCGACGGACGCTGCGGACTGGGCGAGCAGCGTCTGTTCCTGCGCCAGCTGCAAACGGTCGTCGGCGTCCAGCACCTCGATAAAACTCACACTGCCTTGCTCATACGCAGAAAAGGCTGCCGCTCGCGCCTCGGCCAACGATCGCACCCCGTCCTCAAGGACTGCCTTCTGCTTCTCGCTCTGCACCAGTTGGGTCATCGCGTCTTCGACGTCGGCGGTGGCTTGCAGCAGTGTCTGTTGATAGGCGGCCAGCGCCTGCGCATCACGGCCTTTGGCGAATTCGACTTCCGCTTTCACGCGACCGAAGTCGAACAAGCGCCAGCGCAATCCGAAGACCGCCTGTGCCTGATCGGCATCGCCGGAGAAGAGGTTGCCACTGGCATGGGTGGCAGAGCCCAGCAGCGCGCCGAGCGAAAACTTGGGGTAATAATCTGCGACTGCCTGGCCGATTCGCGCATTGGAGGCCGCCAGCGTGCGTTCAGCGGCAATGACATCGGGGCGGCGACGGAGCATGTCGGCTTGCCCCCCAGCGGTATCGATGCCCGGCGCCACGGGTATCGGTGTCACCACCGACAGCTCTGCGTGAAGCGTCCCTGGCATCACGCCACTGAGGACTTCGAGCGAGTTCATCGTGCTTTCAATCGAGCTGCGCAACGGCGGTACCTGCGCCGACACCGTCGCCAGGACGCCCTCGGCCTGTTTCAACTGAAGTCGGGCGACCACGCCGTTGGCGTATTGCAGTTGCAGCAGCCTGACCAGATCGGCCTGTGTTTTCACCCGGCTTTCGACGACTTCGAGCCGAGCCTGCAACGTACGCAGCTGGATGTAACCACTGGCCGCAGACGACGTAACAATCAGCCTGACGGCGGCCTGTTGCGCGACGGCCGTCTGCTGCTCGGCGTTGGCCGCTTCGAGGCCGCGCCGCAACCCGCCAAAGATGTCGACCTCCCAGCTCGCACCGGCATCGACCTGATAAAGGCTGCTGTTGCGATCGAAGCCGGGAGACGCGCTGGCAAGCTGCCCGATCGGGTCCTGAAGCGACTGATGATTCCTGCTCGCCTGAGCGCTCAGCTCACCTGACGGCAACAGCGCCGAACGCGCCCCCGTGGTCATGGCACGGGCCTGGTTCACCTTGGCAACGGCTTGCGCCAGATCGAGGTTCTGCGCCAGCGCACGGTTAACCAGCGTCTCCAGTTCCTTGTCACCGAACCCCGCCCACCAAGTGGCCATGTCGGCAGCGGGCAGGCTGGAGGTCCGCTGCTCCAGCAGTGCCTGGCTGCGGAACGAAGCCTGGGCCGGAAGGCCCGGCGCGTGGTAGTCCGGGCCGACCGCGCACCCCGCCAGAAACACAGCGGACAACCAGCCTGCGGTCCATGCGCTTCGAAAAGGAAAAAGGTTCATGGCAAGTCCTGTGATCTCGAGCGGCAATTATTTCCGAGCAGAACTTTTTGTCAACGGTTTATTAAATTCGTCACACTGAAATTTATGGAACCCCAACGTATACCGGCCTAGATCTTAACGATACGAAGGCTATGACAGCCACCTAAAGTTACGCATTTACAAAACCGTAAACATAAAAGAACATTGCGTCCTGAATTTTTCTGGAGGTCGCCATGTCGATACGTCCTGCTGCACTTGTCTCCATCACGGCCGCTACCCTGCTGCTGGCTGCCTGTGGCCATCCTCCGGAAAGCGACCCACGCCTCGTCGACCCGGTCGTCGATACCGCTGTCGTTCAGCCTGATCACTCAACGACGCAATCATTTACCGGCGTCGTGGCGGCCAGGGTGCAGAGCGATCTGGGTTTTCGCGTCTCCGGCAAGGTGATTCAGCGCTTGGTCGATGTGGGCCAACGGGTTCACAAGGGGCAGACGCTGATGAAGATCGACCCGGTCGACCTGAATCTGGCCATCACCAACCAGAAAGGCGCCGTGGCCTCGGCGAAAGCCCGGTTGGTGCAGGCGCAGGCTGACGAATCGAGACTGCGCAGCCTTGTCGCCGCTGGTGCGATTTCGGCCATGGCCTATGACCAGGCGATTGCCGCACTGAACAGCGCCAAGGCTCAGCTGGATGCCGCCCAGGCGCAGGCAGACGTCGCCGCCAATGCCAGCCAGTACGCAGAACTGAAGGCAGACGCGGATGGGTTGGTGGTGAACACGGCGGCCGAACCCGGCCAGGTGGTTGCAGCGGGACAGACCGTGGTGGAGCTGGCCAAGGACGGCCCCCGCGAGGCGGCGGTCGAATTGCCTGAAACCCTGAGGCCAGCGCTTGAATCCACCGCTCAGGCGCGCTTGTACGGAACCCCGGTGCGCAGTGCTCCCGCCAGGCTTCGTGAGCTGTCCGAGGCCGCCAATCCGGTGACCCGAACCTTTTCGGCACGCTATGTGCTCAGCGACGAACTCAAGAACGCACCGCTCGGTGCGACGATCAAGATCACGCTTCAGTCCAGCCTCTCGTCAGACAAACCCTCCCTCGCCATCCCCCTGACAGCGCTGCGCAATGGCGGCGAAAAATACAGCGTCTGGGTGATCGATCAGGCGTCGATGACCGTCCAGGAGCACGCGGTCGACGTGTTGGCGCTGGGCCTGGAAACCGCACGCGTGGCCGGCGATCTGAAACCCGGTGATACCGTTGTGGCACTCGGCGCTCACCTGCTGCACGCCAACCAGAAAGTTCGCCTGGGCAATGAACTGGCGGTGACGCCATGAGCGGATTCAACCTGTCAGCGCTGGCGGTGCGCGAACGTGCCGTCACGCTGTTTCTGATCATCGCGATTACGCTGGCCGGGCTCGTGGCCTTCATGAAGCTCGGCCGCGCGGAAGACCCGGCGTTCACGGTGAAGGTGTTGACCGTCACCGCCGTCTGGCCAGGCGCGACGGCCGAGGAGATGCAGAACCTGGTCGCCGAACCTCTGGAGAAGCGCCTGCAGGAGCTCAAATGGTACGACCGGGTCGAGACCATCACGCGTCCGGGCCTGGCATTGATGACCTTGACGCTGCTCGACGCCACGCCGCCCAAACAGGTCCCCGACGAGTTTTATCAGGCCCGCAAAAAGCTGTTGGACGAAACCCGCAAATTGCCCTCCGGCGTGTTGGGCCCGTACGTCAACGACGAATACTCGGATGTCTCGTTCGCGCTGTACGCGCTCAAAGCACCCGGTCTGCCCCACCGTTACCTCACCCGCCAGGCGGAGGAAATTCGTCAGGATGTGCTGCAGGTCCCTGGAGTGAAAAAAATCGACATTCTGGGCGAGCGTCCCGAGCGCATTTTCGTCGAGTTTTCCTATGCGCGCCTGGCGAATCTGGGTGTCAATGCCCAAGACATCTTCGCCCAGTTGCACAACCAGAACGCAATCACGCCCGCCGGCTCCATCGAGGCCAGAGGCCCGCAGGTGTTCGTCCGCCTGGATGGCGCCCTGGACGATCTCGAGAAGATTCGCAACACGCCGATTGCCGCTTCGCAAGGCCGCACGCTGAAGCTCAGTGATGTGGCGGACGTGAAGCGGGGTTATGAAGACCCGGCAACCTTCATCATCCGTCACGACGGTGAAGAAGCACTGGTGCTCAGCGTCGTCATGAAGGACGGCTGGAACGGACTGGACCTGGGCAAAGCCCTTCAGGCCGAACAACAGAAAATCTCATCGAACCTGCCGCAAGGCATCAGCTTCAGCAAAATCACCGACCAGGCGGTGAATATCACCGAGGCGGTCGACGAGTTCATGATCAAGTTCTTCGTGGCGCTGGCCGTGGTCATGGTCGTCAGCCTGCTGAGCCTGGGCTGGCGCGTGGGGATCGTTGTGGCCGCCGCCGTGCCCCTGACCCTGGCCGCGGTACTCATTGTGATGCTGGCGACCGGGCGCGTATTTGACCGCATTACACTGGGCGCCTTGATTCTGGGGCTGGGCCTGCTGGTCGATGACGCGATCATTGCCATTGAAATCATGGTGGTCAAACTCGAGGAAGGCTACACCCGCATCAAGGCGGCGTCCTATGCCTGGAGCCACACGGCGGCGCCGATGCTGGCGGGCACGTTGGTGACTGTCATCGGACTGATGCCGGTGGGGTTCGCCCAGTCGACGGCAGGCGAATACGCCGGGAATATCTTCTGGATCGTCGGCTTTGCGCTGATCATTTCCTGGATGGTCGCGGTGTTCTTCACGCCGTATCTGGGCGTCAAGCTGTTGCCTGAAATCAAACAGGTCGAGGGCGGTCATGACAGGATCTATTCCACGCCCAACTTCCAGCGTCTGCGGCGGTTGATCAGCGCCGCAATACGATACAAGTACTGGGTCGCCGGCGGCGTGTTTGCCTTGTTCGCGCTGGCGATCGTGGGGATGGGCTCGGTCAAGCAGCAGTTTTTCCCAAGCTCCGACCGTCCCGAGCTGCTGGTGGAAGTGCAGTTGCCCGAAGGCAGTTCGATCAACGCCACCAGCGAGGCCACGAAAAAAGTCGAGGCGTGGATCAGAACCCAGCCGGAAGCGAAGATCGTGACCAGCTACATCGGCCAAGGGGCGCCGCGCTTTTTCCTGTCTTATAACCCGGAGCTGCCCGACCCGTCGTTTGCAAAAATCATCGTACTGACCGAGAACGAAGGCACACGAGATGCCCTGAAGCTGCGCCTGCGTGCCCAAGTGGAGAAGCAACTCGCGCCGCAAGCACGGGTGCGTGTCTCGCAACTGGTTTTCGGACCGTACACCCGCTTTCCTGTCGAGTTTCGCGTGATGGGGCCGGACGCCGACAAAGTGCGCGGCATCGCGCAGCAAGTTGCCGAGGTGATGCGCAAGAACCCTGGCATGCGTCAGGTGAACACCGACTGGAGCGAAAAACAGCCCACACTGCATTTCGTCCTGGATCAGGATCGCCTGCAGGTGATGGGACTCACCTCCTCCCAGGCTTCGGAGCAATTGCAGTTCCTGTTGACCGGTATTTCCGTGACCCAGGTGCGCGAAGACATCCGCACGGTCGATGTCATGGCCCGCACTCAGGATGAAGACAGGCTCGACCCGGCCCGCATCGAAAACATGACGTTGACCAGCAAGACCGGTCAGTTGATTCCGATCCGGCAGATCGGCCACGTCGAGATTCGTTCGGAGGACCCGATTCTCAAACGCCGCAATCGCATACCGACGATCACCGTGCGCGGTGACATCGACGAGCAGATGCAGCCGCCTCAGGTCTCGATGGAGGTGTATGCGCAGCTACAGCCGATCATCAGCAACCTCCCGTTGGGGTATCAGATCCAGATCGGCGGCAACATCGAGGAGTCGCTGAAGGCAAACAATGCACTGGCGCCGATCTTCCCCGTGATGCTGTTGTTCACCCTGATCGTGATCATTGCCCAGGTGCGCAGCTTCGCCGCCATGGCGATGGTCGTCCTGACCGCCCCGCTGGGACTGGTCGGCACCGTGCCGATTCTGCTGATCTTCCATCAGGCGTTCGGGTTCAACGCCATCCTGGGCTTGATCGGTCTGTCAGGGATCTTGATGCGCAACACGCTTATCCTGATCGGGCAGATTCACACCAACGAGGCCGACGGGCTCGACCCCTATCACGCAGCGGTCGAGGCGACGGTGCAGCGCGCACGACCGGTGATCCTGACGGCCGTGGCCGCCGTGCTGGCGTTCATCCCCCTGACGTTCTCGGTGTTCTGGGGATCGATGGCGTTTACGCTGATCGGCGGCACGGCGGTGGGGACCGTCCTCACGCTGTTGTTCCTGCCAGCCCTTTACGCGATCTGGTTCAAGATCAAACCACCCGCTAACGGAACGAAGCAAGCGACTGCTACGCGCGCCGCGGCCCCTGCCGACGCGGGTTGAGCCCACACCTCCGGTGGCGTGGTCGCCAGGCGACTGCGCCACTGGGGCTGTTGGCGTACAGCCCTGTCGTGACCGGGCACAGATGCGGCTAACCCGTTGATGTACAATCGCCCCCTTGCGCAACCTACCCAGTTATCAGGCCTATGCGAAGCGAATCCGAACCCGTCATCCTTCCCACCTCCGGTCAACGCGGCCCAGCCGAGCATGACCGTCGAGTGCAAATCATCAACGTGGCCGAGGCCTTGTTTCGTGAGGCCGGCTACCGCAAGACGTCCGTCGCCGACCTCAGCAAAGCCATGGGGATTTCAACGGCGTACATCTATCGCTTCTTCAAATCCAAGCAGGCCATTGGCGAAGCGATTTGCGCACACACGCTGGAGAAACTGGACACTCAGTTGCAGGAAGTCGTCGACATGGACCTGTCGCCGACACGGCGATTCCGGCTGTTCATGCGCACTGCGTTGAAGTTGAGCTATGAGCTGTTCGTCATCGAGAGCGCCGTCAACGAGGTGGTGGTCGCAGCGATCGAGGGTGGATGGTGTACCGCTGCCGGGCACAAGGCGCAGATCTACTCGATGCTGGAGCGCATTCTGGAAGAAGGCCGCCAGACCGGTGAGTTCGAGAAGAAGTCGCCGCTGGATGAAGTGGCTGACGGACTGGCAGAGGTCATCATGCCGTACACCAATCCAAGGTGCCTGGAGCAACGGACCTGGGATGAGCTGGAAAGAGGCATGAACGCAACCACCAATCTGGTGCTGCGCAGCCTTGCTCCTTAAAGATCGCGTTTGCGGGGTTTACTGCCGATAGCCTGCAAGCGAGCGTACTGCGGCAGCTACGCGAGGTGCGTTGACTCGCTGTTTCAAACCGAATCATCAGCCACTTCCACGCGATTGCGTCCCGCGCGTTTGGCGTGGTACAGCGCGGTGTCCGCCAACCCATAGGCCGTGTCGAAACCGGTGCCTGCCGAATTGGCGCTGACGCCGAAGCTGGCGGTGATGGCGCGGTCGACAGGGGCACCGAAGACATGGGCGGCGATGGCCTGGCGCATGGCTTCGGCCAGCTTGACCCCTTGTTCGAGCTGGCCGCCGGGGATGAGCACGGTGAACTCTTCGCCGCCTACCCTGCCGATGGCAGCGCCCTCGCCCACGATCTGCCGCAGGCAATCGACGATCCCCCGAATGACAGCATCGCCCGCAGGATGGCCGAACTCATCGTTCACATGCTTGAAGTGGTCGATGTCCAGAACGATCATCACTGCGCCGGTGTGCAGCAACGCTTGGGCGGTCATGTCGATGATTGCGCCGCGGTTCAGCACGCCTGTGAGGGCATCGTGGGTCGCGCGGTATTCCAGCTGACGGGCCAGCGTCTGAAGCTGGGCATTGAGCGCGTTCATCTCGCGCTCAGCGCGGTCGCTGCGACCGATCAGGCGGCGGGTTTCCCGCATCAGGCGCTCGTAGTGCGTCGCCAGTTCGGACAAGGATGTGCGGTAGACCTGCGCGTCGGCGTCGGCGAGCGCCAGGGTCGAGCGAGCCTGCTCAAGCGCCTCGGCCTCGCTTTTGAACAAGTCTGGCGCAGGGTCCGGCGAGGTGCCCCGCGACGCCACAGAAGCTGCCATGTTGATCACCCTGTTCACGTGGTTACTGGATGGTCATTGAAGATGATCGAGGTGAAGTCGGCCTTGAGCTCTTCGCCAAACTCGAAGATGGTTTCGTCTTCTTCCTCGTAGTACCAGTTCACTTCAATCCGGTTGCCTGCCTCGGCGGACTGATCCAGGGCATCGAAAATGCTGAACAGCATCTTGGTGCTGGAGCTGTTGAAGTAGGCCAGTGCGATGTTCGCCGTGATCGTCGCGCCTTCTTTGGCGTCCAGAAATGCTCGCAGCTGCTGCACGATCGGTGCGTAAAAAGCCGCAGCGTTCTCCGGGTACGATTCGCCTTTCATCGACAGAAGATGCTGGTCAAAACGAAAGTCGACTTCCGGCGAAGTGGCCGTTGCTTCAATGTAGAAGTTGTCCATGGCTAAGCGTCGCTCAATCAAATAGTGGCTTTAAGGCAAAACAAAGTGGTTTCGGGGTCGTCCGGGCGCGGATGAAAACCGAATTCCAGTGGCGCGCTGGCGTCACGCGCCATGGTCAGGAAACCCAGGCCAGCGCCTTTGCTGTCCTCCGGCGTCTCGGCGCGCAGCGTGACTTTGTAGGCCTGCTTGATTTCTTCCAGTGACATGGTGCGCAGCGGCTCGAGTTTCTCGCGCAGTCGCTCGATGTCGGCCGTTGCAATGGGATTGGCACAAAGCATCAGGTGCCGCTCACCGTCGGTGCTGATACAGACGGCGCCCTGGCGCAGCGCCGATGCTTCGGCGACCGTCGCGCTCAAGGCATCGGAGGAATAATGAATGATGTTCTGCGAGAGCTCGACGAACGACGAGAACAGCTTGCGGCGGGTCGGGCCGCTGACGCCGGAGATTTCCAGCTGCAGCTTCACCACTTCGGCCATCGCCGAGATGATGTGATGCGAGAAGTAGCCCATGTGGTAGAAAATCACGTTTCTCTGTTGGGCCAGATCGAAAAACGTGCAGTCCTGCTGAGCGGTGGGTGAAGTGAACATCATCATTCCTGAATACGGGCACAGAAAAGGGTCAAGTCGTCACGGCGGGCCTGCTCGCCCTGCCACACGGCCAGCGCGGTTTGCAGGGCTTCACAGATTTCATTCGACGGCTGGTTGCGGTGCGCGATGATCGTCTCGAAGGCTTTGCGCTTACCGAAGGCAATGCGCTTCGGGCCGCCGATCTGGTCGATCAACCCGTCGGTGGCGATGAACATCAGGCTTGCCGGTTGCATCTGCACGCGACTCACCGACCATTGGTAATCGAAGTGGCTGTCGACGTAGCCCACGCCCATACGTTGGCCGGCAATGGTCTCGAGCTGTTCGGCATCGGGGTGCAACACATGCAGCGCCATATGCGCGCCCGCAAAGCTGAGCACCTGCGTGGCGTTATCGAACCAGAAAAAAGACGCGTCCAGACCGTCGTCGGATTCGGGCGTGCCATCGAGGCCGTTGACCTGCCCCAATTGCTCCTTGACGCTGCGGTTGACCGCCGACAACAGGCTCGCAGGGTTGCGCGGCCCCAGTTGCGCCAGCGCCTGGGTCAGGGATGACGAGGCAATCAACGTCATGAACGCGCCGGGAACGCCGTGCCCCGTGCAATCGGCGATGGCGCCGAACCAGCCATCGGCATACGCGCAGAAGTGATAGAAATCGCCGCCCACCACATCGCGCGGCTCCCACAAAAGCGAGGCATCGCCCAGCGTCGAACTCAGCGCCTCGCGGGAGGCCCGCAGCATGGCGCGCTGAATCACACTGGCGTATTCGATGCTCTGCATCATCTGACGGTTTTTCTCGGCTTGCATGGCAGCGACCACCGCCATCAGTTCCAGGCCGTTGCCCAACCCGGCGAAGTGCCCGTTGCGGGTGACGATGAAGCCGTCGGCCAGCGCCTTTTCACCGTATTCGACGGTTTTGAATGTCAGCGCCTCAATGCTCATCCCGGCATCGACGATCAGCGGTTCCTTGTCCATGAAGGCGATGCAGCTTTTCTTGTCGTAAAGCTCGCGGTGAAACGGCTTGCTCATCTGCGACAGGAAGATGTTGCGGTTGATCAGCCCGATCGGTCGATCGCCCTCCAGCACGGCGAGACAGGCGCGCTCGCGGTGGGCACTGAAAATCTCCATGACACGATGGTTGGTGCTGTCCGATTCAATGCCGGGCACCTCATTGCACAGGTCGCCCGCGCACCGGTGATCTCGTGGCAACGTCGGCCGCATGAATGTGAAATGTTCCGCCTGCATGCCAGTACTACCGCGCCAGACTAAAGCGCGGACAGTATCAAGGTGATATTAAGGTGATGTTACAAAACGCGTCATTTGTTCGCGCTGTCGCCATTTGGCCCCGTGCCTCGCGCCTTGCACTTGGTGTTAAATACACCACCCGGGTCGAACGCTCAGACCCTGTCGGACAGTTCAGCGAAACGGAACGCGATATGAAAAGCCTTTTTGAGACACGCAACGCCCCTCTTTCCCACTCGTCGGCGGTGGCAGCATGATCGAAGTCACCGAAGTCTCCATCGCTCAATTGCGCGCGGCGCTGGCGTGCGGCGAAACCACCGCCGTTGAACTCGTCCAGGCGTACCTGGCACGCATTGACGCCTATGATGGGCCTCACACCACGACGCGCCTCAACGCACTGGTGGTCCGCAACCCTGATGCCCTTAAAGAAGCCGAAGCCTCCGACGCGCGCCGCGCGAACGGCCAGACGCTCGGCCCGCTCGACGGCATTCCGTACACCGCCAAAGACAGTTACCTGGTCAAAGGCCTCACCGCTGCGTCCGGCAGCCCTGCATTCGCCGATCTGGTTGCCTACCGCGATGCGTTCACCGTGGAACGGTTGCGCGCTGCCGGGGCGATTTGCCTGGGCAAGACCAACATGCCGCCCATGGCCAACGGCGGCATGCAACGCGGCGTTTACGGTCGCGCCGAGAGTCCCTACAACGGCGACTACCTCACGGCACCGTTTGCCTCCGGGTCTTCAAACGGCGCCGGTACGGCGACGGCGGCCAGCTTCGCGGCGTTCGGTCTGGCTGAAGAAACCTGGTCGAGCGGTCGCGGCCCGGCGTCCAACAACGGCCTGTGCGCGTACACCCCGTCGCGCGGCGTGATTTCGGTACGCGGCAACTGGCCGCTGACACCGACCATGGACGTCGTCGTGCCCTTCGCCCGCACCATGGCCGACCTGCTGGAGGTGCTGGACGTGGTGGTCGCGGACGATCCCGACACACGCGGCGACCTGTGGCGGCTGCAACCCTGGGTGCCGATCCCTGCGGTCGCGTCGGTGCGTCCGGCCTCTTACGCGGAACTCGCGGTCAATGCCGAGGCACTGGCAGGTAAACGCCTGGGCATCCCGCGCATGTACATCAATGCCGACCCTGATGCAGGCACCAGTGAAGCGCCGGGCATCGGCGGCCCGACCGGCCAGCGCATCAACACCCGTCCTTCGGTCATCGCGCTGTGGGAAGACGCCCGCCAGGCCCTCGAAGCGGCAGGCGCGGAAGTCATCGAAGTCGATTTCCCGCTGGTCTCCAATTGCGAAGGCGATCGCCCGGGCGCGCCGACCGTATTCAACCGCGGAATCGTCTCCAAGGAATTTCTGCACCACGAATTGTGGGACCTGACGGCGTGGGCCTTTGATGACTTTCTGCAGGCCAACGGCGATCCGAAGCTAAACCGCTTGGTGGATGTCGACGGCCCGAAGATCTTCCCGCACGACCCCGGCACACTGCCCAACCGCGAAGGTGATCTGGCCGCAGGCATGGACGAATACGTGCGCATGGCCGAGCGCGGCATCACGCCGTGGAACAAAATCGACACCTTGGCGGACGGCCTGCGCGGGTTGGAGAAAACCCGGCGCATCGACCTGGAAGAATGGATGGATGCCCAAGGACTGGACGCCGTGCTGTTCCCGACCGTGGCAGACGTCGCGCCCGCTGATTCAGACGTCAATCCTGCGTCTGCGGACATCGCCTGGAGCAACGGTGTGTGGGTCGCCAACGGCAACCTCGCCATTCGCCATCTGGGCGTTCCGACAGTCACGGTGCCTATGGGCGTCATGGCTGACATCGGCATGCCGGTCGGTCTGACGTTCGCCGGTCGCGCCTATGATGACTCGACGCTGCTGCGTCTGGCGTCTGCGTTTGAATCGACCGGGTCGAAACGGCTGATTCCGCCGCGCACACCTGCCCTTGTTTCCGCGAAATCCTAGAGAGAGTCCAGCATGCTTTTACACCTGTCGACCTGGCGCGAGATCGAAGCGTTTCTGACCCGCAGCCGCACTATCGTCGTGCCCATCGGTTCGAACGAGCAACATGGCCCGACCGGGCTCTTGGGCACGGACTGGATGTGCCCGCAGATCATCGCCGAAGAAGCGCAGAAAGACGCTGATATCCTGATCGCCCCGACATTCAACATCGGCATGGCGCAGCATCACCTCGGTTTTCCGGGCACGATTTCGCTGCGCCCTTCGACCTTCATCGCCGCCATTGGCGACTGGGTTCGCTCCCTGGCCGGGCACGGTTTCGAAAAGATCCTGTTCCTCAACGGCCACGGCGGTAACGTGGCGTCGATTGAAGCCGCCTTTTCCGAGCTGTACGCCGAAGCCAGCTTCGCCAGACGGCCGGCGGGTTTCGCGTTGAAGCTGTGCAACTGGTGGGATCTGGAAGGCGTCGGCCAACTGGCCCAAGAGCAGTTTCCAGTGGGCCATGGTTCGCACGCCACACCGTCGGAGATTGCAGTCACGCAGTGGGCTTATCCGGACGCCATCAAGTCAGCGGCGTATTCGCCACGCATTGCACCCACCGGCCCGATCCGCGAGGCGCGCGACTTTCGTGCGCGCTTCCCGGACGGGCGCATGGGCTCAGACCCGGACCTCGCCACCCCGGAAAAAGGCGGCGAACTGGTAAAGCTCGCCGCCAAGGGTCTCGTGCAAGCGGTGAATGCCTTCAGTCGGGAATCGACGCCGGCATAAGGTCACGACGCCAAGGCGTCCAGCTCCGCCAACATTTGCGCGGAGTCATTGATAGGACTCTTCATCCTCAAATGACCGAAGCTGCGCGCCTTCAATCCAGCGTTTTTCCGAGGTCTTTAAGTGATGCCGCATTGCAGTTTGAGCTGCGACGATATCTTTGGACTGAAGCGCATCCAAGATGGCCGTATGTTCTGTAATTGCGGCAGTCCATGTTTTGACACTCTCTGCATGCTCTGTCATATGGGAAGAAATAGGGCTATGCCTCTCATCGAAAAGCGCTGTAATGATCTTTAGTAAAGCAGTATTACCGCCTATCTTGGCCAGGCGGTGATGAAACTTTCGATCAGCTTCCACCGCAGAGGTACCGTTCGCAACGGCCGCACGCATACTGTCAATCGTGGCCTGAAGATACCGGCAATCTGCCTTGGTAGCGTTCATGCAGGCCATTACCACCGTCTCTCCCTCAATGATCGCGCGGGCTTGCATGAGCTCAGTAGGGCTTTCGCCGAACGTGGATGTCTGGCGCGTGGAATCGAGGAGTTTCTGGCAGACATAGATCCCCGACCCCATCCTGATTTCGATGCTGCCGTCTATCTCCAAGGCTATCAGCGCTTCCCTTAGCGACGGACGTGAAACACCTAATATCTGAACAAGCTCGCGCTCTGCGGGCAGTCGTGAACCGGCCTTAAAGTCCCCTTGCCGGATCCGTTCGCGGAGGCGGTCAGCAATGATTTGATAGACTTTACGCTCGGTTGAAACTTTTTCTTGAGACATGCTTTGCAATCCACTTCTGGTTTCCCCCACTAGTCTGCGCTCTAAATTTCAATGCACAGAGCGCGCAATGACGCGCTGAGATCAAAAACCCGCATAAGGCGTCTATTTCACTGAGGTCGTATCGGGCACGTCGGGTGAGACAGTCGTCATCACATCACTGCCCCAATCTGCCAGGGCAAGAACTCATTGTCGCCAAGCCCATTGAGCTCACTGCAGGTTTTAAGTCCCGAAGCGGTAGCGACTATCAATTCAAATAGCCTGTAACCCGCACTTTCTATCGAATCGGTGCCATCAATGATGCCGCCAGCATTGAAGTCCATGTCCAGAGGCATTCGTTCGAACAGTGAAGTGTTAGTCGCGATCTTTATGGAGGGCGTCGGTTTGCAACCGTATGTCGAGCCGCGACCGGTGGTGAAACAGATCAGGTTTGCGCCGCCTGCTACCTGACCTGTTGCCGATACGGGATCGTAGCCGGGAGTGTCCATAAACACCAAACCCTGGGCGGTCACCGGTTCAGCGTACTGGTAAACATCCATTAGCCCGGTCGACCCGGCTTTTGCAACAGCACCAAGCGACTTTTCAAGGATGGTGGTAATACCGCCTGCCTTATTGCCCGGCGAAGGGTTGTTATTCATGTCGCCGCCATTATGCACAACATAGTCCTCCCACCAATGCACGCGGCCCATCAGCCTGGACGCGACTTCCGAAGTGGCGGCGCGCGCAGTCAGTAAGTGCTCAGCACCATAGATCTCAGGGGTTTCAGACAGAATCGCCGTCCCACCGTTGCGCACCAGCAGATCAACCGCCGCACCCAAGACGGGGTTCGCACTGATACCCGAATAGCCATCCGACCCGCCGCACTGCAAACCCACCGTCAGGTGGCGCAGCGACTGAGGTGTACGTCTGGCTTCGTTGATGATCGGCAACATTTGTCGAACAAGTGATTTACCGTGCTCGATAGTTTCCCTTGTCCCACCCTGCTCCTGGATCACCAGGCTCGACATCAGGGTACTGGAGCGAGGGGTGAGCGCCTCCATCAACGGCGTTAGCTGGCTGACCTCACACCCCAGCCCTATCAAAAGTATGCCGGCAAAATTGACATGGTTTGAATAGCCACGCAGGGTACGGCTGAGAATGTCAAAGCCGTCGCCTTTGGCCCCCATGCCACAGCCACTGCCATGAGTGATCGCCACCACCCCGTCAACGCCGGGCCATTCGCCCAGCGCCTCCCCCTTGAAAGCCTCGGCTATTTGTTTGCAGACGGTGGCAGAGCAATTGACGCTGGAGATGACACCAATGAAGTTTCGAGTGCCCACTCGCCCATCGTCGCGCAAGAAACCTTCAAAGGTCATCGGCTCATTGACCAACGACGTCGGTACATACAGGTGGCTTGATTCGTGAAAAGCCCCTTCTACAGGCATTTCCAGATTGTGGACGTGAACATGCTCGCCTTGGCGGATGTCCTGTGTGGCTTGCCCAATAACCTGCCCGTATTTATGAACCACGCCGCCGGAGGGAACAGCACGAATCGCTATCTTATGCCCCGAGGGAATCGATTCCTTTGCGACCAGATTGATGCCGCTCACGCAGAGGTTTTCTCCCTCGGCAACATCGCTTCGAGCGACAGCCACATCGTCGCCGGTTGCTAGAATAATCAATGAAGGGCTAAGGACAGTCATCTTAAGGATTCTCTCAGGTAGGCGTCACTTCAGGGACGCCTCGATAAGGCGTGATCTAGACGAGGTTGCACAAGGCCGGCAAGTCGACAGGCGCTTGAAGAAACCGACGGGTGCCAAATAGAAGGACTGGCGCAACCGCTGTAGCGCCATGCGGCCCCCTAACATTCAATTATTGCTTTGACCACACCTTGGCCCGGATCCAGTAACGTCGGGAATTGGGTCGGCACGTCACTCAAACTCATACGGTGAGTATTAAGGGCGGCATCAGGGATCAAGCCGTCGCGAAGGCATTGCTGAACATAATGAAAATCTTCTGCCGTAGCATTTCGACTACCCAACAAAGTGGCTTCCCGCTTGTGAAATTCCGGATCAGAGAAAGTGAGGGTGTCTTTAACCACCGAGATCATCACGTATTTGCCACCATGGGCGATGAACTCGAAGCCGCGCTCCATGGCCTTGGGATTGCCGGTCGCGTCAAATACCACGTCAAAAAACTCGCCATGCGTGAGCTCTGCCAGCCGCTCCTTATCGCCGACACCGACTTCCACCGTCGCAGCAACATGCAGTTGCTCGCGGCAGAATTGGAGGCGGTCAGCACGGGTGTCAAGCACGCTGACAGTGGCGCCTTTGAGATTTGCAAAAATGGCTGCCGCCATCCCAATGGGCCCGGAGCCTACAACCAACGCACGCTGACCTGATTGAATATCAGCACGCCTGACCGCGTGCGCACCTATGGACAAGAATTCGATCATCGCGGCTTGATCCAGAGTGATTCCTTCAGCCTTGTGGATGAACTCATCCGGCAGGCTCAGGTACTCGGTAAACGCGCCATCCCGATGCACGCCCAACACTTGGATGCGTGTACAGCAATTGGTTTTTCCCTGCCTGCAGGCGATGCAGTCGCCGCACGAAATGTAGGGCATCACGTACACAACATCTCCGGGTATCAGACCGCTTGTGGCACCGCTCTCTTCGACGATCCCTGAAAACTCGTGTCCCATGACCCGGGGATATTCCAGGTAGGGCTGGTTCCCGGTAAAGATATGAAGGTCTGTGCCGCAAACCCCCACACGTTTAATTCGAATTAAGGTCTCCCCTTCCCGGCGTGTTGGAAGGCTGGTTTCCACAGCAGTCAGCGACCCCGGTTTTTCACACACAATTGTGAGCATGATGATTCTCCAGACCTGCATGTTTAAGCTGCGAGGTCGTCGAAAGGTTGGCAGAGTCAGGATGGGTTAGCGGTGCGCCAGCTGATCAATGCGATAAAAATGCTTGGCGTTCAGCCCCATTATCAAAGCCTCACCCTCGCGGACGGTTTGGTCTTTATGCTCTCGAAGGTACTCGGTCGAGATACGCACCCACTGTTGATAGCTGGAGGCCAGATTGACCACTGGCCAATCACTCCCCCATATGACGCGCTGGACGCCAAACGCCTCGAGAATCGCGTCCATGTAAGGCTGTAGCGCCTCTCGGCCATCATTTGGCGCAGCTTCCGTGAGCAGTCCGGACAGCTTGCAGTGCACATTGGAAAGCGTCGCCAAACGGTGGAGGTCATCCCGCCACGGGGCAGCCACCCGATTGGCAATATCGGGTTTTCCGGCATGATCGATGACAACGCGCAAGCCTTGATTGCGCTCGGCAAACCGATAGAGCCCAACCAGGTGCTGCGGTAAAACCAACGCATCAAGACTCAAGTCGTGCGCAATGAGTGCCTGTATTGCGGGTTGGATGTGATCGCTCTCGATCCAGTTGTGGGCTGGCAAGTTCTGCAGCATTACGCGCACACCCTTGAGTTTCGGATGGCGAGCCATTGCAGCAATCTGGGAGGCAGCGTCAGTGGCCATTAGGTCGACCCACCCGACTACCCCCAGGATGCTGGCGTGTTCATTGGCTAATCCCAACAGGTATTCCGTGTCTCCTGGGTGCGGGTTTGACTGCACGGCGACGGTTCCGTCAATGTGGGACGCTCGACGAAGCTCAGCCAGATCAGCCGGGGTAAAATCTCGATAGATCGTGGTGAGCTCAGAGGGTGGCCAATCACCGTACCCATGGTTCAGATGCCAAAAATGCTGGTGAGCGTCTATGCGAAAACTCATAGAGCCCCCTTGGGCAGTGGAGATTCTGGGTCTATAAGTCCCTGCTCAACGAGCGCTTCCCAGAAAGCATCAGGAATGCTCTGCTCGAACCATTGAATACTGCGCTCAAGTTGCTGCGTTGTGCGTGTGCCAACAACGCAGGACACCACCGCGGGGTGAGCCATCGGAAATTGCAGCGCAGCGGCGGGAAGCGCTACGTCGTACTCCTGACAAACGGACTTGAGCGCCTCAACCCTCTTGACCACAGCAGCAGGCGCCTCGCCATAATCAAAATGTTTTCCGCCGGCGAGAATGCCGGAGTTGAAGACCCCTCCGATCACGATCGCATTGCCTTGGGCCAGGCAAATATTCATCAAAGGTTTGAGGCTTTCTTGTTCCAGGAGCGTGTAGCGCCCGGCCAAGAGTGTGCAGTCGAGCTTGCATTCATTCATGCTGTCCTGAACGACTTCCCACTCGTTTACTCCTAACCCGACAGCCGCGACCGTTCCATCCTTGCGCAGTGCTTCCAACGCGCGGAATCCGCCGCCTTTAGTGAGCTGCTGCCAATAATGGTCGTGCAGTTCACCATGGGTCATCCGGCCGATGTCGTGTACGTACAAAATGTCAATTTTGGAGAGCCCGAGACGTTGAAGGCTGTCGTCGTGGGAGCGCCGGATGCCGTCATAGCTGTAATCGTACCGAGGGCGAAATGGCAAAGGATTAGCCCAGCCATCGTCTCCCCTTCGCACTGAGTCATCAGGAACGAGTAGCCGACCTGCTTTTGTACTCAATATGAAGTCTGTCCGGGTACGCTCGCTCAGGCTTGTGCCCACTCGGCGTTCGGAACGGCTGTAGCCATAGAAAGGGGCAGTATCGAAATATCGGATCCCCCTGTCCCAGGCGGCCTCTAACGTTTGAGACGACTGTAAAAGCGAAACCTCTTGAAAAAGCCCTCCGACTTGGGAGCAGCCGAGTCCAAATACACCTATTTCAATCGAACCGCCAATGAGCGAACGCGTCTCAGTGATTTGCATAGCTGCAGCCACCTTTATCGATTAATACAAGACGTTTTTCGCCTCAGTGCTATCTATGTTTGATTTATCGATAAGCAGCACGCCGGTATCGATCGTTTTCGGCACTTGCGTTCGGGCAATAACCTTGGCCACCGAGGTCACAGAATCCAATCCCATCTTGTAAGAGCTTTGAACCACAATGGAGTCGAGGGTGCCGTCCTTGACGAAGTTCTGGAGATCCTCATTGCCGTCAAACCCAATGGCGACGAGTTTTCCGGCCTTACCCGCTTGCGCAATACCTCTCGCCATCCCAACGGCCGTGGGCTCATTGGCGCCATAGATACCTTTTAGGTCCGGATTCGCCGACAGAACGTCTGTTGTCTGATTAAGCGCGTTCGCCATCTGCGACTGTGAGTAAAAAGGGCCAACGATCGTTAAATTAGAATGCTGCTTTATATAATGGGTGAAGCCGCCCACACGGCCAATTTCCGACCCTGCTCCAGGGACGTAGGACATAATCGCGATCTTCCCTGTCTTCCCTACTTTTTCAATCATCCGCTGCGCGCACAACTCACCGGCTTTGGTGTTATCCGTCGAAAGAAATGATTGATAGTAGGCAGCACCCTCCGCAGAAACGGTGGAGTCGATGAGAACGACGGGGATATGGGCTTCCCAAGCCTGCTTTATGGCGGGCACCAATGCGTCTGGATCAGACGCGGCCAGGACAATCCCCGAGACGCCACGGTTCACCGCGTTAACCACCATATTCACTTCATCAGCGATAGCCGATTCGGAGGCTGGCCCTTGAAAAGTGACCGTGGCATTCGGTAAATCCTTAGCGGCTGCCTGGGCTCCCTTCTGCACGTTTTGCCAGTAGTTGGAATTCGAGCTTTTTACAATGACAGCAATTTCACTGTTGGCCGCCATGGAAAATGGTGAAGTGAGCGAGGCCGCCACAGCAAGCGTGATGATATTCAGCGTTTTCATGGTAGACAGTCCATTTTGTTTTTATATATTAAGTTCAGGATTTTCGATTTCTGAGTTGATCGATACACACAGTGAGCAGGATGACGACGCCAATAATGATTTGCTGAGTAAAACTCGACACGCCGAGCATGTTCAGGCCATTGCGCAAAATCCCAATGGTGAATGCGCCAATGACGGTTCCCGAGACGCTCCCGATTCCCCCAGATAGGGAAGTTCCGCCAATGACTGCGCTGGCAATAGCATCGAGTTCATACATCACGCCCTCGTTTGGTTGGGCCGTTACCAAGCGGGACATAAGGACGCACCCCGTCAAGCCGGCGAGCACACCAGACAACACGTAAGTGAATAGCGTCACGCGAGCGACATTGACGCCGGACAATCGCGCGGCCTCAGCATTCGAGCCGACCGCATAGATGTGCCGCCCTAATCGCGTACGGCTTAATACGAGCCATAGCCCAACAGCAAGGACAATCATGATGACGACGGGGTAAGGGATGCCTGGAAAGATGACATTCGGGAAACCGTCATCGCCCATACGTTCTATCCTGAAGAGCGTTCCGTTACCTAACGTCGCGAAACCCTGACCCAGGCCCGACACCGGCTGCGCATCGGTAAGACGCAGCGCAAAACCCCGGGCAACCAGCATCATCCCGAGAGTGGCGATGAATGGCGGGAGCTTCAAACGGGTAATGAATAAACCGTTGATTGCCCCGCATATACCTCCCACGGTGAGGCCCACCAGGATCCCTAAGGGAATTGATGCGCCAGCCTTGATAGCCAGGGCATCGGCGACGCCGGCCAATGCCAGGACCGAGCCCACGGAAAGGTCGATGCCGCCGGTAATGATGACCGCCGTTGCCCCCAGACCCAAGAACGCGATTGATGTGACCTGGAGGGCGACACTCATCCCGTTGCCCATAGACATGAAGGCTTGGCTAGTCGTGGCAAAGACAATGATCAGAGCAAAAAGACTGGCCAACGCACCAAACTTCTGCAGAAGCTCGCCGCGCCTTTCTTTATTCACTGAGCCCACGCCGCCAGGTTCCGACTGCTTACTGATACTGAGATCGCTCATTGTGTGTACCCCGAAGCGAAGTGCATGATTTCTTCTTGTGATGTATGGCGTGCCTGTAGCTCGGCCGTCAGTCGACCTTCGTGAAAGACTAAAATCCGGTCACTCATCCCAAGCAGTTCCGGGAGCTCCGAGCTGATGAGAACAACCCCAATGCCCTGCGCTGCCAACGTGTCCATCAACTCGTAAATCGCGTATTTGGCGCCCACGTCGATACCTCTCGTAGGCTCATCAAAAAACAGGATTTTCGAATCACGGAACAGCCATTTACCAATCACGACTTTCTGCTGATTACCGCCTGACAGAAGCCGAGTCGCCTGACGTGTCGAGGGCGTACGGATGCCGAGGCTTTTAATGTATTTATGAGCTGCCGCTTCTTCTTCCTTGAATTTGATGAACCCAAAGGCGTTACAGACTGCATCCATATTGGCCAGGGTTATATTGCTGGCCAAGGACATCTTGAGCGCCAGCCCATCACTCTTTCGGTCTTCTGAGAGATACGCTACTCCGTGACGGATAGCGTCTTGCGGGGTGCTGATCGAAACCGTCTGTCCCTGAAGTTCCAAGCTCCCCGTGTCGATAGCGTCAGCGCCAAATATAGCGCGCGCTATTTCTGTCCTCCCGGCGCCCATCAACCCGGCAAACCCCAGGATTTCGCCCTTGCGCAAATCGAAATCAATTGACTGGAACGCACCTTTGCGCCCGAAATTTTTTACCTTGAGCAAGACTTCCTGGGTGGGTTTGCCAGTACGGGGAGGGAATTTCTCGTCGAGTGATCGACCCACCATGTCGGCAACGATTTGATTGACGGACGTTTCGCTGAATCGTCTCGTGGAGACGTGACCTCCGTCGCGCATGACGGTAACCCGATCGACAATATGCTGCATCTCGTCCAAACGGTGGGAGATGTAGAGCATTCCCACGCCCTGCACCTTGAGTTCTTTGACGATACGGAAAAGCTGCGCTGTCTCGGTCTCCGTCAAGGATGAAGTGGGCTCATCGAGTATCAACACTTTGGCATTGAGCGAGAGCGCTTTGGCGATTTCGACCATCTGCTGCTGAGCAACCGAAAGCGTGTTGACCAACGTCGTCGGATCAATATTGACCGCCAGGCGGTTCAGGCAATCTTGAGTATCGGCGATCATTTTGCGGCGGTTGATGAACCCAAGCCTTACCGGTTCTCTGGCCAGATAAACGTTTTCAGCCACCGATAGGTGCGGTACCAGATTCAACTCCTGATGGATGATGGCAATGCCCATCCGCTCCGCATCATTTACGGATTTGAACGTTCGCTTTTCCCCTAAATACGTAATGCTGCCCTCATCGGGGGATAGTTGACCGCTAATGACCTTCATCAAGGTGGATTTGCCGGCACCGTTTTCGCCGCAGATCGCATGCACCTCGCCTGCCTGTAGGTCGAGAGTGACGCCCTTGAGCGCCAGCACGCCTGGGAAGCGCTTGACGATACCTTCCAGATGCAAACAAGGAAGACGCGTGAAAGGTTCAACTGCAGGCCCGTCAGGCCGAGAAGACAAAACGTTCAAGATGGCGCTCTCATTTATTTTTATCGAGGGCCATGGCCCGCTTGGAGAATCACTGCGACCAAACTATATGAGCTCGAAAAGAGTGGCAAGACCAATTTTAATTTTTTGGATTTGGCCTGACCAGTTTCGCTTTACCTCTGCTATCGCCGGTTTCAAGCGAATCGGCGGCTCCTATGCGAAGCCTCGCAAGCTGGCAGATTCCGCGCCCGTCCTGTCAAGAACTGAGCGCGTGGTCAGCGCGCTGACGTCACTACGCCACGGCATCCAGCTCCACCAACATCTGCGGCGTGATGGTCAGCTCACTGGCGGTGAGGTTTTCCCGCAGATGCGCCACCGACGACGTGCCCGGAATCAGCAGGATGTTCGGGGCACGTTGCAGCAGCCAGGCCAGCGCCACCAGGAGCGGCGAAGCGTCCATTCGCGTCGCGACGCTGGACAGGACGTCCGATTGCAGTGGCGTAAAGCCGCCCAGCGGAAAAAACGGCACGTAGGCGATGCCTTGTTTGCCCAGGTCGGCAATCAGTTGCTCGTCGTCGCGGTGAGACAGGTTGTAATGGTTCTGCACGCACACGACATCGGCGATGGATTGCGCCTGCTTGACCTGTACCGCCGTGACGTTGCTCAGGCCCAGATGCCGAATCAGCCCTTGGCGCTGCAGCTCGGCGAGCGCGGTGAACTGTTCTTCGATGGACTCCTCGCCCGGTGAATGCATGTTGCCCCAGGCGCGCAGGTTCACGACGTCCAGCACTTCCACCCCCAGATTGCGCAGATTGTCGTGCACAGCCTTGATCAGCTCAGCCGGGCTTTGTGCCGGATTCCAGGAAGCGTCTTCACCCCGTTGAGCACCGACCTTGGTGACGATGACCAGCTCGTCTGCATAGGGATGCAGCGCTTCGCGGATCAACTGGTTGGTGATGTGAGGGCCGTAGAAGTCGGACGTGTCGATGTGGTTGACGCCCAGCGCCAGCGCCTCGCGAAGGACCGCGACGGCTGCTTTGGGGTCCTTGGGCGGACCGAACACGCCCGGCCCGGCCAGTTGCATCGCACCGTACCCCATGCGATTGACGCTGCGATCGCCGATGTGGAAGGTGCCTGCCTTGTTTGCGTTACTCATGCCGTTTGCCTCTTTCAAGAAGTGTTCGGCCACTATAGGCATTGACCACTTCGCTGATAATCAGGTGCAATCGGCACAGGTCGTACGGGTGAGCGAACAATGGCAGCGGATATTCAAGACTTGTTGGCCTTCGTGGCCGTGGTGAACGCGGGTGGCTTTCGTGAGGGTGCCCGCACGAGCGGTAAGTCGGCGTCGAGCCTGAGTGACGCCGTGCGACGCATCGAGTCCCGGCTCGGCGTGCGCTTGCTCAACCGGACCACGCGCAGCGTAGTGCCGACCGAGGCTGGCGCCAGACTGATGGAGCGGATCGTTCCAGCGCTGGGCGAAGTCGAGTCCGCCATGGATGTGGTGAACGATTTCCGTGACCGACCCTCAGGCACACTGAAGCTCAACGTGCCCGCCAGTGCCGCGCGCCTGGTATTGCCCGCGATCATCACGCCCTTTCTGCAGGCACACCCCGACATCCGTCTGGAGGTGATCGTTGAAGAAAGCTTCGTCGACATGCTGGCCGCCGGTTGCGATGCGGGCATTCGTTACGACGATCGCCTGGAGCAGGACATGATTGCCGTGCCGATCGGGCCCCGGATTCAGCGCTTCGCCACGGCAGCATCGCCCGCATATCTGAACGCCAGAGGACGCCCTGAGCACCCTCGCGACCTGCTTGAACACGATTGCCTGCGCGGCAAATTTCCCAGCGGCGCGATACCCTTGTGGGAGTATGAGCGTGACGGCGAAATCCTGCGCGTCGACCCGACCGGCCCGCTGCTCGTCAACATCGCCGGCGCTGTCGACCTCGCCGTACAGGCCGCCATCGACGGGCTCGGCATTGTCTTCCTTTTCGAAGACTGGCTGCGCCCTCATCTGGAAAGCGGCGCACTGGAACCGGTGCTTGAGCCGTGGTGGCAGAGCTTCAGCGGCCCCTTCCTTTATTACTCGGGGCGCCGCTACCTGCCCTCGCCGCTTCGGGCGTTTGTGGACTTCATCAAGACGGGCCAGGCATCGAACGCAGGACCTGTCCCCTGACGTTTTGATCCTTGAGAATCACGTCCGCGCCCTCTCCCCGATCATGTCGTACAGCTGCTGCGCCGCCGCCGACAACACCCGGCCCCGACGACGAATCAGACCGACCGTGCGGCTGACCACGGGATCGACCAGCGGAACGCTGACCAGTATCGGGTGACCGTCTTCGGGCATCGCCAGTCGCGGAACCGCGGCGATGCCAACGCCGGCTTCGACAAGGCTGACCACGCTCATGACATGCCGAACCTCGCAGAACGAGCGCGGCAGATCCGCGCTGTCCGCAAGCGCGAGATCCAGCAGCAACCGGTTGCCGCTGGCCTTGGCCACACTCATGTAGTCGTACTGCTTCAGCTCGGCCCACGTCACCTGGTCCCTGTCCGCCAGAGGATGATCGCGCCGGCAGGCCACCACGAACGCCTCCTTCAGCACGGCCTGAAAATCGATGTTGGCTTCCTGCACGCCAATGTAGTTCAGGCCGAAATCCGCCTCGCTGCGCACAACGCTCGACAGCACATCACTGGCGCCATCGTCCATGACCCGAATGACGATACCCGGGTAGCGTTCGTGAAATTCGCGCAGGACGTGGGGCAGAAAATAACGCACAACGGACGGCACGCAGGCCACGGTGACTTCGCCGCTCATGCGCCCCGCCACATCCCCCAACCCGATCAGTGACTCATCGAGGCTGTTGAGTATGTCCCGGGCCTTGCGCGCAAAATCGCGACCAAAAACGGTGAGATCGACACGGCGAGTGGTCCGCTCAAGCAGGCGCACGCCCATCTTGGCTTCCAGCTTCGAGATCCGCCTTGAAAGCGCGGGTTGTGACAAATGCAGGTCCAGCGCCGCCGCGCTGAACGTCCCCAGCTCTGCGACCGCAACGAAGGCGCGCAGATCGCTCATTTCCAGGTTCATGTTTGGCATGCATAGATCCATGAGATTGTTGCAATTCAAATGCTACCACTGCTGCTTCATGATCGCTGGGTGCTGCTCGGCACGTGCATTCAAACAATCATAAATAAGGAGCGCACTCCCATGACAACGATCAATCGACGCGGACTTCTCAAGGTGGGCGCTATTGCCTCGGTGGCGGCCGCCACGCCCGGCCTGTCCCTTTCAGCCATGGCGCAGGGGGAAAAAATGAAAACAGCCGAATCCGCCCCCTCGTCACCGCCCGAACCGGTCACCCGGATACTGGCGCATTACCTGGTCAATGCTCGCTACGAGGACCTTCCCGCGAACGTGCGTAAAGAAGGCACGCGGACCCTGCTGAACTGGGTCGGCGTCGCCGTGGGCGGCTCGCACCATGAAACGGTGGCGCGCGCCCTGTCCGCGCTCAAGCCTTTTTCGGGACCGCCGCAAGCGGGTTTGCTGGGTCGGTCGGACCGACTGGACATCATGAACGCCGCATTCCTCAACGGCGTCGCCAGTCACATTTTCGACTTCGACGACACCCACCTCAAAACCATCATTCACCCGGCAGGTCCGGTCGTCTCGGCGATTCTCGCGCTGTCGGAATACCACCCAGTGTCTGGCAAAGACTTCCTTAACGCGCTGGTGCTCGGTGTCGAAACCGAATGCCGGATCGGCAATGCGGTGTACCCCAATCACTATGACGTTGGCTGGCACATCACCGGAACCGCCGGGGTGTTTGGCGCAGCGGCGGCCGCCGGGAAGATCCTCGGTCTGAGCGAACAACAAATGGTCTGGGCGCTGGGCCTGGCAGCATCGCAACCGGTGGGTCTGCGTGAATCGTTCGGGTCGATGAACAAGAGCTTCAACCCAGGTCGCGCCGCAAGCAATGGCTTGTTCGCCGCACTCCTGGCCTCCAAGGACTACACCAGTTCCGACGGCATGATCGAAGCCAAGCGCGGTTGGGCCAACACCATCAGCACCAAGCAGGACTATCGCGAGATCACCGAGGGGCTTGGGCAACGCTATGAGTCGGCGCTCAATACCTACAAACCGTTCGCCTGCGGCATTGTGATTCACCCGGCGCTGGACGCTGCCATTCAGCTGCGCAATCAGTACGCACTCACCGACGATCAGATCAGCCGTGTCGACCTCAAGGTGCACCCGTTGGTGATCGAGCTGACCGGCAAGAAGACACCGAAAATCGGTCTGGAGGGCAAGTTCAGCATCTACCATTCGGTGGCCGTCGCGCTCATTGAAGGGGCCGCGGGGGAGCGGCAGTACAGCGACCGCGCAGTGAACGATCCCAAAGTGATTGCCCTGCGCGAACGGGTGACCGCAACCATCGATCCTGCGATCAAACCGGAGCAGGTCGACATAACGATTACGCTGAAAGACGGTCGCGTCCTGCATAAATTCATCGAGCACGCGATTGGCAGCCTGGAAGTCCCGATGAGCGATCAGCAACTGGAGGCCAAATTCACGGATCTGGCCAAGGGCATCCTGCCCGATGCTCAGGTGCGCAGGCTGATCGAAACCTGCTGGTCGGTGGAAAACCTGGGCAGCGCGGCGGACATCGCCAAGGCGGCAGTGGTGTAATCGGAGTCTGGTTTCTGGCGGCCAGCCTGACGAACGCGATGGGTCAGCAGCATCATCGGTCAGACACGCCGCATTCGCTGCCCTCGTAACCTCGGACGTCTTACAGGGACCGCGTGACACGATGGTGGCTGCCCGGCACAAACCTTGTGGGAGCTGCAGGAGGTTACGACGGTGGCGAATGCGGTCTATCACCCGCCAGAAGTGTGTTGACTGTACCGGCCTCTTCGCGGCCCTCGTAACCTCGGACTGCTCCTACAGGGACCGCGTGACGCGATGGTGCTGCCCGGCACAAACCTTGTGGGAGCTGCAGGAGGTTACGACGGTGGCGAATGCGGTCTATCACCCGCCAGAAGCGCATTGGCTGTACCGGCCTCTTCGCGGCCCTCGTAACCTCGGACTGCTCCTACAGGGACCGCGTGACGCGATGGTGGCTGCCCGGCACAAACCTTGTGGGAG
>NZ_FNCO01000020.1 GCF_900100795.1 Pseudomonas abietaniphila
CCTGGCGATAAGGGTGATCGCGTCCGCTTAAAAATAGGCGGACACCATCGCCTTTAATTCCGGATTTCTGAAGGTGTGTTCGCTGGCCGCTTACCCTACAGTGGATTGAGGTATGACGCAAAATCGCTGACACCGCATGATTTGTAGGAGCGCGCTTGCCCGCGATGGATGTATCAGACGACACAGGTGCATCGGATGTACCGGCATTTCGCGGGCAAGCGCGCTCCTACAGTGGATTGAGGTACGACGCAAAATCGCTGACACCGCATGATTTGTAGGAGCGCGCTTGCCCGCGATGGATGTATCAGGCGACACAGGTGCATCGGATGTACCGGCATTTCGCGGGCAAGCGCGCTCCTACAGTTGATTGAGGTACGACGCAAAATCGCTGACACCGCATGATTTGTAGGAGCGCGCTTGCCCGCGATAGATGTATCAGGCGACACAGGTATGTCGGATGTACCGGCATTTCGCGGGCAAGCGCGCTCCTACAGGCGTTTCGGGGCAGCCAGAGCTAGCGCTGTTCGCTTTGCGGTGTCACGCGCAGCACTTCCTCGACAGTCGTCAACCCGGCCGCGACTTTCTGTGCGCCGGACAACCGCAAACTGCGCATCCCGTCTTTAAAGCCTTGCCGGCGCAGCGCCGTGAGGTCGAGGTCCGCCGTGATCAGCGATTTCACGGCGTCGGACATCAGCATGATCTCGTACACCCCGGCGCGTCCGCGATAACCGGTGTCACGGCACTCCGCGCACCCGACGGCGCGGTGGGCGCCGGTGGGTACAGCCGCTTGCCACGGACGCGTCAGGGTCTGCCAATCCACTTCGTCGATCTCCACGGGCGCCTTGCAGTGCGGGCAAAGTGTGCGCACCAGACGCTGGGCCATAACGCCGAGAATCGTTGCCTTGAGCAGGTAATGCGGCACGCCGAGTTCCAGCAGACGACTGATCGCACTCGGCGCATCGTTGGTGTGCAGGGTCGACAGCACCAAGTGACCGGTCAACGCCGCCTGGATCGCCATTTCGGCCGTCTCCAGGTCGCGAATCTCGCCGATCATGATGATGTCAGGGTCTTGCCGCATCAACGCACGCACGCCGCTGGCGAAGGTGAGGTCAATGTTGTGCTGCACCTGCATCTGGTTGAACGAGGGCTCGACCATTTCGATCGGGTCCTCGATGGTGCAGAGGTTCACTTCCGAGGTCGCCAGCTTCTTCAGCGTGGTGTATAGCGTGGTGGTCTTGCCGGAACCGGTGGGTCCGGTCACCAGGATGATGCCGTTGGGTTGATGCGTCATGCCTTCCCAGCGACGCAGGTCGTCTCCCGAGAAACCTAGTTGGTCGAAGTCCTTGAGCAGCACTTCAGGGTCGAAAATCCGCATCACCATTTTTTCGCCGAACGCCGTCGGCAGCGTCGACAAGCGCAATTCCACCTCACCGCCGTCCGGTGTCTTGGTCTTGACCCGCCCGTCCTGCGGCTTGCGTTTCTCGGCGACGTTCATGCGCCCCAGGCTCTTGAGTCGGCTGGTGACCGCCATCGTCACTTGAGGTGGAAATTGATAAACGGTGTGCAGCACACCGTCGATACGGAAGCGCACGGTGCCTGCTTCCCGGCGAGGTTCGATGTGAATGTCGCTGGCGCGCTGCTGATACGCGTACTGGAACAACCAGTCGACGATGTTGACGATGTGCGCGTCGTTGGCATCGGGTTCCTGATCGCTGGCGCCGAGCTTGAGCAGTTGCTCGAAGTTGCCCAGGTTGCTCATTTTTTGATCGGTCGCGCTGGCGCCGCTGACCGATTTGGCCAGTCGATAAAACTCCACCGCCAGCTTCTGCACATCGACCGGATTGGCGACCACGCGCTTGATCGGCATCTTCAGCACGTGCGTCAGGTCGGCTTCCCACGCTTTCACAAAAGGCTGGGCGCTGGCAATGGTCACCGCGTCCCGGTCCACGGCGACCGCCAGAATCTTGTGGCGTTGGGCAAAGGCATAGGACATCACCGGCGTGACGGCCGCCACGTTGATCTTCAGCGGGTCGATGCGCATGTACGGCTGGCCGGCCTGTTCGGCCAGCCACGCGGTGAGGGTTTCCAGATCGAGCTTTTTGCCGGGGCGTTTAAGGTTGTCGAACTGCTGGGCGGAAATGAACTCAAGGGGATGAATTTGCAGATTTTGCGCGGTTCGGCGCAGGGTCAATGCGTATTCAGCATTGTCCTGATCGATGTATTCCTGCGCGACGAGATCACGTAGGACTTCATTCAGATCCAGCCAGCGGTCCTGGGATGATGAGGCGAGGACGGACATGCGGGCTCCTTCGGACGAGACGACTTACTTCGTGAGTAAGCAAGAGTAGTCCCAAGCGTGCCAGTTGTTGCGTCCTGCAGGTAGTGAAGCGTTGCCAATATTTTCGGCCACTCAACCGACAGCGAGTGAGACGGGCTCGGATAGGACGTGCAAATCGCCGATCGGTTCCAGATCCACTGAGCAAACATTGATCAGATTGCGCATTTTTTCGCCAATGACCTGAGCGCGATGCCAGGTCATGCCACCCACTTCGGCCTCGATCATCAACATGCCTTCCTGCTGCAGCACGCTGACTTGCTGAGGAATCAGGTATTGCATGGCGAACAGGTTCAACACCCGGCAAATCAGGTCAGGCTCGGCTTCGGCAAGGATCTGGAAGCGCGACCGACAGTGGGCGTTGCTGACAGACCAGGCGTCGGGGCGAAGCGGGGCGCAGGGCACTGATTCGAGGTGAGGCATGTTGAACTCTCCTGTTTTCGTCGTCGGTCAGCGGGACCGCGATGAGCTGTGTGAGTGAGAGAAAGTTTTACATGCTGAAAAAGAAATTTCTGATCCAAGATCGGCTGGTTTACGCTTGTTTAGACTTGTTAATGCGCAGCTTGAAGATTAAGGAGATAACTTATGCAAATCGAGCTGGATGCCTACGATCGCAAGATACTGGCGCTTCTTCAGGAAGACGCCTCGCTGTCGAGCGCGCAGATCGCTGAAGAGGTTGGTCTGTCCCAATCGCCATGCTGGCGAAGGATCCAGCGATTGAAGGACGAAGGCGTGATTCGGCGGCAGGTGACTTTGCTGGATCGCAAGAAGATTGGTCTGAACACCCAGATCTTCGCGGAGGTGAAACTCAACGCCCACGGGCGTTCCAACTTCACGGAATTCACCGAAGCCATTCGCGGATTTCCGGAGGTGCTGGAATGTTATGTGCTGATGGGGTCGGTGGACTTTCTGCTGCGCATCGTGACACCGGACATCGAAGCGTATGAGCGGTTTTTCTTTGAGAAGCTGTCGCTGGTGCCAGGGATTCAGGAGGTGAACTCGACCGTTGCGCTGTCGGAGATCAAATCGACGACGAGTTTGCCGATCGTGAAGTGATCGTGGCCCGGATCTTTTGCATACGGCTGAACATGGCGTTATCCCTTTTAGGAGCGCGCTTGCCCGCGATTAAGGGGGTGTCAGCCGCCATCCATGTGACTGATCCACCGCCTTCGCGGGCAAGCGCGCTCCTACAGGTATTGGGACGGGGCCTTAAAGCTTCAGCAACGTCTTCCACGCCCGGCTTTGCAGCACGGTAATGGTTTGCTGCACGCGGGCTTCGAGGATTTCGTCGCTGATGTCCAGATGCGCCAGCTGCTCTAGCTTGTTCATCTCGCCGTACAAGCGATCCAGTTCCGGCAGCTCCAGCGTGTGACGTGCGTAATGCAGCCACACCTGAATGCGCTCGATGCGTGGCAGTTGCTCGGCCAGATCTTCTGGCTGTTGCTGGTAGCGCGCCAGATTGAGCGCCGTTGCCTCGTCACCGAGGAAGCGCGGGACCCAGCTGCTGAGCATCGCGTTGCCCTGACGATTGCCACGGTTGTTGCGCTCGGCGGTCCAGCTGCGCTCCATCAACCAGCGCGAGGTGGTGAGCGAGAACAGGCCCCAACGCGGGTCTTCCAGCTCTTCGATGAACTGCTCATGCGCAGCAGCGCGCACGTCGGCATCATCCCGACCGGCCAGCACCAGCGTGCGCCAGTCTTCCAGCAACGCATCAAGCGCAGCACGCAGATCGTGGGTGGTGGCGCGTGGAGCAGCCTGACCCAGGCTGCCGGTCAGTGCGCGCAGCTCGGCGAGCACCTCGACCCATTCCTGCAACAGGTTCCAGTGACCGTTGAAGCGATACTGCTCAGCCAGGCGCTGGCTGCTGCCCAACAGGTACCAGGCCACCGCATTGTAGGCGTCGTCAACGCAGGTTTCGGCGTGCAGCTCAGGCGCCGGCAACTTGACCGAGTAACTGCCAGCGTCGAACAGGCGATAGCCACGCTCGGCCTTGCTGATGTCACACGGCATCAACGCCAGCTTCTCGGCCAGCTCGGCGGCCAGCTCCAGCAGGGCAGCAGGTTCGCCTTCGCGCAGTTCCAGCTCCAGCTCGCAGATTTCTTCCTTCTGCTTGCCGACGATGACATTGCCCAAGTCCAGCGCCGCTTCGATCACGACCTTGGATTTGCCGCGGCCCCAGGCAATCTCGGCCTTTTCGCGGACGAAATCGGTGGTGAACAGCGGCTTGATGGTTTTCTTGTCCAGATCCGCCAGTTGCTCGGGCCAGCACTCGCCGTCGAGCTTCTTGAGGTCCAGCTTGGCCTTGGGCACGTCCCAGTTGTATTCGTTACGCTCGGACAGACCGGCGACGCTCTGGCCGCGGGTCTTGAGGGTCTGGATGATCGCGTCGCCGTCACGGCGCAAACGCAGCGCAACCTTGGCCTGAGCGAGTTCGCGCTCAGGTGTGTCGAAGTACTGATTGAACAGCTCCAGACGCTCCCAGCCGCTTTTGTTGCGTTTTTTCAGCAACGGGTGCTCGCGCAGGGCAATGAGGGTTTCGCGGCTGACGCGGAGTTTGATTTCGGTTTCTTTCTGCATGGCCGGGAATCCAGGCGCTCTATCGCTGATAAACAGGGGGCGCAGCCGGAATCGACACAGCTGCGTGGGTCGTGCAGTGTACAGGACATCACCCGTGACGGTTTATTCCTGCTGTCCAATCACCCTATGATGACCATCACGTCGCACTGCATTTCAGGAGTCGTCCATGCCGTTGCCGTCCATGAAAGACCAGTTCGCGGCCCTGATCGCCGCGCCTTCGGTGAGTTGTACGCAGCCCTCGCTGGACCAGTCCAACCGCGCGGTCATCGATCTGCTCGCCGGTTGGCTCGGCGATCTGGGTTTTGCCTGCGATATCCAGCACGTCAGTCCCGGCAAATTCAATCTGGTGGCGACCTATGGCACCGGCCCCGGCGGCCTGGTGTTGTCCGGCCACAGCGACACCGTTCCCTACGACGACGCACTCTGGAAGACCGACCCGCTAAAGCTGACAGAAGTCGACGGCCGTTGGGTGGGGTTGGGCAGCTGCGACATGAAGGGGTTCTTCGCACTGGCCATCGAGGCGTTGCAGCCCTTGCTGGACAAGCCGTTCAAGCAGCCGCTGATCATTCTGGCGACGTGCGATGAAGAGAGCTCGATGTCCGGCGCGAAGGCGTTGGCCGCCGCAGGCGGTGTGCTGGGACGCGCTGCGGTGATCGGCGAACCGACGGGCCTCAAGCCGATTCGCCTGCACAAAGGCGTGATGATGGATCGCATCGAGATTCTTGGGCGAAGCGGTCACTCGTCGGATCCCAGTCTGGGACACAGCGCGCTGGAGGCGATGTATGACGCGATTGGCGCGCTCAAGGGCCTGCGTCAGCAGTGGCAGGAGAAATACCGGAACCCGCAATTCAGCGTCCCGGCACCGACCATGAACTTCGGCTGCATCCACGGGGGCGATAATCCGAACCGGATCTGCGGGCAGTGCTCGCTGGAATTTGACCTGCGTCCGCTGCCAGGCATGGACCCGGAAATGCTCCGTGCGGCGATTCGGCAAAAGCTGCAACCGCTCGCTGAACTGCACCAGGTAAAGATCGATTACGCGCCGCTGTTTTCGGAAGTGGCGCCATTCGAACAGAGCGCCGATGCGGAACTGGTTCGCGTTGCCGAACGTCTGACAGGTCATACGGCCGAAGCAGTGGCATTTGGAACCGAAGCGCCTTATCTTCAGCGCCTTGGTTGCGAAACGATCGTGTTGGGCCCCGGCGACATCGCCTGTGCGCACCAGCCGGGCGAATATCTCGAAATGTCACGTTTGCAGCCTACAGTGCGTCTATTGCGTCAGTTGATTGAACATTACTGCCTTTCTCCTGTGTGAGTAGGCCTCAGCCCAGAGGAGATAACGCGTGTTGCGATGCCTGTTCCGACGATAAAGCCCATGCCGTTGTGAGTGCTTTCACCCTTCGTCCATTTTTTACAGGCTCTTTCGGATATGCCCGATTACGTCAATTGGCTCCGCCACGCGTCTCCCTATATCAATGCCCACCGGGATTGCACCTTCATCGTCATGCTTCCGGGCGACGGCGTTGAGCACCCGAATTTCGGCAATATCGTCCATGACCTGGTGTTGCTGCACAGCCTGGGCGTTCGCCTGGTGCTGGTCCACGGTTCCCGTCCGCAAATCGAAAGTCGCCTCGAAGCGCGCGGCCTGACGCCGCATTTTCATCGCGACATGCGCGTGACTGACTTCGCCACGCTTGAGTGCGTGATCGACGCGGTGGGTGCGCTGCGCATCGCCATCGAAGCGCGCCTGTCGATGGACATGGCGGCGTCTCCGATGCAGGGTTCGCGATTGCGAGTCACCAGCGGCAACTTTGTGACCGCCCGCCCGATTGGCGTGCTCGAAGGCGTGGACTATCAGCACACCGGTGAAGTCCGTCGGATTGACCGCAAGGGTATCAACCGCCTGCTCGACGAGCGCTCCATTGTTCTGCTGTCGCCGCTGGGTTATTCGCCGACGGGCGAGATCTTCAACCTCGCCTGCGAAGACGTCGCCACCCGCGCGGCCATCGACCTGGGCGCGGAGAAACTGCTGCTGTTCGGCGCCGAGTCGGGCCTGCTCGACGAACAAGGCCGTCTGGTGCGTGAACTGCGTCCGCAGCAGGTTCCGGCGCATCTGCAGAGGCTGGGCAACAACTATCAGGCCGAGCTGCTGGATGCCGCCGCACAGGCCTGCCGTGGCGGCGTGGCGCGCAGTCATATCGTGAGTTATGCCGAAGACGGCGCCCTGCTGTCGGAACTGTTTACCCGCGCAGGCGGCGGCACGCTGGTCGCCCAGGAGCAGTTCGAGCTGGTTCGCGAGGCTTCGATTGGTGACGTCGGTGGGTTGATCGACCTGATCACGCCGCTCGAAGAGCAAGGCATTCTGGTGCGCCGTTCTCGTGAGGTGCTGGAGCGTGAGATCGAACAGTTCAGCGTGGTTGAGCGCGAGGGATTGATCATCGCCTGTGCTGCGCTCTACCCGATTGCTGATTCAGAAACGGGCGAGTTGGCGTGTCTGGCCGTGAACCCGGAATACCGCCACGGTGGGCGAGGGGATGAGTTGCTGGAACGCATCGAAGAAAGGGCACGGGCACAGGGTTTGAAGACCCTGTTCGTGCTCACCACCCGCACGGCCCACTGGTTCCGCGAGCGTGGTTTCGAGCCTAGCAGCGTAGACCGCCTGCCCAGCGCGCGAGCGTCGCTGTACAACTATCAGCGTAATTCGAAGATTTTCGAGAAGGCGATTTGAGCGAAGTGCGTCGGGCCTGGAACGAGGCCTGACGCATGCTTGGGTCCTGACGGGAATGTCTGTGTGAGCGAGCTTGCTCGCGAAGCTCCCTCCCACAGTGCTTATCGGCGTCTTTTCAGTTACTGATCGCCAGAATGCTCGCCTGATACGCGCCGACAAAGGTGTCGAAATCCACAGGCTCTTCGCTTTGTTCCATTTCGGACTGCTGCGCCAGAGACTCGCGGGCTTTGGTTTCAAAGTGCGTCTGGTCCTCGACGCTCAACGGCCGGCCGCGGAAGTACTCGGCATGCGTGCGCGATTGACGCAGCGAAAACGCAGTGAAGCCTTCCTTATGCTCGGTCATGGCAGCCAGCACTTGTGCCGACGGCGTCAGGGACGTGTCTGCAACTTTGGCGCGCTGCACTTCCAGCGACTTGGCGTGCTCGTCGATACCCTGGCTCTGGTCCAGCAATCTGCTGATCGGCTCGATCGTGTCCAGCAGCTCGTTGGCCCAGTCTTTCAGGTCAACGGTTGAGGTGTTCCGGCTCAGTTGCAGCCCAGGACGACGGCCTTCTTTCACCACTGTCAGGAAGTTGCTGCTGGCATTCCCGCACTCGCAGTCCGCCAGCTGGGCGCTTTCCTGCAGGGCGCAGAACAGGATAAAGGCGTCGATGAAACGTGACTGCTGCAGATCGATGCCGACCGGCAGGAACGGGTTGATGTCCAGGCAACGCACTTCAACGTACTGCACGCCTCGGGCCATCAGGGCCTGAATCGGACGCTCGCCCGAATAGGTGACGCGCTTCGGACGAATCGTCGAGTAGTACTCGTTCTCGATCTGCAACACGTTGGTGTTGAGCTGAATCCACTCGCCATCCTTGTGCGTGCCGATTTCGACGTAAGGCGCGTAAGGCGTTGCCACGGCTTTGCGCAGGCTGTCGGTGTAGGTCAGCAAATCGTTGTAGCACGGCGTCAGGTCGGCCTGGGCGTTGCTCTGGTAACCCAGATCGCTCATGCGCAGACTGGTGGCGTACGGCAGATACAGCGTGTCGGCGTCGAACTGCTCCAGTTGGTGCGAGCGGCCGCGCAGGAAGCTGGCGTCCAGTGCCGGCGACGCGCCGAACAGGTACATCAACAGCCAACTGTAACGACGGAAATTGCGGATCAGGCCAATGTAGCTTTCGGACTGGAAATCACGGTCGCTGCCTTCGAAGGCTTCGGTCTGCTTGAGCACCGGCCAGATGGCTTCAGGCAGCGAGAAGTTGTAGTGAATTCCGGCAATGCATTGCATCGTCTTGCCGTAGCGCAAAGCAAGGCCCTGGCGGTAGACATACTTGAGCTTGCCGATGTTCGAGGTGCCGTAATACGCGATCGGAATGTCTTCTTCGGCCGGCAGCGGGCACGGCATCGAAGGGCTCCAGATGTACTCGCCGCCCAACTTGCTGTAGGCGAAACGATGAATCTTTTCCAGGCTGTCCAGCGTATCGGCCGGGTTGGTCAGCGCCGGCGTGATGAACTCCAGCAGCGACTCGGAGTAGTCGGTGGTGATCTGTTCGTTGGTCAGCGCGGAGCCCAGGGCTTCCGGGTGCGGAGTCTGGGCCAGCCGGCCCTCGTCAGTAACGCGCAGGCATTCACGTTCGATACCGTGCAGGCACTTCTCCAGAAGGGAGAGGTGAGAGTGCTCGCCAAGCAAAGCCAGGCGGCGGTTGAGAAGTTCGCTCAAGTTGGATTCCTTCACGCGTCAGTCGGCCCTATATGGGGGCGATATGGCGGTCTACAAGGGTGAAGAAAGGAACTGGCGTTTTCGCCTCGTTTTTGGCCCGAACGCCGATGCCCGTCGCTGATCAATCTTAAAAGGCGATCAGAAAATTTCGACACTGTTACACAGTGTCGAAATTAACTCATATCGCTATCAGACAGCTAGACGATCGCGAACGTGCCCTGCGCTTTCGCGACGAGCTTGTCGTCCTGGCGCACTTCGGCTTCCACGACCAGCGTGCGCCGGCCTGCGTGCAGCACCGTGCCGATGCAGGTGACTTCGCCATCCGGGACGCCGCGCACGTAGTTGATCTTGCACTCAACGGTGACGCTTTGCTTGTCGAAGCCGTGGGAGCTGGAACAGGCCAGCCCCATGGCGATGTCCACGAGGCTGAACAACGCGCCGCCGTGCATGACATTGCCGCGATTGCGCAGATGAGGCTCCAGCGCCAGCGTGACCTCGGCCACACCGTCGCCGAGTCTTACCAGCTTGCAGCCCAAGGTCTTGAAGTAAGCGCTCTCGGTCAGGCCTTCCGGAATTTCCATCAGCGTTTCTTCAGTTGCTTGGCGTTGGCGAACAGCGATGCCATGGCGTTGTTGGCCGGGGCAGCTGTTGCGGTTTCTTTGCGTGGTGCGCTGCTCTGCTGCTGACGCGGTGCCGCGCCTGGACGCGCACCCCGTGCGCCGTCGATCTTCTCGCCGGGCGTGTCGCTCATGCGCATCGACAAGCCGACGCGTTTGCGCGGGATGTCGACTTCCATGACCTTGACCTTCACCACGTCACCGGCCTTGACCGCCTCGCGCGGATCTTTGATGAATTTCTCCGAAAGTGCGGAGATGTGCACCAAACCGTCCTGATGCACGCCGATGTCAACGAACGCGCCGAAGTTGGTCACGTTGGTCACCACGCCTTCGAGGATCATGCCCAGTTGCAAATCCTTCAAATCCTCGACGCCGTCCTGGAATTCAGCCGTCTTGAATTCGGGGCGCGGGTCGCGGCCTGGCTTTTCCAGTTCCTGAAGAATGTCGGTCACGGTCGGCAGGCCGAAGGTCTCGTCGGTGAACTTTTTCGGGTCCAGACGCTTGAGGAAGCTGGCATCGCCGATCAGCGAACGGATGTCGCGGTCGGTTTCAGCAGCGATGCGCTGCACCAGCGGATAGGCCTCAGGGTGAACGGCGGACGAATCCAGCGGGTTGTCGCCGTTCATGACGCGCAGGAAGCCCGCAGCCTGTTCAAAGGTTTTCTCACCCAGGCGTGCGACTTTCTTCAGCGCAGCGCGAGTCTTGAAGGCGCCGTTCTCGTCACGGTGTGTGACGATGTTCTGCGCCAGTGTGGTGTTCAGGCCGGAAATCCGCGCCAGCAGCGCGACCGATGCGGTATTCACGTCGACGCCCACGGCGTTCACGCAGTCTTCGACGACGGCGTCCAGGCCACGTGCCAGCTTGAGCTGGGACACGTCGTGCTGGTATTGGCCGACACCGATGGATTTCGGGTTGATCTTCACCAGCTCAGCCAATGGGTCCTGCAGGCGGCGAGCAATGGACACCGCGCCGCGAATCGACACGTCCAGGTCCGGGAATTCCTTGGCGGCGAGTTCCGACGCGGAATACACCGACGCACCCGCTTCGGACACCATGACCTTGGTCATTTTCAGGCCTGGATATTTTTTGATCAGGTCGGCGGCCAGCTTGTCGGTCTCACGGCTGGCGGTGCCGTTGCCGATCGCGATCAGGTCAACCGAGTGCTTGGCGCACAGGGCCGCGAGCACTGCGATGGTCTGATCCCACTGGTTCTTCGGCACGTGCGGGTAAACCGTGGCGTAATCCAGCAGCTTGCCGGTCGCATCGACCACCGCGACCTTACAGCCGGTGCGCAGGCCGGGGTCCAGGCCCAAGGTGGCGCGTGGGCCGGCGGGAGCGGCGAGCAGCAGGTCGTGCAGGTTGTGAGCGAACACGTTGATCGCTTCCGTCTCTGCACCCTCGCGAAGCTCACCCAGCAGGTCGGTTTCCAGGTGCGAATACAGCTTGACCTTCCAGGTCCAGCGCACGACTTCGGCCAGCCATTTGTCGGCCGGGCGATTCTGGTTCTGCAGGCCAAAACGCTCGCTGATCATCATTTCGCACGGATGCAGCGTGCCGGGGAGTTCTTCGCCGACTTTCAGCGCCGAGCTCAGAATGCCCTCGTTGCGGCCGCGGAAGATCGCCAGCGCGCGGTGGGACGGCATGCTTTTCAGCGGCTCGTCATGCTCGAAGTAATCGCGGAACTTGGCGCCTTCTTCTTCCTTGCCAGCCACCACGCGGGCGCTGATCACGGCTTCCTGCTTGAGGAAGCTGCGCAGCTTTTCCAGCAGCGTGGCATCTTCGGCGAAGCGTTCCATCAGGATGTACTTCGCGCCTTCGAGTACGGCCTTGACGTCAGCGAAGCCTTTTTCCGCATCGACGAAACGGGCGGCTTCGGTCTCGGGATTTTGCGTCGGGTCGTTGAACAGACCGTCTGCCAGCTCGCCCAGACCGGCTTCCAGCGCGATCTGGCCTTTGGTGCGACGCTTCTGTTTATAGGGCAGGTACAAGTCTTCGAGGCGGGTCTTGGTGTCGGCCAGCTTGATGTCGCGCGCCAGCTCCGGTGTCAGCTTGCCTTGCTCTTCGATGCTGGCAAGGATGCTGATGCGACGCTCGTCGAGCTCGCGCAGATAGCGCAGGCGCTCTTCCAGATGACGCAGTTGCGTGTCATCGAGGCTGCCAGTCACTTCTTTACGGTAGCGAGCGATGAAGGGCACCGTAGAGCCTTCATCCAGTAGCGCGACGGCCGCTTCGACCTGTTGCGGGCGGACGCCGAGTTCCTCGGCGATGCGGCTGTTGATACTGTCCATAAAACCACCTGGCAAATGTGTGTGCAAAAAATCAGCTGCTGGCGAACCGCCGCAAGCGCGTGTTGCCTGACCTTGAGGGCGGCGCATTATACCCAGTGAGCCCCGATTAGGGGATCGCCCTGTCAGTTGCCGGAAATCCTGCCGCCGGACTGATGCCGTGCGGGGCGAAAAAGGTCAGCGAAGAGCGCCAGTGGCGGCTCAGGAAAAATCTGCTAACAATGCACACGGTGCGCATCACAGCAGCTACGCCATAATGCGCGCCGAGATCAAAGGAGCTTCCAATGAACAGCACTGCACAAACGGCTGAAGGCGAGAAAATCCTCATCGTTGATGATGACCCGGGTCTGAGCAGCCTGTTAGAACGCTTTTTCACCAGCAAAGGCTATCGTGCCCGTGCTGTTGCCAACGTTGAGCAAATGGACCGGCTGTTGGCTCGCGAAGTCTTCCACCTCGTGGTGCTGGATCTGATGCTGCCGGGCGAAGACGGCCTGTCTGCTTGCCGCAGACTGCGGGCCGCCAACAATCAGGTCCCGATCATCATGCTGACCGCCAAGGGCGATGAGCTGAGTCGTATCAAGGGTCTGGAGTTGGGTGCGGACGACTATCTCGCCAAACCTTTCAACCCCGATGAACTGATGGCACGTGTCAAAGCGGTTCTGCGTCGCCAGGCAGTACCGGTTCCCGGTGCGCCTGCCAGTGAAGACGAAACGGTCACGTTTGGTGATTACGAACTGTCGCTGGCAACCCGTGAGCTCAAGCGCGGTGAGGAAGTCCACATGCTCACCACGGGCGAGTTCGCGGTGCTCAAGGCACTCGTCATGCACGCCCGTGAGCCGCTCACGCGCGACAAGCTGATGAATCTGGCGCGGGGTCGTGAGTGGGACGCGCTGGAGCGATCCATCGACGTCCAGATATCCCGTCTGCGTCGTCTGATCGAAGTCGACGCCGCCAAGCCGCGTTACATCCAGACGGTATGGGGCGTGGGTTACGTATTTGTTCCAGACGGCGCCAACAAGCAGTAACAGCAACAGACAGATTGCCTGTCAGGCGCACTGCACGCCTGCATTGCGAGCCAGTCACCCCGATGCTCTTGAAAGGAGCGAGGGGGTGACTGGTTTTTGCTGTCTCTTGTGATCCGCGAAATTTCGCGAGCCTGGCTCGCTCCTGCATAGTGTGTAGCTGCTGTTATGAAAACACCGCTCTGGTTCCCGCAAAGCTTTTTCTCCCGCACCTTGTGGCTGGTGCTCATCGTCGTGCTGTTTTCCAAGGCGCTGACCCTGGTTTATCTGTTGATGAACGAGGACGTGCTGGTTGACCGCCAGTACAGTCACGGCGTGGCCTTGACCTTGCGCGCGTATTGGGCGGCAGACGAAAGCGACCGGCAGACCATCGCCGATGCGGCCGGTCTGATCCGCGTGGTGGGCGGCGGGGTTCCGGAGGGTGAGCAGCATTGGCCTTATTCGGAGATCTATCAGCGGCAGATGCAGGACGAACTGGGCGCGGACACCGAAGTTCGCCTGCGCGTGCATGCGCCACCCGCGCTGTGGGTGCGAGCTCCCAGCCTGGGCGATGGCTGGTTAAAAGTCCCGCTGTACCCGCATCCACTGCGTGGCCAGAAGATCTGGAGCGTTCTGGGCTGGTTCCTGGCGATCGGCCTGTTGTCCACAGCGTCGGCCTGGATTTTTGTCAGTCAGCTCAACCAGCCTCTCAAGCGTCTGGTCTTCGCCGCGCGGCAGCTGGGGCAGGGCCGCAGCGTGCGATTGCCTGTCAGTGACACGCCCAGCGAAATGACCGAGGTGTACCGTGCGTTCAACCAGATGGCTGAAGACGTCGAGCAGGCAGGGCAGGAGCGGGAGTTGATGCTGGCGGGCGTGTCTCACGACCTGCGTACGCCGTTGACGCGGCTGCGGTTGTCGCTGGAGCTGATGCCCAAGGACAACGAGTTCATGGACGGCATGGTTCGCGACATTGAGGACATGGACGCCATCCTCGATCAGTTCCTGGCCTTCATTCGTGACGGTCGCGATGAAGAGGTCGAGGAGGTCAACCTCGTCGAGTTGGTTCACGAAGTCGTGGCACCCTATAACAGCCCGGTCGAGCAGGTGCGCTTGTGCCTGGAGTCGATCCCGCCATTCCCGCTGCGCCGGGTTTCGATGAAGCGTCTGCTTAACAACCTCATCGGCAACGCGATGCACCATGCCGGTGATGGCGTCGAGGTGGCTGCTTATGTGTCTGGAGACAGCGGCGCGCCGTACGTCGTATTGAGCGTGCTGGACCGTGGCATGGGCATCGATCCGTCGGAGCTCGAAGGCATTTTCAACCCGTTCATCCGTGGCGACCGCGCCCGCAGCGGCAAGGGCACCGGACTTGGGCTGGCAATCGTCAAGCGCATTGCCGCGATGCACGGCGGCAATGTCGAATTGCGAAATCGATCGGGTGGCGGACTTGAAGCACGCGTGCGCCTGCCGCTTGGGTTGATGCTGCCGCGGGATGCCGTTTGACCGGGCGGTGACGGTCCATGTGTAAGCGCTGGCCTGCTGGCGAATGCGTGAGCGCCTGCCCCAGCGCTTCGTCAGCAAGCCGGCTCCTATAGAGCGTTTTTACGAATCAGCCCTTACCCTTCGTCCGCGTCATGTGCGGCCCGCCGTTTTTCTCGATGTACTGAATGATCATCCCGGCCACGTCCTTGCCGGTGGTGGTTTCGATGCCTTCCAGGCCCGGCGATGAGTTCACCTCCATCACCAGCGGCCCGTGGTTGGAGCGCAGGATGTCCACGCCTGCGACGCTCAGTCCCATCACCTTGGCGGCACGAATGGCGGTCATGCGTTCTTCCGGCGTGATTTTGATCAGGCTGGCCGTGCCGCCCCGGTGCAGGTTGGAGCGGAACTCGCCGGGTTTGGCCTGGCGCATCATCGACGCGATGACCTTGTCCCCCACTACGAAGCAGCGGATATCCGCACCACCGGCTTCCTTGATGTACTCCTGAACCATGATGTCCTGCTTGAGGCCCATGAAGGCTTCGATCACGGATTCCGCTGCGGTTGCGGTTTCGCACAGCACCACGCCGATGCCCTGAGTGCCTTCCAGCACTTTGATCACCAGCGGCGCACCGTTGACCATCTGGATAAGGTCCGGGATGTCGTCGGGAGAGTGCGCGAAACCGGTTACGGGCAGGCCGATGCCGCGCCGCGACAGCAACTGCAGCGAGCGCAGCTTGTCCCGGGAGCGGGCGATGGCAACGGATTCGTTCAGCGGAAACACGCCCATCATTTCGAACTGACGCAACACGGCGCAGCCGTAGAAGGTCACGGAAGCGCCGATCCGCGGGATGACCGCATCAAAGCCTTCCAGGGGTTTGCCTCGGTAGTGAATCTGCGGCTTATGACTGGCAATGTTCATATAGGCGCGCAGGGTATCGATCACCACGACCTCGTGGCCACGCTGAATACCAGCTTCGACCAGGCGACGAGTTGAATACAGACGCGGGTTTCGCGAAAGCACAGCGATCTTCATGCAACACCTGTGGGAGAGGAATTAGAGGCCGGAAACACCGGCTTGTCCTGAACATAAGTAATCCCCGGATTGACCACCAGTTGGCCGTCAATCAGGGCTTTGGAACCCAATAACAAGCGATAACGCATGGCTTTGCGGCACGCCAGCGTGAACTCCACCGGCCAGACTCGATCACCCAGCGCCAGCGTTGTGCGAATCACATAACGCACTTGTGCGTGCCCGTTCGAGCTTTTGATGGTTTTCATCGCCACCAACTGGGCCTCGCAACGTCGATGGCGCAGCTGCACCACCGTGCCCAGATGCGCGTTGAAGCGCACCCATTTCTCGCCGTCGCGTTCGAAGGGCTCGATTTCCGTGGCGTGCAGACTGGACGTGCTGGCCCCGGTGTCGATCTTCGCGCGCAGACCGGCAACCCCCAAGTTGGGCAGCGCCACCCATTCGCGAAGGCCGATGACTGTGAGATGGTCGAATGTTTTCAAAGCGATTCCGTACGTTGCGCGTTCTGCCTGACGCCAGATTCAAGCTGGGCCAATGCCTTGGATACAGTGCGTATAACCCGTGCCCTGCATCAGAAAAATCCGCGTCGACGAAAAAGTCCCATTCCCAGGCGTGCATGACGCCTGATGGGTGACTCTAACGCTCAACTCGGTCCACATTGTGACAATCCCGGGAACGATAGCCTGACGAACACCAGAACGCATTCCCTTGCTTGCATGCGGGGGATTCTAACCAAGGCTTGAGATTACTGCGTGCTCGACGTTGCGTAGTACAGTTCTGACTATCACCAGATTGAGGAATTCAGATGACACAAAAGTCAGATGAGGATGACAAGGTTCGTTTGGACAAATGGCTGTGGGCTGCGCGCTTCTTCAAGACGCGTGCGCTGGCCAAAGCTGCAATCGAAAGCGGCAAGGTGCACTGCCGGGGCGAGCGGTGCAAACCGGGCAAGGAACCTCGCGTTGGCGACGAGTTTCAGATCCGTGCCGGGTTCGATGAACGCACGGTGGTGGTCAAGGCGTTGTCCATCGTGCGTCGTGGTGCTCCGGAGGCTCAACTGCTTTACAGCGAAACCCCGGAAAGTCTGGCCAAGCGTGAGCAGGCGGCCGAGATGCGCAAAGCAGGCAGCCTGGGCGTCACGACCGATGGCAAACCCACCAAGAAGCAGCGCCGCCAGTTGTTTCAGTTTCATTCCGGGGATGATTGAGCCAGTCGCTCACTCATTCCTCTGACTTGGCGGGCGGTGGGCGCGAACTCGCCCCCACCGCAACAGCGCTGGCTGAGCGCTGTACGCTCAGGCGCGTGCTCCGGGCTTCATGATGCTCAGGCAACGAATCAACGGCAGGCGGCCGAACAGATTGAAGAGCGGTGCCGTGACGCGCAGCAGGAAACCGGTCGCCACCGCCGCAAAGGGCGTGTAGCAGCTCCAGCCCAAAGCCAGCAGTGCGATCATGACGCCGCCGATGTAGTCGTCCTGTCCCCAATGCGCACCGGCAACCAGGCGCGGCATCATGAACAGCAACGCGAGTGCCCAGATAATCACGCGTTGGCCGACGGTGCGACTGTAGACGGTCATGAACATCGCCCAGATCAGCAACACCGAGGCGTGGTCACCGGGGAAGCTCTGGCTGGATCGATCTTTGAGCTGCCATTTGTCTTCGAGCGTTGGGAAGATATCGCTGAGTTTGATGGCGTCAGGGATCACCACCGACGCGCTGTCATGCTGCAGCGAGGTGTGATCAATGATTTTGGAGAACACCGTGCGAATGATCAGCAGCAGGATCAGCGTCAGCACGAAGCCAACCAGCGCCGCACGGGTCTGAACCTGCTTGAACACCCAGTCGCCTTTGATCAGCAGCATCAGCAGGATCAGGCCAACCACGATATCGAAGGGGCGCATACTGGCAACTGTCCAGGTCCAGAGCCACACTTTGTTTTCCAGCAGCGGCCGGTTCAGCAAATGGAAAAACCATTCGTCGAATCGGGTGAAAAGGGCATGACCTGTAGGCCAGATCCACACCAGCAGAAGCGCCAGCGCCACGAGATGACACAGCAAGAATTTTTTGGCGTTCCACTTGGGTTGGAAGAGCGCGGGATAGTCCATAAAATGCCCCCATCGGCATGACAATGCACCAAGCGGTGCTAAACCGCGTTTTATAGGCGTTTGTCATCAACTTGTCATTACTTCAGATACCTATTTTCTATGCATGATTTCCCGGATATCGATTACACCCAGCGTTTCATCTTCGACGAGAGCGACGTTCGCGGTGAGCTCGTGGCATTGGAGCGCAGCTACGCCGAAGTGCTCGCCAAGCATCCCTACCCTGAGCCGGTCGCACAATTGCTGGGCGAAATGCTCGCTGCGGCGGCCTTGCTGGTCGGTACGCTGAAGTTTGATGGCTTGCTGGTTCTTCAGGCGCGGTCCCTTGGACCGGTTTCGTTGTTGATGGTCGAATGCTCCAGCGAGCGTGAGATTCGAGGCATCGCCCGGTACGACGAAAGCCTGATCACCCCGGATGCCACGCTCCAAGAGCTGATGCCTGACGGCGACCTGACGATGACCATCGACCCACGTCAGGGCAAACGCTATCAGGGGATCGTCGGCCTGGACGGCGTCGATCTGTCAGCTTGCCTCTCCAGCTACTTCGTGATGTCCGAGCAATTGCCGACACGGTTCTGGATCAAGGCTGACGGCAAGCGCGCGCGTGGCTTGCTGCTCCAACAGTTGCCAGCCGCTCGCCTGACTGACCCGGAAGAGCGCGAAGCCAGCTGGCAACACGTCAATACGCTGGTCGACACCCTCACTGCCGAAGAGCTGTTAAGCCTGAACAACGAAACCGTGCTGCACCGTCTGTTCCACGAAGACGCCGTGCGCATGTTCGATATCCAGCCATTGGTGTTCCGTTGCAGCTGCTCGCGCGAACGTTCAGCCAACGCTCTGGTCAGTCTTGGTCTGGAAGACGCACAGCAGTTGGTGATCGAGCACAACGGCACCGTTGAGATCGATTGCCAGTTCTGCAACCAGCGCTACCTTTTCGACGCAACCGATGTCGCGCAGCTGTTCGCAGGCGGTGGAGTCGATACGCCATCTGACACCCGTCATTGATGTAGTTTTTATGTAGTGCCGGGACCGGGCTGAATGGTTTCCGCCCAGCGGGCCGCGTTCTTCATTATGTAGTTCTGACAGGAGGGCCCTACCTTTTTTGGGCTTTTCTGGCATAATCCGGCCCACTTTTCAGCTGTAGTAGTTTGGGTTTTTCTACTACAAAACGTTTGGAGCACTCGGCCAGCGGGCCGACGGGGAATCTCATGACGCAAGCCAATAACGCCGTTCACACCGATCTCAGTGTCGACGATCTGGTTAAAGAAGCCCTCAAACGCGAAGAAGGCGTCCTGTCCGATACTGGCGCATTCGTCGTGAAAACTGGCCATCGCACCGGTCGTTCGCCAGTTGATCGCTTCATCGTTGAAGAACCAACCACCCAGGACGCTATCGCCTGGGGCCCGATCAACCGCAAGTTTCCTGCCGACAAGTTCGATGCCCTGTGGGCGCGTGTCGAGGCGTTCAACAACGCTCAGGAACACTTCGTCTCCCACGTTCACGTAGGCGCTGCCGAGGATCACTACCTCGCCGTCAAGATGACCACCCAGACCGCCTGGCAAAACCTGTTCGGTCGTTGCCTGTTCATCAATCCGGCCCAGTACAACCCTGCTGGTCGCGAGGAGTGGCAGGTTCTGAACGTTGCGAACTTCGAGTGCGTTCCAGAGCGTGACGGCACCAACTCCGACGGTTGCGTCATCCTCAACTTCAAACAGAAAAAAGTACTGATCGCGGGCATGCGTTACGCCGGCGAGATGAAAAAAGCGATGTTCTCGGTGCAGAACTTCCTGCTCCCTGCCGCCGACGTGCTGCCGATGCACTGTGCTGCCAACATCGGTGAAGAGGGCGATGTGACCCTGTTCTTCGGCCTGTCCGGCACGGGTAAAACCACCCTGTCTGCAGACGAGAGCCGTTACCTGATCGGTGACGACGAGCACGGCTGGGGCGAAGGCGTGGTGTTCAACATCGAAGGCGGTTGCTATGCCAAGTGCATCGACCTCTCCGAGAAGAACGAGCCCGTCATCTGGAAAGCCATTAAGCACGGCGCCGTGCTGGAAAACGTAGTCCTGGACGCCAACGGCCACGCCGACTACGCCGACGGCAGCCTGACCCAGAACAGCCGCGCCGCCTACCCGCTGGAGCACGTTGAAAAACGCTCCGAGAAGAACCTGGGCGGCGAGCCTAACGCTGTGATCTTCCTGACTTGCGACCTGACTGGCGTTCTGCCGCCCGTCTCGATCCTCAGCGAAGAACAAGCGGCCTATCACTTCCTGTCGGGTTACACCGCACTGGTGGGTTCGACCGAAATGGGCTCGGGCGCTGGCATCAAGTCGACGTTCTCCACCTGCTTCGGCGCGCCGTTCTTCCCGCGTCCTGCTGGCGAGTACGCCGAGCTGCTGATCAAACGTATCCGTGGCTTCGGCTCCAAGGTCTACCTGGTCAACACCGGCTGGACCGGCGGCGGCTACGGCGTCGGCAAGCGCTTCAACATCCCGACCACCCGTGGCGTTATCGCAGCCATCCAGAGCGGCGCACTGATCGGTGCAGATACAGAGCACCTGGACACCGTTAACCTGGACGTACCGAAGTCGGTTCCAGGCGTCGACACCGCGTTGCTCAACCCGCGCAACACTTGGGCTGACAAAGCGGCGTACGACGAAGCCGCCAAAGCGCTGGCCGGTCTGTTCATCGAGAACTTCAAGAAGTTCGACGTGAGCGATGCGATCAAGGCAGCCGGTCCTAAGCTGTAAGCTTGGGCTCTGCTGAATAAAAACCGCCCTTCGGGGCGGTTTTTTTATGTTCGCGTTTTGATGTTTGATGTTTGATGGCGTGGTGCAGATTTGCGCTTCTGCCCCGAGGGCGTGGGAGCTTTTGGAGGCTACGAGGGTATGGGCCGCACTTCGGACGAATGCGGTGGGTCATTCACCATTGATGCTGCTGACCCACCGTATTCGCTAGCAAGCCGGCTCCTACAGTATCGGCGTCATGCTCAAGCCTTTGGTGCCCCGCGATCCCTGTAGGAGACGTCCGAGGTTACGAGGGTATGGGCCGCACTTCGGACGAACGCGGTGTGTCATTCACCGTTGATGCTGCTGACCCACCGTATTCGCCAGCAAGCCGGCTCCTACAGTATCGGCGTCATGCTCAAGCCTTTGGTGCCCCGCGATCCCTGTAGGAGACGTCCGAGGTTACGAGGGTATGGGCCGCACTTCGGACGAACGCGGTGTGTCATTCACCGTTGATGCTGCTGACCCACCGTATTCGCCAGCAAGCCGGCTCCTACAGTATCGGCGTCATGCTCAAGCCTTTGGTACCCCGCGATCCCTGTAGGAGACGTCCGAGGTTACGAGGGCAGCGAACGCGGTGTGTCATTCACCGTTGATGCTGCTGACCCACCGCATTCACCGAGCAAGCTCGCACATTCCTCCCACGCCTTCCATTAAGAAACAAAAACGCCTACCCGCCAGCGTTGGCTTTGCTTTGGGTCAATGTCACCCCGCCTTATCCGTCACCGGAAAATCCTGGGTGATGTCAAAGCTACCTTTGGCGACGACGCTCTTGGCGTCGCACAGTTTTGCGTCGAAGCCGGGGTGGCGCTCGCCGTGTTCGGCGGCGTACGTTGCGGCTTCCCGGGTGCATTCGTCGGTGGGCTGTTCCGGGGACAGAGCTGCATTGAACTGGAAGGTGCCAACGAGGCGATAGCGGTCGAGCAACTTGTTGGTGGAGGTCAGCTTTTCGATCTTGCTGAAGTCGAGTTTGACGTTGCTGTTGGCGCCGCCTTTATCGGTGTCGAAGTATTGGTAGTACGAGCCGGTATCGTAGGAAGCGCTGTTTTCATCATGAGCGACTTCCACGCGACCGCCCTGGAACAGGATGGCCTGCTTTTCCTGATCAGGATTGTCGAACGAGAAACCCAGGATCGGCCCGATACTGACTTCGTTGCGATCGCCTTCTGCCTCCTGATCCGCGCTCAGGGTCAGCCAGTTGGCGCCGGGCAGCTTGCCGGGCAGGAAGCCCACGCCGACCGCATCGCCCTTGGCTTCGTAATGCAGGTTCAACGCCCCGCTGACATCCACCGTCATCGACTTCGACAAGCCCCGGGCGTCGGCCGAGGCGCTGCTGGTCTTCTCGGGTTCCTTCTCGCCGCAGCCAGCGAGTGCGGCCATGAATGCAGTCAGCAGTAGCGGTAGGTAATGGTTGCGGGTCATGACGATTTCCTGAAGTGATCGGCGTGCAGGCCTCTGCTTGGCGGAAGGTATGACCGCGGAATCGGCCAGTGGGTCAATGGCCGCAGGGTAATCAATGAAAAAACCGCCCGGTGACTGGGCGGTTTTTTGGAAACAGGGGCGCGGCGGAACATGTTCGATGGCTTGAACAGACCGACCTCAACGCATGACTCGTTAAACGTTTATGTACAGTCGTTAACGGTGAAACGTGTTACTTCAGAATAACTTTGTAGGCGTCGTTGCCTTTCGCAAGTGTGGCTGCCAATCCCTCTTTCGGATTAAGAGGTACGCCGGTAACTTTTCCGAAGGCAACGGTTTTGCCGTTATGAATAACGGAACGTTCATTGGCCGTGTGTTCGGTCAGCCCTGTATAAGATTGACTGCGCATTTTTACAAAGTCACTGTCGTGCATGACCATGCTCTGGTGAAGTTTGCTGACATCCATTGCTGAAAGATTGAGCGTTTTGGTCAGTTTTGTGCCCCATCGGGTAAGGCAAACTTCCGCATAGTGCCTCACCAGCTTGCCAGGCTCATTCATCGCACCGGGACCCGCTGCACCGCTCAGTGAGGCATTTCCCACAAGTGTTGCGTGCCTTCCCGCCATTGGAAAGATACTCACCCGGGTGGAGGCGGCCGTTTTCGGAATGACGCAGGCAAATCCCTTGGAGCGTTCATCGCGCGCATAAAAGGCGACGTACTGTTTCACATTGCTGCTCAACGAAATCTTTTCAAGCTGCGTGTTCAAGGGACCCGGAACAGGATCTACCACGAAAATGTTGACAGGAATCTTCCGCAGCACGGGATCGGCCAGTAGTGCATTCGCCAGCATGTGGCAGCTCACACCACCCCGGCTCCAGCCCACCAGGTTGATCTGAGTCGGGATGATCCCGCCCTTGCGGTGGGTCTTGATGATCTGCTCTTGCAGTTGCTGCTGGCTGACTTTGCGGTTGCCAAAATCATAGTGTCGCCACAGCCAGGAGTCGGTCTCTTCGACCTTATGGATCGGCAAGCCCGCATTTTTCAACCGAACATATTCCGTTTCAGTGAGTTTCGTCCGCTGCCAGTCAAACTTGCCCTTCACGATATTGACCGCATGTTGCACGTTTTCATGCCAGCCTTTGCCGAATGCGGTTCCTGTCCAGCCGTAGCTCTTGGATTCGGTGAACAGTTCGTCAGCCTGCAAGTTGCCACTGCCAGGGCCGTTCACCACGATCCAGTCAGCGAATTCGCGGCTGCCCATGTTATTGGAAAGTGTGGAAATCAGTTCACCGTTCCAGTAGTTGTCGTGAAGCGAGTCATATTTTGTGGAGCCAGTTCCACAAAAGAAAATGGTGAATACCGTCATGTTTCTAACCTCATGGGTGTGTAGGAGCCATGAGGTTAGATTAATTAATAAAACGTTTGTGGCTGGACTGTGTTACCTGATGTTGAGCCGTATTGAACGGTACGCTTACACGATTAATTAGTTTGCCTGATATGTCCGCGCCGCCTCGCAATATTGCGCCTGCGCCAACTTATTCTTCTCGTCCTTGTCCTTTGCAACGCGTTTGGTCCAGTCACTGCACATGTCTTTGAAGAACGGAGTCGCCGCACGCCGGCATTCGCGGTATTCGACGCTGTCGCTTTTGAAGTTCATGCACACGCTACTGTTGTCGATGTGGTTGTTATAGATGCGATACCGCGCTTCGTAGCGGTTGCGGCCGTCTATTTCGCGGATGAATACCCCCGCGACTTCGTAATGGCGGCCGGTCTCGGCTTTGGGTTGGGTGGCTGCGGACTTGTACTGCGCCATGTAGCGGTCAGAGACCATGCCTTGAGGACGCGGAGCGTTATAGTCCGTCGGCTGCGCTTCACCGAAGCGGCAGTTGATGACGTCGCGATCAATCACATTGCCGTCTTTCAGGCAGTTATCCAGTGGCTGAGTGGTTGGGGGTTGTGCCGTTTCAAGCTTGGGCGCGACATAGACGACCTGTTCGGTTGTGCGTAAGTCCGCTGCTGGCGTGACCGATGCGGGCGCTTCCTGGAGGTCGGCAGAGGGCGTTGGCGCAATCGCGACGTGCGGTGGTTTCTGCGTGTGAAACATCTGGGTGACGAGATAGATAATCGCTGCCAGCAATGCCAGGCAAATGACAACGCTGCTGAGAGGCCAACTGGTCTTCGCAGATGCGACTTTTCGTTTGGCGGGGTGGGATCCGAGCACGACATCGAACTGATCCGGTGTCAGACGCTGTATGACGGTGAGCCCGTCGTCTTTCGGCGGTGGGGTGGGCTGCATTGCCTCTCCTTGGCATGTCGCGGGTTGCGGGCGGTTCTCTGGGTCTGTGCGAACGCGCGACATAAAACGTAACGTGTGTGGCGGCGAGGTTAAACGCCGCAATGTTGTTTTGCTAGTACAACGTATCGATGCCGTACCGGGTCTGTATCCTGGTTGGCATTTCTGTAACGGTTTCGGTGTACTGCGCCCAAACCCACCGCGTTAAGGTGGCTCACCTTTGCGACGGTCCATGGAGTGGCAGCTATGCATCAAACCCTTGAACAGGTGTTCGGTTATCGGCAGTTTCGCACCGGACAAGAGGCCGCGATCAGTGCGGTGTTGGCCGGGCGTTCTGCTGCAGCAATCTTTCCCACAGGCTCGGGCAAGTCGCTGTGTTATCAATTGCCCGCGTTGCTGCTGCCGCACCTGACCCTCGTGGTGTCGCCATTGCTGGCGCTGATTCAGGATCAGTTGGCTTTTTTGCAGCGTCATGGCATCGCGGCCGCGAGTATCGATTCGGCGCAGAGTCGCGAGGAGATCGCGGACGTCATGTCGCGCGCGCGTTCAGGCGAGCTGAAAATTCTCATGATCTCGGTCGAACGCCTGAAGAATGAACGCTTCAGGCACTTCATCGCGCAAGTGCCTATCTCGTTGCTGGTGATCGATGAAGCGCACTGCATTTCGGAGTGGGGGCATAACTTCAGGCCCGACTACCTCAAGCTTCCGGACTACCAGCGCGAGTTCAAGATCCCACAGGTGTTGCTGCTGACGGCTACCGCTACGCCAAACGTCATCGACGACATGCAGAGCAAATTCGCCATTGCCCCCGACGACGTGGTGACGACAGGCTTCTATCGAGCCAACCTGACATTACACGTGGAGCCTACACCTGGCCGTGACAAGCGCCGTCGGCTGGTGCAATGGCTTGGCGAACGCGCGGGGCAGCCGAGCATCGTCTACGTCACGCTGCAAAAAACAGCGGAGTTCGTCGCGGCTCATCTGGCGCAAAACGGCATTCCGGCGCACGCCTATCACGCGGGACTGCCTCACGATAAGCGTGAGTCCATTCAACGGCAGTTCATGGACGGGCGACTGAATTGCATCGTTGCCACCATCGCTTTCGGGATGGGCATCGACAAGAGCGATATCCGCAATGTGGTGCACTTCGACCTGCCGAAATCCATTGAAAACTACAGTCAGGAAATCGGTCGGGCGGGGCGCGATGGGGCCGTCTCGGAATGCCTGGTTCTGGCCAATCGCGACAGCCTGAATGTGCTGGAGAACTTTGTGTACGGCGACACGCCTGAGCGCGAAGGTATTGCTCGGGTGCTGGATGACCTGCTCAATGCGCGTAACGACGGGCAGTGGGAGTTTTTGCTGTTGCCGCTCTGTGAGATGAGCAACATTCGTCAGTTGCCGCTCAAGACCCTGCTGGTGCAGCTGGAGCTGCGAGGCATCATCGCGCCGCGTTATGCCTACTTCGCCGAATACCGGTTCAAGTACCTGATCGAGCCGCACGAACTCGTGGCGCGTTTTCAGGGCGAGCGGCAGCAGTTCGTGCAAGCGCTCGTCGAGACTTCCAGCCGTGCGCGCACGTGGGCTACCGTCAATTTCGACGCCATGTATCAGCAGTATCAAGCGGAGCGCTCACGGGTCGTCACGGCGCTGGATTTCTTTCAGGAGAAGGGCTGGATCGAGCTTGAAAGCAAGCAGATGACGGAGGTGTACAGCCTGTTGGTGACCGACTTCGATGCAAAGGCGCTCAGCGAGGAACTGCATGATTATTTCGCGCACCACGAAACGACCGAGGTGGCGCGCATTCACGCCATGCTGGATCTGTTTGCCAGTGAGCAGTGTTTGAGCCATCGTCTGGCGCAGTATTTCGGCGACGCCCAGGCGCCCGAGCGTTGCGGGCATTGTTCGGTGTGTGCAGGTCACGTGGCTCGCTTGCCCGAGCCGCCGGCTCTCGAGCCGCTGGAGCAACAGAGCTTCGAGGCGCTCTGTGGCGATTTCATCGGCAAGCATCGCGAGGCGCGAGGCCATGATCCCAGCACTGAATGCCTGACCCGGTTTCTCTGCGGCATCAGCGTGCCGCTGTTCACCAGGCTCAAGGCAAGGAGTATCGCCGGGTTTGCCGTGCTCGAGGACTATCCCTATGCCTCGGTGCGGGACTGGGTGCTGAGTCACCAATGAGTGTTTGAGCCGTTTCCACAGGATTGATCGACAGTAGAGGAAGACTGAATGTCCCAACCGACTCCGCAACGTGCCGACTATCGCCATTTCCAGCCCATCACCACGCGCTGGCACGACAACGACATTTACGGGCACGTGAACAACGTCACCTATTACAGCTTTTTCGACAGCGCTGTGAACAGTTATCTGATCGAGCGAGGCGGGCTGGATATACACGACGGAGAGGTTGTCGGGTTTGTGGTCAGTTCATCGTGTGACTACTTTGCATCGATCGCGTACCCGGACCTGATCGAGGTCGGTTTACGGGTGGGCAAGTTAGGCAACAGTTCGGTGCAATACGAGCTGGCGGTTTTCAAGGCCGGTGAGGAGGAGGCTTGTGCTGCTGGGCGTTTCGTTCATGTGTTCGTGGATCGCGCATCGAATCAGCCGGTGGCGATTCCTGCCGAATTGCGTGAGGCGATGGAACAGTTGGTGCTCTGAAACGACAACCGGCCGCAAGGAAGCGGCCGGTGTGTGTGCGACGTTGCGCTGACTGTCAGCGATGACGCCAGCCGCGATGACGGCCGTGGTCGTGATGACGGGGGCCATGACCATGGCGGTAGTCACGGCGGTCGCCACGGTAGCCACGGCGATTATCGTCGTCATGGCGGCTTTGATCGCCCATGTAGTTGCCCAGTGCGCCACCGGCGCCGCCGCCCGCTGCTGCGCCGATCAGGCTGCCGGTGCTGCCGCCGACGCTACGGCCGATGACGTTACCGCCGGCTGCGCCCAGGCCGCCGCCAATGGCCGCTTCAGTACGGTTGTGGCGGTTTGCGCCGACGGCACCGCCCGCTGCGCCACCAAGGCCCGCGCCAATCGCGGATCCGGTGCTGCCGCCGATTTGCTGGCCAACAACCGAACCCAGTACCCCACCCAATGCGCCGCCCACACCGGCCGTCACGTTGTCGCCAGCGGAGGCGAAACCAGTGGCCAGGGAGAGGGACAACAACAGAATCGAGGAATACTTCATGTATGGATGCTCGTAGGGATGACGACGCGATCCTGCAATCATGAAGAAAATGTCACAATCGAAATCCGACGAATAACACGACTTGTATACAAATCGCTAAGTGATTGTTTTTAGTCGGGAACTTAAGTCGGTTTATTGAGTCATAGACTACTTCACACAGGCCCGAATCAAGCGATTCGGGCCTTTTTTGTGCGCGAATGGAAATCTGCTTGTAGGGCGTTTCACGCAATCGAGTGTGATAAAGCGCTCCTACAAGGGATTAGATAATCCGTGCCGTTTCGCTATGCCGTTCCAGCTTGATCGCCACGAATTTCGACGTGGGTGTGTGACTGCCGTCGCCCACGCTTTCCAGCGGCACCAATGGGTTGACCTCTGGGTAGTAAGCCGCCGCCTGGCCAGCAGGAATGTCGAACGGCAGCAATGTGAAGCCTTTGACGCGACGCTCGATGTCATCGCCCCAGATCGACACAATGTCCGCTTTCTGGCCGGGTACGAAGCCCAGACGAATGATGTCGGCCTCGTTGAGGAAGATCACGTCACGCTGGCCTTTCACGCCGCGATAACGGTCGTCCAGGCCGTAAATCGTGGTGTTGTACTGATCATGGGAACGCATGGATTGCATGATCAGGTCCGGCACGATACCCGTCCCGCGGATGCTTTCGTGGACCAGGTCGCTCGGCAGCACGTTCGACTTGAAGTTGGCGCGCGCACTCGGCGTGTTCCACTTGCGCGAGCCTGCGGAGTTACCCAGATAGAAACCGCCCGGGTGCTTGATCTTCTCGTTGAAGTCTTTGAACGCCGGAATGGTGTCGGCGATCAGGTCGCGGATGCGGCTGTAATCTTCCACCAGCCACAGCCAGTCCACCGGCTGCTTGCCCAGTGTTGCATTGGCGATGCCCGCCAGAATCGCTGGCTCCGAACGCATTTGACGCGACAGCGGCTTGAGTTGGCCGTTGGAGGCGTGAACCATGCTGAAGGAGTCTTCCACGGTCACCGCTTGCGGGCCGTCGGCCTGGATGTCGATGTCGGTGCGGCCGAAGCACGGCAGGATCAGCGCTTCCTTGCCGTGGGTCAGATGGCTGCGGTTGAGCTTGGTGCTGATCTGCACGGTCAGGTCGCAGTTGCGCAGCGCCTCAAACGTGCGCGGGCTGTCCGGTGTGGCTTGTGCGAAGTTGCCGCCCAGGCCGATGAAGACTTTCGAGCGGCCTTCAAGCATGGCGTGAATCGCTTCGACCACGTTGTGGCCATTGTCGCGTGGCACTTTGAACTGGAAGCGTTTTTCCAGGGCGTCGAGGAAGAACGCCGGTGGGCGCTCGTTGATGCCCATGGTGCGGTCGCCCTGCACGTTGCTGTGGCCACGCACCGGGCACAGACCCGCGCCCGGCCGGCCGATATTGCCGCGCAGCAGCATCAGGTTGGCGACTTCCTGAATGGTCGGCACCGAGTGACGATGCTGGGTGATGCCCATCGCCCAGCACATGATCACGTTCTTGCCTTTGGCGTACATGCGCGCAGAGCGTTCGATATCCACCAGCGGCAAGCCGGATTGCTCGACGATGAACTCCCAGGAGGTCTCGTCGACTTTTGCCAGGTAGTCCAGCACCCCGTTGGTGTGTTCGTTGATGAACGCGTGATCGAATACGGCTGGCTCGCCCTTGGCCTGCGCTTCGCGTTCCCATTGCAGCAGGAATTTGGCCATGCCCCGCAGCAGCGCCATGTCGCCACCCAGTGCCGGGCGGAAGTAGGCGGTGTTGGTCGGTTCGGAACCGTTGCTGAGCATTTCCAGTGGGTGTTGCGGGTGCTGGAAGCGCTCCAGCCCACGCTCTTTCAATGGGTTCACGCACACCACTTGGGCGCCGCGTTGAACGGCCTCACGCAGGGGTTCGAGCATGCGCGGGTGGTTGGTGCCGGGGTTCTGACCCAACACGAAAATCGCGTCGGCATGTTCGAAGTCATCGAAGGTCACGGTGCCTTTGCCGACGCCCACACTTTGTGACAGGGCAACGCCGCTGGCTTCGTGGCACATGTTCGAGCAGTCAGGGAAGTTGTTGGTGCCGTAGGCGCGCACGAACAATTGGTACAGGTAAGCGGCTTCGTTGCTGGCCCGACCCGAGGTATAGAACTCGGCCATGTTCGGGCTTGGCAGGTTGTTGAGGTGTTTGGCGATCAGCGCGAACGCATCGTCCCACGCGATCGGTTTGTAGCGATCGGAATCGGCGTCGTACACCATCGGTTCGGTCAGACGGCCCTGGTATTCCAGCCAGTAGTCACTTTGCTCCAGCAAGGCGCTGACGCTGTAACGGGCGAAGAACGACGGATCGACGCGGCGCTTGGTGGCTTCCCAGTTGACCGCCTTGGCACCGTTTTCGCAGAACTTGACCATGCCGCTTTCCGGCGAATCACCCCAGGCGCAACCCGGGCAGTCGAAGCCGCCGTTCTGGTTGGTCTTGAGCATCATGCGCAGGTTCTTCAGCGCGTTGTCGCTGGTCAGCCAGGCTTGTGTCACGCTGATCAGCGCGCCCCATCCACCGGCCGGGCCTTTGTAGGGCTTGTAGCGCGGGACAGGGGTCTTGTCGGCTTGTTTGTGCATGCTCACGCTTTTTTCTCCAAGGCAGGGCTGTAAACCCGCGGCGCACTGTGTTTCGGCAAATGAATGAGGTTGAGGTTGTGACGGCGTGCCCATTGCAGCGCCAGGCCCGTGGGCGAGGACAGGCTGACAAGGGTTTGAATGCCGGCACGCAGGACTTTCTGAATCAATTCGAGGCTGCAGCGGCTGGTCACGACCGCCAGACCGCCTGTGGTCGGGATGTTCTGGCGAATCAAGGCGCCGATCAGCTTGTCGAGGGCGTTGTGGCGACCGATGTCTTCGCGGCCCATCAGCAACTTGCCCTGATCGTTCATGAACATCGCCGCGTGGACGGCACCGCAGTGTTCGCCCAATGGTTGAAATTCGCTCATGCGCTCACGCAGGCCTCTGAGCCATTCAGCGGGCGGCAAGGGTGCGCCGGGCAGGACGTTCAGTTCAGGCAGGGCCTGTTCGACGGCTTCCACGCCACATAGACCGCAGCCGCTGGTGCCTGCCAGTTGCCGACGCTGGGTCTTGAGGTTCCAGAAGGCGCGACTGGCAATTTCGACCTCTGCAGTTTGCGCAGAGCCGCAGCCGCCGAGCTTGATGTCGTAAATCTCATCAGGGGATTCGATGATGCCGCTGCCGATGCTGAACCCGACGATGAAGTCTTCCAGATCGGTCGGCGTCACCAGCATCACGGCCTGGCTGATGCCGTTGTAGGCAATGGCCAACGCCACCTCTTCGGCGAGCACGTTAGGTTCGCAGGTGTCGTGTTCCAGATTTGAGTAGCTGTAAGACTGGCTTGCGGCAGGCGCGGGCAGTTGTTTTGCGGGCGCCGTGCTCTCCGTGTGCTTGGAATGCATCGGGAAGTACCGGCAGAGTATTCAGACCGTAAGCCTAGGCCTCTGGTCGGATAACGTCTAATCGCTAGTACTGATGCCGTGATAGATGACGTCGATCAAGAAGGCTCGATCATTTTCTGATACAGGCCAAAACAGGCTTCTGCCAGCGCCGAACGCGGTGCGGCGCGGCGCATGATCAGCCCCAGGTGAGCCAGTGTCTGGGCCTGCTCGATTGGTTGCAGGCGAAGATGTTCGGTCAGCGTTTCCAGGCCGCCGTCCAGCGGCATGATCGCGCAACAGAAGCCTCCGTGAACCGCTTGCAGCAGTTGATGCACGGCATCGGTCTGGATCAGCGGCTGAGGCTGCAGGCCTCGGCTGTGGAAGTTGTGATCGATGGACTGACGAAAGTGCATGCCGCTGGTCAGCATGCCCAGCGGCAGTTCGATCAGGCTCTCCCAACTCAACGGTTCGTCACCAAAACTGAAATGACGCTGGTCGTACATCAGGCCCATGCGGGTTTCACCCAGCTCGAGTGAATCAAAGCGATCGGTGTCGAGACGGTCCAGGTACGAGACGCCCAGGTCCAGCCGATTGCTCGCCAGTTGATCGAGGATCTGCTCGGAGCTGAGTGAGGACAATTCAAAGCGCATGTTCGGGTGAACCGTGTGCAGACGCTGCAGCAACGGCAGCGGGTCGAAGTTCGACAGCGGAACGACGCCCAGACGCAACGTACCGACCAGGTGCCCGCGACAGGCAGCGGCTTCGGCCTGCAAGCCGTCATACGCCGCCAATACCGTGCGTGCCCACGCCAGGACCCGCTCGCCCGGCGCGGTAAATCCTTCAAACCGCTGGCCGCGGTTGACCAAGGGCAAGTCCAGCTCTTCTTCGAGGCTGCGCAAGCGCATGGACAGCGTGGGTTGAGTGATATGGCAACGTGCAGCCGCCTGCCCGAAGTGACGGGTCTCGTCGAGGGCGATCAGGAATTTCAGCTGTTTGATGTCCATTGTCACTCCGCAAGGCACAGGGCTGGCCGGGCGATTCTAGCGCGGCAGGATGTCGCACGGGGCGTTGATTGCCGATGGGGTCATTGGTCGGATGCACGGAGCGGTTTGCGCGACGCGGCTATGGTTGAGATTCGGACATCAAAAAAACGCAGGGAGAAAGAGTTATGGGCCTTTTCAGTTTCGTCAAAGAAGCCGGTGAAAAACTCATCGACCTTCTTACGCCAGGTAACGCGAATGCCGGCGAGCAGTTGAAGGAGCACATCGCAAAAGTGGGGCTGGGCAATCCTAATGTTCAAGCGACAGTGGAAGGCGACAAAGTCACGTTGACGGGCGAGGTTGCCAGTCAGGAAGAGAAGGAAAAGATCATTCTCGCCGCAGGCAACATCGAAGGTGTGGGCAGTGTGGATGATCAATTGACGGTCGCAGCAGGCGCACCGGCAGTCGCTGCTGCGAAATTCGTCACGGTCGAAAAAGGCGACACCCTGAGCGCGATCTCGAAACGGGTCTATGGCGACCCGAACAAGTACCAGAAGATCTTCGACGCCAACAAGCCGATGCTCAAGGATGTGAACAAGATCTATCCGGGGCAGGTGTTGCGGATTCCGGAGTGAGCATCATCGTCGCCTGAACGTACGTCTTCGCGGGCAAGCGCGCTCCTACAGGGACCGCGATCGCTGTAGGCACGCCTTTGCCCGCGACGGCGTTGGTTCATCTGATAAAAATCTACAGCCCTTCAATCAACTCCCGATAATCCTCCAGCGCCGCGAACTCTTCCGTATCCTTGGGTCCCTTCTTGCTGTCCGGTTCACGCACCGCAAGCAAATGTCTGACCCCGTACCGCCCTGCGCTGCGCAGGATCGGCAATGTGTCGTCGATAAACAGACTGCGCGCGGGATCGAAGCCGATGTCGGCGTGCAGCGCGTCCCAGAACTGTGGGTTTTCCTTGGGGTAACCGTAGTCGTGGGAGCTGATCAGACGCTCGAAATACGGTGCCAGCTCCAGCCGTTCCATCTTCAGTGACAGTGAGTCGCGGTGAGCGTTGGTGATCATGATCACGCGCTTGCCGGCCTGTTTGATGGCAGCGAGAAACGTCTCGGCGTCCGGACGCAATGCGATCAAGTGCGCAATCTCAACCTTCAGGTCTTTCACCGAGAGCTTCAGCTCTGCGCTCCAGAAGTCCGTGCAGTACCAGTTCAGCGTGCCTGCGTTTTTCTCGAACAGCGGCATCAGTTCCAGCTGTGCCATGGCGCGGCTGACACCGTGCAGTTCGGCGTAGCGCTGAGGCAGATACTCCAGCCAGAAATGGTTGTCGAAGTGCAGGTCGAGCAGCGTTCCGTCCATATCCAGCAGAACGGTGTCGATGTCGCGCCAGGGCAAAGAAGGCATACAGGTCTCTCGGCGATGAATAGTCACTGGGCTTTCCGACAAAGACATTCGGAAAAGCCACGGTATAGTACCCCGTCTACGCCAAGGAGCTCGTCATGCGCCAGAAACCCACCGTACTCGCCCGCGAAATCGTCGCGAGCAGCCGTCTTTTCCGCGTCGAAGAAGTGCAGTTACGCTTTTCCAACGGCGTGGAGCGTGTGTATGAGCGTCTGGTCGGACGCGGCAATGGTTATGGCGCGGTGATGATCGTGGCGATGCTCGATGCCGAGCACGCGGTGTTGGTGGAAGAGTACTGCGGCGGCACGGACGAGTATGAATTGTCACTGCCCAAAGGCCTGGTCGAGCCGGGCGAAGACGTGCTGGCCGCCGCCGACCGTGAACTCAAGGAGGAGGCCGGTTACGGCGCCCGCCAGCTTGAACACCTGACCGAGTTGTCACTCTCGCCCGGCTACATGAGCCAGAAGATCCAGGTGGTGTTGGCGACCGATCTCTATGAAGAGCGCCTGCCAGGCGACGAGCCTGAGCCGATGCGTGTGGACAAGATCAATTTGCGCGAGCTTTCCAGCCTCGTTCAACACCCTCAATTTTCCGAAGGACGTGCCTTGGCCGCGCTGTATCTGGCACGTGACCTGTTGATTCAGCGCGGAGTATTCCAGCCATGACCCACATGTTTTCAGACCTCCCGCACCCGTTGCTCGCACCCGTGATCGACCTGTGCCGCCGCGCCGGCGAAGTGATTCTGCCGTTCTGGCGCTCGGGCGTGGAAGTCACCGCCAAGTCCGACGACTCGCCGGTCACGGCGGCTGACATTGCGGCTCATGAGGTACTGGTCGCAGGCTTGAAGGCGCTGGACCCAAGCATCCAGATCCTGTCTGAAGAGGACGCGAATATTCCGCTGAGCGAGCGCAGTCAGTGGCAGCGCTGGTGGCTGGTCGATCCTCTGGATGGCACCAAGGAGTTCATTTCCGGCAGCGAAGAGTTCACCGTCAACGTCGCGCTGATCGAGAATGGTCGTGTGGTGTTTGGCGTGGTGTCGATGCCGACCAACAATCGCTGTTACTTCGGCGGGGCGAGTCTGGGTGCGTGGCGCAGCGACGATACCGCTCATATCGAGCCGATCAGCGTGCGTGACAAACCGGCAGCCGGGGAGTCGTTCACGGTTGTGGCCAGCCGTCGTCATTCAAGCCCGGAGCAGGAAAAACTGCTCGCCGGATTGTCTGCGGTAGTGGGCGACTTACAGCTGACCACGATCGGCAGCTCGTTGAAGTTTTGCCTGGTGGCCGAAGGCGCCGCCGATTGCTATCCGCGCCTGGCGCCGACCTCGCAATGGGACACGGCCGCTGCTCAAGGCGTACTGGAAGGCGCGGGCGGCGTGGTGCTGAACCTGGCGGGCGAGACGTTCGATTATCCGGCGAGAGAATCGCTGCTGAACGGGTTCTTTTTGGCGCTGCCGGGTGAGGCGGCCTGGCGTGATGCGTTGATTGAGTTGGCGACGGCCGAGAATTGAACTCTAGCGGTATACCTTCAGATCGCAATGCTGGGGCTGTAGCGACTCTGCTTCTGCCCGGAGGGCGTGGGAGCGTGGCTTGTCCCGCGATCTGCCGCGAAGCGGCAGTAAAATCGGCAGTCGCGATCATTCAGGAATACCGCAATTGCCGGATTGGCGACTGCTTCGCAGCCGATCGCGGGACAAGCCACGCTCCTACAGGGACAGATATCAAATTCCGGTTTTAGCGATGCAGCACGTATTGCCCCACGAATTCCACTGCTGAATCCTCGGAGCCCTCGGCCACAATCCGCGTGCTCAACGCCAACCGCGCACGGCCACGGCGTTGGTACATTTTCACGAACTTGTCCCAGGTCGCGTCATCCGGTGCATCGCAGATGGCCACGCCGTCGCGTTTGACGGGCAGCGGATAGCTGATCTGGCCCTCGTGAATCACGATGTGCCCGTCTTCGATCCCGGCTTCCTTCAAGCGCAAGTACAACCAGCCCCAACCCGCCAATACCGCGCCGCAATACAAGCTGCCGCCAAACAGGGTGCTTTTGTGGTTGATGTTGGGCTCAAGCGGCAAGTGCAGGCGCAATGAATGGTTCTGCCAACTGATGACCTTGACGCCCATGTCACGCGTCAGGGGAATGTCCTGATGCAGAACGTCTTCCAGCATTTGCGACGTTGAGTCATTCGTTGTCATCGGAACCACCGCCGCTGAAGGTCAGGCCATGTTTGCGCAGCTTGTCGTGCAGGGTTTTGCGTGGGACGCCGAGCGCTTCGGCGAGGCTGCGCACGGAACTGTGAGGGCGTGTGAGTTCAGCGGCGATCAAGGCGCGCTCAAACGCTTCGACCTGCTCGCTGAGGCCGCCGCTCGACGACGGCATGTTCGCCTGGGCAGCGCCTTCCAGTTCCAGCTCCAGGCCCAGCGCGAAACGTTCGGCGGCGTTCTGAAGCTCACGCACGTTGCCTGGCCAGGTGTGGCGCAGCAACATCGCCCGATGGCCCGGTTGCAGCTCATGGCGAGGCAACCCATGGCGCAGGCTCGCGGCATCGGCAAAGTGCTGGAACAGCACCAGCGCATCCTCGCCACGCTCGCGCAGCGGGGGAATGCGCAGCGGCGCCACGTTCAACCGGTAATACAAGTCGGCGCGGAAGCGGCCCTGATCGGCTGCGTGACGCAGATCCTCCTTGGTCGCCGCGATGACCCGGATATCCAGCGGAATCTGCTGGTTCCCGCCAAGACGCTCGACGACGCGTTCCTGCAAAAGGCGCAGCAGTTTTACCTGTACGTCCATGCTCATGCTCTCGATCTCATCGAGAAACAGCGTGCCGCCGTTAGCGAATTCGAACTTGCCGATGCGCCGTTTCTGCGCGCCCGTGAACGCGCCGGGTTCGTGCCCGAACAGCTCGCTTTCCACCACCGATTCCGCCAGCGCGCCGGCATTGATGGCCACGAACGGCCCGGCCCGGCGATTGGACAGATCATGCAGCGCGCGGGCAACGACCTCTTTGCCCGCGCCGGTTTCGCCCAGAATCAATACATCGGCTTTGGTCGCGGCGAGTGCGCCAATCTGATCGCGCAGGCGCTGAATCGGCGTCGAGAGCCCGACCAATCGCGTGCTTAATTGCTGACGATCACTGAGTTCCAGGCGCAGGCTTCGGTTGTCCAGCACCAGTCGTCGCAGCGCCAGCGCGCGTCGCACACTGTCGAGCAACGCATCGCTGGCGAACGGCTTTTCAAGGAAATCGTAAGCGCCCGCGCGCATCGCCTGGACTGCCAGCGGCACATCGCCGTGCCCGGTAATCAGCAGCACCGGCAACTCCGGGTCGTGAGCGTGCAGCTGGTTCAGCAGTTCCAGCCCGTCGATGCCCGGCATGCGGATATCGCTGACGATCACGCCCGGCCAGTCACGTTCGATGCGTGCCTGCAGGCCTGTGGCGTCGCTCAATGGAAGGATTTTCAGTCCGGCCAGATCCAGTGTCTGGCTCAGCGCCTGACGCAGATGCGGGTCGTCGTCGATCAGCACCACCTGAATTCGGCTGTCGATGGCGGTGTCCGTGGTCATGCAGATAGATCCTCTGGCGGTTGAAGGCTGACCCCTGAAGCGCCGGTGCGCATACGCAGCGTCAACAGTGCGCCGCCTTCGGGGTGATTGGCGAACAACAATTCGCCGCCCAGGGCGCGCATCAGGGTATCGCAGATCGCCAGGCCAAGGCCCAACCCCTGCGTGCGGGTCTTGGTGGTGAAGAACGGCTCGCGGGCATGTTCCAGCGCCTCACGAGAGAAGCCCGGACCGTTGTCGCGAATGTACAGATTCACGCCTTCGGCGTTGTGTTCGGCACTGATCCACAGTTTGCGCGGCGGGCCTTTTTCGGTGAGGGCATCCAGTGCGTTCGCCAGCAGATTACCCAGGACCTGACGTAAACGCGTTTCGCCGGCCTGAACCCACAGCGTGGCGTCCGGGAGGTCGCGAATCAGCTCGACGTCCATCGCCCTGCGCCGCTTGGCGAGCAGGGCCAGGGCATCGTCCAGCGCCGGTTGCAGCGCTACGCTTTCCGGCGCATGGCGATCGCGTCGGGCGAATGCCCGCAGGTGCGCGATGATTGAGGCCATGCGCCCGGTCAGTTCGCTGATCAGTTTGAGGTTGCCCCGTGCATCATCGGTGCGCTGGTGATCCAGCAAGACTTCAGCGTTCTCGGCGTAACTGCGAATCGCCGCGAGCGGCTGATTGAGTTCGTGGCTGATGCTGGCCGACATGGTGCCCAGCGCCGACAGTTTTCCGGCCTGAACCAGTTCGTCCTGCGCGCGGAACAGCTCCTGCTGCGCGTGCTCGCGCTCCAGCACTTCCTGGCGCAGCCGTCGGTTCAAACCCTCCAGATCGGCCGTGCGCTCGACGACCCGCACTTCCAGGTCTCGCCGTGCCTTGCCCTCGAAATTGATACGGTCCAGATAATGACGACGGCGCTGCATCATGATGCCCAGCAACAGCATCACCACCAGCAATGTGGCACCGCCGATGGCAACGACCGTGCGCACCGGGCGCGACACCAGCACCTTCGGCGCCAGGATGCTCACGCTCCAGCCGGTTTCGTCGATGTGCTGGGTCTGGGTGAGCCAGCCATTGTCATCCAGCTGCAAAGGGCGTGGATCTCGGGTCGGGTAGGGCTGGATGGCCACGATTGCCTGCTTCTCTTCCTCGCTGAGCGGGCGCGTCGCACGGAATCGCCAGTTGGGGTTGGAGGTCAGGATCACCACGCCATTATGGTCAGTGACCAACAGCTGCTCCGGCGTCTTGCCCCACAGGGTTTCGGTCAGGTCCAGGTCGACCTTGACTACCAATACGCCAATGACGGTATTGCCCTCGCGCACGGCGGCCGCAAAGAAGTAGCCCCGTTTGGCTGAGGTCGTGCCCAGGCCGAAGAAGCGACCGAGGTTGCCGGCCATGGCGTTGCTGAAATAGGGCCGAAACGCGAAATTGCGGCCTACGAAGCTGTCGCGTTTGTCCCAGTTCGAGGCCGCCAGTGTGTCGCCATTGGGCGCCATCAGGTAAATGACTTCGGCGCCGGTCTGTTGCGAAATGTTCATCAGCAACTGATTGGCGTTGTTCTGGGCTGCGGAGTCCTGAGGGTTGGCCAGTGTTGCCCGAAGACCGGGCAGATCACCGAGGATCTGCGGCAGCGTTTCGTAGCGGTGCAACGTACCCAGCAGGTTGGCGACGTACAGGTCCAGCGTCTGGCGATTCTGGCTCAGCAGCTCGTTGCGGTAGTAATGCTCCGCCAGGCGTTCGAGCGGCCACAGCAAAGGCGCCAGGATCAGCGCCAGCAACGCGAGGCTGCGCCAGCGAGGGCGGCGTGGGAGAGAGGAGGTGCTGGTCATTGAATCGCCCGGTGGGTCCGTTGCGATGCCGGCGTGAAGTCTGCGGATCAGTGTCGTCTGAGCCGGCCTCTTCGCGAGCAAGCTCGCTCCCACAGAGGCAGATGTAACGCCATGTAGGACTGAGCTTGCTCGCGATAGCGTCAGTTCAGACGATGCAGTGATTCGGACGGGGCCGCTCAGCATCGAGTTGGCCCATTATGCCTACCGCTGCCGAGCTAAGCACTCCAGCATTGCGTCATGCCGGGATGGCGCAATGCTCGGCCCGGCACACGGGCTTATGGAAACAGATCCGCCTCTTTAAGCAGCTTGCCGACCTGATCCTTGGCGGACAGCGTGGGCGCCTCGCTCAAGCGCCAGTCGATGGCCAGGTCCGGATCGTCCCAGCGGATGCAGCGCTCGGCCGAGGGAGTGTAGTAGTCAGTGGTTTTGTAGAGGAAATCGGCGTTGTCACTGAGTACGACGAACCCGTGAGCGAAGCCCGGTGGAATCCACAGCTGTTTGGCGTTTTCCGCTGACAGCTCAAGGCCGAACCATTTGCCGAAACGCGGCGAGCTGCGGCGGATATCCACCGCAATGTCGAGCACCTTGCCTGCGGTCACGCGCACCAGCTTGCCCTGGGCGTTTTCGATTTGATAATGCAGGCCCCGCAATACGCCTTTTTGTGAGCGTGAGTGGTTGTCCTGCACGAACGGGGTGGTAACTCCGGTTTCTGCGGCAAACGTCTTGGCGTTGAAACTCTCGTAGAAGAAGCCACGCTCATCACCGAATACTTTCGGCTCGATGATGAGGACTTCAGGCAACTCGCTCACGGTCACTTTCACTGGCTTTCCCCTGCAATTTTGAACAGGTACTGACCGTAGCCGGTCTTGCCGAAATAGTCAGCACGGCTGAGCAGATGAGCCTTGTCGATCCAGCCGTTCTGATACGCGATCTCTTCCAGACACGCGACTTTCAGGCCTTGGCGATGCTCGATGGTCTGCACGTATTGCGAGGCGTCCAGCAGGCTGTCATGCGTGCCGGTGTCCAGCCAGGCGAAGCCACGGCCGAAGCGCTCGACGCGCAGGTCGCCGCGCTTGAGATAAGCGTTGTTGACGTCAGTGATTTCAAGCTCGCCCCGGGGCGACGGCTTGACGTCCTTGGCGATCTGAACGACTTCGTTGTCGTAGAAGTAAAGGCCGGTCACCGCGTAGCTGGATTTCGGCGACTTGGGTTTCTCCTCGATGGACAGCGCCTGACCTTTCTCGTCGAAGTCGACTACACCGAAACGTTCGGGGTCCTTGACCCAATACCCGAACACCGTTGCACCGGCCGGATGGCTCGCGGCACGCTTGAGCTGATCGCTGAAATGCTGACCGTGGAAGATGTTGTCGCCCAGAATCAGGCACACGGAGTCGTCGCCGATGAATTCCTCGCCAATCAGGAAAGCCTGCGCCAGGCCATCAGGTTTGGGCTGTTCTGCGTAATGGAAATGCACACCGAACTGGCTGCCATCGCCGAGCAGGGCTCGGTACTGCGGCAGGTCCAGCGGGGTGGAAATGACTAGAATGTCCTTGATGCCCGCCAGCATCAGCACCGAGATCGGGTAGTAGATCATCGGTTTGTCATAGATCGGCAGCAGTTGCTTGGAGACGCCGAGGGTGATGGGGTGCAGGCGCGTGCCCGAACCGCCCGCCAGTACAATTCCTTTGGTCATGCGATCAGATCCTTCACGTGGGTGCCCAAGCGTTCGCCCTGGTAGCTGCCGTCCTTCACGTGACGACACCACTCCAGATTGTCCAGGTACCACTGCACGGTTTTGCGCAGCCCTGATTCAAATGTTTCTTCCGGCGTCCAGCCCAACTCGCGTTCGATCTTGCTGGCGTCGATGGCGTAGCGCATGTCATGGCCCGGACGATCGGTCACGTAGGTGATCAGATCCGTGTAGTGGGCCACGCCTTTGCGCTGCTCCGGTGCCAGCTCTTCGAGCAGCGCGCAGATGCCGCGTACCACGTCGATGTTCTTCTGCTCGTTGTGGCCACCGATGTTGTACGTCTCACCGACCTTGCCCTCGGTCACGACCTTGAGCAGCGCGCGGGCGTGATCTTCCACGAACAGCCAGTCACGCACCTGCAGGCCGTTGCCATAAACAGGCAGCGGCTTTCCGGCCAGTGCGTTGAGGATGACCAACGGAATGAGTTTTTCCGGGAAGTGGAACGGCCCGTAGTTGTTCGAACAGTTGGTCACCACGATCGGCAGGCCATAGGTCCGTTGCCAGGCGCGGACCAGGTGGTCGGACGCCGCCTTGCTGGCGGAATACGGAGAGCTGGGGGCGTACGGCGTGGTTTCGGTGAACAGATCATCGACGCCGTGCAGGTCGCCGTACACTTCGTCGGTGGAGATATGGTGGAAGCGGAACGCCGCACGTTCGGCTTCCGGCAAGGTTTGCCAGTAGCCGCGCGTCGCCTCCAGCAGGCTGTAGGTCCCGACGATGTTGGTCTGGATGAACTCACCCGGCCCATCGATCGAGCGGTCGACGTGAGACTCGGCTGCCAGGTGCATGATCGCATCGGGCTTGAAGTGGGCGAGTACCTTGCTGACGGCGGCCTGGTCGACGATGTCCTGTTGCACGAATTCGTAGCGGGTATTGGTGACGATACTCTGCAGCGATTCGAGGTTGCCTGCGTAGGTCAATTTGTCGAAGTTCAGTACGTCGTGGTCGGTGTTGTTGATCAAATGGCGGATCAGCGCAGAACCGATAAAACCCGCGCCACCGGTGACAAGTATTCGCATAGCTAAACCTTCTTCCCTGGATGGACGTCAAGATAACGAAGCATAGCTTGTGGCTGTGCGGTGACAGGCGCAAGGCACAAACCGCCCAGAGGCCATGAAATTAATTGATGGCCGGACCCTAAAAGCGTCATAAAACCGTCGCGACTGTTTCATTCTCTTAACGGCTACGCTATCTGTCGGTCATTGCTGGAATTTCATGGGTTGAACGCGGTCGGGGTTGCTAATCCCGTCAGCAACTGGCGATATTGCGCGTCCAACCTCGTCCTCGGGACCCTCTGTCATGCCGCTCGCTACCTTGATTCGTCGATCCAGTCTGCCTTGCCCGGAAATCAGCATGAATGACGCTGCCGAGTTGCTGTCGACGCATTACGGTCTGGCGGGTTCGTTGAAAGAGCTGGGCAGCCATCAGGACCGCAACTTCCTGCTCGACGGCGGCGATGGCCGGCGTTACGTGTTGAAGATCTGCCACGGTGACTACGCGACGTCGGAACTGGATGCCCAGCACGCGGCGCTGCGACATTTGGGCAGCCAGTCGAACGTTCGGGTGCCGGGCGTGATGAGCGCCCTCAAAGGCAAGGATCTGTTGTCCGTGGACGTTGGCGGTCATGCCGTGCACGTGCGTTTGCTGGAATTCATCGACGGACAGTCGCTGGCCCACGTCGAGCATTTGAGTCGGCACGTCATGGTCGGGCTGGCCGAGCTCTGCGCCCAGGTCGATGTGGCGTTGGCAAACTTCGAGCATCCGGGGCTTGAGCGCATCCTGCAGTGGGACCCGCGCCACGCGAGCGCGCTGATCAAACATCTGCTGCCAGTAATCGACAGCGCCGAAAAACGGGCCTGTATCGCTGAGGCTGCCGAGCTGGCCCACGCGCATCTGCTGCCGTTGATCGCCGCGCTGCCGGTGCAGGCGATTCACATGGACATCACCGAGTACAACGTCGTCTGGGCACGCGACGGTCATGCCATGTGGCAGCTACAGGGCTTGATCGACTTTGGTGACCTGGTACGCACCTGGCGCATCGCCGATCTGTCAGTGACCTGCGCCGCGTTGCTGCATCACGCCGAGGGCGATCCTCTGTACATCCTGCCTGCGATCCAGGCCTACCACGCGATCAATCCCCTGCAGTTGGAAGAGTTGCAGGCACTCTGGCCGCTGATCGTCGCCCGCTCGGCCGTGTTGGTGCTCAGCAGTGAGCAGCAAGCCAGCATCGAGCCCGATAACGCGTACATTCAGGCCAACCTTGCCAGCGAATGGAACATCTTCGACGTGGCGACCTCGGTGCCGATCGCGCTGATGAACGCAGCGATTCTGGACGCCGTCGGTTTGCTCGAAGGGCAAGACGATGCGCAGACCTATTCCCCCTTATTGCCAAGCCTGAACGGGCAAGCCTTTACGACGGTCGACTTGGGAGTGCTCAGCGAGCATTTCAATGCGGGGAACTGGGAACAGAGCGGGATTGACGAGCAGTTGCTCAAAGAGACTGCCCACGCACAGGGCCTGGCCGCGAGCCGTTACGGGGAGTATCGGCTGTCGAGAACCCTGCCTGACAGCGCTCGCGAACCGGACACTTTTGCGCTGCATGTCGAGGTGGTGATCCCCCATGGCACCGCCGTGCATGCTCCGTTTCACGGCACGTTGCGCCACACCGCCGACGGCGCGCTGATGCTGGTGGGCGCAGAATCGAACCTGCGTGTGTGGGGCGTGCGTTCTGATTTCGACTCCGGCGTGGAATTCGGCGCCGGTGACGTGATCGGGCAGGGCGGCGGTTCGTTGATCGTGCAGTTGTGTTCGGAGCCGGACGTCAGCCCGCCGTTGTTCTGTGCGCCTTCGCGCGCCGCAGCATGGCGCAGTCTGTGTCCATCGCCTCAAGGTCTGTTGGGCTTCGAGTGCGACGCGCCGCCTCTGGAGGACGCTGCACACCTGCTCGCCCGTCGCGACGCCAGCTTTGCACGGTCGCAGAAACATTATTACCAGGCACCGCCGCAGATCGAGCGCGGCTGGCGCAACCATTTGATCGACATGCAGGGCCGTTCGTACCTGGACATGCTCAACAACGTGGCCGTGCTCGGTCACGGTCATCCGCGCATGGCGCAGGTGGCGGCCAAACAGTGGTCGCTGCTCAACACCAACTCGCGCTTCCATTACGCGGCCATTGCCGAGTTCTCCGAGCGTTTGCTCAAGCTGGCGCCTGAAGGCATGGACCGGGTGTTTCTGGTCAACAGCGGCACAGAAGCGAACGATCTGGCGATTCGTCTGGCGTGGGCCTACAGCGGCGGGCGAGATGTCCTCAGCGTGCTTGAGGCGTATCACGGCTGGTCGGTGGCGACCGACGCGATCTCGACATCCATCGCGGACAACCCGCAAGCCCTCAGCACACGTCCTGACTGGGTGCATCCGGTCGTTGCGCCGAACACCTACCGTGGCGAAGCGCGGGGTGCTGACAGCACGCCGTTCTATCTGCAGAGCGTCGACGCGCATCTGGCTCGCTTGGCCGAGCAGGGACGTCAGGTGGCGGGTTTCATTTGCGAGCCGGTGTATGGCAACGCGGGCGGTATTTCACTGCCGCCGGGTTACTTGCAACAGGTGTATCAGAAGGTGCGCGCCCAGGGCGGCGTGTGCATCGCCGACGAAGTACAGGTCGGTTACGGCCGCCTCGGTCATTACTTCTGGGGCTTTGAAGAGCAGGGCGTGATCCCGGACATCATTACCATGGCCAAGGGCATGGGCAACGGCCATCCGCTGGGTGCGGTTATCACCCGCCGTGAGATTGCCGAAGCGCTGGAGGCCGAGGGGTATTTCTTCTCGTCCTCGGGCGGCAGCCCGGTCAGCTGCCGGATCGGCATGGCGGTGCTGGACGTCATGGAAGAAGAGCGGCTCTGGGAAAACGCTCAGGTGGTGGGTGGTTACTTCAAGGAGCGACTGCTGGCGCTGATCGATAAACATCCGCTGGTCGGCGCGGTTCACGGCTCGGGGTTCTATCTGGGCCTTGAACTGGTGCGTCACCGCGAGACGCTGGCGCCCGCTACCGAAGAAACCACTTACCTGTGCGACCGCTTGCGGGAGTTGGGCATCTTCATGCAGCCGACCGGCGATTACCTGAACATCCTCAAGATCAAGCCGCCGATGGTCACCACCCGACGCAGTGTCGACTTCTTTGTCGACCATGTCTCGAAGGTGTTGAGCGAACTGGAGGGCTAACTGACTCCGGCGCTCTTGATTCCTGTGGGAGCGAATTCATTCGCGAAAAGTCTTCAGGGGATGGGGATGTGTTGACGGTCCTGGCCAATCGCGAATGAATTCGCTCCCACAGGGGAGTCTTTCGCCGATTAATATCGGTTTAAATTCCAAATATTATTCATTTACCTCTATGAATAGCTTCTAAAGCCGATTTTTATCGGCTATAAAGACGGCCAGATTGTCATCGCTCGCCTGTTAGGGTGATCAGCCTTTCGCATCTGCCGCCGGAGGATTTTCATGAGTCGCATCGTTACTGTCGCCGCTACCCAGATGGCCTGTTCGTGGGATCTGGAAGCCAACCTCGAAACGGCCGAAAGGCTGGTGCGTGAAGCCGCCGCCAAGGGCGCGCAGATCATCCTGATTCAGGAGCTCTTCGAGGCGCCGTACTTCTGCCAGAAACCCAACCCGGACTACCTGCAGCTGGCGACGCCGACCGAGACCAATGTCGCGATCGCTCACTTTCAAAAGGTCGCCAGAGAGCTGCAAGTGGTGCTGCCCATCAGCTTTTATGAACTGGCCGGCCGGGCACGCTTCAACAGCATCGCGATCATCGATGCGGACGGCAGCAATCTGGGCATCTACCGCAAAAGCCACATCCCCGACGGTCCCGGCTACCACGAGAAGTATTACTTCAACCCGGGGGATACCGGGTTCAAGGTCTGGAACACGCGTTACGCGAAGATCGGCGTGGGCATCTGCTGGGACCAGTGGTTTCCGGAGTGCGCGCGCAGCATGGCGTTGCTCGGGGCCGAGATTCTGTTCTACCCGACCGCCATCGGCAGCGAGCCCCACGACAAAACCATCAGCTCGCGGGATCACTGGCAACGCGTGCAACAGGGCCACGCTGGCGCTAACCTGATGCCTTTGATCGCCAGCAACCGCATTGGTCACGAAGAACAGGACGGCTACGACATCACGTTTTACGGCTCCTCGTTCATTGCCAATCAGTTCGGCGAAAAGGTCGAAGAACTCAATCAAACCGAAGAGGGCGTGCTGGTGCACAGCTTCGACCTCGACGCACTTGAACACATCCGCAGCGCCTGGGGCTCCTTCCGTGACCGTCGTCCCAACTTGTATGGCGCATTGAAAACCCTCGACGGTTCACTGGAGTCCTGATTGTCATGACCACGCTTAACAGCACACCGCGCGCCGATGGCTTCTACATGCCCGCCGAATGGGCGCCGCAAACCCAGACCTGGATGGTCTGGCCAGAGCGCCCGGATAACTGGCGTCTCGGTGGCAAGCCGGTGCAGACCGCCCACGTTGCCGTCGCCAAAGCGATCGCCCGTTTCGAGCCGGTGACCGTCGCTGTCTCGGCCGCACAGTACGACAACGCCCGCGCGCGGCTGGACGTGCCGAACATTCGTGTCGTCGAGATCAGCAACGATGACGCCTGGGTGCGCGACACCGGCCCGACGTTTGTCATCAACCATGAAGGCGAAGTGCGCGGCGTGGACTGGGCGTTTAACGCCTGGGGCGGTTTCGATGGCGGCTTGTATTCCCCGTGGAACCTGGACTCGGCCCTGGCCAGCAAGGTTCTGGAAATCGAACGCTGCCCGCGCTACGTCACCGAGGGCTTCGTGCTGGAAGGCGGCTCGATCCACGTTGACGGTGAAGGCACGCTGATCACCACTGAAGAATGCCTGCTCAATCGCAACCGCAATCCGCATCTGTCGCGCGAAGAAATCGAAGCCGTGCTGCGCGATCACTTGTCCGTCGAGAAGATCATCTGGTTGCCGGACGGGCTGTACAACGACGAAACCGACGGGCATGTGGATAACTTCTGCTGCTACGTGCGCCCCGGTGAAGTGCTGCTGGCCTGGACCGACGACCCGAAAGACCCCAACTTCCCGCGCTGCCAGGCGGCAATGGCCGTCCTGGAAAATGCAAAAGACGCCCAAGGCCGTCCGTTCGTCGTTCACAAGATGCCGATCCCAGGCCCGTTGTTCGCCACGCAAGAAGAGTGCGCGGGCGTTGATCAGGTGCACGGCAGCCAGGAACGCAACCCTTCGGTGCGTCTTGCTGGCTCCTACGTGAACTTCCTGATCGTCAACGGCGGCATCATTGCCCCAAGTTTCAACGATCCGCTCGACGAAACCGCACGGGAAATCCTCCAGCGTCTGTTCCCCGAGTATGAGGTGGTCATGGTGCCAGGGCGCGAGCTGCTGCTGGGCGGCGGCAATATTCACTGCCTGACCCAACAACAACCGGCGCCATACCGTCGCTGAGTTGGTTCGCTTCTTGCTGTCTTGAAAGCCCATCGGACGATGGGCTTTTTTGTGGGTAGCGTTTTCACGTTTACCCGGCGAAACAGCGCACAGGTTGTGCAAAACGGTGACCCGTTTCGTCCGTCTGTAACAAAAGCTGTTTAGATTTCGCAGTCCAGGACACAAGAGGTTATCCCTATGAACGCAGGTCAGCAGTCACGTGTGACTCGAGGTTTGTCTGCGAGCAGTGAAGCACGGCAGATAATGGCGGACTGGTTACGGATAACCCAAGCTCCACGCCCACAGGAACAACGGCAGGCTCCGGACTATCGGGCGATGCTGACTCAGCGTTATCCACGCGGCTTGATCAACGATGCCGAGATGGAAGCGCTGCTGGGCATCCTTCACAACTGATGTGTTCGCCTCTCCCAGGTCTGGGGAGGCGTGCCGCACGTCGTTTTGGCTTTCGTCAAATTGACACTCTTGTAGGCCGGGGATAGCATTCGCGCCTCCACCGCCTGTGGCCAAGCGCCATGTACGTGCATCAGTCGTCCACTGCGATGATTTCGTGCGGGCTTCCGGGACTGTTATCAGATTCGGAGGACGCAATTACCTGTCTGGGTATTTGCCACAGCGCGCGATTAATCTGCTCACAAGGACAACAAGATGAAACAGCGTATCGGCCTGCTCGCTCTGGGCATCATCGCCGCCACTCACGCCATGGCGGACGGCCAGGCAGACGCCAAGGGCTTCGTCGAAGACAGTAGCCTGAAGGTCAATCTGCGTAACGCCTACATCAATCGCGATTACAAGAACGGACCTGACGACCGCTCCGAGTGGGGCCAGGCGTTCATGGCCAATTACTCGTCCGGCTTCACCCAAGGCACTGTCGGCGTCGGCGTGGATGCGTTCGGTCTGTACGCTGTTCGCCTGGACGGTGGCAAGGGTAAAAGTGGCGCCCCAGGCATCGACTTTTTCAAGCAGGGCGACAGCGGTAACGCGGCTGACGATCTGCAGCGCTTTGGCGGTGCGGTCAAATTCCGCATCTCCAACACGGTCCTGAAATACGGCGACATGATGCCCGAGCTGCCGGTGCTGAGTTACGACAACTCGCGTCTGCTGCCTGAGAGCTACACCGGCACCATGATCACCTCCGAAGAGATCAAGGACCTCAAGCTGGTGGCTGGCCGTTTCACCGCCCAGACCCGCAAGAGCGCCGAAGGCCGTGACAGTGGCGACCTGAAAAGCATCAACGTCTGGGGTGCTGCGTATAAGTTCACCGACGCCTTCAGCGGTGCGTACTACTCCTCCGACGACGAAGACGTGCTGAAGAAGCAGTACGTGAACCTGAACTACGTCTGGGCGCTGCCACAAGACCAGTCGCTGACGTTCGACTTCAACGGCTACAAGACCAAGCTGGACAAGGATTTTGCTGCCAACGACGCGCGTGACAACAAGATCTGGAGCCTGGCGGCGACCTGGGCTGTCGGCATTCACTCCTTCACCATTGCGCATCAGCGCAGCACCGGTGAAACCGGCTATGCCTATGGCGGCTACCGTAACGACCGCGGCACCGGCGATGGCGGTAACAGCATCTACCTGGCCAACTCCTACTGGTCTGACTTCAACGGCAAGGACGAGCGCTCCTGGCAGTTGGGTTATGGCGTCAACCTCGCGACCGTCGTGACCCCGGGCCTGAGCTACAAAGTGGCCTACGTGCGCGGCGACAACATCGACGACGGCACCGACCGTGGTCGTGGCGAAGAGCGCGAACTGTTCAGCCAGCTGAGCTACGTTGTGCAGAGCGGCCCGGCCAAAGACCTGTCCCTGCGTCTGCGTAACTCGTGGCTGCGCGTGTCCAACGATGTTGATCAATACAACGTTGGCGGTAACGAAACCCGTATCTTCATCGACTACCCGATCAACGTTTTCTGATGTTGAACGGCGGTTGAGCTGACGCTGTAGAAAAACGCCCCGGTCGAGAGATCGGGGCGTTTTTGTTTCCCCGGCGGGTATTCCGTTAACATGGCCGCATTCAATTCCCGACCGGTCACCTCCATGGCCCTTGCCGCTCCGCCTGACCTCTCCGACACCGCCGTCCCGGTGCAGCCGTTGTCCCGCACATACCCGCGTGGCTTGTACATCGAGCCGCACGAGCATGACTGGGGACAGGTGCTGTATGCGATGTCGGGCGTGATGTGGGTCGAGACGCCTAACGAAGCGCTGGTGGTTCCGCCGCAGCGTGCGGTCTGGTTGCCGCCCGGTGTCCCTCATGGCATTCGTGTGGTGTCGGATCTGGAGATGCGCAATATCTACCTGCGCCCGGCGCTCGCCGAGACGCTGGAGGGCACGGTCCAGGTATTCGAGGTCGCCCGCCTGCTGCGCGAGCTGATCGTGAATCTGGTGGCCGAGCAGGACAAGGATTCTGACTACTACGGTGCGCTGGTGAGTCTGGCGCTGCTCGAACTCAAGAAGGCCAAGCGTTCGCTGCTGAAGGTGCCGATGCCCGATGACAGCGATCGTCGCCTGATGAACGTCTGTCAGGCGGTGATGATCGAGCCGTCTATCGACGTCCCGTTCGAGCAACATGCGGAAAATGCCGGCGCCAGCGTGCGCACCCTTTCCCGCTTGTTTCAAGGCGTGCTGGGCATGGGGTTTGCGGAATGGCGGCGACAGGTGCAACTGGCGACGGCGGTGGCCGAGATCATTCAGGGCGTGCCGGTCAGCACCATCGCCCGCTCGATGGGCTACTCGCCCAGCAGCTTCAGCGACATGTTCCGCCGCGAGCTGGGCATGGCGCCGTCGCACTACCCGCTTGGCGAGCAGGCGGGTTAAGCGCAACCGCCAGCCTGTCCGAAATTCAGAAGCACTTGGCCGGTAGCTTTTCCGGCGTCTCCTTACACTCTGGTCATCGCTTAACGTCGCCGTGCCGCATCGTGCCGCACGCCGCAAATTTCCGGAGTTCATCATGAGCTACCTCATTTCACTCGCTATCGGCATCGCCGTCGGGCTGCTCTACGGCGCGCTCGACTTCCGTTCACCGGCACCGCCTTTGGTGGCGTTGGTCGGCTTGCTCGGCATGCAGGCTGGCGAAAAACTCTGGCCCATGGGGCGTCAGTTGTTCGCCAACCTGATGTCTTGATTCCAACGAATTTCCCCTCTATCACCTGGATTTGACGCTATGAAAGCACTGCAATTTTCCCGAACCGGCGACCTGGCTGCGCTGGAAGTCGTCGAGCTGCCAACGCCCGTGCCCGCAGAAGGTGAGGTGCTGGTGCAGATCAAAGCGGCTGGCTTGAACCCCAGCGACGTCAAAAACGTGCTCGGGCGCTTCCCGTACACCACGGTGCCCCGCGTTCCGGGTCGTGATTTCGCCGGTGTGGTGGTCGAAGGCCCGCAGGAACTGGTCGGCCAGGAAGTCTGGGGCACCGGCAATCAAATCGGTTTTTCCCGTAACGGCTCTCACGCCGGGTACATCACGCTTTCGGCCAAGGGTGTCGCGATCAAGCCTAAATCGTTGAGCTTCGTGCAGGCCGCCAGCCTGGGCGTGCCTTACACCACCGCATGGGATGCCCTGGAGCGCAGCCAGGTGGATGGCAATACGCGCTTGCTGGTGATCGGTGCTAATGGCGCGGTCGGCAGCGCGGCGATTGCACTGGCCAAGGTACGCGGCGCGCAGGTGCTGGCGGCGGTGCGTCGTCCGGAGCAGGTCGAGGCGTTGCAGGCGCAGGGTTTCAACGCAATATTACTCGGCAAGGCTGAAGAACTGGCGGCGCAGGTCAACGCCGTGTTTGCAGGCGGCGCGGACGTTATTTTCGACACCACCGGCTTCTGGCTGCCCGCTTCGGTCCAGGCCCTTGCGCCCTTTGGACGCATCGCGATCATCGCCGCCCCGGTCGACGGCCACGTGCAATTACCCGCGCTGGCGCTCTACCGCAAAGGCGGCTCGGTGGTAGGCATCAACTCGCTGCTCTACGGCGTCGAAGCCTGCGCGCGGATGTTGGAACAATTCGGCAAGCTGTTCGACGACGGAACGCTGCCGTTGCCGACCGGCCTGATCGAATCGCCCATCGAAGACGGCCTGGCGCGTTACGCAGAAGTGAATCAGGGCGGCGCAGATAAAGTGATTTTGTTGCCCTAAACGCGGTGTGTCAGTCGCAGTTGATGCTGCTGACCCACCGCATTCGCCAGCAAGCCGGCTCCTACAGTATCAGCGTCGTCCCCAAGTCTTCGTCACGACGCGAACCCTGTAGGAGACGTCCGAGGTTACGAGGGTATGGGCCGCACTCGGACGAATGCGGTGTGTCAGTCGCAGTTGATGCTGCTGACCCACCGCATTCGCCAGCAAGCCGGCTCCTACAGTATCAGCGTCGTTCCCAAGTCTTCGTCACGACGCGAACCCTGTAGGAGACGTCGGAGGTTACGAGGGTATGGGCCGCACTCGGACGAATGCGGTGTGTCAGTCGCAGTTGATGCTGCTGACCCGCCGCATTCGCCAGCAAGCCGGCTCCTACAGTATCAGCGTCGTCCCGAAGTCTTCGTAACGACGCGAACCCTGTAGGAGACGTCCGAGGTTACGAGGGTATGGGCCGCACTCGGACGAATGCGGAGCGTCAGTCGCAGTTGATGCTGCTGACCCACCGCATTCGCCAGCAAGCCGGCTCCTACAGTATCAGCGTCGTCCCCAAGTCTTCGTAACGACGCGAACCTGTAGGAGACGTCCGAGGTTACGAGGGTATGGGCCGCACTCGGACGAATGCGGTGTGTCAGCCGCAGTTGATGCTGCTGACCCACCGCGTTCGCCAGCAAGCCGGCTCCCACAATATCAGCGTCGTCCCGAAGTCTTCGTAACGACGCGAACCCTGTAGGAGACGTCGGAGGTTACGACGGCAGCGAATGCGGTTTGTCAGTCACCGTTGATGTGGCTGACCCACCGCATTCGCCAGCAAGCCGGCTCCTACGGTCTGGTGTCTGGACACACCTCGAGCATCAACGCACACCCCGTAGGAGCCGTCGCTCCTACAGGTGGTGGGTCAGCTACAACCCTGTGTCACCACACCGGCAAACCCTTCAAATACCGGGCCTCGATCTTGTCCGCGCTGCCGTTGGCCTGGAGCGTGTCGATCGCCGTTCTCAGGCGATCCACCATGTGCGCATCGCAGTCCTTGGAACACGCCAGGTAGAGGTCGGCGGTCATCAACACGCGACTCATGACCAACGGGCGGTCGCTGATCTGCTTCCAGATGTAGCGCGTCTCAGGCACGCCGTTGAACCAGGCATCGACGCGGCCTTTGAGCAGCATTTGCGCCGGGTTTTCGCCAATCTTCAGTGGGTAGATCTGGGACGCCGGAAAGCCTTCTTCGCGCAGGCGCGTCTCTTGCGCAGTGCCGATGCCGACTGCGATCAACTTGAAGGCTTTTCTGGCCTCATCGAAGCTTTCAACGCGCTGGTCGAGGCTGAAAAACGTGCGATCCATCGTCAGCAGCGGGGCTATCCAGGTGAAGTTGTCTTCCCGGCTCTGCGTACGGCTTAGCGGTGCAATCAACATGTCCTTGCCATTGGCGACATCACGCTGCGCCCGCGGCCAGGGTGGCGACGCGAAGTTGGGAGAGTACCCGGCCGTCGCCATCGCCTTGAGCGCGATGTCGCCCACGATGCCGTGTTCGTCGCCCTGATTGGCCATGGTCAGCGGCGGGGCTTCGGGAAAGTAGAAATCGACGGGGGTTGCCGCAAACGTCATCGGCGACCCCGCGAAAAACGCGGCAGCCGCGCAACGGGTCAAGCGGGAAATCCATTTCATGGCAGCAATGCTCAAGGTCAATACAGGGCCTGTCAGGGCAGGCCTCTTGGCTGGCGCATGAATCAGTCTGGCAGCCATTCGCGATTCTGCTGGAGAAAGTACAGCATCCTGCCTCCTTCCCAGAAATCCTCAATCAACAAAACAGCTGCATCAGGTCTTGTTGTGCTCGTTGGTGTAGCGCCCGCTCAGTTCCCAGCCGCATTCGAGCAGCATGTCGATCCAGTCTTCATAGGAGTCGTCGACATCGAGCAGATTCATGAACTGATCCTCGATGTGGCAGCGAAACGTCTGCTCTTCCACGTTCCACTCCACGTCACGGATGCGCCAGGCGCGCTGATCTGGAAGCTGAATGTTCAGGCCATGAAAAGGGACGAACGGTAGCTCGACCTCATACAGAAGCTTGGACCATTCCGAGGAAATTTCAGGGGTCTGATGGGTCCAGACGTATTTGATCAATCGGACATTGTGCACGGTGGGGCCTTCTATCGTGTTTCGGTTGCGGGTCTCTGTCACCTGAGTGAGGAGGCGATGGCCCGTCGGACATGGCTATACGTTACTCGAAGGCGGCGGGATCGGGGAGGGGGCTTGCTGTTTCTCCGTGTGGACGCGGCCGGACGAGGCGATAACCTGCGTCATGCAGCCGTTGGACAAACCTGCGTACAGACGTTCAATGCTCGGTTTGCGTGTATTCTTGCCCACGCTCAGTCGCTGAGATCATTCCATGCTGCACAAAAACCTCATCCGTCGTCTTGATCTGATCACCCTCAAGCTGTTCGTTGCGGTGTATGAAGAAGGCACCCTGACCCGCGCCGCCGCCCGTGAGGCCATCGCGACGTCGGCGGCGAGCAAGCGCTTGATGGAGCTTGAGGAAGTGCTGGGCATCGGCCTGTTCGTGCGCAACGCCAAAGGCATGGTGCTGACAGCCGCGGGTGAAACGCTGCTGCATCACGCCCGGCGCATGCTGTTCGACCTCGAAAAAATGGGCCTCGAACTCGACGAGCACCTGCAAGGCATGCGCGGTTATGTGCGAATGCTCGCCAACCTCTCGGCGATCATTCAATTCCTGCCTGAAGACCTGCACGAGTTCACCACAAGCCACGAGCGAGTGAAGGTCGACCTTGAGGAACGTCCCAGCGCAGGCGTGGTGCAAGGCCTGATCGACGGCGTCGCCGACATCGGCATCTGCTCTGAAGACACCGACGTTCAGGGCCTGCATAGAGTGCCTTATCGTCGCGATGAACTGGTCGTGGTGATGCGTCCCGACCATCCGCTGGCCAACCTTGATCGCGTGGCGTTCGAGGACACGCTGAGCAGCGACCATATCGGCCTGCACGCCGCCAGTTCCATCAACATGCGCACCCACACCGCCGCCCGATCCCACGGCATACCGCTGCGCGTGCGCATTCATGTGCCGGGCTTCGACGCCATGTGCCGGATGATTCAAGCGAACATGGGCATCGGCGTGTTGCCACGCAAAGCTTTCGAATTGCTGGGGCCGCCGTTAGGGCTCACGGCCGTTTCGTTGAGCGACTCATGGGCGCAGCGCACCTTGATTCTGGTCGTGCGCGACACAACGGTTCTGTCGCCGGTCAGCCTGTTGCTCTTCGACCACCTGCGCCGACACCTTCACTAAGAGCGTTCGCGTTTCGCGAACGCTACTTGCCAACATACGGTTGGATTTGCCAAACGCCGGTCCTCTAGTCTTGGGCACAAATTCCAAGAAACACTTGAGGTATCCGCTATGACAGGCCCCCTGAACGGTGTGCGCGTGATTGAAATCGGCACACTGATCGCAGCGCCCTTCGCCGCACGCCTGATGGGCGAGTTCGGCGCCGAGGTGATCAAGATCGAGTCGATGGGGCAGGGAGATCCTCTTCGTAAATGGCGAAAGCTGCACGAAGGCACGTCGCTGTGGTGGTACTTGCAGTCACGCAACAAGAAATCCCTTTCGCTGAACCTCAAATCCCCTGAAGGCATCGAGATCGTCAAACGCCTGGCCGAAAGCGCCGACGTGCTGATCGAGAACCTGCGCCCCGGCGCACTGGAAAAGCTCGGTCTGGGTTGGGACGTTCTGCACGCCCTGAACCCCAAGCTCACGCTGGTGCGCATTTCCGGTTACGGCCAGTCCGGCCCCTATCGTGATCGTCCCGGGTTCGGCGCCATCGGCGAGGCCATGGGCGGCATTCGTTACACCACCGGCACGCCCGGCTCACCGCCTGCACGCGTCGGCGTCAGCCTCGGTGATTCGCTGGCCTCCATGCACGCGGTGATGGGCGCGCTGATGTCCTTGCTGCGGGTGAAAACCGGCCAGGGCGACGGGCAGATCGTCGACGTGTCGTTGGTCGAGAGCGTTTTCAACCTCATGGAAAGCCTGGTGCCCGAGTACGACATGCTCGGCCATGTACGTGAGCGCAGCGGTGGCGCCTTGCCTGGCATCGCACCGTCCAACACCTACCCGACGGCCGATGGCGCGTACGTGGTGATCGCCGGCAACAGCGACCCTATTTTCAAGCGCCTGATGCAGACCATCGGCCGACCTGATCTGGGTGACGCCCCCGAATTTGCGTATAACGACGGCCGTGCGGCGCAGAGCGAAATGCTCGACGCCGCGATCAGCGCCTGGTCGTCCAGCCTGCCGATCGACGACGTGTTGCAGGCGCTGGAACAGGCGGAAGTGCCCGCCGGCCGCATTTACAACGTCGCCGACATCGTCGCGGACCCGCATTACCAGGCGCGCGAGATGATTCTCGACGCCCAACTGCCGGGTGGGACTCACGTCAAAATGCCCGGCATCGTACCCAAGCTGTCCGAAACACCCGGCTCGGTGAACTGGCAAGGCCCTGCGCTGGGGCAGCACACCGACAGCGTGCTCGGCGACCTGGGCATGACCGCTGCCGATATCGCGCAACTCAAAACCGACGGGGTGGTGCAATGATTACCGATTTCTCCGAGCGCCTGATCGTTCAGGAAGTCTCGCCGCGCGACGGTCTGCAGATCGAACCGACCTGGGTCGATACGCCTGACAAGATCGCGCTGATCGACCAGCTTTCTCTCGCCGGTTTCAGCCGTATCGAAGCCGGCTCTTTTGTCTCCCCCAAGGCCATTCCGGCGCTGCGCGATGGCGATGAGGTGTTCCGGGGCATTCAGCGCCATCCGGGCGTGATCTACGTCGCCCTGATCCCCAACCTGCGCGGCGCGCAACGCGCGATCGACGCCGGCGCCGATGAGCTGAACCTGGTGATGTCCGCCAGCCAGACCCACAACCTGGCGAACATGCGCATGCGCTGCGAGCAGTCACTCACCGCATTTGCCGACGTGGTGGCCTTCGCCGCTGGCAGCCCGGTTTCCCTCAACGGCTCCATCGCCACCACGTTCGGCTGCCCGTTCGAAGGCAAGATCGATGAAGACCGCGTACTGCAGATCGTCGACGCGTACCTGGAGCTGGGCATGCAGGGCATTTCCCTTGCCGACACCACCGGCATGGCCAACCCGCGCCAGGTGCATCGACTCGTGCAGCGCGTGCTGACCCGCATTCCCGCATCGGCCTTGACCCTGCATTTCCACAACACCCGTGGCCTGGGCCTGAGCAACGTGCTGGCGGCCTACGAAGCGGGCGCGCGGCGTTTCGATGCGTCTCTGGGTGGCTTGGGTGGATGCCCGTTCGCACCGGGTGCATCGGGCAACATCTGCACCGAAGACCTGGTGAACCTGTGCGAAGAAATGGGCATCGACACCGGCATCGACCTGCCGCACCTGCTCACGATGTCTCGTCGCCTGCCCGCGTTGCTCGGCCATGACATGCCGGGGCAAGTCGCCAAGGCCGGACGCAACTGCGACCTGCATCCCGCGCCGGAGAACCTGCCGACCTGAACCCCGATACGCCGCAAACCCTGTGGGAGCGAGCTTGCTCGCGAAGCGTTCTGTCAGAGGCTGATTGATTGACTGACACCACGCCATCGCAACCAGGCGACGACCCACAACCCCGCACGAACACGCCGCTGCCGGATGTTCGTCCAGACAACAAAAACAATAGGGCTCCCCCAGGGAAGTCCCACTGGAGTGACCGCAATGACAATCTCTGTTCTGACCCCGAACAGCAGCCTCGCCGAGGTTGTAAGCGCAGAAAAAGCGCTGATCCGCAAAGTCGCGTGGCGCCTGATGCCGCTGATCATGGTCTGCTACCTGTTCGCGTTCTTTGACCGTATCAACATCAGCTTCGCCAAGTTCCAGCTGCAAACCGACCTGAGCCTGAGCGACACCGCGTACGGTCTGGGCGCGAGCCTGTTCGTGATCGGTTACGTGCTGTTCGAAGTGCCGAGCAACATCATGCTGTACAAGGTCGGCGCCCGCCGCTGGATCGCCCGCATCATGATTTCCTGGGGCATCGCTACCGCCCTCATGGTCTTCGTCAACGCCGAATGGCAGTTCTACGTGCTGCGCTTCATCATCGGCGCCATGGAAGCCGGTTTCGCACCGGGCGTGTTGTTCTATCTGACGCTCTGGTTCCCGCAGACCTACCGCGGCCGCATCACCTCCACGCTGTTCCTGGCCTCGGCCTTCGCCGGTCTGCTCGGCGCCCCGATCTCAGGTCTGGTGCTCGGCGGCATGGACGGCGTGATGCACATGCGCGGCTGGCACTGGCTGTTCCTGCTCGGCGGCTTGCCCTGCATTGCGCTGGGCTTTGCCGTTCTCAAGCTGCTCAAGGACCGCGTCGCCGATGCTCACTGGCTGACCGATGACGAGAAGACCTACCTGTCCAGCCGCATCGCTCAGCATGAGCCGAACAAACACGGCGGCTCGCTGCTCACCGCCCTGAAAATGCCCGGCTTCCTGATGCTCGGCCTGATCTACTTCCTGATCCAGGTCGCGTCCTACGGCCTCAACTTCTGGGCGCCGCAACTGATCCGCAGCGCAGGCGTCGAAAGCCCGGTCATCATCGGCCTGCTCACCGCCATCCCTTACATTTGCGGCGCTATCAGCATGGTCGTCGTCGGTCGCCTCTCCGACGCCAGCGGCGAACGCCGCAAATTCGTCTGCGGCCTCGTCGTGCTGGGCGCCATCGGCTTCTTCAGCGCCGGCATCTTCGCCCAACACACCAGCATGCTGATCGTCTCCCTGGCCATGCTCGGCGGCGGCATCGTCGCCTCCATCCCCGCCTTCTGGACCCTGCCACCCAAACTCCTCGCCGGTGCTGGCGCAGGTGCCGCAGGCGGCATCGCCCTGATCAACACCCTCGGCCAGTTCGGCGGCATCGTCAGCCCTGTGATGGTCGGGCACATCAAAGACATCACCGGCAGCACCACACCCGCGCTGTACGTGATCGGCGTGACGAGCGTGATCGCGGCGGGGCTGTTGATGTGGGGCTTGCCGCAGAAGTTGCGGACGTTGGATAAGAGCGAGGGTTAGGAATTATCCGATTGCCTAGCGGCACGGCTGGTCGGCGTTGGCATTCTTGAAATGCCAACGCCGACGCCCAGGATGATCTTTTATTCGTCCAGCGTGTTCTGACTCGCCATGGCCTTTTTCAGGCACCCGATCAGGAAAAAGCAGAGCAAGGCCGACGGGATCAGCATCAAGCAAAACACGACACCGATCAGCAGCAGCTCCCCATCCTCACCACCGACAATCCCTAAAGATTTCCACAGCCACCGATAGACGACCTGACCTACTTCTGTGCGCAGGACATCGTCGGCAAAGCCTGAGGTTATGGTTGTCTTTGCGAGGAATGACGTCAGGGCGAGAGTGGCAATGACACTTGCTAGAACAGTGAGCAAAGTTTTCATTTCTTATGTTTCCTTGTTCTGAAGTCTGTCCAAACTGCCCTGGTGCCTCATTTCTCTTGTGTATAAGACTTTTATTTCACCACCTTCAAATCAATCGCGAGGTCTCGCGCAGACTTCGCGGCAAGTACGCTCATGAATTGACTCAGCTCATCCTGACGCCCTGTTGCGCCGGATTGCCCGCCGCCCATCATCACACTCGGCACAGGCGCTTGAGCGGCTGCCTGAGCCCAGACTTTGTTGATTTCCACAAGCGCGTCGAGTTTGGATTGCAGCGCACCATCCGCTTTGATCGTCGCTTCTCGAGCGTGGGCTTCGGCGTCTGCGGTGATGGTGGTCGCCTGTGCGGTCGTCGCGGCTTTGTCGCGCAGCAATTCGGCGGTCTGTTTCTCGATCTCTGCGCGCCGACGCTCGCGCTCGGCATTGATCACCGCCAGTTGCTTCTCTGTTTCAGCCTGCGTCGTGCGCTCTATTTGATCGCGAAGCGTTTCCTGCCGTTTGGCTTCTACCTCTTTCTCGCCGCGAGCAGTGACAAGGCGCTTTTCCTCCTCCTCTTTCAAACGGTTCTGCCGCGCAACCGCCAGCTCGGCGAGTGCCTGCTGGACCTTGACCATGCGTTGCTTGTACTGCGGGTTCGGGTCGGTATTGGTGATCCGCGCTTCAACCACCTCTACGCCGAACTTGCGGAATTGCTGCTGTTTACGGATGGGAATGTTCTTGCTGTCGACGACCTTCTCGGTCACGTATTGGCTACCGGTATTGCTCCCGAAACTTCCTTGCTGGGTTCCCGATTGCAGAATCGCCGTTTGTTGAGGAATGTCGCCGCGTGGGCCGCGAACTTCCCGGCGTTTGATCAGATACAAACCTTCATTGAGCTGATTCTCGAACTCCGCAGCGAACTCACTGCGGGCCCCGGCGTAGTAATCGTCGGCGGTCATGAGCGACGCGGTGGCCTGCAGTGTTTCCTTGATCGCCGGAAGCAGTGCCGTGCGGATGAAGTTGTCAGGGTTACGGTATTCCTGAGCGATGGTCAGAAACGCTGGCCCGCTCGGCAGCCGGAAGCGCGCGGACGACTCGACCTTTGCATCGACATTGCCCAAAAACACAATCGGAAAGGCTTCAATGGTCGCGCCCAGCGCATCGTTCTCCGGATTGCTGTCGTCCTTATCGATAACGAGAACGGACTGCACGCTGACAGCTTTCTTCCAGGCGGTGGCCCGACCGAACCATTTCGTCGAATAACCGACGTCATCCACAATTTTCTCGTCGCCGAAGATCGTCCGCACATGCGTCATGTACCCGGCTTCGTTGTAGAAAAAAACGCTGGTGAACAGCACGGGAATCGCGATAAGCGCTGCTACCGGTGGCAGCAGGTATTTCAGCAGGGGCTTGTTGAGCGTCAGTTTCAGCATGTCCAGAGTCCTTGTGAGCAAAGGGACGCATGGTTTCAGCGAACGCTCAAAGGTTCTGTCGGAAAAGTCTGAGAGATATGTGGGGGATGACCGGTTCGTCAAAGCCGTCTGATCTACGACGGCTCAACTCCGAGCTAAGGCGTAACGTCCGCGCCATTCGACAAGCCAGCAATCGACGCCTCCACCAACGCTTTAGCCGCCTCAATTTGATGCACCACTGCTCTGGCCAAGGGCCGGAACTCTGCCGAGCTGTTATCAGCGGCTTCATAAGCCGTGGCCGCTGCGCAGGACAGGTATTCGGAAGCGAGGGCGAGCGCATCATCGACCCGCACTTCAGGCTGGACGCGGAAGAGACTCAGGTTGCCGAGATTGACGCTGAAGGGCGTGGCTTTGGTGAGGGGGATTTCGGGTGGGTGTGGGGTGGATCTGATCATCAGGGCTCTCCAAAAACGTTTGAGCCGACGCCCGTTCTGCTGTCAATCAGATTGGGTGGCAGCTGTACGCGGGTTGACAGACCAATGGAGAGCAACTGGCGCACACGAATGTGCCCCGCGAACAGCCGCCATATCAGAGCCAACAGATCCATGATCGATTGGTCCGGGGCGGGCGTTACGTTCTCTCCATACGGTCTGTCAAAACCGGTCGCCGGATAGCGACGCGGAGGAGGGTATGCCGCGAACCAGAGAGTCGCAACGCGCCGGGGAGGATAGCGATTAAATTCAGAAGCGTCCTACAGGATCTGGTTTGTTTTGTGGGGGAATGTGTCTGGTTGGGGGATGTAGGAGGTAAATAAGTGCACAAGGCCCAGCAGGACCAATTGTAAGAAAGGAGCTGCGCTTGGTTTGGAATTACCTTACGCGGCCCTAGGAGATTTCCTGTATTCGGTAACAGGTGAACGCTTCAAGCTTCTCCCGTTAAGAGGCGTGGGGTCTCTAATCAGAAATACGTCGAACCAGACTGGAGACGGGATGAAAAGGTCGCTGCTGTTCCTCCTGACAGCCGGAGTGCTATCGCTAACGGCGTGGTGCTTCTGGCATTTCCTCGGGCGGGATGCGATTGATGTGTTCACGGCTTCCATTCTGGTGCTGCTTGCTGTGGACAACGACAGACTGCGTCGGGCGTTGGCGAAGGCTGCTAAGGGCTAGCGTGCGTCCAGTGTGACTTGCTCGTTCCGCCATAACGAGCTAAACCTTGACGCACTTCGTTACGTCTTCAAAGGGAAGCTTCTGCATGGACTTGCACAACGAATTCACCAACAGTCGATTTTTTCATGCCGCCCGCATCGACCGCCGCTCCGCCGACGCGTTGGTCGGCATTGCTGCCGGCCTCATTGCGGATGGCGTGGTCAACACCAGTGAGGCAGTTTTTCTGAAGCAGTGGCTTGAGAGCCAAGTCGCGCATTTGGACGACCCCGTAATCAACCTTCTTTATTCCAGGCTCGCCTGCATGCTGCAGGACAACGTGCTGGATGAAGACGAGTCGCACGAACTGCTCAATTTGTTGCATAGCTTCGCCGGATTGCCGATCAGTCAGCCAACCCCTTCCCAGCGCAGCGCCGTCGCCCCGAACGACTTACCCTTCAATACCCCAGAGCCTGAATTGGTATGGGCAGACCGAGTGTTTGTGTTCACCGGCGTCATGGCTTATGGGCCGCGAAAGGATTGTCAGGCTTTGATCGAAGAGAAGGGCGGCGTGATCGGCGGCGGCGTGAGTAATAAGGTTCACTATCTGGTGGTCGGGAGCATCGGCAACGAGCAGTGGCGACACAGCACCTATGGCACCAAGATCATGAAGGCCGTTGAGTTGCGAGAGGCGGGGGCATCGATTGCTATCGTGGGTGAGGCGTATTGGCAGCGTGGGATGTTTGGTTGACGTGTAATGTCGCGAGGAGAGGTTGCAGCGATCAGTCGTGGTAATAAGCGATAAAGGACTTGGTGACCTGTGTCTAGCTTTCCGCTGCGGCCCAGAGTGGGGCGCACTGATCGGCACGTTTAGGGTGAGCGATTGTATTTATAGGGAAACATTGTAATGAGCCCGGATACCTTAGGCATTATCAGTGGGGTCATTGGAATACCGATGATACTCATCACGATATGCCTGATCTATGTTGTTAACGTCTATACAGAAAAATCTGAACGTTTGATGCCCAAGAGTAGTTTTGTGAAAGCAAACATAGATAATTACTCTCAAGCAGGAATAATTGGAAAGGTTATTCGTAATGGTTTGTTAACTATGGTTCTCATGATACCTGATATTTCTCATAAGAGAGGTGTTGTAAATCTCGCAGAAGTCCGAGATTTTCCGACGGGGTTGAAGCGAATACTGTTCGTGACGTGGGGGATGTGTGCCTTGTGTTTTGGGGCTCTAATACTTGTTGGTGGTTATATTAAGTATGTTAATTCGTTGTGACCATGAGTGGGTTGCCTTGCAGTTGACTAAAGCAACCGTAAGCGTACGTGGAACCCATCTATCTCAGATATGCCATCCACCTCCCGATCCGGCCAAACTTTTTCGGTCTTGCTTAAGATACCCTCTCGGGCTATGTTCCAATACCGTTTATCCTTATCTTATCCAAGACCAAGAAGCAAACTATTGCCCCGTTCAGGCAGGTAAGTTGTCAGGGAGACATTGAATGTTTTTATGGCATATCGTGCCATCGTGGCAGCAAATTGAAGATCGGATAAGGGACGAAATGGGCTACCAAGATGGTGCCCGGCATCAAAACCACCGGGGTGAACCCGCCCCGTCCCTGAGCCTCAATATCCGTCGGGTCGCAAGCGTCCGCTCTGCGTTTCATCAGGCTGAATGGCAAGCGAGTGACCTACTTCGCCAACGTTTCTCCGATCTCGACATTTCCATAATCCTCAAAGACCTGATCGATGTCGTCACTCAGATGGCAATGATCGTCGCAGGCAGTACGTTGACCGGAGGTGCCATCGGTGCCGGTGTGGGCGTATTCTTCGGAGGTGCCGGTGCCATCCCAATGGGGGCTACAGGCGCTGCCATAGGATTGCAGGTCAGCACCTGGATACTGGGTGTGCTTGGCCTGCAGTCCATTGCAGAGTTCTTTGTCGAAGGTCTGCCGCGCATTGGCGGGTATTACCTGACAGGCATCAATACCGCGTGGGAAGGCACCCGAGGTGAGGAGGGCTTAACCCCGTTCAGCCAGGACGATCCCCTAGCGGTGACCAGCGCGGCCCATAACATCGCGCTTGGCCACGTCGAGGTCGTCATTCTATTGCTGGGCGCAATCGTTGAATACTTGACTCGTGGTCGGGGTAACGCTGGCAGGTTGGCCCAAGAGATGCGAGCCAGTCCGAAAGGCGCAAGAATTGGCCAGTGGATGGTTGAGCATGAAGATGCATTGAAGGGAAGACCTGACCTGCAAAAGGCTGAGCCGCACAGAGGGCCGGTGGCGGGCCAAGAGCCACCCCCGAATCGTTCAGAAGGAGGCAAAGAGGCCGCGAAGGGTAAGTCAAACGCCATGCCGCTGCATGAGGTTGAATGTTTCAAGGCAGATAAAATGCCAGCCTCCAAAATTGGCGAGTTCGAGCGGCAACTGAAAGGGCAGGAAGAGGGATTAAATCGACTCACGGTCGAGGATTATCTAGCGAATATCGCTAATCCGGTGAAACGGAGTGCGGCTGCCGCCAAAAAAGCTCGCAAGGATTTGCAAGACCAATTGGAAGAGCGTTTTCAAAATGATTTTCCAGACTTGGGTGTACTCGAAGCAGAGGAGGCTGCAATCAAAAAAGCCAAGGAAACTATGGCAAGCCTGGCTGGACTGCACAACCCCGACCTTAAGGCTGGCGGCAACGATATCATCAGTGACTTCGGCGACCGACGGGTTAACTCAAGCATTGGTCCTCAGTGGAGACCAAAAATTCAAAAACTTAAAGCGTCTGCTGAGAAAGTACCAGAATCCTTGCGAGGTTCAACCTTTCTTAACGTGAAATTGCATAAATGCTAAAGGAGAGACACCCGTGGACAAGGTATTTGCTAGGTTCCTAGAAAAGTTTGGTAGCCCTGTTGATCGCCGGGACGTTCCGGAGTCCAGTATCGAGCGCTATAGGGGCAAACTGCCAAACCAGCTTCTGGAGTATTGGGCTGAGCACGGCTGGTGTGGATATGGCAATGGAATCTTTTGGATAGTAAATCCTCAGGATTACGAGGGTGTGGTTGCCTCTTGGATAGAAGGGACGAAATTTGGAAAGCGCGATACTTATCACCTGATAGCACGTGGCGCTTTTGGAGACCTGTATCTTTGGGGTGAAAAAACCGGATTTTCGCTGAAAATTACCAGCGTCTTTTCCCGATGCGTCATTCATGATTTGGAACCTACCCCCGAACAAATGGATCGTAAACTCCAAGATTTTATCGTGTCTCGAAAAGTTGAATCCAACGACCTGGAAGATTTGTTCGACAGAGCAAGAAACAAATTCGGGACTCTACGTCACGACGAAATGTATGGTTTTGTTCCAGCATTGATGCTCGGAGGAGAACCGACCCTAGATCATCTGGAAAAGCTCAAGGCTGTAGAGCATTTGATACTGCTTTCACAGCTGGCCGAGCTCGATCCTTACCATTTTTAATGACTGTGATCCCTCTAATGGGTCAGTGAGCAACCATTAAAGACACATTGCCTTGACCTAGGCTGTGAGCATGGAATGCCAAGCACACCCCGCAGCAAGCGAAGATCCGGCAGCAATCAGCCACATGGTGATTGCTGCCCTGCATGCGTCAATTCCCGAACAAAAAAGGCCCACCTTTCGGTGTAATGCTGTTCACTTAAGCATCTGAACCACAGCCGGGGTTCTTAGAAAATCCGATGCCAGATACCTGGCATCGGATTTTTTATGTCTGTTCAACAGCACCTGCTCGATCTTGGCGACCTCTTCAACTTTTCAGACCTCAGTACGTTCACTCAAAATATCCCCATTGAATGGGTGGCGTCGGCCTTGGACCTCTCCAGCCAGGCCACTATCAGGCGTCGCCGCCTGCCCGCAGACCAAGTGCTCTGGTTAGTACTGGGCATGGCGCTGTTCCGCGACGAGCCTGTGCACGAGGTCGCCAGACGACTCAATATCTGCGCTCAAGGCTTGGCGACAGACCACCTACTCGCCCGTAGCGGCGTGACCGAAGCCCGCAAACGCCTCGGCTCGGGTCCCGTCGAATGGCTGTTTCGCAAGACAGGCAACCAATGGGGCGGGGAGCGTTACCGCGATGATTCGTGGCAGGGGTTGCAGGTCTTTGCCGTGGACGGAGCGCTGCTGCGCACCCCGGATACGCCCGAGCTGCGCGATCATTTCGGCTCTGGAAATACACCGACCGAACGCCAGACCCCTTTTCCAATGCTACGTCTGGTAGCGCTGATGAATGTACGTTCGCATGTGATCCTGGATGCGCAACTGAGCCCCTATCGACGTAGCGAAATGCGTTTGGCTGATGAGTTTCTAGAGCAGGTACCCAACCAGTCGGTCACCCTGTTCGACAAGGGTTTCTGGAGTGCAGATCTGATGCTTCGCCTGAGTGGTCAGGGGATTAGTCGCCACTGGCTGACCCCGGCACGCAAGAATCTGGTCAGCGAAGAAGTGGTTCGCTATGGCAAAAACGACCGTTTGGTACGGATGAAAGTGTCGCCGCAGGCAAGAAAGCGAAACCCGGACTTGCCGACGCATTGGGAAGTTCGAGAGGTCAGTTACGAGATTCAGGGCAAGCTGAAAACGATCATGACATCGCTGCCGGCAGCCACGTACAGCGCCAACGCCGTCGCCAAGCTTTATCAGGAGCGTTGGGAAATCGAGCTGGGTTTCAGAGATATCAAAAGCTCGATGCAGCAGAACGCAATGACCTTGCGCAGCAAGAAGATCGACTTGGTTTATCAGGAAGTCTGGGGTTTGCTGTTGGCTTACAACATGATTCGACGGGAGGCGAGCCAAGCGGCTGTCGCCTTTGGCCGAGCGCCGTCGGACATTCGGTTCAAGCCCGCTTGTCAGTACATTGCTGTTCAGTTGATCGTGATGGCGGCGGCCAACCCCATTTCAGCGATGGGAAGGCGACTGGCTGATCTACGAGCGGGTGTTGGGGGAATGTTTCTGGATCACCACCCGAGGCCTTCGAGGCCAAGGACGGTGAAGATTTCAAAAACCCGATTTCCGGTAGACCGCAAGGCTGCTCCGCTTAAGTGAACAGCATTAGCCTCAATGAGACGGTTTTTTCATTTCGTTTTCTACTGCAGCAAAGCGCGAGCGCTGTCGCGAGGTTTCGGCGCTGCTCCAAAATCCCCGCCAATGGAGCGAATCCTATACAACCGGCGTAATAGAGACAATATGAATGGACTAGCCTATCTGTTCCTCTCCATAGATTTGGCGTGGAAGGCCGACCTCTGCACCCGGTCCATTTGGGTTGCCAAGTTGCGCTTTCCACATACATGCAACCTCCTCTACAAGCCCCAAGGTCCTTACAGGAAGCTTCCACCTCTGCGAGTCGTAATTGAAGCTGCTCGTGTGGAAGCTCCATGGCAGCCAGTGCCTGCTGTTCCTACGGATGCTCGCGGCGACAAGGGGACCAGATGAGCGGTTTGACGCACAGCAATGGAACGCCAAAACGAAAAAACCCGCCAGAAGGCGGGTTTTTCGGGGATTCCAGAGATTTTGAAAGCCTTCTATGGAACCTTGTATGGTGCCGGCACCAGGAGTCGAACCCGGGACCTACTGATTACAAGTCAGTTGCTCTACCAACTGAGCTATACCGGCGTTGTGGGCGCTGATTATAGGGATTTGGTTTGTCGAGTAAAGCCTTAATTTCACTTTTTTTGCGGTGCTTATGTCGAATCGCGATGACCGTTATTCACAATCGCTCCATGCGCATGGCGGCAAAGGGCGGTTTTGTGGAACGGTTCTCATTGGTTCGCAAGCTACTGATTTGTCGAAAATTTAACACCTGTATAAAAAGTGAACAATTTGTTAAATCGTTTGCGAGGCGCGTGGTTTGTAGGTTCGGCGGAATTTAGTCAACAGAGTTATCCACAGGGCAGTACGCTCGAAGTGGTTCGTTTTCGTTCGGCGAGGATGAGCAGGTTGCGGGGTGTGATGTGGCTGTCGCAGAAGGTGCCGATGCGGACGTGGTAATCGCGCTGTTGCAGGTAGAGGGCGCGGTCGAGGATGAGCCAGAGTTCGAGGGGGCGGCGGAAGAGGTTGCGCAGCAGTTCGAGGTTGCGGACTTCGGCTAGTCGTTGCCATCCGGCGGCTTCGAGCTCGGACCAGTTCTGTGTGCCGGGGTCGGGCAGTTGTTTGAGTTCGGCGAGGTCGCGGCAGTAGTCGGCGAAGGGTTTGTCGAGCCAGGCGCTGGGGAGCGATGGGGTGGGCAGGTAGTCGTCGATGCCGCGCAGTTGGCGTTGCAGCAGGTCGAAGGCGAGGCGGCGTGCCATGGAGGTGTCGCGTTGGCGACGGACGCGGGCGCCTGCGGTGACGGTTTCGCTCAGCGGGAGGCCGAGGTCGTCGAGGGACAGTTGAAGCGACGATGCCAGGCCTTCGGTCGATAACGGCTGGTAGTGGTCGCTGGCGATGCGGTTGTAGCAGCACGGGGCGATGGCCATGGTTTGGCAACGGGCGTCGCTGGCCAGTCGCATGAGGCGCACGTGGAGATCGCCGCAGGCGTGCAGGGCGACCGGGGTGTGGGTCGCGTTTAATCGGGTGGCGGCGTCAGCGGCCATGACATCTTGGTGCAGGTGCTGGGCGGTGATGCCGAGCTTGTGGCTGAGCTGTTCGCCTGCTTCTACCAGTTTTGCATCGTATTCAAGGCAGGTGAGGGCTTGGCCGTGATGGGCGAGGCGGCGGCCGAGGTGGCCTTTGCCGGCGCACCAGTCGAGCCAGTGTGTGGGTGTGTCTTTGAAGCTGAGGCTGCTGGCGAAGGCTTCGATCTGTTGCCATTTGCGGCCGGGTACGTCGACGCTCATGCGGGATGACACGTGTTCCAGGTCGATGCGGGGCAGGGCGTCGATGTCGCTCAGGGTTTTGGATTGCTGGGCGATGGCTGCGAACGGTTGGGGGGCGTCGAGGTGTTCGGGGTGATTGTGGGCGGCTTCTGCTTGTTCCAGCGAGCGTTGGCGCAGCCAGGTGGATAACTCGGGGTGTTGCGCTTCCCATGGCAGGTGGCGATGGGTGAAGGGTTTTGGGCGCCACAGCGCCTGATGCTTGAGCAGGAAGGCGTCGAGGGCGTGGAAGCGGCTTTTGAGTTCGTCGGAGTGCAAGGGCATCGAGGTTTATGACCGTCGGGGTATGCAGCGCAGGATACGGCGAATCGTGAGCAAGCTCACTCCTACAGTCGGTCGTTCGCGAAGTGGGGTCAGTCGTCTGAACCTTGCATCGCGAACGAACACGTTCTTACAGGTGGGTTGGCGTCAGGTCGGGCGGTGCTTAGCGTCCCTGGCTCGCATCCACCCGCAGGTAACGCTCCAGCAGTTTGAAGCCTTGCACCAGCACGAAGGACATCACGAGGTAGATCAGGCCCGCCAGAAAGAAGCTCTGTTCGGGCATGTAGGTGCGGGCGTTGATGGTGCGGGCCATGCCGGTGATGTCGAGCAGGGTGACGGTGCTGGCCAGGGCGCTGGCTTTGAGCATCAGGATGACTTCGTTGCTGTAGGCGGGCAGGCCGATGCGGGCGGCGCGGGGCAGGATGATGTAGAGAAGCGCCTTGCCCTTGGACATGCCGAGGGCGCGGGCCGCTTCGATTTCGCCCGGTGGAACGGCCTGGATGGCGCCACGCAGGATTTCGGCGATGTAGGCCGTGGTGTGCAGCGTCATGATCAGGGCGGCGCAGAAGAACGGCTCGCGCAGATAAGGCCATAGCGGGCCTTGGGTCACGGCCTCGAATTGCGCCAAGCCGTAATAGACCAGGAACAGCTGCACCAGCAAGGGCGTGCCACGAAAGAAGAAGATATAGGCGAAGGGCAGGGCGCGTACGTAGACGTTACGCGACGCGCGCGCGATGCCCATCGGGATGGCCAGGATCAGGCCGGCAACGACGGCGATGGCGACCAGCTCCAGCGTCAGCGTGGCGCCCTGCAGCAGCTTGGGCAGCCATTTGAGGGCGAATTCCCAGCTCATGATGCACTCCTCACGAAGCCGATCGAGGCCCGTTTCTCCAGCCAGGCCAGCCCGATCATCGACACCGCCGTCATGCCCAGGTACAGGAAGGCCGCGACCATATAGAAGGTGAACGGCTGTTTGGTGGTGGTGATGGCGATTTGTGCGTGGCGCATGACTTCCTCAAGACCGATGACCGACACCAGCGCGGTGTCTTTCATAAGGATCATGAACAGGTTGCCGAGCCCTGGCAGTGCGATCCGCCACATCTGCGGCATGACCAGCTTGATGAAGATCCGTGAGCGCGACATGCCCAATGCCAATCCCGCTTCGCGATGACCTTTCGGGATCGACAGGATGGCGCCGCGAAGCACTTCGGTGGCGTACGCGCCGAAGCACAGCCCCAGCGCGATGACGCCCGCGGCGAACGCGCTGAGCGACAGGTTGGGTATGCCGAACAGATGGCCGAGGGCGCGCATGCTGCTGATGGTGCCGAAGTAGATCAGCAGCACCCACAGCAATTCGGGGATGCCGCGCACCAGGGTCGAGTAAGTCATGCCGATCCATTGAAGGGCACGGTTCGGCGACGTCTTGGCGAGTGCGCCCAGCAGTCCGAGGACGAGGCCCAGGCAAAGGGCGGACAGGGCGAGTTGGATCGTCATCAGCACGCCAGCCGCAAGGGCCGGGCCGAATCCTTGTAGATCGAGGTTCATGGCTTTGCTTGGTCAGAGGACGGGCAGCGCCGCGCTAGAGATACAGCGCGGCGGCGTCGGTCGGGCAGATCAGAGGATGCTGAACGGGAAATACTTGTCGTTGATCTTCTTGTAGGTGCCGTCGGCGATGATTTCCTTCAGCGCTTCGTTCAGCTTCTCGCGCAGGGGATCGTCTTTGCGCACGGCGATGCCGATCTTGTCGTCACCCGGCAATGGCTCACCTTTGAACTCAAAGTTTTGGCCTTCCTTGCTTTTCAGCCACTCGTAGCTGGCGTATTTGTCGCCCAGCAGCGCGTCTACACGGCCCGAAGCGAGGTCCAGAAAGGCGTTCTCCTGCGAGTCGTAGAGCTTGACGGTGACGGCATCGCCCCAGTTGTCTTCCAGCCAGGTGCCGGACAGGGTCGCGCGCTGTGCGCCGATGGTCTTGCCGTTCAGCGCTTGCTTGATGGACTCATTGTCCGCGCCCAGGTTGGTCGCTTTGGGTGCGATGAACTGCAGCTTGTTCGAGTAGTACGGGTTAGTGAAATCAACCGCCTGCTTGCGTTCTTCGGTGATCGACATCGAGGAGATCAGGAAGTCGAACTTCTGTGCGTTCAGGGCCGGGATGATGCCGTCCCAGTCGGAGGTCACGACTTCGCAGGTGACCTTCATCTTCGCGCACAGGGCGTTGCCGATTTCGACGTCGAAGCCCACGACCTGACCGCTGGCGTCCTTGTTGTTGAACGGCGGGTAGGCGCCTTCGATGCCCATTTTCAGGGTGTCGGCAGCAAAAGCACTGGTGACGACGGCCAGGGTAGCGGCAGCGGCCAACAGGAATGTTTTCAGGGTCTGCATCGATGTTGCTCCGTTAGCGATTGCTGGACATGAATTGTTTGCAGCGCGCCGATTGCGGGTCATCGAAGACCTGCTGCGGCGATCCTTGTTCTTCTACCAGCCCTTGATGCAGGAAAACCACTTCACTGGATACCTGCCGGGCGAAATTCATTTCGTGGGTCACCATCAACATGGTCCGGCCTTCTTCGGCCAAACCACGAATCACACCTAGCACTTCTTGCACCATCTCCGGGTCCAGCGCTGAAGTGGGTTCGTCGAACAGGATGACTTTAGGCTGCATTGCCAGCGTGCGCGCGATGGCGGCGCGTTGTTGCTGACCGCCCGACAGTTGCGCCGGATACACGTGGCGTTTGTCCGCGATCCCGACCTTGGCCAGCAGGGCTTCAGCCATTTCAGTGGCTTCGGCCTTGCTTTGACCGAGCACACGACGCGGCGCCTCGATGATGTTATCGAGCACGCTCATGTGAGGCCAAAGGTTGAAGTTCTGAAAGACGAAGCCGATCTCGCTGCGCAGCCGATTGATCTGACGGTTGTCGGCGGCGATCAGTTCACCCTTGCGGGTGGCTTTGAGCCTGAGTTCTTCGCCGGCGACCAGGATCTGACCCTGATGCGGATTTTCCAGCAGGTTGATGCAGCGCAGCAGCGTGGATTTGCCGGAGCCGGATGAGCCCAGAATCGAAATCACGTCGCCATCGCGCGCGCTCAGCGAAATGCCCTTGAGCACCTCCAGCTGACCGTAACGTTTATGCAGGTTGCGGATTTCCAGGGCGGGCGTGGCCTCGGCCATGTGGACTCCTCATGTGTCGGTGTGTCTGCCGCGCGCGGCCATTGAGCTGGCTTTGCGCAAAAAGGGCGCGATGGTGCCAGCTTTAAACGCCGTCGTGAAGGGTATTTCGGCCACTGTTACGATCAAAGGTCACTTTCGTGCGCTTATTTGGTGCTAATCGGTCGCCTCTGTGTATTTTCGGTGCAGGTAAACGTCTCTATCCTGTTGCGCTCGGTAACAATTCCTACGTGAATGGCGAAATGCTATTCCCTTCAGAGACTTACCGAATGCCTCTGCAACGGGCCTATCCACGCACGACGTCGTTTTTGAAATATTTTGGCGTACTTCTTGCGTAAAAAATAAATAACAGTGCTGTTGTGATCTTTTTACGAGTGATCGCAAACAGTCCTGATCCGTATAAAAAATCCTCAAAGGTTGCTTTCATGAGCAGTACCGCAAACGCTTCAAATCTCGATCAAGGGCTCAAACCACGGCACATCACCATGCTGTCGATTGCAGGTGTTATCGGCGCCGGTTTGTTCGTCGGTTCCGGTCACGCCATCGCCGAAGCCGGTCCAGCCGTGCTGCTGGCCTACGCCGCAGCCGGTACGCTGGTGGTGCTGGTGATGCGCATGCTGGCCGAGATGGCCGTTGCGTCGCCGGACACCGGATCGTTCTCGACCTACGCCGACCGCGCGATCGGTCACTGGGCGGGCTTCACCATCGGTTGGTTGTACTGGTGGTTCTGGGTGCTGGTGATTCCGCTGGAAGCCAACGCCGCCGCCACCATTCTTCATGCGTGGTTCCCGAACATTGCGATCTGGGCGTTCACGCTGATCATTACCTTGTTGCTCACGGCGACCAACCTGTTCAGCGTGAAGAACTACGGTGAGTTCGAGTTCTGGTTCGCGCTGATCAAGGTCTTGGCGATCATCGGTTTTGTCGTGCTGGGCGTGGCGGCCGTGTTTGGCCTGCTGCCGAACAGTCAGGTCAGCGGCGTCAGCCATCTGTATGACACACAGGGCTTCCTGCCGAACGGCATGGGCGCCGTTCTAGCCGCCATGCTGACGACCATGTTCTCGTTCATGGGCACCGAGATCGTCACCATCGCGGCGGCGGAATCGAAGAACCCGGGACAGCAAATCACTAAGGCCACCAACTCGGTGATCTGGCGGATCTGCCTGTTCTATCTGCTGTCGATTTTCCTGGTGGTCGCGCTGGTGCCTTGGAACGACAGCCGTCTGGCCGAAGTCGGTTCGTACCAGACCGTGCTCGACATGATGGGCATTCCGAACGCCAAACTGATCGTGGATCTGGTCGTGCTGGTTGCGGTGACCAGCTGCCTGAACTCGGCGCTCTACACCGCTTCGCGCATGCTGTTCTCCCTCGGCAAACGCGGCGACGCGCCTGCCATTTCGCAGCGCACCAGCAAAGCGGGTACGCCTTACTGGGCTGTATTGCTGTCGACCGGCGCCGCGTTTGCCGCCGTGTTCGCCAACTACGTCGCACCGGCTGCCGTGTTCGACTTCCTGCTGGCCAGCTCCGGCGCCATTGCGCTGCTGGTGTACCTGGTGATCGCCGTTTCCCAACTGCGCATGCGCCGCAAGCGTGAATCTGCCGGTGAGCCGATCGACTTCCGCATGTGGCTGTTCCCGGGTCTGACCTGGGCAGTGATCGTGTTCATCGTCGCGGTGCTGACCATCATGCTGTTCCAGGAAGGCCACCGCATGGAAATCATCGCCACCGGCCTGCTCAGCCTCCTCGTCGTCGCTGCCGGCTTGATCGTATCGAGCCGTCGCAAAGCGGTAAAAGCGGGCAAGGTTGTGCTCAATTGATCAGTAATTGAGCCGGCGTTGCTGGCGAGATAAAGGCGGCTGCCCTCAGTGATGAGGGTGGCCGTTTTTTTTGCTATTTGATCATCCTTCCCAGCACCGACTTCCCCCGCACGTGATGCAACACCACCGCCGCCAGGTGCAGGGTCACCAGCCCCGCCAAAATCGCGCACAGGACGTGATGCAGTTCATGCAGTTGCAGCAGCGCGATATTCGAGTGAATGAGCTGTGGCAGCGTTATGAGCGCCAGGAGCGTCACAGGGTGGGTCATCATCAACACGCCGGTGATGAGCACGCCCGAGACGGCGGCGTAGATGCCCATGTGGACGGTGTGGGCCAGCCTTTCCTGCGGTTTGCGTGAGGTGCGCGGTTCGGCGCGTAGGGCCAGCCATAGCCGCCAGGCAAAAAACGGGATGAAGAGGCTGGTCAGCTGCGGATTGAACGACTCGACCCATTGCCGGAAGGGATGATTGGGATCGAGCAGCACCACGCCGAAGCCGCTGAAGGTCGCCCACAGGATGACGGCAGCAGACAGCCAATGCAGGACAATTCGGGGTTTGGAGTAAGCGTTCGCTTCGTCCGCCGAGGCGGCCGACGAAGAGGAGTGAATATCTGTCAAAACGGAAGCCTTTATTGAGAAGGAGTTGCATTCTCGTAATGGCGCAAAGCTACCGTCTTGACCGGTGTCATGCAAATTAAAACTGGCGGGTTAGCGGCGACCGGCGTCGCGAGCGTTTTTGCGCTGAAGGATGTCCGACGCCAGGTTGTAGGCGTCCTGGAATTCGTCGCTGCCCAGCCATTCGACAGTCACCTCTTCCTCTTCGTCGTGGAAGATGCCGCGGTAAACGATCAGCAAGGCCATCAGGAAGTCGGTGGCCGGGTCTTCTTCTTCCTCGGCAATCACCAGTTCCAGCACCGGGTATTGCAGGAAGACAACGCACATCGCCAGCAGGCTGATCGATTCTGCAGCTTTCATCGCCTGGAACAGGTCGTCGTAGTCGGCGGGCTCGAAGCCGTTCTCCATGATGTCGTTGAAGTCGAATTTGCTCAGGTCGAGGAAAACGTCGTCGAACGGCTCATTCACGGAAGGGTGGTTCAGCACCGGATGCACCGGGCTCGGCTTGCCTTTGCCGGAACGGTTCTGCTTGGCCTTCGCTTTGGCCCGCTGGGCGCGTTTTTGCTGTTTGTCTGGGGAGGCCATGCGCGTCGGTCCTTTTGCAGGCGAGGGTGATTTTGCGGTGGGCTATTGAATCGCAGCCGCCGGAATTTACCAAGGGTAGCCGGGCGTGATTGTCCCGAAAAATCGTAGCCAATAAAAAACCCCTGAATCTTTCGATGCAGGGGTTTTTCGGTATTTTGGTGCCCAGAGACGGAATCGAACCGCCGACACGGGGATTTTCAATCCCCTGCTCTACCGACTGAGCTATCTGGGCAACGGGGCGCATTAGACGTGTTTTTCAGGAGGTCGTCAAGCGTGTTGTTTAAAAAAATTTGAATTATTTCCTCCGCTTACGATTAACACCGTCTGCAAAGGGTTATTCGGCCGGTGGAACGTAGCCTTCGGCCTTGGCGTATTCCTCGCCCGAGAGGTACTTGTCCATCTCGGCCTGCAGGAACTTGCGGTCTTCGGCGTTCATCATGTTCAGGCGGCGCTCATTAATCAGCAGCGTCTGGTGTTTCTGCCAGTCGGCCCAGGCCTTCTGGGAAACGTGGTTGTAGATGTCTTCGCCTTTGGCGCCTGGGTACGGTGGGCGGTCCAGGCCGGGCAATTCTTCTTTGTACTTGCGGCACATTACGGTGCGGGTCATGACGACTCTCCTGCGTTCAATACGTCGGCTGCGTTTTGCAGCAGCTTCTTCACCGGGGCAGCGAGGCCCAGGCGCGGCGGGGTGGCGAGGTTATACCAGAGCCAGTCGTCCTCGGCCACGTGATGGCCGGACTCCTCGACCCGGACCAGCCAGGGTTCGATGGTCAGTTGAAAATGGCTGAACGTGTGGACCAGCCCAGGCAGTGCCTGATGCTCGCCCATCTCCAGGGAATGCTGATCGGCCAGATGCTGCATGTCGTCGAAGGCGTCCAGTTCCGGCAGGCTCCAGAGCCCGCCCCACAAACCGGTCGAGGGGCGACGGTAAAGCAGGATCTCGCCTTGATCGTTGGCGAATATCGGCATCAAGGTGCGTTTTTGCGGGACGGTCTTGCGCGGCTTGGGGATCGGGTAGCGCGTTTCCTGGCCGAGCATGTGCGCTTCGCAGCCCCGTTCCAGCGGACACAGCAGGCAACTGGGTTTGCTGCGCGTGCAGAGCGTGGCGCCCAGGTCCATCATCGCCTGGGTGTAGTGATTGACCCGGCTGTGAGGCGTGAAGCGCTCTGCAGTCGCCCACATTTGCTTCGCGACCTTGGGCTCACCCGGATAACCCTCTTGCGCCGTAAAACGCGCCAGAACGCGTTTGACGTTGCCGTCGAGGATCGGTGCGCGAATGCCCATGCTGATGCTGGCAATGGCGCCTGCGGTGGAAAGACCGATGCCAGGCAGCTCTGTGAGCGTTTCGACGTTGCGCGGAAACTCGCCACCGTGTTCGGCGACGACGATTTTCGCGGCCTTCTGCAAGTTGCGGGCGCGGGTGTAGTAACCCAGGCCGGTCCACAGGTGCAGGACTTCGTCTTCCGGCGCCTCGGCGAGGGCCTGAACGCTGGGCAACGCTTCCATGAACCGGTCGAAATAACCCAGCACGGTGCTGACCTGGGTTTGTTGCAGCATGATTTCCGACACCCAGACGCGGTAGGGCGTGATGTCGTGTTGCCAGGGAAGATCGTGACGGCCGTGACGGTCGTACCAGTCGAGGACGGCGGAGGAAAACTGCTCGGGTTGCATCATGGTTCCGGTGTTCAGGAAAAGGTAGAGGTCGGGTCACCCCCGATCCCTGTGGGAGCTGCCGGAGGTTACGACGGTGGCGAAAGCGGTGGATCAGGCAGACCGCGTTCGCCACCGTCGTAACCTCCGGCAGCTCCCACACGTTTTGTGTCGTTCTGCCGATCTGGGACCGGCAGCCAACGGTTAACGCTTGAACAATCCCTTGATGGCGTCCTTGAGCTCAGGACTGACCTTGTCCCCCAGCTTTTCGTCGATCTTGTCGCCGATACGATCGGTGGCGAGTTTTGCGGCCACTTTGCCCAACCCTTCGTTATCCAGACGGCAAGCCTTGGCGCCAAGCTCCAGCGGGCCACGGCAGAGGATCGGCCATTCGATGCCGACAAAGCGCGGGTTCACTTCGCAGGCCGGGTCCGGCATGTCGCTCTTGTCGCCTTCGATGATCACGCCGACGCGGTAATTCATGCCCAGCACGCGCAAGTCGATGTCGCCGTCGCCGTTGACCGTGAGGCCCGGCGTGCGGACTTTGAGGTCCGGGTTGCTCGCCACCCCGTTACGGAATGTCAGATTGCCGTTGAGCTGCTGGAAAGGCGTGTCCTTGCCGCGTGGATCGCCACTCAGTGTCTTGCGATTGAGCACCGAGATGCCGCGACACAGCTGCTGCTCGAGGTTGGCGTTGACCAGCACGCCGTCGTTGAGCGCAAAGCTGGCGGTGCCATTGAGGCTTTCGACCAGCGCTTTCTCGCTGTTGCCCTTGGCGGTGACGTCGCTGTTCAAGTTCAGCAGGCCGCGCAGCGGAGGCGTGGTGCCCTGGCTCTGGATGAAGCGCTCGACCGGCACCTTGGCGATGTGGGTCTGCACGCTGGCCAGCGGTACTTCCGGGCGCACGTCCAGATTGCCTTTGACTTCGAAGTTGCCGTTGTAGAGGTCGCCGCGCAGGCTGTCGACCGTAATGATGCCGTCCAGCGCCGAGGTCTTGAGCGCTGCGTTCTGGATCGCCAGCTTCTCGACGGTCAGCTTGCCAAAATTGAGATCGGCATCGACGTCGAGCTTGCGCATGCGCTCCAGCGGCAACAGCTTTGTGTCGCTCCAGGCGACCTGAGTGGGCTGATTCGGCAGCGGGCTGGTGCCCGATGCGGCCATCGCCTCGGCTTCGTTACCCTGAACTTCGGTTTTGCGCGCAGCGCCTGCGGCCTTGGCCTGTTCGCTCTGTGGCGGACGATAACGGTCCGCATCAAACGTGTCGGCTTTCAGTTTCAGGCGCAGGGACTGCTTGGCGAAATCATCCACGGCGACTCGGCCGGTGAAGGTGCTGTCATCGAGTCGCAGCGTCAGATCGTCCAGCGAGACACTGTTCTGCGTTGCGGCGATGCGGCTGACCATTTCCAGTCGGGTCAGGCTGTTGTCGCCCAAGGTTGGCGCGGTCTGGCCGACGCTGTCGAGGAACTCGCGCAGGTTGAACTGGGCAATGGAAATGCCGCCGCTCAGTTGTGGCGCCTTGTCCAGGTCGCGTACGTGCAGCTCGCCCAGGGCGCGTAGCTGGTTGGCGGAAAACTTGAGGTTGGTCCACTCGGCAACGTTGGCCGACAGGTCAGCCAGAAGCTGGCCTTGCGCGGAGAACGTCAGGGTCTTGCCTTGCAGCGGATCGCCTGCTGCCTCGCCGGAGAACCGCATGTCGTCGAACTGATACCGCTTGAGCGCGCGGTCGAACCGCAGTTTGCCGGTCAGTTCTGTCTTGGTGCGGATCACCGGCTGGTTGGTGCTCAGGAATGCCGTCAGCTTCACCGGAATGTCGGTGGCGTTGTGGACCGGGCCGGTGCTCAGTTGGATGCTCTCGGCGGTGAACTGCCGGGCTTTCTGCACATCATTGAAGTCAATGCGTGCGTTGTTCACGGTCAGGCTGTCGATGTCCAGTTTGAGCGGTTGCCAGGCTTTGTCTGGCTTGGCGGCGGCTGCGTCCGGTGCGGTATCCGGCGAGGTCTGGGCGACGGGAGGCTGCGCGGGGTTGGCCGCAGCGGCAGGCACCTTGCCGATGTCTTCCCAGTTGCCGTGGCCGTTTTCGTCTCGGGTCAGCATCAGGTTGAGGCCTTCGACCCGCACGTCGCTCATCTGCACTTCTTTGCGCAGCAAGGGCAGGACACGGACCGAGAGGCCCAGCATCTGCAGGTCGGCAAACGGTTTTGACGGCTCGGTCAGCGTGGCGACACTGGCGTCGTGCAGCTCCAGGCCCAGCCAGGGGAACAGGCTCCAGCCGATGTCGCCATTGAGCGTCAGCTCGACGTGTGCCCGGTCGCGGACCAGTTTACGAATCTCGTCTTTGTAATCGTTGGGATCAAACAGATGGGTCAAGGCGAAGCCGAGAGCCACGATGATCAGCAACAGCCCGAGAATGAATAGTCCCAGGATTTTGCCGAACGCTTTCATGGGCGAGTCCTTGTAATCGAGTCGTTCAAAATTTAGCCCGCGAGTATAGCGTTCTCACGCAGACGACGGGCTTTGGATGGCCTTATGCACTTTAGTGAAGTTCATGCAGTGACAAACGGTAGAAAAATCGTAGTAGCAGAATGCTTCCTGTCATGCATCAGATGGTAATCTCTCGCCGTTCGCGGGTCATGCTGCGTCGAAATGTCACGTAATGAGGCTTTCTGCCGATAAAACTCCCGATGCTTGCGTGCATGAAGAGGGGTGGCGGAAGCAATGCCGTTGTTCTTGCGGGACACAACTATAAATAGGGGCAAAACTTAGATGACTACAAGCACTGCTCTGGGCGGCTCTATCGCTCAGCCTGCGTTCTTGTCCAAAGAGCGCATTATCGCCAAGCGCGGTTTCAACCGCTGGCTCGTTCCACCGGCCGCACTGGCCATTCACCTCTGTATCGGTATGGCTTACGGCTTCTCGGTGTTCTGGTTGCCGCTGTCCAAGGCGATCGGGATCAAAACCGCCGTTGCCTGTGCACCGGACATGGGGTTCTTCGAGCAAGTCTTCTCGTCCAGCTGTGACTGGCCGATTTCCATGCTCGGCTGGATCTACACCCTGTTCTTCATCTTCCTGGGTTGCTCGGCGGCCATCTGGGGCGGCTGGCTGGAACACGCCGGACCACGTAAAGCCGGTGTCGTCTCGGCCCTGTGCTGGTGTGGCGGTCTGCTGATCTCGGCGCTGGGTGTCTATACCCACCAGATCTGGCTGATGTGGATTGGTTCGGGCGTGATCGGCGGTATCGGTCTGGGCCTGGGTTACATCTCGCCCGTTTCGACCCTGATCAAGTGGTTCCCGGACAAGCGCGGCATGGCGACCGGCATGGCGATCATGGGCTTCGGCGGTGGCGCGATGGTCGGTGCTCCACTGGCGACCGCGTTGATGAGCCACTTTGCAACGCCTGACAGCGTGGGCGTATGGCAAAGCTTCGTCGCCATGGCTGCGATCTACTTCGTCTTCATGATCGGTGGCGCCCTGGCGTACCGCGTTCCGCCAACCGGCTGGAAACCTGAAGGCTGGACCGCTCCTGCGAAGAAAACCAACAGCGCGATGATCACCAACCGCCACGTGCACGTGAGCGTTGCGTGGAAAACCCCGCAATTCCGTCTGGTGTGGCTGGTGCTGTGCCTGAACGTTTCGGCGGGTATCGGCATCCTGGGCATGGCCTCGCCACTGCTGCAGGAAGTGTTCGGCGGCAAGCTGCTGGGCACCGATCAGGCGTTCGGTCAGCTGGACGCTTCGCAACTGGCCGCTATCGCCGCCATTGCAGCCGGCTTCACCGGTCTGCTGAGCCTGTTCAACATTGGCGGCCGTTTCTTCTGGGCGTCGTTCTCGGACTACATCGGCCGTAAAGCCACGTACTTCGTGTTCTTCGCGCTGGGCTTCCTGCTCTACGCATCGGTGCCGACCCTGAGCCACCTGGGCAGCGTTGCGCTGTTCGTTGCTGCGTTCTGTATCGTGCTGTCGATGTACGGCGGCGGTTTCGCGACCGTTCCGGCGTACCTGGCTGACCTGTTCGGTACGCAAATGGTCGGTGCGATCCACGGTCGTCTGCTGACTGCCTGGGCTGCCGCTGGCGTGCTGGGTCCGGTGTTGGTGAACTACCTGCGTGAATACCAACTGAGCCACGGCGTTGCACGTGCCGACGCTTACGACATCACGCTGTACATCCTCGCTGGCCTGCTGGTGCTGGGCTTCATCTGCAACATGCTGGTGCGCCCGGTGGCCGACAAGTACTTCATGACCGACGCGCAATTGAAGGCTGAACAAGCCATCGGTCACGACGCTGGCGCTGACCACACCACCTCCCTTGAGTGGAAAGCGGACGCAGGCACCAAGCCGCTGGCGATCCTGGCCTGGCTGGCCGTGGGCATCCCGCTGGCGTGGGGCGTGTGGATCACCCTGCAGAAGACTGCGGTGTTGTTTCACTAAGCCGCTCTCGATGTCGGCCTGATTGGGCCGACATCGAACCTGTAGGAGCGCGCTTGCCCGCGATTGCAATTTGTCTGGCATTGATTGGCTGTCTGACACACCGTAATCGCGGGCAAGCGCGCTCCTACAGGGTTTGGCGTCATCTCGTATGTGCTTGTATGCACATGTCTAACGCTCGCGGCGGCGGATTCAGCCCGTCAGCGATATCTCCCTTCGTGTTTCTGTTTCCCTCCTACACGCCTATAATGTCCGCCTTTTCGCCCAATGATTTTGCGGAGCTGGTGATGGCCGAACGTAAGGCGTTCGTCGAGCGCGACACCCTGGAAACCCAGATCAAAGCCTCGATCAACCTGGATGGCACCGGAAAGGCCCGATTCGATATCGGCGTTCCTTTTCTTGAACACATGCTCGACCAGATCGCCCGTCACGGGTTGATCGATCTGGATATCGAAAGCAAAGGCGACCTGCATATCGACGACCACCACACCGTGGAAGACGTCGGTATCACCCTCGGTCAGGCCTTCAGCAAAGCCATTGGCGACAAAAAAGGCATCCGTCGATACGGCCACGCCTATGTCCCGCTGGATGAAGCGCTGTCGCGCGTGGTCATCGACTTTTCCGGTCGTCCTGGCCTGCAGATGCATGTGCCGTACACCCGCGCCACCGTAGGCGGTTTCGATGTGGACCTGTTCCAGGAGTTCTTCCAGGGCTTCGTGAACCACGCGAACGTCACGCTGCACATCGACAACCTGCGCGGTCACAACACTCACCACCAGATCGAAACGGTGTTCAAGGCATTCGGCCGCGCGCTGCGCATGGCCGTTGAGCTGGACGACCGCATGGCTGGCCAGATGCCTTCGACCAAGGGCGTGCTGTAATGCAGACGGTTGCCGTTATCGACTACGGCATGGGCAACCTGCACTCGGTGGCCAAGGCCCTCGAGCACGTAGGCGCTGGCCGTGTGCTGATTACCAGCGACGCCGACGTGATTCGCGAAGCCGACCGGGTTGTGTTTCCCGGTGTGGGCGCGATCCGCGACTGCATGGCTGAAATCCGTCGTCTGGGCTTCGACGCCCTGGTGCGTGAAGTCAGCCAGGACCGTCCGTTTCTCGGCATCTGCGTCGGCATGCAGGCGCTGATGGACCGCAGTGAAGAGAACGATGGCGTCGACTGCATCGGTGTCTTCCCCGGTCAGGTGAGGTTTTTCGGCAAGGATCTCCACGAAGACGGCCAGCACCTGAAAGTCCCGCACATGGGCTGGAACGAAGTGACGCAGGCGGTGGATCACCCGCTGTGGCACAACATTCCGGACCAGGCGCGGTTCTACTTCGTGCACAGCTATTACATCGAGTCGCCGAACCCTCGGCAGATCGTCGGTCGCGGTCATTACGGCCATGACTTCGCTGCCGCATTGGCGGACGGCTCGCGTTTCGCGGTGCAGTTCCACCCTGAGAAGAGCCACACCCATGGCCTGCAGTTGCTGCAGAACTTCGCTGCGTGGGACGGCCGCTGGTAATGAGCAAGAAGAACAAGCCGCCGATCCTGACCCTCACTCCCGAGCAGGAGAACGAGGCGTGTCACACAATCAAGCGGTTCATGGAAGACCGTTTCGAACTGGACCTGGGTTCGTTCGAAGCGGCTGAAATCCTTGAATTGTTCACTCGCGAAATTGCCCCGCACTATTACAACCGGGCGATTTTCGATGTGCAGGCGCATTTGAAAGAGCGCTTCGAAAGCATCGAAAGCGACGTTTGGGCGCTCGAGAAAAACTAATTTCCGATTAAGTAGGTTTCCAGATGCTGATTATTCCCGCTATCGACCTCAAAGACGGTGCCTGCGTGCGCCTTCGTCAGGGTCGCATGGAAGATTCCACAGTGTTCTCCGACGATCCGGTGAGCATGGCTGCCAAGTGGGTTGAAGGCGGTTGCCGTCGTCTGCATCTGGTCGATCTGAACGGCGCGTTCGAAGGCCAGCCGGTCAACGGTGACGTGGTCACTGCGATCGCCAAGCGTTATCCAAACCTGCCGATCCAGATCGGTGGCGGTATTCGCTCGCTGGAAACCATCGAGCATTACGTCAAGGCGGGCGTGAGCTACGTGATCATCGGCACCAAAGCGGTCAAAGAGCCTGAATTCGTCGCTGAAGCCTGCCGCGCGTTTCCGGGCAAGGTGATCGTCGGTCTGGACGCCAAAGACGGCTTCGTCGCCACCGACGGCTGGGCTGAAGTCAGCTCGGTTCAGGTGATCGACCTGGCCAAGCGTTTCGAAGCGGACGGCGTCTCGGCCATCGTTTATACCGACATCGCCAAAGACGGCATGATGCAGGGCTGCAACGTACCGTTTACCGCTGCGTTGGCGGCGGCGACGAAGATTCCGGTCATCGCCTCTGGCGGCATCCACAACCTGGGCGACATCAAGGCGCTGCTGGACGCGAAAGCGCCGGGCATTATCGGCGCAATCACCGGTCGTGCGATCTACGAAGGCACACTGGACGTCGCTGAAGCCCAGGCTTTCTGCGATCAATACTCGGTCTAATTTGTAGGCGCGCGCTTGCCCGCGATTGTCCGTATTTCCCGACAACGACCTGTCGGATGTACGGGCCTCATCGCGGGCAAGCGCGCTCCTACAGGTGCTTAAACTTTCGGAGATTAGGCCCATGGCGCTCGCCAAACGCATCATCCCCTGCCTCGATGTCGACAACGGTCGCGTGGTCAAGGGCGTTAAGTTCGAGAACATTCGTGACGCTGGCGATCCTGTGGAGATCGCCCGTCGCTATGACGAGCAGGGTGCCGACGAGATTACGTTTCTCGACATCACTGCCAGTGTCGATGGTCGTGACACCACGTTGCACACCGTAGAGCGCATGGCCAGTCAGGTGTTCATCCCGCTGACCGTGGGCGGCGGTGTGCGGACCGTGCAGGACATTCGTAACCTGCTCAATGCCGGTGCCGACAAGGTGTCGATCAACACCGCTGCGGTGTTCAACCCCGAGTTTGTCGGTGAGGCGGCTGCGCGTTTCGGCTCGCAGTGCATCGTCGTGGCAATCGACGCCAAGAAGGTGTCCGGGCCGGGCGAAGAACCGCGCTGGGAGATCTTCACCCACGGCGGTCGCAAGCCCACCGGTCTGGACGCGGTGCAGTGGGCCATGAAGATGGAAAGCCTGGGCGCTGGTGAGATTCTGCTGACCAGCATGGATCAGGACGGCATGAAGAACGGCTTCGATCTGGGCGTGACCCGGGCGATCAGTGATGCGCTGGGTATCCCGGTCATTGCGTCGGGTGGCGTGGGCAACCTGCAGCATCTGGCCGACGGCGTGCTCGAAGGCCACGCAAGTGCCGTTCTGGCCGCGAGTATTTTCCACTTCGGCGAATACACGGTGCCGGAAGCCAAGGCGTTCATGGCCAAACAAGGGATTGTGGTTCGCTGATCCCGTATGTGAACACTTCATCTGTGGATGATCGCTCCCACGCTCTGCGTGGGAGTGACTTGCGTGACGCTCTGCGTCACAGGGACGCAGAGCGTCCTGCCCTGCATTCCCACGCAGAGCGTGGGAACGATCAAAAAGGTCGGTGATAGTCCGCCACATCTCCCGCCCCAGGCGCTTCGAGACACCTCTGTCCTGAAAGCGACTCCACCCATTCCCGAACTGGACAACGCCCTGTGTTAACGGCACTCTCTTGCCGACGTCAGGATCGGGTGCCAGGGATATGTTCAAAGGTGTTTTTCTTGCGCTGATCAGCGTGGCCACATTGCTGACAGGAACCGCCCGGGCAGAGGATGCGCCGGCGTATTCGATGGTGTTGCTCACCGAGAATTTCCCGCCCTACAACATGGCCATCGACGGCAAAAATTTCGCCCAGGAGAGCAATATCCAGGGCATTGCCGTCGAAATCGTGCGCGAAACCTTCAAGCGTGCGGGCGTCGGCTACAACATGACGCTGCGTTTTCCGTGGGACCGCATTTACAAACTTGCGCTGGAAAAGCCCGGTTACGGCGTGTTCGTGACTGCGCGTTTGCCTGAGCGCGAAAAGCTCTTCAAGTGGGTCGGCCCCATTGGCCCGGATGACTGGATCATGCTGGCCAAAGCCGACAGCCCGATTCAGTTGAATACCCTGGACGAAGCCCGTCAGTACAAGATCGGCGCCTACAAGGGCGATGCGATCGCCGAAGAGCTGGGGCGTCAGGGCATGAACCCTATTGTGGTGCTCAGCGACAAGGACAACGCCAAGAAGCTGGTCGACGGTCAAATCGACCTCTGGGCCACGGGCGACCCGGCCGGGCGTTACCTGGCGCGACAAGAGGGCGTAACGGGGTTGAAAACCGTGCTGCGGTTCAACAGCGCCGAGTTGTTCCTGGCGCTGAACAAAGACACGCCGGATGAGGTGGTAAAGAAGCTGCAGACCGCGCTGGATCAGCTGCGCAAGGAAGGCACGGTGGACAGCATTTTGGGTAAATACCTCTGACCTGTTGAGGCCATCCCTGACATCGCCTGCCCCTGTACAAGCAGTCCTGGAAAATCGCTTACCCCCTGTAGGAGCCGTCCGAGGTTACGAGGGCCGCGAATACGGACTGTCAGGCGCTGGGGATTTATCGAATGTACCGGCCTCTTCGCGGCCCTCGTAACCTCGGACGGCTCCTACAGGGGTTTGTGCAAGCCGGAAGATCTACCGATAAACCCCATCCTTCCCGTGTCCGCTCATCGCCTGATTGCCACGGATGCTGATCATGTGGCGCAGTTCGATCCAGTCGATGCCTTGGGCCTTGAGCTTGGGCAGTTCACGTTCCAGCACCTCCATGGTCACCGGGTACGGATGGCCAATCATTACCGCCGAACCCTGCTTGTGCGCCAGTTTGACCGCGCTCTGCAGCTGACCGCTGATGGCCTCGGCGGTGCGCTCGTCATCGAGAAACACGTCCCGGGAAAGACTGGCCAGACCGATCTTTTGCGCTTCGGCTGCGGCGACGGTCTTGGCACTGGTGCGGCTGTCGACCAGAAACAGATGGCGCCGCTGCAGTTCACCCACCAGCCAGTTCATCGCTACCGGCTCGGCGGTCATGCGGCTGCCTTCGTGGTTGTTGATCCCCGCTGCATACGGCACTTTCAACAGCGCCGCGTTGAGCCTCGATTCGAGCTCGGTCAGCGGGAGATCGGGACGCCAGGCGTACGGTCCGGTGGCCGGGTCCATGGGCATGTGCAGCATCACCGTCTTGCCTGCCTTGTGGGCCTGGCGCGCGAAGTCGGTGGCGTGCGGGGTGTCGGGCATGATCGCCAGCGTCACGGGGCCGGGCAGGGCCAGCGCGCGGCTGTCCTTGTCGGGACTCTGTCCGAGGTCATCGATGATCAGACTGATGTAAGCGACCTTCGGCGACTTGCCGTCGGTTGTCGAGGGTTCGGCGGATGCCGCCTGTGCGGCATCCGTCAGAACAACAGCCATCACTGCAAGGGCCCTGACGAGCCCGGTCAACCAGAAGCGCATATCAATTGCCGCGTGTGACACTCAATCCCTTGAGCAGACTGAGGGCCTGGTTCAGCTGGTAATCGTCGTCCTGTGGACGCGCCTTGCCAGCCTTGGACTTGGTGGTCGGTTTGTCCGCGCCGCCGTTGCCGTTGCCCAGGTGGCCGAGCAGGTCGGCCTCTTTGTAGTTCTCGCCGTCGGCCTCTGTGGTGACCTTGGCACGTTTGACTTCGATGTCCGGGTTGATGCCCTGTGCCTGGATCGAACGACCATTCGGCGTGTAATACAGCGCGGTGGTGATCTTCAGTGCGCGGTCGTTGGCCAGCGGCAGAACGGTTTGCACCGAGCCCTTGCCGAACGAATCGGTGCCCATCAGGATGCCGCGTTTCTGGTCCTGCAAGGCGCCGGCGACGATCTCGGAAGCCGAGGCGCTGCCGCCGTTGATCAGCACCACCAGAGGCGCGCCTTCGCTGGCGTCGGCCGGGTCTGCCGAGAAGCGCAGTTCGGAGTTGGCGATGCGGCCCTTGGTGTAGACGATCAGGCCCTTGGTCAGGAAGTGGTCAGCCACTTCGACCGCTGCCTGCAACACGCCGCCAGGGTTGTTGCGCAGGTCGAGGATCAGGCCGTTCATCTTCTTGCCGTTGTCCTTGCGCAGCTTGGCCAGTGCCTTGCCGACTTCTTCACCGGTCTTGACCTGGAACTGCGTGATGCGGATGTAGCCGTAGCCAGGCTCCAGCATCTGCGACTTCACGCTCTTGACCTGAATGGTCGCGCGGGCCAGCGTCACGTCGAACGGGTTGCCGCCGTCGCGCACCAGCGTCAGGGTGATCTTCTCGCCGATCTTGCCGCGCATCTTGTCGACCGCTTCCTGCATGGTCTGGCCCTGGGTCGGCGCGCCGTTGATCTTGACGATCAGGTCGCCGGCTTCGATGCCCGCCTTGGAAGCAGGCGTGTCGTCGATCGGCGAGACGACCTTTATAAAGCCGTCTTCTACGCCAACCTCGATGCCCAGGCCGCCGAACTCGCCGCTGGTGCTTTCCTGCAGCTCCTGAAAGTCTTCAGGGCCCAGGTAGGCGGAGTGCGGGTCGAGGTTGCTGAGCATGCCCTTGATGGCGTTTTCCAGCAGGGTCTTGTCATCGACCGGCTCGACATACGCCGCTTTGATCCGGTCCATCACCTCGGCAAAGGTGCGCAGCTCGTCGAGCGGCAGCGGCGCCTTGATGTTCGCGGCATTGGCAGGTGCGGAAGCAGCAGGCGCCGCAGCGGGAGCGGCACCGGCGGCCTGCGCAAGAGGCGCGCCGATAACAACGGCGATAGTCAGGGCCAGCGAGGTGAGGCGGGACGAAAACAGCATGTCTTACGAACTCCTGAGTGAGGTGTCGACTTATCCTTGAGTGCGACACCATTGGGCCGGATCACTAGGGCGACCCTGCTGACGAATAGCGAAATACAGCGCCGGAGTGTCCTGACCGCCACCACTGTTACCGACGGTGGAGATCGCCTCTCCGGCTTTTACAACGTCCCCAGCTTCCTTCAACAGACTCTGGTTGTGACCGTACAGACTCAAATAACCGTTGCCGTGGTCGAGAATCACCAGCAGCCCGGCGCCTCGCAACCAGTCGGCGAAGACCACACGACCACCATGCACAGCGTGTACCTGACTGCCCGCGGCAGCACTGATCATCACGCCATCCCACTTGGTTCGCTCGTCATCGCCGCGGGTTTCACCGAAACGCGCCAACAATCGACCATCAACAGGCCAAGGAAGTTTTCCCTTTGCCTGGTCAAAAGGTCCGCCGTACGACTGACCGGCGCTGGAAACCAGTGCGCCGGGGGCTTTTGTGGGGCGACGCGGTGCCTCGTCGCTGTCGTCTTTTCCTCGGCTCTTGGCCAGCGCTTCTTGCTCACGCTGGCGTTTCTCGGCTTCCTGCTGAGCCAGTAGCGCTTTCTGACGCGCCTCTTCGGCTTCGCGGGCTTGCCGCGCAAGGGTTTCTTCGATTGTCTTGAGGACTTTAGTCAGGTCTGCCTGATCTTGCTGGCGAGACTGCAGTTTCTGGTCGCGAGCCTTGTAGTCCTGATTCAGCTTGGCCAAGGCGACCTGGCGTTGCTGGCGAACGGTGTCGAGCTGGGCTTTCTGGTCATCCAGCGAGCTCTTTTGCACCAAGAGCTGGGCTTGTTGCAGGTCGATGTCTTTTTCGACTTCGGCCAGTTGGCGCAGCGTTTCGTTGAAGCTGCGCAGCTGCTCCAGGCGGGCCTGGCTCAGGTAATCGTAATAGGTGAGGGTGCGCGCGAATTTCTCGGGGTTCTGCTGATTGAGCAGCAGTTTGAGGTATTCCTGACGCCCGTTCTGATAGGCGGCGCGGGCCTGAATCGCGATCAGGCGTTGCTGTTCAACGCGTGCGCTTTGGAGTTTTTTTTTCTCTCCATCGAGCCGTTGAAGCTCGGTTTCACTCTTTTTTAGTTCTTTTTGCAGGGCCTCCACCTGCTTTTCCAGCTTGCCCATTTCGGTTTCGGTCGAGCGCAGATCTTTCTGAACCCCGGACTTTTCCTCCTGGAGTTGGCTCAGCGCCTTCTTCAGTTCGGTAATGTCCTGACGTGTGGCATCCAACTGTTTTTGGGTTTGTGCGCGCTCATCGTCGGCAAAGGCCGGGTTAAGCAGACAAATCAAAGCGAGGGCGATCAGGGCGCGGAGCATGGAGTTGGGCGATACCAGGAGTGAAGACGGGCTTAGTATGCCCGGCGGTGGCTGCAAAAAAAACGCTCATAGGGCGCCGCTTTCAGACATTTCATACAAAAACCGGCGCTGTCCGCGTAAGACAGGCCGGTTTAGACGACTTACTTGGCAACCAGAATCGATTTGCCGGTCATTTCCTTCGGAATGTCCATGCCCAACAGCGTCAGCATGGTCGGAGCAACGTCCGCCAGCACGCCGCCTTCGCGGACTTTCAGGTCACGCTTGCCGACGTAGACGAAGGGCACGGGCTCAGTGGTGTGCGCCGTGTGCGCCTGTCCTGTGGCGTCGTCGGTCATTTGCTCGACGTTGCCGTGGTCAGCGGTGATCAGTGCTTCGCCGCCGACTTTTTCCAGCGCTTCGGTGATGCGACCGACGCAGACGTCGAGGCATTCAACGGCCTTGATCGCGGCTTCCATGATGCCGCTGTGACCGACCATGTCGCCGTTGGCGTAGTTGACCACGATCACGTCGAAACGCTGGTTTTCGATGGCGTCCACGATTTTGTCCGTGACTTCCGGCGCGCTCATTTCTGGCTGCAGGTCGTAGGTGGCGACTTTCGGCGAAGGGATCAGGATGCGCTCTTCGCCTTTGAAGGGTTCTTCACGGCCGCCGGAGAAGAAGAAGGTCACGTGCGCGTATTTTTCAGTTTCAGCGATGCGAAGCTGGGTTTTGCCGTTGTTCGCCAAGTACTCGCCCAGTACGTTGTGCAGGCCTTCCTTGGTGAATGCAGCCGGTGCCGGGATCGTGGCGGCGTACTGGGTCAGCATCACGAAGCCGGCGAGTTTTGGCTGACGTGCACGGGCGAAGTCCTTGAAGTCGTCTTCCACGAACACACGGGTCAGCTCACGGGCGCGGTCGGCACGGAAGTTCATGAACACGACGGCGTCGCCGTCTTCGACTGTGACTTTCTCGCCGATGCGGGTGGCTATGACGAATTCGTCGTTCTCGTCGCGCGCGTAAGCAGCGTCCAGCGCGGCCTTGGCGGTGTCAGCCTGGAATTCAGATGTGCCGTCGACAATCAGGTTGTAGGCGGATTCGACACGGTCCCAGCGATTGTCGCGGTCCATGGCGAAGTAACGGCCGATGATCGTTGCAGTGCGACCTTTGCCCAGGCGCTTGTAGGCGGTTTCCATGGTGTCGAGGTACTTGTGCGCGCTGCGTGGCGGCGTGTCGCGGCCGTCCAGGAACGCGTGCAGGTAGATCTTCTCGGCGCCGCGTTTGACCGCCAGTTCAACCATCGCGACCAGGTGATCTTCATGGCTGTGCACGCCGCCATCGGACAGCAGGCCCATGATGTGCACGGCCTTGCCAGCGCCAACGGCCTTGTCCACCGCTGCGCAGATTGTCGGGTTTTCGAAGAACTCACCGTCGCGGATCGCTTTGGTCACGCGCGTGAAGTCCTGATACACAACACGACCGGCGCCCAGGTTCATGTGGCCGACTTCGGAGTTGCCCATCTGGCCGTCCGGCAGACCGACGTCCATCCCGGAGCCCGAAATCAGGCCGTTGGGCATGGTTTTGTAGAGGCGATCGAAGACCGGCATCTTCGCTTCATAGACCGCGTTGCCGTGATGGCTGTCGCTGTGACCGAAGCCGTCCAGGATGATCAGAACCAAAGGTTTAGGCGTGGTAGTCATGAATCCCACTCTTGGTGAAAAGATGAAGTAGAGGAAAGATCGACAGTTTAGGGACAAGTTCAGACGGCGTCACTGCCGTACGGGCTTTGGCCGACCTTGGGTGCTGTGTATACTGGCCGACATTTTAACGCCCTGGAACCTAATGATGGTTGATCACCTGATTGCATTTGCCACTAATCACTATTTGATCTCTGGCGCTTTCGTCATCCTGCTGGCACTGCTGATCGCGACAGAACTCAACAAGGGCGGCAAGAGCCTGAGCACCGGTGAACTGACCGCGCTGGTCAACCGTGACGAGGCGGTGGTCATCGATGTGCGTCCCAAGAAGGACTACGCCACCGGTCATATCGTCGGCTCCCTGAACTTCCCGCAGGACAAGGTCATGTCCCGTACTTCGGAGCTTGAGAAGTACAAACCCAAGACCCTGATCATCGTCGATGCCGCCGGTCAGCACGCAGGACACATTGCCAGCGAATTGCTCAAGGCCGGCTTCACTGCCGCCAAGCTGTCCGGTGGTGTGTCGTCGTGGCGCGGTGACAACCTGCCGCTGGTGAAGTGAAATGGCTGAAGTCATCGTCTACTCCAGCGATTATTGCCCTTACTGCTCGCGCGCCAAGTACCTGCTCGAGAGCAAGAACGTCGACTTCGAGGAGATCAAAGTCGATGGCAAGCCACAGATTCGCGCTGAAATGACTAAAAAGGCTGGCCGCACGTCGGTTCCTCAGATCTGGATCGGCTCGGTCCATGTCGGAGGTTGCGACGACCTGTTCGCCCTGGAACGCGCTGGCAAGCTCGACGCACTGTTGAGCGCCTGAATTCGAACCCTACGTACAAGACCTTAAAAGTAAGAAGGATCTGAGATGACCGATCAAACGAATAACGGCGCCACTTCCAACGAAGAAGCACCACAATTCTCCCTGCAACGCATCTACGTTCGTGACCTGTCCTTCGAAGCGCCAAAAAGCCCGGCGATCTTCCGTCAGGAATGGACCCCAAGCGTGAGCCTGGACCTGAACACCCGTCAGAAGCAGCTGGAAAATGACTTCTACGAAGTCGTGTTGACGCTGTCGGTCGAAGTGAAGAACGGCGAAGAAATCGCCTTCATCGCTGAAGTCCAGCAAGCCGGTATCTTCCTGATCAAGGGCCTGGACGCGGCATCGATGAGCCACACCCTCGGCGCGTTCTGCCCGAACATCCTGTTCCCGTATGCCCGTGAAACCATCGACAGCCTGGTTGTCCGCGGCTCGTTCCCTGCGCTGATGCTGGCTCCGGTGAACTTCGACGCCCTGTACGCCCAAGAGCTGCAGCGCATGCAGGAATCCGGCGAAACGCCGACCGTTCAGTAAGCCTTGCGGCCTGAATGAAAAAAAGCGCCTGTGATGGGCGCTTTTTTTGTATGGGCGGACGCTAAAAACTGTAGGAGCGTGGCTTGTCCCGCGATCGGCGGGGAACCCGTCGTAAATCCGTGTGATGTGCGGCGTACCAAAAATACCGTGGGCGCTGCATTTGCTGCCGGTGCCCGGCAGATCGCGGGACAAGCCACGCTCCTACCGGTGTGGATGCGATCGGTGTAGGAGTGAGCTTGCTCGCGATCAGGCCCGCCGGGCATCCGTGTAGCGATCCCGCGCCGGAGGGTTTATTTAAAACCCAACTGCCGCCAGCCTTCGTAGACGGCCACCGCCACGGTGTTTGACAGATTAAGGCTGCGGCAGCCTTCGCGCATGGGCAGGCGCAGGCGTTGGTCGCTGGACAGCGGGTCCAGCACCTCGGGCGGCAAGCCACGGCTTTCAGGGCCGAACACAAAGGCGTCGCCTTCCTGGAACGCCACGTCATGGAAAGGCTTCGAGCCCTTTGTGGTAAAAGCGAACAGGCGCGGATGACCGATGCTTTCCAGGCAACTGGCCAGGTCGGCGTGGCGATGCAGGGTGGCGTACTCGTGGTAATCGAGGCCGGCACGGCGCAGGCGTTTGTCATCCAGCTCGAAGCCCAGCGGCTCGATCAAATGCAGGCTGCAGCCGCTGTTGGCGCAGAGCCTGATGATGTTGCCGGTATTCGGCGGAATTTCTGGTTGAAAAAGGATCACGTGAAACATGCACGGCTCCGAACATAAGGACGGGATGCATTCTACCCCCGAAGAGGACCCGAGGCCGAAGCTATGGCCGCGGTTTTTGGGTTCGATCGCGATTTTCGGGGTCATGGTGGGTTTGATGATCGGCCGTGTCACCACGCCGGACCCGATCGCGCTCCAGCAGATCGAGCCGCTGCCCAATGGCGTCGCGGTGTGGTTTAACCGCGAGCCGCAGCTGCACGGTGAAATCGTCGATGGCGCGGTGGCGCTGCTGTTCAACGCCAAAGGCGAAGCGCAACGAGGCGAACTGAAGCTCAACGGTCGGGATGTGCGCTGGAGGGTGCAGAAAAGCGATAAGGGATTGTTGCTGAACCTGCTGGCGGCCCGTCCGTTGCGCGGTGAGTGGCACGGCGCAGCGCTGGACGGGCGCTGGAGACTCGAGGTGAGTCTCCGAGAGGAATAAAAGAGGGGAATCCCCGGCCTGCCTGTACCAAGGTCCCCAAAACTGGTGATGCTTAACCTATTGCAGCCTGCGTGCCAGTTTTGAGAATTCTCTGTAGGAAAGATGAAAGTATCTCGTAGGACCCTTATTTAAAGCCCTGATCGAGGCGCCTTGAACAAGTGGGCCAGGGTTAATCGTTCGGATCGGCGTTCACATTTGGGTGTTTATTGATCAGTTTTGCACGCTATTCGCGCATTTTTGGGTGAGGGGTTACCAAAGTGATGCACGGGGCAGCCTGCGACGATCTTCGCTGGTAAACCTGTGGAAGTGAGCGTGCTCACGAATGCTGCATTCAAGCCCATCAAAAAAGGACTGAATGTACGGGCCCGTTCGTGAGCAAGGTCGCTCCCACAGGGGGCGTTGATTGCTGGATTAAAACGGCACATCCCCCAGAATCGTCGCGCGGTGCATCACCCGACGCTGCGGTCGGTAGTCGTCCACCGCACCGGGATACTGTGCGCTGATGCGCTCCCGCTGCAACAAGGCCATGGCAATGAATCCGCTTCTATATATAGACGATTCGGTTGGGCTGCACTGCGCTCGCGACGCAGCGGCTGCAAGATATCCTCGGATGGTTCACTCGAGGTCCTGTAGTCGGCTTGCTGGCGAACGCGGCGTTTCAGTCGATATCTGGATAACTGATCCGCCGCATTCGCCAGCAAGCCGGCTCCTACAGGTTCCATAGATACCGTTCTCACGTGTGCTTACTGAGTGACAAACTTGGCGCTGACGTAAGGCGTGTAATCAGCCAGCACGGCATCGACCTTGCCTTGTTCCTTGAGGAACGCCGCGGTCTTGCCGATGGTTTGGAGGCCGGCGCGTCCAGCTCGACCATTGCGCGCGACCAATGCTTCAGCGGCTCTGATGTGGGTTGCGATCAGAAAGGATAGGCAACGGTGAAATCCGCCGCTTGGGCAATCAAGGCAGAGCCTGCCAGCGACAACGCCGCCAACACGCGAAGAAGGTTGAATCGTTTCATGGTGAGGCTCCGATGCAAGGCAGACCGAGGGCCGAATGATGAGGAGCGTAAATGATCTAAGAAATGCGAAATAAATAACGTTTTGGTATGAGCTTAGAGAAGATTCTTTCTTGAACGGGTCTTTCTGAGGGCGTCAACCGAAAAATCATCGGTAGACCCGTGACCGTTCATCGAATTGTCACAATCTGTAAATAGGATCGGTCCGCTTGCCAAGACTGTCTGTGCTTCGCCCCGTGTCTGTCTGGTAAAAGCCAGCAACGGAGGCATGGGTGGTGAGCAGAATAGCGGCCAGACAATCGCGAAAGTCGGCTTTACCGGTTAACTGATGAGCCTGTTCGTCACCTCGGTGAAAAACTGACGGTGAACAGGGTGACAACGGTAACAATCGCGTCTACGCGTCTTGTAAAGTCATCAGTTTCAAAGGGTTATAGCGTGAGTTCTCATGCTGTTTCGCACGGTGACCGTGACTGGGCAGTCAAGTTCCGGTCTTGCGAAGCGCCGAAACGGATCGATCTGACGAACGGAGTCGAAATATTTTTTGGGAATTAGGTTAAGACGCCGATACACTCCGCAACGGACGGCTGAAACGGCTTGTGACATATAACTGCTTGGCATAAAAGCAGGCTCACAAAGTCTTTTTGGGTTTAAAGGATTTACCTTACCTTGCAGCCAGCTGTGAACGCGGTCTAGTCAATTAGTCTTGGGGTCATTGACTCATAGAGTCGGGCCAGCGCTAATCGCGCATCCGCGGTCTTGAGCCTTAGGTCTCAGAACCAAGGAACTACAAAAATTAGATTCAAGAGGAGCGAAACACAATGAAGAAGTCCACCCTGGCCTTGGCCGTTTCTGTAAGCGTATTGGCCTCTCAGGCAGGTGCAGCTGGTTTCCTTGAAGACAGCAAGGCAACCATCAGTTCCCGTACCATGTGGTTTGAAAGCGACAACCGTGACGGTGGTGCCGACCAGCGCGAAGCTGCTGAAGGCCTGCTGTTCAACTTCATCTCTGGCTACACCCCGGGCACCGTAGGTTTCGGTCTGGACGTACAGGGTATGTACGGTTTGCACCTTGACGGTGGTAAAGGTCGTCACCCTGACAACAACAGCTTCTTCCCAAGCGACAGCGATGGTTCGGCGGTAGCCGACTGGGCTCGTGGCGGTGCAAACGCCAAGGCCAAGTTCTCCAAGACCGAGGTGAAAATCGGTACCGCTCTGCAGCCTAACCTGCCTATCCTGGTTGCCAACGATAGCCGGGTGCTGCCACAGAGCTTCACCGGCGGCACCATCCAGTCCAAAGAAATCGATGGCCTGACTTTCAACGCCGGTAAGCTGGAGCATCAGGCTGCTCGTGCTTCGAGCAACTACTCGGGTCTGTCGGTCAACGGCGCAGCTCGCGATTCGAACAATTTTATGTTCGGTGGCGTTGACTATAAAGTCACCAAAGATCTGACGTTGCAGTACTACTACGCCAACCTGGAAGATTTCTACAAGCAGCACTTCCTGGGTCTGGTACACGTTCTGCCAATCGGCGAAGACCAGTCGTTCAAGACTGACCTGCGCTACTTCGACAGCAGCTCCGATGGAAAGAACGGTCAGGGCGCTTCGGGCTACAACTTCAACAACAATGGCGGTTATGCCAAACACGCTAACGAAGTTGATAACAAAACGTGGTCTGCGATGTTCACTTACCAACTGGGCGGCCATGCTCTGATGCTGGGTCACCAGCGTGTGAACGACGATGGCGGTATGGTCTGGTTGAACCAAGGTTCGGTGCGTGACGGCAACAACCGTCCAGAGGGTGAAGGTGGCTCCAGCTTCTACCTGTTCACAGACTCGATGATTAACTCGTTCTCCCGTGCCGGCGAAAACACCACTTTCGGTCAGTACTCTTATGACTTCGCCCGTTTGGGTGTTCCAGGCCTGAAGGCTGCATTTGCCTACCTGCACGGTACCGACATCAAGGCCACCAACGGCGTCGGTGGTGATTCGTCCGAGTGGGAACGCGACATGCGCTTGGATTATGTGGTGCAGGACGGCCTGCTCAAAGGCTTCGGCGCTACCCTGCGTCGCGCCAACTACCGTGGCGATGCTTCCGGTATTCCTGACCAAGACCAGACTCGTCTGATCTTCAACTACACCTACGCTTTCAAATAAGCACTGGTTGGTTGAAAAGAGCCCCGCTTCGGCGGGGCTTTTTTATGCCTGAAAAAACTAAATCGCCGCTTTTTATAGCGAAAAGGACGCTTGCCATTGCCATTCGGTCTTTCAGTTTTAACGCGATGACATGCAAAGTAGATTCATAAAATCTAACCAAAGGAGCACGACGGTATGGGCATAAAGCTGGGCGACATCGCCCCGGACTTCGAACAGGACTCCAGCGAAGGCCTCATCAGGTTTCACGAGTGGCTGGGTGGCAAGTGGGCGGTTCTGTTCTCTCACCCCGCCGATTTTACGCCAGTCTGCACCACCGAATTGGGCTTCACCGCGAAGCTCAAGGATGAGTTTGAAAAGCGCAATGTGAAAGCCATCGCCCTGTCGGTGGATCCGGTCGACTCGCACATCAAGTGGATCGATGACATCAATTCCACCCAGAACACGATCGTCAACTTTCCGATCCTGGCGGACGCCGATCGCAAAGTTTCCGAGCTCTATGACTTGATTCATCCCAACGCCAGCGAAACGCTGACCGTACGCTCGCTGTTCGTGATCGACCCGAACAAGAAAGTGCGCCTGACCATCACCTATCCCGCCAGCACCGGTCGCAACTTCCACGAGATCCTGCGGGTGATCGATTCGCTGCAACTGACCGACAACTACAAAGTCGCCACCCCTGCGAACTGGAAGGACGGTGAAGACGTTGTGATCGTGCCGTCGATCAAAGACGAAGCCGAGATCAAGGAACGCTTTCCTAAAGGCTATAAAGCCGTCACGCCTTACCTGCGCCTGACGCCGCAGCCCAATCGCTGATACACCGATTTCAACCACGACATTCGGGCCGATTTATCGGACCTTTTTTATTTCGCCCCGCAGCAAGCCGGCTCCTGCAGTGAGCCGTGACGTAAATAGGCTTATATTCGATTAAGTGCTAATCAAATGAATAAATATGATTTTAGTGAATAACAAACCCCTGTTATGGTCTCTCCGTCTTGGCGATACGTAGCCGGTCATGAATCCCCAAACGCCTTACTCGTCCGCTATCGGGCAAGCAGGTGCCACCTGTTAGCTACACAGCAAAGGAGCGTGCCATGCGCACTGTCATTTTGCGTCGAGGCCTGGTCGCTCTGTTTGCTGCGGCGGTGTCGTTCGGCGTCCTAACACAAGCTCAAGCCGATACCTTGCGCATCGGGTATCAGAAGTACGGCACGCTGGTGCTGCTCAAAGCCAAAGGTTCGCTGGAGAAAAAACTCGCAGAGCAGGGCGTGCACGTGCAATGGACCGAATTTCCGGGTGGTCCTCAGTTGCTTGAAGGCTTGAATGTCGGCTCCATCGACTTCGGGGTCACCGGCGAGACGCCTCCCGTTTTTGCTCAGGCCGCTGGCGCTGATCTGCTCTACGTGGCGTCCGAGCCACCGGCGCCGACCAGTGAAGCGATTCTCGTGCCCAAGGACTCGGCGATCACGTCGGTCAAAGACCTGAAAGGCAAGAAGGTCGTCCTTAATAAAGGCTCTAACGTTCACTACCTGTTGGTGCGGGCGCTGGAAGACGCGGGTCTGAAATACACCGACATTCAGACCGTCTTTCTGCCGCCCGCCGACGCGCGTGCCGCTTTCGAGCGCGGCAGTGTCGATGCCTGGGTGATCTGGGACCCGTACCAGGCCGCCGCCGAACAACAGTTGCAAGCGCGCACGCTGCGTGATGGCAAAGGCATCGTCGACAACAACCAGTTTTATCTGGCGACCAAGCCCTACGCACAACAGCACACCAAAGTGATTCAGACCCTGGTCGAAGAAGTTCGCGCCGTGGGTGAGTGGTCCAAGGCCAACCCCGACGCGGTTACACAACAGGTCGCGCCATTGTTGGGCCTGCCGGAAGACATCACCAGGATTCCGGTCAAGCGACAAGGTTACGGTGCGCTGTTCATCACGCCTGAAACCGTCGCGGCGCAACAGAAGATCGTCGACACGTTTTATCAGCTCAAGCTGATCCCCAAACCGCTCAGCATCGCCGATGTGATCTGGACGCCACCCGCTGCTGTTGCGAAAGCGCAGTAAGCCTGGGCCTTGAGAGGAGACAACTCCATGAGCGTGGAAAAAGTAACCCACAAACTGGCGCCCTGGCTGCTACCGGTTGTATTGCTCGCGATCTGGCAACTGGCGGTCAGCGCCGGTTGGCTGTCGACCCGAATTCTGCCCGCGCCCAGTGCGGTGATCGAAGCCGGCGTGACGCTGGTGCGCAGTGGCGAGATCTGGACCCATCTGGCAATCAGTGGCTGGCGTGCCGGTATCGGCTTTGCCATCGGCGGTGGTATCGGTCTGGCCCTGGGGTTCATCACAGGCTTGTCGAAATGGGGCGAACGCCTGCTCGATAGCTCGGTGCAGATGATCCGCAATGTGCCGCATCTGGCGCTGATCCCGCTGGTCATCCTGTGGTTCGGCATTGATGAAAGCGCCAAGATTTTTCTGGTGGCGTTGGGCACGCTGTTCCCGATTTATCTGAACACGTATCACGGGATTCGCAATATCGACCCGGCGCTGGTGGAGATGTCGCGCAGTTATGGTTTGTCCGGTTTTGCGTTGTTCTGGCACGTCATATTGCCGGGTGCGATGCCTTCGATTCTGGTGGGTGTGCGCTTCGCAATGGGCTTCATGTGGCTGACGCTGATCGTGGCTGAAACCATCTCCGCCAGCTCCGGCATCGGCTATCTGGCGATGAATGCCAGGGAGTTTTTGCAGACTGACGTGGTGGTGCTGGCGATCGTGTTGTACGCCGTGCTCGGTAAATTGGCGGACCTCGCCGCGCGGGGTCTGGAGCGGGTCTGCCTGCGTTGGCACCCGGCGTATCAAGTGGCAAAAGGTGGCGCGCGATGAGCAATCTCCAACAACCGGCAAACCTGTTGCGCGGGATTCCCCTGCAAGTGCGCAAGCTCAAGAAAACCTTTGGCTCGCGGGAAGTCCTCAAAGACATCGACCTGCACATTCCGGCCGGGCAATTCGTGGCCGTAGTCGGTCGCAGCGGCTGTGGCAAAAGTACCTTGCTGCGCTTGCTTGCCGGCCTTGATCAACCCTCGAGCGGTCAGTTGCTCGCAGGGTCCGCTTCGCTGGCCGATGCACGAGAAGACACACGATTGATGTTCCAGGAAGCGCGTCTGCTGCCATGGAAAAAGATCATCGACAACGTCGGGCTGGGGCTCAGCGGAGACTGGCGTGGCAAAGCGCTGGAAGCACTGGAGGCCGTCGGCTTGGCCGAGCGCGCCAATGAGTGGCCCGCGTCGTTGTCCGGCGGCCAGAAACAACGTGTGGCGCTGGCGCGTGCGTTGATTCACCAACCGCGCCTGTTGCTGCTGGACGAACCGTTGGGCGCGCTCGATGCCTTGACCCGTATCGAGATGCAGCAATTGATCGAAAACCTCTGGCAGAAGCACGGCTTCACGGTGCTGTTGGTGACGCACGACGTCAGCGAGGCCGTGGCGATTGCTGACCGTGTGTTGCTGATCGAAGAAGGCCGCATCGGGCTTGATTTACAGGTCGATCTGGCGCGACCTCGTGCACGTGGCTCACACCGGCTTGCCGCGCTGGAAACCGAAGTCCTTAACCGCGTGCTGTCGCTGCCAGGCAGCCCGCCCGAACCCGAACCGTCATCACCCCTGCCCACGCAACTGCGTTGGGCCAATTGAATCCAGGTGCAATGTTGCCTCTGGAACTGATCACTCAAAGGAAGACAGACCATGACTATCAAAGCCATCAACGTTCGTAACCAGTTCAAAGGCACCATCAAGGAAATCGTCACTGGCGACGTGCTGTCCGAAATCGACGTGCAGACCGCGTCTGGCATCGTCACTTCGGTGATCACCACGCGTTCAGTGAAAGAACTTGAGCTGGTGGTCGGCAGCGAAGTGATTGCCTTCGTGAAATCCACCGAGGTGTCGATCGCCAAGTTGTGATCGATGCGGTGTGATCAATCCCGAAGGGTGCGAGCCCTTCGGGGTTTTTGCTGTGTGGGATTTGACGCGGCAGCTTGCTCGGCAGGCCGAGGCGCTTTCTTGAGGGGGCGAATTCATTCGCGATGGTATTTATCGGGCGCCAGATATGCGGGGGCTGCACGGGCGTCTCGCGAATGAATTCGCTCCCACAGGGATATGCGTCAGGACTCAAGCACGCGCTTGGGCAAGAAGGGCGGCAGGTAAAGGCCAAGATAAGCGTCGAACACCCGTTGGCCTTCTTCGGCCATGCGCGGCGTGATCGCGTTGTGCAGCTGTACCGAGCGTGCATAGACCCGGTCGGCGAGTTCGAGGGCGAGGGCGAACACTTCGATGTCGTCTGGCAAGGCGGGCAGCTGGAAGTGTTTGGCGAACAGTGCGTGCATGAGGTTGCCCAGTTCGACGTCGTGCTGACGATCCGCCTGGGTGACTTCGGTCAAGCCGTGCTGCGCCAGGATCAACTGGCGAGCGGCAGCGTCTTCACTGTAGATCGTGAGCATGCGTGCCTCGACCAGGCGTGACAGGTCTTGCCAGTGGTTGAGTCGGGCGTGGTCGATCGGTTGTTGCAGGCTTTCGCGAAAGGCGGCGTGTACATCGGCGGTCAGCCCTTCCAGCAATGCCGGGACGCTGGCGAAAAAGTGATAGACCGAGGACGGCGGAATTTCTGCGCGCTCGGCCACACTGTAAATCGACAGGCTCGCCACACCGTCAGACGCCAATAACGTACGCGCGGCCTCAAGGATCGAATCGATCCGGGCCTGACTGCGTGCGCGGGGTTTGCGGGGTGTGGCGGGGCGGGTCATCGAAGCGTCTCGAGGGCGAAAGTCCGGGCATTGTACGCGAGATCATTGAGCAGATTATGTTCGGTGTAGGAGCGCGCTTGCCCGCGATAGCGTGATGTCCGTTGATGCGTCATGCCTGACGCAACGCCATCGCGGGCAAGCGTGCTCCTACAGTGTTTCGCAGTCCCGGCAAGCCAGACTGCTACCGAAATCGATTCAAACTCCCCGTCTAAAATAAAAAACGCCCCCAGCCGTTCGGTTGGGGGCGTTCTTTTTATTTCACACCGCTATTTCACACCGTCAAACCGTGTGCAGATACCAGTTGTATTCAAGGTCGGAGATGGAGTGTTCGAACTCTTCCAGCTCACTTTCCTTGCACGCGACGAAGATATCGATGTACTTCGGATCGATGTACTTGGCCATGACTTCGCTGTCGTCCAGCTCACGCAATGCATCGCGCAGGTTGTTCGGCAGGCTCTGCTCGTTCTGCTCGTAGGAGTTGCCTTCAACAGGCGCGCCCGGTTCGATCTGGTTGGTCATGCCGTGGTGGATGCCTGCCAGAACCGATGCCATCAACAGGTAAGGGTTGGCGTCTGCACCGGCAACCCGGTGTTCGATACGCACGGCGTCCGCGGTGCCGGTAGGGACACGAACGGCCACTGTACGGTTGTCCAGACCCCAGGTAGGCGAGTTGGGCGTGTAAAACTGAGCACCGAACCGGCGATACGAGTTGACGTTCGGGCAAAGGAACGCCATCTGCGCCGGTAGGGTCTCGAGCACACCGCCGATCGCATGACGTAATGCGGCGTTCTGCTCGGGATCCTCACTGGTGAAGATGTTTTTGCCATCGCGATCCAGGATCGAGATGTGGACGTGCAGTCCGTTGCCCGCCTGGCCTGGGTAAGGCTTGGCCATGAAGGTGGTGTCCATCTCATGGTCGTAGGCGATGTTCTTGATCAGTCGCTTGAGCAGAACCGCGTAGTCGCAGGCTTTCAGCGCGTCAGCGGTGTGGTGCAGGTTCACTTCGAACTGCGCCGGAGCACTTTCCTTGACGATCGCGTCGGCAGGGATGCCTTGCTCTTTCGCACCTTCCAGAATGTCCTGGAGGCAATCGACGTATTCGTCGAGGTCGTCGATCAGGTAGACCTGTGTCGAGTGCGGGCGTTTGCCGGAGATCGGCGAGCGCGGAGGCTGTGGACGGCCGTTCACGTTTTCCTGATCGATCAGGTAGAACTCAAGCTCGAATGCCGCGCAGATGGTCAGACCCATCTCGTCGAACTTGCTGACCACTTGGCGTAGCACTTCACGAGGATCGGCGAAGAACGGCTCGCCTTCCAGTTCGTGCATGGTCATCAGCAGTTGTGCGGTAGGACGCTTCTGCCACGGTTCGTTGCAGAGAGTGTCGGGGATTGGATAACAGATTCGGTCAGCGTCACCGATGTCCAGGCCAAGGCCGGTGCTTTCCACCGTCGAGCCATTGATATCCAGTGCGAAAAGAGAAGCTGGGAGGTTGATGCCTTTTTCGTAAACCTTATGGAGGCTGGTGCGTTCAATGCGCTTGCCGCGCACCACTCCATTCATATCTGCAATCAGAAGGTCAACGTATAGAACCTCAGGATGTTCCTTAAGGAACGCGTTCGCTTCGTTGAGCTGAACGGCACGCGGGGGTACCGACATGATGCAACACCTTTGTTGTTGAAAATATCAATCATCGAGCATTACGGGGTTCAGTCAATCCGAAAGCCCAGATGAAGTCAAGAGAGCCCTGTTTTGCCCTAAAAAGGCGCCGTGAGGCCGTTTTTGCCGCACTTTAGGGCGGATTTCAGCCGTTGGAGGTGTTGGGAACTGCGATCTTGAGCGGGGCGTATTTTATTTTTTACGGGGCTGTTGTGTAAAAAAATGAACAACGCTAAGCTCGGTCGCAACCCATAACAGCAATAATACCGGGGGTCACATGTCTCGCCTTCCGCTGATCGGCGTCACCGCCTGCACTCAGCCAATCGGCTCGCATGCCTATCACATCAGTGGTGACAAATACGTCCGCGCAGTCGCCGTCGCTGCCAAGGGCCTGCCGCTGATTCTGCCGTCACTGGCAGAGCTGATCGATCCAGCCGACATACTCGCAGCGGTCGATGGTTTGCTCTTCACCGGTTCTCCATCCAACGTCGAACCCTATCACTATAGTGGTCCTGCCAGCGCGCCGGGAACTGCTCATGATCCTGCACGCGACCACACCACCTTACCTCTAATTCGTGCAGCTGTGGCCGCGGGCGTGCCTGTACTGGGCATTTGCCGTGGGTTTCAGGAGCTGAATGTGGCGTTTGGCGGCAGTCTGCATCAGAAGGTTCACGAGACGGGAACCTTCATGGATCATCGTGAGCCAGACAACGAACCTGTTGAAATTCAATACGCTCCCAGCCATCCGATGCACATCGAGCCGGGTGGTGTCTTGGCAGGTCTGGGGTTGCGAGAAGAAATTCGTGTCAATTCAATTCATGGTCAGGGCGTCGAGCGTCTCGCGCCGGGTCTGCGGGTCGAAGCGACCGCACCAGATGGCCTGATTGAAGCGATCTCGGTGCCGGAAGGCGCGCCTTTTGCTACAGCCAATGTGTTCGCATTGGGCGTTCAGTGGCATCCGGAGTGGCAGGTCACGCAAAACCCCGACTATCTTTCTATCTTCAAGGCATTTGGCGATGCCTGTCGAAAACGGGCAGCACAACGCGACGCACAAGCGTTAAAGAACGCCTGATCGCCATGATGGCGACAAGGAAATAACACCCCTGAGGTATTTATGAGTACCAACCTCGACCAGCTCACCGATTGGTTGAAAGAACACAGGATTACCGAAGTCGAGTGCATGATCTCCGACCTCACCGGTATCACGCGCGGCAAGATCTCTCCGACCAACAAGTTCATTGCCGAGAAGGGCATGCGCTTGCCGGAAAGCGTATTGCTTCAGACCGTGACCGGCGATTACGTCGAAGACGACATTTATTATGAGTTGCTGGACCCCGCAGACATCGACATGTTCTGCCGTCCTGACCAGAACGCGGTGTATCTGGTGCCCTGGGCCATAGAGCCCACTGCGCAGGTGATCCACGACACCTACGACAAGCAAGGCAACCCCATCGAGCTGTCGCCGCGAAACGTGTTGAAGAAAGTACTCAAGCTCTACGCCGATCAAGGCTGGCAGCCCATCGTGGCGCCGGAGATGGAGTTCTATCTCACCAAGCGCAGCGACGACCCGGATTATCCGTTGCAGCCGCCGGTCGGTCGTTCGGGCCGTCCGGAAACAGGCCGTCAGTCCTTCTCTATTGAAGCGGCCAACGAGTTCGACCCGCTGTTCGAAGACGTCTATGACTGGTGCGAACTGCAGAACCTGGACCTCGACACGCTGATCCACGAAGACGGCACCGCGCAGATGGAAATCAACTTCCGTCACGGCGATGCGCTGTCGCTGGCCGATCAGATCCTGGTGTTCAAGCGCACCATGCGCGAAGCAGCGCTCAAGCATGACGTGGCCGCAACCTTCATGGCCAAGCCCATGACCGGTGAGCCGGGCAGCGCCATGCACTTGCACCAGAGCATCATCGACATCGAGACCGGCAAGAACATCTTCTCTAATGAAGACGGCACCATGAGCCAGCTGTTCCTGCAGCACATTGGTGGTCTGCAGAAACTGATTCCCGAGCTGTTGCCGCTGTTTGCGCCGAACGTGAACTCGTTCCGCCGCTTCCTGCCGGACACCTCGGCGCCGGTGAACGTGGAGTGGGGCGAAGAAAACCGCACCGTCGGCCTGCGCGTCCCGGATGCCGGCCCGCAAAACCGCCGTGTGGAAAACCGCCTGCCGGGCGCCGATGCCAACCCGTATCTGGCGATTGCCGCGAGCCTGCTGTGCGGTTTCATCGGTATGGTCGAAGGCCTCAACCCGAGCGCGCCTGTCGTGGGTCGCGGTTATGAACGTCGTAACCTGCGCCTGCCGTTGACCATCGAAGACGCGCTGGAGCGGATGGAAAACAGCAAGACCATCGAGAAGTACCTGGGGCAGAAATTCATCACCGGCTACGTCGCGGTCAAGCGCGCCGAGCACGAAAACTTCAAGCGTGTGATCAGTTCGTGGGAGCGGGAATTCCTGCTCTTCGCCGTCTGAAGAAACGGGCGCCACGCGGCCTTGCAAGGTCCGTGGCGCCTGACACGCGATATCCGTCAATGGAGTGGTTTCATGAGTTCCAACAACCCGCAAACCCGCGAATGGCAAGCGCTCAGTAGCGAGCATCACTTGGCGCCGTTCAGCGACTTCAAGCAGCTCAAAGAGAAAGGCCCGCGCATCATCACCCGCGCCAAGGGCGTTTATCTGTGGGACAGCGAAGGCAACAAGATCCTCGACGGCATGGCGGGCCTGTGGTGCGTGGCCATCGGTTACGGTCGGGACGAGTTGGCCGATGCCGCCAGCAAGCAGATGCGCGAACTGCCGTATTACAACCTGTTCTTCCAGACCGCTCACCCGCCAGCGTTGCAACTGGCCAAAGCCATTTCCGACGTCGCCCCTGAGGGCATGAACCACGTGTTTTTCACCGGTTCCGGCTCCGAAGGCAACGACACTGTCTTGCGGATGGTTCGCCACTACTGGGCGGTCAAAGGCAAGCCGAACAAGAAAGTCATCATCAGCCGCATCAACGGCTACCACGGCTCTACCGTGGCGGGCGCCAGTCTGGGCGGCATGACGTATATGCATGAGCAAGGCGATCTGCCGATTCCGGGCATCGTCCACATCCCGCAGCCTTACTGGTTCGGTGAAGGTGGTGACATGACCCCTGACGCGTTCGGCGTCTGGGCGGCCGAGCAGCTGGAAAAGAAAATCCTCGAAGTCGGCGAAGACAACGTCGGCGCGTTCATCGCCGAGCCGATCCAGGGCGCGGGCGGTGTGATCGTTCCGCCTGACACCTACTGGCCGAAGATCAAGGAGATCCTCGCCAAGTACGACATCCTGTTCGTCGCCGATGAGGTGATTTGTGGCTTTGGTCGTACCGGTGAGTGGTTCGGTAGCGATTTCTACGACCTCAAGCCTGACCTGATGACCATCGCCAAGGGCCTGACCTCGGGCTATATCCCCATGGGCGGCGTGATCGTGCGCGATGAGGTGGTGAAAGTGCTGAACGAAGGCGGCGATTTCAACCACGGCTTTACCTATTCGGGTCATCCGGTGGCGGCAGCGGTCGGTCTTGAAAACATCCGCATCCTGCGTGATGAAAAGATTGTCGAGCGTGTGAAATCGGAAACGGCACCATACTTGCAAAAGCGTTTGCGTGAGTTGAGCGATCATCCGTTGGTGGGTGAAGTTCGTGGCGTCGGCATGCTGGGCGCCATCGAGCTTGTGAAAGACAAAGCCACTCGCGAGCGTTATGTCGGTCAAGGCGCGGGCATGATTTGCCGAACGTTCTGCTTCAATAACGGACTGATCATGCGAGCGGTGGGTGACACGATGATCATTTCGCCGCCGCTGGTGATCAGCTTCGCCGAGATCGATGAGTTGGTGGAAAAAGCACGCAAATGCCTGGACCTGACCCTTGAGGCACTTCAAAGCTGAGGGCGGATGTGGGAGTGAGCTTGCTCACGAAAGCGGAGTGTCAGTCACTGTATCCGGCACAGGCAGACCGCAATCGTAAGCAAGCCCACTCCCATAGAAGGGTGAGGTTGTTGGCGTGCAGATGAAATCTTTGAAAGTTATGCAATAAGGCAGGCCGGTCCGCTTGTAAGCCCGCCCAGGAAATTGCCAGACTAACGGTTGTTTTAGTCGCCGCTAACATAAAAAACATTGGAGCTGTACGAATGAAGAAATTTGGCAAAACCCTCCTCGCGTTGTCCTTGATGGGCGTGGTGTCCGCTGCGGCACACGCCGATGACAAAGTTCTGCATGTCTACAACTGGTCCGATTACATCGCGCCGAACACCATCGCTGATTTCGAAAAGGAATCGGGCATCAAAGTGGTGTATGACGTCTTCGACAGCAACGAGACCCTGGAAGCCAAATTGCTGGCCGGCAAGTCCGGTTACGACATCGTCGTTCCGTCGAACAACTTCCTGGCCAAACAGATCAAGGCCGGCGTTTACCAGGAGCTGGACAAGTCCAAGCTTTCCAACTACAAAAACCTGAACGAGAAGCTGCTCAAGGCCGTCTCGGTCAGCGACCCGGACAACAAGCACGCCTTCCCGTACATGTGGGGCTCGATCGGTATCGGCTTCAACCCGGACAAGGTCAAGGCCGCATTGGGCGCCGATGCGCCGGTCAATTCCTGGGACCTGCTGTTCAAGCCTGAAAACATCGCCAAGCTCAAAGGCTGCGGTGTGAGCTTCCTGGATTCGCCGACCGAAATGCTGCCAGTGGCGCTGCATTACCTGGGTCTGCCAACCGACAGCCAGAAGAAAGAAGACATCAAGAAGGCTCAGGATCTTTTCCTGAAAATTCGTCCTTCGGTCACGTACTTTCACTCGTCCAAATACATTTCGGACCTGGCCAACGGCAACATCTGCGTCGCCGTGGGTTATTCGGGTGACATCTACCAGGCCAAGGCCCGTGCTGAAGAAGCAGGCGGCAAGGTCAAGGTCAGCTACAACATTCCGAAAGAAGGTGCTGGCAGCTTCTACGACATGGTCGCCATTCCTAAAGACGCCGAAAACGTCGAAGGCGCCTACAAGTTCATGAACTTCCTGCTGCAGCCTAAAGTCATGGCTGAAATCACCAACGCCGTTCACTTCCCGAACGGTAACGCGGCGGCGACCGAGTTCGTCGACAAGGACATCACCTCTGACCCAGGCGTTTACCCGCCAGCCGATGTTCTGGCCAAGCTGTACGCGATCGCCGATTTGCCGGCAGCGACCCAGCGTGAAATGACTCGCGCCTGGACCAACATCAAATCGGGCAAATAAGCCTGGTCAAAGCGTGCCGCCTTATCAGCGGCACGTGCATAGCTGTGTAGGAGTGAGCTTGATCTGGGCCGCAATCGGATGCGTCATTGACACACCGCTTTCGCGGGCAAGCGCGCTCCTACAGGTCCCAAGTCGGGACAGCCATAACGAAAGTTTTTTTGCGAGCAGGGTTTATCGAAGGTAAGTTGCGCGCCGGATTTGTCACAGGCAGTCGTTACTGTCGTCGGCACGGGCAACAGGCCCACCTACTAAAAAAGGACTGCACACGTGTCTATTTCTTTATTTTCCAAAGGCTTGCTACTGGGAGCCGGCCTGACGTTCGCCGTCGGCGCTTACGCGGAGTCCACCGTCCGCATTTATAACTGGTCCGATTACATCGGCACCACGACCCTGGCGGATTTCGAATCCAGCACGGGGATCAAGACCAAATACGACGTGTTCGACTCCAACGAAACCCTGGAAGGCAAGCTGCTGGCCGGGCACACAGGCTATGACGTGGTCGTGCCGTCCAACCACTTCCTTGGCAAGCAGATCAAGGCCGGTGCGTTTCAGAAGCTGGACAAGTCGCAACTCCCCAATTATTCCAACCTCGACCCCGAGCTGATGAAGCGCCTGGAGAAGAACGATCCCGGCAATCAGTACGCCGTGCCTTATCTGTGGGGCACTAACGGAATCGGCTACAACGTCGACAAGATCAAGGAAGTGCTGGGCGTCGACACGATCGATTCCTGGGCCGTGCTGTTCGAGCCGGAGAACATCAAGAAGCTGAAGAAGTGCGGTGTTGCCTTCCTGGACTCGGCAGATGAAATGATGCCGGCCGTGCTGAATTACATGGGCCTGAACCCCAACAGCACCGACGAAAAAGACTACAAGAAAGCCGAAGACAAGCTGCTGAAAGTCCGTCCTTACGTCACCTACTTCAACTCCTCGAAATACATCACGGACCTTGCCAACGGCGACATCTGTATCGCAGCCGGTTTCTCGGGTGACGTGTTCCAGGCCAAGGCGCGTGCTGAAGAGGCGGGCAAGGGCGTGAACATCGCGTATTCGATTCCCAAAGAGGGCGGCAACCTGTGGTTCGACATGCTGGCGATCCCGGCCGATGCGCCAGACGTCAAAGCAGCCCACGCCTTCATCAACTACATCCTCAAGCCTGACGTCATTGCCAAAGTCAGCGACCAGGTGGGTTACGCCAACCCGAACCCGGCTTCGGGCGAGCTGATGGATCAGGACATTCGCAACGACGAATCGGTGTACCCCTCGAAGGAAGTACAGCAGCGTCTGTACGTGAACTCCGAGTTGCCACCGAAAATTCAGCGTGTGATGACGCGCAGCTGGACCAAGATCAAATCCGGTAAATAAAGACCTGGCGCCCGGCCGTATTGGCCGGGCGCAAAAACAGTTGGGAGTTTCACCCATGGCAGTTGCCTCCGGCGCCTACAAAAAAGCCCTTGAGGGTGGTCAGCAACCGAAACAGGTGCTGGTCAAAATCGATCGGGTCACGAAGAAGTTCGATGAGACGGTTGCTGTGGACGATGTGTCTCTGCAGATCAACAAGGGCGAGATCTTCGCCTTGCTTGGCGGTTCTGGTTCAGGGAAGTCCACGCTCCTGCGCATGCTGGCCGGTTTCGAGCGACCGACCGAGGGCCGGATCTTCCTCGACGGCGTCGACATCACCGACATGCCGCCGTACGAACGTCCGATCAACATGATGTTCCAGTCCTACGCGCTCTTTCCGCACATGACCGTGGCGCAGAACATCGCCTTCGGTCTGCAGCAGGACAAGCTGCCCAAGGCCGAGGTCGAGGCTCGTGTCGCCGAGATGCTCAAGCTGGTGCAGATGACCCAGTACGCCAAGCGCAAGCCGCACCAACTGTCCGGTGGTCAACGTCAGCGTGTGGCGCTGGCGCGGTCGCTGGCCAAGAAGCCGAAGCTGCTGTTGCTCGACGAGCCGATGGGCGCGCTGGACAAGAAGCTGCGTTCGCAGATGCAACTGGAGCTGGTGGAGATCATCGAGCGCGTCGGTGTGACGTGCGTGATGGTGACCCACGACCAGGAAGAGGCCATGACCATGGCCCAGCGCATCGCGATCATGCACTTGGGCTGGATCGCCCAGATCGGCAGCCCGGTCGACATCTACGAAACACCTACCAGCCGTCTGGTCTGTGAGTTCATCGGCAACGTCAACCTGTTCGACGGTGAAGTCATCGAGGACATGGAAGGTCACGCGCTGATTCGCAGCCCCGAGCTTGAGCGCAATATCTACGTCGGCCACGGGGTCAGCACCTCGGTGGAAGACAAGCACATTACCTACGCTATTCGCCCGGAAAAACTGCTGATCACCACCGAGCAGCCGGCCTACGAATACAACTGGTCGCGCGGCAAGGTCCACGACATCGCTTATCTGGGCGGTCACTCGGTGTTCTACGTGCAACTGGCCTGCGGCAAGCTGGTTCAGTCCTTTGTTGCCAACGCCGAGCGCCGTGGCGCGCGGCCGACCTGGGACGACGAAGTGTTCGTCTGGTGGGAAGACGACAGCGGCGTGGTACTGCGGTCATGAAAATTCGAAAAATCAAACGTGCGCTCAACCGAATAACGCCCAATGGCCGTCAGGCGGTCATCGGGGTTCCATTCCTCTGGCTGTTCCTGTTTTTCGCGCTGCCGTTTCTGATCGTTATTAAAATCAGTTTCGCCGAAGCCGACGTCGCGATTCCGCCGTACACCGAGATCTTCACGTACGCCGAGCAGAAGCTCGACATCGTGCTCAACTTCGCCAACTACGCGTTGTTGACCGGGGACGACCTGTACATTTCGGCGTACCTGGGCTCGCTGAAAATGGCCTTCTTCAGCACCTTGCTGTGCCTGTTGATCGGCTATCCGATGGCCTACGGCATCTCTATCGCCCGCAAGGAAATGCAGACGGTGCTGTTGCTGCTGATCATGATGCCAACCTGGACGGCCATCCTGATCCGCGTGTATGCCTGGATGGGCATCCTCAGCAACAACGGCCTGCTCAATGCGTTCCTGATGTGGCTCGGCGTGATCCACGAGCCGTTGCAGATTCTCAACACCAACCTGGCGGTCTACATCGGCGTGGTGTACTCGTACCTGCCGTTCATGATTCTGCCGCTGTACGCCAACCTGGTGAAGCACGATCAAAGCCTGCTGGAAGCCGCGTCGGACCTCGGTTCGAGCACCTTCAACAGCTTCTGGAAGATCACCGTGCCGCTGTCGAAAAACGGCATCATCGCTGGCTGCATGCTGGTGTTCATCCCGGTGGTGGGTGAGTTCGTTATCCCTGAATTGCTGGGCGGCCCCGAGACGCTGATGATCGGTAAAGTCCTGTGGCAGGAGTTCTTCAACAACCGCGACTGGCCGGTGGCGTCTGCGCTGGCGGTGGTGATGCTGTTGATCCTTATCGTGCCGATCATTCTGTTCAACCGTAGCCAGGCCAAAGAACTGGAGGGCAAAGCATGAGAGGCTTCCGATTCTCGAACCTGATGTTGGTACTGGGGCTGGTCTTCATCTACGCGCCCATGGTCATCCTGGTGATTTACTCGTTCAACGCCTCCAAACTGGTGACGGTCTGGGGCGGCTGGTCGGTGAAGTGGTACGTCGGCCTGCTCGACAACACCCAACTGATGAGCGCAGTGGCCCGTTCGCTGGAAATCGCCTGCTACACCTCAGTCGCGGCGGTTGCCCTCGGCACCATGGCGGCGTTCGTGCTGACCCGCGTGACGCGCTTCAAAGGGCGTACGTTCTTCGGCGGTCTGGTGACCGCGCCGTTGGTCATGCCTGAGGTCATCACCGGTCTGTCACTGTTGCTGCTGTTCGTGGCGATGGCGCAGTGGATCGGCTGGCCGCAGGAGCGTGGCGTCGTCACGATCTGGATCGCCCACACGACGTTCTGTGCGGCGTATGTGGCGGTAGTGGTGTCGGCCCGTCTGCGTGAGCTCGACATGTCCATCGAGGAAGCGGCGATGGATCTGGGCGCGCGACCGTGGAAGGTGTTCTTCCTGATCACCATCCCGATGATCGCACCGTCGCTGGCCGCGGGCGCCATGATGTCCTTCGCGCTGTCGCTGGATGACCTGGTGTTGGCGAGCTTCGTGTCGGGCCCTGGTTCGACGACCTTGCCGATGGAAGTGTTCTCGGCCGTGCGCCTGGGTGTGAAGCCAGAGATCAACGCCATTGCCAGCCTGATTCTGCTGGCCGTGTCGATCGCGACGTTCCTGGTGTGGTTCTTCAGCCGTCGTGCAGAAGAGAAGCGCAGAAAGGCGATCCAGCAAGCCATCGAAGAGGCAGCGGCGGATGGCTGGAAACAGCCGGATGTGCGCCGTGCTCAGGTGGTTGAGTCAGTTTGAGCGGGTCCAGCAGCAAGTCATGATCATTCCCCCGCCCCGCGTGGGAATGCATCCGCTGACGCTTTGCGTCGTTGATCGGTGGACGCGGAGCGTGGGAACGATCAAAGATCACAGCTGATGTTGAGCCTGTAGGAGCGTGGCTTGTCCCGCGATCTGACGGGGACCGGCAGCAAACCCTGTGAATGCGATCTGCCAGACAGGCCGTATGTACCGGGTTTGCGACGGGTTCCCCGCTAATCGTGGGACACGCCACACTCCTACGTGTGATCGATGTCGTCAGTGACTCGGCACCAACCGCAACTCCTCTTTGCTGTTCCCCGCCACATCCCCCTCACTGAACTGCTCCGGCACGTACTGGCCGGCGATGTAGCGCTGTGCCTGATCGGCGTAGTGCTTATCGAACAGCACGCCGCTTTGCCCAACCGGGTTGATGCCCAGCGCATGGGCCGGGTCGGCGAAGTCGATCAGGCGCCGAGTCGACGGGCCATAGGTCACAGGCCAGGGGGCAGTGGTGATGCTCGCCGACAGGTTATTCGGCACTTCATGGGTCCCGGGCGCGGCAAACGGGCCGACGTTGAACAGCATGTCCAGCGGCGGCTGCCGGCCCAGCGGATGTTCGTGTGTCAATGTGTGCGCCTTGCCCCAGGTCCACTCGTCTGCGTTCAGCCCGTAGAGCGACTTCAAATGAGACACCGTCGCATGCCACGCCACTTTCACGGTGTTGTCGCGGCTTTCCGGTTCGGGCGAGTTACGGTTGTTCCACCAGGGGGAATTGGCATCGGCGGCAAGTTTCGGCAGCGCCATGTCGATCACGCGCGTCGAGAGCAGGGTTGCGAACAGCCCGTCTCCCAGTTCATCGCGAAAGGTCTGGTCGCAGAGGTTGTAGAGGAACTGGTTGAAGAGCGTCGCGCCTACCGAATCGACTGAATAATCGCCTTTCCAGGCAGCCAGGCGTTCGATCAGATCGTGCTCTTCAGGATCGGTGATGACCCGACGCAGCACGGGAATCAAGGGTTTGAGAATCTGCGCGGCATAGTCAGTCCGGGTGCCCAATTGCAGCGCCTGGCTGTTTTCCAGGTTCCACTTCACCGACGGATCACTCAGTTGCCTGTTCAACTGACGACCGCGTTCGGCGAGGTTGTAGTAGCCCGGAATTTCCATTCCCGTTGGCGACACGGGCTGGAAGTTGGCCGACACGATATAACCCCGCGCCGGGTTTTCTTCCTGAGGGTTGGCGCTGAAAGGATAGAACCCGTCCTTGTCGGCCTGGCTGGTGCTGCCGTCGAGAAGAAAGGCCGGGTTTACGCCTGCCGGACGCTTGGGCAACTGAGCGGCTGCCCACCAGCCGATATCGCCTTTGGCGTTGGCGTAGACCACGTTCAGGCCCGGTGACTGGATCTTCTCGGCGGCGCTGCGCATCTTGTCCAGCGTGTCGGCGCGGTTGGCTTCGTAGAAGCCTTGCAGGATCGGGTTCTCGGACTCCAGGAACGACCACCACATGGCAACCGGCGTATCGGCGTGCTCTTGAATACCTCTGGCGTTCAGTACGTCGTTGACGATCGGGCCGTGGGGCGACTGGCGCAGCGTGAAGGTAATCGGCGATTCGCCTTTGACCTTGATCTGCTCGGGCCGCGAGGTCATCTCTGCCCACGCGCCGTGGTACCAGATCTGATTGGGGTTCTCGGGGTTGACCTTCTCGGCGATCAGGTCGACGTCGTCGTTCTGGAACATGGTCAGGCTCCAGCCGAAATCCATGTTGTGGCCGAGGAGGGCGAACGGATTGAGCGCCTGAAAGTGGCCGTATAACTCGAAGCCGGGAGCGGACAGCTGCGCTTCGTACCACACTGCGGGCACCGAGAACCGAATGTGCGGATCGCCCGCCAGCAACGGCTTGCCGCTCTGCGTGCGACTGCCTGACACCGCCCAGGCATTGCTGCCCTCGAATTGCGGCAGGCCTGCATCCTCCAGCGCTTGCTGGCTGAGCAGCGCCAGGTCGCTCAGGCCTCTCCAGTCCTTGCTGCTCAGCGCAGGCCCCTGGCCCAACGCGCCTTGGGTTTGCCAGTCGAGATCGAAGACCTTCAAGTACTGCGGCCCGAGCTGATCGCGCACATAAGTCAGCAGCGGTTCGGTACGAAACGCGGCCGCAAAACTGTACGCCAGATAGCCGCCAATGCTCAGGGTGTCTTCTGCGGTAAAAGGACGCTTGTCGATGCCCAGCACGTCGAATTCGACGGGTCTGGGGTGAGTCGCCTGAAACTGGTTCACGCCATCCAGATAGGCTTCTAGGGCCTTCCAGGCAGGCGTGTTCTTGTCTTGGCGGGCCACGTATTCGTCGGCATGTTCACGAATGCGCAGGCTGCGGAACAGTTTGTCGGTGTTGACCAGCTTCGGTCCGAGGATTTCGGCCAATTCGCCACGGGCGAGCCTGCGCAGTATTTCCATCTGGAACAGGCGATCCTGCGCGTGCACATAACCCAGCGCGCGGTACAGGTCGTCCTGATTTTCGGCCTTGATGTGCGGCACGCCGCGTTCGTCGTAACGCACACTGACCGGCGCCTTGAGACTGTTCAGCGCCAGCTCGCCGTTGCGCACCGGTTGTTTGCTGTGGATATACCAGGCACCGCCGCCAGCGATCAGGAGGATCAACAAAGCGATGACGGAAAGGCTGCGTTTCATCCAGAAGGCTCAAAAGGTGATTGAGAAGGTTTCGCAGGCTACAGAATCGGCGCGACGCTGGGTAGGCGGCGATGACACCCGATTGTGTAGGAGCGCCCGCGATGAACGATAACGTAGGTTTCCTGATAGGCCGTGCCGCCTGATCCGCGGGCAAGCGCGCTCCTACAGGTAGGCGACTCGCATCAGATCTTATTGCGTTAAGCTCCTTCCTACGCCACCAAAGGGCTTTACCCATGCGATTTCAATCTTGCGCCCTGACGCTTTTGTTGGCGCTGCTTTCTGCTCAGGCAGTCGCCTTCACCGGCCCCAAGCCCGGCGATGTCATCGAAGTCACGCTTGACCAGGTCCACCCCACGCAGGCGGTGATCGGGTTCGATCAGGTGTATTACAAGCTTGAGCGCTTCGCCAAGGATCGCCAGAAGCTGTTCGATGAGATCTGCGAAAGCAACGGTCAGGATGAAGCGAAACCCGTCAGTGAAAGCGCCGACCCACTGAAGCCTGAAAGCTTCACCTGCAAGGACGAACCAAACGCCCATCCTGAAGAGATGAAAACCGTGGTGGTCGGTCCCGGTGGCCAGTTCTATCTCACGGATGGTCATCACACCTTCACCACGCTGTGGGAGCAGCCCGGTGCAGGGGCGCAACTGAAGATGAAGGTGCGCATCACCGACGTTTTCAGCGACAGCGCCGACATGGCGACATTCTGGAAACGCATGGAAAAGGCCCACAAAGTCTGGCTTAAGGACGGCAACGGCCAAGCGCTTTCACCCGATCAATTGCCCGCGCACGTTGGCTTGAAATCGATGCAGAACGACCTCCTGCGCAGCATCGTCTATTTCGTTCGTGGCGCCGCCTATGACAAACCCAAGGCTGGCGATGTGTCTCCGGAATTTCTGGAGTTTTATTGGGCTGACTGGCTGCGTGACCGGCTCAAGCTGGCGGACTTCAACCTCAGCGAACGCAGCGGTTATCACCAGGCGTTGCAGGCAGCGAGTGATTTGATGGTTAAGCCGCCGTTGAGCAAGACCATCGGCGGCGGTCTGACGGCGAAACAGCTAGGTGGTTTCAAGTCGGTGAAGCGCAAGGCGTTGACCAAGACTGCGAGTGAGAAGCTGCCGTACGTGATCGATTACAAGGACACGCACTGATCGATGGCCCTGATGGCGGCGAGCAATCTGTGGGAGCCCGGCGATCATAAGATCTGAGTCAGTCAGGACCCAGCCAAGGGCAATAGCAGCCGACCGCCATGGTATGTGTGGCGCTGACCGGGCGATCGCTTTTGAGCGCCAGAAGGATCGGCTCGATAAAGCTGTTCTGTGAATTGCAGATCAGCCCTTCGCTGTAAGGCCCGAAATACGCAAGCCTGCCCTGACGGTCCCAGATCGCGACCGCAGGGCTGGCGGTGATCCGCTCGGCACCCGGCAGGCTGCCAAGGGGTTTGATCGCGCTCAAGGTAGACGGCAGTTTTCCATGAGTGCCCGGCTTCTGGACCGCATAGAAATCCACGCCATTGGCGCCCGCGAAATGCTCCACGAGCTGGCTCAGGTGTTCCTGATTGCCGACGTTGCAGGGGCAGGCCGGGTCCCAGAAATGCACGACCCTGATACGCCCCGGTCCGGCCAGCGCTGGCGGCAGGCTCAGGACATCGCCGGCAAACAACGCCGTCTGATCACTGAACGCACGGATGTATCGGCCCTCAAACCATTCATAGCCTGCCCATAACGCCGCCGCGCAGATGACCGTAGTCAGCGCAATGAATGCAGTGCGATGTCGAGTGCTTGGGTGGACAGTCATGGGGCGGGCTTCGATTTGGGTGACGTAGCTTGCCACGCCTGAGTGGACAGAAGAAACTCACGGGCAGTCGTCACTTTTTATTTCCTGTTTGGCTGATGGATTACCGATGTCCAACACGTTCGACCCCGATCACCTGCGGGCCAGTCTGCAACCGTTGAGCGCCCGGCAGCCGATGTCCGATGAAGGCCTGGCTTACCAGCGTTTCTACACCCTGGCCGGGCTCGGTCGTGATGGTCTGGTCAACAGCCGTCTCGGTCGCTTCGAGGTCGGCGGCTACGAGATCGTCACCCAACTCTGGATGCCTGAGAACCCGGTCGCGACGCTGGTTTTGGTGCATGGCTTCTACGATCACATGGGGTTGTACCGGCACGTCATCGAGTGGGCGCTGGAGCTGGGCTTTGCAGTGGTGTCCTGTGATCTGCCAGGGCATGGACTGTCTAGCGGGAGCCGGGCGAGCATTATCGACTTTGCCGAATATCAGCTGGTGCTCGACCGGTTGTTCGTCGAGGCCGAGACTCTCCAACTGCCCAAACCCTGGCACCTGTGTGGACAGAGCACGGGCGGCGCCATCGTGATTGACCACCTGCTTAATCACGGCGATGAAAGCCCGGCACAAGGGCAGTCGATCCTGCTCGCGCCGTTGGTACGACCGAGGGGATGGACCTGGTCGAAAGTCAGTTATTACCTGTTGCGGGCGTTCGTCAAAGGCATCGACCGACGCTTCAGCGAGAACTCCAATGCGCCTGCGTTTCTGCCGTTTCTGATGGCCGACCCGTTGCAGCCCCGGCGCTTGCCGACGGCGTGGGTCGGGGCGCTGGCCAAATGGATCGAGCGCATAGAACACGCGCCCCGCAGCCGCCGCAGTCCGTTGATCGTGCAAGGCGAGTCCGACATGACCGTGGACTGGAGCCACAACCTTGCGGTGCTCAACGACAAATTCGATCACCCGCAGATTTTCATGCTGCACGAGGCGCGGCATCACCTGGCCAATGAATTGCCGGAGATACGCGAGCGGTTCTTTGAGTTTTTGACTCGGCGGATGGTGCAGACCCAGATATCCTGAGGCCTTTACCTGTAGGAGCCGGCCTGGCGAATGCGGTGGTTCAGCTACATTGATGCTGGATGACGCACCGCATTCGCTGCCCTCGTAACCTCGGACGTCCTACAGGGATCGGGTTGATGCGCAAACTTGTGCTGAGACCTGTGGGCCGGCTTGCTGGCGAATGCATCCGTTCAGACACACCAGGGTTGAATGACACACCGCGTTCGCCAGCAAGCCGGCTCCTGCAGTGAAGTCGCTAGCCCCAGAGTTGACTACTTCACGTTCTGCCCAACCGCCAACCCCGCGCGAATCGCGGCCAGGGCGGCCTGATAATAGGCCTTGCCTTCGTTGGACTCGGCAAAGGTCGAGAACTCGTCCAGCTCCGAGTCTGACAAGTCGCGGTAGACGTACAACAGCGTGTTGCTCATGTCGTTGCTGATCTGCGCCATCAGCCGCTCGCGCTGACCGTCGAGCATGGCCTGTGTCGTTCCTCCGCCCATCAGTCCCGGAATCATCGAGCTCAGGCTGTCGGCTGCCACGCCGGCGATGGCCAGGCTCACTTCTGCGCCCGCCTCTTTGGCAGGCAGCGCGCTGACCAGGTGACCGATGATGAGCAGGCGGTTGTCGCTGGCCTGCATCTTAGGCAACCCCTGCGCGTTCTTTGCCAGTTGGTCGGGGCGCGTGGCGGTGAGTTCGGCGTTGACGATCTTGCGGCCCAGAGGTGACTGGAAGAACTGCAGGGCGGGGTTGGGGTCCGTCAGGGTCTGACGCAGTCTCTGTTCGGCACGCTGGTCCATGGCCTGAGGAGCGAAGCGCTGGTTGCTGTTGTTCACCAGCGCGTCGAACACGGCAGGCGGCAGGCTGTTCTTGTAGCGCTGTTGTGCGGCTTTGAGGGCGTCGTTGAAATGCGCGCGCTGTTCTGGCCAGCCGGCGACCTTGTACAGCTGGTCGTGGCCGTCTGCCCAGGCGGGCATGGTGCAGAACATCAACATCAGGAAAAACAGACGGCGCATTAGAGACTCCTGTCGGCAGGCCGCTATTCTCGGCGGGGCGGCGGGGATTTGTCGAGTTAACAGTTGCCAGACCCCAAGAAAACCGATGCGTTCGGCCCGGTTACGTGTAAATCGGCCATGGGTTTTTAAACCTGAAAAAATATTCCTCGGCTGGCGGACCACGGGCTCTGTTGGATTGATCGGCGTATGGATACTATGCGCGCCATGCGCATATCCCCTGATCACCCCCTGCTGTTACGAATCGTCGACGACCTGGCCGAGCGTGGCTGGTCGCAGCAGAATATTTTCCTGCCGGACAGTCTCACCCGTGAGCTGGCGCTTGAGTGTCGCCAGCGGGCAGCCCAGGGTGAACTTGCGCCCGCAGCGGTCGGGCGCGGCCCTGCGCAGGAAGTGCGTGAAGGGATTCGGGGTGATCACATTCAGTGGCTGGAACCGGGACAGGCCGAGCCTTGCGACCGTTACCTGGAGCTGATGGACAGCTTGCGTCAGGCGCTCAATCGCGGGCTGTTCCTGGGGCTTGAGGATTACGAGAGCCATTTCGCGCTGTACCCGCCGGGCGCTTTCTATCGCAAGCACGTTGACCGTTTCCGCGACGACGACAAGCGCATGGTGTCGGCGGTGATCTACCTCAATGACGCGTGGCTGCCGGAGCATGGCGGTCAACTGCGCATGTTCCTCAAGGACGGCGCCGAGTATGACGTGCAACCCACCGGTGGATGTCTGGTGGTGTTTCTCTCCGGCGACATGCCGCATGAAGTCCTGCCTTCTACCCGCGAGCGCCTGTCGCTGACCGGCTGGTTCCGCCGACGGGGCAATGAGCCGTTTGAGCTTTGAGCGACCTGCGGCTGGCGACTCATACTCACGGCTGAGATCCGATCTGCTGTGGGAGCGGTCGTCATTCAGCAGGGCTGTCGGGGCCGCGAAAACATGAAATCTTCTACATAAATCCGGTTAGCTGCACACGTCGGTCTCAAGCGGGGCTAAGGTACAGGCCATGCTTGAGCGTTTATCAGTGGGTCGTGAAACGGCCCTTTGCGCTCACGGTCCGACGCCAAGCGTTCACAAGATCAAGAACCGGAGAGATCATGAAGACCCTATTCGCAAGAACTGCCCTGGCTGGCCTGCTCCTTGGCTCGACCTTTCTGGCTCAGGCTGCCGATGTGCCACGGACCCCTTCGCCCGCTGGCGCCGAGGTTTACATCATCTCGCCCAAGGACGGCGCTGTCGTCAGCGGTGCGTTCAAAGTTCAGTTCGGCCTCAAGGGTATGGGCGTCGCACCTGCGGGCGTTGACGTGCCAGACACGGGTCACCATCACCTGCTGATCGACGTGAAGGATCAGCCGGACATGAACGCGCCCCTGCCGACCACCGACAACATTCGTCACTTCGGCAAAGGCCAGACCGAAACCGAACTGAACCTCACCCCGGGTAAACACACCTTGCAGCTGCTGATGGGTGACAAGAGCCACGTGCCGCTGAACCCGGTGGTTGAGTCGCAGAAGATCACGATTACGGTGAAGTGACGCATTTGTAGGCGTGGGTGACGCCTTTCCCTGTGGGAGCGAATTTATTCGCGATGCTGAGTTTCAGGCGATAAATCTGTATTGGATGCACCGCCCTCATCGCGAATGAATTCGCTCCCACAGAAGGTGTGCCGACCGTGTAGCGCATTAACGGCAGGCACAAAAAAGGAGACCCGAAGGTCTCCTTTTTTCATGGCCCTGAAAAAGCGGCTTAGAACAGAACGCGGCTACGGATGGTGCCTTTGATGTGCTGCAGCTTCTCTTGCGCCAGGTCCGAGTATTCGGCGTCGACGTCGATGACCACATAACCGACTTTCTCGTTGGTCTGCAGGAACTGACCGGAGATGTTGATGCCGTTTTCTGCGAACACCTTGTTGATCTCGCTGAGCACGCCCGGGATGTTTTCGTGAATGTGCAGCAGACGGTGCTTGCCCGGGTGAGCCGGCAGGGCCACTTCAGGGAAGTTGACCGAGGACACCGACGTACCGTTGTCGCTGTACTTGACCAGCTTCTCGGCCACTTCCAGACCGATGTTGGCCTGGGCTTCGGCGGTGGAGCCACCGATGTGCGGGGTCAGGATCACGTTGTCCAGGCCACGCAGGGGGCTTTCGAAGATGTCATCGTTGGAGCGAGGCTCGACCGGGAACACGTCGATGGCCGCGCCGATCAGGTGCTGGTCCTTGATCGCGCTGGCCAGGGCGTCGAGATCCACCACAGTGCCGCGCGCGGCGTTGATCAGGATCGCGCCTTTCTTCATGGCGCGGATTTCTTTCTCGCCAATCATCATTTGCGTGGACGGCAGCTCAGGCACGTGCAGCGAGACGATGTCGGCCAGGCCCAGCAACTCGGTCAGGCTAGGGACCTGGGTCGCGTTGCCCAGCGGCAGCTTGGTCAGCGGGTCGAAGAAGAACACCTGCATGCCCAGGCTTTCAGCCAGAACCGACAGCTGAGTACCGATAGAGCCGTAGCCGATGATGCCCAGTTTCTTGCCACGGATTTCGAACGAGTTGGCAGCGCTTTTGATCCAGCCACCACGGTGGCAGGACGCGTTCTTTTCCGGGATGCCGCGCAGCAGCAGAATCGCCTCGGCCAGCACCAGTTCCGCCACCGAACGGGTGTTGGAATAGGGGGCGTTGAAGACGGCGATACCACGCTCGCGAGCGGCGTTCAGGTCGACCTGGTTGGTACCGATGCAGAAGCAGCCCACCGCGACCAGTTTCTTGGCGCAGTCGAACATTTCTTCGGTCAGTTGAGTGCGAGAACGGATACCGATGAAGTGAGCGTCGGCAATCTTTTCCTTCAGCTCGGCTTCCGGCAGAGACTTGGTGTGGTACTCGATGCTGGTGTAACCGGCGGCCTTGAGGACGTCGACTGCGGATTGGTGGACGCCTTCGAGAAGAAGGAACTTGATCTTGCTCTTGTCGAGGGAAGTCTTGCTCATCTGCGTAAACCTGTGTCCCGGAAAAAAATGGCAGGGAATGGACAGCTTGAGCTGGCCTCACGGCGCAACGGCGCCATCGCAGGTCGGCCTCAGGCACGTCTCTGCGGGGGCGGTATGCTAGCATATGTGCCCCGCTAAATACCCGCTCCTGCGACGTGAAGCGTTCTCAGGATGACCATGAATAGTTCGAGAGTTCGCCCATGATCGACGTTGCCGTAATCGAAGCGCTGAAGACCTTGGTTGAGCCCGGAAAAGTCCTCACGGACGCGGCCTCCCTTGAAGCTTATGGCAAGGACTGGACCCGTCAGTACACCCCTGCGCCCAGCGCCATTGTCTTCCCCAAAACCACCGAACAGGTTCAAGCCATTGTGCTGTGGGCCAACGAGCACAGGGTCGCACTGGTGCCTTCCGGCGGCCGGACCGGGCTGTCCGGCGCGGCGGTGGCGATGAACGGCGAGGTGGTGGTTTCGTTCGATTACATGAACCAGATCCTCGAACTCAACGTCACCGATCGCACCGTGCGCTGCCAGCCAGGCGTGGTCACTAAACAGCTGCAGAACTTCGCGGAAGAAAACGGCCTTTATTACCCGGTGGACTTCGCCTCGTCCGGCTCCAGTCAGATCGGCGGCAACATCGGCACCAATGCGGGCGGGATCAAGGTCATTCGCTACGGCATGACCCGTAACTGGGTGTCCGGCTTGAAGGTGGTCACCGGGAAGGGCGACATCCTCGAGCTGAACAAGGACCTGATCAAGAACGCCACCGGCTACGACCTGCGTCAGTTGTTCATCGGCGCCGAAGGCACGCTCGGCTTTGTCGTCGAGGCGACGATGCGTCTGGACCGCGCGCCCAAGAACCTGACCTGCATGGTTTTGGGTACACCGGATTTCGACGCGATCATGCCGGTGCTGCATGCGTTTCACGGCAAGCTCGACCTGACAGCGTTCGAGTTTTTCTCCGACAAGGGGCTAGCCCGCATCATGGCGCGGGGCGATGTGCCCGAGCCGTTTGCGACCAAGACCCCGTTCTATGCCCTGCTGGAATTCGAGGCGAGCAACGACGAGATCGCCAACGAGGCGCTGGCAACATTCGAACACTGCGTGGAACAAGGCTGGGTTATTGATGGCGTGATGAGCCAGAGCCAGCAGCAGTTGCAGAACCTGTGGAAACTGCGCGAGTACCTGTCCGAAACCATCTCCCACTGGACGCCGTACAAAAACGACATCTCGGTCACTGTGTCGAAAGTCCCGGCGTTCCTGAACGAGATCGACGCAATCGTCAGCGAGCACTACCCCGACTTCGAGGTCGTCTGGTACGGCCACATCGGTGACGGCAACCTGCACTTGAATATCCTCAAGCCGGAAGACTTGCCCAAGGAAGAGTTCTTCGCCAAGTGCGCCACCGTCAACAAGTGGGTGTTCGAGATCGTTGAGAAGTACAACGGCTCGATCTCGGCCGAGCATGGCGTTGGCCTGGTCAAACGCGACTACCTCGAGTACAGCCGCTCGCCCGTGGAAATCGACTACATGAAAGCGGTCAAGGCGGTGTTCGACCCCAATGGCATCATGAACCCCGGAAAGATTTTCACGGTGTAAGCTTCGCTCTGCCCGCTGGCCGTTTCACACGATAAAGACAAGCAGCAAGACCCGTATTCAGGAGCGCTCATGAGCTATCAGCACAAGTATGTCGACGGTACCAAGGTCCATTTTCCCTTGGGTAAAGTGGTCTGCATCGGCCGTAACTACGCCGAACACGCCAAGGAACTGGATAACCCGGTGCCAACCGAGCCCCTTCTGTTCATCAAACCCGGCAGCTGCGTGGTCGGGATCGAAGGCGGCTTCACCATCCCGCAGGACCGTGGCTCGGTGCACTACGAAGCTGAAATCGTGGTACTGATCGGCAAACCGCTGAGCAAGAACCCGAGCCGGGAAGAAGTGCTGGATGCGATCTCCGGTTTCGCGCCGGGCCTTGATCTGACGCTGCGCGACGTGCAGTCCAAATTGAAGGAGAAAGGCCTGCCTTGGGAGATCGCCAAATCGTTCGACGGCGCGGCGGTGATTGCGCCGTTCGTGTCGGCCGACGCGTACCCGGACCTGGCCGACATCGCCATTCGCCTGACCGTCAACGGCGAAGTGCGCCAGGACGGCAACAGCAGCCAGATGCTCAACCCCATCGTGCCGATGATTCAGCACATGGCCTCGCAATTCTCGCTGCAGGCAGGCGACCTGATCATGACCGGCACGCCTGCGGGCGTCGGGCCGTTTCAGGTCGGCGACGACATCGTGTTGGAGCTACCGGGCCAAAGCCGTTTCGAAAGCGACGTTCGCTGATTCATGACGGGTTCGGCTATTGAAGGCCGCTTGTGAGGGTTCACAAGCGGCTTTTTTTGTTTCAGGGACACACCGGTTTGCCAGGTTGCCGTTTTTTTCACAACCGATCTGGATAATCCGTCGCCGACCGCAGCGCCTTGCCGCTGTGCCAATGAAAACTTTCAGGATCGTTTCGATGGCCGTTGATGCACAACAACTGAGCAAGCCCCCGCGTCGCACGCGTTTTCAATGGTCCTGGTTGTTGATTGCCCTGGTGGTGATCCTCGTCGGCCTGTCGTACGCATGGCATTGGGACGATCGGGGCTTGTTGTGGTTGCGCGAGCAAAGTGCTTCCGCCGAGCAGCGTGCGGCCAGCGTCTGGCTGCCGGACTACAAAGTCGATATCGACGGCAAGTCGATGGTAGGACTGGAAAAGGACGAGGCGTCGGATCTGTCCTATGACCCGGTCAGCAAAACCCTGTACTCGGTGATGGGCAAGAACGCATTCCTGGCTGAGCTGAGCCTGACCGGAGACGTTTTGCGCAAAATCCCGTTGGTGGGCTGGAGCAACCCGGAAGGGGTGATGGTGTTGGGCAATGGCTTGATTGCCATTGTCGACGAGCGTCAGCACTTGATGACGATGGTCACGGTGACGCCTGACACCAAGACCCTGGACATCAAGGACTTCCCGAAATACGACCTGGGCCCGTCGGTCGATCAGAACAAAGCGTTCGAAGGCGTGACCTGGGACGCCAGGAACCAGCAGATCTTGCTGGGCGAAGAGCGCCCGCCCGCGCTGTTCAGCTGGAAGTCCGATGGCAGCGCCATCTTGAAGGGCGACAAGCGCAAGCTGGTGAACGACAACCTGATCATGCGCAACCTGTCTGCGCTGTACGCCGACCAGAAAACCGGGCATCTGCTGGTGTTGTCGGCTGAGTCGCACCTGTTGCTGGAGCTGGACGAAAAGGGCAACAAGGTGAGTTTCATGGCGCTGGTCACGGGTCTGAATGGTCTGGCTCATACCATTCCTCGCGCCGAAGGCGTCACCATGGACGAGAATCGCACTATTTATATGGTCAGCGAGCCGAACCTGTTTTATTCGTTCAAGAAGAAGTAAAAGGAAGCGATTCCGGCATTCCGGGTTGACTGGACGTTTTTGATTCTGGTCGCAGATCGCGGGACAAGCGCCGCTCCTGCGCCCTCCGGGCAGAAGCCAGATCAGCGCGCGCTTTAAGGCTGGTTTCAGGATAGGGTGATATTAAAGCGCCTCCTGTTTGTCGCCGAGCTCACTGCATGCGTCGTTTGTCGCCCTTCAAAATCGTCCTGCTCACGCTGCTGGTTCTGTGCGTGCTCGCGGGTTCCTACCTTGTCGCCCGCGAATACCGCGTCGTCGAGCGTCTCTGGTTCAACTGGCATGTGTTCTGGCAGGCCAGCGATGCACAAGCGCTGGGGCTCGATGATTATGAGGTGGTGATCGAGGCTCGCGTCATTGATGGGTTGCCAGACAATGTCTCGGCGCTGAGCTACGACCCGCACCGAAAAACCCTGTTCACGGTCACCAATAAAAACCCGGAGCTGGTTGAGCTGAGCCTCGACGGGCGCATCGTGCGGCGAATTCCCCTCACCGGCTTCGGTGACGCCGAGGCCGTCGAATACATCAGCCCCGGCACCTATGTGATCAGCGACGAGTACAACCAGCGACTGATCAAGGTGCACATCGACGACAACACGCTGTTTCTGGATTCTGCCGATGCCGAGCAACTGACGTTGGGTATCGACGCCGGCGGCAACAGCGGTTTCGAGGGCCTGGCGTATGACAACCAGGGCCAGCGCCTGTTTGTGGCCAAAGAGCGCAAGCCGGTTCAGATCATCGAAGTGCGCGGTTTTCCCAATCTTGCCCCGGGCTCGCCCAATGTCCTTGAGGTGACCTCCAGTAAACGGCGTGATGCCGGATTGTTCGTGCGGGACCTTTCCAGCTTGCAGTTCGATGAGCTCAGCGGGCACTTGCTGGCGCTGTCGGATGAGTCTCGACAAATACTGGAGCTTGATACGCAGGGCAGGCCCGTCGGCAACGTGTCGCTGAGCAAAGGCAGCATGGGCTTGAGCAAAAGCGTGCCGCAGGCGGAGGGAATCGCGATGGGGGATGACGGGACGTTGTACGTGGTGAGCGAGCCGAACCTGTTTTATGTGTTCAGGAAGAAGTAACCGACACTCACGTTTCATGGCTGCGCTGTACCTGTGGGAGCGCATTCATTCGCGATGCGATGGCACATCCGATGGAGATGTAGCGGATGTCCGGGCCCATCGCGAATGAATTTGCTCCCACAGGGTTTTAGTCCAGCGCTGCGCTGCGTTGATCGAAAAGTGATCAGCGCTTCAGGGTTTTCACGCCTTCCTGAGTGCCCAACAGCAGCAGGTCAGCCGGACGTGCCGCGAACAGGCCGTTGGTGACCACGCCGACGATGGCGTTGATCTGGGCTTCGAGCTCCACCGGGTGGGTGATGCTCATGTTGTGAACGTCGAGGATGATGTTGCCGTTGTCGGTCAGCACGCCTTCGCGGTACACCGGGTCGCCGCCCAGCTTCACCAGTTGGCGTGCAACGTGGCTGCGGGCCATCGGGATCACTTCGACCGGCAGCGGGAATGCGCCCAGCACAGGCACCAGCTTGCTGCCGTCTGCGATGCAAATGAACGTCTTGGCCACAGCGGCCACGATCTTCTCGCGGGTCAGGGCTGCGCCGCCGCCTTTGATCAGGTTCAGGTGCTCGTCACTTTCGTCCGCGCCGTCCACGTAGAACTCCAGGTCGCTCACGGTATTGAGCTCATACACCGGAATGCCGTGGCCTTTGAGGCGAGCGGCGGTGGCTTCGGAGCTGGCGACGGCGCCGTCGAATGCGCCCTTGTGTTGAGCCAGCGCGTCAATGAAGCAGTTGGCGGTGGAGCCTGTGCCGACACCCACGATGCTTTTGTCGTCGAGTTTCGGAAGGATGAAGTCGACAGCGGCCTGGGCGACGGCCTGTTTGAGTTGATCCTGGGTCATGCGGGTGGGCTCCACGAGGGCCTGAGGTTAAGGGCAACTGTAGGAGCGCGCTTGCCCGCGAAGAGGTCTGTACAGCCGACACATCCATGTCGCCTGTTACTGCTCATCGCGGGCAAGCGCGCTCCTACAGGGAATAGCAATATGCCGAGGGCCGGCATTATAACGACATGCCGTGGTTAAAGCCTGACTCTTAGTGTGGTCGTGCGTCGGGTCGCGGGGTAGACTTCTCGGCCTTGCCCCTTTCGCCAGTGATGCTTTCCCGATGCTCGAACAGTACGTCAAGAAAATCCTCACCTCGCGCGTCTACGACGTGGCCGTGGAAACCCCTCTGCACGGTGCTCGTCAGCTGTCCGAGCGGCTGGGCAACCAGGTGCTGCTCAAGCGCGAAGACCTGCAGCCGGTGTTCTCGTTCAAGATCCGTGGCGCCTACAACAAGCTGGCGCAGCTGAGCCCGGAAGAGCTGGCGCGGGGCGTGGTCACGGCGTCGGCGGGCAACCACGCGCAAGGCCTGGCGCTGGCGGCGAAGACCCTGGGTGTGTCGGCGACG
>NZ_FNCO01000003.1 GCF_900100795.1 Pseudomonas abietaniphila
AAGGCCTTGATCGCCAGCCTGACCGCGCAAGGCTTCCCGGTGCTGGACCTGACCGACAACGAACTGGCCAAGCTGCACCTGCGGCACATGGTGGGCGGGCATTCGGAACGGGTCAGCGATGAAGTGGTGTTCCGCTTCGAATTCCCCGAGCGACCGGGCGCGCTGTTCAACTTCCTCAACAAGCTGGGCGGCAAATGGAACATCTCGATGTTCCACTACCGCAACCATGGCGCAGCGGACGGACGCGTGGTCGCGGGGCTGGTGGTGCCGGAGGATGAACGGCATCTGGTGCCCAAGGCGCTGGCGGAGATTGGTTATCCGTACTGGGATGAGACGAACAACCCGGCGTACAAGTTGTTTCTGGGCTGATTGAGTAGCGCCCACTGTAGGAGCGCGCTTGCCCGCGAATGCGGTGAGTCAGTGAACACATCCATGGCTGACACACCGCATTCGCTGCCGTCGTAACCTCCGACGTCTCCCACATGAACCGGGCACACCCAGAACCCGCGGTTGCCGCAAGGCTTGTGACTGCCGCAGAACCTGTGGTTGCCTCAAATGTGCGGCTGGCGCAAACCTGTAACTGCCTCAAATGTGTGACTGGCGCAAACCTGTGGGAGCTGCTGGAGGTTACGACAGTGGCGAATGCGGTGGGTCAGTAAGCACATCCATGACTGACACACCGCATTCGCGAGCAAGCTCACTCCTACAGGTTTTGCGTTCACGCGCGATACGGGGTGAACTTACAGCACATTCGCGGGCAAGCGCGCTCCTACGCCTTCGGCAGAAGCAGGGCGCGACGTTTTCCGGGGAGATGCGTGATGACAGACCGACGCAACTTCCCGGCCACGACTACGCTCAAAGCACGGCTTCTCGATTAAGGATCAAACCCGCATGGAACACTTCGCTGCACTGAAAATCCTGCACACGGTTACCACCGCCTTGCTGTTCATCTGCGGGCTGGCGCTTACGGTCTGGATCGTTCGCGGGCGCAGGGCAGGGGATTTGACGGTACAGAATCGCGCCATGCAGCGGCCTTGGGTGTTCGTCTGGCTGTTGATGGGGTTGTGCTTATTGACCTTGCCCATCAGTGGCTGGTGGCTGGTGCATTACGCGGGGTGGTCGCTGGGGCAGACCTGGCTCCTGGCCGCGAGCATTCTCTATACCTTCGGCGCCTTGAGCTGGGCCTGGCTTGCGGTTCGGGTCAACCGGCTGCGTCGGCCGGTGATCGTGGGCAATCCGACGTTCACCCTGGCGCTGGCGATCTTCAGTGCCGTGTGTTTCGTCGCGATCGCCGGATTGATGGGCGCCAAACCCGTCTAGAGCAACGTCGATACGACGTGCCCCAGTGCGGGCCTCTTCAGTCGCGCAGCGAAATCACTGGCCAGCCGCGACGGGTGGCCTCCGCCCGCAATTTGTCGTCCGGATCGACCGCCACCGGATTCGCGACCTGCTCCAGCAGGGGCAGGTCGTTCATCGAGTCGCTATAGAAATAGCTGCCTTCCAGGTTGAAGCCGTTCTCTTCGATCCACCGGTTCAGGCGAGTGACCTTGCCTTCGCGGAAGCAAGGCACGTCAGTGGTCCGACCGGTGTAGCGGCCCCCGACGATCTCGCATTCGGTGGCCAGCAGCGTGTCGATGCCCAGGCGATCAACGACCGGGGCGGTCACGAAGCGGTTCGTCGCGGTGATCACCACCAGTTTGTCGCCCGCAGTACGGTGTTTCTCGATCAGCGCCAGCGCCTTGGGCAGGATCAACGGCTCGATGCAGTCGCGCATGAAGTCACGATGCCATTCGTCGAGCTGTGCCATGTCGGTGCGGCCGAGAATTTCCAGGCTGAAATTCAGGTAGTCGGTCAGGTTCAGAGTGCCGGCCAGGTAGTCCTGGTAAAAGGCGTCGTTACGCGCTTTGTAGGCGGCACCGTCAAGGATGCCGCGTTCGCACAGGTAATCGCCCCAAGCGTGATCGCTGTCACCGCCGAGAAGGGTGTTGTCGAGGTCGAATAATGCCAGGCGCATGCGGTTACTCGCTGAAATAGCTAAAAAAAGAGCACAAGAATACGAGGTTTCATCAAGAGATCGCATCTATTAATGCAGTTGTCACGATAAGCTGTCGAAGCCTCGTTGCTGCCCTCACGATCTTTGTGGAACAATGCGGCGACATGCGTTTGCGAGGTTGTAGCCGTGATCGACCCCGATGGTTTCCGCCCTAATGTCGGGATAATTCTGACAAATGATGCTGGCCAGGTCTTATGGGCTCGCCGTATCAATCAAGATGCCTGGCAGTTTCCGCAAGGGGGAATCAACCCTCAGGAGACGCCGGAAGACGCGCTCTACCGTGAATTGAACGAAGAAGTCGGGCTGGAACGGCATGATGTTGAAATTCTTGCCTGCACCCGTGGTTGGTTGCGCTATCGTCTGCCGCAACGTTTGGTTCGTACCCACAGCCAGCCGCTGTGTATTGGCCAGAAGCAAAAATGGTTTCTCCTGCGCCTGATCTCCAATGAGCAGCGGGTGCGGATGGATTTGACCGGTAAACCGGAGTTCGATGGCTGGAAGTGGGTCAGCTATTGGTATCCGTTGGGCCAGGTGGTGACATTCAAGCGCGAGGTGTACCGACGCGCACTCAAAGAGCTTGCCCCGCGCCTGTTGGCGCGCGACTGACACGGAGTTCGACCCCGAGCCATGCTCAATACGCTGCGCAAGATCGTCCAGGAAGTTAACTCCGCCAAGGATCTCAAGGCGGCGTTGGGGATTATTGTGTTACGCGTCAAAGAGGCCATGAGCAGCCAGGTCTGCTCGGTCTATTTGCTCGACCCCGAAAGCAATCGTTTCGTGTTGATGGCCACAGAGGGCTTGAACAAGCGCTCTATCGGCAAAGTCAGCATGGCCCCCAATGAGGGTCTCGTCGGCCTGGTCGGTACGCGCGAAGAGCCGCTGAACCTGGAAAACGCCGCCGATCACCCTCGTTATCGCTACTTTGCCGAAACCGGCGAAGAGCGTTATGCGTCTTTCCTCGGTGCGCCGATCATCCACCATCGCCGTGTGGTTGGCGTTCTGGTGATTCAGCAAAAGGAGCGTCGTCAGTTCGACGAAGGCGAAGAAGCCTTCCTCGTGACCATGAGTGCGCAGCTTGCCGGTGTTATCGCCCACGCTGAAGCCACGGGCTCGATTCGCGGATTGGGGCGCCAAGGCAAGGGCATCCAGGAAGCCAAGTTCGTCGGCGTGCCGGGATCGCCGGGTGCGGCGGTCGGTACGGCGCTGGTCATGCTCCCGCCAGCCGACCTGGAAGTGGTGCCGGACAAGACCGTCACCGACATAAGCGCCGAGCTTAAGCTCTTTCAGAACGCCCTTGAGGGCGTTCGTAGCGATATGCGTACCCTTTCGGCGAAGTTGGCGACCCAATTGCGCCCGGAAGAGCGCGCGTTGTTCGACGTCTACCTGATGATGCTCGACGATGCCTCGCTGGGCAGCGAAGTCACCAACGTGATCAAGACCGGCCAGTGGGCTCAGGGCGCATTGCGTTCGGTGGTCAATGAGCACGTCAAACGTTTCGAATTGATGGACGACGCCTACCTGCGCGAGCGTGCATCGGATGTCAAAGACCTCGGCCGTCGTCTGCTGGCGTACCTTCAAGAAGCGCGTCAGCAAGCCCTGGTCTATCCCGATAACACCATTCTGGTCAGTGAAGAGCTGACGCCGGCGATGCTGGGCGAGGTGCCGGAGGGCAAGCTGGTCGGCCTGGTGTCGGTATTGGGTTCGGGTAACTCCCACGTCGCGATTCTGGCCCGGGCCATGGGCATTCCCACGGTCATGGGCGCGGTCGATCTGCCGTATTCGAAGGTCGATGGCATCGAGCTGATCGTCGACGGCTACCACGGCGAGGTCTACACCAACCCGAGTGAAGTGCTGCGTAAGCAGTACTCGGTGGTGGTCGAGGAAGAGCGTCAGCTGTCTCAGGGCCTGGACGCGTTACGCGAGTTGCCCTGCGTCACGCTGGACGGTCACCGCATGCCGTTGTGGGTCAACACCGGTCTTCTGGCAGATGTGGCGCGCGCTCAACAGCGCGGCGCTGAAGGCGTTGGTCTGTACCGCACCGAAGTCCCGTTCATGATCAACCAGCGCTTCCCGAGCGAGAAGGAACAGCTGGCGATCTACCGCGAGCAACTGGCCGCGTTCCATCCCTTGCCCGTGACCATGCGGACGCTGGACATCGGCGGTGACAAGGCGCTGTCTTATTTCCCGATCAAGGAAGACAACCCGTTTCTGGGCTGGCGCGGCATTCGCGTTACCCTCGATCACCCGGAGATCTTCCTGGTGCAGACCCGCGCCATGCTCAAGGCCAGCGAAGGCTTGAACAATCTGCGGATCCTGCTGCCGATGATTTCCGGCACGCACGAAACAGAAGAAGCCCTGCACTTGATCCACCGTGCATGGGGCGAAGTGCGCGACGAAGGCACCGATGTGCCGATGCCGCCAGTGGGTGTGATGATTGAGGTCCCTGCGGCGGTCTATCAGACCCGCGAGTTGGCGCGTCAGGTGGACTTCCTGTCGGTAGGCTCCAACGACCTGACTCAGTACCTGCTGGCGGTCGACCGGAACAACCCGCGCGTGGCCGATCTGTACGACTACTTGCACCCGGCGGTGCTGCAGGCGCTGCAAAATGTGGTGCGCGACGCGCATGCCGAGGGCAAGCCGGTCAGTATCTGCGGCGAAATGGCGGGTGATCCGGCCGCTGCGGTGCTGTTGATGGCGATGGGTTTCGACAGCCTGTCGATGAACGCCACCAACTTGCCGAAAGTGAAATGGATGCTGCGTCAGATCAACCTGAGCAAGGCCAAGGAACTCTTGGCCCAACTGATGAAAAACGACAATCCGCAGGTCATCAGCAGCTCGCTGCAGCTGGCGCTGAGGAATCTCGGGTTGTCGCGGATGATCAATCCTTCTTCAGTCAAAGGGCATTGATCGGTAGTCAATCCTCTAAAATACCCTCTGTGGGAGCGAATTCATTCGCGAGAGGCGGGTAAATTCGACACATGTCTGTCGGATGCACCACCGTATCGCGAATGAATTCGCTCCCGCAGAAAATCCCCTTCTGTCCGTTAAATCGCCAACTCCACCTCACCCAATCGCCCGCCATACGGCCCGAAACTGTGCTCGATCAATCGCCGACTGCCATCGGCGTTGACGATCAGCACCGTGCTCGCGCGCGTGCCGTAGTTGGGGCTGGCGATGAACACGCTGGACAGCAGTTTCTCGGTGGCCAGGCCCACGCCGGTGTTGGGCAAGTCGGCGTCGGCGGCCGCGTCGGGGTCGGCCAGGAACCTGAACAACGCGTCAGGCTGCGGGTCGTCCAGGTGTTCGGAAAGCGCGGCCTTGGCTTTCGTCAGTTTCGGCCATGGCGTATCGAGCCCGGCGTTGGAGACACCGTAGACGCCGGCCTGCAAGCGGCGGGGCACGGGATCGGTGGCGTTGAGAAAGTGCAGCTCCTGACGATCACCCACCAGTAGATTGAAGCCGCCGTACTCTGTCGAACGCCCGGCGACCTCGCTCAGGTATTGGTCAATCGACAATGAACCGCTCAAAAAATGAGCAACGAGTTCACCCCGGGAGCGTCGGCCCAAGGGCTTTCCCGGGGCGCGAATATTGGTCAGTGCCGCAAAACGCCCCTGCGCACTGACGCCCAGCCAGGTGCCGCCTGCCTCCAGATCACGCCCGGCGTAAACGTGCGGCGTCTCTTCCCATTGCGCGAGGGGCAGGGTCGGACGGGCATAGAATTCGTCACGATTGGCCGCCAGGATCAGCGGTTGTGAGTGGTCAGGTCGCCAGGCGAAGACGATCAGGCACATGCGGGGCCTCCTTTTTTCGCCACTCTACGCACAGATCCGGCGGACATCCATCGCGCGCTGCTAGAGGTCAATTGCCGGGTCCGGTAACATGCCGCACTGGTTTTCGGAGGCACCCATGGAATTTCTGCTCTATCTGGCCCTGGGCGCCTGCGCGGGCGTGCTGGCTGGCCTGTTCGGTGTGGGTGGCGGCATCATCATCGTTCCGGTGTTGGTGTTCAGCTTCACGCTGCAAGGGTTCGACGCTTCCGTTCTGACGCACCTGGCGGTGGGCACCTCGCTGGCCACCATCGTCTTCACCTCGATCCAGTCGGTCCGCGCGCATCATCGCGTGGGGGCCGTGCAGTGGCGGGTGTTCGCCTGGATGACCGTGGGGATTCTGATCGGTGCAGGGCTCGGCTCGCTGACGGCCAGCTACATTGCCGGGCCTAATTTGCAGAAAATCATCGGGGTGTTCGCCATTCTGGTGGCGATCCAGATGGCGCTGGACTTCAAACCCAAGGCCAGTCTGGGCGTGCCCGGCAAACCGGGTTTGACCGCGGCAGGCGTGGTGATCGGTTGGGCATCGGCGATTTTCGGCATCGGCGGCGGTTCGCTCACGGTGCCGTTTCTCACGTGGCGCAGTCTGACCATGCAGCAAGCCGTCGCGACATCATCGGCCTGTGGGTTTCCCATCGCGGTGGCCAGTGCCATAAGTTTCATGATTCTTGGGTGGCACGACCCCATGTTGCCACCGCATAGTTTGGGTTTCGTGTATTTGCCCGCCTTGATTGGCATTGCCGTAACTAGCATGTTTTTCGCCCGTTTCGGCGCGAAGCTGGCGCACAAACTGTCACCCAGGGTGCTGAAACGACTGTTCGCGCTGTTGCTGGTAGTGGTCGGTACAAGTTTTCTGATTTGATCTGTCGCTCCCCGAGCGTCCTATTTTTAAGGAGTCGCAATGCTGCCTTACCCGCAGATTGACCCGGTAGCCGTGGCCATCGGTCCGCTGCAAATTCACTGGTACGGCCTGATGTATCTGGTCGGCATCGGCAGTGCCTGGTTTCTGGCTTCACGTCGTCTGAATCGATTCGACCCGACGTGGACCAAGGAAAAACTCTCGGACATGATCTTCTGGGTCGCAATGGGTGTGATCGTCGGAGGGCGGCTGGGCTACGTGCTGTTCTATGACCTGCCTAACTACATCGCCAACCCGCTGCTGATCTTCGAGGTGTGGAAGGGCGGCATGGCGTTCCACGGTGGCTTCATCGGTGTGATGATCGCGACCTACTGGTTCGGCAAGCGCAACGGCAAGTCGTTCTTCCAGTTGATGGACTTCATCGCGCCGATGGTGCCGATCGGCCTGGGCGCCGGGCGCATCGGTAACTTCATCAATGGCGAATTGTGGGGCAAACCGACCGACTTGCCGTGGGCCATGGTTTTCCCGCCGTACAGCGACCCTGCACAGCTGCCGCGTCATCCGTCGCAGCTCTACCAGTTCGCGCTGGAAGGTGTGGGATTGTTCGTCATTCTTTACTTCTTTTCGCGCAAGCCGCGTCCGACCATGGCTGTTTCCGGCATGTTCGCGCTGTTCTACGGGATTTTCCGCTTCGTCGTGGAGTTCGTTCGCGTGCCGGATGCCCAGTTGGGTTACTTGGCCTGGGGTTGGGTCACCATGGGTCAGATCCTCAGCCTGCCGATGATCATTGGTGGTCTGGTGTTGATCTGGCTGGCGTACCACCGCGCGCCTGCTGCCAACAAGGCAGCCGTTTGATTTGAATGGCCGGGCCTGCACGCCCGGCGGATTCACCGATACAGAGGGCCTTTGGGCATGAAGCAATACCTTGAGCTGTTACAGGACGTCATTGCCAACGGGACGCGTAAGGGCGACCGCACCGGCACCGGCACCACCGCTGTGTTCGGTCGTCAGATTCGCCACAACCTGGCCGATGGTTTCCCGCTGCTGACCACCAAGAAGCTGCACTTCAAGAGCATCGCCAACGAGCTCATCTGGATGCTCAGTGGCAACACCAACACCAAATGGTTGAACGAAAATGGCGTGACCATCTGGGATGAGTGGGCGACCGAAGAGGGCGATCTGGGGCCTGTCTACGGCGCGCAATGGACCGGCTGGCCAACGAAGGACGGCGGGAAGATCAACCAGATCGACTACATGGTCGACTGCCTGAAAAACAACCCGAACAGCCGCCGCATCCTGTTCCACGGCTGGAACACCGAATACCTGCCCGACGAGAAACTCTCGCCGCAGGAGAACGTGAAGGCCGGGCGTCAGGCGCTGGCGGTGTGTCATCTGCTGTACCAGGCGTTCGTTGCCGACGGCAAGCTGTCCATGCAGTTGTACATTCGCAGCTCCGACGTGTTCCTCGGCCTGCCGTACAACATCGCCGCATTGGCGCTGCTGACCCATATGCTGGCCCAGCAATGCGACCTGATCCCCCACGAGATCATCGTGAGTCTGGGTGATACCCATGCGTATTCGAACCACGAAGAGCAGATTGCAACCCAACTGACCCGTACGCCCAAAAAGCTGCCTCAGTTGAAGATCAACCGTCGCCCGGAAAGCATCTACGACTACCGCTTCGAAGATTTCGAAATCGTGGGCTACGACGCCGACCCGAGCATCAAGGCACCGGTGGCCGTTTAAGTCGAATGCTCGTAACCTCGGACTGCTCCTACAGGGATCGCGTGACGCGATGGTGGCTACCCAACACAAACCGTGTGGGAGCTGCAGGAGGTTACGACGGTGGCGAATGCGGTCTATCACCCGCCAGAAGTGCGTTGACTGCACCGGCCTCTTCGCGGCCCTCGTAACCTCGGACTGCTCCTACAGGGACCGCGTGACGCGATGGTGGCTGCCCGGCACAAACCTTGTGGGAGCTGCAGGAGGTTACGACGGTGGCGAATGCGGTCTATCACCCGCCAGAAGTGCGTTGACTGTACCGGCCTCTTCGCGGCCCTCGTAACCTCGGACTGCTCCTACAGGGATCGCGTGACGCGATGGTGGCTACCCAACACAAACCGTGTGGGAGCTGCAGGAGGTTACGACGGTGGCGAATGCGGTCTATCACCCGCCAGAAGTGCGTTGGCTGTACCGGCCTCTTCGCGGCCCTCGTAACCTCGGACTGCTCCTACAGGGACCGCGTGACGCGATGGTGGCTGCCCAACACAAACCGTGTGGGAGCTGCAGGAGGTTACGACGGTGGCGAATGCGGTCTATCACCCGCCAGAAGTGCGTTGACTGTACCGGCCTCTTCGCGGCCCTCGTAACCTCGGACTACTCCTACAGGGATCGCGGCGGTTTGATGCTTGCGGTGCACTACCCGCCGAGAAGGATTTCTGAGATTCCAGATTACGTATAAAATCGCACAAACCTTCTATGTTCTAACCGGTACGAACTTGTTTTGTCCTGGTTTATATGTCGGTGTGGAAGTTTGTATTGTTGCAGTTGTGTAATAACTGTTTTGCAGGGTGGTAAACAAAATTGTCTTGATAGATATTTTCAATCTACAGATTGAAACTATCGAGTTTAAATCCGTTGAATGTTTGTTCTATAGTCGGCGTCTACCCGAAAGTCTTAGCCTGACACGCGTTTGGAAATAGCCATCCATGACCACGACGAACTTCAGCACTGACACCTTCTCCGACCACACCTCCGGTCTTTATCGCACCGCCGCAAGAATACTCAACGAAGCCGGGATCCAGATTAATGGAGCGGCCCCTTCGGATATCCGTTTCAATGGTCCAGGCGTTATCGAAAGGGCGTTTGCGCAAGGGAATCTGGGGTTGGGCGAGGCGTACATGGATGGCCAGTGGGACAGCGAACATCTGGACGAGTTTTTCCACCGGTTGCTCAAGACCGGGATGACCGATGATGTGAAACCCGTCCGCCTGGTGTTGTATGCACTGATGGCGAAGTTCATGAACCGTCAGAACATCAAACGTTCCAAAACGGTCGGCGAAGTGCATTACGACCTTGGCAACGAATTCTATTCGACCATGCTCGATTCACGAATGACCTACACCTGTGGGTATTGGGAGAACGCGAGCAATCTGGAAGAAGCGCAAGCCGCCAAGCTGGACCTGATATGCCGCAAACTTCAATTGAAGCCGGGTATGCGGGTGTTGGACATCGGCTGTGGTTGGGGAAGCTTCATGAGTTACGCCGCTGAACACTACGGTGTGGAGGCAGTGGGCGTGAGCATTTCCAAAGAGCAGATCGCCTGGGCCAAAGAGCGGTACAAGGACCTGCCACTGGAGTTCCGCTTCCAGGACTATCGCGAACTGGACGAGCCGTTCGATGCCATCGCCAGTGTCGGCATGTTTGAACACGTAGGTCGCAAGAACCACCGTGAATACATGGAACTGGCCCACCGTTGTTTGAAACCGGGTGGATTGTTTCTGTTGCACACCATCGGCAAGAACCAGCGCAATTCTTATCCTGATCCCTGGATCGACAAATACATATTCCCCAACGGTGATCTGCCGTCGATAGGCCAGATGGGCGATGCCATGGACGGGTTGTTTGTCGTCGAAGACTTGCACAACTTCGGTTCCGATTACGACAAGACACTGATGGCCTGGCACGACAACTTCATGAAAGCCTGGCCGCAGTTCGAGGCGCAGTTGGGTGAGCGCTTCTTCCGCATGTGGCGTTATTACCTGCTGTCTTGCGCCGGGGCGTTCCGGGCACGAGACATTCAGCTGTGGCAGTGGGTCCTGTCCAAAGGCGGCGTGCCACACGGCTACCATCGCAGCCAGATCTGAGCCTAGCTATCTGTAGGAGCGCGCTTGCCCGAGATGAACGATGACGAGTTCTGCCTGAGGGACCGCGTTGTTTTTTTCGCGGGCAAGCGCGCTCCTACATTGCGGCAGCGTCATCACTGCACGCTATCGATCAATAAATAACCGATTGAATTCCTCTATTCACCCAGTGCGGACTCACAATGAGCGTATGCGCCGGGTTTTCCTTATCGTTCTCTCCATCGGACAGACAAAGGTCGGCTTCAACAGAGGTCGCCCAAACAGTGATCATCTGTGGAGAAAAGCGCATGAGCAACAAACTGACGACCGCATTCGGCGCCCCCGTAGTCGATAACCAGAACATCCAGACCGCTGGCCCGAACGGCCCTGCGCTGCTGCAGGATGTCTGGTTCCTGGAAAAGCTGGCTCACTTTGATCGCGAAGTGATCCCGGAGCGCCGCATGCACGCCAAAGGCTCGGGCGCATTCGGCACCTTCACGGTGACCCACGACATCACCCAATACACCCGTGCAAAACTCTTCTCGCAGGTCGGCAAGCAGACTGAAATGTTCGCCCGCTTCTCTACCGTTGCCGGTGAGCGTGGCGCGGCGGACGCCGAACGCGACATCCGTGGTTTTGCGCTGAAGTTCTACACCGAAGAAGGCAACTGGGACCTGGTCGGCAACAACACACCAGTGTTCTTCCTGCGCGATCCGCTCAAATTCCCGGACCTGAACCACGCCGTGAAACGCGATCCACGCACCGGGATGCGCAGCGCCGAGAACAACTGGGACTTCTGGACTCAGCTGCCTGAGTCGTTCCACCAGGTCACTGTGGTCATGAGTGAGCGCGGTATTCCGCGCAGCTACCGTGAGATGCACGGTTTCGGCAGCCACACCTACAGCTTCCTGAACGCGCAGCATGAGCGCTTCTGGGTGAAGTTCCACTTCGTCTCGCAGCAAGGCATCGCCAACCTGAGCGACGACGAAGCACAGGATCTGGTCGGTCGTGACCGTGAGTCGCACCACCGTGACCTGTACGAGAACATCGAGAGCGGCAACTTCCCGCGCTGGAAACTGTTCGTGCAGATCATGCCGGAGAAGGAAGCAGGCGCGTATCACATCAACCCGTTCGACCTGACCAAAGTCTGGCCGAAGGCTGATTACCCGCTGATCGAAGTGGGTGTGTTCGAGCTGAACCGCAACCCGGAAAACAACTTTGCCGACGTCGAACAGGCTGCCTTCGCGCCTTCCAGCGTTGTGCCGGGCATCAGCTTTTCGCCAGACAAGATGCTGCAAGGCCGGTTGTTCTCCTACGGTGATGCGCAGCGCTATCGTTTGACCGTCAACTTCCACCAGATCCCGGTGAACTCGCCACGGGCTGCGCTGCACGTGAACAGCTACCACCGCGACGGCGTGATGCGGATCGACGGTAATCGCGGCGGCATGACCTCATACGAGCCCAACACCAAGGGCGCGTTCGTGGAACAACCTGACTTCAGAGAGCCACCGCTCTCTATCGAAGGCGCGGCGGGGCACTGGAATCACCGTGTGGATGACGACTACTTCTCGCAGGCGGGCAACCTGTTCCGCAACATGAGCCCGACAGAGAAACAGTCCCTGTTCGACAACACCGCTCGCTCACTGCGCGGTGTGTCGGCTCCGATCATTCAGCTGCACATCAAGCACTGCACCCTGGCGGATGCGGCGTACGGCGCTGGCGTGACGGAGGCGATTGAGCGCATTCACCACGGTTGATCACCGTTAAAACAACGCCCCCGACCTGACACGCAGGTTGGGGGCGTTTTCATTGTAGGAGCGTGGCTTGTCCCGCGATCGGCGGGGAACCCGTCGTGAAACCTGCGTACCCGACCTGGCGCACAGGTTGGGGGCGTTTTTATGTCCGCAGGTTGACGCGTCCAATGTAGGAGCGCGCTTGCCCGCGATGGGGAGTCTCAGTGACGAATATGTCGATTTGAGGACCCTTATCGCGGGCAAGCGCGCTCCTACAATGGATCGCATTGATCAATGCCCGTGGCTTCTGCCCACATGGGACTGCTCAACCTCAGGCGTGACCACGCTGCCGCTCACTTCCAGCCGATCCAGAATCCCGCAATGGTCCGGCGCACCTTCACTGCAACGCTGGCGCAGATCGACCAGCTGCTCCTGTAATGCCTGCAAGCTGGCGATGCGCGCGCTGACGTGCTGGATATGCTCGTCGATCAGGGCGTTCACGTTCTCGCACTGATCCTGCGGGCTGTCGCGCAGGGTCAGCAGGCTGCGGATTTCATCCAGGGTCATGTCCAGGCTGCGGCAGTTGCGAATGAACGTCAGGCGCTCGACGTGCTCTTGGGTGTACAGCCGATAATTGCCTTCGCTACGTGCGGGTTCAGCCAGCAGCCCCTCACGCTCGTAATAACGGATGGTTTCCACCGGGCAGTCGGTGAGTTTGGCCAGTTCGCCGATCTTGAAAGACGCGTTCATGGTCATCGGTCTCAAATGGTGTCTTGACCCTATAGTGGCTACAGGGTGTTCACTTGGCAACACGCACCTTTAGAGACTCAACCCATGAGTGACTCTGTACACAAACATTCGCCTCAACGTCCGCTTGATCATGCGCATTCAGATCATGACCATGCCGGGCACGATCACTCGGCCCATGGGCATGACCACGATCACGATCACGCTGCCGACAATCATTCGGCTCCAGTGAAATTCACCCCCGTGGTTAAGCACGAGCACCACGCGCATTCCTGCTGCTCCCACGAAAGCGCCCCGGCCGTCGTGAGCGTTGGCAATGGCTCCACGGAAAACGCGCAGCTGAGCAGTTTCCGCATCGAAGCCATGGACTGCCCGACCGAGCAGACGTTGATCCAGAACAAGCTGGGCAAGATGTCCGGCATCCAGAAGCTGGAATTCAACCTGATCAATCGCGTGCTCGGCGTCTGGCATGAGTTGCCATCCACCGACCCCATCCGCGAGGCCATCGGGTCGTTGGGCATGCAGGCTGATTTGATCGAGCAGGGCGCCGACAGTGAAACGGCGTCGTTGCCGGCGCCTAGTAAGCCTTGGTGGCCGCTGGCGCTGTCGGGCGTCATGGCAGTAGCGGCTGAGGTCATTCACTTCACCGATGCCGCCCCGAACTGGGTGGTGGCGATCATTGCTCTGGTCGCCATTCTCAGCGGCGGCTTGACCACCTATAAAAAGGGCTGGATTGCGCTCAAGAACTTCAACCTGAACATCAATGCGCTGATGAGCATTGCCGTCACCGGTGCCGTGCTGATCGGGCAATGGCCGGAAGCAGCGATGGTGATGTTCCTGTTCACCGTGGCTGAACTGATCGAGGCCAAATCCCTTGATCGCGCGCGCAATGCCATTGGCGGTCTGATGCAGCTCACGCCTGAAACCGCGACCGTGCAGCAGGACGGTCAGTGGGTGGAGGTCGAGGTCAAGCAGATCGCGCTGGGCAGCCTCGTGCGGGTCAAACCGGGTGAGCGTATCGGTCTGGACGGCGAGGTGGTTTCAGGTCAGTCGACGATCGACCAGGCGCCGATCACGGGTGAGAGCCTGCCGGTGGAAAAAACCGTGGGCGACAAGGTGTTCGCGGGCACCATCAATCAGGCCGGCTCGCTGGAATACGCGGTGACGGCGGCTGCGAACAACTCGACGCTGGCGCGGATCATTCATGCGGTCGAAGCGGCTCAAGGCGCGCGTGCGCCGACGCAACGTTTCGTCGACAGTTTCTCGAAAATCTATACGCCTGCCGTGTTCTTGCTCGCCTTGGCGGTGGCGGTCATTCCGCCGCTGTTCATGGGCGCGGCCTGGTTTGACTGGATTTACCGCGCACTGGTGTTGCTGGTAGTGGCGTGTCCGTGTGCGCTGGTGATTTCTACACCGGTGAGCATTGTCAGCGGCCTGGCGGCTGCGGCGCGCAAAGGGATTCTGGTGAAGGGCGGCGTCTACCTGGAAATGGGCCATAAGCTCGATTACCTGGCGCTGGACAAGACGGGGACCATTACCCATGGCAAGCCGGTCCAGACCGACTACGTGTTACTCGATGAGGCGTTCGGCGAGAAAGCCGTGGCGATTTCGGCAAGCCTGGCGGGGCGTTCCGATCACCCGGTTTCTCAGGCCATCGCCACGTCGGCCCGGTTGGACGTGCATCTGCAGGTGGACGCCTTCGAAGCGCTCAGCGGACGCGGCGTGAAAGGTGAAGTCGAAGGGCGGTTGTACCACTTGGGCAACCACCGTCTGGTGCATGAGGCTGGGCTGTGTTCGCCTGAGCTTGAGGCGCGTCTCGAGGCGCTGGAAAGCCAGGGCAAAACGGTGGTGTTGCTGTTTGATGAGACGGGTCCGCTGGCGCTGTTCGCAGTCGCCGATACCGTCAAGGACAGCAGCCGCGAGGCCATCGCGCAACTGCATGCGCTGGGCGTGAAGACCGTGATGCTCACGGGCGATAACCCGCACACAGCCAAAGCGATTGCGGCCCAGGTGGGTATCGATCAGGCGCAGGGCAACCTGTTGCCGACTGACAAGCTGCAAGCTATCGAGGATCTTTATGCGAAGAATCACCGTGTCGGCATGGTCGGCGACGGGATCAACGACGCACCGGCGCTGGCGCGTGCGGAGATCGGGTTTGCCATGGCGGCGGCGGGGACCGACACCGCGATAGAAACGGCTGATGTCGCCTTGATGGACGATGATTTGCGCAAGATCCCGGCGTTTATCCGGCTGTCGCGAGACACCTCGGCGGTGCTCAGGCAAAACATTGCGCTGGCGCTGGTGATCAAAGTGATCTTCCTGGCCGTGACCTTTGCGGGTGTCGCGACCATGTGGATGGCGGTGTTCGCCGACATGGGCGTGAGCCTGCTGGTGGTGTTCAACGGGTTGCGGTTGTTGAGGAAGTAAGCAGTCCCGCGCCTATGTGGGTACACCGAACTGTATCCCGGCTTGCTGGCGAATGCGGTGGGTCAGCACCCTCCACAGTGACTGACACTCCGCGTTCGCTGCCCTCGTAACCTCGGACGTCTCCCACAGGATCCGGGTTGACGCACGAACGTGTGTTCACCTCAGACCTGTGGGAGCGAGCCTGCTCGCGAATGCATCTGACCCGTCACCGCTGCGGTGCCTGAACGGACGTCTTCGCGAGCAAGCTACAACCTTGATCGTGCCCTCGCTTGGCGTGGGCACGCCCGACCCGGTCGCTCCGCGTCCAGTGACGCGGAGCGTCACAGAATTTATGCCCACGCTCCGCGGGGTACGATCATCACAGAGGGCGTTTTACTTTCTGTACTTCTCGCGTCCCCAGGCGATCATGCCTTCGAGCAACGCCTTCAACACCTCGCGGGTTGGCTCTGCCAGGTCCGCGCGGTAATGAAAGGGTACGAACTCCTCCATGTACGTGCTTTGCACCAGTTCCAGTTGAACGGCGTGGATGTGTTCGGCCGGGTTGCCGTAATGACGCGTTATGTGGCCGCCCTTGAAGCGCCCGTTGAGCACGTGGCTGTAGAGCTTTGCGGCGGCGCAGGTGGCTTCCAGACGATGAGCCAGCGACTCGTCGCAGCTGGCGCCGTTGAATGTGCCGAGGTTGAAGTCCGGCAGGCGGCCGTCGAACAGGTGCGGGATGTGCCCGCGAATCGAATGCGCATCAAACAGCAGGGCATAGCCGAACTCGTCGCGCAGACGCTCCAGCTCGTTGCGCAACGTGTCGTGGTACGGCATCCAGATCTGCTCCAGGTACGTCGCGCGCTCTTCCTTGCTCGGCGTTTTGCCTTCTTTGAAGAGCGGATCGCCCTCGAACAGTGTCGACGGGAACAGCCCTGTGGTGGCGCCGGCGTACAGCGGCGTGTCGTCGGACGGGCGATTGAGGTCGATCACGAAGCGTGAATATTCGGCGCTCAACACGCTTGCGCCCAGGTCATCTGCGAAGTCGTAGAGGCGCGGGATGTGCCAGTCGGTGTCCGGCAGGCTCACGGCCTCGTCGACCAGGCCCTCACGCACGGTCGGCGTCAGGTTCAGGCCAGGGTGCGGCATGCTGATCAGCAGCGGTACGCGACCGCGAGTGAAACTCAGAACCTTGTCCACAGTAGTCTCCCGATTAAAAGGTGCTCTCGACGCCGTGACGCACGACGCGTTTTTCAAGATCGCCGCCGAGCCAGTACGCCAGGTCAGCCGGCCGTTCAATGTTCCAGGCGACAAAGTCCGCGACCTTGCCGGCTTCCAGCGAACCATGGGTGTCGGCCATGCCCAATGCCTTGGCCGCGTGAATCGTGGCGCCTGCCAGTGCTTCTTCCGGCGTCATGCGGAACAGCGTGCACGCCATGTTCAGCATCAGTCGCAGCGACAGGCCCGGCGAGGTGCCGGGGTTGAGGTCGGTGGCGATGGCGATCTTCACGCCGTGCTTGCGCAAGGCGTCCATCGGCGGCAGCTGGGTTTCGCGCAGGAAATAGAAAGCGCCCGGCAACAGCACGGCCACCGTGCCAGAGGCGGCCATGGCGATGGCATCTTCTTCGGTCATGAACTCCAGGTGATCAGCGGACAGCGCTTGATAACGCGCGGCCAGACTCGACCCGTGCAGCGACGACAATTGCTCGGCATGCAGTTTCACGGGCAGGCCGAGTTGCCCTGCCGTGATGAAGACCTGCTCGACCTGTTCGGTCGAAAAGGCCAGGTATTCGCAGAAGGCATCGACCGCATCCACCAGATTTTCCGCTGCCAGTGCGGGCAACATTTCACTGCAGATGTGGGCGATGTAATCGTCGGCGCGATCTTTGTATTCCGGCGGCAGTGCGTGAGCCGCAAGGCAGGTATTGCGCACCGTGACGGGCAGTTGTTCGCCGAGTTGGCGCGCAACGCGCAGCATCTTGCGCTCGCTGGCGAGGTCCAGGCCGTAGCCGGATTTGATTTCCACCGTGGTCACGCCGTCCTTGAGCAATTGCTGCAAACGGCGCTTGGCGCTGGCGAACAGCTCTTCTTCGCTGGCGGCTCGGGTGGCGCGCACGGTACTGGCGATGCCGCCACCCGCCGCTGCGATTTCCGCATAGCTGACGCCCTGCAGGCGCTGCTCGAACTCGCCGCTGCGATTGCCACCGAACACGGTGTGGGTATGGCAGTCGATCAGGCCGGGCGTGACCCAGGCGCCCTTCAAGTCCACGGTCTTGATGTCGCCCTGATCCGGCAGCTCGGCGTGCGGGCCGATCCAGGCGATGTGCGCGCCTTCGGTCACGATGGCGGCATCCTCAATGATCGAGTAAGTGCCGTTCGCCATGCTTGCGACGTGACAGTTTTGCCAGAGCGTTTTCATCATTGCCTCCCAGAGTCTTGAATGGTGTCTTGCGCGCCATGCGCAGAACCCTGTGGGAGCGAATTCATTCGCGAGAGGCCCTTACATTCGATAGATATCTACTGGATGTAATACTGCATCGCGAATGAATTCGCTCCCACAGGCTGTATGTCAGTCAACGAATCGGCGTTTCGCCTCGGGGTTGCTCCTCTGCTGACCTGGCTTTACCCACACCGAATAAGCGATCACCAGCAACACGATCCACACGGCGCCGACCACCAGGGCGCCCTGGGTGTCGGGGAAATACCCCAGCACGCCGAACACGAACACCATGAAAGCTGTTGCCACGATCGGTGCCACCGGCCAGAACGGCACCGGGAACTTGAGCTGCGCGACTTCATCGGCGCTCATCGAGCGGCGCATTGCGATTTGGGTAACCAGAATCATCAGCCACACCCAAACCGTGGCAAAGGTCGCGATGGACGCAATCAGCAGGAACACGTTTTCCGGAATCAGGTAGTTCAACACCACGCCGCAGAGCAGGGCAGCGCCCATCACCAGCACGGTCATCCACGGCACGCCATTGGCCGATAATTGCGCAAAGCCTGCGGGGGCCTGGCCCTGTTTCGCAAGGCCGTACATCATGCGTCCGGCACCGAAGATGTCGCTGTTGATCGCCGACACGGCGGCGGAGATCACTACGATGTTGAGGATGATGGCCGCAGAGGAAATCCCCAGATGGTCGAAAATCTGGACGAACGGGCTGCCTTGATCGCCGATCTGGTGCCACGGATACAGTGACATCAATACGAACAGCGTCAGCACGTAAAACAACAGAATGCGCAGCGGCACCGCGTTGATCGCACGGGGAATCACGCGCTCCGGGTTGCGCGCTTCGCCGGCTGCAACGCCAATGATTTCGATGCCGCCGAAGGCGAACATCACTACCGCCAGCGACGCGACGAGGCCGCCAATGCCGTTGGGCATGAAGCCGCCCTGTGTCCAGAGATTGCTCACGTGGCTCACGGATTCGCCAGACGCCGAACCGATGCCGAACAGCATGATGCCGAAGCCCGCCAGAATCATCGCAATGATTGCGCCGACCTTGAGCAGCGACAGCCAGAATTCCAGCTCGCCGAAGACTTTGACGCTGCACAGGTTGAGCGCGCCGATCAGGAAGACAATGCCCAGCACCCAGATCCAGCGCGGGACGTCTGGAAACCAGAAACCCATGTAAATGCCGAAGGCGGTGACATCCGCCAGGCAGACGATGATCATCTCGAAGGCGTAGGTCCAGCCCAGGACGAAGCCTGCCAGCGGACCCAGATATGTCGTGGCGTACTGGCCGAAAGAGCCTGACACCGGGTTGCGCACGGCCATTTCGCCGAGCGCACGCATGACCATGTACACCATGGCCCCCGCGATGAGGTAGACCAGCAGGACCGCGGGCCCCGCAAGCTTGATGGCAGAGGCCGAGCCGTAGAACAGCCCGGTGCCGATGGCCGAACCCAGCGCCATGAAGCGAATGTGACGAGCGCTGAGCCCGCGTTTCAGATCTGTTGCGTTTTGCGGTTTCATTTCACACTTTCCTAGTCTTTCTTTGCTGTGAAACGAAGGTGAGTACACAAGTCCCTGTAGGAGCGCGCTTGCCCGCGATTGCAGTGTGTCAGCCAATGCATTCATGTCTGACCCACCGCCATCGCGGGCAGGCGCGCTCCTACAAAAGAACAGCGTCATGCCTTCACCCTCATTCCAACGACAGGCCCTCCTGGCCTGTCACCGATCAGAAACTCGGTAGCAGATCAGCAGAAACCAGCTCGCTCAGGCAGTTCGAAGCCAGCAGATCAGTGGCGGCTTCGATGTCTGGCGCGAAGAAGCGGTCTTTTTCGTAGAACGGTACTTTGCCGCGCAGGGTGGTGCGGGCCGTTTCCAGTTTTTGAGAGGTCTTCAGGCCGTTACGCAGGTCCAGGCCCTGACACGCAGCCAGCCATTCTACAGCCAGCACGCCTCGGGTGTTCTCTGCCATTTCCCAGAGGCGCTTGCCGGCCGCCGGGGCCATCGACACGTGGTCTTCCTGGTTGGCGGATGTCGGCAGGCTGTCGACGCTGTGCGGATGCGCCAGTGCCTTGTTTTCACTGGCCAGGGCCGCTGCCGTCACCTGCGCGATCATGAAGCCGGAGTTCACGCCGCCATTGGCCACCAGGAACGGCGGCAGTTGCGACATGTGCTTGTCCATCATCAGCGAGATGCGCCGCTCGCTCAGCGAGCCGATTTCAGCGATGGCCAGTGCGATGTTGTCAGCGGCCATGGCCACAGGCTCGGCATGGAAGTTACCGCCCGAGATCACTTCGCCTTCCGCCGCGAACACCAACGGGTTGTCCGACACAGCGTTGGATTCGATCGCCAGCACTTCAGCGGCCTGACGCAGTTGAGTCAGGCAGGCGCCCATGACTTGCGGCTGGCAACGCAGCGAGTACGGGTCCTGCACCTTGTCGCAGTCGCGATGGGACTCGGAAACCTCGCTGCCGTCACCCAGCAGGTCACGGTAGGCGGCAGCGGCGTCGATCTGACCGCGCTGGCCACGGGCAGCATGAATGCGCGGGTCGAACGGTGCACGTGAGCCGAGCACCGCTTCAACCGTGAGGGCGCCGCAGCTCAAGGCGCCCGCGAACAGGTCTTCACCTTCGAACAGGCCACGCAGCGCATACGCGGTCGACACCTGGGTGCCGTTGAGCAGCGCCAGACCTTCCTTGGCCGCCAGCGTCAGCGGCGTGAGACCGGCGACGGCCAGCGCTTCGACCGCATTCAGCCATTGGCCTTTGTAACGCGCCTTGCCTTCGCCCAGCAGCACCAGCGACATGTGGGCCAGTGGCGCCAGGTCGCCGGATGCACCGACCGAACCCTTGAGCGGGATATGTGGATACACCTGGGCGTTGATCAGGGCGATCAATGCATCGATGACCTGACGGCGAATGCCGGAGAAACCACGGCTCAGGCTGTTGACCTTGAGCACCATGATCAAACGCACGAGCTCATCGCTGAGCGGCGCGCCGACGCCCGCTGCGTGCGACAGCACCAGGGAACGCTGAAGGTTTTCCAGGTCGGCGCTGGCGATGCGGGTCGAGGCCAGCAGGCCGAAGCCGGTGTTGATGCCGTAGGCCGTGCGCTTTTCGGCCAGGATTTGCTCGACGCACGCCACGCTGTTGTCGATCTGCTGATCGGCGCTGGCGTCCAGTGTGAGGGTCACGGGTTGCTGATAGATCGCGCGCAGTTGCGCCAGGGTCAACTGGCCGGGGATCAGGTTCAGCGGGTTTGCCTGTTGGGTATTCGTCACGATGCTGCTACTCCTTCGTTGATGTCGGTCGTGAGCCCTGAACTGGCTCCTGCCTGTTCTGCGCTTATGGCGCCTGGGCTACGACTGTGGCGGGTGTTGTGGTCGTTGTGCGTCTGCGCGTAATCGCGGCAGACCTGAAATACGGTTTCCAAGGACTCTTCGTTCTTGAGCAGCGTCACGCTGCTGGCGATGTCCGGCGCCAGCCAGCGGTCCTCGTCGTAGGCCGGCACGCGCTCACGCAGCAGACGCCAGGCCACTTCGGTGCCCACGCCGAAGCGCGGGCCTTTGAAGAACTCGAACGCCTGAGCCGCCAGCAGGTACTCGATGGCGAGGATCTGCGTGACGTTCTCCAGCACCTTGTGCAGCTTCAAGGCGGCGCTGGTGCCCATGCTCAGATGATCTTCCTGCAGGCCGGACGTGACGTAGTTGTCGATGACCGCCGGCTGCGCCAATTGGCGGTTTTCGGCGCACAGCGAGGCCGCGACGTACTGCACGATCATCATCCCGGAGTTGACGCCCGGCTGGCTCACCAGAAACGCGGGCAGTCCGCTGACGGTCGGATTGATCAGGCGATCCAGACGCCGCTCGGCGATCGAGCCCAGTTCGGCCATGGCGATGGCAAGCAGGTCGGCCGCCATCGCGACGGACTGGCCGTGCGGGTTCGCCTGAGACACCACGCGGTAAGCGTCCGGGGTGCCCAGCAGTAACGGGTTGTCGGTGGCCGAATTGAGCTCGGTTTCGATCTGTCGCGTGGCATGCGTGAGCTGATCGCGGGTCGCGCCGTGGACCTGCGGGATCGAGCGGATGCTCAAGGCGTCCTGCGTGCGAATGCCCTTGCTGTTGGCGAGCACTTCGCTGCCCGCCAGCAGACCACGCAGGTTCTTGCCGACTTGCTGCATGCCGGGGTGCGGCTTGAGCGCAATGATTTCTTCATCGAAGGCGTCAAGTTGACCGCGCAGGCCCTCGAAGGTCATGGCGCTGATCACGTCCGCCCATTGCATCAGGCGGTTCACGTCGGCGATGGCCAGGCAACTGAGGCCGGTCATGCACGGCGTGCCGTTGACCAGGCACAGACCGTCCTTGGCACCCAGCTCAACCGGTGACAGGCCTTCTTCGCTCAAGGCTTGCAGCGCGGAGATGATCTGGCCGCGATAACTCACCTGGCCGACGCCCAGCAGCGCGATGCCGATGTGCGCCATGTGGGTGAGGTAACCGACCGAACCCTGAGAGGGCACTTGTGGGGTGATGCGGTGGTTGAGCAGGGCGATCAGCGCTTCGACCACCTGACGGTGAATCCCCGATTTGCCCTGGCTGTAATTGATGATCGCGGCGCAGATGATCGCGCGGGTCTGCTCATCGGGCAGCGCTGCACCCACACCGCACGCATGGCTGAGCAGCGTGTTGCGTGACAGGCGGCTCAGCTGCTCGCCTTCCAGCGACACGTTGCACAGCGCGCCCAGACCGGTGTTGACGCCGTACGCGCGCTCACCGCTGGTGACAATGCGCTGCACGATGGCCTGAGCATTGTCGATGCGCGCCCAGGCGTTTTCCGAGAGGGTCAACGTGGCGCCGTGACGGGCCACGGCGGTAACGTCCTGCCAGGTGACCAGGCGATCGCCGATGATGATCTGTTCCGCTCGCGACATGACTGCAACCGTCCTTAAAGGGTCGCCACGCGCCGCTGGACGAAACGATCAACGTAGTCGTCTGCAGGCGAGTAGAGGATTTCTTTCGGGGTTCCGACCTGAATCAACCGGCCGTCCTTGAGGATGGCGATGCGGTTGCCGATGCGCACGGCTTCGTCGAGGTCGTGGGTGATGAACACAATGGTTTTCTTCAGTGTCGATTGCAGTTCCAGCAACTGGTCCTGCATTTCGGCACGGATCAACGGGTCGAGCGCGCTGAAGGCTTCGTCCATGAGGAGGATGTCGGTGTCGGCCGCCAGTGCGCGGGCCAGTCCCACCCGCTGGCGCATGCCGCCGGACAGTTGATGCGGGTATTTCTTCTCATAGCCCTTCAGGCCCACGGTGGTGATCCAGTGTTGAGCGCGCTCGGCGCACTGCGCCTTGCTCTCCCCGCGCACGGTCAGGCCGTAGGCGACGTTGTCCATGACGGTCTTGTGCGGCAGCAGGCCGAAGCTCTGGAACACCATGCTGATCTTGTGCCGACGGAAGTTGCGCAGCGCGTCCATGTCGTAGGTCAGGATGTTCTCGCCGTCGACCAGGATTTCGCCACTGGTGGGGTCGATCAGACGATTGATGTGACGCACCAGTGTGGATTTGCCGGAGCCGGACAGGCCCATGATGACGAAGATCTCGCCACTGTCGATGGACAGCGACAGGTCGTTCACGCCGACCACGCAGCCGGTCTGCGCCAGCACCTCATCCTTGCTTAGATTTTGACGGACCATCGCCAGCGCATCCTTGGCGCGGTTGCCGAAGATCTTGTAGACGCTCTTGACCACGATCTTGTTGGGCTCAGCACTCATCATTTGCTCGCCTCATGCCGTGGACGGCCGTAGGCCTGCGTGATCCGGTCAATCACGACCGCCAGAATGACGATGGCCAGACCCGCTTCCAGGCCACGACCGACGTTGAGGGTCTGAATCCCTATCAGCACGTCTTCGCCCAGACCGCGTGCGCCGATCATCGAGGCGATCACCACCATCGACAGGGCCATCATGGTGGTCTGGTTGATCCCCGCCATGATGCTTGGCAGGGCCAGCGGCAGTTGCACGCCGAACAGTTGCTGCCAGCGGTTGGCGCCGAACGCGTTGATCGCTTCCATGACTTCGCCGTCCACCTGACGGATCCCCAGGTCGGTCAGACGAATCAGCGGCGGTGCGGCGTAGATCACGGTGGCGAAGATCGCCGGAACCTTGCCCAGTCCAAACAGCATCAGCACCGGAATCAGGTACACGAAGCTGGGCATGGTCTGCATGATGTCGAGCAGCGGCATCAGCACCGAGCGCAGGCGGTTGCTGCGAGCCGAAAGGATGCCCAACGGCACACCGATCAGCACCGATATGAACGTGGCGACCAGCATCAGCGCCAGGGTCTGCATCAGCTTGTCCCACAGCCCGACCGCGCCGACCAGGAACAGCAGGCCGATGATGATGACGGTCGTGGTGAGCTTGCGGGTCGCGTGCCAGGCGATGAGGCCGACGATTGCCAGCAACACCCACCACGGCGCCACGCGCAGCAGGCCTTCGAGTTTGACGATTGCCCACAGCAACGTGTCGGAGATGTGCCGGAACACGTCGCCGTACTGGGTGACCAGCTTGTCGACCCAGTCGTTGACCCAGTCGGCGATGGAGAACGTGAAGCTTTCGGGGAACATAAGCATGTCTCTATCTGTTAGGTGGTGCGGGCCCGTTGTCGGGTGCAGCGCTGTTCGTGTAGGGGCGCGCTTGCCCGCGAACGCAGTGTGTCAGGCGAAAAATTCATGTTTGACACACCGCCTTCGCGGGCAAGCGCGCTCCTACCGTAAGTTAGCCCTCAGCCTTGCAACGACGCATCGACCTTGTTCACAGGGTCTTCGCTGACCCACGGGTGCCAGACTTCAGGATGTTCCATGAGGAAGATCTCCGCCAGTTCTGGTGACCCGACAGCCGCGTGGACAGTGGGATTTCTGGTCATTCGTCGCGTTTCTAACAGATGTTCAGGTCAGTCGGTCAGTTCACCGCCGCGCGGGCCGGTGCAGCGTTATGGCTCGCCTGAGGCGTGTCCTGCTCGGTCGGCAGGATCAAACGGTCGGCGATCTTGCCGGGCCACTTCTTCGCCACGACGTAATACAGCGCAGCAGGCACCACCAGACCGATGATCCACGAGATATCGGTATCGTCCAGGCTGGCCACCAGCGGGCCGGTGTAGAAATGGGTGGAGATGAACGGCATTTGAATCATCACGCCGAGCACGTAGATGCCAATGCCGATCCAGTTCCAGCGACCGTAACGGCCATCCGGGTTGGAAAGCGCCGGGATGTCGTAACGTTCTTTGGTGATGCAATAGAAGTCGACGAGGTTGATCGCGCTCCACGGTGTGAAGAACGCCAGCAGGAACAGGATGAACGCCGAGAAATCCTTGAGGAACGAGTCCTTGCCCAACAGCGCCAGCGCGGTGGCGATGCCGACCATCGCAAAGATGTAGGTCAGGCGCAGTGCGCTGGAGATGTGGCGATTGCCACGGAAGCCGCTGACGATGGTGGCGATCGACATGAAACTGCCGTAAGCGTTGAGCGTGGTGATGGTCACTTTGCCGAAGGCGATGCTGAAATACAGCGCCGCCGCGACAGCGCCTGTGCCGCCCAGGCCGACGATGTACGAGACCTCATGGTGGGCGAAGTTCTTGCCGGCCAGCGCCGCGGCGAACACGCCGAACACCATGGACGCCTGCGCACCGATCACAGCCCCCAGGCCAACAGCCCAGAACGTTTTGCTCGCCGAGGTGCTGCGCGGCAGGTAGCGCGAATAGTCAGCGACGTACGGGCCGAACGCGATCTGCCAGGAGGCCGAGAGGGAAATCGCCAGCAGGAAGCTACTCAGCGAAAAGTGTTTGTTGCCCAGCAGCGCGCCGACGTCGTTACCGGCCAGCAGGGCGCCGAACAGGTAGATGAACGCGATCACGCCGATGACGCTGGCGACCCGGCCGATCATGTGGATGACCCGGTAGCCGAAGATGGTCAGGACGACGATGGCGGCGGCGAAGATCACGATGCCTTGCCAGTCGGGAACCTGAATCAGTTGAGCGACGGCTTGCCCGGCCAGCAACGAGCCGCTGGCGGAAAAACCGATGTACATGAGGCACACCAGCACCAACGGGATCACGGCCCCGTAGACGCCGAATTGCACCCGACTGGAAATCATTTGTGGCAGGCCCAGTTTCGGACCTTGCGCCGCGTGCAGCGCCATGACGCCACCGCCCAGCAACTGACCGACGAACAGCCCGATCAGCGACCAGAACACATCGCCGCCCAGCACCACGGCCAGAGCCCCGGTAACGATCGCGGTGATCTGCAGGTTGGCGCCCAGCCACAGGGTGAATTGACTGAACAGACGGCCATGTCTTTCCGCGTCAGGGATGTAGTCGATCGAACGCTTTTCGATCACGGAAGAGGGTGCAGCGCGATCATCTGGAACAGCCATCTGAAACATCCTCAAAAGTCTGGGCAGGACATCAAGTAAAACTGTGCGAACCACGGAGGACTCATTGCTGAACCCGGTTCCTGTGGGAGCGAATTCATTCGCGATTGGCCGGTACAGCCGAAAGGTTTCCATCGGCTGTACGATTTTTCGCGAATGAATTCGCTCCCACAGGTGTTGCGTACACCCGTGGGGCTTTATCAGTTATTGATCATCGGCAGGTTCAGGCCCTGCTCTTTGGCGCAGTCGATCGCGATCTGGTAGCCCGCGTCGGCGTGGCGCATGACGCCGGTCGCCGGGTCGTTGTGCAGCACGCGGGCAATGCGCTCGGCCGCTTCGTCGGTGCCGTCACAGACGATGACCATGCCGGAGTGTTGGGAGAAACCCATGCCGACGCCGCCACCGTGGTGCAGCGATACCCAGGTCGCGCCGCTCGCGGTATTGAGCAGGGCGTTGAGCAGTGGCCAGTCGGACACCGCGTCCGAGCCGTCCTGCATGGATTCGGTTTCACGGTTCGGGCTGGCGACCGAGCCGGAGTCCAGGTGGTCACGACCGATCACGACCGGTGCCGACAGCTCACCGCTGCGAACCATTTCGTTGAACGCCAGGCCCAGCTTGGCGCGCTGGCCCAGACCGACCCAGCAAATACGGGCCGGCAGACCCTGGAAGCTGATGCGCTCGCGCGCCATGTCCAGCCAGTTGTGCAGGTGCGCGTCGTCCGGGATCAGCTCCTTGACCTTCGCGTCGGTCTTGTAGATGTCTTCCGGATTGCCCGACAGTGCGGCCCAGCGGAACGGACCGATGCCACGGCAGAACAGCGGGCGGATGTACGCAGGGACGAAACCCGGGAAGTCGAACGCGTTGCTTACGCCTTCTTCTTTGGCCATCTGACGGATGTTGTTGCCGTAGTCGAAGGTCGGGATGCCTTGTTTCTGGAACGCCAGCATCGCTTCAACGTGTCTGGCCATCGACTGTTTGGCGGCTTTGACCACAGCGGCCGGTTCGGTCGCGGCGCGGTCGCGGTACTGTTCCCAGGTCCAGCCGGCTGGCAGGTAGCCATTGAGCGGGTCGTGGGCGCTGGTCTGGTCGGTGACCATGTCCGGGCGCACGCCCCGCTTGACCAGCTCGGGAAGGATTTCAGCCGCATTGCCCAGCAGCGCGATGGAGATCGCCTTGCCTTCGGCGGTGTACTTGGCGATACGGGCCAATGCGTCGTCGAGGTCATTGGCCTGCTCGTCGACGTAACGGCTTTTCAGACGGAAATCGATGCGGCTCTGCTGGCACTCGATGTTCAGCGAGCACGCGCCGGCCAATGTCGCGGCCAGTGGCTGTGCGCCGCCCATGCCGCCCAGGCCTGCGGTCAGTACCCACTTGCCTTTCAGGCTGCCGTTGTAATGCTGGCGACCGGCTTCTACGAACGTTTCGTAAGTGCCCTGAACGATGCCCTGGCTGCCGATGTAGATCCAGCTGCCGGCAGTCATCTGGCCGTACATGGCCAGGCCTTTGGCGTCCAGTTCGTTGAAGTGTTCCCAGCTCGCCCAGTGCGGAACCAGGTTAGAGTTGGCGATCAGCACACGAGGGGCGTTGCTGTGGGTCTTGAACACACCGACCGGCTTGCCGGATTGCACCAGCAGGGTCTCATCGTCGTTCAGGTGGGTCAGGCTTTCGACGATTTTGTCGTAGCACTCCCAGTTACGCGCTGCGCGACCGATACCGCCGTAGACCACCAGTTCGTTCGGGTTCTCGGCGACTTCCGGATCGAGGTTGTTCATCAACATCCGCAACGGCGCTTCGGTCAGCCAGCTCTTGGCGGTCAGTTGGGTACCACGGGCGGCGCGGATTTCCACGTCGCGGCGTTTGGTCCATTGCTGAGCTGGGGTTTTGTTGTCAGTAGTCACGTCACAATCCTCGATGATCAATCCGGCCCAGGCACTGGGCTGACGGTGCCTGTGTCGAACAGGCGGAATATGGGTTTAGCAGATCGGGTGCCGCAGTCGGTGTTTCGAAGCGGGGCACTGCCGGTACTCTTGCATACTCATATTTACTTGTACATACAAGCATATGCAACCAAGGGGCCAACTCGTCGATTGCTTGAGTTAAAACACCGCAAAGCTGCGTCTGCTCTGGCCTGAGCTAGATTGAGAGGCTGCAGAGGTTGCAGGCCGCAGCGTTACTCGCCGGGCACAATTGTTACTTTTGGGGGCGCGTGCTCTGCGACAGTGCAATCGGTAACAGAAAGTTGAATTGTTTCTGGCGGCCATTCGGCATCTACTGCGCCAGCTTTCATAAAAATATTTCACCGCAGGTGTAACCAGGGCGAGCGATGGACCGAACTACTGATCACGCTGCGCACAATGCGGCTTTGCGCAACCGGGAGATGCACCTGAAATCGCTGTTCGTGGCGGGGCAGGACGGGGATGGGCGTGCGTACCGAACATTCCTCTCGGAGTTGAGTACCCATTTGCGCGGGTATTTGAGAGGACGGCTGCAGCGGCAGCCAGGTGAAATCGAGGATCTGCTTCAGGAAGTGTTGCTGGCCGTCCACAATGGCCGCCACACGTACCGCTCGGATCAGCCTCTGACCGCCTGGGTATTCGCCATTGCCCGTTATAAACTCACCGACTTTTTTCGCGCCCGATCACGGGGCGATGTGTTCAACGACTCGCTGGACGACACGGCCGAACTGTTCGCCGAACCCGAGCTTGAGCCTGCTCAGGCCAGTCGCGATCTGAGCAAGCTGCTCAGTGAGCTGCCTGATCGTCAGCGTTTGCCGATCATGCACGTGAAGCTGGAAGGGCTGTCGGTGACCGAAACAGCGAAAGTGACGGGGCTTTCCGAATCCGCCGTCAAGATTGGCGTGCATCGCGGCCTCAAGGCGCTGGCGGCGCGCATACGAGGTACACGATGAAAACAGATGACCTGATTTCGATGCTCGCAGGCGGTGTCGCCCCGGTGGATCGTGGGCTGCTTGCCAAGCGTTTCAGCCTGGCCGTGGTCCTTGCTGCGCTGGGTTCGCTGCTGCTGATGCTGGCTGTTTTTGGCGTTCGGCCTGATTTGCCGGTCATGACCCGAACCCCGTTGTTCTGGGGCAAGGTCGCGTTGCCGCTGTGTCTGGCCATCGGTTCGCTGTGGATGGTTACGCGTCTGGCCAGGCCAGGCATGAGCGCAGGCTCGGGCCGCTGGGTGGTCAGTGCCGGTGTGCTGGTTGTCTGGCTGGCGGGGCTGTATGCCTTGCTTCAGGCTGAGCCGGACACGCGAGTGGCCATGATTTTCGGCAAAACCTGGCGCACCTGTGCGTTCAACATCACGCTTCTGGCGATCCCCGGTTTTATCTCGATCTTCTGGGCGTTGCGCGGCATGGCCCCGACCCGACTGGGCCTGGCGGGCGCGTGCGGCGGGTTGCTTGCCGGGTCTCTGGCGACCATCGCCTATTGCCTTCATTGCCCGGAGATGGAAATCCCGTTCTGGGGCGTGTGGTATCTGCTGGGATTGTTGCTGTCCACCGCGATCGGCGCGCTGATCGGGCCACGTGTGTTGAGGTGGTAGTCAGGCCGGTATCCAGCCTGTGAGCGCCCATTCAACGGTTACGTGCCCAAGGGATCGTCTTAACCCGCCTTGACCGTCCGCCCCGCGAACTGGATAGGCCCGCTCGGCTTGTTGGTCGGCGAGCCTCCGGCTTTCTCCAGCGACAGTTCGAACAGTTGATTGGATTGCAGCGGCGGCAGCCGGTCGCTGGGCACTTTCAGCGTTTGCCCGGGCGCGACGAGCCCCAGCGAGATCGGGCCTTCCCAATCATCGGCCTGGGTCCAGAACTGCAGCACCTTGCCCGGCGGCACATCGGAGGTGTCCACAGGCACAAGCTCTATTCCGCGCAGGTTGCTGGCCTGAACCACCCAGCCGGGGTGGTTGCTGTCTGGCGTTGACAGCACCGACAGGTACGCCGATGCGGGCGGAGTCGGAACTTGCCCAAGCAGTTGCGTGGTCAGTATCACCGAAACCGCCAGGCCGAGGCCGGCCAGCATGCGCCACAAGCCGGCGTTGTCCCAGGTGCTGGTGCGGCGTTTCTTGCGCGGGGACTTCCCCGCCTTCGTGGCAAACGGCAGCCCACCCAGGTTACGTTCGATGCGCTGCCACAGGCGAGGAGAGGGCATGGGCGGTTCGGGCGGTTCGGCCATTTCGGTCAGCGTCAGCAGCCGCGACCGCCAGCCGTCTATGGCTTTGCGCAGCGCTTCGTCATGCAGCAAGCGTTGCTGCACTTGCGCTCGCTGCTGGGCGCTCAGGGTTCCCAGTACGTACTCACCGGCGAGGGTCTGTACGTCCATTTCAGGAATCTTGTCTTGTTTTTCACTCATCCAAGCCACTCCCGCAGCGCAGCAGGCCCGCGCTCAATGCAGGCTTTGACCGTGCCCGACGGCGCACCGAAGACGCGTGCGATTGCTGATGAGAATAACCGCCGGCGCATTCCTGAAACACACTGTTACGACGCACGGGGACGATTTTTCAGCATCTGCCCGCTGATGTCAGCGGCTTCATGCGAGCACCTTCAGATGACCTTGACCGCGCGCCCGATGAACTGAATTGGCCCTGTTGGCTTATTGATCGGCGAGCCCGTGGATTTTTCGAGGGTCAGCTCAAACAACTGGTTGGGTTGCAGGGGAGGCAAGGAGTCCAGTGGCACACTCAGCACTTCGCCGGGTTTGACCAGGCCGAGAGAGACGGGACCTTGCCAGTCGTCGGCCTTGGTCCAGAACTGCAGCGCCTTGTCATCGGGTATGGATGTTTCACTCAATGGAATCAGCTGAATATCACGGCTATTGTTGGCCTGAATCACCCAGCCAGGCGCCTTGTCCTGAGGGGCGACGAGCACCACCAGATAAGAAGGCAGCGGTTTGACGGGCTGCTGGGTCACCAGCACTGCCGCCAAGACGACCGAAGCGGCGATGCCGAACCCGGCCACGCTGCGCCACAGATTGAGGCTGTCCCACCAGCGTGTGACTCGGCCGCGTTGTGCGGTTGCCTGCCTCTCGGGTGCTGCTGACAGCGCGTCGAGGGACTGCTCGATCCGGTTCCAGAGTGAGGCGTGCGGAGTAACAGGCTCTGCCAGGTCAGTGAGCGACAGCAGGCGGATTTCCCAATCGTCCACCGCCTTGCGCAAGTCGGCCTCCCGTTCCAGGCGCTTCTGAACCTGTGCGCGCTGCTGCGCGTCAAGGGTGCCCAGTACGTACTCACCGGCCAGAGAGTCGATGTCGTGATCGGGCGGGGTGGCTGGTTTTTCGTTCATCCGATGCACTCCCGCAACGAGGCCAGGCTGCGTTTGATCCAGGCTTTCACCGTGCCCAGCGGCGCCCCCAGTTTCTGTGCAATCTGCTGATGAGAGTAACCGTCCACGTAGGCATGAAAAATACAGTTGCGGCGCACCGGCTCCAATTGTTCAAGGCAGGTGTAGACCCGCCCCGGGTTCACTCGCCAATCGAATGCGTCGCCCATCTCCTGCCAACCTTCAAGCGTTGTCTGAACGTGACTGTCGCTATCGCTGTCATCGTCCATCGACACTTCCCGCGCGCGGTTGCGCACGCTGTTGAGCGCCAGGTGCCGCGCCACGGTAAACATCCAGCCTCGAGCGCTGCCACGTGTGGCGTCAAAGCTGGCAGCGCCGCTCCAGATCTTGATGAACGCGTCGTGCACGATGTCTTCCGCGCGTGCACGATCGTTCACGATCCGTTGCACCACGCCGAGCAAGCGAGGGCTTTCCTGTTCGTAAAGTCGTTGCAGCGCCGACCGCTCACCGCGGGCGCAGGCATGCAACGCTGCTTCGTAGTCAAAGGGTGTCTGAAGTGCGGACAAATTGATCAGCCATGAAAAAATACGCCGTCCACGAACCTGATTCGGGGCTCCTGCGCAGGAGCATAGACCACTTCCTGCGCAGGATACGGAATCGCCAGCGATCAGTTACTGGCCCAGAAAATGTAGTCAGCCTGGTACTTCACCACTTCCTTGGCGCCTTTGCTGGCTTGCGTGCAACCGCTGGAAGGCGCAACGCCACCTTTGAGCGCGACGCGCTGGATGTAGGTCACGCCGGTCATGGCGCCTTTGCCTTCTGCAGGATTGGCTTTGACCAACTGGTAAGGAAGGTTGCCTGCGCCGGAGGGTGCAACGGCCAATTGGGTGCCGGTTACTTTCGAGCCGTCTTTGGCTTCCCAGGTCGCTGGCGGACCGAAGTAGCTGCCGACCTGCTTGCCACTGCGGTCATTGAGGACCGCTTTGGGGCCTACGAATACCCATTCCGTTTCCGTGGCACTGTTGGCTTTGGCTTTGCACTCGTAGGTGATTTCGCCGACGCCTGTCGTTTGCATGCTGACTTTATGGCCGTCAGGGACTTTGATGCTGTCGGGCAGGTCGGCTTGGGCAAACACAGAGGTGACACAGGCCAGGGTGAGGGTGCTGGTGGCCAGTCGCAGGCAGTTTTTAGCATTCATCGCAGTTTCTCCTGGAGGGTATTCCGTTCGGCAGCACGTGCTGCTGTCTGTACTACCCGCCAGAAGAACGACTGGATGCAGCGGATTAAAAATATTCTTCCGCTAACCGAATGTCCGGTTGCTCAAGGTCGACACAGGCGGCTGCGCAGCAACAGCACGCCCACCACCGCCGACAGAATCGAACCTATCAGAACGCCCACTTTCACCTCATCGATCAAATGCGGTGCGCCAGGGAACGCCAGGTTGCCGATGAACAGGCTCATGGTGAAGCCGATGCCGCACAGCAACGCCACGCCGTACATCTGCATCCAGTTGCTGCCTTCAGGCAACGTGGCCAGCCCTGAGCGAATCGCCAGCGCTGCGGCGACGAACACACCGATCTGCTTGCCGACGAACAGCCCAAGCGCGACGCCGAGCGGTACCGGATCGACCAGATTGGCCAAGGTGATGCCGGACAGCGACACGCCAGCGTTGGCGAACCCGAACACGGGCACTACGGCGAACGCGACCCAGTAGTGCATTTTTTCTTCGAGGAACAGCAGCGGCGAACGCGCTTCTTCCTGACGCGTCCCCAGCGGTATGCACAGTGCCAGCGCGACGCCGGCCAGCGTCGCGTGTACGCCAGACTGCAAAACGAAGAACCACAGGAGCAGACCCAGCAGCAGATACGGCAGCAGGCGCTGCACGCCCATGCGGTTCATGATGATGAGGACCGCCAGTGTGGCGAAGGAGGCGCCGAGCATCGGCAGGTTCAGGCCGGTGCTGTAGAACAGCGCAATGATGGTGACGGCGCCGAGATCATCAAGAATGGCCAGCGCAGCCAGAAAGACCTTCAGCGACGTGGGAACACGTTTACCCAGCAGCGACAACACGCCCAGAGCGAACGCAATGTCAGTGGCCGCTGGAATGGCCCAGCCACTCAGCGTCTCGGCGTTTCCCCTGTTGATAGCGACGTAGATCAGCGCGGGTATCAGCATGCCGCCTACCGCCGCGAACCCGGGCAGGGCGCGCTGCCCCCAGCTGGCCAGGCCGCCGGCCAGCACTTCGCGCTTGATTTCCATCCCGACCATCAGAAAGAAGATCGCCATCAGACCATCGTTGATCCACAACTCGATCGACAACCCGCCCCACACGCTGTGCAGCGCGGCGAAGTAGAGAGAGGCCATGGGCGAGTTTGCGACGATGATCGCCGCGAGCGCCGCACCCATCAACACGATGCCGCCAGCGGATTCCGACGCGAGGAAGCTGGCTAGAATGGCGAGGGCTCGCGGGCTTTCTTTCTGGTTGTTGAGCGTCGTCATTGGCGTCCCTGTGCAGGTGAAAAAGAACGCAAATTAACACAGGTAGCCGGGTTTCTTTATGTAGGAGCGCGCTTGCCCGCGATTCAGCCGACACGGATATTCATCTGCACCGCGTCATCGTTCATCGCGGGCAAGCGCGCGCCTACAATCAGATCGCAGCCAGTTCGATCACGCAGCAGCGGCTTGCGCGCGGTGCGTAGAGCACGACTTCCAGCAACGAGCCCTCGGCGTTATCCAGTTGCAGGCAGTCATGGCGTTCGAGCAGTTGCGGCGGGTGTTCGCCGACGTTGGCCGCCATCTGTTCGGCAGCGCTGAACACCAGAAAGACGTTGGCCGAACTGAAGAAGCGTTGAGGCTGCAGCACGTCGATCCATTGCAGGCGCGCGCGGTAGCGGGTGGGCGAGTAGATCAGGTTGAAATCGCGAATCGGCCCGTCCAGCAAGGTGCAGGACACTTGGCTGTCGCCGCTGAAGGCAAACGGATCGGACACCAGCAATGGCTCGCTGTCCTTGCCGTCGATGTTCAGCGTCATGCCGGCGCCTTGGAGCACCGTGATGATGCGCAAGTAACCGGCAAACACCGAAAACCCGCCGGATTCACCGATGTCGGCAATCGACAGTCGCCAGCCGAAACCGTCCAGCCCTTCACCTGAATCTCGGGTGATTTCCTCGGTGCTGCCGCCGCCGTTTTTCCAGGGCATGCGCGGGTAATCGGTGGCGCGCAGAACAGTCAGTCGGGTCATTTGCTGAAGCGTCCTTCCAAGCGGTGGCGGGAGCCGGGGTGAATCAGGCGCGCGGCGGTCACCGGCTGACGACCCGACCAGGTGCGACGACGCACCAGCAGGCACGGTTCGCCTTTCTCGATTTGCAGCAGCTTGCACTCGTCAGGCTCGGCGAGGATGGCTTCAACCACATGCTCGCCTTCCGTCAGCGGAGCCACCTGATTGAGGTACGCGTACGGCGTCTGCAGGGTGAAGTCCTGTTGAAGGTAATCCGGCGCGACCAGTGCATTGACGAAACGGTCTTCGATCTGCACGGGAATGTCATTTTCGAAATGCACGATCAACGAATGAAACACGCGCTGACCTTCGCGCATGTCCAGCGCCAATGCGCGCTCGGAGCCCGCCGCTTCTTCGCAGAGGATGATCACCTGGCAGGTGTGCGTGTGGCCGCGCGCCGCGATTTCATCGGCGATGTTGTGGACCTCGAACAGCGCAGACTGTGTCTTGGGTTCGGCGACGAACGTACCGACGCCTTGCATGCGCACGAGCATCCCCTCGGCGGTCATCTCGCGCAGGGCGCGGTTGATGGTCATGCGGCTGAAGCCCAGTTGCGTCACCAGCTCGCTTTCGGACGGCACGCGATGATGCGGCGGCCAGGTTCCGTTTTGAATCTGCTGGGTGATCATTTGCTTCACCCTGGCGTACAACGGCGCCGGACTGTCACCCATCTGGGCGGCCAGCGGCGAATTGGCAGGCGGAGTCGGCACAGAAAAATCCTTGTTATGGCGTAAAAGTCGGAGGCAAATGGCGTTGTATGGCGCTCACGCTAACCATTTACTCGTTTAACGACAAGCTTGCCGCAGTTTACCGGGCAGGCAAACGTCTGTATATGTATAGACAATTTCACGCAAGGGGTGCGAAGCCATGTCCGTTTTCTTTGCCGAACGAGCGTTATTGCCCGCAGGCTGGGCCAATGATGTGCGTTTTGAGGTCAGCGCCGAGGGTGTTTTGACTCACGTCCAGGCCGATGCCGAGCGTCATGGCGCTGAGCTGATCAACGGTCCTGTGGTGCCGGGCATGCCTAATCTGCATTCCCATGCCTTTCAGCGCGCGATGGCGGGTCTTGCGGAAGTGGCGGGCAACCCGAACGACAGCTTCTGGACCTGGCGTGACCTGATGTATCGCCTTGTCGGGCAGATCAGCCCGGAGCAACTGGGCGTCATCGCGCGTCAGTTGTACATCGAGATGCTCAAGGGCGGTTTTACCTCGGTGGCGGAGTTTCATTACGTTCATCAGGACACCAGCGGCAAGCCGTACGCGAACCCGGCGGAGTTGGCGTTGCAGGTCAGTCAGGCCGCCGCTTCTGTCGGCATTGGCATGACGCTCTTGCCCGTGCTGTACACGCATTCAGGGTTTGGCGGGCTGGCACCCAACGAAGGCCAGCGTCGGTTCATCAACAGCACGGACCGCTACCTCGATCTGCAATCACGCTTGAAACCTCTCATCGATGCACAACCGGCGCAGGCGCTGGGTCTGTGTTTCCACTCGCTGCGCGCGGTCACGCCGCAACAGATCAGCGATGTGCTGGCGGCCAGCAACACGCAGTGCCCGGTTCATATCCATATTGCCGAACAGCAAAAAGAAGTCGACGACTGCCTGGCCTGGAGCGGGCGTCGCCCGTTGCAATGGCTGTACGACAATGTGGCGGTCGATGAGCGCTGGTGCCTGGTGCACGCGACCCATGCCGAAGCCGATGAAGTCGCCTCGATGGCCAAAAGCGGTGCAGTGGCCGGCTTGTGCCTGACGACTGAAGCCAACCTGGGCGACGGTATCTTCCCGGCTGTCGATTACATCGCTCAGGGCGGACGCTGGGGCATTGGATCGGACAGCCATGTTTCGTTGAGTGTGGTTGAGGAGCTGCGTTGGCTGGAATATGGCCAGCGTCTACGCGATCAACGTCGTAACCGTCTGTATCGACCGGATCAGCCAATGGTAGGTCGCACGCTGTATGACGCTGCGCTGGTGGGCGGGGCTCAGGCGATGGGGCAGCCGACGGGTGCGCTGGAAGTGGGCAAACGCGCGGATTGGTTGGTCCTCGATGGCAACGATCCATACCTGGCCACTGCTTCGGGTGACGCGATCCTCAACCGCTGGCTGTTCGCGGGCAGTGACCGGCAGATACAGGACGTGATGGTCAATGGTCGCTGGGTAATCCGCGAAGGTCGGCACGCCGATGAAGCCGAGAGCAGCCGAGCGTTTGCGCAGGTATTGCGGGAGTTGTTGGGCTGAGTCGCTGGCTTGCGGAAGGTGAATACCTGTAGGAGCGCGCTTGGTCTGGGCCGCATCCTGACGATTGCGGTGGGTCATCTAACATTTTCGCCACTGACCCACCGCGTTCGCTGCCCTCGTAACCTCGGACGTCTCCTACAGGGATGGGGGCGTCAGAGGCAAGTGCGTCAGGCATCGAATCGGTGGCCGGCTTGCTGGCGAAAACGTCAGATCAGGCGCGCTCCTACACGGAAGCGACGCTATTCAGCCACCTTGGCGATCTTCGAATCCTCCACCCGCCAGATCAACCGGGTGGTGTCATAGCCCTGCTGTTGGGCCTTCATCAGCAGGTCATTGCGGGTCTTGTCATCGACATGCGCCGTACGCGACAGCAGCCACAGGTACTTGCGGTTCGGGTTGCCCACGATTGCCAGCTTGTAATCGTCGCTGACGTCGAGCACCCAGTAGTTGCCTTTCGCGACGCCGGGCAGCAGCCTTGAGAACCAGTTATCGAACACGACCCAGAGCTTGTCGGTCTTGCCCTCGACCTGAGGCGACGCGGTGCCCGTGGCTTCCTCCCACTTGCCTTCCATCGTTCGGCAGCGGTTGGTCACGGCAATGTTGCCGTCAGGTTTGAGCGCGTAGTGCGCCTCGGATTGCGCGCAGTTGCGCTGAAAAAACATCGGCAGGCGCGCCAGTTCGTACCACGTGCCCTGATAACGTTTGAGGTCAACATGGCCTTCAGTTCTCGGCGCCATCGACTCTCCGGGTGTCGACGCGCACGCGGTCAGCCACAACGTTGCCATCGCCAGTGCACTTGCGCGGATCATGCGTGAGATAGTCATTTGAGCCCCTGACCCGAATACAGTACGACTTTGTCAGCGGCGTATTGAACGCTGATGAACGTCTTTTGATCGCCCCAGGTGCAGCTCGCCATCCCCAATGCGCCCGAGCACTCGTTCGGGCTGCCGAGCAATTGCTCGATTTCGGCCTTGGACATGCCCGCCGATATTTTCGAATAGTTTTCCTGATTGATCTTGCTGCAGGCGGCCAGCAGCACGCAGAACGACAGCAACATGAGAGAGCGCAAAGACATGGGTGAAGCTCCTGAACCGAGAGGGGGCGACGTCGCAGTGGTACGCCTTGGGCGCACTCACTGGCGTGATGCCGAAAGCTTAGAAGAGAAAAGGGTGGATCTGGTTCCGTGAGAGGAATAACAAGGTGTGGAACGCGTGCATTCCCTCTGTGGGAGCGAATTCATTCGCGATGCGGTAGGGCATTCAACACAGGTGCATCGGCTGTAGCGGCCAATCGCGAATGAATTCGCTCCCACGGTGGGTTTGTGTCGTCATCAAAACCGCGACCCACGCTCCTTCAGAAACGCCACTTCTTCAGCCGTGGGCTCACGCCCCAGCACCTCATTGCGATGCGGAAAGCGGCCAAACCGTTCGATCACCCCGCGGTGCTTCTTCGCGTAATTCAGCGTCTGGGTGAAGTAGTCGCGGTCGGTCGCGGGCAGTAACGGGAGAAGGTCGGCGAAGCGGCGGATGGCTTCGTCCTGAGCGTCCAGTTGCTCGGTGTGTTCGAGCACCAGATAGATAAAGGTGCGTTGTATCGGCGTCAGCGCCAGATCGCGCTCGAGCTTCAGGCCATGTTTGACCAGCGCCTGAGCACGGCTGTCGCCTGCATAAGACTTGGGTGTATCGCGATAAATCATGCGCGGCAGTTGATCGAGCAACAGCACCAGCGCCAGCCAGCCCTGCGGGGTTTCCGTCCATGCGGACAGCTCACCCTTGAGTGCCAGCTCGACCAGTCCACCGAAGCGGTGCAACGCGTCGGTGTCCTGGGACTTCTTCTTGCCGAACCAGAGCTTGTTTTTTGCCTTGGCGATGTCGGCGGGTGATTCGGCAAAACCGAACCACCAGTCCAACAGCGGCAGCCAAGGCGCGCTCATGATGGCTTACTCTTTGTGGTACGAGGTCGCGCGTTCAACTTCTTCTTTCGAACCCAGGAACACCGCTACGCGCTGGTGCAGGCCTTCGGGCTGAATGTCGAGAATGCGTTGATGGCCGTCGGTGGACGCGCCGCCCGCCTGTTCCACCAGGAACGACATCGGGTTGGCTTCGTACATCAGACGCAGTTTGCCCGGCTTGGACGGCTCGCGAGCATCGCGCGGGTACATGAACAGGCCGCCACGGGTCAGGATGCGGTGCACGTCGGCAACCATGGCTGCAACCCAACGCATGTTGTAGTTCTTTTTCAGCGGGCCTTCTTCACCGGCCAGCAGTTCTTCGACGTAGCGCTTGACCGGGGCTTCCCAGTGGCGCTGGTTGGACATGTTGACGGCGAATTCCTGAGTGGACTCTGGAATCTTGATGTCTTCATGGCTCAGGACGAAGCTGCCCATCTCGCGGTCCAGGGTGAAGCCTTTGACGCCGTCACCCAGCGTCAGTACCAGCATGGTCTGCGGGCCGTAGATCGCGTAACCGGCGGCCACCTGTTGGGTGCCCGGCTGCAGGAAGGCTTTTTCGTTCAGGGCCTCGTTCTGGCTCAGGTATTCGTTAGGGCAACGCAATACCGAGAAGATGGTGCCGACCGGGGCGTTGATGTCGATGTTTGACGAACCGTCGAGCGGGTCGAACACCAGCAGGTAGGCGCCCTTCGGGTATTTGCCCGGAATCTGGTAGGCGTTGTCCATTTCTTCCGACGCCATGCCGGCCAGGTGACCGCCCCATTCGTTGGCTTCGAGCAGGATTTCGTTGGACATCACGTCCAGCTTCTTCTGCACTTCACCTTGAACGTTTTCAGTACCCATGCTGCCCAGCACGCCACCCAGGGCGCCTTTGGATACTGCGTGGCTGATTTCCTTGCACGCACGCGCCACCACTTCGATAAGGAAGCGCAGATCGGCAGGAGTGTTGTTGCTGCGGGTCTGCTCAATCAGATAGCGACTCAGGGTAACGCGGGACATGGAGAGCTCCGAAGAAGGGGATAAAAAACGCGCACAGTTTAACGCGTGTAACGACTTAATACTGCCTGTCAGACCGACTTGGTAGTGATTGAGTTCACGGGCTACAGAATCGTAAACGCTGCACAGTGACAAGACGGTGTACATTCCCCGCGCTTTTCGAGGTGCGGGATCGGTTCAGCCAGCGGGACAACACCGATCGTTATTTAAGCCGGGATGTGCGGAGCGTGCCAATCGCCATCCAGCCCAGAAAAATCACACCGAGCACCAGTACACCCCACAGCCCTATGCGTTTCCAGTCAGGCCCCGCCGCCAGCGGCGCCGCAACCGTGGGGACCGAGACGGGCGTTACCGAAAGCTTTGCGCTGCCCAGCGCCGCAAGCTTCTCGGGCGTCCCCCCCGGCACCAGGGTCGACAATGGCAAGTTGGCGCCCTTTATCGTCGCGTTGCCAATGGCGAGGCTGTAAGGCGGGGCGCCACGGGCGAGGAACACCAACTGCGTGGCGCGTACCGCGAAGCTTAGCGTGGGTGCGTCGTTGCCCAGACCGCCGCCTCGATCGTCGACCTCCAGCTTCAGTTGCTGCACGACATTGCCCGGCAACTCCATCTCGTCCTGCACCACGTCCTGACCATTCTGGGTCAGCCGATAGAGCAGGCCGCTGTCGATCAGTTGCCACGGCGCGGTGTTGTCGCGGCGTCCATACAGGGTCGCAGGCGCAAGACTGTTGGGCTGCGCGATGGCGACTTTCATGCGCTCGAGCGGCAGGGCGACCGGCAATTGCCAGACATACACGCCCGGCTTCTCGACGCTGCCGTTGATGCTCGGCGACCAACTGAGCGGCATGACACCGGGGCGCGTGCTGATCAGTTGCGCGGACGTGAGCGTCGGGGCGGTTTGTGGCGTGGTCCACAACAGGCGCAGGTAACGGGCATTACGCCCCGGCAAGGTCACGACGCGCTGCTCGACCAACTCGTCGGCAAACGACAGCCGCGCCACTTGGCCTTCGCCCCAGCGCCTCCAGTGCTGAAGGTCGTCACTGGCCTCGATGCTGAACCGCTGGAAGCCTTCGCGTTCGGTGCTCCAGTCGAGCACGAGTCGGTCCAGCGGCCCGTGGATGGCGCTGGTGTCGAGCAACCAACCCCGAAGGATTTCTTCACCGGCCTCGATTTCGCCCTGAGGCAGCACCTCCACCAGCGTGCCCGTGGTCGTGCGCTCGACCCGAATCTTTGGCTCGGCATCCTTGGCGTCATCGCTGTTGTAGAGCGCAAACCACTTCACCGCGACCGGCGTCTGGTCTTCTTCACGCGCAGGCTGACTGAACGTCAGCGCGTAGGGTTGGGCCTGGCCATCAGCATTGAATACCCGCACATCGTTGAGGTTGCTTTGACGCGCATTCAGCTGCAGCGCCAACGGCAATTCGAGCCGATACCACGGGCCCTCACCGCTGAGGGTGAGCGGCGTATGGTGGGTGAAGTCGTCGGGGAGATCTTCAGTCTGAACCTGGGCGTGTGCCAGCGGCGCCGCGGACAGCAATACACTGAGCACGGCGCTCGTGATGAGGGACAGACGAATCAACGGCGGGCTCCTGGGCATCATTGCGGTGCCGAATCCGGAGGTGCAGCGTCGGTTGAAGACGGACTGCGTGCAGGGCTTTTCGGCGGTAATGGTGCGAAATATCCCACTACGAGCAACAGAATGCCAACGCCGATAAACGACACGATGCGCTCAAGCCCGCCCCGGTTGCTCAGCTCGACGAAGAATAATTTGGCGACCACGACGCCGATCAACACCGCGCCGACGATCCACATGTCGCGGCGTGCGCGCAGGTGACCGCCGATCATCAGCGTCAGCGCCATCAAGGTCCAGACGATGGAAAGGCCCGCCTGTACGCGCATGGATTCAAGCAGCGCGTCGGTGTGCCAGGCAACGCCCGCCCAGTGATGGGCGCCGCGCATGACCATGGCGGTGACCAACGCGAAGATCGACGCGCCTGCAATGATCAGTGCGACCTTGCGCGCATGCGCTGCGCTGACCCCCAACTTCGGGAGTTGCGTGCGGGTCCAGTTGAAAATGGCGGCGAGGGAGATGAGCAACCCAAGCTCAAGCGGGTTGATCAACGGGATGTACGGCAGTGGGTCGGCGTTGCCATCGCTGAACACGTTGGCCAGCCAGAACCACACCAGCATCAGCAGTGCGAGCGGCGCGGCGGCCCAGACCCGGTATTCGCGGGGGTATGCACCGACCGGCCAAGGCCAGTTGCGTGGAGCGGTCATGGCCAACAGGTACAGGCTTGGCAGCAGTGCCCAGCCTAGCCAGCGCCAAGCGTTGTACGACTCCGACAGCACCAGCAATCCATAACGCAGTTCAAGGGAGAGCACGCTGATCATCAACCAGCAGCCCACGACATGCGCGGCGCTGCGCAGGCGCGGGAGCAACAGGCGGTCGAGACGTTTCAGAGACAGGAAATGGGCGACGAACACTGCGAGCCAGCCCAGCCACCCGCCATCGTCCGCCGGGTTGAAATACGGATTGAACAGCATCAAGCCCAGAAGCACAGCACTGGCCGGGGTCAGTAAAACGCAGAGCTGAGCCAGTCCGGCCCATTTCAGACGCAGCGAGACGACAGTCCACATACCCACGCTGACAGCGCCGAGCAGTAGCAGCGTTGGCACTTCCCGCTCGCCGGTAACGTAATGGGTGCTGACGCACAGCGCAATCGCCCACCACAACGCGCCCCAGATCAGCAATGACGGCTGGAGAAACCGCTCGCTGAACGCCAGGCGCAGGGTGCCAATCCGCTCGACCGTAAAGGCGCTGATCAACGCCGCCAGAGAAATGATCAAGGGCGTCCAGAAGTCTCCATGGTTGAAGCTCGGTGAGTACCAGCGCCCGACAACCCCCAGGAACGCAAACCCGGCCCCAAGCTGCAGCAGCACGCCAAAGAAACGCGCCAGCAACCGGTTCTGTCGCATGCCGAGCCAGAACACAGCAGCGCCTTCGACGGCCCAGGCCACCGTGGTCCATTGCGCGCTCAGGCCCAAGGGAATCGCCAACGTGGCAAACACGACGCCCAGCGCCAGGCAGGTTTCCACCAACAGCAGCGCGCGCCCTGGCGCACGGCCCGCGAGCACCCGCGCGATACCCATATATAAGAGGCCCATGACCAGCGCGCTGAAGGCGGCGCCGAACTCAATGTGCTGGATGATTGCGTATTGCAGGCCAAACCCTGCGATGGGCGTACCGAACAGCAGGCTGCCATCGACGTATTGGCTCTGCTTCGCCGACCAGCGCAGCATGGCTTCCCGGCTGTCGTCTTCAGGGCCGGTACTGTGTGCCTGCAACGTGCGCCGGGCGAACAACAGCCCGATCGCCAGGTACATCAGGAAGAACAGAATCAGGAACGGTTCGGTGCTCCAGAAAAGCGCTGGCGTGTAGGCCTTCAATCCCCAGGCGAGTCCGATACCGAAGGTGCCGACGAAGCCGATCAGGTTCAGCGGACGCCAGGCTTTGAACCACGCGATGGCGAAGATGCCCGCGTTGAGCAGTGCGAAATAACTGAACAGCGCAACATGGCTGCCGTCCCCGGTGGACGTCAGCAACGGCGCCACGAAACCTCCGAGCGCTGCCACGCAGGCCAGGGCCAGGGAGTTCTGCGTCAGCGCCAGGATTGCCGAGAACGCGGTCACCGCGATCAGCAGTCCAAAGGCCATGCCGGGGGCCAGCAACGTGTGGACTTTCATGGCGGCGAACACCGTCAGGTACATCACCGCCACGCCCGTGCCTTGCAGCATTAATGCAAAGGACGCATTTCTCTGTCGCAGCCACCAGCCCAGACCCAGCAATACCAGGGCGGCGAGCGCGACGCCGGCGTAACGCGCTTCGATCGGCACAACCATTCCTTCGGTGGCGTAGCGCAACAGGAACGCCAGGCCGAGAAACAGCAACACCACGCCGACACGCAACACCGTATTGCCGCCCAACAGCCAGTCTTTGGCGCGCAGCAGCGTGCTGTCGAACACAGTGGGTTCGGCGCGAACGGGCGGTTTGGCGGCCGGGCGAACGGGTTGCGCGGCGTCGGGCGGTTTGCGCCATTCGGAGTCGCCGGGGAGGTCGGGCGTTGCGGGTTCCAGGTCCGGCAGGTCCCAGAGCAGTTCAGGTCCGGCGTCGGCGATGGGCTGAATGTCCAGCGGCGCGGGGGCGGGTGTATCCGGCATCTGCGCGGCGGCTGAATCGAGCTGATTCAGGCGTTGCTGGATCGCTTGCAAGTCTGATCGGGTTTTCGCCAGTTCGGCCTTCTGCTCGGCCGCTTCGCGGGACACCGAGGACAGACGGAAGCTCAAGCCAAGTGCCAAGCCGACCGCTGCACCCACGGCGCCGCCTGTCAGCGACTCATCGAGCACCGCGCCGATAAACAGGCCAGCCAGCAAAAGAATCCATTGCACGCGACGACATCCCTTCTCGGCCGGTGACCGGCGATGGCGAGAAGTATATCGGGCGCAGGGGAAGAGGAAACAATTTGTGTCGGGTACTGAGGCTCCTACAGGGTATCTTTTGCGTTCGCGAACGTGGTGATCGACAGAGATTCTGTAGGAGCGAGGCTTGTCTCTGGGCCGCATCCGGACGATCGGCCGCGAAGCGGTCGTCAAATCGGTGAACGCGATATGTCAGGCGTACCGCATTCACCCAATGTGCTGTTGCTGCGCAACAGATCGCGGGACAAGCCACGCTCCTACAGGTATCTGCGTCGTTCGCCGATGCAGGAATCGGCACCAGTCAATGTAGGAGCGCTTGCAGGCTATTAATCCAGCGCCTTCCAGATCTCGTTGGCATACTCGCGAATGGTCCGGTCCGAGGAGAACCAGCCCATGCGCGCGGTGTTGAGCACCGCCGAGCGCCACCATTCTTTCGCGTCGTGCCAGCGTGCCTCCACTCTCGCTTGCGCTGCCCAGTACGACTCGAAGTCCGCACAGACGAAGAAGCGGTCGTAGCTGATCAATTGCTCGATCAAACCGACATAGCGATACGGATCATCCGGCGAGAACACGCCGCCACGAATCGCCTGCAACACGTCGTTCAGGCGCGCGGACGATGCAATGTCGTTGTGGGCATTGAATTCACCGGCATGTTTGCGCGCTTCGACTTCTTGCGCGGTCATGCCGAAGATGAACATATGCTCCAGCCCGACCTGCTCACTCATCTCCACGTTGGCGCCATCCAGGGTGCCGATGGTCAACGCGCCGTTAAGGCCGAACTTCATGTTACTGGTGCCCGAGGCCTCCAGGCCCGCTGTGGAAATCTGCTCCGACAGGTCGGCCGCCGGGATGATGCTTTCCGCCAGACTCACGTTGTAGTTGGGGATGAACACCACTTTCAGCCGACCGCGCAAGGTCGGGTCGTTGTTGACCGTCCGTGCGATGTCGTTGGCCAGCTTGATGATCAGTTTGGCCGAGTGATAACTGGCCGCGGCCTTGCCCGCGAAGATCTTCACGCGGGGCACCCAGTTGGTGCTCGGGTCGGCGCGCATGGCCTGATACAGCGCCACCGTGTGGAACAGGTTGAGCAACTGGCGTTTGTACTCGTGAATCCGTTTGACCTGCACGTCGAACATCGCTTCAGGATTGAGGGTGATCCCCATGCGGTCCTGAATGATCGCCGCCAAAGCCTGCTTACTGTGCAACCGCTGCGCCGCGAACTCCTTCTGGAAGGAAGGCTTGTCGGCCAGCGGTTCCAGTTTCAGCAGCGCGGTTTCGTGATTGTCGAGCACCTGCTCGCCCAACTCCTTGACCAACATCGCCGTCAGCTTCGGGTTGGACTGGAACAGCCAGCGGCGGAAGGTGATGCCGTTGGTTTTGTTGTTGATGCGGTCTGGGTAGAGCTTGTGCAGTTGCGCGAAAACGGTCTTGCGCATCAGCTGCGTGTGCAGCGCCGACACACCGTTGATGCTGTGTGAACCGATGAACGCCAGGTTACCCATGCGCACGCGGCGGCCGTTCTCTTCCTCAATCAGAGAAACGGCGCGCAGCAGGCCGAACAGGTCAGGATCGTCCTTGTGCTTCAGGCGCACATCGTCGATGTGCTGCGCGTTGATCATGTAGATGATCTGCATGTGGCGCGGCAGCATCCGCTCCATCAGCCCGACCGACCAGGTTTCCAGCGCTTCGGGCAGCAGGGTGTGGTTAGTGTAGGCGAGGGTGCCAACCGTGATGCGCCAGGCTTCGTCCCACTCCACGTCGTACAGGTCGATGAGGATGCGCATCAGCTCCGCCACGGCGATCGACGGGTGCGTGTCATTCATCTGGATGGCGGCGTGTTCCGGCAGGCTGTTGATGGTGTAGCCCATGTTCTTGTGGCGGCGCAGCAGGTCTTGCAGCGAGGCCGACACAAAGAAGTATTCCTGGCGCAGACGCAGTTCCTGGCCGGCTTCGGTGCTGTCGTTCGGGTAAAGGACGCGCGAGATACTTTCGGCGCGGACAACCTCGGCCACGGCGCCGACGTGGTCACCGGCGTTGAAGCGTTCAAGGTGAAGGTCTTCCACCGCACGTGCACGCCACAAACGGAGGGTGTTCACGGCCTTGCCACGCCAGCCCACGACCGGCGTGTCATAGGCAATCGCCCGCACGGTTTCGCCTGCATGCCATACCTGACGGGTTTCACCCGAGGCGTCCAGCACGGGGTTTCCGGTCACATCAAGCACAGGCTGCACGCTGCCGCCAAAGCCGATCTGGTAGATCACTTCGGGGCGTTCGAACTCCCACGGGTTACCGAAATCCAGCCAGTTCTCGGTCTGTTCCTGTTGCCAGCCGTCGACGATCGCCTGACGGAACAGACCGTGCTCATAGCGAATGCCATAGCCATGGCCGGCGATGCCCAGGGTCGACATGCTCTCCATGAAGCAGGCCGCCAGCCGGCCCAGACCGCCGTTGCCCAGTGCAGCATCGGGTTCCAGCGTGCGTATGTTGTCCAGATCGACATTCAAGCCCTTGAGGGCTTCGCGGGCAATTTCCATGATGCCCAGGTTGCTCAGGCTGTCGAACATCAGACGCCCGATCAGGAACTCGAGCGAGAGGTAATACACACGCTTCCTTTCCTGCTTATAGATGTAGCGCGTGTGGTTCATCCAGCGCTCTGCCATCTTGTCGCGAGTCGCCAGGGCGATGGCCATGAACCAGTCATGGTCGAATGCATGGGCGGCGTCCTTGCCTACGGCATACTCGAGTTTGTTCAGCACAGCTTCACGAAAGGCTGCCACTTCAGCGTCACGAACGTTGGGTTCCGGAGACATCGGGTACGACCTCAAGTTGGTTGGACGATTAAATGGGGTTGATTGACTGTAGGGCGTGTCATGGGTTATTTCCTGCCGACTGGATGAAATATCCCGTTGCACGACCCTCGGTTCGACTCAGACATCCCGCTCTGGTTCGCGACCATTTTTATCGCATGAATCGCTTGCATTGATCGTTCCAGTTCTTTTGAAGGCAGCGATGGCATTTGCAGGCGCGTGCCTGCCCACGATACAGACGCCGCATTCTTCCAGGGACACCACGTCAGGATTCATTGCGGGCAAGCGCGCTCCGACGGCGATTTATCCTCGATATTGCTCAAGGGTGAATCGCAAAATCAGGGGTGACAGCCGTGCAGAAACAGGCAAGCATGATCATTCCTCGATTCGGGTTTATGATGCCCAACGGCAGATAAATAGAAGCCCCTGAATTGGACTTATGGAGCACCTATGCAGACTTTGTACCCGCAGATCAAACCTTATGCCCGGCACGATCTGGCAGTGGAAGAGCCTCATGTGCTGTATGTCGATGAAAGCGGCTCGCCAGAAGGCTTGCCGGTGGTGTTCATCCACGGTGGGCCGGGTGCGGGATGCGACGCGCAGAGCCGTCGCTTCTTCGATCCGAACCTTTACCGCATCATCACCTTCGACCAGCGCGGCTGTGGCCGTTCTACGCCCCACGCCAACCTCGAAAACAACACCACCTGGCATCTGGTCGAAGACCTTGAGCGCATTCGCAAACACCTGGGCATCGACAAGTGGGTGTTGTTCGGCGGCTCGTGGGGTTCGACGCTGTCGCTGGCCTACGCTCAAACTCACCCGGACCGTGTGCATGCACTGATTTTGCGCGGCGTCTTTTTGTGCCGTCCGCAGGAGATCAAGTGGTTCTACCAGGAAGGCGCGAGCCGCCTGTTCCCGGATTACTGGCAGGATTACCTGGCGCCCATTCCGCTGGATGAGCGTGGCGACCTGCTCACCGCCTTTCACAAACGCCTGGTCGGCAGCGATCAGATCGCCCAGATGCACGCCGCCAAAGCCTGGTCCACGTGGGAAGGCCGCACCGCGACGCTGCGTCCCAACCCGCTGGTGGTCGACCGTTTCTCCGAACCGCAGCGTGCCTTGTCCATCGCCCGGATCGAATGCCACTACTTCACCAACAATGCCTTTCTTGAAGAGAACCAACTGATCCGCGACATGCCCAAGATCGCGCACCTGCCGGGCATCATCGTGCACGGCCGTTATGACGTGATCTGTCCGCTGGACAACGCCTGGGAGCTTCATCAGGCCTGGCCGAACAGCGAACTGCAGGTGATTCGCGATGCGGGCCACGCCGCTTCCGAACCGGGTATCACCGATGCGCTGGTGCGCGCAGCGTCACAAGTGGCTCGGCGTTTGCTGGATTTACCGCCGGAAGAGGCTTAATTGTCTTACTTGGATTAAAACCGTGGGAGCGAATTCATTCGCGATTGGCCGGTACATCCGACACCTTTGTGTCGGATGTACCAACGCCTCGCGAATGAATTCGCTCCCACAGGGTTTGGGTGAACTCGAGAGGATCGCAGGAAGGCTTAAATGAAAGGTTTGCTTCAACGCGTGCGCGGTGCACGCGTCGATGTCGAGGGCGCGACAGTGGGCGCCATCGATCAGGGGCTGCTGGTGCTGGTCGGCATTGAGCCTCAGGACACCCGCGCCAGCGCCGACAAATTGCTGCACAAGCTGCTTAACTATCGTGTGTTCAGCGACGCCGACGGCAAGATGAATCTTTCATTGAGTGACGTAGGCGGCGGATTGTTACTGGTTTCCCAGTTCACGCTGGCAGCCGATACGCGCAGCGGCATGCGACCCAGCTTCTCGAAGGCAGCGCCGCCGGCATTAGGCGCCGAACTGTTTGACTATTTACTGGAAAAGGCTAAAACCTCGCACAGGACAGTCGCTTCGGGCCAATTTGGTGCGGATATGCGGGTTCATTTGATCAATGATGGCCCTGTGACATTTTTGCTTGAGACCTAAAGCGCCGTTTTTGCCTGTCGTACCCGAATTTATTAGGCAAAAAGCCATAAATACTTTGTTTCCCCTGATGCGTTGTAACGCGAGCTACTAGATAATCGCGCGCTACAAAGACGGGCGATTGCCCGTCCAATCGGTAAAAACGCAGACTGGTCCGAAGTCGTTTGGGGAATCATTGGCCCCTTTCGGAGTCGGAACAATGCTCGCCAACCCGGCATTTGATAGCTGGCCGTTGGTTTCTTCATCTGTTTTCGGCGAGGGTTGCTCGTGATTGTTAGTCCATGTAATGCACCAAAGACCCCTGGCAAGCGCCTGCGCAGCGCCTTGTTAGCCGGGTCGGCTTTGTTTTGTCTGTTCGGCGCCGGTCAGCTGTGGGCGTTCGATCTCGACGACGTGGCGACAAAGGCTAAAGAACTGGCCGGACAGAAGTTCGCAGCACCCAAAAGCAACCTTCCAGCGGAATTCCGCGACATGAAGTTTGCGGATTACCAGAAGATTCGCTTCCTGCAGGACAAGGCTGAATGGGCCAATGACAAAACCCCTTTCAAGATCTCGTTCTACCACCAGGGCATGCACTTCGACACCCCGGTCAAGATCAACGAAGTGACGGCCACCTCCGTCAACGAGATCAAGTACGACCCGACCCGTTTTGATTTTGGCGACGTGAAGTTCGATCCCAAGTCGACCGAGAACCTAGGCTATGCCGGTTTCCGCGTCATGTACCCGATCAACAAAGACGACAAACAAGACGAAATCATGACCATGCTGGGCGCGAGCTATTTCCGCGTCATCGGCAAAGGTCAGGTTTACGGCCTGTCGGCACGCGGCATGGCCATCGACACCGCGATGCCGTCCGGCGAAGAATTCCCGCGTTTCACCGAGTTCTGGATCGAGAAGCCGAACCCGGATGACAACCACCTGGTGATTTTCGCGCTGTTGGACTCCCCGCGTGCCACCGGTGCTTACAAATTGACCCTGCGTCCGGGCACCAACACCCTGGTCGACGTCCAATCGCGCATGTACCTGCGTGAAAAGGTCGGCAAACTAGGCGTTGCACCGCTGACCAGCATGTTCCTGTTTGGCGCCAACCAGCCTTCGAAGGTCCTTAACTACCGTCGCGAGCTGCACGATTCCAGCGGTCTGTCGATTCAGGCGGCCAATGGCGAGTGGATCTGGCGTCCTCTGAACAACCCGAAACACTTGGCCGTCAGCAGCTTCTCGGTTGAGAACCCGCGCGGCTTCGGTCTGCTGCAACGTGGCCGCAACTTCAGCCACTACGAAGACCTGGACGACCGTTACGACAAGCGCCCAAGCGCCTGGATCGAGCCTAAGGGCGACTGGGGCAAAGGCACCGTCGACCTGGTAGAAATCCCGACAGCCGATGAAACCAACGACAACATCGTTGCCTTCTGGAAGCCGGAAACCCAGCCTGAGCCAGGTCAGCCGATCGACTTCAACTATCGCATGCACTGGACCATGGACGAAGACTCCATTCACTCGCCTGATCTGGGCTGGGTCAAGCAGACCCTGCGTTCGACCGGTGACGTGAAGCAGTCCAACCTGATCCGCCAGCCAGACGGCAGCGTCGCCTACCTGGTCGATTTCGTCGGCCCGACCCTGGCCAAACTGGGTGAAGACCCGGCGATCCGTAGCCAGGTCACCACCGACGACAACACCGATCTGGTCGAGAACAACCTGCGCTACAACCCGGTAACCAAAGGCTGGCGCCTGACGCTGCGCCTGAAGGTCAAAGACACCAACAAGTCCGTCGAGATGCGCGCTTACCTGCTGCGTGAGACCCCGGTTGAGCCTGGCAAGGAGCCTGCGATCATCACCGCGGACAAATCAGACAAGAAGCCTGAGAAGAAAGCAGACGCCAAGGCAGTTGCCGCAGCGGCGGCGCCAAAGGATGACAAAGCCGAAATCGTCAAGACCGACGCTGTGAAAGCCGGTGATGCGAAAGACGCCAAAGTGGCTAAAGCCGACGCGAAAGCCGATGGCAAAGACGCCACGGCTAAAGACGCCGTCAAAGGTGACAAGGCCGAAGCCGCTAAATCCGCTGACGCCGCCAAGGTTGCAGAAGCCAAGTCCGACGAGGCTTCGCGTCCTGAAGCCGCTCTGGGCGACGCCGCCAAAGCGAACAAAGGCAGTAAAGACAATTCGCAGCCAGCGGTAGAGGCTGCATCCACCCAGCAGGGCCCGGCCATGAATCAACAAGTTCTGACCGAGACCTGGAGCTACCAGTTGCCAGCCGATGAGTAATTCACAAGCCGTGCCAGAGTCTCTGAACGAGTACCTGGCACACCTGCCGATGAGCGACGAGCAGCGGGCCGAACTGGCCAGCTGCACTTCGTTCGCTGAGCTGCATGAACGCCTTTCGGCGCAGACCGTCACTGATTCTGCCGAGGCCGCTCAGGCCTCGGTGGGTCGTCGGTTGACGCTGACGACCGCCGACGAACTGCAGGAAGCAGAAATGCTGAGTGTGGACGCCAGCGGTCGGGTTCGCCTGAAGGCTACGCCACCGATTCGCCGTACCAAGGTGGTCCCCGAGCCTTGGCGTACTAACGTTCTGCACCGTGCCTGGCGCCGGATGACCGGCAAGAAAAACCCGCCCAAGCCGAGCAAGGACGACCTGCCGCGCGACTTGCCCAAGTCTCGCTGGCGCACCGTCGGGTCGATTCGTCGTTATATCCTGCTGATCCTCATGCTGGGCCAGACCATCGTGGCTGGCTTCTACATGAAAGGCATCCTGCCGTATCAAGGCTGGTCACTGGTTTCGTTTGATGAAATCAGTCACCAGACCCTCTGGCAGACCGCCGTTCAAGTGATGCCGTACGCACTGCAGACCAGCATTCTGCTGCTGTTCGGGATCCTGTTCTGCTGGGTGTCGGCCGGTTTCTGGACTGCACTGATGGGCTTCCTCGAGTTGCTCACCGGTCGCGACAAATACCGTATCTCCGGCGCAAGCGCTGGCAACGAGCCGATTGAAGTCGGTGCGCGTACTGCCCTGGTGATGCCGATCTGTAACGAAGACGTACCGCGCGTGTTCGCCGGCCTGCGTGCAACGTTCGAGTCGGTTGCCGCCACGGGCGATCTGGATCGCTTCGACTTCTTCGTGCTCAGCGACACCAACGAAACCGACATCGCCGTTGCCGAGCAGCAGGCCTGGCTGGACGTCTGCCGCGAAACCGGCGGGTTCGGCAAGATCTTCTATCGTCGTCGTCGCCGTCGCGTAAAACGCAAAAGCGGCAACCTCGACGACTTCTGCCGTCGTTGGGGCGGTGACTATCGTTACATGGTCGTCCTCGACGCCGACTCCGTCATGAGCGGTGAGTGCCTGACCAGTCTGGTGCGCTTGATGGAAGCCACGCCGGACGCCGGTATCATTCAGACCGCGCCACGCGCCTCGGGCATGGACACGCTCTATGCTCGCATGCAGCAGTTCGCGACCCGCGTGTATGGCCCGCTGTTTACGGCCGGTCTGCACTTCTGGCAGCTGGGTGAATCCCACTACTGGGGTCACAACGCGATCATCCGCATGAAACCGTTTATCGAGCACTGCGCCTTGGCGCCGCTGCCGGGTAAAGGTGCGTTCGCGGGTGCGATCCTGTCTCACGACTTCGTTGAAGCCGCATTGATGCGCCGTGCTGGCTGGGGCGTGTGGATTGCCTACGACTTGCCGGGCAGCTACGAAGAGCTTCCGCCGAACCTGCTGGACGAACTCAAGCGTGACCGTCGCTGGTGCCACGGTAACCTGATGAACTTCCGCCTGTTCCTGGTAAAAGGCATGCACCCGGTTCACCGTGCGGTGTTCCTGACGGGCGTGATGTCTTACCTGTCGGCGCCGTTGTGGTTCTTCTTCCTGGTGTTGTCCACCGCGTTGCTGGCGGTGAACACCCTCATGGAGCCGACCTACTTCATGGAGCCACGTCAGCTCTATCCGCTGTGGCCACAATGGCACCCGGAAAAAGCCGTCGCGCTGTTCTCGACCACCATCGTGTTGCTGTTCCTGCCGAAGCTGCTGAGTATCGTGTTGATCTGGGCCAAGGGCGCAGTCGGTTACGGTGGTCGCATCAAGGTGACGCTGTCGATGCTGCTGGAGATGCTGTTCTCCATGCTGCTGGCGCCTGTGCGCATGATCTTCCATACACGTTTCGTACTGGCCGCATTCCTGGGCTGGGCAGCGACCTGGAACTCGCCGCAGCGTGACGACGACTCGACGCCGTGGAGCGAAGCGGTCAAGCGTCACGGTCCGCAGACCTTGCTGGGCTTTGGCTGGGCGTTGCTGGTCGCTTGGTTGAACCCGAGCTTCCTGTGGTGGCTGGTGCCTATCGTAGGTTCGTTGATCCTGTCGATTCCGGTTTCCGTGATTTCGAGCCGGACCAATCTGGGCCTGAAGGCGCGCGACGAAAGTCTGTTCCTGATCCCGGAAGAGCACACGCCGCCTCAGGAACTGGTCTCCACCGATCAGTACACCCATGAGAACCGCTGGCATGCGCTCAACGACGGCTTTGTTCGCGCCGTCGTCGATCCACAGCAGAACGCCCTGGCATGTGCGCTGGCGACCTCTCGCCACCGTCACGCCGAGCCGATCGAGTGGATGCGCGTCGAACGCGTGCGCCACGCGATCAAAGGCGGTCCCGAGCACTTGAACAACAACGAACGCCTGCAACTGCTGAGCGACCCTGTTGCGCTGGCTCGTCTGCATGAGCTGGTCTGGGCCGAAGGCAATGAAGCGTGGCTGGAGGCGTGGAGAGCTTCGGTGAAAGCCGACCCTCATGCGCCGCTGCTGCCGTTGCAACCTGCGACTCACGTCAATGAGCAGCCGCTTGTAAACGCCTAAGCCGCACGCAGCAGATAACGCCGCCCTGGAGAAATCCTCGGTGGCGTTTTTGTGTGCGTTTGCCTCTGTAGCGCTCGGCTTGTTACCTCACCCGAAACTTGCCCACCATCGCCTGCAACTGCGCGCCCAGCCGCGCGAGTTCGACGCTGGAGGCGGCGGTTTCTTCGCTGGCGGCGGCGGTCTGTTCTGAAACATCCCTGACGTTGATCACGCTGCGGTTAATTTGATCGGCGACCACGGTCTGCTCCTCGCCGGCCGTAGCGATCTGCTGATTCATGTTCTGAATCGTCGAAACTGTGCGCGTGATGTGCTCGAGCGCGGTGCCAGCACGGCGGCTCAGCTCCACGCTGCTGTCGGACAGGCTACGGCTGGCGTCGAGCGTACCGACGACCTGCTGTGTTCCATTCTGCAAGGCGGCGATCAGGACTTCGATTTCTTCCGTGGACTCTTGGGTCCGCTGAGCCAGGCTGCGCACCTCGTCGGCGACCACCGCAAAGCCGCGTCCGGCTTCGCCTGCCCGGGCCGCTTCGATGGCGGCGTTCAGCGCCAGCAGATTGGTCTGCTGGGAGACGGATTTGATCACGTCGAGAACGCCGCCGATTTTGTCGCTTTCGAGCTTCAGTTGCCCCATTGCCAAGGTTGAATTGTTGACTTCCGTGGCGAGGCGCTCGATCTGAGTAATCGCATCACTCACTACTTTGTCGCCTTCTCGGGCCTGTTGGTCCGCCTGTTGGGCGGCTTCGCTGGCTTCTTCGGCGTTGCGCGCGACCTCCAGCACGGTTGAAGTCATCTGGTTCATCGCCGTGGCGACCTGATCGGTTTCGTCCTTTTGATTGTTCACGCCCGCGCTGGTCTGTTCGGTCACGGCAGACAACTGGGTCGCCGCGCTGGCGATCTGTGCGACCCCGTCGCTGATGCCGCTGATCAATGTGCGCAGGCTCTGCGTCATGTCCTGGATGCTGTGCTGCAGATCGCCCATTTCATCGCGGCGCTGAACATCGAGGTCGACGCTGAGATCGCCTTGGGCGATGCGTTTGGCGGCGCTCAGCGTGTCGCGTAGCGGCGCGATGATCTGTTGGGTGATCATCCAGGCTGCCATCAATCCCAGCATCATGGCCAGCGCAGCCACGCTGATCAGTGCTTTACGCGATTGCGTGGCCTCGTCGTCCCGTCGCTGGCTTTGCAATGTGCTGATTTCATGGGTGGAGGACAGCAAGGTGTCGCCCATCGCCTCCATCGATTCATGTGCCGCCTCCACCTGAGTCTGTACCTCCTTGAACCGGATCAGCTGTTCGCGGTATCGCTGTAACGCCTGTTTAGCGGTGAGCAACCCGCTGATGTCCCCGTCAGACTGGTCAGCGGTTACCTTTTCGAGGTCCTTGAATGCCTCATCAATGGCCGCCAACGAGGATGCTTCATATGACGCAAGTCCGCTAAAGACGTACGCCTGAACCTCATAACGTGCGCTCTGGATCTGTCGGCGCAGTTGCAGAAGGTTGGTGAGTTCACCCAGTTGCTCGCTGCTGTCCGGTTCTTCACTGACGGCTTTCAAGACCTCGCGTTCAACCTCATCCATGACCTTGATCGCGGCGTCGGACAGCGCCGTTAGCTGGACCTTGGCGGCTTCTTTGTTGAGGAGTGACTGACCCAGTTGGGTGAACGTTTTCTCAAGCGAGCGTGCGGTGTCGCTCTGGCTGTCGATCAGTTTTAGGATGTCTGCGGGCGGGCTGTCGTCGCGAAGTGTCGTCAACTGCGCCTCGATCTGATCGAGGCGCGCGGTCACGCGCTTCGCGTCCTCGGCTGTGTTATCCACCCGAAAGACAATGCGCTCGGCGCGCAGGTCCTTGGTCAGCTCGTTGAGCCTGGCGATCTCGGTCAGCGACTCTGAACGCTCGATCATCGTGTCCAGCCCGTGCCACCCCGTCAGCGTGATGGCCAGCGTCAATACCAGCACCAGGCCAAAGCCCAGCGACAGCTTGAGTTTGACGCTGGTGTTGGCCAGTGCCCTGTTGATGCCTTGCAACATGATGCGTCTCCTGCGAATGAGCGATAAACGCGCATCGGCAGGGGAGCGTGAGGCGTGACCTGAAGAGGGTGTAGGAGATTTCTGAGCGCAGGCATTGGGTGATGCAGGTCACAGTTTGGTCAGTAGAACCCTGTCCTCTGGCAGAACACTACTCTGGCCTGTGGGAGCGAATTCATTCGCGATGCGGCATTCCTGACGAGGAAGGTATGTCGGCTGGACCAACCTCTCGCGAATGAATTCGCTCCCACAGTGTTTTCAGTTGCCTTGAGATCCATCAAACCCTGAACCGGCCGACCAGCCCTTGCAGATGCGTGCCGAGCCGCGCCAGTTCCACGCTCGACGCCGCTGTCTCTTCGCTGGCCGCCGAGGTCTGCTCCGAGACATCGCGCACGTTGAGTACGCTGCGGTTGATCTCTTCGGCCGTTGCGCTTTGCTGCTCGGCGGCGGCCGCGATCTGCTGGTTCATGGCCTGAATCGCGGAGACCGTCCGGGTGATGCTTTCCAGCGATCCACCCGCCCGACGCGTCAGCTCGACACTGCTGACCGTCAACTCGCGACTGTTGTCCATGATCGTCGCCACCCGCTGGGTGCCGCTCTGCAAGCCTGCGATGAGGTCTTCGATCTCCTCGGTGGATTTCTGCGTGCGTTGCGCCAGGCTGCGCACCTCGTCCGCGACCACGGCAAAACCACGGCCGGCCTCGCCTGCGCGTGCGGCTTCGATCGCTGCGTTCAAGGCCAGCAGGTTGGTCTGTTGAGCGACCGACTTGATGACGTCCAGCACACTGCCGATTTTGTCGCTCTCGCGCTTGAGTTCGCCCATGGCTGTCGTGGAATGTCCCACTTCGCTGGCCAGACGCTCGATCTGTGCAATGGCTTCGTTGACGACCTTGTCACCCTCGCGGGCTTGCTGATCGGCGGCGAGAGCGGCCTCTGAGGCTTCCTCGGCGTTGCGCGCCACTTCCTGCACCGTCGCTGTCATCTGGTGCATGGCGGTGGCCACCTGATCGGTTTCGACCTTCTGGCTGTTGACGCCCGCGCTGGTCTGCTCGGTGACCGCGGAGAGTTCTTCGGCGGCGCTGGCGATCTGGGTCACGCTGTCGCTGATGCCGCCGATCAGTGCCCGCAGGCTCAAGGTCATGCGCTGGATACCGCCTTGCAACTGGCCCAGCTCGTCGCGACGTTCGATATTCAGGTTATGGGTCAAATCGCCGGATGCCACGCGATCCACGGCAAGCAGGGTCTGCTTTAACGGGAGGGTGATCTGGCGCGTGATCGCCCAGGCCGCGAGGATGCCGAAGAACAGGGCGAGCACCGTGGCAAGGCCGAGCATGGACTGTGCCTGGCTGCTGTCAGCATCACGCTTGGCGTTTTGCGAAGCGGTCAGTTTGTCGCTGACATCTAGCAGTTGCTGGCCCAGGTTGGTCATCTTTTCCAGCGCTTGTCGGCTGACCTGTTGAGCGTCGCGGTATTGACCCACGGCAGCGCGATAGCCCTTGAGCGCGAGATTGGCCTTTTGCAGCTGTGGGATGTACTGAGACGAGACGTCGCCGGCCAGCGAGTTCACACCGATGATGGCTTCGTCGATGGCCGCGTTGGCGTTCTTCTCGAAATCGGGGTTGCCGCTGAAGGTGTAACCGCGCACCTGAAACCGCGCCTGCTGGATCAACTTGCTGACGCCCACTGCGCTGTTGAATTGCAGAATGTTGTCGTGCTGGATCAGGGCTTCTTCGATCTTGTTGACCTCGTCCACGGCCGCATCGGCCGTGGCGCCCAGGTTCACACGGCTGGTTTCGCGGACCTGAATGGCCTTGGTCATGTCGTCAAACGCGCGACGGTAATCGGCAGCGGCCTGAATCTGCGCGTCCAGCAGCTTGAGGTCATCAGCGCCGGCGATTTTGCTGCGGGCGTTCTTGAGGTCGATGTCGAGCGTGTCCAGCGCGGTCATGACACCCGTCGCCGCGTCGGCATTGGATTGCGTTTCGTAGCGCATGCGGGCGGTGCGCAGTTCCATGGTCTGTTCGCTGATCTGCGAGATGGCCGCCAGCTTGTCACCGCGCTCGATCAGCGACGAAACGCTCGACCAGCCTGTGGCGGTGATGATCAGGGTCAACAACAGCACCAGCCCGAAACCGATACTCAGTTTGCGACTGACGCTCACGTTTCCAAGGCGTTGGGCAGACCAGCGATACATGGTGTGATTCCTTGCACATTGTTTTTATGGACGTCTGTAGATCGGCCATCATGCCCCAAACTGAAGCACCGTATGGCGGGTGATTCGGCCAACTGCTGTAGGGATTGCCGCGGCCTCGAGCGCTGTGATGCAGGCAGGTGAAATACCCTCCCTGCGGGGAATGATCGGAGGCTTAAAACAACCGGGAGAGGAGGGCGGTGACGGCGGTTTCGACGCGCAGGATGCGCTCACCGAGCTGGACAGGGTTCAAACCCGATGCGCGCAGCAGCTCGACTTCATAGGGAATCCAGCCACCTTCAGGGCCGATCGCCAGCGTCACCGGCTGCTCGACGGAACGGGGGCACGCAGGGAAGTCCCCAGGGTGCCCGATCAGTCCCAGTGTGCCGTCGGTGATCGCAGGCAGACGGTCTTCCACGAAAGGCTTGAAGCGTTTCTCGATGACGATCTCAGGCAGCACGCTGTCGCGGGCTTGTTCCAGGCCCAGAATCAACTGCTCGCGAATGGCCGCTGGCTCCAGAAACGGGGTTTGCCAGAAGCTTTTTTCGACGCGGTAGCTGTTGACCAGAATGACCTTGGGTACGCCCATCGTGGCGATGGTCTGGAACACCCGGCGCAGCATCTTCGGTCGTGGCAGCGCGAGGACCAGCGTCAGCGGCAGCTTGGCGGGAGGTTCGCGGTCGAAGGCCACCGACAGTTCAGCCTCGCGAGGTTCCAGGCGCAGCAATTCAGCGCTGCCCAGCAGGCCACCCACGCGACCGACGCGCAGGCTGTCACCGACTTCCGAGCGATGCACCTCCTGCATGTGCTTGAGGCGCCGGTCACGCAGGACCACGCGATCCGCCGCAATGAAGTCGGCGTCTTCAAGAAGCAGCAGGTTCACGGCTGGGTCGCTGGCGGCTGGTCTTGTTTGTCTTCGGCCTTTTCGTCGTCTTCGTGGTCACCTCGTTTGGTGACCATCGAACTGCACAGCACGCCGATCTCAAACAGCAGCCACATCGGCACGGCGAGCAGTGTCTGCGAGAAAATGTCCGGCGGGGTGAGGATCATGCCGACCACGAAACAGCCGATGACCACATACGGACGAATCTTCTTCAGGTATTTGACGTCGACGATGCCGATCCACACCAGCAACACGACGGCCACGGGTATCTCGAAGGCCACGCCAAAGGCCAGGAACAGCGTCATGACGAAATCCAGATAACTGGCGATGTCCGTCATCATCGACACGCCTTCCGGGGTCACGCTGGCGAAGAAGTGGAAAATCAGCGGGAAGACCAGGAAGTACGCGAACGCCATCCCGGCATAAAACAGAATGATGCTGGAAACCAACAGCGGCACGGCCACGCGTTTTTCGTGCTTGTACAGGCCCGGCGCAATAAATCCCCAGATCTGATACAGGATGACCGGCATGGCCAGAAACAGCGCGACCATCATGGTCAGCTTGAAAGGCGTGATGAACGGCGAGGCCACGTCGGTGGCGATCATCGTCGCGCCTTCCGGCAAGAACTTGCGCAATGGCGCCGAAACGAAGGTGTAGATCTTCTGCGTGAAGTAGAACAGCGCGCCGAAGATCACGAAGATCGCCAGCACACAACGCAGCAGGCGCGAGCGCAGTTCAGTGAGGTGCGAGACCAACGGCATTTGCTGGTCGTTTTCCGGAATTTCGCTCATGGGGCTCGTGGTGGCTGTGACGAATCGTTAGCGGAAGGTGCGCTTTGCACCGCAGTGGCCGGCGTGGTCACCGGTGCTGGCGCAGGTGTCGATGCTGGCTGTGCCGGCTCGGCGTGAGTCTGAGCGGGCGGCGGGCTGACCGACGCACTTTCAGCCGGTGCGGCAGGGCCTATATCGGCAGCAGGGCCGGGGGAGGGCGCTGCGCTCATGACCGGTTCACTGGCAGGCGGCGTTTCGGTCTGCGCACTCGGCTGCACGACAGGCGGAGCCGGTGGCTGCTGCGGCTGCATGATTTTGCGCGCTTCTTCTTCCAGCGACAGAATGTGCTCGTTGTGCAACTGACGGCGAATTTCATCGGCGCCGATTTCGCGCTCAACTTCCTGTTTGATCGCATTGAAGCTGCGTTTCAGACGCCCGACCCAAAGCCCGGCGGTACGCGCTGCGCCCGGCAGGCGCTCGGGACCCAGCACCAGCAGGGCAACGAGACCGACCAGCAGCAGTTCAGAGAAGCTGATACCAAACATGCGTCACGACCTAGTCTTTGCGGATGGGCTCTTCGACTTTCTGTGCCTGCGCATCGATGGTGTGTGGCTGATGCAACGGCTGGGTCGGCGGAACGGGCTGCGCAGTCGGTTGCGGCTGAACCGGAGGCTGCTCGGAAGGCTTCTCGTCGTCGTTCATGGCTTTGCGAAAGCCTTTGATCGATTCGCCGACGTCAGTACCCAGATTCTTGAGTTTCTTGGTGCCGAAGACCAGCACGACGACCACAAGAATGACGATCCAGTGTTTCCAGTCAAAAATGCCCATGTCACGTTCCTCACAAGAAATTCAGAGCCCGCAGGCCCACTGTTTATTCCGCCGAACGAGCCGCTTTTTCGGCGTGGCCGGACAGCCCGAAACGGCGATCCAGTTCATCCAGTACGGCTTGTGGATGCTGGCCCAGTGCTGCAAGCATGACCAGGCTATGGAACCACAAGTCAGCGGTTTCGTAGATGACATCGCTGCAGTCACCGCTGATGGCGGCGTCTTTGGCGGCGATGATGGTTTCGACCGACTCTTCGCCGACCTTCTCCAGAATCTTGTTCAGTCCCTTGTGGTAGAGACTGGCGACATAGGAAGAGTCGGCAGCCGCGCCCTTGCGTTCTTCGAGCACTTGCGCAAGGCGAGACAAGGTATCAGTCATGTTCAGTGTCCTGCTTGATAAATGGCTTCTGGGTCTTTGAGCACCGGGTCCACGGTCTTCCAGCCGGCGTCGTCGTATACGCGGTAGAAGCAGCTCTCGCGGCCGGTATGGCAGGCGATGCCGCCGATTTGCTCGACCATCAGAATGATGACGTCGGCGTCACAATCCAGACGCAGTTCGTGCAGTTTCTGCACATGGCCCGATTCTTCACCTTTGCGCCACAACTTGCCACGCGAACGCGACCAGTAGATGGCGCGGTTCTCAGCGGCGGTCAGGCTCAGTGCTTCACGGTTCATCCAGGCCATCATCAGGACGCGCCCGGTTTTATGGTCCTGCGCAATCGCAGGCACCAGACCGTCGCTGTCCCACTTAATCTCGTCCAGCCAGTCTTTCATCCTCGGCTCCGGCCGCTCTATCGAAGGGTTAGTGTGCCAGCGGCGCCCGCCGATGGCTATCGGCGCACGACCAGATAAAGGCCGGCGACCAGCATCAACACGGCGGGCCAGGCACTAAAGGCCATCAGTTCGTCACCCGACTGAGTATGGGCGGTGGCCAGAACCACGCCACCGGCCAGCAGCCCGGCCCCGATCAGGCGCAAGGCCCAATGATCGCCCCGATTCGAGTAAGGCGGTGGTGGATCAGCGGCGTGCGGTTGTGACAGACGCTCCAGCAGGTCGCGTGTCATGTTGGCCAGGTGCGGAATCTGCTCGACCTGGGATTGCAGGTTGCCGATCAGCGTCTTGGGGCTGACGCGCTCGCGCATCCAGCGCTCCAGGAACGGTTGTGCGGTGCTCCACAGGTCCAGTTCCGGATACAGCTGACGGCCCAGCCCTTCGATGTTGAGCAGGGTTTTCTGCAGCAATACCAATTGGGGCTGGACTTCCATGTTGAAGCGGCGCGCGGTCTGGAACAGGCGCATCAACACCTGACCGAAGGAAATGTCCTTCAGGGGCTTCTCAAAGATGGGCTCGCACACCGTGCGGATGGCGGCTTCGAATTCGTTGAGTTTGGTTTCCGCAGGCACCCAGCCGGAGTCGATGTGCAGTTGGGCGACGCGGCGGTAATCGCGCTTGAAGAAGGCGAACAGGTTGCGTGCCAGGTAGTCCTGGTCTTCCGGTGTCAGGCTGCCCACGATGCCGCAGTCGATGGCGATGTACTGCGGATCCCACGGCGCAACGGTGCTGACGAAGATGTTGCCGGGGTGCATGTCGGCGTGGAAAAAGCTGTCGCGGAACACTTGGGTGAAGAACAGCTCCACGCCACGTTCGGCGAGTTTCTTCATGTCAGTGCGCTGATCGGCCAGCGTCGCCAGATCGGTGACCTGAACCCCGTAGATACGCTCCATCACCAGCACTTTCGGCCGGCACCAGTCCCAGTAGACCTGCGGGACGTAGAGCATGGTCGAGCCTTCGAAGTTACGGCGTAGCTGGCTGGAGTTCGCCGCCTCGCGCAACAGGTCGAGTTCGTCGTAGATGGTCTTTTCGTAGTCGGCGACCACGTCCACCGGGTGCAGCAGACGGGCGTCGGCAGACAGCCGTTCAGCGATTTTGGCGAGAATGAACAACCAGGCCAGATCCGATCCGATGATCGGTTTCAAACCAGGACGCACCACCTTGACCACCACCTCTTCGCCGGTTTTCAGTTGCGCAGCGTGAACCTGTGCCACCGAAGCAGACGCCAGCGGGGCGACGTCGAAGCGGGTGAAGACCTGGCTGATCTTCGCGCCCAGCTGAGACTCGATCAGCGCGATGGCTTTCTCGGATTCGAACGGCGGTACACGGTCCTGCAAGAGCATCAGCTCGTCGGCGATGTCTTCAGGCAGCAGGTCGCGCCGGGTCGAAAGCAGCTGGCCGAACTTGATGAAGATTGGCCCCAGGTCCTGCAACGCCAGGCGCAACCGTGCGCCGCGCGTCAGCTCATTCTTGCGTCGCGGAATCCAGCGCCACGGCAGCACGAAGCGTACGGCCAGCAGCCACCAAGGCAGCGGCAGGGCAAACAGCAGGTCATCGAGGCGGTAACGAATTACGACACGCTGGATGCGAAACAGGCGGCGGACGGCAAGCAGGCTCATGCGTTATCGCTGGATTTGAGGGATTGGGCCAGACGCTCGAAGCGGGCTTCGAGGCGTTCCAGGTCTTGTTTGGTCTGATCCAGTTCGGCGAAGCGGGCTTCTGCCTCGCGTTTGCCGACCAGGGTGCGTGATTCTTCGGCCAGATACTCGGCCAGGTTCAGGCTCAGGCTGGCAAAGCTGTCACTGGTCCAGCGTGCGCTGTTGCGCAAGTGCCCACCGATCAGCGTCGTGGCCACAGGCCCCAGCCAGCGTTGCAGCTCATATTCCCAGTCCAGATCGAGATCCTGCAGCACGCCGGTCAGTTCCAGCAGCACGGCACTCTCGCCATCCAGCTCGACTTCCGGGCTGTGCAGGACCGCAGTCTTGTCCTTGCTCAACGCCAGACGCATCAGGCTCGCTGCAGGTGCGCGCAGGGTCACGTCGGCACCGCCTTCCCAATTCGCGGCCAGCATCAGGCCTTCGTCGCTGGGGAGGATGTACAGATGAAACGCAGGGCTGCTGCACTCGACCGCGATCACCTTGCCACTGAGCCGGTCAAGGCGTGGCAAGGCAGTGCTGTCCATCTGCAGCACGCGATTGATGCCGTGCTCGACGCCGGCGAGCAAGCCGCTGATCAACATCAGGGCTTGATACCACGGTGCAACGCGACGATGCCGGAGGTCATGTTGTGGTAAGTCACGCGGTCGAAACCGGCGTCCACCATCATCGACTTCAGGGTTTCCTGATCCGGGTGCATGCGGATCGATTCGGCCAGATAGCGATAGCTTTCCGAATCATTGGTGATCAGCTTGCCGGCCAGCGGCATGAAGGCGAACGAGTAGGCGTCGTAGACCTTGGACATCACTTTGTTGGTCGGTTTGGAGAATTCCAGCACCAGCAGGCGGCCACCCGGTTTGAGCACGCGCAGCATGGAGCGGATGGCGTCGTCCTTATTAGTGACGTTGCGCAGCCCGAAGGCGATGGTCACGCAATCGAAGTAGTTGTCCGGGAACGGCAGCTTTTCAGCATCGGCCTGGACGAACTTGATGTTGCCGGCTACGCCGCGATCAAGCAGACGGTCACGACCGACCTTGAGCATCGAGGCGTTGATGTCGGCCAGCACGACTTCGCCGGTCGGGCCGACCAGGTGGGAAAACTTCTTCGCCAGATCGCCCGTTCCACCTGCGATGTCCAGCACGCGGTTGCCGGTGCGCACGCCCGATAGCTCGATGGTGAAGCGCTTCCACAGGCGGTGCATGCCACCGGACAGCACGTCGTTCATCAGGTCGTACTTGGCTGCAACGGAGTGGAAAACCTCGGCGACTTTCTCGGCCTTCTGGCTTTGCGCTACGGTTTTGTAACCGAAGTGGGTGGTGGGTTCGGCATCGCTGCCTTTGCGCGGATCGTTCATATCGCTGTCACCGGAATAAAGTGCCGCCATTCTAATCGTCGGGGCTGGCTTTGTCTTGACAAGGCTTACCGTGAACAGTTTCTTCGTTGAGCACCGCTGGTATAGTGCGCCGACGATTTACCTCGACGAAGGAGCCCGCCAATGGCGCGAATTACCGTAGAACGCCCGCATGCGCTGGGTAAGGACAAGGCCCGCGAGAAGGCCGAGCTGCTCGCTGAAAAGCTGGGCGACAAATATGGCATCGAGCACACCTGGAATGGCGACACCGTGTCGCTGGAAGGCAAAGGCGCAAAAGGGACCGTTCAGGTCGAAGACGCGCTGGTGCGGGTCAACATCGAACTCAATTTCTTCCTCTCGGCCATGAGCAGCACGATTCAGTCCGAAATCGAGAAGCAGCTGGACAAAGCGCTGACGGCGTAACGCATTACCCTGTAGGAGCGTGGCTTGTCCCGCGATCGGCTGCGTAGCAGTCGTAGATGCGGCCAAACCGGTTTTCCAGGATTGTCGCATACTCAGGTTTACGACGACTTCGTCGCCGATCGCGGGACAAGCCACGCTCCTACATCACCCGACCGCAACCTAGGGTGAGCTTTCTAATTTTTCTCTCTACTTTGTGCCCATGCCCCGACTTCCAGCGGGCGGTTCCTCCTATCCCTTTCGAGCGTGAGGTGCGACATGGTCAAAGTTACCTTGAAGAAGAAAATCGAAGCCGAAGAAACGAAGGCCGTTTCCGAGGTTCGTCTTTATGCGCGCAAGATCTGGCTCGCGGGCCTGGGCGCTTATGTGAAGGCCGGGCAGGAAGGCGCCGACTACGTCAAAGAGCTGATCAAAACGGGCGAACAGACCGAGAAAAAGGCCAAGAAAGTCATCGATGAAAAGGTCGAGGCGGCCAACAGTGAAATCGATTCGGCCAAGGGCGAATTCAAGGGCGAAATCACCAAGGTCAAAGGTCGTGTCGAAGTGCAGCTCGACAAAATCGAAAGCGCATTCGACCGTCGTGTGGCCAGCGCCTTGAATCGCATTGGCATTCCGTCTAAACATGATGTTGAGACACTCTCTGCTAAGCTCGATGAGCTGACGGCATTGCTCGAACGTGTCGCGCGTAAACAATAAGGAGAGCAGGATGGCTGGCAAGAAGAAAACTGAAAAAGAAGGCAGCTCCTGGATTGGCGAGGTTGAAAAATACTCCCGCCAAATCTGGCTGGCTGGTTTAGGCGCTTACTCGAAGATCAGCAATGACGGCAGTAAGCTTTTCGAAACGCTGGTGAAAGACGGCGAAAAAGCCGAGAAGGAAACCAAGGCGACCGTTGGCAAGACGGTAGACACCGCCAAGGCTTCCACCAAATCCCGTGTCGGCGATGTGAAAGACCTGGCACTGGGCAAATGGGGCGAGCTGGAAGGGGCTTTCGACAAGCGCCTGAACAGCGCGATTTCCCGTCTGGGTGTTCCGAGCCGCAACGAAGTCAAAGCCCTGCACAGCAAGGTCGATCTGTTGACCAGGCAAATCGAGAAGCTGACCGGTGCATCGGTCACCCCCATCTCGAAAACCGCAGCGGCCAAACCTGCAGCCAAACCGGCGGCAAAAACCACCGCCAAGCCGCTGGCTAAAGCAGCCGCCAAGCCGGTAGCGAAAGCGGCGAGCACCGTGGCGAAGAAAACCGCAGCGGCCAAACCCGCAGTGGCCAAGGCCGCGACCAAACCGGTAGCAGCAGCGTCGAAAGCCGCAGCGTCTACCGCCGCCAAAGCGAAAACGGTGGCTGCGAAACCGGCCGCCAAGCCCGCACCGAAGGCCGCTGCGAAACCGGCTGCCAAGCCTGCGGCGAAACCGGTAGCTGCGGCGAAACCTGCAGCCCAGCCAGCCGCAAAACCCGCCGCCGCGAAGAAGCCGGCTGCAGCCAAAAAGCCTGCCGCTGCCAAACCCGCCGCAGCGCCGACTCCGGCTCCTGCTGCCAGCGCTACACCCACCGCGTCAGCACCGTCGGCTCCGGCCGCTACCCCGTCGCCAGCCTCCACGGCGTCGACACCGTCCAGCCAATCCTGATTCCCGGCTGGCGACACCGAAGCCCGATCTGTGAAAGCAGGTCGGGTTTTTTATCGGGTGCCATGATTAGGATGCGCTGCGAATCTGTGGGAGTGAGCTTGCTCACGAAGAGGCCGGCACAGTCACGTATTTGCAGCGTCTGAATGTCCATCTTCGCGAGCAAGCTCGCTCCCACAGTTTAAGGACGTCACGGCTAACTTCAATCCTCCAGATAGTGCAACGCCAGCTGCTCGGCCGCATGCCGTGCGCCGGGTTTAAGGTGCGGCGCGACCAGCATCATGATCTGGTAAACCACCACGCGTGTTTCACCTTCGCGATCCAGAATGCGCTGGTAATCCAGGGAGAACAGCAGCGTCATGGTGATCTGTTCCACCAATTGCCCCAGCGCCTGCGTGTCGCTGGTGACCTGGCCTTCGGCTTTGAGGCGAGCCAGCAACGAGGCGAGGGTGCGTTTGATCGAGTTGAGCAGATTCCGGATGCCGCGAGCGAGTTTGGGCAGTCGGCTGGCAAGGTTCGACAGGTCCTGGAACAGAAAGCGATAGTGCGACAGGCGCTCGACGATCAGGTGCAGGAACAGCCAGTAATCTTCGGCGTCCAGACGTGCATCGGCCGGTGGATCGAGCAGCGGTGCCAGTTCGTGCTGAAAACGCTCGAACAGCTCCATCACCAACGGCTCCTTGCCGTGAAAGTGGTAGTAGAGGTTGCCCGGGCTGATCTCCAGTTCGTTGGCAATTTCCAGGGTTGAAACGTTGGGTTCGCCCTGTTGATTGAACAGCAGCAGGGCGCATTCGAGTATGCGGTCGCGGGTTTTCATCCAGTCTTCTTAATCAGTGTTCATGGCGAACTGTAGGAGCGTGGCTTGTCTCTGGGCCGCATCCGGACGATCTGCCGGGCACCGGCAGCAAATCCGGCGACCGCCATGTTCCGGCGTTGCGCAGCGTCTGAGTTTGCGGGTGCTGCGCACCCGATCGCGGGACAAGCCGCGCTCCTACAGGTTTTGCAAATATTCAACGGACACGCACATACGTACCCGGCGCAGCTTCCATCGGCGGGTAATTCTGGTTACCCAGCGCCGTCAGGGTTTCACGCTGCGCCCCGGACCGCTCCTGAACCCAGCTCAGCCAGCTTGGCCACCAACTGCCATCGGTGCGTTGGGCGTCGTAATACCAGGCGCGTGGGTCGCTGCTCAGTTTGCCGTTCTCGACAAAATTGGCCTTCGGGTGACCCGGTGGATTGAGAATGCTTTGGACGTGCCCGCTGTTGGAGAGCAGAAAACGGCGATCGCCACCCAGCAGCAACGTCGAGCGATAGACCACGTCCCAGGGCGTGATGTGATCGTTGATGCCCGCCACGCTGAAGCTGTCCACGGTGACCTTCTGCAGGTCGATGGGCGTGCCGCAGACCTCAAGGCCGCCAGGGTGTGTCAGCGGGTTGTGCTTGAAGAAGTCCAGCAGGTCGCCGTGCAACGCGGCGGGCAGACGCGTGCTGTCGTTGTTCCAGTAGAGAATGTCGAACGGCGGCGGCGCCTTGCCCAGCAAGTAATTGTTGACCCAGTAAGACCAGATCAGATCGTTGGGACGCATCCAGGCGAATACCTTGGCCATGTCACGCCCGTCCAGTACCCCGCGCTGATAGGAGCGACGCTTGGCCGCTTCCAGCGTCTGCTCATCAATGAACAGCGTCGCCGGGCTCTCGATCTGGCTGTCCAGCAAACTCACCAGATACGTCGCGCTCGACACCCGACGCATCTGCCGTTTGGCCTGCAAATGCCCCTGCAACGCAGCGATGGTCAGACCGCCCGCGCAGGCACCCATCAGGTTGACCTCGCGCGCACCGGTGATGGCGCGGCACACGTTCATCGCTTCTTCGGCGGCTTCAACGTAACTGGACAGCCCCCATTCACGGTGTCGCACATCCGGGTTGCGCCAACTGATGATGAAGGTCTGCAACCCGTTTTTCAGCGCGTACTGGACGAAGCTGTTGGTCGGGCTCAAGTCGAAAATGTAGTACTTGTTGATTTGCGGCGGCACGATCAGCAGCGGGCGCGCGTACTGCTTTTCGCTCATGGGCTTGTACTGGATCAACTCCAGCAGCTCGTTGCGAAACACCACGGCACCGGGCGTTACCGCCAGCGTGCGGCCAATCTCGAACGCATCCTTGGTGGTCTGGCTGGGCAGGCCATTGTTGTGCATGAAGTCGTCGAGCATGTGGCTCAGGCCTTTCACCACGCTGGTGCCGCCTGAGTTGAACAGCTCTTTTACCGCCAGGGGATTGAGCAGGCTGTTGGTCGGCGCGAGGGCGTCGTTGAGCAGGGCAAAGATGAACTGCGCCCGGGAGCGATCATCGTCGGACAGTTCACTGTCGTCGATCCAGTGACGCACCTGGTGCTGCCAGCTCAAATAGGCCTGCAGCCCACGGCGGTAGAGTGGATTGTGGGTCCATGTCGGATCGCTGAAGCGTGTGTCGTTAGGGTGCGGCTGATGCGGCGTGTCGCCTAGCATCACACGCCCCAGCTGCCCACCGAGCGCCAGCGCATGACGCGCTGTGTAGACCGGGTGCTTGAGGCCTTGCAGCGCCACGTTGCGCAAGGTCGAAAACAGGTCCCTGCCCCGCAGGCCGGTGATCGCACTCTGCGCGTTGATGTAGGTCGCAGGCGTTGTATAAGGACTCTTCGCCGGTTTATCTCGCATGGATCAACACTCCTTCGTCAGACCATCAGCACATACACCTGCGCAGGCGACGAAGTGATCCGTTGCCCGCGCCACCCTGCACCTTGGCAATCCCGCTGACAGTGCAGTCAATGAAGCGATTTCTTTTTTTAAAGCACGAACGCCAGCCAGTCCCGACAAATCCTTTGGGGTTATCGCACGATAGGTGCGGGTTGAGGATGCATGACGGCACGTTGCCGTTCTTGCTGGAGGAACTTCATGATGATGGGCGCCACGGCCTCGGCCCGAGTGATCAAAAACAAATGACCATCATCGATTATGTGTAGCTGGGCATTGGGTATCCGCCAGGCCAGCAGTCGCATGTTGATCAGCGGAATCAATGGGTCATCGTCACCGGCGAGCACCAGCGTGGGCTGCCGGATCTTGTGCAACCAGTGAATGCTGGTCCAGCCCATGCCGGCGAAGAGCTGCCAGTAATAACCCAGCTTTCCGGACGAGCGGACCTTGGCCGCGTGGTTCGCGGCCAGGTGTGGATCGCGACGGAACGCGCCTCCGTAGATTTCCGGTGCGATGCGAATCACGTGAGACGGCTGGATGTAGCGCCGCGGGCTGGCCATCAACCACAGCACCTTCGGCTTGCCCGGCACCATCACGGCGCCTGCTGCGGTGGCGGCAAGCACGAGCTTTTTACAGCGCTCGGGGTAGTCGTGCGCGAACTGCTGAGCCAGCGCACCGCCCCATGACACGCCAATCGCATTGACCTGACCATAGTCCAGATAGTCCAGCATACGCGCCGCCAGTCTGGCCAGGCCGGGAAAGCGGTAAGGGCGACTGGGCGTCGATGAGCCGCCGACACCCGGCACATCGAAGGCGATGACCTCAAGGTCCGGGTCCAGTGCGTCGACGAAGGGAAACACCAGCTCCAGGTTGGCGCCGATGCCGTTGAAAATCAGTAGCGGCGTGAGATGACTCTTGCCGGGGCGCACCGCGGTGCGGATGTTGTGGCCATCCAGATCGATGGTGCGAAATACAAACGGTTGCGGCATGCGCGAAGCCCTGTGGGTTAAACGCCGGTAATGCTGTCCTGCGCGTTTTCCGGTCCTGAAACCGCCTGGGCGGCTCCTGTGTGTTCGATGCTTGCCGTTCCATCTACAACGCATGCCCCTGTAGGAGCGCGCTTGCCCGCGATGGCTTAAGGTCTGACACCACAACTGTGCCTGACACACCGTAATCGCGGGCGAGCGCGCTCCTACGCCCTGCGGGCAGAATCAAAAGCGCATCGCCGCTTTGAAATCTATCGCTCGTGAACATACGTTCCCGGCGACGCCTCGCCCGCCGGATACGCCTTGTTACCCAGTGTAGCGGGGGATTTTTTCAGTTTGCCGGAGCGCTCGGCCTGCCAGGCCTGCCAGTGCAGCCACCAGGAATCCGTGTGCTTGGTCGCGTCTTCCTGCCAGCGGTTGGCATCGTCCGGCATCTCAGGGTTGGTCATGAACCGCGCCTTCGGGTTGCCCGGCGGGTTCAGGATGCTCTGGATATGCCCGCTGTTGGACAGCACGAACTCGGTCTTGCCGCCAAACAACCTGGCCGACTTGTAGCACGACACCCACGGTGTGATGTGATCATTGGTGCCGGCCAGACAGAAGACGTCACTTTTGACCTGCTTCAAATCGATCGGCGTGCCGCAGACTTCCAGCGCGTTGGGGCGAACCAGCGGATTGTTCTTGAACATCTCGATCAAGTCACCATGAAACGCGGCGGGCAGACGGGTGGTGTCGTTGTTCCAGAACAGGATGTCGAACACGGGCGGCTCGTTGCCCAGCAGATAATTGTTCACCCAATAGTTCCAGATCAAGTCGTTGGGGCGCATCCAGGCGAACACCTTCGCCATGTCTTTGCCCTCCAGCACGCCTGCCTGATACGAATGGCGCTTGGCCGATTCCAGCGTCTGTTCGTCAACGAACAGAGCGACCTGCGTGTCCAGGGTGGTGTCGAGCACGCTCACCAGCAGGGTCAGCGCGTTGACCTTCTGCTCGCCGAGGGCTGCGTAATGGCCCAGCAATGCGGTGCAGGTGATGCCGCCGGAACACGCGCCCAGCATGTTCACGTCTTTGCTGCCGGTGATCTTGCAGACCACGTCCACGGCTTCTTTCACGGCGTCGATGTAGGTCGACAGGCCCCATTCACGTTGGGCCTTGGTCGGGTTGCGCCAACTGATGATGAACGTCTGCACGTTGTTGCGCAGGCAGAAGCGGGCCAGGCTTTTGTCCGGGCTCAGGTCGAACACGTAGAATTTGTTGATCTGCGGTGGCACCACCAACAGCGGTCGCTCAAACACCTGCTCGGTGATCGGCTTGTACTGGATCAGCTCCAGCACGTCGTTGCGAAACACCACCACGCCATCGGTGGTCCCCAGGTTCTTGCCGACTTCGAATGCGTCCATGTTGACCTGGCTCGGCATGCCGCCGTTGTTCACCAGGTCTTTGGCCAAATGTGACAAGCCGTCGAGAATGCTTTTGCCGCCGGTTTCGAAAAAGCGTTTGACCGCGGCCGGGTTGGCCGCGCCATTGGTGGGCGACATCGCTTCGGTCATCAGGGTAATCACGAAGTGGCCCCGGCTGATGTCTTGAGCGGACAGGCTGCTGTCGTCGATCCAGTCGTGCAGTTCCTTGCGCCAGGCGAGGTAGGTCTGCAGGTAGCGACGGTAGAGCGGGTTCTGGCTCCAGGCCGGGTCGACAAAGCGACGGTCGTCGCTGTCAGGCGTGAGCGTGGATTTGCCGAGCAGGACGTTTTTGAGTTCGAGTCCGAAGTGGGCCACGTGCTTGGCGCTGTGGAACGGTTGCCTGATGGCCTGAGTCAATACCATGCGTGCCGTGGTGAGCAAATCCTTGCGCCTCAGGCCTACCACAGGGTTCAGCCCCAAGGTGTGTTCAGAGGCTTGACGCGGCAGATCATCATTACTCTTGTTACTCATCTACGACGCTCCATTGTCCTGAGACGAGCACTGACGTCCCTGTGAAAACACGTCACGGGCAAACGCCAGCACTGCTCTCGGGTGACCGATGATTAACACAACAGGTGTGAACGCTTACGCCAGGCACCGATTTTTTGGGGGTGCTGCAAGCGACGGCTACGAACATCACCGACAGGCTTCTGCAACGACTCCGATGCAGATGGCTTGCCAGAATCATTGGTTACGCGAGATTTCAAAAAATCGCAAGCAGGGTCAGTCATTGACCGCTGCGCGGGACATTGAAGCAAATGGAATTAGAAAGTGCGTCCTAAAACGCCAGTCGGTCGTCCAGCACCCGGGCTAGAGCGCTGGCTTAAAGCATCAGTCGAATGACTTGCTCGGAAGGGTCGCGGGATTTGCCTGCAGCTTTGAGCTCGGCCAAATAGTCGTCCCACAGCTGCGCCTGACGTTGCGCCAGTTGCTCAAGGTACTCCCACGTGAACAGTCCGCTGTCATGACCGTCGTCGAAGGTCAGTTTTAGTGCGTACTGACCGGCCGGTTCTATCTTGCTGAGGCCGACACCCAGCTTGCCGAATTGAAGAATCGGATTGCCATGGCCCTGAACCTCGGCGGAAGGCGAATGCACCCGCAAAAATTCGGCAGCGAGGTGGTATTCCTCATCCGGGCCGTATTTCAGGCTGAGGATCTTCGAGGCTTTGTGAAGCTGGATTGCGGTGGGGATGCGGGTCATAGACATTCGCGCCTTGCGCAGGAGTTGTAGGAGCCGGCTTGCTGGCGCACGCCACACCACAGCCGATATCGTAGGCAGACTCATCTGCAGCATTCGCCAGCAAGCCGGCTCCTACAGGAGATCTGCGTCCAGCCCGAATAGTAGCGGCTGGACAGACCTCGTGGTGGCGTGCGGTTAGAGAATGTAACGCGACAAGTCTTCGTCTTCTGCCAGCTCGCCCAGATGGCTGTTGACGTATTCGGCGTCGATCTGGATCGTTCCGGTGTCTTGCGAAGTCGCCAGGTCGCCCGCGCTGAAAGAGACTTCTTCCAGCAGTCGCTCCAGCAGGGTGTGCAGACGACGGGCACCGATATTCTCGGTCTTTTCGTTGACCTGCCAGGCGATTTCCGCCAGACGCTTGATGCCTTCGGGCATGAACTCGATGTTCAGGCCTTCGGTTTTCAGCAGCTCGCGGTATTGCTCGGTCAGGGACGCGTGTGGCTCGCTCAGAATGCGTTCGAAATCCTGCGGGCTCAGTGCCTTGAGCTCTACGCGGATCGGCAGACGACCTTGCAGTTCAGGCACCAGATCGCTCGGCTTGCTCAAGTGGAACGCGCCGGAAGCGATGAAAAGGATGTGGTCAGTCTTGACCATGCCCAGCTTGGTGTTGACGGTGCAGCCTTCGATCAGGGGCAGCAGGTCACGCTGTACACCTTCGCGAGACACGTCGGCGCCGCCGACGTTGCCACGCTTGGCCACCTTGTCGATCTCGTCGATGAACACGATGCCGTGCTGTTCGACCGCTTCCAGCGCCTTGCCCTTGAGCTCTTCGTCATTGACCAGACGGCTCGCTTCTTCGTCGCGGACCATCTTCAGCGCGTCCTTGACCTTCAGCTTGCGGCTCTTCTTTTTGCCCTTGCCCATGTTGGCGAACAGGCTTTGCAGCTGGTTGGTCATCTCTTCCATACCGGGCGGCGCGGATATGTCGACGCCGCCCATTTCGGCGACTTCGATTTCGATTTCCTTGTCGTCCAGCTGGCCTTCTCGCAGGCGCTTGCGGAACAGCTGGCGCGTGTTGGAGTCGGTGCTCGAGGACGCGTCCTCGTTGAAACCTACGCGTGCCGGCGGCAGCAGGGCGTCGAGAATGCGGTCTTCGGCAGCGTCTTCGGCGCGATGACGCACCTTGGTCATTTCCTGTTCGCGCAGCAGTTTCATGGCGGCGTCGGCCAGATCACGAATGATCGACTCGACATCACGGCCCACATAACCGACTTCGGTGAACTTGGTCGCTTCGACCTTGATGAACGGCGCGTTGGCGAGCTTCGCCAGGCGACGGGCGATTTCGGTTTTACCGACACCGGTCGGGCCGATCATCAGAATGTTTTTCGGGGTGACTTCAACGCGCAGCTCTTCTGGCAGCTGCATCCGGCGCCAGCGGTTGCGCAGCGCGATGGCGACGGCGCGTTTGGCATCGTCCTGGCCGATGATATGGCGATTGAGTTCGTGGACGATTTCACGGGGAGTCATGGACATGGTTTTCAACGGTCCTCGGTCGTGGATGAGTTCAGCGGGCCGCGATGAATTGCGGCCTGCGGCAGGACTCATTCAGCGAGGTCCTGCTCCTCAATGGTGATGTGGTGGTTGGTGAATACGCAGATGTCGCCCGCGATGTGCAGGGCCGTCTCGGCGATTTCACGCGCCGACAGTTCGGTTTTCAGCAGCAGGGCGCGCGCGGCGGCCTGGGCGAACGCACCGCCGGAACCCATGGCGATCAGGCCGTCCTCGGGTTCTACGACGTCACCGTTACCGGTGATGATCAGCGAGGCATCTTTGTTGGCAACGGCCAACATGGCTTCCAGGCGGCTGAGGGAACGGTCGGTCCGCCAGTCTTTCGCCAGCTCGACGGCCGCGCGGACAAGGTGGCCCTGGTGTTTTTCCAGCTGCGCTTCGAAGCGTTCGAACAGGGTGAAGGCGTCGGCAGTGGCGCCTGCGAAACCGGCGATGACCTGACCGTGATAAAGACGGCGGACTTTTTTGGCGTTGCCTTTCATGACGGTGTTGCCGAGGGAAACCTGGCCGTCACCCGCCATAACGACTTTGCCTTGGCGGCGCACTGAAACGATGGTGGTCAAGGGGAGAGTCTCCACGCTGCGGGGCGAAAATGCCCTGATGGAAACTCATATGGGGGTGGGGGCGGGTATTTCAACTGCTGGAGGGGTTGGGGGATGAATGGCAGCTGTTGATAAGCGCAGGATGCCGCATCTCCCTGTAGGAGCGCGCTTGCCCGCGAAGGCGTCGTGTCAGACGGCGTATTCGTTTATGACACACCGCATTAGCGGGCAAGCGCGCTCCTACATCGGAATGCGCAGGTTCTTAACGGCTCTGACGCTGTTGCAACAAAAGGTTACTGAACCCACCACCGGCCAACTGCTTCTGCGCCGTGGTCAGTTGCTCGCGGTTGCTGAACGGTCCCACCAGCACGCGGTACCAGGTTTCATCCTTGACCGTGCCCGACTCAACCGTCGCGGCCTGGCCCAGCAGAATGATCTGCGCACGTACCTTGTCGGCGTCGGCCTGCTTGCGGAACGAACCCGCCTGCAGGAAGAACGTCGTCACGGGCGCTGGTTTGGTGACCGGTGGCGCCGGTGGGGGCGTCAGGCCACTGAGCGCCGCCTGAGCGCGCGCCGTGTCGATCTTCGCCGCCTGTTCAGGCGTAACCGGTGTCGTTGGCGCGACCACAGGAGGCGGTGTTTTTTCAGGCACCGCTTCGTTCGGGACAATGACTTCCGACTCAGGCAGCAAGGTATAGAAATCGTACTTCGGCTTGACCGGTGCGGTCGGGCTCGGCGGCGTTTTGTTCGCCTCGGCAATCTTCGCGGCCTTGGCCTCAGCCTTGTTGCGCTTGATGTCGTCGCCGCTGCCGGGCTCCAGTTTCATCAGGAAAACGATGAAGGCACCAACGGAAAGGCCGATCGCCAGCCACAGCCATCCCGGAATCGGCTTCTTCGCGGGTGCCTCGTACCGGCTGGCGCCGCGCTTGGGAGCAGGTTTCTTTTTGACTGCCAACTTACATACGCTCCAGAGTTTCCAGACCCAGCAATTGCAGGCCTTGCTTGAGGGTGCGGCCGGTCAGGTGCGCGAGGCGCAGACGGCTTTGCTGTTGCTCGGGGTTTTCCGCGTTCAGGATCGGGCAGTTCTCGTAGAAGCTGGAGAACAGACCGGCCAGGTCGTACAGGTAAGCGCACAGCACGTGCGGCGTACCTTTGTCGGCGACGTTGTTTACGGTTTCGCCGAACTGGGCCAGACGCGCCGCCAGGTCCTGCTCCTGAGGTGCGTCGAGGATGATCTGGCCGTTGCTTTCGTCGTACGCCTCGCCTTTCTCTTCCAGCTTGCGGAACACGCCGACCACGCGGGTGTAGGCGTACAGCAGGTAAGGCGCGGTGTTGCCCTCGAAGCTCAACATCTGATCGAAGTTGAAGCTGTAATCGCTGGCGCGGTGTTTCGACAAGTCGGCGTATTTGACGGCGCTGATGCCCACGGCCTTGGCGATGGTGCGCAGTTCGTCTTCGGCGACTTCCGGGTTTTTCTCTTTCACCAGCACGTAGGCGCGTTCTTCGGCTTCGTCCAGCAGGTCGACCAGTTTGACGGTGCCGCCATCGCGGGTCTTGAACGGACGGCCATCGGCGCCGTTCATGGTGCCAAAGCCCATGTGCTCCATCTGCATGCCGTTGGTCACGAAGCCTGCGCGACGCGCGACTTCGAACACTTGCTGGAAGTGCAAGGCCTGACGCTGATCGACGAAGTACAGCGCGCGGTCGGCTTTCAGGACGTTGCTGCGGTAGCGCACGGCCGCCAAGTCAGTGGTCGCATACAGATACCCGCCGCCGGCTTTCTGCACGATCACGGGCAGCGGTGTGCCTTCAGCGGTTTTGAATTCTTCAAGGAATACGCACTGAGCGCCATTGCTCTCGACCAGCAGCCCGGCTTTCTTCAGGTCGGCGACGACATTGGCCAGGTCGTCGTTGTAGGCGCTTTCGCCCATCACGTCCTTCGGCGTCAGTTTGACGTTCAGGCGTTCGTACACTTCCTGACAGTGCGACAGCGAGATGTCCTTGAAGCGGGTCCACAGCTTCAGGCATTCAGGATCGCCCGCTTGCAGCTTGACCACCAGGCCACGCGCGCGCTCGGCGAAGTCTTCGGATTCGTCGAAACGGCCTTTGGCGGCGCGGTAGAAGTTTTCCAGGTCCGACAGCTCGTCGCTGGTGGCCGGGGTTTCTTGCAGGTAGGCCAGCAGCATGCCGAACTGAGTACCCCAGTCGCCGACGTGGTTCTGACGAATGACGGTGTCACCGAGGAACTCGAGAACACTGGCCACGCCGTCGCCAATGATGGTCGAACGCAGGTGGCCGACGTGCATCTCTTTGGCCAGGTTCGGCGCCGACAGATCAACCACGACGCGCTGCGCAGGACCGTTCTTGCGCACCGACAGTGTGGCGTCGGCCAGCGCGGCATCGAGGCGCGAGGCCAGGGCCTGGGTGTTCTGGAAGAAATTGAGGAAGCCCGGACCTGCGATATCGACCTTGCTGATCTGCTCGTCGGCAGGCAGCGCAGCAACGATTTTCTCAGCCAGATCGCGAGGCTTCATGCCTGCGGGCTTGGCCAGCATCATGGCGATATTGCTGGCGAAATCGCCGTTTTTCTTGTCCTTGGCGTTTTCCACCTGAATCGCCGGCGTCAGCCCTTCCGGCAAGACGCCTTCGGTGACGAGTTGGCTCAGAGCTTGTTGAATCAGCTGGCGAATGGTGTCTTTCATGGTGCTCTCTTTCGACCGCAAGCGCGGCAGCGCTCGATGCGCGGGTGGAAAAACTGGGCATTATCCGTTGCCGGAGCCACCTTGCCAACCGCGATGGATGCACGGTTGTGATTTTGGTCGCGACCGTAATCACGTGTAGGAGCGTGGCTTGTCCCGCGATCGGCTGCGTAGCAGTCGTCAACCTGCGCACCTCGGCTTATTCTGACGGACTGCATTCACAGGGTTTGCTGCCGCTGCGCGCCAGATCGCGGGACAAGCCGCGCTCCTACAGGAACCGTGATCAATAAAGATCCACCGGATCGACATCCAGCGACCACCGAACCTGTCGCCCGCTCGGCATGTTTTCAAGGGCCAGCAGCCAGGTCGCCAACAGCTTGTGCAATGGCGCGCGGGCGCTGGCCTGGACCAGCAATTGCGCGCGGTATCGACCGGCACGGCGTTCCATGGGAGCCGGAACCGGGCCCAACAGTTCAATTCCACCCAGTGCCATTTCCTTCAACAGGTGCTCCGCTTCCGTGCAGGCTTCGTCGAGAAATCCCTCAGCCTGACCCGGCTTGTGCGCTTCGGCGCGCAACAACGCCAAGTGCGAAAATGGCGGCAATCCGGCAGCACGGCGTTCACTCAAGGCTTGTTCGGCAAAGGCGAAATAACCCTGCTCGGTGAGCTGAATCAGCAGAGGATGCTCGGCCAGGTGCGTCTGAATGATCACCTTGCCCGGTTCTTCCGCGCGCCCGGCCCGGCCCGCCACCTGCACGATCAGTTGCGCCATCCGTTCGCTGGCCCGGAAGTCACCGGAGAACAAACCGCCGTCGGCATCCAGAATCGACACCAGCGTCACGCGCGGGAAATGATGCCCTTTGGCAAGCATCTGCGTGCCGACCAGAATGCACGGCTGGCCCTTTTGAATCGTCGCGAACAGCTGATTCATCGCGTCTTTGCGTGACGTGCTGTCGCGGTCGACGCGCAGCACGGGATAGTCGGGGAACAGAATCGCCAGCCGCTCTTCGGCGCGCTCGGTGCCCGCGCCCACCGGCCGCAGATCGACTTTGCCGCAGGCGGGGCAATTGCGAGGCACGCGCTCGACATGGCCGCAATGGTGGCAGCGCAGCTCGCCGGAGCGCTGATGAACGGTCATGCGCGCGTCGCAACGGTTGCATTCCGACAGCCAGCCACAGTCATGGCACAGCAATGTTGGCGCAAACCCTCGGCGGTTGAGGAAGACCAGCACCTGTTGGCCTGCCGCGAGTGTCTGGCCGATAGCTTGCTGCATCGGGCCGGAGATTGCGCTGTCCAGCGGACGGCTCTTCACGTCCAGCCGCAGGAAGCGGGGCTGTTGGGCGCCACCGGCACGCTGGTTCAGGTGCAGGAGGGCGTACCTGCCGGTGTAGGCGTTGTGCAGGCTTTCCAGCGAAGGCGTGGCGGAGCCCAGCACAATCGGGATGTCTTCCTGCCGCGCGCGCACCAGCGCCAGGTCGCGGGCGTGATACCGCAGGCCTTCTTGCTGTTTATAAGAGCCGTCGTGTTCTTCGTCGATGATGATCAGGCCGGGGTTTTTCATCGGCGTGAACAACGCAGAGCGGGTTCCGATAATGATGTCGGCCTCGCCATCACGCGCCGCCAGCCAGGCATCCAGACGGTCGCGGTCGTTCACGGCCGAATGCAGCAGGGCGATGCGCGCGTTGAAGCGCTGCTCGAAACGGGCGAGTGTCTGCGGGCCGAGATTGATCTCGGGGATCAATACCAACGCCTGCTTTCCGGCTTCCAGCGTCTCGCGGATCAGTTGCAGGTAGACCTCGGTCTTGCCGCTGCCGGTCACGCCGGCCAGCAGCGAGGCGTGAAAGCTGCCAAAGCCCGAACGTATTGCCTCGTAGGCCGCGCGCTGTTCCGTGTTCAGTGCCAGTTCCGGCTGCGCCAGCCAGTGCTCGTGTCGCGCCACAGGGGCGTGGCCGCGCACTTCAACCGTCACCAACTCCTTGGCCAGCAGCAGGTTCAGGCTGTCCCGGTTCAGCATCAGCTTGCTCAACAATTGATGAGCAACACCGTGAGGATGTTGCGCCAGCGTCCTGAGCGCTTCTTTCTGTTTGGGCGCTCGGGCGATGCGCGGGTCATCCACGCTGGCACCTTCTGCGGCCTGCCAGAAGCGTTCCTGACGCGCCTCGGCCGGTTCGCCCTGACGCAGCAGCACGGGCAGCGCCCAGCTCAACGTGTCGCCGAGGCTGTGCTGGTAGTACTGAGCCGTCCAGAGGCAGAGCTTGAAGAGCGAGGGCGGCAGCGGGGCTTCCTGGTCCAGGAGGGCGATCGCGGGTTTTAATTTGTCAGCGGGTACTTCACTGTGATCAGTGACTTCCACGAGAATCCCGATCATTTCCCGGCGGCCAAACGGGACCCTCAGGCGCATGCCAGGCTGCAGAGCGCCAGGAGCGACTCCGGCAGGAGCGCGGTAATCGAACAGACGACGCAGGGGCGAGGGCAGGGCGAGGCGCAGAATGGCGTCGGGCACGCGTGGGATTTCCTGTTACGGAGTATGACCAAGGGCGCGATCTTAGCAGACGACCGGCATTAACGTTCCCTTGCGTCATTTGCAAGCTCTGTTAATATGCGCGGCCTAATTCCGTGCGGTATTCAACAATAGTGTTGGGTGGCGGCACGCTAGCCTGAGGAAATACCGATGAAAGCTGATATCCATCCAGTTTACGAAGACGTCGTTGCGACCTGCAGCTGCGGCAACGTCATCCACACCCGTTCGAACCTGGCCAAGCCGCTGAGCCTGGACGTGTGCAACGAGTGCCACCCGTTCTACACCGGTAAGCAAAAGACTCTGGACGTTGGCGGCCGCGTCGACAAGTTCAAGTCGCGTTTCGGTGCGTTCGGCGCAACCAAAGCGAAGTAAGAGTGGCCATTCTGGATCGCTCCCCGAGCTACTCCAGGCTGCTCAAAAAGGCGTCCCTTGCGGGCGCCTTTTTTATGTCTACGATTTGGCTCCCTGCGGCTCAGGCGCTGTGCCCGATGCCGGATTCCTTGCCCGTGGCACAGGTGCAGCGCGTGGTCGACGGCGACACGCTGCGCCTGAGCGATGGGCGCAGCGTGCGCATGATCGGCCTCAATGCGCCAGAAACTGGCAAAAAAGGTCAGTCTGCCCAGCCGTTCGCTGAAGCGGCCAAGCGTCGGCTGCAAACCTTGGTCGATGACAGCGGCGGTCAGGTCAGTCTGCGTGTCGGTGAACAGGCCACCGATCATTACGGACGCACCCTGGCCAATGTCTATGGCCGCAATGGCGCCAATCTCGAAGCACAATTGCTGGCCGAAGGGCTCGGTTACTTGGTCGCGGTGTCGCCCAACGTCGCGCTGGTCAATTGCCAGCAGGCGGCGGAGAAAACGGCTCGTCAGACGGGGCTCGGCGTGTGGCGCAACTCACCGGTGCAATCGCCGGATCAGATCAATACCGGTGGCTTTGCCGTGGTGTCCGGGCAGGTCACGAACGTGCAGCGCAACGGCGGCGGGATCTGGATCGAGTTCTCGGACGCGCTGGTGCTGCGCATCGCCCCGGACCTGGTGAAGCAGTTCGACACGGCTGCGCTTTTACGCCTAAAAGGGCAGAGCATTGAAGCGCGGGGCTGGATTGTGGATCGCTCTCGTCGCGGCGGGCTGAAATCAGGTCAGGCGAGATGGATGATGCCAATCACGCATCCTGCCATGTTGAATACAAGTATTAATTAAATTTGTAGACAATATGCAGATCGTATTGTCTTCACTGTAGGCCTTGTATTTCGCGGCTCTACGCTGAAAGTCGTAGATGCGACCTCTTGACACAGCTGACTCGCCAGTCTTGTTAGGACTTTGTGACTTGCGTATGCTCGTTCGTCCGTCTGTCCAACAGCAAAAAAAGCGGAATGCCCACATGTCAGATTTGAAAACTGCCGCTCTCGACTATCACGCCAATCCTCGTCCAGGGAAACTGAGCGTCGAACTCACCAAAGCCACCGCGACAGCTCGCGATCTGTCACTGGCGTACAGCCCGGGCGTCGCTGAGCCGGTGCGTGAAATCGCACGCGATCCTGAACTCGCTTACAAGTACACCGGTAAAGGCAACCTGGTCGCGGTCATCTCCGATGGCACTGCGATCCTCGGCCTGGGCAACCTCGGTCCATTGGCTTCCAAGCCAGTCATGGAAGGTAAAGGTGTACTGTTCAAGCGCTTCGCTGGCATCGACGTGTTCGACATCGAAGTCGATTCGGAAAGCCCGCAGGCCTTCATCGACACGGTCAAACGCATTTCCATCACCTTCGGCGGCATCAACCTGGAAGACATCAAGGCACCTGAGTGCTTCGAGATCGAAAAGGCGCTGATCGAGCAGTGCGACATTCCTGTGTTCCACGATGACCAGCACGGCACCGCGATCGTGACCGCAGCCGGCATGATCAACGCACTGGAAATCGCTGGTAAAACCCTTGAGCAGGCAAAGATTGTCTGCCTGGGCGCCGGTGCTGCAGCCATCTCCTGCATGAAGCTGCTGGTGAGCATGGGTGCGAAGATCGAAAACATCTTCATGATCGACCGTAACGGCGTGGTTCACTCCGGCCGTACCGACCTGAACCAGTACAAAGCGCAGTTCGCTCATGCGACTGACAAGCGCACCCTGGCGGATGCCCTTGATGGTGCTGACGTGTTCGTAGGGCTGTCCGGTCCTAACCTGCTGAGCGCTGAAGGCCTGAAGTCCATGGCCGCCAACCCGATCGTGTTCGCGTGCTCGAACCCTGATCCGGAAATCTCGCCGGAGCTGGCTCACGCCACTCGCGACGACGTGATCATGGCAACCGGTCGTTCGGATTACCCGAACCAGGTCAACAACGTGCTGGGCTTCCCGTTCATCTTCCGCGGTGCACTGGACGTTCGCGCCAAGCGCATCAACGAAGAAATGAAGATCGCTGCAGCCAACGCTCTGCGTGAACTGGCCAAGCTGCCGGTGCCTCAGGAAGTCTGTGACGCCTACGGTGGCATCAAGCTGGAATTCGGCCGTGAATACATCATTCCGAAGCCAATGGATGCACGCCTGCTGGGTCTGATCTCCGATGCGGTTGCCAAGGCCGCTATCGCGACCGGCGTAGCCACTCAGCCGTACCCGAAACATTACCCGCTGAAAAGCGTGGATGAAGTGTTTAACGGCTGATAGCTGAGCAACAAACAAAAAGCCCTGCACAGATGCAGGGCTTTTTTGTGGGTCTTGGGTTTTGCTTCGACTGTAGGAGTGAGCTTGCTCGCGATTGCGATACGCCAGTCACCTCGCAGGTGTCTGGCATGCCTTCATCGTGAGCAAGCGCCCTTCTACAGCGATCAGAACAGATCGATCGGCGCTGACTCATCGGCAGGCAGCGGGCTGCCAGGTGCCGGGCTGCCGTTCAGCTCGTTCACGCTTGGCGGGGTGTCTTCGCTCTTGAACAGCTCGAAGAACGCGCCTGCCGTGCTTGGCGTGGCCGAGCGACCGCTGACCGGGTCGATGCGCAGACTGAGGATGCCGTCAGGCTCGGCCTGCACATGCGGTGGCTTGTCCTTGAGCGCGGCGCTCATGTAGCTCATCCAGATAGGCAGCGCAACGGTGCCGCCGAACTCATGGCGACCGAGGCTTTCGGGCTGATCGAAGCCCGTCCAGACCGTGGTCACGTAATCGGCGTTATAGCCCGAGAACCACGCATCCTTCGAGTCGTTGGTCGTACCGGTCTTGCCCGCAATGTCCGGACGGTTCATCGACAGCGCGCGTCGGCCAGTCCCGCGCTTGATCACATCCTGCAGCATGCTGTTGAGGATGTAAGTCGTGCGACCGTCCACGATGCGTGGTGCAACGGCAGGCGCAGGTGGTGCGCCGCTGGTGTCCAGCGCATTCGGGGCTGTATTGGCAGTCAGGGCGGGTGTTTCCGGTGCGGCGAAGGTCGAGGCATCGCTGACTGCCGCCTCGCTGACCTCTTTCGGGTTGGGATCGTTGGCCGGCACGGTGGGCGGGTTGGCGACGAACAGCGTCTTGCCTTCGCGATCCTCGATCTTGTCGATCAGGTAGGGGCTGATCTTGTAACCGCCGTTGGCGAAGGTGCTCCAGCCGCTGACGATTTCCATGGGCGTCAGCGTCGCGGTGCCCAGTGCCAGCGAAAGGTTAGGCGGCAGGTCGGCCTTGTTGAAGCCGAAACGGGTGATGTAGTTGATCGCGGTGTTGACGCCCAGGCTCTGCAGCAGGCGGATCGACACAAGGTTGCGCGACTTGTACAACGCCTCACGCAGACGAATCGGCCCCAGGAACGTGCCGTTGTCGTTCTTCGGACGCCAGACCTTGTCGACGGCTTCGTCGACGAACACGATCGGTGCATCGTTCACCAGGCTCGCGGCGGTGTAGCCGTTGTCCAGGGCGGCCGAATAAAGGAACGGCTTGAAGCTCGACCCCGGCTGACGCTTGGCCTGCATGGCGCGGTTGTAGTTGCTCTGTTCGAAGGCAAAGCCACCGACCAGCGCGCGAATCGCACCGTTGCGCGGATCCAGCGACACCAGTGCGCTCTGAGCGAGCGGAATCTGGCTGAACTTGAGCGAGTTGTCCGGCTGACGCTGGAGGCGCACCAGGTCGCCAACGTGAGCGACGTCTGACGGCTGCTTCGGATTCGGGCCAACGCTGTTGGTGTTCAGGAAGGCCTTCGCCCACTTCATGCTGTCCCAGGCAACGGTTTCTTCTTTCTCGCCATTGCGTGTCAGCACGTGGATGCCGTTCTTGTCGACCTGGCTGACGATGGCCGGCTCAAGACCGCTGATCGGACGCTGCTTGGTCAGTTCTTGTGCCCAGCCATCGCGGGTCAGGCCCGGGAAGCGGCTTTCAGGCCCGCGATAGCCATGGCGCTGGTCGTATTCGATCAGGCCATCCTGCACGGCCTTGTTGGCGTCTTCCTGAAGATTGCTTGGCACGGTAGTGGTGACGCGGAAGCCTTCTGTGTAGGCTTCGCTGCCGTAACGGCCGACCATTTCGGCGCGGGCCATTTCGGCGATGTACGGCGCGTTCACTTCAGGGCTCTGAACGTGGTAGCTGGCGTTGATCGGCTCGGCCAGTGCTGTCTGGTAGGTGTTCTGGTCGATCTTGCCCAGCTTGAACATGCGCCCCAGAATCCAGTCGCGACGCTCTTTTGCGCGCACCGGGTTGGCCAGTGGGTTGAATCGTGACGGTGCTTTGGGCAGGCCTGCGATCATCGCCATCTGCGCAACGCTCAGGTCGCGAATGGATTTACCGTAATAAACCTGTGCGGCGGCCTCGATACCATAAGCCCTGTTGCCCAGGTAGATCTTGTTGACGTAGAGCTCGAGAATCTCGTCCTTCGTAAGTTGGCGCTCGATTTGCAAGGCCAGAAGAATCTCGGTGGTTTTCCGTGAGAAGCTGCGCTCGCTGGTCAGGAAGTAGTTTTTGGCGACCTGCATGGTGATGGTCGAGCCGCCGGACTGAATATGACCGCTCTTGATCAGCTGGGTAGCGGCGCGCATCAGGCTGCTGGGGTCCACGCCGTAGTGGTTGGCGAAGTTGTCGTCTTCGGCGGACAGCAGGGCGTGAATGAAATTAGGTGGAATATCGGCGAAACGGATGGGAGAACGGCGCATTTCACCGAACTCCGCAATCAGCTTGCCATCGCTGCTGAACACGCGCAGCGGGATTTGCAGCTGAATATTGCGCAGCGCATCGACCGAAGGCAGGTTCGGCGACAGGTAAAGGAAGGCGCCGCTCAAACCGAGCAGTAGCCCGCAGACGATAGCGACAAAGGACCACCAGAAAAACTTCAGCAGGCGTATCAAGGCTTTTGGATTTCCAGAAAAAAGAATGGGTTAAGCGCAGGCATTTACAAATGAACACGCCTTGAAGCTTTGCTACACGAAAAAAACGCTGGGCATTATAAGCATTTTTCGTCGCCGAGCGTTATTTGCGCTACTGTCAAGGCTGCCGACAGTGGCGTTGGACATAAAAATATCCGTAAGTGACGGAAACGCATAGGGAATCGGTTGTGTTCGAACTCTTCAGTAAGAAGGCCAATACCCTTCTAGGGATCGATATTAGCTCCACCTCGGTAAAACTCCTTGAATTGAGTCGTTCCGGTACCCGCTACAAGGTCGAGTCTTACGCGGTAGAACCGCTCCCCGCCAATGCGGTGGTCGAAAAGAACATTGCCGAGCTTGAAGGGGTCGGCAATGCGTTGACGCGCGTGCTGGTCAAGGCCAAGAGCAACGTCAAAATCGCGGCGGTCGCCGTCGCGGGTTCGGCAGTGATTACCAAGACTATCGAGATGGACGCCGGCCTTTCCGACGACGAGATGGAGAACCAGCTCAAGATCGAGGCCGACCAGTACATTCCCTATCCGCTGGAAGAAGTCGCCATCGACTTCGAGGTGCAAGGATACTCGGCGCGCAACCCAGAGCGCGTTGAAGTCCTGCTGGCCGCCTGCCGCAAGGAAAACGTCGAAGTGCGCGAAGCAGCCCTGGCGCTGGCCGGTCTGACGGCGCGCGTGGTCGATGTCGAAGCCTATGCGCTGGAGCGCTCCTTTGGCCTGCTCTCGGCTCAGCTTGGGCAGGATCACGAACAATTGACCGTGGCCGTCATCGACATCGGCGCGACCATGACCACCCTCAGCGTGCTGCACAACGGCCGCATCATCTATACCCGCGAGCAACTGTTCGGCGGGCGGCAGCTGACCGAGGAAATCCAGCGTCGCTACGGCTTGTCGGTGGGCGAAGCGGGGCTTGCGAAGAAGCAGGGCGGCCTGCCGGATGACTATGTGCGTGAAGTCCTGCAACCCTTCAAGGACGCCGTGGTTCAGCAGGTTTCCCGCTCGCTGCAATTCTTCTTCGCGGCCGGCCAGTACAACCGTGTCGACTACATCATGCTGGCGGGCGGGACGGCGTCCATTGCCGGTCTTGATCGCTTGATCCAGGAGCGCCTGGGCACGCCAACCATGGTGGCTAACCCCTTTGCCGACATGGCATTGAGCGCCAAGGTCAACGCCGGTGCGCTGGCCAGTGATGCGCCAGCATTGATGATCGCGTGCGGTCTTGCTTTGAGGAGCTTCGACTGATGGCACGGATCAACTTACTCCCTTGGCGTGAACAGCAGCGCGAAGAGCGCAAAAAACGCTTTTTGATAGCGCTCGTCGGCGTATTGGTGGCCGGTATCGGCGCTATTTTGCTGGCTGATCAATATTTGAGCAGCGCTATCAGTCATCAGAATGCTCGCAACCAGTTCATCAAGACTGAAATCGTTCAGCTCGATGCGCGCATCAAAGAGATCGGTGAGCTGAAGGCGCGTCGCAAGCAACTGCTGGAGCGGATGAAGATCATTCAAGACCTTCAAGGCAATCGGCCGATCATTGGCCGTATCTTCGATCAACTGGCCCGTACACTTCCGGACGGCGTGTATTTCAGCCAAGTGAAGATGACCGACAAGTTGATCAGCATCGCCGGTGCGGCCGAATCGAACAACCGCGTATCGGACCTGCTGCGCAATCTGGACGCGTCCGATTGGCTTGAAGCGCCCAGTCTGACAGAGGTGAAGGCCAATACCGCAGGGGCGGTCGATCAGTCCAACACCTTCCAGTTGACCGTGCGTCAGACTCAGCCGGCTGTCGATGGAGTCAAGCCATGAATGTGAATGAATGGCTGGACGGCCTGCGCAAGGTCGACGTCAACGACCTGGATTTCAATAACGTCGGTTCCTGGCCCGCAGCGCTGAAAACCATTGCTGGCGCGTTGCTGTTGGTCCTGGTGCTGGCCGGTGGTTACTTTTTCTACATTCAGGACATGCAGGCGCAACTGGATCAGGCGCGTACCGATGAAGTCACGCTGAAGGAGCAGTTCTCCAACAAGGCCTTTCAAGCGGCGAACCTGACGGCTTACAAGACCCAGATGGTGGAGATGGAAAACACCTTCGGCGCCTTGTTAAGGCAGTTGCCCAGCGACACTGAAGTGCCGGGTTTGCTCGAAGACATCACGCGTACGGGGCTTGGAAGCGGTCTGGAGTTCGAAGAGATCAAGCTGCTGCCTGAAGCGGCTCAGCAGTTCTACATCGAATTGCCGATCCAGATCACCGTCACGGGCGCTTACCACGACTTGGCGACCTTCGTCAGTGGTGTGGCGAGCCTGCCACGCATCGTTACCCTGCACGATTTCGAGATCAAGCCGGTGGACGCCAAGTCTCCCGGGAAACTGCGTATGAGCATTCTCGCCAAAACCTATCGCTACAACGACAAGGGACTTCAGAGCACTGACAACAAGGGACCCGCGAAATGAGGACCGTGCATTGGTTGTGCATCGGCGTCACGTTGATGGCGTTGGCGGGTTGTGACGGTTCTGGTGATTTCGACGATCTGAAGCAGTTCATGGCCGAGGTACGCGCCCGTCCGGTCGGCAACATCGAGCCCATGCCCAAGTTTCGTCCCTATGAAGCGTTCACGTATGCCGCGTCGAGTCTGCGCAGTCCGTTTCAGCCGCCGATCAAGGTCGATCTGGTGAACCGGCAGAAAGGCTCGCGTCTGGTTCAGCCGGATCCAACACGGGTCAAGCAGTTCCTGGAAGGCTTCAACATCGATGGTTTCGAAATGGTCGGCACATTGAGCAATGAAACCGGTATGTTCGCGTTGCTGCGCGGCGCCGGTGGTGTGCACCGGGTCAAGGTCGGTGACTATCTGGGTCGCAATGACGGCCGGATCGTCAGCATCACCGAGTCGGCGGTGCAGGTGATAGAAATCGTGCCTGATGGAGAGGGGGCGTGGCTGGAGCGGCCGCGAAGCATTTCCCTTAAAGAGCGCTCATGAAGACGACAAGCAAGCGAAACACCTTCGGATCTGCACAGTGGTGGAATGTAAACATGACTAGGATTCTTTCAATGATCGGCGTGTCGCTATGGATGGCGATGCTTTCACCGATTCTCCAGGCGGCCAACCTCAAGACGCTGGATGTCGCTGCATTGCCGGGGGATCGGGTCGAGTTGAAACTGTCCTTCGACGGTCCGGTGGCCGCGCCGCGTGGTTACACCACGGAGCAACCGGCGCGTATCGCGCTGGACCTGCCCGGCGTGACCAATCAGTTGGCAATCAAGAGTCGCGACCTGGGTTCAGGTAATGCGCACAGTGTCGTGGTGGTCGAGGCCAAGGATCGCACCCGCGTGATCATCAACCTCACCACTCTGGCGCCTTACAGCTCACGGGTCGAAGGGAACAACCTGTTTGTGGTGGTCGGTCAGGGTGCCGCTGCCGCACAAGGTTCGCAGCCGAGCACGGCGTTGGGCGCTCCTCGGGTTGGCGTGCCGCCAGCGCCGACTCAGGCGGCCCAGCCCAAGCCAGCGCCACGCGCTTACGCACCGGGCCCGCGCTCGGTGAAAAATGTCGATTTTCAGCGCGGTGAGCTGGGCGAGGGTAACGTCGTCATCGAGCTGAGCGATCCGGGCATTGCGCCGGACATTCAGGAGCAGGGCGGCAAGATCCGTGTCGACTTCGCCAAGACGCAGCTGCCTGATCCGCTGCGCGTACGTCTGGATGTGAAGGACTTTGCTACCCCGGTTCAGTTCGTCAACTCCAGTGTCACGGGCGACAAGACCAGTATTTCCATCGAGCCTTCCGGTGCGTTCGACTATTCGGCGTACCAGACCGATAACAAGCTGACCATCAGCGTACGTCCGCTCACCAACGAGGACGTGCAGCGTCGTAACGCCGAAAAGCTCGTGTACACCGGCGAGAAGCTGTCCCTGAACTTCCAGGACATCGATGTTCGCTCTGTATTGCAGCTGATCGCTGACTTCACCAACCTCAACCTGGTCGCCAGCGACACTGTTCAGGGCGGCATTACCTTACGTCTGCAGAACGTGCCGTGGGATCAGGCGCTGGATCTGGTGCTCAAGACCAAAGGCCTGGACAAGCGCAAAGTCGGCAATGTGTTGCTGGTGGCGCCTGCGGACGAAATCGCTGCCCGCGAGCGTCAGGAACTGGAGTCGCTGAAGCAGATTTCTGAGCTGGCGCCTCTGCGTCGCGAGCTGCTGCAGGTCAACTACGCCAAGGCTGCTGACATTGCCAAGCTGTTCCAGTCCGTGACCAGCGGCGATTCCAAGACCGACGAGCGGGGTTCGATCACGGTCGACGATCGCACTAACAACATCATTGCCTATCAGACCCAGGATCGCCTGGACGAACTGCGCCGTATCGTCTCCCAGCTGGACATTCCGGTGCGTCAGGTGATGATCGAAGCGCGCATCGTCGAAGCCAACGTCGATTACGACAAGGCGTTGGGCGTGCGTTGGGGTGGTTCGAGTACCCACGGCAACTTCACCTCCGGTGGTGCGGGCACGGTGACTGGCGTGGGCAACACCAACGGGCCGTATGTCGACATGGGCGTGGCCGATCCGACGTCGTCGATTGGTCTGGGCTTCCTGACCAACAACACGATTCTGGATCTCGAGTTGTCGGCCATGGAAAAAACCGGCAACGGTGAGGTGGTGTCGCAGCCCAAAGTCGTGACCTCGGACAAGGAAACCGCGAAGATCCTGAAAGGTACGGAAGTGCCGTATCAGGAAGCCAGCTCCAGTGGCGCGACGTCGGTGTCGTTCAAAGAAGCCTCGCTGTCGCTTGAAGTAACGCCGCAGATCACGCCGGACAACCGCATCATCATGGAGGTGAAAGTCACCAAGGATGAGCCTGACTACGTGAACACGGTGCTCGGCGTGCCGCCGATCAAGAAAAACGAGGTCAACGCCAAGGTCCTGGTTGCAGATGGCGAAACCATCGTAATTGGTGGTGTGTTCTCGAATACGCAGAGTAAAGTCGTCGACAAGGTGCCATTTTTGGGCGATGTGCCGTATGTTGGCCGCCTTTTCCGGCGGGATGTGGTCTCGGAGAAAAAATCCGAGCTGTTGGTGTTCCTCACTCCGCGTATCATGAACAACCAGGCGATTGCTGTGAGTCGTTGATTCTGTGCGAAATTTAATACTTGTGGGACCGATGGGGGCTGGCAAGAGCACCATCGGTCGTCTGCTGGCCAAAGAGCTTCGACTGCCGTTCAAGGATTCCGACAAGGAAATCGAACTGCGAACGGGCGCCAATATCCCGTGGATCTTCGACAAGGAAGGTGAAGCGGGCTTTCGTGATCGCGAACAAGCCATGATTGCCGAGCTCTGCGCCTTTGACGGCGTGGTGCTGGCGACCGGCGGTGGCGCAGTCATGCGTGAAGAGAACCGTCGTGCGCTGCATGCCGGCGGGCGCGTGGTGTATCTCCACGCCTCAGTGGCGCAGCAAGTGGGGCGCACTTCCCGTGATCGCAACCGGCCTCTGTTGCGTACCGCCGATCCGGCGCGGGTGCTGCGTGAGCTGCTGGCCATTCGCGATCCGCTGTATCGGGAAATCGCCGATGTCATCATCGAAACCGATGAGCGGCCGCCACGCATGGTCGTTCTTGACATCCTTGCGCTGTTGGCCGAGCTTCCTCCCCGTTAAAGCGCAGGCAGAAATGCGCTATCCTCGGCGACCATAAAAAGCGGGGCCGCCAAATGGCCTTGCGCCGTGGTCCGTATCGACGCCCATGCGTCGAACAGGCATCCAATTGTTAGAACAGTGTGGGGACACATGCAGACACTCAAGGTCGAGCTCGGCGAGCGCAGCTACCCGATTCACATTGGCGAAGGCTTGTTGGATCGGCCCGAACTGCTCAAGCCCTACATTGCCGGCAAGCAAGTGGCGATCGTTTCCAATGCCACCGTTGCGCCGCTGTACATGGAGCGCCTGACTCAAGCGCTCGCCGGTTACAACGTCCTGCCAATCGTCCTGCCCGACGGCGAAGCCTTCAAGAACTGGGAAACCCTGCAGCTGATCTTCGACGCCCTGCTGACCGCGCGCCACGACCGTCGCACGACCGTGATTGCGCTGGGTGGCGGTGTGATCGGCGACATGGCGGGTTTTGCCGCCGCCTGTTATCAGCGCGGCGTAGATTTCATTCAGGTTCCGACCACACTGCTGTCTCAAGTCGACTCCTCCGTGGGCGGCAAGACCGGGATCAACCATCCGCTGGGCAAGAACATGGTGGGCGCGTTCTATCAGCCGAACGCTGTGCTCATCGACACCGCGTCGCTGAACACCCTGCCTGAACGCGAGCTGTCGGCCGGGCTTGCCGAGGTCATCAAATACGGTCTGATTTGTGACGAACCGTTCCTGACGTGGCTCGAAGAGAATGTGGACAGGCTGCGCGGTCTGGATCAAGTCGCGCTGACCACTGCCATCGAGCGCTCCTGTGCGGCCAAGGCTGCGGTCGTGGGCGCGGATGAACGCGAGTCGGGCGTGCGCGCCACCTTGAATCTGGGGCATACGTTCGGCCACGCCATCGAAACCCACATGGGTTACGGGGTCTGGCTGCATGGCGAAGCCGTAGCTGCGGGTACGGTGATGGCGCTGGAGATGTCGGCGCGGCTTGGCTGGATCAGCGAACAGGAACGAGACCGTGGTATCCGTCTGTTTCAGCGTGCCGGCTTGCCGGTGGTTCCGCCTGAAGACATGACGCCTGAGCATTTCCTCGAGCACATGGCGGTGGACAAGAAGGTGATCGATGGTCGTCTGCGCCTGGTGCTGCTGCGCCGGATGGGTGAAGCAGTGGTGACTGACGAATATCCAAAAGAAGTACTACAGGCCACACTGGTCGCGGACTACCGCGCCTTGGTGGATCAGCTTAGAGGTTAATGAAAAATCCATGACTAGTTTGCACGCCGATGAGGCCTTCCTCGGTCATTACCAATTGAGTCATGACCCCTTTGCCACGCGGGTCCCCGGCTTCAAGTTTTTCCCTGCCCAGCGCAAACCCGTGCTGGGGCAACTGCACCATCTCGCCCGCTACAGCCAGTTGCTGTTGCTGGTCACCGGGCCTCACGGCAGCGGCAAGACCTTGCTGCGCCAGGCGTTGGTCGCGAGCACGAACAAGCAGTCTGTGCAGAGCGTGGTGGTTTCCGCCCGTGGTGCCGGTGACGCATCGGGTGTGCTGCGCCAGGTGGCTCAGGCCCTGAATGTCGCCCAGCCCGAAATGAAAGCCATTCTGTCGCAGGTCGTGCAACTGGCCCTGACCGGCCAGGAAGTCTACATCCTCGTGGACGATGCCGAACAACTGGGCGAATCCGCACTCGAAGCGTTGTTGGGATTGGCAGCGGGCACTCCGGAAGGGCGTCCGCACGTCTTCCTGTTCGGCGAGGCATCGATCATCGATCGTCTGGATCAGCTGTGCGCCGAGAGCGGCACTGAAGAAGAACGCTTCCACGTTATCGAGCTTGCACCGTATACCGAAGAAGAAACCCGTGAGTATCTGGCGCAGCGGCTGGATGGCGCTGGCCAAGGCATTGAAGTGTTCAGTGCCGAGCAGATTGCCGATATTCACGAGCAGTCCAATGGATGGCCGGGCGCGATCAACCAGGTCGCGCGCGATTCGATGATCGAAGCCATGATCGCCAGCCGCTCTGCGGTCAAGCGTCCAAGTATGGGGTTCAAAATGCCTAAGAAACACGTGTTGGCTTTGGGTGGGGTTGTTGTTGCAGCGGTTTTGGCTGCCTGGTTGATTCCGGGTCGCAACAACGCGCCCGCGACAGCGCCCGCCAATTCCCAGGCACAACTGCCGCTGGGCCAGGGTCAGGCGCCTGCTCAGCAGTCGAACAATGGGGGGCCGGCCATCGAGTTCGCCGGGAACTCGCAGCCAATGCCGCTACCGTTGGTCGGCAACTCTCAGCCGGTCATGCGCGGCCCTCTGGCCGAAGCCGCAGGCTCGGGTGAGGGCGATGGCGAGGACGGTGGCCCAGCCGCCAACCAGTCGTTGCAGCCGCCGACCGTGACCACGACCGCGCCACCGGCCGGCGCCGCAGCGGGTCCTGCTCCAGCGATGGCGCAAACGCCAGTCCCGACGCCGCGTCCTGCACCGGCCGCCAAGCCTGCGCCAGCACCGGCACCTGCCGCAAAACCGGCACCGACTCAGGTCGCGACCGCCAAGCCAGCACCAGCACCTGCCGCCAAGCCGTCTGCCGCCGCTCCCGCTTCTGCCGGCGGCACGTGGTACGCAGGTCAGGCGCCGACTCACTACGTGGTGCAGATCCTCGGCACCAGCTCCGAAGCCACTGCTCAGAGCTACGTGAAAGAACAGGGCGCCGAGTACCGTTACTTCAAGAAAACCCTGCAGGGCAAGCCGCTGTACGTAGTGACTTACGGCAGTTTTGCAGACCGCAATGCGGCACTCGCCGCGATCAAAGTCTTGCCAGCGAAGGTTCAGGCTGGTAAACCTTGGCCTCGTACTGTCGGCAGTATCCAACAGGAACTCGCCGCAGCTCGCTAAGAACGCAGCGACCCTACCCGGGTCGCTCGGTTAGCTCCCCCGAATTTCCCGCATGAGCGTGCTGCCAACGAGCAGCGCGCCTTGTGGTGTCTGCGTCTCAGACACACATTGAATTTTGGGTTCTGTTTGGTCAGACTCGCAACAAAGCTCTGGCTAGCACGAGAATCGCTTTAAAACCTTTCATGAATGCGACATAAATTTGCGACGTTTCGTCGCTAAATTTGTGAGGTTTTGTGTCGGTGTGTACAATGACCTCCCTTTTGCTCCCGCAAAGCTGGCGTACGTTCAGCGTGGACGGTAAATGGTTGAATTGAAAAGAAATTTGTCTCGTTAAGAGGCAGCCTGGTGAGAATGTGTCTATGAAAGCAGGTCTGTACCATCCAGAAGAATTCAAGGATAACTGTGGTTTCGGCCTGATCGCCCATATGCAAGGCGAGCCCAGTCATCACCTGTTGCAGACGGCTATCGAAGCCCTGACCTGCATGACCCACCGTGGTGGGATCAACGCCGACGGCAAGACCGGTGACGGTTGCGGGCTGTTGATTCAAAAACCCGACATGTTTCTGCGCGCTGTGGCCAAAGAGCAATTCAGCGTCGAACTGCCGCGTCAGTATTGCGTGGGCATGGTGTTCCTCAACCAGGACGATGCCAAGGCGCAGGCTGCTCGCGAGAACATGAATCGCGAAATCCTGGCCGAGGGCCTGACCCTCATCGGCTGGCGCGAAGTGCCGATCGACACCAGTGTGCTGGGCCGTCTGGCGCTGGAGCGTCTGCCCAAGATCGAGCAAGTGTTTATCGGTGGCGAAGGCCTGAGCGATCAGGAATTCGCGATCAAGCTGTTCTGCGCCCGTCGCCGTTCGTCGGTGTCCAACGCCGCCGACACCGACCACTACATCTGCAGCTTTTCGCACAAGACCATCATCTACAAAGGCCTGATGATGCCGCGTGACCTCACGGCATTCTATCCAGACCTCAACGACGAGCGCCTGCAGACCGCGATCTGCGTGTTCCACCAGCGCTTCTCGACCAACACCCTGCCGAAATGGCCGCTGGCTCAGCCGTTCCGCTTCCTCGCCCACAACGGCGAGATCAACACCATCACCGGTAACCGCAACTGGGCGCAGGCGCGTCGCACCAAGTTCACCAACGAACTGATGGACCTCGACGAGCTGGGCCCGTTGGTCAACCGTGTCGGTTCGGACTCCTCGAGCATGGACAACATGCTGGAGCTGATGGTGACCGGCGGCATCGACCTGTTCCGCGGCGTGCGCATGCTCGTGCCACCTGCGTGGCAGAACGTTGAAACCATGGACCCGGATCTGCGGGCGTTCTATGAATTCAACTCCATGCACATGGAGCCGTGGGATGGCCCGGCCGGTATCGTGATGACCGAAGGTCGCCACGCCGTCTGCCTGCTCGACCGTAACGGTCTGCGTCCGGCGCGCTGGGTCACCACCAAGAACGGCTACATCACGCTGGCGTCCGAAATCGGCGTGTGGAACTACACCCCGGAAGACGTCATTGCCAAGGGCCGTGTGGGCCCGGGCCAGATCTTCGCCGTGGACACCGAGACCGGTCAGATCCTCGACACCGACGCCATCGACAGCCGTCTGAAGTCGCGCCACCCTTACAAGCAGTGGCTGCGCAAGAACGCGCTGCGTATCCAGGCCACCCTGGAAGATCACGATCACGGTTCGGCGTTCTACAACCCGGATCAGCTCAAGCAGTACATGAAGATGTTCCAGGTCACGTTCGAAGAGCGTGATCAGATGCTGCGTCCGCTGGGCGAGCAAGGTCAGGAAGCGGTCGGCTCCATGGGCGATGACACGCCGATGGCCGTGCTGTCGCGCCGTGTGCGCACGCCGTATGACTACTTCCGTCAGCAGTTCGCGCAGGTGACCAACCCGCCGATCGACCCGCTGCGTGAAGCCATCGTCATGTCGCTGGAAGTCTGCCTCGGTGCCGAGCGCAACATCTTCCAGGAGTCGCCAGAGCACGCCTCGCGCGTGATCCTGAGCTCGCCGGTCATTTCTCCGGCCAAATGGCGCTCGCTGATGAACCTGGATCGTCCAGGCTTCGACCGCGCGATCATCGACCTGAACTACGACGAGAGCATCGGCCTGGAAGCCGCCGTGCGTAACGTTGCTGATCAGGCTGAAGAGGCCGTGCGTTCAGGTCGTACCCAGATCGTGCTGAGCGACCGTCATATCGCGCCGGGCAAACTGCCTATTCACGCGTCGTTGGCCACCGGCGCGGTGCACCACCGCCTGACCGAAAAAGGCCTGCGTTGCGACAGCAACATTCTGGTCGAAACCGCGACGGCGCGTGACCCGCACCACTTCGCGGTACTGGTCGGCTTTGGTGCGTCCGCGGTGTATCCGTTCCTCGCCTATGAAGTGCTGGGTGACCTGATCCGCACCGGCGAAGTGCTGGGCGATCTGTACGAAGTCTTCAAGAACTACCGCAAAGGCATCACCAAGGGCCTGCTCAAGATTCTGTCGAAGATGGGCATCTCGACCATCGCGTCGTATCGCGGTGCGCAGCTGTTCGAGGCCATCGGTCTGTCCGAAGAAGTCTGCGACCTCAGCTTCCGTGGTGTGCCAAGCCGCATCAAGGGCGCACGGTTTGTCGACATCGAAGACGAGCAGAAGGCACTGGCCGGCGAAGCCTGGAGCCCGCGCAAGCCGATCCAGCAAGGCGGCCTGCTGAAGTTTGTCTACGGCGGCGAATACCACGCTTACAACCCTGACGTGGTGGCGACGTTGCAAGCGGCCGTGCAGCAGGGCGACTACAGCAAATTCAAGGAATACACCGCGCTGGTGGACAATCGTCCGGTGTCGATGATCCGCGACCTGTTCAAGGTCAAGGAGCTCGATACGCCGTTGTCGATTGACGACATCGAGCCGCTGGAAGCGATCCTCAAGCGTTTCGACTCGGCGGGTATCTCGCTGGGTGCGCTGTCGCCTGAAGCTCACGAAGCGCTGGCCGAAGCGATGAACCGTCTGGGGGCGCGCTCCAACTCCGGTGAGGGCGGCGAAGATCCGGCGCGCTACGGCACGATCCGCAGCTCCAAGATCAAGCAGATCGCAACCGGCCGCTTCGGTGTGACACCTGAATACCTGGTCAACGCCGATGTGCTGCAGATCAAGGTCGCTCAAGGCGCCAAGCCGGGCGAGGGCGGTCAATTGCCAGGCGGCAAGGTCAACGGCCTGATCGCCAAGCTGCGCTATGCAGTGCCGGGCGTGACCCTGATTTCGCCTCCGCCGCACCACGACATCTATTCCATCGAAGATTTGTCGCAGCTGATTTTTGACCTGAAACAGGTCAATCCGTCGGCGCTGGTCTCGGTCAAGCTGGTGGCAGAAGCGGGCGTCGGCACCATCGCTGCCGGTGTTGCCAAGGCTTATGCCGACCTGATCACCATCTCCGGTTACGACGGTGGTACGGGTGCGTCGCCGCTGTCGTCGATCAAGTACGCGGGCGCTCCGTGGGAAATCGGCCTGGCCGAAACCCACCAGACTCTGCGCGGCAACGACTTGCGCGGCAAGGTCCGGGTACAGACCGACGGTGGTCTGAAAACCGGTCTGGACGTGATCAAGGCAGCCATCCTCGGCGCTGAAAGCTTCGGCTTCGGCACGGCGCCAATGATCGCGCTGGGTTGCAAATACCTGCGTATCTGCCACCTGAACAACTGCGCGACCGGCGTGGCGACCCAGAACGACAAGCTGCGCAAGGATCACTACATCGGCACCGTCGACATGGTGATCAACTTCTTCACCTACGTGGCTGAAGAAACCCGCGAGTGGCTGGCCAAGCTGGGCGTGCGTTCGCTGGAACAACTGATCGGCCGTACCGACTTGCTGGACATCCTGCCGGGCGAGACCGCCAAGCAACAGCATCTGGACCTGACGCCTTTGCTGGGCAGCGATCACATTCCTGCCGACAAGCCTCAGTTCAGCCTGGTCGACCGCAACCCGCCGTTCGACAAAGGCCTGCTGGCCGAGAAGATGGTCGAGATGGCCAAGTCGGCCATCGAGTCCAAGTCCGGCGGCGACTACGCACTGGATATCTGCAACTGCGACCGTTCCATCGGCGCGCGGATTTCCGGCGAAATCGCCAAGCTGCACGGCAACCAGGGCATGAAAGACGCTCCGGTGACCTTCCGCTTCAAAGGCACCGCGGGTCAGAGCTTCGGTGTGTGGAACGCCGGTGGTCTGAACATGTACCTGGAAGGCGACGCCAACGACTACGTCGGTAAAGGCATGACCGCTGGCAAGCTGGTGATCGTGCCGCCTAAAGGCAGCCCGTTCAAAACCCAGGACAGCGCCATCATCGGCAACACCTGTCTGTACGGCGCCACGGGCGGCAAGCTTTTTGCTGCCGGAACCGCAGGCGAACGTTTCGCGGTGCGTAACTCTGGCGCCCATACCGTGGTGGAAGGCACTGGCGATCACTGCTGCGAATACATGACGGGCGGCTTCGTCTGCGTACTGGGCAAGACCGGCTACAACTTCGGCTCAGGCATGACCGGTGGTTTCGCCTACGTGCTGGATCAGGACAACACCTTCGTTGACCGGGTCAACCACGAACTGGTTGAAATTCAGCGCATCAGCGGCGAAGCGATGGAAGCCTATCGCAGCCATCTGGAGCGCGTGCTGGCCGAGTACGTGGCGGAAACCGATAGTGAGTGGGGCCGTAATCTCTGGGAAAACCTGGACGACTACCTGCGTCGCTTCTGGCTGGTGAAGCCTAAGGCTGCAAACCTGAAATCCTTGTTGTCCAGCACCCGCGCAAATCCGCAATAAGGGTAGCTGTCAGCGGCACGCTTCAAGCCGCAAGCTAACGGCAGCGCGCGAGTGCCTGCGAACATGATTTTCTTGCTGCTTCAAGCTTGGCGCTTGAAGCAGCAGTCAGGAGTTTTAACACCATGGCTGAACGTCTGAGTAACGACTTCCAGTTCATCGATGTCGGGCGCAAAGATCCGAAGAAGAAACTGTTGCGTCAACGCAAGAAAGAGTTCGTTGAAATCTACGAGCCCTTCAAGCCCCAGCAATCGGCTGATCAAGCCCACCGCTGCCTGGGTTGCGGTAACCCGTATTGCGAATGGAAGTGCCCGGTGCACAACTTCATTCCCAACTGGCTCAAGCTGGTGTCCGAGGGCAACATCCTCGCGGCGGCCGAGCTGTCGCACCAGACCAACACCCTGCCGGAAGTCTGCGGCCGCGTGTGCCCGCAGGACCGTCTGTGCGAAGGTGCGTGCACCCTCAACGACGGCTTCGGCGCGGTGACCATCGGTTCGGTGGAGAAATACATCACCGACACCGCGTTCGCCATGGGCTGGCGTCCGGACATGTCCCGGGTCGTGCCGACCGGCAAGCGTGTGGCCATCATTGGTGCAGGCCCTGCAGGTCTGGGCTGTGCCGACGTGCTGGTACGCGGTGGCGTGACCCCGGTCGTCTTCGACAAGAATCCGGAAATCGGCGGTCTGCTGACCTTCGGTATCCCGGAGTTCAAGCTCGAGAAGAGCGTGCTGAGCAACCGTCGCGAAGTCTTCACTGGCATGGGTATCGAGTTCCGTCTCAATACCGAAGTCGGCAAAGACATCACCGTCGAGCAGTTGCTGGAAGAGTACGACGCCGTGTTCATGGGCATGGGCACGTACACGTACATGAAGGGTGGCTTCCCGGGTGAAGACTTGCCGGGTGTACACGACGCGCTGGATTTCCTGATCGCCAACGTCAACCGCAATCTGGGCTTTGAAAAGTCGCCGGAAGACTTCGTCGACATGAAGGGCAAGAAAGTGGTCGTGCTGGGCGGTGGTGACACCGCGATGGACTGCAACCGCACGTCGATCCGTCAAGGCGCCAAGTCGGTCACCTGCGCTTATCGTCGTGACGAAGAAAACATGCCGGGCTCGCGCAAGGAAGTGAAAAACGCCAAGGAAGAAGGCGTGAAGTTCCTCTACAACCGTCAGCCGATCGCCATCGTGGGCGAGGACAAGGTTGAAGGCGTCAAGGTCGTCGAGACCCGTCTGGGCGAGCCTGATGCCCGTGGCCGTCGCAGCCCTGAGCCGATTCCGGGTTCCGAAGAGATCATCCCGGCCGACGCCGTGGTCATCGCGTTCGGTTTCCGTCCTAGCCCGGCGCCATGGTTCGAGCAGTTCAGCATCGACACCGACAGCCAAGGCCGCGTTGTTGCGCCAGAGCAAGGCAAGTTCAAGCACCAGACCAGCAACCCGAAGATCTTCGCCGGCGGCGACATGGTCCGGGGTTCCGACCTGGTGGTCACGGCAATCTTCGAAGGGCGCAATGCCGCTGAAGGTATCCTGGACTATCTGGGCGTCTGACGCGTGTGTCATCGGGGTGCGCTGCTTGACGGCGCGCCCCGTGCAAGCCTTCAGCTAATTCCTGCGCAGTACGCTTATTCCTCTGACATGCCGTTTCGTCTACCTAGCCTAAGCTCGCAAACGTCGCTCACATTCGAGCGCTTTCGACCAAGGACGGTAGATAATGAACGTATTCAAAACAGGGATGTTCCTTTCCCTTTTCAGTGCCCCCTGGGCATTCGCGGATGATCAGATTGCCGCCATCTTCGATGGCCCGGTATTTGGCTCGGTCATAGAAAGCCAGCCTGTCGATTTTCAGTCCAGCGTGGCGCTCCAGGCATTGATGAGCTCAGGCAGCCTGACCTCTGTAGAGCTGGTGACACATCTGCTTCGGCGCATCGATGCCCTCAACAACAAGGGCCCGCAGCTCAATGCAGTGATTGAAATCAATCCTGATGCCCTTGGCATCGCCGAGCAGTTGGATCAAGAACGCGCTGCGAACGTGAAGCGCGGTCCGTTGCACGGCATTCCGGTATTGGTTAAGGACAACTTCGATACCGCAGACAAGATGCAAACGACGGCGGGCTCACCGGCGCTAGTGGGCCCGGCACCGCAGCACGATGCGTTCGTGGTGAACAAGCTTCGAGAGGCCGGCGCGATCATTCTGGGCAAAGCCAACCTCAGCGAGTGGTCCGCTTTCCGGGGCGACAATATTCCCAACGGTTGGAGCGGCCGTGGCGGACAGACCCGTAATCCTCATGATCTGGCCAGCGAGGTTTGCGGTTCCAGTTCGGGGTCAGCGGTCGGCGTTGCCGCAGGATTTGCTCCAGTTTCAATCGGGACGGAAACCCATGGCTCGATCATCTGCCCGGCCAGCAAGAACGGTGTCGTGGGCGTGCGGCCCACCACCGGCTTGCTCAGCCGAGCAGGTGTGATCCCTATTTCCAGCCGCCAGGACACGCCCGGCCCGATGGCGCGGACCGTCACTGATGCTGCCCTTATGCTGACCGCCATGAGCGGCAAGGATGCGCGAGACAAGGCTACCTATGGTGTGCCCAATAATCCTGTGGACTATTTTTCCTACCTGAGAGCGGATGCCCTGCAAGGTAAGCGTCTGGGGTATCCGGTGAAGACGGTGGAAGGTCAATTCATGGACGATGATCCTGCATTTGAAACGATCAAAAAGCACTTGCGCCGGATCGGCGCGATACTGGTCCCGATTGATGTCCCTGCCAGTAATAGATACACAGAGTGGGAGTTGCTTCAGACGGATTTTGCCGCTGAACTCAACACTTACCTGCAAACCCGTCCCGGGCTGGATGTGCGCTCTATGAATGACATTGTCGCGTTCAATACCCGGCACCCCGGGGCTGAGAACTATGACCAGAACAACCTGATCAATTCATCGTCGATGGATATCGAGCAGCAGTTGTACTTCGAGGCGGCAACACAACTTCAGCGTACTCACCGCGAATTGATCGATGGGCTAATGGGAAAGTACGGGTTGGATGCGCTCATCGATTGGTCTGACAGGTCCTTCAACGGTTCAGGTGCCCTCGCGGGATATCCAGGCTTAACCTTGCCTGTAGGGGCCAACGAAAAAGGAATGCCGCTGGGCCTGTATTGGCTGTCCACCGCTTGGGACGAGGCGAGGTTGTTGAGCTTTGCTTATGCACTGGAGCAGGGATTGCCCGCAGGCAGGCAGGACTTGTAGGTAGGCGGGTGGCAGCATTGCAGGGGAAACGCCGGCTTTCACGAATCGCACAGCGGGTACTTACGCATCTGACATCCGTTGCTGAACGCGCCGCTATTCGGCGCCTTGCATCTTTCTAAACTCCCTGGTTTTCGCTCACTAACGAGCGTTTTCAACGAAAGGGATTTGATGGATGAAAACCACTGCACTGCTGCTCGCCCTGGTGATGGGTGGCCTGAATTGTGTTCATGCCGATGAGGAGCCGGAGCTGGACGGGCCGGTCTTCGCATCGCTGATTGCCCCCGACCCCAGCGATTTCGCATCAACGGTTCAATTGCAACAGCGCTTGGCTTCAGGCGAGTTGACGTCTGTGGCGCTGGTCCGGCAACTGTTGGCACGCATAGAGGCGTTGAACAAAAAAGGCCCGCGACTCAACGCTGTCATTGAAGTTAATCCCGATGCGCTGACGATCGCCGCGCACATGGACAAGGAGCGCGCCGAAGGCCGTGACCTCGGACCTCTTCACGGCGTGCCGGTATTGGTTAAAGATGTCTTCGACACGGCGGACAAGATGCAAACGTCTGCGGGTTCACTGGCAATGGTTGGCCAGCCTGCATCAAAGGATGCATTCGTGGTGCAACGTTTACGGGCGTCCGGCGCGATCATTCTCGGCAAATCGAATTTGAGCGAATGGTCTAACTTTCGCGGCCGAACCATTCCCCATGGCTGGAGTGGTCGCGGCGGGCAGACGCGCAATCCCCATAACCCCGACGCCACTACCTGCGGCTCAAGCTCGGGCTCGGCTGCGGCTGTAGCAGCGGGTTTCGTGCCTGTTTCTGTGGGCACGGAAACCAACGGTTCGATCATCTGCCCTGCCTTCAGAAATGGCGTCGTGGGGATTCGACCGACCGTGGGCCTTTTGAGCCGGGCGGGCGTCATTCCTATCTCCAGCCGTCAGGACACACCCGGACCGATGGCGCGCACGGTCACCGATGCCGCGCTCCTGCTCTCGGCGATGAGCGGTACGGACGCTCGGGACACCGCCACGTATCAGGTACCGAACGGGCCTGTCGACTATCACGCCTTGCTGGATCGGGATTCACTCAGAGGTGCGCGTCTGGGTTACCCCCTTTACGGTTTCGGGGGTGTTCCGATGCTGACCGATCCCGAGTTCATCCGGGTCGGCAAGATCCTCAAGGCAGCGGGCGCCACGCTGGTGCCCGTCCTGCTGGCCAATCCGGCCGAGGGCGCCTTTACCTGGCCGCTGCTGCAACTGGATTTCAAGCGCGAACTGGCGGTCTACCTTCAGACCCGATCCGGCCTGCCGGTCAGCACGCTGTCGGACATCATCGCGTTCAACGCCAGCAATCCGGGCGAGGAGAATTACGGTCAGGGCAACCTGGAACAGGCTCAACAGCAAAGCTTTTCACAGACCAGTTATTTCAGAATGACCAGTGCGCTCAAAAACAATAATCGGATGGCCATCGACAATGCGTTGCGCAACCACTCGCTGGACGCGCTGCTGGACCTGTCGAGTGGCGTGCTCAAATCCTACGGCGCGCGCGCGGGCTACCCAGGAATTACCGTGCCATCAGGTTTTGACGAAGATGGCGATCCTACGGGGCTGTACTTCTTCGGCACCGCCTGGAGTGAGGCGTCTCTGCTGTCCTTTGCCTATGCGTTCGAACAGGCGCTGAAGGACAGTTCGCCAGCTCAGCCGGCGCCTGAAGCCGCTGCGGGTTGATGCGACAAATCGCCCCCATAGACAAAAGGCGCGGTACTTACCGTGCCTTTTACGTCTGTGTCTGAGAAAATGCCCGCACTTTTTTTGCGGATGCCGCCATGACTGCCCTCAAGAACGACCGTTTCCTTCGCGCCCTGCTCAAGCAACCCGTTGACGTCACGCCGGTTTGGATGATGCGTCAGGCGGGTCGTTATCTGCCGGAATACCGCGCCAGCCGCGCCAAGGCCGGCGATTTCATGAGCCTGTGCATGAATCCGGCGTTCGCTTGCGAAGTCACGTTGCAGCCGCTGGAACGCTATCCGCTGGATGCGGCGATCCTGTTCTCCGACATCCTCACCGTGCCTGACGCCATGGGCCTGGGCCTGTATTTCGAAACCGGCGAAGGCCCGCGTTTCAAGAAAACCGTCAGCACCCTGGCCGACATCGAAGCGTTGCCAATCCCGGATGCCCAGAAAGACCTGGGCTATGTGATGGACGCCGTCAGCACGATTCGTCGCGAGCTTAACGGGCGCGTGCCGCTGATCGGCTTCTCCGGCAGCCCATGGACCCTGGCGACGTACATGGTCGAAGGTGGTTCGTCCAAGGACTTCCGCAAATCCAAAGCGATGCTCTACGACAACCCTCAAGCCATGCACCTGCTGCTGGACAAGCTGGCGCAGTCGGTGACCGCGTACCTCAATGGTCAGATCCTGGCGGGCGCGCAAGCCGTGCAGATCTTCGACAGCTGGGGCGGTAGCCTCTCTGCTGCTGCGTATCAGGAGTTTTCTCTGGCCTACATGCGCAAGATTGTCAGCGGCCTGATTCGCGAACATGACGGTCGTAAAGTGCCGGTCATCCTGTTCACCAAAGGCGGCGGCCTGTGGCTGGAGAGCATCGCCGACGCAGGTGCCGACGCGCTGGGCCTGGACTGGACCTGCGACATCGGCGAAGCCCGCCGTCGTGTCGGCAGCAAGGTGGCGCTGCAAGGCAACATGGACCCGACCGTCCTTTACGCAAATCCGCAGGCCATCCGCCAGGAAGTGTCGAACATCCTTGCCAGCTACGGCAGCGGCACCGGCCACGTCTTCAACCTTGGCCATGGCATCACGCCGGAAGTCGACCCGGCCAATGCGGGGGCTTTCATCGAAGCGGTGCACGAGATGTCAGCGAAGTACCACCAGTAAGCGCGGATACGCCTATACGAAAACGCCCGGTCGATGCCGGGCGTTTTTTTTGCTCATGCGATTACGAAGATAACGCTGAGGTTTGAATGACTTCCATCTGTAACAAATAAGAGAGGTTTCTTCATGCGCCTGAGGCGGTTTCCTACATCTAAATATTTTAGAGTCCGTAGAATTTTTGATCTCGCTAGTTGGTTTACCGAAGACGCTAATTTCAATTCGAATGAGTATAACTAAGCTCAAGCGGTGTTTTGATTCGTCGCGAACTACGTTTTTTGGTCGATCTGCGGAGTATCAGCGAGGCTGTCGTTACATGGACGAATAGTTTAAAAATTACACGGGATGAGAAAATGATGTCGACACTGACCGCCGTATCACCACGGGTATCCTCCCTCGCCCTACTTGCGGTGCTACTGTCTCCGCAATTTGCAGCCGCCCATGGCTACCTTAATGATCCACCTTCTCGGGCATTTGCTTGTCAGAAGGGTTTGAATACAGAGTGCGGCGCCGCTCAATACGAACCACAAAGTGTGGGGGAGACCGCAAAGGGGTTCCCGGAAGCCGGTGTTCCGGATGGCAAGATCGCCAGTGGGGCGCTGTCTCAATTTTCTGCGCTCGATATCCAGTCCGCCAACCGCTGGCACAAAACCGAAATCAAAGACAGGACCATTAACTTCGACTGGCACTACAAGGCAACGCATCCCGCGACGAAGTATCAATATTTCATTACCCGCAGCGGGTGGAATCCCAACGCGCCGTTGACCCGGGAGTCCTTTGATCTCACCCCGTTCTGCGTGGTCGACGCCGGCGGAAAGTTGCCGACCGACCAGCCGCAGGGCAGCGAAGGACCTGCACGGGAGAAGCATGCCTGCCAGATTCCAGGCGACCGCGAAGGGCACCATGTCCTGCTAGGGATCTGGACCGTCGATGATACGCCGGGTGCTTTCCATGATGTGGTGGATGTGAACATCGTTGCCGAAGCCGAGGCGCCGGATGGCTGGAGGCCTGTGGGTAACATCACGCCGCGCAATGGGCTGCTGACCGGCGACAAGGTGACTGCGAGAGCGCTGACCAATGATGGAGAAAGTTCGGAATTCAGCGCTCAATTGATTATCGCCACTGCTGAGGAAGGCAAACCGGAAAACTGGTCGTTCATGCTCGCTGAGCAACTTAACGCCGCCAATACGCTCGTGCGTGCCGGCGTACGTGGCGAAGATGGCACGATTCAACCCGTCAGGGGCACTAACAATCTGTATGCCAAGCAGGAAAGCGGGGTCAATCGCTACGAACTGCAAATGGAATTGGTGGAAGATGCTCAAGCCGAATTGAGCATTCAGTCTTTCGACAAAAACCTTGAACTGGTAAAGGGGCGGGCGACACTGCCGGTGACCGTGACCAGCAACCGCACGATGAATATCCAGGCCACGGTATTCGATTCAGCCAACAAGGCTGTGGGATCGAACACATCCCTCGTCCAGGCGGGCAACGCAACTCTGGACATTGCTCTCCTGAGCAATCCGGGCAGCCATCAATTGAAATTGATCGGCGTGACGCCGGACGGTCGTACGACGCGCCAGGCGCTGGAAGTTCTGGAGCTCAAAGGCGAGGGCGGCGGTCAGGACTACGATGCGGTCTATCCGGAAGGCATTGAAACCTACGTGGCCGGAACAACGGTGCTTCAGCCTGCTGACGGCAACGTTTACGAGTGTAAACCGTTCCCGGCCGCTGGCTGGTGCACGCAGAATGTTCATCATTACACGCCGGGTACCGGTTCTGACTGGCAAGACGCCTGGATACTCAAGTAAGTAACCTTCAAGCTTTGAGCGGCTCCATTGCGCTGCTCAAAGCTCTTAACGACTGGATTTGATATGCACTTGCCTGGATCTTATTCGCGCGTGCAGATAGGTCTTCACTGGCTCTCTGCAGTTGTTATTTTGTGGGCGTTGGTGACGGGGAGCTTGTTGAGTTTTTTAGAACTTCCCGCTGAAATAAAAGACGGTATGGCAAGTTTCAATGTGTCGCTGACAACCGTGTTCATTCCGTTTTTCATGTTGCGTCTTTATGTGGCCGCTTCGCGTTCTGCGGCAAGTATTAATGCTTCATGGACACTTCAGCAGGTGGCTGCCCGTCTCACGCATCGCGCCATTTATACCTTGACCACGGTGGTATTGATCAGCGGCGTCTTGATGATGCAACACGGTGCCGACGTGTTCGGCTTTGCTCAATTCGGCCCTGTTTTGACACACGTCTGGCTGCGCGAATGGTTCACTCAGATCCATACCTGGAGTTGTGTCGCGCTCGCGGCTTTGATCACGTTGCACGTAGCGGCGGTCATCAAACATCAGCTTTCAGGCCATTCGATCATTAAGCGAATGTGGCATTGATCAGCAGGCATCACGGATTCGCCGTCCTCGTTATGGCCGCAGTGCTGGGCTATGGCGCCCATTTGCTTTGGGCCGAGCGGAGCTATCGCCAGAGGCTGCACGCCGTCACGGCATTCCCTCCTGTCGCTCGTCCCCTCGAGGCATTACCCACGCCAGACAACAGCGCGTTGCTCACGGTGCTTGGTTTCAAGACTCAGGGGGCAGCCCCGCACAGTCAGGAACCGGCGGTATTGCGTGGCACCGTGGTTTCTTCGGGCAAGCAGTCCAGAGCGCTGCTGACGGTGGGCGGTAGCCAAAGGAGTTATAGGGAAGGGGAGCGCCTGCCAAGCGGCAGCGTGGTGCTACGCATCGACGCCGGACGGGTTTTCTTATGGCGTAACGGTCGTGAGGAGGTTCTGCCGCTGGTGATGTCGGCTCAGCCGGTACTGCGCACTGCGACTGCTGTCACGCCTGTGGTGCACTCTCATCTGCGGCCCAATGCCGCCAAGCTTCAGGATTGAACATGAACGTGGTTGCCGTGGTGGGTGGGTGCAAACAGGCTGTCTGCATCGTTTTGCTGGTTCTGACTTTCTACAGCGCTACGGGAGCTGCAGACGACGAGCCTCAATGGCAGTTGGCAATGAACGACGCCGACGTGCGGGACGTGGTCCGTGAAATGTCCTCGATCCTGGGCGCAACCGTTGTTCTTGACCCTCGCGTTCAAGGGCGGATCACGGTTATGTCGGATCAGTCTCTGGATCGCGAGGGCGTGCGCCGGCTTTTCTATTCGGTACTCGACTCCCATAACTTCACGGTGATCGATGAGGGCGAACGTATCCTGATCGCGCCGGTGGCAGAGGCGAAGACGCGGGCCGGCCAGACCGACAGCCGCACTGCCCGCAGCGGCCAGTTCGTCACTGAAGTCATCGCGTTGAGCAACAGCACCGCGGCCGATCTTTCCGCTCTGCTGCGCCCCCTGGTCTCGGCGAACGGCTATATAGGGCCGTCAGCATCGAGCAACGCGCTGGTGCTCACTGATACGGCGAACAATGTGCATCGGATCGGCGGCATCGTCGCTCAACTGGATTCCGGACAGAAGAGCGGTCATTCGGTCGTTCCCTTACGACACGGGCTGGCCGAGCAACTGGCCAAGGTGCTTGAACAGTCTCTGGGCAAGCAGGGCATCGACGCCGGAGGACTTGTGATTGCCGACACTCGCAATAATCGTCTGGTGCTGGTTGGTAATCCATTGACACGCCGGCGCCTTGCCGCGCTGGCAAGGGATCTGGACACGCCGGCTTCGACCCGCGCAGAGCACTCTCGCGTCATTCGACTGCGTCACAGTGATGCCCGTCAACTGGCGGAGGTACTCGATGCCATGGGGGCAGGGCTTGGCGAGAATGCCGAGAAAGGAGCCGCGTCGGCACAGAAGGCGATGGTCAAGTCCGACGATAGCCAGAATGCCTTGGTCCTTATTGCTGAGCCGGCGCAGTTGCGAACGCTGGAGCACGTGGTACAGCAGCTAGACCAGCCGCGCTCCCAAGTGTTGATTCACGCCGCCATCGTTGAGGTTTCCGGCGACATTGCCAATGCGCTTGGCGTGCAATGGGGGGCTCAGACGGGCGGTGTCCTGGGTGCTATCAACTTTCCCGGAGCCGGTATCAGTTTTCCCGCAATGGCGGCGGGCGACGTCAAATTGCCCGACGGTGCGGTACTGCGCGTAGGCAATGATCGCTTCGGTGTGCTGATCAACGCTTTGGCTAGCGACACGCGTAACAATGTGCTTTCTACCCCGAGCCTTTTGACGCTCGACAACCAGGAGGCGGAAATCCTCGTGGGGCAGAATGTACCGTTCAAGAGCGGTTCGTATCAGACCCCCGGCAGCGGCTCGGAAAACCCTTACACCACGGTCACCCGTCAGGATATCGGCATCAAGCTGAAGATCCGTCCGCACATCAATGACGGGGAGACACTGCGTCTGGAAGTCGAACAGGAAAACTCCGAGATCGCCAGCTCGGTAGAGGGACTGAACGATCTGATCACCAACAAGCGAGCGCTCAAAAGCACGATTCTCGCGGACGACGGCCAGATCATCGTGATTGGGGGGCTGATCAAGGACAGCATTCGAACTCGCCAGAGCGGCGTGCCGCTGCTCAAGAACATTCCCTGGCTGGGCGCCTTGTTTCGCTGGAGCAGCGACACTCGCGAAAAGACCAATCTGATGATCTTTTTGCGCCCGACCATTGTGCGTGGCAAAGACGAGCTGGCTGAGGTGACGGCAGATCGCTACCGGTCGTTGCGAAACCTCAGCGGGCCGGGAAACGGCAATTCGTTGCTGCTGCCTGGCGAAGCCCGACAGCTGTTCGACAGGGAAACGGAGGCAGCCGAAACCGATCTGCATCAGAGCCGTGGGCGCAAGCCATGAGCCAGTTGCTGCCCTTCGGTTTCGCCCGGCGTTTTGGCGTGATGTGTGAACAACTCGAAAGCGGTCCCAAGGTGTTGTTGCGTGCCGACACACCGTTTACCGCACTCTCGGAGGTTCAGCGGCGGTTCGGCGGCAGTGATATTGCCTGGCAAATGCTCGATGAACCGCACTTCGCTGCGCAGCTGGCGAGTGCCTACAGCGATGGGCAGCGCGCGGCTGAGGACGTTGCGCAAGGGCTGGATGACGAGCTCGATTTGCTGGAAGTCGCCGAGCAATTGCCGCAAACCGCCGACCTGCTGGAGCAGGAGGGGGATGCTCCGATTATTCGGCTGATCAATGCGTTGCTCAGCCAGGCTGTGCGTGAAAAAGCCTCGGATGTGCACCTTGAAACGTTCGAACACAGTGTTTCCGTTCGCATTCGCGTCGACGGCCAGTTGCGCGAAGTGCTCAAACCCCGTCGGGAACTGGCGAATCTGCTGGTTTCTCGGATCAAGGTGATGTCGCGACTGGATATCGCTGAAAAGCGCGTCCCTCAGGATGGTCGGATGGCGTTGCGCCTGGCTGGGCATGAAGTCGACGTGCGCGTTTCCACGTTGCCCTCTGCCCACGGAGAACGGGTGGTGCTGCGCTTGCTGGACAAGCGAAAGGGCGCACTGGACCTGCGGCAACTGGGCATGCCTGACGATACGCTGGAGCAGTTTGAACATTTGCTGGGCAGGCCCCACGGAATTTTTCTGGTCACCGGGCCAACCGGTTCCGGCAAGACCACCAGTCTGTATGCCGCGCTGACCTACCTCAATGATCAGACGCGGAACATTTTGACGGTCGAGGACCCTATCGAATACCACCTGCCGGGCATCGGCCAGACGCCGGTCAATCCCAAGGTCCAGATGACGTTTGCCCGTGGCCTGCGGGCCATCCTGCGACAGGATCCGGACGTTGTGATGGTTGGCGAGATCCGTGATCGCGAAACCTCGGATATTGCGGTGCAGGCGTCGTTGACCGGGCATCTGGTGCTATCAACCTTGCACACCAATAGCGCCGTGGGCGCGGTTACCCGTTTGCTGGATATGGGCGTGGATGCCTATCTGCTCGCGTCTTCACTGTTGGGGGTGTTGGCGCAACGTCTGGTACGAATGTTGTGTGAGCACTGCAAGACGCCCTGGATTGCTGACGAAAAGGCGGTCGAGCGGCTGGGTCTGGACGTCGGCAAACGCCATGAGCTGTTCAGGGCGACGGGGTGTGAGCATTGCCAGCGGGGTTACCGTGGACGCATCGGCATCTACGAGTTGATTACGGTCACGCCTCGGCTGGCAGAGCTGATTCACAACGCGGCAAGTGAGCCTGAACTGACCCAGGAAGCCCGAACCTGTTCCCGCAGTCTGTTTCACGACGGTCGTCGACTGGTTATGGAGGGGCGGACCAGCCTCGACGAATTGCTGCGTGTGAGCCAGGAGAACTAGGACATGGCATGGTTCGATTATCAGGCTCAGGATGCCTCCGGTCGCCGCCATCGTGGTCAGGAACAGGCTCAAAGCGCGCGTCATGCTCGTCAGCGGCTTCGCGAGCGAGGGCTGTTACCGATCGACGTCAAACCGTCGATCAGTCTGTCCATCGGTTGGGCGGGAGGGCAGAGAGGACGCTGGTTAAGATCGGGCGAGTTGACCCCGCTAACCCTGCAGCTGTCGACTCTGATTCAGGCGGGGCTGCCACTGGAAGAGGCATTACAGGTCGTCGCAGCACAAAGTGAAAAGCCTCGAGTCAGCCATTTGGTAACGGCGGTCGCGACCCGAATCAGTGAAGGTCACGATCTGGCGTCGGCGCTGTCCGCATTCCCTCGCGCCTTTCCGGCACTGTTCTGCGCAACCATTGCTGCAGGTGAGCGCTCCGGCCACCTGGGGGTCGTTCTTGAGCAACTGGCGGAGTACACCGAAGGGCGGCAGCAGTCGAGGCAGAAAATTCAGCTTGCCCTCGTCTATCCGATGATCCTGTTTTGCGCGTCGCTGACCATCGTCAGCTTTCTGTTGGGGTTTGTGGTGCCGGATGTGGTCAAGGTGTTCATCGACAGCGGTCAGCCCCTGCCTGCGTTGACTGAGGGGCTGATTGCGCTGAGTTCCGGGCTGCGTCGCTACGGTCTGCTGCTTTTGGTCATTCTCATGGCATTGATGGGCGTGGGTTATTGGGCTCTACGGCGCCCTGCTCTGCGCGGGCGCTTTCATGATGGATTGTTGTGCATCCCGGTTCTGGGAAAGGTCCTTCGAGCCACGGATGCGGCGCGTTTCGCGAGCACCCTGGCCATTCTTGGCAAAAGTGCCGTGCCGCTGGTTGATGCGTTGCACATTTCGGCGGCAGTCATCGGCAATCAGTCGATTCGCAAACGAATGCAGGATGTCGCGCGCCGTGTACGCGAAGGACAGACCTTGACCCGTAGCCTTGAGCACGGCGGAGACATTCCCCCCTTGATGCTGCACATGATCGCGAGCGGCGAGCGTGCGGGTGAGCTCGACCGCATGCTTGAACGTGCCGCGCAACAGCAGGAAAAGACTCTGGCCGCCAGCATTGCGCTAATGGTCAGCCTGTTCGAACCGGCGATGCTGGTACTGATGGGCGGCGTGGTACTCCTGATCGTCATGGCCATTCTGATGCCGATCCTAAACCTCAACCAACTGGTGAATTGAGCTTATGGCAATCCCGCAACAACGTCGGCAATACGGATTTACCCTCATCGAAATCATGGTCGTGGTCGTGATCATCGGGGTCTTGGGCGCGCTGGTGATTCCGCAATTCATGAGTCGCCCGGACCAGGCCAAGGTCACTGCGGCGCACACGGATATTCAGGCATTGAGCACGGCACTGGAGATGTACCGGCTGGATAATTTCAGCTACCCGTCAACCCAACAGGGACTTGAGGCTCTGGTTATACGCCCTTCGGGTACGCCTGCCGCGAAGCACTGGAATCCTCGGGGGTATCTGAAGAGCCTTCCTTCCGATCCATGGGGCACGCCTTACCAGTATCTGAGTCCGGGCGCGGCTGGCGCAGCGTTTGATTTGTACTCCTACGGCGCAGATGGCGTGGCGGGTGGTGACGACTTTGCCGCCGACATCGGTGACAGGACTGCCGAGTAATGCCTGGACGTTGTCGTGGTTTCACCCTGTTGGAAATCTTGACGGTCATGGTGCTGATCGGTGTGCTGCTGGGGCTGGCGACCGTCGGATTGCGCGCAGGCCCTGCTCAGAAAGCGCGCCAGTATGCCCATGAGCTGGTGACGATGATTACGCAACTGCGCGTCAAGGCCGTGTCTGACGGAGCGGAGTATGGCGTGCGTTTCGATGATGACGGCTACCGACTGATGGAGTGGAAAGAGGGCCAATGGTTTCAACGCAGCGCTCATCCAGTGGGGGAGGGCATGTCGTTTCGTCTGGAGTTGGAAGGGCAGGCTTTGCAGCTGTCTCATCGTGCCGATGAGCCACAGTTGTTGATTCTAAGCAGCGATGAAACAAGCGCGTTTGCGCTCTACTTTGAAACTGCAGACGGCCCCTTGCTAGCTGTATCCAGTGACGGTGTGAACGATCCGGTGATCGATGGGCACTGAGCGCGGGTTCACGTTGCTGGAGGTGATGGTCGCGTTGGCAGTGTTCGCTCTGCTATCCGCTGCCGTGCTTTCGGCTTGTCAGTTTGTACTGAGTCAGCATGCCGGATTGCGCGAGCGCCTGTTTGCCAGCTGGCTGGCCGACAATCATTTGACCGAGCTTCGTTTGCGGTTGCCAAGCCCGGGCCAACAACGCATTACGCGAAGCTTTGCGGGCGAATCCTGGGCGCTGGAGCAGCACGTCAAGCGTGGTCGCGACGACCGTTGGCTCAGTATCGAGATCGAGGTGAGCCACGGCGCCAATAGCCCAGTCGTTTATCGAACGGTGGGCTGGATCGCTCCAATGTCTGAGGCTGCGCTGCCATGATCCGACAGCGTGGTTTCACCCTGTTGGAGCTGATTGTCAGCCTGGCGATTTTTTCTCTGATCGGGCTCGCCAGCTGGCACCTGTTCGAGAGTGTTTTCCGGGTGCAGGATCAACTGCGCCAAGAGGAGCAAAGCCTGCGTGCATTGCGTCGCGCGGTCGCGGTGATCGAACGCGATGTATTGCAGGTTGTTCCGGCCTCTGCAGGTCAGGCGGTGTTGATACGCCAAGGTGTGTTGAATCTGAGCCGCGGTAACTGGCGCAATCCGTTGGGGCATGCGCGCGGCGAGCGACAGGAAGTCAGTTACGTGATTGAGCAGGGGCGTCTCTGGCGTTACAGCCGCAGTCCGGATCTGCCCTTAGTCCAAAAGCAGCGGTTATTGGACGATGTTCGCGGCCTTGACTGGCGTCTGTATGACGACAGGCATGGCTGGCGTAGTGATGAGGGCAGTGCGCGGGAATCAGGCCGACCGCGCGCGCTGGAAATGACCCTGTCCTGCGGTGCATTCGGGCAAATCCGTCGTGTCATTGCGCTGGCGGAGGGGGCATGACCCATTCTTGCCAGCGCGGAGTCGCACTCATCAGTGTCCTGCTGGTCACCAGCCTGGCATTGTTTGTGGTTGCAGGTTTGATGCGCAGCCACAGGATGACGGTGCAAGGAACCGCCCAGCAGCTTCATCAGCAGCAATTACGTCAGGCCGCGCTGACAGCAGAAAGCTACGCATCGCAGCTCTTGCTTGCATCCGATATCAGAGAGGCTACGACCATTCACCTCGGGCAGGACTGGGCACTCAAGGCACAGGCTTTTCAACTACCGGATCTGGATGTCCGATTGGAGATCGAGGACCTGGCAGGACGCTTCAATCTGACGCGACTGGTCGGGACCGGTGGTGTAGACGACGTCACGCTGCAGCGCTGGGTTCGTCTATTGAGCGCGCTGGATATCCCAGCTTTCGATCTGCGGCGGCTGAACGACTTCACGCTCACCGATGCGGCGCAGCTTCAGCGAATGCCTCAGCTGAAAAAAGACGATCTGCAACGACTGCTGCCGTGGGTTGTTGTGCTGCCGCGCGACGCGATGCTTAACGTCAATACTGTATCGGCGCCCGTTATGGCCAGCCTGGAAGGTATGACGCTTTCCGCTGCCAGAGGGCTGGTCAGCCAGCGCGCGCCGCGAGGTTATGCTGATATCGAGTCATTCACCCGCGCCCCTGGAGTGCTAGGGCTGGGGGTGTCGACTCATGGTCTGAGTGTGAGTAGCCGATGGTTTCGCGTTTCAGTGCATGTGCGCATCGCCGACACCCAGTTGCGGTTGATCAGCGATGTTGAGCGGGTGCGCAACACGAATCGAACGCGCGTCATTCGACGTCGTTTAGTAGCGTCTGCCGAGCATTTTCAACCATGAGTACCTGGCTTTACCTCACCCCTGAAGGCTTCAATGACCTCGACGGGATTTGCCCTGTAAGGTACTGGAGCGATGAAGGCTCTGAGCGTTCCTGTCCTTTGTCCGAAGCCGGAAACGCGCTTTCAGGGGTTGGCGTTCAGTTGATCCTGCCCATGGAACTCTGCAGCTGGCTGCGAAGCGAACCCTGGCCTGGACGGCGCACGCCCCGCGCTCAGGTGCTCGCCTATGCCGTGGAGGAACAGCTCAGCGAGGACCTGGACCAACTGCACCTTGCCATTGGAAAGCCGGATCGGGAGCGTCGGTTTCCACTGTTGATCATCAGCAAGCCGACGCTGCTCGGCATTCTGGATGCGTTTCAGCGCGCTGGCATTCAGGTGATTGACGTTTGGGTCGATGCCGACAGGCTGCCCACGGATCGGCCCTATGGGGTCTGGTGGAGCGGTCGGTGGATGTTGGGCGGATCAATCGAGGGTCGACTCGCGTTGTCGGAGCAGGCGCTCGACGTCATGCGTCATCGCCTGCCCATTGATATCCGTTGGAGGGATGAGCGCTCTGACGATTGTCCGGGGTTAAGCGCATTGCTCAGCGCCAGCAACCGAGATTCGATCAATCTGATGCAGGGTGAGTTTCGTCCCTCGCGTCAGGGTTGGCTCTGGGGCCGATTGCTGCTGGCGATGATGGGGGGCTTTCTGCTGTCGTGGGGCTTCAGTCTTGCGCGTGCTCAGCATCTTGAGTCATTGGCCGGGCAACTGTATGAGCAAAGCCTACAGCGTTTTCACAGTCTTTATCCAGACCAGACCCGCGTCGTCGATCTGTCGGCGCAGCTCAAAGCGTTGCAGGGTAATGCCGCAGAAGAGCGGGGGCCGATGAGCGCGCTTTTGCAGGTGGCGGAGCAGGTTGTGGGGGGCAGCGGTGTGCAGGTGCAGCGAGCGGAATTCAGCGCGACTGAGGGTTGGACGTTATCGCTGAATGCCGGCAGTTTCGACGCGTTGGAGCGGCTACAGGAGCGCGGCGTGGAGAGCGGGCTACCGGTCCGGTTGGAAGGCGCCAGCAAGAGCCGTGATGGTGTGAAAGCATTATTGACCCTGCAGGGCGGAGCCAAATGAAACCTCGATCGCAATGGTTCGCGGCGTTCACGGGACGCTGGCAGCAATTTGGGCGGCGCGACCAACTGATGCTCATCGTGCTTGCAATGTTTCTGCTATCGGTCGGTTTGATCAGCGGCGTCTGGCAGCCAACCAAACAACGCCTTGAACGCGCTGAGCGCAGCTATCAGCAGCGTCTGTCGTTAGTGTCGGAAATGCGGCGCGCCAAACCCACGCGCCGATCCAGCGTGGGTCAGCCCTGGGCCAGCCGGATAAGCGACAGCGCAACAGCCGCGGGTCTTGAGTTATTGGAGCTGAACAGGGATTCGGCAAGCCTGCGCGTGGTCGTCAGTGGCGAAGCAGGCGCGCTACTCAGCTGGCTGATTCAGGGCGAGCGTGAGGGCGCACACATGCAAAGCCTCACATTGGACAGGCAGGAAAATCAGCTGCATGCTCGGGTGGCCTGGGGCGTTAATTGAGTAACGAGGACGTGCCTAGACCTGCACATTCACCGCCAAGGGCTGCACCTTGGCAAGTTTCAGCGCCACGCCCAACGCCGCGAGCAAGACCAAACCGATGAACACGCCGATGCCGTTCCAGCCGGCGTAATGCCAGAACACGCCACCGCCGGTGCCCGCGACGCTTGAGCCGGCGTAGTAGCTGAACAGGTACAGCGAGGACGCCTGCCCCTTGGCTTTGATCGCGCGGCGGCCGATCCAGCTGCTGGCGACCGAGTGAGCACCGAAGAAGCCAAAGGTGAACATCAGCACGCCAATGACCACGACGGCCAGCGGGGTGAACAGGGTCAGGGCCAGACCCACCAGCATGAGCACGATCACGGCCCACAGCACGTTTCGGCGTCCGAGCCTGTCCGCCAGTGCGCCGATTTTTGCCGAGCTGTAGATCCCCGACAGATACACGACCGAGAACAGGCCAACCACCGCCTGGCTCAGGTTGTAAGGATCGGCCAGCAGGCGATAGCCGATGTAGTTGAACAGCGTGACGAAGGCGCCCATCAGCAGGAAGCCTTCGAGGAACAGCAGCGGCAACCCTGCATCGCGGAACTGCAGGACGAAGCCTTCCAGCAGGTTACGGGCGTTCAGCGGATTGGGCCGGAAGTTGCGCGAGGGCGGTAGAAACTTCCAGAACAGACCGGCAGCGCCGAGGGCGATCAATCCCATGATCAACAGCGAGGTGTGCCAACTGACGAAGTCGCTCAGCACGCCTGTGATCAGCCGCCCGCTCATGCCGCCAATGGCGTTGCCGCCAATGTACAGCCCCATGGCCAAGCCAATGTTCTGCGGATGAATCTCTTCACTGAGGTAAGTCATGCCTACCGCCGCCAGCCCGCTCAACGAAAGCCCGACCAGCGCGCGAGTCACCAGCACGCCTTCCCACGTCGGCATCAGGGCACTTGCGATGGTGAAAAAGGCGGCTGAGAACAGCGCGAAGACCATCACCGGTTTACGGCCCAGACGGTCAGAAATCGGCCCCGTGATCAACAGGCCGATGGCGAGCATGGCGGTGGACACCGACAAAATCAGGCTGCTCTGGGCCGCGTTGATCGAAAACTCCCGGGACAGCACCGGCATCATCGGTTGCACGCAATAGAGCAGGGCAAACGTGGCGAAGCCGCCGGAGAACAGAGCGAGGACGGTGCGAATGAACGCAGGCGTGTCTTTTTCGATGTAGGTATCGCCCAGCGGGATAGCGGCTTCGATCATTTCAGACTCGGACGCGGCGGGGGGTGCAGCAGTATTCACGATGGACCTCTGGGAGAAGCGGGCGGCGATGTAAAAAAGAATATCGCTGGCTAACGATTCTTTCCAATATATTGTTCGACCTGTTTGATAGGTTTGACGACCTAATAGGATTGTCATGGAATTACGTCACCTGCGTTACTTCATCGCCGTTGCCGAAGAGCTGCATTTTGGACGCGCCGCCGAGGTGCTCGGCATCTCGCAACCGCCGCTGAGCCAGCAGATTCAAGCGCTGGAGCAGGAGCTGGGCGCGCGCCTGTTCGAGCGAACCAACCGACGAGTGGAACTCAGTGAGGCGGGCAGACTGTTCCTCGACGAAGCGCGCCTGGTACTGGCGCAGGTCGAAAAGGCCTCTGATGTGGCGCGCCGTGCGCAGTTGGGGGAATTGGGGGAATTGAAGATCGGGTTCACCGCGTCTGCCCCATTCACCTCCAGCATCCCTCAGGCGATCTTTGCCTTTCGGCAACGTTACCCTGCAGTCCATTTGGCGTTGCAGGAAATGAGCAGCAAAGAAGTTGCCGAGCGGCTTGAGGAAGAGTCGATGCAGGTCGGCATCATGCGACCCTTGCCGTTACCGGATTCTTTGGTGGCGGTGGAGCTGTTGCGCGAACCGCTGGTGGCGGTCTTCCGTTCCGATCACCCTCTGGCGGCGGGCAGCGAACAGGGCATGTACCTCAAAGAACTGGCGACGGAGCCTTTCGTGTTCTTTCCCCGGACCTATGGCAGCGGGTTATATGCGCAACTGTTGGATCTGGCCCGGGAGGCGGGATTCAGCCCGATGTTCACTCAGGAGGCAGGCGAGGCCATGACCATCATCGGCCTGGTGGCGGCGGGATTGGGCGTGACAGTGCTGCCCGCGTCGTACCAACGGATGCGGATCGATGGTGTGGTGTATCGAACGTTGCTCGATCCCGAAGCGACGTCGGCGGTGTGGCTGGTGCAGCGCAAGGATCAGAAATCGCCGATGGCGAAGGCGTTTGTCGAGTTGGTGACGCGTAAGGCAGGGTGACGAAGTTGCCTTCTGTATGAGCACGCTTGCCCGCGATTGCGTTGTGTCAGACATCCACGAGGTTGGATGTGAGGACTCAATCGCAGGCAAGCGTGCTCCTACAAGGTAATCAGGATCGGGAAATCACTGCACCTTCGCCAGGTCGCCCTTCAGCGCGACGCCGGCCATCAACGCTCCGGCATGGCACTCGTAAGTGGCCGGGTCCTTGCGCTCGATCTTTTTGTAGTAGCTGGCGATGTTGACCACTGCGTTGGCACCCGCACCTTTGGCAGCCTCATTCAACTGCAGGATCGCCGACTGCAGTACCCACTCGCACGCTTCGGTATCGGTCTTGTTGAAGGCGTTGGTTTTCTTGTTGGTCGCAGCGTTCGGCGACAGCACGGTCACCTTGCCCTTGGGCTGTACGCCCGCCAGGTAGAACTTCACCGAGCCATCGAGCTTCTTCTCCTGAAGCATCTGCGCAACGACCTTGTCGAACGGCAAATACAGCGCGGTATCACGTGCCTGGCTAATGCCCGGCAGGGTGCCCAAAACGATTGCGGCCGTGGCGGCCAACATTTTCAGCTTCATGGTTTCGCTCCTTGAGGTGGACAACAATTACTGCGCGGCTTGGGTAATGCCTTGGGGCGTTACGCCGTTTGCCATGTTCTTCGCGGTGGTTTCAGCCTGATCGTCGCGCAACTCGCGCAGGATGCCCTTGTCCAGCAGTCGCACCCAGCGGTTGTAGTTCTTGTGGATCTTGCCGTCTTTGTAGCTGAGCTCTCGGCTGTCGCGGTATTTGATCTGGTAGTGATCGGCGGTGTACGGGATATCGATTTCTGCATGGTACTGCCCGCGCACGGTGATCTCTGCCTGAACGAGGTCCGGACCGACCCGCTGCACGCTCCATTTGCGTTTGACCAGTGTGGTCAGGATCGCCTGTTTCATTTGTTCATGATCGGCATGCAGTGTCGTTGGAAGGGTGCGGTCAGGGGTGACCAGCGGTTTACTGGTACAAGCTGCGACGGATAACAGGGTCAGCACGATCAGTGACGCGCGAAGCAGGGAGGGCATTCCATTTCTCCAAAGGATGGGTAAAGCGATCACGGCCAGCGACGGAAAATCAACGACGTGTTGACCCCGCCAAAAGCGAAATTGTTGTTCATCACGAACTCGTGACTCATGCGCCGGGGTTCGCCGCGCAGGTAATCCAGCTCGCCGCAGCGGCTGTCGACGTCGTCCAGGTTGAGGGTGTGGATGTAGCGGTCGCGGTTCATCATCTCGATGCTGAACCAGGACTCGAGGGCGCCGCAGGCTCCCAGCGTGTGGCCGAGAAAACTTTTCTGCGAGCTGATGGGCATGCGCGAACCAAACAGGCTGTGGGTGGCGAGCGTTTCGGCAATGTCGCCCTGCTCGGTGGCGGTGCCGTGTCCGTTGACGTAGCCGATGGCGTCCGGTGAAAGATTCGCGTCTTCCAGGGCCAGTTCCATCGCCCGGCGCATGGTCAGTTGCTCGGGGCGCGTGGTGTGTACGCCGTCGGCGTTGCTGCCGAAACCGACGATCTCTGCATGGATGTTCGCGCCACGGGCGAGCGCGTGTTCCAGCTCCTCGAGCACCAGCATGCCGCCACCTTCGCCGATCACCAGGCCGTCGCGGCCACTGTCATAAGGGCGCGGGCTGGTGTGCGGCGCGTCGTTTTTCAGGCTGGTGGCGTACAGCGCGTCGAACACCATCGCTTCAGTCGGGCACAGCTCTTCCGCGCCTCCGGCGAGCATCAATGGCAGGCGCCCGAACTTGATGGCCTCGTAAGCGTAACCCACGCCCTGACTGCCACTGGTGCAGGCGCTGGACGTTGGAATCAGGCGTCCGGTGAGGTTGAAGAAGATGCTGATATTCGCCGCCGTGGTGTGCGGCATCATGCGCACGTACGAGTTGGCGTTGAGGCCTTCGGCCACCGAGTTCAGCAGCATGTTGCCGAACGCTTTGATCTCGTCCGTACTGCCGGTGGACGAGCCGCAGGCCACGCCCATGCGCCCGTCACGAATGATGGGGTCGCCGAGCAATCCAGCGTCCTGAAGCGCCTGTTCCGAGGCGCCGACCGCCAGACGGGAGACACGGCCCATGCTGCGCAGTTGTTTGCGGGTCCAGTGCGACGGAACGGCAAAGTCATCGATGGGGCCTGCCAGACGCGTGTTCAGTTCGCTGAAACGGTCCCATTCGTCCATGCGCCGAATGCCGCTGCGGTTGCGGCTGAAATGGGCTTCGATGCTGGCCCAGTCGCTGCCCAGCGAAGTGATACCGGCCATGCCGGTGACGACGACGCGCTTCATCAGCACAAGCCTCCGTTGACCGCCAGGACCTGGCGGGTGATGTACGAAGCTTCCGCCGACATCAGAAAATTCACGGCACCGGCGACTTCTTCCGGGGTGCCCATGCGTTGCGCAGGGATCATCTTCATCAGTTCATCCACCGGCACGTTTTCGTCGAGCATCGCGGTGTCGATCAGACCCGGCGCGACGCAGTTGACGGTGATCTTGCGTTTGCCCAGCTCGATTGCCAGCGCCTTGGCCGCTCCGATCACCCCGGCCTTGGACGCGCTGTAGTTGACCTGGCCACGGTTGCCGATCAGGCCGGAAACCGACGTGATGCAGACAATCCGGCCCGCGGCGCGGCGGCGAATCATCGGCATCATGACCGGGTGCAGAACGTTATAGAAACCGTCCAGGTTGGTGCGCATGACCATGTCCCAATCCTCATCGGTCAGCGCTGGAAATGCGCCATCGCGGGTCAGACCTGCGTTGCACACCACGCCGTAATACGCGCCGTGTGTTTCCACGTCAGTCTCGAGGATGGACTTGCAGGCAGCGCGATCGGCCACGTCGAACTGCAACACGCGAGCCTGTTGGCCCAGTGCCTGAATGTCGTGTTGAACGGCTTCGGCTTCGGTGCGACCGCTGCGACAGTGCAGCACGATATCGTAACCGGCCTGCGCCAGACGCAAGGCGATGGCGCGGCCGATGCCACGGCTGGAACCGGTGACCAGGATTGAGTCAGTCATGTACGGCTCCTTCGGCCAGATAGTCCGCCGATTGTGGCGGACGATAAACGTTGAGGCGGGCAGTGGCCTGAATGCCAGGGCCGCTCAGATTGCACTCGAACACACCCATGCCGCTGTCATCCTGTAGTGAGCGTTGCGCGTGGATGATCAGTTCGCTGCCCGCCGGAAAATGCTCGACGTTGCACTCGAATTTGCGCGTGCCCAAGAGAAAACCCAGCGCCACCGGTTCCCCCTTCACGCGCGCCTGACAGCCCGCGTAGGCCGCGACGCTCTGGGCCATCAGTTCGATGGCGACCCAGGCCGGAAGGCTGCCGTCCGGGCGATTGAACAGGCCGCCGGGCCGCACGTTGATGCGGGTGCGGATCTGTTCTTCGTCGAACCCCAGCACGTCGTCGATGAGGATCATGTCGCCCGCGTGAGGCAGCAGGGCGGCGGGGGGCCACGGAGATGGGGTCATTGAGTTCACGCTCCTTCTCCGATGATCAGGCTGACGTTGTTGCCACCGAAGGCAAACGAGTTGCTCATCAGGCGACGCGGTGAATGGGACTGCAGCGTATCGCCCGGTTTTACCCAGGCCATGGCAGGCAGGTTTGTATCGGCCTGAGCGTCCCACACATGAGGCGGTAACTGCCGGTCGGGGTTTGCAGGCGACAGGGCCAGCCAGCAGAACGCCGCTTCCAGTGCGCCTGCCGCGCCGAGGGTATGGCCGCTCAGGGGTTTGGTGGACGAGCACGGCACGCCGTTGGGGAACACTGCGCTGACCGCCAGGCTTTCCATCGAGTCGTTGTGTTGGGTCGCCGTGCCGTGCAGGTTCAGATAATCGATCTCATCAGCGTGCACGCCCGCGTTGTTCAGCGCCTTTTGCATGGCCTGTTGTGCGCCGCGTCCATGGGGTTCTGGCGCGGAAATATGATGGGCGTCGGAGCTGGCGCCGGCACCCAGCAAGGCAATGCGGTGGTCGCGGCTGGCTTCTCGCGTCATCAGAAACAGCACGGCCGCCTCGCCGATGTTGATGCCGCTGCGGTTGACCGAAAACGGGTTGCAGCGCTCGCTGGAAACCGCCTCCAGCGATGAAAAACCGTTCAGCGTCAACCGGCACAAACTGTCCACGCCGCCACACAGCACGGCGTCGCACAGGTTCATGTCCAGCAGGCGTCGAGCACTCTGCAGTGCGCGGGCGCTAGAGGTGCAGGCGGTGGAAATCACATACGCCGGACCGCTCAATTCAAGCCACGCGCTCAGGAAATTGGCGGGGGCGCTGAGCTCCTGCTGACGGTAGTCATAGTCTTCGGGAAACGCATCGTCGCGCAGGTACGTGGCAATGCCCCGACTGGCCTCGTCGATACCCGAGGTGCTGGTGCCGAGGATCACGCCGATGCGGTCACGGCCGTAGCGGGCGATGGCTTGCTTGATGTCGGGCTCGATCTGCAGGGCGGCCGCCAACAGCAGCTGGTTGTTGCGACTGGTTTGCTGAACAAGCGCGACCGGGATGTCCGGCAGCGGGCTTCTCACGGCGGCGACCGGCAACGAACGTTCCGGCACCCAACCGCTTTCGGCTTGCATGCACGAGGTGTCGCCGGCGAACAGCGTGCGCGCAACGCTTGCGCGGTCGTCGCCCAGCGAGCAGATCAGCCCCAGTGCATTAAGGTAGGCATTCATTTCGAAGCCTTGCCTTCGAGCGGGCTGACGACGTATTTCAGTTCGCCACTTTCCAGGGTGATCCGGAAGATGCCTTCCGACGCGTAATCGACTCGCCAGCGATCTTCCATCATGCGCCCGTGGGGCAGCAGCTGGACGCCGGGGTAGTCGAAGCGGACCTCTTGCTCCGAGGTCAGGGCGAACAAAACGGCCGCGAACAACTCCCGCGCTTCGGGGTTTGGCGGTAACAGCCCGTCAGCCTTCCAGGTGTATTCGCGCAATTGCTGGCGTGCCACCGGAATACCCAGCGGGTCCATCAACGACCAGCGCAGGCCATGGCGTTCTTTCTGAACCACCAAGAGCCAGTCCTGACGTTGACCGGCCTGCTCGCGTTGCACATGCAATTGCTGCGGGAACTTGATGTGCGGGATTTGCGCGGGCAGAGGGGCGTGGCTGGTGCAAGCGCTCAGCAACAGCACGCAAACCAGCAAAAGGGCGCGAATCATGGTGTGTCACCTTCAAGTGATGCCTGTGGCGGTTTGCGTGCGACGACATTGACCAATGTCTCTTCACGCTCACCAAAGGGCTTGGGTTTAACCAGTTTCAGACGTTCCAGCACGCCAAAGTCCCTGGCGCGGCTCCACCACAAATAGGGGTAGGAAACGTTCTGTGCGACAAATTGAAAACCTTCTGTGCGCAGCATGTCCAGATATTGCGCCGCGCTCTTCTGCACGTGCATCGGATGGCGGAAGAACCAGCGAATTACCCAGGTGTCGATGTAGGCTTCGGTGGACTCGGCGAACAGCAGATAACCCCCCGGCTTGAGCACGCGATAGAACTCGGCGAGGGCCTTTTCCTGTTCGACCAGGTGATGGAAGGTCTGGTGGCAGAACACCATATCGACGCTGGCATCAGCAAGCGTCAGGGCGGCGCAGTCACTGCCGATCAGCTCGACGTTCAAACGACGGCGTTGGGCTTCTTCGGCGCTGAGTTTCAGACTGAGCGGGTCGGCATCGACACCGAGAATCTGCGCCGGGTTGAACACCTTGTGCAGGTACTGAAAGGACTTCCCCTGACCGCAACCGGCGTCGAGTATCACGGGATGGTGTGGCGGCTGCTCGGTGAACAGGCTGCGCAGGTCGTTGGTCGCGACACGCAGCACGTGATGCTGCCAGGTGTGGCTGCGCAGGAACAGGAACCCCAGCCGGGTTTCTTCGACGTAACTGTCGCTGAAGAACTGTTCGCTCATCGGTCGGTCCTCGCACAGATCTCGGCCAGCATACGCAGGCGGCGCTTGGGTTCGGCAACGAACGGATTGCGCTCATCCCACGCATAACCGGCCAGGATCGAACAGATCATGCGGCGAATGTCGTCGGTGCTATCGGGGTAGAAAATGACGTCCTGGAAACCACCTTCGTACCAGCCCTCGACATACGCGCGGAAGGTGTCCACGCCGCGCTTCAAGGGGACAGCGAACTCGTTTTCCCAGTCCACGGCCTCGCCTTGCAGCTGACGGTGCAGCACGCCAGCGGCCATGCTGGCCGAGCGCATGGCGATGGTTACGCCTGACGAAAACACCGGGTCGAGGAACTCCGCTGCGTTTCCCAGCAGCGCGAAGCCCTTGCCGTGCAAGGTTTTGACGTTGGCCGCGTAGCCCCCGATGGTGCGCGCGGGGGTGTCCCAGACAGCGTTTTGCAGTACGCGGCTCAGGCTCGGTGTTTCGTCGATGAACGCGCGCAGACAGGCGTCCAGATCGGCAGGCTTGTCTTTAAAGCGCTCTGCGGAGGCGACGACGCCCACCGAGCAGCGACCATCGCTGAACGGGATCGACCAGAACCACACATCGCGCATCGTGGGGTGAACCGTGACCAGAATTTTCTCGCGATCAAAGCCCTGATCATCGACGCGGTCTTCGACGTGGGTGAACACCGCCTGACGTAGCGGGAAGTTCGACGGCGCTTCCAGATCCAGCAAGCGGGGCAATACGCGGCCGTAACCGCTGGCGTCCAGTACGAAGCCTGCCTGCACTCGGTAGGCGGTGCCATCGGCGCGCTGTACGTCGAGCACCGGTTGCTCGCCTGCAAAGTCAGCCGCCGTGATGGTTTGCTGGTAACGGATTTCCACGCCCTGTCGCGCCGCTTCATCTGCCAGCAGTTTGTCGAAATGGGCGCGCTGCACCTGAAAGGTTGTCGGCTTGCCGTTGCTGAACGTTTCACCAAAATCGAATGCGCTGTAATGCTCACCGCACGCGAATGCCGCGCCGTTCTTGAGCTGGAATCCTGCGGCCTTTACGGCGTCGAGCATGCCGGCTTCCTCGACGAAGTCCAGGCAGTGTGACAGCAGGCTTTCACCAATGGAGAACCGCGGGAATTGCTGGCGCTCGATGATCAGGACGTCGTGGCCCTGACGTTTGAGCAGTGCAGCGGCGATGGCTCCGGCTGGGCCGGCACCCACCACGACGATCGGGCGACATTCCATTTCAGCTATTGGCACAAGGTTTCCTTTTCGAGTGTTTGACGGTATTGGCGTCGTGCGAGGGTAGAGGACGGTCATCGCCAGCCCATGGCGCGAGCAGGAAGCTGAACGCCAGGCCCAGGCTCACCGACAGGCCGAAGTTGCTGACTGCCGGTGTGCTGGAAATCGCCAGCAAGCCGAACGACAGCCACGTGGTGGCTGCCGCGAGCAAGGTGCCCAGCAGGCTGACGGCGGCGCCGCCGACCTGCTCGCGCATGAGAATCGCGTAATCGACGCTGATGGCCGTGACCAGCAACAGACCGAACAGGCTGAACAGCGTCAGCGGCTGACCCAGCCAGCCCAGGCTCGCCAGGCTGCACACGGCGGCCAGCAACGGTAGCGCGATCACCCGCAGCGCGCCGCCCAGGCCAAACGGTACGATCAGCAACAGGACGATCAGCACGCAGGACAGCAGCTTCAGTTCAGCGGCGCTGATCTGGGTGGCGGCAAACACCTTGTTCAGGTCGCCCAGGCGATCAACCAGTTGCACCCCGGGTAAGTCCTGCGCCTGGCTGCGAAGCAGATTGGCATCGTTCAGACCCTGAAGGCTGACGATGCCGGCGACGCCACCGTCAGCGTTGCCCATCCACAGCAGGCGCCAAGGCTCGCCCAACGGGCCGGCCAATACCTGATCGATGTCCTGCGGCGGCAGGGCCCGCAGCGTTGCCAGCTCTTTGTTTAGCGCTTCCACCGGTACGCCCAGTTCCAGCAGCGGTTGCCAATGATCGGGCAACGTATCGAGTGCCTTGCGCGTGGCTTGTTGTTCGGTTGGCGTGGCCACCTGCTGGTTGAGCGACAGATACCCTTGCAGCTTGCCGAGCGCGACCAGTTGATCCAGCCGCTGACTGAGTGCGGCTTGCCGCTCCAGCAACTGCTGCTGATCCGCGCCGCGCACCAGAAAGAACTGGCTGGTGGGCTGATAGCCGGTGATGCGCGCCACCGCGCGCGCTTCATCGGTGAGGCTTTGGGGCGCGGCGATCCACTGGCGGATGTCGTTTTTCGTGGTCAGTTGCCACAAGCCGGTCGCGCAAAAAATCAGCAGTAAACCCAGCAGGACCGGCGTGCTGACGCGGCTCAGCAGTCGGGCGCGAAGGCCCATCAGGCGTTCAGCGACCTTGAGCGGCCATTGTGCCGGGCGCAGCTCGACGCCCCGGAGCAGAGCAGGTAAGAGGCACACGGCCGTCAGGTATGCCCCGATCAGGCCGGCGGCGGAGAACACGGCAATCTGCGTCAGGGCAGGGAACGGTGTCCAGGCCAGCGCAAGGTAGCCGATGCAACTGGTGGCCAGACTCAGGCTCAGGCCCGACACGGTCAGGCGCAATGCCGGCCAGCTGCGCCACGGTTGCAGGCTCCAGCCCTTGGACAGGTAATGCAGTGGGTAGTCAACGGCAACGCCGATCAGACTCGAGCCCAACACCAGTGTCATGACGTGCATCTTGCCGAACAGCGCAATGCAGGCGGTGGCACCGAACAGCATGCCGACCACGACCGGCAAGAACGCCAGCAAAACCCGCCAGCGTTTGAAGGCCAGCAGCAACAGAAGAAGGATGCCCAGGATGGCACCGCCGCCGACCCAGGTGATTTCCCGCGTGGCTTGCTGCTGACCATGGGCCGCGTACAGCAGGCCGCTGGCTGCCAGTAATTGAGCGTCGGTCTGGCTGGCCTGGGCGCGCGCCTCATCGAGCAGCGCCGAAACCTTCAGCGGCAGGCTCATGTCGAACGCGTCCGCCTTGGTTCGCGCCCTCAACAGCACCCAGTGCTTGCCGTCGGCGTGGGCGATCAGCGCGCCGCTGCCGATGTCCAGTTGCACCGAACCCTGGGTGGGCTGGCTGTTCTGGATGCGGCCGGTCAGCCCCAGCCAGTCATCCTGGCTGGGCACCAGGCTGAAACCGCCGAACGGGTCGAACAGGCTTTGGACACGTTTCTGAATGAACGCCTGGGGCTGTTCGATCAATTGCGTTCGGTCGCTGTCCGACAGCATCGCCAGTCGGCCTTGCAGCAGTTGCTCACGCAACGCTGGAAGGTCGGCCTGCAGGTTCCACTGAACCTTTTCAAACAGATCGCTCGCCTGCCATTGATCACTGATCTTATGGGCCAGTTCTACCGCTTTCAGTTGATCGGCATGCCCGACCAGCACCAGCATTTCGCGGTTCAACGGCTCTTGAATACGTTGCTCGGCGCGCAGCTCCAGGGCGTCAGGGCTGCTGCCGGGGACCAGTTCCATCAAGTTCGCCGACAGGGGCGCGCCGGCGTGCCATTGCCAGCCCGCCAGTGCGAGCACGGCCAGCAGGACGATCAGGAACAGGCGCGGCAACAGACGTTCAAGGCGCAAAATCAGCGCGCTCCGAATCGCTCAGCGGTGTAGCGCTGGTGCTGTCGATCATCTTCAGCAGGGTGCTGTCGCCCTGGGTTTCCAACAGCTCGATACGTTGAACCAGCGCGCCGCCGTCAATGTTGATCTGCTTGAACACCTGTTGCAGCAGCAAAGAGCGTGGCACCAGTGTCAGTTGCCATGCCTGGGCGTCGCCGGTCACGTGCAAGTCGAAATCACGCTGCAAGCCGCTGCTGTCACCTTGCAGTACCGCCAGGAACAACCGGTTCTGCTCGGCACCTGCGCTTTTGCCGGGAAGCATTTGCCAGTGGCCGTCTTCATCCATCGCGCGCCGGGCGATGCCCGCGGAGGTGATGCGGTAATCCTGTTTGAGCGGCGTATTCAACAGCCACAACAAGCCGAAGTCTTTCGCCAGCACGAAGTTGCCCTTGCTGGTCAGCGGTTGCGGCAGCGAACGCAAGTGTTTTTCCTGAACGAAACGTCCATGGATCACACTCGGTTTCGCCAGTTGCTCGCTGAGTTGCTGCAGGTCGAAGGCGTGGGCCAGCGTCGTCAGGCTCAGCAGCAGCAACGTGCAAAATGCTTTGCCAGTGCGCTTCATGACAACACCCTCTCGACGGCGGCGACGAACACCTTGGGCGAGGCCAGCTGCATTTCGCGACTGTTGACGTCGACGGCCACCTGGACGGTACTGGCGCGGGTCAGACGTTCACCCGTCACCTTGTCTGTGATCAGGTAATCGATCTTCAGACGGTTTTCCCATTCCACGAGGCTGGCGCGCACGTTGATGCGTTGGCCGAACACTGCGCCGCGCACGTAACGCAGTTGCAGGTCGATCACCGGCCACGCGTAACCCGATTCGAGCATGTGGGTGTAGTTGTGCCCGAGTTTGTCGAGCAGTGCGCAGCGCGCGACTTCCAGGTATTTCACGTAATGCCCGTGCCAGACCACGTGCATGGTGTCGACGTCGAAAAACGGCACCAGCACTTCGGTGTCTTCGTGGATAACGCCTTTGCTACGCATGCAGCCTCCAGTGCTGGTCGGCGATGCGCTTCAGACACAGGCGCAGTTCACCCTCCAGCGCGCGGTCTTCGATGACGGGCGGGAAGTCTTCACGCAGTTGCGCGTGCATGGCGGCCAGCACCGGAGGAAGCGGTCGTGCTTCGGTATCGCGGCTGCGCAACCAGACGCCCTGATTGGCAGCGATCAATGCCGCTGCCGCGACCTGTTCGGTCAACTCCAGCACGCGAATGGCGTCGCGAGCGGCGATGGTGCCCATGCTCACCTTGTCCTGGTTGTGGCACTCGGTGGAGCGGGAGAACACGCTGGCGGGCATGGTGTTTTTCAGCGCTTCGGCGGTCCAGGCACTGGTGCCGATCTGCACGGCCTTGAAGCCGTGGTTGATCATTGCGCGATCCGCCGCAGCGCCGGACAGATTGCTCGGCAGTCCATGGTTGTAACGCTCGTCCACCAGCAGCGCCAGTTGGCGATCCAGCAGGTCGGCGACGTTGGCGACCAGGTTCTTCAGGCTGTCCATGGCGAAAGCAATGTGACCGCCGTAGAAGTGGCCGCCGTGCAGCACGCGCTCAGCTTCGGCGTCGATGATCGGGTTGTCGTTGGCGCTGTTGAGCTCGATCTCGATGAAGCCGCGCAGCCAGTTCAGGCTGTCGGCCAGCACGCCCAGTACGTGGGGCGCGCAACGCAGGGAATACCGATCCTGCAAGCGATGCAGCGGCGCGGTGGGTGCGTCGATGGCCAGGTCCTTGCGCAGCCAGGCGGCAACTTGCATCTGACCCGGATGCGGTTTGGCGGCGAACAGACGCTCGTCGAAGTGCTCCGGATTGCCTTGCAGGGCCACTACGTTCAGCGCCGTGATGCGGGTCGCGAGTTTCAACAGGTAGTCAGCGCGGGCAAACGCCAGACACGCCAGGCCGGTCATGACCGCGGTGCCGTTCATCAGCGCCAGCGCTTCCTTCGGGCGCAGCACCAGCGGGTCCCAGCCGAGCTGACGGTGCACATCCGCAGACGGGCGACGCTCGCCGTTGAACATCACGTCGCGCTCGCCGGACAGCGTGGCCGCGACATACGAAAGCGGGGTCAGGTCGCCGCTGGCGCCGACCGACCCTTCTTCCGGAATCAGTGGCAGGATGTCGTGGTCAAGAAACGCCTGCAGACGCTCCAGCAGTTCGACGCGAACGCCCGACACGCCATGGCACAGGGAGCGCAGGCGGGCGGCCAATACCGCACGGGTCGCCTGAGCGTCGAGCAGTTTGCCCAGCCCGCAGCCGTGGAAGGTGTACAGATGACGTGGCAGCGCCTCGACGTGTTGCAGCGGCACAGCGACGACGCAAGAGTCGCCATAGCCGGTGGTGACGCCGTAGATCACGCCTTCCTTGTCGAGCAGGGAATCGAGGAACTGCGCCCCCTTGGCGATGCGCTGGCGATAGTCCTTGTCGCTTTGCAGCGCGGTCGGGCGCTGCCGGTTGGACAGGGCCAGGACTTCCTCAATGCTCAGAGGACGCTCGCCGAAGATGATCGGCTCAGGTGCTTGGTTCGTCATCGGATTTCCAGAACGGGTAGAAGTTGAACCACTGCTGCGGCGCTTGCAGGCAGTAGTGCGCCAGACGGTCGGCGTAACGTTGAGTCCATTGCGCGATCACCTGCTGGCGATCACTGCGCCGCCATTCGATGGCGGCGGCAAACGGCTCGAGCACCACGCGATAACCGGCAGAGCCTTTGAGACAGAAAATCAGGTTGATCGGGCACTTCAACAGGCCGGCCAGCAGCCATGGGCCTTGAGGGAACGCTGCCGAGTGGCCGAGAAAGTCCACCCGAACGTTGCGTCCGCCGTGCAGCGGGACGCGGTCGCCGGCAATCGCCAGCCACTCACCGCGGTCCAGGCGCTGGCTCAGTTGCAGCATGATTGCCGGGTCCAGTTCGCTGACTTGAATCAGCCGCAAGTTGGTGGCGCCGGCTTCGCCCAGCAGGCGATTGAAGCGCTCGGCGTGCTTGGTGTGGACCAGCACGTTCATCGTGACTTTTTCGCCCAGTTCGGCGAGTGCGCGACAGACTTCGAGGTTGCCCAAATGTGCGCCCACCAGCATCTGCCCACGCTCGCCGCGCAATTGATCGCGCAGGTTGGCGGAGTCGATGATTTCGATCTGCTCAAGGCCAAGCTTGCCGTTCCAGACGTCGAGCTTGTCCAGCAACGCCTCGGCGAAGGCCATGAACTGCTTGAAGACACGCCAGGTGGTGGGGCGCAGTTCATGTCGCTGAGTCGAGTCGGCCAGGCGTTGCTGGTATTGCCAGGCACTGCGACGAGCGCTACGACCGAACAGGAAAAAGTACAACACGATGCCGTGCAGTATCGGGCTCAACACGCGGCGTCCGAGGACCTTGACGCCCCAGGCGGTGAGTTTCATCAAAAGGAAACTGCCGCGCTCTTCGTGTTCGGCCCAATGCTGTTTGTTCTCGCCCTCGCTCACGGCAGCCACCGCCGCCAGAGAATCAGCGGAAAGCGCGCCAACATGCCGAAGAACAGCTTGGCGTGCATCTTCGAAATCAGCGCGTTGTCATGAAACAGCCGGAAATGCGAGAGCCCGTCCTGCGGGTAATGCACCTTGGTCGGCAGCCACTGCATCGGCTGATTGCGCCACGACAGGCGCACGAGAATTTCCGGGTCGAAGTCCATGCGCTTGCCCAGATTCACGGTGTCGATCAGGTGCAGAACCGGTTTGAGCGGGTAGACGCGAAACCCGCACATGGAGTCGGGAATCTGCAACGACAGGCTGTTGATCCAGACCCAGACGTGCGTCAGGTAGCGGGCGTACAGGCGACCTTTCGGCACGCTGGCGTCGTATTGGGGATAGCCACAGATCAGCGACTTCGGGTGCTGGCGGGAGCTGTCGAGGAACACGGCGATGTCGTTCAGGTCGTGCTGACCGTCCGCATCGACCTGCAGCGCGTGGCTGAAGCCCAGCTTCGCCGCCTCACGCAACCCGGCCATGACCGCACCGCCCTTGCCCTGATTGACGGGCAGTTGCACGAGAAACACGTTGTCCTGCCCGGCCAGTGTCTGGAGCACGGCGGCGCAAGCGGGGCTGCTGGCGTCATCGACCAGAACGCACGGCAAACCCGCGTCCAGCAGCTCCTGAACCACGGCAGGTACGGCCAGTTCGTGGTTGTAAACCGGGATAACGGCGCAGGGGTTATGCATTGAAAAATCCTTTTCGAACACGACGCTGCACCGGGACTGTGTTCCGCGAGCGGTTTGGAGGCGAATCAAACACCTGCATTCACCCACAAAATCCGTCCACTGGAGCAGGCCGCTTCGCCATTGCGGTAAGCGAAATGCAGCTTGCCGCGCTCCTGATCGAAGCGAAGCGTAAGGCTGAGGCGATCGCCGGGGCGCACCAGTTGCTGAAACTTGAGCACTTCCATGCCCGCGAAACGGGGCGGCAGGCTCATCAAGCCTTGACCCAGCGTGATCGCCCAATCCACCTGCACCACGCCCGGCAGAATCGGCGTGCCGGGGAAGTGCCCGGTGAAATGCGCCAGGTCCAGGGGCACGACCAGCTCAAGTTGCAGTTCGTCACCGACCTGCTGCTGGCTGACCCGTTCAGGCCCTTGAATGCGGGGCGCCACCAACAGGGCCTCCACCTGCGCTTGAGGCAGCTTGCCCTGGGGGTTGAGCGGCAGCTGGGTCAACAGACGCCAACGCCTTGGCAGCGCAAGCGCCTCGCAGTGAGGCACCAGATGCTGGCGCAAGGCGTTGGTCAGCGCGCGCCGGCCCTGATTGCGCAAGGCGTGAACACCGCTGGCGCTCAGCACCACCAGCGCGCCCAGCGATGCCCGGTTTTCTCGCACCACGCCAAAGCGGGCTTCGCTGACCCAATCATGAGTGGTGAGCGCTTGTTCGAGCAGCGGCAGGGAAATGCGCTTTTCTTCCAGTTTGACGATGCGGTCCAGCCGACCCAGCAGTTCGAAGCGACCCTCCTCGGTAAACCGTGCAGCGTCCGCCGTCTGCTCGACGTGCCCGGCAGGCAGATAAGGGGATTCGATGCGAAGCGCGCCATCGTCGTCCTGGCTCAGCTTCACGTCGTCAAACGCGCGCCACAACGGATCGCCCTGACGCCAGGCAATCCCACCGGTTTCCGAGCTGCCAAGAATTTCTGTCGGCCACTGACCCAGGCGGTCATGCAGGCTCTGTGCGGCGTCTGTCGGCAAAGCGCCTCCGGACGAAAACACCCGGCGCACAGCGCTCATGCTGCTCCAGTCGAGGTTATCGCCCATGCGCTTGAGCAGGGCAGGGCTCGCGACCCAGGCGAACGATTCATGCTCGCGACTCGCCCGCTGCAGGTCTTCGGGGAAGGGCAATTGCTTTCGCACGAAACGACGACCGGCGCACAGCGGCCACAAAACCCGGAACAGCAGTCCGTAGATATGTTGCGCAGCCACGCTGCCGATGATGCAGGCGTGGCCCAGGTCCGCGCCCCACAACCGCTCCAGGGCCGTGACTTCATTGGCCAGTTGCCGAAGCTTTTTCTCGATCAGCTTGGGCTCGCCGCTCGAGCCGGAGGTGCACAGGCTCAACACGCACGTGTCCAGGTCCAGGGATGCCGGTTCGAGTGGGTCAGCGCTCAGGGTGTCCAGTTGAATATCGCCGGGGAGATCGGTGAGCCACAGGTCAACGCGGTGCGTCCAGCGCTCACGGGTTTGCGCCTGCAGGTCGGACGGCAGCAGGACACTGACGCCCGCGCGCCATGCGGCGAACAGGGCCACGGCGAGATCGCCGGCGTCTTCCAGGTGAATGGCGACGCTGGATACCCCTCGCGCTTGCAGCGCGCTGGCGACACCCAACGTTCGTTCACGCCACTGCGCATGGCTCAAGGCGGGCGAGTGAGCAACCTCACGGGTGGGATCAGCGTCCAGCAACAGCCGTTCAAGGTTCATCCAGCTCATGCACGGCCTCGAACACGCTGGCGAACGATCCATTCGGCGGCAAACAGCGTCGCCATCAAACCGTAGGCAATGAGGCCGGTGTACAGCGTCCACCAACTCAGCGGCGCCCATAGCGTAAGCGCGGCAGCCACCAGGCCATTGAACAGGAAAAACAGGCACCAGACCTGCGTGACGTGGCGCGTATAGCGGATGGCGATGTCTGGCAGGTCGGGGTCTGTCAGGCGAGCCAGCCGCTCCACCATCGGCATACCCCGCAACAGGCTAAGTCCGAACAGCGTCAGCATGAAACCGCTGATCAGCACGGGATACCAGCGCAACAGTCGCGAGCTGTCAAAGACGACCAGCAGCAGACAAAAGCCGATGGCGACCAGTGCCATGCCCAGGTTATCCGGACGTCGCTCACCGGTCAGTACCCGGGCCGCCCACAGAGAGCCGAGCAACAGCGCGAATTGCCAGGGCGAGAAGTGCTCCATGCCGAAATACACGGCGAACGGGTACAGCACGCCCGCAAGCACCAGTAGCAGGCCGGTCAGGCGACTCATGCGGCGGCGTTGACCAAGCGGTAAACCGCTTCGACCACATCGCCGACGGTGCGTACGGACTTGAACTCTTCGGCGGCGATTTTCTTGCCGGTCTTGCGTTTGATGTGGTCGATCAGGTCGACGGCATCGATGCTGTCGATTTCGAGGTCCTGATACAGATTGGCTTCGAGGGTAACGCGCTCAGGTTCAAGTTCGAACAGCTCAACCATTGCAGTGCGCAGGGTTTCGAAGATGTCTTCACGGGATTGCATGTTCAGTCCTCAGGCCACTTGGCGTGCGTTGACGAAGGCCGCGAGGCTGTCGACGCTGGTGAAGTGGGTGCGTGTGTCTTTGGCGTCGGCATCGATCTTGATGCCGTAGCGTTTCTGAATGGCCAGGCCCAGCTCCAGGGCGTCGACCGAGTCCAGGCCCAGACCTTCGCCAAACAGCGTCTGGTCGTTGCCGATGTCATGGGTGCTGATGTCTTCGAGGCCCAAGGCATCGATGATCAGCTGTTTAATTTCCAGGTGCAGATCGCTCATCTGTGGCGAGCTCCTTGATGAAGTGGTGATGCAGATGGTCATTGAGCTTGCGCGACGCCACAGGGGCCGGGCCAAGCGCGGCAAACGCCGCTGGGTCGATATCGTTGCCCACACGCAGGTGAAAATGCGGGCGGCGCAGGGGAATGCGGTACCAGGGTTCGGCCTTGGTCAGGGTGGTCGGCGACACATGGATCGTGACCGGGGTGATGACGTTCGCGCCGCGCAGCGCGATGGCCGCCGCACCGCGATGGAACGCAGGCGCCTTGCCCGGTTGGGTGCGCGTGCCTTCGGGGAAAATGATGAGGGTCTGGCCGGTCTGCAGCAGATGGGCGGCGTTCTCCAGCATGTCCGCGCTGCCGTCATTGCTCACATAACCGGTGGAGCGGACCGGGCCCCGGGTGAACGGGTTCTGCCACAGGCTCTGCTTGACCACGCAGTTGGCGTCACGCACCAGGCCGATCAGAAACACCACATCGATCAGTGAGGGATGGTTGGCAATGATCATCTGGCCCGGGCGTCCCAGGCACTCGGCGCCTTCGACTTCGTAGGTCAGCACGCCGACCCTGGCCATAAAGCGGATGAACGTCCAGAACAAACGGCTGATGGTCCGGCGGGCGCGGCGTTGATGGGCACAGGCGTTGCCCGGCAGTAATGCCAGCAACGGAAATATCGCCAAACGCAGGCACAACCCGCCCAGCCCGAAAAGGGCGAAACTCAGGGCTGTTGTCAGCAGTCGCCAGTAGTAGGCGTCGCGACTTTTGCTCAGCGGTTGTGTTGCCAGTTCCATTGCCGGTTTTTCCAGGGATGCTGCAAAGCGCACTGTTGTGTCGACAGCGCGCGTAAAAGGTTGAGGGCGTGTGGCCATTTGCCGGAGACATTCGCGCCGTCGTTAGACTGACAAGTGCTTAACGCCAGCTGCCATTCGTCGCCTGGCGTCAACAAAAGCCCGAGTGCATAGGGGAACGGCACGTCGTCGATCCAGGGGGCATAGGCGGCAGGGGGCTGCTCTTCGGTCACGATCAGCAATACGGCGGGTGCCCCTTCGTTCAGCAACGTCGCGGCTTCCAGCACACCATGCTCAAGCCCGTCACCCGCTGCCGCCAAGGCTGTCATTTCACTGGTTTCGTTGCGCAGGATGGACCACAGGCCAATCACGGCGTTGTGCACAGAAAGGCTGAATTGGGTCGGCGACAATGGCTGATCGGCCGCCAGATCACTTAGGATCTCGAAGGTGCGGGGCGTCTCGCCGTGTCGTGAGACAAACACCAGCGGCAGTTGTGCGTGCCCTTCAGCCAGCGGCCAACCCACACTGAACGCCATCCGCGCCAAGCGGCTCAGGCGTCGCCGTTGCATGGCGGGCAGAAAAGACACGTCTGGCGCTTCGCCCTGATCGCTCAGGCGTGTCGGGTTCTCGCCCCATTGGCGCCAGTCCTCGACCGTCGTCAGCCCGGGAGCCCACGCGCGCCACTGTGCAATGTTGAAGTTGATCACGAATTATCATCCCGCCCCTATGCGGGCTTACTTCCTGGCTTCGAGTATCCGAAGTGACACCAACCATGGCGCGGCGCTATCACCGAGTGGCGGGCATTATCCCGATGCATGCGATCTGTAGCAATTTGTAAGTAGGTAATTTCACGTATTCACGTAGGATTCGTCCGTTTCTGTTGTCTCTTTTGCCTGAAGCGCTCGCCCTAGTAGCAGGGTTTGCCTAGACTCGGCCCATTCATCGGGTCGCCGGGCGATCCTCCACTGCAACACAGCAACAGGGAGTTTTCACATGCGGCGTGTGGTGTTCAATCAGAAAGGTGGCGTTGGCAAGTCGAGCATTGCCTGCAATCTGGCGGCCGTGAGTGCCCATGAGGGCCACCGGACGCTCTTGATCGACCTCGATGCTCAGGCCAACTCGACGCAATACCTGACGGGTTTGACCGGCGAGGACATTCCCATGGGCATCGCCGACTTTTTCAAGCACACGCTTTCCGCCGGCCCGTTCTCGAAGAAAAACCAGGTCGATATCTACGAGACGCCCTTCGAGAATCTGCACGTGGTGACGGCGACCGCCGAACTGGCCGACCTGCAGCCCAAGCTCGAGGCCAAGCACAAGATCAACAAGCTGCGTAAATTGCTGGAAGAGCTCGACGAGGATTACGACCGTATCTATCTGGATACACCGCCCGCGTTGAATTTCTATGCCGTGTCGGCATTGATTGCCGCAGACCGCGTGTTGATACCCTTCGATTGCGACAGCTTCTCGCGCCAGGCCCTCTATGGCTTGCTCAAGGAAATCGACGAGTTGAAGGAGGACCACAACGAAGAGCTGGAAGTGGAAGGGATCATCGTCAACCAGTTCCAGTCACGCGCCAGCCTGCCGCAACAGATTCTCGACGAACTGATCGCCGAGGGATTGCCGGTGCTGCCGGTCTACCTCAACAGCTCGGTGAAGATGCGCGAATCGCATCAGGCCAACATGCCGCTCATCCATCTGGACCCTCGGCACAAGCTGAGCCAGCAGTTTGTGGAGTTGCATCGGTTGTTGGAGAGCAACGCGGCTGACTGAGGGGGCGCAGGCGCTAGCGGTAGCCACACCTCAGGACGTAATGGTCATAAGCAATACGTCGTCCATCCCAGCAATAGGCCTGCACGACGCTAGTTATCTGCTGGCAGGCGAGGGGCTGGTGTGGGTGATTTGCTGCACAGCTTGATAATCACGCGATACGCGACTGTGGCGGCGATGAGGTCAATCACCCACATGGTGGGAAAATAGAGGTCCTCCGGGTTGGCTATACCTAAACAACTTGCCGCATGGAACCAGTATTCAAGTTGTTCCGCGGGCATGGGATATGGATACGTGTGCAGGAATAACACCGCGAGTATCAGCAGAGTCAAAAACAGTAAAACCTTACACGCCTTATGGGCAAGTGCTTGCATGTGCGATGACCTCTATCCACCCATAAGCGTGCAACCCCGTGGACCTCACGGGTATTTTGCTGGCGCCGGTCAACGCGTGCCCCGATTCCGGTAAACGCTGTTGCCAGAGAAGGCCATGAACTTGCCGATGCCGAAAATGGTCAAGGGCGAAAATTCTGAGTTATTGATTACGAATCGTCCGTGAAAAGCCATAGAAACTCCCGTCGATAGCTTGCTTCTGCCGTACGCCCGGCACTCGCCGAACAACGGAAAAATCAAAGTCGTCCACGGTACGCAACGCCATGCCTAGGTGCTGTCAGTGCCTTCGCGGTGTCTTGTATGAAAAATCCGTAGAGCCCTCTCTGTTAATGATGTGCAACAGAGCGTCTAAACCACTCTCGGTGGATGTTCTATCTGGATGGATTTCGTCAGGCGTTTCGCCCGCTTACGCGCCTGCTCTGCCTCATCCTTCGGAATGGCAATGGCCGCGTCCATATCCGCCACCAGATGATCCTGGCTGGCGATCAGTCGATTGCTGCCTTCTGCGCAGCCACATTTCACGGTCTGCGTGTGCGTGGCCACGGCGATCAACTGATCGATGAAGGTCGGGTTGCCCTGGGCAATGAACCCGACTTGCTCGCATTCGGGACACCATACCGGGTCCCCCATGCGGGCCAGGCGGCGGTCCTCCCATGTCAGTGATCCCGAGGCCTTCAAAACGGTGCCGCCTGTCGTCGTCGCGTCGCCTTCTCTGATCGCACGTGTCATCGCTTACTGCTCCAGGGTTGCGGTGGGAATGGCAAACCCTAGACGCTGATGTCGGCGACCGTCGTGCTGAAAAGCGCTTTCAGAAATGACCTACATCGTTGGCTGTCGTGCACTTCAAGCTCTGGCGAAACAGCTGTCAAATTCCGTGGCTGGCGAGCCAGGCGATCAGTTGCTGAAGCGGCATGGCGCCGCTCTGGCGCGCGACTTCGCGGCCGTTCTTGAACAGAATCAGGCTGGGAATCGAACGAATGCCCAACTGGGCCGAAAGTTGCTGATTGGCTTCACTGTCCAGCTTCGCCAGACGCACGCGACCGCTCAACTGCACGGCCGCCTGCTCGAAGGTGGGCGCAAAGGATTTGCACGGCCCGCACCAGTCCGCCCAGACATCCACCAACAACGGCAGATCGCCCTTGATCTGACTGGCGTAGTCGCCTTGGGTGAGGTTGAACGGCTTCGTCAGCAGAACAGACTGCTTGCAGCGACCGCATTTGGGCTGATCACCGACCCGGTTCGCAGGGATGCGATTGAGGCCGTTGCAGTGAGGGCAGGGGATCAACAGCGCGTCAGACATGGTGGCTACCTGAAATAGAGAAGGGCTGATAACCGATAAGTGGAGGCTGGGGCGGGTTTTATCAAGCTGAGTGCTCACCTCATGTTCTTGAGTGCCCGGCAACGCTCAGGATGTCTTGATTAATACGTTCGCGACCTTGGACGCGCGGGTGTACAGGCGATTTTGTTTCTGTGGTTTATCCTAAAGAACCCCCCGTTCGCCCAGCTATCCGCCCTGCATCTCCATCGATAGCCTCCCATCAAGGGGCTATCAATCCACCTTCCGGACAGCCGCCCCTGACCCTTCATTGCCAGGGAAACGCCGATGATCAGTCAGTTGCAAAACGCTCTTTCCGCCATCATGCCGAACAAGGTGGCCGCGTCGACCTCTTCCGAAAAACCGAGTGATCCGGCCGTTGTGGATAAAACCACGAAAACGCCTGCCGACAAGGCGACCTTCTCAACCCTTGCCAGCCAACTGAGCGAAAGCACGGCGCGTGCGGCCGCGCGGGATGCGGTCATGACCCATGCCGAGTTAGGCAAGTATGGCCTCAATCGCATCAACGAATTTCTGGTCGAATCGCCCAAGGCCAACAACTACACCCGGGCGATGGAAGTGCCCGATACGCGTGACCCCGAGCTGTTGGACCGGGCGCGAAGGGCCAGTGAGTTTGTCACCCTGACGCTGGCTGGTCACTCGAATGCGAAGAGCCCGTTTGAGAAGCTGTCTCGCGAACAGCTCAACGTGATTGCCTACGATGACAGCGGCGCGTTTACCCTGAACGAACGACGCGCGGCGTACCAGGGCGTGCAGAAAATCGACGATGCCTGGCGCAAGACCGCTATTCCCGCCGGTATCCTCGAGCAAGCCCGCACAGGCAACGCGACAAAGTTCTACAACGAAGCCCTCAGCTACTACAAGTCGCTGCCTGCGATCGAAAAAGCGGTGGACTACCCAAAGGACACCGAGACCCTGCTTAAAGCAAGGATCAAGTCCGATCCCGCTCTGCCGAGTTTCCCGGGCGTCGTGACCCGTCAGGGCGGCGATCGCAAACTGACGCTTTACGACATCCTTGCCGGGATCGTCGACACCCAGAAAAGCAAGGCCGACCCGGGCAGTCCGCTGCTCAGAAAGAAATTCACCCCCAGGACTTCGGCGACGCCAGTGTCGTGGAATGAACGATGGGCCAAGCAAGAGGCCTCTGCGGCCAAGGCGGTCAAACCCGTACAGGCAGCGTCCCTATCAACGTCCCTCCCTGGTGGATCGAGCGCCACCGCGTCAATGGGTAAGGGCGAGGCGGTGAGCAGTTCGACGCCGACTGCAGAATAGTCGGCGGTATCACTTCAAGACTGAACGCTTATGGGAGTTGCAAAGAGGGTAATGGTGTTGTGCTCCGAAAGGACTATCCGTTCGAGTCGTTGTGGTGATTGTTGGTATCTGATTAGCTTTTTTTAGATCTAATAAAAAAGGATGTTCAAAATGAGAAATGCCAAGACGATTAAAACTGCCATGTCGGTGATTGCAATGCTTAGTGCAGGATCGGCTATTGCGACGCCGCAGGTTACCGTAAGCTTTACTAACAATACGACGGAGGTTGCGACTTACCAGTCCGGTAGTAGCAGGAACGAATTGACGACGTATTCGAACGCCTCTCCAAAACCTTCCAATGTGGAGAGCGGAGGTACTCGAAGTTATATCGTAAGTGCGACGGGCTCTTCACCCATTACCTATGCGATGGTGACGTACAAATCCGGGGGTAAGTCGTGCCAGTTCACGACCAGTTATCTGATGAACTCCACGCCGGGCGGTGTCAGAACACCCAAGTGGAATAAAAACGCTGTCGCCAGTGGTGGTGCAAGATGTGACATCAGTATCACCACTGTTAACTACTCCAATCACGATTGGAGCGTAAATCTCATAATGCGTTAATAGGCTCAGCTTAAGGGTGGCCGCTAAATAGCTGGCCATCTTTAATATGACAATACTGGAGGGCGATATGATCCAAGGCATAGGCGTTGCGATAACGGCACCTGTCAGTGTGAAAGTGGACAAAGAAACCACCGCTGGCAGTGAGGTTGTGAAAGAGCCAGATTCTTCGAGGGTGCAGACGGATAACGCAAATGTGTCTCTGCTGGCCCGGCAATTAAGTGAAAGCGCGCTTCGATCCAGCAAACGAGAACAGGAACTGTCTCGTGATGAACTGGCTGCTTATGCAAAGAAGCAGATAAACAATTTTGCGTTGGACGGGTACACGTTCGGGAAATCCCGGCACGATTTGGAGCAGCCCGACACAGATGATGCCGAACACCTGGCTCGTGCGAAACAGGCCACCGAATACGTCAACCAAACCATCAACGGTAGCCGTTACGCAAAAAATCCGTTTGCGGGCTTGTCTCGAGATCAGTTGTCACTCATTGCTTACGATGACAGTGGCGGTTACACCATCAATGAGCGGCGGGCGGCGTGGTCTGAAAGTGAGCGTATCAAGTCTGAATGGGAGAAAGGAGCGGTCACTCGCTGCCAATTGGAAAGCGCGCAAACTGGGAGGGTTCCGGTGTTCCTCACGGAGGTCCTGAACTTCTACAGAGGGCTGCCAAAGATTGAGCAGGTTCAGGATTGCTACCCAGGAGATTACGAAGCTGAGTTACTTGAGAAGATTCGTGTGGAGTTGGCCAGCCCCGGTGGGGAGCCAAATGAGCTGGCGGAGCGAGGACTCAATTTGTACGACATTCTGGCGAGTATCGCGGTGTCAGAGAAAAAAGAGGCAGAGGCCATAAGTGACCTCTCTGTACAAAAGCACTCTGCGCAGGCGCCCACCTCGGCCTCTTTTTTCGATAAGCCTTCTCCCTCTCGTGATGCCGAACCCTCGTCGATCACTACGACGAACAACTGATCTCCAGATGCTTGCCCCAATCCGGCGGACGCTGTGCATAACTGTCCATGCCGGGCTGTTCTTCGAATGGCGTGCACAGCACTTGATGCAGCCGACGGACTTCGCTGTAGTCGCCTTGCTCGGCGGCTTCGATGGCGCGCTGGGCGAGGTAGTTGCGCAGGATGTAGAGCGGGTTGACGGCGTGCATCCGGGCGCGACGGTCTTCCTGATTTGCGGCCGGTTCGCGGGCGATGCGGGCTATGTACATCTGGGCCCAAGCGTCGAAGCCGAGCATGTCGACGAAGTCGTCGCGCAGGCGACTGACGGCGATGTCGGCGGACTCTTCGCCCAGGCGGCGGAAGAACAGGCTGTAGTCGACGGCGCTGTTCTGCATCAGTTGCAGCAAACGGGCGATGAGGTCGGCATCGTCATCTTCGGCCGTCGTCAGGCCAAGGCGGCGACGCATCAGATCCAGGTAGTGCGCCTGGTACAGCGGCAAGAACATGCCCAGTGCTTCACGCAAGGCTTCGACGCTGATGAACGGCGTCAGGGCTTGAGCGAGTGCGCTGAGGTTCCACTGGCCAATCGGCACTTGATTGCTGAAGGAGTAACGCCCTTCGTGATCCGAGTGGTTGCAGATGAAGTTCTGATCGAAGTCGTCCAGAAAGGCAAACGGACCGAAGTCGAATGTGATGCCCAGAATCGACATGTTGTCGGTGTTCATCACGCCGTGGCAAAAACCGTAGGCCTGCCACTTGGCGATCAGTTCGGCCTGACGTTCGACGATCGTGCGGAACATCGCCAGATAGGGTTCCGGCTGTTCCAGACATTCGGCGTAGTGCAGCGACAGGACGTGGTCGGCCAGTTCTTTCAACTGATCGTTCTGCTTGGTGTAGAAGAAATATTCGAGGCTGCCGAAGCGCACGTGGCTTTGCGCAAGCCGCAACACCATCGCTGCGCGTTCCTGCTTTTCCCGCCAGACCGGCGTACTCGAGCCGATCACGCAACCCGCGCGACTGGTCGGGATGCCCAGCGCGTGTAGTGCTTCGGACGCGAGAAATTCGCGGATGGAGGAGCGCAACACGGCGCGACCGTCGCCCATGCGCGAGTAGGGCGTTTGGCCTGCGCCCTTGAGGTGCAGGTCCCAATGTTCGCCTGCGTCGTTGTACACCTCGCCGAGCAACAGGCCACGGCCATCGCCCAGGCGTGGATTGTAGGAACCGAATTGATGGCCGGAATAGACCATGGCGCGCGGGTCGGCTTCAGCCCATAGCTTGTGGCCGCTGAACAGCTCGGCGAACACCGGCTCTTCGGCTTGCGCAGCGTCCAGGTCCAGTAGCGCCAAGGCCGCATCGCTTGCGACCACCAGGCGTGGCTCGGCAATGGGTTCGGGCAGTACGGACGTGGAAAACGCGTCGCCCAGGCGGGCGAAGCGATTATCGAAGGTCAGCTCGTCGAGGGCTTTCAAGGGATGCCTCCAGCAGAATGTCCGACCATTCTGCTGGGATTCTTCGGGTCAGTCGAGCTTGACGTCCGGCGGCTCAGGCACATCCTTCGGGGCGGAGGGCATGGCAGTCGGCGAGGCAGGCGCCGGAGCGATGTATTTCGGCTCTGGCTCGATCGGCACCATTTTGTACTCCTGTCCCTGCATGTTCTTGAGGTAAACCTCCATCTGCCGGAACGAAATATTGATGTGCTGCTTCTTGAATTCTTTGTTGATGAAGCGGTTGATCTCGTCGAGCACCGGGTTGCGGTCCCCAAGGTCGCGCACGTGCATGCGCAGTTCGTGGTCGAGCGTGCTCTCACCGAAATTCAGGAAATAGACGATCGGCTCAGGTTCCTTCAGAACCCGAGGGTTTTCACGTGCGGCCTTGAGCAGAAGGTTGCGAACAAGGTCCAGATCGGAGCCGTAGTCCACGCCAAGCTTGAGCGTGACGCGGGTGATGGTGTCGGTCAGCGACCAGTTGATCAGTTGCCCGGTAATGAACGTCTTGTTCGGGACAATGATGTCTTTGCGGTCGAAGTCGGTGATGGTCGTTGCACGAATGCGGATCTTGCTCACCGTCCCCGACAGGTTGCCGATGGTGATGGTATCGCCGATCCGCACCGGGCGTTCGAACAGGATCATGATGCCGGAGATGAAGTTCGCGAAGATCTCCTGCATGCCGAAACCCAGGCCAACCGAGAGTGCGGCGACCAGCCATTGCAGCTTGTCCCAGCTGACGCCCAATGCCGACAGCGTGGAGACGAAACCGACGCCCGCGATGATGTAGGACAGCAGCGTTGTGGTGGCGTACGAGCTGCCCTGCTTGAGGTTCAGCTTGGACAGCACCAGCACTTCCAGCAGACCGGGCAGGTTACCCGCCAGCACGAAGGTGATGCCGATGATCACCAGTGCGCCGATGAGGTCGCCCAGGCTGATCGGCACCATGCTCATGTTGGCGCCGGTGCCACTCGTGTATTCGTACAGGGTGATGTTGTCCAGGTACGAGAACACCGTGATCAGGTCGGCCCAGACGAAGTACAGGGCCCCGACGAAACCGGCCAGCAAGGCCAGACGAATCAGTCGCAGCGACTGCTGGTTGACCTGTTCGATGTCCAGTGTCGGCTCTTCCACCGGTATCTCGCCGTCGCCCGCCTCTTTGGCAGCCTGACGTTTGGCCAGCGCTCGCTGATAGGCCAGACGCCGCGCCGCGACGCCAAGGCCGCGAACGAAGGCGGCTTCGATGACCAGCCACAGCATGAGGACGTAGAGGGTATCGATCAGTCGGTCGCTGAGTTTCAGCGCGGTGTAGTAGTAGCCGAAGCACACGGCAACGAACAGCGCGACCGGCAGCGCGGTGAAGGCGAGGCCCACTGCACGACGGAACAGTGAGGCGTTCTGGTGGGTCGGGCTGGTGAGCAGCAAACGGCCGAGCAACCACGTCATCAGGGCGTAGCAAGTCAGCACCACGGCGATGCCGATGACATCGTCCGCCAACGCCGAAGGTTCATGCTCCGCGACGGCAACCACGGTGACCAGCGCCAGCACCACCAGACCCAAACGACGAATCCAGCCGCGCAAAAATTCCACCTGAGGCTTTTCCCAGCGGAAGTGCAGCTGCGCCACGCCACCCGGCGCCAGAATGCGGTACGCGGTGTAGAACACCAGCCAGGCCAGCGAAATTTGCAACAGTGCCGCGCCCAGATTGACGTTCTGTTCCCGCGCGTCGATCTGCAGCGCCAGCGCACACGACGCCAGCGCGAGTGACAGCGGCATGGCCAGCAGGATGTTGATGAAAATCGCCAGCGGCGTTTGCCACTGCCGATCACGCTTGAAGTGTCCGATGTCCCCGTGCAGCCGGTTGAGCTTGTCGTAGAGCGCCTTGCGCTTCCACATCAAGGCGCCGATCACCAGCAGCAGCGGCAGGAAAATCAGGGGGCGCTGGGTCAGGCCGTCGGCCAGTTCACTGAGGCTGGAGGTCCAGGGCAGGGTGGTGATCTGTTTCATCAAGCGCGGCTGAACGCGCTCGAACCATTCCAGATCCAGCGGTTTGTTGCTCGGGATCCAGAACATCTGCTCGTCGAGGGTCTGACGCAGGCTAAGCGCCGTGCTGACCAGTTGCTTCTGGTTCAGCTGCAACGTGATGGACTCGTTGAGCAGCGCGCTCAGTTCGCGGTTGAGGCGTTCCAGCAGGTCGGTTCGGGTGGTTGCCAGGTCCAGCAAAGTCTTGCGCAGCGCCGGGGTGACGTCTTCCGGCTTCTGCGTTGCCAGCAAGCTGTCGACGTAGTTGCTCGGGTTGCTCATCTGTTCGCGCTGCTGATTGACCTCGAACTGATACAGGCGGATGTCGGCGATTTCGTCGGCCAGGCCGCTGTCGAGTTTCAGCTTGGGCAGAGACTGCTTCTGTTTGTAGAGAATCTTGGAGAGCAGCAGGCTGCCGCTCAACACGTTGATCTGCTCGTCCAGCGCCTGATCGGTCTGGGTGATGGCGTCCAGCTGGGTCTTGGTCTTGAGGTTCTGTTGCGTCAGTTCGTTGAGGCGGTCGGTGCCGCGCAACAGGTAGTCGGAGAGTTTGAGGTTCGCCGCACTTTCAGTCGCCAACAGGCTGCTTCCGCCGGCCTTCTGCGCTTCGATCGACAGCTGCGTCACGGTTTCCTGGGACTGCGCGCGGCGTTTGTCGTTGATCAGGGTCTGCAGGTCCTGGATTTCCTGATCCTGACGGGCGACCTTCTCGGTGAGTAAGTCACGTTGGCTACCGCCCAGATCCTGCAATTGGCTGTTGCCTGCCAGTTCCTGACGACGCAGCGCGATCAAGGCGTTGATCGAGGCCAGTTCGGCGTTCAGCTGATTGCGCTGGTCGGCATTGATGGCCTTGCCAGCGTCCTTGCCGCTCTTGAGGATGCCGTTGATGGTCTGGATGCGCGTCTGGCTGCTGCTGATTTCCGCTTGCGCACGCTCGGGGCGGGTCTGCGCGGTAATCGTCATGCTGTTGGCATCGTTCAGGGCTTTCTGCAGGTCGGCCTGCTGGGTGCTGCGGTCGCTGAGCATCTGCTCAAGTTGCGGAACGCTCATGTTGGCGTAACGCTGGGCGACAGGCACCTGACGAATGCCTTTGAGGCGCGTCAGCTCTTTCTGGTTCTCGGCGGTCTGCCTGGGCGCGTCGGCCAGCTGTTTCTTCAGGTCATCGAGCTTCTTCTGGTTGTCCTTCTGGCTGGCGAGGAAACCGAGCGTCTGCTCCAGCACTTGCTGCATGGCCTTTTGATCGTCAGGCGACAGTTTCCGGTCGGCGATCTTGTCCAGGCTCTGCTGAACGGCTTCGCTGGAAGGTGGAGGCGTGTCGGCGGCAAGCGCCGGGAGTGACGACAGGCATAGCCCAAGCAGGGCAGAGGCAAAAAAAGTACGCAGCGTGAACATAGACACCGGGTCGAACAATCAGGAAAGGAGAGCAGTTTAGAGGAAGAGCCCGGGACCCGGGCGGCTTCCTTCGGGGAATCTGACGCCCACTTTGAGGATCTTGTTCCCGTCCATAACCGCAACTGTCCAAATAGTTCCGTTCCATTCGACCTGGTCGCCGACAATTGGGGCGCCGCGATTCTTCTGAATGATGAACTGGCTGAGCGGCATATTCGAATCCAGGCCGTCGAGCTTCAAACCGTACAACGCCGCGACAGCCCCGAGCTGAGCGTCTCCCTCGAGCACGAAGTCGCCGAAGAAGCGCAAATCCAGACCCCTTTGTGGTGCCTGGCTGAACAGCTTTCCGAGCGCCGGAAGGTTGTGTTCATGGCCAATGACGCAGAGCAGGTCACCGGTCTCCAGAACCGTACTACCCGACGGATGGAGCAGTTGCTGACCCCGAAAAAGGGCAGCGATGCGTGTGCCTTCCGGCATTTTCAGCTCGCGAAGGGCGGCGCCGATGCACCATTTTTCCGCGCCGAGTCGGTAAACGAACAACTCCCACTCGCTGGTCACGTGGACTTCCAGCGCCGCTCGTGAGATCGGGGCAGGATCTGGCGGGACCGTCACCTTCAGCCATTTGGCGACCCACGGCAGGCTCGTGCCCTGAACCAGCAGCGAGACGAGCACGATAAAGAACGCCAGGTTGAAGTACAGCTGAGCGTGCGGCAGGCCCGCCATCAACGGGAACACCGCCAGAATGATCGGGACCGCTCCGCGCAGGCCGACCCAGGCAATGAACGCCTTTTCGCGACCGTGAAACACCCGGAACGGAAGCAGGCCGGCGAGCACCGACAGCGGGCGCGCCACCAGAATCATCCACAGCGCCAGGCCCAGAGCGGGCAGGGCGATGGGCAGCAGGTCATGGGGCGTGACCAGCAGGCCCAGCACCAGGAACATGCCGATCTGCGCCAGCCAGGCCATGCCGTCGAGCATGTGCAAAATGCCGTGACGGCTGCGGATCGGTTTGTTGCCGAGCACCAGGCCACACAGATACACCGCCAGAAAGCCGCTGCCGTGGATGGCATTGGTCAACGCGAACACCGCCAGGCCGCCTGCGACCACGAGGATCGGATAGAGGCCGTTGGCCAGATTGATTCGGTTGACCAGTTGCAGCATCAACCAGCCGCCGCCCAGACCGATGATGCCGCCGATGCCGAACTCCTGAATCAGATGCCCCAGCAGGCTCCAGTGCAGCCCGGTCTGGCCGCTGGACAGCATGTCGATCAAGGTGACGGTGAGGAACACCGCCATCGGGTCGTTGCTGCCGGATTCGATCTCAAGGCTGGCGGTCACCCGCTCGTTCAGGCCCTTGCCGCCGAGCAACGAGAAGACGGCTGCAGCGTCCGTGGAACCGACGATAGCGCCGATCAGCAAGCCTTGAATGATGTTCAGGTCAAACAGCCAGGCCGCAACCATGCCGGTCAGCCCGGTGGTGATCAGCACGCCAACCGTGGCGAGCGACAGTGCGGGCCAGAGCGCTACGCGGAAGCTCGCGACCCGCGTTCGCAAGCCGCCGTCGAGCAGGATCACCGCGAGTGCGAGGTTGCCGACCAGATACGCGGTGGGGTAGTTGTCGAAGATGATGCCGCCGCCGTCGACGCCCGCGACCATACCGACCGCCAGGATGATCACCAGAATCGGAATGCCGAGGCGCGAGGACAGCGAGCTGACCAGAATACTTGCACCCACCAGCAACGCGCCGATCAGGAACAGGCTGTTGATGGTCGTGGCATCCAAGGGCGGTACTCCAGACATAAGCAGAAATTGAAAGCACGGGCGGACTGACCATGCAGTCGGCGTGCCAAGGGATTTAACCTGTTGAATTGGCAGGCTGTCAAAGCTTTGCCAATTAATACGTGGCGCGCCCGAAGGCTGATCGCAATCGGGGTGACCGCGTTCGCGCATGACATAACTATCTATCGCAGCAGGCTGGACGGCCTGTGATCACGTACGGCTTCCCTCCTTCAAGGACTCAGGAAGCCATGACTTCTGCAACGCTTCAGTTCAATCCCAATGACCAACAGGTAGTGCGGGAAACCGCTCGCCAGTATGTCGCCGACTATCCGGATCTGCATGACATGGCCCGTCGTGCCGCCCAGCGCATCATCTTTAAACGCACCGGTAAGCGGCTAGACCCGGAGACTGTCTACTGGCATCGATTCAGCGGCGCGGTCAGCAGTCCTCGGACGTTTTCCGGTTGGGAGCATGCGGGCAAGCCGGTCGAGTCGATGACCCTGATCGAGTTGCTCATGCGCCGTTTTACTCCACAGGATCAGGTGTCAACTGACGAGCTTTCGATGTACGGAGGCTTTTACACCGACCGGGCGGATCACGGCATTTTCAACGACAACAACGAGGTGCCGCTGCTCGCCCGAGACGTTCTTGCGGATTTTTGGGCGCTGGATTTCAGCGTGGGCTATCAGCAGAAACGCGAACGGTTCTGGCGCGATCATGATCAGACCTTCTGCGTGCTCGCCAAGGTTGAATACCTTGCGGCAGCAGGGCGCTCATTGCGCGATGGGCAGATCTCCATTGCGGATTTCGATGCGTTGATCGACGGGATGTTGGGCGAGGGGATCGCCAGCCCCACGCGCGCCTTGCTGCAAGCACCCGTCCGGTCGACGACCAAAAACACGTTCCACTGGCTGGATATCGGCGGCTTCAAGGCGCGCGACATCCTGCGAATGGTCGACGAGCACGGTGCCCAAACGCTGTATGTCCCTGGGGAACTCACGCCGTTTCATCGCTTTGCCGGGGCGCGTGAGGTGTTTGATTGGGTCAAGGCACGCTTTGCGTCAACGGCCACCCGTGAAGCGGCACGCAATCACTTTCTGCGTACATCCGTTGATCTGCCGACGCGCATCGCAGCGTTCGATCAGCTTATCGACAGGTTACTCGTCCACGAATGGGAAGAGGGCCGGGTCTTGGTCAATCAGATCAAAGAACCGATCCCGGGTGATCCGTTCGAGTATTTGCGTGATAACGCCAAAGAGGACATGGCGGCCGATGCTCGCGTGCTGTTGACCAGCAACACCGAACTGTGCAAGAAAATCTGGATGGGGTATCTCGATGCCTTCGTTCGGGTCTCGGGCAACCTTGCGTTGTTGGGCTGGCCGATCGCATTGGCGGTGATCGGCGCCAGTGCCGTCAATATCGGGTTGAACATTGACCAGGCCTTCTCGGGCAAGACGGCCGCTCAGCGCAAGGCCGGCGTATTGGGCGCGATCGTCAATGCCATTTACCTGGCCTTCAATTTACCCCTTTTGACCGGCAGCGCCCGTGCCGCAGTGCGCGGGGCGGACGAGGCAGTGTCGTCGTCAGTGCCCGTCAGCCAAGAGCCCGCGGTGGACGCACTGGCCAACCTGAACGGTAACCATCTGACCCTCGACGGGGTGACGCCGCAGGCGACCACAGGAAGATGGCGGGGCATTCAACAGCTCGCAAACGGAGAAACATGGATCACGCTGGGCGGACTGCCCTACCGGGTGCTGTTCGATGAATCGTTGCCCGGTTGGAAGGTGGTGGACCCCCAGAACCCGTTCGCTTTTTCTTCGGGGCCGCCTGTTTTCCTGAACCCTCACGGGGAGTGGGAGCAGGTCGCCAGAATCGGCCTGGCGGGCGGTGCTCCTTTTGACGTTCCCTTGGGTTCATCCGTGCAGCCAACCTCCACGGCCTACGGTGTAACGGGTTCCACCTTCTGGGATCACTACATGCTGATCAACGTTTACGAGGAAAAGCACCTGGCGGAGGCGGCGATTGCGCGTCAGGAAGCCGTCATGGATATCTACCGGATGGAGCCGGAAGAAGAGGTGGTGACCGACTCCGAAGGCGAGGAGGTTCACATTGATCCGTGGGACGCCACGCACCGGGTGTTCAGAACCCCCGATGCGACATTTCATGGCCCCAATATTCGTCGCTACACCGATGATGGCGGGGTCTATAACCAGTACCTGCGTACCGGCACGGTCTACGAAGACGCAGAGCACCCCGGATTGGCGACGACGGCCGAACAGGTCGAGGACATCCGGCGGTTCGTCGATGACATCGGCACATTGGGCTTTAACAATGACGTCACGCTGTATCGTGGCGGCAGCGGTGAGCGAAGCACCTCGGGACAGTTCTTTCGCAGTGGCCGCGTTCAGGTGGGTGATGTGCTCACCAACACCGACATAGCCTCCTTCAGCGAAAACCCCTATCAGGCGCGCACGTTCGCCAGCAATCAAGCGGGCGCCAACGCTGTTTCCATCACGGCACCGGTTACCTTTGACGACAGTTCGGTGGTGTTCGAACTGCCGGCAAAGCAGTACCTGAATGCAACGCCGATTGCGCCGTTCTCGACCAGCCCCGGAGAGGCTGAGTCGGTGTTTCTGCCTGGGCGCTATTTCCAGATCGAGCAGCTCGATGAGGTGCGCGGCGCCTTCTACCGGTTCATGAGGGTGCGAATCAAAGAAGTGTCAGCACCGGTTGCGGGTCGACAGCTGTTGAATATGCGCACTGGCGAGCCGTTCAGTCGCGCGGCCTATGCAGCGTTGCTGGGGCCTGAGGGCACATCGCTGGTGGATCGTTTCTTTCCTCAAGTGCTGACTTCGCAGGTGTGACCGCTAAAGCACTGCCCCATAAATAGTTACCGCCTCCGGCTTTTTTCAAGCTGATTACGTGCATGACTTTCCTACAGACAAGGACAGGAAGTCATGCAGTCAACCACGCTCGGAATGACCACCATCAACGCGCCCCGCGCGTTATCTGACGGCGGGACGCTTCAACGACGCGCCGCCGCGCTCATGGGGACATACCCCGACCTTTACGCCATGGCGTTTCAGGCTGCCCGTGCGATTGTCATCAAGCACACGGGCAAACCCTTGGATCCCGCGAAGGTGTATTGGCACCGCTTTAACCGGGCGAACAACAGCGGCGCCACCTTCACAGGTTGGGAACACGTAGGGCCGCCGTCCGAATCCATGACGCTGATCGAACTGGTCATGCACCGCTTCAGTGCCAGTGACACGGTGTCCGCTGATGAGCTGAACACCTACAGCGGCTTTTACACGGTGGGTGCCGATCAACGCTTTTACAACGAACACAATGAAGTCCCGATGCTGCCCAGCGACGTGCTGCAGGATTTCTGGAAGCTGGATTTCGCCACGGATTTGAAACACAAGGTCGAGGCGTTCTGGCGTGCTCATGAGCAGGATTTCTGCACGCTCGCCAAGATCAACCTGCTGTCATCGGCAGGCTTGGCGTTGAGCAAAAAGCGGTTATCGATGGACGATTTTCAGACCGTGCTGATGGCGGTCACCGGTGCTACCGACCCCCACGTGACGTGGGACATGCTGCAGGAGAACCCGGGTTTTTCGGCGGGTGTGACGATGCAGGTGTTTCAGCTTGCAGGGCACGAAGCCAGAGACATGCTGCTCATCAAGAATGGGCAGGGACGCCGGATCGTGTTCAAGCCCGATGTGCAACCGATGTTCCAGTGTTTTGCCGATGAACCCGCGCTGTATCAATGGGTGCAATCGCAACTGCGCGAGCCTGAAACGAAGGCGGCGCTGGTGTCGCATTTCGCACGAGGGGCCGAGCAGCTGGCATTTGCAGACGCCAGACTGTCCGCGCGCGCTGCTCAGCCATGGTCGGCCGAGCAGACGCTCATTGGCGATTCCCCGGCCGCGAGCCCGCAGTCTGTTTTCGAGCGCTTGCGCGACACAGCGCAGCGTGAAATGAACGAGGACCTCAACGCCCAATTGACCAGCAATGCCAGCCTGCGCAAACAGATGTGGATCGGCTATCTGGGCGCGTTCATCCGTATGGCCGGCGGTGTGGCGCCGCTGGCGTGGCCGGTTGCGCTGAGCCTGGTGGGCGCCGGCATCGCCAGTGTTGGTTTGAATATCGACCAAGCCATCCATGGGCGTACCAAGACGCTGCGCAAGGCGGGCGTGATCGGCGCGATCATCAACGCGGTGTACCTGTTTCTCAACCTGCCGCTGTTGGCCAGTATCGGTCGTGCGGGAGAAGCTGCGCCGTTACCAGAGCGTGCATCCGGAACGGACACTGAGTCACTGGCGGGCCTTGAGGGTAATGAGGTATTGGACGACATCCCCGCAGACACCGGGAACGTAAACACCCGCGGCGTCCATGTGCTGGAAAACGGCGAAACCTGGATCACCCTGGGTGATCTGCCCTACCGCGTGCGGTACCTGAACGACCTCAACACCTGGGCCATCGTGGATCCCCACAATCCGTTCGCGTTCAGCGGCGCTCGGCCGGTTCGCCTCAATGCGCTGGATCAATGGGAGTTGCTTCAGCCGCCAAAACTGGTGGGCGGCAAGCCGCCGGTGGAGACGCCAGGTGAATCGCCCAAGGCATCCGGTTCCCAGGCGGCGAAACCTTATGCCACGACCTCGTCGCCCTTCTGGGACACCCACATGCAATTCAATCTGGACGAAGAGCGGCGCCTGTCAGCGTTGGGTAATCAGCGTCAGGCGTCGGCGGTCAATGTGTACGAACTGGACTCCGACGAGGAAGTGGTTTCCGACTCAGAGGGCGAAGACGTGGTTATCGACGCCTGGAATGAAAAGCACCGGGTATTCAAAACCACAGACAATGCTTACTTCGGTGGTGCGATCACCCGCTATACCGAGGACGACGATGCCTACAACGTTTTCTTGCGCACGGGAGAGCAGCGGGGTACGGATCAAATCGAGGCGCTCGAGCGTCTGGTCGAGGACATCTCGGAGGTAGAGCCCAACAATGACGTCGCGTTGTATCGAGGTGGCAGTGGTGAGCGAGGCACTTCGGGGAGGGTATTTCGTGAGGGCAAGCTCAAGGCAGGCGACGTGCTGGTCAATACGGACGTTACTTCGTTCAGTGAAAACCCTTACATCGCCAGGGTGTTCGCCAGTAGCCAGGGCGGGGCCTCATCGGCGAGCCACGTAGGTGCGATCACGTTTGACGACACCTCGGTCGTATTCGAATTACCGGCGGGCGAATACTTGAACGCGACTCCCATCAGCCCGTTCTCGGAGAGCCCGAATGAGGTCGAATCCGTGTTTCTGCCGGGCCACTACTTCCAGATTCAGCGCATCGAAGAAGTGGCGGGCAGCAACTACCGGTTCATGAATGTCCAGCTCAGACAGATCCCGGTCGAGCAGGTGTCGGGCCCCGCGTATGACTTGCGCACCGGTGAGGCGTTCAGCCGAGACCAGTACGCCGCCAAACTGGGTGAAGACGCAAAGGCGCTGGTGGACGCTTTCTTCCCGCCGAGATCCTGATGCGCTGAGTCAGAACCAGTCGTTCTGCATCGACAGGCACACATCATCTCGGGCTTGCAAAATGGACAGTTCGTGATGGCAGGCCGGTACTTCCCAGGTCAGGAAGTACCGGGCCGCCTGAAGCTTTCCTTTGTAGAAATCCGCGTCGGCCGTGTTGCCGGTATTCAGTCCTTCCTGCGCGCGGATGGCTTGTTCCAGCCAGCGCCAGCCGATGACCGTGTGACCAAAGGCCTTAAGGTACAGCGCGGAGTTGGCCAGCGTGGCCGTGACCTTCCCTTGAGCGAGATCGGTGAGCAACTCCAGGGTGACCGATTGCAGCCGAGCGACGAGTTGCTCCAGCGGCTGGCGCAGTGTGGAGAGCGATTCGTGCGCGTGTGCACGCTCACAGGTATCGGCAATCAACCTGACCAACTGCTTGAGGCCCGCGCCACCGTTCTGCGCCAGCTTGCGGCCCAGCAGATCCAGCGACTGAATGCCGTGGGTGCCTTCATGAATCGGATTGAGGCGGTTGTCGCGGTAGTACTGCTCGACCGGGTATTCACGCGTGTAGCCATGCCCGCCGAGAATCTGGATCGCCAGTTCGTTGGCCTTGAGGCAAAACTCCGAGGGCCAGGATTTGACGATTGGCGTCAGCAGGTCGAGCAGTTCATGGGCGAGCTTGCGCTGATCTTCGGTTTCGCCTGTCTGCGTGTCGTCGAACAGGCGGGCCGCGTAAAGCCCCAGGTCGAACGAGCCTTCCACGTAGGCTTTCTGGGTCAGCAGCATGCGTTTGACATCCGCGTGCTGAATGATCGAGACCGGTGCGCTTTCCGGGTTCTTGCTGTCTGGCAGCCGACCTTGCGGCCGCTCGCGGGCGTACTCCAGCGAGTAAAGATAACCGGCGTAACCCAGCATGACCGCGCCCATGCCCACGCCTATCCGGGCTTCGTTCATCATCTGGAACATATAGCTCAGGCCGTGGTGCGGCTTGCCGACCAGATAGCCGACACACTCGGCGTTGTCGCCAAAATTCAGCGCCGTGGACGTCGTCCCGCGCCAGCCCATTTTGTGAAACAGTCCGGCCAGCAGCACATCGTTGCGCGCGCCAAGACTGCCGTCGTCGTTGACCAGAAACTTCGGCACGATGAACAGCGAAATGCCCTTCACGCCCGGCGGTGCGTCAGGCAGTTTGGCCAGCACCAGATGCACGATGTTTTCCGACAGCGGATGGTCGCCGCCAGAGATAAAGATCTTGTTGCCGCGCAGCCGGTAGGTGCCGTCTTCGGCGGGCTCGGCACGGGTACGAATGTCCGACAGCGACGAGCCCGCATGCGGCTCGGTCAAGGCCATGGTGCCGAAGAAGCGCCCCTCGATCATTGGTTGCAGGAAACGCTGCTTCTGCTCATCGCTGCCGAAGTTTTCGATGAGATTCGCCGCGCCCATGGTCAGAAACGGGTACGACGTCGACGCCGCGTTGGCCGACTGAAAATGCGCGAAACAGGCTTGAGACAGCAGCGTCGGTAATTGCATGCCGCCCGCTTCAAAGCTGCGCGCCGCGTTCAGAAAGCCGGCCTCCAGAAACGCGTCCACGGCGGGCTTCACCTCAGGAATCAAAACGGCCTCGCCGTTCTCATAACGGGGCTCGTTTTCATCGTTCTTGCGGTTGTGCGGCGCGAAGTACTTCTCGGCGATGGTCCGGGCGGTGGTGATCGCTGCGTCGAACGTCTCGCGGTTGTGTTCGGCAAAACGCTCACGTTGCGTCAGCGCTTCGGCATCCAGCACTTCATACAGCTCGAAAGCCAGATTGCGTGAACTGAGCAGCGTCTCGGACATGGCGGTGTACCTTTTGGTGGAGTGCCGTGAGTCTAGGTGTGCCAGAAAGGGGTGAACAGCAAGATTGATCTGGGTGATGGAGGGGTAGAACGGGGGTCGAATTCAGTCGCGACGAGCATCGCGAAACGGCAGGAGCGCGCTTGCCCGCGATTGCGATCAATCAGACACCGTTGTGGTGTCTGCGTTGACGCATCGCGGGCAAGCGCGCTCCTACACGGGGATTGCGTGCCGTCTGTTACATGAAGCAGGCACCTGAAGCTACCCGATCGTCATCAAGCTCGCATTACCACCTGCCGCAGCCGTGTTAACGCTCAATGCACGTTCAATCACCAGACGTTCCAGCGCGATGCCGGTTTCGCCTTTGGACAGGCCGTGGACGCCCACGATGGCGCCGCTGCGTTGGGCAACCTGCTCGCAGATGGCACGCAACTGGTCGGAGTCGCCGTGGTGCAGGACGGCGTCGATGACGACGTCGTCCTTGTTCCAGTCGCTCACCAGCTTGATGCGTGCCTGAACGTCTTTTGGCAGGCGTTTGTAAAGCGGCTTGCTCAGCTCGTTGTCCGGCACGATGGCCGTGCTGCCGACGGCCATCACGGCTGCGAGTTGGGTCAGCAAGTCGGCTTCGTCGTCGGCCAGACACAGCACGTGCTCGCGCGGCAGGATGCTGTAGCTGTTGCGCTCGCCGGTTGGGCCCGCCAACAGGCGGGTGACGCCGCTTTGCGATTGCTCGGCGAACTGCGTGCACAGGGTGTCGAGCTCTGTCAGCTGTTGGCTGGCAGCCCAGGCCTTCAGTGCGGTCAGCGGCTTGAGCAGGGTTTCACGCATGCGTGTGTCCGGCGCAGTTTCGGCATCACGGCTGGCGAACGACCTCTGCACGGCATCGACGGGGCGGGTCGACAGCAAGCGGTACAGGTACAGCGGGCCACCGGCTTTCGGGCCCGTCCCCGACAGGCCTTCGCCACCAAACGGCTGTACACCCACCACGGCACCGACGATGTTGCGGTTCACGTACATGTTGCCGGCGTTGACCGAGTCGATCACCTTGGCGATGGTTTCGTCGATGCGCGTGTGCACGCCCAGCGTCAGGCCGTAACCGGAGGCGTTGATCTGTGCGATCAGTTGGTCCAGTTCTTTGCGCTTGTAGCGCACGACGTGCAGGACCGGGCCGAAGATTTCACGTTGCAGTTCGTCGAAGCTTTCCAGCTCGATCAGGGTCGGCATGACGTAGGTGCCACGCTTGATCTCGTCGCTGTCGGCGATGGCAACCTGATACACGTTGCGGCCTTTGTCACGCATGGCCTGGATGTGTTTCTCGATGCCGGCTTTGGCGTCGGCGTCGATCACCGGACCAATGTCGACCGACAAGCGTTCCGGGTTGCCGAGGCGGTTTTCAGCCATGGCACCTTTGAGCATTTCGATGACGCGGTCGGCGGAATCTTCCTGCAGGCAGAGTACCCGCAGCGCCGAGCAACGCTGACCGGCGCTGTCGAAAGCGGACGACACCACGTCGATGACCACTTGCTCGGTCAGGGCGGAGGAGTCGACGATCATCGCGTTCTGGCCACCGGTTTCGGCGATCAGCGGAATCGGACGACCTTGCGCATCAAGACGACCGGCGATGTTGCGTTGCAGCAGACGCGCGACTTCGGTGGAACCGGTGAACATCACGCCTTTGACGCGCTCATCACCCACCAGTCGCGCTCCGACGGTTTCACCACGGCCCGGCAGCAGTTGCACCACGCCTTCCGGAATGCCGGCTTCGAGCAGGATACGCACGGCCTGTGCGGCCACCAGCGGCGTTTGCTCGGCAGGCTTGGCCAGCACGGGGTTACCGGCGGCCAGAGCAGCAGCGACTTGACCGCTGAAAATTGCCAGCGGGAAGTTCCACGGGCTGATGCACACCACCGGGCCCAGCGGGCGGTGCGCGTCGTTGCTGAAGTCGTAGCGGGCCTGAACGGCGTAATAGCGCAGGAAATCCACGGCCTCGCGGACTTCGGCGATGGCGTTGGCGTAGGTTTTGCCGGCTTCACGGGCCAGCAGCCCCATCAGCGGCTGGATGTCGGCTTCCATCAGGTCGGCGGCGCGCTCAAGGATGGCGGCGCGTTCGGCGGGCGGCGTGGCTTGCCAGATCGGGCCTGCGCTGAGGGCGCTGAGCAGCGCATTGTCGACGTCTTCCAGGCTCGCTTCCTGAACATGGCCGACGACGTCGCGCAGGTCAGACGGGTTCAGAACAGGCGCTTCGGCGCCCGCGCTGACCGGACTGCCCAGCATCGGGCCGGCTTTCCAGTCGTTGTGCGCAGTGGCAAGCAGTGCCGAGGACAGTGAGGCCAGGCGATGTTCGTTGGCCATGTCGATACCGGCCGAGTTGGCGCGTTCGCGGCCATACAGGTCACGCGGCAATGGAATGCGTGGGTGCGGCAGGCCGAAACCCCCTTCTTGCGTGGCCATGCGTTCGATGCTCGATACCGGGTCGGCGACCAGTTCCTGAATGGAGATCGACTGGTCGGCAATGCGGTTTACGAACGAGGTGTTGGCGCCGTTTTCCAGCAGGCGACGAACCAGATACGCCAACAGGGTTTCGTGAGTCCCTACCGGGGCGTACACACGGCACGGCCGATTCAGCTTGCCATCGGCGACCTTGCCGACAACCTGCTCGTACAGCGGCTCGCCCATGCCGTGGAGGCACTGGAACTCGTACTGGCCGGGGTAATAGTTCTGACCGGCAATGTGGTAGATCGCCGACAGGGTATGGGCGTTGTGAGTCGCGAACTGCGGGTAGATGACTTCCGGTACCGACAGCAGTTTGCGCGCGCACGCAATGTAGGAGACGTCGGTGTACACCTTTCGGGTGTAGACCGGATAGCCTTCCAGGCCTTCTACCTGGGCGCGCTTGATTTCGCTGTCCCAGTAAGCGCCTTTCACCAGACGGATCATCAGGCGATGACGGCTGCGACGGGCCAGATCGATGACGTAGTCAATCACGTACGGGCAGCGTTTCTGGTAAGCCTGAATCACGAAGCCGATGCCGTTCCAGCCGGTCAGCTGCGGTTCGAAACAGAGGCGTTCGAGCAGGTCCAGCGACAGCTCCAGGCGGTCGGCTTCTTCGGCATCGATGTTCAGACCGATGTCGTATTGCTTGGCCAGCAGGGTGAGGGACAGCAGGCGCGGGTACAGCTCTTCCATCACACGCTCGTACTGCGCGCGGCTGTAGCGCGGGTGCAGCGCCGAGAGCTTGATGGAGATGCCCGGGCCTTCGTAAATGCCGCGGCCGTGCGACGCCTTGCCGATGGAATGGATCGCCTGCTCGTACGAGGCGAGGTACTTCTGCGCGTCGTGTTCGGTCAGCGCTGCTTCACCGAGCATGTCGTAGGAATAACGGAAGCCTTTGGCTTCGAACTTGCTGGCGTTGGCCAAGGCTTCGCCGATGGTTTCGCCGGTGACGAACTGCTCGCCCATCAGGCGCATGGCCATGTCGACGCCCTTGCGGATCATCGGTTCGCCGGACTTGCCAATGATGCGGCTCAGCGAGGACGTCAGGCCGGCTTCGTTGTGGGTGCTGACCAGTTTGCCGGTCAGCAGCAGACCCCACGTGGCGGCATTGACGAACAGCGACGGGCTGTTGCCCAGATGCGGATGCCAGTTACCGGTGCTGATCTTGTCGCGGATCAGCGCATCGCGAGTGCCTTTGTCCGGGATGCGCAACAGCGCTTCGGCCAGACACATCAGGGCCACGCCTTCCTGGGACGACAGCGAGAACTCTTGCAACAGGCCCTGCACGATACCGGCGCGACCGCCTGCGCTCTTCTGGTTGCGCAGCTTTTCGGCAATCGAAGCGGCCAGCTTGTGCGTTGCGTCAGCCATCGGAGCAGGCAGCCGTGCCTGTTCCAGCAACATCGGCACGACCTCAGGCTCCGGGCGGCGATAGGCCGAGGTGATGGCTGCGCGCAGTACGGACTGGGGCAGGATGCTTTCGGCGAACTCGAGGAACGCTTGATGGGCGTTATCCACCGGCAGTTCGCCTTGGTCATCGGCGTCCTTGTTGCCTTGGCCGTTGAGTTCGCTAAGGGTTGCACCACCCTCGAGTTTTTCCAGGTAATTGAAAATCGCCTGCTTGATGAGCCAGTGCGGGGTCCGGTCAATGGACTGCGCAGCCGCTTTCAATCGCTCGCGGGTCGGGTCGTCGAGTTTGACACCCAGGGTGGTGGTCGCCATGTTTTGTCCTCATAAGAGCCACCATGTGTGTGGCTATAGCTGCCGCCAAGAGTAGCTGCGTGAAAGTAAGGGTGCAACCGGGTGCAACCGGTTTTTTCCAGATATTTCCGATGAACCGTCCACGGGCGGACGAAGGCGGGAAATCCGGCGCACAGCCTTGGTGCCAGCGGCCTGCAAGAGGCATCGCAGCGCGCAAAAAAAGAGCAGGAATTCCAGTTGGTTACAATTTATGAAGGAAAAGTTGAAACTAATTCTCATCTCTGGGTTGCGCCCGGCTTGCGATGTTGACTAGCATGCGCGCCCTTGGTGCAACCCGTTGCTCCTGCCATAAAAACAACGCACGGACACACAATGAGCATCAGCAATCCTACTCTGATCACGTTTGTGATCTACATCGCGGCCATGGTTCTGATCGGACTCATGGCTTATCGCTCCACCAACAACCTGTCGGATTACATTCTGGGCGGACGTAGCCTCGGGAGCGTCGTCACTGCGCTTTCAGCGGGTGCTTCCGACATGAGCGGCTGGCTGCTCATGGGCTTGCCGGGTGCCATCTACCTGTCGGGTCTGTCGGAAAGCTGGATCGCCATCGGGCTGATCGTGGGCGCTTATCTGAACTGGCTGTTCGTCGCCGGTCGTTTGCGCGTCCAGACCGAGCACAACGGCGATGCGTTGACCCTGCCGGATTACTTCGCCAGCCGGTTCGAAGACACCAGTGGCTTGCTGCGGGTGATTTCGGCCATCGTGATTCTGGTGTTCTTCACCATCTACTGCGCCTCGGGCATCGTTGCAGGTGCGCGTCTGTTCGAAAGCACCTTTGGCATGTCGTACGAAACGGCACTCTGGGCTGGCGCCGCTGCCACCATCGCCTACACCTTCATCGGTGGCTTCCTGGCCGTGAGCTGGACCGATACGGTGCAAGCCACACTGATGATTTTCGCCCTTATCCTCACGCCAATCATCGTTCTGCTGGCCACCGGTGGCGTCGACACCACGTTCCTGGCCATCGAGGCGAAAGATCCGACCAGCTTCGACATGCTCAAGAACACCACCTTCATCGGTGTGATTTCCTTGATGGGTTGGGGGCTGGGTTACTTCGGCCAGCCGCATATCCTGGCCCGCTTCATGGCGGCGGATTCGGTCAAGTCGATCGCCAAGGCTCGCCGTATCTCCATGACCTGGATGATCCTGTGCCTGGGTGGCACGGTCGCCGTGGGCTTCTTCGGCATCGCCTACTTCTCGGCGCATCCGGAGGTTGCAGGCCCTGTCACAGAAAACCACGAGCGTGTGTTCATCGAACTGGCCAAGATCCTGTTCAATCCATGGATCGCGGGCGTGTTGCTGTCGGCGATTCTGGCGGCGGTCATGAGCACCTTGAGCTGTCAGTTGCTGGTGTGTTCTAGCGCGCTGACCGAAGACTTCTACAAAGCGTTCCTGCGCAAGCAGGCTTCGCAGCGTGAGCTGGTGTGGGTCGGTCGTGTGATGGTGCTGCTGGTGGCGTTGATCGCCATTGCCCTGGCCGCCAACCCTGAGAACCGGGTGCTGGGATTGGTCAGCTACGCATGGGCAGGCTTCGGTGCTGCGTTCGGTCCTGTCGTGCTCATCTCCGTGATGTGGAAAGGCATGACCCGCAATGGCGCGTTGGCCGGCATTCTGGTGGGCGCTGTGACGGTCGTGGTCTGGAAGCATTTCGAGCTGCTGGGCCTGTACGAAATCATTCCGGGCTTCATCTTCGCCAGCCTCGCCATTGTGGTGTTCAGCCTGCTGGGCAAAGGCCCTTCAGCCGGCATGCAGGCGCGATTCGACGCGGCTGAAAAAGAGTACCGCGCAGCGTAAATCGTCTGGCCTTACTAAAAGCCCGCACTTCCTGGAAGCGCGGGCTTTTTCATTTGGGGCAGACGCTCGGTCAGGACTTGTTGTGATCGACATCCAGATTGAAGAACATCGCCTTGCCGCCTTCGCTGGTATACCCGGTGTTGTCCTGGGTATAGACCCCGGCCTTGAAGTACAGCTGCTGCTTGCTCCAGGTCGCGCTGATGCGGTCGTTCCACACCATATTGTGCGCCTTCACACTGAGCAGCCCGGCCTTGTTGAGGTGGATGACGTAATTGAAGGTTTCGTTGAGATGGATGCCTTCAGCAATGGTGAAGATGCGCGGCTTCTTGTCGTTGGGATGGAATCGCACTTTGGCGACGATGATCCCGTCCTTGGTGGCATCCTGGTATTGATATTCGAGCTTCAACAGTGGTTGAGTGCTCTCGTACACGTGGATCTGACCGATCACCACGCGCCCGGAAGACGGGACCTGAATGACCTTGAGCTTGGCGTTCAGAAAGTTGTCGGCTTCGGTGTAGGTCCAGTTATGCAGCGTGCCGTTGGACCAGGTTTCGCGCAACTCGGTGCGTGGGTAGATCGCGTTGGCGGTCCTTGCGCCGGTCACTGGCGCCCAGAAGCTGATATTCGATGACCCTGAGGTGAAGTACTTGTCGTCGTAACCCTGGAGTAGCTGCTTTGTTTCAATGGTGGTGGGGGGCGAGCCCACTGGAATGCTCAGATTCCAGGTTCCCAAATCAATCATGTTGTCTTTCGTCCGATATGTCTCATTGCCAGCAAACGTGTCTGGCGCAAGGGTTTGAGGGGGTCCCCTTATACGTTTCGCCTCGCCGTTTGTTAACGTGAATCCGTCGAGTGGCTGAGGTCAATGTGCCGCTATATTTGATGCGCGGCAGGGTGGGGCGACCGCTCAGGGCGATGACCGTTAGTCGGGTTGGATCCCGATTTTGGATGGCAAAACGGTGGCTCTGCTTCTTTTTTTTCCATTCGGGTCTAGAGTAAGCGCCAATCGGATCATGGGCGGAGCCCCTTCACAAGGCAGTAGAAGTGAATGAGTAGCAGCATGGAATGCGCGCAATCCCAACCTCCCAACGGCAAGTCAGTCTTGTTGGTCGTCGACGACTATCCAGAAAACCTGGTCACGATGCGTGCTGTCCTGCAGCGTCAGGACTGGGAAATCGTCACCGCCAGTTCTGGCATGGAGGCGCTGGGGCTGCTGCTTGATGTAGACGTCGACCTCGTCCTGCTCGATGTGCAGATGCCCGAAATGGACGGTTTTGAAGTTGCCCGCCTGATGCGCGGCAGTCAGCGAACGCGCCTGACGCCGATCATTTTCCTGACCGCCAACGAACAATCCCGCGACGCCGTGCATAAAGGCTATGCCAGCGGTGCGGTGGACTACCTGTTCAAACCGTTCGACCCCAACATCCTCAAGCCCAAGGTTCAGGCCCTGCTGGAGCATCAGCACAATCGGCGCGCCTTGCAGAAACTCAGCCGCGAGCTGGAGTCGGCACGAGCGTTCAACGCCTCGGTATTGGCCAACGTTGCTGAAGGGATTCTGGTGGTCAACGAGGACGGCATCATCAGCTTTGCCAATCCGGCGATCTGTCGATTGCTGGGCATGACCGACGGCGAGCTGCGTGGCACCGGGTTGTGCTGTTATCTGGAGGAGCCGGCGGTCACTGAGTGGACCGACTCGGGGTTCTATCATCACTACCGACGCGCCGACACCTATCGGGTTCACGATGCCGTCATGCGCACGCCTGAGGGGCGCCAGTTGCCGGTGGCGTTGTCTTGCGCGCCCTTGCCGGAAGAACAGAAAGCGATGGTGTTGAGCGTGCTCGACATGTCGGTAGTGCGAGATCTCTACAGTCAGCTTGAGCAACAGGCCGTGACCGACTCACTGACTGGCCTGCTCAACCGTCGTGGTTTCTACCAGACCGTCGAAGGCATGTTGTTGCGTAACGAGCACGCCGGTAAGTACCTGGTGGTCCTGTACCTCGATCTGGACGGCTTCAAGCACGTGAACGACTCGCTGGGTCATGATGCCGGGGATCAGGTGCTGGTCTGGGTTGCCGAGCAGTTGAAGGAGTGCCTGCGCCCGTATGACGTGCTGGCGCGCATGGGCGGCGACGAGTTCGTGGTCGTGATCGACGGGCTGGACTTTCCCGAGCATGCCGCCAAAGTCGCGGAAAAACTGATTGATCGCGTGTCTGCCCGGCGTCATGTCGACGGGATCGAAGCAACGTTGGGCGCCAGCATCGGGATCGCGGTGTACCCGGACTGCGGCACCCACCTGGACGGCTTGTTGCGCGCGGCGGACATTGCCATGTACGAGGCCAAGCGCGCAGGCCGTCAGCAGTACCGCTTCTACGATCAGTACATGAACGGTCGCGCCCGTTCTCGGTTAATGCTCGAAGAAAGCGTGCGCACGGCAATCGAAGGCAAGGACTTCTCTATCGTCTACCAGCCGCAGATCAACGTGATCACGGGGCGAACCCGTGGCTTCGAGGCGCTCTTGCGCTGGAATCACCCGGACGCTGGCGATGTGCCTTCGAGCTTGTTCATCCCGTTGCTGGAAGAAACCCGGCTGATCAACAAACTGGGTGGGTGGATCTTCGAGCAGGGCGCAGCACAGCTGCAGCGGTGGGAAGGAGTCTTTCCGGCTGATCTGGTGATGAGCGTCAGTGTCAGCCCGGCGCAATTCAGCATGCCCAATCTGGCGGCCGAGTTGCAGCGCGCCATGCACAATCACGGCCTGCAACCACGCCAGCTGGAAGTTGAAATCACCGAGCCCTCGCTGGTTCACAACCTGGTGCACAGTCGCAAGCAACTGCAAAGCCTGCACGACATCGGCGTGCGAGTTTCACTGGATGACTTTGGCGCAGGTGACAGCTCGCTGGCCCACCTGCGAAACCTCGACCTGGATACGCTGAAGATCGACCGGCACTTCATCAGCGGCATGATGAGTTCGCCGCGTGATCTTGCCGTGGCGCGCACCATTATGGATTTGTGCCGGATGCTGAACATTGAGGTCATCGCCGAGGGCGTGGAAACGCTGGAGCAGTATCAATGGCTGGTGGCCAACGGCTGCGAGATCATTCAGGGCTTCCTGCTGGCGCACCCGATGACGCCGGACGAGGCCGTGCGTTTTGTCGAGCCGATTGTTCTGCCCACGACGCATCCGCTGCTTGAACAGCACTGACGCGGTAGACTGCCGCCTTTTAACGCCTTCGATCTAAACATGACCTTCACTGCAACAACGCCGCTCAAATATCTGCAGGCCTATCCGGCTTCCTTGCAGGATCAGGTCCGGCAACTGATTGCTCAGGACAAACTGGGCGCCTACCTGGAGCAACGCTATCCGGGACGTCATGACGTGCAGAGCGACAAGGCGCTGTACGCGTACGCACTCTCGCTCAAGCAGGAATACCTGCGCAATGCGCCTGGCATCGACAAAGTGCTCTTCGACAACCGCCTGGACCTGACGCACCGTGCGCTGGGTTTGCACACCACGGTGTCCCGTGTGCAGGGCGGCAAGCTCAAGGCGAAGAAGGAAATCCGCGTGGCGTCGTTGTTCAAGGACGCCGCCCCCGAGTTCCTCAAGATGATCGTGGTTCACGAACTCGCGCACTTCAAAGAGACCGAGCACAACAAGGCGTTCTACCAGTTGTGCGAACACATGCAGCCGGGTTACCACCAGTTGGAGTTCGATCTGCGCATCTACCTGACATGGCGGGACATGCAGCAGGGTTAGCGATCACCTTTATCTTCGACAAGGACCTGACGATGGACGTCAGCAAGACCAAAAGCAGCTTCTATCGCCGTCTGTACGTGGCGTACCTGATCGACAGCGGGATCGCCAGCAGCGTCCCGGCCTTGACCAACGTCACGGGCATGCCGCGCCGCACCGCGCAGGACACCATCGCGGCGCTGGCCGATCTGGACATCGTCTGTGAGTTCGAGCAACTGGACGGCGGGCGTAACCACGCAGGCGGTTACCGGATTCGCGATTGGGGCGCGATCGACAGGCAGTGGATTGTGCAGAACCTGCAGCAGGTCAAAGCGGTGTTGGGGTATCCCTGAGGGGATGGCCAGAGATAGAGACTGTGGGAGCGAATTCATTCGCGAGAAGTGGTTACATCCGATACACCTGTATCGACTCTACTCCCGTATCGCGAATGAATTCGCTCCCACAGGTCCTGCGCACAACGCCGGTTGAGGAGACTTACAATCTCAATCCAGATCCCGGCGCATGCCGAGGTGCGGGATGCCATCTTCGACATACACCTCGCCCACCGGATTAAAACCATAACGGCTGTAGTAACCCTGCAGATGCGCCTGCGCGGACAGATAGATCGGCTGGTCCGGCCAGTTGCGCTCCGCGTGTTCCAGCGCCTGCACCATCAGTTCGTGGCCCATGCCCTTGTTGCGCATTGATGGAGCAGTCACCACACGGCCGATGGTCACGTCACCGTTCTGCTGGATCGGGTCCAGCAGGCGCAGGTACGCCACCAGTTCGTTGTCTTGCCACGCCATCAAATGCCGGGTGTCGCCCAGTAAATCCTGACCGTCGACGTCCTGATACCAGCATTTCTGCTCCACCACGAACACCTGCGCGCGCAGTTGCAGGATGGCGTACAGCTGCTCTTTGCTCAGGGCGGTATGGTGTTTGCAAATCCAGTTGATCGACATGTCGCCAGCTCACGAAAAGAAGTCCATGACGGATACTAAACGCATATTGCTGTCAGCCCAAAGTCACCGTGTGGTGACCCTTCACAGGTGGGCGGCGCATGCCATTGTTTTCTTGTGCGACTTTTTTGAACGACCGCACAAACATCGTCCTCTTAACAGTTGTGGAAAACGTGGAACAGGTCTTCAATGAAGGCCACTTGCTATCGCTATACATCGCCATATCGGGGCCATGCAAATTGCCCGTTGCTCGTACCAGGGACGTCACAGTGTCGCTTTATTGCCGCTGAAACCATTGCAGACTGGCCGTCTGCCTAAGGATTTTGAGCATGTCGCGTTTGCTTCGAGCCGTGGGTCTGTTGGGGTTGCTGCTGATCGCGCAGGACGCCCTGGCGCAGAAGCTGCGGCTGGCAGGAGACGCTTGGGCGCCTTATGCGGATGTTTCGCTGCTTAACGGCGGGCTCTCCACCGACTTGATCCGCACCGCCCTGGGCCGTGCCGGTTACACCACCGAATACGAGCAAGTGCCTTGGGCGCGAGCCATCCATGGTGCCAGCGAGGGGCGCTACGACATCCTGATCAATGCCTGGTACAGCGAAGACCGTACGCGCATCGGCCAGTTTTCCGGCGAGTACCTGATCAACCGCTTACGCTTTCTCAAGCGCAAGACTTCAACCATCGACTACCAGAACCTCACCCAACTGCACCCGTACTCAATCGCCGTGGTGCGCAGTTACGCGTACTCGCCCGCGTTCGACAGCGATGCCGATTTGAAAAAGGTGCTGGTTGCGAGCTTCTCGACCGCCGTGCGGATGTTGGCGGCGGGGCGAGTGGAATTAACCGTTGAAGATGAGTACGCCGCTCGTTTTGCGCTCAGTCGCGAGCCTGATGAGGTGCGCGACAGCGTTGAATTCCTGCCCAAATCACTGAGTGAAAACAGCCTGCATATTCTGGTCAGCCTGAAGAATCCCGATCACGAAAAAATCGTCGCGGACTTCGACAAGGCCATCGCGGCCATGAAAACCGACGGCACTTACGACAAGCTGTTCAAGCTGCACGGTCTGTAATGTCCGACACTTTCTCCGGCGCCTTGATCAAGTGCGCGGCGAGTGTGCGCAACGGCCCGAGCTGGCGGCAGATCAATGCCAATTGGGTCTGCACCAGCCGCTGAGCCTCGTCGAGCTCTTCCGGCATCTGCTCCAGATCCGCGGCCAGCGCCTCCTCGGCATCGCTGTGCACCGCGACAGGTTGACGTGTTGCCAGGCTCTGGGCGATCTCATCGATGCTCGCGGCCAGGCTGGCGCCGGCGCCCTCGATCAATTGCTCCCGCGCATCACCCGGCAGTTGGGTGTCCCGGTGCGCGCCCAGGCCCGACAAATAACTGAGCAGCGTGTGCGACAGCACCAGGAAGCGGAAGCCCACGTCGGCTTCCTTGCGGAAGTGCCCAGGCTCCATAAGCATGTTTGCCAGCGTGGTCGAGAGGGCAGCGTCGGCGTTGTGGGCGTTACGGCGGGCAAGCCGATACGCCAGGTCGTCACTTTTGCCTTGCGCGTATTGCTGCATGATCTGACGCAGATAAATGCTGTTGCAGGACAAGGTGTTGGCCAGCACTTTGTTCAGGCGACGACCTTGCCAGTCAGGCAGGAACAACAGCACGGCCAGGCCTGCGATGAGGCTGCCCAGCAAGGTGTCCATCAGGCGTGGCAGGAACAACCCGTAACCGTTTCCGACCTGATTGAAGCAGAACAGGATCATGACGGTGATTGCAGCCGTCGAAAGCGTGTAGCGCGTGGTGCGGTTGACGAAGAACACCACGCCGGCCAGCACCGCGCACATCGATTGCAGAACCGGTGTGGTGATCAGGTCGAACAGAATCCAGCCGGCGGTCAGGCCGATGGCGGTGCCGATGATTCTCTGGCCGAGTTTGCGTCGTGTGGCGCCGTAGCTTGGCTGACAGACAAAGACCGTGGTCAGGATGATCCAGTAGCCCTGCGACGGGTGAATCAGGTGAAGCATGATGTAGCCGATCACCAACGCCAGCGGCAGGCGCAGGGCGTGCCGGAATAAAAGTGACGTGGGCGTCAGCTGCAGACGGATGCGGGTGACGACGTCTTTGAGGGTGCGGGGAGAGCGGTCCAGCAGGCTGCTGTCGGTGGCATCGGCGAGCGCGTCCGGGTTGCTTGCATCGCTGAGCAGGCGATCCAGCGTCCCCAGATTGTTCGCCAGTGCGCGCAGAGAGCGCAGCAATCCACGCCACGCGGGATTGCTCTGAATCCTCAAGTGTTCGAGGGAGGCGCGCAGGTCGTCCAGGGCATGGGCGAAGCTGTCGTCGTAGATAAACGGTTGGCGCAACTGGATAGACACCGACAAGTCGCGGCAGGCGTTGCCTTGTTGGCGCAGCAGGCGCTGACAGCGGAACAGCACGTCGCTGTGGAAGAACGCCTCGGCCAGCGAGTTGTAAGGATAATGCGAGGAACTGGCACGCTCGTGGATGTCCTGGGCGAGGAAATACAGCTTCAGGTAGCGGCTGACTTTGGAGCCAGGACGCCCGCTGCCGACCCGGTTGAGGATGATTTCCTTGGTCACGTTGAGCGCGGCCACGACCTTGCCGTTCTGTTTGGCCAGCTCCAGGCGCCGGGCTTCGACGTCCAGGGTACGAATCGGCTCGAAAAGCTCCGATTTCAGCTTCAAGTACAGGCCCAGTTCGCGAAACAACCGCGCCAGTGCCTGTTGCACGGGTTGGTTGGAAAACAGCATTTGCCACAGCACGGACAGCAAGCCATACCACGCGGCCCCCGCCACCAGCAGCATCGGTTCGTGCCAGAAGTCGGTGACTTCGCCGCCGCGCTGGTCCACGCCGATCATGGTGTAGACCGACAGAATCAGCGTCGCGTAGGCGATGGCGCCATAACGTTCGCCCAAGGCGCCGAGCATGGTCAGGCAGAACGCCGCCAGGGCGAACGCGCAAATGAACAGGACGGGGTAGGGGAACAGCAACTCTACGGACAGCGCCGCGATGCTGAAGCACACCAGCGTCACCGCCAGGGCATTGAGGCGGCCTTGCCAGCTGTCATCGGTTTCGGACAGGGCGCTGGCGATAATCCCGAGGAACAGGGGGATGACCAGCGACATTTCATTTTGGTACCAGCACAGCGCCATGCTGCCGGTCAGCGCGATGAAAACCCGCACGCTGTAGGAAAACTTGTCCAGCGCCCAGAGGCGGCGGAAGGTGTTGCGCAACGATTTCGATGCCATGAACGCTGACGGCCTTGTTCGCGATTAATTCTGCTGTGGGATATGTACAGCGCCCGGTGCGCGCTGTACATCCGCTTGGCAAAATTTATTCCAAATTCGCCATAGACGCCCAGCCCTTTGGGCGCTGCCCGGCACAAACCCCGTGGGAGCATCCGACACCAACCTGCGGGGGTATCCGGCAATACCCTTGTAGGAGCTGCCGGAGGTTACGACGGTGGCGAATGCGGTTTTTCAGCGGCCAGAGGTGTGTTGACTGCCCCGGCCTCTTCGCGACACTCGTAACCTCGGATTGCCCCTACAGAGACCGCGTGGTGCCGTCGTTCCTGCCCGGCACAAAAACCGTGGGAGCATTCGACACCAAACCTGTAGGAGTATCCGGCAGTACCCCTGTAGGAGCTGCCGGAGGTTACGACGGTGGCGAATGCGGTCTTTCAGCTGCCAGAGGTGTGTCGACTGCCCCGGCCTCTTCGCGACGCTCGTAACCTCGGATTGCTCCTACAGGGACCGCGTGGTGCCATCGGTCCTGCCCGGCACAAACCCCGTGGGAGCATCCGACACAAGCCTGCGGGGGATCCGGCAGTACCCCTGTAGGAGCTGCCGGAGGTTACCACGGTGGCGAATGCGGTTTTTCAGCCGCCAGAGATGTGTTGACTGCCCCGGCCTCTTCGCGACCCTCGTAACCTCGGATTGCTCCTACAGAGACCGCGTTGTGCCATCGTTCCTGCCCGACACAAAAACCGTGGGAGCATCCGACACCAAACCTGTTGGAGTATCCGGTAGTACCCCTGTAGGAGCTGCCGGAGGTTACGACGGTGGCGAATGCGGTCTTTCAGCTGCCAGAGGTGTGTCGACTGCCCCGGCCTCTTCGCGACCCTCGTAACCTCGGATTGCTCCTACAGAGACCGCGTGGTGCCATCTGTCCGGCACAAAGTATCCGACACAAACCTGCGGGGGTATCAGGAAGTACCCTTGTAGGAGCTGCCGGAGGTTACGACGGTGGCGAATGCGGTTTTTCAGCGGCCAGAGGTGTGTTGACTGCCCCGGCCTCTTCGCGACCCTCGTAACCTCGGATTGCTCCTACAGGGACCGCGTCATCGCGTCACAATCCGGGGAGCCGGCTCAGACGTACTGCGCCGCCGCATACGCGGAAGCCCAGGCCCACTGAAAGTTGAAGCCGCCCAGATGCCCGCTGACGTCCAGCACTTCTCCGATGAAGTACAGCTTCGGCGATTTAAGCGACTCCATGGTTTTGGACGACACCTCCCGCGTGTCGATCCCGCCCAGCGTCACTTCGGCCGTGCGATAGCCTTCGGTCCCGGCGGGAACCACTTGCCAGCTCGACAGCTTATTGGCGATGTCGGCCAGTTCGGCGTGGGTGTATTGCTTCATCGGTCTGGACACGAACCACTGGTCTGCAATCAGGTTGGCCATCTTCTTGGTGAAGATCTCGCCGAGCAGGGTTTTCAGCTCGCTGTTGGGGCGTTCGGCTTGTTGCTCGGTCAACCAGCGGTGGGCGTCGTGATCGGGCATCAGGTTGATTTCCACGGCATCGCCCGGATGCCAGAACGAAGAAATCTGCAAGATTGCCGGACCGCTGAGGCCGCGATGGGTGAACAGGATGTTCTCGCGGAAGCTGACGTCGTTGCAGCTCACGAGGCAGTCCACCGAAGTGCCGGTCAGTTCGGTGCACAGCGCTTTGAGCTGATCGGTGATGGTGAATGGCACCAGGCCTGCGCGGGTCGGCAGCAGGGTGTGACCGAACTGCTTGCCGACCTGATAGCCGAAGCCTGTGGCGCCCAGTGTCGGAATCGACAGGCCACCCGTGGCGATCACCAGCGACTCGCAGCTGATGTCGCCCAGAGTCGTGCTCAGCAGGTAGCCGGTCTCGGTTTTCTCGATGGTCTGCACCGACGTGTCCATGTGCAAGCTGACGCCTGCGGCCTCGCACTCGCTCAGCAACAGGCCAAGAATGTCGCTGGACTTGTTGTCGCAGAACAGCTGGCCGAGTTTCTTCTCGTGGTACGGCACGCCGTGTTTACCGACCAGCTCAATGAAATCCCACTGGGTGTAGCGGGCCAGCGCGGATTTGCAGAAGTGCGGATTTTGCGAGAGGAAGTTGGCGGGCTCGGTGTACATATTGGTGAAGTTGCAGCGGCCACCGCCTGACATGAGGATTTTCTTGCCCGGCTTGTTCGCGTGATCGATCAGCATGACCTTGCGGCCACGATTGGCCGCGGTAAACGCACACATCAAACCTGCGGCGCCAGCGCCGATGATCACAACGTCAGTAACGGGCAAAGCGGTGTCCTCAGGAGAATCGGTGGTGTGTCAGAAGGCTTGATCGTTCCCACGCTCTGCGTGGGAACGCATGGTGCGACGCTCCGCGTCGCCACTCAGAGCGTGGGAACGATCAAATGCGGCGTTTCGGATGCTTACAAAATCCGCACCCGCAACGACTTGCCCTTGATCTTGCCGTTGTTCAGACGCTCCAGCGCCTGCTTGGCGATGCTGCGCTCGACCGCCACATAAGCCTGGAAATCGAAAATCGCGATCTTGCCGACCTGAGTGCCCGGAACACCCGCTTCGCCCGTCAGCGCGCCAAGGATGTCGCCCGGACGAAGTTTGTCCTTGCGGCCCGAGCCGATGCAGAGGGTCGTCATTGGGGGCAGCAGCTTGCCGCCTTCTTTGCGCGTCAGCTGGTCGTACTGTTGCCAGTTAAGAGGCGCTTTCTGCAGTTCTTCCACGGCGCGTGCACGCTGGCTTTCGCCCGGCGCAACGAGACTGACGGCGATGCCGGTCTCGCCTGCGCGACCGGTACGGCCGACGCGGTGAATGTGGATTTCCGAGTCACGGGCCAGCTCGACGTTGATCACCATGTCCAGGGCATCGATGTCCAGACCGCGGGCGGCCACGTCAGTTGCGACCAGTACCGAGGTGCTGCGGTTGGCGAACATCGCCAGCACCTGATCGCGATCACGCTGCTCCAGGTCACCGTGCAGGCCCACCGCCGACATGCCTTTGGCGGTCAGGTGATCGACCACTTCCTGAACCTGCTGCTTGGTGAAACAGAACGCCACGCAGGACTGCGGACGGAAATGGTCGAGGACCTTCACCACCGCTTCCAGGCGTTGCTCAGGGGAAATCTCGTAGAAAATCTGCTCGATCTGGCTGTCGGCGTGCAGCGCTTCGACCTTCACGGTCTGCGGATCGCGCATGAACTTGGAGGCCAGTTGCTTGATGCCGACCGGGTAGGTGGCGGAGAACAGCAACGTCTGACGGCGCTCCGGGGTCTGCTCGATGATGTCCGCGATCGAGTCATAGAAACCCATGTCGAGCATGCGGTCGGCTTCGTCGAGGACCAGCGTGTTCAGGCCGTCCAGCACCAACGAGCCTTTGCGCAAGTGCTGCTGGATGCGGCCCGGCGTGCCGACGATGATGTGCGCGCCGTGCTCCAGCGAGCCGATCTGCGGGCCGAAGGACACGCCGCCGCACAGGGTCAGGACCTTGATGTTGTCTTCGGCGCGGGCCAGACGACGGATTTCCTTGGCGACCTGATCCGCCAGCTCACGGGTCGGGCACAGGATCAGTGCCTGGCAGCCGAAGTAGCGCGGATTGATCGGGTTCAGCAGGCCGATACCGAAGGCCGCCGTCTTGCCGGAGCCGGTTTTGGCCTGGGCAATCAGGTCCATGCCCTTGAGCATCACCGGCAGGCTCTGCGCCTGAATCGGCGTCATCTCGGCATAACCAAGGGATTCCAGGTTAGCCAGCATGGCAGCGGAAAGGGGCAGTGAATTGAACGCGGTGTTAGTCACAAGGGTGGCCTGCAAAACAAAATGTCGCGCAGTGTATCAGGTCGCGGGCCCTGCCTTGGGGGCGCGGGCGATAAATGGTGGGGGAATTGGGCGGTTCATTTTTCGCGTTTGTCCTGTAACCATCGGTTCCCTGTGGGAGCGAATTCATTCGCGAAAAGTTCTAAGGCCGACAGACATGTGTCGGATGCACCGGCCTCTCGCGAATGAATTCGCTCCCACAATAGATCCGCGTTTAGCCAGCGGATCGCATCACGCCTCGATTTCCGGCTCGGTCTGTGGCTTGCGTGGCGGAATTTCCGGTGGCATGCGCGGTGAAAGCTGCAGGAAAATCGACGCCGCCAGCATGGCCAGCACGCCCACGCACAGGAACGTCAGCTGGAATGCACCCAGCACGCTGCTGACCTCGCCGGTCGACACGTCGTCCGTAAACCCGCCCAGCAACGCGGCCGCGCAGGCGACGCCCAGGCTCAGGGACAACTGAGCCACCACGGAAAGCAGGCTGTTGCCGCTGGCTGCGCTGGCGTCATCGAGATCGATCAGCGTGACCGCATTCATCGCCGAGAACTGCAGCGAGTTCACACCGCCCAAAAACGCCAGATGAATCAGCAATACCCAGTACGGCGTGTCGGCATCGACCAGCGCCATGCTCGCCAGCAGGATCCCGAGCAGCAGCGTGTTGCCGGTCAGGACAATACGATACCCCAGACGCTCGATGGCCCGGGTGGCCAGCGGTTTGGCGAACATTGCCGCCAGCGCCAGCGGGATCATGCTCATCCCGGCGTGGGAGGGCGAGTAACCCAGCGCCACTTGCAGCATCAAGGGCACGAGAAAGGGCAACGCACCGCTGCCCAGTCGTGCGAACAGGTTGCCCATGATGCCGACGGCGAAACTTCGGGTGCGAAACAGCGAGGCCGAAAACAGCGGCGACTCCACGTGGCCGGCGCGCAACCAGTACGCGGCCAGGCACGCCATCCCGCCGAACAGCAGCATCACCACGCGCAGGTGCGGCAGACGCAGTTCGCCCAAGCCTTCCAGGGCGATGGTGATCAGCACCATCGATGCGCCGAACAGCGCAAACCCCACCAGATCGAAACGCGTGCGACCGCCACCCTGTAGGTCCGGGATGAACTTGCGCACGGCGAAGCATCCCAGGATGCCGACCGGAATGTTGATCAGAAAGATCCAGTGCCAGCTCAAGTATTCCACCAGCCAACCGCCCACCGTCGGACCCATCAGCGGGCCGAGCAGGGCGGGCATGGTGATGAAGCTCAGGATGCGCACCAGCTCGGCTCGCGGGTAAGCGCGTAGCACGATCAACCGGCCCACCGGCATCATCAGAGCGCCGCCCAGACCCTGCACCACCCGCGCGGTAACCAGCATGCCGAGGGAGTTGGCGGCCGCACACAGCAGCGAGCCAAAGCTGAACAGCAAGATGGCGCTGAAGAAAATGCGCTTGATCCCGAACCGGTCGGAAATCCACCCCGACGCGGGAATCAGCAAGGCAATCGTCAGCATGTACGCGATGATCACCGACTGCATGCGCAGCGGGTCTTCGGACAGCGAACGGGCCATGGACGGCAGGGCCGTGTTGAGAATCGTGCCGTCCAGGCTTTGCATGAAAAACGCAATGGCGATGACCCAGGGCATCCAGCGCAGGGTTCGGGCGTCCAGTGGCGGCGTCGAGGTCGGCATGTGAAGTTCGAGGTCCTTACTGGTTGTGTATAACTTGGGGAAGTCTCGCAGTTCCTGTAGGAGCGCGCTTGCCCGCGATTGCGGTGTGTCAGGCGACATCTACATCACAGGCCCACCGCAATCGCGGGCAAGCGCGCTCCTACATGGATTGCGTCTGGCTAGAGGGTCAACGTCAGCCTGCTCACCAATGCGCCCGGCAGCAGATTCGAGGCCGTCTGACGTTGACTGTAGGTACTCGCCGACAGGATGAGTTCCCTTTCACTGGTCAATTGCTCGAGGGCGCTGCCCAGCAGACTGAAAAGACTGTCGTCGAAGCGCATGGTGCTCACTGGCGCCTTGATCTTGCCGTTCTCCACCCAGAACGTCGCAAAGCGGGTCATCCCGGTGATTCGTCCGGCGGTGCGGTCGGAGAAGTTCAGGTACCACAGGTTGCTGATGTACAGCCCGGTGCCCAGCGCCTTGAGCACATCGTCCAGGGCCAACGAGCCGCCGTTCATGCTCAGCGCGCTGGGCGATTCGCCCCAGCCGGCGCCGTTGGCGGTCAGGTTGTACTCGGCCGCGCTGCGTGAGTCGATCAGGCGATCCTTCGCAACACCGTCGACCACCAGCGACAGGTCGGCGCGTGGATAACCTTCACTCGAGAACGCTGGCGACAATGAGCCCGTGACCTGCTCACCCAGGCTCACCAACGGATTCAGCGTCGCATGACCGTCATAAAGACGCTGCAGCGGACTGGTCTTGTCCGCCAGCGATTGCGCCGAGAAACCGCCCCAGCACAGCATGCTCATGACTTCTTCCAGTGCGGCAGGCGCCAGATACGCCCGGTACTGGCCTGGCGGCAGCGGGTGCGAAGGATGCCCCAGAAACTCCAGCTGCTCGCGGGCAAGGGTGAAGCGTCGGGCGAATGCCTCGTCGTCCCACGCGTGACCCGCGTAGTTGGCCTTCACGGCCTGACCGTTTTCGTGGAACAGGCTCCAGTCAACGTTAAAGCTGTTTGCCTGATGCCAACCCAGCGCGCCGCTGGAGCTGGCGAATCCGCGATAGATCGGCCCAGCGGCGTAGATGCCGACCAGGTCTAGGCCTTCGCCCAGTTGCGCGATCTGTTCGACCACGCGGGCGCTGTTGGGCAACGGCGCGTCCTGAACATTGCTGCTTTGCCAGGCGTCGTCGTTGAGCAGCAGATAAGGGTCGACCGGCAGCAGCGTCAGGGTTTCGCGAAGTTGGTGCAGTGCTTCGTTCAGGCGCTGACGGTCCACGGTTTCGTCGCCGGACAGCGTCAGGTTCAGGTCGGCGTGCCGACCGTCTTCGATCAATTTGAACTGCAGGCTGGCCTGCTGCACGTGACCGGCCTGGCGCACTTTGGCGTGGTTGAACCGAATGAAATCCGACGCCTCGGCGTTGTAGCTCAGGGTGAAGCGTTCCTGGGGCGTGACAGCGCCGCGCAGCCAGTCGGCCAAGGCATTGAATCGGGCTTGATGGGACATCAGGCGTCACCTCCGAAAACATCGACGTTTGCAAATACGCAGGCGGGCGAAGCATGGCCGACGCGCACCACCTGGTTGGGCTCGCCTTTGCCGCAGTTCGGCGTGCCGAGGACCTTGAAGGTGCTCGCGTCGCCAACGGCGCTGAGGTTGCGCCAGAACTGCGCGGAAATGGCGCGGTAGTTCGGGTTTTTCACCACACCCTTGAGCTCGCCATTCTCGATCAACTGACCCCATTCACAGCCGAACTGGAATTTGTTGCGCGCATCGTCGATCGACCACGAGCGGTTGGTGCTCATCAAGATGCCGTGCTCGATACCGCTGATCAGTTGCGCCATCGATTGATCGCCCGGCTCGATGTTGAGGTTGGCCATGCGGTCGATGGGCGCGCGGTTCCAGCTACAGGCGCGGCTGTTGGCAACGCCTTCCATGCCGGAACGGTATTGCGACAGCGCACCGCCCAGAGGGCGTTCGAGGATGCCGTCCTTGATCAGGAACTGCTTGCTGGCCGGGGTGCCGTCGTCGTCATAGCCATAGCTCGCCAGTTGCTCGGGAATCTCCGGGTCGAAGGTCACGTTGAGCAGGTTCGAGCCGTATTGCAGGGTGCCGAAGTCGCTGGCTTTGACGAAGCTGGTGCCGGCGTAATTGCGCTCGTCACCGAGGATGCGGTCCAACTCCAGCGGATGGCCGATGGACTCATGGATTTGCAGGATCATCTGGTCCGGCGTCAGCAACAGGTCGCGAGGGCCGCTCGGGGTGTTGGTTGCCAGGATCAACTGCAGCGCCTGATCGGCGACGTTGGCCGCGGCCCCAATGATGCCGCAGGAGGTGATGACTTCCGCACCGCCTTGCTGGCCGAAGTTCTCGCGGCCCAGGCTACGCGTCTGGCTGTCTTTGCCGTCGTAGGCCGTGACGCTGAGACCGGGGAATACAAAGCGCTGAGCCTGACGGATCTCGGCGCCGGCACTGTTGAGGTAGATCTGTTCGACGTTTTCCAACCCCAGGCTGACTTGCCAGTTGACCAGGCGATCGTCCTTGGGCACGGACGCTGATTCGCTGCCGAGCAGGGCGTAACACTCGCTGAGCGACGGGAAGGCGCTGGTCAGGTTGGGTGAGAGGTAGTCGGCGCGGCTGGTCGCGACCGCCTGTTCGCGCAGGTCGAGCAGTGAGTACGGGGCGAGCATGCGGGCCTGAGCTTCGGCCCGTTCGAGCGCGGCCTGTAAACCCTGTTGCGAGAGGTCGTTGGTGGCCGCATACGCTTCGACGCCACGAATGCGCACGGTGAGCATCACGCCTTCATCGGTGCTGAGCTGCGGTGGTTCTGCGACGTTCTTGCGCACGGACAGGTGCTGACTGGTCTGTTTGACGTAGCGCAGGGAGAAAAACTGGGCGCTGCTCTGCAGGGCGGCGAACCGCTGCTTGAGTTGAGCGGAGAAGTCGAACATGCAGGAAGGCTCCTTGGCGATTCGGACAGGCAATGGTCCGAATCATAGCGCGCTTGAGCCTTCGGGCGGAGAGCTAAGAAGGGTATGCATCGGCTGTACCGACCTCTTCGCCACCGTCGTAACCTCCGGCAGCTCCCACAGGATAATGCTCAGCAACCAGAAATTCGCCGCTGAGCGAGTCTCGCGTCAGAGGAAATCCAGTGTGTCACACACTCTCTGTAGGAGCTCCCACAGGATAATGCTCAGCACACAGAAATTCGCCGCTGAGCGAGTCTTGCGTCAGACGAATCCAGTGTGTGACGCACTCTCTGTAGGAGCTCCCACAGGATAATGCTCAGCACACAGAAATTCGCCGCTGAGCGAGTCTTGCGTCAGACGAATCCAGTGTGTGACGCACTCTCTGTAGGAGCTGCCGGAGGTTACGACGGTGGCGAATGCGTAGTGTCAGCCACCCTCAATGCTGCAGTGCTGATGCATTCGCGAGCAAGCTCGCTCCCACAGGGTTGGGGTTCTGTCCCGGGAAGCGAGCGGTTGGCTCAGCGCGCAGTTTGGGCAGCTTCACGCATCGGCTTGCCACGCGCCGGTGCATCGCCTGCGACGAAGTACTTCGCGGTGCTGCGCGGCAACGGCGCGCGACCACGGATCTTGTCGGCGATTTTTTCGGCGATCATGATCGTGGGCGCATTCAGGTTGCCGGTGGTGATGATCGGCATGATCGAGGCGTCGACCACGCGCAGGTTCTGCATCCCGTGCACACGGCCTTCGCTGTCGACCACGGCCATTTCATCCGTGCCCATCTTGCACGAGCAGGACGGGTGATACGCCGTCTCTGCGTGTTCACGGACGAACTGGTCAAGCTGCTCGTCGGTCTGCACCTCGATGCCCGGGCTGATCTCGCGACCCCGGTACTTGTCCAGCGCAGGCTGCTGCATGATTTCGCGGGTCAGGCGGATGCCGTCGCGGAACTCCTGCCAATCCTGCTCGGTGGCCATGTAGTTGAACAGAATGCTCGGGTAGTCGCGCGGGTTCTTGGACTTCAACTGCACGCGGCCGCGACTCGGCGAGCGCATCGAACCCACGTGGGCCTGGAAGCCATGTTCCTGAACGCCTTTGCTGCCGTTGTAGTTAATCGCCACCGGCAGGAAGTGGTACTGGATGTTCGGCCACTCGAACTCTTCGCGCGAACGAATGAAACCACCCGCCTCGAACTGGTTGCTGGCGCCGATACCTTTGCCCAGGAACATCCACTCGGCACCGATGGCCGGCTGGTTCCACCAGAGCAGGGAAGGGTACAGCGAGACCGGCTCCTTGCAAGCGTATTGCAGGTACATCTCCAGGTGGTCCTGAAGGTTTTCACCCACGCCCGGCAGGTCATGAACCACAGGGATGTCGAGCTTGTTCAGCAGCGCGGCAGGGCCGACGCCGGAGCGTTGCAACACCTGAGGTGAAGCAATCGCGCCGCTGCACAGCAAGACTTCCTTGCGCGCACGGGCCTCGATGCGGGTGTCGCTGTCGCCCACCAGATACGCCACGCCCACGGCGCGCTTGCCTTCGAACAGAATGCGATCGGTCAGCGCGTGGGTGACGATGGTCAGGGTCGAGCGCTTCTTGGCCTCGTCCAGGTAGCCACGTGCCGTGCTGGCGCGACGACCGAACGGGGTGACCGTGCGATCCATCGGGCCGAAGCCTTCCTGCTGGTAGCCGTTGAGGTCTTCGGTGCGGGGATAACCCGCCTGAACACCGGCTTCCACCATCGCGGCAAACAACGGGTTGTTGCCCGCTTTGGGTGTGGTCACGCTGACCGGGCCTTCGCCGCCATGGTAGTCATTCGGGCCTATGTCGCGGGTTTCAGCCTTGCGGAAGTACGGCAGGCAGTCGAGGTAGGTCCACTCTTCCAGCCCCGGCAATTTCGCCCAGCCGTCATAGTCCATCGCGTTGCCACGGATGTAGCACATGCCGTTGATCAGCGACGAGCCGCCCAGGCCCTTGCCACGACCGCATTCCATCCGGCGGTTGTTCATGTGCGGCTCGGGCTCGGTTTCGTAAGCCCAGTTGTAGCGACGGCCCTGAAGCGGGAACGCCAGCGCGGCAGGCATTTGGGTGCGGAAGTCGGCGCGGTAATCCGGGCCGCCGGCTTCGAGCAGCAGGACGGTGACGCCCGCGTCTTCGGTGAGACGGGCTGCCAGGGTGTTACCGGCAGAGCCGGCGCCAATGATGATGTAATCGAATTCCTGAGGCATGAAATCCTCCGTTCAGAAAGTTGTGGCGGGGGGAGATGCGATCTGGAGCCTGTAGGAGCCGGCTTGCTGGCGAATGCGTCACGTCATTCGACATCGGTGACTGACTCACCGCGTTCGCCAGCAAGCCGGCTCCTACACGTATATCGGCGCTGCCTCAGCGGCACCGATGATGCGTCGGTCAGAACACCGACGCGTAATCACCCAGCTCGACCTGTACCGATTTGATGCGGGTGTACTGCGCCAGCGAGCTGATCCCGTTCTCACGGCCCACACCCGATTGCTTGTAACCACCGACCGGCATCTTGGCGTCGGACTCGCCCCAGGCGTTGATCCAGCAGATACCGGCTTCCAGTTGGTGAATCACGCGGTGGGCGCGGTTCAGGTCTTTGGTCACGATGCCGGCGGCCAGACCCATTTCGGTATCGTTGGCGCGGCGGATCACTTCGTCCTCGGATTCATAACTGAGGATGCTCATGACCGGGCCGAAGATCTCTTCTTTGACGATGGTCATGTCGTCTTTGCAGTCGGTGAAAACGGTCGGCGCAACAAATGCGCCTTTGGCGAATTCGCCCTCGGTCAAACGATCGCCACCGACCAACAGGCGTGCGCCTTCATCCTTGCCCTTGGCGATGTAGCCCAACACGCTTTCCATGTGCGCGAAGCTCACCAGCGGGCCGAAGTTGGTGTTGTCATCTTCCGGGTTGCCGACGCGGATGCGATTGACGCGTTCCAGAATCTTGGCTTCGAATGCCGACTTGAGTGCGCCCGGTACGAACACCCGCGTGCCGTTGGTGCAGACCTGGCCGGAGCTGTAGAAGTTGGCCATCATGGCGATGTCGGCGGCGCGATCCAGGTCGGCGTCGTCGAAAATGATCAGCGGCGACTTGCCGCCCAGCTCCATGGTCACTTCCTTGAGCGACGAACTGGAGGCGCTGGCCATGACTTTCTTGCCCGTGTCGGTGCCGCCGGTGAACGAGATTTTCTCGATGCGCGGGTGCTCGGTCAGCCAAGTGCCGACTTCGCGGCCGCTGCCGGTCAGGACGTTGAACACGCCGTCGGGCAAGCCGGCTTCGGTGTAGATCTCAGCCAGTTTCAGCGTGGTCAGCGAGGTGACTTCGCTCGGCTTGAAGATCATCGCGTTGCCGGCTGCAAGTGCCGGTGCGGATTTCCACAGGGCGATCTGGATCGGGTAGTTCCAGGCGCCGATGCCGACGGTGACGCCCAGCGGCTCGCGGCGGGTATAAACGAAGGAAGAGCTGCGCAGCGGAATCTGTTCGCCTTCGATCGCCGGGACCAGACCGGCGTAGTACTCCAGCACATCCGCGCCGGTCACGATGTCGACGTATTTGGTTTCGGAGATCGCTTTGCCGGTGTCCAGGGTTTCGAGCGCGGCCAGCTCATCGTTGCGCTCACGCAGGATGTCGACAGCACGACGCAGAACGCGCGAGCGCTCCATGGCGGTCATGGCAGCCCAGAGTTTCTGGCCCTTCTCGGCGCTGACGACAGCGCGCTCCACGTCGGCCTGACTGGCCCGTTGGACCTGGGCAAGCACTTCGCCGTTGGCCGGGTTGATGGCTTCGAAGGTCGCGTCGCTGCTGGCGTCGACGTAACCACCGTCAATGTAGAGTTTTTGCAGTTCGAAACGGGCCATAAAGTCCTCGCAGTTGTCTGTGAATGACGGTGACCGAGTGCGCTGAGCGCAGTGCCGGTCGATGTCGGGCGGCTGTGTCAGCGTGCCGCTTTTGCCAATTGGAAATCCATGTACTCGTAGGCGAGTTGTTGCGCCTGTTCGGTGTCGAAGGCATCGCCGGAAAGCGCGCCGCGCAACCACAGCCCATCGATCAGTGCCGCCAGGCCGCGGGCTGCGGTGCGTGCGTCATCCAATGGCAGCACGCGGCGAAACTGGCAGCACAGGTTGGAATACAGGCGGTGATCGTTGATGCGCTGTAACCGGTGCAGCGACGGTGAATGCATGCTGGTGGCCCAGAACGCGAGCCAGGTTTTCATGGCCGGTCCGTTGACCTGACTGGCGTCGAAGTTGCCCTCGATGATGACTTTCAGATGCGCCCGGGGGCTGTCATCGGTCAGTGCCTGTCTGCGTGCTGCAACGTTGATGATCAGTGCATTCATCAGGTGGCGCATGGTCGCTGCGATCAGGCCGTTCTTGTCCTGGAAGTAGTGACTGATGATGCCGTTGGAGACGCCCGCCAGTTTGGCGATCAACGCGATGCTCGCATCGCCCATCCCGACCTGATCGACGGCCGAAAGCGTGGCCTGAATCAGCTGCTGACGACGAATGGGTTGCATACCGACCTTGGGCATCTGTGAGTCTCCGTGGCTCGCCGGGTGATCGTGAAAGACTGAAAAACGGCCCCCAGTCTAGTGCTTTTTTATTGAACGTTCAATCAACAAAAAATGATGGGCGTGCGGAAAGGCCCTGCAAGCCTCTGATTCCGTGCCTTAAGCCAATCACCTGTAGGAGCGTGGCTTGTCCCGCGATCTGGTGCGCAGCGGCAGTAAATCCATCCACCTTGAGGGTGTCAGGCACACCGCATTCGCTGGGCTTTGCTGCCGGTTCCCGGCAGATCGCGGGACAAGCCTCGCTCCTACAGTTTCCGACGTCGCGCTTACCGGATTGCTGATCGTTCCCCTGTAGGAGCGCGCTTGCCCGCGATGAGGTCGGCACATTTAACATCGTTGGCGCCTGACACTACGCAATCGTCCGAATGCGGCCCAGACCAAGCGCGCCCCTACAGTCGGGTGGTGCGTTTAGCCGTGATTTTTACCGAGCAGCGCGTGGTACAGCTCGCTGTCACCCAGGATGCCGACCAGTTTGTTGTTCTCTTGCAGCACCAGCTTGTTGCCGGTGTGGTAACGAATCTGCAGCGCTTCACGCATGCCGATGTCCGAGTGCACGACGGTCGGTCGACGACCCAGGTTCTCAACCGCCTGACCGGGTTCCCAGCTCTGCAGGTCAACCGCCGCGCCGTGCTGGCGCAGGCCTGTGATCGTGTTGCCGTCTGCCAGATCGATCCAGGAATCGTCGCCCGGGTCCAGGCACACTTGCGACCCGTTGATGCGGGTGCAATCGGTGATCGGACGCATCAGGCTGCGGCCACACAGAACGTTGAGCGGGTTGGTATGGGCGACGAAGGTGCGCACGTATTCGTCCGCAGGGTTCAGCACGATCTCTTCCGGCACGCTGTACTGGATGATCCGGCCGTCCTTCATGATCGCGATCCGGGTGCCCAGCTTCAGGGCTTCGTCCAGGTCGTGGCTCACGAACACAATGGTCTTGTTCAGTTTCTTCTGCAGGGCCAGCAATTCATCCTGCAGGCCTTGGCGGATCAGCGGGTCGAGCGCCGAGAACGGTTCGTCCATCAGCAGGATGTCGGCGTCCATTGCCAGCGCGCGGGCCAGGCCCACACGCTGCTGCATGCCGCCGGACAGCTCGTCAGGCTTCTTGTTACGCCATTGGGTCAGGCCCACCAGCTCGAGTTTCTCGTCCACCAACTGGCGACGTTCCTTCTCGGGCCGACCCTGCATTTCCAGACCGAAGCTGATGTTTTCGCGAACGGTCAGCCACGGCATCAGGGCAAACTTCTGGAACACCATCGCGATGCGCTTGGTGCGCATCATTTTCAGTTCAGCCGGGGTGCAGTTGGCGATGTTGATCTGCTTGCCTTCGTGCTCGACGAACAGCGAACCACGGCTGACCGTGTTCAGGCCGTTGATGCAGCGCAGCAGGCTGGATTTGCCCGAGCCGGACAAGCCCATCAGCACGCAGATTTCGCCTTTGTTGATTTCCAGGCTGGCTTTTTCCACGCCAACGATCTGGCCGGTTTTCTTCAGGATTTCTGGCCGCGCCAGGCCCTGATCCAGCAGCTTGAGAGCCTCGCGCGGGTCTTTGGAGAAGACGACGTCTACCTGGTCGAATTTGATGATGCTCATGCGTCCGCCCTCACTTTAGCGTCGGGTTGTTTGCAGATACGGTCGAGCATGATCGCCAGCAATACGATCGCAAGGCCTGCTTCGAAGCCCAGTGCGATATCAGCAGTGTTCAGTGCGTTGACCACAGGTTTGCCCAGACCGTCGGCACCCACCAGCGCTGCGATCACCACCATCGACAGTGACAGCATGATGCACTGGGTGATACCGGCCGCGATGCTAGGCATGGCGTGGGGCAGTTCGATTCGTGACAGCAGTTGACGGCGGGAGCAGCCGAAGGCCTTGCCGGCGTCGAGGAGTTCTTGCGGGACATCGCAGATGCCCAGGTAGGTCAGTCGGATGGGTGCGGCAATCGCGAACACCACCGTCGAAATCAGACCCGGTACCACGCCCAGCCCGAAGAGGGTCAGGGTTGGAATCAGGTAAACGAACGTCGGCACCGTCTGCATCAGGTCGAGGACGGGACGCATGCAGGTGTAAAACATCGGCTTGTGCGCGGCAACAATGCCCAGCGGCACGCCAATCACCACGCAGACCAGGGTGGCGAACAGCACCTGGGCGAGGGTTTCCATGGTTTCCTGCCAATACCCCAGGTTCAGGATCAGCAGAAACGAAATGACGACAAAGGCGGTCAGGCCCCACTTGCGCTGAATGAAGTGTGCAAGCAGAGCAATCAGGCCGATCAGGACAAAAGGATTGAACCAGGTCAGACCGGCGGTCAGTCCATGGATCATGGTTTCCAGAGTCGAGGCAATGGCGTCGAATGTGTTGGCGCCGTGTTGGGTCAGCCATTCGACAAAGCCTGCGATGTACTGGCCTAGGGGGAGTTTATGATCAGTCAGCATGATATCGATTGTCCGCGTGCGGGATGAAAAGAGGACAACAGGCGGGCGAACCCGCCTGCGTGTCGAGTTACTTCGTCAGCTCGGCTTTTGCGGCTTCCAGGCCAGGTTTACCGTCCACTGTGGTGACACCCGCCAGCCAGGTGTCGAGTACTTGAGGGTTTTTCTTCAGCCACGCCTTGGCGGCGGCTTCAGGCTTCATCTTGTCGTCCAGAATGTTGCCCATCAGTTCGCTTTCCATGTCGACGGTGAACTGCAGGTTCTTCAGCAACTGGCCGACGTTGCTGCACTCCTGGGTGTAGCCCTTGCGCGTGTTGGTGGCCACGGTCGCGGCACCGAAGTCCGGGCCGAAGAAGTCGTCACCGCCCGTCAGGTACTGGATCTTGAAGCGCTTGTTCATCGGGTGCGGCGCCCAGCCCAGGAACACCACGGCGGTGTCGCGCTTGGCGGCGCGGTCCACTTGGGAGAGCATGCCGGCTTCGCTCGATTCGACGACTTTGAAACCCGCGGTTTTCAGGCCGAATGCGTCTTTGTCGATCATGCTCTGGATCAGGCGGTTGCCGTCGTTGCCAGGCTCGATGCCGTAGATCTTGCCGTCGAGCTCTTTCTTGAATTTGGCGATGTCGGCGAAATCATGCAGGCCTTTGTCGTACAGCGCTTGCGGTACGGCCAGTGTGTATTTGGCGCCTGTGAGGTTGGTGCGCACCACTTCGACGGTGCCGGCGTCGCGGTAAGCCTTGATGTCGTTTTCCATGGTCGGCATCCAGTTGCCGAGGAACACGTCCATGTTTTTGCCATCGGCCAGCGACTTGTAGGTCACCGGTACGGAAATCATGGTGGTCTTGGTTTTGTAGCCCAGAGACTGAAGGACGACGCTGGTGGTGGCGGTGGTTGCGGTAATGTCGGTCCAGCCTACATCAGAAAAATTGACTGTCTTGCACGCCTCGGGCTCTGCGGCCTGGGCCAGCAAGGGCAGACTCAGCGCAACGCCCAGCAATAGCTTGTGTGAACCTTTCATGGTTGGACTCCTTAGGTGTTTTCTTCTCGTCATCAGTCAGGGCTGACGCGTTTTTGGGTGTCGGCGAGTCAAGTGGGAAAACAGCTCTATCACTGCGTCTGGCGATTGAGTCGACAACGATCATGTAACAGGGAAAAACAAACGCCTACAGGGTGCGTCGTATCCAGTACAGAGGGGGTCGTATCCAGTGTCAGTGACGTCGCTTACAGATTTTTTCCCCGGTCGCCGAATGGTTTTCGAGTGTCGATGCGGCAAAAAGTGTCGAAAACAGTGGCTCTTCTTCTGGGGGATGTGCTCCTGGAGGCTTCTGTGTAGCCGCGACGTTCGTGGACAAGAGTGGGTCGGTGTGAGACGCCGCCCTTCGAGATAAAAGGCTGATGATGCCGCCATCTCGACGGATAGCAGCTTGAGCGTAGCAGTTCCGTCGCCGGCCGCCTGGCGCGCCGGGAACCCTGTTTTGCGGAGGTTTGCGGTTAATGGCTATCAGCGTGTTCGACCTGTTCAAGATCGGTATCGGCCCTTCCAGTTCTCACACCGTGGGGCCGATGCGCGCAGCGGCGTTATTCGTTCAAGGCTTGCGTGAACGCGACCAGTTGGCGTCGGCTTCACGCATTGAAGTGCGCCTGTACGGATCACTGTCAGCCACCGGCGTCGGGCACGGCAGCGACAATGCCGTGATCATGGGCTTGATGGGTGAATGGCCTGACGCAATCGACCCGACGCTGATCGGTCAGCACATTGCCGAACTGCGTGAAACCGACACCCTGAAGCTCAACGGCGATCACCCGATCGCTTTCGTCTGGCAGCGCGACATGCAGCTGATCGACGAAAACCTGCCCTTTCATCCCAACGCCATGACCTTGATCGCCTTCGATGTGAGCGGCGAGTTGCACCGCGACACCTACTATTCGGTGGGCGGCGGGTTTGTGGTCGATGAAGCGCAAGCCGCCAGCGGCGTGCTGGACATGGACAACACTGTGCTGCCTTACGATTTCTCCAGTGCCGATGAGCTGTTGATGCTGTGCGAAAAACACGGCCTGCGCGTCTCGGAACTGATGATGGCGAACGAGAAAGTCTGGCGCAGCGAAGAGGAGATTCGCTCCGGCCTGATGCGCTTGTGGCGCGCCATGCAGGACTGCGTGGAGCATGGCCTCAAACATGAAGGTATTTTGCCGGGCGGCCTGAACGTGCGTCGGCGTGCAGCGCGCCTGCACCGCAGCCTGCAAGAGCTCAACAAACCAAACGTGATCGGATCGACATTGAGCGCCATGGAATGGGTCAACCTGTTCGCCCTGGCGGTCAATGAAGAGAACGCGGCGGGCGGGCGCATGGTGACGGCGCCTACCAACGGCGCGGCGGGGATCATTCCGGCGGTGCTGCATTACTTCGTCAAATTCAGCGATGAAGTCAGCGAAGCCAACGTGGTGGATTATTTCCTGGGTGCCGCATCGATCGGCATCCTGTGTAAGAAAAATGCCTCGATCTCAGGCGCCGAGGTGGGGTGTCAGGGTGAAGTGGGTTCGGCGTGTGCCATGGCGGCGGCCGGGCTGGCGGACATCCTCGGTGCAACCCCGGCGCAATTGTGCAACGCCGCCGAAATCGGCCTGGAACACAACCTGGGTCTGACCTGCGATCCGGTCGGCGGCCTGGTTCAAGTGCCTTGCATCGAGCGCAATGCCATTGCCGCCGTAAAGGCGATCAATGCCGCACAGATGGCGCTGCGTGGCGACGGCAATCACTTCATCTCGCTGGACCGGGTGATTCGCACCATGCGCGACACCGGCGCTGATATGCATGACAAATACAAAGAGACCTCGCGCGGCGGGTTGGCGGTCAGTGCGGTTGAGTGCTGACCTGTGACTCGGCGGCGCTTGTTCCGACGCTTTCGTGAGCTTGCCCACGAAAGCGTAAGGCGGGGGCGCGCTGGATACTGAGCGGCCACCTCAAACGGTTCTGCTCGCTTTTGAATCACGTTTCAAACCCGCCGCTGCCTTTTGGCGCGTGAGCCTTGTGGACATGGCGCAAAGCCATGCTGCACACGCGTTCACAGGCCTGCCGTCGGTCACCCGTGCTTGGGGTGACACTCGTCGGCGTCAGAGATTTCGGCAATTCACACAAGTGCTACCGAATTGCTCATCCCTCCCTTTGTTTCCGTGGCTTCGGGATCGATAGGTCGCTATCGGAACAGCCATGTCGCTCCCGAATAGACGCATCGCGACGTCGCAATCAGGGTTTATTGAATGCCCATTCAACTTTAGGCATGGCATTTGCGTTGCAATAGCAAAGCTCTCCACTGACGAGAGCCAAACAACAAGAGCCTCTAACTGGGGCCATCAACCGCTTTATGTGTGAGGAGATACCGTGATGACTTCGTTCAACTCCGGGGCTCAACCCCAGAACCGTGCGCCTCAATCCATCGGCTTTCTGCTGCTGGACAATTTCACACTCATCTCGCTCGCATCTGCGGTTGAGCCACTGCGCATGGCGAACCAGTTGTCCGGTCGTGAGCTGTATCGCTGGACCACCCTGAGCGCTGACGGCGGCCAGGTCTGGGCCAGCGACGGTCTGCAAATCACCCCTGATGCTTCGATGCACAAGGCGCCGGTGCTGGACACCGTGATCGTTTGTGGCGGCGTCGGTATTCAACGCACTGTGACCCGTGAACACGTGAGCTGGCTGCAGAGCCAGGCGCGCCAGTCCCGTCGCCTCGGCGCCGTGTGCACCGGCAGCTGGGCGCTGGCCTGTGCCGGTCTTCTGGACGGCTTCGATTGCAGCGTGCACTGGGAATGTCTGGCGGCGATGCAGGAAGCTTTCCCGCGTGTTGCCATGAGCACGCGCCTGTTCACCCTCGACCGTAACCGCTTCACCAGCTCCGGCGGCACCGCCCCGCTGGACATGATGCTGCACCTGATCAGTCGCGATCACGGGCGTGAGCTGTCCGCCGCGATCTCGGAGATGTTCGTTTATGAGCGCATTCGTAACGAACAGGATCACCAGCGTGTGCCGCTTAAACACATGCTCGGCACCAACCAGCCGAAGCTGCAGGAAATCGTGGCGCTGATGGAGGCCAACCTCGAGGAGCCCATTGACCTCGACGAGCTGGCGGTCTACGTTTCGGTTTCCCGGCGTCAGCTTGAAAGGCTGTTCCAGAAATACCTGCACTGCTCGCCATCGCGTTACTACCTGAAACTGCGCCTGATCCGTGCGCGTCAGTTACTCAAGCAAACGCCGATGTCGATCATCGAAGTCGCCTCGGTCTGCGGCTTCGTGTCCACGCCACACTTCTCCAAGTGCTACCGCGAATACTTCGGCATACCTCCACGCGACGAACGCGTAGGCTCCAACACCGCGCAACAAGTGGCGATGATGCCGATTCCTCAGGCCATGGTCCTGGCACCGCTCTCCGGCCCGCTGTCGGCAATGAGCCAAGCGCGCAACGAGTCGACGTTTGCGAGTGTGAGGTTGTAAAAAGCAGCGCTTCAAACGGTAGGAGCCGGCTTGCTGGCGAATGCGGTAGGCCAGTGACGGATGGCGTCGCTGACAAGACCGGTTCGCCAGCAAGCCGGCTCCTACAATGTTTAATGTCGCAGCAGATCGCGATGTTATGCCTGCGTACGAGCTTTGTTATACGTCGCCAACGCCGGCAATAACTGCTGATCAATCGCCTGACGCACCGCTGGCAAGATGGTTGCGCTGCTGGTGAGCATCTTTTCCACCAATTGGCGCAGTGCTCGGGCGCGGTCGTCGTTCAAGCCACACACAACCTGTGCGCAGGCTTGCTCAGCGGTGGCGCCGGAAGGCATTTCAAAGCCGATCGATCTGAGTTGACCCAGTAGATCGTCCTGGTCGATCAGGTCCGCATGCATCATGACGCTCGCTCCTTTTATTGGGATTGAGCCGATTCTGGTAGCGCCGCGCACGCTCGGCAATACCTGTCGTCGGCAATGTCTGGCATACGCAACAGCACGTCGGTTTTGGCTATGTAACCATTTAGTTCATTCGGCATAATCGCCACATTCAAATTGCGCGGGCCACGGTTTGGTCACCCTCTGGGCCGCGCATGTCCCTCAACCCCGGTTTTGTAACGGCTTAACCGGGGCTTTTTTTGCCTGTGATTTGGTTTCCCGTGCGCGGTGGGGCACGAGCGGTCTGCGCAATGGCGGCTGTTTTGTTAAACTCCGCAGCCTTCCAGGAGCCGCCATGAACTACCGTCACGCCTTCCACGCCGGCAACCACGCCGACGTCTTCAAACACATCGTCCTGACTCGCTTGATCGCGCTGATGTCGCGCAAGGAGCAGCCGCTCGCCTACCTCGACACCCACGCGGGTCTGGGTCTGTACGACCTGCAAGGTGATCAGGCCACGCGTACCGGCGAGTGGATCGAAGGCATCGGCCGTTTGTGGGACGCGCACGATGTGCCGCCGATGGCTGCGGGCTATCTGGACGTGATTCGCCAGATGAACCGCAAGACCGGCGAATTGCGCTACTACCCCGGTTCGCCTGAGCTGGCGCGACGTCTGACCCGTGAGCAGGACCGCGTGTTGCTCAACGAGAAACACCCTGAAGATGGCGCGCTGCTCAAGGACAACATGAAATACGACCGCCGCGTGGCGGTGCACCTGGGTGAGGGCTGGCATGTGCCGCGGGCCTTGCTGCCGGTGCAGGAAAAACGCGCGGTGATGCTGATCGACCCGCCGTTCGAGCAACTCGACGAGATGAAACGCTGCTCGGTGGCGCTCAAGGAAGCCATTGGCCGCATGCGTCAGACCGTTGCCGCCATCTGGTATCCGGTCAAGGACCAGCGTGCGCTCAAGCGTTTCTATCAAGAACTGGCCGAAACCGGCGCGCCGAAGCTGTTGCGTGTGGAATTGCTGGTGCATCCACTGGACACGCCGAACAGCCTGAACGGCTCAGGCATGGCCATCGCCAACCCGCCGTGGGGCCTGGAGGAGGAGCTGCGTGAGCTGCTGCCTTGGCTGGCTGAGAAGCTGGGCCAGACTCAGGGTGACTGGACGATGGACTGGCTGATTGCTGAGAGCTGATTGCCTGAGGTGCTCGTGTGGCGAACACCGCCGCTGTAGGAGCCGGCTTGCTGGCGAACCGGTGGATCAGTAAACAATGTGTTGTCTGACCTGACGCATTCGCCAGCAAGCCGGCTCCTACAGTGTATCGGTGTTGATCCTTCAGCCCGTTTGGCTCAAGCCTGGTTCAGGCTCGGCGGCATGCAAACGCCCGTGCCGCCAATCCCGCAATAGCCTTGCGGGTTCTTGGCCAGGTATTGCTGGTGATACGCCTCAGCGAAGTACACGGTCGGCGCCTGGTCGATCTCCGTGGTGATGTCCCCCAGACCGGCCTTGGTCAGTTCCGCCTGAAACACCTCGGCGCTGGCTTGGGCTGCTTCCAGCTGTTCAGGCGTGGTGGCGTAAATCACCGATCGGTATTGGGTGCCGATGTCGTTGCCCTGGCGCATGCCTTGTGTCGGGTTGTGCAGTTCCCAGAACATCGCCAGCAGCTCTTGATAGCTGACCTTCTCCGGCTCATACACCACCAGCACCACTTCGCTGTGGCCGGTCAGGCCGGAACACACTTCTTCGTACGTCGGGTTTGGCGTAAACCCGCCCGCGTAGCCCACGACTGTGCTGACAACGCCATCACGTTGCCAGAAACGACGCTCGGCGCCCCAGAAGCAACCCAGGCCGAAGATGGCGAATTCGACCTCTTGAAAGAACGGGCCCAGCAGCGGTTTGCCATTGACGAAATGTGTTTCCGGCAGAGACATCGGGGTTTCGCGGCCCGGCAGCGCTTGCTGGGCAGTAGGGAGTTCGTTTTTGTTCACAAGGATTTCCGAGCGCAGGGCCATGAGGTAGACCTCTCAGGGACAGGACAACCGACAGGGTTTGTCAGTGAAGGACGTATATGGGGTCAGATTGTGTTGTTACAAATGAAAGGCGACAAGTGTGCCGTACATGGAACGAGCGGGGAAGGGGAGCGAACCTTTGGCGTCAGAGCTGCGGCCCGCGTGGATAGCGCCGCAAGGCGTTGATCAGGTCTTCGCCCGGGATGGGTTTGTCGAACAGATAACCCTGGCCTACGTCGCAGCGGTGGCGACGCAGAAACGCCAGTTGCTCGGCGGTCTCGATGCCTTCCGCGACCACCGTCAGCTTGAGGTTGTGCGCCATGGCGATGACCGCCGAGGTGATTTCCATGTCGTCCTGATCGTCTGGAATGTCGCGGATGAAGCTGCGGTCGATCTTGATCACGTCGATCGGGAATTTCTTCAGGTAGCTGAAGGAAGAGTAACCGGTGCCGAAGTCGTCCATCGCCAGCGTCAGGCCGAGAGTCTTCAGGGATTCCAGTTGCAGGCGCGTATCTTCGGTGGCTTCCAGCAGCAAGCCTTCAGTGAGCTCCAGCTCCAGCAGCGACGGGTCGAGCTGTTCTTCGCGCAAGATGTTGGCGAGCGAGGTCACCAGTTCCGGGTCGGAGAACTGTTTGGGCGAGACGTTGATCGCCACGTGCAGCTTGCCGTAACCGGCAGCGGTGAGTTGCTTGCTCATGCGGCAGGACTGGCGCGCGACCCATTTGCCGATCGGAATGATCAGGCCGGTCTCCTCGGCGACGCTGATGAACTGGTCCGGTCGGATCATGCCCTTTTCCGGATGGTTCCAGCGCAACAACGCTTCCATGCCCAACAAGCGCCCGGTGCGCAGGCACAGCTTGGGCTGATAGAAGACTTCCAGCTCGTTTTGCGTCAGGGCGCGCCGCAGGTTGTTTTCGACGAACAGCTTGTAGCTGGCCTCGGCGTTGAGCGCTTCGGTGAACACCTGGACCTGATGCTTGCCGTTGGCCTTGGCCTTGTGCAGCGCCAGACCGGCGTTCTTCATCAGGGTTTGCGGGTCACGACCGTGCAGGGGCGCGCAGGCCAGGCCGACGGAGCCCGTCACGCTGATCAGCTGGTTATCGACGAACATGGGCTTGTCCAGCGTCGTCAGCACCTGACTGGCGATACGTTGACCGTCCTCGGGACCGGTGTCGTCGAGCAGCACGGCGAACTCGTTACTGGCAAAGCGCGCGAGAATCCCGGTCGGGCTCAGGCTGTTGCGCAGACGCCGCGCGAGGCTGATCAGCAACTTGTCACCGGTCTGGTGACCGAGGCTGTCGTTGATGCGCTTGAAGTTGTCGATGTCCACCAGCAGCAGGCTGATCGGCGTTTCGATGTCCCGGGCAAAGTGCTCGTCGAGGGTGCGGATGAACGCCGGACGGTTGCCCAGATTGGTCAGGTTGTCGGTGTACGCCAGGCGCTCGATCCGCTGCTGGGAGAGCTTGGCCTGGGTAATGTCTTCGTAGATGCCGATGTAATGGGTCAGCTCGCGGTTGTCGCCATAGACTTTGGAAATCGACAATTGGCCCCAGTACGGTTCGAGGTTCTTGCGACGGCTCTTGAATTCGCCCTGCCAGCTGTTGCCGCTTACCAGGCTTGAATTGGCGTCCAGCAACAGCGAGTTGAGATTTTCCAGCGCGGGGAGTTCCGACAGGCGATGGCCATGGACTTCATCCGCGGTGTACTGGGTGATCTCGGTGAAACTTGGGTTGACGTACTCGACCACGCCGTCGCAATTGACCAGCAAAAACGCATTGGCGCTCTGCTCCACGGCACGCTGGAACAGGTGCAGTGCGTTGGTGGCGGTGCGACGATTGTGGTTGTTGATCGCCTGCGCGAACTGGTCGGCCAGCTCGCCCGCAAAGGCGATCTCGTCGGACTGCCAGTCGCGCGCCGTGCCGGTCTGTTCCAGGCACAACACGCCCACGACGTGGCCGTCGATGCGTATGCTGGCGTCCAGAATCGCGTTGATGTCACGCGGCCCGAGGCTTTCGGCCAGCTCACGGGTGCGCGGGTCGAGCTGCACGTCATTGGCGTCGATGGCACGACTGGTGTGCAGCGCTTCCAGATAGCTGGGGTAGCGACTGATGTCGATGGCGGCGGGTTTGAAGTAACCGTCGATGTCCCGGCGATACTCGGCGATGGGCTCGAGTGTCTGGCCGTTGAGGTTCCAGATGGCCGCGCGATCAATGTCGTAGATCTCGCAAGCGCTCTTGGTGATCAGCTCGGCGGCTTCCTGCAAGGAGTTGCTGGAGCTGTAGCGATGGCGCGCCAGGCGCAGGATCAAGCTCTGCTGCGCGCGAACCCGTTCAAGGTGCTGCAGCTGTTCGTGTTGAGCGCGCTGATTCAGCTCCAGGGCGATCTGCAGGCGCGAGTTCTGAACTTCCAGATCCGGGCTGAACGCCAGCTCACTGGCGTCGAACACCTCATCCACCACCATCAGATAGCCGCGCAGCAGGTGACGGTTGTGCTGCTTGTAGCCTTCTCCGATCTCAAGCAGGCCCAGCGGGCCGCGAGTCGTGTGAAGGGTGTAGCGGATGACGTAATGCGAGTTGCTGGCCAGTTGCATCTGTACGGCATCGTGCAAATGGTAGCGAGCCTCCGGTTCCATCAGGCTGGCATAAGGCGCGCCGATGAGGGCGCACAGCTCCATGGCCGGCATGTCGAACTGCTTTTCGCAGTTGGGATCCAGGTACAGCATCGCCCAGCTGGGTTCATTCAGCCGCTCGAAACGCAGCATGCCGAGCCGCGAGGGCACCGGCAATTGCGTCACGACCTCGGCTGCCGATCGGGCGGCAGCATCAGGTTGGCTTTTCATGAAGGAACTCGCTTTAAGAGTACTGTCGCGGATGGGCAAGGAGCCCATCGTTAAATCGCGTGTCGCAAGGTTGCATCATGGCGAACGGGCTGACAAGTGAGCGCGATGGCTTAGTGCTATAAATCTGTCGGCAAATCGGGGATTAACTAAAGGTTGTTGGTCGGATTTGTCGGGAAAGGCCGGTAAGTGCCTGATTTTGGTGCTCACGGTTGGCGCTTTTGTTGCGGATGTCCCTTCGTTAGAGAGTTGTTGTAGTGATCGTTCCCAGCCCCAACACCAACACCAACCCCCAAAAACCTGCGCCCAAAAAAAGCCCCGCCAAATGGGCGGGGTTGAGGTACGAGCGTGGCAGCTCGAAAAACAGCGAAGGCCCGTTTCATGGGAAACGGGCCTTGTACGGCTTACAGCAGAATCGTACGGATATCCGCCAGCAAATCGCTCAGACGCTTGGTGAAGCGAGCCGCTGCAGCGCCGTTGATCACACGGTGATCGTAGGAGAGTGACAACGGCAGCATCAGGCGTGGCTGGAAAGCCTTGCCGTCCCAGACCGGTTGCATGGTGGCCTTGGACACACCCAGGATCGCCACTTCAGGCGCGTTGACGATCGGCGTGAAGCCGGTGCCGCCAATGTGACCCAGGCTGGAGATCGTGAAGCAGGCACCTTGCATGTCGTTGGCCGACAGCTTTTTGCTGCGTGCTTTCTCAGCCAGCTCGGCGGCTTCGGCAGCCAGTTGCAGCAGGCTCTTCTGGTCGACGTTCTTGATCACTGGGACCAACAGGCCGTCCGGCGTGTCCACGGCGAAACCGATGTTGACGTATTTCTTGCGGATGATTGCCTTGCCGCTGGGTGCCAGCGAGCTGTTGAAGTCCGGCAGCTCCTTGAGCAGGTGCGCGCAGGACTTGAGCAGCAGAGGCAATACGGTCAGCTTCACGCCCGCTTTTTCGGCAACGGCTTTCTGCGCAACGCGGAAAGCTTCCAGGTCGGTGATGTCGGCCTGATCGAACTGAGTGACGTGCGGGATATTCAGCCAGCTGCGGTGCAGACCGGTTGCGCCCAGTTGCATCAGGCGAGTCATCGGCACTTCTTCGATTTCGCCGAAGCGGCTGAAATCGACTTCCGGAATCGGAGGAATGCCCATGCCGCCGGCAGCGCCGCCAGCAGCCGGTGCATCTTTGGCTTTGGTCATGATGGATTTGACGTAAACCTGCACGTCTTCCTTCAGGACGCGGCCATGTGGGCCGGTCGCCGTCACAGCGCTCAGCTCGACGCCGAATTCACGAGCCAGCTGACGAACAGCCGGGCCTGCGTGAACCTTGGCACCGTCTTTGGCAGGAGCGGCTGCAGGCGCAGGGGCCGCTTCGGCTTTCGGCGCAGGTGCAGCGGCTGGCGCTGCTGCAGGCGCGTCAGCCTTGGCCGGAGCCGGGGCAGCTGCCTGAGCAGGCGCGGCGGCAGGTGCAGCACCGGCCACTTTCAGTTTCAGGATCAGGTCGCCAGTGCCGACTTCGTCTTCGACCTTGACGCTGATGCTCTCGACAACGCCAGCGGCTGGAGAAGGAATCTCCATCGAGGCTTTGTCGGACTCCAGCGTGATCAGGGACTGGTCAGCTTCGATGCTGTCGCCCACCTTGACCAGCAGTTCGATGATGCGAGCTTTGCCCGACGAACCGATGTCAGGCACATGGATGTCCTGAACGGCGGCTTCGGCAGCAGGGGCTGGCGCGGCGGCAGGTGCAGGCGCTGCCTCAGCCGGTTTTTCAGCAGCAGGTGCTGGAGCCGCTGCGGCGGGCTCGGCAGCAGCTTCGGCAGCAGGAGCAGCGGCAGACTCACCTTCCACTTCCAGCTCGAGCAGCTCGTCGCCTTCTTTCAGGCGGTCGCCGATTTTCACTTTCAGGCTTTTGACAACACCGGCCTTCGGCGCAGGGATTTCCATGCTCGCCTTATCCGACTCAAGGGTCAGCAGGCTCTGATCGGCTTCGATGCGATCGCCAACCTTGACGAACAACTCAATGACTTCACCGTCACCGCTGCCGATGTCGGGTACACGAATTAACTCACTCACAATGTCTCTCCTTAGGAGAACCTGTTCACTCGACTGCGCTGCCGGGAGTGCGACAAAACAGCCTCGGATGCTCATTTACCGGAGTAAATTCCGCATCCTCGGCTGTCGTGCGCAATGTTGCAGCGCGCTTTGCGATCGTTAACGCAGGCCTTAGCAGTCCAGCGGGTTGCGTTTATCCGGGTCGATGCCGAACTTGGTGATGGCTTCCGCCACGACTTTCGGTTCGATGTCGCCACGGTCGGCCAGGGCTTCCAGAGCTGCCAGCACCACGAAGTGACGGTCGACTTCGAAGAAGTGACGCAGCTTCTTGCGGCTGTCGCTGCGGCCGTAGCCGTCAGTGCCCAGGACTTTGTATTCCTTGGTCGGAACCCACTGACGGATCTGGTCAGCGAACAGTTTCATGTAGTCGGTCGAAGCGATCACCGGACCTTTACGGCCGTTGAGGCACTCTTCAACGTAGCTCACCTGTGGCTTCTGGCCCGGCTTCAAACGGTTGGCACGCTCAACGGCCAGGCCGTTGCGACGCAGTTCGTTGAAGCTGGTAACGCTCCAGACATCGGCGCCGATGTTGAACTGCTCACGCAGGATCTTCGCCGCTTCGCGCACTTCGTTGAGGATGGTGCCCGAACCCATCAGTTGAACGTGATGAGCCGCTTCGCGCTTGTCTTCCTCAAGCAGGTACATGCCCTTGATGATGCCGTCTTCGACCCCGGCCGGCATGGCTGGCTGGTGGTAGTTCTCGTTCATCACGGTGATGTAGTAATAGACGTTTTCCTGCAACGTCATCATCCGGTGCGTGCCTTCGTGCATGATCACCGCCAGCTCGTAGGCATAGGCAGGGTCATAGCTGCGCACGTTCGGGATGGTCGAGGCCAGGATGTGGCTGTGACCGTCTTCGTGTTGCAGGCCTTCACCGTTGAGCGTGGTACGCCCGGAGGTGCCGCCCAGCAGGAAGCCGCGAGTCTGTGCATCGCCAGCAGCCCAGGCCAGGTCGCCGATACGCTGGAAGCCGAACATCGAGTAGAAGATGTAGACCGGCAGCATCGGGGTGTTGTAGTTGCTGTAGGCGGTACCGGCAGCGATGAACGAGGAGAACGCGCCTGCCTCGTTGAGGCCTTCCTGCAGGATCTGGCCGTCTTTCTCTTCGCGGTAGTACATCACCTGATCGCGGTCGACTGGCTCGTAAAGCTGGCCGACTGGCGAGTAGATACCCAGCTGACGGAACATGCCTTCCATACCGAAGGTACGCGCTTCGTCGGCGAGGATCGGAACGATGCGCTTGCCCAGTTCCTTGTCTTTCACCATCGAGGCGAGGATACGACCGAACGCCATGGTGGTGGAGATTTCACGGTCGCCCGAACCGTCCAGAATGGACTTGAGGGTGTCCAGTGGCGGAGTCGGGATGCTGGTGTTGCCACGGTTGCGCTGCGGCAGGGAGCCACCGAGCTTCTCACGGCATTTGCGCAGGTATTTCATTTCCGCGCTGTCTTCGGCCGGACGATAGAACGGCAGCGATTCGAGCTCGGAATCGTTCAGCGGAATGTCGAAGCGGTCACGGAATTTCTTCAGCGACTCGATATCGACCTTCTTGGTGTTGTGCGCGGTGTTTTTCGCTTCGCCTGCACCGGTACCGTAACCTTTGATGGTCTTGGCCAGGATGACGGTTGGCTGGCCTTTGTGGTTGACCGCCTGGTGGTACGCCGCGTAGACCTTGTACGGGTCGTGGCCGCCACGGTTGAGTTTCCAGATCTCGTCGTCGGACAGGTTCTCGACGCGCTTGAGCAGCTCTGGATCGTCGCCGAAGAAGTGCTTACGGACGTAGGCGCCGTCTTTGGCCTTGTAGTTCTGGTACTCGCCGTCGATGGCTTTGTCCATGCGACGCTGCATGAGGCCGTCTTCGTCCTGAGCGAACAGTGGGTCCCACATGCGGCCCCAGATGACCTTGTTGACGTTCCAGGCAGCGCCGCGGAATACGCCTTCGAGTTCCTGGATGATCTTGGCGTTACCGCGAACCGGGCCGTCGAGGCGCTGCAGGTTGCAGTTGATGACAAAGATCAGGTTGTCGAGGTTTTCACGACCGGCCAGGGAAATGGCGCCCAGGGTTTCCGGCTCGTCGCACTCACCGTCACCGATGAAGCACCAGACTTTCTGCTTGCCAGCCGGGATGAAACCACGGTTTTCCAGGTACTTCATGAAGCGCGCCTGGTAGATCGCAGTAATCGGGCCCAGGCCCATGGAAACGGTAGGGAACTGCCAGAAGTCCGGCATCAGGTGAGGGTGCGGGTACGACGACAGGCCGCCGCCATCCACTTCCTGACGGAACTTGAGCATCTGCTCTTCGCTCAAGCGACCTTCAAGGAAGGCGCGAGCGTAGATGCCCGGAGAAGCGTGACCTTGATAGTAGATCAGGTCGCCGCCGTGTTCTTCGGTCGGGGCCTGGAAGAAGTAGTTGAAGCCGATGTCATACAGCGTGGCGCTGGACGCGAACGTGGAGATGTGGCCGCCCAGATCAGGGTCTTGCATGTTGGCGCGCATGACCATCGCCAGTGCGTTCCAGCGAACGATCGAACGGATGCGGCGTTCCATGAACAGGTCGCCGGGCATGCGTGCTTCGCGGGTAACAGGGATGGTGTTGCGGTAAGGCGTGGTGATGGAGTACGGCAGCTGGGTACCACTTCGTGTGGCCAGCTCGCCCATACGGGTCATCAGGTAATGAGCACGGTCTTCGCCTTCTTTGTCGAGAACCGATTCCAGGGCGTCCAGCCATTCCTGGGTTTCGACGGGATCGAGGTCTTGCATGGCTTGCTCCAGGGCGGAAAGGCTTCCAGAATCGGTTGCCTGAGTTTGTTGCGACTGGCCTTGTGGGCAGACGACGTAAAAATTCTTGGATGGCCGGAGTTGTACCCGGCGTTGTGTAGTTTTACTACAAATCTTTGGCCGTTTCAGCTTTTTGACTTGTATATACAGTAGTAAAACTACAGGTGAACGATGTTTTCGCTCGGGTCATGCGGTGAAACAAATCGCTAATGTTGGTTGAAATAACAAACAGATCAAGTGAAAGCTGATCCTGGCAACCAAAAATAATGAAGCGCTAGCAATTTTTAACCTTTGTTCGACAGTCCTGTCCGTATCGTGTGTACAACCTCCACGGCGGGTAGTCTTTTGAACGCCGACCAAGGATAGACCATGAGCCTCCCTTTGCTGGCTGATCTGCCGGCCGTCCTTCTGCCGTTGGTCACTCGTGCGCAACAGTCGTTCCGCGCTGCGCTTGTCTCTCTGACGGAGGCCGGTCAGGCGACTTTCGATGCCTGGCCCGCTGAACGTCTGGCCGCTTTTGATCGCGTTTGCGCGGCCAGCGACTTTGTCGCCGATCAGGTGAGTCGCGACCCTCAGATGCTGCTCGACCTCGCCGAATCCGGTGAGCTTGAGCGTGGCTATAAAGCCGGTGAGCTGCGCCAGCAGATGGCCGTCGCAGTGCAGGAAGCTGCCAGTGACGATGAGCTGGGGCGTAATCTACGTCGGCAGAGGACGCGGCAGCAAGTCCGAATTATCTGGCGTGACCTGACCCGGCAAGCTGATCTGGTCGAAACCTGTCGCGACCTTTCCGACATGGCCGATGGCAGTATCGACCTCGCGTACCAGTGGCTGTATGAGCGGCATTGCCAGCAATTCGGAACGCCCACCGGTCGTCGCAGCGGCGAGCCACAGCACATGGTCATCCTCGGCATGGGCAAGCTTGGCGCCGTCGAATTGAACCTGTCGTCCGACATCGACCTGATCTTCGCCTACCCCGAGGGCGGCGAAACCCAGGGGGTTAAACGTCCGCTGGATAATCAGGAGTTTTTCATTCGCCTGGGCCAGCGCCTGATCAAGGCACTGGATCCGGTGACGGTCGACGGTTTTGTCTTTCGCGTCGACATGCGCTTGCGGCCCTATGGCTCATCCGGCGCGCTGGTGCTCAGCTTCAACGCGCTGGAGCAGTACTACCAGGATCAGGGGCGCGACTGGGAACGCTACGCCATGATCAAGGCCCGGGTGGTCGGTGGTGATCAGGCCAAGGGTGACGAGCTGCTGGAAATGCTGCGACCGTTCGTTTATCGGCGCTACCTGGATTTCTCGGCCATCGAAGCGCTGCGCACCATGAAGCAGCTGATACAGCAGGAGGTCCGGCGCAAGGGCATGGCGGCGAACATCAAGCTGGGTTCGGGCGGCATTCGCGAGGTGGAATTCATCGCTCAGGCGTTCCAGTTGATTCACGGCGGCCGCGACCTGAGCCTACAGCAGCGTCCCTTGCTCAAGGTGTTGCGCACGCTCGACGGTCAGGGCTACCTGCCTTCGGCTGTCATTGACGAGCTGCGCCAAGGGTATGAATTCCTGCGCTACACCGAGCACGCCATTCAGGCCATTGCGGATCGTCAGACCCAGATGCTGCCCGAGGATGATCGGGACCAGGCGCGCATCGCGTTCATCATGGGCTTTGCCGACTGGAACAGCTTCCACGAGAAGCTTATGTATTGGCGCGGTCGGGTTGACTGGCATTTCCGGCAAGTCATCGCTGACCCGGATGAAGAAGAGGGTCAGGAGGACGGCGGCGAAGAGATCGTCGGCGGCGAGTGGTTGCCACTGTGGGAAGAGTCTCAGAATGAAGAAAGCGCCTCCCTTCAATTGCAGGAAGGCGGATTCTCGGATGCGCAGAAAGCGCTGAAGCACCTGAGCAATTTGCGCAACAGTTCGCAGCTGCGCTCGATGCAGCGTCTGGGGCGTGAGCGGCTCGATGCGTTCATTCCACGCCTGTTGGCCCAAGCGGTCGAACACAGCAACCCTGATCTGGTCCTGGAGCGTGTGCTGCCATTGGTTGAGGCCGTGGCGCGGCGGTCGGCCTATCTGGTGCTTCTCACCGAAAACCCTGGGGCGCTGCGCCGGCTGCTGACCTTGTGCGCGGCCAGCCCGTGGATCGCCGAGCAGATAGCCCGCTTCCCGCTGCTGCTGGACGAATTGCTCAATGAAGGCCGGCTGTTCAGCCCGCCACAGGCGCTGGAGTTGGGCGCCGAGTTGCGCGAGCGCCTGACGCGCATTCCTGAAGACGATCTTGAACAGCAGATGGAAGCGCTCCGGCACTTCAAGCTGGCGCACAGCCTGCGTGTCGCGGCGTCGGAGATCACCGGCAGCCTGCCGTTGATGAAGGTCAGCGACTACCTGACCTGGCTGGCAGAGGCCATTCTGGAGCAGGTGTTGGCGTTGGCGTGGCGGCACACGGTCGCCCGCCATGGTGCGCCACGGCGCCCGGACGGCACAGTGTGCGACCCCGGCTTTGTGATTGTCGGTTATGGAAAAGTCGGCGGGATCGAACTGGGGCATGGTTCCGATCTGGATCTGGTGTTCATCCACGATGGCGATCCGCAAGCTGAAACCGACGGCGCCAAGCCGATTGATGGTGCGCAGTTCTTTACGCGTCTGGGCCAGCGGATCATTCACTTGATCACCACGCAAACCAACTCCGGTCAGTTGTACGAAGTGGACATGCGCCTGCGACCTTCGGGGGCGTCGGGCTTGCTGGTGAGTTCGCTGGGGGCGTTTTCCCGGTATCAGGAGAACGAAGCCTGGACCTGGGAGCATCAGGCATTGGTGCGTGCCCGGGTGCTGGTGGGCAGCACGGATGTGGGTCATGGATTTGAAGCGGTTCGCGCAGCGGTGCTGGGCCGCGAGCGGGATCTGGGCACGCTGCGTCAGGAGGTCAGCGAGATGCGCGCCAAGATGCGCGACAACCTAGGCACCAAGGGCACAACCGCCGGCAAGGGGGCGAATGCCTTCGAAGCCACGGCGTCGTTCGATCTCAAGCAGGACGCCGGTGGTATCGTCGATATCGAATTTATGGTGCAATACGCGGCCTTGGCGTGGTCCAGAGAGCATCCTGCGCTGCTTCGATACACCGATAACATCCGCATTCTTGAAGGTCTGGAGCAGGCGGGTCTCATGCCCGCCGCTGACGCCAGCCTGCTGCGCGAGGTGTACAAGGCGTATCGTTCGGCCGCTCACCGACAGGCCTTGCAGAAGGATGCGGGGGTGGTCAGCGGCGATCAGTTTGTGGCCGAGCGGCGTGAAGTGATGCGGATCTGGGCGCAGTTGGGGTTGAGTTGATGTTGGCGCAGGAAACATCACCCCCTGTGGGAGCGAATTCATTCGCGAAAGATGTGTCAGGCGACGTAGATGTGTCGATGGGTCTGGCTCATCGCGAATGAATTCGCTCCCACAGGGGGCGAGCCAGGCAGTGACAGCACTGCAACGCCCCAATTGAAGGGCATATATAAAGCTATGACAGGGAGGCGTCAGGCTGTGTGGAAGCGTCACGCAGTCTGATGGGCCTCCCTGCTCGTTTCTGGTCGTTTTTGGATTGAGCATGAGAATTCTGATCGTAGGGCCCAGCTGGGTCGGTGACATGGTGATGGCGCAAACGCTGTTCCAGTGCCTGAAACAGCGTCACCCGCAATGCGAAATCGATGTGCTGGCGCCCGAGTGGAGCCGGCCGATCCTTGAGCGCATGCCCGAGGTGCGCAAGGCCTTGAGCTTCCCGCTCGGCCACGGCGCGCTGGAACTGGCGACCCGTCGTCGCATCGGTAAATCCCTGAAGGGCCAGTACGATCAGGCGATCCTGCTGCCGAACTCGTTGAAGTCGGCGCTGGTGCCGTTCTTCGCCGGCATCCCGAAACGCACGGGCTGGCGCGGCGAGTTTCGTTACGGCCTGCTCAACGACGTGCGCACCCTCGATAAACAGCAATACCCGCTGATGATCGAGCGTTTCATGGCGCTGGCCTATGAAAAAGGCGCCGAGATCCCGCGCCCGTACCCCAAGCCAAGCCTTCAGATCGAAACCGCCAGCCGCGATGCCGCGTTGGCCAAGTTCGGCCTGAGCCTGGATCGTCCCGTATTGGCCCTCTGCCCAGGCGCGGAGTTTGGCGAGTCCAAGCGCTGGCCTTCCGAGCATTACGCCAAAGTCGCCGAGGCGAAGATCCGCGAGGGCTGGCAGGTCTGGCTGTTCGGCTCCAAGAACGATCATCCGGTGGGTGAAAGCATTCGTGAGCGGCTGATTCCCGGCCTGCGCGAAGAGTCGGTCAACCTCAGTGGCGGCACCTCGCTGGCGGAAGCCATTGACCTGCTGTCCTGTGCCGACTCGGTTGTCTCCAACGATTCCGGCCTGATGCACGTGGCCGCGGCGTTGAACCGACCACTGGTGGCGGTATACGGCTCGACCTCGCCGGGCTTCACGCCGCCGCTGGCCGATCAGGTGGAGATCGTTCAACTGGGCATCGAATGCAGCCCCTGTTTCGAGCGCACGTGCCGTTTCGGTCACTACAACTGCCTGCGCCTGCTGGAACCGGATTCGGTCATCCAGGCCCTGAGCCAGCTGGGCGGCACCCCGGTAGAGGTTGCCTGACTTGCGGGTATTGCTGATCAAGACCTCGTCGCTGGGTGACGTCATTCATACCCTGCCTGCGCTGACCGACGCCATGCGTGCGCTGCCGGGTATCCAGTTCGATTGGGTCGTCGAAGAAGGCTTCGCCGAGATACCGACCTGGCACCCGGCGGTTGCCGGTGTGATACCGGTCGCGATCCGCCGCTGGCGCAAGAACCTCTGGCAGACGTTCAAGAATGGCCAGTGGCGTCAGTTCAAACAGCGTTTGCGCGACACCCGTTACGACCTGGTGATCGACGCCCAGGGCCTGCTGAAAAGCGCCTGGCTGACCCGCTACGTCAAAGCGCCCATCGCCGGCCTGGACAAGCACTCAGCGCGCGAGCCACTGGCCGCACGGTTGTACGATCGGGCGTACCCTGTGGCCCGTGGTCAACATGCGGTCGAGCGGTTGCGGCAGTTGTTCGCCCAGGCGTTGGGCTACGAAGTGCCCGCCGGCCTTGGCGATTACGGGCTGGACCGCAGTCGTTTGCTGCAGGCCGGCACCGGCGCGCCGTTTGTCTTGTTCCTGCACGGCACGACCTGGGTCACCAAGCACTGGCCTGAGCTGTACTGGCGGCAACTGGCCGAACGCATGATCGATCAAGGGCTTGAAGTTCATTTGCCTTGGGGCAACCCGGCAGAGAAAGCCCGGGCCGAGCGAATTGCCTCAGGCCTTGATAAAGCCGTGGTGCTCCCCAAACTCAATCTCGCGGGCGTCGCCAAGGTGCTGGCCAGCGCACAAGGGTGCGTTGCCGTCGACACTGGCCTCGGGCATCTGGCGGCGGCGCTCGACGTGCCGACCCTGTCGTTGTTCGGCCCGACCAATCCGGGCCTGACTGGCGCATACGGCAAGTCGCAGGTTCATCTGGCAGGCGATTACCCCGCCTGCGCGCCGTGCCTGCAAAAGAAATGCACCTATCAACCGACGGCGCAAGACAAGCGTCGGGTTGATACCGAACGCGAGTGGCCCATGTGCTTCACTCGCCTGAATCCCGAGCGAGTGGCGAGCCAGTTGAGCGCGCTGTTGCCGGCAAAGGAACATCCGTAATGCAATTGGCATTCGTGCTTTATAAGTACTTCCCGTTCGGCGGCCTGCAGCGCGACTTCATGCGCATCGCCCTGGAGTGCCAGCAACGTGGCCACACGATCCGCGTCTACACGCTGATCTGGGAAGGCGACGTGCCACCGGGCTTTGAAGTGCTGGTCGCGCCGGTCAAGGCGATCTTTAACCATCGCCGCAATGAAAAGCTCACCGACTGGATGAACGCCGACCTGGCCAAACGGCCTGTCGACCGGCTGATCGGTTTCAACAAAATGCCTGGGCTGGACGTGTATTACGCCGCCGACGGCTGCTACGAAGACAAAGCGCAGAATCTGCGCCATGGCCTGTACAAATACTGGGGCCGTTATCGCCACTTCGCCGACTACGAGCGTGCAGTGTTCGCCAAGGATGCGAAGACGGAAGTGCTGATGATTTCCGAAGTGCAGCAGCCGCTGTTCATCAAGCATTACGACACGCCGCTGAAGCGTTTTCACTTGTTGCCGCCCGGCATCTCTCAGGATCGCCGCGCCCCGGAAAACGCTGCCGAGATTCGTGCCGGTTTCCGTCGCGAGTTCCAGCTGAACGATGACGATTTGCTGCTGGTGCAGATCGGCTCCGGGTTCAAGACCAAGGGCGTGGATCGCAGTCTGAAAGCGCTGGCGGCTTTGCCGTCGGAGCTGAGAAAACGCACGCGGCTGTTTGTCATCGGTCAGGACGATCCCAAGGTGTTTCAGTTGCAAAGCACCGCCCTGGGGTTGGGCGACAACGTGACCTTCATGAAAGGGCGCAGCGACATCCCGCGCTTCCTGTTGGGCGCCGACCTGTTGATCCACCCGGCCTACAACGAAAACACCGGCACGGTGCTCCTGGAGGCGCTGGTCGCCGGATTGCCGGTGCTGGTCAGCGCGGTGTGCGGCTATGCCCACTACATCGCCGAGGCCGACAGTGGCCTGGTGCTCGATGAACCGTTCGAGCAGAATCAGCTCAACCAATACCTGGCCCGCATGCTCAAGGACGATGCCGCGCGCGTCACCTGGGCGCGAAACGGCCTGGCATTCGCCGACACGGCTGACCTTTACAGCATGCCGCAGCACGCTGCGGATGTGATTCTGGTGGAGCACCACGGATGAAACTGATCCTTGCTGAACCCTTCAAGACCCTCTGGGCCGGGCGTGATGCGTTCGAGGCCGTCGAGGCGCTGGACGGTCAGGTTTATCGCGAACTGGAAAACCGCCGCACGCTGCGCACCGAAGTCGAGGGGCGTGGTTACTTCGTCAAGATTCATCGCGGCATCGGTTGGGGCGAAGTCGCCAAAAACCTGCTGACCGCCAAGCTGCCGGTACTCGGTGCCGGCCAGGAATGGGAGGCGATCAACCGCTTGCATGAAGCCGGTGTGCCGACCATGACCGCCGTGGCGTATGGCGAGCGGGGCAGCAACCCGGCCGCACAGCACTCGTTCATCGTGACGGAAGAACTTGCGCCGACCGAAAGTCTGGAAGACGTCAGTATCAACTGGGTGAAAGCGCCGCCCGAGCCCCGCATGAAGCGTGCGTACATCGCTGAAGTGGCGCGGCTGGTCGGCATGATGCACCGCGCGGGTGTGAATCACCGCGACTGCTACATCTGCCATTTCCTGCTGCACACCGACAAGCCGGTCACCCCCGAGGACTTCAAGCTGTCGGTCATCGACCTGCACCGTGCCCAGACCCGCCCGGCGATTACCATGCGCTGGCGCAACAAGGATCTGGCGGCGTTGTACTTTTCGGCGATGGACATCGGCCTGACACGCCGCGACAAGCTGCGTTTCCTCAAGGGCTATTTCCAGCAACCGCTGCGCCAGATCCTGGCTGAAGAAGCGGCACTGCTGAGCTGGCTGGAAGGCAAGGCCGAGAAGCTCTATCAGCGCAAACTGCGTTACGGGGATGCGCTCTGATGGCAGGTTGGATCCTTGAGCCTGAGTACGCTGCGCTGGCCGATGATTTCGGCTCGCTCGATGCCGTGTTTGCCTTGAAGGGCGAGCGTCTGACCCGTGACCCATTGTCCGAGGTGATCCGGGTCGAGCGCGGCGGCGTGAATTACTACGTCAAGCGTTATGTGGCCGCCGGCAAAGGTCTGCGCCGGTATCTGGGGCGACCGCGCGTCAAGTCCGAATGGCAGAACCTCAAGCGTTTCGCCAAGTGGGGCATTCCCACGGCGGAAGTCGTGGCGTGGGGCCTTGAACGCAATGGCACGGCCTATGATCGTGGGGCATTGATCACGCGCGAGCTGCCGCGTACCGAGGATTTGTCCGAGTTGGCGCGGACCCATGACACGCGATTGGCAGACCGCTCCTGGGTCAACACGATCAGCCAGCAGGTCGCACGTTACACCCGGACCATGCACGATCATCACTTCACGCATAACGACCTGAAGTGGCGCAACTTGCTGGTGGACGATCATTCGACCGTGTTCCTGATCGACTGCCCCAACGGCGCGTTCTGGGTCAGCTTCATGCTGCGCTATCGCATCACCAAGGACTTGGCGTGTCTGGACAAGGTCGCCAAATATCACCTGTCCGCCACCCAGCGCCTGCGTTTTTATCTGCAATACCGTGGGCGCGAACGCCTGAATGATTCGGACAAAAAACGCATTCGACACATCGTCAGCTTTTTCGAGGGGCGCGAATGAGTGATTTCATTGCCGATGCCGACCGCGCCTTGCTTGAGCGCCATGGTCTGGCCGATTTCGACTCGCTGTGGGAGGTCGAACTCGACGCCGTCGACGAGCCCAACACCGGGCGTGGCGGCTGGAGCAGCGTGTTTCGCCTGGAGCTGGAAGGCTCTGGCTATTACCTCAAGCGTCAGAGCAATTACCTGACCCGCACCTTGCATCACCCGTTGGGCGAGCCTTCTTTCTCCCGGGAATTTCGCAACATCAGTCTGTACCAGACGCTCGGGATCCCGGCGTTGCATGCGGTGTTCTACGGTGAAAAGAAGGTCGAGGGTGAGCGCCGGGCAATCCTGATGACCCGTGCGCTTGATGGCTGGACCGATCTGGACACGTTGCTGACGCAATGGGGTGAGTTGTCCGCAACCCAGCGTCTGGCGATTCTGCAGGCCTGTGGACAACTGGCGCGCACGCTGCACAAGGCGGGTCAGGTGCACGGCTGTTTTTACCCGAAACACATCTTTCTCAAGGCACGCGGTGGTGCCTATCTGGCGCAGCTGATCGACCTCGAGAAAACCCGCAAGTCGATCTTTGGCCAGCGTGACCGGGTCAAGGACCTGGAACCGCTGCTGCGCCGCGCGCCGGTCTGGAACGAAGCTGAAATCCGCGAGATGCTCGCCGCGTATCTGCACGCACCCGGGAACAGCGGACTGGTCGAGGCCTGGTGGCAACGGCTGGCCAAGCGCGGTAGCCATAAACGTAGCAATCGATAGGCCGGGTCTCAGTGAATGCATACCTCCCACAGGTCATCACTGGTTGTTGAATTCATGATGGGTCGAAGAGGGCGCCGATGCGTTTGTCTGAACTGAAAAACGCCGGTCGCACGCCAGTGCTGCCGATGAGCATCACGCTGGCCGATGCTGCCGGTCCTGCTCAATTGCAACTGCTCAGCCTGCTGCGGGTTTTGCCGGGGCATCGGTATGTGGGCGCGGGTATCTGGCGCGGGCGTCCGGTGCTGGCCAAGCTGCTGGTCGGGCAAAAGGCCCCTCGACACTTTCAGCGTGAGCGCGCCGGTGTCCAGTTGCTCGCCGAGCAAGGACTGACCACCCCGCTGTTGCTGGCCGAGGGTCTGCAAGAGGGCGAAGGCGGCTGGTTGCTGTTCGAGTTTCTGGATAAGGCGCAGAGCCTCGGCGATGCCTGGAAAACGGTGGAAACCTTGCCGCCCCTTGCCGATGAACAACAGGCCGTACTCGGCGAGGCGCTGGCTGCAATCGGTCAAATGCACGGCAAAGGTCTCTGGCAAGAAGACCTGCACCTGGACAACCTGCTGCGTCACGACGGCAAGCTGTACCTGATCGATGGCGCGGGTATTCGCGTGGAGAACGCCGGACAACCGTTGTCCCGGCAAAAGGTCCTGGAAAACCTGGGCGTGTTCTTTGCGCAACTGCCCAAGTCGCTCGAGCCGTTTACCGAAGAGTTGTTGGTCCATTATCTCCTGAGCAATGGCGAGCACGGCTTGCCGGTCGAGGCGCTGCAAAAACAGATCGACAAGGTCAGCAGTTGGCGCCTGAAGGATTATCTGATCAAGGTCGGGCGTGAGTGCAGCCTGTTCAGCGTCAAGGACGGACCGTTCGGCCTGCGCGCGATTCGTCGCGAAGAAGAGACGGCGATGGTGCCGGTGCTGGACAGCGCAGATGCATTGATCGACAGCGGCCATCTGTACAAGACCGGTGGTGCAGCGAGTGTCGCGAAGGCTGACATCGCGGGCCGGGCGCTGGTGATCAAACGTTACAACATCAAGAATTTCGCCCATTGGCTCAAGCGATTCTGGCGACCGAGCCGTGCCTGGCATTCGTGGCGTGAAGGCAATCGTCTGATGTTCCTGGGCATTGCCACACCCAAGCCGTTGGCGTTGCTGGAGCAGCGGTTCTTCTGGCTGCGCCGCAAAGCGTACCTGGTCACCGAGTACCTGCCGGGACCGGACATCATCGAACGTTTCGCGCCCTACGTGGCGTCGGGCGATGCACCGGAAAGTGAGTTGCAGGCGCTGGATACCCTTTTTGCGCAGTTGCGGCGTGAGCGCATCAGTCATGGCGATCTGAAAGGGCATAACGTGTTCTGGCAGCAGGATCGCTGGGCGCTGATCGACCTCGATGCCATGTGTCAGCACACCTCAGCAGGCACGTTTGCCGCGGCGTATGCCAAGGACCGCGCACGGTTCATGCGCAACTGGCCCGCCGACAGCGCGCTGCACCGGTTGCTGGAGCAGCGCCTGCCAAAGACGCCTTGAATCGGTTCCGTGCGAAGAAGGCCGCCTGCGATGACGGCCTTGCCGCGAAGTGGTGCCTCAACCCACCCGGGTCAGGTTGATCTCCTCCAGCGCCAGCACCAGCGCGTCCATGTCTTCATAGGGCCGCTGATGTATGGCGGTCCAGCTTGGGCGCTCCACAAACACATTGCCCACCGCGTTAAGCCGAACAGGCGTGTGATGGATTTCGTTATCCCGTGACCTGTGAACGATGACGTACTCGCCACTTTCGTTCTGCTCGGTCAGGAACATCCCGGGGCGCGAGAGGCGGTCCTCGAGCGTCAGCGGTTGAGGTGGCCTGATTGCCACGGGGCTTGTGCGAACGTCCAGCTCTACCCTGAAATCACCTTTCAAGAACTCCTCCCGATTACGCAGCGGGATTCGCACACTCTCACCGGGGTCCAGCGTGATACCGCGTGAGCTGCCTGGCGATACATCGAGCACGCGCAACCCGATCCCGCCTTCAAGTTCGGCAAGCCCGGGCACGATGTCGGCGTAAGTGTTGGAGTGGCTGTTGCCCACCAGCGCAACCCAGCGATGGCTCCCCATCACCGCCTGATGACGGCGGATGGTGCGCGAAGCGAAGTAATTCATCATCCGCTGGCGCGTGGTAAACGTAGCTTGTGAGAGCCCTTTGAGGTGATAACTCGCGGCACAGTCGATGGCGCGGATTTCGAGCCCGTGCTGCTGCGTCTTGATCACCAGCGTTTCAAACGAGTAGACCCCGCTGGGGTCGGTCACATGGCCTTGGTCCAGCACTTTGAGGTCGTGCAGCAACCGTTTGCTCATCTGACCGCTGTCCATGAATCGGTCGAGATCGGCTTGATGCAGATCGGTCAACAGATGCTCCATGTACAGCGTTTTAACCTGCTGCTCTGCAAGCAGCGGCAGGTTATCGATGATGAGTTTCTTGCTGGCAATGGAGGCGTGAAACTCCCCAATGACCATCCCGTCGGTGTGCGCGTATAGCTGCGGGATGAATGTCTGCAGGTCCCATTGCGGTTCCGGCACCGGCATTGTCGGACGGGGAGGAAGCTGAGCGGCTACGATGTTTCGGGCGTCCTTTTCAAGCTGGTCGCGTCGCGCGAAGAAATCGCATCTCGCCGATTCCAGGTCAGAATCTCCAAGCTGATATTCCTGATTCAGCCCCTTGCGTTCGAAATGGGCGAGTTCATGCACCGTTGTCCTGGCATCGGTTGGCACCTCATACGCGGGATCGACGAAGGATTGCTGAAGCGCAGTGGGCGGGCTGTCGGGCAGCCAGTCTTCGGCATCGATCCGCTGCCAGCCCGCCTCGGGGTCCCAACGGAATCCGTGGTCGCCAGTGTGCGTGCCGCCCATGGACGCGCTGTCCATTTTTTGCAGCAAAGCATCATCCAGCCGGGTTGGCTTGGCGGGGATGACCGGTGGTTCGGCCAGGTGTGGATTCGCACATTCGATCTTAAAGTCGCAGACGCTCAGTTGAGTGTCTGGGCTTGTGGATTCAGGCTTGCGACGGATTCGTGTGACACGCCCGGATGGCACGTCCTTGATTTCCACGCTGATCGCACCCTGAAGTTCGGCAATGCCGGGGACGTCGCCGTGGGTGGTCGCCAGCGTGTGGTCGAGCAATGCTACCCAGCGACGGGACGGATGAGCGGCCACGTCTGCACTGATAAGTGTATGGCCGAAAAACTTGCTCATTTTTTGGGCGGCGGCGCTGTCTCCAGCGGCGATTGCCACGGGATGCTCAAGCATTGGATAGCTCACTGACGAGCTGAAAGGGCGCACTTCGATGTTGTGTCGATGGGCCTGTTTGATCAGGTGGTAATAATCGTATTCGCTGCTGTGATTACTCAACGCGCCATCGTTCAGGTACTCGAGATGGTCCTTTATTTCGTGGGACCCGGCGCGGATTCTGGAGCCTTGCGCCTTGTACTTGGCCAGCTTGTTCAGGTGCTTGTCGGTGAACAGGTGCTCGATGTAAATCACTTCGACGCGTTGCTGCGCCAGCAGCGGCATGTTGAGCAGCAGCAGGCGTTTGCTGGCCACCGACTGGATCGATTCGCTCATTACCAGGCCATTGCTGTGAGCAAACACATTTTCGACGAAGGTGCTCATCGGCGTTGAAGGCGTTACCGCGGGCAGTGTCGGTCTGGGCGGCAATGCAGGTTGGACGAAGAATGCCTGAGCGTCCCTGTAGAGCTTTTCTCTCAAGGTGGCGTAGGTTTGGCGAGCCTGGCCGAAGACCAGTTCGAAGTATTCCTCCATGCCAAGGTGGGTAGGATCCTGGGGACTTGCTCCCAGGATGCGCGTCATCACGGGCTGGAGATGGGCCGGGAGTTCATACTCGAGCACGTCAGTGGTCATCGCGGTCGCGCCGGACGGCGTTTCCTGCAAAGGGGTGAAGCCGGCACGGCTGTCCAGGCCGCCTCCGCGAAGGTTTGTGCGGTTCAGCAACGTCCATTTCCCGTTTTCATCGAGTCGAACCGGCTGCTTGCCGAAGAAGGCGAACGGATTGGCGGGGTCAACGATGTTCCAGCACCGCAGTTGGGCATCGTATTGCACCTGATACGTCTGGCCATCCATCGTGATGCAGTGCCTTCCGTTTTCCAGGGTAACACCGTCGGCATGGTTGCCCAGACGGGTCGTGGCCTCGGGCAGCGCCGGCGTCACAACCCGATCGGGGATGACCTCGTCGAGAGCGTGCATAACGGCGTGGTCCATTGACTGGGTGTCGGGTGTCAGCGGCGTCCATCCCGACCGGGTGGCGGGGTGTTTTTCCAGCTTGCGCACGAAGCCGCCAAAGCCTTTCAAGCCCGACGCGGCGTCACCTGCGGCGCCCAGTGCATTAAAGACCGAGGCGAGGATGAGTGCGTTGGCGTCTTCCGGGTGCTCGCCAGTGAGTGCCTTTACCGCAAGGAGACTGTCACGCAGCGAAAGGGCTGCGCCGACCGCGAAGCTGGCCGGTGGGAAGGGCAAGGTCAGGGCCGTCGCGATGGTCTCGACGCTGCTCCAGACCAAGTGCGTGATCATGTCGCTGCGGCTTGTCGTCGTGTCATCGACATCGCGCAGCTTGCGCTCGATGACCCGGTTGAAACAGACATCGCCGACGTTGGCGATCGGTTCGCGCGTCAGAAACGGGGCTTTGTTTGCGTTGCCTTCTTTCATGTCGTTGAGGAAGAACGACAGCGTCCGGCGCGCAGCGAAACGGCAACGATCCTTATAGTAGTCGATCATTGCGCTGTTTTTCAGTGAGTCGGCAAAGTGGCGGAACGGTCGGAATTCGATGCCGTCCGGCGCCTGCGGGGTGTACAGCAGCGCCGCCAGTCTGACCTCGGTCGGCATCAACGCAAAGCAACCCTGTACCGTCTCGACGTGGATCAGTGCGGTGTCGGGAATGACGATCTGGTCAATGCCGGTCAGTCCCGAACCAATGAAGGGTTTGTCCACATGAAGCTGCAACGGGTAGACCGGGTAACGCTCGCGAGTGGCGGTGTCGTCACGATTCAGGAAGGCGATTGACCGGTTGAGCCATGAGTACTGAGTCGCGCTGATGTGCCCTTGCAGCAGGCTTCTCAGTGCGGCGGCTTTCATCTGCAATTGAATGATCAGCGTGCTGGCGTTGCGGCGGTACTCGTAGCCCGGCGATTGAGGGTCAAGCAAGGTACGTTTGACCAATGCGCTGTATTCGTCCGCCAGCCATGTGCCGCGCACCGATCCCGTCACGATGGCAGGCGTAAGCGCGCTCAGGTCGACGCCATCCGGCCCGCTAAAGCTTGCCATGGAGTCGGTGCCCTCGTTGATGAAGTCGAGGCTGTCGTCGTAACCGTCGCGCACCATCTGGGTGTACGTCTGCGTCTGGCGCGGCGAGGTGATAACGATGCTGTCGGGGTCGACCGTGCCAGCGCTGACGCCCAGCAGTAGATTGATTTTCTGGCGCGCGCGCTCATGGACATAGGCTTCGAACGGCTGAACATGGGTATGCGGATGCGCTGCGTAGTTGTGCACAGCACCCGCTGCGTCTCTTTCGAGCTTCGCCAGTTGCTGGCGTTGGTCTGCACTGGCCTGGGTGTACCAGTGCGGGGTATGGATTTTCTGATCGGCAAGCGTCACTCGGACGTGCTCGCTGGCCATGACGCGCAGCGCCTTGTCGTAGGCGATCGGGTCCGACAACTGAATGAAGTGCGTGTCGCGGGCGGGAAGGCGGGCCTGCGCGTTGAGCGTTTCCCTGAACGCGGGTCGTTCGGACGCGTCCATTTGCCGGGGCAGATAGTCGCTCATCGACGCATCGGCGCTCCATGTGATCAGCTCGTCGCGCAGTTGGCTTTCGTTGTTGAAGGCCTGAAACGCCTGATTGCGAGGGGCGTCGGCGGTGAACAGGATCAGTCGCTCGAGCTGACCCTTCGCGTCTTCTTGTCTGAACACCAGAAGATTGCCCAGCGTTCCGTGCGGGTTGAGCTTGATAAGGTGTACACGGTTGACGCCGCCATCCTGCGTCGAGTCGGTAATGGACTCGAGCAGGCTGAAATCTTCGCCCGTCAGGTGGCCCTGCATTTTCGCCGCATACCCCAACGCAGAGACCTGGTGGCGGATGGCCTCTGCCATCAACGCCTGGTTGGCTGCCTTGCTGTAAAGGGTGCGCTGGTATTCGCCGAAACCTGAACGTGCGTTCAACGCTTCGATCACGTCGGCCACATAGTTGGGCGTGAGCTGCGGATAGCGGGTCGCTGCCGCGACGCCCTCAATCGAAAGGGCGGTTTGGGTCAGGAAATCAGAACCCGCCAGGCGATCTCCCGAATGCAGGCCGTAGAGGGCCAGCAAGGTCAGAGACTGGCGCGCGGTGTAGGTTTCGTCGGTCACCGGTAAACGGCGTTGGGTGCTCACTGTAATGGCAGACGGGTCCAGGTCGTAGCCGTGATCGTTCGCCAGCCTGGCTTGCAGGCACAGACGGGCGTAGGTCTCGGGTGACGTTGCGCCGTTCAGAGCGGTATGAAGTCGCTGGCGAGCCTCCTCGTAACGGGTAATCCGGGTGTGGTATTCCTGACGATCATGGGTATCGGCCAGCTTCATCCAGTAGGGCCAGCTCGCCCGAAGTTGAAACTCGAGGCGGGCCTGCTTGCGTCGTTCGATCATGGCGGCAGTGCCGAATAGCCCCGGCATCTGGAGGGCGTTTTCAAGCACGAGCGCGCGCACTTCCGGTTGCCAGTTGTGGCCCTCAATGCAGACGTGTCTAACATCGCGGCGCTGCTTGTCCAACTGACGGCTGATTGCGTAGGCGTAGGGATTGCCTGAAACCGGCGCCAGCCTGACGTCGGTCGCGGTAAACGTTTCCAGCATCAGGTCAGGATCATCAACGATGGCGCGTACGGCATCTCGATACAGTCGATCGGCGTTGATGAGCAGCGCATCTCGTAATCCGTCGTCGTTGAGCCACTGAACGACCGTCGCAATCAGCGCCTTCTGATTGGCGTATTGAGTCAGCCCCATACCCGGCAAGGCCAGCAGGCCAGGGCCGGTCGCCGCTCTTAGAAACAGCGCCCCTTTGATTTCCACCCATGTTCGTTCGCTCAGTTTGACGTGCAGCGAGCAGGACCGGACGGCAGAAGGCTGCTCTGTCGCGCAGAGCATCGCAACGTCTGGCCAGAGGTCGCGATCGTGGATTTTGAGAGCGATTTCCTGTTGCAAGGCCTGTTGGAGTCCAGTTGAAAACAGTGCCCGTCGACTGTTTCCTTGTGCAGAGGGGGCGATCCAGAACGCGTCGACACGTTCGAGGAGCGCGGTGATTTCTCGCTCTCGTTCAATGTTGTCGTTGCCTTGTATCGCGTCCAGCAATGCGGTCGAAGCGTGGGGCAGGGCGCGGAGCTCTTCGGCCAGCGTCGTATTCAATCGGCCGAGTTGTTCCAGCGCGGCCAGCGCGATGTCCTGTTCAGGGGTGGCAACAGCTGAGGCGGGGTTTCGTGCGTCCATGTGGGGTTCCTGATCCGTCCTTTTGGGACGGACACGAGTGGTGCGGGTGGTCCGCGTGATTGATGACCCCAATCAATCAGCACTCGACAGGCGTTGAGCGGTACATATCTATTGCCCTGCGCCATATGGCGCTTCATTACGCTATAATCCCGCCCTTTAGCTGCCCGCCGCCCAAGCGCCAGGCACACCTTATTGATCAGGCGCACGCCGCCTGCACGCAGACTTAAGAGGCTAGACCCTAGTGGCATTGACGATCCTTGGCCTGTCCGGCGCCCTTAGCCATGATCCTTCCGCGGCCCTGTACATCGACGGCAAGCTGGTGGCGGCCGCCGAAGAAGAGCGCTTCGTTCGCGACAAGCACGCGAAGAACCGCATGCCTTACGAATCGGCGAAGTTCTGTCTGGAACAGGCCGGCATCAAGCCTTCCGACGTCGACGTGGTCGCCATTCCGTTTGCCCCGATCAGCCTGTTCGGCGAGGCGCGCTGGCATTACGCCAAGCGCTACTGGTATGCCCCGGACCGCGCGCTCGACGCCATCCTGATGGGCAACCGTCGCTACAAGCGCTACCGCAACAAGATCGTCTGGTGCCTGGAGCAACTGGGTTTCGACCCGAAAAAGGTCAAGATCGAGCCGGTCGAGCACCACTTGGCTCACGCCTCCAGCGCCTATCACTGTTCCGGTTTCAAAGAGAAAACCGCGATCCTGGGTATCGATGGCAAGGGCGAGTACGCCACCACGTTCTTCGGCTACGGCGAAAACGGCAAGATCCACAAGATCAAGGAATTCTTCGACCCGGATTCCCTGGGCGGTCTGTACGGCGCGATCACCGAGTTCCTCGGGTTTGAAATGCTCGACGGCGAGTTCAAGGTCATGGGCATGGCGCCGTACGGCGACGCCAGCAAATACGACTTCTCGCGTCTGGCCAGCTTTGAGAACGGCGAACTGGTGATCAACACCGAATACGCCAACGTCATCGGCCTGCGTCGTTATAAAGAGAAGGGCAAGGGTTTCTACTTCTCGCCAAAACTGATCGAGTGGCTGGGTCCCAAGCGCGAAGGCGATATCGCCGACGAGCCGTACATCCACTACGCCGCCAGCATGCAAGCGCTGTTCGAGAAGCTGGCGCTGCAGATGATGGATCACTACCTGGGCGACATCCTCAAGGAAACCGGCAAGATCGCGTTCGCGGGCGGTTGCGCGCTGAACGTCAAGCTGAACCAGAAAATCATCGCCCGTCCGGAAGTCAAAGAGCTGTTCGTTCAGCCGGCCTCCGGTGACGCCGGTACTGCGGTCGGTGCTGCTGCCTACGTTTCCCACGCCCGCGGCGTGCCAGTCGAGAAGATGGAGCACGTCTACCTCGGCCCGTCGTACAGCAACGAAGACGTGATCGCGGCCTGTGCCCGTCACCCGAGCGCGCCCGCATGGCGCAAGCTCGACAACATGCCGGAGCAGATCGCCAAAATCATGGTCGACGGCAACCCGGTCGCCTGGTTCCAGGGGCGCATGGAGTTCGGTCCGCGTGCATTGGGCGGTCGTTCGATCATCGGTTGCCCAAGCGTGGCCGGCGTTGCGGACCGCATCAACCACCAGATCAAGTTCCGCGAGCGCTGGAGGCCTTTCTGCCCGTCGATGCTCGACACCGTCGCGCCGCAGATGATCAAGATCGATCACCCGGCGCCGTTCATGACGTTCACCTTTGAAGTCGCCGAAGAGTGGAAGACCCGCGTGCCGGAAGTCGTCCACGAGGACGGTACGTCCCGGGCCCAGGTGCTCAAGCGCGAATACAACCCGCGCTACTACGACATGATGAAGGCGCTGGAGAACCTGACCGGCAACGGCGTGTCACTGAACACCTCGCTTAACCGTCGTGGCGAACCGATGATCTGTTCGCCGACCGATGCCCTGAACATGTTCTTCGGCTCGGATCTGCAGTACCTGATCATGGAAGACATCCTGGTGGTCAAAGACGGCGCGGACACCTATGACACGCTCGGCTGAGCGGCATGTGTTGCAGTTCTGCCACGGCTATGACGGGCCGTTTCTCGACTGCGCCCGTCAATACGCCAGCCTCTTCGCGGGCAAGGGATACCGGGTAACCACGGTATTCCTGACCGGCACTGCGGACGCCGAGGTGGCCGACAACTGCGCCTCGGACGAAGTGCTGTTCATGGAGTACAGCTCCAAGGCCATTCGTGGCTTGAAGCTGGGGGCGATTCGCGATTTGCGCAAAATCGCTGCCTCCCGAAATTTCTCGTTCTGCATCGCTCATCGCTTCAAACCGATCTACATCGCGCTGCTGGCAACGCGCTTGCCGGTGATCGGTGTGCATCACGCGTTTGGCGATTACCAGCGCCGCAGCCGCAAGCTGTTCGCCCATCTGTTTCGCATGCGCCTGAGCTTGCTCGGGGTGTCGGACGCCGTGCGCGACGACATGCGCCAATGCCTGCCGAAGTGGCCGACCGGACGTATCCAGACGCTCTACAACCGCATCGACGTCGAAGCCCTCGCGGCCACGCAGTTGTCCCGTGAAGAGGCCCGCGAAGCGCTGGGTCTGCCGCAGGACGCCTGGATTGTGGGTAACGTCGGGCGTCTGCACCCGGACAAGGACCAGGCCACGCTGTTGCGCGGATTCACTCAGGCATTGCCCAGGCTTCCCGCCAGCAGCCTACTGGTGATCGTGGGCAAGGGCCGTCTGGAGCAGGACCTCAGAGAGCAGGCGATGGAGTTGGGCGTTGGTCGCGAGGTCATGCTGCTGGGTCAAGTGCCTCAGGCCAGTCGTTACTTTAAGGCGTTCGACGCCTTTGCCCTGAGCTCCGATCACGAACCGTTCGGCATGGTGTTGCTGGAGGCGATGGTCGCCGGCGTGCCGCTGATCGCCACCTCGTGCGGCGGCGCCAAGGAAGTGGTCGAGGGCGTTGGCATTCTGTTTCCGTTGAAAGATGCCGAGCACCTGGCTCAAGGTCTGGTTCATCTGTCTCGGCTGGATGCCGGGCAGCGTGAGTCCTGCGCCGAGATGATGCTGGACCGCCTGCGTGATCGCTTCTCCGACGAAGCTGTGCGCTCGGTGTTCTGGCGTCTACCGCAAGTCACCGACCTGACTGCGGAGTCCTGATGCTCAATCGTTTTCAAGCCTGGCGTGAACGTGGCTGGACGCAGATCGATGCGGCCGCCTATCAACACGCCTGGCAACGTTTTGGTGGCAGTGTCGCCACGCATCCGTTGGTGGTCGAGCGTCTGGCGGGCCTGGCGCAAATCCCGGTGCGATACCTGGGATGGCATCAGGACGGCGAGCTGAAAGCTGCGATCCCGACCTGGGGGCGTTCGCTGGCGTTGTCCAAGGACGTGCTCAAGCGTCATGGCAAGAAGGGTCTTTACGATCTGGGCAACGCAGAATTGATCCTGCCGATTGCTGCTGATGCTCAGGTTCCGCTGCGCCATCATGGTCGTTATCTGTCGGAGCTAAACCAGGGACGCATCGCAACACTCAAGCCGCAGGCCGAGTCATTGGCCATGGCTCGTACGCCCGAAGACCTGTCGAAGAAATTCCGCTACAACCAGCGTCGCGAACTGCGGCTGCTTGAAGAGGCCGGTGGCGTCGTTCGTCCCGTTGCTGACTTCACCAGCGCTGAACTGGCAGACATGTACTGCGACCTGTTCCAGCGTCGCTGGGGTTTCGCGGCCACCGGCGCCGAGCGGATGGGAGAGGTGATCGAGCTGCTGCGCGAATTGCTGATCGGTTCAGTGATCTTCCTTAACGATGCGCCGATTGCCATTCAACTGGTGTACCGCGTTGAGGCGCCTGAGTGGATCAGCGTCGAATACATCAACGGTGGCGTCGACCCCCAGACCCGTGATTTCAGCCCCGGTAGCGTGCTGAGCTTTCTTAATACGCAAAGTGCCTGGGAACACGCACGGGCGCTGGGCAAGCCGCTGCGTTTTTCTTTTGGTCGCGCCGATCGTGAATACAAGGATCGTTGGTGCAACCCCGTTCCGGTGTTTCAGGTGTGAGCCGCAAGCAGGCATTGCTCAAGCGTCACCGCCGTAACAAGCGCGTGGCACTGCTGGTGGCGCTGATGGTGCTGATTGCGCTCGGCGTCCTGTTGGCCTGGTGGTTGCCGCTGGTTCTGGCGGTGCTGGGTTGGGTCGCCCACGAGGCGTGGTTCTCCGACCATCTGTTTTATTCGCCAAGCGATGACTATCAGTACCGGTTCCCTGCGCCAAACGAGGTGCCAGGCGCGGCCCTGCGTGGCGACCTGTTGCATGTCGATCCGCCATTGACGCTCGACGGTTCCGAGACGCTGGTCCTGGCGCTGCCGATCAAAAGCACATGGCTGGGGCGTTTTTTCGATCCGTCTGTCGAGCTGAGCAGCGGTGAGATGAACGACAGCCAGGCGTTCGAGCGTGGCGTGAACGGTTTGCGCTACCTGAATCTCACCGGTTTTTACGACGCGTTGAACGCAGGCACGCTGCGCATTCGCGGGCGTCGCTGCGGTATTCAGGGGGCGCTGCGGTTGTGGTCGTTCCGCCATGACGATGCCCGGCGTCAGCGGGTCATGGTCATCGCGCCGCATGCCGATGATGCCGAGCTGGCGGCGTTTGGCTTGTACGCCGAGGCCGAGGAAAGCTGGATCGTGACACTCACCGCCGGCGAGATCGAAGCCGAGCATTACCAGCAGATGGGGATGAATCGCGCCGATGCCGCGCGGATCAAGGGTCGGCTGCGTGCCTGGGACAGCATCGCGGTGCCGCGTTGGGCTGGTGTGCCGGAATCCCGTTGTGTGCAGCTGGGTTATTTCTGCTTGCAATTGCCTGCCATGCAGGCCGCTCCCGATCAGCCTGTCGCCTCCCGCGAAGCCGATCTGAGCGACACGCGCCTGTTTCGACAATTCAACGCCATGGCGCTGCCCGGCGATGCCGACGGTGCGCCCACCTGGAACAACCTGATCGCTGACCTGCGGGCTTTGTTGCTGCAGGCGCGACCTCAGGTGGTGGTGATGCCGCACGCGACGATTGACCCTCATCCCGATCACATCTGTTCTCAAGCAGCAGTTCTGGAAGCATTGGCGGGGCTGGAATGGCAGCCGAGTGTGATTCTCGGGTACGCCAATCACTTGCACGACAACGACCGCTGGCCAATGGGCAATGCCTACAGTGGCGTGGCGCTGCCCCCGGTATTCGATGCTTCGCAAGCGTTGGTACCCTACAGTATCCAGCTCAATACCGAACAACAGCGAGACAAGGCCATGGCCTTGGGTATGATGCATGACCTGCAGCCGCCTGCTCCGCTCAAACGTCGGATCCGGCGATGGTTGCAGAAGGTGTTGGCTGGCCGGCGATGGCCTGCGGAAGGTGAGAACGAGTTTTTCAGGAAGGCCGTGCGTCGTCACGAGCTGTTCTGGCGCAGGGAGCTCTGATAGCCCTCGACGCCTTCAGGGTGTTGAGCGGCCGGGCAGGCATGATCAGGTTTTATAAGGATGTCCATGAAGGTTTTATTTCTGGTCCAGAAAGAGCAGCGCGCGATTCTGGATCGCCTCTATGAAGGCGTCGCTGCCAGTTGCGATTGCGACCTGCGCTGGTTGACCTCGGACGACCAGCGCCATTTGCGTCGTTACTTTCGCCAGCACGTCGACGTCACGAAATACGACCGTATCGTGTTCTTCCTGAGGTTCAAGCAGGAGATCCGTCAGGCGAGCTTCATTCGCACCGTCCCTAATCTGGTGATCCTCGAGCACGACGCCTACCAGAACTACATCCCGTGCAAATACACCGGCAAGTTCAGCGCTCACTATCGCAAATTGCCCTGGGTGCGTGTCATCAGCTCCGGGTTCATGGTCAGCGAACGTCTGCGCCAAGAAGGCTTCGACGCTGTTTTCGTCCCCAAGGGCTACGATCAGACGCTCCTGAGTGATCAGGGGCGCGAGCGTGACATCGAGCTGGCGTTCGTCGGCAGCACCAACAGCGTGGCTTACAGCGGGCGCAAGGCGTTGCTCGATGAGCTTGGCCAGGTGGAGAAACTGGTCGTGACCCGTACCAAGTCCGGCGAGGAATACTGTGACACGTTGAACCGGATCCGGTTTTTCGTCAGTGCCGATGTGGGCATGGGCGAGTACATGATCAAGAATTTCGAGGCGATGGCGTGCGGCTGCGTGCTGTTTGCCTATGATCAGGGAGAGGCGGAAAACCGCGCGCTGGGTTTGCAGGACATGCACAACGTGGTGTTTTACAGCGACATCCCCCAGCTACAGGCGAAACTTGCGGTGCTGCGCAGTGATCCAAATCTGGCGCAGCGTATTGCGGTGAATGGTCGCGATCTGGCAGTGTCTCAGTTCGGCTTCGGCGCAATCGGTGCGCGGATTGTGCGCGAGCTTGAACCTGCGTTGCGTGCCAGGGCACCGGCAAGCTGGTTGGAGAAGTTGCGGGCAGCGATAGGGATTTGATTTGAACGGGTTAGGCGCTGAAAATAATGATATCAATGTGAATCCAGATAGCGTCCGCATGCCTTTTTTTTCAATGTCGGGTTGCGTTGGGCTCCGCTGCCGTTTCCCGGGGCGGCAGGTGAGCGCGCAGCCGGAACCCAGGGATTGGGTACGTACATGAACTGGCCATTAGTCTCGGTACTGGTGCCGTGCTTCAACCACGATCTGTATATCGAAGAGTGCCTGCTCAGTATTCTTCAGCAGGACTACGACAATTTCGAACTCATTGTCGTGAATGATGGGTCAACCGATCTCAGCGCTCAGAAAATCGAGGCGCTACGTCAGGTTCATGGCTTTCAGTTCTATCAGCAAGAAAACATGGGTGTCAGTGCTGCGCTCAATAACGCGCTGGGCCATGCGCGCGGCGAATTCATCATTACCCATGATTCCGATGATGTGATGCTCGCCGGGCGGATTCGTCGTCAAGTCAGCTACATGCAGGAACATCCCGAAGTCGGTTTGCTAGGCGCCAAAGTCATCTACATCGATGCCACCGGCAAACCGCTCAAGCACAAGCCCGTGACCGACCCTCAAGTCCAGCGCTGGAGCTTCGATGAGTTACTCGCCGATGCCTATGCGGTGGGCGCGCCGGTGGCCATGTACAGGCGGACGGCGATCGACAAGGTGGGCGGGTACGACCCTTCCATCAAGGTGCAGGATTTCCAGATGACCCTCCGGGTCGCCGAGGCGGGCTATCAGGTCGACATCCTGCCCGACCGGGTCACGCTGTACCGTCGTCATGCCACGAACATCTCAAAGACTGCTTATAAGAGTCAGCTGATCTACGACCTGAAGGTCATCGAGGCGTACAAGGATAATCCTGCCTACGAGGCCGGGCGTCTGGCGATCATCAACAAGGCACTGAAAGAGTCGGTGGTGGCAGACAAGAAGTTCGCGCGCGCCTTGTTCGCCAGCGTGCCTGTGCATCGCTGGAATCGCCTGACGTGGAAGAGATTCAGGCACTTCGTTTTTAAATATCGCAAACCCAAAGGTGCGCAGTGATTCAGCCTTTACAGGATCAGCAATTGATAAGCAGGGTCGTTTCACAGGGAAGTGCGCAGTTGCGCTCGATAGTTGATCATCTGGGTATTGCCGGCGTGGTGCTGGCCTTCGGCTTGTTCTGGAGTGTCGCAGGTGTCCTGTTGACCCCTACGATGAAGTTCTACAGCTGGCTGCTCACGGCGTTTGTCTACCTGCCAGGCTTTTATCTGGTGGCGCGTTATTTCTCGGAGTTTCGCCACACGGTTCTTAACCGGCGGGAGCTTTGGCTATTCCTGTTGCTGTTTTTCTGGTCACTGATCTCGCTGTCCTGGAGTCACGATGCTGAGCGATACCTCACGATCATCAAGCGTGAGGTGTTCTTCCTCCTGCTGATTCTTGGATGGATTGTCTGGGGCCGCACCTTCAATCGCCCTTTGCAGGCCATGATGATTCTCTGGGGCGGGCTGGCCGGGCTGTATTCCCTAGCGGCGCTGATCGCCTATCCAATGCGTGGCATCGACCGCATGTACGGGTTCGGCGGGTTTATGGATAACCCCAATCCGGCAGGCTATACGATCGCTGCACTCATCGTGCTCAGTTGCACCTGGTGGCCACAGAAGCTGAGTGCTCGCGTTATCTGGGGCCTGCTCCAGGCGTGCTCGGTGGCCTTCGTCATACTCACCGGGAGCCGGGGTTCGATGGTATCGCTCATGGCGGTCGCGGCCGTCGTGGTGCTCCTCGGTGGCGGGCGCTTCTACCGAGCGTTAGGGGTTTTGGCGCTGCTTGCGGCGGCGGTATTCGCGATATTCGAACCGTCGATATTCCAGCGTGGGGACTCAGAGCGCAGCATTCTCATGCGGGGGGCAATCGATCTGATTCAGCAACGCCCCTGGCTGGGCATCGGTCTGAGCAGTGACTATGAGGTTTCTGCCGGCGGTCAGGTCTTCGGGCACTGCCACAACATGATCCTCGACACCGCTGTGCAATACGGATTGCCCTTTACGGTGCTCTGGATATGGTTGTGGTGCTGGCTTGGGCTGCGCGCCTGGCGCCACCGTGCAGAAACATTGGGCATGACCATTTTGATGGTCTGGGTGTTCGCAACCGTCGCACAGCAGTTTGATGTCTTTACCGTCTTTGGCCGTGCGCGCGCGATGTGGATGGTGGTGTGGATGCCGTTCGTCCTGTCGCTCTGCCTCGGGAAGTCCGAGAACAAACCGGCAATCAGCTAATTATCAAGCCTGTTCAGCCAGCGCCAGATGCTCGTTGAGTGTCTGGCGTTTCCAATGATGCTTGCTGTGTTCGATATAGCTCTCGAAAAACAGATCCCCATTACGCTGCAGCAACCACGCGTGGTCGTTCTTGTAGCGGCGCATGTGCTGAAAATTGCGCAGGCACAGGCTTTTGCGCAAAGGGCGGCGCAGGGTTTTCATGTCGGCAATGTCGATGAGCCCCAGCGCATGCTCCGGCGTCATCACCACGTTGCCTAAATGCAGCGAACGAAAATAGATCCCCTGACTGTGCAGTTCGGCCACGAAGCGTCCGAATTGTCGGATCAGTGCGGGGTCATTGAAGTGTTCGTCCTCGGCGATAAGCTGACGCAGCGTCTTGCCAGGGAGCGGTTCGTAATGGACGACATCGCGTGCGATATCGCTGACCCTGTAAGTGGCGAGCACCTGTGGGCAAGGGATGCCCCGCTTCCGGAGGATGGATGCGTTGTTGGCGAAGCGTTTCGCATAAGGGAAGAAGGCGGCTGACGAAATCAGCCTCTTGCGCCGGAACAGCTTCATAAAATTGCCATCGGCCAAGCGTAGAACCTTGTCTCCGAAGAAGTCTGCTTCTATGACTTCAGCATCTCTGCGTAAGGCTTGGTAGTCAGAGTAGGCGAGTGCGCGCATGCGGGCTCCTTCGAAAATGGCGGCCATGATACCTCAGCCGGCCATCTGAGGCCCAATGCTCAAGCCGTGTGTTAGTATTTCGGCTCTTTCTACCGTATCGATGACTATGAGCACGCCAGAAAAAAGCGAATCCTCCAGCCTGAAAATCTATCTTCGACTGTTGAACTACGTGAAGCCTTACGTGGGCATCTTTCTGCTCAGCATTGTGGGTTTCGTGATCTTTGCCTCCACCCAGCCCATGCTGGCGGGCATTCTCAAATATTTTGTCGACGGCCTGACCAACCCTGAAGCGGCCTTGTTCCCCAATGTGCCTTATCTCAGGGATCTGCAGCTACTGCAGGCCGTGCCGCTGCTGATCGTACTGATCGCGGCCTGGCAGGGTCTGGGGTCGTATCTGGGTAACTACTTCCTGGCCAAGGTCTCTCTGGGCCTGGTGCATGATTTGCGCGTCGAACTCTTCAACAAGCTGTTGGTTCTGCCGAACCGGTATTTCGATACGCACAACTCCGGGCATCTGATTTCTCGCATCACCTTCAACGTGACCATGGTCACGGGGGCTGCGACCGATGCGATCAAGGTCGTGATCCGCGAAGGCCTGACCATCGTGTTCCTGTTCCTGTATCTGGTGTGGATGAACTGGAAACTGACCATCGTCATGCTGGCGATCCTGCCCTTGATCGCGTTCATGGTCGGCAGCTCCAGCAAGAAGTTTCGCAAGCAGAGCAAGAAAATCCAGGTGGCGATGGGTGACGTGACCCACGTCGCGTCGGAAACCATTCAAGGCTATCGCGTCGTTCGCAGCTTTGGTGGCGAGAAGTACGAAGAAGAGCGCTTCGCCAAGGCCAGCACCAGCAACACCGACAAGCAACTGCGCATGACCAAGACCGGGGCGGTCTACACCCCCATGCTGCAACTGGTGATCTACACCGCCATGGCCGTGCTGATGTTCCTTGTTCTGTGGCTGAGGGGCGACGCATCCGCCGGTGATCTGGTGGCCTACATCACCGCAGCCGGTCTGCTGCCCAAACCGATTCGTCAGCTGTCTGAAGTCAGCTCGACGATCCAGAAAGGCGTCGCGGGCGCCGAGAGCATTTTCGAACAGCTTGATGTCGAGCCGGAAGTCGATACCGGCACCATCGAGAGGGATCGGGTCGAGGGGCGTCTGGAAGTTCGCAACCTGAACTTCACTTACCCTGAAACCGAACGTCAGGTGCTGCACGACATCAGCTTCTCGGCGGCGCCGGGTCAGATGATCGCCCTGGTGGGGCGGTCCGGCAGTGGCAAGTCAACCCTGGCGAACCTGATTCCTCGCTTCTATCACCATACATCGGGGCAGATCCTGCTCGATGGTGTCGAGATCGAAGATTATCGCCTGCGTAACCTGCGCAGGCATGTTGCTCAGGTGAATCAGAACGTGACCCTGTTCAACGACAGCGTTGCCAACAACATCGCTTACGGCGATCTGGCTGGCGCGCCGCGTGCCGACATCGAGGCCGCTGCAGCCGACGCCTACGCGAAAGAGTTCGTCGAGCAGTTGCCAGAAGGCTTCGACACTCAGGTGGGCGAAAACGGTGTATTGCTTTCCGGTGGCCAACGTCAGCGTCTGGCCATTGCCCGCGCACTGCTGAAAAACGCGCCGTTGCTCATTCTGGACGAGGCGACGTCGGCGCTGGACACCGAGTCCGAGCGTCACATTCAGGCAGCGCTCGATCAGGTGATGAAAGGCCGTACCACGCTGGTGATCGCTCACCGGCTGTCGACCATTGAGCGTGCCGATATGATTCTGGTCATGGATCAGGGACGCATCGTCGAGCGTGGCACCCATTCTGAGTTGCTGGCACAGAACGGCTACTATGCTCGCCTTCACGCGATGGGACTGGACGAGCCGGCGCCGGTGGGCGCCGTTTAACGCGCGAGTTCAGCGACAGGCGCTTTGAATGTGTGCCGGCTTGATGGTGAATGCGGTGGGTCAGCGGCGTCCATGGTGATTGAGCCACCGCCTTCGCTGCCCTCGTAACCTCGGACGTCTCCTACATAGACCGGGTTGATGCAGGAACCCATGTCCAGACCTCGGGCCTGTGGGAGCTGTCTTGCCTCAAGCGGCTCTCACTGTGTTTTCTGCGCTTGCCGTTACATCGACTTTTCCCCAAGGCCTCAAGCCTTCGCAAACCCTGTGCTAAGATTCCGCCCCTGTTCATTCTTAGTTACGGGTTGTTCGATGAAGTTGTCCATGCCGCGTTTCGATCAGGCACCAGTTCTGGTAGTGGGCGATGTCATGCTCGACCGCTACTGGCATGGCGGTACCTCCAGGATTTCGCCTGAGGCCCCGGTGCCGGTGGTCAAGGTCGATCAGATCGAAGACCGCCCGGGCGGCGCCGCCAACGTTGCGTTGAACATCGCCGCACTGGGCGCGAAAGCGTCCCTCGTGGGCGTCACCGGCCAGGACGAGGCCGCTGAGAGCCTGAGCAACAGCCTTCAGGCTGCGGGCGTAACGGCGCGCTTTCAACGCATTGCCCACCAACCCACCATCGTCAAATTGCGGGTCATGAGCCGCCACCAGCAACTGCTGCGTATCGACTTCGAAGAACCGTTTGCCACCGACGCGCTGTCGTTGAGCCAAGAGGTGGATTCGCTGCTCGATGGCGTCAAGGTGCTGGTGCTGTCCGACTACGGCAAAGGCGCGTTGAAGAACCATCAGGTGTTGATCAAAGCGGCGCGCGACCGTGGTATTCCTGTCCTGGCCGATCCGAAAGGCAAGGATTTTGCGATCTATCGTGGCGCCAGCGTCATCACGCCAAACCTCAGCGAATTTGAAGCCATCGTCGGGCATTGTGTCGATGAAGCCGAGCTGGTCGCCAAAGGCGCACAACTGATGGCCGAGCTCGAACTGGGTGCCTTGTTGGTGACCCGTGGCGAGCACGGCATGACGCTGTTGCGTCCCGACCAGCCAGCGCTGCATTTGCCTGCGCGCGCTCGCGAAGTGTTCGACGTCACCGGTGCCGGTGACACGGTGATTTCCACCCTGGCGGCGGCCATTGCAGCGGGCGAAGAATTGCCGCATGCCGTGGCGTTGGCCAACCTGGCGGCGGGTATCGTTGTCGGCAAGCTGGGTACGGCAGCCATCAGCGCCCCGGAACTGCGTCGCGCCATTCAGCGCGCCGAAGGGTCTGAACGTGGCGTGCTGAGCCTGGATCAGTTGCTGCTGGCCATCGACGATGCGCGGGCTCACAACGAGAAGATCGTCTTCACCAACGGTTGCTTCGACATCCTGCATGCGGGCCATGTCACCTACCTCGAGCAGGCGCGGGCCCAAGGCGATCGTCTGATCGTCGCGGTCAACGACGATGCGTCCGTCAGTCGCCTCAAGGGCCCGGGCCGCCCGATCAACAGCGTGGACCGGCGAATGGCCGTTCTGGCGGGTCTGGGTGCGGTGGATTGGGTCATCAGCTTCCCTGAAGGCACGCCGGAGAATCTGCTCACTCACGTCAAGCCAGACGTGCTGGTCAAGGGCGGCGATTACGGTGTCGATCAGGTGGTTGGCGCCGAGATCGTCAAGGCGTATGGCGGGGAAGTGCGCGTACTGGGCCTGGTGGCAAACAGCTCAACCACGGCCATCGTCGAGAAAATCCGCGGGCAGTAATCAGGTCGCTTTGTTGTAGTAGCGCGCTTGCCCACGATTGAGCCATGTCAACCGACAAATGTATCCGGCCAAATAGCAATCGCGGGCAAGCGCGCTCCTACAGCTGAGCAAGGCCCGCGACGCTGGATCAAGTTTTATGCAGCTTCTGCCGCGCAATGCGCAGCAGCTGCTTGGCACCCACTTTCAAGCGACGCTTGATGCCGGTCTTCTTCGGTTTCGGCGGTGTCATTCCCTGTTGTAACAACCAGTCCTTCCAGCGAATGCGCTCGTCCCTCACCACCCAACCGTCCTGAGCTGCAAAGCTTTCGGCCAGATACAGGCCCCGCGTACCCGCAGGGGAGAGCTTGTCGTTCTTGAGGGTGTAAAGCTCCGGCAGCGGCGAGCCGTTTTCCAGCGGCATCAGGTACAGATCCGGTTTGCTTCGGTTGAGTCGCGCCACCAGTTGGTCGTTTTCCAGCGCTTCGTCCACATGGAAGAGGCTCAGCGGGCGCGCCTCCTTCGGGACTTCCAGGCGCATGTCGTAGATCAGTTGCAACGACGCGGTCGGCAGGTGAACGTAAGCGCGCGGGCGCTCGATCAACGTCATGCTGCCGCACCGTACAGGTCGCGCGGCGCCCGACAGCGGGCTCAAACGAAAGGGCATGGCTTCGCGATAATGAAGCGCTGCGGCATACGGCGCAGGCAGCCATGTATCGTTGAAACGCCCGCCGAGCCAGCCCTGCGGTGTTTCGATCAGGCATTCCTCGGCCACTTCCTGGATGGCCGTGTGCAGCGGCAGGTTCAGTTCATGCGCCGGGACGTACCCGGAGATCAATTTCAAGACGACGTCGCCACGGTCCTGGCGACGCTGACGCACCAACACCCAGTAATCGCGATTCTGCCAGTTGAGGGTCAGCCGTACCGACACTCCGAGGTTGGCCAGTTCGGTGGAAAAACGCTCGCTGTTCTCCACCTCGATCTTGCGCCGACGCAGCAGGGTCTGGGAGAAATTCAGCGGCATCCCGACGCTCTGGTAGCTCAGGCTCTCGGGAGTGGCTTCGACGAATAACGGCAGGGTTTTGAAGTTGCTGGGGTTTTTCCGAATCAGGGTTCTCGGCATATCGGCTCCTTCTTGCGTTGGGGTCGGCCGCCCGGATCAGGCTCGACGGCGAATCACTTCAGCGGCAGTTGCCACGTTATGGGCCAGATGCAGTGGATTGATGGTCCCGACGATAGCACCGGTGACGCCAGGATGCTCAAACAGCAGCTCGAAACTGGCCTGCACTGGATCGACACCGGGACTGAGGCAAACGTGCCCGCTGGCCAACGCTTTTTTGATCAAAATCCCTTTATGGTGTGCAGCAGCGTAGTCGAGGACCGGTTTTTCGGCGTGTTCATTGAGGTTGTAGGTGACCATTGCGCAATCGCCGTCCTGCAACGCCAGCAGACCGCCCTCGACGGTTTTGCCTGAAAAACCGAAGCCACGAATTTTGCCTTCGCGTTTCAAGTCCGCCAGCGTTAGATAGACATCGCATTGATTCAGGACATGCAGGTCGTTGCCGTCGGAATGCACCAGCACCAGATCGATGAAGTCAGTCTCCAGGCGCTTGAGGCTGCGTTCCACCGAGAGGCGCGTGTGGGCGGCGGTGAAGTCGTGGCGCGACTGCCCCGCTTCGAACTCCTCGCCGACTTTGCTGACAATGACCCAGTCCTGACGCTGGCCGCGCAACAGCGGACCGAGGCGCTCTTCGCTGCGGCCGTAGGCGGGCGCGGTGTCGATCAGGTTGATGCCCAGATCCCGCGCCAGCTTGAGCAGCATCTGCGCTTCATGGTCGTCCGGGATCGTGAAGCCGTTGGGGTATTTGACGCCCTGATCGCGACCCAGCTTGACCGTCCCCAGCCCGATGGGGGAGACGTTGATGCCGAGGCTGCCCAACGGTCGATGCAGATCGTGCAAAGTTTTCATGGCAGCAGGACATCCCACACAGGTTTGGCGAGCGGCGGTCTTGGCAGATCCTTGTAAGGCGGTTGCGGGATCGGATGAATGTCGTCCCGCGACAGCGAGGCCAGCACACGATCAGCAAAGTCGGGCGCCAGCGCCAGCTTGGTCGGCCATCCCACCATCAGCCGACCCTGAGCATCCAGAAACGCATTGTCCGGGCGCACCAGGCCGGTTTGTTGAGGCTCGGCACGGTCCACGCGCAGCGTGGCGAACTGCGCCTGACTGAGGTCGACCCAAGGCAGCAGATGAGCGAGTTCTTTTCTGGCCGCGGCGATTTGCTCGGCTGGATTTCGGGCAACGCCTTCCGCTTCGGAAATATCGCCGCCCAGGTACCAGACCCACTCGCCATTGGCCGCCGGGTGCGTGGTCACCGTGATCCTCGGCTTCGGGCCACCGCCCAGGCAGTGCGCGTACAGCGGTTTGAGCGTCGGGCCTTTGACCATGACCATGTGCAGCGGACGACGCTGCATGGCGGGGTGATTAATGTTCAGCGCTTTGAGCAGGTCGGCGGTGCCTTCCCCTGCGCTCAGCACCACACGCTGTGCATGAATGTCGCGACCGTCGACGCGCAGGCCGACCAGTTCACCTTCGTGCAGCAGCGGCTCGATCTTTTCGCCGGCCAGCAAGCTGTCTCCGGCCAGTTCTGCAAGTCGTTCGATCAGGCTCGGGACGTCGATCACCAGCTCCGCAAGGCGATAGACCTTGCCCTTGAAACGTGGGTCCTGAAGGGCGGGAGGCAAGTCGGTGCCTTTGACCTGATCGACACGGCCACGCACCGCCTTGCTGGCGAAGAAGCTGGTGAGGTTGCCGGCGATGGTGCCCGGTGACCAGAGATAGTGGGCTTCGGAAAGCAGTCGTACACCCGACAGGTTCAACTCACCCTTGCCGGACAAGGCTTCACGCCAGCGACGCGGCATGTCGGCGATGGCTTCGGACGCACCCGACAACGCCCCATGCAGTGCATATTTGGCGCCGCCGTGAATGATCCCCTGGGATTTGAACGTCTGCCCGCCGCCGAGGCTGGCGCTTTCCACCACGACGGTCGAGAAACCCTGACGACGCAGGCGGGCATTGAGCCAGAGACCGGCTACGCCTGCGCCGACAATCAGAACGTCAGTGGAAATGGCGGATGGCATGAGCACCTCAAATGGCGAAACGAATCGCGCCATTATAGGGGAAGCCGCTTTTCAATGACCTCCCTTTAATGGCCTGCTGTTTTTGAGAACAGCTGAATGACCACAACCCCCGCCACGATCAGCCCCATGCCGGCGATGGCGGGCAGGTCGAGTTTCTGGCCATAGATGAACAGTGCGGCGATGCTCACCATGACGATGCCCATGCCGGCCCAGACCGCGTAGGCCACGCCCACCGGAATGCTGCGCACCACCAGCGTGAGCATCCAGAACGCCACTGCGTAACCGACGATCACCAGCAGCAGCGGCAGCGGGGTGCTCAGACCTTTGACGGCTTTCATGGAAACGGTGGCGATGACTTCGGCGCAGATGGCGATGGCGAGCAGGTAGTAGGCGGACATGATGAAAACTCCTCTTCAATGCTGCGGATTCTAGCGATTGCCCAGATGGGGTAAAGTCATTACCCATCTCTCTGGAAGATAGGTTGCGTGGCCATGCAGTGGAACCTCGAACAGATCAGGCTATTTGTCAGTGTCGCCGATCAGCGCTCGTTTTCAGCGGTGGCGCGGGACTCCCGGCGTGCGCAATCCGCCGTGAGCAATGCGATTGCCCTGCTCGAGACCGACCTCGGGGTGAGCCTGTTCGATCGCAGCAGCGGTCGTCAGCCGCGCCTGACGGAAGCGGGCGGTGCGTTGCTCGAAGAGGCGCGAGAGCTGTTGCGCCAGTGCGAGCGCCTCGACGGCCGGGCGCTGGCGTTGATGCGCGGGCAGGAGGCGCGGCTGCGGCTCGCACACGACGAGGCCATGCCTTACCAGCCTGTACTCGACAGTCTGGAGGCTCTCGATGAGCGCTTCCCCAGTGTCGAAGTGCAACTGGCCAGCGGCGCGCAGGGTGATGTCGCGCGCAAGCTGCTGGAGCGGCGTGCCGACCTTGGTCTGCTTTTTCATCACGAACAGATGCCTGAAGCCCTCGAACGGCGGGTGCTGGGCAGTGTGGAGATGGTGACTGTTTGCGCAGTCGATCATCCGCTGGCCAGCGAACCGCTGATTACCCGCCAGCAACTGGCGCGGCATCGGCAATTGCTCATCGCGCCGCAGCAAAGTGGTTATCCCGGCGGCGAACAGTTGAGCCCGCAGGTGTGGCGAGCCGACAGCTTCTACGTCATGGCCGAGCTGCTGATGCGAGGTCTGGGCTGGGCCTGGCTGCCTCGGCACGTGGTGCAATACCCGACCTACCAGAACCAGATGATCGAGTTGAGCAGCGAGTGGACGCCCCCGGCGCTGGTGGTTGAAATGGTCTGGCGCCGTGACGAACCATTGGGGCCGGCAGCACGTTGGTTGGCCGAGTGTTTCACTCATCATTTGAAGGCCATTGGCTGATAAACTCCGCGCCCATGAATAGAACCCTCTATACCGTCCTGTTTCACCTTGGCCTGCCTCTGATTGCACTGCGTCTGTGGCTTCGCGCTCGCAAGGCGCCTGCTTACGCGCAACGTATCGGTGAGCGTTTTGCCCGTGGACTGCCGCCGATGCAGCGTGGCGGCATCTGGGTTCACGCGGTTTCGGTGGGGGAGAGCATCGCCGCCGCGCCGATGATTCGGGCCTTGCTGGCACGCTATCCACAGCTGCCGATCACCATCACTTGCATGACGCCCACCGGTTCGGAGCGCATCCAGTCGATGTTCGCCAACGAGCCGCGCGTTCAGCACTGCTATCTGCCGTATGACTTTCCGTGGGCAGCCGGGCGTTTTCTCGATCACATCCAGCCCAAAATCGGCGTGATCATGGAAACGGAGCTGTGGCCCAATCACATTCATCAGTGTGCGAAACGTGGCATCGCGACGGTTCTTGCGAATGCGCGACTGTCAGAGCGTTCCGCACGGGGTTACGGACGCTTCGCCGGGCTCACCCGACCGATGCTGGCTGAAATGAGCCTGATCGCCGTGCAAACCGAAACCGAAGCACAGCGTTTTCGTGACTTGGGCGCCCGCCCGGCGTGCGTGACCGTGACGGGTTCGATCAAGTTTGACCTCACCATTGACCCGCAATTGCTGGCGCGCGCAGCGCAGCAACGCGAAGCGTGGCAGACCGCGCAACGTCCGGTGTGGATTGCTGCGAGCACTCACGCGGGCGAAGACGAGGTCGTGTTGTCTGCTCACCGCGAGCTGTTGACCAGCCATCCTGATGCGCTGTTGATTCTGGTGCCGCGTCATCCCGAACGCTTCGACAGCGTGTTCGAATTGAGCCGGCAGCAAGGATTCAACAGCGTTCGCCGTTCGAGGGCGGAACCCGTGTTCAGCGAAACGTCCGTCCTGGTCGGCGACACCATGGGTGAGCTGCTGTACCTCTATGCTCTGGCCGATATCGCGTTCGTCGGCGGCAGCCTGGTGCCCAATGGCGGGCACAACCTGCTGGAGCCCGCCGCGCTGGACAAGCCGGTGCTGAGCGGCCCGCACCTGTTTAACTTTCTGGAAATCGCCGCGATGCTGCGCAGTGCCGGGGCGTTGGAAGAGGTCAGTGATGCGGCAGGATTGGCGGCTGCGGTGCAGCGGCTTATCGAGCAGCCAGAGCAAGCGATGGCCATGGCTGATGCTGGGCTGGCGGTCATGAAGGCCAATCAGGGCGCGTTGCAGAAGTTGCTGGACGGGATTGGTCGGTTGATTGATGCCTGACCCGGTCGTCCGAATGTAGGAATAACCTGTGGGAGCGAATTTATTCGCGATGCGGTTGTACAGCCAATAGACATCTATCGCCTGTACGGCCCCCTCGCGAATGAATTCGCTCCCACAGGGCGCTGCGTGTTTTCCAGCAGTATCGTCTTACCGCTCAGTCGGCCGCTCGAAATTCTTCGCCGCTTCCTTCGCCAGGTCCGGCGGCAGGAAATCTTTGTCCGGGTTGTAGTCGGGCTTGAGGTAGCGCGAAAGGTCCTGCAGATCCCCAGGACTCAACGTCCCGGCGGCTTGCTTCAAGCGCAGGTTGTCGAGGATGTAGTCGTACCGGGTGTTGTTGTAATCACGCACCGACGCATACAGCTGGCGCTGAGCATCCAGCACGTCGACGATGTTGCGAGTCCCCACCTGGTAACCGATTTCCGTGGCTTCCAGCGCACTCTGGTTCGAGATGATCGACTGTTTGCGCGCCTGGACCTGTTCGACGTCGGTGTTCACCGCACGATGCAGGTTTCGCGTGTTTTCCACCACCTGACGACGCAGGCCTTCACGCTGTTGCTCGGTCTGGCCCAGGCGGGCGTAGGCTTCGCGCACTTGCGAACTGGTCAGGCCGCCGCTGTAGATCGGGATGTTCACCTGCAAGCCAATGGTGCGTTGCTCGACGCTGCCGTGGAAACTCTGCCCGGTGTAGTTCGGGTTGGTGAAGCCCAACGGGTCGTTGTCGCCTTTTTCGTATTGAGCCACCGCATCGACCGTGGGCGCATGCCCGGCCTTGCGTTGGCGCAGGGTTTCTTCGGCGGCGCTGACGGCGTAATTGCTGGCCAGCAGATTCAGGTTCTGCTGAGCCGCCGTGTCGACCCACGACTTGGCGTCATTGGGCGAGGGCGCGAGCACGGGCAGCGTGTGCACGATGCCTTCAATGGAGTTGTACTCGCGGTTGGTCAGGGTCACCAGGGCCTGAAAGGCGTCGTCGACCTGACGCTTGGCGACAATCCGCGCCGCGCGCGCCGTGTCGTAGCTGGCCTGAGCCTGAAGCACGTCGGTCTTGTCCGAGAGGCCGACGTCGAAGCGTTCGTTGGCCTGATCCAGCTGACGCTTGAACGCGGCTTCTTCGGCTTTGGTCGAGGCCAGGTTGTCCTGCGCGCGCAGGACCGAAAAGTAATCCTCGGCACTCTGCAAAATCAGATTCTGTTCCGTGGCCGAGAGCTGCAGCATGGCCTGCTCGTTCACGTCCTTGGCGGCCTTGAGCTGGAACCAGCGGTCGGCGCGGAAGATCGGCTGGCTCAACGTTGCGCGATACACCGTGCCACTGCGATTGATGACCGCAGACGGCTCGTCGATTTTGGTGCGCGTATTGTTCACATCAGCGCCGCCGGAGATGTTCGGCAGCAGGCCGGCGCGGGCCTGGGGAACGATTTCCTTCTGGGCGTCATAGCTGGCGCGGGCTGCGGCCAGATCGGCGTTGTTGTTCACCGCTTCCTGATAAACGCTTACCAGCCCGGTTTTGGTCGGCAGCGGCATGTCGGCTGCTCCGGCCACTGCACTCGAAGCACACGATACGGCAATGGCCAGTGAAAGTTTGCGCAGCATAGACATTCCCTAGTAATAGTTGTCGCCAGAACAAGTCCAGACGCCTTTGGCGCCGCGTAGCGAGTGTAGTTCCAGAAGATTGCCGCAACAATCGGGTAAAACGGCCATTTAACGCGCGTTTGAATTCCGCGCTTGGCGTTTGCCCTGCCTCGCGACTAGACTGACGCCGTTCTTGTCGGGGTGCCTTGATATGAGGCTGAGATCGGATAATCCGGATCCCGTTGAACCTGATCAGGTTAGCGCCTGCGTAGGGAACAAGATTTCTCGTCTCCCGGCGAGTCCTCTTGAGTGTCGTCCGGGGTCGTCATTGTTCATTTTCTGAACAGCCCTCGTTATTCGATTCTCAGCATCCGTGTCGTCTCAGGGTGCCTCCGTCCGTTCGAATCAGGCTCAAGCTCCGACAATCCATTGCGCCGCAATATGATGTCTGGAGAGCCCGTGATGAGCACAAGACTAAAAAACGCCAATCTGAGTGAGTCCGCCCAGGTCGATTCGGGGTCGGTTCAACCGTTCACCCGCTCGCAGAAAATCTACGTTCAGGGCTCCCGTCCTGACATCCGTGTTCCCATGCGAGAGATCAGTCTGGACGTCACGCCTACCGGTTTCTCAGGGACAAATAGCGACGGCGAGATTAATGCGCCGGTTTGCGTGTACGACACCTCAGGGCCCTACACCGATCCCAACGTCGTCATTGATGTGCGCAAAGGCCTGGGCGATGTCCGCTCGGCATGGATCGAATCCCGTGGCGATACCGAGCGTCTCGACGGTCTGAGTTCCAACTTTGGTCAGCAGCGCCTGGCCGATGCCGAACTGACCAAGCTGCGTTTCGCCCATGTGCGCAACCCGCGTCGGGCCAAGGCCGGTGCGAACGTCAGCCAGATGCACTATGCGCGTCAGGGCATCATCACCGCCGAGATGGAATACGTCGCCATCCGCGAGAACATGAAGCTGCAAGAGGCCCGCGCCGCCGGCCTGTTGAAGCAGCAGCACGCCGGTCACAGTTTCGGCGCGAGCATTCCGAAAGAGATCACCCCTGAGTTCGTGCGCGAGGAAATTGCCCGCGGCCGCGCGATCATTCCAGCCAACATCAACCACGTTGAGCTGGAGCCGATGATCATCGGCCGTAACTTCCTGGTGAAGATCAACGGCAACATCGGCAACAGTGCGCTGGGTTCGTCCATCGAAGAAGAAGTGGCCAAGCTGACGTGGGGCATTCGCTGGGGTTCTGACACCGTGATGGACTTGTCCACCGGCAAACACATTCACGAAACCCGCGAGTGGATCATCCGCAACTCGCCGGTGCCGATCGGCACCGTGCCGATTTATCAGGCGCTGGAGAAGGTCGGCGGTGTGGCCGAGGACCTGACGTGGGAGCTGTTCCGCGACACGCTGATCGAGCAAGCGGAGCAGGGCGTCGACTACTTCACCATTCACGCTGGCGTGCTGCTGCGCTACGTGCCGCTGACCGCGAAGCGCGTCACCGGGATCGTCAGCCGGGGCGGTTCGATCATGGCCAAGTGGTGCCTGGCGCACCACAAGGAAAACTTCCTCTACACGCACTTCGACGAAATCTGCGAAATCATGAAGGCCTACGACGTCAGCTTCTCGCTGGGTGACGGCCTGCGTCCGGGCTCGATTGCCGATGCCAACGACGAAGCGCAATTCGGCGAGCTGGAAACCCTTGGCGAGCTGACCAAGATCGCCTGGAAGCACGACGTGCAATGCATGATCGAAGGCCCCGGCCACGTGCCGATGCAGTTGATCAAAGAGAACATGGACAAGCAGCTGGAGTGCTGTGACGAGGCGCCGTTCTACACCCTAGGCCCGCTGACCACCGACATCGCACCGGGTTACGACCACATTACCTCGGGCATCGGGGCGGCCATGATCGGCTGGTTCGGGTGCGCGATGCTGTGCTACGTGACGCCGAAGGAACACTTGGGTCTGCCCAATAAGGATGACGTGAAGACCGGGATCATTACGTACAAGATCGCGGCCCACGCCGCTGACCTGGCGAAAGGGCATCCGGGCGCGCAGATTCGCGACAATGCCTTGAGCAAGGCGCGCTTCGAGTTCCGCTGGGAAGACCAGTTCAACCTCGGTCTGGACCCGGACACGGCACGTGCCTACCACGACGAAACCCTGCCGAAGGACTCGGCCAAGGTCGCGCATTTCTGCTCGATGTGCGGGCCGAAATTCTGCTCGATGAAGATCACCCAGGAAGTCCGCGACTACGCGGCCAACCAGAAGATCGAGACGGTGGACCTGTCGGTGGCCGAGGGCATGCGTGAGCAGGCCGAGCGGTTCAAGCAGGAAGGCAGTCAGCTTTACAAGAAGGTTTAAGGCCTGACGATTGATCGTTCCCACGCTCTGCGGGGTAATGCCTTTGGTGATGCTCCGCGTCACAGGGGACGCGGAGCGTCCGGGCATGCATTCCAATGCGCAGCGTGGGAACGATCATCAGGCGGATTCCCCGCAAATAACTAAAAATGTTCCTCCGAGATAACAACGTGAACACACCCGGCACTTACTCACCTGATATCCCCGTCCCCGCCAGCAAGCGGGTCTTTGGCGGTCGCGATCTGTTTTCCCTGTGGTTTTCCCTCGGCATCGGCCTGATGGTCCTGCAGACCGGCGCGCTGCTGGCGCCGGGGCTGGGAATGTCCGGCTCGATGCTGGCGATCTTCCTCGGCACGCTGGTGGGCGTTCTGCTGCTCGCGGCGGTTGGCGTGATCGGCAGCGACACGGGCCTTTCGTCCATGGCCGCGCTCAAACTCAGCCTGGGCAGCAAGGGCGCGGCGCTGCCTGCGATTCTCAACCTGCTGCAACTGGTGGGCTGGGGTTCATTCGAAATCATCGTCATGCGTGACGCGGCCAGTCTGCTTGGCGCGGGTGCGTTTTCAGCCTCCAGCCTGTGGGCCAACCCGCTGCTCTGGACGTTGATCTTCGGCGCGCTCGCCACCCTGCTCGCCGTCAGCGGACCGCTCACCTTCGTGCGGCAGATTTTGCGCAAGTGGGGCATCTGGTTGTTGCTCGCCGCGTGCGTCTGGCTGACCTGGAACCTGTTCGCCAAAGCCGACCTGTCGGCGTTGTGGGCACGCGCCGGAGACGGTTCGCTGCCGTTCGCCGTCGGTTTCGACATCGCGATCGCCATGCCGCTCTCCTGGTTGCCGCTGATTGCCGACTATTCCCGATTCGGCAAGCGCGCAACCGGCGTCTTCGGTGGCACCGTGCTGGGCTTTTTCCTGGGCAACTTCTGGTTGATGACACTGGGCGTCGCCTACACCCTGGCGTTCGCGCCAAGCGGTGAAGCGAATGCGTTGTTGCTGGCGCTGGCCGGCGCGGGCATGGGCATTCCGTTGCTATTGATCCTGCTCGACGAATCGGAAAACGCATTCGCCGACATTCACTCGGCAGCGGTCTCCAGCGGGATTCTGTTGAAAGCCAAGGTCGAGCATCTGGCGTTGGCCATCGGCATTCTCTGCACGCTGATCGCCTGCTTCGCGCCGTTGGCGCAATACCAGAATTTCCTGCTGCTGATTGGCTCGGTGTTTGCGCCACTGTTCGGCGTCGTGCTGGTGGATCACTTCATCCTGCGTCGTCGCAGCCATGGCGCCGCGACAGTGGGATTACGCTGGATGACCTTGCTGGCCTGGGTGGGCGGCATCGCCACCTACCACGTGCTTGCGAATCTGTACCCGAACGTCGGTGCAACACTGCCGGCCCTCATCGTGGCCGGCGTGTTGCAACTGGTGTTGAGTAAAGCGATCAGCTCCGGCCGGGGAACAGTTCCGGCTTGATGATGCCGTTGAGCTGAGGGTAAGGAATCTTCAGCTCGATGTGGCCCATGGCGTAGGGGGCGATCGTGGTGACCGGGTATTTCAGGATCACTGCACCGTACGTCAGGGCGACGTTGGAAGTTCGCTTGAATGGCCACATCTTCTGGAACTCGGTGTCCTTGTCCAGCTTGGTGCTGATCTGCCAGGCCTGATGGGCGAGTTCGGCTTTGTCCCAGAACGCCGCTTCCTGGCCCGGCACCAGCATGTCGCTCAGTGTCAGGACGCGTTGTTGCTGGCGGGAGTAGTTGATGAAGGCGCGGCCCGGATTGCCGTGGGCACCGCCGGTGTCCAGATAGCTCGACAGCTCGACCACCACGATACCGTCATGCTGCTCGCGTACTTTTGCCTGCAGATAGCTGCTGTTGCGTGGCTGGGCGCGGCTCAGGAATTGCTCTTGATAATCCTTGAGCGTCGGCGGTACCGGGCCGTCGGTATCGCTGCGCGTCAGTTGCAGCAGGGTCCGCTGGGTGATGGCGTCCAGTTTCGGCTCGTCCGGGAAGTGCACGGTGTCGATGTTCACCAGCGGGCAGTCGTCGGTGCTGCAGCCGGGTTTGACCAATTCGGATGCGTCGCGCTGAACGGTCAGCGGACTGCGATAATTGGGCTGGAAAAGGCTCTGGCAGGCGCCCAGTATCAGGGCCAGGCAGGCCAGTGAAATGATCTTCAGAAACGACATGTTGATCCTTGGCGTTGGCATAAAGGGCCATCACTGAGCAGTAACGGCAACCAGCTTCGACTACGTGTGGCGCAATCAGTTCGCCACTGGACGGATTAGAGTGCCTTTCGCTTGCCCTCGTCTACCCTGAGTGCCTGTTTTGCCCGAACGAGGGGCTGCATCCCGCGTGTTGGCACGTTAGGATGGCGCGAAGACTCAAGTGCTCAGCAGTGAGAAATGTATGACCGACACGACTAAATCGACGCCGACGAAGCACGAGATCACGCACCGTGAAACCTGCTTCAAGGGGTTCTATCAGCTGGACCGTCTGCACCTGCGCCACGAGCTGTTCGACGGCGGCATGAGCCCGGAAATCAAGCGCGAACTGTTTGTGCGTCACGACGCTGTCTGCGTTCTGCCCTACGACGCCCGGCGAGACGAAGTGGTGTTGATCGAGCAGTTCCGTGTTGGCGTGATCGGCAAGCATTCCAACCCGTGGCTGATCGAAATGGTCGCCGGCCTGATCGACAAAAAAGAGGAGCCTGAAGAGGTTGCTCACCGCGAAGGAGAGGAGGAAGCTGGGCTTGTCTTCAGCGCGTTGTGGCCGATTACCAAATACTTTCCGTCGCCCGGTGGCAGTAACGAATTCGTTCATTTGTACCTGGGTAAATGTGAAAGCGAGGGGGCTGGTGGGTTGCACGGGCTGGAGGAAGAGGCCGAGGACATCCGTGTGTCGGTCTGGTCATTCGATGACGCGATGCAAGCCGTGAAAGACGGACGCATTGTCAACGCGGCAGCTATCATCGCAATACAGTGGCTGGCGCTTAATCGCGCCGAAATCAGGGGGCTGTGGTCGTGAATCTTCTGCGCGAGCGCTACCGTGTCGACCTTGCCGGGCTGCAAGCAGCCTGTGAGGCGAACTACGCGCGCTTGATGCGTTTGTTACCTGACATGCGCAATGAACAACGTTCCCGCCGGGTGGCCGTCACCCAAGGCGATCAGATGCTGGGCGTGCTGGCGGTCGAAGTGATTCTCGACTGTCCGTACACCACCACGCTGCAAGTGCGCCAGGAACACAGCCTGCCATGGCTGCCGGTGCCCGTTCTGGAAGTACAGGTTTATCATGACGCGCGCATGGCGGAAGTCATCGGCGCCGAACACGCTCGGCGTTTCCGCGGCATCTACCCGTACCCCAATGCCGATATGCATCAACCGGATGAAAAGGCCCAGCTCAATCTCTTCCTGGGGGAATGGTTGAGTCACTGCCTGGCGTGCGGGCATGAGTTTGAGTCGGTGCGCTGAAGTTGTAGGGCTTTTCCATTTAGCTTGACTCTCAAGTCTTCCCGCCTTGTAGGCTGTTTCTGAAAGTTGTGTTGCGCTGTTTTTTGGCTTTATTTTTTAGCTTTCCTAAAGCTAGGTTTGCACGATCTTTTCTTTGAGGTCGTGCTCATGGCTTATCTTGGAACTCATCTTTATTCCTGTCATGCAATTCCGTTTGATTGGAATGACACTTGGCTAGTGGTTGTGAGTGGTGATGGGATGAATTTTTGTGGCCATGCTTTACTAAAGGCTGGTTATCACTACTTTCATGTTCATGGTTGGAATCGGCCCTTTCACCTCACTGAAGCGGGTTACCAACGATATTCGAAAGAGGGAGGGAAGACTGAACTTTTCAGGCGCAGGGTCCACATTCCCAATCCCGAAGGTGCTCAAAGAAAAATTGAATCGCTAAGTGCCAATATATGGTATTGGCTTGCTATTCCCAGTAATTGCGTGAGTTATGTAGAAGATATTTTCCTGGCGGGTGGGGCGGAGGATTCGATCTTTAGTAACTGCCCCGCGAGGTGGGAATGAAACTAATAAAACTAATCGTCTATGGTGTCGTTATAGGCGCGGTCGTCAATTTTTTCTTCGAGATTTTCTTTGTTCCGCCCGGTGAGCCAGCGTCGGCGCTCGCTACCGGATCTGTATTCTTGACGGGCTTTCTTTTGGGCGCATCAATATCGCGTTACGTCTCATGGGGCTGGTCATTGGGAGGCGTAGGCGGGATGTCGGCAGGGTTGATTGGTCCTACACCCCTGATGTTCTTTTTTCCTGATACCAGCTATGAAAAAGTCTTACCTTGGCTTTTTCTAAGTGGAGCAATCGGCTTTCCCCTTGGTGGTTACTACGCCGACAAAATGTTCCGGAGGATAAGCAATTATTGGCGTGCTCGAAGTCCCGGGCGTGATAACTGAGAGCTGCCGCTCACTTCGGCATTTGCCCGTCGGCGCTCCAGCCACCATAATCCGGCCATACCTGCTCAAGGAGATGGCCATTGCCGAGCACACCTCTGAATTCGTCCTCCGTCCTGGTGGTGCAACTGTCGGACAGTCACCTGTTTGCTGAAGCGGACGGCAAGCTCTTGGGCATGGCCACGCGCGACAGCCTGAACGCCGTCGTTGATCGGGTGCTGGCCGAGCAGCTGGACATCGACCTGGTGCTCGCCACCGGCGATTTGTCCCAGGATGGCTCCATCGAGTCGTATCAGGCGTTTCGTGAGTCGAGTGAACGCCTGTCCGCGCCCAAACGCTGGCTGCCTGGCAACCATGACGAACTTCGGGAAATGGCGATTGCCGCTCAGCAGAGTGACTTTCTTGAGCCTGTCGTGGACGTCGGAAATTGGCGTATCACGATGCTGGACTCTGCCGTTTCAGGCTCGGTGCCGGGTTATCTCGAAGACAAACAACTGCAACTGCTCGCCCAGGCATTGAGCGAAGCCCCGCAACGTCATCATTTGGTCTGCCTGCACCATCATCCGGTGCCCATTGGCGCGGCATGGATGGAGCCGATCGGGCTGCGTAACCCGGAGGCGCTGTTCTCGGTGCTGGAACGTTTTCCACACGCTCGGGCGCTGCTCTGGGGTCATGTGCATCAGGAATACGACCAGCAACGTGACGGCTTGAGGTTGATGGCGTCGCCGTCCACCTGCATTCAGTTCGCGCCCAACAGTGAGGATTTCAGGCTCGACGCGCTGGCGCCGGGTTATCGCTGGTTGCGGCTGCACGATGACGGCCGTGTCGAAACGGGCGTCTCGCGGATTGACCCCAGTCTGTTCGAGGTCGACCTCAGCGGTGCCGGTTATTAATGGAAATGCTTCGAGCCCCCAGCGGTTGATCAACAAACGAGTTTTCCCCCGGTTGTCCCTGTAAACTGCGTGGCTTTGCGTGTTGATGCGCTGCTTCTGGAGATAACCGCGTGAACCAGGATCACCCGACGCTTCTTTATATACACGGTTTGAACAGCTCGGCGATGTCGAAAAAAGCCACACAGCTGGCTGAACTGATGAAAACCCTGGGGTTGAGCGAGCAGTTGCGAGTGCCAGAGCTGCACCATCATCCGCGTCAGGCGTTGGCGCAACTGGAGAGCGCCATCGAGGAACTGGGCGGTCGGCCACTGCTGGTCGGCAGCTCGCTCGGCGGCTACTATGCGACTCACCTGGCTGAGCGGCATGGCCTGAAGGCTGTGCTGATCAATCCTGCAGTCAACCCGCATCAGTTGTTCGACGGTTTTCTGGGCACCCAACAAAACCTGTATACCGGCGAACGCTGGGAGCTGACGCATGATCACGTAGACGCGCTGGCTGAGCTTGAAGTGCCCGCCCCACAGGATCCGCAGCGCATCCAGGTGTGGTTGCAGACCGGTGACGAGACGCTGGATTACCGGCGCGCCCAAGCGTTTTACCGGGCCTGCGCCCTGCGCATCGAAGGTGGCGGTGATCACAGCTTTCAGGGTTTTATCTCGAAGCTGCCTGCCTTGCTGAGCTTTGCCGGTTTCGCCCCGGCGCTTTTGCAGGCGATCGACGTGTCGGCGCTGTGAATAACGCGTCCGGACCGAGCTTTTGCTGAAACAAACATGTAGAACAGTGTCACTCCGAAATTTCATGAACGACTTGATGACGAGACCCCATGGCCAATCCCAGCGCTAGCTCTTATAACGCAGACGCCATCGAAGTCCTCTCGGGCCTCGACCCGGTCCGCAAGCGGCCGGGCATGTACACCGACACCACGCGGCCGAACCACCTCGCCCAGGAAGTCATCGACAACAGCGTCGACGAAGCCCTGGCCGGCCACGCCAGATCGGTTCAGGTAATCCTCCACGCCGACAACTCCCTGGAAGTGGCCGATGACGGCCGCGGCATGCCGGTGGACATTCACCCGGAAGAGGGCGTGTCGGGCGTCGAGTTGATCCTCACCAAACTTCACGCGGGCGGTAAGTTTTCCAACAAGAACTACCAGTTTTCCGGCGGTTTGCACGGCGTGGGGATTTCCGTGGTCAACGCGCTCTCGACCCAGGTGCGGGTGCGGGTCAAGCGTGATGGCAACGAATACGAAATGACCTTTGCCGACGGCTTCAAGGCCAGCGAACTGGCGGTCGTCGGCACGGTAGGCAAGCGCAACACCGGCACCAGCGTGTATTTCGCGCCGGACCCCAAGTACTTCGACAGCCCGAAGTTTTCCGTCAGTCGCCTCAAGCACGTCCTGAAAGCCAAAGCCGTTTTGTGTCCCGGGTTGCTGGTCAGCTTCGAAGACAAAAGCACCGGCGAGAAAGTCGAGTGGCATTACGAAGACGGCCTGCGCTCGTACCTGCAGGATTCGGTCACTGACTTCCTTCGCCTGCCGGACGAGCCCTTCTGTGGCGCATTCGCGGGCAACAAAGAAGCGGTTGACTGGGCGTTGCTATGGCTGCCGGAAGGCGGCGACAGCGTTCAGGAAAGCTACGTCAACCTGATCCCGACCGCGCAGGGCGGCACGCACGTCAACGGCTTGCGTCAGGGCCTGCTCGATGCAATGCGCGAATTCTGCGAGTTCCGCAACCTGCTGCCGCGTGGCGTCAAGCTGGCGCCGGAAGACGTCTGGGAGCGCATCGCGTTCGTGCTGTCGATGAAGATGCAGGAGCCGCAGTTCTCAGGTCAGACCAAGGAGCGACTGTCATCCCGCGAAGCGGCGGCGTTCGTCTCCGGCGTGGTCAAAGACGCTTTCAGCCTGTGGCTCAACGCGCACCCGGAAATGGGCATGCAGCTGGCCGAACTGGCAATCAACAACGCCGGTCGTCGTCTCAAGGCGAGCAAGAAGGTCGAACGCAAGCGCATCACCCAGGGCCCTGCATTGCCGGGGAAACTGGCGGATTGCGCGGGGCAGGACCCGATGCGCGCCGAACTGTTTCTGGTCGAGGGTGATTCCGCAGGCGGTTCCGCCAAGCAGGCGCGGGACAAAGAATTCCAGGCCATCCTGCCGCTGCGCGGGAAAATTCTGAACACCTGGGAAGTCGACGGCGGCGAAGTGCTCGCCAGTCAGGAAGTGCACAACATCGCGGTCGCGATCGGTGTCGATCCGGGCGCAGCGGACATGAGCCAGCTGCGTTACGGCAAGATCTGCATCCTCGCCGACGCCGACTCCGACGGCCTGCACATCGCGACGCTGTTGTGCGCCTTATTCGTCCAGCATTTCCGCCCTCTGGTCGATGCTGGGCACGTTTACGTCGCAATGCCGCCGCTGTATCGCATCGACTTGGGCAAAGAGATTTATTACGCCCTCGACGAGGCCGAGCGTGATGGCATTCTTGATCGCCTGGTCGCTGAGAAGAAGCGCGGCAAGCCACAGGTCACCCGATTCAAAGGCCTGGGTGAAATGAACCCGCCGCAGTTGCGTGAAACCACCATGGACCCGAACACCCGTCGTCTGGTCCAGCTGACGCTGGATGATTTCGAAGCGACTTCGGAGATGATGGACATGCTGCTGGCCAAAAAGCGCGCGGGCGACCGCAAGACCTGGCTTGAGTCCAAGGGCAACCTCGCCGAGGTGCTGGTTTGATGCGAGGCGGATTGGCCGCGTTGTTGCTGGTCGCCACTCCCGTCTTCGCAGCGCCGCTGCCGGAGCTCAAGCTGCTTTCCGAGCACCCGGTCGACGACATGATTGGCGGAAACCTGTCCGGTCTGGCGTCGTGTAACGGTGTGCTGTGGACGGTGTCGGACCGCGACGACACGTTGCTGTACAGCCTCGATACCTCAGCGACCGTCTGGAAGGCCCGGGCGCAGGTCCTCGATATTCCGCCGATTCCCGACAGCGGCTTATCACCGACGCTGCGCGCTATGGCCAAGGCGTCCGCACTGGTTCGTGGTGGCGATCTGGATTTCGAAGGGGTGAGCTGTGATGCGGCCGGTAATCGCTATCTGGTGAGCGAGGCCTACGCGACGGTGCTGAAGGTCCCGGTCAATGGCGCGCCAAGCTGGCTGGAGCTGCCGAAAAAGGTGGTTCAGGAGGCGCAATCCGCCGGCATGCTGCAGCACTTCAATGCGATTTTCGAAGGCATTGCCGTCAGTCCTGCAGGGGACCGGTTGTGGCTGGCCGCAGAGCGTGAGAAACGCGGGCTGTTGACCGCGCATCTGGGCAAGGACGGTTGGGCCTGCGATGCCAGTTGCATTCTGCGGGTGGAGTCGGGCACTGACGTCTTGCCTCCGCAGTTAGGGGGCAAGTCGGTCGCCAAGGATTTTTCCGACATCTCGCTGTACAAGGGCAAGCTGTTCACCCTTGAACGCGCGGCGTATCGCATCTGTCGGCGCACCCTGGAAACCGGTCAGTTGGAAACCTGCTGGTCGTTTGCCAAGGAGGCACTGCAACCCAACCGGCTTTACGATCAGAAATACGGCCTGACCGAAGCCCTGATCGTGGACGACAAGGGCGCCTGGGTCGGAACCGACAACAATTTCGGTGTTCGCGCCGATGGTGAAAAGCGGCCCATTGTGTGGCGCTTTGCCGCGCCTGAAGGTGGCTGGAGTGCGAAGCCTTGACTCAGGCGCTTCCCGGCAAGCGCGCCGGACGCCTGATGCTGATCATTGCCTGGGCCGCGGCGCTGTTTCTGGCGACGCGGTTTTTTGGTGAGTGGGAGCAACGTCAGGAAAATCCGAACACCCACGTCACCTCTGAACACGGTGACGGATACGTCGAAGTGCAACTGGCGAGCAATCGCCAAGGGCATTTCGTCATGACGGGGCAGATCAATGCGCGTCCCGTGCAGTTCATGCTCGATACGGGCGCGACCAATGTCGCGATTCCGGAGGCCGTTGCAGACACATTGCGGCTTGAGCGCGGCGCCAGGGTCGAGGTCAGCACGGCCAACGGTCGTACGGAAGCCTTTCGGACCACGCTGCAGCGATTGCAGATCGGCGATATCGTCCTGAATAACGTGCGCGCCCTGGTGGTGCCCGGTCTGGACGGAGACGAGGTGCTGCTGGGTATGAGCGCCGTTAAACAACTCGAATTCACACAGCGCGGTGGCACATTGCTGCTGCGTCAGACGACAAAATGATGAGGCCCGCATGAGCGACTCCCTTGACCTCAGCCTGGACGGCGTAGAACGCCGGTCACTGGCTGACTTCACCGAACAGGCCTATCTCAACTACTCGATGTACGTGATCATGGACCGCGCCCTGCCGCACATCGGTGACGGCTTGAAGCCCGTACAGCGGCGCATTATCTACGCCATGAGCGAGTTGGGTCTGGACGCCGACGCCAAGCACAAGAAATCGGCGCGTACCGTCGGTGATGTGCTCGGTAAGTTTCACCCGCACGGCGATTCGGCCTGCTACGAAGCCATGGTGCTGATGGCGCAGTCTTTCAGCTATCGCTACACGCTGGTGGACGGCCAGGGCAACTGGGGTGCGCCGGATGATCCCAAGTCCTTCGCGGCCATGCGTTACACCGAAGCCCGTCTGTCGCGCTACTCCGAAGTGTTGCTCACCGAGCTGGGCCAAGGCACGGCGGACTGGGTGCCGAACTTCGACGGCACGCTGGATGAACCTGCCGTTTTGCCGGCGCGTTTGCCGAACATCCTGCTCAACGGCACCACCGGCATCGCCGTGGGCATGGCGACCGACGTTCCGCCGCACAACCTTCGCGAGGTCGCTTCCGCTTGCGTGCGCCTGCTGGACGAGCCAAAAGCCACCATCGAGGAGCTGTGCGAGCACGTTCAAGGGCCGGATTATCCGACCGAAGCGGAAATCATCACGCCGCGCGCTGACCTGCTGAAAATTTACGAAACCGGCCGTGGCTCGGTGCGCATGCGCGCCGTGTATCGCGTCGAAGATGGCGACATCGTGGTCACGGCGCTGCCGCACCAGGTGTCCGGCGCCAAGGTGCTGGAGCAGATCGCCGGGCAGATGCAGGCCAAGAAACTGCCGATGGTCGCCGACCTGCGTGACGAATCCGACCACGAGCATCCGTGCCGGATCGTGATCATTCCGCGTTCCAACCGCGTCGATCCAGAAGAGTTGATGCAGCACCTGTTCGCGACTACGGAGCTTGAATCCAGCTACCGCGTGAACATCAACATCATCGGTCTGGACGGCAAGCCGCAGCTCAAGAACCTGAAAGCGCTGCTGTCTGAATGGTTGCAGTTCCGGATCACCACGGTGCGTCGCCGTCTGCAGTTCCGTCTGGACAAGGTCGAACGCCGCCTGCACCTGTTGGAAGGTTTGCTCACCGCCTACCTGAATCTGGACGAAGTGATCCACATCATTCGGACCGCCGAGCACCCGAAAGCCGAGCTGATCGCGCGTTTCGACCTGTCGGAAATCCAGGCGGACTACATCCTCGACACCCGTCTGCGTCAATTGGCGCGTCTGGAAGAGATGAAGCTGCGCAGCGAGCAGGATGAACTGCTCAAGGAACAAGCCAAGCTGCTGGCCCTGCTGGGCAGCGAGACCAAGCTGCGCAAGCTGGTCCGTACCGAACTGCTCGCCGACGCCCAAACCTATGGCGACGACCGCCGCTCGCCGATTGTCGCGCGCGCTGAAGCCAAAGCGCTGTCTGAAAACGAACTGATGCCGACTGAGCCTGTGACTGTCGTTCTGTCGGAAAAAGGCTGGGTGCGTTGCGCCAAGGGTCATGACATCGACGCAACAGGGCTTTCATACAAAGCGGGGGATGGCTTCAAAGCGGCGGCGGCGGGACGTTCCAACCAGTTCGCCGTGTTTATCGACTCCACCGGGCGCAGCTACTCGCTGGCGGCGCACACGCTGCCATCGGCACGGGGTCAGGGTGACCCGTTGACCGGCCGTCTGACACCGCCACCTGCGGCGACCTTCGAGTGCGTGTTACTGCCGGATGATGAGGCGCTGTACGTCATCGCCTCCGATGCGGGCTACGGCTTCGTGGTCAAAGGCGAAGACTTGCAGGCCAAGAACAAGGCGGGCAAGGCGTTGTTGAGCCTCCCGAACGGCGCAAAAGTCATCCTGCCGCGGCCTGTTCCTGATCGTGAGCAGAACTGGCTGGCCGCTGTCACGACGGAAGGTCGTCTGCTGGTGTTCAAGATCAGCGACCTGCCGCAACTGGGCAAAGGCAAGGGCAACAAGATCATCGGGATTCCGGGCGAGCGCGTGGCGAGCCGTGAGGAATACGTGACCGATCTGGCCGTCATTCCCGAGGGCGCGACCCTGGTGCTGCAAGCGGGCAAGCGTACGCTGTCTCTGAAGCCGGACGACCTCGAGCACTACAAAGGTGAGCGTGGGCGACGTGGCAATAAGCTACCGCGAGGCTTCCAGCGCGTAGACGCGTTGTTGGTGGAAAGCGCTACGTAAACAGCAGATTTCAGTGCTCGATCTTCGTTTCGTCACGAAGATCGACGCAGAATCGCTGGAGTCATCGCGCATATTCACGGATGATATGTCGTCTTGAGGTGCGGGCGTGGCTGTGTGCCTTCATGTTTTCTTGAGTCTTTGACAGTGTGGCGCGCCGTGCGGCCTCCACTTGGACGGAATGATGAATTTTCTACGCGTTCCATTTGTTCTGTTGTTGACCGGCGTTCTGGGTTTGGCCGGGTGCAGCGTTCATCAACCTACATCGCTCTACCAACTGGACAGTGGCGATCCCGGGCAACCTAAACAAAGTGCCGGGGTTGCGGTTTTGCTGGGCCCGGTCTCCGTTGCTGACTATCTGCAACGTGAAACATTACTGCAGCGTCAAGCTGACGGTAGCCTGACCGCCTCGACAGACGGTCGTTGGGCGGGCAGTTTGTCTGCTGATATCGATCAACTGCTCCTGCGCCAATTGGCGTGGAAGCTCGACAGCCAGCGTGTGGTTATGGCGCCAGCGGCCGCCAACTTCACACCAGACGTTCAAGTCGTGCTGTCGATCACGCGTCTGGATTCGGGTGAGAATCAGCCAGCGGTCCTGGACGCACAATGGCGCCTGTTGGACCGTCGTGGCACTGTCCGCGACAGCAAGCTGATTCATTTGGAAGAGCCGCATGCCGGTACTTCTGCAGCACAGGTCAAGGCTCAGGGCGTGTTGCTGCAACGTCTGGCCGAACAGCTGAGCGCTGCCGTCAAACCGGTTGCGAGTCAGCCATTGGTCGCTGAAGAGCCAAAGAAAGCCGCTCAGCCTGCCAAGACCCGTACCGACCAGGACAAGCCAAAGATTCCGATGGCTTCTCCGATCCGCACTGATCTGGAAGTGTTCCGCTTCTAAATCAAGCGCAAACAAAAAGCCCGCAGCGATGCGGGCTTTTTTGTGGGTGTTGCCTGGGTTGGGATCGCTACCTTGATGGCCCGCAGGCCATCAAGGTAGGTATTCAAGCCACGCCCTGTCCTTCCAGACAATCAGGCCTTACGCGCCTCGTGCATGCGTGCAAGCTGACGTTCAAGCATCGACGGGTAGGGCTCCATCAGGCGCTCTACGCAGCTGGCGCCTTCCGGACTTGCGATCGGGCGGATGCGGGCACGCTGACGGATAGTGTGGTCTTCGCTGATCTTGCGCTCGACCAGCAGCAGGTTGCGGCTATGCTGCGACAAGGCCAGTGCGTCCTGTGCGGTTTCGGTCAGCAGCAGGTCGATCTGGTTCATGCCGTGCAGGCCTTCACCGAGGGTCAGGCCCAGCTGCAATTGCAGCGTGATGCCGCTGTCCGCGACTTCGATCTGCAGCGCGTGGCTGAGGGCGCGCAACAACTCGCCGCAGCAAATCGCGTTGGTCAGGTAGTCGTCACCGCTGTCCTGCGTACTGAAGACCATCAGAGAGCTGCCGTCGTTCAGGGTGTGCAGTTCGCTGTCGTAGAGCGAGGCGGCCTGATCGATGCAGTCGCGATAACGTTCCAGCAACTCGGTCAGACGGGCGCGGGGCAGGCGACGGAGTTGCTCTTGCGAGCCCAGCTGGACGGCCAGCACGGCGCTGTATTGCGGCTGGGACGGCACGACAGGCAGCACAGGGCGTGGAGCAGGCTTCTGGACGGCAGGCGAGTGGTCACGCAGGTCGGCGAACGGATCTTCTTCGTCGTCCTCGTCTTCCTCGGCCACGATACGGCGGGCAGGGATAGCGGTGGCGCGCGGCTTGGGCGAGTCGTCGAATTCCGTGTCGTTCAGGTCGCTGGTATCGAACTCGGGCGAAGCGTCTTCCTCCTCGTCGACGTGCTCAGGCTCCGGAACAGGGGCGGGTTCCGGCTCAGGCGGCGCATAGGACGCCTTGAGCTGGCGCGCCAGGTCGCCGATCTCGTCCTGACGGTCAGTCGCCGGGGTGTACGGGTCGATGTAGCGCAACCACATGCGCAGTTGCAGCATGGGGGTCGAAATATGCCGCCCCAGGCGCAGGCTCAAGGCCAGTGCGAGTGCGAGCAGAATCCCGGCAAGAATGCCCATGCTTTGAAGGCTGATGGTCAAGGGTTGCTGGAACTGGCTCATGTCCAGGCTGATGCGAAGCGTGCCTGCGACGACGTCCTGGAACGTGACCTTGATCTCGTAAAGGCCTTCGGCCTCACCCAGAAGCCCGTTTTTCGGACGCTGGCCGGCCTCCGCGAGAATGCGGTTGTCGACGCTGTAGATGGCGGCGTGAGCGACCAGCGGATTCTTCACCAGGTTACCCAGCAACACGTTGAGGCTGAGGATGTCGTTGGACACCAGCAGCTCCGTGGCGGAGGTCGCGGTTTGCGTGGTCAGGGCCTGCCCCAGTGCGTCGGCCTGTTCATGCATGGCTTGCTTGAACTGCAAACCCATGACGCAGGCGTAAATCACCAGCGCCAGCGCGACGAGGATCACGTTGTGGCTGGCGATACGCAAAGCAATCGGAACACGTCGGTGACGCAATGCCCGGAAGATCAGCAAGAAGAAGTTATCGGTTTTTACTGGCGTGGGCCGGTTCACTGAGCACGGCTCTCTTGGAAGAAGTTGGGGCGCAGTATAGCGAGCGACCCAGTAGCGGCAAAGCGCTCACTGTGCCCGGCGGTCACTGAAAGTGAGTAGAATGCGGTTTTTTTCCACTGCGGGGGTGCGCCTTGCGCGAAATTGTCCTGATAAACATCACCGGTGAAGACCGCCCGGGTCTCACGGCTGCCATTACGGGTGTGCTGGCCGACGGTGGCGTCGATGTTCTGGATATTGGTCAGGCCGTGATCCACGACACGCTGTCGTTCGGCATTCTGGTCGAGATTCCGGACACCGAAAGCGGTGCGACTGTGCTGGATCGGGTCCAGATAAAGGCAGACGAGCTGGGGCAGCAGGTGTTGTTTACCCACGTCAGCGAAGACGACTACCAGCATTGGGTCGACGATCAGGGCAAGGACCGGCACATCGTCACGCTGCTGACCCGCAAGGTCACGGCCGAACAATTGCAGACGGTCAGCGCGATCACCGCCAAATACGGGCTGAACATCGACCGCATCGATCGTCTCTCCGGACGTATGCCACTGGATATCCCGAGCGGCAAGGGCAAGGGTTGCATCGAGTTTTCCGTGCGCGGCGAGCCTGCCGACGCTCAGCAGATGCGCGCCGAATTTCTGCACGTGGCTCAGGAATTGAACGTCGATATCGCGTTTCAGCAGGATTCACTGTTTCGTCGAAATCGCCGCCTGGCGGTGTTCGACATGGACTCGACGCTGATCGAAGCGGAAGTGATCGATGAGCTGGCCAAGGCCCATGGGGTTGGGGACCGTGTGTCGGAGATCACCGAGCGCGCCATGCGCGGTGAGCTGGATTTCCGCGCCAGCTTCAAAGAGCGGCTGGCGTTGCTCAAGGGCCTGGACATCAAGGTTCTGGACGAAATCGGCGCGTCGTTGCGGCTGACCGAAGGTGCCGAGACCCTGTTTGCCGAGCTCAAGCGTCTGGGTTACAAAACCGCGATTCTGTCTGGCGGCTTTACCTACTTCGCACGTCAGCTGCAGGCCAAGCTGGGCATCGACTACATCTTTGCTAACGAGCTGGAAGTGGTCGATGGCAAATGCACGGGCATCGCGGTCGAGCCCATCGTCGATGCACAGCGCAAAGCCGATCTGCTGCGCGAACTGGCCAGCAAGGAAGGTTTGAGCCTGGAGCAGACGATTGCAGTCGGCGACGGCGCGAACGACCTGCCGATGCTGGCGATAGCCGGGCTGGGCGTCGCGTTTCGTGCCAAGCCGCTGGTCAAGCAGTCAGCCAAGCAGGCGATTTCGACGCTGGGGCTGGATGGCGTGCTGTATCTGCTGGGGTTTCGGGATCGGGAAGGGCGTGACCGTTAAGTAGACGGATGGCGTGTAAGCCGGCTTGCTGGCGAACGGGATGTGCCAGACCCGGAGAGTGGCGCTGACCTGCCGCTTTCGCCAGCAAGCCGTCTCCTGCCGTGTGTTCCACGTCATTGGTTCGGGCGGCAGGACTACAGCACCGTCCACAACGAATCGAATTCCTGCTCCGGACCCGCTTGCGGCGCGCTCTTCTTCGGCCCTTCCAGCACCTCATACTCGAATTGGTTGTAGCTGCCTGTCGTCGCCCGGCGATTGCTCAGGCTGGCGCGACGCTCATCGCCACTGGTGTTGATCATCACCTTGCTGCCGTCTTCGAACGGCAGGCGAGGGGCGATCACGGTGGCCGGCACGTCAATTGCGCGGACCTCAGGCAGCAACAGCGCACGCAAGTATTGACTGCTTTGCTCGGCGCGCAGCAATTGCAGGCCGCAGGCCTGTGCAAACGGGGCAATCAATTCGACGCCCATCTGCGTTCCGCCGCTTCGCACCTGACGCACCCAGCGCACCACGGCAATACTCCAGCCGTGGCCGTGGTCCTGAATTCCGATCATTTCTCCGGCCTGCAACTGGTCCGGTACGTCTTTCGGCCAGGCCAGGCAGTAGCCGCCGGGGCTGTGATTGACGATGTGCAGTGCGTAAGTGGGAAAGCTGTTCTGGGCGTCAGACGCCGCCGTTGCCTCGGACTCGCTGCCCTGATACTCGATTTCTTCGAACGGCAGCATGTTGCTGGAGCTGCCGCTGCGTTGAACGTCCATGGCTTGCGCCCATGGGTCATGACGCGTCGGTTCCAGGGGCTGCAGCGTGTATTCGGCGACCTTGCTCACCGTCACAGCGGGCACCAGCAGCAAATCACTGAAGCATTTCTGTCCGCCGACAAAATAGTGCAGGGCGCTCATGCCGACGCAGACGGTCAGCGTGCCCTGGCCGGGCGTGCGTTGAAAGGCGCGCTCCGACACGTCACCCCACGCCGCCGCGAGGTGTTGCAGCACATCAATCGACAGCCCGGGCGGCACATGCAGGTAGGACTGTGAGCGCTGTTCGATTGGCAGTTCGATATAGCGATGCAGCGCGGCAGACAGCGCGCGCGGGTTGATGCCGAGCAGGTTGGCGCGTTGGTCCTCGGCATACAGCGAGGTGTAGCGCGGCGCGGTGTCAGTGCTGGGGGCTATGGCGTACAGGCTGGTGTCGTCGAGCGGTTGCTGCAACGTCACCATCGCGCTCCAGGCGTCCAGCGCATCGGCCAGTTTGCCGATGTTGTGCTGGCGCATCTGATTGCAGCGTGAGCAACCCATCAGCAGCGCAACGAGGTATGTCTGTTCCACCGTCAAGGTGCGCGTGTGATGCGCCTGGCTATCGGCCACCGGGATGTTATGCAGCTGATGTTGGCGGGCGATCTGGTAGATCTGGTGAAGCTCCAGCCACAAACCGTCCTGCACCGGGCAATAAAGCTGGTTGGCGCGAATCAACGGGCCGTTGAGGCAATGCAGCGCCCGTTGCAGGGCAGTGGTCAACAGGGTCGTGCGATCCCTGGTGAGCCGTGGCGCCACCCGAGCGATGATTTGCTTGTAGCCAATGGCAAGATGGTTTTGCAGGGCCTGGCACAGGTTGGCGACTTTGCGCGGGCGCTCTTCCAGTACCACCGACTGATTGAGGAAATGCCGCTCCAGGTGCTTGCACACGAAAGACACTTCCGGGCGCAGCAGCTCTAGCAGTTGCAGCCGGTTTTCACTGGGCGTGAGCAGTTGATTCAGTTCACCCAGGCCCTGATAAAGCTGGCGGGCCATTTCACCGAGGTTGGCTTTGGGAAGGGTAGAGATCCAGCGCTTGAGGTCCCTTGGCGTCGCGTCACAGAACGACAGGCTCGACTGCGTCGGCACAGGTGCGCGCAACAACAGTGGGAGACTTAAATTACTCATGTGACAGGCAAACCCCAACAACTACTGGCTCGGACGGCTTCGTGGAAACTGCGGTGCATTGGCACGCGGTCAAGCGAAACGAGCGAGTGTACGTCAATTGAAAGCGAAGTTTCCTACAACACCGATGGACGACTTTAGCAGCATCAGTTCTTGATCGCAGCCTTTAATATCAAAGTGACACCGTATCAGTCTTGATACATCAGGGATGAGGCGACCCATGGCGGCCTGCAAGGGCATTACAGGCGCGCCAGAAAACCGTTTCAGAAATTAACAGGCAATAATCAGGCCTGAGCAGGTGCTGCCAGCAATTGGCCCATTTGCACGGGCGACCCTGCCGCCAGATGCTCTGCCCATTTCACCTGATGGGGGCCGAACAGCACGATGGCGGTCGAGCCCAGCTTGAAGCGACCCAGCTCTGCGCCTTTTTCCAGATGGATCGGAGCACGCGCGGCTTCGTCATAGCTGAAGGTTTTCAGCTCGCGTTTGGGTGGTGTAACAAGGCCAGCCCACACGGTTTCGATGGACGCAACAATCATTGCGCCGACCAGAACCACCGCCATCGGGCCACGCTCGGTGTCGAACAGGCAGACCACGCGCTCATTGCGGGCGAACAGTTCAGGAACGTTTTCGGCGGTCGTCTGGTTCACCGAGAACAGGCGACCGGGGACGTACACCATCTCCCGCAGCGTCCCTGCCAGCGGCATGTGAACGCGGTGGTAATCCTTCGGTGATAGATAAACCGTCGCGAATTCGCCACCCATGAACGGCGCTGACAGGCGGGCGTCGCCACCCAGCAGTTCCAGCGCGCTGTAACTGTGGCCTTTGGCCTGGAAGATACGGCCGTGATCAATCGGGCCTAACTGGCTGACCGCGCCGTCGGCAGGGCAGAGGATGGCGCCCGGCGTTTCGTCCAGCGGACGCGCACCCGGTTTCAAGGCGCGGGTGAAGAAGTCGTTGAAATGAGGGTAGGCGGTAAAGTCTTCGACCAATGCCTGGGACATGTCGACCTGATAACGGCGCACGAACCACTGCGTGAACGCGTTCTTGAACCAGCGCACGCGGCATTCGGCAACGCAGCCGGCCAGGCGTGACAGCAGATGGTGGGGAAGCAGGTATTGGAAAAGAATAAACAGACGCTGTTTCATCAAGATTCCTAAAACGTTTCAAAAAGGGCTTTTGACAGGTGAAGCCAGTGCGGGCAGCAGGGGCGCCCGGTTATTTCTCGATCGGTGTGTCCGGGTGGTTGCCCCATTCGCCCCACGAGCCGGCATAACCTTTGACTCGCGGGTAACCCAGGGCCTTGGCCACCAGATAGGTGAAGCCGGAACGGTGGTGGGTCTGGCAATGGGTGATGACTTCTTTGTCCGGCGTGATGCCCAGGCTTTCCAGAATCTGTGGCATGTCTTTGCGGATGCGCAGATGGCGCGCCGGATCCATTCCCGCGGTCCATTCAAAGTTGACGGCGCCGGGAATGTGTCCACCTTTGGCGGCCACCACTTTCTCCCCTGAATACTCCGTTGGACCGCGCGCGTCCCAGATCGCCAGATCAGCGGCGCCCAGGCGGCTTTGCAGGTATTCACGGGTGGCGGTAGGTTCGTCATGGAGCGTCAGCGGGACAGGACCGCCAGCCGGTGCCGGCACGTCAGTGGACAATGGCAGGCCTTCGGCTTGCCAGGACAGCAGGCCGCCGTCCAGATAGTGATATTTCGAATGCCCGATTACGTCCAGTAGCCAGATGAAGCGGCCCGCCCAACCGCCGCCTTCGTCGTCGTAGACCACGTAGACCGCATCAGGGTTGTGGCCCAGCTCACCGAACAGGGCTTCCAGCTGTGTCTTCGTCGGCAGCAGGCCGGGAGCAGGAGGTTGACCCAGTTGTGTACGCTTGGGGTCAACGAACCGTGCGCCCGGGATGTGACCGGCCTCATAACGAGGTGCGCTGGTCAGATCCACCAGGATCAGGTCTGAAGCGCCGAGGCGTGCCTGCAGTTCTGCGGGCTCGATCACCAGCGGCAAGCTTGAGAAGGCAGACATGTGGGTCTCCAGATCACGAAAAAGAGGCGAATTGTAGCTCAGCCGTCAGGCATTGCGATGGCTAAAGGTCGTCAGCGCTTTCTCGATGCACTGTCCTGTTTTACCAAAGGCCTGGACCGTGACTTCCGAGAACGGACCGCCGCCCTGGTCGGCAACGATCAGCATCACCACGCGGCCATTGCTCGCCAGTGAGCGAATCAGCAGGTTTTCCCCCGTGAACAGGTTGCGCAGTTGAGGTGGCAGCAGCGCCGAGAATTGAGCGTTGTTGGCAGGTGTCAGGCGCAATTGCGTGGCTTGGGCGAGTAATCGCTGCAGCACGGTGCTGTCTTTATAAGGAATCATCAGGGCCGCTGCGGATTTATCCACACCCGCGATCTGGTGCACGCGCAAGCTGTCGCTTTTTCGGTCGATCATCAGCAGCAGTGCGCGCTGCATCCCGGACGCCAGCAAGGCATCCCGTGCGCAGGTGGTCAGGTGCATCGCGTTGGTGAACGCGCTGGGCTCCCTGAGCAGGTCGCCGCAGTGCTTACGCCAGACCTGCAACGCCTCGGCGGAAGGGGGCGGCGCCGGTAGCAATCCTTTATGCACCCGCCGCGCGTCCCATGGCCAGAGCAAGGCTTCGGCCGGATGCCAGACGCCCGGCGCCGCATGTTGCCGAGCACTGGCGGCGGCGTTCTGGTGCACCTGCTGCTGCAACTCCATCAAGGGTTGTTGCCGGTACAGGCTCGTCAGCAATTGCCAGCGCAGGTTGTGCGGCGTGTCCCAGGCCTGTTGCGCCGATAACGCCAGACCGTTGGCCAGCAGGATGGTGTTGGCGGGTTGATTGAGCCAGCGCTGCAACGGCAAGTCGGCATCCAGGCTCTGTTGCTGTTTGAGGGGATCTTCGTTTTCGTGAGCGATGCGCAACACGTTCACCAGGTTGCGCTGTTCGTGGATCAGCAATTGATAGCCCTGCGTCACCCAGATCGGCAGCCGCCAGTGCTCGGCCAGCGCCTGGCACAGGCACAGCAACCGAACGCCAAACAAAGACTTCTCGACAGTCCGCGCCGACTCTCCTTTATGAATGACCCGCAGCTCCCACTCTTCCAGCAGCTTGGGGTGGGCCAGCGCCATCGGCCACAACGGCGCGAGAAACAGCAGGCTGCCCAGGTGAATGTCCTGCCAGAGGCGCGCCAACTGGTTGGCGAACAAGCCATGAGCCTGTTGCGTGGCGTGCTGGCTGATCATTTGAAGCTGGCGCAGTGCGACAGGGATGTCCTGTAATTCGACGCTGGGCAGACGAGTGAGCAGGGTGGCCGTTCTGGCCAGTCCCAGTCGGTTCAGTGCGACCTCAAGGCTCTCGGCCGGCTCAGCCAGGCCGCTGCCGTGGACATTGGCCTCGCGCAGCACGCTCAGCACCAGCGCAGGGCTGTCTTGCATCAATTCGGCGATGTCCCGAAGCGAGCGGCGGCTGTCATTCAGCGCTGCGTTGACCTTCGCATGCGCGATCGCCGGGACAGGCAAAGCAATGCTGTCCAGTTGTTTGACCCAGGTGTCGAGTGTCTGCGGAACGGGGAGCGATGAGGCTTTATCTGATTGCATTCACAAGGCCCATACGGCTGGGAGGTTTTGATCGGCGTCGAATGATGGCATCATGCTGGCCTTCGAGCGGGTGTGCCCGAGCCAGACGCCAGACAGGTTTTTCACGTGATTTGACTATAGTCTGGCGCACTCATGCCGATAAGTAGAACAAGAGTTTTGAACGCTTCTCGCACAATGACCATGAACCCGACTCAGTAAGTATTTTTTATCTATGGCAAAAATTATCGGCATCATCGTCGTTTTCGCGAGCGTCCTCGGCGGCTACGTACTTTCCCACGGTCAGATCGCTGCGTTGATCCAGCCTTTCGAGGTCCTGATCATCGGCGGTGCTGCGTTCGGCGCATTTTTGCAGGCGAACCCGGGCTACATGACCATGCACGTCATCAAGAAATCCTTGAAGATGTTCAGCTCGCGTTTCACCCACGCCTTCTACCTTGAGGTGCTGGGCCTGATCTACGAGATCCTCAACAAGAGCCGTCGTGAAGGCATGATGGCGATTGAAGGCGATATCGAAGAGCCGGAGAACAGCCCGATCTTCGCCAAGTACCCGAGCATCCTCAAAGACACCAGGATGATCGCCTTCATTTGCGACTACTTGCGCATCATGTCGTCCGGCAACATGGCCCCTCACGAGCTCGAAGGCCTGTTCGACATGGAACTGTTGAGCATGAAGGAAGAGCTGGAGCACCCGTCCCACGCGGTGACCGGCGTGGCAGACGGTATGCCCGGTTTCGGTATCGTCGCGGCAGTACTCGGTATCGTGGTGACCATGGCCTCCCTGGGCTCCGGCGACAAGGCTGCAATCGGTATGCACGTCGGTGCAGCGCTCGTGGGTACCTTCTTCGGTATTCTCGCGGCGTACGGTTTCTTCGGCCCGCTGGCCACCTCCCTAGCGCACGACGCCAAGGAAGAAATGAACGTGTTCGAAGCCATCAAGGCCTCCCTCGTGGCTTCGGCTTCGGGCGTGCCGCCTTCACTGGCGGTCGAGTTCGGTCGCAAGGTTCTGTATCCGGCGCACCGCCCCAGCTTCAGCGAGCTGGAACAAGCAGTCCGCGGTCGCTGATCCATGGAAAATAATCAGCCAATCATAGTCAAGCGCGTCAAGCGCTTTGGCGGAGGGCACCACGGCGGCGCCTGGAAAATCGCTTTTGCCGACTTCGCGACGGCAATGATGGCGTTCTTCCTGGTGCTGTGGCTGATGTCCTCGGCCACGCCCGAACAATTGATCGCCATCGCCGGTTACTTCAAGGACCCGGTCGGTTTCTCCGACAGTGGCTCGCCTTACGTGATCGACCTCGGGGGTTCGCCCGAGATGTCGCCTGACCAGACGCTCAACCCTGAAGTGAAGAGCACGCCTGCGCCGGACAAAGTGCCTGTCGATGCCGACAAGCAGGATGCCGCCGCCGAGCAGGTCGAGCAGGAGCGCCTGGAAATGCTGTTGCAGGAGCTTCAGACCAAGATCAACGAGAACCCGCAACTGGCCAAGTTCAAGGACCAGATCCTGTTCGAGATCACTCAGGACGGCCTGCGTATCCAGATCATGGACGCTGAGAACCGCCCAATGTTCGACATCGGAAGCGCGCGTCTGAAGCCTTATTTCGAAGACATCCTGCTGGCCATGGCTGACACCATCAAGGCCGTGCCGAACAAAGTCAGCATCAGCGGTCATACCGACGCGACACCGTATGTAGGCAACAACGGATTCGGTAACTGGGAGCTGTCGGCCAACCGCGCCAACGCCGCTCGCCGGGCGTTGATTGCCGGTGGTTATCCCGATCCGCAGGTTGCTCGTGTCGTGGGTTATGCCTCGTCTTCGCTGTACGACAAGGAACACCCTGAAAACCCGATCAACCGCCGTATCGACATCGTCGTGCTGACCAAAAAGGCTCAGGCGCGCATCGAAGGCGATCAGAACGCTGGCGAGGCGCCCAAGACCGACGCTGCCCCGGCTCCGACCTCGCCGACTGCGCCGGGCGGCAAGCCAGGCGCATCGACCGCCGCACCCGCGGTCGATCCCCAGGCTTATGCCCAGCCCCACGAGATCCGACAGAAGCTGAACATCTTCGATCAAGGGCAACTAAAGATCGACGAGACCAAGAACTGACGGTTAGATCGTGGTCGTCCGGGCGGGCCTCTCGTGAATGAATTCACTCCCACAGTGGGCATGCATTTTTCATGTGGGAGCGATTTCATTCGCGATGACCGTACTTCGGCGATAACCCACGCACACAAAAACGCCGCGATCATCGCGGCGTTTTTTTGGCTATGAACATCCAGCTGTCGCTGTCAGGCTTGCCGGCGGTGGGGATATTGAAGGTATCACCGCCTACGAGCCACCCTCCTGTAGGAGCGCGCTTGCCCGCGATTGAGGTGTGTCAGGCACCATCAATGTTGGATAGGTGAGCGCCATCGCGGGCCAGCGCTCCTACCCTGTGGCGGCGATCAGTAACTGCTACCCGCCAAGCTCGCAATGATCGACCGGTAGCTGTTCATCCGTTGCTGCTGCACGCGGCCGTCTTCAAGGGCCTGGAGCAGCGCACAGCCGGGTTCGCGGTCATGTTTGCAGTCGCGGAAGCGGCATCGGCCGAGCAGGTCGTTGAATTCGATGAAGCCCGCTTCGACGTCGGCGCGGCTCACGTGGCCCAGGCCGAATTCGCGAATCCCCGGTGAGTCGATCAGATCGCCGCCGCGCGGGAAGTGGAACAGGCGGGCGGTGGTCGTGGTGTGCGTGCCCTGACCGGAATACTCCGACAGCGGTCCGACACGGGTGCCGACTTCGGGCAGCAGGCTGTTCACCAGCGAGGATTTACCCACGCCAGACTGCCCGACGAACACGCTGATGTGGCCGTCCAGCTGGTCCTGCAGGTTCTGCATGCCGTTGCCGTGATGGGCCGAGACTTCCAGCACCGGATAACCGAGCGTGCGATAGACCTCCAGCAAAGCGTTCAGCGCCGGGGCGTTCTGATCGTCGATGAGGTCGAATTTGTTCAGCAGCAACAGCGGACGAATGCCGGCGTGTTCAGCGGCCACCAGATAACGGTCGATCAGGTTGGCGTGAGGCTCGGGCATGGGCGCGAACACGATGACGATCAGGTCCACGTTCGACGCGACCGGCTTGAGCTGGCCACGGGAGTCTGGACGGCACAGTTCGGTCGTGCGGGGCAGTTGCGCGACGATCACGCCGATGCCTTGGTTGCCCGCTCGCCAGACGACCTTGTCGCCTGTCACCAGTGCAGGCAGGTTGGCGCGCAAATGGCAACGGAACACCTGGCCACTCAGTTCTCCTTCCTGCGCCTCGACTTCCACCTGTACGCCGAAATGCGCGATCACCAGCCCCGTTTGCTCTGGGCCCAGATCGCCGCCTTCCAGGGTTTCCAAGGCTTGCGATTCTCGTTTGGCGGCACGCGCGGCGCGCTCGCCCTGAATCTTTTCGATGCGCCAGTTCTGGCGGCGGTTGAGTTGGCGTTTGGCCATGGGTGCTCAGTGTTCCATTGGATAAAGCAGCTGAAGGTTAAGCGGGGGGGAGTCTAGCATGCCCGCCTGAGCTAAACTGCGCGCCTACGCTGAGGAGCCGACATATGCAGAGCAAGCAGAACCTGATCTGGATCGACCTGGAAATGACCGGTCTGGATCCCGATAACGACGTCATCATCGAAATGGCGACCATCATCACCGACAGCGAGCTCAATACGCTGGCCGAGGGACCGGTCATCGCGGTGCATCAGAGCGATGAGCTGTTGGCCGGGATGGACGAGTGGAACACCCGTCAACACGGCGGTTCGGGCCTGACCCAGCGCGTGCGCGAGAGCAAGATCTCCACGGCTGAAGCCGAAGCTATGACCCTGGAGTTCATCAAGCAGTGGGTGCCGGAGCGCAGCTCGCCCATCTGTGGCAACAGCATCTGCCAGGATCGCCGCTTCCTGTACAAGCGCATGCCGACGCTGGAAAACTACTTCCACTACCGCAATCTGGACGTTTCGACGCTCAAGGAACTGGCCGCGCGCTGGTCACCTGAGCTGAAATTCAAGAAAGGCAGCACGCACCTGGCGCTGGACGACATTCGCGAATCTATCGCCGAGCTGCGTTTCTATCGCGAGCATTTCATCAAGGTCTAAATCGTTAAGCGAAGAGGGCTTGATGATGCGCCCTCTTTTGGTGCTTCGGCACAGTGGTTAGACTGCGCCCCTTTCTCGCAGGGACTGCCGCCATGTTGTTGATGCTCTATCTGATCGCCATCACCGCCGAGGCCATGACAGGTGCACTGTCTGCTGGCCGCCGGGGCATGGACTGGTTTGGCGTGGTGCTGATTGCCTGCATCACGGCGCTCGGTGGCGGCTCGGTACGCGACGTGCTGCTGGGGCATTACCCGCTGACGTGGGTCAAACACCCTGAATACCTGATCCTCACCAGCGTCGCGGCGTTGGTGACGATCTTTATCGCCCCGCTGATGCGGCACTTGCGCTCGCTGTTTCTGGTGCTCGACGCACTCGGGCTGGTTGCTTTCACGGTCATTGGCTGCATGACGGCGCTGGACATGGGCCTGAGCATGACGGTCGCGGCCGTCAGCGGCGTGATCACGGGGGTGTTCGGCGGGATCTTGCGGGACATCTTCTGCAACGACATCCCGCTGATTTTCCGGCGCGAGCTTTACGCCAGCGTGTCATTTGCCGCGGCATGGTGTTTTCTGCTCTGTCAGTGGGCGGGATTGCCCATCGAGCAGGGCACATTGATCACGCTGTTTGGAGGGTTGCTACTGCGCTTGCTGGCGATCAAATATCGCTGGGAAATGCCCAAGTTCGTTTACAAGGATGGGCATTGAGGCTCGCTGGTTTTTTAAATGGTTGGCGCTAATCAGATAATCGCGCCTCTCCTCTCATGCTGGAGCAACGCCCATTCCACATGCTCGCGCACCATTTCCGAGGGATGATCGAGTCGCGCCTTCAAGGCCTCGATCACCGGAATGCTCGACGGCGCATTGCCCAGACCCACCGCCAGATTCCTCAACCAGCGCTCATACCCGGCACGTCGCAGCGGTGAGCCTTCGGTGTTGCTCAAGAAGGTCGTTTCATCCCACAAAAACAACGTCGCCAGCTCGGCGTTATCAAGGCCGTGACGGGGCTTGAAGTCGTTCTGGTCAGTCGGGCGGGCGAATCGGTTCCAGGGGCAGACAATCTGACAATCGTCGCAGCCGAACACGCGATTCCCGATCATCGAACGCAGCGCTTCGGGAATGGCTGTCTTCAGTTCGATGGTCAGGTAAGAGATGCATTTGCGCGCATCCAGCACATAGGGGCCTGCGAATGCATTGGTCGGACAGATCTCCAGGCACGCGGTGCAGCGCCCGCAATGCTCGGTCGCGTGACGTTCGTCTACCGGCAAGGGCAGGTCGACGAACAGTTCGCTGAGGAAAAAGTAGCTGCCTGCCTTGCGGTTGAGCACCAGCGTGTTCTTGCCGATCCAGCCCAATCCGGCTTGCTCGGCAATGGCTTTCTCCAGGACCGGCGCGCTGTCGACAAAGGCTCGGAAACCGAACGGCCCGATGGCTTGCTGGATGCGCTCTGCCAATTGCTGCACGCGTTTGCGGATCAGCTTGTGATAGTCGCGGCCCAGCGCATAACGCGACACGTAGGCTTTCTCAGGTTCTGCCAGACGTTGGGCCATGTGCGTGTCGCCGGGAAGATAGTCCATGCGCAGCGACACAACCCGTAACGTTCCCGGCACCAATTCGTCCGGATGCGAACGTTTGCTGCCATGGGCTGCCATATAGTCCATCTCGCCGTGATAACCGGCTTCGAGCCAGCGCTCCAGATGCTGCTCATGCTCCGCCAGATCCAGCCCCGAGATGCCGACCTGCTGGAACCCGAGCTCACGCCCCCAGTCCTTGATCGATTGGGCAAGTTCGTTCAACCCCGCAGCCGTCATGGGCACAGAGTGTTGGGATGGATCTACTGTAATCGCGGACATTGCAAAGAGGACACCGGGGCGCAGGTGCGTATAATTCTGCCAGACATCGGAGCTCAAAGACGCATGTTGCACAGCAAACCCCCATTACCCGACGCGCTGTATAGCGCCGCGCAAGTGCGTGACCTCGACGCACGCCTGATTGCTGCGGGCACGCCTGGCTTCGATTTGATGCAGCGCGCCGCTCATGCTGCGTGGCGAGCGTTGCGTCGGCGCTGGCCTGAAGCACGGCAACTGACCGTGCTGGCGGGGCGCGGCAATAACGCAGGCGACGGCTATTTGATCGCTGCGTTGGCGCAGCGTGCGGGGTGGCAAGTCTCGGCACTCGCCGTGGGCGACGTTTCTGCCCTGACCGGCGATGCGGCGTCTGCCTATCAAGAAGCACTCGGCGCGGGCGTTAATGTGCGGCCTTGGGGGCAGCAACCGCTGGTCGGCATTCTCGTCGATGCGTTGCTCGGCACAGGCCTCAACGGCGATGTCCGTGAGCCGTATGCCAGCGCGATTCAGTGCATCAACGACAGCGGCCTGCCGGTGATGGCCGTCGATATCCCTTCGGGCCTGTGCGCGAACACCGGACGCACCCTGGGTCTAGCTGTTCACGCCGACCTCACCGTGACATTCATCGGCCTCAAAATCGGTCTGTTGACAGGCGATGCTCCCGAGCTTGTGGGCGAACTGGTTTTCGACGACCTGCAAGCCGATGCCGCGATCGTGGCGCAGACGCCGGTCAGCATTAAACGTCTGGATACATTCAACCTGCCCAGGCTGGCACCTCGCTCACGCACGGCCCACAAAGGCATGTTTGGCCGGGTGCTGGTCGTCGGCGGCGATCTGGGGTTTGGGGGCGCAGCGCTTTTGGCCACCGAGAGCACGCTGCGCTGCGGCGCGGGTATGGTGACGCTGGCGACACGTCCCGAGCACGTTTCAGCGGCGCTAACGCGTTTTCCCGAAGTCATGACCGCAGGCATTCAATCGGCTAACCAGTTGATGGCGTTAATCGAACCCGCCAGCGTTCTGGTGGTGGGGCCGGGTCTCGGGCAGCACAGCTGGGGGCGCAGTTTGCTGTCCGCGGTCGCCAGCTCTCCTCGCCCGCAAGTCTGGGACGCCGATGCATTGAATCAACTGGCGGCCGGGTCGGTCAGTTTGCCGAACGGTTGCGTGATCACGCCGCATCCTGGTGAGGCTGCCCGTCTGCTGGGTGTCAGCACTCAGGCGATTCAGGCCGACCGTACGGCGTCTGCCGTGGCTCTCGCTAAAAAATACAACGCCGTCTGTGTACTCAAGGGCAGCGGCAGCCTGATTGCCAGTCCCGAAGGTGAACTGGCGTTAGCCGACCATGGGCATCCAGCGATGGCGACTGGCGGGTTGGGCGATGTGCTGTCCGGTGTGATCGGTGCCTTGATGGCGCAAAAGATGCCTGCGTTCGACGCAGCCTGCCTTGCGGTGTGGTTGCACGCGCTGGCCGGAGAAAAATGTGGAGCAAGCGGGCGGGGAATGGCTGCCGCTGATCTGATTCCTGTTATTCGTCAGCTTCTGGAGGAGCAACAACCGTGTCTGAGTTAACCCTGCATCTGGTGGGTGAAGAAGCCATGACGAGCTTTGGCGCACGGATTGCCCAAGTCACTGAAAGCAATGGGATTATTTTTCTTGAGGGCGATCTGGGTGCGGGCAAGACGACGCTGTCACGCGGCATCATCCGTGGCCTGGGTCACGTCGGCGCGGTCAAAAGCCCGACATTTACCCTCGTAGAACCTTACGAAATCGGGAGGAATCGCGCGTATCACTTTGATCTCTACCGACTTGTTGATCCAGAAGAGCTAGAATTCCTCGGCATACGCGATTACTTCGAAGGGGACGCGCTTTGCCTGATCGAGTGGCCCAATCTTGGTGCAGGCTTTTTGCCAAAGCCTGACCTGATCATTACCATTAGGCCCCACGCGGAAGGTCGAGTGCTGACTTTGAGCCCGAAAAGCTCGCGCGGCGAGCAGTGGTGTGCCGCTTTGGCTTTGGAATTCAAATAGATATGGGGTTAGGTATGCGCATGCGCGCGCTGGTTACTGTGGTAGGACTTCTGCTGGCGACATTGGCTGTCGACGCGTTGGCCGCTACACAGGTACGAAGTGTTCGCTTATGGCGTGCTCCGGATAACACCCGACTGGTCTTCGACCTGTCCGGCCCGGTACAGCACAGCGTCTTCACCCTGCAGTCTCCGGATCGTCTGGTCATCGACATCAACGGTGCGACGCTGGGCGGTTCGTTGAACATTCCCACGGCCAATACGCCGATCACCAACATGCGTTCTGCACAGCGCACGCCGGATGACCTGCGGGTGGTCATCGACCTGAAAAAAGCCGTGACGCCGAAAAGTTTTACCCTGGCGCCGAACCAGCAATACGGCAACCGCTTGGTGGTTGACCTTTACGACAACGCTGCCGACGCCAATCCACCTCCGAGCGTCGCTGATACGCCTGCAACCGTGGCACCGGCCACGCCTGCAGTCCCGGTGAGCCCGTCGAAGCCTGAAATCAAACTGCCTCCGGTGCCCAACGGCAAACGTGACATCGTGGTCGTGGTCGATGCCGGGCACGGCGGTGAAGACCCGGGCGCCTCGGGCGGTCGCGGGCAGAAAGAAAAGAACGTGGTGCTGTCGATCGCAAAAGAACTGCAGCGTCAGATCAACGCTGAAAAGGGCTACCGCGCCGAGCTGACACGTACTGGCGACTACTTCATTCCATTGCGTAAACGCACCGAGATTGCCCGCGCCAAAGGTGCGGACCTCTTCGTGTCCATTCACGCTGACGCTGCGCCTTCGTCGGCAGCCTTTGGTGCTTCGGTGTTTGCCCTGTCGGATCGAGGCGCCACCTCGGAAACCGCCCGTTGGCTGGCAGACAGTGAAAACCGTTCCGACTTGATTGGTGGTGCGGGCGCTGTGAGCCTGGATGACAAGGACCGCATGCTGGCCGGTGTGCTGCTCGATCTGTCGATGACTGCCTCGCTGACCTCGAGTCTCAACGTGGGCCAGAAGGTGCTGACCAACATCGGGCGGGTGACTTCGCTGCACAAATCGCGCGTCGAGCAGGCGGGCTTCATGGTGCTCAAGTCGCCGGATATTCCGTCGATCCTGGTGGAAACCGGCTTTATCTCCAATGCCGCCGAGGCCAACAAGCTAGAAGGCTCAAGCCATCAGCAGGCGTTGGCGCGCTCCATCACTGCAGGTGTGAAGCAGTTCTTCCAGCAAAACCCGCCACAGGGTACTTACATTGCCTGGCTGCGTGACAACGGCAAGCTGGCCATGGGCGCTCGCGAGCACACGGTTCGCCCTGGCGAGTCCCTGAGCATGATTGCCGTGCGTTACGACATGAGCATGGAGGCACTGCGCTCGGCCAACAAACTCAGGTCCGATGAGCTGAAGATTGGTCAGCAACTCAAGATTCCGAGCGCGGAACTGGCGGGTGAGCCATGACCGATCTGCTGCTTGATGAGCAAGGCTTTGACGCAGGTATAAACGCCGACAGTCCGGCCGCTCAAGCGGCGCGCATCCAGTTGCTCAGCCCGCGCCTGGCCAACCAGATTGCAGCAGGCGAGGTGGTTGAGCGTCCTGCGTCGGTGATCAAGGAACTGCTGGAAAACAGCCTCGACTCCGGTGCGCGCCGCATCGATGTGGATGTCGAACAGGCGGGCATCAAGCTATTGCGGGTCCGCGACGACGGCGGTGGCATCTCCTCCGATGACCTGCCGCTGGCGTTGGCGCGACACGCCACCAGCAAGATTCGTGAGCTCGAAGATCTTGAGCGGGTCATGAGCCTTGGCTTCCGTGGCGAAGCGCTGGCGTCGATCAGCTCGGTCGCACGCCTGACGCTGACGTCCCGCACCCGCGATGCCGACCAGGCCTGGCAGGTTGAAACCGAGGGCCGCGACATGGCATCCCGCGTTCAGCCTGCTGCGCATCCGGTTGGTACCTCGGTGGAAGTGCGTGATCTGTTTTTCAACACGCCAGCGCGGCGCAAGTTTCTCAAGGCCGAAAAAACCGAATTCGATCATCTGCAGGAAGTGATCAAGCGCATGGCGCTGGCGCGTTTCGACGTTGCTTTCCACCTGCGGCATAACGGCAAGACGATCCTCAGCCTGCACGAGGCTCGCGATGACGTCGCTCGCGCGCGTCGGGTGTCTGCGGTCTGCGGCCCGGGTTTCCTTGAGCAGGCGCTGCCCATCGAGGTTGAGCGCAACGGCCTGAAACTGTGGGGCTGGGTGGGCTTGCCGACGTTCTCGCGCAGTCAGGCCGATCTTCAGTATTTCTTCGTCAACGGCCGCGCCGTTCGCGACAAGCTGGTCGCGCACGCCGTGCGTCAGGCCTATCGCGATGTGCTGTTCAACGGGCGTCATCCGACGTTCGTGCTGTTTTTTGAAGTGGATCCGGCCGTCGTCGACGTCAACGTGCACCCCACCAAGCACGAAGTGCGCTTTCGTGACGGGCGCATGGTTCACGACTTCCTGTATGGCACGCTGCACCGCGCGCTGGGTGACGTGCGCCCCGAAGATCAACTGGCCGGTACGACATCGGTCACCGCGCTGGTGCGTCCCACCGGGCCGGAAGCGGGCGAGTTCGGGCCGCAGGGCGAGATGCGTCTGGCGAACAATCTGCTGGAAACCCCGCAAGGTTCGGCCTGGAATCCGTCGTCCGAGGCGGGCGCCGGAACCGGGAGTGGGGCAGGATATCAGTATCAGTACACGCCCCGTCCTAGCGCGATGCTGCCGATCGCCGAGGCGCAGGCTGCGTATCGCGAGTTCTTCGCACCGCTGCCCGGCGCCCAGGCGAATCCGGTCGCGACAGGTGTTGCCCTGCCCGAGTCTCAGGGCGATGTTCCGCCTTTGGGCTACGCGCTGGCGCAACTCAAAGGCATTTATATTCTTGCGGAAAACGCTCACGGCCTGGTGCTGGTGGACATGCATGCCGCTCACGAGCGAATCATGTACGAGCGCCTGAAGGTCGCCATGGCCAGCGAAGGTCTCAGCGGTCAGCCGTTGTTGGTGCCCGAGTCGATCGCGGTCAGTCAGCGTGAAGCTGATTGCGCTGAAGAGCATATGGCAACGTTCCAGCAGTTGGGTTTCGAGCTGCAGCGCCTTGGTCCGGAGAGCTTGGCGATCCGACAGATTCCCGCGTTGCTCAAACAGGCTGAAGCCAATCGCCTGGTGCACGACGTGCTGGCCGATTTGATGGAGTACGGCACCAGCGACCGCGTGCAGGCGCATATGAACGAACTGCTTGGCACGATGGCCTGTCATGGGGCGATCCGCGCGAACCGGCGTCTGGCAATCCCGGAAATGAATGGCCTTCTGCGCGATATGGAAAACACCGAGCGCAGCGGTCAATGCAACCACGGAAGGCCGACCTGGACCCAGCTGGGCCTGGACGATCTCGACAAACTATTCCTGCGCGGTCGCTGATGAGTGCTCTTCCTCCGGCCATCTTCCTGATGGGGCCGACCGCCGCTGGCAAGACCGATCTGGCTATCGAGCTGACCAAAGTCTTGCCTTGCGAACTGATCAGCGTCGATTCGGCGCTGGTTTATCGGGGCATGGACATCGGCACCGCCAAGCCTTCAAAGGCGCTTTTGGACACCTATCCCCACCGCCTGATCGATATCCTCGATCCCTCGCAGAGCTATTCCGCCGCTGATTTTCGTACAGACGCGCTGCAGGCCATGGCTGAAATCACCGCCCGGGGAAAAATTCCCCTGCTGGTGGGCGGCACCATGTTGTATTTCAAGGCTCTATTGGAAGGCCTGGCAGACATGCCGGCGGCCGATGCCCAGGTTCGTGCGCAACTGGAGGCTGAAGCGGCCAGTCGTGGCTGGCAGGCGTTGCACGATGAGTTGGCGAGTATCGACCCGGTGTCGGCGGCCAGGATTCATCCCAATGATCCTCAGCGGCTGGTTCGTGCGCTGGAAGTCTATCGGGTCAGCGGGATGAGCATGACCGCACATCGCGAGCAACAAAGTGCGCAAAGTGCTCAAGCTGGCGGTTCGGGGCGGCATCAATTGCCCTATACTGTCGCAAATCTCGCGATCGCACCGACGGATCGCAAGGTACTGCATGACCGGATCGCACTGCGTTTCAGGCAAATGCTTGATGAAGGATTCGTTGAAGAAGTTGTGGCGTTACGTTCGAGGGGTGACCTGCACTCGAATTTACCGTCTATAAGAGCTGTAGGGTATCGCCAGGTCTGGGACTATCTGGATGGCAAACTGACTCGGGACGAGATGCAGGAACGCGGCATCATTGCCACGCGTCAATTGGCCAAGAGACAGTTCACCTGGTTGCGAAGCTGGGAAGATTTACACTGGTTGGACAGCCTGGCTTGCGACAATCTGCCACGCACCTTGAAATACCTGGGATCGGCCTCCATATTGAGCTGAGTCCTTGCAATAGCCGTCTATCCTTGGGGGGTAACGGCCCAAGCCAATGTTTTCGAATTTATTCTATTGATCCTTAAAGGAGTGCGGCACATGTCAAAAGGGCATTCGCTACAAGACCCTTACCTGAACACTTTGCGTAAAGAAAAGGTTGGGGTTTCGATCTATCTGGTAAACGGTATCAAGCTGCAAGGCACGATCGAGTCCTTCGACCAGTTCGTTATTTTGCTGAAGAACACTGTCAGCCAAATGGTTTACAAGCACGCCATCTCCACCGTCGTTCCGGTTCGTCCTATTCGTCTGCCTAGCGCAACCGAATCCGACCAGGCTGACGCAGAGCCAGGTAACGCCTGATAGGAGTCTGCTTTGTTCTTTGAGCGCCACGGTGGTGGTGAGCGGGCAATCCTCGTTCATTTGGATGGTCAGGACCCTGAGGCGCGCGAAGATCCGCAGGAGTTCCGGGAGCTGGCTCTTTCGGCAGGTGCCGATATCGTCGCGTTTATCAACGTGCCACGGCATCGGCCAACGGCCAAATATCTGGTAGGCAGCGGCAAGGTCGAAGAGCTACGGGACCTGGTCAAAGCCGAGAAATCGGATATCGTCATTTTCAATCACGTCCTTACACCCAGTCAGGAACGCAACCTTGAAAGAGTTTTCGAGTGTCGCGTGCTTGACCGTACGGGCTTGATTCTCGACATTTTCGCCCAGCGGGCGCGCACTCATGAAGGCAAGTTGCAGGTCGAGCTGGCCCAGCTCGAGCACATGAGCACGCGTCTGGTTCGTGGCTGGACTCACCTTGAGCGTCAGGGCGGTGGTATCGGCCTGCGTGGTCCGGGTGAAACCCAGCTGGAAACGGACCGTCGTCTGTTGCGGGTCCGCCTGCGCCAGATCAAGGGCCGTCTCGAAAAAGTCCGCAGTCAGCGCGACCAGGCTCGTCGCGGTCGTTCACGCGCCGACATTCCCACGGTGTCCATCGTGGGATACACCAACGCCGGTAAATCGACACTCTTCAATGCGGTGACCGATTCCGACGTCTACGCTGCTGACCAGCTGTTCGCAACGCTCGACCCGACGTTGCGCCGTCTTGAGCTCAACGACCTGGGGCCGATCGTGCTGGCCGACACCGTGGGCTTCATCCGTCACCTGCCGCACAAGCTGGTCGAGGCCTTTCGGGCTACGCTCGAAGAATCGAGCAACTCGGACCTGCTGCTGCATGTCATCGACGCTCACGAGCCCGATCGCATGGAGCAGATCGAGCAAGTGATGGTGGTGCTGGGCGAGATCGGTGCCCAGGACTTGCCGATGCTGGAGGTCTATAACAAACTCGATTTGCTCGAGGGGGTTGAGCCTCAGATTCAACGCGATGCCGATGGCAAGCCGCAGCGGGTCTGGGTATCTGCTCGTGATGGTCGCGGTCTGGACTTGCTCAAGCAAGCCATTGCCGAGCTGTTGGGGAATGATCTGTTTGTTGGCACTTTGTGTCTGTCACAACGCTTCGCCCGGCTGCGCGCCCAGTTTTTCCAATTGGGTGCGGTGCAGAGCGAAGAGCATGACGACGAAGGTCAAAGCCTGTTGGCTGTACGTTTACCCCGAGTTGAATTCAATCGCCTGGTGAGTCGCGAAGGACTGCAGCCGCTGGAATTCATCGAGCAACACACTTTGCAATAAAAGCCTGAAAAAGCGGTTGTGCTGCTTTGACAGGCATTCTGTAGCATTGGTCGGCGCGCCGCGGGCGCGTCTTTGCTTTATCAGATGGAGAGCGCTATGGCTTGGAATGAGCCGGGTGGCAACTCGAATAATCAGGATCCTTGGGGTGGTAAGCGCAAGGGCGGCGACCGCAAGGGGCCACCAGATCTCGACGAGGCCTTCCGAAAGCTGCAGGAAAGCCTGAATGGGTTGTTCGGTGGTGGTAAGAAACGCAGTGGTGATGGCGGCGGCAGTGGCGGCGGTTCGGGCAAGGGCGGCGGTCTTGGCCTGCTCGGCATCGGCCTGGTCGTGCTGCTCGCAATCTGGCTCTACAACGCGATCTACGTGGTAGACGAGCAAGAGCAAGCCGTGGTGCTGCGTTTTGGTAAGTACTATGAAACGGTCGGGCCGGGTCTGAATATCTATTTCCCGCCCTTTGACCGCAAGTACCTCGAGAACGTGACGCGTGAACGTGCGTACAGCAAGCAAGGGCAAATGCTCACCGAAGACGAAAACATCGTCGAGGTGCCGTTGACCGTGCAGTACAAGATCACCAACCTGCAGGATTTCGTGCTCAGCGTCGATCAGCCTGAAGTCAGTCTGCAACACGCTACCGAAAGCGCATTGCGCCATGTGGTCGGTTCGACCGCCATGGATCAGGTGCTGACCGAAGGTCGCGAGTTGATGGCGAGCGAGATCAAGGAGCGCCTTCAGCGTTTCCTCGACACCTATCGCACCGGCATCACCGTGACCCAGGTGAACGTACAGAACGCTGCTGCGCCGCGTGAAGTTCAGGAAGCGTTTGATGACGTGATCCGTGCCCGTGAAGACGAGCAGCGTTCGCGCAACCAGGCCGAAACCTATGCTAACGGTGTGATTCCGGAAGCCCGTGGTCAGGCCCAGCGTATCGTCGAAGATGCCAACGGTTACCGTGACGAAGTGGTTTCTCGTGCCAAGGGTGAGGCGGATCGCTTCACCAAGCTGGTCGCCGAGTACCGCAAGGCACCCGAGGTTACCCGCGAGCGTCTGTACCTGGACACCATGCAAGAAGTCTTCAGCAACACCAGCAAGGTACTCGTGACCGGCGACAAGGGTCAGAACAACTTGCTCTATCTACCGTTGGACAAAATGATCGAAGGCAGCCGTAGGGGTTCGGCATCGTCTGCAAGCGGCGCGGCGACCACTGTCGTCGATCCGGGCTCTCGGGCTGCGGACATGCAACAGCAACGCGACACGCGCACTAGGGAGACTCGCTGATGAGCAATAAATCTCTGGTTGCCCTGATTGTCTGTGTCGTTCTGGCTGTTGTGGCGTGGAACAGCTTCTACATCGTTGCTCAGACCGAGCGTGCCGTGCTCTTGCAATTCGGTCGCGTGGTTCAGGCTGATGTTCCACCGGGTCTGCACGTCAAGGTTCCGTACGTGAACCAGGTGCGCAAGTTCGACGGTCGCCTGTTGACCCTGGATGCGCCGACTCAGCGTTTCCTGACGCTGGAAAAGAAAGCCGTCATGGTCGATGCCTACGCCAAGTGGCGCGTGAAGGACGCTGAGCGTTTCTACACCGCGACATCGGGTCTGAAGCAGATCGCCGACGAACGTCTGTCTCGTCGTCTTGAATCGGGTCTGCGTGACCAGTTCGGTAAGCGCACCCTGCACGAAGCCGTGTCGGGTGAGCGTGATGCGCTGATGGCTGACATCACGGCGTCGCTGAACAAGATGGCCGAGAAAGAACTGGGCATCGAAGTCGTCGACGTTCGCGTCAAGGCGATCGACCTGCCGAAGGAAGTGAACCGCAGCGTGTTCGAGCGTATGAGCACCGAGCGTGAACGTGAGGCTCGCGAGCATCGCGCCAAGGGTAACGAGCTGGCAGAAGGCATTCGTGCCGATGCTGATCGTCAACGCCGCGTGCTGCTGGCTGAGGCGTATCGTGAGTCCGAGGAAGCGCGTGGTGACGGTGATGCACAAGCCGCCGCGATCTACTCCAAGGCCTACGGCCAGGACCAGGAGTTCTATGCGTTCTATCGCAGCCTGCGCGCTTACCGTGAAAGCTTCGCCAACAAAAGTGACGTGATGGTGCTTGATCCAGGCAGCGAATTCTTCCGCTATCTGAATAAAGCCAAACCGTGATCGTCAACCGCAATTGAGACCTCCGCCGGGCGGCAAAACTGTCCGGCGGGGTGATCGCACGCGAAAACGTGTGTATGATGCGGCAGCCGGGAAATTCCCGGCTTTTTTGCGTCTACACGATTGATTGGCCGTGGCGTGTTTCGTGCGCGGCAGTTTTTTCGAGGACAGTGTTGGCAAATCTGCGGCGCGTCTCGTTCTGGAATTAAGGTTCCTGGACACGTTCGTCGGGCTCAACGCTGTCTGCTTCACTCAAGGCTTGCCCAAGGGTTGGCCGCCCGGATCATAGGGGAAAGGCGTAATGGCAACGGTTGACCGCTGGCTGCTGCCGGATGGCATCGAAGAAGTACTGCCGCCGGAAGCTGCGCGCATAGAAGTGGCGCGTCGTCAGGTGTTGGATCTGTTTCAGAGCTGGGGCTATGAGTTCGTCGTCACCCCACACATCGAATACCTTGAATCACTGCTCACAGGCGCTGGCCAGGATCTGGATCTGCGCACCTTCAAAGTGGTCGATCCGCAATCAGGTCGGCAGATGGGTTTCCGCGCGGACATCACGCCGCAGGTCGCCCGCATCGACGCGCATACCTTGCGCCGCGAAGGCCCGAGCCGTCTGTGCTACGCCGGCAGCGTCCTGCACGCTCAGCCACGCGCACTGTCCTCCTCGCGCAGCCCGATTCAGCTCGGTGCCGAGTTGTACGGCGATGCCAGTCCAAGCAGCGATGTCGAAGTCATCAGCCTGATGCTGGCTATGCTGAAACTGGCAGATGTGCCTGACGTCCATATGGATCTGGGGCATGTCGGCATCTACCGTGGCCTGGCCCGTGCGGCCGGTTTGTCCGGTGAGGTCGAGCAACAACTGTTTGATGCATTGCAGCGCAAGGCAATCGACGAAGTCATCGCTTTGACCGAAAACCTGCCGGCGGACCTGGCAGCCATGCTGCGTGCGCTGGTCGATCTGTGTGGTGGCCGCGAAGTATTGACCGCGGCCCGTGATCGTCTCGCCAAGGCGCCAGCACCGGTTATCGAGGCGCTGGATGACTTGCTGGAAATCGCCGAGCGGCTGTCGGCGCGTTTCCCTGATCTACCGTTGTATTTCGACCTCGGTGAGTTGCGCGGCTATCACTACCATACGGGTGTGGTGTTCGCGGTGTTCGTGCCGGGTGTCGGCCAATCGATCGCCCAGGGTGGTCGCTACGATGACATCGGTGCTGACTTTGGTCGCGCACGTCCGGCAACGGGCTTCTCCACCGATTTGAAAACCCTGGTCACGCTGGGGCAGGCGCAGATCGAGCTACCGTCTGGCGGTATCTGGATGCCTGACAGCACCGATGCGGCACTCTGGCAGAAAGTCTGCCAGCTGCGCAGCGAAGGTGAGCGCGTGGTTCAGGCGTTGCCAGGCCAGTCGGTCTCGGCGGCGAAAGAAGCCGACTGCGATCGGCAATTGATTCAGCATGGCGAGCTTTGGCAGGTACTGCCGCTGGCCTCTTGAGTTTTCCAGTCGGCTGCAGCCGGCACCCAGTTTGCGTGAATGAGGACAAGTGTTATGGGTAAGAATGTCGTAGTCCTGGGCACCCAGTGGGGTGATGAGGGCAAAGGCAAGATCGTTGATCTGCTGACCGAACATGCTACCGCGGTAGTTCGCTATCAAGGCGGCCACAACGCCGGTCACACCCTGGTGATCGATGGCGAGAAAACCGTTCTGCACCTGATTCCGTCCGGCGTACTGCGCGAAGGCGTTCAGTGCCTGATCGGCAACGGCGTGGTCGTGGCGCCTGACGCACTCATGCGTGAAATCACCAAGCTGGAAGAGAAGGGTATTCCGGTGCGCGAGCGCCTGCGCATCAGCCCGTCCTGCCCGCTGATCCTGTCGTACCACGTTGCGCTGGACCAGGCGCGTGAAAAAGCCCGTGGCGAGCACAAGATCGGTACAACCGGTCGTGGCATCGGCCCGGCTTACGAAGACAAGGTTGCGCGTCGTGGCCTGCGCATCGGTGACCTGTTCCACCGTGAGCGTTTCGCCGCAAAGCTGGGCGAGTTGCTGGATTACCACAACTTCGTTCTGGTGAATTACTACAAAGAGCCGGCAATCGACTTCCAGAAAACACTCGACGAGTGCATGGAATACGCTGAGCTGCTCAAGCCAATGATGCTCGACGTTACCGCTGCGCTGCACGAAATGCGTCGCGCTGGCAAAGACATCATGTTCGAAGGCGCACAGGGTTCGCTGCTGGACATCGACCACGGGACCTACCCGTACGTCACCAGCTCCAACACGACCGCTGGCGGCATTGCCACCGGTTCGGGTGTCGGCCCGATGTTCCTGGACTACATCCTGGGTATCACCAAGGCCTACACCACGCGTGTGGGTTCGGGTCCGTTCCCGACCGAGCTGTTCGACGACGTGGGTGCATTCCTGGCCAAGCGCGGTCATGAGTTCGGCGCGACGACCGGCCGTGCCCGTCGTTGCGGCTGGTTCGATGCTGTCATCCTGCGTCGCGCCATCGACGTCAACAGCATCTCGGGCATTTGCCTGACCAAGCTGGACGTGCTTGACGGTCTTGAAACCATCAACATCTGCGTAGGCTACAAGAACGCAGACGGCGCAGTCATCGACGCGCCGACCGATGCTGACAGCTACATCGGCCTTGAGCCTGTTTACGAGCAAATGCCTGGCTGGACCGAGTCGACCCTGGGCGCCAAGACCCTTGAAGAGCTGCCAGCAAACGCGCGCGCATATATCGCTCGTCTGGAAGAACTGGTCGGTGCGCCAATCGACATTATTTCGACGGGCCCTGATCGCAACGAGACCATCGTTCTGCGTCACCCGTTCGCTTGATAAGTCGTTGAAATAAAAACAAAGGGTCGCTCAGGCGGCCCTTTGTTTTGCCTGCTTGATCGTCCTCGCAATGTCGGCACAACACTTGCTGTAAATACCGCCAGAAAAGATGCCATCATTTTAATGGCGTTTGTTGTGGGGGAATCTCCTGTGTCAGCCGTCCTTTCGCTTCTTCGCAGCCGCTTGCTGCGCCCCGTATTCATTGCGCTTGGCATTGCCCTTTTGGTGCAGGTCCTGGTGGCGGTCGCCCTTACCCGGAGCACCGTGACTGCGCTGGAAGCTGACCTCGCCGCACGGCTGGGTGTAGATTCGCAACACTTGTCGGGAGAACTGGAGCAGGCGAGCCGTGACGTAACGTCCAGCCTCGACAGCCTTTCTCAAAATACCCGTCAACGTCTGAGCGCCGGTTTGTCCGCCCGTCTGAAGGATGAACAAAAGCAACTGCGCGCCACGCTGGAAAAAGACCTGAAGGACTCGGCTACCGATATGGCTGAGCTTCTCGCGGCAGTTGCCCCGCGCGCCATGTGGGACGGCGACACCCCGACGCTGTCGGAATTCGCGCGCCGTGCGCAGCGCAATCCCAATGTGTTGTTCGTGGTTTACGACGATGCGCAGGGTGAGCATCTGACCCGTTATCTGAATCGTGACAACGAGTCGATTAAGTCGCTGCTCGCCAAGGGCGAGGGTGAGCGGGCAATGGACAAGGTCCTCAATGCCGCGCAGAAAGACCCTTCGGTTTATTACGTTGAAGCGTCGATCAGCCCTAACGGTGTGGAAATCGGCAAGGTGCGCATGGGCGTGTCGACCGCCACCGTCGAAGAAAATCTGATGGCGCTGGACAAGCGTTTCACTGCACTGATTGGCAGCGGCGGCCAGCTTGTCTCAGAGAGTCTGGGTGGCGCGGCCGCTGAGAGTTCCAGTGCTCTGCGTTCCCGTCTGACGACGGCGCAGACAGCAGCGTCGGCGATGGCCACCAATACCAGCACCACTGTTCAGGATGCTGCGGCCACGCTGCGTTGGAGAATCGGTGTAGGCCTGGCGTTGGTGGGTCTTGCCGTATTACTGGCGCTGGCCGTGGTGCTGGGTCGTCGTGTGGTTCTGCGCTTGCAATTGCTCAATCGCGCGCTGGACGATCTGGCAGCGGGCGAGGGTGACTTGACCAAGCGCGTCAAACTCAACAGTAACGACGAAATCGGCGATATGGCCGCGGCGGTGAACCGGTTCGTGGACAAGCTGCAGCCGATCGTTCGTGAGGCGGGAGACGTTGCGCAGCAGACCGGTGTCGAGATCGGCGCCATGAGCAAGCGCAATGCCGGTGCCGATGCGGCCGCAGAATTGCAGCGCGATGAGGTGGCCGCCAGTCTTCAGGCGTTGGCGCAAATGGCTGACGAAGCGCAGGCCGAGAGCCATGCTATGCAAGCAGCGCTGCAGCAGGTGGTCGATATTCGTCAGGCGACCGATGAAAACACCCGTACTTCGAATCAGGTCGGTGGTTTGATCGAGGCGTTGGCCGGACAGGTTGAGGCCGGCTCCCAGGTTATCGAGCGTCTGGCGCAGCAGAGCCAACAGATTGAGGTGGTGCTGGAGGTGATTCATGGCATCGCCGAGCAGACCAACCTCTTGGCGCTCAACGCCGCCATTGAGGCGGCACGCGCAGGCGAGACCGGCCGTGGTTTTGCGGTGGTCGCTGATGAGGTGCGGGCGCTGGCGAGCAAGACGCAAAGTTCCACAGGTGATATTCAGGAGCACATCGCCAAGTTGCAGTCCGGGGCGAAGGAGGCAGTCGCGACGATCGGTCTGGCAGGGCGTCAGGCCAAGGAAGGGCTTGCGGTCTTGCGTGACAGCGCGCGCCTTCAGCAAACCGTGCAGGTCTCGGTTGAGCAGGTTCATGCAGCCATTGGATTGGCGACTCGCGCGGCTGAGCATCAGGCCAAGGGTGCGCAGGCCGTGAGAGGGCGTGTTGAGAATATCCATGCACAAGCCGAAAAGGCCGCGCAGGCGGTTGTTGAAACGACGGCAAGTGGCAAGACACTGGACAAGCTTGCGGCGCAGTTGAAGGCAAGCCTGGGGCAGTTCCGGGCTTGATACGCTTTGATTGAGCCTTTGCAGGCGTGAGCTTGCTCGCGATCACAACGCATCAGGCAATGCTGCGCGCACTGATGTAGGGCTGTCGCGAGCAAGCCTGCTCTGCAGGTGAGGCGGGCTTCGGGTCCGAAAATTCCAATCCCCGAAAAGCACAAAACCGAGCACTTGGCTCGGTTTCGTTTTGTTTGGTGCCCAGGAGAAGACTCGAACTTCCACGACCGTAAGGTCACCAGCACCTGAAGCTGGCGTGTCTACCAATTTCACCACCTGGGCATGGCGCTGATTTAATTAGATTTTTCATTTCAATGCAACACAAATTTGCGATTTTGTGAGGGACGTGAGAAATCTTCAGCGGGATGCAGACGCAGTGGGCGTTCGATAGGGAGAAGGAAGTGATCTACGCTCAGATCTGTTTTGTGGGGTGGTTGATTTTCAAACCCCAGAAAGCACAAAACCGAGCACGTGGCTCGGTTTCGTTGAATTGGTGCCCAGAAGAAGACTCGAACTTCCACGACCGTAAGGTCACCAGCACCTGAAGCTGGCGTGTCTACCAATTTCACCATCTGGGCAATTCGTTGATTTCGTTGGACTAATTTTTCAAAAAGCCGTTTGATTTCAACTACAACGTGGCAGTGCCGTCGTTGTGGGGCGCATCTTACGGATGACATTCGAGGCTGTAAACCCCTGTTGAGAAATTTTTTTTGAAATAGCGAAAAGCGACAGCAAACGCTGTCTTCGCGTTTCAATCTGGTATATGCCAAACTAATTGCATACAGATAAGGTGAACTCATTCCAATGGCCGATTGGCAGTCCCTCGATCCCGAGGCCGCTCGTGAAGCGGAAAAATACGAAAACCCCATCCCTAGCCGTGAGCTGATCCTGGCGCACCTCTCCGACCGTGGCTCGCCCGCTGCACGCGAGGAGCTGGTGGAAGAGTTCGGTCTGACGACTGAAGATCAGATCGAAGCCCTTCGCCGCCGCTTGCGCGCGATGGAGCGTGATGCTCAGCTGATCTACACCCGCCGGGGCACGTATGCGCCGGTGGACAAGCTCGACCTGATCCTTGGGCGCATCAGCGGCCATCGCGACGGTTTTGGCTTCCTGGTGCCGGACGACGGCTCGGACGACTTGTTCATGAGCCCTGCGCAGATGCGTCTAGTGTTCGATGGCGACCGCGCACTGGCGCGTGTTTCCGGTCTGGACCGTCGCGGTCGTCGTGAAGGCGTCATCGTCGAAGTCGTTTCCCGCGCCCATGAAACGGTCGTCGGACGCTACTTCGAAGAAAGTGGCATCGGCTTCGTTGTGCCGGACAATCCAAAAATCCAGCAGGAAGTGCTGGTCACGCCAGGTCGCAACGCGAGCGCCAAGGTCGGCCAGTTCGTCGAGGTGAAAATCACCCACTGGCCGACGCCGCGCTTCCAGCCGCAAGGTGACGTGGTCGAGGTCGTAGGCAACTACATGGCGCCGGGCATGGAAATCGATGTCGCGCTGCGCACCTACGATATTCCTCACGTCTGGCCTGAGGCAGTGCTCAAAGAAGCCGCCAAGCTCAAGCCGGAAGTGGAAGAGAAAGACAAGGAGCATCGCGTCGATTTACGCCATCTGCCGTTCGTCACGATCGACGGCGAAGATGCGCGCGACTTCGATGACGCGGTTTTCTGCGAGGCCAAGCCCGGTAAGCTGCGCTTGTTCTCCGGTGGCTGGAAGCTTTACGTGGCCATTGCCGACGTCTCCAGCTATGTGAAGATCGGTTCGGCGCTGGACGCCGAGTCTCAGGTGCGAGGCAACTCGGTGTATTTCCCTGAGCGTGTCGTGCCGATGCTGCCTGAGCAGTTGTCCAACGGCCTGTGTTCGCTGAATCCGCTGGTCGATCGTCTGGCGATGGTGTGCGAGATGACCATCTCCAAAACCGGCGAGATGACCGACTACGTATTCTACGAAGCCGTCATCCATTCCCACGCTCGCTTGACCTACAACAAGGTCAGCTCGATTCTGGAGCACCCGAAAACCGCAGAAGCCAAACAGCTTCGCGGCGAATACGGCGATGTGGTCCCGCACCTCAAGCAGCTGTACGCGCTGTACAAGGTATTGCTGGGCGCCCGTCATGTGCGCGGTGCGATCGATTTCGAAACCCAGGAAACGCGGATCATCTTCGGCTCTGAGCGCAAAATCGCGGAAATCCGCCCGACGACGCGTAACGATGCTCACAAATTGATCGAGGAGTGCATGCTGGCTGCCAACGTGGCCACCGCTGAATTCCTCAAGAAACACGAGATTCCTGCGCTGTACCGTGTTCACGACGGTCCGCCGCCGGAGCGTCTGGAAAAACTGCGCGCCTTCCTGGGTGAGTTGGGGCTTTCCCTGCACAAGGGTAAAGACGGTCCGACGCCGAAGGATTATCAGGCGCTGCTGGAAACCATCAAGGATCGTCCGGATTACCACCTGATCCAGACCGTCATGCTGCGTTCTCTGAGCCAGGCGGTATACAGCTCTGACAACAACGGTCACTTCGGTCTGAACTACGAGGCGTATACGCATTTCACCTCGCCGATCCGCCGTTACCCGGACTTGCTGACCCACCGCGCCATTCGCAGCGTGATCCGCTCCAAGCAGGACACGCCGCATGTTCGCCGTGCTGGCGGTGCGTCGATTCCGAAGGCGCGTATTTATCCGTACGACGAAGCCGTGCTGGAGCAACTGGGCGAGCAGTGCTCCATGAGCGAGCGCCGTGCCGATGAGGCAACCCGCGACGTCACGAACTGGCTCAAGTGCGAGTTCATGAAAGACCGCGTGGGCGAATCGTTCCCTGGTGTGATTACCGCCGTGACCGGTTTTGGCCTGTTCGTCGAGCTGACCGATATTTACGTCGAAGGTCTGGTTCACGTCACCGCGCTGCCGGGCGATTACTACCATTTCGATCCGGTCCATCACCGTCTGGCGGGCGAGCGCACCGGGCGCAGCTTCCGTCTGGGCGACACCGTGGAAGTGCGGGTCATGCGCGTTGATCTGGACGAGCGCAAGATCGACTTCGAGATGTCTGAAAAAACCACCAGCGCGCCCATCGGTCGTAAGCGCAAGGCCGCCGAGCCTGCTCCTGCCGGGAAAGAGAAAGAGAAAGAAAAGGCGTCGGCCGCACGACCAAGCCGTCGCAGCGCGTCGAAAGAGCCTGTCGTGGAGGCGTATCGCCCAAGCGACGCGGCCGCCAAAAACGCCGAAGTCCGCAAAAGTCGCGAGATGAAGAAAGCCTTGTTGGCGGAAGCGAAGGGCGGTAGCAAGGCGACGTCGGGAACGTCGTCTCGCAGTGATGCGGCGCCTGAAAGCAAATCCGGCAAAACGAGTAAACACCGTAAGGGCCCGTCGAAGTCGGGCTCGGCTCCAGCTGCCAAGAGCGGCGGAGTGCGTAAACCTAAGGCGAAGTCATGAGTTCGTTGGAAAAAATCTACGGCGTTCACGCCGTAGAAGCGCTGTTGCGGCATCACCCGAAACGGGTCAAGCAGATCTGGTTGGCAGAAGGGCGTAGCGATCCGCGCGTTCAGGTGTTGATCGATCTGGCTGCACAGAATCGCGTATCGGTCGGTCAGGCCGAGCGTCGTGAAATGGACGCGTGGGTAGAGGGCGTGCATCAGGGCGTGGTGGCGGACGTCAGTCCGAGCCAGGTCTGGGGCGAGGCGATGCTCGACGAGTTGCTCGACCGTACCGAAGGCGCGCCTTTTATCCTCGTGCTCGATGGCGTGACGGATCCTCACAACCTAGGTGCTTGCCTGCGTACCGCTGACGCCGCGGGTGCGCTCGCCGTGATCGTGCCGAAGGACAAATCCGCAACGCTGACCCCTACCGTTCGGAAGGTGGCGTGTGGCGCTGCCGAGGTGATCCCGTTGGTGGCGGTGACCAACCTTGCGCGCACACTGGAAAAACTCCAGCAGCGTGGCCTTTGGGTGGTTGGCACGGCTGGCGAGGCGGAGCAAGAGCTGTATCAGCAGGATTTGACCGGACCGACCATCCTGATCATGGGCGCGGAAGGCAAGGGCATGCGTCGCCTGACCCGTGAGCACTGCGATTACCTGGTCCGCCTGCCGATGGCGGGCAGCGTCAGCAGCCTTAACGTTTCGGTCGCTACCGGTGTGTGCTTGTTCGAGGCCATGCGCCAGCGCAGCGTGAAAGCAGGCGCCAAAAAGTAAGCCGGGCTCAGTCCCCGTGGGAACAAATTCATTCGTGATGCGGTATTTCAGTCGATGAGGTGTGTGTCGTCTGTGCAAAGGTCATCGCGGGTGAATTCGCGCCCACAGGTCCGCACTCCCTCCGGATTGCGTGTTACAACTGCGCTGCTCAAATAATCACCAATTTCCTTGCGCCGTCTCTGGCCCTTCTCTACAATTGCGCCCCTTGCTGTCATGGCAGGCGCGCATGTGCCTGTCCCTGTGCAAGATAAACCAGTGTTATTCACTCCTTGTCTGACCGCTTTGGCGGCAGGCTACAACCCGTAAGGAGCATTCATGCGTCATTACGAAATCATCTTTCTGGTTCACCCGGACCAGAGCGAGCAAGTCGGCGGCATGGTTGAGCGTTACACCAAGCTGATCGAAGAAGACGGCGGCAAGATCCACCGTCTGGAAGATTGGGGCCGTCGTCAACTGGCCTACGCAATCAACAATGTTCACAAGGCTCACTACGTGATGCTGAACGTTGAGTGCACTGGCAAGGCCCTGGCCGAGCTGGAAGACAACTTCCGTTACAACGATGCCGTGATCCGTAACCTTGTCATCCGTCGCGACGAAGCCGTTACCGGCCAGTCCGAAATGCTCAAGGCTGAAGAGAACCGCAGTGAGCGCCGTGAGCGTCGCGACCGTCCTGAGCACTCCGACGCTGAAGGCGTTGACAGTGATGACAGCGACAACAGCGATAACGCTGACGAGTAATCCACGGACCTTTTGAGGAGCCTATTACATGGCACGTTTCTTCCGTCGTCGTAAATTCTGCCGCTTCACAGCTGAAAATGTGAAGGAGATCGATTACAAGGATCTCAACACCCTGAAAGCCTACGTATCCGAAACCGGCAAGATCGTTCCTAGCCGCATTACCGGTACCAAAGCTCGTTATCAGCGTCAGCTGGCTACCGCTATCAAGCGCGCCCGCTTCCTGGCCCTGCTGGCCTACACCGACAGCCACGGCCGCTGAGACCAGGTTTAGTCGACAAAAACGCAGTAAGGGATAGATCGCATGCGCGCCATGGCTGAATTCATCATGCGCGGCCGCGTGCAGGCCACTCTCGTAGTGGTGGGATGTGCGGCGTTGCCGCTGTTGTTCTGGTTGAGTGCTGCCGCAGGTTGCCTTGTGCTCCTGCGACGCGGGTTGAGTGGCGCTTCGGGCGTACTCGCCTGGGCTCTGCTGCCGGCTTTGGTCTGGTGGTATTTCGGTGATCCTCGCACCCTGATGGTGTTGCTGGGGTCATGGGGGTTGGCCGCTTTATTGCGCGCCAGCGAGTCCTGGGTCCGTGTGCTGCTGGTCAGCGTAGCGGCCGGATTGTTGTACTCGGTGATTCTGGGGGCGGTTTTCCGCGAGCCCATCGAAGCCATGGCGGGGGAGTTGCAGAAACTCCTTCCTCACGTCTTCGGTGATGTCTACCAACAGATGTCGGTAGAAGAGCGAGCGCGTCTGGGAGCATTGATTACGCCGGTCCTCAACGGCCTGATAGCAGCGGTGTTGCAGATCGTCAGCGTGGTCTGCCTGATTCTTGGGCGGTACTGGCAGGCGCTGTTGTATAACCCGGGTGGTTTCGGGCGCGAATTTCGCAGCTTGAGGCTCCCGCGGGCACCGATGCTGGTGCTGCTGGTGTGCATGTTGGTTGCGCCGAATTTCGGTCCGCAACTGGCGATGTTGACACCGTTGTGCAGCGTACCGCTCATGTTCGCGGGGCTGGCCCTGATTCACGGTCTGGTGGCTGCAAAGCGCCTGACACGGTTCTGGCTGGTGGGGTTGTACGTCACGTTGTTGCTGTTCATGCAGCTGATTTATCCGTTGCTGGTGGTGTTTGCCATTGTCGACAGCCTGATTGATTTTCGCGGCCGTCTGGCGTCGAAAGATGCCGATAACGGTTCTGCGAACGGTGAAGGTTAAAGTTAAGAGGTTATTACCAAATGGAACTCATCCTGCTGGAAAAAATCGCCAACCTGGGCAACCTGGGCGATAAAGTAAACGTTAAGGCTGGTTACGGCCGTAACTACCTGCTGCCTTTCGGCAAAGCCACCGCTGCAACCGCTGCCAACCTGGCTGCGTTTGAAGAGCGTCGCGCTGAGCTGGAAAAAGCCGCTGCCGAGAAGAAAGCTTCTGCTGAAACTCGCGCTGCTCAACTGGCTGAGCTGGAAGTGACTATCACTGCCACTGCTGGTGACGAAGGCAAGCTGTTTGGTTCGATCGGTACTCACGACATCGCTGACGCACTGACCGCCTCTGGCGTTGAAGTGGCCAAAGCTGAAGTTCGTCTGCCGAACGGCACCATCCGTAACGTTGGCGAATACGATGTTGCCGTGCACCTGCACAGCGATGTTGAAGCTACCGTTCGCGTAGTTGTGGTGGCTGCTTAAGCTGCTTGATTCCGGCGCTTCGGCGCTGGAGTCCGACCGGTTGACGACGTGTTCGTCAGCAGGTCAACGAGGGGCGCGTTCCTGTTTATCGGGTCGTGCCCTTTGTCATTTCTGAGTATCCTGTTTCAAACCCCTTATTCCGTGTGGCCATGAACGACATTTCCGCTCCCGAGCAATACGACCTGCAAACCGCTGCCCTGAAGGTGCCGCCGCATTCCATCGAGGCCGAGCAGGCCGTACTCGGTGGTCTGATGCTGGACAACCAGGCCTGGGAGCGTGTGCTGGATCAGGTCTCGGACGGCGATTTCTATCGTCACGACCACCGTCTGATCTTCCGCGCCATCGCCAAGCTGGCTGATCAGAACATGCCGATTGACGTCGTGACCCTGTCCGAGCAACTGGACAAGGAGGGTCAGACTTCTCAAGTAGGCGGTCTGGGCTATCTGTCGGAGCTGGCGAAAAACATTCCGTCGGTCGCCAACATCAAGGCCTATGCCCAGATCGTGCGTCAGCGCGCGACCCTGCGGCAGTTGATCGGTATCAGTAACGAAATCGCCGACAGCGCGTTCAATCCTGAAGGGCGAACCGCCGAAGAGATCCTCGACGAAGCCGAACGGCAGATCTTCCAGATCGCAGAAGCGCGCCCGAAGACCGGTGGGCCGGTGGGCGTCAACGACCTGTTGACCAAGGCCATCGACCGCATCGACACGCTCTTCAATCTCGGTGAGGGGATCACCGGTCTCTCCACCGGTTATACCGACCTGGACGAAAAGACCAGCGGTCTGCAGCCCTCCGACTTGATCATCGTCGCGGGCCGTCCGTCGATGGGTAAGACCACTTTCGCGATGAACCTGGTCGAAAACGCGGTTCTGCGCAGCGAGAAGGCGGTACTGGTGTTCTCGCTGGAGATGCCAGGTGAATCGCTGATCATGCGTATGTTGTCGTCGCTCGGTCGTATCGATCAGACCAAGGTCCGTTCAGGTCAGCTGGACGATGATGACTGGCCGCGCCTGACCTCGGCGGTCAACCTGCTCAACGACCGCAAGCTGTTCATCGATGACACGGCCGGCATCAGCCCTTCCGAAATGCGCGCGCGTACCCGTCGTCTGGTGCGTGAGCACGGTGACGTCGGCTTGATCATGATCGACTACCTGCAGTTGATGCAGATTCCGGGCTCAAGCGGTGACAACCGGACCAACGAAATTTCCGAGATCTCCCGATCCCTGAAAGCGCTGGCCAAGGAATTCAACTGCCCTGTGGTTGCGTTGTCGCAGCTCAACCGTTCCCTGGAACAACGCCCCAACAAGCGCCCGGTCAACTCCGACTTGCGGGAATCCGGAGCGATCGAGCAGGACGCCGACGTCATCATGTTCGTGTACCGGGACGAGGTGTATCACCCCGAGACCGAGCACAAGGGCATCGCGGAAATCATCATCGGCAAGCAGCGTAACGGCCCGATCGGCTTCATTCGTCTGGCGTTCATCGGTAAATACACCCGCTTCGAGAACCTCGCGCCGGGGAGCTACAACTTCGACGACGACGAGTAAGGCCGACTGGGTATCGGGCATCGGCAGCATCAGGCGCCGGTGTCTGCGTGCGTCAGGGTCTCCCACAAGTAATGAAAATAGCCTTTGGCCGGACGCCGCTGGATCAGCCATCGCTGGGTATCGGGCAATTTAAAGCGCTGTCGGTTGACGTAATGGTTGTAGGCCACCTCGAATGTTCCGTTCAGATCCCCGACCAACTTGCCGCCGCATAACCATGGTGGCGTGGCACCTTCATTTTTTGCTCGGGCATGAAACTCCATGCTGTCACGTAGGCGTTTTGATTCGGCGCCGTATAAGTCCAGGCCTTGAACATAAGCGGTTTCGGCCACGTTGATAAATGCTGCCAACCCATAGGCGGTGTGCTCAAGGTCCCTGCAGGTTTCCTGCGCGTGGCCGTCGACGAACGTCTTTTGGCCTTCCCAGTACGCAATCAGTTGCTCATCGGTCTTGGCGCAATCCGGCGGTACGACAGGCAGTGGGCCATCGGCTTCTTGATAAACAAACGCTGGCAACCGCTTCCGCCACTGGGCCACCGCTTTGTCATACAGCGCACGGTCATCAAGAAAAATGCCAATGTTGATCTGCGCCTCGATTCCGCTGGCCTGCCAGTTGCCGTAGTGACAAACCCCAATACGTTGCGCTTCACCGCGCTGGATGTCGGGCAGATATTGCGTGCGCAGCATGTGCGAGAAGCGCTCAACATCTGCTTGCGCCCATTTTTGACTGCGGTGGCGGATGATTTCTGCCGCCCGCGTCCATAGTTGAGCCGACCACGCGGCCTGCAAGGGGGCGTTTGAGTTTGTGTGGCCTTGTTGCAGTGTGGCCGCCCAAGCGTTCATGATCGCAACCGCGTTTTCGGCATACCGATCTTCACCACTGTAAGACCACGCCAAGGCTTGGGTGTACGCCGCTTGAGCGTCTCGCACTTCCTCTTTGCAGCCTTTGTCAGGTTTTGAAAACGGGCCACATTCCACGGCCGGCCAAGGGCTTGGCTGATAATCAACCGCTGCCAGCGGATCGGTCATCATCGCAAGATAGGCTTCCTTCCAGGGCGAGCGCTGTTCCTGAATGGCGTTTCGCACGAAGTCCAGTCTCTTTGCGTCGAGCAATATTCCGGGATGCACGAAACCTTCGGCAGAGGCATTGAGGGCGATGCCCCAGGCCAGTGCTGTGAAACTAAGGGTGATAGGGCGTCTGATCATCGTTCGTTCTCTTGTTGTTTTCAGGGATGCGGCCGTCGACACGCATAAAAGGTGCTTATTTGCGGTTAATCAGAGATGCCTTTGACGGGCAAGAGAAATATTGAGCAAGGCTTGCTGGCGGCTGCACGACGCAGATAGGGGCTTGGCAGGTACGGCGATGGATGGCTTCAATAAAGCTGAGCGTTACAGTCGGATTTGATCAAAATTTGTGCTATATTCCGCGCCCGCGATTTTTCCAACGTGCAAACACGTAGGTCCTGACATGCAAGCAGCCAAGCCGTTATTTGACTATCCGAAGTACTGGGCCGAATGTTTCGGGCCAGCGCCTTTCCTGCCAATGAGCCGGGAAGAAATGGATCAGCTTGGCTGGGATTCCTGCGACATCATCATCGTGACCGGTGATGCGTACGTCGATCACCCGTCGTTTGGCATGGCGATTATTGGCCGGCTGCTGGAGTCGCAAGGCTTCCGCGTCGGGATCATTGCCCAGCCAGACTGGAGATCCAAAGACGACTTCATGAAGCTCGGCGAGCCGAATCTGTTTTTCGGCGTCGCGGCCGGCAACATGGACTCGATGATCAACCGCTACACCGCGGACAAGAAAATCCGTTCCGATGACGCGTATACACCAGGCGGCATGGCGGGTAAGCGTCCGGATCGCGCGAGCCTGGTTTACAGCCAGCGCTGCAAGGAAGCCTACAAGAACGTGCCGATCGTTTTGGGGGGCATCGAAGCTTCGCTGCGCCGCATTGCGCACTACGACTACTGGCAGGACAAGGTTCGCAACTCGATTCTGATCGACGCCAGCGCCGATATCCTGCTGTACGGCAACGCCGAGCGAGCGATCGTCGAAGTGGCCAACCGCCTGTCCTGTGGCGAAACCATCGATAGCATCACCGATGTGCGCGGCACGGCGTTCATTCGTCGTGACACACCGCAAGGTTGGTACGAAGTCGATTCCACGCGTATCGACCGTCCGGGCAAGGTCGACAAGATCATCAACCCGTACGTCAACACTCAGGACACCGAAGCCTGTGCCATCGAGCAGGAAAAGGGCCCGGTTGAAGACCCGAACGAAGCCAAGGTCGTGCAGATCCTGGCGAGCCCGCGCATGACCCGCGACAAGACGGTCATCCGTCTGCCGTCCATGGAAAAGGTGCGCAACGACCCTGTGCTGTATGCCCACGCCAACCGCGTGCTGCATTTGGAAACCAACCCGGGCAACGCCCGTGCGCTGGTCCAGAAGCATGGTGAAGTCGATGTCTGGTTTAACCCGCCGCCGATTCCAATGACCACCGAAGAAATGGACTACGTGTTCGGCATGCCGTACGCGCGTGTCCCGCACCCTGTGTACGGCAAGGAAAAGATTCCGGCCTACGACATGATCCGTTTCTCGGTGAACATCATGCGTGGCTGTTTCGGCGGCTGTACGTTCTGCTCGATCACCGAGCACGAAGGCCGGATCATCCAAAACCGTTCCCACGACTCGATCATCCGTGAAATCGAAGAAATCCGTGACAAGGTTCCGGGCTTCACCGGCGTGATTTCCGACCTCGGCGGGCCGACCGCGAACATGTACCGCATCGCCTGCAAAAGCCCGGAAATCGAATCCGCGTGCCGCAAGCCGTCGTGTGTGTTCCCGGGCATCTGCCCGAACCTGAACACCGATCACTCGGCGCTGATTCAACTGTACCGCAGCGCGCGCGAATTGCCGGGTGTGAAGAAAATCCTGATCGCTTCCGGCCTGCGTTACGACCTTGCGGTCGAATCCCCAGAGTACGTGAAAGAGCTGGTGACGCACCACGTCGGTGGTTACCTGAAGATCGCCCCGGAACACACCGAGGAAGGTCCGCTCAATCAAATGATGAAGCCGGGCATTGGCAGCTATGACAAGTTCAAGCGCATGTTCGAGAAGTATTCGAAAGAGGCCGGTAAAGAGCAGTACCTGATCCCTTACTTCATCGCCGCTCACCCCGGCACCACCGATGAAGACATGATGAACCTGGCGCTGTGGCTCAAGGGCAACGGTTTCCGGGCGGATCAGGTGCAGGCGTTCTACCCGTCACCGATGGCCAGCGCGACCGCCATGTATCACTCCGGCAAGAACCCGCTGCGCAAGGTCACGTACAAGAGCGACTCGGTGACCATCGTCAAGAGCGAAGAGCAACGCCGTCTGCACAAGGCGTTCCTGCGTTATCACGATCCGAAAGGCTGGCCGATGCTGCGTGAGGCGCTGGAGCGTATGGGCCGTGCCGATCTGATCGGTCCGGGTAAAAACCAGCTGATCCCGCTGCATCAACCGGAAACCGACAGCTACCAGAGCGCCCGTCGCAAGAATTCGACGCCCGCTGGCAGCCATAAGGTGGCCAAAACCACGAAGATCCTGACCCAGCATACCGGCCTGCCGCAACGTGGCAGCGACGGCAGCAAGCCGTGGGACAAACGCGAAGAGGCCAAGGCCGCCGCAGCGGCTCGCAACAAACAGGCCGCCAAGGAGCGTGCCGATGCAGCCAAAGGCGGTAAAGGCGGCAAGAAGCCATCGCGTCAGCCGGTGTTCCCGCGCTAAGCGATACCGCCCAAAAAAACGCCAGCTTTCGAGCTGGCGTTTTTGTTTTTTACATCTTTACGTTTTCGCGGATGTTCCAGCCGAACTTGACCGGGCCGCCGTCTTTGCTGCCATCGGCTTTCTGTGGCTGGTAGGCGACTTCGACCTTGCCGAAGTTGAGAGTGATGTCCTCTTTGAGTGTTTCGTCACTGTTCCCCGCGTCCGTTTGATAGGACGCCACCATCACTTCCTTGAGGGTGATGATCATGTATTCGACGGGTGCGCTACCACCGGCCTTGCGCACCGTCAGAGTGGCTTCTGGATAATGTTTTCCGCTGGAACAGGCCATCATCAAGTTAGGCGAAGCCTTGTCCAGAGACTTCCTCAAGCTCAGGTTCTGCATGCTCACCTTGCCCGCGCCACCACCGCCTCCCTGGTGCATCGAGCCCGATTGCGCCATGCCCCACTGCATCGAATGAATGTCGATTTCATCCTTATGGACGCTGTCCATCGACTCACCCTTGACGTCGCCCAACTTCAAAAACATATCGATAGCCATGAACACTCCCTGAAAAATAATCGTCGACGAATTGTCGTCGCGCACCTTTTCTTACTCGGCAGGTTGATCGCAATACGTTGGACGTAGATCGGGACCGTTCATACGAAACAAAGAAAGTCTTCCTACAGCGTCAGGGTCATTGACTGCCTAATCTCGCCCTCTCTCAGCCAAAACAAGGGAGAAAGGAATGGGCGGGCTATCACTGGGGGATGGTTTTTCAGTGGCGGGAACTCAAGCGATTGGCGGGAGTGCGTTGTCGGGAATATTCGCACCATTGCGGTCGCTCTATACAAGGAGGTCACGGACCCATGAGGCCTTTTGAGTTTTTAATATTTATGAGGCGTTACTTCCCTGTTTTTATCGGAGGAGTACTTGCAGCGATCTGTTCATTCGCCATTACGTCAGTCTTGTATTTTGAAGTGTTCCACAAGGACGCCACATTCGAAAACAGCGTGATATATGGTTTTGCGGTGATGATGGGGGCAACGGCGCTGATGTGTCTCTGCCACTTCTTCCTGGTTTGGGGAAGACCGAAATGGGTTTGGGGCGTCGTCGCACTGTTTTTTGCGTGTCTGTCTCTGGTGTTGCCAATGATCGAACATCGTCCGAACAAGGTTATCTACTTTCTTGGGGTGCTCGTCCCGCTGATCGGTTTGTCAGTTCTCAATTCAGATCGTCATCGAGAAATGAGAAAGATCATGGTCATCGTGCGTAACAAGCGAGAACGGTTTCTCGGTATCCGCAAAGCCCGTTTATGCCGTTTGAACGCCGAACGGTGCAAATAACCCCGCCCGCCTCATTTCCGTGCGACCCTTGCACCATCCGCCGAAGCTGGCGCAATTTTGGTGCTGTGCTTAGCTGAGCGAGCACCCTCAACGCCGAAGGCGCCGGACTTGCCTGGATGGCATAAGTCTTGCGCGGTTCCGCTACCGTCCAGGCTCGCAGGAGGCACGCCGTGTCGATTCACATTGCCTTGCACCATGTCACTCATTACCGCTATGAACGAGCGGTAGAACTGGGTCCGCAGATTGTGCGCTTGCGTCCGGCGGCTCATAGCCGCACGCGTGTGTTGTCCTATTCGCTGAAAGTCTTGCCTGAGAATCACTTCATTAACTGGCAACAGGACCCGCAAGGTAATTACCTGGCGCGGTTGGTGTTTCCGGAAAAGACCGATGAGCTGCGGATCGAAGTCGATCTGGTCGCCGAGATGGCGGTGTTCAACCCGTTCGATTTCTTCCTCGAGCCCTACGCCGAGAAGATCCCCTTCACGTATGCGAAGGAAGAGCACCACGAGCTGCTGCCCTATCTGGAAAAGCTGCCGTTGACGCCCAGGTTTCAGGCGTATCTGGACAGCATTGACCGCACGCCGATCCCGGCCATCGACTTTCTGGTGAACCTCAACCAGCGTCTGGCCAGCGATATCGGTTACCTGATCCGTATGGAACCGGGCATCCAGACGCCGGAATTTACCCTTGAAAACGCCTCGGGTTCCTGTCGCGACTCGGCCTGGCTGCTGGTGCAATTGCTACGTAATCTTGGGCTGGCGGCGCGGTTCGTGTCCGGCTATCTGATTCAGCTCAAGGCCGATGTCGAGGCCCTCGACGGTCCGTCCGGCACGGACGTTGACTTCACTGACCTGCACGCCTGGTGTGAGGTGTATCTGCCGGGCGCAGGCTGGGTGGGTCTGGACGCCACGTCCGGGCTCTTTGCCGGTGAAGGGCACATTCCACTGGCGTGCAGCCCGGAGCCGTCTTCTGCAGCGCCGATCAGTGGCCTGGTCGAGCCGTGCGAAACCGAGTTCAGTCACGAGATGTCGGTGGAACGGATCTGGGAGGCGCCACGCGTCACCAAGCCCTATACCGAAGCCCAGTGGCTTGAGATTCAGGCGTTGGGCCGACAGATCGACACCGATCTGCTTGCGCATGACGTACGTCTGACGATGGGGGGCGAACCCACCTTCGTGTCCATCGATGACCGTGACGGTGGCGAGTGGAATACCGCTGCGCTGGGGCCGAAGAAGCGTGAGCTCTCCGCCGAACTGTTCCAGCGCATGCGCACGCATTACGCGCCGCAGGGCATCGTGCATTTCGGTCAGGGCAAATGGTACCCGGGCGAGCAGTTGCCGCGCTGGTCGCTGAACTGCTTCTGGCGTCGAGATGGTGAACCGGTGTGGCGCAACAATGCGCTGATCGCCGATGAGAACGAAGATTACGGCACCGACAGCGAGACGGCGGGGCGCTTTCTGCGCAGTGTCGCCGAGCGGCTGAAGCTGCCGACGCGCTATGTATTTCCCGCTTACGAAGACAACTTCTATTACCTGTGGCGCGAAGGTGCGCTGCCCAAGAACGTCACGGCCGAAGACTCGCGCCTGGGTGACGAGCTTGAGCGGGCGCGGCTGAGCAAGGTGTTCTCGCAAGGGTTGGACAAGGTCATCGGCCATGTTCTGCCACTGGCGCGTACCGCGGTCGATGATCGCTGGCAGAGCGGTCGCTGGTACCTGCGTGACGAACATTGTCGCCTGGTGCCGGGGGACTCCCCGCTCGGTTATCGATTGCCGCTGGCGTCGCAGCCGTGGGTCAAGGCTGCCGAATATCCGTACATCCACCCGACCGACCACAATCAGGATTTCCCTGATCTGCCGGACCGTGACGAGGTTCAGGCCAAGCTGGACGGTTTGACCGAACAGGAGAATCCGGGTGCTGAGCGGGCGCCTGCCGTCGACGAATCAGCCGATTGGCTGACGCGCACCGCGCTGGGTGCCGAAGTGCGCGGCGGTAGGTTGTACCTGTTCATGCCGCCGTTGCAGTCACTTGAGGCCTACCTTGAGCTGGTCGCTGCGATCGAATCAACCGCTGAGGAACTGCACTGCCCGGTCCTCCTGGAAGGCTACGAGCCGCCCAGCGATCCCCGTCTGGCCAATTTCCGCATTACGCCGGACCCCGGCGTCATCGAAGTCAACGTGCAGCCGTCGTCCAGCTGGGACGAGCTGGTCGAGCGCACCGAGTTCCTCTACGAGCAGGCGCGCCTGACCCGATTGACCACTGAAAAATTCATGATCGACGGACGCCATACCGGCACCGGAGGCGGTAACCACTTTGTGCTCGGTGGCGCCACGCCCGGCGACTCTCCGTTCCTGCGGCGGCCGGATCTGCTGCGCAGTCTGCTCAGCTATTGGCACAACCATCCATCGCTGTCGTACCTTTTTTCCGGGCTGTTCATCGGGCCTACGTCCCAGGCGCCACGGGTCGACGAAGCGCGCAACGACTCCCTGTACGAGCTGGAAATCGCCTTTTCGCAAATGCCTGCACCCGGTGAGGCGTGCGCGCCTTGGCTGGTCGACCGTCTGTTGCGTAACTTGCTGATCGACGTCACGGGCAACACCCACCGCGCCGAGTTCTGCATCGACAAGCTGTACTCGCCCGATGGCGCCACAGGCCGTCTGGGGCTGCTTGAGCTGCGTGCGTTCGAAATGCCGCCTCATGCTCGCATGAGCCTGGCGCAGCAGTTATTGCTCCGTGCGCTGGTCGCGCGATTCTGGCGTGAACCCTATGCCCCGCCAAAACTTGCCCGCTGGGGCACCGAACTGCACGACCGTTTCATGTTGCCGCACTTCATCGAGCAGGACTTCGCCGACGTCATCGTCGACCTCAATGCCGCGGGTTATCCGCTGCGTGCCGAGTGGTTCGCGGCGCATCTGGAGTTTCGCTTTCCGAAGGTCGGTGATTACGCGGTCAGCGGCATCGAACTGGAACTGCGTCAGGCGCTGGAACCCTGGCATGTGCTGGGTGAAGAAGGTGCAGCGGGCGGTGCGGTTCGCTACGTGGATTCGTCGCTGGAGCGTCTGCAGCTCAAGGTCACGGGATTGCCGCCGCAACGCTATGTGCTGACGTGCAACGGCATTCCGGTGCCGTTGCAACCGACGGGGCGTGTTGGCGAGTTCGTCGCGGGCGTTCGATATCGCGCCTGGCAGCCGTTCAACGCGTTGCAACCGACGATTCCGGTTCACGCGCCGCTGGTGTTCGACATTCTGGATACCTGGATGCAGCGCTCACTGGGTGGCTGCGAGTATCATGTCGCGCATCCTGGTGGTCGCAACTACGAAACCCTGCCGGTGAACGCCAACGAAGCCGAAAGCCGGCGCCTGTCGCGGTTTTTCCGCCTCGGCCACAGCCCTGGCAAACTGGACGTTCCTGCACTCACCATCAACGATGAAATGCCGATGACGCTGGACATGCGTCTGCATCGGTAAGGCCCGGACACGTTGCCTGACGTCATGCGTCAGGCAATACGACCCCGAAAGCGGCCGCAGGGAAGCAAGCCACTGCGTGTCATGTTGTCTGCGCTAATCTAACCCCTGCGTAATCAAGCCCTATAGCTGTCTGCCGAGCCTTCCATGCCCGACCTGCTTGACCAATATCCGCTGAGTGCGGCGACTTATCACGAGATGCTCGACGCCAGTGGCGAAGTCCGGCCGCACTGGCTGCGCTTCTACGAGCATCTGCAGCGCAGCACGCCCGCGCAACTGATTCAGCGCCAAGCGCTGCTGGCCCGGCAGATTCAGGAAAACGGTGTCACCTACAACGTCTATGCCGATCCCAAGGGCGCCGATCGCCCGTGGGAGCTGGACTTGCTGCCGCATCTGATTCCGGTCGAGGAATGGCAGCAGGTTGCGGCCGGCATCGCTCAGCGCGCCCGTCTGCTCAATGCGGTGCTGGCTGACCTCTACGGTCCGCAGGACCTGATTGCCGAGGGATTGCTGCCGGCCGAACTGGTCTTTGGTCACAACAATTTTCTCTGGCCGTGCCAAGGCGTGACGCCACCGGAAGGGACTTTCCTGCATGTGTATGCAGTCGACCTGGCGCGCACGCCGGACGGTCGCTGGTGGGTCACGGCGGACCGGACCCAGGCGCCGTCAGGTGCCGGTTACGCCCTGGAAAGCCGCTTGATCGTGTCCCGGGCCTTTCCGGAGCTGTACCGCGATCTGGAAGTGCAGCACCTGTCGGGCTTTTTCCGTTCGTTGCAGGAAACCCTGACGCGTCAGGCACCCAGCAGCAATGAAGTGCCACTGGTGGTATTGCTGACGCCGGGACGATTCAACGAAAGTTACTTCGAACACCTCTACCTCGCAGGCCAGTTAGGTTATCCACTGGTCGAGGGCAGTGACCTGACCGTGCGCGATGCCACGGTGTACCTGAAAACACTCAGCGGCCTGCGCCGCGTTCACGCCATCATGCGGCGTCTGGACGATGATTTCTGCGACCCGCTGGAGCTGCGTACCGATTCAGCGCTCGGTGTGCCGGGCTTGCTGGAAGCCGTGCGTCAGGGGCGCGTTCTGGTCGCCAACGCGCTGGGCAGTGGCGTACTGGAATCGCCCGGCTTGCTGGGTTTTTTGCCGAAGATCAATGAGCACCTGTTTGGTGAAGAGCTGATTCTGCCGTCTGTGGCGACCTGGTGGTGCGGCGAACCGCCTGTCCTGGCCCAGGCACTGGAGAAGATGCCTGAGCTGCTGATCAAACCGGCGTTCCCGTCCCAGAGCTTCGCGCCCGTTTTTGGACGCGATCTTAATGACGAGCAGCGCCAGGCGTTGGCCGCGCGCATGCAGGCCCGGCCCTATGCGTACGTGGCCCAAGAGCTGGCGCAACTGTCCCACGCGCCGGTCTGGCAGGGCGAGGAAGGGCAGTTGCAGCCTCGCGCGATCGGCATGCGGGTGTATGCCGTCGCGACCGAGGACGGCTACCGCGTCCTGCCAGGTGGCCTGACCCGCGTGGCGGCCGATGCTGACGCCGACGTGGTGTCGATGCAACGCGGCGGTGCCAGCAAGGACACCTGGATTCTCGGCGAACGCACGCTGGGCAGCGAACCCTGGAAAGGCCGTCGTTCGTTGGGCGTACACGACCTGATTCGCCGCGACCCCTACTTGCCGTCGCGGGTGGTGGAAAACCTGTTCTGGTTCGGTCGTTACTGCGAACGTTGCGACGACAGCGCGCGGTTGCTGCGGATCATGCTGGCGCGCTATGTCGACGGCGATGATCCGCTGGCGCTGCAGGCCGCTATCGAGCTGGGCGAACGCTTGAATCTGGTTCCCCGCGTGGATGAAGAGGACGAGGAGGGCTCTGCGTTGCATCAACGCTTGCTCGCCGCGCTGCTCGGTGACGATTGGCCGTTCAGCCTGCGTTCCAACCTGCAACGTTTGCAATGGGCGGCGTCGCAGGTGCGCGGCAAGTTATCCCGCGAGAACTGGCAGGCGCTGGTGGAGTTGCAGCGCGAAGCCACCAACCTTGAAACCGATGACCCTGACTTCGGCGAACTGCTGGATTTCCTCAACCGACTGGTGATGTCGCTGGCGGCGCTGTCAGGCTTCGCCCTCGACGACATGACGCGTGACGAAGGCTGGCGTTTCCTGATGATTGGTCGGCGTATCGAACGCCTGCAGTTCCTCAGCACGAGTCTGGCAGCGTTCCTGCGCAGCGATGCGGTATTCGATCAGGACGCGCTGGACTGGGTGCTGGAGCTGGGCAACAGCAGCATAACCTACCGTTCGCGTTATCTGGCGCTGCCGCAGTTGATCCCGGTGCTCGACTTGCTGCTGCTCGATGACCAGAACCCCCACGCGGTCCTGTTCCAGCTCAAGCTGGTGACCCGTTCGGTGAAGCGTTTGAACGAAGATTTCGGCGCACCGCAGGATCGCAGTCTGGCAGCGCTGACCCAACGCTTGGCCACGTTCGATCTGGGGTGCCTGGAGGACGGTCTGTTCGGGGAAAGCAGCGTCAAGGCTGCGTTGCATGGGCTGGCGGATTTACTGCACGGCATCGGCGAGGTCAGCGGTCAGGTGTCTGACCGCCTGGCCTTGCGCCATTTTGCTCATGTCGATGATGTCAGCCAGCGCACGGTGTCCGTCTGATGAACAGCGCTCATTACCAGATCCTTCACGACACCCATTACAAGTACGACAGCCCGGTTTCGCTGGCGCAGCAACTCGCGCATCTGTGGCCGCGACGCAGTCCTTGGCAGCGTTGCCTGGAACAGCATCTGGAGATCAGCCCGACGCCCACCAGCCGCCGCGACGAACTGGACGTGTTCGGCAACCCGCTGACGCGCCTGGCGTTCGAGCGCCCGCATGACGAATTACAGGTCAATGCGCGTTTGCGCATCGAAGTGCTGGAGCGTCCCGTACTGGATTTCCAGCAGTCGGCTGCGTGGGATCACACCCGCAGCACGCTCACGTACAGCGCGTCGAAGATGTCCCCGGACATTCTCGATGCGTGCCGCTATCGCTTTGAATCGCCGTACGTGCATTTGAAGCAGTCGTTCGTCGATTTTTCGGCCAGCTGCTTCCCGGCGGGCAGGCCGATGCTGTTGTGCGCGCAGGCGTTGATGGAAAAGATTTTCGACGAGTTCACGTTCGATGGCGAAGCGACTCAGGTGGCGACGCCGTTGGTGGAGGTGCTGGAGACGCGGCGTGGGGTCTGTCAGGACTTCGCGCACTTGATGCTCGCGTGTCTGCGTTCACGTGGGCTGGCAGCGCGCTATGTCAGCGGTTATTTGCTGACTCAGCCACCGCCGGGCCAACCCCGGCTGATTGGGGCGGATGCGTCGCATGCCTGGGTATCGGTGTTTTGCCCGGTGCTGGGTTGGGTGGATTTCGATCCGACCAACAACATCCAGCCGGCGCTGGAGCACATCAGTCTGGCGTGGGGGAGGGACTTTTCCGATGTTTCTCCGCTACGCGGCGTGATTCTGGGCGGCGGCAATCATGATCCCGAAGTGCGGGTGACCGTGATGCCGATTGCGGGGTAGGTGGGCGTTGTCCGCATTGCAGGCGCTCGCTTGCCCGCGATAGATGCATCCGGCTACATAGATGTGTCGGATTTGAATACGCATCGCGGGCAAGCGCGCTCCTACAGGATGTTGCCCCTGCCCGGACAGACTCTGCGGGTCAGGGAACCGCAATTCGGGTCATTCAGCCGGCTTTTCTTCGCTCTGCTGCTCGGCAGTCTCGCCTTCTACAGCCTCATCTTCTCCAGCCAGTGCTTCGGCCTTTTCGGCCTGTTTGCGCTGTGCTTTCTCTTCTTTCTTCTGCTCTTTAGCCAGATCGCGTTGACGTTTGGCAAAGGAATAGTTGGGTTTGGCCATGGGCAATCCTCGAGGCAGGCGATAAGTCCCGTCATTCTGCCTGAGAACGACGCTTACCCGGCGTTGTATTTTTCGCGCAGCCTTCGTCCACGCTCGCGCAAAAGCAAGAATTCAGACGTTCAGGCCCTGCGTCAGGCGCGCCGGTAATCGCTATAGTCTTGGGCTGCGCTGCTGTAATTGCCGCTGGAACCGCAGGCATAGGCGGCAAGCAAACTGCGAAAAAGGCTATTGAGTTGCATGAAGATCGTCCTAATTGATGAGTGACAGCGCCATCTTAGGAGGGCAGTGTATTGTCCGCTGCTTGATTGTCTCGATGGGCCTGATAGAGCCGACCCAGACATGTTTCATAATAAGCTGTTGATAAATTGTTTAAAGTTAGGGCACTCTTTGTATACAAAAAAACCAAGAGCAACCCCATTCAGGAGACTCATCATGATTCGCAAGCTTGTTGCTGCATCCCTGCTGACGCTGGCCAGTGGGCATTTGTTGGCAGCTGAATGCTCGGTCGAGGTCGATTCGACCGACCAGATGACGTTCAGCACCAAAGCGATTGAGATCGACAAGAGCTGCAAGGAATTCACGGTCAACCTGAAGCACTCCGGCAACCTGCCGAAGAACGTCATGGGCCATAACCTGGTGATCAGTAAAGAAGCTGACATGCAGCCAATCGCCACCGACGGCCTGGCCGCTGGTATCGACAAGCAGTATCTGAAAGAAGGGGATGCGCGCGTCATCGCTCATACCAAGATCATTGGCGCCGGCGAAACCGATTCGTTGAAGATCGACGTGTCGAAGCTGGATCCGGCAGAGAAGTACGGTTTCTTCTGCTCGTTCCCGGGCCACATCAGCATGATGAAGGGCGCTATCACGCTGAAGTGATGTGGGCCTTGTGCTGACGAAAACTGTAGGAGCGCGCTTGCCCGCGATAGATGCACTCGGCGACGTAGATGTGTCGGATTTGAATACGCATCGCGGGCAAGCGCGCTCCTACACGAGGTTTCGCGTACTCAGGACGCGGTCATCTTGAAAATCCCCTGCGCGTTGCTGCTGTCGAAGTTCAGGTCGATCTTGCCGTTGTCCGGGTCGATCTTGCGCTGAATGAACTCCACAAACGATCCCGGCACCGTGTGCGTTCTGACGATACCGTCGGCATCCAGCAGGTCGCGGCTCACGGTGCAGGCTTTGTAGGCCGTCTGCATGACGCGTCCTGACCCCGATACCTCAATGCTGTCCTTCATTGGTCGCTCGCGCCGAATCTGTTCTTGAACCGTGGCTTCCAGGTGCTCGACCCGATCGGTCAGGTGGTTGAAGCTGTTGCCCTCGGTGGCGATCCAGGCCATTTCAGCGCTTTCGCTGAGCAACTGGCGGTAATCGTCTTCCCGCACGACACCGTGTTGGCGGCCGAAGGCGCGATACAGGCTCGGCAGCAGCCGAGTGGCTTCTTCGAGGCTGCAATGACGGGTCAATTGCAGGCGCTTGAGGATGCTCAGGTCTTCGTGGCTCAGCGGATCGCGGCTTGAGCCAACGACGCGGCTGACAGCGTTCTGGAACGCTTCGCTCAGGCGACCGGGGTGCAGTTCGGACACGAAAAACTGGGCGATGTCTTCCGGCAGGTCCATCTGGCGATAGCCCCAACCGGTCATGTTCAGTTTGGTCAGCGGATAAGTGCGTACATCGGTGAAACCCAAGGGCTCCAACAGACGGGAAAACGCCAGACGACCCCGTGGCAGCTCGCCGTTCTGCACCCAGTCCACGGTGCGGATGGCGCCGTGATCGAACACCACCTTGCGGCCGCTCTCGTGTTGCTCATCCACGTAACGAAGGCCGTCCGGCACCGCGTCGACCAGCTTGCGGAACAGGCACAGGTTCAGCGCCTCGGCGAGCCACACACGATGAATCGCGTCCTCGCTCCAGGAGAAGCTGTGCAGCGCCTGAGGGACTTCCACACGGTGTTCGAGCCAGTCAGCAGCGGGCTGGCCAACGGTAGAAGCGACGAGAGAGAAGAGGCCTTGGAAAGCAGTCATGGGTAGCGGCTCTGGGCGAGAAGGTCAGGACGCTATGTAAGCCTCGATGGCGAGCGCCATCAAGCGAAAAAAAACGACGGGTTCATTCCGTTTCAGAATGAACGGGGATTTCTGCTGCTGTCATGACACCCCGCCAATCCAACATAGGCGCGCGCCCAGACCAAGCGCGCGCCTACAAAAGCGAAGCGTTACGGCGCGTAAGGCAGGTCGCGCTTGTGCTGGGTTTTGCGGTAGGTGTTGACGATGATGTCGTACGCTTCCTGACGCAGCGGCTCGCCATGCAGGAAGGCATCGATCTCGGCATAGGTCACGCCGTGGGATGCTTCGTCCGGTTTGCCGGGCATCAGGTCCTCGAGGTCAGCAGTTGGAACTTTCTCGACCAGGTTCTCCGGCGCGCCGAAGTGGCGGGCGATGGCGCGCACCTGGTTTTTCACCAGACCGCTCAGCGGCGCGAGGTCGCAGGCGCCGTCACCGAACTTGGTGAAGAAGCCCATGACTGCCTCCGCCGCGTGGTCGGTGCCAATCACCAGGCCGCCGCGAACGCCAGCGATGGTGTACTGCGCGACCATGCGCGTGCGCGCTTTGACGTTACCTTTGACAAAATCCACGGCCGCATCGGACTGGCCTTCGAAGGCTTTCACCTGCTCCACCAGCGCCTTGACGGAGGGCGCGATGTCCACCGTGTGACGCTCGTCCGGGTTGATGAAATCAACCGAGGCAGTGGCTTCGTGCTCGTCGTGCTGAACGTGATACGGCAGGCGCACGGCGATGAACTGATAGGCGGTGTCACCCGTGCTTTCACGCAGTTCCTTCACGGCGCGCTGCGCCATCAGGCCCGCGGTCAACGAGTCGACGCCGCCACTGATGCCCAGCACCAGGACTTTCAGGCGGGCGTTCTGCAGGCAGTCCTTGATGAACTGGACGCGGCGCGCGACTTCGGCTTCCAGTTCACCCTGGTTGCCGAATGGGGCCTGGACCTTGAGCGCCTTGGCGATCTCGAGCTGTACGGCTTGCATGATTTACTCCTTATGCAGAAGAAGAAAAATAGGCATGAAAAAGGGTGCGAGGGGTGCTCGAGTCAAGCTGGCACCTTGAATACGTGACGCAGGTAAGACACGAATTCAGGGTCTTTGCACTGCGTCTTGCCCGGTTCATCGGAAATCTTCGCCACAGGCTGGCCTGCACAGGCGGTCATCTTGAGCACGATGCTCATGGGCTCGATGCCCGGCACATCGGCGGTCAGGTTGGTGCCAATGCCGAAGCTGACGTTGATCCGACCGCGCAGTGCGCGAAATATTTCCAGCGCTTTGGGCAGGTTCAGGCCGTCGGAAAACACCAGGGTTTTGGTCATCGGATCAATGCCGAGCTTCTGGTAGTGCTTGATGCATTTCTCGGCCCACTGCACGGGATCGCCCGAGTCATGGCGCAAACCGTCGAAGAGTTTGGCGAAGAACAGGTCGAAATCGCCGAGGAAGGCGTCGGTGGTAATGCAGTCGGTCAGCGCGATGCCGAGCAGGCCGCGGTATTCACGCACCCAGCAGTCGAGCGCGGCGATCTGGCTGTCGATCAGGCGCGGGCCCAGTTGCTGATGCGCCATGATCCATTCGTGGGCCATGGTGCCAAGTGGCTTTAGATCGAATTTGCGGGCCAGGTGCACATTGCTGGTGCCGACGAACTGACCGGGAAAGTCTTTCTTCAGCACCGAGACCACGTCTTCCTGCACGGCGAAGGAAAAGCGCCGACGGGTACCGAAATCAGCCACCTTGAGTTCGGCCAGCTCATCGGGCGTGGCAGAGGCCGTCAGCCAGTCGAACTTGCGATACAGCTGATCGCGCGCCTGAACCAGCAGGGTGTTGGGGTTGCGGTAGCGATTGCGCACTTCGCTGACGATGGCAAGGATCGGCACTTCGAAGAGGATTACGTGCAGCCATGGGCCGGCGAGGCGGATGGTCAGCTCGTCGTTCTCGATGCTGGTTTGCACGTACCGCAGGTTGAAGCGGAACAGGCCGAGGAAGCGCAGAAAATCCGGCTTCATGAAAGTGATGCGTTCCAGAAAGCCGGTTTCTTCAACGCTCAGGGACAGATCGCAGAGCTGTTCGATCTGGTGGCGTATTTCCTTCAGATAAGGCCGCAAATCTTCACTGTTACGGCAGCGAAACTCCCATTCAACGTCGACGTTGGGGTAGTTGTGCAGCACAGCCTGCATCATGCTCAGCTTGTAGAGGTCGGTATCGAGCAGGTTCTGCACGATGCGATCCGCGAAAGCGCTCTCACTCATTGTGTCGCTCCAGCCAGCAGCGGCCGCCAGGGTGCGGCCCATGGAATTCAAGTCGGTGTCGCATACAACCTTGTGGCAACGCCTGGTGTTGGCTCCAGGCCACTACGTCCGGTCTGTTATTGACGATGATGGACATAATGCCAGCGCAGAGCGGGTTGGGGCAGAAATGTTTGGTTGTATGGTTTTCCTGTCGGAGCGTGGCTTGTCCCGCGATCTGCCGGAAACCGGCAGCAAACCCATGCGACCTCGGCATATCAGGAAGACCTCATTTACCGGTTTTGCTGCCGCTACGCAGCAGATCGCGGGACAAGCCACGCTCCTACAGGTATCACGTGAACGGGCTTCACTGCGGCGTAGGCTGATCCAGCTGCTCCAGCATCCACTCCACGAATACACGAATCTTCGGCACTTCGGCCGCATGTTCCGGGTACGCCAGGTAGTAGGCGTCGCGGCTGGGGAGCGCGTGCGGCCAGGGAATGATCAGCTTGTCGTCTGCCAGCTCTTCCTCGACCAGAAACTTTGGCAGCAGCGCGACGCCGCAGCCGACCTGTGCCGCACGGATGCACATGTAAAAGGTCTCGAAGCGCGGGCCGTGGTAGCTGTGTTCGGTCTGATAACCCTGATCCTCGAACCATTCATGCCAGGCCTGCGGGCGATGGGCGTTCTGCAGCAGCACGAGGTCGGCCAGTTGTGTGGGGTCGGTGAAAGGCGTGTCGGGCAGGCTGCCCGGCGCGCAAACAGGGACCAGTTCCTCGCTGAACAGCTTCACGCTTTCTGCACCCGGGCGCGCGCCCTGACCGAAATAGAACGACATGTCGCAGCGGTTCTGCGCCAGATCGTCGCTTTCCTGTTCGTTGACCAGGTCCAGGTGTATGTGCGGATGACGCAGGCGCCAGCCTTTGAGGCGTGGGACCAGCCAGCGTGCGCCGAAGGTCGACGGCGTGGACACGCGCAGGACCTCGGTTTCGCCGCCGTAGGAGCGCAGAAAGTGCGTGGACATCTCCATCTGCGTGAGCACCTTGCGCACTTCGGCCAGGTATAACGCACCGGCGGGCGTCAGTTGCAGGCGTCGACGCACGCGCCTGAACAACAGGTGCTGGACGAGTTCTTCGAGTTGCGCCACTTGCTTGCTGACCGCACTTTGAGTGAGGTTCAGCTCTTCAGCGGCGCGGGTAAAACTCAAGTGCCGGGTCACCGCTTCGAAACATTGCAGTGCCGTGACGGAAGGCAGGTGGCGTTTGTTCAGCATATTCAGGCCTGTTAAGCGTCAGCATGAAAAAACGGAATGATATCTCGCTTAAACGTCGTTTGTTGGACTGACTGAGTCCAGCTATTACTAGAGCCTGACGCGATGACCCATGCCTGCACAGAATCCCACCATTGCGCATTCGTGTGTACGGCTCAACAGAATCCAGGAGAAATCATGCTTAACGACCTTCTATCCCGCCTCGGTGTCGACCCTGCCCTTTATCAGAAAGGCGACAAGCCTGTTCACACGCCGATCGATGGTAGCCAGGTCGCTTCGGTGAGTTGGGAAGGTGCCGCCGAAGTCGAGCAGCGCATCACCCGCGCCGAGCACGCGTTCGATGCCTGGCGCAAAGTGCCTGCCCCGCGTCGCGGTGAGCTGATTCGTCTGTTCGGTGAAGCCCTGCGCAAGCACAAGGCCGATCTGGGTGAACTGGTGTCCTGGGAAGCCGGCAAGATCACCCAGGAAGGTTTGGGTGAAGTGCAGGAAATGATCGACATCTGCGACTTCGCGGTCGGCCTGTCCCGTCAGATGTACGGCCTGACCATCGCCTCCGAGCGTCCGGGTCACCACATGCGTGAAACCTGGCATCCGCTGGGCGTGGTCGGCGTGATCAGCGCGTTCAATTTCCCGGTCGCGGTCTGGTCATGGAACACCGCGCTGGCACTGGTGTGCGGTAACTCCGTGATCTGGAAGCCGTCCGAAAAGACCCCGCTGACCGCACTGGCCTGCCAGGCGCTGTTCGATCGCGTTGCGGCTGAGTTTTCTGACGCGCCGCAGTTCCTGGCACAGTGCGTGGTCGGTGGTCGTGAAGCGGGCGAAGCGCTGGTGGACGACGCACGTGTTGCGCTCATCAGCGCCACCGGCAGCACGCGCATGGGCCGTGAAGTCGCGCCGAAGATTGCTGCCCGTTTCGCTCGCAGCATCCTGGAACTGGGCGGCAACAACGCCATGATCCTGACCCCGAGCGCCGACCTGGACCTGGCCGTGCGCGCCGTCCTGTTCAGCGCCGTCGGCACGGCGGGTCAGCGTTGCACCACGCTGCGTCGCTTGATCGCGCATTCGTCGGTCAAGGCCGAGTTCGTCGAGCGTCTGAAAGCGGCTTACGCCAAGGTCCGCATCGGTCATCCGCTGGAAGGCAATCTGGTAGGTCCGCTGATCGACAAGCAAAGCTACGAAAACATGCAGGAAGCGCTGGAACAGGCTCTGAGCGAAGGCGGCAAGGTGTTCGGCGGCAAGCGCCAGTTGGCAGACAAATTCCCGAACGCGTATTACGTCTCGCCTGCCATCGTAGAGATGCCAGAGCAAAGCGACGTCGTGCGCAGCGAAACCTTCGCGCCGATTCTGTACGTGGTCGGTTATGACGAATTCACTGATGCCGTGCGCCTGAACAATGACGTGCCACAAGGCCTGTCTTCGTGCATCTTCACCACCGACGTGCGTGAAGCCGAGCAGTTCATCTCCGCGCTGGGCAGTGACTGCGGCATCGCCAACGTCAACATTGGCCCAAGTGGTGCAGAGATCGGCGGCGCGTTCGGCGGCGAGAAGGAAACCGGTGGTGGTCGTGAATCCGGTTCGGATTCGTGGAAAGGCTACATGCGTCGCCAGACCGCAACCGTGAACTACTCCCGCGAGTTGCCGCTGGCGCAGGGTATTACCTTCGATTGATCCAGTAAGGTAAGTGCTGCCCGTTGTAGGAGCGCGCTTGCCCGCGATTGCGGAATGTCAGTAGGCGTCAACGTCTCTGAACCACCGCAATCGCGGGCAAGCGCGCTCCTACAAGTATTGCCCTGCAGCACATGGTTAATGATCGTGCCCACTCTCTGCGTGGGCATGGGAACGATCGGTAGACGTGTCTCTTTTCGAGGTTTTGCGATGCCGCTACGCGAAGAATGTCTGTGGGAAACGTTGACGCCGCAGAGGCCTGAGGCGCCAGCGTTGAAAGGGGAAGTGAGCGCCGATGTGTGCGTGATCGGCGCAGGCATCACGGGGTTGTCGGCGGCGATTCATCTGCTCGAACAGGGCAAGACAGTCGCCATCGTCGAAGCTCATCGCACCGGGCAGGGTGGCTCGGGACGTAACGTTGGGCTGGTCAACGCCGGGCTGTGGATTCCGCCTGACGAGATCGAGGCGGGTTTCGGTGAAAAAGTCGGCAGCCAGCTCAACACCATGCTCGGCAATGCGCCGTCGCTGGTGTTCAGCCTGATCGAAAAGTACGGCATCGATTGCCAGGCGACCCGCAAGGGCACGTTGCACATGGCGCACAACGCCAAGGGCGAAATTGACCTTCGCAGCCGCGAAGAACAATGGAAACGGCGCGGCGCTCCGATTGAGTTGCTCACCGGCAAGGCCTGTCAGGAAGCGACCGGCACGAAAGAAATCACCGCCGCCTTGCTCGACCATCGTGCCGGCACGATCAACCCGATGGCCTACACCAGCGGCCTCGCAGAAGCCGCGTCCCGTCTGGGCGGCCAGCGTTTCGACCACTCGCCGGTCAAGCGCCTGGAACGTCAGGGGCAGCGCTGGTGTGTGATCACCGAACACGGATCGGTCATCGCCGATCAAGTGGTGATTGCGTCCAACGCCTATACCGAAGGTGAATGGACCGACCTGCGTCGCAACTTCTTTCCCGGTTATTACTATCAGGTCGCCTCGGCACCGCTGACCGAAGACGCTGCGCAGCAAATCCTGCCCGGCGGCCAAGGCTCGTGGGACACTCGTCAGGTGCTGAGCAGCATTCGCCGCGATGCCGATGGCCGCCTGTTGCTGGGCAGTCTGGGTAACGGCAATCAAAAACCGACCTGGTTCCTGAAAGCGTGGGCCGACCGTGTGCAGCAGCACTATTTTCCGTACCTGAAAAAGGTCGACTGGGAATGCACCTGGACCGGCTGCATCGCGTTTACGCCCGATCATCTCCTGCGCATGTTCGAGCCTGCACCAGGACTGGTCGCGGTGACCGGTTACAACGGCCGTGGCAACACCACCGGCACGGTGGTCGGTAAAGCATTCGCGGATTATTTGTGCAGCGGCGATGCGTCTGTTCTGCCGATTCCCTTCGCCAGCATGCAGCCGCTCTCGGTCATTGGTTTAAGAAGCTCTTTATATGAGGCTGGCTTTTCGCTATACCATGCAGGGCAGTGCCTCAGAATTGTGATCTGAGGCGAAATATCTGTCATAAAACGACGCTTTTTCGCGCATCCACTAACCTGAAATGGTGCGTCCCGTAGCGGTCCCGCACCGACGGTGTGCAGTTCGGTGACGCAGGCTGTAACAACAGGGTTGTACAGGTCAGGTCGCTGTGGTTGCGCGGTTAACTCGGGAGGGTTGCTCTTTAAAAGTCGCAGGGTTGCACCTTGCGCGGTTTAGACGGTTGCACGCCCAGTAAAAAAGGGCCAGAAACAGTCGAATAACAACAAAACGACGACTTTTTTAAGAATAAAAAACCGATGGCACGCCACTTGCTCACAGCAACTCTGTGGTCGCAGTGCTAATTAAAAAACCTAGGAGCACCAACTCATGTCGCAGACGTTTTACAGGAAAGGCTTTCTGGCACTCGCAGTCGCTACTGCAATGGGTGCGGCTACTTTTGCGCAGGCTGACGTCAAGATCGGCGTTGCAGGCCCGATGACCGGCGCTAACGCCTCGTTCGGTTTGCAGTACATGAAAGGCGCTCAAGCAGCGGCTGACGCGATCAACGCTGCGGGCGGTGTCAACGGGGAGAAAATCGTTCTGGTTCAGGGCGACGACGCGTGCGAGCCGAAACAGGCCGTAGCGGTCGCCAACAAAATGGAGCAGGAAAAAGTTGCCGGTGTGGTCGGTCACTTCTGCTCCTCTTCGACCATTCCCGCTTCGGAAGTCTATGGCGACGCCGGCATCATCGCGATCACCCCGGGTTCGACTAACCCGCAGGTCACCGAACGCGGCCTGGAGGCCATGTTCCGTATGTGTGGCCGCGACGACCAGCAGGGCATCGTCGCTGGCGATTACATCGTCGACGTGCTCAAAGGCAAGAAAGTCGCCGTCATCAACGACAAAGACACCTATGGCAAAGGCCTGGCTGACGCCACCGCCAAACAGCTGACCGCTCGCGGCGTGAAGCCTGTGCTGGAAGAAGGTCTGACCCGTGGCGAGAAAGACTTCAGCGCCCTGGTCACCAAAATCCGTTCCGTTGGCGCTGACGTCGTGTACTTTGGTGGCCTGCATCCGGAAGCCGGTCCTCTGGTTCGCCAATTGCGTGAACAGGGCCTGAAAGATGTCAAATTCATGTCCGACGACGGCGTTGTGACCGACGAACTCGTGACCACTGCTGGCGGCGCTCAATACGTTGACGGCGTGTACATGACCTTCGGTGCCGACCCACGTCTGCTGCCAGACAGCAAGGCGGTGGTCGAGCAGTTCCGCAAGTCCGGTTACGAGCCTGAGGGCTACACCCTGTACGCCTACGCTTCGGTTCAGGCCCTGGCCGCTGGCTTCAACGGCGCCAAGTCGAACAAAGGCGAAGACGCTGCCAAGTTCCTGAAAGCCCACCCGGTCAAAACCGTCATGGGCGAAAAAGCCTGGGACAGCAAAGGCGACCTGAAGGTCTCCGACTACGTGGTTTACCAGTGGGACAAAGACGGCAAATATCACCAGCTCGAAAAGCAGAAGTGAGTTGAGCTCCTAGTCGGGAGCGGCGTGTCGCGGGCTTGGAACCTCGACACGACGCTGTCCGGTAATCGGTGCTGCCCTCGGGCAGCCCCGGATTTCTTCTGTTGCCATCGTGCCCGTCCCGCTATCTCTCACGAGGAGATTCCCGGTGCGCGCCAGGTTGGCCTTTCAAGTTCGTGAGCGTGCGTGATGGATGGTATTTTCCTGCAGCAAATGGTCAACGGCCTGACCCTCGGTTCTGTCTACGGCCTGATCGCCATCGGTTACACGATGGTTTACGGCATCATTGGCATGATCAACTTCGCCCACGGCGACGTTTACATGATCTCCGCCTACCTCGCAGCGATCGGCCTGGCCGTGCTGTCCTTCTTCGGTATCGAGTCGTTCCCTTTCCTGATTCTCGGCACGCTGATCTTCACCATCGTGGTGACCGGTGTGTACGGTTTCGTCATCGAGCGCGTGGCCTACAAACCGCTGCGTAACTCGACCCGTCTGGCACCGCTGATCAGTGCTATCGGTATTTCCCTGATCCTGCAGAACTACGCGCAGATCGCCCAGGGCCCACGCCAACAAGGCGTTCCAACCCTGCTCGAAGGCGCCATGCGCTTCGAGGTCGGCAGCGGTTTCGTCCAGATCACCTACACCAAAATCTTCATCCTGATTGCCGCGTTCATCGGCATGGGCGTACTGACCTACATCATCAAGTACACCAAGCTGGGCCGCATGTGCCGCGCCACGCAACAGGACCGCAAGATGGCGTCGATCCTGGGCATCAACACTGACCGGATCATTTCCTACGTATTCGTCATCGGTGCAGCCATGGCGGCACTGGCTGGCGTGCTGATCACCCTGAACTACGGCACCTTCGACTTCTTTGCCGGGTTCGTCATCGGGATCAAAGCCTTTACCGCAGCGGTACTCGGCGGCATCGGTTCGTTGCCGGGCGCGATGCTCGGCGGGTTGATCCTGGGGGTTGCCGAGTCGCAGTTCTCCGGTCTGATCAACTCCGACTACAAAGACGTGTTCAGTTTCGGCCTGCTGGTAGTGATTCTGATCTTCCGTCCTCAAGGCCTGCTGGGTCGCCCACTCGTGGCGAAGGTGTAACCATGTCTGCTCCTGTCAAACCCATCGATATCAAACAGAGCCTGATCGACGCGGTCGTTGCCGGCCTGCTGGCGCTCATCGTGTTCGGTCCCATTGTCGGCATCGTCCTCGACGGCTACGGCTTCAACATGCAACCGGGGCGTGTTGCCGCGCTGGTTGGCGTCGTCGTCGTCGGACGCTTCTTCATGAGCCTGTTCCTGCAGACGCCAAAAGGTCAGGCTATCGCGCAGAGCTTCGAAAGCTCGGGTTCCGGCGTGCATGTGCTGCCACCGGGTTACAAGACCCGCCTGCGTTTCATCATTCCGCTGATGATCCTGATCGCCGTGATCTTCCCGGTGTTCGCCGACAAGTACGTGCTGACCGTGGTCATCCTCGGCCTGATCTACGTATTGCTGGGCCTTGGCCTGAACATCGTGGTCGGCCTGGCGGGCCTGCTCGACCTGGGTTACGTGGCGTTTTACGCCATCGGCGCGTACGGTCTGGCGCTGGGTTACCAGTACCTGGGCCTGGGTTTCTGGTCGGCCTTGCCGCTGGCGGCCATTGCGGCGGCGTTCGCCGGTTGCATCCTCGGCTTCCCGGTCCTGCGCATGCACGGCGACTATCTGGCCATCGTGACCCTGGGTTTCGGTGAAATCATTCGCCTGGTGCTGAACAACTGGCTGTCGTTCACGGGCGGGCCGAACGGCGTGCCAGTGCCCTCGCCGACGTTCTTCGGCCTGGAGTTCGGGCGTCGGGCCAAAGATGGCGGGATTCCGATCCACGAGTACTTCGGCTTCGAATACAACCCGGACCTGAAATTCATCTTCATCTATGCCGTGCTGTTCCTCGTCGTGCTGGCCGTGCTGTACGTCAAACACCGCCTGACCCGCATGCCGGTTGGCCGTGCGTGGGAAGCCCTTCGTGAAGACGAGATCGCCTGCCGCTCCATGGGCCTGAACCACGTGCTGGTCAAGCTCTCGGCGTTCACCATCGGTGCCTCGACCGCAGGTCTGGCGGGGGTGTTCTTCGCCAGCTATCAAGGCTTCGTCAACCCGACCTCGTTCACCTTCTTCGAGTCGGCGCTGATACTCGCCATTGTCGTGCTCGGCGGCATGGGCTCGACCGTCGGTGTGGTCATCGCCGCGTTCGTGTTGACCGTTGCGCCTGAAATGCTGCGCAGCTTCGCCGAGTACCGCGTGTTGCTGTTCGGCATCCTGATGGTGCTGATGATGATCTGGCGCCCACGCGGCCTGATCCGTATCAGCCGTACCGGCGTACAACCACGCAAAGGCGTGCTGGCTAAAGTGGAGGGCGCGTGATGAGCGACGAAATCGTTCTTTCCGTCGAGAACCTGATGATGCACTTCGGTGGCATCAAGGCGCTCAGCGACGTGAGCCTGGAGGTGCGTCGCAACTCCATCTTCGCCCTGATCGGGCCTAACGGCGCCGGCAAAACCACCGTGTTCAACTGCCTGACCGGCTTCTACAAAGCCACAGGCGGGCGTATCGAACTCAACGCCCGTGGCAAGAAGACCAACGTCATTCAATTGCTCGGCGAGCAGTTCCGCGCCAGCGACTTCGGGTCGCCAAAACGCTTCGGCAGCCGGCTGTTTTACAAAATGTTCGGTGGCACGCACCTGGTGAACCGCGCCGGGCTGGCGCGTACCTTCCAGAACATTCGCCTGTTCAAGGAAATGTCGGTCGTCGAGAACTTGCTGGTGGCCCAGCACATGTGGGTCAACCGCAACATGATTGCCGGCATCCTCAACACCAAGAGCTATCGCAAGGCTGAAGAAGACGCCATGAACACGGCCTTCTACTGGCTGGAAGTGGTCGATCTGGTGGACTGCGCCAACCGTCTGGCCGGTGAGCTTTCCTACGGCCAGCAGCGCCGTCTGGAAATCGCCCGCGCCATGTGCACGCGTCCGCAGGTGATCTGCCTGGACGAGCCGGCCGCAGGTCTCAACCCACAGGAAACCGAAGCGCTGAGCAGCATGATTCGCCACCTGCGCGACGACCACGACATGACGATCGTGCTGATCGAGCACGACATGGGCATGGTCATGGGCATTTCCGACGATATCGTCGTGCTCGACCACGGCAACGTGATTGCCAAAGGCAAGCCGGAGCAGATCCGCAACGATCCGAAGGTGATCGCCGCGTACCTGGGTGCTGATGAAGAGGAGTTGGTATGAGTAAGCCGATCCTCGAACTGAAAGAGATCGACGTGTACTACGGGCCGATTCAGGCCCTGAAAAAAGTCTCGATGCACATTGATGAAGGCGAAACCGTCAGCCTGATCGGCTCCAACGGCGCGGGCAAGTCCACGCTGCTGATGTCGATCTTCGGTCAGCCACGTGCTGCCAGCGGCCAGATCATTTATCAGGGCACTGACATCACGCACAAGTCGTCGCACTACATTGCGTCCAACGGCATCGCGCAGTCGCCGGAAGGTCGTCGCGTGTTCCCCGACATGTCGGTGGAAGAGAACCTGATGATGGGCACGATCCCGATTGGGGATAAGCACGCGAGCGAGGACATGCAACGCATGTTTGAGCTGTTTCCGCGCCTCAAGGAGCGTCGCAACCAGCGTGCGATGACGATGTCCGGTGGTGAGCAGCAGATGCTGGCCATCGCCCGCGCGCTGATGAGCCGCCCGAAATTGCTGTTGCTGGACGAGCCGAGCCTTGGTCTGGCGCCGATCATCGTGAAGCAGATTTTCTCGACATTGCGTGAGCTGGCGCATTCCGGGATGACGATCTTCCTGGTCGAGCAGAACGCGAACCATGCCCTGAAGCTGTCGGACCGCGCCTATGTGATGGTGAACGGTGAGATTCGGCTGACAGGCACCGGTAAGGAGCTGCTGACCAACGAGGAAGTCAGGAACGCTTACCTCGGCGGTCACTGATTTTTCCAGCGGCTAATAAAGGCGCCCCGGGTGGATAACACTCGGGGCGTTTTTGTTTCAACGCATCACCCCCTGACTCAACCCAAAATCCCCGTAGGAGACGTCGTAACCTCCGACGTCTCCCACACGGATGTGCAACGTTCCTGAGTGAGTGGCGCGTCTGGTGACCTTTTTTTAAAAAGGTGCCAATTGTGGAAAACAATTTTGAGCAGCTCTCAAAGCGCGACAGTTAGCCGCTGCAAACGGTTGTTTTGTCACGGTTTTGACTTGTTCAGTTTTACTGTGGGCCTGGCTGTGAATAAGTTGGTAGTAGCTGGCTGGAGGCCTTTATTTACGTGGCCTGTGGCGTGCTGTTCAATATTTGATCAGCGAGTTCGGCCGGTATTTTCAGGCGATTTGTCAACGTTCTTCAGCCTGGTTTTTTATACAGTTTTTACAGTGTCCTGGCCTGTGGATAACTCTGTGTGCAACCGTTGGAAAGACCTTCGCAGATAGCGCAATCCCTAGGTTGCAGAGCGGGATCCTGTCCAACCGTGCAGGTCTCGGGCGAATTGCGTTGCAGATACGTTTCAGCGGGTCAAGTAAAAATGCCGTCCAGCATGCCCTCAGGCCCCGAGTGGCGCGGGTTGTGCGTCTTGGAGTTGCCCCCAGAGATTGTGGGTCTGGCTGTGGATAAGGTGGGCAAAACTGCCTGCAGGCCAGATGGCACAAGGCCTTGCCGTTTTTGGTTGTTTTTTGTACAGCGTGTGGGTTGTCTGATGATCTTTACGGCAGGCTTGATCCCGACCCGTCTGCGCGGGCATTCTCCAGAACTTTCCTACACGCAACGCAGGTTGCGTTTACTCCACGCTTATCTGATAAGCCCGCAACCCTCAGTCAGGAGAACGACATGACATCTACCGTGTTCATTACCGGTGCCACCTCCGGGTTTGGCGAAGCCTGTGCACGACGTTTCGCGGAGGCGGGTTGGTCGCTGGTGCTGACCGGTCGCCGTGAAGACCGCCTGCAGGCGCTCAGCGCCGAATTGTCGAAGCAGACCAAGGTTCACACCCTGACGCTGGACGTACGTGATCGCGCGGCCATGGAAAAAGCCATCGACGGGCTGCCGGCAGAGTTCGCCAAAATTCGCGGCCTGATCAACAACGCCGGCCTGGCGCTGGGGATCGATCCTGCACCCAAGTGCGACCTGGACGACTGGGACACCATGATCGACACCAACGTCAAAGGGCTGGTTTACACCACGCGTTTGCTGCTCTCGCGCCTGATCGCCTACGGCCGTGGCGCCAGCATCGTTAACCTGGGTTCGGTTGCGGGCAATTATCCGTACCCGGGCGGTAACGTGTATGGCGGGACAAAGGCATTTGTCGGTCAGTTCTCGCTGAACCTGCGCAACGATCTGATCGGCACTGGCGTGCGGGTGACCAACCTTGAGCCAGGCCTGTGTGAAAGCGAGTTCTCGCTGGTGCGTTTTGGCGGCGACCAGGCCAAGTACGATGCCACCTATGCGGGTGCCGAGCCGATCCAGCCGCAGGACATTGCCGACACGATCTTCTGGATCATGAACACCCCGTCGCACGTTAACGTGAACAACCTGGAGCTGATGCCGGTGAGTCAGACCTGGGCGGGTTTTGCGATTGATCGCAGCCGTGGTGAGACCCGGTAGCGTTAGCGGCTCAATACACGACTCGATACTGTAGGAGCCGGCTTGCTGGCGAACGCGGAGCTTCAGACACGAATATGTATCTGACACAACGCATTCGCCAGCAAGCCGGCTCCTACAGGTATCGGGTTGGTTTCAGCCTGACGATGTCCTGCGGGAGCGAATTCATTCGCGTGTAGGAGCGCGCTTGCCCGCGATGAGGTCGGTACATCCGCTGCAAACTCAGCGTCAGACAATCAGTCTTCGCGGGCAAGCGCGCTCCTACACATCCACGTTTGATGCGGTTGATCAGGCTTTGAAATATTCGGCCAGACCGATATAGCAGGTCGCCAGGTGATAAGGCGTGGTCGACGGCATGTCACTGCGGCTGATCTTGCCTTGGCTGTCCAGGCACTCGTTCCAGCCGGTTGGGTGCAGAAAGTGCTGCTGCAACGCATTCAGCTGGCGCGCCAGTAGCGCCTCACTGCCGGGACGCAGGGTCAGCGCTCGCAGGTATTCGGCTTGCGCCCAGATGCGTTGGGTGCCGTCCTTCACCGACCCGTCCACGTCCAGCATCGCAGCGACAGCGCCGGTTGTTTGATCCACCCCTTGTGCCTGCGCGTGGGCAAAGGCAGTGGTCAGCGAGCCATGCAGCGGTGTGCCGCGCAGGTGCTCGGACGATTCCAGCAGGTAGAACCACTCGAACTGATGGCCCGGCTCGGACCAGTTACCCACAGCGTCCAGCGGTTTCTCCAGCATCACCCCGTGCTCGATATCCACAAAGCGGCGTTGCATCGCTTCGGCGAGGTTATCCAGCGCGGCCAGCGTGTCAGCGTCTTCGCGCACGTCCAGCGTGGCGAGAAAGGCTTCCGCCAGGTGCATCAGCGGGTTTTGCAGCGGACCTGCGTCCAGCGACGACCAGTCTTCAGCCAAAACCGATTCATACAGGCCGTCGCCATCGGAGAAACGCTGCGCAACGACGTTGAGCGCAGCGTTGAGCACAGACTCCACCAACGGTTCGCGGACTTTCGCCCAATAATGTGCACAGGCGAAGACGATGAAGGCGTGGGTATAAAGGTCTTTACGGCGGTCCAGTGGGGCGCCTTGGGGATCGATGCTGTAGAACCAGCCGCCGTGTTCGGCGTCGTGGAAATGCCGTTGCAGGGAACGAAACAGCGCTGCGGCCCGGACGTCTGCATCCGGCACCTGCGGGTGACCCATGAAGCTGGAGAACAGGAACAACTGCCGCGCGCACGCCATGGCGCGATAACGCTGGGGCGCAAGCGGCTGATGCTGTGCGTCCAGCGCCTCGAAAGGCAGCGCCATCTCGGCATTCCAGCCCGGTCCCTGCCAGAGCGGGACGATCACATCCATGAAGTGTTGCTGCACGGCGCAAAACACAGCAGACAGTTCAGACTTGGCGCGAGGAAGAGAAACGTCAGGCATCGGATGGCGTCACGGCAGGGGCAAATTGCGCGACATGGTAGCAGGGGACGGGGATTTTGAGTCAGAAGCAGATCAATTGCAGGAGCGCGCTACTACTGGTTCAGGGTCTACCGCCAATGTGAAGGACTGCCTGGCTTTGACAGAGGGATCGGGCTGCTGACGACATCGATACTGAGGACAACATCAATACCTGTGGGAGCGAATTCATTCGCGATGCAGTGGCGCATCCGACACAGTTACATCGGCTGTACCACCGTCTCGCGAATGAATTCGCTCCCACGGAGGTTAAAGGTCAGGCGTAAAGTCCACTGTCGGACTTAACCTGCAAACAACCACACGCCGGTCGCCGCCGACAGCGCGCCAGCGATTCGCACGATCGGCGCGGCTGCGGTGGGCAGCAAGCGCACCACGGCGTAACCCGCCGCATGCAGCGCGGCGGTCGCGCCGACGAAGCCCATTGCATAACCCCACGGGCTGGACATTTCGGGCAGCTCAAGACCATGCGCCACGCCGTGGAACATCGCGAACAGCGCCGTGGCGGCCACGGCCATGAACAGCGGTGGACGCACGGCCAGTGCCACGGCCAGGCCCAGCGCAAACACCGAGGCCGCGATGCCGCTTTCCAGCGCAGGCAGTGCCAGACCTTCGAAGCCCAGCAACCCGCCGATCAGCATGGTACCGACGAAGGTGCAGGGCAGCGCCCAGCGAGCAGCGCCTTTCTGTTGTGCCGCCCAAAGCCCTACGGCAATCATCGCCAGCAGGTGATCGATGCCGCTCAGGGGGTGGCTGATGCCTGCGACAAGGCCGCTTTCGTCGTGGCCCGGGTGCGCGAAGGCCAATGCCGGGGCCAGTAACAGCGCGAGGGTGCTCAGGATTTTTTTGCCGTTCATCAATGATGTTCCTTAATGCGTTGAGGGAAAGAAATCACGCTGCTGTCAGCAGGCCCTGGCGCTCGATGAAGGCGATGATGTCCTCCAGGCCGTGACCGGTTTTCTGGTTGCTGAACACAAACGGTTTGTCGCCACGCATCTTTTTGGTGTCGCGGTCCATCATCTCCAGCGATGCACCCACCAGCGGCGCGAGGTCGATCTTGTTGATCACCAGCAGATCTGATTTGCAGATGCCCGGGCCGCCTTTGCGCGGCAGCTTGTCACCTGCCGACACGTCGATCACGTAGATCGTCAGGTCCGACAGTTCAGGGCTGAAGGTCGCGGACAGGTTGTCGCCACCGGATTCGACGATGATCAGGTCCAGGCCTTCGAAGCGGCGGTTCAATTGATCGACGGCTTCCAGATTGATGGACGCGTCTTCGCGAATGGCGGTGTGCGGGCAACCGCCAGTCTCCACGCCGATGATGCGTTCTGGCGCCAGCGCCTCGTTGCGCACCAGAAAGTCGGCGTCTTCACGGGTGTAGATGTCGTTGGTGACCACGGCGAGGTTGTAGCGCTCGCGCAGGGCCAGGCACAGGGCCAGGGTCAGGGCCGTCTTGCCGGACCCGACCGGACCGCCGATGCCGACACGCAGGGGTTGGCTGTTCATCAAATGCTCTCCGTTCATCTTCTTGTGCGTTTCGTGGTGTGGCCACTGCCATAAAAATCAGGATCGAAACAGTCGGCTGTACTGGCGCTCATGCGCCATGCTCGCCAGTGACAGGCCGAACGCGGCGCTGCCGATGTGTTCAGGGTCGAGTTCGGTCGCGTGTTGCTGAGCGCTCTGCAGCAGCGGGAGCAATTCGCTGGTCAGCCGTTGAGCCGCCTGTTGCCCCAGCGGCAGCGTCTTCATCAATACAGCGAGCTGGTTTTCCAGCCAGCTCCAGAGCCATGCTGCCAGCGCATCCTGTGGATGGATCTGCCAGGCGCGAGCCGCAAGCGCCCAGCCGAGCGCAAGATGCGGCTCTTCAATCTGTTGAAGGACGTCCCGCGCTGGCTGATCCAGCTCAGGCAAACCGGTGAGCAGTTGTTGCAACGAGTAACCCATCTGCCGGCTTTCCAGGTGCAGTTCGCGGGTTTCCCGGCTGGCGCGATGCTGTTCGCTCAGCAGCAGCAGGGTCGCCCAGTTTTCGTCGGCGGCAGCCGTGCAATGCGCCAGTAACAGCGGTGCTTCGAAGCGCGCCAGATTGAGCAGCAACTGATCGCCGATCCAGCGACCCGCGCTGGCCGGGTCGGTGACGATGGCATGTTCCACCGCCATCTCCAGCCCCTGGGAATAGCTGTAGCCACCAATGGGCAGTTGCGGGCTGGCCAGACGCAACAGCGCCCAGGCCTTGTTCATTTGCGTACGCCGAATTGGTGGATGCGAGGCGCATAGTTGAAGTCCTCTTCACCCGCGCGGGAGTGGTGATGACCGCCACCGTACGCGCCATGCTCCGGCTGGAAGGGGGCCTCGATGGACTCGGTGGTTGCGCCAAGCTGATCGAGCATGGCCTTGAGCACGTAGTCGTCGAGCAAGCGCAGCCAGCCGTCGCCCACTTGCAGCGCGACGTGGCGGTTACCCAAGTGATAGGCGGCTCGCGTCAGCTCGAAGGCGCTGCTGCAGGTCACGTGCATGAGTTGCTCGGGGCGCGCGCAGACTTTCACCACACGACCGTCTTCGGCCTTGAGGAAATCGCCGTCGCGCAACGGCGGCTGGCCGCGCTCAAGGAACAGGCCGACGTCTTCCCCTTCGGCACTGAAACAGCGCAGACGACTTTTGCTCCGGGCCTCGAAATTCAAAAGCAGCTCGGCGGCCCATTCAGTTTGGGGTTCGATTCGTTGATGAATCACCAGCATCGGAAAACTTCCAGCAATGTGCGATGCAATGTTTAGAGCAAGTGGCTTGCCAACTGACGGAGCGGTCAGAAATTGCCTACATACCGTGCGGGAGTGATTGAGAATGGGGCGGTCGGATGGAGTGTATTGGTGCGTGTGACTGAATTCGGCACCAATAAAGTGCGCTAACGGGGGAGGGCGTTCGCGGGCAACCGCGCCATGAAGATTGACCGCAACTCATGTAAGCCGGGCGCTTGCCCGCGGATCGATGAATTATTCGACGACCGCAGCCACTGACTCGCTGCTATCGCAAGCTGGTTCATCCGTAGGGGTGATGCAGCGCGAAGTCTTACTCAGTACTGCCAAGCCCCTGCCAGCGTTTGGCGCCGATAAAGATGAAGCGCAATTGCTGCGTGATCTTCGCGCGCGGGGTCAGGTGCTCGGCGAGCGTGACGGGCGGTGGGTCGATGAGTTCGGGCAGCATCGCAAACACGCTTTTGACCACAAGGTCTGCCATGACCGAGAGGTCGTCGGTGTTCAGGTGCTGGAATTTGGCCATCGACGCCAGGTCAGTCGCCAGGTCGGCGATGATCGCCTCACGCAACGCGCCCAGTGCCTGGCGGACTTTCAAGGAGCCGCCATATTGCTCGCGCGCCAGAAACAGGAACTGGGAGCGGTTGGCGGCGACCACATCGAGAAAGATGCGAACCGAGGCATCGATGATGCCGCTGTTGATGTTCTCGTTATGCCGCACCAGGCGGATGGTTTCACGAAAGGTCTGGCCGACCTCGCTGACCAGTGCCAACCCGAGGTGATCCATGTCGTCGAAATGACGATAGAAACCGGTCGGCACGATGCCGGCGGTCTTGGCCACCTCGCGCAGACTCAGGCTGCCAAATCCCCGGCCGCTCTCCATCAATCCCCGGGCTGCATCGAGCAGGGCATGGCGGGTCTGCTGTTTCTGTTCGGCGCGGGGGAGCATTGGATGACGGGTATCTGAATAAAGAATGGTCAGCACTCTAACAAATGCGTTTGCGTTGCGTCGAACCGGGTTTCGGTGCGCGTGACCCTTGGCATGAAAAAGCTGGGCATGAAAAAGCCCGGCATCAGGGCCGGGCTCGTTCGCAGTGACGGGCGATTCAGGAAACGCGCTGGTATTGCTGCACCAGGCGATCCGGGCCGTTGTCAGCAACGCGCTGATAACGGTGCGCCAGGCTGTTGCAGTTTTCTTCGGCAGCCACGCGTTGATACTGGTTGATCAGGCGATCCGGACCGTCTTGCGCCAAGGTAGGCAGACCCACTTGCTGGGCAGCTTTCACTTCGCCGAGTACGGGCTGTTCGCTGGCAGGCATGGCGAACGCGCTCGAGGCGAGGAGGGAAAGAGTCAGTGCGATCAGTTGGCGTTTCATGGACGGTGCCTCTCGAAAGGGCGGGTAAGTGAACATGTGGCCAATTTTACGGGCGCACAGGATTTAAAGAAGTTTAAAGAGCTGATGGTGACCATCGACAGAATTGATTCAGGCGGCAAAGCCTTCAAGGACGGGGCTTTGCGCCAGGGGGCACACCGCGCTCGCGGCCATTTTCAATCACGCGAGCAGGTTGCCAGGGAACTTTATCGCCATGGATTTCCGGATTTCATCAAACCCACGGGGCTTTTGTCAGTCGAAGGGCTAAGACGTATGAGACGCGCCCAGGACGGGGCGTCGGTATTTGGGGAGAAAACGCAATGACGCGAGGCCGCAAGATTTTCGCCTGGACGGTTGGCATTCTGCTGCTGTTACTGGCTGTTCTGATCATTGTTATCGCGACGTTCGACTGGAACCGGCTCAAGCCGACCATCAACGAAAAGGTGTCTGCCGAGCTGCACCGGCCGTTTGCCATTAACGGCAATCTGGCCGTGCTGTGGCGCCGAGAGCCGGATGAAGGCGGTTGGCGCGCCTGGATCCCTTGGCCGCACATGTCGGCCGAAGACATCGCGTTGGGCAACCCCGAATGGTCGAAGAACCCTCAAATGGTGACCCTCAAACGCGTAGAGATGCGTTTGGCGCCACTACCGTTGCTGGCGCAGCGCGTGGTGATCCCTCGCATTGACCTGACCGAGCCGAACGCCAGGATCGAGCGTCTGGCGGATGGTCGCGCGAACTGGGTATTTGATCTGCCAAAAAGCGACCCGAACGCCACACCTTCCAGCTGGGTGGTGGACATCGGCTCCATCGGGTTCGACAAAGGCCTGGTCAGCTATAACGACCAGATGATCAACACCTCGGTCGACGTGGTCATCGACCCCTTGGGCAAGCCGATCCCGTTCAGCGACATCGTGGGCAGCGGCGAAGCGAAGAAGGTGTCGGACAAGGGCGCGTCAGCGCAGGACTACGCCTTTGGCTTCACCGCCAAAGGTCAGTACCACGGCCAGAAGCTCAACGGCAGCGGTAAGGTCGGCGGCTTGCTGGCGCTGAAGGACGCGGCCCTGCCGTTTCCGGTGCAGGCGGATGTGAGCGCCGGCAACACGCGGGTGGCGGTCGCTGGCACGGTTACGGATCCCCAAAATCTGGGCGAGCTGGACCTGCGTCTGAAACTCTCGGGCGACAGCCTCGGCAATCTGTATCCGCTGACGGGCGTGACGCTGCCCGACTCGCCGCCGTATTCCACCGACGGGCGCTTGATCGCCAAGTTGCACGACCCGGCGGGGGCTTCCTTTCAGTACAAAGGCTTCAACGGCAAGATCGGTAACAGCGATATCCATGGTGATCTTGGCTTCGTCGCCAGCCAGCCACGGCCGACGCTGACCGGCGCGCTGGTGTCCAATCAGCTGTTGATGGCCGACCTCAAGCCGCTGATCGGCGCTGATTCCAACGCGGAGCAGAAAACCCGTGGCGGCGCGAGCAAGCAGCCGACAGACAAAGTGCTGCCGGTCGAAGAGTTCAAGACCGACCGCTGGAGCGCCATGGACGCGGACGTCGAGTTCACTGGCAAGAAGATCGTGCAAAGTGCCGAGTTGCCCTTCACTGACCTTTACACCCATATCGTTCTCAACGACGGTCAGTTGAGCCTGGAACCCCTGCGCTTTGGCGTGGCGGGCGGCAAGCTGGACGCCGACATCAAGCTCAATGGCCACAGCCAACCGCTGGAAGGTCGGGCGAAGCTCTCGGCGCGCAACTTCAAGCTCAAGCAGCTGTTCCCGACCTTCGAGCCGATGAAAACCAGTTTCGGTGAGTTGAACGGCGACGCCGACATAAGCGGTAAAGGCAATTCCGTTGCGGCGTTGCTGGGTACAGCCAATGGCGAGATGAAAATGGTCGTCAACGACGGTGCCGTCAGCCGGGGACTCATGGAGATCGCCGGGCTTAACGTTGGCAACTACGTGGTGGGCAAGCTGTTCGGAGACAAGGACGTGAAGATCAATTGCGCGGCGTCACATCTGGGCATCAAGGACGGTCTGGCGAAGACCAACCTGTTTGTCTTCGACACCGAGAACGCGATCATTTACGTGGACGGCACCGCGAATATGAAGACCGAGCAGCTGGACATGAAGATCACGCCGGAATCAAAGGGCTTCCGTGTCTTCTCGCTGCGTTCGCCGCTCTACGTACGCGGGCCTTTCATCAAGCCGAGTGCGGGTGTCGAGTCAGGCCCGTTGCTGTTGCGTGGCGCTGGCATGGTGTTGTTGGGCGCGGCGGTCGGGCCTGCTGCAGGTCTGCTGGCGTTGGTCGCCCCGAGTGGTGGTGAGCCTAACCAGTGCGCCCCGTTGCTGGAGCAGATGCGCGCAGGCAAGGCGCCCAAGACGGTGAAGTAAAGCCCGGAATACTTGCGCCGATCCTGTAGGAGCGCGCCTGGTCTGAGCCGCATCCGGACGACGTCGGCGTGTCAGACACAGTTTGTTCACTGACAGATCGCAGTCGGGGACAAGCGCTCCTACAGGGATTTGTATCCAGCCCTTCACCCACAAAAAAGCCAGGACATCGGTCCTGGCTTTTGCATTGCCGTTAGGGCATTACAGCCCGTCGAGAATGTCCGCCATGTCGTCGGCGTGTTCTTCTTCCTGAGCCAGAATCTCTTCGAAGATGCGACGTGTGGTCGGATCCTTGTCGCCGATGTACTGAATGATCTCGCGATAGCTGTCGATGGCGATGCGCTCAGCGATCAGGTCTTCGGTGACCATTTCCTTCAGCGTGTTGCCCGCCACGTACTGCGCGTGGGAGTTCTTGGACAACAGGTCGGGATTGAGTTCAGGCTCGCCGCCCAACTGCACGATGCGCTCGGCAAGTTTGTCGGCGTGCTCGGCTTCCTGCTCGGCGTGCTCGAGGAACTCGGCGGCAGCCACCTGCGCTTTTACGCCTTTGGCCATGTAGTAGTGGCGCTTGTAGCGGAGCACGCAGACCCATTCGGTTGCCAACGATGCATTGAGCAGGCGAATAATTTCTTCGCGGTCGCCATCGTAGCCTTCGGTCACGGCACCGTTTTCAACGTTGTGACGCGCGCGCTCGCGCAAGGTGCTGATATCGGTTAAATGCACATCGCTCATCATTCATCTCCAAGTGCTGATCCGGTTTTAGCCGTCTCGCTCTTGATGCGCCGGTCGCGTGGACCGACGCCTGGCAAGATCGGGTCTTAAGGTGTGAGTGGTGGGCGGCGGGAAAAGTTTGATTTGTTTACCGACTTACATCGCCCGCTCGTTGGCCTCACGCTGCTCGCAGGTCATGAAGCCCTTGCTGTCTACGCGGTCGTTGGCGCCGAACGTCACGTAATAGGCCTGCTGATGACCTTCTTTGTTGAGGATGTAGTTGTTGCAGGTGCCCGGGTGAACCTTGCGATGCACGCGAGTGGAAGGTTCGCCGCCGATGGTCAGCACCTGCTGCTCGGTCATGCCGTCTTCCACCTGCTTGACCAGCGGCTCGTTGCGATACGTCGCGTAGTCCACAGGATTTTGCAGGGTTGTCGACGCACAGCCAGCCAGCGCGGCCATTGCAAACAGTACTGCCAGAGATTGCTTGTACATAACCGGTCACTCCACAGAAAGGCCCTCATTGGCCCGTTGCATGTATGAGCATCGGTCCATTGAAAGAGTTCGATTGAAAGATGGCGATGGGGCATTACTTCGGCTGTCATGATGGATGAATGGTTTGCGGCTAACGTTTATCTGTTCGGCGATCAATGTGGGTGGCCGAACGCTGTGCCTGTGGGAGTGAATTTATTCGCGATTGGCCGGATTAGCCGATAGAGGTTCGTCGCCTGGCCGACCTCATCGCGAATGAATTCGCTCCCACGGGGTGATCCGTCTTCGACATAAGGACTCAAGTCGCCCATGACGCAAGAACAGGCCACGCGGTATCCGATTGTGCTGGTACCCGGTTTGCTGGGGTTCGTGAAGCTGGTGGTCTATCCGTATTGGTTTGGCATCGTCACCGCCTTGCGGCGCGGCGGGGCGACCGTCATTCCGGTAATGGTCTCTGCGGTCAATTCCACCGAGATCCGTGGCGAGCAGTTGCTGGCTCGAATCGAAGAAATCCTGCGGGAAACCGGCGCCGCCAAGGTGAACTTGATCGGCCACAGCCAGGGGGCATTGACCATTCGCTACGTCGCAGGCGTGCGTCCGGATCTGGTGGCTTCGGTGACCTCGGTTGCCGGGCCTAACCACGGCTCTGAACTGGCCGACTACCTCGAAGAGCATTTCCCTCAGAGCACCGTGCGCGGACGGTTGGTCAACGCGGCGATTCGCCTGACCACGCTGGTGCTGGGGGTGCTGGACACCGGGTATCGCGGCACCCGGCTGCCTACCGACGTCGACGCGGCTCACCACTCGCTGACCACCACCGGCGTCGCCCGATTCAACAAGCTGTTCCCGCAGGGTCTGCCTAAAACCTGGGGCGGGCAGGGTGACGAACTGGTCAACGGGGTGCGTTACTACTCCTGGTCGGGGACGCTGCAACCCGGCCGTACCGATCGCGGGAAGAACCTGTTCGATACCACTAATCTCACCTGCCGAATATTCGCTCGCACGTTCAAGAAAGAGCGAGGTCAATCTGATGGCATGGTCGGGCGGTTCAGTTCCCATCTTGGCACCGTCATCGGTGACGACTTTCCGCTCGACCATTTTGACATCGTCAACCAGCATCTCGGTCTGGTGGGCAAAGGGGCCAATCCTGTGGGGTTGTTTCTCGAGCACGCCAGCCGCTTGAAAGCTGCCGGTCTTTGACTTTATGAGACGTAGTTCGTGATCAGTAGGCCCCAACGGGTCGCTAAGGAAGTGATGCGATGAGCGATAAAGAACTGTATGAGATCGAGTACACGCTGGCCGGTGAACACCATGTCGATGTGATCGAGGACCTTGACGTGCCGATTATCGAGGTCGTCCACGAACTGGCGCTAAAGCACCACGTAGCGTTGGATGACGATCCGCTCGATGCCGGTAATCCCCATGTGGATCTGCCCCATGTCGCGGGCATCACCGACGTGTCGATTCACAGTGCCGAGGCCGCTGAAAAAGCCTGATTCAGGCCCCGCGCCGGGTTGTCTTCTGGCGCAGTGGTGTGGTCCAGCGTTCGGCCAGGATCACGCCACTCAGCGTCAGAGCACCGCCGATGAAGTGGTAAGCGGCCAGTTGCTCTCCCAGCGCCAACGCTGCAACCAGGGCCGTGAGAATCGGCACCAGGTTGAAGAACAGCGTTGTGCGGCTCGGGCCGAGAATGCCGATGGCTTTCATCCACAACAGCGGCGCGATCATCGACGTCGGGATGCACGCGTAGAGCACCAGAGGGATGTTGCTGGCACTCAGACCGGTCTTCTGTGAAATGAGGAACAGCGGAAACAGCGCAACGATGGCCACCAGAATCTGCAGATACAGCAGTTGCAACGGGGGCATGCGCAGCTGCCATTTCTTCAGCAGCGTGCTGTAAGTCGCGTAGGCCAATGTAGCCACCAGCATCATCAGGTCGCCCAGATTGACGCCATGCGCGATCAACACGGCCCAACTCCCTTGCGAGACCACTAGCAGAACACCCGCAAACGACACCAGTGCGCCGACCAACGCGCCTGCGGTCAACGCCGTGCCGAGGCTGGCAATCGACATGCCCAGTGTCATGACCGGCACCAGTGAGAGGATGATGCCCATGTTGGTGGCCGTGGTGATGTTCGCCGCGTAATACGCCAGGCTCTGATAAATCGCCATGCCCAGGATGCCCAGCACGACCACTTTGCCCATGATCGGCTTGATCGCGGCGCGGTTACGCAGCACCGGGCCGAGCAGGAAGGGCGTGAACAGCAAGCCCGCGAGCAGCCAGCGGTAAAAGCCGATCTCTGCCGGAAAGATGCGGCCTGCGGCAGCTTTGGTAATGACGTTGTTGCCCGCCCAGATCATGACGGTGAGCAGTGGATAAAGGTATTGCATGGAGGAACCGGCAGCAGAGTGAGGCGCCATTATCGGCTTGTCAGCCTCTGCGTCTACCTCATGGAGAGGATTCTCTGAAATATGGCGCAACATTCTTTGACTACACTGCTTCGAAAGCTGCGCGCGTGCGCGGCGCTCTCGGAGAATGTCGATGAAAATGCTGCGTGTTCCTCTGCTGGTCATGGGCTTGTTGATGTGCGCTCAAGGTTTTGCCGCCACCGCGCAGCAGAACAAAATGACCACCTGCAATGCCGACGCCACCGCCAAATCGTTGAAGGGCGATGAGCGTAAAGCTTTCATGAGCACCTGTCTCAAGGCGGCGCCCGCTCCGGCGGCGACTCAGCAGGAAAAGATGAAAACCTGCAACGCGACGGCCACGACGCAGGCGTTGAAAGGCGATGCGCGCAAAGCGTTCATGAGTGATTGTCTGAAGAAAAAGTAGGATATTTGTTACCTGCATTTTCAGGTAACGCGGGTCTGTGGGAGCGAATTCATTCGCGAAAAATCGGGTAGCCGACCAATATGTGTCGGCCGCGCGGGGCAATCGCGAATGAATTCGCTCCCACCGTTGTTCATGGCCCCCGATCAAGCGACTAACGACACGTTCGGCGCTGGTCCTCAACCGGGAACGCTGGCAGACTGCCCATCTTTTAAAGCCGCTCGTTTGAGGCTGTATGCCAACGTTTTCGCCGCGTCATGTGTATCTGGCCAGTTGCATCCTTGTATTCGGCGGCCTGCTGCTGGTACTCCCGCTCAATCTGTTGCCCAGTCTGCTGGCTGGCTTGCTGGTCTATGAGCTCGTGGACATGCTGACCCCGCAGTTGCAACGGCTGATTGCCGGTGAGCGCGCGCGTTGGCTGGCGGTCGCCTTGCTCGGCACGATTGTGGTCACCGTGCTGTCGCTGCTGTTTGCCGGGGCCATCAGCTTTTTGCTGCACGAGGCGGAAAACCCCGGCGCCTCGCTGGACAAGTTCATGATTCTGGTCGACCGCGCTCGCGGCCAGTTACCGCCTCTGATCGACAACTACCTGCCCGCCAGTGCGACCGAGTTTCAGGTATCGCTCAGCGCCTGGCTGACCAAGCATGTCGGCGAGTTGCAGCTGTTGGGCAAGGGCGCGGCGCATATGTTCGTGACCCTGCTGATTGGCATGGTCCTGGGTGCCATCATCGCGCTGCAACGCATTCCCGATGTCACCAAGCGCAAACCGTTGGCGGCGGCGCTGTTCGAGCGTCTGCACCTGTTGAGTCAGGCGTTTCGCAACATCGTGTTCGCGCAGATCAAGATTTCCCTGCTGAACACGGCGTTCACCTCGATTTTCCTGGCCGTTATCCTGCCGCTGTGCGGCGTACACCTGCCGCTGACCAAAACCCTGATCGTGCTGACCTTCCTGCTGGGCTTGTTGCCCGTGGTGGGTAACCTGATGTCCAACACGCTGATTTTCATTGTCGGCATGTCGCTGTCGATCTGGGTGGCGATGGCGGCGCTGGGTTATCTGATCATCATTCACAAGGTCGAGTATTTCCTCAACGCGCGGATTGTGGGCGGGCAGATCAGTGCGAAATCGTGGGAGCTGCTGCTGGCGATGCTGATTTTCGAAGCGGCGTTCGGCTTGCCGGGCGTGGTGGCAGGGCCGATTTATTACGCGTATCTGAAGAGCGAGCTGCGTCGGGCCGAGCTGGTTTAAACACGCTGTCGATGGGGCGCGGAGCGTCCCGAAGGGCATTCCCACGCAGAGCGCGGGAATGATCAATCAGGCGGGAATGGTTTTTCCTCAGCCGTACCGCTTCTTGGCCTCGATCGCCAGACCACTGCCGATACTGCCAAAGATATTCCCTTCCACATGCCGGGCCTTGGGCAGCATGGCGGCCACGCTGTTGCGCAGCGCCGGGATGCCGCTCGAACCGCCGGTGAAGAACACGGTGTCGACATCGGTTACGCCGATGCCCGCATCGTTCAACAGGCTTGTCACGCTTGCACGAACACGTTCCAGCAGCGAGTCGATGGACGATTCGAACAGCTCTCGGGTGAGGTCGACGGTCAGGCCGGACTCGACGCGGTCCATCGGTACCACACGGTTTTTGGCGTGGGTCAGCTGGATCTTGGTTTCCTCGACTTCCATCGCCAGCCAGTGCCCGGCACGTTGTTCGATCAGCTTGAACAGGCGGTCGATGCCCAGCGTGTCTTCGATGTCGTAGCGCATGCTGCCCAGCGCCAGCTGTGATTTCTGCGAGTACACCGAGTTGATGGTGTGCCAGGTGGCCAGGTTCATGTGCGTGCTGGTCGGCATGTAGGCACCGCTTTTCATGCGGCTGCCGTAGCCGAACAGAGGCATCACGCCTTGCAGGCTCAACTGCTTGTCGAAGTCGGTCCCGCCGATGTGAACGCCGCCGGTCGCCAGGATATCGCTCTGACGGTCATCGACCATGCGGCGCTGCGGCGACAGGCGCACCAGCGAGAAGTCCGACGTACCCCCGCCGATGTCGACGATCAGCACCAGTTCTTCACGCGTAAGCGTCGACTCATAGTCGAAGGCCGCCGCAATGGGTTCGAACTGGAACGAAACATCCTTGAAGCCGATCTTGCGCGCCACTTCAGCCAGCGTGTCCTCGGCTTCCTGGTCGGCGGCGGCGTCGTCATCGACGAAATGCACCGGACGGCCCAGCACCACTTGCTCGAACGAATGGCCGGCCGCGGCTTCCGCGCGCTTTTTCAGCTCGCCGATGAACAGCGCCAGCAGGTCCTTGAACGGCATGGCCGTGCCCAGCACGCTGGTGTCGTGCTTGATCAGCTTGGAGCCCAGCAAACTCTTGAGCGAGCGCATCAGGCGGCCTTCATAGCCTTCCAGGTATTCGTGCAAGGCCAGACGACCGTAAACCGGACGCCGCTCCTCCATATTGAAGAAGACCACCGATGGCAGGGTGATCTTGTCGTCCTCCAGCGCGATCAGCGTTTCCGCTCCGGGGCGCAGCCAGCCGACCGTGGAGTTGGAGGTGCCGAAGTCGATGCCAACGGCACGGGCTGGGGATGGGGTGCTCATGTTCTTAACGTTCCAGTCAAAAAACGGCCGCGCAGTGTATGCGAGTACGCGGGCGTTTCGTAGCGCTCAATGTCGGTTTTTCAATCTATATGTATCTATTTCACGTCGACGGCTTGAACTGAGGCTTCAGACCCCCAATCTTCAAGGCAACTCCTTATTGCACACGGCCGGTCTGAACGACGTTTCAAGCTCGCGAGGCCGTGTGCCGATAACCTTGCAACATTCAGCGCGGCCAACGTTCTCATCTGATAACGCGATACGGAACTGTGCTGGATAATCCGGAATGGGTGACCGTTAGATGGACTTCAAAGACTATTACAAGATTCTTGGCGTAGAGCCGACGGCGGACGAGAAGACGATCAAGACCGCCTATCGCAAGCTAGCGCGCAAGTATCACCCCGACGTCAGCAAAGAAGCGGGCGCGGAAGACAAATTCAAAGAGGCGTCCGAGGCCTATGAAGCGCTGAGCGATCCCGAGAAGCGCGCCGAGTACGACGACATCCGCAAATATGGCCAGCAAGGCCGTTTTCAGCCGCCTCCTGGTTGGCAGGGGCGTGGTGGCGCGGGCGCAGGTCCTGGATTTGGTGGCGGCAGCGGCTTCGAGGGCGGGGATTTCTCCGACTTTTTCAGCTCAATCTTCGGTAATCGTGGCGGCCAGCAAGGCGGTCGACCGCGCAGCACGGGTCGTCGAGGACAGGACGTGGAAATGGAACTGGCGATTTTCCTTGAGGAAACCCTCTCGACCGAATCCAAAAAGATCAGCTTCAAGGTGCCGCAGCACAGTGCCAACGGTCAGCGCATGGCTGACATCACCAAGACCCTGAACGTGAAGATTCCCGCGGGCGTAACCGACGGCGAGCGCATTCGCCTCAAGGGGCAGGGCGCTCCAGGCGTTGCCGGGGGTGAAAACGGTGATCTGTTTTTGACCATTCGTCTGGCGCCTCACCCCAAGTTCGACGTTGAGGGCCACGATCTGATCATCACCGTACCGCTGGCACCCTGGGAAGCCGCGTTGGGCACCAAGGTCGCCGTACCCACCCTGACCGGTAAGATCAACCTGACCATTCGTCCGGACAGTCAGAGCGGTCAGCGATTGCGGGTCAAAGGTAATGGTCTGTTGAACAAGCAGGGCGAGCGTGGCGATTTGTATGCGCAGTTGAAGATCGTCATGCCCAAGTCCACCGATGATGCCACCAAAGCGCTGTGGGAGAAGCTGGCTGAAAAGGCCGCATTCGACCCGAGGGCACAATGGAGTAGCTGATCATGAGCAATACCCTGGTCGTAGGCATGCAGGAGTTCTGTCAGGTGGTCGACATGCCGGTCGCCTATGTCATAGAAATCGTCGAGCACGGCATCGTCGAACCTCAGGGGCAGAAGCCAGACGAATGGCTGTTCGACACGTCTTCTTTGTCAGTGGCCAAGCGTGCGGCCAAATTGCACCACGATCTTGAAATGGAATGGGACGGCGTCGCCCTGGCGCTGAACCTGCTGGACGAGCTTGAGCAGGTGCGGGCTGAAAACCGCATGCTCAAGCAGCGGTTGGGTAGGTTTCTACAGGATTGACCGGGAGCCGAGGTTGGCCGTCGACGCCAATCTTTGTAGGAGCCGGCTTGCTGGCGAATGCGGAAGGGCAGACAGCCTTATGTCAGCTGATCCGACGCTTTCGCCAGCAAGCCGGCTCCTACAGGAGAGGGGCAGGGTTCGCAGCGTGTCACCCTTTCTTCGGCAACACCACGGTAAAGGTGGTCCCGTCGCCGACGTTCGACGTCACGGTGATGCTGCCTTGGTGCGCGTTGACCACTTCTTTGACGATGAACAGCCCCAGCCCCAGGCTGGTAGATGGGTTGTGCGTGCCGGCTTCTTCATTGAGTGAGCGCACCAGCGGGTCGAAGATGCTGCCAATGGCTTCCTGAGCAATCGGTTCGCCGTCGTTATGCACCGAGAGGCTGACATGGCTCTCGCTGCCCACCAGCGAAACCCGGATCTTGTGCGTCGCGGCGCCGTGCTGCAGAGCGTTGCCAATCAGGTTCTGCAGCATCTGATCGATTCGCGCACGGTCCCATTCGCCCTGTGTGTCGCCGGTCGAGGTGAATTCAGGATCGCAGTCCGGCTGTCCGGCGATCGCCTCATCGATGGCGTCGCGGCAAGCGACCGTCATTTCCATGGGGTTACGCTCGATGGGCAGCGTTACACCCAGTCGGCTGCGCACAAACTCCAGCAGGTCGCTCACCATGGTCGCCATGTGTTTGCTGCTGCTCTTGATGCGCTTGATATACGCCATTTCAGCGTCGCCTATCCCGGCTTTGCGCATCAGCACTTCGGACGACATGCTGATGGCTTGCAAGGGCGCCCGCAGGTCGTGACCCAGGATGGCGAGGAAGATATCCCGCGAGCGCGTGACGCGTTCGGCATAGGCAGCGGTGGATTCGGCCAAAGCTTCGTCGATCGCCTCGTTGAAGCGAATCATGTCGGTGAAGTGAGCGGTCTGCGGCGATGTCAGGCTTTCGGCCCAAAACCTGATTACCGTCGCACGCAAGTGACGAAACTCCGAGGTCATCTGCACCAGATCAAAACCGACGGTGTGTCGCAGCTCACCGTGGCTGGCTGCGGCCTGGTCCAGCGTCGGCGTCTTGCCCACGTCTTCGCCCTGCGCTTTGGCGATCTGCTCCGCTTTGGTCTGCGCCGTGTTCATGTCCCGCGCGGCGGCCAGCAGAATCGCTTTCGCATGATCGCGCAGCTCCAGGCTGTTCATCGACTCCGCGGCCGGGGTCAGCGTCGCGGCGAACTTCTCCCATTCATCGACGATGCGGTCCACGTTCTGCGCGATGAAATCGGAAAGACGCATGGGTTACTACCTTGCTGGCATGGCGCTGAATGAAGTGGGGCCATCTTAGCGCCATGTCGTGACAGGAAGAACAGGCGATTAAGCCTGATTGCCGTCATCCACTGTCATTTCTGACAGTAGACGAGTTGGTCAGGCAGGCATAGCGTGTCAGATACAGGCTTGACCACGGAGGAGAAGGGCCATGTATACCAGCGAGCTTACGCAATTTGTCGAGGCACAGATTAATCTGGCTGCGGGCAACTGATCAGTCAGGACAGGTACACCAGTGACGCGCTGTCATACGGCAAGCTGAGTTTTTTCATGGCGCTGCGCAGAGTGCTCCAGGGACAGGCAGTCCCCGAGGATCTGGGCGTGCTGGATGCCGTCAACGATACATTGCAGAAGCTGGAGTTGTTGGCAAAGGGCAAGACCTTTCTCTCTGCCGTGGACATGAGCGTTATATCGGTGAGTGACCGAAATTTCGATGCCGAAGTCCTCAAGTCGACGCTGCCTGTGGTCGTCGAATTCAGCAAGCCGGGTCAAAACGAGTTCGGCGAACCTGACCAAAGCGCGAGGACCGGCGCGATCATTAATGATTTGGCTGGCGAGTTTCAGGGCCGTTTAAAGTTCGTTCGCCTTGCATTGGCCCAGAATCCGGAGACTGCTCAGAGGTATCCTGTTAAAACCGTTCCATCGCTGGGGTTGTTCCATCATGGAGCTCTGAAGGATCTGCAACCTGACTTTCATTTGAAGGTTTGGATCAGGAGCAAGTTGAACGACTGGTTGGACGAACTCAGCAAACAACGGACGTGACCAGCGGACGGCAACTGCCGAAGGGGGAAGGTTGTACAAGCCTTCCCCGTATTACAGGCTTCAGAACAGAAAGTACCGCTGCGCCATCGGCAGCACTTCTGCAGGTTCGCACCACAGCAGCACGCCGTCGGCCTTGACCTGATAAGTCTGGGGGTCGACGTCGATGTGGGGCAGGTAGTCGTTGTGGATCAGGTCAGCCTTGGTCACGCTGCGGCAGCCTTTCACGACACCGATCTGCTTCTTCAGGCCCAACTGCTCGGGAACGCCTGCGTCCATCGCGGCCTGGCTGATGAATGTGATGCTGCTGGCGTGCAGCGAGCTGCCGTAGCTGGCGAACATCGGGCGGTAGTGCACCGGTTGCGGTGTGGGGATCGAGGCGTTGGCGTCGCCCATCAGACTGGCCGCGATGGAGCCGCCTTTGAGGATAAGCGTCGGTTTTACCCCAAAGAACGCTGGGCGCCACAACACAAGGTCCGCCCATTTGCCGACTTCGACCGACCCGACTTCGTGGCTGATGCCGTGGGTGATCGCCGGGTTGATGGTGTATTTGGCGATGTAGCGTTTGGCGCGGAAGTTGTCGTTGCCTTCGCCATCGCCCGGCAATGGACCGCGCTGGCGCTTCATTTTGTCGGCGGTCTGCCAGGTGCGCATGATCACTTCGCCTACACGGCCCATGGCCTGGCTGTCGGAGCTGAGCATGGAGAACGCGCCGAGGTCGTGCAGGATGTCTTCGGCGGCGATGGTTTCGCGACGGATGCGGCTTTCGGCGAACGCGACGTCTTCGGCGATGCTTGGGTCCAGGTGATGGCAGACCATCAACATGTCCAGGTGCTCGTCGATGGTGTTGCGGGTGAACGGCCGGGTCGGGTTGGTCGAGCTCGGCAGCACGTTGGGGAAGCCGCAGGCCTTGATGATGTCTGGCGCGTGGCCGCCACCGGCACCTTCCGTGTGATAGGTATGGATGGTGCGGTTCTTGAAGGCGCCCAGCGTGGTTTCGACGAAGCCGGACTCGTTCAGCGTGTCGGTGTGAATGGCTACCTGCACGTCGTACTGATCGGCCACGCTCAGGCAGTTGTCGATAGCGGCGGGCGTGGTGCCCCAGTCTTCGTGAAGCTTCAGGCCAATGGCGCCGGCCTTGACTTGCTCGACCAGCGGTTCAGGCAGGCTGACGTTGCCTTTGCCAGTGAAACCGATGTTCATGGGGAATGCTTCGGCCGCCTGCAGCATGCGCTTCATGTGCCAAGGGCCGGGCGTGACGGTCGTGGCGTTAGTGCCTGTTGCCGGGCCAGTGCCGCCACCGATCATGGTGGTGACGCCGCTCATCAGGGCTTCTTCGATCTGCTGCGGGCAGATGAAGTGAATGTGCGTGTCGACGCCACCGGCGGTGAGGATCATGCCTTCACCGGCAATGATTTCGGTGGCGGCGCCGATGGCGATGGTCACGTTTGGCTGGATGTCCGGGTTACCGGCTTTGCCAATGGCGGCAATGCGACCGTCCTTGATGCCGACGTCGGCCTTGACGATGCCCCAGTGGTCGACGATCAGTGCGTTGGTGATCAGCGTGTCGACGACTTCCGCTGCCAGCAACTGGCCTTGGCCCATGCCATCACGAATAACCTTACCGCCCCCGAACTTCACTTCTTCGCCATAGGTGGTGAAGTCTTTCTCGACTTCGATCCACAGCTCGGTGTCCGCCAGACGCACACGGTCGCCGACGGTGGGGCCGAACATGTCGGCGTAGGCTTGTCTGGAAATTTTCATCGAAATTCCTTATGCGTTCTGATCGTTCCCACGCTCTGCGTGGTAACGCCTCTCTGGACGCTCTGCGTCCGGTCTGTGACGCGGAGCGTCACGGGCTGCATTCCCACGCAGAGCGTGGGAACGATCAATGTCTTGATCTACAGATCGCCCATCACCCGTCCTGCGAAACCGAACACCCGACGATGGCCTGCCAGGTCCACCAGTTCGACGTCTCTTGCCTGACCCGGCTCAAAGCGCACGGCGGTGCCGGCCGGGATGTTCAGGCGCATGCCACGGCTGGCGGGACGGTCGAAGGTGAGGGCGTCGTTAGTCTCGAAAAAATGGAAATGCGAACCGACCTGAATCGGACGGTCGCCGCTGTTGGCGACGCTGAGGGTGATCGTTCGGCGATCGGCATTGAGCTCGATCTCACCGGGCTGGATCTGGTATTCACCAGGAATCATGCGCTCTTCCTCGACAGTAACGTGTAGTAAATGGCGGTGGCGTGGTACTCGCCGTCCGGGTTGCAGGCGTAATCCGGCAGCGTGCCGGAGAGCTGGTAGCCCAGCGAGCGATAGAAGTCTTCGGCAGGCGAGCCCGCCAGCGTGTCGAGGAACAGCAGCCCGCGATTGTGCTGGTGCGCGGCCTGTTCCACGGCTTTCATCAATTGTGTCGCGAGCCCGCGACGACGGGCGTGATGCAGCACCAGCAGCTTCTGCACCTCCGCCCGGTTAAGCCCGTTGGCCTTCTGGCACAGCGCCAGTTGCACGGTGGCCAACACCTGTTCCTCCTGCACAACGACCCACAGCAACACCTTGCCCTGCTCGACTTCTGTCTTGACGCTCTCCCACCAGCTGTAGGCCTCGTCGGCACTCAGGTCGGCCATGAACCCCACCGATGCGCCTCGATGCACCGCGTCCAGCAACAACGCGACCAGACCGTGGCGGTAATGCGCAAAGCTTTCGCGGGTGACACGTCGTAACTGAGCGGCATTCATGAGTCGGCTTCCTTCAAGAGAGAGCAATCAGGGCACACAGGGTGGTTAGGCGTTTTTGGCCGCTGGCGCCTGAGACGGCGGGGCCGAGGCGCCCGGTGACAGGTCCAGCTGCATGAACGTCAGGTCCAGCCAGCGGCCGAATTTGGTACCAACCTGCGGCATGTGTCCGGTGGTGATGAAACCCTGCTTTTCATGCAGGTGGATCGACGCGGCGTTTCCGCTTTCAATGGCTGCGACCATCATGTGTTTGTCGCAGGCTCTGGCGCGTTCGATCAGGGCTTTCATCAGCAATGGACCCAGGCCGTTGCCGCGCTGGTCGGCACGCACGTACACCGAGTGCTCGACGGTGTGACGGAAGCCCTCGAACGGCCGCCAGTCACCGAACGAGGAGTAGCCCAGCACCTGACCGGCGTCATCGACGACCACCAGAATCGGGTACGCCTGCGTCTGGCGCGCGGCGAACCACGCCTGGCGGTTGGCGAGGTCCACGGGTTGTTCGTTCCAGATCGCCGTGGTGTTGAGGACGGCGTCGTTGTAGATGTCCAGCACGGCAGGCATGTCAGTCAGCAGTGCGTCACGAATCGTATACGTCATGTTCGTTTTCACTTGTGCAGTGGTGTTTCAGGCAATCGGCTGATGCACGGTCACCAGTTTGGTGCCATCGGGAAACGTGGCCTCGACCTGGATTTCCGGGATCATTTCGGCAATGCCTTCCATCACCTGTTCGCGGGTCAACAGCGTGGTGCCGTAATGCATCAGCTCGGCGACAGTCTGCCCATCGCGGGCGCCTTCCAGCAGCGCGGCCGAAATGAACGCCATCGCTTCCGGGTAGTTGAGCTTCAGACCCCGAGCCAACCGCCGCTCGGCCACCAGGCCTGCGGTGAAGATCAGCATCTTGTCTTTTTCGCGTGGAGTCAGATCCATGTTTTTTTCCGTTTCAAAACCAAATAAATGAAAGCGCCGCGACCTCTGTAGGAGCGTGGCTTGTCCCGCGATCGGTTGCGAAGCAATCGTAATTCCTACTGGCCGGGTATATCTGACACTCCGCGTTGTCTGGGTTTGCTGCCGGTCCCCGGCAGATCGTGGGACAAGCCACACTCCTACAGGGGAACGGTGTCGCTACGTGCTCCAAATCCTCGGCGCCACCGCGTCGCGGCCCAACAGGGCAGGGCGCAGCAGCTTCCATAATTCGATCAGCCAGGCTCGCGCGTGCAGGGCTTCATCGGCCAGGCAGCGGGCGATGATCAGCCCCGGCACCTGGCTCAGGTCGCCTCTTACCGGCGAGTGTTCAGCCAGTGCGCGACAACGCTCCATTAATGCTGCGTCGATTTCCCCGGTCACGATCAGCGTCGCGAACACCGGTTTACCCCCCAGCCCGACGGGAGAATCCAGCAGACCGTCGTTGCCCCTGATGCGCTGACGTTCGTGCCACAGCAGCTTGCCGTCACGCCGAATATCCAGATGCGCCTGGAAGTGGCCTTCATCGAAGCGCTCACCGCTGGCCGGGCGACCTAGCGCCACCACATCCCAGTAGAACAGACGTGCATCGCCTTCAAGCGCGATACGGGTCGTGAGTTCGGCCTTGGCCTGACTGAAGACAATCGTTTCCTGTGGCAACCATTCCAGCGTGCCGCCCGCAGCAATCTTCAACTCAAGCTGCTGATACGCAGGGCCCGCCGCGCGATACCACTTGGCGGCGCCGGGGCTGGTCAGTTGCGCCCAGGCATCGGGGCCGACGCTGGCATGGATGTCCAGACGATCACCTCCGGCGATGCCGCCCGGCGGGTGAACGATGATGTGCTGGCAGACTTCGGGGCCTTCGGCGTACAGGTGTTTCTGCACCCGCAGCGGGCCTTTGTGGCGACGCTGAACAGGGCGTGTGCTGTCGCCGAAACGCCCATAGCCCAGCTCCAGCTCGGCATGCCAGCTGGGCGTGAACAGGGCGGTGTGGGCAGGAAGATTCATAGGGCTCGTTATCGTGTTTCGAAGGCGTCTACCTTAGCCGATCGGCGCGTCAAATGGTGACCAGACCACGCACGCCTTCGGCTTCCATATGCTCACCGCGACCTTGCTGAATGATCTCGCCACGGGACATGACGATGTACTGATCCGCCAGCTCGGCGGCGAAGTCGTAGAACTGCTCCACCAACAGAATCGCCATGTCGCCACGGGCGGCGAGTTTCTTGATCACCGCACCGATTTCCTTGATCACCGATGGCTGGATGCCTTCGGTCGGTTCATCGAGGATCAACAGCCGTGGACGGCTCGCCAGTGCGCGACCAATCGCCAGCTGTTGCTGCTGACCACCGGACAGGTCGCCGCCACGGCGTTGTTTCATCTGCAGCAGCACCGGGAACAGCTCGTAAATGAATGCGGGGACTTCCCTGGCTTCGGAACCGGGGAAACGGGACAGGCCCATCAGCAGGTTTTCTTCTACCGTCAGGCGCCCGAATATCTCGCGGCCCTGCGGTACGTAAGCAATGCCGGCGTGCACGCGTTGATGGGGCTTGAAGCCGGTGATCGGCTTGCCCTCCCACTGCACGACGCCTTCTTTGGCGGGCAGCAGGCCCATCAATACCTTGAGCAATGTGGTCTTGCCCACGCCGTTACGGCCCAGCAGACAGGTGACTTCGCCGATCTTCACGTCGAAGGACAGGCCGCGCAGAATGTGGCTGCCGCCGTAGTATTGGTGAAGCTTTTCTATTTGAAGCATGTTCGAACTCTCCCGGTGATCGTTCCCACGCTCCGCGTGGGAATGCCGCGATGGACGCTCTGCGTCCGCTATGTGACGCAGAGCGTCACGGGATGCATTCCCACGCAGCGCGTGGGAACGATCAAAGTCTGCATCACCGCCCTAGGTACACCTCGATTACCCGCTCATCCGCCTGCACTTGCTCAAGCGATCCCTCGGCCAGCACGCTGCCCTGGTGAAGCACGGTGACGTGGTCGGCGATGGTGCCGACGAAGCCCATGTCGTGCTCGACCACCATCAGCGAGTGCTTGCCCGCGAGGCTCTTGAAGAGCTCGGCGGTGAATTCGGTTTCGGCGTCGGTCATCCCCGCCACAGGCTCATCGAGCAGCAGCAGTTGCGGGTCTTGAACCAGCAACATGCCGATCTCCAGAAACTGCTTCTGGCCGTGGGACAGCAAACCGGCCGGGCGCGACATCGACGATGTCAGGCGAATGGTTTCCAGCACCTCGTCGATACGATCACGCTGCTCGCCGTTGAGCTTCGCCCGCAGGCTGGCCCACACCGACTTGTCGGTCTTCTGCGCCAGTTCCAGGTTCTCGAACACGCTCAAGGCTTCGAACACCGTGGGCTTCTGAAACTTGCGGCCAATGCCGGCCTGAGCGATCTGCACTTCACTCATTTTGGTCAGGTCCAGCGTCTCACCGAACCAGGCTTTGCCGTGGCTGGGGCGGGTCTTGCCGGTGATCACGTCCATCAGCGTGGTCTTGCCCGCGCCGTTAGGGCCGATGATGCAGCGCAGTTCGCCGACGCCGATGTACAAGTTCAGATCGTTGAGCGCCTTGAAGCCATCGAAGCTGACGCTGATGTCTTCCAGGGTCAGGATGGTGCCGTGCAGGGTGTTCAGGCCTTCGCCAGCGACCTGGCCCAGGCCGATCGCGTCACGGCTGGTGCCAGCATCGCTGTTAGGGTCCAGTACCGGGTCGAAGGCGGGAGTCGGCGTGCTTTTCATTGTTCGCCCCTTTTCTTGATCAGGCCAATCACGCCTTTGGGCAGGTACAGCGTCACTACAATGAACAGCGCGCCGAGGAAGAACAGCCAGTATTCAGGGAAGGCCACGGTGAACCAGCTCTTCATGCCGTTGACCAGACCGGCACCCAGCAGCGGGCCGATCAACGTCCCGCGACCACCCAGAGCGACCCAGACAGCGGCTTCGATGGAGTTGGTCGGCGACATTTCGCTTGGGTTGATGATCCCGACCTGTGGCACGTACAACGCGCCTGCCAGACCGCACAACACAGCGCTCAACACCCAGACGAACAGTTTGAAGCCACGAGGATCGTAGCCGCAGAACATCAGGCGGTTTTCCGCATCCCGCACGGCGGTCAGCACGCGCCCGAATTTGCTGCGCGCCAGTTTCCAGCCCACATACAGGCTGCCCACCAGCAACAGCACGGTGAGCAAAAACAGCACGGCGCGAGTGCCTTGCGAGGTGATGCTGAAGCCCAGGATGCTGCGGAAGTTGGTGAAGCCGTTGTTGCCGCCAAAACCGGTTTCGTTGCGGAAGAACAGCAGCATCCCGGCGAACGTCAGCGCTTGGGTCATGATCGAGAAATACACGCCTTTGATTCGCGAGCGGAAGGCGAAGAAGCCGAACACCAGCGCGAGCAAGCCCGGCGCCAGAACCACCAGGCACATGGCCCAGAGGAAATGCTCGGTGCCGACCCAGTACCACGGCAGCTCGGTCCACGACAGGAATGTCATGAAGGCGGGCAGGCTGTCCCCCGACGCCTCACGCATCAGGTACATGCCCATGGCATAACCCCCCAGTGCGAAAAACAGGCCGTGGCCCAGCGACAACAGGCCTGCGTATCCCCAGACCAGATCCAGCGCCAGTGCGACGATGGCGTAACAGAGAATCTTGCCGACCAGCGTCAGGGTGTAGGCCGAGACTTGCAGGCTGTTGCTCTCGGGCAACAACGACATGATCGGCAGGGCGATCAACACGGCGAGGATGACCACGCCCACGCAGATCGTGACTTTGGTGCCAGCGCGTTGCGCGGCGGTAACCATCAGTGGCTGGTTCATCAGTCGATCACCCGTCCTTTGAGCGCGAACAGACCTTGCGGACGTTTCTGGATAAACAGAATGATCAGCGCCAGGATCAGAATCTTGCCCAGCACTGCGCCGATTTGCGGTTCGAGAATCTTGTTGGCGATGCCCAGGCCGAAAGCGGCCATCACGCTGCCTGCCAACTGGCCGACGCCGCCGAGCACCACCACCAGGAATGAGTCGATGATGTAGCTCTGGCCTAGGTCCGGTCCGACGTTACCGATCTGACTCAACGCCACACCGCCGAGCCCGGCGATGCCCGAACCCAGTCCGAAGGCCATCATGTCGATACGACCGGTCGGCACGCCGCAGCACGCCGCCATGTTGCGGTTCTGGGTCACGGCCCGCACGTTGAGGCCCAAGCGGGTCTTGTTCAGCAACAACCAGGTCAGCACCACGACGAACAGCGCGAAGCCAATGATGATGATCCGGTTGTACGGCAGCACCAGATTGGGCAGCACTTGAATGCCGCCGGACAGCCATTCCGGGTTGGCGACTTCGACGTTCTGCGCACCGAACACCACGCGAATCAATTGGATCAGCATCAGGCTGATGCCCCAGGTCGCCAGCAGGGTTTCCAGAGGACGGCCGTAGAGGTGACGAATCACCGAGCGTTCCAGCGCCATGCCGATACAGGCCGTGACGAAAAACGCGACCGGCAAGGCCACCAGCGGATAAAGCTCGATCGCACCCGGCGCGTAACGCTGGAACATGATCTGCACGACGTAGGTCGCGTAGGCGCCGAGCATCAGCATTTCGCCGTGGGCCATGTTGATCACGCCCAGCAACCCGAAGGTGATGGCCAGGCCGAGTGCTGCGAGTAGAAGGATCGAGCCCAACGAGATGCCGCTGAACACTTGACCGATCACTTCACCGATCATCAGCTTGCGTTTGACCTGAGCCAGGCTGGTTTCAGCAGCCAGGCGCACGCTGGGGTCGGTTTCCACGTTAGGTTCGAGCAGGTTTTCCAGGCGGGTACGCGCCAGCGGATCACCGGTTTCACCCAGCAGGCGGACGGCGGCCAGACGCACCGTCGGGCTGGTGTCGACCAGTTGCAGATTGGCCAGCGCCAGGCTCAAGGCCGAGTGCACGGCATCGTCTTTTTCGTTGGCGACCTGTTGCATCAGCAATTGCAATTGCGCAGGACGCGCGCTTTTTTGCAGGGTCAGTGCCGCAGCCAGGCGTAGCTTGGGGTCGGCGGCGAGCAATTGATGGCTCGCCAGCGCAGTTTCCACCAGACCGCGCAGGCGGTTGTTCAGACTAATCGCTTGAGGCTCGTCTGGGTTGGGTGCGTCGGCGAGCGCCGGAGCACTCGGGTCGACGGCCGTGAAGGCGTCGCCAGTCTGGATGAAGGCGCGGTTGCTGCTGTCAGCGGCCACGCGGCCGTCCTCCAGGGCAATCAGCAAATCAACGCGCGCCGGATCGGGCTTGGCGGCCCAGGTTTCCAGCAGTTCAGCGCGTTCGGAAGATTCGGCCGCGACAAAGTCGCCGGCATCGCTGGCATGCGCTGCGAAGGGCAGCAACAGGCTCAGGGCGAGAATGAGGCGGTAGAAAGATCTGGGCATATCGGTGTCCTGAGAGCACCCGCATGACGTAGCGTCGTGCGAGGAACCTGTAGGCGCGCGCTTGCCCGCGATATCGGTGTGTCAGCCAGCATCTACGCCCCAGACAAACCGCAATCGCGGGCAAGCGCGCTCCTACAAGGGAATTGTGTCGGGCCGAAGATCAGTGCCGGCCCGACAACGCGTCGCTTAGTTACTCTTCACCGCATAGTCAGGCTTCTTGTCGTTGCCTGGGATGAACGGGCTCCAAGGTTGGGCGCGGATCGGCTCCTTGGTTTTCCACACGACGTTGAACTGACCGTCTGCCTTGATCTCGCCGATCATGACCGGCTTGTGCAGGTGATGGTTGGTCTTGTCCATTTCCAGGGTGAAGCCCGACGGCGCGGCGAAGGTCTGGCCGGCCATGGCTTCACGCACTTTATCCACATCGGTCGACTTGGCTTTTTCGGCCGCTTGAGCCCACATGTGGATACCGACGTAGGTGGCTTCCATTGGGTCGTTGGTCACGGCTTTGTCCGCGTTCGGCAGGTTGTGCGCCTTGGCGTAGGCTTTCCAGTCAGCGACGAACTTGGTGTTGACCGGGTTCTTCACCGACTCGAAGTAGTTCCAGGCGGCCAGGTTGCCCACCAGCGGCTTGGTGTCGACGCCGCGCAATTCTTCTTCGCCAACCGAGAACGCCACGACGGGAACGTCGGTGGCTTTCAGGCCCTGGTTACCCAGTTCCTTATAGAACGGCACGTTGGAGTCGCCGTTGACGGTGGAGATCACAGCGGTCTTGCCGCCTGCCGAGAACTTTTTGATGTTGGCCACGATGGTTTGGTAGTCGCTATGGCCGAACGGGGTGTAGACCTCTTCGATGTCGCTGTCCTTCACGCCTTTGGAGTGCAGGAACGAGCGCAGAATCTTGTTGGTGGTGCGTGGGTAGACGTAGTCGGTGCCCAGCAGGAAGAAGCGCTTGGCGCCGCCGCCGTCTTCGCTCATCAGGTACTCAACCGCAGGAATGGCCTGCTGGTTAGGCGCAGCGCCGGTGTAGAACACGTTCGGCGACATTTCTTCACCTTCGTACTGCACCGGGTAGAACAGCAGGCTGTTCAGTTCTTCGAACACCGGCAGTACCGACTTGCGCGACACCGAGGTCCAGCAACCGAAGACCACCGCCACTTTGTCCTGAGTGATCAGCTGACGGGCTTTTTCCGCGAACAGCGGCCAGTTGGACGCCGGGTCAACCACCACGGCCTCCAGCTTCTTGCCGTTGACGCCGCCTTTGGCGTTGATTTCATCAATGGTCATCAGCGCCATGTCTTTGAGCGAAGTCTCGGAGATGGCCATGGTGCCAGACAAAGAATGCAGAATGCCGACCTTGATGGTCTCAGCGGCCTGGACGGTCCAGGTCATACCCATAGCGGCGATCGATGCGGACAAGGTGAACGCTTTAAGCAAACTACGACGCTTCATTGGCTAGCTCCATTCTTCGATTTTTTTAGTAATGACTGCTGTTGGCGGTGCAGAGGTTGAGTCTGCTTAGGCTTTAGCAAAGGCTGGGCCAAGGCGGGAAACGTCGCAAAATGGAATGAAAACGTCGCGAGGTCAGGCGAAGGTGCGCCAATGTGGGGCCGGGTCGGCGGGATGGTGCGCGGGGTGCGCTGATGTGGTGCGGGGAAGTTGTCGGGTTCGACAGGTTTTTACAGTGATCTTTAGAAGACGCGCCTGTCGATCATCAGGTGAAAACGAAGGGCGGGGCCTGAAACCGTAAATGAGGAGGAATTCATCACTAAACCACCCAAGGAGTTCCAGGCCCCGCAGGACGCAATCTAAGCTGTTGCTGCGGATTTGGCAAAGCGCGAACGTGCTATCCGATCGAGCATCCATACGGCCAGCATCGAAATCCCGACGAGCGGGAAGGCAACGCCGAGCGCGATCATCACCCCTGTTGCGATTTTCCAGCGCGGCAGATCATGGCGCAGGGGCGGAACACCGAAGCCGTTTTGCGGGCGGCGCTTCCACCAGATGACGATTCCGCTGACCGAACTGAGCAAGACCATGAGGCAGACGAACAGGATCAGCAGCTGGTTGACCCAGCCAAACATCTTGCCTTCATGCAGCATCACGCCCAGCTCGGTGGCTTTGGACACCGCGCTGTAATCGGTGTATCTCACGTCCGCCAGCACCTTGCCGTTGTACTGGTCGACATGCAGGGTCGCGTCGTTGCGCGGGTCGTCCGCAAACACGGAAACCGTGAACACGCCATCGGCGGTTTTCGGTGGCGTGATGCTGTAGCCGGGTTCGATCTTGCGCTCGCTGGCAATGTCGACGACCCGCTGCAGGGTAATCGTCGGGGAGGCCGGTGCGCTGGACATGCCGCCATGCTTCATGTGCTCGGCATGGTCGCCGCCGGAAACAGGCATCGGCGTGTTTTCCATCGCCCAGGGCACGGTCTGCACACTGGCACTGTTCAGGTCGCCGGCTTGCTTTTCAGACTTCGGTACATCGTTCCACATCGCGGCCGGGAAGGTGTTCCAGACATCGGCGTACACCTTGCCCCACATGCCGGTCCAGGTCATGCCGCTCAGCAGCATGAACAACAGCGCCACCGAACCCCAGAATCCGGTCACGGCGTGCAAATCGCGCCACAGCACCCGACCGCGCGCGGTGATGCGCGGCCAGAGTACGCCCGCTGGCGAACGACCCCGAGGCCACCACAGGTACACGCCGGACACAACGAGGACAATGCCCCAGCCTGCGGCCATTTCCACCAGCCGATCACCGACGGTGCCAATCAGCAGCTCGCCGTGTATCGCACGGGCCATCGCCTGCAAGTTGTTTTTGGCGTCTTGTGTACCGAGCACCTTGCCGCTGTATGGATCAATAAACAGGTTCACCTCCCGGCCTTCCTGCTTGATGACGAACTGCGCGCTGCTTTCGGCGTTGGCGGGTGGCAGGTATTTGCTGATCAGCACATGGGGATAGGCCTCGAGCACGCGCTGTTGCTGCTCGTCGGCGGAAAGCATGTGATGCGCAGGTTTGACCGTCAGCAGGTCGTGATACATCAGCGAGTCGAGCTGCGGTTTGAACAGGTAAACCATGCCGGTGAGTGACAGCATGATCATGAATGGCGCAACGAACAGGCCGGCATAGAAATGCCAGCGCCACGCCAGGTTATAGAACGACACGTTTGGTTTGGACATGGTGCAACGCTCCCGTCAGGGATGAACACGGCGCAGCTCGCGGGCGGCTTGAAAGCGGCCCACGGGTACGAAATCTTTTTTGGGGATCAGGCGACTGACGAGAGCGGCGGAGCGCGACTGCGGGCGTTGGGGAACACACTGCGATGAGCATGCCCTTGTTGCGGGGCTGCGTTGAAGAAGTCGGCGGGTTTCGGCGGAACAGGCGCGACAACAGCGAGGGTCTGGGTCAACGCCGGGCAGCTGAACAGCAGCGTGCAATAACCGCATTTGGCCCAGATCACATGATCGACGCCCGCCGCGTCACCGGTGTTTGCCTGATGCCCGCTGTGATCGTCCGCTGCCATGTTCATCGGCGCGGACATGTCCATGTCGGCCGACATCGACGCGGACATCGGCATGCCCGCGTGATGCTCCATCGGCATCGACTGCGAGATCAGCGGGCCGATGAAAATCATGAGCATGGCGAACAGGCTCAGCCATGCACCCGATGTCTTACGGGGTGCAGGCATGGAGCGGGCGCGTATCGCGGACAGGCGGCTCAATGGGATTCAGCTTCGACGGTCAGGAGTGTCAGTGGGCGTGAGCCGGAGGCGCGTCATCGGGTGCTTGTTTCTGCACCTTGACGTCAACCGTCACGTCGCCGGTTTTCTCGAAATGAAGGGTCAGCGGGAAGGCCTGGCCGTCTGTCAGCTTCGAGCGGTCTTTGAGATCCAGCAGCATGACGTGGTAAGCCATGGGCGCGAATTTCACCTCGCCACCGGCCGGAATGTCCACCGTCTGCACCTGCTGCATCTTCATCAGGCCGTCTTTGTTCACATGCTCGTGCAACTGAGCGGCGCCTGCGACGGGGCTGTCGACGCCGGTCAGACGATCGGCGTCGGGGCCCGCATTGCTGATCACGAAATACGCCGCAACGGTGGGCGCATTCGGCGGCAGCTCCATCGACCACGGGTGGGCGATTGCTAGATGGCCTTTTGCATACTCATGAGCTTCAACATAGCAGGCAGGCAACAGCAGCGCTGCCAATAACAGGACTTTTTTCAGGGTGACGGTTTTCAACATGGCAACGAGCCTCCAATCATTCAGATACGCGACGTGGTGCGTGAACGAACGATCAGACGCGTGGGGAGGCGCGGGGATTGAGGCTGGGCCAGTGCTGGCGCGGTGGTGCGTGGAATACCAGAATCGTCGAGGGGAAACGGACCGGCTCGAAGATCATGAACATCCCGAACGCCTGACCGCTCGGAAGGGCAACCAGCGACAAGGAGCCGGAGCAGCACGGGCAATGCTGCATCGAGGAATGTTCGCCGCCGTCAGGCGCGCGCTGGTTGACTTTGCCGACCAGGCCCAAGGGAGTAGCAACCCGCTGCGTGCCATTGCCGGTGCAGAAACTGCCCCACACCACTTGCTCGCCTTGCGTGCGCGGCATGGTCGGCGTCATTGGCATGGCCAGCATGCCGAACAGCAGCGCAAAACACGCTACCCACGCAAAGGCCCGGCGCCGTTTGAGGCTGAGAAGTCGATCTTGTTGTTCTTTCATGTCGGCCATTTAGCCTGAATGGCCGTGAGATGTAAAAAGCACAGCCGCGACGTTATGTCGCGGGTGGGTCACTGAGCGGGGATTGCCTGCACCTGAATGTCGACTTTCAGCCAGGAACGCATGGCCGCGAAGATGGCCGCCAGATTGTCCATGCTCGGATTGCCATGGGCGGAGAGCATGCGGTGAAGGCTTTTGCTTGGCTTGTCAGTCTCCTTTGCCAGCGCTTCAAACCCAAGCGTCGCGTTCACCAGATCACGAAGGATGATCCGGGCGACCTCGGGCTCGCCGTTTAGAAAAAGGGTCGCGGCCTCATCCAGCAGGTCCTGCGCAAACGCGGGATCTTGCTGGACCCGCTCGTTGATCGTGAGTTTGTAGCTGCGGGTCAGAGCCATCAGGCGCCTCGTTTATTTGTTTGTTTTTTTGCAGCTTTGTAATCGGCTATCAATGTTCTGGCGCGCTTGATGTCTGCGGTTTGCCCCGACTTCGTCCCTCCACCAAACAGGATGATCAGCCGCGGACCTTCCTGGAACAGGTAGATCCGGTAACCGGGGCCCCAGTTGATTCGATACTCGCCCAAACCATCGAACCACTTGATATTGGACGTGTTACCCGACTCCAGCCTGGCCAGCGCGGTATGCACTTTCACCGCTGCCGACGAAGGCAATCTGCTGAACCAGTCGTGAAAGGGGCTTTTCTGATCGTTGGATATATATTCTTGAACAATGATCATTGGATTTATAGTAACGCTTACGTTACTAATTTGGCCATCAGCTTGTTGGGCCGCCTATTTTCTCGCTGATCAGATTGCTCAGTGCACTACATACATATACTTCACTGAAAATGATCCAAAGCTGCGCAAAGCTCCCCAACCCGCCAGAACTCCCTGTCCACCGCCGCCAACACCGGCCGCTTCAACACCAGCACCGGTAACCCTCGCTCCCTGGCGACCTCAAGCTTGGGCTCGGTTGCGCTGCTGCCGCTGTTTTTGCTGATCAACACGTCGATGTGGCGGCGCTCGAACAGCTCGCGTTCATCCTCAAGATGAAACGGCCCGCGTGCGCCGATCACTTGGCAGCGTTCGTTGCCGGGATACACGTCCAGCGCGCGGAGCGTCCAGAACTGGTGTTCGGGGATTTCATGGAGGTGCTGCAAGGGCTCGCGGCCGAGGGTGAACAGTGGGCGTTTGAACGGGGCGAGGGCGTTGATCAGGTCTGCCCAGTCGTCGACTTCGCGCCAGTCATCGCCCTGACCGGGCTGCCATGACGGACGACGCAGCGCCCAGCAGGGAACATGGGCGAGTCGTGCAGCGACGGCAGCGTTGTGGCTGATCTGCGCGGCATAAGGGTGGGTCGCGTCGAGGATCAGGGAGATGCCTTCCTCACGCACAAACTGCGCAAGCCCTTGCGCGCCACCGTAACCGCCAACGCGCACCTGGCATTGCAGGTCGTTGGGTACGCGGCCGACGCCAGCGAGGCTGTAGACATGCTGCGGCCCCAGGGTTCGGGCAATCGCCAGCGCCTCGGTCACGCCCCCCAGCAGCAGGACGCGTTTTCCTGCGTGCGTCGTCAACGCAAAGCCCCTGCATGGCCGACGATCCCGCCTTGACGGTCAATCGCGAACACCTCCACTTGGATCTGCGCGGGCACCACGCTTTGAGCGAAGTCCAGCGCGTGCTGGCAGACCGCGTCGCCCAGCGCGACGCCCACGGCCGATGCCATGGCCAGCGCTTGCTGACTGGTGTTGGCCGCTCGAATGTTCTGCTGCAGCTCGGCATCGGCGCCGATCGCCGCTGCCCAGAGCGCCAGTTGCTCCAGGTTGATACTGGAGTGGCGGCTGTGCAGGTCCATATGACCGGCGGCCAGTTTGCTGATCTTGCCGAAACCGCCACACAGGCTGAGTTTATCCACAGGCACTTTGCGCAAGTGCTTGAGCACGGCGCCCACGAAGTCGCCCATTTCGATCAGCGCGATGTCGGGCAGTTCGTAGACGCGGCGCATGGTGTCTTCACTGGCGTTGCCGGTGCAGGCGGCGATGTGCTGATAACCGTTGGTCTTGGCAACGTCGATGCCTTGATGAATCGACGCAATGTAGGCCGCACAGGAAAACGGCCGGACGATGCCGCTGGTGCCGAGGATCGATAGCCCGCCCAGGATACCCAGTCGCGGGTTCATGGTTTTGAGCGCCAGTTCCCCGCCGTTTTCCACGCAGACTGTTACTTCGAAGCCACCGGTATAGCCAAACTCATCGGCCAGGCTGGTCAAGTGTTCGGTCATCATCCTGCGCGGAACCGGGTTGATGGCAGGCTCGCCGACGCCGAGGACCAGGCCCGGTCGGGTCACTGTGCCAACACCGGGACCCGCTACAAAGCGTATGCCGGGTTCAGCGATCAGACGCACCTGCGAATACAACAGCGCGCCATGGGTTACGTCTGGATCGTCACCGGCATCCTTGATCGTGCCAGCTTCCGCGCCGGTGTCCGTCGCGCGACAGAACTCCAGGCGCATTTGCACCTGCTTGCCTTTGGGCAGCGTGATGTCGATTGCATCGTTGACCTCGCCCGCCAGCAGCAAACGCGCCGCAGCCAGTGACGTTGCCGTGGCGCAGCTGCCGGTCGTCAGGCCGCTGCGAAGGGGCGCAGGTTGTTCGGCGGTTTCGTCGCGCATCAGGGCTTGATCGCTTCAAGCAACGTGATGGGCAACGCCTGACGCCAGGTGTCGAATTCGCCGAGTGGCTTGGCGTGCGCCAGGTGAATACGGGTCAGGTCCCCGCCATGTTGCTCGCGCCAGTTCACCAGCATCGCCTCGCTTTGCAGGGTGACCGCATTGGCCACGAGCCGGCCTCCCGAGCGCAACTGTTGCCAGCAACTGTCCAGCACGCCGGCGCGCGTGACGCCGCCACCAATGAAGATCGCGTCAGGCGGCTCCAGTCCTTCGAGCGCGTCCGGCGCCCGGCCGCGCACCAATTGCAGACCCGGCACGCCCAGCGCGTCGCGGTTGAATTCGATCAATTGCTGGCGATCTTCGTTGGACTCGATCGCCACGGCCCGGCAGGTCGGGTGCGCGCGCATCCATTCGATGCTGATCGAGCCACAGCCCGCACCGACGTCCCACAGCAACTCGCCGGGAACCGGGGCTAGTCGCGCCAGCGTGATCGCACGCACATCGCGTTTGGTCAGTTGGCCGTCATGGCGAAACGCATCGTCCGGCAAGCCGCCCAACGGCGACAGGCGTAGCGTGTTCGGCTCCGCGCGACAATCGATGGCGACCAGATTCAAGGCGGCGATCTCGGGGTTCGACCATTCGCTGGCCACACCGTCGATACGCCGCTCTGAGGCGCCGCCCAGGTGCTCAAGGACCGTCATGCGGCTAGGGCCGAATCCGCGTTCTCGCAACAACGCTGCGATGGCGGCGGGGCTGCTGCCGTCGTTGCTCAGCACCAGCAAACGCAACCCGTTGTGCAGTTGTGCATTCAGTGCGGCCAGCGGACGGGCCACCACCGACAAGGTCACCACGTCCTGCAGTGCCCAGCCCAGACGCGCGGCGGCCAGTGAATAGGAGGAGGGCGCGGGAATCACGCGCATCTGTTCGATGGGCACATGACGCGACAGGCTGACGCCAACCCCAAACAGCATCGGGTCGCCACTGGCGATCACGCAGACCGCCTCGCCGTGCTGTTCCAGCACCGGTTGCAGCGAGAACGGACTCGGCCACTGACGCCGCTCGGCCTGAATGCAGGGCGGCAGCAGGTCGAGCTGACGCGAGCTGCCAAACACCTGGCGTGCGCCCAGCAGCGCGTGCCGGGCATTCTTGCCCAGCCCTTTGTAGCCGTCTTCACCGATTCCCACGACTGTCAGCCACGGTGACATGTATTGCCCTCAAACCTGATGCCTGCGACAGGCTAACTGGATCGGCCTGTGGATAAGGTCGGCATGATACAGCGCCCATGACCCGGCGTCGTGCGCAGGGCGCTCAACGCAGACTTTCGTAAGGGAAGATGAGCGCCGCTGTGGGGCTTTTCTGAAAATGCCGTAATCACGGTGTTTTCCACGCTTTGTCTAATGACAGACGTTGGACTGCCTACCTATCGTCCGGGCTTTATTCAGGTGGTCAGGACGATTCATCCATGTCGGCGCCTTACGCGTTCATCAATGCTGGAAAGCAGAGCCTCTCTTGGTATCGCGACAGCTTGGTCGGTGCAAATACCCGCGCCAAGTTCGACAGGGTGAATGCACATCTGGGCTTGGGGCTGTCCGTGATGCCGGGAGAGTTGATCATCGTGGGCGACGACTCCACCGCGATGTGCACGATGGAGGAGCAAATGCTCATGGCCTACGCTCGGGATATCAGCCAGACAATGTTCGCCAGCAACGAAGCCAGCGCTCATCTGCAAACCGAGAACTACGACCTTTTGCAGGACGTCATGACGTACGGCTCCATCGGTGTTGGCAGCGCGACGTCGGCCTGGAGTACGCATTTGAACGGTGTGCAGGACACGTTGAGTGGCGTCAATACGACCTATCAGCAGTGGCGCAGCGGGACGTTCACCAAGGATCAGTTCGTCGCTCAGCGGAAGATGCTGTTCCGCACCCTGGATGGCCAGCTTCGGGGTATTGGCCGATGGGGAACGGGACTCAAGAACAACTCCTCGATCAAGAAAATGCTGGGCATTTCCAGCAAGCGCTTTATGCGCACAGGTGAAATTCCCGACTACGTGAAGAACGTAAAGCGCATTAGCAACGTTGCGCGCCACCTGAGCGCGGGAACGATGGTGGGTGTTGCGCTGGATATCGGCGCGGGCGCGTTCGAAATCCGGGAGGCCTGCTCGACAGGGCGCGAGCAGGCGTGTACGAGGGCCAAGTTCGTTGAGGCGGGGAAGATGATGGTGGGGCTTCCGCTTGCCGGCAAAGGTGGCGGACTAGGCGCAAAGGCAGCCACCTCGCTGTGTTTCAGGATGGCTGGCCCTACCCGTGGCGTCAGTCTGGCAGTCTGTGGGATTGCAGGTGGAGCTGCTGGCGCATGGGCAGGCGGAACGGGTGGGAGCAAGTTGGGTGAATTGGGCGCAGCGTGGCTTTACGAGTTGACCGGCGATGAGTGACAGCTTCCTGCAAGGGCTCGTTATTGTGTCCTGTATCGTCGCGATTATTGGTTTTGGTGTAGACGTTTACGTGAAGTATCGGGTTCTTCCGAGCGCAGAGGAGCTGTTGGCGAACTGTCCGGTGGTGATCGATGCAAAAAAAAGTTGGGACCACTCGGGCTTTATTGGTCGGCGATACCGGCTGGTGGCAGTAAACCTCGCACTGACATCGACTGAGCTGTTACACAGCCAGGGATTGGTCAACATGGAGGAGGTGCAGCGGGTCCCTATCAATCTGAGGCGGTGGATCTGCATACCCGATACCATCGCGTTGGTAAGTTTCATTGTTGGCATGGCCGCTTTGGCCCTTCTCGGCAAGCTTTAGTGATGCGCCAGATCTAATCCTGCCTCCCAGCCGGTCTGCCACCACTTCACCCCATCCGACAGACCGTCTTTTCATGCCAGCACCCAAAGCAGGCATAATACGCGGCCTGCAGACACCCATCTCTGCTCCTTCCAGCCCGATCACGTCAGGTGAACCTTTGACCGAGCCGCTGTCCGCTCGCCCGCCCGCTGCGCCTTTGCGCCCCTCGGCCTGTCCGGGGTTGTTGCGCATCGTCCCGGCGCTGGACGGCGGAATCTGCCGGATCAAGCTGCCCGGTGGCCTGATCTCGGCGCCGCAAGCGCTGGCCGTGGCCGATGCGGCAGAGCGTTTTGCGAGCGGTGTGATCGAGGCGACCAACCGCGGCAACCTTCAGATTCGCGGGATTGGAGCAGACCACGACGGGCTGATCGCCACGCTGCTGAACGCTGGTTTGGGGCCGAAGAATCCCGCGAGCGATGACGTCCGTAACCTGATGCTCAGCCCGGCGGCGGGTGTTGATCCGCAGCAGTTGTTCGACGCGCAACCGTTGGCCGAGCAGATTCTGCTCTCGCTGGAAAACCATCCGCGCTTTCACGAGCTTTCGCCCAAATTTGCGTTATCGCTGGACGCCGGTGAAGGGCTGGCCATGCTCGAGCATCCCCATGACTTGTGGCTGTCGGCGTTGCCCGTGGGCGGTGAAATCCTGCTCGGGTTCGGTTTGGCGGGGTGTCCGGCGAATGATTCTCCCGTGGCCGCCGTGCCATTGGGGGCGGGGCTTGAGCTTGTGGTCGCGGTGCTTGAACTGTTCCTGGAATGCGCTCGCTCCGAGCAGACCCGCATGCGTCATCTGCTTGAAGGCCTGCCGGTGTCCGGTTTTCTGGGGCAGCTGTCTGAGCGTTTGACGGCGCCGTTAAGGACCGATCAAGCCATCACTTCCTGGCGACGAGCCCCGGCTCAGGTGAATGCCCATATCGGTCGCTATCCACAGAAGCAACCCGGTCTGATGTGTGTGGGCGGCGTCGTGCCTTTGGGGCGTCTGACGCCGTCCATGTTGCGCGCGGCGGCGACCTTGGCCGTCGAACTCGGTGACGCAACGCTGACCATGACCCCATGGCAGGGCCTGATGCTGCGCAATGTCCGCGATGATCAGGCTGTGCTTGCCCTCGACGGATTGCGCGCGGCCGGTGTGCTGTGCGAGGCCGACGAGGCGCTGTCGCAAATGATTGCCTGCACCGGCGCTGCCGCCTGCGGCAAGGGGCTGGCCGACACCAAAGCAGATGCACTGCTGCTGGCTGAGCACCTGCAAGAACAGGGCGTCAGTCCGGGCGTTCATTTGTCGGGTTGCAACCGATCCTGCGCAGCCGCCCATGCCGCGCCGATCACCTTGCTGGCGGTTTCCGCCGGCCATTACGACGTATATTTTCGTCACGCAGATCAGCCGGGTTTCGGCCAGTTGCGTGGGCGTGACCTCACTATTGAAGCAGTCGGTGCGTTGTTGACCGCCGACTCACGGAGCAACACCGATGATTGATTACATCCGCGACGGCCAGGAGATTTACCGCAACTCCTTCGCGATCATTCGCGCCGAGGCCAACCTCGACAAGATCCCGGCCGACCTGGAAAAGCTGGCAGTGCGTGTGATTCACGCCTGCGGCATGGTCGACGCGGTCGACGGGCTGCGGTTCTCCCCGGGTGCCGGTACAGCGGGACGTCAGGCGCTGGCCGCTGGCGCGCCGATCCTGTGCGACGCCCACATGGTGGCCGAAGGCGTGACCCGTGCGCGTTTGCCGGCGAATAATCAGGTGATCTGCACGCTCAAACGGGACGGCGTTCCAGAGCTTGCCCGCGAGCTGGGTAATACACGGTCCGCCGCCGCGCTTGAACTGTGGCGCCCCCACCTCGAAGGCGCCGTGGTCGTGATCGGCAACGCGCCGACCGCGCTGTTCTACCTGCTGGAAATGATCGACGCCGGAGCGCCGAAACCGGCGCTGATACTCGGCTTTCCCGTGGGCTTCGTCGGCGCCGCCGAATCCAAGGACATGCTCGCTGCCGACAGCCGTGGCGTGCCTTACGTGATCATGCAGGGACGTCGCGGTGGCAGCGCCATGGCGGCGGCGGCGGTCAACGCGCTCGCCACGGAGATCGAATAATGCAGGCTCGCGGTCGTTTGATTGGCCTGGGTGTCGGCCCGGGCGATCCTGAACTCATCACCGTCAAGGCGCTTCGCCTGCTGCGCGAGTCACCGGTGGTGGCGTACTTCGTGGCCAAGGGCAAGAAAGGCAACGCGTTCGGCATCATCGAAGCGCACCTGCAAGCCGCTCAAACGCTGATGCCGCTGGTGTACCCGGTGACGACCGAAGCCTTGCCTGCGCCGATGTCTTACGAGCAAATCATCAGCGACTTCTACGACACCGCCAGCCTTGACGTCGCGGCGCATCTGGACGCAGGCCGCGACGTGGCCGTGATCTGCGAAGGCGACCCGTTCTTTTACGGCTCCTACATGTACCTGCACGATCGCCTCGCCGAACGCTACGAGGCCGAAGTCGTGCCGGGTGTCTGCTCCATGCTCGGAGGTGCTTCGGTGTTGGGCGCGCCGCTGGTGTACCGCAATCAGAGTCTGTCGGTGTTGTCCGGCGTGCTCTCGGCCGACGAGCTCAAGCGCAAGCTGGTCGATGCCGATGCGGCGGTCATCATGAAGCTGGGGCGTAATTTGCCGAAGGTGCGTCAAGTGCTGATCGACACGGGGCTCGCCGAGCGTGCGCTCTATGTCGAACGCGCGACCATGAGTAACCAGAAAATCGTGCCACTGGCCGAGGTCGATCCGATGTCGTCGCCCTACTTTTCGCTGATCATCGTTCCGGGTGAAAGGTGGCAAGGCTGATGGGCGCGTCCAACAACAAGACGCCTGCCATCGTCATTCTGGGCAAAGGTGCCCTGACCACGGCACGGCGCATCCAGCAACTGTATCCCGACGCCCTCGTTCACGGCCTGGCTGAGCGTGTGGAGGGTGCTGATCGCACGTATTCCGAGTTCGGCGCGACCCTGCGCCAGCTGTATCAGCAGGACACGCCGATCATCGCGCTGTGCGCGGCAGGTATCGTGATTCGGACACTGGCGCCGCTGTTGCTCGAGAAAGGCGCCGAGCCGCCTGTGCTGGCGGTCGCCGAGGATGGCAGTGCGGTGGTGCCGCTGCTGGGCGGACTGGGTGGCGTCAATGTCATGGCCCGGGAGATTGCTGCGGGCTTGAACACGGCAGCGGCGATCACCACCAGCGGCGAACTGCGCTTCGGCACGTGCCTGCTCAACCCTCCGTCTGGTTATGCCCTGGGCGATCTGGAGCTGGGCAAGCGTTTCGTTTCCGATCTGTTGTCTGGCGAAAGCGTGCGCATTGAAGGCGCCGCGCCGTGGCTGGCTCAGGCGCAGTTACCGGAAGATGATCACGCCCAACTGGCGATTCATGTGGGATACGCCGAGCGTGAGCCTTGCGCCAACGAGTTGCTGATCTACCCGCGCAATGTGTTGGTGGCGATCGAGGCCACGGTCCCTGATCCCGCCGAAGCGGTGCGCGGCGCATTGCACGAGTCGCGCATTGCCGTGCAGGCGCTCGCCTGCCTGCTGGCCAGCGAAACCGATATGGCAGACCCTGCGTTGCACGCGGCTGCCGATTCGTTGGGTGTGCCGTTGCGCTTCACCGCGCAGGCCTCGGCGGCTGACATGGCGCGGCAAGCACTGCCGCAACTGCTGCCACCGCTCAGCCCGGTTCATGGCATCGCTATCGCCGTGGCGACAGAACCCCTGGACATCGAACGCATTGGTCGCGGCCGCGGACGACTGGCGGTGATCGGGCTTGGGCCTGGCGCTGCCGAGTTCATGATTCCGGCCGTGAAAGCTGAACTCGCCCGCGCCAACGACGTGTTGGGTTACGAGACTTACGTGCGCATGGCGGGTCCGTTCCGGGCCGATCAGGTCCTGCATTGCACGGACAACCGTGAAGAAATGCAGCGCGCGCGTCACGCGTTTGAACTGGCCGCGCAAGGGCGTTCGGTGGTGGTGGTGTCCTCCGGGGACCCAGGTGTGTTCGCCATGGCATCCGCGGTGCTGGAGGCGCTGCATGAATCCGACGATGCACAGTGGCACGCCGTTGACCTGGAAATCCTGCCCGGCGTTTCGGCCTCGCTGGCGACGGCGGCTCAGGCGGGCGCCCCTTTGGGGCACGACTTCTGCGTCATGTCCCTGTCCGACAACCTCAAGCCCTGGGAGATCATCGAAAAGCGGCTGGACCTGGCGTGCCAGGCCGATCTGGCGCTGGCGTTTTACAACCCGATTTCGCGATCCCGTCCTTGGCAACTGGGGCGTGCACTGGAGATCGTGCGTTTGCATCGCGTGCCTGAGACACCGGTCACGCTGGGCCGCGACATCGGCCGTCCGGGCCAAACCCTGCGCGTGATCACCCTGGGCGAGCTGACGCCGGAGCAGGTCGACATGCGCACGATGGTGCTAGTCGGTTCGTCGACGACCTGTGTGTTTCCACGTGCCAATGGCGATCAGTGGGTGTACACGCCGAGGTGGTACGGCGAGAAACCGGTCAAGTGATCTGACGGACTTTTCCCAACGAAGCGTGGGATGGATCTGGACGTCGGAGAGGTAATGTCCGCGCGTTCCTGATGAATCTCGCTCTCTCGCCCGCTGAAACAGAATCAACTGAGCGACGCCCTGCGTCGCTTGCTTCCCACGGCGCTCATAAATCGCTAGCGAACCCTTTACCCATGGTGCGGTGATGCCGTTGGCGCAGATGCCTTGCTCAATCCACCTTGTAGGATCTGCCTTTCTCACCGCCCGACTTCCTGTCCCGGGTCGCCTGTTTTCAATTGGCAAAAGTTGATTAATCTCGGTCGTGTCCAGTGAAGGACATGACTTATTTAAGGGATTAAACAGATGAGCTTTGAAACAGGTATGAACAGCGACAACACGCGGGCTTTTATCGCCAACAGTGATATGGCTGACGGTGCGCTGTCGCTGATGGATCATATTGCGGCATTGAACCAACCCATGGCACTGAGTAATGCCGAGCCGGCTGAGGGCGCCGTGGTAGGCAGTAACTTGCTCGCCTTTGCCGAAGGGGTGTCGCGGCAGAACAAAGAAGACGTCATGGACTCGTTCCTGTTCGCGACACTGGTGGCCAACAGGGCGGCCAATCCAGAAGACAACAGCGCAGCGTGGTACGCCAAATTCAACGAAGTCCTCTCGGCCATAGGCTGGTTCTCGAATAGCTGGAGTTTTGCGCGCTACCGCTCGACCCACCAGCGTTTCAGCATGGATCAGGCAGCGATTGAGATTTTGGGCTCTGCTATTGCCGCGGCGACGCTGCCGGGCCCTGCGTCGGCTGCGATGTTGAAGGTTGCGGGGGATGCGGTGAAAGCGCTCAAAGCGCAGGAAAAACCGCTACGCCTGTTTGAGCGCCAGACCAAGTTCCACAACGGTGCAAGCTTCCGCATCGGTGCATGCGCCGAGTCGGCAGACGGCACGGTCAATCTGGCGATGGGGGCGGTCAACTTCCTCACCTCGTCCAACGTCACCGACGTATTGTTCTGGGAGTGGAACAGCACCCAGGTCCGGACCTTCCGTGGTGAAAACACGCTGGTCCTGAATACTCGGATGTATGCGCAGAATCGACTGCTCATCCAGCAAAAGCTGGGCAATAACGCCAAGTCGGCGATTGAAGAGTTTGATATCTAGGAATAAAGAAGGGGCGCCATTCGCCCCTTTTTTTCATGCAGGGAGGTTCTCGTGAATCAAGGAACGATTGAAGGGCACATCAATGCTGGCTGTGTTGTGTTCATGTCTGCGGCCTGCAGCGAGCAGCAAAAAAAAGACGTGATGGACTGCACGCTCTACACGCAACTGGCCGCGTCCAAACGGCACTCTCGTTTTGATGCCGCAGTGGATTGGCGGCATACCTGGCTGGCCGCGTTGAACAGGTTTGGCTGGGCAGTAAGAAGTCATGACAGTCGCAGCTTGCCGGCTGCTGAAACTGGACAGGGCACCGTGTGGGACTGGCTCGAAAAACAGCTGCCGTCTTTTATGCCCAACGCACTTTTTTCGCAGGGTGCTGCATTCGCCAGGGGCGCGGTAGAGGCACGTCCCGATCAACCCGCTGTGGCGATGTTGAACCGCCAGGCCATTGAAATAGCTTCATCTGAAGGCCCGGCGTCCGGCGTGTCTGAACGAAAGATAGCCTTGCAGGTGGCGGTGTGTGGGCCGACGACCGGGCTTGGCCTCGTGGTGCTCTCGTTCACGACGCGTCAGCCCCCGAATGGGGAGCTTCTGGCTGAGGTGTTCGACCCTAAGAAGGTGCTAGGCAATATCGAGATGGCGTTTTACTCCGCGCACGTGATGGAAATCGTCTACGCGCAGTTCCGGGAAAAGATAGCGCAGGCTCTCGACGACCGTCGCGCGGATGGGGTGTGTGCCCTTCAGGAGGCCCGCGATGTCCAGTCGCAGTGACACCCTGTTGATGGGAAATAATCTGCTCTCGTTTGAGGCATCCATTCCCGGAAGCGTCCGTGACGACATTCTTGACTGCCTGTTGTACGCAGAGCAGTCGGCGGACAAGAAGCATGATCGCAGCGTCCAGTGGAAGCTGTGGATCGAGCAGTTCCAGCGGGTGATTTATCAGAAAGGCGGTCGGTTGACCGGGTCGATCAATCCTGATCAGGTGGTCATCGAGCATATCCGGGAGCTGCGGTATGTCCCGTACATGATTGCAGGGAGCGCCACTTCCCGTGAGTTACAGGCCGTGCTTGAACGTTCTATCAGCACGCTGCTGGACAGCAGCCATGCGAAGACCTTCTTCAATTCGTGGTTTTCGTCCGGTCGCTCCGAGAGTTTCCAGGTCATTCCCTGCGTGGTCGGCCAAGGCGGCGTTAACATTCTGGTGTGCGGTCTGCAGATGACCACGCGGGCTTTCAAGCCCGGACGTGTTCCCTGGGAAGTGCTGGGCGGTGACCTGACCATTCGTTCCAACGGAGGCTCATTCTTGCTCACCGAAGACAGCTACCAACCCTACAGGGAGGGCATCAAGGCATATCTGAACCGGCGGGCCCGCCAGGCGATTCTTGAGCTCTAACCGCTTTTCGTTGAAGGGATTCAAGGCACCAGATAACCCTTGATGCCGGTGAAGATGATCTGCGCGGCCAGTGCACAGACAAACAATCCCATGAGGCGGCTGACGATTTGCAGGCCCTGATCGCCCAACACGCGTTCGATGCTGTTGGACAGGTAAAGCACCACGCCTACGGTGAAACTCGCCAGCGCAATGCTAACGATGGCGGTCAGCTTGTCGTCCCAATGGGGCTGGCTGACGCCCATCACCAGCAAGGCGCCGATGGTGCCGGGGCCGACGGTGATCGGGATGGTCAGTGGAACGATGGTGACGTCTTGCTGCACGTTGTCGGTCTGAACGCCGGATTTACCCTGCGCCATGCCCAGCGCGGAGATGAACAGCACGCTTCCGGCGCCAATTCGAAAGGCGTCGGCAGTGATGCCGAAGACACTGAAAATCACGCGCCCGAACAGGTACAGCAACACGCTCGACACCAGTGTCGCAAACGCAACTTTCCACGCCAGGTAACGGCGCTCTTTGCGCGAGTAGCCTCGGCTCAGGCTGATAAAGCAGGACAAGACGAAGAACGGGCTATAGAGCACCAGCATCTTCAGGTAAACGCTGAACAACACATGCAGCATGGTTTGAGCTCGTGGCGGCAGATTTGGACGGGGCAAGTCTATCAGGCGCCGCGCAAGCCGGAGGTTCAGTTTTGCTGATAGCGTTCCGGGTCGCCCGCGTCTATGTCTACCTGCTTGCGCGCCCGTTGCTCGACCCAGTACTCCACCAGCTCTCGCAGTTGAGACAGCTCCACGGGTTTGGACATATGCCCGTCCATGCCTGACTGGCGGGCGCGGTCCTTGTGTTCGGCCAGAATGTGGGCGGTCAGCGCGACCACAGGGGTGCGTGTCCGCTGATTACCCACCTCCCAGGCGCGTAATTGCTGGGTCGCCGAGAAACCGTCGAGAATCGGCATTTCACAATCCATCAGCACCAGGTCGTAGCGCTGGGCTTTCATCGCCCTCAGCGCTTCTTCGCCATTGCTGGCGGTGTCGGGCTGAAGATTGAGTTTGCCCAGCATGCCGCGAATCACCTTGGTAGAGATGCTGTTGTCTTCTGCAACGAGGATGCGGAAGTCGGTGGGCACATCGACCTCGAGGTTGACGACAGGCGAGGGTGGAAACGGTGCCTGGCCTTTGTTGCGCTGATTGAGTTCGTCGGCCAGCGTGGTTTTCAGGGTGTAACCGGCCACAGGTTTGGCAAGGATGCGTTTGACCCCGGCATTGCGTGCGATGACCTTGCTCGGCGCATTGCTGATGCCGGTGAGCATGATCAGCAGAATGTCGTGGTTGAGGCTTGGGTCTTCCTTGATCTTGGCGGCCAGCTGCATGCCGGTCATGCCGGGCATGTTCTGGTCGAGCAACACGATGTCGAAGTAATCGCGCAGGTGCGCTTTGGTGCGCAGCAGGGCTAGGGCTTCTTTGCCTGACGGCACTGCGCTGACGTTCAAACCCCAGGCGCTGCATTGCTGGACAAGCACCTTGCGGCACGTGTCGTTGTCGTCCACCACGAGCACGCGCGCGCCTTTGAGCGGGCTGTCGAGGTCGGCAGGGGGTTGTTCCAGTCGCTCAGCGTCCAGCGGCAGGCTCAGCCACAAGGTGCTGCCCTGATTGCTGCCACTCTGAATACCGAATTCGCCGTTCATCAGCAGGATCAGCTGGCGTGCGATCACCAGCCCCAAGTGGCCGCCGACCTTGCTCGCCGCCAGGAAGTTCTTGCTGTGCAGTTCAGCATGCAGCAAGGCGTCACGCTCTTTGGGGGTGAGTGGCGTACCGCTGTCCTGAACGGCGATGCGCAAACGCGGTTTTCCTCCGCGGGAGTCGAGGGCGACCACCAGCAAGATCTCGCCCTCGTCGGTCTTTTTTAACGCGTTTTCCAGCAGGCTGAGCAGTGTCTGTCGCAGGCGGGTCGGGTCGCCACTGATCACCCGCGGGACCTGCGGCTGAATGAAACTGATCAGCTCGACGCTCTGCTGTTCGGCCTTCGCGCGGAAAATGCTGAGGCAATCTTCGATCATGGCGTTGAGGTCGAACTGCACATCATCCAGTTCGATCTGCCCGGACTCAAGCTTGGTGATGTCGAGGATTTCGTTGATCAACGTCAGCAGCTCATTGCCAGCGCTGTGAATCGTCTGCACGTAGTCGCGTTGTTTGACCGACAACGGTGTGCCCAGCAATAACTCGGTCATGCCGAGCACGCCGTTCATGGGTGTACGGATCTCGTGGCTGATTTTCGCCAGGAATTCAGCTTTGGCGTTGATCTCGGCAGTGCTCGCCGCGAGCTCCCGACTGATGCTGAAGTTGTCTTCGGTGATGCTGCGATGGCGCTCGCTCAGCGCGATGCTCATCAGCAGACCACACAGGCAGAACATGCCCATTACCGCGATGATCAGGGTCTGCGCAGCGATGGTCGTCAGCCAGAGCATGGCCGGCAGGATCACCAGATTGCCCAGGTTGAACACAATCATCGCGATGACGAACGGACGTGCGGGCGCATAGCCTTTTTGCAGGTGATAGATCGACACCAGCGTGATCGTGAGCGTGGTGAGGGCCACCAGCAGGAAGGTCAGAAGATTCAGCGGCAGCGTGTCGACGAACAACACCAGCAAACCGCCGAAGCCGACGACCAACAACACGCTCATCAGCAATCGGTTCAACGCTTCAACGCCGCGCTGGACGAAGAAACAATAGGCGTACATCAGGCCCGTGGCGGCCGCGAGCAGGAGGGCAAGGTGAGCGCTGGGGGTCTGTGCCAGATGCCAGTGCGGCAACCAGGGTGCCTGCAGGTTGAGCAGCAACAGGGCGCTCAGGCCCAGAAAACCTTCGCAGGCTGCGAGCCACAAACTGCTGACCGAGCGCGATTGGGCGAAGCGTGTGATGTTCTGCACGATCAACATGATCAGCGAGCCGAAGAACAGCCCGAGTAACAGCGGCCGGCGTTCGTCAGCAGCGCTTGCGACCGCAGCTTCCAGCGAAATGTTGGGCCGTAGTTCCTGTTCGGACTTCAGACGCAGGTAGAGGTCCAGCGGCTTGTCGCTCTGTGGAACCGGCAACAGAAAGTCGATGGAGGGTAACGGTTGAGCGGAACGAGGGACTTTGTTGCCGGAGCGTGAGTGATCGATCAGGGTATCGCCGTCGAGCACATACATGTCAACGGTGGCCAGGTCCGGAGCGAAGATACGCACCAGTTGTTCGTGGTCGGTGGGTGGCAGGAGGTAGTGCAGCCACAGCGCCGATTCACGGCTGGTGGCGCGAACCTGGTCAAGTTCGACCGGGCTGAACTGGGAGGCGTAATGCGCAGAGCGGATGTCGCTGAGTTGCAGGTTGGCCTGATCGTCGACAAGGGTCGACCATCCTGCGCTGACCTCGGCGGATGCCGTTGGGACACAGAGCAGGGTCATCATGGCGATGATCAAACAAGTGGCAATCCTGAGCCAGCGCACGGCGAAATCCCTTCGTGAATGAAGCCAGTTGACTCTGGGGCGGCACTGGATCATCAGCCGGTTCTCCCAAAGGAGAACCGGCTGGCGCCAGACTTACTCCAGATGTTCGCCGCGTTCCCGGGCAATGGCGCGATAGCCAATGTCCTTGCGGTAAAAACAGCCTTTCCAGTCAATCTTTGCAGCCAGTTCGTACGCCTGCTTCTGGGCCTCGCCTACGCTGTCACCCAGCGCGGTTGCGCACAGAACGCGGCCACCGGACGTCACCACTTGGCCGTCACTGAGCGCCGTACCGGCGTGGAACACCTTGCCCGGCAATGCGGCAGCGGCATCCAGGCCGTTGATCGCGTCGCCTTTGGCGTAATCGGCAGGATAACCGCCTGCCGCCAACACGATGCCCAGGCTCGGACGTGGGTCCCATTGAGCCTCGACTTTATCCAGAGCTTGCGCCAATGCAGCCTCGACCAGCAAGACCAGACTTGATTGCAGACGCAGCATGACCGGCTGGGTTTCCGGATCGCCGAAGCGGCAGTTGAACTCGATGACCTTCGGGTTTCCGGCCTTGTCGATCATGAGACCAGCATAGAGGAAGCCGGTGTAAACGTTACCTTCGTCTGCCATGCCTCTGACAGTCGGCCAGATCACCTGATCCATCACGCGCTGGTGAACGTCGGCGGTGACCACCGGAGCAGGCGAGTACGCGCCCATGCCGCCGGTGTTCGGACCGCTGTCGCCATCGCCCACGCGCTTGTGGTCCTGGCTGGTGGCCATTGGCAGCACGTTCTTGCCGTCGACCATGACGATGAAGCTGGCTTCTTCGCCGTCGAGGAATTCTTCGATGACAACGCGCGAACCCGCGTCGCCGAAGGTGTTGCCTGCGAGCATGTCGCGCACGGCTTCTTCGGCTTCTTCCAGGGTCATGGCGACGATGACGCCTTTACCGGCTGCCAGGCCATCGGCCTTGATCACGATCGGTGCGCCTATTTCGCGCAGGTAAGCCAGCGCAGGTTCGATCTCGGTGAAGTTCTGGTAGTCGGCGGTCGGGATCTTGTGACGCGCCAGGAAGTCCTTGGTGAAGGCTTTCGAACCTTCCAGCTGTGCAGCGCCCTTGGTCGGACCGAAGCAGTCCAGACCACGGGAACGGAACAGGTCGACCACGCCGGCCACCAGCGGAACTTCCGGGCCGACGATGGTGAGCGAAACGTTCTTCTGGGCGAAGTCAGCCAGTTGCTCAAGCGCCAGGACGTCGATGGCGACGTTCTCGCACTTGGCTTCGATGGCCGTACCCGCGTTGCCTGGCGCAACGAAAACCTTCTGGACGCGCGGATCCTGCGCAACCTTCCAGGCCAGAGCGTGTTCACGGCCACCGCTGCCGATGATGAGTACGTTCATGTTTTCAAACCTCGATGACGCTAATTCTGTGTGGGGCATACGCCGAGTTGTCGACGCAATGCCTGTCCATGTAGGAGCGCGCTTGCCCGCGATTCAGTCACCGCGGTGTTTCAACTGCACCGCGTCATGGCCATCGCGGGCAAGCGCGCTCCTGCAAGGTCTGTGTCGAATCTATCAGTGACGGAAATGGCGCATGCCCGTGAAGACCATGGCAATACCGGCTTCGTCGGCCGCTGCAATCACTTCGTTGTCGCGCATCGAGCCGCCTGGCTGGATCACTGCCGTGATACCCACCTTGGCGGCGTTGTCGATGCCGTCACGGAACGGGAAGAACGCGTCCGACGCCATGACCGCGCCCTGCACCTGCAGGCCTGCATGCTCGGCCTTGATGGCCGCGATGCGTGCGGAGTTCACGCGGCTCATCTGGCCGGCGCCGACACCAATGGTCTGACGGTTCTTGGCGTAGACGATGGCGTTGGATTTGACGTATTTGGCGACTTTCCAGGCGAAGATCAGGTCGTGGATTTCCTGCTCGCTCGGTGCGCGTTTGGTCACGACTTTCAGGTCGTCGGCGTTGATCATGCCGATGTCACGGCTCTGCACCAGCAGGCCGCCATTGACGCGCTTGTAATCCCATGCCGCTGCACGATCAGTCGCCCACTGGCCGCTGGTCAGCAAGCGAACGTTGGCTTTGCTGGCGACGATGGCCTGGGCTTCGGCGCTGACGCTTGGCGCAATGATCACTTCGACGAACTGGCGCTCGACGATGGCCTTGGCGGTCTCGGCGTCCAGTTCACGGTTGAAGGCAATGATGCCGCCGAAGGCCGACTCGCTGTCGGTGGCATAGGCCAGCTCGTACGCCTGACGAATGCCGCCTTCGGCATCCGGGCTGACCGCTACGCCGCACGGGTTGGCGTGCTTGACGATGACGCAGGCCGGTTTGACGAAGCTCTTCACGCATTCCAGTGCAGCGTCGGTATCCGCGACGTTGTTGTAGGAAAGTTCTTTGCCCTGCAATTGGGTTGCGGTGGCGATGCCGACTTCGGCGGGTTTGGCTTCAACGTAGAACGCCGCGCTCTGGTGCGGGTTCTCGCCGTAGCGCATTTCCTGAGCCTTGATGAACTGGGTGTTGAAGGTGCGCGGGAATTCGCTGCGGCCTTCGGTCGACAGGGTTTCGGCGCTCTGGTCGACGCTGCCCAGGTAGTTGGCGATCATGCCGTCGTAGGCGGCCGTGTGTTCAAACGCCTTGAGCATCAGGTCGAAACGCTGCGCGTAGGTCAGACCACCCGCCTTGAGGCTTTCCAGCACTTGGCTGTAGTCGCTCGCGTTGACCACGATAGCGACGTCTTTATGGTTTTTTGCGGCCGAACGGACCATGGTCGGGCCGCCGATGTCGATGTTTTCGATGGCGGTCGGCAGGTCGCAGCCCGGCTTGGAAACCGTGGCTTCGAACGGATAAAGATTCACCGCTACCAGGTCGATCGGTTTGATGCCGTGCTCGGCCATGATGGCATCGTCGGTACCACGACGGCCCAGGATGCCACCGTGGATTTTCGGGTGAAGGGTCTTGACGCGACCGTCCATCATTTCTGCAAAGCCGGTGTAATCCGCGACTTCTACCGCTGCGACGCCGTTGTCCTTGAGCAGCTTGAAGGTGCCGCCCGTGGAGAGGATCTCGACGCCCAGGGCTTCGAGTTCACGGGCGAATTCAAGGATCCCGGTCTTGTCGGAAACGCTGATCAAGGCGCGGCGGATCGGCAGGCGGGTAGTCTGGTCAGTCATCTCAACTTCCATCAAAAGCAAATGAGTTCTACAAAAAAAGCGACCGCATTGAAGTGAGGTCGCTTTTTGTGTTTTGGATGCTTACAGCAGGTCGTACTGCTTGAGTTTCTTGCGCAAGGTGCCACGGTTCAGACCGAGCAGCTCGGACGCCTTCGTCTGGTTGCCCTTGACGTAATTCATCACGCACTCGAGCAACGGCGCCTCGACTTCCGAGAGCACCAGATTGTAGACATCAGTGACGGCAGCACCCTCAAGGTGAGCGAAATAATTGTGCAGCGCCTTTTCGACGCTTCCACGAAGGGTCTGACCCTCTTCGCTTGGCGTATTGAGGTGCTGTTTCAAATTGACGTTGTCGCTCACGGGTGTTGTTCCACTCACTAAAGTCTCTGTCATCATCGTCATGCGGCCACCTCTTGTTCGTTCCCTGCTTCCGGGCTTTTATAGCGTTCGGCAAAGAATTCCCGAACGTTGGCGCACTGTGCTTCCGTATCTTCCAAACGATTGAAATGGGCGCGAAACTCCCTGGCGCCCGGCAAGGTTGCGAGATACCAGCCGACGTGTTTACGAGCGATCCGCACGCCCATAACGTCGCCATAGAACGTGTGAAGCGCGGCCAGATGCTCTAGCAGAATGCGTTCCACTTCACTCAACGCCAGCGCAGGGAGTTTTTCCCCGGTGCGCAGGTAGTGTTCTATCTCGCGAAAAATCCATGGGCGCCCTTGGGCAGCCCGGCCAATCAACAGTCCATCGGCACCGGTCGCGTGCAAGACGTGCCGGGCTTTTTCCGGTGAATCGATGTCGCCGTTGGCGAACACCGGAATCGATACCGCCTGCTTTATTGCAGCGATGGTGTCGTACTCGGCTTCACCGGTGTAGAGATCTGCGCGGGTTCGACCATGTACCGCCAAAGCCTGGATCCCGGCTTGTTCGGCAATTCTGGCGACCGTCAGACCATTTTTGTTCGCCCGGTCCCAGCCGGTGCGAATCTTCAGGGTGACCGGGACGTCGACTGCCGCGACCACCGCGTGCAGGATTTCGGTCACCAACTGTTCATCTTTCAACAACGCGGAACCAGCGGCCTTGTTGCAGACCTTCTTTGCCGGGCAGCCCATGTTGATATCGATGATCTGTGCGCCAAGTTCGACGTTGGCGCGTGCTGCATCCGCAAGCATCTGCGGATCTCCACCGGCGATCTGTACCGAACGGGGTTCGGGATCACCTTCGTGGATCATGCGTAACCGCGATTTGCGGCTGTTCCACAGGCTCATGTCACTGGTGACCATTTCCGACACCACCAGGCCGGCGCCGAGTTGGCGACAAAGCTGCCGGAAGGGCTGGTCGGTGACGCCCGCCATGGGGGCGAGAATCAAGCCGTTTTGCAATGTGTATGGGCCGATGCGTACCGCCGACATAGGGTGACCTGTTGTGGGGCCGAATCACGAGGTCTGGTCCGAAAAGTGCCACCAATCCAAGTTGGCGCGACGGTTCAGACAGGACCCAGAGTATGAAAAAGGGTGGGCATGATACCCGCTCTCGATGACTGGATAAAGGCTGAATTGGATAAAATCTGAACAGTTGCTTTCTTATCGCGAACGGTTAGGTTCGAGATCGCGCTGTCATAAAACTGTCGTCGGTTTTTCAGCTCCGCTTCGCCGCATTCCAGTGCGGTCCCTGGCGCTCGCCATCCGTCGCGCCGGTCTCGGAGTTTACTCCGGCGAGCGAAAACTCAAACTGTAATTCACGGCCTTCGGGCCGGGGTCGAGAATGTCCAGCGCAATGTGGATAGGCGTCTGGGGCGGCATTTCGTCCTTGCCAGCCAGTTCGCCGCTCAAATATTCGCCGGGCTTGAACCGACGACTGGCAATCAACTGACCACTGGTATCGGCGAAGCGCAACTCCAGCAGCGGGAACGGCTGAGAAAACGAGGCACGGTTATAGATGATGGCATCGACCACCAGCGCGCCCTGAAACTCGGGATGACTGCGGACCACCAGGTTGCTGCTTTTGAGTAACTTGATGTCGACCTTGGACGGCACCTTGCAGCCGATCTGTGGGCAGAGCTCCTGGAACCAGGGACGGTATTGATCCTGACGGGCCAGCTCGTCGAAGTGATACCAGATGTACTGCCCCGCCAGTGCACTCAGCGCAATCAACGCCAGCAGCAGCCAGAGCACGCGGCGTCCCCAGCGCGGCTTGGGCTTTTGCCAGGCCAGTTGCAGCGGGTCGTCCGTCAGGTCCAGCAACGCCCTGTCGCGCAGGGCCGGTTCGCTGCGCTCGCGTTTACCGTGGGCGTGCGGGCGCTCGTCCTCATCGTCGTCTTGCAGAGCGTGAGCGGGATCGCGGTCGTCATCGTCGTCCAGCGCTGAAAAGCGTTCGGAGGCGTGCGTCTCGTCGGTGTCGGCATCGGCATGGCGCCGATGAACCGGTGGCGGTTCATCGTCGATGTCGTCGGTGTTCAGTGACAGCGAGGGTTCGGTGCGGTGGTCGTCGTCCCGATCCCTGTCCTCGCCAACATGCGGTTCGTCGAGCCCGTCGTGGTCGTCGCGTTCAACAATCACCTCGGCGCGCAATTCCGGCAGGTGGTCGACGTCCTCGTGGCTCAGCCCCTCGTCCCACTGTTCGGTGCTGACGTCGGGATCGTCGCGACGGGCGCTGAAAGACTCGACTTCGTCGTGGTCTCGGGCCTGGCTGGCGCGTCCGAAGGACTCGGGCAGCTGAATCTCGCGCTGTTCAAGGCGGGCGAGCTCCACGTCGAGGTCGTCCAGGTCCAGGCTGTCCATGTCGACGTTACGGGTTTCCCGCTTGACTGGCAGCGGGGCTGGCTCCGCGACCGTTACCGATTGGCTCGCGAGGACGGCAGGTGTTTCCACCGGTCCGGACGCCGGGATCGGCGCGGTTTCGGCGGGCGCAGGCGGTTGCGCGCTGGTTTTCGCGGCCCCGATCCGTTGCTCCAACAATTGTTTCGCGGCGTTGAACACTTGCAGGCAAGAGCCGCAACGCACCATGCCTCGGGCGACGCTCAACTGGGCGTGGCTGACGCGGAAACTGGTCTGGCAGTGCGGGCACTGGGTGACGAAACTGTCGGTCATGCGGGTATCCGGGGGTTAGCGAGCGCCTGAAGGTGTGTGGTCAGTGGATCAGCGACGACGACCGGTAATCCGCACCCAACCGTCACGGTTGGCGATCGGGTCCAGGTCGAATGTGTCGGCGTAGGCAGCGGCGACTTCATCGCCTTGTTCGGCAAGAATGCCGGACAGTGCAAGGCGCCCACCGGGTTTGACCAGGCTGGCCAGCTGTGGTGCCAGAGAAACCAGAGGCCCTGCGAGAATATTAGCCACCAATACGTCGGCTGGCTCTTTGGGCAGGTCTTCGGGCAGATAGAGCGGGAATTTCTCGGCCGGTACGTGGTTACGCCCCGCATTGTCGCGAGAGGCTTCCAGCGCCTGAACGTCGATATCGGTGCCGACTGCGTGTTTTGCGCCCAGCAGCAGGGCAGCAATGGCAAGGATGCCCGAGCCGCAGCCAAAGTCGAGGACGTTGCAGTCGCTCAAGTCCTGACCGTCCAGCCATTCCAGGCACAGGGCGGTGGTCGGATGAGTGCCGGTGCCGAAGGCCAGGCCTGGATCGAGCAGCAGGTTGACTGCATCCGGTTGCGGGGCTGCGTGCCAGCTTGGCACGATCCACAGACGCTGGCCGAAACGCATGGGCTGGAAGTTGTCCATCCAGCTGCGTTCCCAGTCCTGGTCTTCGATCACTTCGTGCATATGCTCCGGCAGGTCGGTGCCGGTCAGCAGTTTGAGGTGTGCGAGCACCAGGTCGGCGTCGGTGTCGGCCTCGAACAGGGCCAGCAGGTGAGTGTGCGACCACAGCGGCGTGGTGTTGAGTTCAGGTTCGAAGATCGGCTGGTCTTCAGCGTCCATGAATGTCACGGACACGGCGCCGACTTCAAGAAGCGCGTCTTCGTAGGTTTCGGCTTGTTCTGGGCTGATGGCGAGACGGACTTGCAGCCAAGGCATGGCGGATTACCTTCGAATTGAAAAAGGGACAGGCGGCGTAATGCCACGAAAGACCCGCAAGTTTACGGGGTTCGGGGAGAAACAACAAAGCCGCTCGAAAGCGGCTTTGTTGGTCTGTCGCACTCTATGGGCGGATCAGTGTTTCTCACCGGCCAGTTTGTGTTCCAGGTAGTGAATGTTGACGCCGCCTTTGCAGAAGCCTTCATCGCGGGTCAGATCACGGTGCAGCGGGATGTTGGTCTTGATCCCGTCAACCACGATTTCGTCCAGGGCATTGCGCATGCGAGCCATGGCTTCATCGCGGTCCTTGCCCCAGGTGATCAGCTTGCCGATCAGCGAGTCGTAGTTCGGTGGAACCGCATAACCGCTGTACAGGTGCGAATCGACGCGAACGCCGTTGCCGCCTGGTGCGTGGAAATGCTTGACCGTGCCAGGGCTCGGCATGAAGGTTTTCGGGTCTTCGGCGTTGATCCGGCACTCAAGGGCGTGACCGTGGATCTTCACGTCGTCCTGGGTGTACGACAACACATTGCCAGCGGCGATGCTCAGCATCTCCTTGACGATGTCGATGCCGGTGACCATTTCCGAAACCGGGTGCTCAACCTGAACGCGGGTGTTCATTTCGATGAAATAAAACGCGCCGTTTTCGTACAGGAATTCGAACGTACCGGCACCGCGGTAACCGATGTCGATGCAGGCCTTGACGCAACGAGCCAGCACTTCTGCGCGGGCTTTTTCGTCGATACCCGGTGCCGGCGCTTCTTCAAGCACCTTCTGGTGGCGGCGTTGCAGCGAGCAGTCACGGTCGCCCAAGTGGATGGCGTGACCCTGGCCGTCGGACAGTACCTGTACTTCCACGTGACGTGGGTTGGTCAGGAACTTCTCCAGATAGACCATCGGGTTGCCGAAGGCTGCGCCGGCTTCGCTGCGGGTCAGTTTGGCCGAGGAGATCAGATCCTCTTCCTTGTGAACCACGCGCATGCCACGACCACCACCGCCGCCAGCGGCTTTGATGATCACCGGGTAACCGACCTGGCGGCCAATACGCAGCGCTTCTTCTTCGTCTTCCGGCAGCGGGCCGTCGGAGCCTGGAACCGTCGGAACGTTCGCCTTGATCATGGCGTCCTTGGCCGACACCTTGTCGCCCATCAGGCGAATGGTGTCAGCTTTCGGGCCGATAAAAGCAAAACCGGACTTTTCGACCTGCTCGGCGAAATCGGCGTTTTCCGCCAAAAAGCCGTAGCCAGGGTGGATCGCCGTGGCGCCGGTGACTTCGGCCGCCGCGATGATCGCCGGGATGTGCAGGTAGGACTGAGCAGCCGATGCCGGACCGATGCAGACGGATTCGTCGGCCAGACCCAGGTGCATCAGGTCCTTGTCAGCCTTGGAGTAAACGGCGACGGTCTTGATGCCCAGCTCTTTGCAGGCACGCAGGATCCGCAGGGCAATTTCACCGCGGTTGGCGATCAGAACTTTTTCCAACTTCGCAGGTTTCAACATCGTTGGCTCTCCGCGGTTCAAACGATGGTGAACAGCGGCTGGTCATACTCAACCGGCTGGCCGTCTTCGACGAGGATGGACTCGATCACGCCGCTGGTTTCGGCTTCGATGTGGTTCATCATTTTCATCGCTTCGACGATGCAGAGGGTGTCGCCTTTCTTCACGGTCTGGCCGACTTCAGCGAAGGCTGGCGAGGTAGGCGAAGCTTTGCGGTAGAAGGTGCCGACCATTGGCGAACGGGCAACGGTGCCGTTCAGTTTTGCGGCGGCTGGCGCTTCGGCAACAGCAGCGACGGGCGCGGCGGCTGGAGCAGGTGCTGCAGGCGCGGCAACCGGAGCCGGCGCGTAGTACTGCTGTGCTGGAGTCTTGCTGTGACGGCTGATTCGTACGGACTCTTCGCCTTCACGGATTTCCAATTCGTCGATGCCAGATTCTTCCAGCAGTTCGATCAGTTTCTTGACTTTACGGATATCCATTAATCATCAACTCCCAAGGGACGGTCAGGGGTATTCGGTAGCCGGTTCAGGCTGTGTGGCTCAGTGCGAAACTGCGCCGCTCACGCCTTCGAACGGGTGGCCAGTTGTTCCAGGGCAGCCTCCAGGGCCAGTCGGTAACCGCTGGCGCCAAGGCCGCAGATCACGCCTACAGCAACATCTGAAAAGTAGGAGTGATGGCGGAAAGGTTCGCGCTTGTGCACGTTCGAGAGGTGCACTTCGATGAATGGGATGCTCACTCCCAGCAATGCGTCACGTATTGCGACACTTGTGTGAGTAAAAGCAGCCGGATTGATCAGGATGAAGTCCACGCCTTCATCGCGCGCAGCGTGGATGCGATCAATCAATTCGTACTCGGCGTTGCTTTGCAGGTACATCAGATGGTGGCCGGCTTCGCGCGCACGCTTTTCCAGGTCCTGGTTGATATCGGCCAACGTGATCGAGCCATAGATCCCCGGTTCGCGGGTGCCCAGCAGGTTCAGGTTAGGTCCGTGAAGAACCAGGAAAGTCGCCATCGTGTGTTCCTTGTTGTATGCGTTGTCGACGCTCGCCGCGAGTGCGAGGCAGATTGCAGGTGCAAACCGTTGAAGCGCAGCGACTATGCCGGAAACCGCAATGGACTGTCCAGTTACCGACAGTACTCAGCACGATGTCCGATGTTCGCGCAAAGTTTGTGACTCGGAGACTAAATTTGGTCATTTGCTCTAGAAAGCCGCTCTGAGAAGCCTTCAACGTCGATTTCGCCGACGACTCGCGCATTTGTCAGCTCGTTCCCGTCTTTTCCGAAAAACAGTAAAGCCGGCGGACCAAACAATTTGTAACGGTCCAGCAATGCACGCTGCTCGGGGCTGCTGTCGGTCATGTCGAAGCGAATCAAACGAAACCCCTTGAGCTGGCTGACAATTTTCGGATTGGGCAGTACTTCATGCTCGATGACCTTGCAACTGATGCACCAGTCCGCATACCAGTCGACCAGCACCGGTTTTTCGGCGCTTTTCGATTCCGCGAGGATGCGGTTCAGCTCGGTCACCTGTGTCACGGTCTGCCATTCATCTCCCGTTCTCGCTGCATTTTCACCGGCGATCTGTGCGACCTGTGCACGGCCGAGCGGTCGTAACGGGTCCGTCTGTCCGCTCAGCGCGCCGTACCAGCAGGAGAGAGCGTAGACCAAGAGAAACAAGCCGAGCAGTTGGGCAAGGCGACCGCGGGTGGTCTTCTCGGTAAATTCCAGTGCGCCGAGAAACACCGCGACACCGGCCCACAGCAGGCCGATCAGCACTAGCGTGGCCTGGCCCGGAATGACGCGGCTGAGCAACCCGATTGCCAGCGCCAGCAGCAAAACACCGATGGCGTTCTTGACCGTCACCAGCCAAGGGCCGCTTTTCGGCAGCCACGCGGCACCGCCAGTGGCCACGACGACCAGCGGCGCGCCCATGCCCAGACCCAGGGCAAACAATTTCAGGGCGCCCCCCAGTGCATCGCCGCTGGCGCTGATATAAAGCAGCGCGCCGGCCAAGGGCGCGGAAACGCAAGGCGAAACCAGCAGGCTTGAAACGACGCCCAGCACCGCGGCACCCCACAGCGACCCGCCTTGGGTATTGCCCGCGATGCGGTCGAGCCGGTCGTTGAGTGCACGGGGCAGACGCAGTTCGAAGGCGCCGAACATGGCGATGGCGAACACCACGAAGAACAGTGAAAACGGAACCAGCACCCAGGCCGATTGAAGGCGCGCCTGCAAATTGAGGCTGGCGCCGAACAGGCCCATCAGCGCACCGAGCATCGCGAAACAGATCGCCATCGGCAGCACATACGCCAGCGACAGAGAGAAGCCGCGCAACCCGCCAATCTGACCTCGCAGCACCACGCCGGAAAGGATTGGCAGCATGGGCAGCACGCAAGGTGTGAAGGTCAGTCCGACGCCTGCGAGGAAGAACAGCGCCAATTGTTTCCAGCTGAACGGTGTTTTGTCTTGGCCTGTCGTGAGGGGCGCATCTGCCTTCGAAGGCGCGGCACCGCCGATGCTCAATCGCTCGGTTTCAGGCGGATAGCACAGGCCTTTGTCCGCGCACCCCTGATAGGTCACCACCAGCGTAAAGGGACGGGTGTCGCCGGCTTTGCGGGGAAGGCTGACATCCAGAATGCCGTGATAGACCTCCACGTCGCCGAAGTACTCGTCGTGCTTCTTTTCGCCATCGGGCAGTTGCGCGGCGCCCAGGCCGATATCGGCAGGCTCGGTCCGAAACTGGAAGCGATGGCGGTACAGGTAATAGCCTTCGGTGGCGACGAACTGCAATTTGATCGACTCGGGCGTGGTGTCGATCAGGTTCAGTTGAAAGGCCTGACGAACCGGCAGGAAATCCTTGCTGTTGTCGATGGCTGCACCGCCCAGTGTGGAAGCGGGCCGGCTGTCCAGCAGGCTCGCGCTGAAGGCGGGCAGGGCGAAGGTCAGCAGTAACAGACAAAGCAGGCGGCGCATGGCGGTCTCGCATCACAAAGGTCCGCGCATGATAGCGGAGTGTTTGCGCAGGTGCAGGGTGGCGGGGAGAAGGAAGCGTGTCAGTACGGTCTGGGCGTTGGGTCGCACGCATCGCGGGCAAGCGCGCTCCTACAGGGACGGGTAGTGATTCTGGTCAGCAGCACACGCAGTCCACTGTAGGAGCGCGCTTGCCCGCGAAAACGATCGATCAGTCACCGTCGCAGTGTCAGGTCGAGCGCAGGCCTGGACTAGCTGATGTCCATGGTCGGGTGCTTCTTCGCCTGCATCATCTCGTCTCGCAACGTATGCACCTGATTACGCCCGGCCTTCTTCGCACGGTACAGCGCATCGTCTGCCTGTGATGCCATCATCAGCGCATCGTCGTGTTCGCCCAGCTCGACCACGCCGGCGCTGAACGTGCAGAACAGATCGGTCGGTTGTGCCGGGTAATGGATCTCGGCGAAGCGCCGACGGATTTCGTCGAGCACCCCGTAGGCCGATTTCAGGTCGGTGTCGGGCATGACCACTGCGAACTCTTCACCGCCGTAACGCCCGATGTAGTCGGTCTTGCGCAGGCGCTGTTTCAGAAACAACGCCAGGCTCTTGATCACCCGGTCGCCCATGGGGTGACCGTGGCCGTCGTTGACCTTCTTGAAGTGGTCGATGTCCAGCATCGCAAAGCTCAGCGGCTTGTTCTCGCGACGTGCGCGGAAACTGCAATCTTCGAGCAATTGCAGAATGTGCGTGTGGTTATAAAGCCCAGTGAGGCTGTCGCGGACCATGCGCGCCTTGAGGTTGCGCGCCCGTGCGGCACGGTTGCGCACGGTGGTGATCAGGTGCCGTGGCTTGATCGGCTTGGTGAGGAAGTCGTCGCCGCCTTCGCTCATCGCGTCCAGCTGTTTATCCAGGTCGTCTTCGGCCGAGAGGTAGATGATCGGCACGCTGACGTAACGGTCGTTGTGGCGAATCACCTTCGCCAGCTCGGTGCCGGTGCAGCCTGGCATGTACATGTCGAGAATGATCAGGTCCGGCTGAAAGTCCGCCAGCTCGGCCATGGTCTTTATCGGATCGAACAGTGTTCGCGTGACGATGCCTGCGCTGTTGAGCAAGCGCTCGGTGTGCGTGGCCTGCGCGCGCGAGTCGTCGATGATCAGCACTTTATACGGTTCGTATTGTGCGACCCGCGTGAGAATCTCGATCTTCTCCAGCAGGCTGGAGGCCTCCAGCGTGCCGGTCAGGAACTCTTCGCCGCCAGCGCGCACGGCGGCCAGCCGCGTGGGCGTGTCCGTTTCCTGATGACTGAAGAACAGCAGCGGCAGCTTCTGCTCCAGGCCCTCCTGCATCTTGGCCGCCAGTTTCAGCCCCTCGCCGACGCCGCCAAAATCCACGTCCATCACTACCGCAGCCGGCAACCGCTCGGCCAGCGTCGCGTGAAACGCCTGAATGCTGTCGAGCGACTGCGCACTCAATCCGAAGAATTCCAGCTGTTTGGCCAATCGCTCCCCACGCTCATGATCCTGAAGCATCACGTAGATGGGTTTGCGCAGCGGCGGCAGTGCGGTGTGTTCCAGCCGATCGCCATGGCGCAAGCCGGTGCGCGACAGGCGCTGCATCAGGCGGTTGAGATCAGTGATCAACGCGCTGCTCAAGCGACCCCGATTGGCTTCCACTTCCTGCAGGGACTGACTGATGCCGCGCGCCAGTTGGGCATGCTCGGCCTGTTCGAAGCGCTCGGCGAAACGCAGCAACCGCTGATTGGCCTCACTGAGTTCCTCCATATCGGCAACCGACCATTCGCTCTGCTGCAGGCGCTGCCATACCTCCAGTATCTGACGTGCCTGGTGAATGACGCGCTGAGCGAAATGGTGCTTGAGGCGGTCGCGGCTCGGATCTTCTGCTTCGGTCATGTCCTGACTACTTATAGGGGAAACCCTGATACAAATGCTGGCGCTATGCTAGCACTAGTTTCAGGAGACGAGTGCACCGCAAGTCATTTTGTTGTCATTTTTTCTGGGTTTTAGGCGTCAAATTTCCATCTTTTCAACACGATAGGTCGCATTGCTCGACAGAAATTTGATCAGGGGTTGGGTGACTGCCCAGTCAGGTAATGCCTGATGCGATGCCCTCCGTTTGGGCACGTTGCGCGGGGGCGTCTGCGCACCCCGTCGCTGCATGACGCCCACAGGCCTGTCGATTACGCAAATGGACCTTCCCCCGCGTTCCTGCCAAACGCACCTTGCTGTAAGGTTGCGGTCCTAAGCACTGAATTCCGTGATTGAAAGGACAAGGCCATGCTGGATTGGAAGAAGCGCTCGGGCACTGCGGGCGGGGGTGAGCGTGTTGATGAGAAGCCGGTAGGCAAGGCGCCTCGGGGTTATTGGGGCGGTCTGTTCTTCAGCCGCGCCGTGGGGGCCGTGGTCGGCATCTATCTGGTCGTCACCGTGGTGCTGGGCATCTGGTGGAGCAGCGAGCCTGCTCTGTTTCCTGTTCAGCAACAGGCTCAGGCCGCCGCCGAGCGTGAAGGCAAGCCGATGGTGATCGGCTACACCACCGTCGAGACGCTCAAGACCGTCGCATCGACCCTGCTCGACAAGCCGGGCGGCTACATTTCCAACGATCGTTTCCCGCCGGGTCTCTGGCTCGACAACACGCCAAGCTGGGAATACGGCGTGCTGGTCCAGGTCCGTGATTTGAGCCGCGCGCTGCGCAAAGACTTCGCCCGTTCGCAATCGCAATCGGCCGAAGATGGCGATCTGGCGCGCGCCGAACCGTTGTTCAACTTCGACAACAAGAGCTGGATTCTGCCTTCGAGCGAGTCCCAATACCGTGATGGTATCGCCGCGCTGAGCCGTTATCAGGCGCGCTTGTCCGATCCGAATCAGAAAGGCGCCTTGTTCTACACTCGCGCCGACAACCTGAACAACTGGCTGGGCGATGTTGGCACCCGTCTGGGTTCGCTGTCCCAGCGTCTGTCTGCCAGTGTGGGTCGCGTCAAGCTCAACAGCACGCTGAAAACCGAGGCGCAGTCCACGGTGACCGTGAAGCCGGGCGAAGTGCCGCAGGTTGACGAAGAAATCGTCGAAACCCCATGGATGCAGATCGATAACGTCTTCTATGAGGCGCGTGGTCAGGCGTGGGCGCTGTCGCATTTGCTGCGTGCCATTGAGGTCGACTTCGCTGATGTGTTGGCGAAAAAGAACGCCACCGTCAGCGTGCGTCAGATCATTCGTGAGCTGGAGGCGTCGCAGGAGCCTATGTGGAGCCCGGTGATTCTCAACGGCAGCCCGTTCGGTGTGTTCGCCAACCACTCACTGGTCATGGCCAACTACCTGTCGCGCGCCAACGCTGCGGTCATCGACTTGCGCCAGCTGTTGTCCCAGGGTTGATCGATGTCCGTCTCTGAGAAAGAAGTCGCGCACCGCGCGGCTTCCGATGCCGAACTCATTGCCTGGGTCGATCGTCAGGATCAACTGCTGGGCTCCTTGCCTCGCGCCGAATTGCGCGAGCGCGGGCTGATCGGCCGTGGCACGTACATCCTTTTGTTCAATTCGGCGGGCGAGTTGTGCGTGCACCGGCGCACGCTCAGCAAGGCGATCTATCCCGGTTACTGGGACGTCGCCGCGGGCGGCATGGTCCAGGCCGATGAGAGTTATGTCGAATCGGCCGCTCGGGAACTGGAAGAGGAACTCGGCGTTGCCGGTGTCGAGTTGACTGCCCACGAGCAGTTCTTTTTCGATCAGCCTGACAACCGATTGTGGTGCGCGGTGTTTTCCGCGGTCTGGGACGGACCGTTGAAACTTCAGCCTGAAGAGGTGATTGAAGCGCGCTTCATAGCGGTCGGTCAGGTGCTGCGCGAAACCGCCGAAAAGCCTTATTGCCCGGACTCTCTGGCCGCGTTGAAGCGCTATTTGGGCAACGTCGCAAATGTCCCGTAAATTGGCGCATATTTGCACTTAGCATCTACGCTTTTTGCCGTTACACTGCGCGACCTTTTTCACGCTGTACGGCCTTGCCGTTCAGTAGCGCTGCCCCTGCCTGAGTGGGGCTTCGCGGTCGGCGTTCGCCGACCAGACTTTGGTCCTCAAGAAGAGGATTGCCGGTGGCCAAAAAAGCCGCATCCTTCGCCGCCCTCGGTGGCCTGGTATTTTCAACCGACGCTGGGCGGCACTGTCCCGAATGCCGTCAGCCCGTCGATGCCTGTGTCTGCAAGAAATCCGTTATCCCCGAAGGTGATGGCATTGCCCGTGTTCGCCGCGAAAGCAAAGGTCGCGGCGGCAAGACGGTGACGACCGTCACCGGCGTGCCGCTGGCCGAAGATGCACTCAAGGAACTGGCGACTACGCTCAAACGTCGTTGCGGAACCGGTGGTGCACTCAAGGACGGGGTGATCGAGATTCAAGGCGATCATGTCGAGACGCTGCTCGCGGAACTGGTCAAACAGGGCTTCAAGGCGAAAAAGTCGGGCGGTTGAATCGTCCTGTTCAACCCGCCTTGGGTTTCGTTGTCGGTCTGGCACTGGTCTGTAAAAGCAAACTCTGCTGTGCGTTGCGGGTCTACTGCCCCACAGCGAGCTGGCGCCAAACCGTCATTTCCACTCTATACACTGCGCCCAGCCGGTCAGGCCGGGGCTTTATGACTTCTATATAGGGGACTTCGATGTCCGTACGACGCACACGCAAAGACGATGGCAGCCAATGGACCGTGGCAGACAGCCGCAGTGTCTATGGGATTCGTCATTGGGGGGCGGGTTATTTTGCAATCAACGAAGCCGGCCGCGTTGAAGTTCGTCCCAACGGTCCGGGCAGCTCGCCCATCGACCTTTACGAGCAGGTAGACGAGCTGCGCAAGAGCGGTTTGTCCTTGCCACTGCTGGTGCGCTTCCCTGACATCCTGCAAGACCGCGTGCGTCAGTTGACCGGCGCGTTCGACGAAAATATCGAGCGCCTGGAGTACCAGAGCAAATACACCGCGCTGTACCCGATCAAGGTCAACCAGCAAGAAGCGGTGGTGGAAAACATCATTGCCACGCAAGACGTTTCCATCGGTCTGGAAGCCGGTTCCAAGCCTGAGTTGATGGCCGTGCTGGCCTTGGCGCCCAAGGGCGGCACCATCGTCTGCAACGGTTACAAGGACCGCGAGTTCATCCGTCTGGCGCTGATGGGCCAGAAGCTGGGCCACAACGTCTTTATCGTCATCGAGAAAGAATCCGAAGTCGAACTGGTGATCGAAGAGGCCGCCGAGCTCAAGGTTGCGCCGCAAGTGGGTTTGCGCGTGCGTCTGTCGTCGCTGGCGTCGAGCAAGTGGGCTGACACCGGTGGCGAAAAATCCAAATTCGGTCTGTCCGCCGCGCAGCTGTTGTCGGTGGTCGAGCGTTTTACCAACGCGGGCCTGGATCAGGGCATCCGTCTGCTGCACTTCCACATGGGCTCGCAGATCGCCAACCTGGCGGACTACCAGCACGGTTTCAAGGAAGCGATTCGTTACTACGGCGAGTTGCGCAATCTGGGCTTGCCGGTCGATCACATCGACGTCGGTGGTGGCCTGGGTGTCGACTACGACGGTACTCACTCGCGCAACGCCAGCTCCATCAACTACGACATGGACGACTACGCCGGTGTCGTGGTCGGCATGCTCAAGGAGTTCTGTGATGCGCAGGGTCTGCCGCATCCGCACATCTTCTCCGAAAGCGGCCGTTCGCTGACGGCGCATCACGCGATGCTGGTGATCCAGGTCACCGACGTCGAGCGTCACAACGATGAAGTGCCGGAGATCACCGACAAGGAAAACCTGCCGGAAACCCTGCAGTGGCTGATCGATCTGCTGGGCCCGACCGACATCGAGATGGTCACCGAAACCTACTGGCGTGCCACGCACTACATGAGTGACATCGCCTCGCAGTACTCCGATGGTAAGATCACGCTGGCGCAGAAAGCCTTGGGTGAGCAGTGCTATTTCGCGGTCTGCCGCCGTTTGCACAACTCGCTGAAGGCGCGTCAGCGCTCGCACCGTCAGGTGCTGGACGAGCTCAACGACAAGCTGGCCGACAAGTACATCTGCAACTTCTCGGTGTTCCAGAGCCTGCCGGACACCTGGGCGATCGATCAGGTGCTGCCGATCATTCCGTTGCACCGTCTGGATGAGGAGCCGCTGCGTCGTGCCGTGCTGCAAGACCTGACCTGCGACTCCGACGGCAAGATCAACCAGTACGTCGACGAGCAGAGCATCGAAACCAGCCTGCCGGTCCACGCCCTGAACGAAGGCGAGGACTATCTGCTGGGCGTCTTCCTGGTCGGCGCGTATCAGGAAATCCTCGGCGACATGCACAACCTGTTCGGTGACACCGATTCGGTGAACATCTACCAGAATGCCGATGGCAGCGCCTATTCGGCCGGTATCGAGACACACGACACCATCGAAGACATGCTGCGTTACGTGCACTTGTCGCCGGAAGAACTGATGACCCACTACCGGGACAAGGTTGCCAGCGCCAAGATCAGTCCGCGTGAGCGTACTCAGTACCTGGACGCGCTGCGCCTGGGGCTGACGCGGTCTTCCTACCTGTCGTCCTGATCACTGCCGACGCGTAAAGAACGGGCCCCGGACGGGCCCGTTTTTTATTTCTCCTACAGATTGTCCGTGGCCTGCTGTCCGCTTGTGTAGGTCATTTCCTGTTCTGCATTTACCCCCTCTACTTGACGCGCCTTCTCCTCCAGAATCGCCGCCCCGTCTGAATCTTCTGTCGAGGTCGTCCGCCCCATGCACCCGTTCGTCAATGCCCCCCATCTGCTTCTGGAGCTCAATCGTCCCAAGCGGATGCTTGATGTACTGACCTGCAAGGGGGGCGAAACCTATAACCGGCCGTACAGCTTCCAGCTGGAGGTTGTCGTCCCTCTCGGTGCCACGCTGGATGCCCATGAGTTGTTGTTCAGTCCGGCTTTTCTGCACCTGAAAAATGCCCCGTCGGGGATTCATGGGCATATTCAGAGCATCGTGCGCAGTACGACGGAGTTTGTCTTCGGCGACTTGTCGCGGGTGCGGCCCAGGCATTACCTGATCACCCTGGGCCCACGTTTGGGGCTCATGGCATATCGGCATAACCGACGCATCTTTCAGGACATGACTGCCCAGCAGATCATCACGCAAGTATTGAGCGAGCACGGCATCGATGACACCGCTTACCTGTGGCAGCGCAAACAACCGTGTCAGGTTCGCGATTATTGTGCTCAGTACAGCGAGAGCGATTTGCAGCTGGTGCAACGGTTGTGCGACGAGGAAAACGTGCACTATCACTTCGAGCACACACGCAATCGGCATGTGGTGGTGTTTACCGACACGCCTGACATCGCCGCCGTCTCGCTGCCCCCGGCAGACGCGGTGGCAGACGACAGTCAGGGTGAGCAGGCACGAACGATGCCTCCGCGTTCGAGCGTGCAGCGGGCGTGTGTCGTCGGCAGGCTGTTCGAGCCGGTCATGCTCGATGCGAGGGGGCGACTCAAGGTCCGCTTTGAATGGGGTAATCAAGGCGACGGTGCACGCTTCAACGAATGCTGGATTCCCGTGGATCCGGCCCTTCGGAGCATCGATGATCCATGGTGGGGCGGGATGGAAGTCATGGTGAGTTTTCGTGACGACAACCCGGATGATCCGTTTGTCACTCACAGGCTATGGGACCCCGACATCAATCCTCTCGTGCAGGGAGCGCCCGCCAGCGCGCCTCCTGGAGGAATCACGGCACGCGTCGACCGGTGTACGTTTCTGGGCGACTCACAGCAGTTCTCGATTGATGATGAGTTGACCGTGCAGCTGGCCGAGAACAACGAAGTGCAGTTCCAGGTGGGTTCGAGCCAGGTCACCCTCGATGCCGACACCCTGACGCTGACGGGCTCAAGGGTTGTGTTGTCCTGCGCCGCTGATGCGGAAGGTGAGGGAGCAGGAAAGGGGGCTTGAACGCGCATTCAACTATTCTGCTGGCGGGGAGTCGTATCGCTAAGCGGCCATGACTGTCCTGACCGTGGCCAAGAGGACGCGCGATGATCAGAGCAGCACTGAAATGGGTTTTTGTCGGTGGTCTGCTGGGCCTGTTGGTGGGGTGTTCGCCGTTGAAGGTGCTCAATGCCTTGACGCCGGGGAGCACCTTCAGCAGGGTGGCAGACATCAGCTACGGCAGCGATCCGCGTAACAAGCTGGACGTTTACACCCCGACCCACGCGGCAGACGATGCGCCGGTGGTGGTGTTCTTCTACGGCGGCAGCTGGAACAGCGGGTCGCGCAGCGACTACCGTTTCGTCGGCGAAGCGCTGGCGTCCCGTGGGATCGTTGCGGTGCTGGCCGATTACCGGCTTTATCCGCAGGTGCATTACCAAGGGTTTTTGGAGGACAGTGCGCGAGCGGTGGGTTGGACCCGTGAACACATAGGCCAGTATGGCGGCGATGCATCGCGGCTTTACGTGATGGGGCACAGCGCGGGCGGGTACAACGCCGCGATGCTGGCGCTCGATCCCAAGTGGCTGGCCAGTGTCGGCATGAAACCCTCGATGCTGCGTGGCTGGATCGGCCTTGCCGGCCCGTATGACTTTCTGCCCATCGAAAACCCGGACGTGAAGCCGGTGTTCTTCTTTCCGAACTCACCGCCTGATTCACAACCGATCAACCACGTCAGTGCCGCCTCGCCACCCGCGCTGTTGATCGCGGCCACGGACGACACCCTGGTCAACCCGCAACGCAACACAGGTGGCATGGCCCGACGGTTACGTGAACAAGGCGTGTCGGTGCGTGAACTGTATTTTTCGAAACCCGGTCACGCGACGCTGGTGGCCTCGCTCTCCCGGCCAATGCGCAGCCTGGCACCGGTGCTGGATGAAGTGGTGAGCTTCATTCATGCGCAGGATCAGGCGCGGGTGGCAGCACATGACTTGTAGCGTCGGTACCAAAATGTTCCCGTGCTACGAAAACTTGAAACTGGCTTGGACACAGATTGGAGGGATGACCTCAAGCTTGTCAGCGACGCTGTCTCTGTAGGAGACGTCCGAGGTTACGAGGGCAGCGAATGCGGTGTGTCATTCGCCTTTGATGAAACTGGCTCAATCGTCATCGCGAGCAAGCTGATGGTTCCCACGCTCCGCGTGGTAACCCATTCAATGACGCTCTGCGTCATCCGGGATGTGGCGCATGCTGTCAGGCTTTGCAACCCTCAAGAACCGGACTGAAATCACTGGTTTGAGAACCGTAGAGTCTCCCTTGGCCTTCGGCCAGAGGCGGGTCAATGCAAGTTGTCACGTGTGTGGAGATTGTCCCCGTCTGGTCGGGCTGCTACTGGCTGAACCACCCACCCGTGCGATTCAACCGTCGGGCGATGTGCCCCAGCGTTACGGCACGCAGCGCCATGAACAAGAGGAAAACCACCCAAAGCCCATGGTTGCCGAAACTGCTGGCCAGCCATGCGAAGGGCGCCGTGAGCAGGGCGGTGATCACCATGGCATTGCGCATTTCGCGGGCTCGGGTGGCGCCGATGAACAGGCCGTCGAGCAGGTAACTCCAGACCGCGACCAGCGGCAGCACCGCCAGATACGGCAGATAGACAAACGCGATGTCGCGGACGGGCTGAATGTTGGTCTGCATTTCGACAAACAGATGCCCTGCGAACAGGAACAGCACGGCAAACGCCACGCTGCAGATCAATGACCAGCCACCGGCCACATTAAGCGAGCGACGCAAGGCATCGCGGTCGCGTGCGCCGATCGCATGTCCACACAGCGCTTCCACGGCATGCGCCAGCCCATCGAGCGCGTTGGCCGTAAGCAACAGGCCGTTCAGCAGCAACGCGTTGGCCGCCACGGTGGCATCGCCCAGTCGCGCGCCTTGCACAGTGATCAGGAAGAACACCGATTGCAGCACCAGGCTACGTATGAAGATGTCGCGATTGACGGCCAGCAAGGGGCGCCAGCTCTGCCAGCGTTTGAGCAGTCCCACCGCCAGGTGTCCCGGATAATCGCGCAGCCCTTTGTGGGTCAGTGCCAGCCCCAGCAGAGCACCGATCCATTCGGCTATGACCGAGGCGCGTGCGCTGCCGACGACGCCCCATTCCAAACCGATCACGAACCACAGATTCAGCGCAATGTTCACCAGGTTGGTGGTCAGCAGAATGGCCAGCGGTGCGCGCGCGTTTTGCAGCCCCAGGAACCAGCCGACCAGCGCATAGCTGGCCAACGCCGCCGGAAGACCGAACAGCCGCGTGTGGAAAAAGTCGCGGGTGAGGTCGTTGAGGTCGGGCGAAGGTTGCATCATTTGCAGCGCCAGGTGCTGGAACGGCAGGCCGATCAACCCCAGCAGCACGGCGAAACCCATGGCCAGCAACAATCCCTGCAACAGCACCTGACGCAACGCCGCGCCGTCGTTGCGTCCTGCTGCCTGAGCGGCAAACCCCGTGGTACCCATGCGCAGAAAGCTCATGGCCCATGCCAGAAAGCTGTACAGCGTGCCGCCCACTGCGACCGCGCCCAACTGATGAGCGTGAGGGAGGTGACCGATGACTGTGCTGTCCACCAGGGAAACCAGCGGCACGGAAATGTTCGACAGAATCATCGGCGCCGCCAGCGCCCACACCTGTCGATGGGTGACGCGCTGACGCCAGTCAGTGAGGAAATTAGACATGAACACTCTGGGGAATGGAGGGCATGGGAAGGGCGGCATTGTAGCGGGATACCGGCTTCAGCGCAGGTCGACTGTAGGCGCCGCCTTGCTGGCGAATCCGGCAGATCAGTGACGAAACTATCGGCTGACAAACCGCGTTCGCCAGCAAGCTGGCGCCTGCCGATTCGGGTATGTCGGGGTGATTGATCGGGCCGGCTGACCTTGCGAACAAACGCACAAACCCACGGTCTATTCCCGCGCCGCGCGCCATGATCGGGATTGCGGTGCTATAACTGCTGCTCTTCATCACAACTGCCGCCAATGAGTGCCTCATGCTTAACAAAGGATTGTTCCTGGCCTGCGCGCTGGTACTGCTCAGTGCCTGCGATTCCTCCACGTCCGATAAACCTGCGCCTGCCCCGGCAACCCCGGCGGCGCCCGCGACGCAGCCCGCTGCAGCAGAGGCTGCCAAGCCCAAGCCTGCTGTCGACATTCCTGCGCTGAGCAAACGCTACGCCGGACGTGAGCTGACGGTGGTCGACGTCTCGGAAATCCAGCTCGACGGCGCGAGCACGCTGTCGCTGAGTTTTTCCGTGCCGCTGAGCCCGGATCAGAAGTTCGCTGAAAAGGTGCATCTGGTCGACAGCAAGGACGGCAAGGTCGACGGTGCCTGGGAGCTTTCGGACAACCTGATGGAGCTGCGTCTTCGCCATCTGGAGCCCAAGCGCAAACTGGTCCTGACGATTGACCCTGGCTTGGCGGCCGTGAACAACAACACCCTGGCGGCTGAGTATTCCGCTCGCCTGGAAACTTCCGATCTGCAAGCGACAGTCGGCTTCGCCAGTCGCGGCAGTCTGTTGCCGACTCGCCTGGCCGAAGGCCTGCCGGTCATTGCGTTGAACGTCGACAAGGTCGATGTCGAATTTTTCCGCATCAAGCCCGATTCGCTGCCCGCATTCCTCAGTTCGTGGGAAGGCGCGTCCAGCCTGCAAAGTTACGAGTCCAAGGAACTGCTGCCCATGGCCGATCTGGTCTATGGCGGCCGTTTCGACCTGAACCCTGCGCGCAACACGCGTGAAACCGTGCTGCTGCCGATTGCCGGGCTCAAGCAACTGCAACAACCGGGCGTTTACCTGGCCGTGATGCGCGCTTCCGGCACCTACAACTACTCGCAGCCGGCCACGCTGTTCACCCTCAGTGACATCGGGCTGTCCGCGCACCGTTACAGCAACCGGCTGGACGTGTTCACCCAGGCGCTGGAAGGCGGCAAAGCGCTGAACGGCGTGGACCTGGAGCTGTATGACGACAAGGGCCGAGTGATCGGCCAGGGCAAGACCGACAATGCCGGCCACGCCGAACTGCCCTTGCCCGCGAAGGCAGAGGTGCTGCTCGCCCATCAGGGCGAACAGACCAGCCTGCTTCGCCTGAACAGCGCGGCGCTGGACCTGGCCGAGTTCGACATCACCGGCCCTCAAGCGCACCCGTTGCAGTTCTTTATTTTTGGCCCGCGCGATCTGTACCGCCCGGGTGAAACGGTGTTGCTCAACGGCTTGTTGCGCGACAACGATGGCAAGCGTGTGAAACCTCAGCCGATCACCGTGGAAGTGCGCCGACCGGATGAGCAAGTCAGTCGCAAATTCGTGTGGGACGCAGACGCAACGGGCCTGTACCAATATCAGCTGCAATTGTCGGAGGAGGCGCCGACAGGACGTTGGCAACTGGTGTTCGACCTCGGCGACGGCAAGCCGCAGTTGTACGAGTTTCAGGTCGAGGATTTCCTTCCTGAGCGCATGGCCCTCGAACTCAAAGGCAGTGACACACCGCTGGCACCCGACGCGCCGTTCGATATCTCCATCAATGGCCGTTACCTCTATGGCGCCCCGGCGTCGGGCAATCGCCTGACCGGGCAGCTGTATGTGAGGCCGTTGCGAGAAGCCGTTCCAGCGTTGCCGGGTTATCAGTTCGGCTCGGTGACCGAGGAAGACCTCAAGCAGGATCTGGAAGTCGAAGACAGCACGCTCGACGCCAACGGCGAGCTGGACCTGAGCATCGACAGTCAATGGGCCAAGGCGCGTTCGCCCCTGGAGCTGGTGTTGCAGGCCAGCTTGCAGGAATCCGGCGGTCGGCCCATCACGCGTCGCCTGACCCAGCCTGTCTGGCCCGCCGACGCGCTGCCAGGTTTGCGCGGTTTGTTCGACGGCGAGGCCACCGATGGCGACGGTCCGGTTGAATTCGAAGTGCTGATGGCCGACGCCGAAGGCCACAAACTGGCGGCCGACAACCTTAAAGTGCGGCTGATTCGCGAGCGTCGTGACTACTACTGGAACTACTCCGACAGCGATGGCTGGAGTTATCACTACAACGAGAAATTCCTCAACCTGTCCGAAGAAACGGTCAGCGTGAAAAAAGACTCCACGGCGAAGATCAGCTTCCCGGTCGAGTGGGGCCCATATCGCGTCGAGGTCGAAGACCCGGCCACCGGGCTGATCAGCAGCGTGCGTTTCTGGGCCGGTTATCGCTGGCAGGACAACGCCGAAGGCGGCGCAGTGCGGCCGGATCAGGTCAAGCTGGCGCTGGACAAACCCGCCTACGCTGATGGCGAGACGGCCAAAGTCACAGTGACGCCACCAAGCGCCGGCAAAGGCTATCTGTTGGTGGAGTCCAGCGACGGTCCACTGTGGTGGCAGGAGATCGACGTTCCGGCCGAAGGCAAAACCTTTGATATCCCGATGGACAAGACATGGGCGCGCCACGATTTGTACGTCAGTGCGCTGGTGATCCGTCCTGGCGAGCGCAAGGCCAACGTCACGCCTAAGCGCGCAGTTGGCGTGCTGCACTTGCCGCTGGATCGCTCACAACGCAAGTTGGCGTTGACAGTGACGGCGCCGGAAAAGATGCGGCCCAAGCAGCCGCTCACGCTCAAGGTCAACGCGAAGAACGCCGACGGGTCAATTCCCAAGGACGTTCACGTGCTGGTCGCGGCGGTCGATGTCGGCATTCTCAACATCACCGAGTACGCCACGCCTGATCCTTTCGCCAGCCTGTTCGGGCGCAAGGAGTATGGCGCTGACCAGCTCGATATTTATGGGCAGTTGATCGAGGCCGGTCGCAACCGCCTTGCCAGTCTGGCGTTCGGTGGCGACGCTGCGCTGGCAAAGGGGGGTAAACGCCCGGAAACCAGCGTCACCATCGTTGCCCTGCAGAGTGCTCCGGTGACCTTGAACGAACAGGGCGATGCCGAAGTCAGCGTCGATATTCCTGATTTCAACGGTGAGCTGCGCATCATGGCCCAGGCCTGGACCGACGAGCGTTACGGCATGGCCGAAGCGAAAACCGTCGTCGCCGCGCCGTTGATTGCCGAGTTGTCGGCACCGCGCTTCCTGGCCGGGGGCGATCAGACCCACGTCGCGCTGGACCTATCGAACCTGTCAGGCAAGGCGCAGAAACTCAACGTGCAGGTCACGGCCGAAGGGCAGTTGAGCCTGGTCGAAGGCGACGCAAGCAAATCCGTGAGCCTTACCCAGGGTCAGCGCACGACTTTGCAGATTCCGGTGAAAGCGCAGGGCGGATTTGGCCAGGGCGTGATCAAGGTCACGGTCAATGGCCTGGACCTGCCGGGCGAGAACCTGCCCGCCTTCAGTCGTGAATGGACGATCGGCGTGCGCCCGGCCTACCCGGCGATGTTGCGGCAATACCGCGCCGTGCTGAAGGATCAGGCGTGGCGTCTGCCGGAGGGCGCGCTGGACGCGTTCGAGCCGGCAGGGCGCGAAGCATTGCTGTCGGTGTCGAGCCGTCCGCCGCTGAACCTTGGTGAGCAGATTCGTGCGCTGAAGGCTTACCCCTATGGCTGCCTCGAGCAAACCACCAGCGGCCTGTACCCGTCACTGTATGCCGATGCTGCAACCCTCAAGCGTCTGGGCCTGGAAGGCGAACCAGACGCGGTGCGCAAACGCAAGATCGAGCTGGGCATCGAACGTTTGATTGGAATGCAGCGCTACAACGGCAGTTTTGGCCTGTGGGGCGCCGACGGTGACGAGGAGTACTGGCTGACGGCGTACGTCACCGACTTCCTGCTGCGCGCCCGTGATCAGGGCTATGCCGTGCCACCGGATGCGCTGAAAAAAGCCAACGAGCGTCTGCTGCGTTACCTGCAGGAGCGCAACCAGATCGAGGTCAACTACAGCGAAAACGCCGACCACACGCGCTTTGCCGTCCAGGCGTACGCAGGGCTTGTGTTGTCGCGCAGCCAGCAGGCGCCGTTGGGTGCGTTGCGCAGCCTGTTCGACCGTCGCACGGACGCCCGCTCCGGATTGCCGTTGGTGCAGCTGTCCATCGCGCTGGAAAAAATGGGCGACAAACCTCGCGCCGATCAGGCCTTGATGGCCGGGCTGGCGGCGGGTCGCAAGACCAACGACTGGCTCGCGGATTACGGCAGCCCATTGCGCGATCAGGCGTTGATTCTGTCGCTGCTGGAAGAAAACAAACTGGCGACGGACAAGGTCGAGGAGCGCTTGTTTGCGCTGTCCGATCAGGTCGCCGCCAGCCGTTATCTGTCGACGCAGGAACGTAACTCACTGTTCCTGGCGGGACGTGATCTGCTCGGCAAGCCGGAAGCCAAATGGGCGGCGACCCTGAACAGCGGCAGCAACAACCGTGAACTGAGCAACGACCAGCCGGGCGTGAAGCTGGACAGCTCAGTGTTGGCGTCGCCGCTGACGGTGCAGAACACCGGAGGCGAGACGCTCTATCAACAGATGACGATCTCCGGGTACCCGTCGCAACCGCCTGCGGCCGGTGGCGAGAACCTGGCCATTCGTCGTGAGTACCTCGGAATGGATGGCGAGGCGTTGAACCTCAGCGCTCTGAAAAGCGGCGACCTGGTGCTGGTGCATCTGGAGGTCAAAGCCAAGGAGCGGGTGCCGGATGCGCTGGTGGTGGACTTGCTGCCCGCCGGCCTTGAGATCGAAAACCAGAACCTGGCGCAAAGTGCGGCAAGCCTGGAAGACGCCAGCGAGTCAGTGAAGCAGTGGCGCGAGTCGATGGAGAACGCCGGGGTGAAACACCAGGAGTTCCGTGGCGACCGCTATGTCGCGGCCATGGATCTTCAGGGTTTCAACACCGTGCACCTGCTGTACCTCGCCCGCGCCGTGACACCGGGCACCTACCGTGTGCCGCCGCCGCAAGTGGAGTCGATGTACCGGCCGAACTGGCAGGCACTGGGCGAAGCGCCTGCGCAGTTGGTGGTGAAAGGGAAGAAGTGAAGCAGGGGGCGCGTTTCCCTGTCGGAACGCGTTCACTGACTGTAGGAGCGCGCTTGCCCGCGATTGCGGTACGTCAGCTGACATCTACGTCACAGACAAACCGAATTCGCGGGCAAGCGCGCTCCTACAGGATTGGTGTTTCGTGTACTTAATGAATAATCCAGCTCAACAACCACAACCCCAGAAACAGCCAGATGATCCCCATGATGATCGAGGCGCGCATGAAGGCGCGGATGGCCGAGTACAGCAGCATCAGGCCGATGATCAGGGCGATGATGCTGATCAGCGAGGTGTCCATGCCCAGCGTGCGTGACAAGCCGTCGACGAAATTGCCACCGGCATGAGTGAACATGTTGAATAACCAGCTTAACCCGTCGACCACGAAGCGAATCACGGCCCCGATTACCTGGCCAAGCCATTCGAAAACGCTTTCTACCTGCATGTCTGCTTCCTGATGAAAGGGATGGAACACAATAAAGACTGTTCGCTTGGGCTGTCGATGGGCGGGGCGAGTTCCCTGAAGCATAAAGGCTGTTTGGCATGACGGGCAGATTTCTTGTGAGCGTCTGCAGACCCCTGTGGGAGCGAGCTCGCTCGCGAATGGGTCTATCAGTCTCCCTTGAGCCAGCCGACACAACGGCTTCGCGAGCAAGCTCGCTCCCACAGGGCCCCGGTAAGACGCCGGGTCTTTGGCAAAAAACAGGTCGTGCGCTGCGGTGGATGGGGGCAGCGCTGCTGCTGGTGTGCCTGCTGCTCTGGCTTGCCGACCGGATCTGGCCGTTGCCGCTGCCCAAGGACGATCTGGCGCGGGTGGTGCTCGCTGAGGACGGCACGCCGCTGTGGCGTTTCGCCGATGCCAACGGCGTGTGGCGTTATCCGGTGACGGTCGATCAAGTGTCGCCGTTTTACCTTGAAGCGCTGCTCACCTACGAAGACCGCTGGTTCTATCAGCACCCCGGCGTGAACCCGATGGCGCTGGTCAGAGCGACCTGGCAGAACCTCAGTGGCGGCCACGTGGTGTCAGGCGGCAGCACGTTGTCGATGCAGGTCGCGCGCCTGCTCGATCCCCACCCGCGCACCTTGCCAGGCAAGCTTCGCCAGTTGTGGCGCACGGCGCAGCTCGAATGGCATTTGTCCAAGCAGGACATCCTCGGCCTGTACCTTAATCGCGCGCCGTTCGGGGGCACCTTGCAAGGCGTCGCGGCCGCCAGCTGGGCGTACCTCGGCAAATCGCCGCAGCATCTGACACGCGCCGACGCGGCGCTGCTCGCCGTCCTGCCGCAGGCGCCCAGTCGCTTGCGCCCGGATCGCCACCCTCAGCGGGCCCAGGCCGCGCGCGACAAAGTGCTGAGGCGTCTGGCCGAGTTCGGCGTGTGGCCGCAACAGTCCGTCGACGAGGCGCTGGAAGAACCGCTGTTGCTCGCGCCGCGACAGGAACCGAGTCTCGCACCGCTGCTCGCCCGACGACTCAATCGCCCGAACAGCCCGCCCTTGATCCGCACGACACTGGATGCGGGATTGCAGCGTCGTCTCGAAGACCTGCTGCTGGGTTGGCGTGCGCGGCTCCCGGAACGCACCTCTGCAGCGATTCTGGTGGTGGAAGCCGAGAACATGGCCGTGCGCGCTTATGTGGGCTCGGTGGACATCGGCGATGCCAGGCGCTTCGGTCATGTGGACATGGTCAGCGCGCTTCGATCACCGGGCTCGACGCTCAAACCGTTCCTGTACGGCAAGGCGATGGATGCCGGACTGATTCATTCCGAGTCGCTGTTGCAGGACGTGCCGCGACGTTACGGCGATTACCGGCCGGGCAACTTCTCGTCCGGTTTCAACGGCGCGGTGGCAGCCAGCTCAGCCCTCTCGATGTCGCTTAATCTGCCTGCCGTGCAACTGCTTGAAGCCTACGGCCCCAAACGTTTTGCGGCCGAGTTGCGCAACGGCGGCGTGCCGCTGACCCTGCCGCCGCTGGCCGAACCGAACCTGGCGTTGATTCTCGGCGGCGCGGGCAGCCGGCTGGAGGATCTGGTGGGCGGCTACAGTGCGTTCGCGCGGGGCGGGCGCAGCGCCGACATTCGCTTGCAACCGGACGATCGCCTGCGTGACCGGCCAATGATGTCGCCGGGGGCGGCGTGGATTATCCGGCGTATTCTCAGCGGTCAGTCGCGGCCCGATCTCGACCCCCATGCCGAGCTGGTGCAGCGTCCGCAACTGGCCTGGAAAACCGGCACCAGTTATGGCTTTCGGGATGCCTGGTCAATCGGGGTCGGCCCCAGGTTTTTGATCGGCGTGTGGATCGGTCGGCCAGACGGCACACCGGTGCCCGGGCAATTCGGGCTGGCGTCGGCGGCCCCACTGATGCTGCAGGTTCACGATGTGCTGGTGAACCGCGACGCGCAGCGCAACATCGTGCCGCCGGTATTGCCGGTGCCGCTCAACGTTGGCGTGGCTGCCATCTGTTGGCCGTTGGGGCAACCGATGAGCAAGAGCGATCCCAACTGTCGACGTCAGCGCTTTGCCTGGACGCTGGACGGCACCACGCCGCCAACCCTGCAGGCCACGGATCAACCGCTGGGCCTGGGGCTGCTGGAGAAAATCTGGGTCAACGACAAGGGGTTGCGTGTCGGTGCGAGTTGTCCACAGGCACAGGCTCGGGACATTGCGCTGTGGCCCGCGCCGCTGGAGCCCTGGCTGGCGAAAAGCGAACGCCGGGAGGCACGCTTGCCGGCGGTCGATCCTGCCTGTCCGCCGGAAGCTGTTGGCCTGGCGGCGCCGCTGACGATTGTGGGGGTTCGCGAGGGCGATCAGTTGCGTTTGCCGGCCGGCAGTCAACAGTTGCTGCGTCTCAATCTGTCGGCACTGGGAGGCAGCGGCCGACGGTGGTGGTTCATCGACGGAGCGCCGGTGGGCGACACCGCGAATCAGGACAGCTACAACCACACCTTCACCCGGCTGGGTCGCTATCAACTGAGCGTACTGGACGAAAGCGGCCAGACCGCGCGGGTGGAGTTCAGTGTGGTGGACTGACGTCGGTTCGCCGTGACTTCAGCGCTGAGCCCTGAACGCCGATTCCCGAATACTCGACGTCGGGAAACCGAACACTGTGGGAGCGAATTCATTCGCGAATCGATATTCCTGACGACCTCTGTTCCTCGGTGTGCTCCGACAGGCGCGCTGAGCTTCGGCGCACCTCGGCACCGAGTGCGGTTTTTTTAGTCATCACACCTAGTCAATTAGGACTAATGACTTTGGTCTGCAGACCCGACTCGCGCTGTCTTTCTCTAATTTAATTCATTGATATCTATCATGATTTATTGGAAGAGACCGCGTAGTGCCGGCGTGTATATAAGTTGTTAATACCAAGTTGTGAATTGCTCGAATCCTTCCCAACGCTTGATATGACGCCAAGGACAAGCGCTTTTCGGCCCATGCCGTAAAGCCAATAAAACAATCGCGTTTTGGAAGGATTCTCCCCATGAAAACCCAAATGTTTTTCGCGACATCCGCATTGGCACTTGTTTTGGCAGTCAGCCTGGGCGGTTGCAGCAGTGGCGGTGGTGGTTCGAAAAGTCATGTCGATGGTTCGTCATCAGCGGGTACATCGGGAGGCTCCGCCAGTGACGGAAGTACCGATGGCAGCGGCACGGGTGGCACTGGCAGTACAGGCGGCGTTGCCGATGGCGGCACGGGTGGAACTGGAGGCACGGGCGGTGGCACGGGCGGTGGCACCGGTGGTGGTACAGGCGGCGGTGGAACGGGTGGCGGCGGGGTGACCACCCCAGTGGTGCGCTCGACCACCGCGCAGACCAGCATCAATCTAGGGAATGTGCTCGGCCAGGTGGGCGATGCGGTGGTCGGCGTCGGTGATGCCGTGTCTTCGGTCCCAGTGGCGGGCAGTACGGATTTGACGTCTGGCGCGGGTGGTTTGGTGTCCTCGGCTGGCACGGCAGTCAACAGCGTGGGTGACGGTCTGGTGAAAGGGCTGGGAACATTGGGCACCGACAGCAACTCCCTGGGCATGACGCTCGCCAGCGTCGGCACCGCGACAGGTGAACTGGGCGGCGGTGTTTCATCCCTCGGAACCGGCGTGACGAAATTTGCCAGATCCTCAGCGATTGAACAGGTGCCGCTGGTGGGTACGGTGGTCGCAGGGGCTGGTGGCCTGGTCGATGGCGTCGGGCAAAAAGTCACCATGTTGGGCGACACCCTGAGCGCCGCGACCACCAGCGGTCCACTTGGATCGGCGACGAAGGCGATTGGCGACAAGCTGGTGCCGGTGGTCGCAATGCTGGAGTCCACGACGACCAAAGTGGGCGATGCCACCGGGTTGGGCGCCCCGGTCAATGGCTTGCTGCAAAACGCCAAAGGCACGCTCAACAATCTCGGCAGCACGCTGCAAAGCGGCGCTGCGAACAATCCGGTCACGGCCGGTCTTGGCGGATCCCTGGGCGGGTTGGGTGATGTGGCGGGCACGGCCGCGGGTTATCTGCAGGCGGGTGCCGGAACGGGTGGTGGCGTCGGGTTGCCAGGGTTGCCGGGTGTGCCGGGTGTGCCGGGGCTCGGCGGCGGACTGCTGGAAAATGTCGGTGGGGTCGTGGTCGCGGCCGGCACAGGTTTGACCGCAGGCGCGGGCGGCAACCTGGCCGGTTCACTGGGCCTGAATGCCAGCAATGGCGGCGCGACAATTGCGTCGCTTGGCCCGATCCTCGGCGGCAATGGCGTCGCTAACACCGCAATAGGCGCACCGGTCGGCGCGCTGACCGCCAACGTTTCGGCTGCCGTCGCTCCAGCGATCAACAACGTCACCAGCGTGACCCAGAACATCGGTGCATCGACGGGGCTCGGTGGGCCTGTCAGCGGTCTGCTCGGGCAGGTCGGTGGTGCGGTCAGCGGCTTGGGTAACCAGATCGCAGCCACCGGCGCCAATCCGGTCGCGGCGGCAGCGGGTGCTACGGTTTCAAGTGTGGGCAATACGGTGGTGCACACCGGTGGTGCGGTCAATGGCGGCGGCGCATCCGCCGGTGGTATCGGCGGGCTGCTCAACGGGGTAACAGGCGCTTTAGGCGGTGGTTTGGGTGGGGCGTTGGCTAACCGTAAGTAAGCAGTTCTGGGCAGTGTGAGAACGATCGCGAGTCAGTTGTCCGTGATGCAGTGTTCTTTCTCCAGCGTGCTGCGGTAGCGACTTTCCATACAACGCCTACGCTTGTTTCAGACAGGGGAGTCGGATGATCCCCTGTCTTTTTTATGCCTGTGCAACGCCGCTGCGGTTGGCCAATGGAGTGTCCTTATGCGTGCTTGTGTCCCTGTCCTGGTGCTGGGTGTTTCCGTCTCTCCTTTTTTCGCAAACGCTGAACCGCTTCCCAGTTTTTTGAACAGCAATGACCGTGAACGCACCCTGCCGGTGCCCAACCTTCCCGCCGACGCCTATCGTCCCTCCACGCCTGCGTTGCAGGTGCCTGCGCCTCCCGCCGATGCTACGCCATTGATGATGAGCACCAAGGTCGGCGTGCGCAAAATCCGCATCGAGGGCGGTACGGTATACCCGCTTGAAGAGCTCGGCGCGATCTACGAGCCGCTGATCGGTCGTGATGCCACGCTGGCCGATTTGATCGAGGCCACCCGCCGCGTGACCAAGCGCTATCAGGATGACGGCTACTTGTTGTCCTACGCTTTTTTGCCGCCGCAAAGTTTCGATCAGGGTTTGGTGCGAGTGGTGCTCGTCGAAGGCTACGTGCGCGATTACCGGTTGGAGGGCGACATCGGCAATGTGTCGGCTTATCTGGAAAAACTCGTGGACAAGATCAAGCAAGAGCGCCCGCTGACCCGCAAGACGTTCGAGCGCTACACCTCATTGATGAGCCGTGTGCCCGGCGTGACGTTGCAGGCTCAGGTGCCGCCGCCAGGCACCACCGATGGTGCGACGACGCTCATCGCACAGGCGTCGCGCAAACCGTTCACCAGCACCTTGAGCACCACTGACGACAACCGCGACGGCCTGCAGGCGCTGCTCGGCCTGAACAGCAATGCGCAGACCTCCATGGCCGAGCAACTGACCGTCAGCGGGCTATTCCCGCCGGGTGACGACAAGGAGCACTACTACCGGCTCGATTACAGTCAGTACCTCAATACCGAAGGCACGCAACTGACCCTGTCGGCCTCGCATTATCGCAGCGAGCCCGGCACCAACGTCGCGCTGGATAACGGCTTGGAGCTCAAGCAACGACGCGACAATGACCGTTTTTCCATCGGCTTCACCCATCCGTTGATCGCGGCGCAAAGTGAGTGGCTCAGTGTCGGTTCGCGCCTGTACGCCGTGAACGACAAGACCCGCTACGACGTGATTGGCTTTCCGCTGAGTGTTGAGAGCAAAACCGATATTCGGGCGCTGGCGATCGAAGGGGACTGGCGCAAGTCTACGGATCGTCAGTTGCGCATCCTCAGTGCCGGTGTGTATCGGGGGATCGATGGCATGGGGGCCAAAACGGACGACAACACCTATGACCTCGACTTCTTTCGCGCGCGGTTGTCCGGCGTGCAGAGCGACACGTTTTTCGAGCACTGGCAGGGCGTGTTGTCGGCGGCGCTCTACTGGAGTGACGACACCTTGCCGGACAGCGAACGGGCACAGTTCGGCGGCCAGAATTTCGGTCGTGGTTACCCGACCGACCAAGCGTCGGGCGACAAAGGATGGGGTGTGGCGTACGAGGTCAACTACAGCTTCAAGCGCGACGGCAACTGGGTCAAAGTGCTGCAGCCGTACGTGGTGTTCGACGCCGCGAGGACCTGGTTCAACGAGTTGCCGATTAAAACGTCGAGGTTGTCTTCGGCGGCGACAGGTTTGCGCTTCGGTGATGGGCGTTATTACAACATCGCGCTGGAGGCCGCCAAGCCCCTGTCCGATATCGGCCTGGACAGCTTTAACCGCAACCCGAGATTCACCTTGAGTTTCAGTTATCAGCTTTGAAGGGTGCGCATTCGTCCGAACACGGCCCGCACCACGCCTGCTCCTGCCCTTTCAATGCCCGGCGCAAATCGTCAGACCAACGAAATACTCTGTAGGAGACGTCGGAGGTTACGACGGCAGCGAACGCGGTGGATCATTCAACATTGATGTCGCTGATCCAGCGCATTCGCCCCAACACGGCCCGCACCACGCCGGCTCCTGCCATTTCAATGCCCGGCGCAAATCGTCAGACCGACGAAATTCGTTGTAGGAGACGTCGGAGGTTACGACGGCAGCGAACGCGGTGGATCATTCAACATTGATGTCGCTGATCCAGCGCGCTGGCCAGCAAGCCGGCTCACACAGGGAATTGAGTGCTTCGGAGTCAGTTTCCGACCTGATACACCTTGGGCTCTGGAAACAGGTTGTTGAGGGTTTCCAGCAGGCGGACGTGATAGATGGGCTTGCGGAAAAGGTCCAGCACCTGCAGGCGTAGCAAATCGCTGACATCCTCCATGTCGGCGTGGCCCGATGTGACGATCACCGGCAGGTGCTGGCGTGACGTGTGCTCGCGAAGGCGCTTGATCAGCGAGATGCCGCTTTCTTCAGGCATGCGCAGATCAGTGATCACTAACGCGATGTCAGGGTGCTCGGTCAGCAGCTTCAAGGCCGTCCTCACGGACGGCGCGGTGAAGCAGCAGAAGCCCTCGCCTTCGAGCAGTTCGGCGAGTTCTTCGTTAGCGTCCTCCTCGTCGTCAACGAGTAGAAGTTGTTGGCGTGGCGGCGAAGCGGCCATAGATACCTTCCCTGATTATGGTCATGTTGTTCGCGGCCTATTCGCTGCCGACTCAAGCACCACCGCTAGTACCACCACCAGTCCCACCAGATGTTGTTGTGGAAGGCGTCAAGGCCGTCGTAATTTTACCGAAGGCAGTTGTAACTGCAGTCCCAACACCAGGCGAAAGCCCCACGACGACTAGCGCGACCATCGCAACAATTATCACGTATTCAATTGCCGATGCACCGTCTTCCTGTTTAAGAAACTTCTTTATGCACCTACCGATTTTCACCAGGAACATCTGACTTCTCCTCAGCGCTTCGCGGCGCTACTGCACGCATACAGCGTTATCAATCCTTCGTGAACACAGCATTGACCCCAATTCCCGAACCTACAATCACAAGAAAGCATTAGTCAGAAAGTATTAGCTTCCCGCTGCTGGGTGGCCTTAGCCCCTCGAACGGATGCCGTGATGTGAAATTTCCCGCAAGTGATGGCGTTTTGGATGACCTCGACTACCTTCAAATGGCGAAGGGATGAATGTTCACAGCCAACTGAATCAGAGGTTGTCTCGTAACGTTTCGAAGGTGTAATCGGGCAAGGGAGGGCCGTCATGAGCAGTCGCGTCACAATGGGGCTCGCTGTGTTGTTTTTGCTGGGGGCGCTGTTTGCCGGGTACTGGGGATTGGTGCTGAGTCGCCAGCCTGCGCCGGTTGCTCAAGCACCCGTTGTGCAAACCGACACAATCGCAGCACCGCCTCCCGGCGTTGAAAAACCGGTGGAAGATCCAACCCGTCAGCCGGTGCTGGTGCTCGCCAAAGACATTCCCGCCTATGAACCCATCAAGGCTGACGACCTGATCGTCGAGCGTTTGAAAGTCGCGCCTGCCGGAAGCTTCAGCTCGCCTGAAGAGGCCATCGGCCGGATGTCCTGGCGTCCATTGGCGGCCGGCACCTGGCTGACCGACAGCAGCTTCGAAGCAGGCGGCAGCCTGGCGCGGATGATTCGCCCTGGCGAGCGGGCACTGGCCTTGTCCATCGACGAGATCATCGGCGCAGGCGGGCAGTTGAGCCCCGGTGACTACGTCGATGTGCTCCTTTATTTACCATCTGATCAAACCAATCCCGATCGCAGTGCGCAGACCGTGGTCCCGGCGTTGCGGGTGCTCAGTGTCGGGGCGCTCATGGGGCCGGTCAATCAGGGGCAGCAAGAGCAGGGCATCAGCCGCGACGAGCGAGCCCAACAACAGAAACTCAAGGCAAACGCGCGCAGCGTGGTCGTGGCGGTTCCGGAAAAACTGCTCAGCCGCTTGATGCTGGCCTCTCAGGCCGGACCGCTCAGGCTCGCCGTGCGCAGTGCCGAAGAAAAGAACCTGGAACGTTACTGGGCCGGCGACAGCGACATCGCCCTTGAGCAGGACACGGTAAGTCGCAATGTCACCCACTTCAATCAACTGAGCATGGGCGCTGCACGCAGCGTCCAGGTTGGCAGCGGAGAGCCTCGCAAGCCGAGGTCAATCGAGGTCATCCGTGGCAATCAGACGGCGCAGCAAACCCCCTGATCGAGCAAGGACAGCACATTCATGAGCAAGTGTTTTAGGCCGATGTTGAACCGTGTCGTATTGGCTTTTTCAGCAGGGTGTCTGTATCAGGGAGCTGTGGTCGCAGCACCGGCAGGTTGTGCCGGGTTATCCGCCATGCCGGCGGCGATGGAGATCGGCCAAGGCGTGCAGCAGGACATTCGCTCGCCGGTCGCGATCACGCGGCTTGCCGTGGGAGACCCGAAGATCGCTGACGTGCATGTCAATGACGGTGACAGCAGCGGGTATCTGTTGACCGGCGTCGGGCCTGGCACCACCAGCCTGATGGTCTGGACCGCATGCTCTTCCTCGCCTCGGCAAAGCATGGTGTTTGTGCGGGGCACGGCAAAGACAGCGATGACCGACACGCTGATTCCACCCTCTGAAGACCCGCTGTTGCCGAGTCAGGTGCAGACCGACATTCGTTTCGTCGAAGTCAGCCGTACCAAGTTGAAAGAGGCCAGCACGTCGATCTTTGGCAAAGGCTCGAACAACTTTTTGTTCGGAGCCCCCGGTACTGTTGGCGGAATTGGAGTGACGCCAGGAACGGTACCAGGCGTTCCAAGGCCTATTGGTACACCAGATAGCGTCGCGGGCCCGTCCGGCGCGATTATCAAAGGTCGCCCTCTGATCCCATTGAACAACAACAGTTTCAATATCGTCTGGGGCGGCGGAAGCAGCAAGGTACTGGGCATGCTCAACGCCATGGAGAATAGCGGTTTTGCCTACACCCTGGCGCGTCCAAGCCTGGTGGCGCTGAGCGGGCAGAGTGCGAGCTTTCTGGCCGGTGGCGAATTTCCGGTGCCCGTGCCCAACGGTGAAGGCAACGGCATTTCCATCGAGTACAAGGAATACGGCGTGCGCCTGACCCTGACGCCTACGGTGGTAGGCCGCAATCGCATCACCTTGAAAGTTGCCCCCGAGGTCAGTGAGCTGGACTTCACGGCCGGCGTGACCATCGCCGGTACCACCGTGCCCGCGCTGAACGTGCGCCGCACCGATACCAGCGTCTCGCTTGCCGATGGTGAGAGCTTCGTGATCAGCGGCCTGATCAACACCAGCAACATTGCCTCGGTGGACAAGTTTCCCGGTCTGGGCGACATCCCGATTCTCGGCGCGCTGTTTCGCAGCTCTCAGATCAATCGCGACGAGCGTGAGCTGTTGATGATCGTCACCCCGCACCTGGTCCAGCCGCTGGCGGCCAATGCGCCGTTGCCGTCGCTGCCGGGTGAAGGGCTGCGTAACTACGATCCTAGCTTCCTGAAAATGTACTTCCTCGAGAACGGCAGTTTCGACCGCCGTAGCGGGTTATCGCAATGAGCCAAGGACCCAACCTCAGCCAGACCTTTCTGGCCATCACGCGCAACACCACCGACCTCGAATGGCTGCAAGGCGCGCTGGCGCCCTTGGGCCAAGTGGTGAGCGCAGGAACCGGTAGCCTCGACGAACTGCTCGCCCTGGTGGACGTGACCTTCGCCAGCGTGGTGTTCGTGGGGCTGGATCGCGAGCATTTGATGAACCAGAGCGCGTTGATCGAAGGTGCGCTGGAGGCCAAACCGATGCTGGCCATCGTTGCCTTGGGCGACGGCATGGACAACCAGTTGGTGCTCAACGCGATGCGGGCCGGTGCGCGGGATTTCGTCGCCTATGGCTCACGCTCCAGTGAAGTGGCCGGGCTGGTGCGGCGCCTCAGCAAACGCCTGCCGGCCGTAGCGCCGAACCCTAATATGGGTGGCCTGACCGTGATTTACGGCGCCCAGTGCGACGGTGACGGTGCCCTGGTGTCGGCGCACCTGGCGCTCGTCGCGCAGCAGAAAGGGCAGCGCACCTTGCTGCTGGACCTCGGCATGCCGCGCGGCGACAGCCTGGCGATGCTGAGCCTTCAATCGTCGTTCAATTTCGGTGATGCCCTGCGGCACTTGCGCAGGCTCGATTCGACGCTGATCGACAGCGCGTTCACCGTTCACGCCAGTCAATTGCGCATCCTGGCTTCCGCTGACGACGATATGTCGCTCGAGCACACCAGCGCAGCCGAGTTGTACATGTTGCTCAGTGCCCTGCGTCAGCATTTTCAGCACGTGGTGGTGAACCTGGTGGGGCAACCGGACAGTGAATCGCTGCGTACCTTTGTGGCGCATTGTGATCAGTTGCTCTGGTACGTCGACCAGAACGTCATCGAGTGCCGGCGCAACCTGGCGATCCTCAACCTATGGCGCGATAAGGGCCTGAAGCTCCAGCAAGCCGGCTTATTGGTGGACAAATACCTGCGACAGGTCACCCCCAATGCCGAGACGCTGGAAAAGACCTTCGGCCTGCCCGCGCTGGGCGTGCTGCCGCTGAGTCCGGAGTTACGGCTGAACGCCAAAAATCAAGGCCTGTCGTTGTTTGAACTGTCGCCGCGGGAATCCCTGACCAGTGGTTTACGCGGTTTGGGAGAACGCCTGGCGAGTCAATCCGACGCACCGGGAAAGTCCCGCGACGGTTGGCTCGGCCGACTGTTGAGGACGAATAAATGAAAGGCGAAAAGCTCTTCGGCGTTTCAGCCCGTCCTGCGGAAAGCGGCGGGGACGGGCAAGGCCTGAAACTGGTCTTGCACCGCTACATCATCGACGCCATCGAGGAGAGTGGACGCAACCTGCTGGAGGGCACACGCCCTGCGCTGGCGCAGTTCGTGACCGACAAGGTCGCCGAGTATGTGGCTCGGTTGCGTCTGGCGATTTCCCGGTACGAGATGGAGCGTCTGGCCGAAGAACTGGTCGACGAACTGACCGGGTTCGGGCCCCTTGAAGTACTGCTGCGCGACAACTCGGTCACGGAAATCCTGGTAAACGGCCCGAACAAAGTGTTCATCGAGCGCGAAGGTGTGTTGCATCACTCGGACCTGCGCTTCATCGACGCCCATCATGTGGAGCGAGTGATTCAGCGGATCCTTGCGCCACTGGGGCGGCGTCTGGACGAGTCTTCGCCAATGGTGGATGCGCGGCTGCCTGATGGCAGCCGGGTCAACGCGATCATCCCGCCGATTGCCCTGGACGGCCCTTGCCTGTCGATCCGGAAGTTTCGCAAGGACATGCTCAAAAGCTCGGATCTGGTCGCGATGCAGACCATCGATCAGTCGATTTATGACTTCCTGGAAAACGCGGTGAGCAAACGCTGCAACATCCTGATCAGCGGCGGCACCGGCACCGGAAAGACCACCATGCTCAACGTTCTGAGCCAGATGATTCATACCCAACAGCGGTTGGTCACCATCGAAGACGTCGCTGAACTGCAGCTCGGGCACCCGCACGTGGTGCGGCTGGAAACCCGACCGCCCAATGCCGAAGGCCACGGCGAAGTCCGTGCCAGCGACCTGATTCGCAACGCCCTGCGGATGCGGCCCGATCGCATCATCCTGGGTGAAATCCGGGGTGTCGAAGTGCTCGATGTCATGACCGCCATGAACACCGGGCACGACGGCTCCATGAGCACCGTCCACGCCAACAACGCGCAAGACGCGTTACTGCGCCTTGAAACGCTGGTGGGCCTGACCGGCCGGCAAATTGCCGAGAAAACGCTGCGGCAAATGATCTGCGCCGCGCTGGACGTGATCATCCAGCTGACGCGCATGCCTGACGGTCGGCGTTGTGTCAGCGAGGTGGTGGAAGTGGTAGGCACGCGCGATGACGTGTACGTCACCAACACGCTGTTCCGTCTGGATCGTCGCACCGGTTTCGGCTTTCTGCGCGAGGCGATCAATCCGGCTGGCGACAAACTGCGCCAGCTCGATTACTAGGCCACGGAGCGGGTTAACCCATGAAAAAGGGAGATTCAAGGTGAAGGGAGCCATCGTCCTCGGACTGATTTTCATGCTGTTGATGGCGGCCTCGCTGTACCTTTTCTATCGCGGGCTGAACAAGGGTGCCAATGAACGCATCATGGCGCGGCTGGCGGTTGACCAACCTGTGGCTGCGACCACCAAGCCTGGAGCGGATCGCATTGAGCGGGCGTTCTTGCGGGCAGGTCTTGGAAAACCAACCGAGCGGTTGCCGTTGGCGATGACGGTCTGGGGACTGTCGATGCTCGTGGGATACCTGGTGTACGACGGGTTCGGGCTGGCGCTTGGGATTCTGCTTCCGGTGATCTTGCTGCGGTTCTACGTGAGCTTTCGCTACCAGCGGCGCGTGAGTCGCATGATCGAGCAATTGCCACAACTGCTTGACCACACCGTGCGCAGCTTGAAGTCCGGGCGGACCCTGGGCGACGCGGTGCTGAACAGCATTGATGCAGCGGTCTATCCGTTGAACGAAGCCATGTCTCGGATCAAACGCAACGTGCAGCTGGGTGTGACGTTGCCAGATGCAGTACAGGATTTTGCCGAGCTGTATGAGCGCGACGAGTTCCGGTTGTTTGCACTGGGACTGAGGGTCAACCACCGCTATGGCGGCAACGCCAGCGAACTGCTGGAGAACCTGATCCGTGTGATCCGGGAGCGGGAGCAGGGCGCTCGTCAATTACGCGCGCTGACCGGCGAAACGCGAATGACCGCTGTGGTCCTGGCCCTGCTGCCATTGGGCATGGTTGCGTATTTTCTGATTGTGAACCCGGCCTACCTGCTGCACATGTGGGCTGACGACTCCGGGCAAAAAATGCTGATGGTCGCGTTCGCCATGCAGACGTTGGGCTGTTTGGTGTTGTGGCGCATGTTGAGGAGTATTTGAGATGGCCTTGATGCTCAGCGCCCTTCTGTTCGCAGCGGCTGGATTCTTTTTGATGCTGTCCTTGGCGCGTCAGCGTCGTAACGCGCGTCAGATCATGTCTCGCCTGCATGGCGAAGTCGCGCGTGACAGTCGGGTCGGCAGCCTTCTGCGCCTGTTGGGTGACAGCCGGTTCGGCCAGCGCTCCGTCAGCCTGGACAGTGAGACGCAGATCCTCCTCAACCGGATAGGCTGGCGCCGCGCGAGTCAGCGCTCCTTGTTCGCCGCCTGTCAGGTCGGTGTGCCCATCGTCGCAGTGTGCGTGGTGATGCTGATTCAAACGCTGTTTTTCAGCGACGTGGAATACCCGGTCATGGCGCCCCTGTTTGCGGTCGGTCTTGGCTACCTCGCACCCAAACGAGTACTCGCGGCCGCGGCTGCCCGTCGACAAAAGCGGACGGTCGCCGAGATCGGTACTTTCATCCCGCTGCTGCGAATCCTGTTCGAGTCCGGCATGGCCGTGGAGCAGGCACTGCGCGTGCTGAGTTCCGAGGGCAGCAAACTCTTGCCGGTTCTCTCTTCGGAGCTGCGCGTGATGCTGGTGCGGATCGATTCGGGGCTTGAACTGGGTGACGAACTGACCAAGGTCGCGTCGGTGCTGGCGGTCGATGAGTTCAGTGACACCTGCGTCATTCTCAATCAATTGATTCATCAGGGCGGCGGGGCGATGAAGTCGCTGCTCGCGCTCAAGCAACTGATCGATGACCGTCGCCTGACACGCCTGCAGGAATACATCTCCAAGCTGTCGGCAAAAATGTCGGTCGTGATGATGGTGTTTTTGTTTCCGGCATTACTGATCGTGTTGGCCGGGCCGGGTTTTATCGCCATTGGCAAGGCATTGGGTTCGCATTAGGGAGATCGCATGAAAGCAGTTATCGCCGTATTGGGACTGGTCCTGCTCAGCGGGTGCGCCACGGATGGCAGCGCGCCCTGGCTGGCTCAGGCCACGAGCAGCCGTTGCGCCAAGCCAACCTCGGATCAGGAGCTGGCGTTGAACATGGCCCAGGACATGGCCGACGAAGGCCGCCTGCACGCCAGCCTGGCGAACCTGGAAAGCCTGCCGCCGACGCTGCCCGAAGTTCGGCTGCGCAAGGCGCGTGTGTTGCGCCTGCTGGGCAGCAACCAGGCGGAGCCGCTGTACAAGAGTTTGCTCGGCACCTGTCGGGCAGCCGAAGGCGAGCATGGGCTGGGTCAGTTGTCGGCGGCGCGCGGGGATAACGGCCAAGCGTTGATGCACTTGCAGGCCGCCGTGAAGCTGTCGCCCACCGACGAGAAAATCCGCAATGACCTCGGCGTGGTGTACCTCAATCAGCTGAAGCTCGACCAGGCTCGGTTCCAGTTTCTGACCGCGATCGAACTCAAGCAGTCCGACACGCTGGCCGCGCTGAACATGGTGACGTTGTTGATCTATCAGGATGACTGGACCCAGGCAGCGGAGCTGGTGTCGCGGACCGGGCTTACTCCGGGTCAGGTCAACGATGCGCAAGCCCGCGCCGAAAAACTCAAGAACGCGTCGGGCGGTTCGCCGCTCAAGACCAACAAAGTCGCCGCCGTCGGTGATCCGGCCGTCATTGCAGGGAGACAACCATGACCATCCGTTTTTTGATCGGGTTCTGTGTGGTGTTCGTCACGGGGAGCGCGGCGGCCATCGAACCGGGGCCTTCCTCACCAAGCCAGAAGCAGACCGAAGCCTGGTTGCAACTGCAAGCCAGCGGCAAGGCAGCGTCGCCCGTACCGCAACCCTCAAGCCCCATCGAGCGCGATCTGAGCATGCAACGCTGGCTCAACAGCTATCAGCACCCCATCCCGGACTTTTACGAGCAGAAGATGGGCGGCAGTGTGTCGGGGGGCGGTTCGGGGAGTAATTGAAGCGCACGCCGCACGGCTGGGTGCTTGTCGTCGGCCACGGATATCCGGAACGCCGGGAACCCTGTAGGAGACGTCCGAGGTTACGAGGGCAGCGAATGCGGTGTGTCATTCAGCATCAATGCGGCTGACCCACCGCATTCGCCAGCAAGCCGGCTCCTACAGTATCGGCGTCATGCTCAAGTCTTTGGAACGCCGCGAACCCTGTAGGAGACGTCCGAGGTTACGAGGGCAGCGAACGCGGTGTGTCATTCACCGTTGATGCTGCTGACCCACCGCATTCGCCAGCAAGCTAGACCCCACCCCCTTCGGCCAAAATCTGAAGCCCATGAGGCGATGGGCATCACGGCCTCAATGCGCCGTCACACGCCCCCGTGCCGTGGCATTGTTCGGTGAAAGGGCCAGCGCCAGTTGGGTGCGATTGTGCATATGGGTCAGGCGCAGGACCTGAGACACATACAGCTTCACGGTGTTTTCCGTGATGCCCAGTTCGCAGGCGATCTGATAGTTGGTCTGGCCTTTGCTCACCAGCTTGGCAACCTCCAGCTGGCGCGGGGACAGTTGTTCGAAGATGGCGGGCATCTCGAAGTCGACGTCACTGTCGCCCATGCCTGGCTGAGAGAGTTGCCGTGACTTGTCCAGGTCTTGGCAGAGGTCGTCGATGGACGCCGCCAGAAACTGCAGTTTGTCGTTGAGATGGCCCAGGTGCTGAACGTTTTTAACCCGTTCCTCGAGTGCCGCTTCCTGGCGTTGCACGCCTTCGAGCATCTCGTTGAGGTCCACGGGTTTCTGATAGTAATCGGCGATTCCGGCACGCAATGCCTTGATCACGTCCTGTTTCTCGGCGCGACCGGTGAGCATGATGGATTCGAAGATGCGTTTCTTCCCGGCCACCACCCTCATGGCTTCGACCAGTTCGATGCCGTTCATACCGGGCATGTCCAGATCAGACAGCACGATGGCAATGGCGCTGTCATCGCGGAATCTTTCCAGTGCCTCACGGCTCGAATAACAGGGCACGCAGCGGTAGCCGCTGCCTTCCAGAAATTCAGTGATCTCATCGACGATAAGGGGCTGATCGTCGACCACCAACACCTTTACGGCTGAATACTTGTTCACTCGCGACTCCCTGCGACTGCTTTTGAACGGGCCCGGCGCCATAGAGGTCCCTCACGGCATGCCACTGTAGGACGATCACTGTCCGGGCGTAGGACTAAACCTAGTCGCACTTTCTGACTATGTACATAGAGTGAGATGGCAATTCGACTAGCGGATCAGGAGCGCCGTCGCCACGAAACCGATGAGCAGAAACGGCACGAAAGGCTGTTTGTTTGACGCTTGCGGTGCGAGGTGAAGGTAGCGGTTTCTAACCCGTTGACTCACATGGCGCCAGCATTTTTGACGCAGCATCAGCCAAGCTGCGGCGGCCACTCCGGCCCCGATGAACGTCCCCAGCAGGTACACGTAATCGCTGCCCAGCGCCAATGCAACCAGAAGTTTCACATCACCCGCGCCGAGCCTGTTCAAGGCATAACCCGGCAGCGTCATGACCAGGGTCAGCAGTAACGCCCACCACGCATCCGGTGCCGGGGCGCCGAGCCAACTGTTGCCGTTAATCAGCAGATACGTCAGGAAAAACAGCGTGCCGCCGAACGTCAATGCGTTGGAAACCTTTCTGCCTCGGGCGTCCTGATCGGCACAGACGGCAAACCACAGCAGCAGGAAAAGTAAATTCATGGGCTAAAAAACGTCCTGTTTTTTGGAAAGAATCTATGCTCCATGCAAGGTAGCACTGTCAGGGCAGACGTCGGCATGCGAAGGATTCCCCGCAATTTTTCCCCCCATAAACAAAAAGGCGCCGCGGCCATCGAGTTTGCCTTGGTGTTCGTCGTTTTTTTCGCCGTTTTCTATGGTCTGGTGACCTACAGCCTGCCGCTTTTGATGATGCAATCCTTCAACAATGCGGCCGCCGAAGCGGTTCGCCAGAGCGTAGCCATCAGCCCGAGCGCCGCCAACTACCAGACGCAGGTGCTCAATCAGGCCAAAGCCGCGCTGTCCACTCAACTGAGCTGGATACCGTCGTTCAACGTTGCCTCGGACACCACGGTGTCCTTCGACGGCAAGTTGCTGCAGGTGCTCATTAACTACCCGAAAACCAAGCTGACCCAAATTTTGCCGGTCCTGACGCTGCCCGGGATTGGCGACGTGCCGAATCTGCCGACCTACCTTTCTGCTGAAGCGAGCCTGCAACTTGCCCCTTAAAAACGAAATCCTCAATCGCTGGCTCGGTCGCGCCGATGCGCCTCCGGAGCGTGAAACCGTTGTGATCGAGCCCACTCAGGCCAGTGCCGACTGGCACATGCAGCTGGACGAAGAGGGTCGCGTCACCAGCATTAGCAAATCGTTGCGCGGGGCATTGGCGCTGGCGGCTGCCGGGATGCCGGCGCAACGACTGCTCGCGTACCTGATGCCCAGCAGCGCACTGGTGGTCGAAGGTGTGCCCCGAGAGTGGCTGGGGCATATGCTTGATCTTGATTTCAAACGGCCCAACGGCAACGTACTGCACACCCGTGGATGGGTGCAGGCACAGGGCAGCAGCTGGTTGTTGCAGTTGCTTGACATCGGCGACCTCATGGAAGAGGCCAACGTCGCACAGAGCCGTCAACAGTGCCTGCGGCTTGCCGGGCATATGGCGGAGAAGGTTCGGGGTTGCCATGTTGAGCGCTTGCAATCGGTGACGGCGGATCAACTTGAAGAGCTCGCCCAGAGTTATCGGGTACCTTGCCTGGCCTTGGTGCTTCCCGAGCCTGGCGGTGTGGGATGGCGCGTTTATGCGCATTACAACGCGCACACGGCGCCGCAGCTGTGGCAGGACAGCCAGCGACTGGGCACTGACCTGGATTCGCTGAGCGGCACGGTTACCCATCAGATCGACTTTGGCGTGCCTACCCCTCTGGTTCACCTGCAAAGCGCGTTTGGCAACGCCCAAGGGTTTCTGTTGCCGCATCACAAGGAAGGCTCGGTCAAGGCATGGCTGTTGTTCGGGTTCTATGACGCGGCGCAGCAGGTGCCTGATCTGGGTGAGCGCGAGTGGATGAACCTGTGTTCGGCGCTCGCGGGGCCGATCCTGTATCGGCACGCCGATCAGGCCCATCGGCATCAACTGGAGCGGCTGGCTGTGCTGCAGGACCTGCTGGGCACCGGTTGGTGGGAATTGCTCCCCGACAGCGAAGAGGTGCAGTTGGCGCCGCAACTGGCGCGGACCCTCGGCTTGCCGGAGACGAGCGATGTATTACCGCTCGAAGAGTGGCTGCAACTGATTCACCCCGCCGACCGCCACGAGCTGGAGAGCCGGCTGAGCCTGCTGCGCGACCAGGGCGCACCGATGTTGTCGTGCGTCAGGCTGCGGCAGGACGACCCCGGCGAGGCGTCTGTCTGGTTGCGTATTCAAGGGCAAGTGCTGGTCAGCGGGCAGGCACGGCGGGTGCTGGGTTTCATGCTCGACGTGAGCGATATAAAGAATCAGGAAACACAGGCAGCCGCGGCGCATGCCCGGCTCGATAACCTGATCGCCAGTTCGCCGGCCGTGATCTACGTGCTGGAGTACGATCGAGGCGCCCTGGAGCCAACGTTCTTCAGCGCCAGCCTCGCGCCACTTTTGGGCTGGACCCTGGCCGAGTGCAGCGACGGCCAGCTCACCCAGTACATTCATCCCGAGGACCGCGATATCTGGTTTCAGCGCACCCGTCAGTTGCTGCGCGAAGGCGTGGTCAGTTGCCGTTACCGATTGCGGGACAAGAAGGGCGAATACCACTGGCTGCTGGACGAAGCCCGGCTTCTGCGCGACGACCTCGGGATGCCGGTGGAAGCGGTCGGGCTCTGGCTGGATGTCACCGAGGCGACCCAAGCCACCGAACGCGTGCGCGAAAGCGAAGAGCGTTACCGGATTCTGGTCGAAGACTCACCCGCGATGATTTGCCGCTACACACCGGATCTGAGGCTGAACTTCGGTAACCGGCCCTTGGCGGATTATCTGGAGTGCACGCCTGCCGAACTGCCCGGCATCGATCTGGGCGAATGGTTCTCGGCGGAACAGAAAGAGGCGTTCTTACGGCGCATCGATGAACTGACACCGGAGTCGCCGACGACCACCGCGGAGATTTGCCTGGAACTGCCGGGGCGTGAACATGCCTGGTGGATCTGGGCGGATCGCGGGGTGTTCGATGACGCCGGCAAATTGATCGAGATTCAGGCCGTCGGGCGTGACAATACGGAAATTCGTCGTACGCGAATGCAGCTCAACCAGAGCGCGAAAATGGCGACCCTTGGTGAGATGGCGACGGGGCTGGCGCATGAAATCAACCAGCCCCTCAACGTCATGCGCATGGCGGTGGTGAACGTGCTCAAGCGCCTGAGCAACGGTGATGTGGAAGTCGACTACCTGACAGACAAGCTCAACCGTATCGACACTCAGGTGCAGCGCGCCGCGAGGGTGGTCAACCACATGCGCGTGTTCGGCAGGCGTTCGGAAATCGAGCAGCAACTGTTCGACCCGATCGACGCCGTGGACGGCACCCTCAACATGCTGAGCGAAGGCATGAAGGGCAAGGGCGTGGAGCTGAAAATTGACGAGCCCGGGGCGCGCGTTCAGGTGCGCGGTCATGTGGATCAGCTTGAACAGGTGCTGATCAACCTGATGGTCAACGCGCGCGATGCGTTGCTCTCCAAGCGTGAAAAGAATCACGATTTCGAACCCTGGATCGCCCTGCATGTGGAGCAGGATGAGCAGACGATCTGGCTCGTTGTCGGGGACAACGGCGGCGGTATTGATCCGCGTTTGCTGGAGCGTATCTTCGAACCGTTCTTCACCACCAAACCGGTGGGGGTCGGCACAGGGCTCGGTTTGTCGGTGAGCTACGGCATCGTCGAGCAGATGGGCGGGCGCTTGAGTGTCAGCAACTCAAGCGAAGGCGCGTGCTTCCGGATTGCATTGCCGATTGTGCGGGAATAGGGCTTAACACTCGCTTTTGATTCTCGCCGGAGCCCGCAGGAGCGCGCTTGCCCGCGATGGCTTCGGATCTGCCTTGTGCTTGCTGACGCTCTGCGGCGTGTACGGCATTGGCGGCCTGACGCAGACTGTGTAGGAGCAGTCGGAGGTTACGACGGCCGCGAATGCGCAGTGTCATTCACCGCTGATCTCGCTGCCCCACTGTCATCGTGAGCAATCGGGCCTACCGATTCGATCTCAGATCACCAACACCGCCTGAGCGGGATGACAGCTCAGGTTGGCGCCGACGTTGACGTTGGCGACGCTGATGCCCAGAAGATCCAGGACTTGATTCAGCAACGGGTCGAGTAGGGGCGACAGCAGGTTTGTAATCTGAGTGGTAATGCCACTGATCACCCCGCCCAGCAAAGCACCGATGGTGGAAAGCAGTGGACCGGTCAATGACACGACAATGTTGCTGTTCTGCAAGTTGCCAATAAGGTTTCGGCTGGAATAAGACAACACCGGGTTAGGGATGGCGCCGATTTCATTCGGCACGTTGTAGACGCCGCTCTGCGTTGACTGGCCGACAGGGGTGTCGATGCTTAACGTGATGCCGCTGTGGAAGCCGAGCAGCGTCAGATCAAGCAAGGGAAGGGGCGTAACACCCAGTCCGGTCACGTTTGACGACCACGCCGCACTATTGATTTTCCCTGCCTTGACGATAGCCGCAGATGTGGTTGTCAGCGCTGTGAGAGATTTCGTTGCATCACTGGCGCAGCTGTAGCCCGTGACCTGCGTTTGTGCGGCGGCAACTTCGATGCTCACGTCCAGCGACGATGCCACGCCCACCGAAATGAGAGGGTTGAACCCGAACAGCGATTTAAGCGCATTGCTGATCGGGCCTAGGTCCACACTGATCATTGTTCGGATCTGGGCTGTGCGCACGGCAATGCTTTGAGGGATCTTGCTAGGATCACCAATGGCCGATAACTGCGGCGGCTCAATGACTTTCACCTTGGCTGTCACGCTGGCCACACCGAGATTAAGGTTCAGATTCGCAGCAAGCCCATTGTTGCTGTTGGCCGCCTGAACCAGTCCTTGGGCCAGATTGAAAAGATTGAGGTTGGTATTTAGCGCGGCGGCAGGTGCCCCTGTTTGCAGACTGATCAGGTCCTGCAGTTTTACCGTCGCATTGCCCGCCACGACATTCAGTCCGCTGATGGCTGCCTGCACTGCCGAGCTCGCTTGTGGCAGCATCTTCGCGCTGGTGGTCAAAAGCTGGGAAATCTTGATGTCACTGCTCAACAAGCTTGTGTAATCGCCAGCCTTTGCGTTGATGTCGATCGCCAGTTGATCAAGGTACTTCAGCAGATTGACGTTGGCGTCGGCCAGGCCCTGGTAACCAACGGCACTGATGTTCAACGTACCCCCCAGCAACTGGCCCCAGAGCGCGTTCAACAGTGCTCCGCGTGAGCTATCGATGGTTGCCAGCGTCGTCTGAATCGTCAACTGCGCCAACGGCGGCAACGGTGGCGTCGCCACGGCCACGGCGGTCAGTTGAATATCCGGCGGCGTCGGGTTGGTATCGAACATGGCCCCAATGCCCGCCGCGATGCTGCGCGCGACGGTGTGGCTGACGATGACCTGAATGGCGTCGGCTTTCGTGGCGTCCACTACAAAGCTGCGGCGGCTGTCGGCGCCGGTGGAGAGGACGCCGCAGCGTGTGGTCAGGGTGCGGGTGTTGTCCGTGACGGTGAAGCCGTTGCGCGTGGCGCTTTGGGTCGCGTAGCTGTTCGCCGTGCTGGCGCCCGCACAGTTGCCGTTGAGGCTCGCCGCTTCCAGCGCTGCCATGTCGGCGATGCGCTGCAGGGAACGTTTTTCCATGTAGAGCCGACCGCTGTCGACCACCACCAGGGTGCAAAGCAAGGCCAGGGCCATCGTCAGGGCTGCCAACAATCCTATGGCACCTCGCTGCCGATCCCGGCGGGCGCAGGGGGACATCAGGGGAGACATCAGCACTCCTTCGGCAACGCCGTCGCTACTCACCCGAGATGCAGGGGAGTGTAGTTGGCGCTTCGCGAATGTGCTGAGTGAATGATGGCGTTTGGGCAGCGATGACGGCGCAAAGGCTGAATCGCGTGCGGGCTCCCGTGGGAGCGAATTCATTCGCGAGACGTCGGTACATTCGACACCTCTGTATCGCCTGGAAGATCGTTCGCGAATAAATTCGCTCCCACAGGGGACAGGGTGGACCAGCACGCCAAGGTGGCGGTCACGCATCGATCAATGAGGCGGATACTGCTGCAGAATCTTTTGCACGGTCTGACGCAGCGCCAGCTCGCGCGCTGCCGGGTTGGCGTTGTTATCGCTCACGACCTGCTCGGTGCTGCCCCGCCACACCAGCTTGCCGTCCATACCGTCGAGCATGTCGATCTGCAGGGTTGAGACTTTGTAATCCACATTGCGCGTCTCGGTGCCGATCGGGCCGCCCCAGTAACCGCCCCATGGGTTGCCCCAATAGCCGCCACCACCGTAGTTGGTGGTGACCATCTGTTGGCGGTTTTCAACGATCAGCCAGGCTTGCACCTGCAGGTCAGCTTTTGCCCCCGGTGCGGCCATGCGCAGACCTCGTTGATCGAGTTGCTCGCTCACCGACTGGCGAATGCGTTGTTCGGTCAAGTCACTCTTGATGCGTGGGTCGTTCGGTTGATATTGCAGGCCGGGTTCTTTCCAGGCCCAGGTTCGATACCCGCCGAAATCGCGCTGTGCGTCGAAGTCACGACTGACCCGATCGGTCTGGCAGGCGGCGAGCATCAAGGCAACACACACGACAGCGATACAGCGAAACATGTTGGTTCTCCAGCGCATGCACTTAACGTTTGCGTAGCGGGTTACGAATAGCGGGCTACGAATCAGGATCAGGAAGGTGGATAGGCGGTCAATGCGTGCTGCACGGCCTGGCGCAACGCCTTGGCGCGATCCGACTGATCGCCCCCACTGCCGGTTTCCGCACTGGCGCTCCACACCGGCTGGCCGCTGCGAGCATCGAACATGCTGATCCGCACCACCACCACTTGCTCTTGATAGGTCCGGACAATCGGCACACTGGCATAGCCGCCGTAACCATTGCGATAGCCGTTGTAATACCCCACACCGGCGCCGCCGTAATACGGGTCGTAATAATCGTCCCGGACTTGCCGGACACGGGTTTCCGTCCGGGTGTCGGCGGTGACGCGCAGATCGGCGGCCTGGGGGTTCTGCGAAGGGCGAAGACCGCGCTGATCCAGTCCGTTGCTCACAGCTTCCGCCACTTGTGCGGAGTCAGCCCATTGAGTGCCAGGCGGCAACTGGCCGTTGAGCCAGGTCCAGTTGCGGTAGCGACCGAAGTCACGCGGCGCGGCAGGATAGGCACTCATGTCGATCGCATTGGCCGCCTGTGGCGGCGCAGGCGGGATCGCGGCGGACACGGCGTTGTAGGGGTTGGGGCTCTGACACGCGGCGAGTCCCAGGCAGAGTGAAAGCAAAGCAAGGCGGCGTTTCATGATGGTCTCCGCAGATAGCCTCAAACAGGTCGGCACATCCAGTGCAGATAACGTCCCAGTCCGGCAAAACTTGGGTGACGTCGATGCGCGAGCTCCATTTCCAGTAAATCTGCGAGCTCGGCTTTCGCCTGAAACTCCACCGGCATGTAATCGTGGAAAACACGAACGCCACTCTGGGTTTCGACCCGCCACTGACCTTCAAGTTGCGCCGCTAATTCGCGGGGATCAAGAGGTTGTTGCGGGGTCAGGCTCTGTTTTTCACCGGCCAGGGTATTTCGGCGCATTTTCTTGAAATGGCCTTTGAGCAGATTGCGGTAGATGAGTGCGTCGCGGTTGTAAAACGCCAGCGACAACCAGCCATCGGCTTTGGTCAATTGATGCAGCGCAGGCAGGATCGTGTGCGGCTCGGCCAGCCACTCCAGCACGGCATGGCAGAGCACCAGATCGTAGGGCTCGGTCAGCTGGCCGGGCAGGTCCTGCCACGGCGCCTGAATGAACGTGCCTGACTGGCCCGCTTCGGCGAAGCGCTGGCGAGCGCCCTCAAGCATTGGCTCGGCAGGTTCGGCCAGCGTGACGTCATGGCCACGCTCTGCCAGCCACAGCGCCATGTGACCCAGGCCCGCGCCGATGTCCAGCACGCGTAAGGGGCGATCCGGCAGGCTTTCTTTCAGGTCCGCCTGCAACACCGCCAGACGAATCGCGCCTTTTGCGCCGCCGTAGATCTTCTCGGCGAAGCGCGTCGCTAGCTGGTCGAAATGCCGGTCGCTCATTTGCTGAACCGCCGTTCGCTGTCCGCCAGCTTGGCGCGCACCACTTCGTTCATGTCCAGGCCCAGTTCGCTGCACATCAGCAGTAAGTACAGCACGATATCGCCCACTTCCTGGCCCGCATGCGCCAGCTCTTCAGCCGGCAACTGACGCGACTGGTCTTCGGTTTTCCACTGGAAGATTTCCACCAACTCGGCCATTTCCACACTGGCTGCCATCGCCAGGTTCTTGGGGCTGTGAAATTGGCGCCAGTCGTTGGTGTCGCGGATGCGATGCAGGCGTTGGGTGAGTTCGTCGAGGTTCATGTGCGGGTCTCCTGAAGGTGCGTAGCTTCAGGGGGATGGGCGATTGAAGCAAGTGGAGCTGATGTGAAACTGTAGGAGCGTGGCTTGTCCCGCGATCGACGGGGAACCCGTCGCGAAATCTGCAAACGCGGCTTGTCTGACGCTGCCAAGGCGTATGGACTTGCGACGGGTTCCCCGCCGATCGCGGGACAAGCCACGCTCCTACATAGATAACCCTCTCACTCCGACGCGGGCTGCCAGCTCCCGACCATGTGCACGATCCCTTCCTTGCCCTCGACCTTCAACTGCCCGTGCGAACCTGCCGCGCTGGCGGATAACGTCAATTCGCTCGGTAAGCGCACCGGCTTTTGAAACTCCACGCGAATGTCCACGTTCGACGCGGGTAGGTGGTCTTCCAGTGCAGCCAGCGTTCGGCTTTTTATCCACAGGCCGTGGGCGATAGCCGTGGGGAAACCAAACAGTTTGGCGCTGGCATCGCTCAAGTGAATGGGGTTGTAATCGCCGCTGACCTTGGCGTACTGCCGACCGATGTCGGACGGCGCGTACCAGGTCGCCAGTTCGGTCATCGGCAACGGCGCCGGCTCATAGGCGCCTTCCACTTCGCCTTCAATCTGCACACCGCGACAGAGCATGGTGCTGTGTTCTTCCCACAGCAGCCCCAAGGCGTCCTCGATCTGGGTAATCAGGCTGAACGTCGCACCTTTGGCGTGAGGCTTCAGGTCGGCGACGCGCACGCTCACCTGGGCCTTGATCACGCTGCCCAGCGGGCGACGAATGCTGATGCGGTTTTGCAGGTGCACCAGTCCCAACAACGGGAAGGGGAAATCCTTGTCCGTCAGCAGCTTCATTTGCAGTGGAAACGCGAGCACATGGGGATAAGTCGGCGGTAACAGGCTGCTGGGGACAAAACCGCAGACTTTGGAGAACGCATTGACCTTCTCGGGATCGACCGACACCCAGCAGCGCAAGCCCTGATCGGGCAGTTGCGTACCACTGACCTTGCGCCGCAGAGCGGCCTGCATGAACAAACCGGGCAGCGCGGGTGGAGCATCCAGATAACGCCAATGTGCACTCATTGAAATTCTCCCGTGTTCATTCTCTTGAGCCCCGCCCAGTAAACAGGGCTCAGGCACCCATGACGCTTTGTCCACAGACCCGCAGCACCTGGCCGCTGACCGAGCCTGTGCCCGGCTGGCTCAACCATGCCACTGCCTCGGCGACATCCTGAGGCAGGCCGCCCTGGCCCAGCGAGCTCATGCGACGGCCCGCTTCACGCAGGGCAAACGGCATATGCGCGGTCATGCTCGTTTCGATGAACCCCGGCGCGACGGCGTTAATGCTGATGCCACGTTCTTTCAGCGACGGCGCCAATGCGCGTGCCAGGCCGATCAGGCCAGCTTTGCTGGTGGTGTAGTTGGTTTGCCCGCGATTGCCTGCCAGGCCGCTGATCGATGCCATCAGGATCACGCTGCCGTTGTCATGCAGCGCGCCCGCATCGATCAACGCTTGAGTCAGGACTTGCGGAGCATTGAGGTTGACGTTCAGCACCGAGTCCCAAAAATCCGCCGTCATGTTGGCCAGGGTTTTATCCCGCGTGATGCCCGCGTTGTGGACCACGATGTCGAGCCCGCCTGGAATACGTTCGATCAACTGTGTCGCGGCATCGGGCGCGCAGATATCCAGCACCACAGCCTGACCACCCAAGCGTGCGGCCAGTGCCTCGAGGTCGGCCTTGGCCTGCGGCACATCCAGCAACACAATATCGGCGCCGTCCCGTGCAAGGGTTTCGGCGATGGCGGCGCCGATCCCTCGGGCAGCACCGGTCACCAGCGCCTTGCGTCCGGCCAGCGGACGACTCCAGTCCTGCACCTGGGCTTCGCACGCGCTCAGACGAATCACTTGCCCGGAAATGAACGCACTTTTCGGCGAAAGGAAGAATCGTAGCGCGCCTTCGAGTTGCTCCTCGGCACATTCCTCGACCTGCAACAGCTGAACCGTGCCGCCGTTGCGCATTTCCTTGGCCAGCGAGCGGCTGAAGCCCTCGATGGCTTGCTGCGTGCTGGCGGCCAGCGGATCGCTCAGTGAATCCGGGACGCGCCCCAGTATGACGACGTGCGCGCTAGGGGCCAGATGGCGCAGCACGGGCTGAAAGAACTCCCGCAGCTGACCCAGTTGGTGGGCGTGCAACAGCGGACTGGCATCGAACACCACGGCCTTGATCTTCGAGCCTTGTTCACCGGTCCAGGGGTGGGCGCCACTGACATCGCTGCCGAAACTGAACAACAAATCCGTCATGCGCGGTGCAAACCTGCTGACGCGCTCGGCAAGGGGGCCGCTACTCAACAACAGCGCGCCTTCAACCGGGCGCAAACGACCCGCTTGCCAGCGCTCCAGGCGAGCGGGCGCAGGCAGACCTACCGCCCCGACCAGTCGGCGGCCGATGTCCGAGTTGGCGAAGTCAATGTAGCGATCAGATGCCATGGAACACTCTCCTTGAGTCGGGGTTCAAAGCAGTGGACCACACTCGCCTGCAGAAAGTCCTACGCTCTTCAGTTGAGCAACCCACACGAGAAAGGGAGATTTCAATGAGTCAGATACGCCGCGTGGCCATCATCGGAGGGAATCGGATCCCGTTTGCCCGCTCCAACGGGGCGTACGCCACCGCCAGCAATCAGGACATGCTGACCGCAGCGCTCGAGGGCCTGATCGAGCGCTTCAACTTGCATGGCCTGCGCATGGGGGAAGTCGCGGCCGGGGCGGTACTCAAGCATTCCCGGGACTTCAACCTGACCCGCGAATGCGTGCTGGGCTCGCGGTTGTCCCCTCAAACGCCCGCGTATGACATCCAGCAAGCCTGCGGCACCGGACTTGAAGCGGCCTTGCTGGTCGCCAACAAAATTGCGCTGGGGCAAATCGAATGCGGCATCGCCGGAGGCGTGGATACCACCTCTGATGCGCCAATCGGGGTCAACGAAGACCTGCGGCAGATCCTGCTGCAGGTCAATCGCAGCAAAACCACAGCCGACAAGCTCAAGGCGCTGACACAGTTGCGCCCGCATAACCTCAAGCCGGAATTGCCGCGCAATGGCGAGCCGCGCACGGGGTTGTCGATGGGGCAGCATTGCGAGCTGATGGCGCAGACCTGGCAGATTCCCCGTGAGGCGCAGGATCAACTGGCGCTTGAGAGTCATCAGAAGATGGCCGCCGCGTATGCCGAAGGCTGGCAGAGCGATCTGATCACTCCGTTTCTGGGGCTGACCCGCGACAACAACCTGCGGGTCGACGCGAGCCTGGAAAAGCTCGCATCGCTCAAGCCTGCGTACGAGCGCAGCGCCAAGGGCACGTTGACGGCTGGCAACTCCACGCCGCTGACCGATGGCGCCTCACTGGTCCTGTTGGCGAGTGAAGACTGGGCGCGCGAGCGTGGCCTGCCGGTCCTGGCCTACTGGCGCGACGGCGAGGCAGCGGCAGTGGACTTCGTGCGCGGTGAAGAAGGTTTGCTGATGGCGCCGGTGTATGCGGTGCCGAGGCTTCTGGCTCGTAATGGGCTGACCTTGCAGGACTTCGATTATTACGAAATCCATGAAGCCTTCGCGGCACAGGTGCTGTGCACCTTGAAGGCGTGGGAGGATGCGGATTACTGCAAGACCCGGCTGGGCCTCGACACGCCACTGGGTTCGATCGATCGCAGCAAACTCAACGTCAAAGGCAGTTCGCTTGCGGCAGGGCATCCATTTGCAGCCACCGGCGGACGCATCGTCGCCAACCTTGCGAAGCTGCTGAGTGTGGCCGGGCAGGGACGCGGCCTGATCTCGATTTGTGCGGCAGGCGGGCAGGGCGTCACGGCCATTATCGAGCGGTGATGATGTCGGGCGGTTTTCGCGGCTGCAGGGATTGAGGCAGGCGCGACTGGCAGTACTTCTGCGCTGCACCGTAAACTGCCGCTTCACGACACAAGGCCTGCTCATGCCGACCAACGGACACCGCCCCGCACGCAACGCAGACACCCAGCGGCTCATCCCGGCGCTGGCGGATCTGCCCAGGCCGCTTTATGCCCGCGCCGAAAGCCTGAGTGCCGGATCCTGGACGCCGACTCATCGTCACGACTGGGTGCAGTTCTCCTACGCGATCAGCGGCGTGCTGGGCGTACACACCGAGCAAGGCAGCTTCTTCGCACCGCCGCAGTGGGGCGTCTGGATTCCGGCCGGGCTGGATCATGAGGTGGTCACCTCGACGCGCGCGGAAATGCGCAGCCTGTACGTGCGTGCGCAAGATTCCCAGTGGGCGCCGAATCGATGCAGGGTGCTGGAGGTCACGCCGCTGGCCCGTGAGCTGATCAAGACGTTCTGCCTGCTTCCTGCCGATTACCCCGAGCACGACAGCCACCAATCACGCCTCGTTAATGTGTTGCTCGATCAGTTGGCGAGTTTGCCAGAGGTGGGCTTCTCCCTTCCGTTGCCCCGTCATGCCCGTTTGCTTGCGCTGTGCAATGAACTGGTGGACGACCCTGGGCAGGCCATCACGCTGACCGAGTGGGCGTCGCGCCTGAACATGTCGGAAAAAACGCTGATGCGCCTGTTCCAGCGCGAAACGGGGCTGAGCTTCCGGGGCTGGCGTCAGCGAGCGAGGCTGTTGGCGTCGCTCAATGCCTTGGAAGAGGGCGAAAGCGTGACGCGCACCGCGCTCAATTGTGGTTACGATTCCACGTCGGCATTCATTGCTGCATTCAAGGGGTTGTTTGGCTTCACGCCTGGCGAACTGTTCAGAAACTGAAAGTTTTGTCGTTCACCTGTTGGGCCGTTCGTCGATCTGTCCGCCTGGCGGGTCAAGGCCTTGATTCAGGGGGCTGAGTCCCAGCTGCAGCCCGGCATGAAAGGTGCTTGGATGAACTCAGGGAACGTATGGTTTGCAACTGAATCCATGACTGCATTCCATAACCCCCTACTCGCTGGCAGAGGATTGCCGTATAACGAGCAACAATCGCGTGTTTGGCAACGAAGGACCCACAATAAAAGCTGATGAAGACTCCAAAACGCATTGAACCCCTGATCGAAGACGGTCTGGTAGACGAGGTGCTGCGTCCGCTGATGAGCGGCAAAGAGGCAGCTGTTTATGTGGTGCGCTGTGGCAAAGAGCTACGGTGCGCGAAGGTTTACAAGGAGGCGAACAAACGCAGTTTCCGTCAGGCCGCGGAGTACCAGGAAGGCCGTAAGGTCCGTAACAGTCGCCAGGCCCGCGCCATGGCGAAAGGCTCGAAGTTCGGTCGCAAGGAAACTGAGGACGCTTGGCAGAACGCCGAAGTGGCAGCCTTGTTCCGGCTGGCCAATGCGGGTGTCAGAGTGCCCAAGCCGTACGACTTCCTTGAAGGCGTATTGTTGATGGAAATGGTCTCTGACGAATACGGCGATGCGGCGCCCCGTCTAAATGACGTCACGATGGAACCTGATCAGGCCCGCGAGTATCACGCGTTCCTGATTCAGCAAATCGTGCTGATGTTGTGTACCGGTCTGGTGCACGGTGACCTTTCCGAGTTCAACGTGCTGCTGTCGCCGGATGGCCCGGTCATTATCGATCTGCCTCAGGCGGTCGACGCAGCGGGCAACAACCACGCGTTCAGCATGCTGGAGCGCGACGTTAATAACATGGCGTCCTACTTCGGTCGCTTTGCGCCGGAACTGAAGCAGACTCGCTTCGCCAGGGAGATGTGGTCGTACTACGAGGCTGGCACGCTTTCGCCTGCCACCGTGCTGACCGGCGTATTTGCCGATCCGGACGACATTGCCGACGTTGGCAGCGTGCTGCGCGAGATCGAAGCAGCGCGTCTGGACGAGGACCGCCGCCAGGCTGCTCGGGCAGCGGATGATGCGCCACCAAGCAAAGCCGAAGAACCGCCTCCGCCCTGGATGCAGTGATCGGTTAAACATAAAACCCGGCTCCGGCCGGGTTTTTTGTTGTCTGCGCAGGGCTTAATGGCAACACCCCCCCGACTCCAGATTCTTCAAGATGGGGCAGTCCGGTCGATCGTTGCCCTGACAGTGCTCGACCAGATCCTGCAGCGTGTCCCTCAAGCCCGCGAGTTCTTCGATCTTCTGATTCAGCTCCACAATGTGTTTGTGGGCCAGCGCTTTCACATCGGCGCTGGCTCGACCTCGGTCTTGCCACAAGGTCAGCAGTTTGCCGACCTCTTCCAGTGAAAAGCCCAGATCCCGCGAGCGCTTGATGAACGCCAGGGTGTGCAGGTCGTTAGTACTGTAGACGCGGTAGCCGCTGTCAGTGCGGGTGGCTGCCTGCAGCAAGCCGATGGACTCGTAGTACCGAATCATCTTTGCGCTCAGACCACTGCTCTTCGCGGCTTGGCCGATATTCATGGCGCCTCTCCTTCGTCCGGCTGTTGATCAGCCATTTTCCAGGTTTTCAACAGCAGGGCGTTGCTGACGACGCTTACGCTGGACAGCGCCATAGCAGCGCCTGCCAGCACCGGGTTCAACAGGCCGAACGCGGCCAGCGGAATACCAATCAGGTTGTAGACGAAGGCCCAGAACAGGTTCTGACGAATCTTCGCGTAGGTCCTGCGGCTGATATCCAGTGCGGCGGGAATCAGGCGCGGGTCGCCGCGCATCAGCGTGATGCCCGAGGCGTGCATCGCCACATCGGTGCCGCCACCCATCGCGATGCCGATGTCCGCTGCCGCCAACGCAGGCGCGTCGTTGATGCCGTCGCCGACCATCGCCACCACGCCTGTTTTCTTCAGTTCCATCACCGTTGCGGCTTTGTCGGCGGGCAAGACTTCGGCGTGGACATCGCTGATGCCCAGCGCGTTGGCCACGGCTTTGGCGCTGCCCCAGTTGTCGCCGGTCAACAAATGGCTGCTGATGTTGCGTCGGGTGAGCTGTTCGATCGCTTGAGCGGCGCCAGGCTTGAGCGTGTCGCCGAACGCGAATAACCCGAGCACCTGCCGCTGCGGGCTCAGCTCGATCAACCACGACAAGGTGCGGCCTTCGGCTTCCCACGCCTTGGCGTTATCAGCAAGCGATCCCATGTTCAGGTCGCTTTCGTCCAGCAGGCGCCGGTTGCCCAGCGCCAGATCGCGACCGTTCCAGGTGCCGGCGATCCCACGCCCGGCGAGCGACCGGCTATTGCTGACGTCAGCCGGTATCTGGCCACGCTCGCTGCACACGTCCAGCACGGCTTTGGCCAGTGGGTGTTCGCTGCCACGCTGCAATGCGCCTGCCATCTCCAGCAAGGCGTCTTCGTCGCCGTTCAAGGTCGCCATGTGCGCTATGCGGGGTGCGCCGGAGGTCAAGGTGCCGGTCTTGTCGAACACCACGGCGGTGACTTCATGCGCGCGCTCAAGCGCCTCGACGTCCTTGATCAGGATGCCGTAGCGCGCCGCGACGCCGGTGCCGGCCATGATCGCGGTGGGCGTCGCCAGGCCCAGTGCGCAAGGGCACGCGATCACCAGCACCGCCACGGCATTGATCAAGGCGGCTTCCAGGGAGGCGCCTGCCAACAGCCAGCCGATCACCGTCGCGATCGCCAGGAGCAAGACAACCGGAACGAACACCTGGCTGACCTTATCCACCAGCTTATGGATGGGCGCCTTGGCGGACTGTGCGTCCTCAACGAGGCGGATGATGCGCGCCAGCACGGTTTCCGCACCCAAGGCCTGAGTGCTGACCAACAAGCGGCCCTCGCCATTGATCGCGCCGCCAGTGACCTTGTCACCCGGGTGCTTGGGGATCGGCAGGCTCTCGCCGCTGATCAGGGCTTCGTCGGCGTGGCTCTGGCCTTCGATGACTTCACCGTCGACCGGAAAGCGTTCGCCGGGTTTGACCAGCACGAGGTCGCCGACTTTCAGTGCGCTGATGGCGACGTCGTGTTCCTGCCCATCAATGACCTGAATCGCGCGTTCCGGGCGCAACGCCTCAAGTGCCCGGATGGCGCTGGCGGTCTGGCGTTTGGCACTGCTTTCCAGGTATTTGCCGAGCAATACGAGCGCAATGACCACGGCCGATGCTTCGAAATACAAATGCGGCATGCTGCCCGGCGCCGCCATCAGCCACTGATACACGCTCAGGCCATAGCCGGCGCTGGTGCCCAGGGCGACGAGCAGGTCCATGTTGCCCGCACCGGCCCGTACGGCTTTCCACGCGGCGACGTAGAAGCGCGCACCGATGAAGAATTGAACGGGTGTCGCCAGCAGAAACTGCGCCCAGGCGGGCAGCATCCAGTGGATACCCAACGGCTGCAGCAGCATGGGCAGCACCAGCGGCACCGCCAGGACGATCGCCAGCATCAAGTGCCAGCGTTCGCTGTCATGGCGTTTTTGCTGGTCGGCCTCCTGAACGGAAGGGTCTTGGTCCAGACTCGCGCCATAGCCGGCTTTGTCGACAGCGGCGATCAGACTCGCCGGGTCGATCGGCTCGGCGACTTCCACGTGAGCGCGTTCATTGGCGAGGTTAACGGTGGCGCTGGTGACGCCGGGGACTTTACGCAAGGCGCGCTCGACGCGACCCACGCAACTGGCGCAGGTCATGCCGCTGATCGGCAGGTCGAACGTAGTGGGGCTGGACATGGTGGGGTACTCCTTGAAGGCGATTGCCAGCAAGGATCAACCTTGCCACGTTGGCAAGGTCAAGTCCTGAGTTGCATCAATAATTCAGGTTGGCTTTTTTGAGATACATGCCCTTCGGGCCGGAGGCGATCCGGTATTTCAGGACATCGCCGGCATTGATGTGCAGGCGGGTATTGTTCTGCGCTTCGATGCCGGGCGAGCAACCGGGCGTCTGGCCGGGCAGGACCCGCAGGCGCACGGACAGATCACCGGCCGGCAGGTTGAAGGAGCGTGACTCTTCCTGAAACAGTCGACCGACCAGCTGATCCTGCATGTAGATACCGATCTCGCAGGACGTGGCCACTTCCAGCCGCTCGCGGGAAATGATGAGTACGCCGTAGTCCTGATCGGCCTGAGCCCAGGATGCGGAAGCCAACAGGCCGATAAAACCTGCGATGCGAAAGGCTGACCAGCGCATTGCCGATTCTCCTGATGTTCGTTGATGAAACACTTTGGCTCAGTAAATCGCGGAATACCAGCCCGGCAGATTCACGGGAAACTTGACCTTGCCACGGTGGGAAGGTCGAACATGGCGACATCCCGCTGTTTCACCCTGTGAGCAGCCACTCAACCGAGGAGTCATCACATGCAAGTATTCAACGTTCAAGGCATGACCTGCGGGCACTGCGTCCGCGCCGTTACCAACGCAATCAAGGGTGAAGACCCGGCTGCTGACGTGCAGATCGATCTGGCCAAAGGCGAGGTCAGGGTGCAAAGCGAGCTGGCGAGCGAGCAGGTGATCGGGCTGATCGAGGAGGAGGGGTATACCGCGAAGACAGTTTGAGTGCGGATCAACGGAAAACGCCGCGTTGCTGTAGGAGTGAGCTTGCTCGCGATTGCGATTTGCCTGGTACATCATCGTCGGCTGACGTACCGCATTCGTCGGAAGGCCGCCCAGACCAAGCGCGCTCCTACAGGTTTGCATTTCTAATAGTGATACCACTTCAACTCAAGCATCACTTCGTTCACCGGCGACGTCAGCTGGCTGAATTCCCGTTGTGCGCTGAGCCGCAGGCCCAGATTACGCGAGAGCTCCCACTGCTGATTCAAGCTGATGTTGCGGCGCACTTCGCCGTTGGTGAAGTAATCGCCTTTGGTTTCCAGGCTGAAATTGCCCAGCGGATTGCGCCACAGAACGCCAGTATTGAAACCGGCGGCGGGTGAGACGAGCGCGTCGAAGTCATTGTTGTGCTCGATCCGGACCGTGCCCAGTGCAAAGCCCAGCACGTCGTCACCCAGCTTCCAGGTCCCGCCCGCGCCGCCGTTGACGTGGCTGACCAGATTCTCGTCGCCATGCTTGCCCAGCACACGCTCCAGCCCGCCTGCCACTTGCCACGACCATGGCTGCAACAGTTCGTTGCGAGGGGTCAGCGAGCGAATGGTCGCCAGGTCCAGTTGCTGAACCTGCCAGCGACTGTCTTCGTACTGACGCAGCTTGAGCTGAAGAATCTCGATCTGTGCGCCGAGCGGGAAGCCGTAGGCGTTGTCGTTGAGGTCGTGATACGCCATGCGCAAGCCGTATTCGGCGAACGCCTTGTCATCGCGCGTGCCGGCGCCCAATTGCCAGGTGCGCGATTCATGACCGTCTTCCGGCAAGCCCGGACGCTCGATTTCCAGCTCGGGCGGCGGATTGGTGCTGATTGCACGCAGCAAGTCATAGCTGCGCTGCGAACGCACCGGGTCGCGCTCCAGACCGTTGGCGCGGTAGCGCTCCAGCCGATAAGCCGCGTCCTGAATCAACGCGCGCCGCTCTTTTGGCACGGCGAGGTATTCAGGGCTCTGCATCTGCTGCTGATCAGCGCTGACTTTCAGTACCCATTGTTTTTCATCATGGTTCAGCGGCTCGGCGCGGCTGAGCAGTTCACGTTCCTTCGAAGGCCGATAATCGATCTTCTCCACCAGCCCGGCTTCCTTGACGGCGCGCACGGTGTCGGTGGGGATTGCGGTCAGGCGAAACTGCGGCGTCAGGTTCAGGCTGGGGCGCGCGACCTGTAACAGTTCGAGCAGGCGATAGGAGCAGTTTTCGTCGAAGAAGAAATAACCGAAGCGGATCTGTTTGAGTTCCCACACGTGCTCGACCATGCGCCGGGTTTCTTCCGGCGTCAGGTTCAACCGGTATTCCCACAGATCGCGGTTTTCCAGGCTGCGGTACTCAGAGAGTTTTTCCTGATACGGCACCAGCGCGAACAGCCCCGGATAGCCACCCATCAGGCCTTTCCAGGCGTACAGGATGCTGTTGTCGGAGCCTTCGATGTAGGCGCCGAAGTTGATCGCGTAGCTGAGCAGGGCGGTCTTGTTCGCCTCCACGCCGGCCTGATCGATACGCAGCAAGGTGTGGCCGAACATCGACGACGGGCTATTGAGGTACGCGGCCGGGAAGATCATCACTGTGCTGTCGGGCGCGACATCAGAGAACCACTTGTTGAATTCTTTGCAGTCGACGGCGGGCAGGTCAGTCAGCTTCAGCTCGTCACGCAAAAAACGGGTGCGCGAGGGGTATACGCACTGTGGATGCGCGTTTTCTTTGCCCTCAACGACGGGACGATAGATCGCCTCAAGCGTGGCAGCGAGCTCGGCTTTGGGGTCGTGGGCGCCGTTAACGGCAAGGAAAAATTTGGGGTCGTCGACATAGCTGCGCCATCCACCGAGCTTACCGGCTTCATAATGGCCTATAGCGACCCAGAATCTGGAATCGGCCAATTGCTGCAAACGATCATCTTTGACGTGTGGCGCGGCATACAGCGGGGCGCAGACACAGAGCGCCAGCCAGGCAAGGCGTTTGAGCATAGATTGGCAACTAATCAGGTAGACGGAAGCTAAACGAAAGCGGTGCAAGCCTGCCCCCCGAAGAAGGCAGGCAGATCGTATTTAAGCCTGAGTTGCGTATTTGGCCAACGTCGGATCGTTCTTCAGCACATCGAGGGTGTTGGTGTGCACGTCTTCAGCGGTGGCGTCTGCCTTGTTGAAGATCTGCTGGTAGTGGTTGTGGGTGACTGCGGCGAAATGCGCACGGTCTTCCGGTGCAACGCCCAGTACGACCGCATAGGTCGTCAGTGCCTCGCCCTGGCCCATCGCCATGTCTTTGGAAAGCTCGTCCATCATGCCGTTCATGGCAATCCAGGATTTACCGCCGTAGGTCAGGGCGCTGTTGGTGGAACAGCCGTTGGTGCCCGAGGTCATGCCGAACGTGGCGTTACCGGAGGTGCCGTTGGTGGTGGAAGCGAGGAAGTGGGCGGGGGTACCGCGTTGACCTTCGAACAGCATGTTGCCCCAGCCGCAGTCTGGGCCGCCAGGGGCTTGAGCCATGGCGTTGATGGACACAGCGGCGAAGAGAGTACCAAGAAGAATCCGTTTCATAGCTTTAGTCTCTGTTGTTTCAACCAAGGGTCGGGTCCTGGCCAGTACCGGCGCCAGGGAGGGTCGGTTATTTAATTTGTTACCGGCCGCTCCGCTTGGAGTTTAGGCACGATCTGAACGTTCCGTTGGTTATTACACTTTGTTGTATGCAGTTCGTGTCCTTAAAGCCTGTAGGAACGGTCCTCATCCATAAAAAACATTCCGATGGTTCTTGCCTTGCCAGTCGGGTGCGGCGAGCGCCAGAATGCCCCCATCTGCCCCGCCTGATGTAAGGATGTCCGATGCCCGATCCTGTTGCTGCCAGCTTGCGACTTGCGCCTGAAGCGCTGACCCGTCCCTTTTCCGCTGAACAGTTCAGCTTCACGACAACCAACGATCTGGAACCCTTTCGCGGCGTGCTCGGCCAGGAACGAGCGGTCGAGGCTCTACAGTTTGGGGTCGCCATGCCGCGGCCCGGTTACAACGTGTTCGTTATGGGAGAGCCCGGCACCGGTCGCTTCTCCTTCGTCAAGCGCTACCTCAAGGCTGAGGGCAAGCGCATGCAGACCCCCTCCGACTGGGTCTACGTCAATAACTTCGAAGAGTCGCGCGAGCCCCGTGCAGTGGAGCTGCCGCCGGGGAGTGCCAGTGCGTTCATCGCCGACATCAACGGCCTGATCGACAACCTTCTGTCGACGTTTCCGGCCGTTTTCGAGCATCCGTCCTACCAGCAGAAGAAGAGCGCCATTGACCGCGCCTTCAACCAACGTTATGACCGGGCGCTGGACGTGATCGAACGCCTTGCCCTGGAAAAAGACATTGCGCTGTACCGAGACAGCAGCAACATTGCCTTCACCCCGATGCTGGACGGCAAGGCGCTGGACGAGGCGGAGTTCTCGCAGTTGCCGGAAGCCGATCGCGACCGTTTTCACGACGATATTTCGGCCTTGGAGGAGCGTCTTAACGAGGAACTCGCCAGCCTGCCGCAGTGGAAGCGCGAGTCCAACAACCAGATGCGTCAGCTGAATGAAGAGACCATCATTCTGGCCTTGCAGCCACTGCTGGCGCCGCTGTCCGAGCAGTACGCGGAAAACGCCGCGGTCTGCGCGTATTTGCAGGCGATGCAGGTCAACCTGCTGAAAACCGTGGTCGAGCAACTGGTCGATGACAGCAAGGCCGATGCGCAGGCGCGCAAGCTGCTGGAAGAACAATACTGCCCGAGCCTGGTGGTCGGTCACTCGGCCAGCGGCGGAGCGCCTGTGGTCTTCGAGCCCCACCCGACGTACGACAATCTGTTTGGCCGTATCGAATACAGCACCGATCAAGGCGCGCTGTACACCACCTATCGCCAGCTGCGCCCGGGTGCGTTCCACCGGGCCAACGGCGGCTTCCTGATTCTGGAAGCTGAAAAAATGCTCAGCGAGCCGTTCGTATGGGACGCGCTCAAGCGTTCCCTGCAATCGCGCAAGCTGAAGATGGAGTCGCCGCTGGGCGAGCTGGGCCGCATTGCCACGGTGACCCTGACGCCGCAGACCATCCCGCTGCAGGTCAAAGTCATCATCATCGGCGCCCGTTCGCTGTACTACACGCTGCAGGACCTCGATCCGGACTTCCAGGAGATGTTCCGGGTGCTGGTGGATTTCGATGAAGACATCCCGATGGTCGACGAAAGCCTGGAGCAGTTCGCCCAGTTGCTCAAAACCCGTACCTCGGAAGAAGGCATGGCGCCGCTGACCGCCGATGCGGTGGCGCGTTTGGCGACTTACAGCGCGCGTCTGGCCGAACACCAGGGGCGTCTGTCGGCACGCATCGGCGATCTGTTCCAACTGGTGAGTGAGGCGGACTTCATTCGCAGCCTGGCGAACGACGAGCGGACCGACGCCGGTCACATCGAACGCGCGCTGAAAGCCAAGGCGACGCGCACCGGTCGCGTCTCGGCCCGCATTCTGGACGACATGCTCGCCGGGATCATTCTGATCGACACCGCGGGCGCGGCGGTCGGCAAGTGCAACGGCCTGACGGTGCTGGAAGTCGGCGACTCGGCGTTCGGTGTGCCTGCGCGGATTTCCGCCACGGTGTACCCGGGTGGCAGCGGCATTGTCGACATCGAGCGTGAGGTCAACCTCGGTCAGCCGATCCACTCCAAGGGCGTGATGATCCTCACCGGTTACCTGGGCAGTCGCTATGCGCAGGAATTCCCGCTGGCGATTTCCGCAAGCATCGCGCTGGAGCAGTCCTACGGTTATGTGGATGGCGACAGCGCTTCGCTCGGTGAGGTCTGCACGTTGATTTCCGCGTTGTCGAAGACACCGCTCAAGCAGTGCTTCGCGATCACGGGTTCGATCAACCAGTTCGGTGAAGTCCAGGCGGTCGGCGGGGTCAACGAGAAGATCGAAGGCTTCTTCCGACTCTGTGAGGCGCGAGGTCTGACAGGCGATCAGGGCGCGATCATCCCGCAAGCCAACGTCGCCACGCTGATGCTCGATGAAAAGGTCTTGCAGGCCGTGCGTGCCGGACAGTTCCATGTCTACGCCGTGCGTCAGGTCGACGAGGCGCTGAGTCTGTTGGTGGGCGAGCCGGTGGGTGAGGCTGACGAAGAGGGTCAATTCCCTGAGGATTCGGTCAACGGTCGAGTGGTGGATCGCCTTCGCGACATCGCCGAAATGCTCAGCGAAGAGGACCTCAAAGAGCTCGAAAAAGAGGCGCCACAATTACAACCGGAACTGAAAAGTTGACAGTTTGACGTCAACTAAACGGGGCGTCTGATGGCCAAATGACCATTCGGCGCCCTTTTTGTTTTCACTCTTTTCCTACAGGGTATTTGTTCGATATTGTCGTGTTGCAGCAGTTGTCAAATGGACTGACGCATTTCCGAAGCGGTTCCAGGGAATGAATACTGCACTCAATGAGGAGCTCGCCATGCCGCGCAGCCTCTGTCTTACTCGCCAATGTTTGGGTCTGGTGACCCGTATCGAATGTGTGATTCGCCCGCTGTCCGGCGATAACGGTATGTGGACCTTGCTGTTCGCTGCCGGGATGTCCGGGGAACAACCTTCTGCGCTCAAGGCTCAAGGGCCTTTTCATGGTCCGGTCGCCGCTGAGTCGGTGCTGGATGCGATTGCCGAGAGTCTGGCGCTGCATGGCTATCAGACCGCAGAAGAAATACCGATCTGGAGCCTTCATTTGCAAGGTGAGCTACGACGGATCAATGGCGATTCATCCCACAGCCAGCGCACTTCCCCTGTTAACTGACAGGCACTAATGTCTCGACGAAAGCCGCGTCTGTTTTTCCTGGCGTCCAGGGTCGTAGCGCGGGTTCGTCGAGGTTTTTCCCTCCGGGTTAATTGTTTCAAGTCTTGTCGTAAAGGGTTGTGCCAGAACGGCTTCGCCCTATACTCGCGAGCTTTCAATTATCTGTGAGCTTCAATGGAACGTTTTATCGAAAATGCCATGTACGCGTCGCGCTGGTTACTGGCGCCGATCTACTTTGGCTTGTCTCTGGGATTGCTGGCGCTGGCGCTCAAGTTTTTCCAGGAAATCTTCCACGTCATTCCCAACGTCTTTTCGCTGGCCGAGTCGGACCTGATTCTGGTCTTGCTGTCGCTGATCGACATGGCGCTGGTTGGCGGTCTGCTGGTGATGGTCATGATCTCCGGCTACGAAAACTTCGTCTCTCAACTGGACATCGACGAAGACAAGGAAAAGCTCAACTGGCTCGGCAAAATGGACTCCTCATCGTTGAAGATGAAAGTCGCCGCGTCCATTGTCGCGATTTCCTCGATCCACCTGCTGCGGGTGTTCATGGACGCCAAGAACATCGAACCGCAGTACCTGATGTGGTACGTGATCATCCACATGACCTTTGTCGTGTCGGCGTTTGCGATGGGCTATCTGGACAAGCTGACGAAGCATTAAGCAATACCCTGTGGGAGCGAATTCATTCGCGATGAGCGAGTACTGACGATAACGAGGTATCGGATGTACTGGCGTCTCGCGCATGAGTCCGCTCCCACACTGGTTTTTGTGGCGTGAACAAAAAATGACCAGCGGCACGCCCTGCACCTTGTACTCCGGCCAGAGTGGGCGAGACTTGTGATTCGCTCACTGAAGTCCGAGATCAACGAGGGTCCTCTCATGAATCTGCAGGAACTGACTGCCCACGCCAGTGCTGGTCGCATTGACGAACTCAACCTCATCTCCATGGAAGGCGGCATCTACTTGCTGGAGGCGCGCATGCATGGCGCTGCTCATCCGTTGAACGATGCGCGGGGCAAGACCCTGCACCTGCGTTCGGTCGAGCACGCACGGGATGTGCTGCACGCGATAACGCCGATGCCGTTCAACCTGGTGCATGCGGTGGTTCACGATGAGATGTGCGGCCTGCATGACACAGAAGAGCAAACGGTGCGCGTACCGCTTTCTATCCGTTCGGCCTGGTAGTTTGTTACTGGATATATCCTGTTGTGCTAGGCTGCTCGGCCATTTAGATCAGGGCGCCCGCGGGCGCTCTTCAGCGGAGCAGCGTTATGTCCGAAGTCAATCTGTCCACCGACGAAACCCGCGTCAGCTACGGCATCGGCCGTCAGTTGGGTGACCAACTGCGTGACAACCCGCCGCCGGGCGTCAATCTGGACGCCATTCTGGCCGGTCTGACCGACGCTTTCGGTGGCCAGTCAAGCCGCGTCAGCCAGGAAGAAATGGCCGCGAGCTTCAAAGTCATTCGCGAAATCATGCAGGCTGAAGCCGCTGCCAAAGCAGAAGCCGCCGCTGGCGCTGGTAAGCATTACCTGGCCGAGAACGCCAAGCGCGAAGGCGTGACCACGCTGGACTCGGGTTTGCAGTTCGAAGTCATCACCGCCGGTGAAGGCGCTCAGCCTACCCGCGAAAGCAACGTGCGCACGCATTACCACGGCATGCTGATCGACGGCACCGTGTTCGACAGTTCCTACGATCGTGGTGAGCCTGCCGAGTTTCCGGTCGGTGGTGTGATTGCAGGCTGGACCGAAGCACTGCAACTGATGAAGGCCGGCAGCAAATGGCGTCTGCACGTTCCTAGCGAGCTGGCTTACGGCGCACAAGGCGTGGGCAGCATCCCGCCGCACAGCGTTCTGGTGTTCGACGTAGAACTGCTCGACGTTCTGTAAGGCTGTAGCAGCAGCGTAAAGCTGCAAGCAGATCGTTGCCGGGTGGACATACGTGTTCACCCGGCCACGTCGTATTCAGGCAGTGGCATCAGTGCAGTTCACAGGCCGGGCGCAAGGCTCGGGCGTAGCAGAACAGAAACAGGTTTCTCACCATCTCCTTTTGAACACCGGGTTCGCACGAGCTCAGGCTGTTGACGTCCAGATCTCCCTGATCCCGCAATTCGTCCAGAGCGTCTTCTTCCAGCACTGCACAGACCTGGCCTGTCTCGCGATGGAGGATACGAAGGTAAGGGTGGGGCCGATCCAGCCAGGCGTCGATCAGATAAGTCATGTTCATTCTCCTTGAAGGTTTCCAATGAGAATAATTCTTATCTGAGGAATAGCAAGGTTCTATTTGAGATTAATTCGCATTATGTGCCGCAGGGGTAGCCCGCAGCGCTATACCTGCAGGGGCGTGGCTTGCGCCGCGATCGGTTGCGCAGCGACAGCAAAGCCAGTACTTGCAGGGCGAGCCACTCTTGCAGGTAGAAGGTGCAGGCAACAAAAAGCCCGTCATGTGGACGGGCTTTCGGTGTAACGAGCGGCGGATCAGTGCGTGCGTGCGACCGCGAACTCGCTCAGCTCGATCAGGGCGTCGCGGTATTCGCTGGGGGGCAGGGCGTCCAGGCAGGTGATGGCACGTGCCACGTAGTCGCGAGCCAGTTGAGCGGTGTAGTCCAGCGATCCCGACTTCTCGACGGCATCGCGGATGCTTGCCAAATCTTCCAGGCCGCCTTTCTGAATGGCCTGACGCACCAGCGCTGCTTGTTCCGGCGTGCCTTCGCGCATCGTGTAGATCAGCGGAAGGGTAGGTTTGCCTTCTGCAAGGTCGTCACCGATGTTCTTGCCCATGGTTTCTGCGTCGCCACGGTAATCGAGCAGATCGTCGACCAGCTGGAATGCGATGCCGAGGTGGTCGCCGAAGGTGCGCAGTGCTTCGCTCTGTTCCGGGCCCGCCTTGGCCAGGGCTGCGGCGCTGTGGGTCGAGGCTTCGAACAGCATGGCTGTCTTGCCGCGAATCACTTCCATGTAGGTTTCTTCGGTGGTGCTGGCGTCACGAATCTTCGACAACTGCAGGACTTCGCCTTCGGCGATGACGCGGGTGGCCTTGGACAGGATCTGCATGACCGGCATCGAACCGAGCTCGACCATCATTTCGAACGAGCGCGAATAGAGGAAGTCCCCGACCAGCACGCTCGGGGCGTTGCCCCACATGGCGTTCGCGGTCGAGCGGCCACGGCGCATGCCGGACATGTCGACCACGTCGTCGTGCAGCAGGGTGGCGGTGTGCAGGAATTCAATGGTGGCGGCCAGCAGACGCAGGTCATCACCGCCGCTGCCCAGTGCCTTGCCGCACAGGAGCACCAGCAATGGACGCAGGCGTTTGCCACCGGCGGAGGTAATGTAGTCGCCGATTTTCGAGACCAGCGGCACGCGCGATGTCAGCTGCTTCTTGATAATGTGGTCGACGGCTGTAAAGTCGTCCGCCACAGCGCGGTAGAAGGCTTGGGGTTGCATCAGCGAGACGTGCTCCAGAAGGGTTGCGCGGCATGCTAGGTTGCAGGCCCCACCCTGTCAAGGCGTGACGTAAGGCCGCTTGCAAGGCGTTCGCGGCTTGCGTACAATCGCGCACCCTAACTTTCCTGGGCAGCACCTGCCTTACGCAATTGCACATGGGCCTTTCCAGCCCCGTGCAGCCATGCCAGCCAATACCTCTTCCTATAAAGAGCTGGGTGAGCAGGATTTTCGGAGAAATACCATGTCTTATGCAGTAATCGTTACTGGCGGCAAGCAATACAAAGTCGCCCCAGGTGAATACCTGAAGATCGAAAAGCTGGAAGTCGCTACTGGCGAATCCGTTACTTTTGATCGCGTTCTGTTGGTCGCCAATGGCGACGACGTGAACATCGGCGCTCCAGTTGTTGCCGGCGCTACCGTTGTGGCTGAAGTGATCTCCCAAGGTCGTCACGATAAAGTCCGCATCATCAAGTTCCGTCGCCGTAAGCACCACATGAAGCGTATGGGCCACCGCCAGTGGTACACCGAGATCAAAATCACCGGTATTCAGGCTTAATTTCAGCCTAATTCCTCACTAGGAGAATTGAACTCATGGCACACAAAAAAGCTGGTGGTAGTACTCGTAACGGTCGCGACTCAGAAGCCAAACGCCTTGGCGTGAAGATGTATGGCGGCCAGGTCATCGTTCCGGGCAACATCATCGTGCGTCAGCGCGGCACCCAATTCCACGCTGGCTACGGCGTTGGCATGGGCAAAGATCACACTCTGTTCGCTAAAGTCGAAGGCGTGATCAAGTTCCAGGTTAAAGGCGCCTTCGGTCGTCGTTATGTAAGCATCGTGCCGAAAGCAGAAGTCGCGGCGTGATCTTGCGTTCAGGCGGTGTGAGGGCGTAGCGAAAGCAACGGCCTGCACATTGCCTGAGCTGAAAAGCCCTGTCGTTGACAGGGCTTTTTCGTTTGTAAAAGGTCTGGTTTCGGTGAGTCTCTTGCAAAGCTGTTTGTGTGGGCCGTTGTGGTGTGTAGTCGCTGGTTTTTGATCGGTATCGCAACGCTCATCTTTGCAAGAGCCTTATGAATTTATGTTGTTTGCTCGTCTTTGTGACGGGAGGCGTGCGTTATGAAATTTGTAGATGAAGTATCCATTCGGGTGAAGGCCGGTGACGGCGGCAACGGTTGCATGAGCTTCCGTCGCGAAAAATTCATTGAAAACGGTGGCCCCAACGGCGGTGATGGTGGTGACGGCGGCTCGATCTACATGATCGCTGACGAAAACCTCAACACGCTGGTCGATTACCGCTATACCCGTCACTTCGACGCCGAGCGCGGTTCCAACGGTGGCAGCACCGATTGCACCGGTCGCAAGGGTGAAGAGCTGGTGTTGCGCGTGCCGGTCGGTACCACGGTGATCGACGCCAGCACTCAGGAAATCATCGGCGACCTGACCAAAGCGGGTCAGCGCCTGCTGGTGGCTCATGGCGGTTGGCACGGTCTGGGAAACACTCGTTTCAAATCCAGTACCAACCGCGCGCCGCGCCAAACCACGCCGGGCAAGCCGGGTGAGCAGCGTGATTTGAAGCTGGAGCTGAAAGTGCTGGCTGACGTCGGTCTGCTGGGTTTGCCAAATGCTGGCAAGAGCACCTTCATTCGTTCGGTTTCGGCCGCCAAGCCGAAAGTTGCCGATTACCCGTTCACCACGCTGGTACCAAACCTGGGTGTGGTCAGTGTTGATCGCTGGAAAAGCTTCGTCATCGCCGACATTCCGGGCTTGATCGAAGGTGCGTCGGACGGTGCAGGTCTTGGTATCCGTTTCCTCAAGCACCTGGCGCGCACGCGTCTGTTGCTGCACCTCGTCGACATGGCGCCGCTGGATGAAAGCAGTGCGCCGGATGCGGCTGAAGTCATCGTCAATGAGCTGATGAAGTTCAGCCCGGCGCTGGCGGATCGTGATCGCTGGCTGGTGCTGAACAAGTGCGACCAGATCCTCGAAGAAGAGCATGAAGAGCGCAAGCAGGAGATCATTGATCGCTTGGGCTGGACCGGCCCTGTCTACGTGATCTCGGCCATTGCCAAAGAGGGCACTGAGCAGCTGAGCCGCGACATCATGCGCTATCTGGAAGACCGTGCCGATCGTCTGGCAAGTGACCCGGCGTACGCCGAAGAGCTGGCCGAACTGGATCAGCGCATCGAAGACGAAGCGCGTGCCCAGTTGCAGGCGCTGGACGATCAGCGTGCCCTGCGTCGCAGTGGTGTGAAGAGCGTGCATGACATCGGCGACGACGATGACTGGGATGAAGATGATGTGGACGATGAAGATGGTCCGGAAATCATTTACGTCCGTGAGTGATCGACTGAAGTAAACTACAACGCCGCTAAATTAGCGGCGTTTTAGTATCTTGAATGTGTACCTCTGGCTTAAGGTTGAAAGATCATGCGGAGCAAGGTGACAGGTGCCCAGCGTTGGGTTGTGAAGATCGGAAGTGCGCTGCTGACGGCGGATGGCAAGGGTCTTGATCGCAACGCAATGGGTGTTTGGGTCGAGCAGATGGTGGCGCTGCATGAGGCAGGCGTCGAACTGGTTCTGGTTTCGTCCGGCGCAGTGGCTGCCGGTATGAGTCGCCTGGGCTGGGCTGTGCGACCGAGTGCCATGCATGAGCTTCAAGCGGCGGCGGCGATTGGCCAGATGGGGTTGGTGCAGGCCTGGGAATCCAGCTTTGCAGAGCATGATCGCCACACAGCGCAGATTCTGCTGACCCATGATGACCTGTCGGATCGCAAGCGCTACCTGAACGCTCGCAGTACGTTGCGTACCCTTGTTGACCTGGGTGTGGTGCCGGTCATCAACGAGAACGACACGGTCGTCACCGATGAAATCCGTTTCGGCGATAACGACACCTTGGCAGCGCTGGTCGCGAACCTTGTGGAGGCTGATCTGCTGGTCATCCTCACTGATCGCGACGGCATGTTCGACGCTGACCCGCGCAATAATCCGCAAGCTCAATTGATCTACGAAGCGCGTGCTGACGATCCGGCACTGGATGCTGTGGCGGGCGGCACCGGCGGCGCGTTGGGTCGTGGCGGCATGCAGACCAAGTTGCGTGCCGCACGCCTGGCAGCGCGCTCTGGCGCGCACACCGTCATTGTCGGTGGCCGGATCGAGCGTGTGCTGGCGCGTCTGAAAGCGGGTGAGCGGCTGGGGACGTTGCTGTCGCCTGAGCGGGGCATGCTGGCGGCTCGCAAGCAATGGCTGGCGGGGCATCTGCAGACGCGCGGCACACTCGTGCTGGATGATGGTGCAGTGAAGGCGCTGACCGAGAGCAACAAAAGCTTGTTGCCGGTGGGTGTGAAGCTGGTTCAGGGCAGCTTCCGTCGTGGTGAGATGGTGGTGTGTGTTGCTGCGAACGGTCGCGAAGTTGCCCGGGGCCTCAGTAACTACAGTGCACTTGAGGCGCAGAAGATCATTGGTCAGCCATCCGAAGCCATCGTGAAGGCGTTGGGTTACATGGCTGAGCCGGAGTTGGTTCATCGTGACAACCTGATCCTGGTCTGATTTCAGGCGAGTCGGTTTTTTGATAAGGGAAGCACACATGCGCGTTCTGAAAGGCATTCTGGGTGCGGCGTTGATGCTGCCCCTGCTGGTTTCGGCTGAAGAGATTGGTCAGGTGTCGACGGTGTTCAAGTTCGTCGGCCCTAATGATCGGATTGTCGTCGAGGCGTTCGATGATCCTAAGGTTGATGGCGTTACCTGCTACCTGTCACGAGCCAAGACCGGTGGCGTGAAGGGTGGGTTGGGTCTTGCTGAGGATCGTGCCGAGGCGTCCATTGCGTGCCGTCAGGTGGGGCCAATCCGCTTCAAGGAGCAGCTCAAAGATGGTGATGAGGTGTTCAAAGAGCGAACCTCGCTGGTGTTCAAGACCATGCAGGTGGTTCGCTTCCTGGACAAGAAGCGCAACACGCTGGTGTATCTGGTCTACAGCGATCGCGTCATCGAGGGCAGCCCGCAGAACGCGGTAACGGCTATCCCGATTTTGCCGTGGGCGCCAGCACCTTCTCCTGGCCCTTGATGGGGTGTTCGCGTGGCGGGGTGTGACTGGGCGTTGTCACGCTGAAGTCCTTGAGGGCTTCTGTGTGAGGGTCGCGCCCCTGCTGTTGCTGCAACATGCCATGGCCTGATGGATCGCAACAGCAGGAATTGCAGGCAATAAAAAACCGACCCTAGGGTCGGTTTTTTAACAAGCGGGTCGCTTAGGCTGCAGCAGCAAGGTTCAGAGCCTTGATGTGGCCATTCAGGCGGCCTTTATGGCGAGCAGCTTTGTTCTTGTGGATGATGCCTTTATCGGCCATGCGGTCGATAACTGGCACAGCCAGAACATAAGCAGCTTGCGCTTTTTCAGCGTCTTTTGCGTCGATGGCTTTCACTACATTCTTGATGTAGGTACGAACCATGGAACGCAGGCTGGCGTTGTGGCTGCGACGCTTCTCAGCCTGTTTTGCACGTTTTTTGGCGGAAGGTGAGTTGGCCACCGTCGAGCTCCTCGAAAGACTTGGGAAATAGCTAACAAAATAGGCCGCGAATCATGCCGATGTGTTTGACGCTTGTCAAGGGCAGTTGATGCGTTCCGCTGAGTGGTCGCCGTGTGATGCCGTGGTTATTTCATTCCGGCGTGCGACCTGTAAACTCGCGGGTTTTGGCTCTGAGCTGTTTTGCGGCGCGGAGTATCGCATAAATGGATCGCGCTTTGGCGCTTCCTTTGGTCGGGCGCACAAACTTTAGATGAACCTACTCAAATCGCTTGCCGCCGTCAGCTCTATCACAATGCTTTCGCGGGTCCTGGGTTTTATCCGCGACACCATCATCGCCCGTGCATTCGGCGCCGGAATGGCAACAGACGCCTTCTTCATTGCATTCAAACTGCCCAACCTGTTGCGACGAATCTTCGCGGAAGGCGCGTTTTCTCAAGCGTTCGTGCCAATCCTTGCCGAGTATAAAAGCCAGCAAGGCGAGGAGGCGACCCGCACCTTTGTCGCTTATGTCACCGGTCTGCTGACCCTGGCATTGGCAGTGGTCACTGTCCTCGGCATCCTTTTCGCGCCATGGGTGATCTGGGCCACGGCCCCAGGCTTCGCCGATACGCCGGAAAAATTCCAGCTGACCTCTGACCTGCTGCGGGTGACCTTTCCTTATATATTGCTGATTTCGCTGTCCTCGCTGGCTGGCGCCATTCTCAATACCTGGAACCGTTTCTCCGTGCCGGCCTTCGTGCCGACGCTGCTCAACCTCGCGATGATCTTTTTCGCGCTGTTTCTCACGCCTTACTTCCACCCGCCCGTCATGGCGCTGGGCTGGGCCGTGCTGGCAGGCGGGCTGCTGCAATTGCTCTATCAGCTGCCGCATCTGAAGAAGATCGGCATGCTGGTGCTGCCTCGTCTGAATCTGCGGGACACCGGCGTCTGGCGTGTCATGAAGCAGATGCTCCCCGCCATGCTGGGTGTGTCGGTCAGCCAGATTTCCCTGATCATCAACACCATATTTGCGTCTTTTCTGGCGGCGGGCTCGGTGTCGTGGATGTACTACGCCGACCGTTTGATGGAACTGCCGTCGGGTGTGCTCGGTGTCGCGCTGGGGACGATCCTGCTGCCGATCCTGTCGAAAACCTACGCGAGCAAGGATCGCCACGAGTATTCGCGCATTCTCGACTGGGGTCTGCGTCTCTGCTTTGTGCTGGTCCTGCCCTGCACATTGGCGCTCGGGCTGCTGGCGGAACCGCTGACGGTATCTCTGTTTCAGTACGGTAAATTTGATGCGACCGATGCCGCGAAGACACAAGGCGCTTTGGTCGGCTATGCGGTGGGTTTGTTGGGCATCATTGTCATCAAGGTGCTGGCGCCTGGCTTTTATGCGCAACAGAATATCCGCACCCCGGTGAAAATCGCCGTGTTCACGCTCGTTGTCACTCAGCTGTTCAACGTGCTGTTCGTTTACGTTGTGCACCTGGCGCATGTGGGCCTGGCGCTGGCGATCAGCATGGGCGCTTGTCTGAATGCACTGCTCCTGTTCTGGCAACTGCGCAAACAAGACCTTTATCAGCCGCAACCCGGCTGGCCGGTGTTTTTGATCAAGTTGCTGGTGTCTGTGGCGGTCATGTCGGGCGTGCTGCTGGGCTTGATGTACGTCATGCCCGCCTGGTCCGACGGGCAGATGCTCGAACGCTTCATCAGGCTTGGCGGTCTGGTAGCCGCCGGGGTCGTGGCGTATTTCGGCATGTTGCTGTTGCTGGGTTTCCGCCTGAAGGATTTCGCTCGCAAGGCGATCATGTAGGATCAGTCGTCGGTTTTTGCCGGTTAACGCCGATTGTTGCGCTTTGCCTCACTGTGTCGCCTGTCGTTGACGGCGGTGTGTGGTTATAATCGGCCACTTTATGAGCAAGAAGCGCGTTATGCAGCTGGTTCGAGGCCTTCAAAATCTGCGCCCCCAGCATCGGGGCTGCGTCGCCACCATTGGCAATTTCGACGGTGTTCACCGTGGTCACCAGGCTATCCTGGCGCGACTGCGTGAGCGCGCTGTCGAGCTGGGCCTGCCCAGTTGCGTGGTGATTTTCGAACCGCAACCGCGCGAGTTCTTTGCCCCGGAGACCGCACCGGCCCGGCTGGCACGTCTTCGCGACAAGCTTGATCTGCTGGCCGCCGAAGGGGTTGACCTGGTGCTCTGCCTGGCGTTTAACCAGCGTCTGAGCAAGTTGAGCGCCACCGAGTTCGTCGACACCGTATTGATCGACGGGCTGGGTGTTAAACACCTTGAGGTCGGTGACGACTTCCGGTTCGGATGTGACCGGATTGGCGACTTCGACTTTCTTCAAAAGGTCGGTGCAGAAAAAGGGTTCTCGGTAGAAGCCGCACAGACCGTCGAAATCGACGGTGTACGCGTCAGCAGCACCAAAGTGCGCGATGCCCTGGCCAACGGTGACTTTGCGCTGGCCGAGCACTTGTTGGGACGGCCGTTCGCGATTTCCGGGCGTGTTCTGCATGGCCAGAAGCTGGCCCGTCAGCTGGGGACGCCCACCGCCAACGTGCAACTCAAACGTCGTCGCGTGCCGTTGACCGGTGTCTATCTGGTCAGTGCCGAAATCGATGGAAAGGTCTGGCCGGGCGTCGCCAACATTGGCGTACGACCGACCGTGGCGGGCGATGGGCGTCCGCACCTTGAAATTCATATCCTGGATTTTGCCGGCGATATCTATGGCCGGCGTTTGACGGTGGTATTCCACCAAAAGCTGCGTGATGAGCAGCGTTTCGCCTCTCTGGAGGCGCTTAAGACGGCGATCGATGCGGATGTCGCTGCCGCCCGTGCCCATTGGGGCATGGTCAACCGCTAACTTAGAGCCTGAAATGACCGACTACAAAGCCACGCTTAATCTTCCGGACACCGCCTTCCCGATGAAGGCCGGCCTGCCCCAGCGCGAGCCGCAAACTCTGCAGCGCTGGGACAGCATTGGCCTGTACCAGAAGCTGCGCGAAATTGGCAAGGATCGTCCAAAGTTCGTCCTGCACGACGGTCCTCCGTACGCCAACGGCAATATTCACATCGGTCATGCGGTCAACAAGATTCTCAAGGACATGATCGTCCGTTCGAAGACCCTGTCGGGTTTCGACGCGCCTTATGTTCCGGGCTGGGACTGCCACGGTCTGCCGATCGAGCACAAGGTCGAGGTCACCCACGGCAAGAACCTGCCGGCGGACAAGACTCGCGAGCTGTGCCGTGCCTATGCGGCCGAGCAGATCGAAGGCCAGAAAGCCGAATTCATTCGTCTGGGCGTGCTCGGCGACTGGGCCAATCCTTACCGGACCATGGACTTCGCCAACGAAGCCGGGGAAATCCGTGCGCTGGCGGAAATGGTCAAGAACGGTTTCGTGTTCAAAGGCCTGAAGCCCGTCAACTGGTGTTTCGATTGCGGCTCTGCGCTGGCTGAAGCGGAAGTCGAGTACCAGGACAAGAAGTCGTCGACCATCGACGTCGCCTTCCCGGCTGCTGACACCGACAAACTGGCCGCAGCCTTTGGTCTGCCGAGCCTGAGCAAACCTGCCGCTGTCGTGATCTGGACCACCACCCCGTGGACCATCCCGGCGAACCAGGCCCTCAACGTTCACCCGGAATTCAACTACGCGCTGGTGGACACTGGCGACCGCTTGCTTGTTCTCGCAGAAGAGCTGGTGGAAGCCTGTCTCAAACGCTGGAACCTGGAAGGCTCGGTACTGGCCACTGCACCGGGTTCTGCGCTGGAGCTGATCAACTTCCGCCATCCTTTCTATGATCGTCTGTCGCCGATTTATCTGGCTGACTACGTCGAGCTGGGCGCGGGCACCGGTGTTGTTCACTGCTCGCCAGCCTATGGCGTCGATGACTTCATGATCTTCAAGAGCTACGGCCTGACTAACGATGACATCATCAGTCCGGTACAGAGCAATGGCGTTTACTCGCCATCGCTCGAGTTCTTTGGTGGTCAGTTCATCTTCAAGGCCAACCAGAACATCATCGACAAGCTGACCGAAGTCGGCGCTTTGATGCACACCGAAACCATCACCCACAGCTACATGCACTGCTGGCGTCACAAGACGCCGCTGATCTACCGTGCCACGGCGCAGTGGTTCGTGGGCATGGACAAGCAGCCAACGGCTGGCGACACCCTGCGCAACCGCGCGGTCAAAGCCATCGAAGACACCCAATTCGTACCGACCTGGGGCCAGGCGCGTCTGCACTCGATGATTGCCAACCGTCCTGACTGGTGCATCTCCCGTCAGCGTAACTGGGGCGTGCCGATTCCGTTCTTCCTGAACAAGGAAAGCGGCGAGCTGCACCCACGCACCGTCGAGCTGATGGAAGAGGTTGCACTGCGCGTCGAGAAAGAAGGCATCGAAGCCTGGTTCAAGATGGACGCGGCCGAGCTGCTGGGCGACGAAGCGCCGCAGTACGACAAGATCTCCGACACGCTGGACGTCTGGTTCGACTCGGGTACCACGCACTGGCACGTTTTGCGCGGCTCGCACCCTATGGGTCATGAAACCGGTCCGCGCGCCGACCTGTATCTGGAAGGCTCCGACCAGCACCGTGGCTGGTTCCACTCCTCGCTGCTCACTGGCTGCGCGATCGATAATCACGCGCCGTACCGCGAGCTGCTGACACACGGCTTCACCGTGGACGAGAACGGCCGCAAGATGTCCAAGTCGCTGGGCAACGTCATCGCGCCGCAAAAGGTCAACGACACGCTGGGCGCCGACATCATGCGTCTGTGGGTTTCGGCCACCGATTACTCGGGCGAAATGGCCGTTTCGGAAACCATCCTGCAGCGCAGCGCCGATGCGTACCGCCGTATCCGTAACACCGCGCGCTTCCTGCTTTCCAACCTGAGCGGCTTCAACCCGGCCACCGACATCCTGCCTGCGGATGAAATGCTGGCACTGGACCGTTGGGCCGTGGATCGCGCACTGCTGCTGCAGCGCGAGCTGGAAGAGCATTACGGCGAGTACCGCTTCTGGAACGTCTACTCCAAGGTGCATAACTTCTGCGTGCAGGAGCTGGGCGGCTTCTACCTGGACATCATCAAGGACCGTCAGTACACCACCGGCGCCAACAGCAAGGCCCGCCGTTCTTGCCAGACCGCGCTGTTCCACATCTCCGAAGCGCTGGTTCGCTGGATCGCGCCGATCCTGGCGTTCACCGCCGACGAGCTGTGGCAGTACATGCCGGGCGAGCGTAACGAGTCGGTCATGCTCAATACCTGGTACGAAGGGCTGAGCGAGTTGCCGGAAGGCTTCGAACTCGACCGTGCCTACTGGGATCGGATCATGGCGGTCAAGACGGCCGTCAACAAGGAACTGGAAAACCAGCGTGCGGCGAAAGCCATCGGTGGCAACCTGCAGGCCGAAGTGACGTTGTACGCCGAAGACGATCTGACCGGCGACCTGAACAAGCTCGGCGATGAGCTGCGTTTCGTGCTGATCACGTCCAAAGCAGGTCTGGCGCCGTTCGCCAGCGCGCCTGCCGATGCCGTGGTCACCGAAGTCGCGGGCCTGAAGCTGAAAGTGGTCAAGTCCGGCTACACCAAGTGCGCACGTTGCTGGCACTTCCGTGAAGACGTTGGCGTGCACGCTGAGCATCCGGAAATCTGCGGTCGTTGTGTCGACAACATCAGCGGCGCGGGCGAGGTTCGTCACTATGCCTAATGCGTCGGCTGGCCGTATGGGCCGTCTAGGCTGGCTGTGGTTGAGCGTGCTGGTCGTGGTCATTGACCAGGCCAGCAAGTTCCACTTCGAGAACTCGCTGAGCCTGTATCAGCAGATCGTGGTCATTCCCAGCTACTTCAGCTGGACACTGGCCTACAACACCGGCGCAGCGTTCAGCTTCCTGGCTGACAGCTCCGGCTGGCAGCGCTGGTTGTTTGCACTGATTGCTGTGGTGGTCAGTGCGGTGCTGGTGATCTGGCTCAAGCGCCTGGGGCGAAATGAAACCTGGCTGGCGATCGCCTTGGCACTTGTGCTGGGCGGCGCGCTGGGTAATCTCTACGACCGCATCGCGATTGGCCACGTCATCGACTTCATACTGGTGCACTGGGACACTCGCTGGTATTTCCCGGCGTTCAATTTTGCCGACAGTGCGATCACTGTAGGCGCGATCATGCTTGCGCTGGATATGTTCAAGAGCAAGAAAACCGGAGAACCCGTTCATGACTGAACAGTTGATGACCGAACACGCTACACAGGAAACACGCATCGGTCAGAACACGGAAGTCACCCTGCATTTCGCGTTGCATCTGGAAAACGGCGACACCGTCGACAGCACGTTCGATAAAGCCCCGGCGACCTTCAAGGTCGGCGACGGCAGTCTGTTGCCAGGCTTTGAAGCGCTGATTTTCGGCTTCAAGGCAGGCGACAAGCGCACTCTCCAGGTTCCACCGGAAAATGCGTTTGGTCAGCCCAACCCGCAAAACCTGCAGGTCATGCCGCGCTCGCAGTTCAAGGACATGGAGCTGGCTGAAGGCTTGCTGGTGATCTTCAACGATGCGGCCAATACTGAGCTGCCCGGTGTGGTGAAAGCGTTTGACGACGATCAGGTGACCGTCGATTTCAACCACCCGTTGTCCGGCAAGACGTTGACTTTCGAAGTCGAAATCTTCGAGGTGAAGGCGCTCTGATCGGTCAGATCGCCTGCGGCCCCGACCTGGCTCGGGGCCTTTTCGTTTTTATGTTTCATTGCGCGTAGATACGAGGCACATCATGCAAATCAAACTCGCCAACCCACGTGGCTTCTGCGCCGGGGTGGACCGTGCGATCGAAATCGTCAATCGCGCGCTGGAAGTGTTTGGCCCGCCGATCTACGTGCGCCATGAAGTGGTTCATAACAAATTTGTCGTCGAAGACCTGCGCAGTCGCGGTGCGATCTTCGTCGAAGAGCTGGATCAGGTGCCCGACGACGTCATCGTCATCTTCAGTGCTCACGGCGTTTCCCAGGCAGTACGTACCGAAGCCGCCGGTCGCGGTTTGAAGGTCTTCGACGCCACCTGCCCGCTGGTGACCAAAGTTCATATCGAGGTCGCGCGTTACAGCCGCGACGGGCGTGAATGCATCCTGATCGGCCATGAAGGCCACCCTGAAGTCGAAGGCACGATGGGCCAATACGACGGCAGCAACGGCGGTGCCATCTATCTGGTCGAAGACGAGGAAGACGTCGCTAATCTGCAGGTCCAGAACCCTGAAAAATTGGCGTTCGTGACGCAGACAACTTTGTCCATGGACGACACCAGCCGGGTCATCGATGCCTTGCGTTCGCGCTTTCCTGCCATCGGAGGCCCTCGCAAGGACGATATCTGCTATGCCACGCAAAACCGTCAGGACGCTGTCAAACAGCTGGCCGACGAGTGCGATGTGGTGCTGGTGGTAGGCAGCCCGAACAGCTCGAACTCCAATCGTCTGCGTGAGTTGGCTGAACGCATGGCGACGCCAGCCTATCTGATCGACGGCGCCGAAGACATGCAGCGCAGCTGGTTCGACGGTGCTGAACGGATTGGCATCACCGCAGGGGCTTCGGCCCCGGAAGTCCTGGTTCGGGGCGTGATTCAGCAGCTGCAGGCCTGGGGCGCTATCGGCGCCGACGAACTGGCGGGTCGGGAAGAAAACATCACCTTTTCGATGCCCAAGGAGTTGCGCGTCAAGCAGGTTGAGTAAACCGTCTCACGCGCACGGTTCGGTGGCGAAGCCTTCGTTTCGAAGGCTGACGCGTCCCGTGACCGCGATGGCGATTTGAGCGTGGCTGGCGGGTGAGTCCTTGAGGCACACCGCCAGCGTCCCGTTGCCGTTATTGATCAGCCGTCCCGTGCTGTCAAACCCGACGCGGGCCGCGACTCGGGTATTGCCCACCACCTTGATGTTTCGATGACCGCTGCGTTCGGCGAGGATCAGTTCATCGACGTCTCGCAACTGATTTCGGTTGGCATCGACGAAAACATTCCAGCCTCGACTCCATCCGCCCTCAAGGGCCTGCATGATCACCGGCTGACCTCCCAAAATGGCTTCTACGCGCGCCAGCCTCAGGCCGCTGATCAATTGCTGGGCGGTGTCCTGACGGCGCTGTGAATCAATCAAGGCGCCAAACGCCGGTACTGCCAACGCGGCGATGATCCCAATCAATACCAATCCCGCCAGCAACTCGATGAGTGTCAATCCTTGCTGCCTCACGCTGGCTCTCCCTGACCCCCAATGCCCTCTAGCAGACCCGCCAGGAGGTGAGATGACAAGAGGGCCGATTGTCAGCCGATATGTCCGCAAGGTGCGGTTACACACCGGTCAGGCAGGCTTCTGGTTATCGGCTTCAATGGTCCCTGCACACGGACTTGTACAGAGGCGGGTATGCATACGAGATCGAGACAGGCAGGGATCACGCTGATTGAAGTGTTGGTCGCTCTGGTGGTGTTTTCCATCGGCGCGCTGGGCGTAGCGATGTTGCAGCTCAACGCGCTGAAGCACACCGACAGCGCCATGCGCAGTACCCAGGCGAGCTTTATCGCGCAGGACTTGCTGGAGCGCATCCGCGCCAATCCCGACGCGAACTATACGTTGTCCTCCCTGAGCCAGGCGCCCGTCTCCGGTAATCCCGATAATCCCAGAGATCAGGACCTGTTCGATTTTGCTGACCAGCTCCGACGCATGGTCGGGGACGATGCGCAGGCCAGCGTCTCGGTCAACGGTGCTCATGTCACCTTGGCGCTGGACTGGGACGACTCACGCGCTGAGGGGGAAACTGGACACAGGCAAACGCTCACGCTGAGCAGCCTCACGCAAGCCCTTCGGCCATGAGGCGTCAGACGAAGGGCTTCGGGCTCGTGGAAATCATGCTTGCTTTGGCGCTTGGGCTGGTGATGTCCCACGCGCTCATGCAGATTTTTATCAGCAGCAAAAGCACCTACCTGAGTCAGGCATCGTCGGCGGGCCTGCAAGAAGATGCGCGTTTTGTCCTGAGCAAGGTGGTTCAGGAAATACGCCTGGCCGGCATGTTCGGCTGTCTGGCGACGGTTCGTGACGCCAGCGCGGGTGGACAGTTTTCAGCGGCCGCTCGCGCACCTGTGGAGTGGCAGGCGCAGCAACAGTCACTGACACTGATCACGGCCGGCGTAGGGCAGGGCGGGTCTTGGCATAACTGGGAGATTCATACGGACTGCCTGTCATCCGCCACCGCATGGACCCGAGGCCGCGCGCCACGTCTTACCGAGGGCGAACTGATGCTGCCGATCCACAAACAGGTGTATCGCTTCAATCCGAGCCGGGGCGAGTTGGCGCTCAACGGACAGCCCCTGATCAGTAACGTCCGGGCCTTCAGCGTGCTCTTCGGCGTGGCGTCGGGGGTCGCAGAGCCCGGCATTACGCGTTACACCGATCAACCCGATCCCGCGTTGATCCGCAGTGTGCGGCTGACATTGACCCTGTTTGACCCGGCAGACCGTACTCAAGAGCAGACCTTCAATGTCGTGGCTGCCGTTCGTAACCGGCTTGGTTGAGGAGACACCCATGAACGCTCAACGCGGCGTGGTGCTGATTGTCAGCCTGGTGTTCCTGCTGATGCTGACCCTGCTCGCCACCTCATCCATGCAAAACGCCACCCTTCAGGAGAAAGTCGCGGGCAGCCTGGCGCTGCGTCATGAATCGTTTCAGAGGGCTGAAACGGTGCTCAGATCCGCAGAAGCCACGGTTCTTGCGCCCGGATTCTCCCTTCCCGAATGCTCGACCCCGGCGACGTGCCTCCCGCCGATGGAGGCGCTGACCCGTTCCGCTCCGGGCTCAGGCGGAGCGTCTGGCGTGCGCTGGGTGGCGAGCCTCGGTGGGTTCTATGGCATTCAGTACCTGGGGCAGACCGAGGATCCAGCCGGCGCAGGAGAACGAGGCGAGTTTCGCCGGCTGTACCGTGTCACGGCCGTCGGCCTTCAGGGCTCCACGAGAACCGTGCTGGAGAGCATTCACACCGATAACGGGCGAATCATGTGGCGACAACGGTTATGAACAAGCGGTCGCTGGTGAGGCGAGGCAAGGGATTTACCCTGATCGAGTTGCTGATCGCCATCGCCGTCGTCGCGATCCTGGCGGCGATTGCGTACCCGACGTACACCGAACACACGAAGAAAACCCGCCGCTCGGAAATCGCCGGTGTGCTGGTCGAGGAAGCGCAAAGGCTGGAGCGCTTTTTCTCCCGCGCGGGGCAGTACTCAAATGCCGCCGGACCGCCCGTTCGGGAGCATGAGGTTTCTGTCGGAAACGCGTACTACGCTATCAGTGCCGAGCGTTCGGAGCAGGCATTCGTCCTGACGGCGATGCCTGTCGCCGGGACGCTGATGAGCGGCGACAGGTGTGGCGGGTTCGTGCTGGAGAACACTGGCAAGCACGACAATGTGGGGATGTCGGGTGGTGCCAGTGTGCAGACGTGTTGGGGGCGGTAGGTGTTATCTCCAACATTCAGCGGTAACGGGTGTTTTATTGCCAGCTTGATCAATGGTCAATGTTCCACAAGTGTCAGTGCTTTGACTGCCCTGCGGTGCGACTTGAACCGTGTAGTTCGTCGCGGTCGGGTTTGGGATAGTCAGCCTGTACTTGCCGGTGGCCGACATCATCGGATCGGCGTAACCGAGCTTCGCTAAAGTGATTCCCGCGTAGGTGTTGTTCTGCGCATAAAAGCGCTCCACCTTGGCAGCTGCGTCATTCAACAACGCAATTCCTTCGGAGCGATAACCTCGCCTTACATAATCGGTGTAACTGGGGTACGCAATGGCCGCCAGAATGGCCACGATCGCGACCGTGATCATCAGTTCGATCAGGGTAAAGCCCTGTTGATGTTTCGGTTTTGCCAGCATGTTCAAAACTGCCTCTTCTGGGACTGCTTGTTAAGGGAAGGACGGCATGGTGCGCCAGGCTTGGCGGCCGTTGGTCGATGACCCCGTGTTTCCGGTTTCAGAGGTGCCGTCTGCGGAAACTATGGTGCCGTTGCCGTTGGTGTCGGTTGCGCCAACGCCTTTCCCGCTTACAAAGGCCATACCACCACCGGCAGAGCTGTAGGCGCTGACGACATTGTTGTTGTACTGATCGGTGTTGCTGATCGTCCCGTTACGGCTGAAATTGAAGACCGAGACGCTGGTCCGTCCCCCGGTGTCAGGATTCAGGCCGTAGATCCATCCGGTAATACCCGGCGTGCAGACGTCGGAACTGGGCGTGCGGGTCGAAGCGAACAGAACACTGCCAGTCAACGTCAACGGATCCACCAGACGTTCACCCAGCAATGAATTGCCGACGGCGAGATCAAGGTACCAGCCGAAACTGGTGTTCCAGTCCACCGCATTGGCACTGACCAGTCGAATGGTCTTGGTGTTGCCGTTAAACGTTCCGGTCGCCTGTTGGGTGATGTTTTGTGACTGAAGCTTGAGTCGGGTCAAAACGGGTGTCGAGCTGGCCGTCGCGCCTGCGGTCTGTTTATCCCAGATCCCGTACAGCGTCTGCAGGTCGGTGCTGGTTTTGTCCGCGCTTGCGAAATAGCGTCCCGTACCGAAGATCACCAGCGTGCCGGTGCCCGTTGGGTGGCCTTTGATGATCGGCGGGGCGGTGATCGACTGCGCGACGCCCGAGCTCGTGCTGGTGGTGGCGGTATACAGCGGTGTGTTGCCGAACGCTACCTTATAGCTGCTCGCTGCGGCCGTCGCGGTCAAGGACGTGCCAATCAGGTCAAAACGCCAGAGATTGCCCAGCAGATCGCCAGCGTACACGTAGTCGGCAATCCCATCCGAGTTGGCGTCCAGGACGACCGGGGACGACAGCCCGTTGTTGCCTTCCACCGACGTCGTCAGCTTTTTGATGACCGCGCCCGTCGAGGCGTTGAGGACGAACAGTGCCGCCTTGCCATTGTTGCCGTTGTAACCGTTGCCGACGATCACGCCCCAATCTCCCGAATGAAGCTTGGCAATGACTGGCGTGGCAAATGTCGCCCCCAATTCGGGGTCGGTTTGAGAGGTGAACTCCCACAGCAAGGTGATGCTGTCAGGGTTTGTGACGTCCAGGGCAAAGATTTCATTACCGCCAGCACCGAGTGTCCCGACAACAATCGTGTGCCAGCCGCTGTTGAAGTAGACGTCCGCGGTGGTGGAATTGCCGTCGACGAAGTAGCGGTGCAACGAGGAGTCAGAGTTGTAGCTTTTGTTGGTCAATGCGCTGAGGCCGGAGATGACGGCGGAGGGAACGAAGGCAAATTTCTCCACGCCCGTCAGTGTATCGAAGGCATGCAGCATGCCGTCGTTAGCCCCGACATAAACCTGCCCGCGCCGGTTCTTTTGGTTTGCGGCAAACGTCGCGTAGTCACCGGCGGATCCGTCGAGCGTGTCGGCAACGGTAGGCTCGTACAACGCGGTGTCTACGACGACAGGCGATGAGTTGACCAGATCGCCAATCAGCGAGGCACGACGTCTGAACGCCGAGATCTCTTTGCTGGAGTCGCCCTTGATGAAGTCGACCTGGTCGGACGTCAGTGTTGTCTGCAGATTGACGGTCGCGTAGGTCCTGTTGCCGAGGTTGGCAAAGGTAAACGGCTGCAGTGCGGTGCCCGCCTGTGTCGCCATCTGGATGTTGCGAAGGCTCCAGGTAGGGACATTTTGTGCGGCCGACCAGTTCTGCACCGAGCTTGACCCCGTGCTGGTGTAGGTGGTCGTGGTTTTGGTCAGATCACCGCTCCAGTACGCAACGTTCAGGCTGTTCAAGTAAGTGGAGGAGGAGTTACTGGTGCCCAACGCCGGAATGGCTGCGGGTGTGGCGACGGAGCTGTTGGCCTGCAGGATTTGGTTGAACGCCTTTGCCAATTGGGTTTTCAGGGTCGAAGCGTTGCTGACCAGGAAGTAGTTGTTCGGGGTGCCGCTGACGTTGGAGTCCCACTGTCCGGCCACCGGAACGCTGCTGGCGGTATTGTTGGAATCGCCGAAGCCACCCCATTTCGCGGCGTACCAGAGCGGGTCTTGAAGGTTGGTGACCGAGTTGGCAGAAGACGGTTTGAAGTTGCGTACGTGGGTGTCGCTGCCGTTGACGATGACGCTGCCCGACTTGCGCCCTGGCAGCAGCGTGCTGTTGCCCGTGCAAGGACAGGACCCCGGCAACTGCGCGCCAGGGGTGTCGAGTGCGTAATGCGTGGCGCCCGTGCTGCCGCCACCGGTCACTTCCAGATAGATCCCGTCGGCCGTGGTGCCGGAAATGGTGTAACCCATGTGCGATTCCGCGCCGGAAACCGAATAGACCGTTTGCAGGGTGACGTCCAGCGTACCTGCGGCGGTGACGGCTACCGTGTACAGGACGATCGCGTCCATGTCGTAGTCGCAGCCCTGGCCGCAGTCGTCGAATACCACCCGGAAGACCGCTCGGGCACGTCCTTCGTTGACGGTAGTGTCGGTCGGTTGGCCGGTCATGTTGTAGAGCGAGTCGATATAGAAACCGGTGATCTGCTCGGTGACCCCCGAGGTGACCTTGCCGAATGGCAGCAACGTGATCGTGCCGTTGCCGACGGGCATCTGAATCCGTGGCAGCGTCGATGACAGGGCAATGGAGAACGTCTGGACATTGAGATTGCCCAGCGGTGTGATCGGATGCGTATTGGCGAAGTACGCCACGGCGGCAGCGTTGAAGGTCCCCTGTTTCGTCGGTTCTTCCGGAAGTCCGCGGATATTGCCGAGGCTGGCCGCTATTTTCGAGGTGGGCGCGGTGTCACTGCTGGTCGTCGTTTCACCGATGTTGATGTTCCTGTTGCCGGCGCCAACATCGGCGTCCCAGATGGTCTTGCCCAGTGCTTGCGCACTGAAACCGCTGAGTGCCGATGTAGTGGAGGGGGCTGCTGTCGTCGAGAACGCACTGCCCGGCAGGTCCGAATCGTAGGTCGGGTTGACGTCGCTGAACAACGTTTCAAAGGGCTTGGAGCAACTCGGGTACGTCGGGTTGGTCGCATTGGCGTTCGGCGATGTGGCGTAAGGGCTGGTCCACGCCGTCAACCCGCTTAGGCCGAGCGCCAAGTCACCTGCGCCGGACAGATAGCCTGTGGTCGGCGCGGTGGTGACGCTGTTCACGGTCACGGTGCTGAAATAACGCAGCGTCTCGAACATCATTTCTGCCAGTGGGTTACCCCAGTTCTGACAGTTCGAGTTGGTGATCGAGTTGCCGGACGTACTGCAACCGGTGGAGGTCAGTTTCAGGCCGTCCAGCGTGCCGATGATGCCGCCCTTGACGTAGAGGCCCGTGAGCGGAATCCTGGTGCCAAAGATACCGGTAGACGCCTCGATCTCGTTGGAAAAACTGCTGATCGCCTTGCGGATGGCACCGCCCTGAATGTTGTTCTGGTAGGTCCCGGTCATCAGACCGAAATACATCTGGTTGCCTTCACCGTAGTCATGAAGGATGCCCGTGGGTTTGTATTTACCGTTCGGGTAGAGCTTGCAGTTGCTTTCCAGGAAGCCGGTCTTGCAGACCTCGACCCTCACCTGATAATCGGAAGGTGAGACGGTCACGTCCTTGAAGCTGGTGTTGGTGGCGGTCGTACCACCTTGGGTGACCTCTCGGGACACCCAGCCGAAAATACGAATGTTGGAAACGTTGGACAGCACCCGCAGAAGAGGCGCGCTGACCTGCGTGTTGTTGGCGAACAGCGTGTAGTTGCCGGCATCCGGGTTGGACAGCGGGGTGTAGTCGGACAGGTTATAGCCGTCGACTTTCAGGCTGGTGTATTCCTTGCCCCACGTGTGCGCGTCGGTCGGAATATAGGCGCGGGTCAGAATGGTTTGTGTGGCGGTGTCGACTTCGCGGTAGCCGCCATAGAGCACTTTGCGCAATGCGTCGGCGCGGGAGGTGGTGAGGTAGTTGAGGTAGTCACCGCTCCAGCTTCCGGGGCATTTTTTCAGATTGGCGGCGGTGGTTTTCGAGGCGGCCGTGAAGTAGCCGCTGCCGTAGGTGTAACACGTCAGGGAATCAAAATAGCCCAGGTAATCGATCGAGGGTTTGTAGCGGATGTCGATCGAGCCGTTGCCGTCGAGGTCCGAGGCGTCGTTGTACGCCGGGAAAAAGAGCTTGTGGTCGCGCCCGACGACCAGCATGTTCAGCGGCGGTACCGAGTTATTGAGGAACAGGGGAAGTTGTGCCGGAACCTGACTGACAACGGCCTGCGCGGTAGCAGGCAACAACAGGCTGCCCAAAGCGGCAACGATGAAACTGGCGACTGCTTTTCTACTCATGATTTTCTGCCAGATACGCATGCTCATCAGTTGGATACCCCGACTACCGATCGCAGGATGACCCGCTGGGTGACCGCATCGCTCGTGCACAGGACCGTAGACGCGCAGGCATTGATTTCGTAATAACGATGACAGTTGCTCTTGGCCACGTTCAGCAATGCGCAGCTGTTCTGGCTATTGGGTGAAACAAGAGACGTGATGTCGACAACGTACCACTGGATTCGCACGCCGTTATAGGCCGTAGCGGAGACGGCGTTCACCACGCCCCCGTCGTTCACGCCGAACCGCGTTGGGGTATCGCCGTTGGTGTTGGCCGGAACACTGATGGGTTGAAGTATCGCCTTGCAATCGGGGCATTGAATCTTCTGTTCACCTATACGCAATCCCGCTTCGGCTGCGCTGGTCAGGTTTTTCTGCTGTTTGAGGTTACCGGTGATGCGCGATTCCAGCGAAACGCCGCGCATGCTGGAAAGCGCCAGCAGCGTGATGATCAACAGCATCATGAGTGCCACCAAGAGGGTCGCACCGGACTGACGTCTGCCGGTCAGGTGTCCGATTCGTTTCAGTCGCGGGTTCATGGCATCTGGTTCCTGACCATGAACGTGCCCTGCACGATCTGGTAAATACCTTTTGTGTCGCTATAGGTGGTGCTGTAACGGGTGTTCCACTCTTTCAGCGCCGGCGAGATATCGGCCGTGTCGAGAAGGCTGTTGTTGCCTGGGCTTTGCATCAGGACTGAGTAGCGGACCATTCGGACGGTACCCGTTGGAGAGACGCCGTAGACCTTGATGTTTTTTTCACCCGTGTCGCCCGCGCCGTATTCAAAGCGCAGGTCCTGCACGCCGGTGACCAGTGGGACCGTAGTGCTGCCGGTGGTGCAGGTGATTGCTTTCGCGCCACTGTCGAAGGCGATCTTTTCAGTGATCACCGGGTTTTGCGGCCCATAGGGTTTTGCGATCGCAGCTTTGGAAGCGTCCGAGAGCGCCGTCCCCTGACACGTGACATCGGCCCGGTTACTGGCTTGATACTGAATGCACAGCGTCGTCGCGGAAACGGCCAGGACCGGTACGTTTTCGTTGGCAAAATTGCAGCCGTTCAACGTGTTGTTGATCGCCAGAGGCTGAAGGATGTTGCTTCGATACCCGGCCTTGGACAGCTCCTGCGCAAGAAGGGCCAGCGCAAAGCGGCCGTTTTCCTGGTTGCCGACCTGACCCTGCTGAAACAGATAGCTTTTCTGGTTGCTGATGAAGATCTGCGTCACGCCCAGAATCAGAAAACAGCCGATGACCATCGCGACCATCAGTTCGATGAGTGAAAGGCCACGCTGACGGCCATGCAACTGCCTTGGGATCGACGAGCACTTCATCACAGGCGAGTCCTTAGCTTGTACGTACACATTCCATTAGCGCCGCCATCCAGGCAGTCGCTGGGGTTTTTTACTTTCCAGGCCACTTGTATTTCAACTTCGGTGTCGGCAATGACGTCGGTCCCGCAGGCAGCCGCTGTTATATCGCCAGCCAAAACACTGCGGCAGATATAGAACGAGCTCACCGCCAAATCATCAGCACCGGGTAACGACGCTTTGGCCCGGTTCGCCCAGCAGCCTATCTGTTGAGTCGCGACCGCCGGCGTGGGGATGCAGTTGGCGGCGGCGGCCTGGAACTGGGCCCCAGGCGCTTTCATGCAGTCGTTCGTCCCGGTGCACGTCGTCGAGGCGCGAAGAATTTCCACCAGATCGTCCACCAGCATCATCGCGGTATTGCGTTGCACCGAATCCTGGGTGTAAGGAATTGCCTTGCTCTGAAGGGCGACCATGCCCAGCACGCCGACCACGGTAATCAGCAGGCTGACCAGCACTTCGATCATGCTGAAGCCGGCACAGCGACGACGCATGCCAACGATCATCAGCATTCTCCCGGTTTGACGGTAGAAGGCGCGGTTATCCGCCCGCTCGCCTGGACACCGATGTACTGCGTCGCAACTTTGTTATCGGTGCTGTGGCTGAGCGCGAAACAGGCTGCGCTGGAGACGGTCCCGGTCGACGTAAAAACCAGGCTGCCGACGGCCGTTGCAATGCTGATACCGGTCTGAAAACCAGAGGTGCCGATTTGTCTCAGGGTGACGCTGGTCGCAGCCGCGCCAGACGCGTAAGTGACAGTGACGTTGCCGTTCCAGGCCCCACTGGCTCCGCCGGGCGCTTGAATGGTGACGCGCGTGCCGCGTGTGACGGCCTCTGCGCGGGAATACTGCAAGAGGTCGTAAAGCTCGTTGCTGCTCGCGGTCACGGCGCTCTTGTGAATCATGTAGCTGAAACTGGGAATTGCCATCGCCGCAAAAATCCCGACGATCACCACCACCACGATCAATTCGATCAAGGTGAACCCGGCGCTGTTGCCCCTATGAGGACCCTGCCAACGGCGATGCAGATTCGGGCGTGTGTGTGGACACGGACGCCCTGCGCTGAAATCCATCAAGGAAATTCCATTTTTCGTTTGAAATATGGTGATACTACTCAGGTTCGAAGTCGCTATGTAGTGGATGTCCGGGGATATTCGCCGGACCAGTGGCATGGCGTTGATTGTTGGCCATTGTCGAGTCGGTTTTTCAGCCACCAGTGGGGCGCAACCGGCGTTTATTTTCTATTGATGATCAGGTTCTGCATGTCCAGGCAACACGTGGTAATCGTCGGCGGTGGCGTCATCGGTCTGTTGACCGCTTTTAACCTCGCGTCAAAGGTCCAGAGTGTGGTGCTGCTCGACCGTTCAGGTGTGGGGCAAGAGTCTTCCTGGGCCGGCGGCGGGATCGTTTCGCCGCTTTATCCGTGGCGCTACAGCCCGGCCGTGACGGCGTTGGCGCATTGGTCGCAGGATTTTTACCCACAGCTGGCCGAGCGGTTACTGGAGGTCACGGGTATCGATCCTGAAGTGCACAAGACCGGTCTCTACTGGCTGGACCTTGATGACGAGAAGGAAGCGCTGGAGTGGGCTCAACGGTTGAATCGCCCCCTGTCCTCCGTGGACATCTCCCAGGTGCATGACGCCGTGCCGGTGATGGGCGGCGGCTATTCCCGTGCGGTGTACATGCCCGACATCGCCAATGTGCGTAACCCCCGGCTCGTCAAATCGCTCAAGGCGGCGTTGCTGGCAATGCCGAACGTGACGATTCATGAGCAGAGTGAAGTCAGTGATTTTGTGCGCGATGGCGACAGGATCATCGGGGTGAGCACCGCTGCAGGTGACGTACTCGGTGATAGCGTCGTGCTGGCGGCCGGGGCGTGGAGCGGCGATTTGCTCGGCAAGCTTGGCCTTGAACTGCCGGTCGAACCGGTCAAGGGACAGATGATTCTGTTCAAGTGCGCGTCGGATTTCCTGCCCAGCATGATCCTCGCCAAAGGCCGCTATGCGATCCCACGTCGTGACGGGCACATTCTGATTGGCAGCACGCTGGAATATGAAGGCTACGACAAGACACCGACGGACACGGCGCTTGAAAGCCTGAAGGCATCGGCGGTCGAGCTGATCCCCGCATTGGCGGACGCTGAGGTGGTGGGGCACTGGGCAGGATTGCGGCCGGGCTCTCCCGAGGGAATTCCATACATCGGCCCGGTACCGAATCACGATGGGCTATGGCTGAACTGCGGCCATTTCCGAAACGGACTGGTGCTGGCCCCCGCGTCCTGTCAGTTACTGACCGACTTGCTGGTGGGCGATGCGCCGATTATCGATCCGGTGCCGTATGGGCCAGAAGGAAGAATCCAGAGCTAAGGTGTCATTACCTTGTGTCCCTTATTCGCTTCCAATGATCGTGATCTTGTCCTGCTCGGTCACGCGCAACACGAAGCTGTTTCCGGCTTTGAGCTTCGCCGCCCAATCAGCTGGCGAATAAAGCGTCGGGTTGATTGTTCTGCCCAGCAATTCCTCGAGCGGGAGCATACGCTCCATCACTTCGCTGTAACTGATTCCCTCGCCTATCAGCATCAAGTCAATGTCACTGGATGTGTTCGCGGTTCCTTTCGCGATTGATCCATAGATGAAGGCTTGCTGAAGACGGTCCGCAAACGGCATCAATTCCACCCGCAAGTGATCGGCGATGCCGAAGGTTTTGCGCACGATAGCCACCAATTCCTGGAAAACAGGATTATCGGGATTGGCCTGGTAGTGAATCTGATTTCCTTGGCGGGTCGCCGTGAGCAGGCCGGCGGAGTGCAGTTTCTCCAGTTCGCGGACCATGCTTCCCCTGCCAACCTGAGCCCATCGCCCAATTTCATTGGTGTAAAAGCTTCGCTCTGGATGGCCGTATAGCAGTCCAAGCAGCCGCTGTTGGGTGGTAGTGAAGAGTGCGTCGCCGATAGACATAAGCGCCCGATGCGATAAGTCCCAAAAAGGGAACGATAGGTCCCTTTTTGGGACTTATCAAGTGAAGAAGCTTTCTGACTATTCCAACCCCAGCTTCTTCAACCGATAACGCATCGACCTGAACGTCAGGTTCAAGCGCTGCGCGGCGGCGGTTCGGTTCCAGCGGGTTTCTTCAAGCGCCTGGAGGATCAGCTTGCGCTCGATGCTTTCGAGGTAGTCCTCCAGGTTGTCGATATCGGCCAGGCTCGGACCGTCTTGCTCGCTGGCGCTGACGGGCTCTGCGAGGCGCAGGTCGTCGGCGTTGATCTGGTCGTTTTCGCACAGCGTGTAGGCGCGTTCGAGCATGTTCTCCAGCTCGCGAACATTGCCGGGAAAGCGGTAGCCCTTCAGCGCGGTCAGGGCCTGGGACGTCAACCGCGCAGGCGGTTGGTCAGCACCTTCGGCAAGGCGTTGAAGCACGTTGTTGGCGATTTCCTCGATGTCTTCGCGGCGCTCGCGCAACGGTGGCACGCGCAGTTCAATCACATTGAGGCGGTAATACAAATCCTGGCGGAAGCGTTGGGCAGCCACTTCGACGCCGAGGTCTTTGTGGGTGGCGCACAAGACGCGGACGTCCACGACCTGTTCCTGCTGGCCGCCGACGGCACGCACGGATTTTTCCTGGATGGCCCGCAGCAGCTTGACCTGCATCGCCAGCGGCAGGTCGGCCACTTCATCGAGGAAAAGCGTGCCGCCGTGCGCGGCCTGAAACAGACCGGGTTTGTCTTCGTGAGCGCCCGTGAAGCTGCCTTTACGGTGGCCGAAAAACTCGCTTTCCATCAGCTCGGTAGGAATCGCCCCGCAGTTGACTGGCACGAACGGTTTGTCGATGCGCGGGCCTTGTTCGTGAATCAGGCGCGCGACCAGTTCCTTGCCGCTTCCGGACTCGCCGCTGATATAGATCGGCGCCTGGCTGCGCGCCAGTTTGCCGATCTGCTTGCGCAGCGCCTGCATGGGCGGTGAGTTGCCGAGCAGACGATTGTCGATGCTGTTTTCATTGGAGGGCGAGGCGTGCAGGCGCAATGCGCTGCCCACCAATTCGCGCAGACGGCCTAAATCCACCGGTTTGGTGAGAAAGTCGAACGCCCCGGCTTTCAGGGCATGGATCGCCGTGTCAACGCTGCCGTGGGCCGTGATCATCGCCACGGGCACCTGCGTGTGGCGCTTCTGGATATGCTGCACGAGTTCGAGGCCGTTCCCGTCGGGCAGGCGCATGTCGGTCAGGCACAGGTCGAAAGGCTCGCGCGCCAGCCAGTCCTGGGCTTCCTTGACGTTGCGCGCGCTGCGCGTGTCCAGTTTCATTCGCCCCAGAGTGATCTCCAGCAATTCGCGAATGTCCGGCTCATCGTCGACGATCAGGATCTTTTGCCGTTGGCTCATGTTCAACTCAATTTGAACGGATGGGCGAAGGTGATCCGCATGCAGCTGCCGCCACCTTCCCGTGGTGTGTAATCCAGGTTCGCCTGATTGCTTTCGCACAACTCACGCGAAAGGTACAAGCCCAGGCCGGTTCCTTTGCTTTCGGTGGTGAAAAAAGGCTCGAAAATCTTCGTCAGGTGTTCGGTCGCAACGCCGGGACCGTCGTCCAGCACTTCCAGGCTGGGCAACTCGCTGTGTGGATCATGGAACAGTTTCAGCCAGACCTGGGCTTTTTCATGCAATTGGCCGCTGTAGCGCAGGCCGTTCTGCACCAGATTGGTCAAGACTTGCTGCAACTGCTCGGCGTCCATGCGCGTGGTCAGGGTGCCGTCACCGGTTTCCAGGTGCACAGACTGTTCGGCGGACAGCCGACTGCGCAGGTCACTGACGAAGCGTTCGAGCCACTGCTTGAGGTCGAGCAGGTGAGGTTCGGTCTGACGTCGGCGAGACAGCTGCAAGACGTTCTCGATCACCAGATTCATCCGTCGCGATTGATCTTGAATGATTTCACTGAGACGCCGGTCTGGCCCGCTCAGTTCCTCTGACTCGTGAAGCAGCTGCGCCGCATGGCTGATGGCCCCCAGCGGGTTGCGGATCTCGTGGGCGATGCCGGCCGTCAGCCTGCCCAGCGCAGCGAGCTTGAGTTGTTGGGCTTGTTGGGAAATCTGCGAAAGGTCGTCGAGAAACACCAGGGTGTGGCGGTGGCTGCCGCGGGTCAGGGCAATGAAGCCCGGACGCAGCACCGGGCCGATTGCCGACGTGGTCATGCTGCGCGACGCCATGGAAGGGTTGATCAACCATTGGCGCAAGCGCTCGACCAACTGAGGTGAATACGGATCGATGACTTCACCCAGCAGGTGCTGATGGCCCAGCAAGGTCAACGCGCTCTGGTTGGCGAGCAGCACCTGGCGGTTCGAATCGAGCACCAGAATGCCTGTGCGCATGCGCTGCAGGATCAGGGCGTTGAGCTGTTCCAGGTTATCGACATCGGCTGCACGCTTCTCTGCGATGTCTTCGCTGACCTGCAGTCGACGGGCCAGCGTTTGAACCAGCAGCGCGGCCGCAAAACACAAGGCGCCGAGCGAACCCGCCTGGACGAAGTGATTGGCTGCCGCAGGCTGGTGGTAACTGATGAAGAAGGTCAGGTAGATGATGCCGATGGCTGACACGGCGGCAATCAACAGCCCGCTGCGCTGGCGCAACAGCACGTTGCTGATGGCCACCGAGGCCACAATCAGGTTGCCGATGCCGCTCGGGGCGCCACCTCCGGCATAGAACAAAGCGCACAGTGTCAGCGCGTCAGCCATGGCCAGCGTGAACAGCTGCCCCTGACGGCTGGGTCGCTCAAGCAGTACGACCACAAGGATATTGAAGACCAGGTACAGCCAGCAGCCCGTGCGGAACAGTTCGATGTCGGCCAACTGAAGCAGTTCGGCGTCCATGCTGCTGGAAATCAACAGCACCAGCAGAATGCCGATGCTCAGACGGTAGAGGTGATAGAGACGCAGAATGCGCTGGGCCTGTGGGGTCGCCAGCGACAGGGTTTCAGCGGTCACGTGCAGCAGGGCCCTGTAGGCGGTGCGCTTCGGTGCAATACCATTGGAGACCCTGGCTCAGTGCGCGGTCGCGTGGAACATGCACGCCACACTGCGCGCAACGCACCATTGGCGCGGCGTCGAGCTCCGGTGCTGCGGGTTTCGAGCGTGTGGCGGGGCCTTTGGTCGCGCGTTTGAACAACCAGACAATCGCCATGATCAAGGCGATCCACATAATCAAGCGAATCATGTCTACCAGCTTATGAAGTGAAGATGCCGCAGTGTAGCCAAGGCGTTGTCAGCCGCACAGTGACCTGCGCCGATTCAGGCTGTCGGAAAACTGACTGAAATAAAAAAGAGGCCTCAAAGGGCCTCTTTTTGACGTTCGAACCGCGACCGTGATCAGTCGAAGACGCCGAAGGTCATGTAGCTGAAGATCGAACGGCTTTTTGGCGTGCCGTCATCATCTTCGTTCTTCTTGTCGGCTTCGTCCGGCTGGTTCTCAGGCAGCAAGTCGGCCGGGATGGCTTCCTTGGCGTCCTGATATTGCTTGATCACGTCCTGGTTGGCGCGGGTTTCTCCCGGCGGCAGAGGCGGACGGCTTTCGATCAGGCCCAGCGTCGCTTTCGACAGCCACGAGCGGTTGTCTGGATCGGGTGTGCGAGGCTCGAACTTGCCATCAGCCAGTTGCGGGAAGTCCGGGTAGTTGGTTTTCAGAACTTGCAGGCTGGTGTCCGCCAGGTCGTTCAGTTGCAGGCGCTGATACGCTTCGACCATGACCGCAAGACCGTCCGGAACCGAAGGGGTCTCCTGGAAGTTTTCAACCACGTAACGGCCACGGTTCGCCGCTGCGACGTAGGCCTGGCGGGTCAGGTAGTAGTCGGCCACATGAATTTCGTACGCCGCCAGCAGGTTGCGCAGATAGATCATGCGCTGCTTGGCGTCAGGCGCGTAGCGGCTGTTCGGGTAGCGGCTGGTCAACTGGGCGAACTCGTTATACGAGTCACGCGCAGCACCCGGATCACGCTTGGTCTGATCCAGCGGCAGGAAGCGCGCGATGATGCCCACGTCCTGGTCGAACGACGTCAGGCCCTTGAGGTAGTAGGCATAGTCGACGTTCGGGTGCTGCGGATGCAGACGAATGAAGCGCTCGGCGGCGGTCTTCGCAGCCTCGGGCTCGCCATTCTTGTAGTTGGCGTAGATCAGCTCCAGCTGCGCCTGGTCGGCATAGCGACCGAACGGGTAGCGGGATTCCAGCGCTTTGAGTTTTTCGGTCGCGCTGTTGTAACTGTTGTTGTCCAGATCGGCCTGCGCCTGCTGGTACAGCTCGACTTCACTGAGGTTTTCGTCGATGACTTCTTTCTTCGAAGAACAGGCAGCGGTAAGTCCGAGGATGGCTATCAGCAGCAGGTGTTTCACTTGCATGGCGGCTTGCGTCCCTATAACGGCCTGCTGTCTTGCGCAGGACCGTCCTGTTATGATGGGCGCCCCGTGGAACCCCCGGGACAAAAGACGCCGTATTTAACCACAAGCGCACAGCCGAAACCAAAGGCCAGTGCCACCTCCTAGTTTGAGCATGTCTGAGATCATAGAACTCCGCGCAGAGGTGCCGTCCGAATTGGGCGGTCAACGCCTCGACCAAGTCGCCGCCCAACTCTTCGACGAGCACTCGCGCTCGCGCCTTTCCGCCTGGATCAAAGACGGCCGCCTGACTGTGGACGGAGGCGTTCTGCGCCCGCGTGACATCGTGCATGGCGGTGCCGTGCTGGTCCTCAAAGCCGAGCAAGAGGCTCAGGGCGAGTGGGTCGCGCAGGACATCGAGCTGGATATCGTCTACGAAGACGACCAGATTCTGGTGATCAACAAACCGGCCGGGCTGGTTGTCCACCCGGCCGCCGGTCATGCCGACGGCACGCTGCTCAATGCCTTGCTGCACCACGTGCCGGACATCATCAATGTCCCGCGTGCCGGCATCGTGCACCGTCTGGACAAGGACACCACCGGATTGATGGTGGTCGCCAAGACCCTTCAGGCGCAGACCCAGCTGGTCACTCAGCTGCAAAACCGCAGCGTCAGCCGCATTTATGAGTGCATCGTGATCGGTGTCGTGACGGCCGGTGGCAAGATCAACGCACCGATCGGCCGTCATGGCCAGCAGCGTCAACGCATGGCCGTGATGGAAGGCGGCAAGCCTGCGGTCAGCCATTACCGCGTTCTGGAGCGTTTTCGTTCCCATACGCATGTCCGGGTCAAGCTGGAAACCGGCCGTACGCACCAGATTCGTGTGCACATGGCGCACATCAACTTTCCGTTGGTCGGTGATCCGGCCTACGGCGGTCGCTTCCGCATTCCGCCAGCGGCCAGCGTCACGATGGTCGAGTCGTTGAAGCATTTTCCGCGTCAGGCGCTGCATGCGCGTTTCCTGGAACTGGATCATCCGACGACCGGTCAGCGAATGAGCTGGGAATCGGCGTTGCCGGATGATTTTGTCTGGCTGCTGTCGCTGCTCAAGCAAGACCGTGAGGCATTCATCGGATGAGCGAATTCGTGGCGGACTGGCTGATTCCCGACTGGCCTGCGCCGGCGGGCATCAAGGCGTGCGTCACGACTCGCGCGGGCGGCATAAGCATTGCCCCGTTCGACCGTTTCAATCTGGGTGATCACGTCGACGACGATCCGGCAGCCGTTGCGCATAACCGTGCGCTGCTGACCTCGCGTCTGCACACCCAGCCTGCCTGGCTCAAGCAGGTTCATGGCATCGATGTCGTCGAAGCGTCACCCGCCGAGGTGCAGCAGGCCGATGCCAGCTGGAGCCAGACGCCGGGCGTTGCCTGCACCATCATGACCGCGGATTGCCTGCCCGCTCTGTTCTGCAACCGCCAAGGCACCCAGGTGGCGGCGGCGCACGCGGGTTGGCGCGGGTTGGCCGCAGGCGTGCTGGAAGCGGCGGTCGACAGCTTTGCCGATGCGCCTTCCGAGATTCTGGTCTGGCTAGGCCCAGCCATCGGCCCGCAGGCCTTCGAAGTGGGACCGGAAGTCCGCGACGCTTTTATCGCCACGCACCCTGAAACCATCGAAGCCTTCGTGCCCAGCGTCAACGCGGGCAAATTCATGGCCGATATCTACCAGCTGGCGCGTTTGCGTCTGGCGGCCCATGGCGTGACAGCGGTGTACGGCGGTGGTTTGTCGACCTATAACGACGAGCGCTTCTTCTCCTACCGCCGCGGTGCGCGCACCGGCCGGTTTGCTTCTTTGGTGTGGATCGACGCAGTCTGAAATGTTCTTTGTAGGAGCGCGCTTGCCCGCGATCGCGCTGTTTCAGGCGGCCGATCCATGTGCAGACAGATCGCGATCGCGGGCAAGCGCGCTTCTACAGATTCCGCTTTGCGAACACACCTAATCCTCGTTCGCCAGCTAATGTTGATCTGTGTCAAGCATCCACCGCTTGAATCCTGTTCAATCGGCCGCATCTAGTGGGCTATCTGGCAGGTTTTCTTTATTAAGGTGTGTTCATTGCTCCGGCCTGCCCATTTAGGAAGGTGACCAATGCGTATTGACCGTTTAACCAGCAAATTACAGCTCGCTTTATCCGATTCTCAGTCCCTGGCGGTGGGTATGGACCATCCCGCCATCGAGCCTGCGCACCTCATGCAGGCATTGCTTGAGCAGCAGGGTGGGTCGATCAAACCCCTGTTGCTGCAAGTCGGCTTCGATATCAACAGCCTGCGCAAGGCGTTGAGCAAGGAGCTTGATCAACTGCCAAAAATTCAGAACCCGACCGGCGACGTGAACATGTCCCAGGACCTGGCGCGCCTGCTCAACCAGGCCGACCGGCTGGCGCAACAAAAAGGCGATCAGTTCATCTCCAGCGAACTGGTGCTGCTCGCGGCGATGGATGAAAACAGCAAGCTCGGCAAATTGCTGCTCGGGCAGGGCGTCAGCAAAAAGGCATTGGAAAACGCCATCAGCAACCTGCGCGGCGGCGATGCTGTCAACGATCCGAATGCCGAAGAATCCCGGCAGGCGCTGGACAAATACACCGTCGACCTGACCAAGCGCGCCGAAGAAGGCAAGCTCGATCCAGTGATCGGCCGTGACGACGAAATCCGTCGGACCATCCAGGTGCTGCAACGCCGGACCAAGAACAACCCGGTTCTGATCGGTGAACCCGGTGTCGGTAAGACTGCTATCGCTGAAGGCCTGGCCCAGCGCATTATCAATGGCGAAGTGCCGGACGGCCTGAAAGGCAAGCGCCTGCTGTCGCTGGACATGGGCGCGCTGATTGCGGGTGCCAAGTTCCGCGGCGAGTTCGAGGAGCGGCTGAAAGGGTTGCTGAACGAGCTGTCGAAGCAGGAAGGGCAGATCATTCTGTTCATCGACGAATTGCACACCATGGTCGGCGCAGGCAAGGCCGAAGGCTCGATGGACGCCGGCAACATGCTCAAGCCCGCCCTGGCGCGTGGAGAGCTGCACTGCGTGGGCGCCACGACCCTCAACGAGTACCGCCAATATATAGAGAAGGATGCCGCCCTTGAGCGTCGCTTTCAAAAAGTGCTGGTGGACGAGCCGAGCGAAGAGGACACCATCGCGATCCTGCGTGGCCTGAAAGAACGCTACGAAGTTCACCACAAGGTGGCGATCACGGACGGCGCGATCATCGCGGCCGCCAAGCTCAGCCATCGTTACATCACGGATCGCCAGTTGCCGGACAAGGCCATCGACCTGATCGACGAAGCGGCCAGCCGCATTCGCATGGAAATCGACTCCAAGCCCGAAGTGCTGGATCGTCTTGAGCGTCGCTTGATTCAGCTGAAGGTTGAATCTCAGGCGTTGAAGAAAGAAGACGACGAGGCGGCGATCAAGCGCCTGGAGAAACTTCAGGAAGAAATCGAACGCCTGGAGCGTGAGTACGCCGATCTGGAAGAAATCTGGACCTCGGAAAAAGCCGAAGTGACAGGGTCCGCGCAGATCCAGCAAAAAATCGAGCAGTCGCGTCAGGAACTGGAAGCCGCACGTCGTCGTGGCGATCTGAATCGCATGGCCGAATTGCAGTACGGGGTCATCCCGGATCTGGAACGCAGCCTGCAAATGGTCGACCAGCACGGCAAACCTGAGAACCAGTTGCTGCGCAGCAAGGTGACCGAGGAAGAAATCGCCGAAGTCGTTTCGAAGTGGACCGGCATTCCCGTGTCGAAAATGCTCGAGGGCGAGCGCGACAAACTGCTGAAAATGGAAAGCCTTCTGCACGAACGTGTGATCGGCCAGGACGAAGCGGTGGTGGCCGTGGCCAACGCCGTGCGCCGTTCGCGCGCCGGGCTGTCCGACCCGAATCGCCCGAGCGGTTCGTTCATGTTCCTCGGCCCGACCGGTGTGGGTAAGACCGAGTTGTGCAAGGCACTGGCCGAATTCCTGTTCGACACCGAAGAGGCCATGGTCCGCATCGACATGTCCGAGTTCATGGAGAAACATTCCGTGGCCCGTCTGATCGGTGCGCCTCCGGGATACGTCGGTTATGAAGAGGGCGGTTACCTGACCGAGGCGGTACGTCGCAAGCCGTACTCGGTGATCCTCCTGGATGAAGTCGAGAAGGCGCACCCGGATGTCTTCAATATCCTGCTGCAGGTGCTGGAGGACGGTCGCCTGACCGACAGCCACGGGCGTACGGTCGACTTCCGTAACACAGTGATCGTCATGACCTCGAACCTGGGGTCGGCACGCATTCAGGAACTGGTGGGTGACCGCGAAGCTCAGCGTGCGGCGGTGATGGATGCCCTGACGTCGCATTTCCGTCCGGAGTTCATCAACCGGGTCGACGAGGTCGTGATCTTCGAGCCTCTGGCACGTGAGCAGATCGCTGGCATCACGGAAATTCAGTTGGGTCGCCTGCGTCAGCGCCTGGCGGAGCGGGACCTGCGTCTGGAGCTGGCACCTGAAGCCATGGACAAGCTGATCGCCGTGGGTTACGACCCGGTGTACGGCGCACGGCCGTTGAAGCGCGCGATTCAACGCTGGATCGAAAACCCGTTGGCTCAGTTGATCCTGTCTGGCAGCTTCATGCCCGGCACCAGCATCAGAGGCACGGTGGTGGACGACGAAATCGCTTTCGTCTGATCTGCTGCTTTCTATATAGAAGGTGCATGGGGGCGCTCCGGGTGAGCGCCCTTTTTAATGCGCGGGTGGTTTTGCCCTTCGACTGCCTGATTTTCGGGCTCGGGAGGCGTTCTCGAAAAAAAGTTGCAAATCATTGTCTTAAAAGCAATTTGGAGGGTTGACAGGTGTTTCTGGGAATGTAGAATAGCGCGCCTCAGAGACGTGAACGCAGCGATGCAGGCAGGTCGAAGAGGCTGAAAATGCAGTAGATTCAGGGTTGTAAGTGCGGGATTCGTTTCGCAAAGAAGTACTGAATTTGTTGTGTTGAAGTGCGTCAAACGCTGCATCTGGAAATTGAAATTCCGTGATAGCTCAGTCGGTAGAGCAAATGACTGTTAATCATTGGGTCCCAGGTTCGAGTCCTGGTCACGGAGCCAATTTCAAGAGGTAGTACCGTCGGGGTATAGCGCAGTCCGGTAGCGCGCCTGCTTTGGGAGCAGGATGTCAGGAGTTCGAATCCCCTTACCCCGACCATTTTTGGGTCGTTAGCTCAGTTGGTAGAGCAGTTGGCTTTTAACCAATTGGTCGTAGGTTCGAATCCCACACGACCCACCATTTTTGACCTGGTTGTTTCGGGTTAAATCTTAGGGAGTGACGCCAGTCGCGTCACCCGCTTGAAATACGCCCCAAGGGGCGTATTTTAGTAACACCGGGGTATAGCGCAGTCCGGTAGCGCGCCTGCTTTGGGAGCAGGATGTCAGGAGTTCGAATCCCCTTACCCCGACCATTTTCGCCCCAGCAGCATCCGGGCAGAAAATCCGGCAACAGCGCCAAGCGCGTTGAAGCCTACAAAAAAGGCGTCCTTCGGGACGCCTTTTTTCGTTTTCGGGTTCCTGCGTCTCAGCGTTCTTCCCATCCCGCCGCTGATTCAGGCGCCGCCCTAGCGGCACCTAATGATGCAATTGGATGTTCAGGCTGGCGTCTACTGCGCCTTGGGTGCGTCGTCCCAGTAGGCTTCGATCTGGGTCTTCAGATCGGTCGGAATCGGGGCGAAGTCCAGTGAGCGGGCTTGTTCCTGGCCGCTTTCAAGTGTCCAGCGGAAGAAGTCTTGCACCGCCTTCTGGCGGTCGGCGCTCTTCGGTTGCCTGTACAGCACGATGAACGTGGCCGCCGTGATCGGGTAAGCGTTTTCACCCGGTGCGTTGAGCATCGACAGGTCGAAGTCCTTGGCATTTTTCCAGTCTGCGGTCGCGGCCGCTGCCTGGAACGATTCCGTACTCGGCACCACAAAGTTGCCAGCAGCGTTCTGCAAGAGGCCGAAGTTCAAGCCCTGCTGCTTGATGTACGCGTATTCGACGTAGCCGATGGAATTCGGCATCTTCTTCACGTACGAGGCCACACCTTCGCTGCCTTTGCTGCCAATGCCCACCGGCCATTTGACCGACGTGCCGGCACCCACTTTGCCTTTCCACTCAGCGCTGACTTTCGACAGGTAACTCGCCCAGTTGAACGTGGTGCCTGAATCGTCGGAGCGATACACCACGTTGATTTTCTGCGCGGGCAGTTTTATGTCCGGGTTAAGCGCCACCAGCGTCGGGTCGTTCCATTGGGTGATTTTGCCCAGGTAGATATCCGCCAGCACCGGGCCGCTGAATTTGAGGCTGCCGGGCTTGATCGAGGCAATGTTGATGACCGGCACCACGCCGCCGATCACCGACGGGAACTGCTGCAAGCCGGACGCCTGAAGATCGCTAGAGCTCATTGGCATGTCGGTCGCCCCGAAGTCCACGGCGCCTTCCTTGATTTGCGCGATACCGGCCCCCGAGCCGATGCTCTGGTAATTCACTTTCACACCGGTCTTGTGGTCGTAATCGGTCGCCCACTTGAAAAGCACCGGGTAAATGAAGGTAGAGCCGGCGCCGGTGACTTCTTGCGCAGCGCTGGCGCCGTTCAGCAGCGACAGGTTGAGTGCAATGCCCAGGCCTGCGGCCAGCATCATTCGGGAAAGCTGAAACATGGATGACTTCCTGTAATCGAGCGACATCGGGGTGTGATGTCTTAATGGGATCACAGTAATCAGCATGTTTTTATGACAGGAAGCGTCAGAGCGATTCATCCACCGCGAATGTGTTCGCTGTCGTCAAAAACTGTGGGAGCGAATTCATTCGCGAAAAATTTTCCGGCCGACAAAAAGATGTGTCGGAACTGCTGGCCAATCGCGAATGAATTCGCTCCCACGGGTTTGATGGCTGCGTCGTTGGAGACGAGTGATCAATACGTCCGTGAGGCCGTCACGGTTTCTTGCGGTTCGCGATAACGCGCCAGGTTTTCCTTGGCGGCCTGGCGCAGCAGGCTGATATCAATGCCCACTGCCACGAACTGGCAACCCCAACTCATGTAGCGCCTCGCGTCCTCTTCCGCTGGAGCGAGAATGCCGCAGACTTTTCCGGCTGCCAGCGTGGCGTCCACGGCGTGGCGAATCTGTTTCTGCACCTCGGGGTGCGACGGGTTGCCTATGTGTCCGAGCCCGGTGGACAGGTCCGCAGGGCCGATGAACACTGCGTCGACCCCTTCAACAGCCGCAATCGCTTCAACGTTCTCCACGCCCAGGCGCGACTCCACCTGCACGATCAGGCAAAGCGCTTCATGGGCGGTATTCAGGTAATCGGGCACGGCGTCCCAGCGTGTGGCGCGGGTCAGGCCGCCACCCACCCCGCGAACACCATGGGGCGGGTAGCGCATGGCCTGCACCAGCACGCGGGCCTGTTCGGCGGTTTCCACCATTGGCACCATCAAGGTTTGCACGCCGATGTCCAGCAACTGCTTGATCAGCACCGTATCGCCGGTCACCGCACGGACCACCGGCGCGGTGCTGTAAGGCATCACGGCCTGCAACTGCGACAGAATACTCGGCACGGTGTTGGGCGCGTGTTCGCCGTCGATCAGCATCCAGTCGTAACCCAGGCCCGCGACGATTTCCGAGGCATACCCGGTGGCAAAACCGGCCCAGATGCCGTATTGCGGCTCGCGTTTGGCCAAGGCGGCCTTGAACGCGTTGTGAGGCATTTTCATTCGGGGGCTCCTTTCAGGTGCATGTCAGGTGCGTGTCAGTGCGTGTAAGGGCGGTGCAATGAGCACTCGGGGTTGAGCGTCACGCCAAAGCCCGGCTTGTCCAGTCTAGACAATCGCATGCGACCATTTTCCGGCACAGGCTCGCCCAGCAGCTGTGGATGGAACATCGGCACGACCTCGTCGGCCTTTGGCGCCATCATCAGAAACTCTGCGAACGGGCTGTTGGTGCGCGTGGCCACGAAGTGGTAGCTGTAAACGGACGACCCGTGGGGCACGACCAGTGTGTTGTGGGCGTCGGCCAGTGCGGAGATCTTGATCAGTTCAGTGATACCGCCGCACCAGCCAACGTCCGGCTGGATGATGTCGCAGCAGCCCATTTCCAGCAGCATGCGGAACCCCCAACGGGTGGCTTCGTGCTCGCCCGTGGTGACCAGCATGCCTTTGGGGACGTTTCTGCGCAGGTCGGCATAGCCCCAGTAATCGTCGGGGGACAACGCTTCTTCGATCCACTTCAAGCCAAATTCCTGAGCCCCGTGGGCGAGCTTGGTGGCGTAGTTCAAATCCAGGCTCATCCAGCAGTCGAGCATCAGCCAGAAGTCCTTGCCGACGCGCTCGCGCATCACCGCGAGCTCTTCGAGGTTCTTGCGCAGGCCTTCTTCGCCTTCGGACGGGCTGTGATGGAGCGGGAGTTTGCCACCGATGAAGCCCATTTTCTGTGCCAGATCCGGACGTGCGCCCGTGGCGTAAAACTGCAACTCGTCACGAACGGCGCCGCCGAGCAGTTGGTGCACCGGCTCCTGACGCACTTTGCCGAGCAGGTCCCAGAGCGCCAGGTCGATGCCCGAGATGGTGTTGATCACCAGCCCTTTGCGACCGTAGTACTGGGAAGACAAGTACATCTGGTCCCAGATTTTCTCGATTTCGGTGACCTTCGCCCCTTCGAGAAAACGCGCCAGGTGCTTCTCGACGATGTACGCCGCAGGCTCGCCACCTGTCGTCACTGCAAAGCCGACGTTGCCTGCCGAGTCTTCGATTTCCACCACCAGCGTGCCGAGCACGTTAATGCCGAAGCTGCGACGGCTCTGGCGGTATTCCGGGTATTTGCTCATCGGTGTCGCGATGTGGTCGTCGATCCAGTGGCCATCGCCCTGATCGTGATAGTCGGCACCGCCGCCCCGCAGAACGAAAGCGCGGACGTGCTTGATGGTTGGCGTGCTCATGGAGGACTCCTGTGATTGCGGTGAATGACGATCAGTGTTGATAAGTGGGCAGCTTGTGCGCCGTGCCCGATTTGGGAGGCCGGATACCCATGATCAGTGCCGCGGCGATCAGCGTGGTCACTGACAGCAGATAGAGGCCCGCAGCCGGTGTCTGAAACGCGCCTTCGGCCCAGTTCTTGAGGATCGGTGCGATAAAGCCGCCCAGCGCACCGAATGAGTTGATCAGCGCAATGGCGCCTGCCGCCGCGCTGCCGGCCAGGAAACTCCCTGGGAAGGTCCAGAACACCGGTTGCACGGCGATGAAGCCGGACGCTGCGAAACACAGGGCGAGAATGGCCAGCAGAGGATTGGCGAACGTGACCGACGCGGCAATGCCCAGCCCGGAGACCACCAGCGTCAGCGCGGCGACCAGACGGCGCTGGCCGGTGCGGTCGGCGATCGCCGGGACGCGCCAGGCGGCAATCAGCGCGCAGACCCACGGAATGGCGCTCACGAGTCCGACCATGAAGCCAACCTTGCTGCCCATCAACCCGGCGACCTGCGAGGGCAGATAAAACACCACGCCGTAGACACTGGCCTGAATCAGCAGGTAGATCGCACACAGGTACAGCACAGCCGGTTGGCACATGGCCTTGAGCACGCTGCCGTGGCCCTGTTTCTGACTGTCTTCGGCGTCGAGCACCGCTTGTAGCTGCTGGCGCTCTTCAGTTCTCAGCCACTTGGCGTCCGCAGGGCGGTTGTCCAGATAGAAATACGCCCAGACGCCCACGGCCGTCGCCATCAGCCCCTCTACCGCGAACAGCCACTGCCAGCCATGGCTACCGAGCACGCCGTCCAGTTCCAGCAACAAACCCGAGAGCGGGCTGCCGAAGATGAACGCCAGTGGCGCGCCGAAGTAAAAGAAGCCCATGGCCCGTCCGCGCGATGCCTGAGGAAACCAGTAGGTGAGATAGAGAATGACGCCGGGGAAGAAGCCGGCTTCGGCCACGCCCAACAAGAATCGCAACACGTAGAAGGTGGTTTCGTTGTGGGCGAAAACCATCGCCGCCGACACCAGCCCCCAGGTCACCATGATTCGGCACATCCAGAGTTTGGCGCCGACCTTGTGCAGCATCAGGTTGCTCGGCACTTCCAACAGCGCATAACCGGCGAAGAACACACCCGCGCCGAAGGCAAACGCGGTGTCGCTGATGCCGGTGTCCGCCTGGAACGCCTGTTTGGCGAAGCCGACGTTGGCGCGGTCGAGAAAGGCCATGATGTACATCAACAGGAGGAAGGGCAGCAGGCGCCATGAAACCTTGGCCAGCAAGGACGCGGGGAGTGTGTTCACGACAGTTTCCTTTTTGGAATTATTTGACTGCGTACGACCGTGACTCTACTGCTGCGAAACGATGCGCGACCAATCGTTTTTAGCTTAGGATCGATACCCTCACGGTATCGATAACAGGACACTCATCCATGCCCGACAACAGCGCACCCCAGCATCTGTTCAGTCGTTTGCGCTACAAGCATCTGCAGATGTTGGTGGTGCTGGGTTCCAGCCTGAACCTTCATCGCGCCTCAATGAACATGCACATGTCGCAGCCGGCCGCGACCCGAATGCTGCATGAGATCGAAGACATGTTTGGCTGCGAGTTGTTCGAGCGACTGCCGCGTGGCATGCGTCCGACCGCGCTGGGCAAAGAGTTGTTGCGATTTGCCGAGTCGGCGTTGAGCGGGCTGGACCGCTGTGCGGCGGACATGCAGGCGCGGTTGCACGGTGGATACGGGTATCTGGCCATCGGCACGATCATGGGCGCAGCGCCGGACCTGGTCATGAACGCGGTGGCCGAGATCAAGACGCTCAACCCGCAGCTGCGCATCCGCATCATGGGCGACACCAGCGACCAGGTGATTCAGTTGCTGGAGCAGGGACGCATTGATCTGGCGATCGCGCGGCGCAACGCGGCTACCGACCGCGAGCATTATGCCTTCGAGCCGCTGGGCAACGAGCAACTGATGGTCGTCGTGCATCAAGGCCATCCATTGGCCCGGCGGCGCAAGCTGGACTGGGCCGAGCTGGTCAGTGACTGGCCATGGATCCTGCAACCCGAGAGCAGCCCAGCGCGTATCGCGTTCGATCAGGCGCTGGAGCGACTGGCCCTGCCAGCGCCCGCAGACATCATCGAGTGCAGCTCGGTGTACTCCATGCAGCAATTGGTGCAACTGACCGATGCGATCATGGTGCTGTCAGCCTCCGCACTGCGTGATTATTTGAAGATGGGGTTGGTCAAGGCGTTGCCGGTCAGGATCGAGGAGCGGATGGCACCGTTCGGGTTGCTGACGCGTAAGGGCGAAGCGGCGAGTCGTGAGCTTGTGCAGTTCATCGAGTTACTGCGGCGCAGGGCGGCCGAGCAAGCGTTCGCAGCGAACTGACCGTCAATGCCAGTGCGCGGGTGCGCATTGGCGACACCCGGTATAGACTCCAGACAGTCTTTTCAGGATCGGCCGGTATTATGAAAGCGCCCATTCCGCCCTATGAAAAAGAGCGCCTTCAGGCGCTGCACGAGCTCGATATCCTCGACACACCGGCCGAAGCCTCGCTCGACCGGATCACCCGGCTGGTGGCACGCGTGCTCAATGTGCCCATCGCATTGGTGTCGCTGGTGGATGAAGACCGGCAGTGGTTCAAGTCCCGCACAGGCCTTGAGACCAGTGAAACGCCAAGAGAAATGGCCTTCTGCGCCCATGCCATTTTGCAAACCACGCCCCTGGTCGTACCGGACGCTGAGCAAGATGAGCGCTTTAGCGACAACCCGCTCGTCACCGGCGCGCCTCATTTTCGTTTCTATGCCGGTGTGCCGATCCGCACCAGCAAGGGTTTCGCTGTCGGGACGTTGTGCGCCATCGACGAACGCCCTCGCGAGCTGACTCAGGAGGAAATGGACATCCTGCGCGATCTGGCCGATGTGGTCAGCCGAGAGGTCCAGCTGCGCGAGAACCTGATGCTGGCGCGGATGCAGAGAAACCGCTCCGACGCCTTGTTCAGGGCGAGCGAAGCGGGGTATCGGTCGATGTTCGAGCTGGCCTCGGTGGGCATCGCACTGGTGGCCCCGGATGGCGGTTGGCTCAGCGTCAACACGGCCCTTTGCGACATCCTTGGCTACACACCTGACGAGCTGAAGATTCTGACCTTTCAGGACATCACCCATCCTGAGGATCTGAACACCGACATGGAGCTACTGCGCCAACTGATCGCTAACGAGATCGATCGTTATCAGATGGAAAAGCGCTACGTGCGCAAGGACGGCAGTGCGGTGTGGGTGAACCTCAGTGTCACCAAGAAACTGTCCGAAGAGGGTGATCTTGAATATTTCATCTCGATCATCCAGAACATTCAGGCACGCAAAGAGCTGGAGCAGGAGGCGCGGCATGATGCGCTGACGGGGCTTTATAACCGTCGGGCACTGGACGCCATGTTGCCCATCGCTCAGGCGCGCGCTGATCGTTCAATGTTGCAAATGGCGCTGATGTTCATCGATCTGGATGGCTTCAAGGGCATTAACGACACCTATGGGCATGACGCAGGTGACGACCTGCTACGGACGATTTCTGCACGCCTGCAAAGCAGTATCCGGCGAACCGACAGCCTCGTTCGGCTGGCGGGCGACGAGTTCATCGTGGTGCTGGAAGGCATTGTGCCGGGCGTCGACGAAGCGCGCGAGGTGGCGAAAAAGCTGCTGGCGGCGGTTGCCGAGCCGATCATCATCAAGGGCGAGGTGATCCGAACCAACGCAAGCGTAGGTTTCTCCCTGTATGAGCCAGGCTCCGGCAAGGCACCGGATGAACTGATGCGCGAAGCCGACCGCTGGATGTACAAGGCCAAGCACATGGGCAAAGGGCGCGTGATGCCTTAGCTGGCATATAACCTGTTTGATCGTTCCCACGCGGAGCGTGGTAATGCCGCCCTGAACGCTCCGCGTCCTGCTTCGATTGACGCAGAGCGTCAGGGGATGCATTCCCACGCGGAGCGGGGGAACAATCAATTAAGGCGCGGCAGGCCGTGAACCTTAGTGCAGCTTCATCCTTGGCTCTGTCCCTCGCCCAATCCGGCTGCCGAGCATCAGCATCAGCGTGCGGAACGTGCCGTACAGCGCCATCTGGTGCATGCGGTACAGCGACACGTAGAACATCCGCGCCAGCCAGCCTTCGAGCATGACGCTGCCGGTCAGGTTACCCATCAGGTTGCCCACCGCCGAGAACTTCGACAGCGAAATCAGCGAGCCGTAGTCCTTGTAGCTGTATTCCGGCAGATCACCGCCTTCGATACGCAGTTTCAGGGACTTCACCAGCAACGACGCCTGTTGATGCGCCGCTTGAGCCCGTGGCGGAACGTTGCGGTCGGTGCCTTTCTGCGGGCAGGCCGCGCAATCGCCGAACGCGAAGATGTTGTCGTCACGGGTGGTCTGCAGCGTTGGACGTACCTGAAGCTGATTGATGCGGTTGGTTTCCAGTCCGGCGATGCCTTCCAGAAACGCCGGCGCGCGAATGCCCGCCGCCCAGACTTTCAGCGTCGCCGGGATCATCTGGCCTGTCGCCGTGACCAGGCCTTCAGCCGTCACTTCACTCACTGCCGAGTGGGTCAGCACGGTAACGCCCAGTTTTTCCAGCGTCTTGTGAACAGGTCCGCCAATGCGCTCCGGCAGGGCAGGCAGTACGCGCGGACCGGCTTCGATCACCGTGATGCGCAGGTTTTCGGGTTTGATCTGGCCCAAGCCATACGCCGCCAGCTCATGCGCGGCGTTATGCAGTTCAGCCGCCAGCTCGACGCCTGTAGCGCCTGCGCCGACGATGGCCACGTTGATTTCTTCCGTCGCTGCCAACTCACTGGCATGGGCGCGCAGGTAGCGATTGAGCAACTGTTGATGGAAACGTTCTGCCTGCTTGCGCGTATCGAGAAACAGGCAGTGTTCAGCCGCACCTTTGGTGCCGAAATCATTGGTGGTGCTGCCGACGGAAATCACCAGCGTGTCGTAATCCAGGCTGCGTGCCGGGACCAGTTCGTCGCCGTTTTCATCCTGCGTGGCGCCGAGATGGATCTGCTTGTTCTCGCGATCCAGCCCGGTCATGCGACCCAACTGAAACTGGAAATGATTCCACTTGGCCTGAGCCACGTAGTTCAGCTCGTCCTCGTAGGAGTTGAGCGAACCGGCGGCCACTTCGTGCAGCAAGGGTTTCCAGATGTGAGTCAGATTGGCGTCCACCAGCGTGACGCTGGCCGTGCCTTTCTTGCCCAGGGTTTTACCCAGGCGGGTAGCCAGCTCCAGACCACCAGCGCCTCCGCCGACGATCACGATACGATGAGTCATGGGGATATCTCATAAGGCTTAAGGAATTCTCTTTTGGCTCTATCCGAGCGAGCGCCAGGCAGCTCATAGCGTCAGATAGCTCAATAAACGGCTCAGCAGACCGAGTCCGATCACCACGACCAGAACCACCACAAGGAGCAGCCAGGGCCTGAAGGGCCGGCGCTCGACTTGATGCTGCGGTGCGCGAAGGTACTCTTCGACACGCTTTTGGTCTTCGGGGTTCAGGCGGCTGGTCATATAAGCCTCGTCATGAACAATGACCGGCGTCAGGCGACGACGGAGGTTGATGCGTTAACGTCGTTGACGACAGGCTCCGGCGATTCGGTACAGCCAATGCCTGCGTGCGATGTCGCTTTGTAACATCCGGCCATCGATTGCGCCATCACAGGCTGATCCCCACATCGAACACCACGCTGCGCCCCAGGTTTGTGCGCAGAAAATCCGGCGCATCAGGGTGCGCGAACAGCACACGGGCGAACGTAGGGCCCACCAGAGACAGCGACCGCCAGCCTTGACGCAAGTATTCGGTCGGCGGGGGGAAGTGGCTGTTGAGGTCCAGCACTTCGCGTTTGAGGCTGGCGAAGGCGATGATGTCCAGCTCGCCCAGGTCCAGCCCGCGTTCCTTGTAGTTGTGGGCTTTCTTGCGCAGCGTCGGCGCCAGGCGACGCAGCAGCTCTGCGGCCGGAATGCGCTTGGGCTTGGCTTCGCGCCGGACCAACTGGCTCAAGGAAAACGCACTGCGCCTGCGCTGCAGTTCTTCACGCCATTCATCGTTGAGGCGCCGGCCTTCGTCGAGCACGAAGAACACCTCAAAACACGCATCGCGAAACAGCACGTCCGGCGGCTCTTGCCCGGCGGGCAGAAACTCGTCGGTGCGATGAGGGATGTTCAGGCCTTGCAGCAAACGCTGGCACACCCACCGTTCGCGCTCCCATTTGCGCGCGTTGGACAGGAATGCATTGGCTTGCTCGGCCTGGATCGTCAGCAGACGTAAGTAGTCGGAGTCATCCATGAGGGCAAGCTTAGCTCTCGAATGGAGAAAAAAAACAGGGTTCTTTGATAGGTGTGGGTACGGGGACCGCTCAGGACGCTTGAGCTGTGGGAGCGAATTCATTCGCGATGCAGCAGTAGAGACGACCATTTGCTATCGATGGTATTGGCCTCTCGCGAATGAATTCGCTTCCACAGATCTCTCATGGGCCATTCGTACGTGGCCAAGGCGCCGTATTGACTTCGCCTACAGATCCCGCTGCTTGCGAAACTGCCCAGGTGGCATGCCATGGGCGTGGCGGAAGCGGCGGGAGAAGTAAGCCTCATCGGCGAACCCGCACAGCCTCGCGACTTCACCCACGGGTTTGGAGCCATTGAGCAGCAGCGTGCGCGCCAGGTGCATGCGTCGTTCCAGTACCAGTTCACTGAAGGTTTTTCCGACCTCTTTGCGCAACCAGTGCGTCAGGTAATTGGGCGAAAGAAACGCCGCCGATGCCGCTTTTTTCAGGCTCAAATCCGGGTCGCTGAGGTTCTTGCGCACGTATTCCGACATGCGCGCCAGTGCGTCGCGGCGGCTGCGTTCGGCCGCATTGTCGTCGGCCAGCAGTTTGATGGGGTCGGCATAGAGCGCGCACACCGTACCGATCAGTTGCAGCAAGCAGCCCTTCAGAATTTCCCGGGTGCCGAACTGACGGTTCTGGTCCAGAGCGCGCATGCGGTCGAGCAGGCGCTGAATTTCCGCGAAGTTTTCGACATCGAGGGTGAAGTCCAGGTGCTCCTGAAAGCGGAAAGGTGACAGTTCAGGCGCAAGGGCGATCGCGACGTCTTCCAGGTCCAGCGGATCGCACTGCAGCTGTGGGAGCAGGAAGGTCTGGGCGAAGTTGATCAGCAGGAAGTTGCCTTCCGGAGGGTGCGGAATCAAGTGCAACTTGTGCGGCAGGATGAACGCCAGCGTGTTGCGCGGGAAGGGACGAACGACGCCGCCGATGTGCTGCACGGTATCGCCGCCCAGGTTGATCTGGATCTGGAAATACTCGTGGCGATGGGGCGCGGTTTCCGGTTTGCCTTCGGTCTTGCCACGGATATAAAAATCCGGCCGCTCGCTGCGTTGCTGCATGCCGTACGTGGGGACGCGGTTGGCAGAGTCCATCATGGGGTCCTCGCTGTTCTGCTTTTTATTGTCAGTTGTCCTACGACTTCATTCAAAACCTTTCTGCTGCGCGCTGCTATTTTTTTTGTCCAAAAAAACCAGCGGTGGATCAAAAAAATAAGCCGCTCTAGATCAGGCCTTGCGTGAATTTTCGATCTCGTTTTGACGGCATCAGCTATCCCGAAATTTCTTGGACAAATCATTAGCCCACTGCGTTGAAATCCAAAAACGTTCTAAGCAGCGCCTTGTTTAAAACCGGTCGTACGATAACTTAGGGATGCGCTTCATCACTCGATTCCAATAAAAACAACGAGGAATTCTCATGTCGAGCAATCCTGATATTCAGGCGATCGACGCCACTGTGGCCGCTCCCGCGGCAGCAGCGCCGGCCCGCCTGTCATCCCATCGTCGCTGGTTCATGCTCTCGCTGTTGCTGATCGCCACGATCATCAACTACGTGGACCGGGTCAACATCTCCATCGCAGCGCCTTTCATGGCTAAGGACCTTGGCCTGGATAAAGTCCAGATGGGCCTGATCTTCTCCGCCTTCGCCTGGACCTACGCCTTCGCACTGGTGCCGGCCGGTTTCATCGCCGACCGTTTCGGTTCCCGACTGACCTACGGCGCGTCGTTGATCTCCTGGTCTGCTGTCACGGTATGCCAAGGGATGGCAGGTGGCTTCGCCTCGCTGTTCGGGCTGCGTCTGGCCATCGGCGCCATGGAGGCGCCTGCATTCCCGGCCAACAGCCGCGCGGTCACCGTCTGGTTCCCGGCGCGTGAGCGTGGCATGGCCAGCAGCATCTACGTCTGCGGTCAGTACCTGGGCACGGCGCTGTTCACGGGTTTGCTCCTGTGGCTGGCGACCACCTATGACTGGCGCCACGTGTTCTACAGCACGGGCATCGTCGGCATCCTGTTCGGTATCGCCTGGCTCTATCTCTACCGCGATCCGCTGAACTGCAAGAAGGTCAGCAAGCAAGAGCTCGATTACATCGAAGCGGGCGGCGGTCTGGTCAAAAGCAGTCAGGACAAAAACACATTCAAGTGGGCGCAAATTGCCGAGCTGCTCAAATATCGCCAAGTCTGGGCAATCTGCATCGGCAAGTTTGCGAGCACGTCGGCCCTGTATTTCTTCCTCACCTGGTTCCCGACTTACCTGATTGAAGAGCGTCACCTGACGATGGTCAAGGTCGGTATCTTCGCTGTGCTGCCGTTCATTGGCGCCACTGTCGGTGTACTGCTGGCAGGGTTCATTGCCGACTGGATGATTCGTCGCGGGGTGTCGCTGTCCTTCGCTCGCAAACTGCCGTTGGTGGTGGGTTCAGCGCTGGGCATGTCGATCATGCTGGTCAATTTCACCGACTCCAACGAAGTCTGCATCGCGTTGCTGACCATCGCCTTCTTCGCACAAGGCATCGCGTCGTCTTCCTGGGCGGCAGTGTCTGAAGTCGCACCGAAAGAGCTGATCGGTCTGACAGGCGGCATCACCAGTCTGGCCGCAAACATCGGCGGCATCGTGACGCCCATCGTCATCGGCCAGATTCTTCACCTCACGGGCAATTTCGCCTGGGCCTTCTGGTTTATCGGCGGCATGGCTTGCATCGGAACGCTGTCCTACTCGCTGTTGCTGGGCCGTATTTATCGGATCGAACTCAAGGCGAAGTAAACCTCAAGCATGTGTGTGTGACTTTCTGCCGTACTGGGCAAGGGCGTACGTGAGTACGCCTTTTTTATGCCTGAATGATTGAGTTTTTTAGTCCAGCGCGAACACGTTTTTGTCCAACTTTGGGGTGTTTTGATCCCGTAGTCTCTGGATGAAAGGCCTCGGGCCATGAGGAAATGCCATGAGCAACTTTGTATTCGAACCCACGCGTATTGCCAGTCTACCGGTCAGCGGCAGTGATGCGCGTTTCCCCGTCGCTCGCGTGTTTTGCCTGGGGCGAAACTACCACTGGGGCGATGCGCAGAATGCCGTGCGTGAAGTGCCCGCCTATTTCATGAAGCCCGCCACCTCGGTGATCGACGCCATGGGCGAACTGGCATTTCCAACGCAGACCCAACAGTTCTGCCACGAAATCGAACTGGTCGTGGCCATTGGCAAAGACGGTTTTGAGATCAGCGAAGAGCAGGCACTTGACCACGTCTGGGGTTACGCCGCGGGCCTGGACCTGACGCGCCGCGATCTGCAAATGGCCGCGAAGGCCGTCGGCAATCCATGGGAGCCGGCCAAGGCATTCGACGGTTCTGCGCCCATCACCCCGATCTTGCCTGCGAGCCGCGACGGCCATCCGAGGCAGGGCGCGATCTGGCTCAGCGTCAACGGTGTCGAGCGCCAGCGCTCTGACCTCGAAAGCCAGATCTGGTCGGTCAGCGAAATCGTCAGCCAGCTTTCTCATTCGGTCAGCCTGCGCGCGGGTGACCTGATCATGACCGGCACACCGCCAGGCGTCGCATCGCTGGAAGCGGGTGACGTGATCAACGGCGGCATCAGCGGGATCGGCGAATTTGAAGTACGAATCGGCAGCCGTCCTGCTGACTGACCCCTTTTGAACACACAGCACTCAGACGAGCAGCACTCAGACGAGCATCAGGAGAACAACAATGACTGAACAATCCCTTCCGAAAATTGCCTTGGTGACGGGCGCAGGCAGCGGGATCGGCCGCGCCGTGGCGCTGGGTCTGCTGGAAGACGGTTACAAAGTGGTGGTGACTGGACGTCGCATCGAGCCACTGGAAGAGCTGGTTGCCTTGGCGCGGGAACAAGGCGGCGAAGCGCTGGCGGTGTCCACCGACGTGCGCGATCCGGCCAGCGTCGACGCGCTGTTCGCGACCATCGAAGAGGTCTACGGCCGACTCGACGTGGTGTTCAACAACGCGGGCGTCAACGCCCCTGCCGTGCCGATGGATGAGCTGCCGGTGGGGAAGTGGCTGAGCGTGATCGACACCAACGTCACCGGCGTTTTCCTGTGCAGCCGTGGCGCCTTCGGCCTGATGCGCAAACAGTCGCCGCAGGGTGGCCGGATCATCAACAACGGTTCGATCTCCGCGCACGTTCCGCGTCCGTTCACCGGCCCTTACACCGCCAGTAAACACGCCGTCCTGGGGCTGACCAAAAGCCTGGCGCTGGACGGTCGCGAGTTCAACATCGCCTGCAGCCAGATCGATATCGGCAACGCGTTGACCGAGTTGTCGGTACGCATGACCAAAGGCGTGCGTCAGGCCAATGGCTCGATTGCGGTCGAGCCGATGATCGACGTCAAACACATCGCCGACGCGGTGCGTTACATCTCCGCGCTGCCGCTGTCGGCCAACGTGCTGAACATGACCGTCATGGCCACCAACATGCCGTTCGTGGGCCGTGGTTGAACCCGTCTGAATCCGATATGAGCGAGACTTCGATGAAACCTGAAATCCTCCAGCTAAGCCCGATTCTGATTCCGGACGTCAACGCGAAGCTGAACGCGCTGTACACCGTACGCCCTTATTTTCAGCAGACCGACAAGGCGGCGTATTTGCGTGAACATGGCCCCAACATCCGTGGCGTGGTCACCGGCGGCCATACCGGCATCAAGCGCGAGGTGCTGGAGCAGTTGCCGAAGGTGGAAGTGATCGCGGTCAATGGCGTCGGCACTGACGCGGTGGACCTGGGCTATGCCCGTGATCGCGGCATTCGTGTCACCGCCACCATCGGCGCACTCACCGAAGACGTGGCCGACCTTGCGATCGGCCTGCTCATCTCCGCGTGCCGAGGGCTCGGAACGGGAGATCGTTATGTGCGTTCCGGCGAATGGGCCAGGACTGCAACGCCGTTGGTGCCACTGCCGCTGGCGCGCCAGTTCAGCGGCATGCGCATCGGCATTGTCGGGCTCGGGCGGGTAGGGCGTGCGGTTGCCACGCGTGCGGCGGCGTTTGGCTGCCCCATCAGCTACACCGACCTCAACACCATGAGCGATGTGCCGTACACCTTCGTCAGTGACCTGGTGGAGTTGGCGCGTCAAAGCGACGCCTTGATCGTGGCGGCCGCCGCCGACAACGCCAAGGGCATCATCAACGCCAAGGTGCTGCAAGCCTTGGGCGCGGAGGGCTACCTGATCAACGTGGCGCGGGGCAGTCTGGTGAACGAACCGGACCTGATCGCAGCGCTGGAATCCGGATCGATTGCCGGTGCCGGGCTGGATGTGTTCGTCGAAGAGCCGAACGTGCCGGACGTGTTGTTCGGCCTTGAAACCGTGGTGCTGCAGCCTCACCGTGCCAGCGCGACCGTGCAGACGCGCACGCGCATGGGCGAAATGGTGCTGGCGAGCCTCGCGGCGGTGCTTGCGGGCCAAGAGCCGGTGGGCGCCGTCGCTTGAAGGGTCGGTTGAGAGGGGGTTGATCGTGTCGGCTGCGCAGGGCTTCAACGGTTTGCGTAGCCGGATAATCAGCTAGAATCCGCGACACGGTTTTTCCCTATCTTTGTCGCGGGAGCGCTCGCTTGAAACTCTGGACCCTGCTGTTCATCGCTTTGCTTCCTTTCGCCGCCAATGCGGTGGAAGTCGGCGACACACTTGCCCCCTGGACCTTGCTCGACCAGTACGACCAGCCCTACACGTTCGGCAACGATGCGCAGATTCTGTTGGTCGCGCGCAGCATGGACGCGGCGAAAATCGTCAACGGTGCATTGCAGGACACGCCCAAGACGTTTCTTGAGTCGCGCCATGCGGTGTTCGTCGCCGACATCCAGAAGATGCCGGCCATTATCGCGAAAATGTTTGCCGTCCCTGCGATGCGCGCCTATTCCTATCGCGTGATGCTGGATCGCGAGTCACGCGTCGTGCCGCGCTATTCCGGCGATGTGGATAAGGTGCTCATGCTCAAGCTGCACAACGGCAAGGTCGTCAGCCAGGCGCAGTTCGACAGTTCAGAATCCCTGCGTGGCGCTCTCACACAGCCCTGAGTCGCCTCAAAAGCCAGCGGTGCCCAGCGCCAGTTCCGCCACCAGAAAATCAATGAACGCCCGCGTTTTCATCGGCACCCGGCGTGCCGATGGATACACCGCATTCACCGAAATCGCGGGCGCCTCCCATTCGCACAGCACTGGTTTCAATCGCCCGTCGGCCACGGCCCGTTCGACGATGAAGTTCGGCAGCAACGCGATGCCCATTCCCGAGACAGCCGCTTGCGCCAGGATGTCCCCGTTGTTCGCGTGCAACGGCCCGCTCACGGTCACACGCTGGGTTTCCTTGCCGTTGCACAATTGCAGGCTGATGCCGCTCTGCAGATAGCCGTAACTCAGGAATTTGTGGTTGCTCAGGTCCTTTGGCGACTGCGGTACGCCCTCTTTGGCGAGATACGCCGGGGAGGCGACCATGACCCGTGGCGCTGGCGCCAACGCGCGCGCGACCATTGATGAGTCCGGCAGGCTGGCGATCCGGATCGTCACGTCAAACCCGCCCTTCACCGGGTCCACCTGCTGGTCACTCAACACCACTTGCAGTTCGACGTTGGGGTGACGCTCGTTGAACAGCGGGATCAGCGGGCCCAGGCGGCTAAGCCCGAAAGACATTGGCGCGTTGACACGTAACACGCCCCGAATCTCACCCATCCCGGTACGCGCTCGCTGTTCGGCCTCGTCCAGAGAGGCGATGACATCACGACAGGCGTCGTAGTACTCGGCGCCTGCTTCTGTCAGGTGCAGGCTGCGCGTCGTCCGTTGGAGAAGCTGTACGCCAATGGCTTCCTCCAGTGCCTGAATCTGTTTGCTGACTTTCGAGCGTGGTACGTCCAGCGCACGGGCGGCCGCGGCAAAGCCATTGGCGCCGACGGTGGCGACAAAAGCACGCATGCATTCGATACGGTCCATTAACGTCCCTAATATGGAAACAATGAGTCTCAATTCTATGGGATTGTTCCAAGGTCGACCAGTCCGTACATTTACTCCCAAGCCAGCAAGCAAACAGCTCAACGGGCAGACCCACGAGCCAGAGCGGCTAACCCCTACTGACTTTTCGACATCTAAAGGAACATGCCATGTCTATCCGCGAACTGCTGAACCCAACCAACTCTGCTCTGATCCTGATCGACCATCAGCCGCAAATGGCCTTCGGCGTGCAGTCGATCGATCGTCAAACACTGAAGAACAACACGGTCGGCCTGGCCAAAGCCGCCAAGATCTTCAACGTACCGACGATCTTCACCTCGGTTGAAACCAAGAGCTTCAGCGGCTACATCTGGCCTGAACTGCTGGCGGTACACCCGGAGCAACAGCCCATCGAACGCACCTCGATGAACTCCTGGGAAGACAAGAAGTTGGTAGAGGCGGTCAAGGCGACCGGCCGCAAGAAACTGATCATCGCAGCACTGTGGACCGAGGTCTGCCTGAACTTCCCGACGCTGGACGCCCTGGCTGAAGGCTACGAGGTGTACATCGTCACCGACGCCTCGGGTGGCACGACCAAAGAAGCACACGACATGTCGGTGCAGCGCATGATTCAGGCGGGCGCGGTCCCCGTGACCTGGCAACAAGTCCTGCTCGAGTTCCAGCGCGACTGGGCACACAAGGAAACCTACGAAGCGGTCATGCAACTGGTCCTGGAGCACAGCGGCGCTTACGGCATGGGTGTCGACTACGCCTACACCATGGTTCACGGCGCACCGCAGCGTAAGCTCGACTGATCTGCAAAAAAGTTGATCACTGAAGCACCCGATCGGGCGAATAAATACGCTCCATCGGGTGTTTTTGGTTTGGACACGCAGACTGTTTTAGCAGGAGTAGACTGCTTCTTATCCGAACCCAGAAGAGCCCTTCATCATGATCGGAACCCAAGTGCTCACCTCGCAAACCATGATCCTCGCCTGGTTCTTTTATGTGCCCCTGCTGCTGTGGGCGGTGTGGCGCTGTCCTTGGGTTGAACTATTCAGCGATACGCGACGCCAGCACCTGCTGTTCGGCACGGTGTTCGCGTTGTTTCTGCTGTGGTTGATGCGCCGGGACTTCGACACCGGCGTTTCGTACCACCTCCTGGGCATGACCGCCGTCACCTTGTTGCTGGGCTGGCCGTTGGCGATCGTCGGCGGGTTGATTGCTCAGCTTGGGCTGTTGGCGATGGGGCGTCAGGACTTGGCGTCGCTTGGGGTCAACGGTCTGTTGTTGGTCGTGATGCCGGTGTTGATCACCGAAGGCTGCTCGCTGATTGTCGAGCGAGCCCAACCAAAAAATCCGTTTACCTACATCTTCTGCTCAGGATTCTTTGCCGCGGCACTGGTCGCGCTGGCGTGCGTATTGGTCGCCATGGGGGTGCTGTGGTTCGACGGGCTGTTTGCGATGCCGGAATGGCTGGGAGATTTCATCGGCTATCTCTGGCTGATCATCTTCCCCGAGGCCTTTATCAACGGGATGATCGTCACCGCCCTGGTGGTGTTCTGCCCCGAGTGGCTGGAAACGTTCAACCGCACGCGTTACCTGTCCGAGCCGTGGAGCGATGATGGGGATACTTAAAGTTCTTTGGACGCAAGCCGGCTTGCTGCGAGCTGCAATCGGGCGAATGCGATATGTCAGATACTGACGCCACGCATTACCTGTGGGAGCGAGCTTGCTCGCGAATGCGGTATGTCTTACACATCATTGGTAACTGACCCACCGCATTCGCTGCCCTCGTAACCTCGGACGTCTCCTACAGGGTCCGAGTTGTCAGTGAGCGGGTCGTCAGTCAGTCGGGGATTCGATCAATGCTGCCGTGGATCGAAATCACCGGGAAGCAACTCGCATTACGTGTAGGAGCCGGCTTGCTGGCGAATGCGGTACGTCTTACACATCATTGTTAACTGACCCACCGCATTCGCTGCCCTCGTAACCTCGGACGTCTCCTACAGGTCCTAGGTCGTCAGTCTGTTCTGGGCTCGATCAATGCTGCCGCGGATCGAAATCACCCGAAAACAACTCGTCCTCAGCGTCTGGCGCCACGGGAATCGCATGTTCTTCCGACGCCCAGGCGCCCAGGTCGATCAGCTTGCAGCGGTCCGAACAGAACGGCCGGAATTTGCTCTCCGGCGTCCATTCCACCGGGGCTCCGCAGGTTGGACAATCGACGGTCATTGGTTGGCTCATCATTGGCCTCCACGCAAAGTTAGATAAACGTGATGCAGTCGCTCGACCTCGCTTTTCAGCCAGGCCGGGTCGCTGTCATTGACGATCACATCATCGGCGCGGCTTAGACGTTCCTCGCGGCTGGCCTGTGCCTTGAGAATCGCCCGAACCTGCGCTTCGTTGGTCTTGTCACGCAGCACTGTGCGTTCGATCTGCACCGCCTCGGGCACATCAATCACGAGCACGCGCTGGACCATCTGATGCTGCGAAGTCTCCAGCAGCAGCGGCGACACCAGAATCGCATAAGGCGATTGCGCGCGGGCCAGGTACTGCTTGATCTCCTCGCGAATCAACGGGTGCAGCAAACCTTCCAGCCAAGCCCGCTGCTGCGGATCCTTGAAGATCAGTTCGCGCAACGCTGCACGGTTCAGCGTGCCGTCGGTCTGCAACACGCCCGCGCCGAAGTGCTCGGCAATTTGCGCGAGGGCAGGGCGCCCCGGCTCCACCACCCAGCGGGCCGCGTTATCGGCGTCCACCAGATGAATGCCCAGGTCGACAAAGCACTGCGCAGCCGCACTCTTGCCACTGCCAATGCCGCCAGTGAGGCCAAGAATCCAGGGTTTTGTAGCGGGTTGTGGTTCGGAAGCAATCATCTGAAACCGGCGATCTGCAAATACGAAGTCGTTATTTGATCACCCCAGAGCAGTGCGATCCACCCCGCGATGGCCAGATAAGGACCGAAGGGGATCGGCGTGCTGGTTTCGACGTTGCGCATGCGCAGCAAAATCAGGCCCAACACTGCACCGACAATCGAAGACAAAAGAATCGTCAGCGGCAAAATCTGCCAGCCGCCCCAGGCGCCAAGCATCGCCAGCAACTTGAAATCGCCGTAGCCCATGCCTTCCTTGCCGGTGATCAGCTTGAACAGCCAAAACACACACCACAACGCCAGATACCCGAAGACCGCGCCCCACAACGCATCGGTCAGCGAAGCAAACAGCCCGAAGGCATTGACGATCAGCCCCAGCCACAACAGCGGCAGCACAATCGCATCGGGCAACAGCTGGTGATCGGCATCGATCAGGCTCATCGACAGCAAGCCCCAACTCAACAGCAACACCGCCCCCGCTTGCCACCCAAACCCGAAATGCCACGCCACAAACGCTGACATCAATCCACAGGCAAACTCCACCAACGGATAACGCTTACTGATCGGCGCCTTGCAGCTCGAACACTTGCCGCCGAGGAACAGATAGCTCACCACCGGCAGATTCTCCCACGCACGGATCTTGTGAGCGCAGTGCGGGCAGCGCGAATGCGGGAGGATCAGGTTGAAGGTTTCGGTTTGCGGCTCGGCAGGCAGCTCAAGCACTTCCCGCGCCTGAACTTTCCAGTCGCGCAGCATCATCTTCGGCAGGCGGTAAACGACGACGTTGAGGAAGCTGCCGACGAGCAGGCCTAAAACGAGGGTGCATAAAATGAAGGCCAGCGGGGAGCTGGCCAAGAGGTCGAGGAGGGACATGTTAAACCGCGTTTCCGAGCTGGAAGATGGGGAGGTACATGGCGATGACGAGTCCGCCGACGATGACGCCAAGAACCGCCATGATGATCGGTTCCATCAGGCTGGTGAGGCTATCGACCATGTTATCGACTTCGTCTTCATAATACGTCGCCACTTTATCCAGCATCGAATCCAGTGCGCCTGACTCCTCGCCAATGGCGGTCATCTGTACCGCGAGCATTGGGAACACGCCAGTACTGCGCATGGAAAAGTTGAGCTGCATGCCTGTTGATACGTCCTGCTTGACCTTTTGCACCGCGTTTCTGAATACGACGTTCCCAGTTGCTCCTGCTACCGAGTCAAGCGCTTCAACCAGTGGTACGCCTGCCGCAAATGTGGTTGCAAGTGTCCGAGCGTACCGGGCAACAGCTGATTTAAAGAGAAGTGGACCTACCACAGGAACTTTGAGCAGTGCTCGATCAAGCCAGTTTCGGAATTTCTCCGAGCTTTTGTACGCTCGCTTGAACAGTATGAAAGCTAATATCAACGCAGCCAGAATGATGTACCAGTAACCCTGAACGGCCTCGGAAAGTCCAACGACCATCAGCGTGAACGCCGGCAGCTCGGCACCAAATCCAGCAAAAATGGCCTGAAATTGCGGCACCACTTTAATCAGCAGAATACCCGTAACGATAAAGGCGACAACGACGACCGCGATGGGATAAGTCATCGCTTTCTTGATCTTTGCTTTCAAGGATTCTGTCTTTTCCTTGTAGGTGGCGACACGATCAAGCAACGATTCCAGAGCACCTGCCTGCTCACCCGCGTCCACCAGGTTGCAGAAGAGGTCGTCAAAATATTCGGGTTTTTTTCTTAGTGCGGTTGCGAAGCTGTGCCCTGCGGCGACTTCTTGTTTGATATCGTCCACGAGTTTCTTCATGTTCGGATTATCTGCACCCTCGCTGATGATATCGAACGACTGCAACAGGGGGACGCCAGCCTTCATCATGGTTGCCATTTGACGGCTGAAGAACGCAATGTCCAGCGGCTTTATCTTTTTGCCTTTACCAAAGATGGACGCGGTCTTTTTCTTGACCTTGGTTGGGTTGATGCCTTGCTTGCGCAGTTGTGCTTTCACCAACGCGGGGTTATGGCCGTTGAGTTCTCCGGTAATCTTGGTGCCTTTTTTATCGAGCCCTTCCCAAGCATAAACGCTGACTTTTACTGCTTTAGTCGCCATGTTCAGTCCTTGGTCACTCGATTGATTTCCTCAAGGCTGGTCAAGCCTTGCATGGCTTTCATGAGGCCTGAAGTACGTAGATCGTTGAAACCGTCCTTTCGCATCTGTGCAGAGATGTCCAGCGAATTGCCTTCTTCCATGATGATACGTTCCAGCGCGGGCGTGCTTTTCACGACCTCATAAATGCCTACACGGCCCTTATAGCCAGCGTTGCACTGCTCGCATCCGACCGGGGAGTACAGCTTGAAAGATCCGATTTTTTCCTCAGGGAAGCCTTCGGCGATCAAGGTTTCACGAGGGATGTCGATTTCCTTTTTGCAAAACGTACATAGCTTACGGGCCAGGCGCTGAGCGATGATCAGATTGATAGCCGTCGCAATGTTGAACGCTGCAACGCCCATATGATGCAAGCGCGTCAATGTCTCCGCAGCGCTGTTGGTGTGCAGGGTGGAAAGCACCATATGGCCGGTCTGAGAAGCCTTGATCGCAATTTCTGCCGTTTCCAGATCTCGAATTTCACCGACCATGATGACATCCGGGTCCTGTCGAAGAAATGCACGCAGCGCTTGAGAGAAGTCCAGCCCTTGGCGAGGATTGACGTTGACCTGGTTGATGCCCTCCAGGTTAATTTCCACGGGGTCTTCGGCCGTTGAGATATTGATGTCTGGCGTATTTAAAATGTTGAGACCGGTATACAACGACACCGTCTTGCCAGAACCCGTCGGCCCCGTGACGAGAATCATCCCCTGCGGCTTGCGAAGCGCTTCCAGATACAACTCTTTCTGGTCGGCCTCGTACCCTAGCGCGTCAATGCCCATCTGAGCACTGGTGGGGTCGAGGATACGCATCACAATTTTCTCTCCCCACAAGGTGGGAAGAGTGTTGACGCGAAAATCGATCGCACGATTTTTTGAAATTCGCAGCTTGATACGACCGTCTTGCGGTTTGCGACGCTCAGAGATATCCAGCCCTGCCATCACTTTCAGGCGCGCTGCGATACGGCCAGCCAACTGCGTTGGCGGCTTGGCAACCTCATGAAGGATGCCGTCTGTGCGCAGTCGTACGCGAAAAATCTTTTCGTAAGGCTCGAAGTGCAAGTCGGAGGAGCCGAGACGGATGGCGTCCATCAGCATCTTGTTGACGAACCGTACGACCGGCGCATCGTCGACGTCTTGAGCGCCAATCAGCGTCTCTTTGCTGTCGTCAACGGTCTCGATCTCAAGACCGAGATCGACATCAGCCATTTCCCCTAACCCGCTGTGGGTGTCGAAGAATTTATCGATCGCGCTCGTGAGCTTCTCGTCCTCCACCAGGATCGCTTCGGTGTTCAGGCCGGTGCTGAACTGGATATCGGTAATAGCCTGGTGATTGGTAGGGTCAGAAATTCCGACAAAAAGCTTGTTGCCCCGCCGCCACAGAGGAAGCGCACAATGTTGGCGAACCAGCTTTTCGCTTACGAGGCCTTTGGGCTGGGCCTCTTTGTCCAGCGTATTAAGGTCTAGAAACGGAATGCCGAACTGGTCCGAAGCCATTTCAGCCAGAACGAGGCTGTTAACGAGTTTGTTTTGAACCAGATAGCTGACGAGAGAAAGCTTGTCCCTGCGCGCCTGTTGGTAAGCCTGCTGAGCGGCTTTTTCAGTGAGCAGTTCGGCCACGACCAATTGCTTGGCCAAACCGGTTAGAACAACATCAGTCATAACACCACCAGACGCTTACAGTGGTTGGTTTATAGCGCAGTCTGGCGCCGATTCCAATCGTGGGCATTTTAAAGCGACTCCCTGATTGCAACGGTAATTGTCCAGAGCGGGCAGGCGGTCTTGTCAGCAACAAAAACGCCCCACCAGGTGGGGCGTTTTTGTTCATGACGCTAGCTTCGAGAGTTATCTCAACTCTCAAATTTCTGTTACGACCCGCTGCCGCCGCTGCAAGCCTTCGGCAGGTATTTCTGAGCCGCGTCAGACGTGCAAGTCCACGTGTTCGACCCTGTGTCAGCATTGCCCAGAGTCAATTTCAGCTTCGCGCCCTGAATGCCTTTCGATGCTGTAGTCGAACTCATCAGCGCTTCGATAGTGCAACCACCCGAAGCAGCTGCGGTGCCAGCAGTCGTTACGGAGGTAACGTAGTTGCCCTTGATGTCCGTTGCAGTCGCGATGCCGTTTGTGCCGTTAGTTGGGCAAGAACCGTCCTGGGCGAACACTTCAGTGACGTTGGTCTTGAGGCCGCTTGCCAGTGTCAGCGCTTCCGTCATCTGGGAGCGAGCAATGTAATCCTGATATGCAGGAATAGCGATCGCAGCCAATATGCCGACGATGGCTACAACGATCATCAATTCGATGAGCGTAAAACCCTTTTGAACCGACTTCATAAATCATTCCTCTGGTTGGGATTTTGGCGTCCGGTGAAGTGCGAGCAATTCATGTGCCATTGTTGTCAGCTGCTTGTTTCGGGCAGATAAGTGGGCAGCACATTGATGGCGGCAGGGCGATTGAGTCCTGAGTCAGCAGTTGGCACAGCTAAATTAATGCCAGCTAACGGATGGCACGCAGGTGAATGGGTCATTCAACGGGTGGCAGCTCTAATGAGCGCCAATCAATGAACGGCCGGAGTCCTTTCAGTTGTGTGCGGGCGATGATGTGCCCATGGGTAGCCGCACGGGCGATCCACATGATTCCGGCGTCTTCATCTACATCGACCCCTATACCCTCGATATAGCATTTGCCCAACAACTGCATGGCGTCGGCATTCTCTTGCTCCGCAGCGGCTCGCCACCAATAGACGGCCGCTCGGTGGTTTTCCAGTTCGCTGTACATAAGCCCCGCATCGTTCTGCGAATCAGGATCCCCTGCGTCTGCAGCCATCAACATCGCCAAGGTGCTGTCGTCATGCGGCAAAGCGACAAACTCTCTGGCTGCGTTGATCGAGATGACGGTGCGGCCTTTTGGGTCTGTTCCTTTCTGAAAGGACGGATTGTCAGAAATTCTCCGCCACCAGGTACGCCGGCTGCTGTCGCCGATTGCAATCAAGGCTTCAAGGCTGATTAACGTCACTTCTTCCCTCGAAAATCTGAAAAATCCCAAGCGTCATGCGCAGAGATCAGCATGGTGGTGCCGCTGATTGCTCTTGTAGATGGCTGCTGATAATTTAAGTCTACGCCGAAATAGCTCAGTCGGTAGAGCAGCGCACTCGTAACGCGAAGGTCGTAGGTTCGATTCCTATTTTCGGCACCAAACACGCTTCATCAGATTTACCGCAGTTCTCTCCTGTTCGACCGAAACCTCAGTAGACAGCCAGCCCCGCAAAGGCGGGGTTGTCTTTTGTTGCGTTCGGTTCCTTTTCGTCATCACTCGGGTTAGTCGTAGTCGTATTCGTAGGTAAGTCGGCCGTTCGATCTTGGTTTCACGCAGAACTCACGCACTGATCGCACCGAGCCGGATCTGCGTGAAGATTCCAGGCGGTTGCGGATTTCTCCGACAAGCGCGCCGATGTAGTGCTTGCCCAGATCGTTCGACTGGAGGAGTGGGAGCAGATCGCTGGCCGGCTCAGACAGTCCCTACGGAAAGCCGAGGTAACGCCCGACGATCAGGCCGATTTTGCTCTGTCGTTGAATGTCGGCGTCGACGCAGAGCTCAAGCTAATCAAGGCCGAGCGGTAGGCTTACGGTATCGACGATTCGAATCATGAAGAACCGTATGAGGATAGGCTGGCGCGGCTACTCGCAGACCCGTAGCTATAAGGCGGAAACTAACAGCTTCGGTTAACCATATTGGTGCTGATGCCATCCGTTAATCTGGATTGCGTCGACGAACTCGATAAATGCAACTTTGAACTCGGTACTCATGCCCTGTGAGCTGCTCCGTCCGCCGACAAAGGCAAACCCGGCCAGTGAGGAAAGCACCACGGCCACAACCGGTAATACTTTCTCAATGTTTTCCCGCGACACTCCGGATGGAGTATGCCCGTCAAGCCGTACTTGGTCTCGTTCGGGATCAAGTGCGGTAAACCTCAAGTAGCTTTTGAGAAATGTGTAGTCAGAAACCCAGTGCTCTACCGTTCTTCTATCAGGCCTCTTGGGTATGCAGGCTAAGTCATCGAGCTGCTTGAACGACTGCTCCCACGCTGCGATTTCCCTATCCCCGGTCTCGATGAACGTCAGAGCGGGGTTTCGGTTGGTAGGAAACATCGATTCGTAGAGCTCATGCCTGCGGTAAAAAGACGACCTGTTGATCTGCCTCGATGCCATCCAACCACTCATTGAAAGATTCGACGTGCATGCGATATAGCTGCTGGCGGCCACTCAAGGCCGAATCGAAAGATTGCTTCTGAACAGCACTCGCGGCGCGCCAGGCCGCATACGCCGCTACTGCCGTCGCGACGGTGGAAATAACCGAGAAATAATCGATCAGTCGAAATTCGTCGGCCAGCGCCGCACCGAAAGCAGCGTACGAGAAAAGCGCGCGAGCGACGAAAAGCCCACGCACCCCGTCCAAACAACACGATCCATGATTGTCCCTCGGTACAGTTGAGGAGCGCAGAAGTATGCCAAACGCATGAGTTTCCGTCATTGGTATCCATGTCGGGTATCCATCTGATATCCGCGCCGTTCAGCCTTTCCGGTACGAAAGGTACGAAGCCTAGGCGTGTTCGTTCCAGGATGTGGAGGGGGGAAATACAACACTGCTGTATTCAAAGACAACACCCCTGCGCGTGAGGCCGCGCGGTGCGCAGTGAATGTACGCAGATCGGTAGGCAAGATCTGCGGCTGAATTGCGCGCCGGGAGTTAACACCATTAACACCCCGACGCGTTAGAGCGATTCAGGCTTCATGGTGGCGTCAGTCCATAGGACATGAAGCTCTGCTGATCATTCACGGCTAAGATAGCTAGCCAAAAGACTGGAAATTATATGGTGGTAGGGAGCATGAGAGAGAAGGACCTAGCGGGCGAAAATGCACGCCTTGTAGCTGAGAATGAAGCTCTGATTGCAGAGGTGAAGATACTTCAAGGTAAGCTCGCCCTGCTTACGGCTCATAACTCCTTGGCTCAAGGTATGCGGGGTGAGTGGTTAGTTTCCGAGTCGATCAACGGCACGATTACGACACACAACGCAGGGCACGACATTTTGACGGCTGGAGGCCTACTAAAGCTCGAGATCAAGTACTCAGCCCTCAATGTCGCGGTGCGACGCCTCGGATCGGGTGGTTCGCCGACGCTGCGATGGGCATGGTCGAAGCCAATGGGAGAGTCGAGTAAAAAGACTTATGACCGTCTGATTTTGGTCGGCGACAAAGACCCAAGATTTTTGGATCAATATCAGGACAAGGCCAGCCCATATGTCTTTTTTGATGTTCCCTTTGATGAGATCGTACCATTGACCGTCCAAACTAATGGGGGGAAATATCGTTCGATCCAGCTGACGACTAATCCTAGGACGGCGAAGTCATCAGCCAGCTCGTTGTTTACAAAATATCAGGTATCGATCGATGAGCTAAATGCGCGTTACGGCCTTTGAAGTACTCTTGAATTGGATACTGTTTAGAATGAATCTGCGGTCTGAACACTCTTCCTCTGCTCAATGGCGGCCTGACTGGCATGACTTCAAATGCCTCGGACGGTTCTGTTCCGGGTACACCATCCACCAGGCGTTAAAAAGCTGAATGCTCTCTGGAAGTGATTCCTAGGGGTGGAGAACAACTGGCGGGCTTGGTCCAGATTTAGCCGACGGCCTGCGACTCAGGTTTCCAAGACGAAGGTTGCCAAGGAGGTTTCCACGCTCTGGCAACCTATGCTCCCATCAGGGGCGGAATTATTTGTCTGCTGATAGTTGCCGTCACAGCGATACGCTTTGATATATTCCGCCGACATTTTTTGCCCCCTCCCACCACAAGGATGTCCAGATGCGCGCAGTCTTGATCGCTGGCTTGTTCGTTTCGCTTGCTGCCTGCTCCACTCACAAGGATTTCTACGCAACAGGCGGAAGCCGCGCGGACGGCGTTATCGATGTGGCATACGACTTCAATAGCCTGGAAACGCCGGTGGTCGACAACAATCAGGCGTATACCATCGCCAAATCCAAATGCGCGTTGTGGGGCTATGCCGACGCCGAGCCGTTCGGTGGGAAGACGCAAACCTGCCAGGCGCGGCGAGGCTTTGGCGAATGTTCGGCCTGGCAGGTTTCGATCAAGTACCAGTGCCTTGGCAATCTTGGGCAGGTGTCGCAGCCAGTGAACTATTTGGGGTATAGCACGCCGGTGGCTCCTGCCCCGGTACGTGCCCCATCCTATGCACCAAACCCCGCCGCTGCTGCGCAACCGATGAGCAAGGAAGATTTCCAGCGTGAGCAAGTACAGAAGCTGATGCAGGAGAACGTCTCGTACGAGGAGTATCAGCGGCGGTACCGGATGATCATGGGGCAGTAATAGTGATTCGATGAAAACGCTATTCCTACTTATGGCCCAGTATGATGGCCAGGTCATCATTCCCTTGGAGCGGATCTGCTCCGACTACTTCACTCACCTGACGCCAGAAAAGCTGAAAAGCAAAGTCGCCGCCGGCGCGGTCGATCTGCCGATCGTCGCCTTGGAGCAGAGCCAGAAGTCAGCCCGAGGCGTACACGTAAACGATTTTGCCGATTATCTGGACGCACGACACGAATCCGCGAAGGCGGAGCATGAGCGACTGATGGGGCGAGTGCCGCTGGCCGGTAGGCTGAAATAGCCAATTAACCTTGTTGAGTAATCATCGCCACGACCTGTTGGCCAAGCTTAGGCAGAGCATCTGGAGATACTCCAGCGGTAATAGCCATAGCGTTTGCGATCAAACCGACGACGTTCATTACTTTTTGGCCGACAGAGGTTCGCAATGCGTCCCCGTAGTCTCTGTCTACAAATGCATGCCCGACCAAAAGCTCGATAGAGTCGATGACAGGTACAGAGCCGCTGATGACGTACTGATCGAGCGCAGTTAGGATCTTTTGAATGGACTTCACCAGATACTCGACCACCTTCGGCTCCAGCCCGCTTGCGAGGACATCCTCCTTCACTTGATAAAGGGCGTCTTTGAACTTTTGGAGTTGCTCAAGGGGCATGGGTTTTGCGGACATTGGCTCAAGCAGGTCCGCTGCCATTTGTAGGTAGTAGCTTGCTTGGACAGGATAATGCTGTTTGAAGGTATCGATGTGAGCGTTAATGGCTTGGCTGAAGAAGGCAGTGTTAATCCACCCGAGCCATTCATCTGTCTGCGACTTTATCGCGGGGATTTTCTCGTTCATCAACGCAGCCACTTCGGTAGCGGCTTTGATCGTTTCCCCTATCCCGATCATCAGCTTGGCTTGGTCCGCGCTGTCAATTTGCAGGGCGTCGGCCCACACATGTCGTGCTGATGAGGAGCCTTTGGCGCTGATGATGACTTGAAGCACAGCGTTGAGACGTGATGCTGGGTTTTCTGAGGCCATGATCACTTCCATAAGATGCGGCACTTTTAGGCGCCTCACATTATCGTGAAACCTGCCGCGCGCAAATGTCCTCTCAACAGCGCATTTGCTTACGGCAGATTGTGGTTTAGGTATATGTTTAGGTATACGGATGTGGGTTATCTGGTGCTGATGCATCAATAGATGCTGGTCGAAAGTCGTGTTGGTCGATTCCTATTTTCGGCACCAGAAGCACAAAAAGCCCGGTCTTCAAGACCGGGCTTTTTCGTTTCTGGAGGGTTCGACATCCTGTAGGAGCGCGCTTGCCCGCGATTGCGGTGTGTCTGACAACACTGAGGGTGAATGACCCACCGCAATCGCGGGCAAGCGCGCTCCTACAGGTTTGCGGTGTTCGTGAGTCGGCGCGACGGCGTCCGTCAAACGCTCAGCCGCATCGACAGATCCACGGCCTTCACATCCTTGGTCAGCGTGCCAATCGAGATGTAATCCACGCCGGTCTCGGCGATGGTGCGCAGTGTGGCATCGGTGACGCCGCCGCTGGCTTCGAGTTTGGCTTTGCCCGCCGTGAGGCGGACGGCTTCGCGCATGTCGTCCAGGCTCAGTTCGTCGAGCATGATGATGTCGGCGCCGCCGTCGAGGGCTTGTTTCAGTTCGTCGAGGCTTTCGACTTCGACTTCCACTGGTTTGCCGGGCGCAATCTTGTGTGCAGCGGTGATGGCTTCGGCGATACCGCCGCAGGCGGCGATGTGGTTTTCCTTGATCAGGAAGGCGTCAAACAGGCCGATTCGGTGGTTATGGCAACCGCCGCAGGTCACGGCGTATTTCTGCGCCAGTCGCAGGCCCGGCAGGGTTTTGCGGGTGTCGAGCAGTTTGACCTGGGTGTCGGCGACCATGTCGGCGTAATGCTGGGCGCGAGTGGCGACGCCTGAAAGCATTTGCAGGAAGTTGAGCGCGCTGCGCTCGCCCGTCAGCAGCGAGCGGGCGGGGCCTTCGAGGTGGAACAGCGGTTGATTGGGTTTGACCCGCTCACCGTCGGCGACTTGCCAATGCACCGCGACGCGCTGATCCAGCTGACGAAAAACGCTGTCGACCCAGGCTGTGCCCGCGATGACTGCAGCATCGCGGGAGATCACGGTGGCCTTGGCCAGGCGCTCGGCGGGAATCAGTTGCGCGGTGATGTCGCCACTGCCGACGTCTTCAAGCAACGCACGGCGTACGTTGGCTTCGATTTCAGCGGTCAGCGTGGCAAGACGTAGATTCGGCATATCGGGCTCCACTTACTAAGTGCCCGGAGTATAAGGCAGTCGACTGTACCAACCCACCTGCACCGCATCACCCGTTTGAGTGTATCGGCTGCACTCTGTCGGTTTTTTCGCTTCTCGTGCGACAGAATGCGATTTTCGTGGTCTATCGCTGCACATGCTTCTTCGTCCCCTCCTATTATTTCAATCAAGGCGAAGAGTCCGCTGGCGAGCGGGCCGCATTTAAAACATAATTCGCCTTGTATTTGACGTCATAGCTTTGACGTTCCGCCTGTGTACCCCAGGGACAATACCTTTGAGCGCCGTCCATTCGGAGGTCTTCTTCCGTTTGCGATCAGGTTGTGGCTGTGCATTCGTGGTTGAGTGATGTTGGATTAAAGGAGTCCTTGATGCAGAACGACAATAAAGTGGTGCCTTTGAGCAAGACGGGTCCGGACCTTCCGGGTTCCTCGCCTGTCGCTCGGCTGCCTGTCGTTCTGTTGCAGGTGCGCGACAAAGCCGCCCAGCAGCTCAAGGAAAGCCTGCAGACCCTGTTCGATAACGCCGACGACACCTTATTCGAGATGGCGGACCGGGCGCACAACAATGCCGAACAGAATGTGTTCTTCGAAGCCATGCGCGACCTGCGCCTGAAGCGAAAGAGCATCGAACGAAACTTCCTGGACAAATTCTTCGAGGCGTTTCTGCGTCTCGGTCAGTACGAGATCGCCGAGCCGATCCTTTCTGAACCCGTTTCTTTCGACAAGCTCGCACTGGTTCACAACGATGACCTTGAGCGCACGGTGGCCATTGATGCCATGGTCACCAAGGTCGTGAACCGCGACGGCGTGGCGCTGAGCCAGCTCACCACGCGCTTGAACGAACTCATCCCGCAGCCGTTGACCGATGAAACCAACCCGCTCGGTCCGACCCTGCTGTGCGACTTCTTTTTGCAGGCCGGTCGCAATCTCGGTGTCGAAATCAAGGTCAAGCTGATCATTCTCAAGCTGTTCGAAAAGTACGCGTTGACCAACGCCGATCAGCTGTATGAAGAGGCCAACCTGCTGCTGATCTCCGCCGGTGTGTTGCCCGACCTAAAAGTGCTGCCGTCGCGCCGTTCCACCGATCGTTCCTCGAGCACTGCGCCGGCCACTGAAGCCCAACGCGCTGACAGCGCGGCGCTTGTGCAGGCTGCCGAGAAACTCGACAAGAGCGTTCAGGAAGTCTTCTCGGCCTTGCAGGAGCTGCTGGTTTATGTGCGCGGCAACCTGACGCCGCGTCCGGATAACAACGCCGAGGCTCGGCCGATTTCAAGCCAGGACCTGCTGCGTCTGCTGTCGCATCTGCAGCAATACGTGCCCCGCGCGGAAAATCCGGACGACTTCGATCTGCGAGCGCAGCTGGAGCAACTGATCGGCCGTGTGAGTGCGCGCAGCGGTAAATTCCGCACGGTGGGCACCATCGATGAGGACGTGATCAACCTGATCTCGATGCTCTTCGAATTCATCCTCGATGACCGCAACCTGCCCGGCTCGCTGCGCGCGTTGATTGGCCGTTTGCAGATTCCGATGCTCAAAGTGGCTGTCATCGACAAGAGTTTCTTCAGTCGCGGCAGCCATCCTGCCCGTCGTCTGTTGAATGAAATTGCCTCGGCGGCGCTGGGTTGGGGCGGGCGCGACGACAGCCAGCGGGATTCGCTGTACACGCGCATCGATCAGATCGTGCAGCGCCTGTTGCACGACTTCGTCGATGACCCTGCGATCTTCACCGAACTGCTGGTCGACTTTCTGGCGTTCACCAGTGACGAACGTCGCCGCAGTGAGCTGCTGGAACAACGCACCCGTGACGCCGAAGAAGGCCGCGCGTTGGCCGAACTGGCGCGTCAGCGGGTTCAGCAAGCGCTCAATGATCGCCTGCTGGGGCGCACGCTGCCGGAAGTTGTCGTGCGCCTGTTGCAGGAAGCCTGGAGCAAGGTGCTGTTGCTGACCTGCCTCAAGCACGGCGAGCAATCGGGTGAGTGGAAGGCCGGTCTTCAGGCGATGGACGATCTGATCTGGAGCGTGGAGCCTCATGAAGAACCAGACGCCCGTCAGCGTCTGCTTGAGTTGGTGCCGGGGCTGTTGAAGTCGTTGCGTGACGGGCTGAGCAGTGCCGCGTTCGACCCGTTCGCCACCAGCGAGTTTTTCAGCCAGCTTGAAGCGTTGCATGTGCAGGCGTTCAATCACGTGGCCCGTCCGGCCGGTGAAGCGGATGAAGTCGCGGCCGATGAGCCCGGTGACGGTCCGACGATGATGGCCGTGGTAGAAGAAATCGTGCTGGTCGCGCCGGGCGAGCAGGTCATCAGCGAGCCGTCCCTGCATTTGCCCGAGAACGATGAAGGGCTGATGCAGGTCGACAAACTGCGCTTGGGAAGCTGGGTTGAAATCCAGGAAGACGAGGACCACAAGCTGCGTTGCAAGCTGGCGGCGATCGTCGAGCCAAGCGGGCGCTATGTGTTCGTCAACCGCACGGGCATGAAGGTGCTGGAAAAGACCCGCATGGGCCTGGCGGTCGAATTCCGTCGCGGCACGATTCGCGTGCTGGACGATTCGCTGCTGTTCGACCGGGCGCTGGAGTCGGTGCTGGGGAATCTGCGCAAGCTCAAGGGCTGAGGCTCGTTCCCACAGGCTATTCATCGCACGCATGTTTGCGTGCGACGCGCATAACCCATCGGCGAATCGAATCACGATTCGCTGCCCACATCCTTTCTCATCACGGGCATACTGGCCGCTGTCGATTCACGTCCCAAGGACCCTCCATGCAATTGGACCTTGCCACAGGCTGGTGCCACGGCGCGCACCATTGCCCTTCGCCCAATTTCAATGCTCGCCCCGAAGCCGAGATCTCGTTGCTGGTGATTCACAACATCAGCCTGCCGCCGGCTCAATTCAAGACGGGCAAGGTGCAGGAGTTTTTTCAGAACCGGCTGGACGTCACAGAGCATCCCTACTTTGAAGGCATCGCTGAGCTTCGGGTGTCGGCGCACTTTCTAATTGAGCGCGACGGTGAGCTCACGCAGTTCGTCTCGTGTCTGGATCGGGCGTGGCACGCCGGTGTATCGGTTTTCGACGGGCGTGAGACGTGCAACGACTTTTCCGTGGGTATCGAGCTGGAAGGCACTGACGATCAGCCGTTTACCGATGCGCAATACGACACGCTGATCGCCCTGACCCGACAGTTGCAGTCGGCATGGCCGGCGATCACCCCATTACGAATAACCGGGCACAGCGACATTGCTCCGGGACGCAAGACCGATCCGGGGCCATGCTTTGACTGGGCCCGGTTTCGGTCGGCTTTGCAGGATTGAATCAAGGAGCGGGTCATGAGTTTTCTGGTGTTGCTGTTGGCCGTGTGGATCGAGAAATTCTCCGCCCTGCGTCAGCGTGTTCAGCGCGATGCGCCCTGGTTGAATCAACTGGGTCGGCTTGAGTCGAACCCTCGCACGGCCAAGCGCCCGTGGTGGATTCTCACCCTGACGATCCTGTTTCCGTTGTTGCTGCTGGCGCTGGTGCTCTGGATCGTCGGCTCGGTGGCGTATGGCTGGCTGGCGCTGCCGATTCATCTGCTGGTGCTGATCTACAGCCTGGGCCGGGGCGATATCAAAGCCAACCTGGGTTCGTTTCGCGATGCCTGCCGACGTGGCGATCAAGAAGCGGCGGTGTTGGTGGCCGATCGTGATCTGGGCGTTCAAGCGGAAAATGAAGAGCAACTGCTGGGCGGCGTGCAGACGTATTTGTTGTGGCAGGTCTATCAGGGTTTTTTCGCGGTGATCTTCTGGTATTTCGTGCTAGGGCCTGTGGCCGCGCTGGCGTACCGGTTGCTGGCACTGGCGTCTGAGCACGGCAAGACACCGGCGCTGGTGGAGCGCGCGACGCAGCTGCGTCATGCATTCGATTGGGTGCCTGTGCGTTTGCTGGCCGCGAGCTTTGCATTGGTCGGCAACTTCGTCGCGGTCAGCCGCGTGATGCTCACTGAATTGCTCAACTGGAACATCAGCGCGGCCGGGTTGATCACCAAGGCTGGCTGCGTAGCGGGTGAAGTGCCTGCGCCGGTCGTGGGCGCCGAAGGCGTGAACAGCCTGGACGTGCTGTGGGAATTGCTGATTCGTTCGGCGATTGTCTGGTACGCAGGATTTGCGTTGTTCACGTTGTTGGTTTGAAGACGCAGCGTCAAGCACCTCGCTGCTTATCGAACGCGCATTGACCTATATCAAGTGCGTTCGACCGCCTGAGATTAATCTTTCCCCTCAACTTTCCTGCCCTGATATCGGTTTGAACCGCATGAATCTTTTCGATATTCAATGCGGTCGCTATTTATCTCGAAGTTGCTAAAAGTGGCTTTTCGCTAGCAGATAAAGGCATTTTCCATTTCTTGCTTAGTGAGAATCTTTTGCTATAGCTAAAAGCCTCTCACTTCATCCTATGAGGCAACGGAATGTCAGTCGCAAAGAAAATGAGCGTGGGACAACTGACAATGTTGACGGCCGTCAACATGTTGGGATCCGGCATCGTGTTGTTGCCTACCAAACTCGCCGAAGTCGGCGGTATCTCGATCCTCTCCTGGCTGATCACGGCCACCGGTTCACTGGCTCTGGCCTACGCCTTTGCGCGCTGCGGCATGCTCAGTCGCAAGACCGGCGGCATGGGCGGTTATGCCGAATACACCTTCGGCAAGTCCGGGAACTACATCACCAATTACACCTACGGCCTGTCGTTGTTGATCGCGAACGTCGCGATCAGTATTACGGCCGTGGGTTATATCCAGACGTTGTTCGATATCAAGCTCGGCTCACTGCAAGTTGGCCTCGCCACCATCGCCTTGTTGTGGGTTACCACGTTTGCCAACTTTGGCGGAGCGAGCATCACCGGCAAGATCGGCGCCGTCACGGTGTGGGGCGTGATTGCTCCGGTTGTGTTGGTGTCGACCATCGGCTGGTTCTGGTTCGACAGCAGTGTGTATTCGGCGGGTTGGAACCCCCACGAAATGCCTTGGTATCAGGCGGCAGGCGCATCGGTCGCCATCACACTGTGGGCGTTTCTCGGATTGGAGTCCGCGTGCGCCAACGGCGATGCGGTGGAGAACCCTGAGAAGAATGTCCCTATCGCCGTGCTCGGCGGCACTCTGGGCGCGGCGGTGATCTACATCGTCTCCACCAACGTGATCGCAGGCATCGTCGACAACGCCGAACTCGTTTCTTCCACCGCGCCGTTCGGGTTGGTGTTCGCCAAGATGTTCAACCCGATGATCGGCAACGTCGTCATGGGGCTGATGGTGCTGGCGTGTATCGGCTCGCTGCTGGGCTGGCAATTCACTGTCGCGCAGGTGTTCAAGAGTTCGGCGGACACCGGTTACTTTCTGCCGATCTTTGCCAAGGCCAACAAGCATGGTGTGCCGATCATCAGCATGCTGATCCTGCTGGCGATTCAGACCGCCATGGCGCTGCTCACGATCAGCCCGGACCTCGCCAAACAGTTCGACACGCTGGTGAACCTGGCGGTGGTCACCAATCTGGTGCCGTACATCCTGTCGATGGCGACATTGATGACCCTGCAGAAGATTTCCAACGTCCCGCCGAACAAGGCACTCATTACCAACATCGTTGCTTACATCGCAGCCGCTTACAGCTATCTGGCGCTTTATAGCTCAGGCGCCCAGGCGCTGATGCTCGGCGGGGTCGCCACCATCGTCGGCTACACGCTGTTCGGCTTCGTCAACACACGCCTGATCAAACTGGAAGCCCTCAACAACAGCGTGCCGACCCAGACCGTCGCTGCGCAGCACCTCGTCGGTGAACCTGTCCCGGTCAATGACCTGCCGCTTAATGACCTGAATCGCGCCACTCTGGAGACTCAACCATGACGGAATACAGACACCTGCTCGGCATGCTCGCCTTACTCGTCACCAAGCAGCCCGACAAACGCAGCGTATTCGGTCGGGCACTGATTCAGCTGATCAGCGACGTGGAAGAGCGCTCCATCAGCGTACTGACCTCGGAAAGCCTGAGCGACGCGAAGTCGATTCTGAGCACCGACCCGGCGATTCAATGCGTGCTGCTCAGCTGGGAAATGGACACCAGCGAAGACCACCAGGAGTGCATCGATCTGCTCACCACCTTGCGTGAGCGCAACACCCGCGTGCCAGTGTTTCTGATCAGTGATCGCAGCACCGCGTCCAGTGTGCCGCTGATTGTCATGCAGCACGCCGATGACTTCATCTGGCTGCCCGAAGACACCAGCCGCTTCCTGAGCGGGCGGATCATGGCCGCAATCGAACGCTACCGTCAGGCGGTGCTGCCGCCGATGTTCGGCGCGTTGCTGAAGTTTGCCCGCAGCTATGAATACTCGTGGCACACGCCGGGTCATGCAGGCGGTACGGCCTTCCTGAAAAGCACTGCGGGCCGGGCGTTCTATGAATTCTTCGGTGAAAACCTGCTGCGTTCCGACCTGTCGATTTCCGTCGGTGAGCTGGGCTCGTTGCTCGATCACAGCGGGCCGATCGGGCAGGGCGAGCGCTATGCGGCGAAAGTGTTCGGCGCCCACCGCACGTATTACGTGACCAACGGCTCGTCGATGTCGAACCGCGTCATTCTGATGGCCAGCGTGACGCGTGATCAGATCGCCTTGTGTGACCGCAACTGCCACAAGTCTGCCGAGCATGCGATGACGCTGTCCGGCGCGATTCCGACGTATCTGGTGCCCACCCGCAACCGCTTCGGCATCATCGGCCCGATTCTGCCGCAAACGCTGAGCGCCGAGGGCGTGAAAGCGGCGATTGCCAACAACCCGCTGGTGAAAAGCCATATCGATCCGACGCCCGTGCACGCCATCGTCACCAACTCCACCTACGACGGTTTGACCTACAACGTGACGCGCGTGGAAGAACTGCTGGGGCAAAGTGTTGACCGGCTGCATTTCGACGAAGCCTGGTATGGCTATGCGCGCTTCAATCCGCTGTACAAGGACCGCTTCGCGATGCACGGCAGCCCCGACGATCACGACGCCTCCAAGCCAACGGTGTTCGCCACCCAGTCGACCCACAAGCTGCTGGCGGCGCTGTCTCAGGCGTCGATGATCCATGTGCGTAACGGGCGCAACCCGATTCCCCATGGCCGCTTCAACGAGTCGTACATGATGCACGCCTCGACCTCGCCGAACTACGCGATCATGGCCTCGTGCGACGTGAGCTCGGCCATGATGGAGGCGCCGAGCGGGCAGATTCTGACCAATGAATCCATCGAAGAAGCCATCGCGTTCCGGCAGGTCATCTCGCGCATGCAGAGTGAGATGCTCTCTAGCGACGACTGGTTCTTCTCGTGCTGGCAGCCACCGTCAGTGCCGATCGGCGCGACCTCCATTCCCTTTCACGAGGTCGATCCGGTCCGGCTCAAGACCGACCCGAACTGCTGGGTGCTGCACCCCAATGAGGTCTGGCACGGTTTCGGCGACATCGAAGACGGCTATTGCATGCTTGACCCGATCAAGGTGTCGATCCTCAGTCCCGGCATGGGCGACGACGGCAACTTGCTGGACTTCGGCATTCCGGCCTGTGTGTTGACCGCCTACCTCGGGCGGCAGGGCATCGTGGTCGAGAAGACCACCGATTTCACCATTCTCTTTCTGTTCTCGATCGGCATCACCAAAGGCAAATGGGGCACGCTGGTCAATGCGTTGCTGGACTTCAAGCGTGACTACGACACCAACCTGGAACTGGAGCTGTGCCTGCCCGATCTGCTGACCGCCAACCAGCAACGTTATGCCGGCATGGGGCTCAAGGACCTGGCGCAAGACATCTTTGCCGCGATGAAAAAGACCAAAACCACAGCCGCCATGTCGCAGGCGTTTGGCACGCTGCCCAAGGCCGAGTTCAGCCCGGTGGAAGCCTACGAAAAACTGGTCAGGAATGAAGTCGAACAGGTCACGCTGGAGGAAGCGGCCGGGCGTATCGCGGCCACCGGTATCGTGCCTTATCCACCGGGGATTCCCCTGCTGATGCCGGGGGAAAACGCAGGGCCTTCCGACGGCGCCTTACTGGCGTATCTGAAAGCACTGGAAAGCTTCGACCGATCCTTCCCCGGGTTCACCCATGACACCCACGGGATCGAGAGCGAGGCGGGGGTTTATCGGATGCTGGTGTTGAAGTGATCAGCCGGACCGCTTCGACTCACTTCAAACGCTCTGACAGGACACGGTTGTGTGGGGGATTCTATGGTTCTCAAACCATTGGTGTCAGTCCGTTTCTTGAGTGGCCCAAAGCCTGAGAGCATGCGCCACATACCGGATGACGCAGAGCGTCATTGGATGTGTTACCACGCAGAGCGTGGGAACAATCAGCAACGCAGCGCGTGCTTTGGCTTTTGATCTTCGTGCCGCGGCGGCCCAGACACCACAAAACGCGACTTGGGTGCAGGCTGAACGCAGGCGGCGCGGAGTGGGACGAGCGGCATGGATGCCGCGAGAGCGCCGTCAGGACATGGATGTCCGTTCGGCGCGGGCCCACGGAGCGTCGCCGAAGTGAAGGAACCCGACGAAGTCGGGCCCAACCAGGAGCATAGGACCCTTGGTTACTTGGGGTCTTTTCAAGTAACCCGCCGAAGGCGGAACAGTTTGGCCGTTAGGACAAACCATCAGCGTCACCCCGGGCAGTGGAGTCGCACACCAGAGCAAGTCCGCTCCCACAATCGATCCATTGCGTGGCGACTTGCCTCAATTGCTCTGAAGCTTCTGCAGCGCCTGCTGCGTCAAGGAAACACACTCTCTCGCGCCATCATCGTTATGCCGCGCCAAGGCTGATTCGGCGCGGTGGACGGTGGTGTCGACGTCGCTTCTCACCGCGTCGCTGAGGTCCGGTTTAGACGCTTTGGTGTCGCGAATCTTGCTCAGGTTTATCTGGCACAAGCTGTTGTCGTCGTTGGCCGTTGCGGTGAAGGGCAAGGCAAAGGCAGTCAGGAGCAGGCCGGTGAGCAGGGCGTGTTTCATGTTGTTTTCCGCAGAAAGGTAGGTAAGGGGTTCGTGATGTGGACGAACCTGCTGCATGAGACAGCGGATTTTGGATTTGCGCCAGATACCGGGCCTGTCTAACGTCGGATATCGCTCAGGTTTTTCAGGTCGGGCGACGGGCTGCTGCGCTACCATGGCGCGGCCACCCTGACGCCAGCCGCCGAGCCGTACCGATGGACATCGACCTCGCCCGTACCTTTCTTGAAATCGTTCGACTGGGCAGCCTGATGGCTGCTGCTGAGAAGCTGCACGTCACTCAGACCGCGATCACCGCGCGCGTGCAGAAGCTCGAAAGCCACCTCAACTGCCGGCTGTTCATCCGCAATCGCACGGGCGCGAAGCTGACGTCCGATGGCGAGGCGTTTGTGGTGTTCGCCAATCAACTCGTCCAGACCTGGGACGCCGCGCGGCGGGAGCTGCCGTTGCCGGACGGCTATCGCCATGTGCTGCGCGTGGGCGCGGAAATGAGCCTGTGTAACCCGTTGATGCTCAGTTGGGTGCGTGAGATCCGCAATGCGATCCCGGACTACGCGTTGCATGCCGAGGTCAAGGACGGTGACGTGTTGATGAAGGAAGTCGAGCGCGGCGTGCTGGATGCCGCGTTGGTCTACCAGCCGGCCTATTGGCCCGGGCTTCAGGTCGAGGAATTGCTGGAAGAGAAACTGATACTGGTGCGCGTGGTGGGCAAGCCCGATCCGTATGTGTATATCGATTGGGGCCCTTCGTTTCGCGAGCAGCACGACGCCGCGATGCCGGAAAAATCCAGGGCCGCCGTGGCCTTCAATCTGGGCCCCTTCGCGTTGCAGTACATCCTCGATAACGGTGGCTCGGGCTATTTCCGCACGCGGGTGGTTCAGTCATGGCTGGACCGTGGCGTCCTGGAGCGCGTGCCGCTGGCGCCGGAGTTCAGCTACCCGACGTATCTGGTGTATGCGCGGGACAATCCCTCGGCGACCTTGCAACGGGCCTTTGAACTGCTGCGTGAGATTGCCAGAGAGAAGGGCGACTGGTCCCAGCGTTGGGATCCGTCGGTGTAGTGCAAAGCGCCCTTAAAGGGCGAGGCTCAGTCAATCCACCAGGCTGATGATGCCAATCACCTTGCGGTCTGCGTCGAGCACCGGCAGGTATTTGCTGCCCTGTCCGGCCAGCATCTTCATGGCATCTGCCACCGAGTGTTCCAGCGACAAGCTTTGGGTGCTGCGCGAGATGATGTGCTCGGTGTCGATGTCCGTCCGGTTGCGATGCTGGGCGTGTGCCTCGGTCTTGTGCAGGATCGTCTCCAGGTCCTCGCGAGACACGTCGACAAACGCGCCCACGTCGTCGAGTGCCTTGTCCAGGTCCTGACTGTTGAAACCTGCCGATTCCGAAGTCGCGACTTGCGCCTGCGGCGCTGCTTTCGTCTGCGCTCTGGGATAGCGCACGAGTGTCAGGTTGTTGTAGACCAACGCGGCAACCAGCAGGCAAATGGCGTTGAGCATGACAGGGAAAAGCACCTGCAAGCCGAGCGCCGACAGCTCCTGTTTCGAGGTGATGATGCTGATCGCGACAGCAGCGCCCGGTGGGTGCAGGCAACGGCATACGCACATGATCACGATGGCCGAACACACCGCGACACTCGCGGCGGTGATGGAGTTGCCGAACAGGCGAATGCACAACAACGCGACCAGGGCCGAGATCAGGTAACTGCCAATGATCGACCACGGCTGCGCCAGTGCGCCCGTCGACACGGCAAACAGCAACACCGCCGATGCGCCAATCGGACCGAGCAGATGCAGCGTGACGTCAATGCCGAACAACTGTCGGCTCAGCAATGCGCTGATGAAAATGCCCAGGCAGGCGCCCACGGCCGCGCGCGACCATTCAGCGGGATGGGTGTTGAGGGAATGGGGGATGAAGCTGCGCAAAAGCGTTTTCAACGGGTGAGTTTCCGAGTCTGAAAAAAGGAGCTCGTCGGCAGAGACAAAGCTCCCGCACAAAGGGGCACGTGCCAGATATTTCAAGAGGCAGAACAACGATTGGAGAGCCGTTGCGGCAGCTTTCCGTTCGGATATGAAGCACGCCGATTGTGGTCAGGAAACGGGCGGGAGGCAAATTCGAAATAATGCACTCATGATTCAATAATCTTGAATTAATCCGCTGATAAGCCGTATTTCAGTTTTTAACCTCACTGCTGGTGAGCTTAATGCGTGGCTGGGTGAGGCGAATGAAGGGTGCGAGATGGCAAATGCTGACGACACGGTTAGGTCAGGCAAAGCGTGTCTGGGGAGGGAGGGGCGTTACCGGGCATCAGAAACAGAAGGGCGAAAAGCAACAGGCCATTGGCGAAGTTGTTGGCGAGCAGGGGGACTCGCAACAACCGGCGTCAATGGCCTGTGATCTTACAGACTGCGCGGCTGCGCCGACGGGCGGGTTCTCTTGGCAGGTCGCGCGCTTTCAACATCCAGCAGATGCATGGCCAACACATCAGTCAAGAAACGGAACTGATCGTTAAAGCCCACCACTTCATTGCTGAAGTGATTTTCCGCCGACGGCATCATGAAGGCATCGAAGCGTTTGTCTTCAATCAGGCTGTGACGGTTTTTACGAACGACGACATGTTGTGAGTAATAGTTATTACCAAATTTGGGAAAACTAACGTGCAGGGTGACGTCTCGGGTCATGTCGAGTGCTCCGCATCAAACAGAAAGTTGAAAGGTGAAAAGTGCTGATAAGTGTCAGCTACTTGAGCCTTAGTTGGCCCGTGCCATAACACGATGACTGTCTTCGTCCGCCGTGACGTGCACGGGTTCCAGAGCGAAGAGTTTGAGGGCGACGACGTAACTGGTGAAAGCGGTCAGCGTCAAGCAAGTCAGAAGATGAATAACCATTTTTCCTGCCCTCAGTTCGTGTTTGGGTGTGAGGTGATAGTACGCCCCTGAAACTTGAGCGGAAGGCAAACGCAGGAATGTTGGTTATCGACAGGAATGATGGTACGGGCGGAACCTGGAAACGTTGCGTTAATCCTGCGGCACTCCGTGTCAGGTTGGCCAAGGCGTCCGACACGGCGCAACCGCGGGCAGATGCGTTGCTACAGCTGCTACCCAGCCCTCACGCGCGAAGGGTCTCGCCGTAGCGATAGGTCGCCAGCCCTGCCAGCACCAACCCGCTGAACGCCACGAGGCCGCCCACCAGGCCGATGTTGGCGATGCCCAACTGGCTGATCACGACGCTGCCCAGCAGTGCGCCGCCACCGATGCCGATGTTGTAGATGCCCGAGTGCAGCGACATCGCGACATCGGTTGCATCCGGCGCCATCGCCAGTACCTTGGATTGCATCACCAGGCCAAAGCACATGATCGCCATGCCCCATACCACGCTCAGGGTGGCGACCCATGAGGCCTTGCCGGATAACGGCAGCAACAGAATCAGACACAATGCGATCGCGCCAATGGCGGTGATCAACAGCCCGCGCGGGTAGCGGTTGTTGTAGCGGCTGAACACGATGGAGCCGAGAATGCCGGCGCCGCCGAACAGCAACAGGATAATGGTGGTCATCTCGCCGCTCATCTTGGCGACGACGTCGGCGAAGGGCTCGATGTAGCTGTAGGCGGTGAATTGCGCGGTGATGACCAGCGCCGTCAGCACATAAAGCGACACCAGCGCCGGACGCTTGAACAGGATCGGCAGGCTGCGCAGAGAACCTGAATTCTGGCTTGGCAGCAGCGGCAGCGATTTGATCAGCACCAGCACCGTCAGGCCAGAGGCAATGGCGATGGACAGGAACGTTGTGCGCCAGCCCAGCGCTTCGCCCAGCACGCGGCCCAGCGGAATCCCCAACACCATCGCCAGCGACGTGCCGGTCGCCAACAGCCCCAACGCCTGAACCTGTTTGCCCGCGGGCGCGACGCGCACCGCCAGCGATGCGGTGATCGACCAGAACACCGCGTGCGCCAGGGCGATGCCGACGCGGCTGACCAGCAACATGCCGAAGCTGGACGCCATGCTCGACATCACATGGCTGGCAATGAACAGGATGAACACAAAGGTCAACAACTTGCGCCGCTCGATGTTGCGGGTCATCAGCATCATCGGCAACGAAGTCAGGGACACGATCCACGCATACACCGTCAACATCAGGCCGACTTGCGCGGTGGTCATGTCGAAGCTGTGGCCGATGGCGCTGAGCAGCCCGACCGGCACGAATTCGGTGGTGTTGAAGATAAAAGCCGCAAGGGCCAGCGCGATAACGCTGAGCCAACTTCCAGTGCGAGCATCGGTGGTGTTCATCAAAGGACGCGTCAGCCTCAAGGTAAATGTTCTAACTGCCAGGGCCGCCGAGCTCACACATACAAAACGCCAACAAGCAAAAACGCCGCGCGAGGCTCGAAGCCTGTGCGGTGCGTGCAGTCAGCAGAATATTATGAGTATGGGAGGGTACGACCAGATGCGGCGGAGTCTACGCCGTTGTTAACGTTGTCACAACCTGCGCCCCGTGCGTCAAAGTGGCTCATGAGGCGCAGATGAAAGGTCCAAGGCAGTCGCCTCAAACGCTGGGTTGACCACCAAACCCGCGTGGCAGACGGTGTGTGCCAGGCAGCGCCGTCAGGCGCTCGGTCCAGGCAGCGCGCCAGTCGGTGGCGGTGTGAGGCGATTTTGATTTACGTGCGGCTCTGCGCGCGGCATTGCGCTTGTTGCGCTGGGCTTCTTTATAAGCATCGGTGTTACGGCAGGAGCGGCATTTAACCGTTTTAAGGTCGGTGCTCGAACTCAGGTTTGCGCCGTGATGACCGCAAGCCAGATGCCCTGACACTTTGAAGTGAGTAACCATTGGTGTCTCCTTCTTATTCATGGATGCAGGCAGCAACACTGCATGCGGAATTCGACACTTATCCACCGCCATCGTTCGCTTTTGACGGGACAGCATCTCCCGAACGGTCTGTTGATAAATTGACGTAAGCCAAAACCTGCTCTTAGCTAATGAATGAAGAGGAGCAATGACGGTGCGCGTATACAGGAACCGCACCGTTATCTAAAAGGAAGTAAAACCGCCTCGGGTTATACCCGCAGGAGCACTCCTGATGAAAAAGCCTGCTCGGGCTAGCGTCCGCAATATTCTTTATCTGTCTTCGGTATCCATGTTGTTATTGCCAGCCACGGAGACTAAAGCCGCCTGTACCCTAACACCAGGGCCGGGCAACGACAGCTATATCTGCGACAGCGGTACCAGCCCTGGTTTTACAGATTTACTGGGCAACAACACATTAACGTTTCCTGTCAGTGGGACAGGCACCATTGTCGGCAATATCCTGCTGGGCGGCGGGATAAATCGACTGGCAATGGATTCCGGAAACATACTCGGCAGTGTCGATATGGGGGATGGCGGTAACTTTATCCGCATTGGCGGGGGGACTATCAGTGGGGCTGTTTTGCAAGGGAGCGCCCGGGACAGCTTCGTCATGACCGCAGGGTCGATTCAATCACTGGCTCAGGGCGATGGACGCGACGTGTTCTCCATGAGCGGCGGTACCATCATTGGCGCGTTCGAAGATGGCGATGTAGCGACACTGAGCGGTGGCACTATCGGCCGTGTCGACATGAAGCTGGATGACAATATCTTTGACATGTCGGGCGGGCGGATCATCGGGAATCTGGTCACCGGGTTCGGTCGCGACACCATCAGCGTTTCTGGCGGCAGTATCGGCGGCAACATCAGCGTGAGTGGCGGGGACGACAGCATCAGCGTGACCGGCGGGATCATCTCCGGGCAGATCCGCGCCAGTTTCGGCAACGACACGTTCGACTGGGACGCTGGCGGGCAGATCCAGTCCGCCGTACTGATGGGCGATGGTGACGACACGGCACGTATTGCGAACCTCACGGAGAGCACCCTCAGCACGACACCTTTGATCGACGGCGGTTTGGGTACAGACACGCTGACCTTCATCGGCACCTCGTCGGCCACGCCGTCACGTTATATCGGTTGGGAGACAGTCAGCCTCACCCACCAATCGCGCTTCGATCTGAGCGGCGATTTCTTTCTGGGGGACAGTGCGACCGGCACTGGTAACTTCAACATCGACAGCAGCAGTACGCTGTTTCCAGTGCAGGGAGCGGTGCGGCCTTACGTAGCGGGCGATCTCGCTACGCTTAATAACGCTGGCGTGATCGACATGACCTCCCGTAGCGCGGTTGCTGGGGATACGCTCAGCGTGTTCGGCAACTACGTGGGCAGCAACGGCCAGTTATTGCTGCAGACGACGCTGGGCGACGACAGCTCTGCAACCGACCGGCTTGTGGTGTCGCAAGGCACGATCAGCGGCAATACCCAGTTGGGCATTACCAATCTGGGAGGGCTGGGTGGGCTGACTCAGGCCAGCGGTATCGAAGTGGTTCAGGCCGCCAATGGAGCGACCAGCAGCAGCGATGCCTTTGCGCTGAAAGGATCCGTGTCGGCGGGCGCCTATCAGTACTACCTGTTCAAAGGCGGCGTGACAGCGGGAACCGAGAATAACTGGTACTTACGATCCTCGATTGTGGCAATCGCCCCGTTGGCTGTTCCGACCCCTCCGGCAGCGCCTGTGATCCCCCAGCCCACTGTGCCAGTGGCCGTGGCGCCGCCGACGGTGAGTGCGGATGAGCCGGCTGTCGAGCCACCGACCGCAACGCCCGTTGCGCCGACAGCGCCTGCGACCTCCGACGCCACCGCAGTGGCAAGCACCTCGCCGGTGCCCGCAGCGACTACTCCTTCAATACCGCAGGCCGTGCCGGGAGCTCAGGCCATTCCTCTTTATCGACTGGAGGTTCCGGTCTATTCGGTTGTCGTTCCGGCGGCACACATGATGACGTTGTCCGCGCTCGGGACCTTCCACGACCGACAGGGCGAGCAAAGCCTGCTCATTGAAACGGGAGGTGTTCCGGCCGGATGGGCACGGATCTATGGCAGTGATCTCAAAAAGACCTGGTCGGGCACCGTATCGCCCCGCCTTGACGGTTCGACGCAGGGTTACCAGATCGGCCATGACCTCTACGCTGCCGTCACCGATTCAGGCCAACGGCAACGCGGCGGATTCTTTGTCGGGCAGAGCCGACTGCGAGGCGATGTCGACGGATTCGCCGAAGGCTTCCAGCATCGCAAGGCGGGGCATCTGAAGATGGAGGGCGACCATTTCGGTGCCTACTGGACCCTCGTCGATCCAAAGGGTGGGTACCTCGATGCCGTGGCAATGGGCACTCGTCTTCGCGGCAACAACCGGTCTGATCGAGGCGTCAAACTCGACACCGAAGGTCGCGCGGTCACACTGTCGCTGGAGAGCGGTTATCCGTTGCCGGTCTCTGAACACTGGGTCGTGGAGCCGCAAGTGCAGGTCATTCATCAGAGCATCGATCTGGACAAGCAAAATGACGGCATCTCCGATGTGTCATTCGACTCCCAAGCCTACTGGACCGGCCGAGTCGGCGCGCGCCTCAAGGGACGGTATCTGATCAACAACCTCCCGGTCGAACCCTACCTGCGTGCCAATACCTGGCACACCTTCGGCGGTAAAGACACCGTGACGTACAACGGCGTCGACCGGATCAAGAGCGAGCACAAGTCATCTTCCGCCGACGTTGGAGTCGGGGTTGTGGCAAAGGTATCGTCGAGCGTCAGCGTCTATCTGGCGGTGGATTACGACACGAATCTCGACAGCGAAACGCTTGAAGGTGGAAGCGGGACCTTTGGGGTGCGAGTCAGTTGGTGACTGTGCTGTGCGGGTTGGCGTTGTCGGGTGTTGAGCCGTCAGGGGGGGGCGGTATTTGCCTGCGTGAGGATCAACCAAGATGAAATAGTGGAGTTGGCGAAGATCGATCATGCGGGGTTTTGGGCGTCTCAAATGTGGCGCGTCGTGACTTGAGCGGTCTTGGGATGGCAGTCGGGGCGGGCTGAGTGGTTTTGCCGCTAAGGCTATGCACCTGAGTCCGCCTTTATAAACTCTAGGTACAAAAAAAGACGTCCGAGGACGTCTTTTATTTGTTTGGTGGGCCGGGGTAATCTGAATTGGATAGCTATCCACTTGATTCATAAGCTTAATTCTGAACTTGATTCTTGGTTGGAATACTAATTGGAATACCTTTGCGAAAATGCACGCCACTTGACCGATTGCTTGCGTTTGGTCTTGCAATCGTTTGTGTCAATGCTGTCGAGCGTGCTTGATATTTTCATGATAAACAGTGAAATGCGGGTAGTTACCGTAGCAACACGCCAAAAACTGAGTCCAGAAAGCAGCCGGCGGCTCAGCTTATGGTATGCGCATAATGGTGGCTGCTCAATTTTTTAACGAAATGATCCAGTGATCACTTTTTAGGTGAGGGGTGTACTATCCTTAGCGCATGAACCGTGAAGGCGTCTCCGGCAAGCGCAGGAGCGCGATCAGATATTTAAGGTAAATATGAACGACTGGAATACGCCCATTCAACATCAGCTCACAGCTTGGCTTTCGAGGAGAACGACTCGAAATGGTGTTCGACGCGTTGTCCCCTTGTCTGCAGCGATTGCTAGCGAGCTTGGTATGGTCCGTAGCGAAAACCAAGATCGGGCGATTATCGTGCAGGGATGGGATGGAGAGGGGCGAAGGTTTGCAGTCGGAGCTGTTGCCGATGGGATCGGCGGGATGCGTGATGGGGGAGCATGTGCTGCGTTAACATTAGGCGCTTTTGTCGCTGCGATTCACCATTACGCTCGGACAACTTCAGTTGAGTCCGATGATTTACTTTCTCACGCATTTTTTGCAGCAAACGAAGCTGTGCACAATCAGTTCAAAGGTGACGGCGGTGCAACTTTAGTTGCCGTGATACTTCGCCAAAACTCTCCTACTTTCTGGGCTAGTGTGGGTGATAGTCGTATCTATAAAGCTGTGGATGGGGCCGTTCGACAGTTATCAGTTGACGATACGATAGCGGGGCAGTTAGGGAAGCGGGATGATGAAAACATCGAGCATTCTAAGTTGCTTCAGTACATAGGCATGGGGAGCGATCTTGAGCCGCACGTGGGTGAAACCCAGCACAGTCCGATGGGGTCGTTGGTTCTAACAACGGATGGCGTACATTACTTAGCCAGAAATTCTATCTTGATGGATAAGGTGATTTTGAATTCCCCGGACCCTGGGGCGTGTGTTAAACGGCTTGTGGAACTGGCAAATTGGTGTGGCGGGCCAGATAACGCGACAGTTCTGGTTATGCCCCTTTCTGTTGATTTTGAAAGTGCTTATGAGCCTCCCTATAGTTGCTTAGATGTTTGGGACTCATACGGTGATTTGCAGCTGATAGTTGGAGGCGTACAGAAAGAGTTATCCGGGTCAAATCGAAACGATAAGTCGGATAACAAAAAAAACTCTTTAAGCGTTCAAAGTAAAAAGCTAGCAAGTTCGAGCGTGAGTCGCAGCGTTTCTGTCGTGGATCGAGGAAAGACAGCGAGCGTTAAGCAAATATCAAAAGATAAAGGTGGTTCTGTAAAGAGAATATCTAGGTCAAGAAACAAGCAAGAGGTTCCTCAGCTATTAATGGAATTCCCACATAAGACAGATTGACAGGAAGTTGCGAATGCTGATTTCGGATCGTTATGATTTTGCGGGGGAAGCACTTGTAGGTGGTATGGCTCAGGTACTTGTTTGCAATGATGTGGTTCTGGAGCGTCGAGTAGCAATAAAAGTCATGCCAGGGAGCGCAAATCGCCGCAGGATCCGTGACGAGATCGCCGCACTTTTGAAGATGCGCTCAAAGCACGTTGTTCAAGTATACGATATTTTAAGTCTGTCGCATGATGATCTTGCTATCGTGCAAGAGTATATCAGTGGGTTAGATTTTTTCGATGATGCTACTAAGCCCGAAAATACCAATGATTACTTGAGACTAATTTGGCAAATTGCAGCGGGGTTAGCCGATATACATGAGGCGGGTATCATTCATCGGGATATCAAGCCAAACAATATGAAAATCGATTCAGAGGGAGTGGTAAAGATTTTTGATTTCGGCTTAGCCAGAGAAGAGGGTGGTAATGCATGCACCGTAGGTTTTGTAGGAACAAGAGGGTTTGCCGCTCCCGAATTGTATGCGCATGATGCTAAATTCACGACGGCCGTAGACACGTATGCTTTTGGAGCTACCGCTTTGTTTATAGGGCTTCGTGATCTGCCGGATGAGCTTAAATTTCAGCCCCCTAGAGCTTTAGCGGGTAGTCATTTCTCAGCGTTCTCTTTTACATTAGGCTCAGATGTTGTAGAAATATTAAAGGCTTGCCTTGAGCTAGATCCCAGTAATCGACCAAGTATGAAGAAAGTTCGGGATGTACTCGCTCTTCATTTGCTTGAGGGGCGGCATAAGGCGTTGGTTGTTTTTAATAGCAAGCCGTCATATCTCAGCGCGGCCAATCGATCGGTTACATTAACGCTTCCTACACTTGGTGAAGTTGAAATTTATTATGATGGGTTTGACTTTGTTGTGAGGGGGGTGGCGGGTGACGTTTTTGTTAATAACAAACGTGTAGTCATCGGCACCAAGCTACCCGGTGCTTGCGTTGTAGCACTCGGTGCTACTGAGCATGGATCTCGGCGTAGATATATAACTTTTGACTTGTCTCACCCGGAGATTGTTTTATGAGCGGTAATCTCGCGTCCGGAGAGCTGATCGGTGGCCGGTACCAGGTGGAACGATATCTAGCCGAAGGCGGCATGCAATTTGTTTACATTGCTAGAGATCTGATTACAGATAGATTGGTCGCATTAAAAACTCCCAAGAATAACTCTGCTGAGAAACGCTTTCACCGAAGTGCTATTGTGGCTGCTAAAGTAAACCATCCCAACGTTGCTAAGACGCTAGATTACCTAAGTTTTGAAGGAAAGCAGTTCTTAGTGGAGGAGCTCATCGAGGGTAAAGATATGAGGGCTGCGCTCCTCGAGGACTCTTCGTTTCTTGATCCCTACCTTGCCGCGAAAGTGTTCCATCATATTGCTAAGGGAGTTGCTGCTGCGCACCATGCCGGTGTCGTGCATCGAGACTTAAAGCCCACCAACATAATGGTTATAGGAGATTATTCGCTTATTGAGCTGAAAGTAACCGATTTCGGGATTGCTAAAATGGCAGAAGATGAGTTGCTGGAGGCTGCAGAAGGTGGAGATGCAAGTTTGACGACCTCTCAGACTGCGGTAGGCGCGTTGCCATATATGGCGCCTGAGGCAATTGAGACGCCACGAGAGGTGGGCGCACCAGCTGATATCTGGTCTGTCGGAGCTATGATGTACCATTTGCTTGCTGGTCAGTATCCATTCGGACAGGGTCTTCGCGCCGTTCCTAAAATTGTAAACGCGCAGTTGCCGATCGCCCCACCATTTTTGACGTCCAATCCGCAGTTTGCCCCACTTGCAACGGAGTTAATAAATTTAGCATTTAAATGTATGACGAAAGTTGCAAAAAATCGCCCAACTGCAGACGAGTTGGTGTTGATGTGTAGTGAGTTGTGTTATACCTCGACACCTCGACAGCGCGGGAAAATTGGTGATTTTGTATTTAATGCGTACGGCCACATTTCCTCACCGGGTGGTAGGGTTTTCTATCATAAAGAGTGCGTTTACGGTGAATTGCCAAAAATTGGTGATGATGTTCTTTTTGCAAGCTACGATGGTGGTGGTTCACCGCGAGCTCTTCCTGTAGTCAAACTAGGATAGAGGGATTTCATTCTGATAACCCTTTGCTGAGTTTGATGAGCAGCACTCTGCTCATCGACCCTAAAGGGATGCTTTCGAATAATAGTAAATCACCAATCAATTTCGATCGGGACGTTTTCGCTTGTGAGAACTACAGTCATTGTAATAGTGAAGGATACGGGGGGGCTTATATTTTTGAAATTGTGTGTATTTTTGCGCTATCGCGGCAGTGGTTTAGTTATACCTGTTCAGCAAGCACTTAGGCTCGCTGAGCAAGCATCACTATAAAAAGTAAAATTTATGTGCGGATCTCAGTTTCAAGATTGATTTCAACTGGCTGTAATACTTGGTATTTCTGTCTTATTAAGTTGTAGATGTCAGGGACGTCATCCGCCCTAACGCTCACAATCAAAGCGTAATTTACATCTGGAGCCGAGCTAGGCGATATACCTCGACTGCTTTCCCTCGCGTGATATTCGATATCGAACACCGGCCCTACTAGCGAATCTTCTTTAGTAAAGCTTCGGTCACGATGCAAGCATGTTTCCCACTTGTGTGCATCATCCCTAAATTCGCGCTCAGTCATTTTGTATTGGGTTGCTCTACCAAAAAAGCCACTGCTGCTTTCAATACCAGCACCCGCTCGTGGGCGGAATACAATACCCATTCCTGAGCGAGTATAGTTAATTGCATGTTCAGGATCAGTATGTGCCTGAATGCAAAGTGTAGCTTTGATTTGCGCGTTACCCTTTATAGCTACATCGGGGAATGGTATGGGACATCTCAGATACTGGCCTTTTTCAAGCGCACCTTGAAAAATAATAGTGGCTACACCATCTTCGCACTCTAGCAAAGCAAAAGAATCTTCTTTGAAGCGCCCCCAGCCAACTTCTTCGCGGCTGATTTTTTTCTTGCTTTCTGCATGGTGCACAAGCAAGGCTTTTAATGCAATTGCAGTCATTTCATAAGATGTTGAACAGGCTATGCCTGCAGCTGTTCTCAATGTAAGCGGCGCTGCGTAACTTGTTCCTTTAACTCCAACGGTACTCCCTAGCAGAGGGTTAAAAACTTTGAATAGTTCGTTATCGCTTCCTCCAAAAGCCACGCCGTCAGGCTTTACGTAGCCGGGGCTTCTGCCAGGACCTATGCAGCTGTAGCTAGCTCTTTTCCATTTCTTATCACTAGTGTCAGCGGCACCAACTGCTAACGCGTTAACCATATCACCAGGCGGTTGGATTCTATCGGCACCATCAACCTCACCGTCGTTCCCAACGGCGACCGTTGCCAAAATGCCGTGCCTCGAGCAGATCTGATCTAGAGTTGCTGTCCATGCATGAACCTCCTCGTCATTAATCGGCATCCTGGGACCTAAACTCAAATTAGCAAATCTGTAGTCGCCAGAGTCTAGTGCGTCACGGATTTTCAAAAGTACATCGAAGAGGTCAGGGTCCCGACCAGACACGGGAGAAAGAACCCGATAATGATGCACGTTCATGAAAGGTCTTTTAAGCTTTTCCTCTTCAGAAGACAATCTCCCAAACAAGAAAGTAGAGGTGACCTCGTTACCATGCATTAACAGGTTGCCATGCGTCTCGCCTGTATCCTCGTAAAAGTATTCGGTGGCCCATGTGCCTAGGTCAGACGTACCTAGTCCGCCATCGAAAATAGCGGCGAAATTATCTGGAGAATAAGCAGCTTCATAGGGTAATCCAGCTGCGAAATTTCCCAATGTAGTTCTCGCCATGTCTGGGTGTGCAATCCTCAACTCAGGCATTGGACGCGCGACACGTAAAAAAGAGTGGCTCGCTATTTTCAGCATAGCCTCAGCGGTTGCATAAACTGGGATGAATGTCAGCCCGCCAACTTTTATCCTTCGCCTCAGATCAGCTTTGCCTGCGTGTTGTTTAACAAAATCTGAAAATGAAGCAACGAGATCCTCTTCATCTGCACCTGCATGCAAAGCAACTTCGAAAGAATGCACTGCCGCGTCAGACTTCAAATCACCACGAATCTTTTCTGAGTTTTCAATCCATCTGATAGATTCTATTTCCTTTAGCTCTTTCTCCAGATTGGCCGCGAGAGTGTGTGAGTTCAAAATATCTATTAATTTACTGACCGCGTCCTCATTTCCCGCTACATAAATAGTAGCAGTCGCCTGCAATTTTCCAAAGTCATTTTCATCGGTTACTTTTCGAGGAATGATAGTAGTTTCTTTACTTCCTATGTCTCGGAGGCCACTTTTATTAAAAATATTCTTTGGGAAATATGACCTTGCTAGAAAAGCTGGATGCAATGTGAGTTCAAAGACTCCTTCACCCCTTGGCTTCGCCGCGCGCGGGAGCTCTGATAGAGACTTTTGAACGAGGGCTAGGGATGGCGCTAATGCCGCTCTAACTTCCTCCAAGGTATACGGAAACTTCTTAGGGCCAGATTGTCTCTTTATTTTCTTGGCACTGGTTAAAGCTTCACCTTTCCCCAGCAAAAGATTTTTATTTGCCATTTTTGCTCTCCATAAATCCTTTTAATATTTTTCCGACTGTTGGATGCGAGACATTTAATTCGGAAGCAATTTTCCTCTGAGACAGCCCTTGTAGTGATAATTGTAGTATTTGTAGGTCTCTGGCATTATTTTGAGATGCTAGATCGCTATCCGATCCACTTATTACAACTTCAATGATGCACTCATCTAGTTTTTTATCATTCAGAACGGCTTTTTTCTTCGCAGATAAAACCATTCTATTGATATCTGAATAAGAGCTTCCGCCTATGTATTCAGCGAGCTTTTGTGCTACTGCTTCGCTGATGCTCGCATCGGCAAATAGTCTCTCTATTATGACTGGGGAGGCCATAGAAAAGTTAATGGCAACTTCAAATCTTCGCCATACAGCAGGGTCAAGCATGTCAGGATGATTGGTAGCAGCGATCATGATGGAGGTTGAAGGCCATTCATCAATTGCTTGAAGCAGCACGTTTACTAAGCGCTTCAGTTCACCTACATCTTTGTCGTCATCGCGTCTTTTGGCGATGGCATCAAACTCATCTAATAGTAGGACGCACGGTATGCTTTTTGCATAATCTATAACAGACTTTATATTAGACCCAGTCTTACCCAGTAAACTAGACATGACGGACGCGAGATCAAGAGTAAGGATTGGAAGATTTAATTTGCTAGCTAGCCAATTGGCTGCAAGTGTCTTCCCCACTCCTGGCGGCCCAGTGAATATAAGGGATCTAATCGGCTCCAAACCCGCCTCGATAAGATCTTTTGCCTTTTCCCGCTCCAGTAAAACCTCAAAAAGTTGGTTTTCTATAGATTTTTCCCAAATTGGCTCAGCTTCAAAAACCAGGTTCGACTCTTCTCGTAAAAGACTTCGACGGCTATCGGCATCAACTGGGGAAACGACACTGGAAGCAGCTCGCATTCCACCATCGGAAAGCAGAAGATCGGCAAGCTTGCCCGCGAGATCTGGAGCCGTTTTTTTCAAGCGGCTCACCACCTGTCTTCCTATGAGCGAAAATCCAGCGGCACTACCCTTGACCCCCTGCTGGTAAAGAGAAACAAGATCATTTTCGGATATACTTACCATTACAACCCCAGCAAAAACAGTGCATTTGTGGTTATGGTAAATAATATCTGCTTATTTTTCCACATCATTTCCAAGGGGCGGTGGTTTTATCGACCCAGTGGAGATCTTAAGCCGCCTAACCGCATCCCTGCGCCCCCCCAAAGGAAGAATTGCTTCGATGCTTCCTGACGCTAGGCCTGAGGATCAATGGGAGGAGCCATAATCGGAGCTAGCTTCAAATCCGTTGGCTTGACGCTGAGTGCGTAATGGCATGGACTTGACCACCCGCTAAACCCTCCGATCCAGCGATCTTTGATCGCGCCGATCGGAGGGTTCACTCGCTTTTTCTCGAAGCCATCTCGTTTCACCATCCCATTTCAAATTTGATTAGCGCCACGTCTTCTTTTACCCGAGTAATTGCCCACGATCTCTATCGAGCGCAACGCGGTTTCTGTGTCAGAGCCGAGCTTATCGTAGGGCTATGGCTAGAGATGTGGCGACACCGGCGACACCGGCGACAACCCATGCAGAACGTGGCCTGGAACGTGGCGACAAAAGTGGCGACAGTCGCCACTGTCTGAGCGGTTCGGCCGTGACGCTTGACCGCCTTTTCGAGTGGGTATAAAAATTGGCGCACGGATCGCTGTCGTTGACAGCACCTGCCCAGGTAGCCAGAACCTTCAAGGCTACGTCACTTGCGTGGTGGTTCTCCCGAAGTGCGATTAGCGTCCGGCGGCTCGCACGGTCACTCCCCGAGAGTGATGGATGCCTACTCGACTTATCTGTCCACAGCGGCAGACGATAGACCTACCTCGCTGCGCTGCAGCCACCTTACCTCTCGGCACACTTCGCTGCGCCAATCCGCGCCCGTCTCTTTCTCCTGGAAAGAGACGGGCGCTCGTACCACTGCTGCAAGCCACGTCGTACAGGGCATTGCCGCAACTCTCCTCGTGACAATCGGCCTGACAAATCCGATTCGTCGCCATCCGCAACGACACAGGCACCGGTGCCGCAGCCAATGGAAAGGCTGCACCTGACTGACAGTCAGGCATGCCCCCAGGTGTCAAGATCTTTGCCTTCTCCCACCCATGATCTCCAGGTGCCGAACTCGTCAGCCGGCACAGCCTCCACCCGCCCGCATCTTCGGATGCGTCTAAGGAGGCCAGATTCATGGGTTTATGCCCTTGCTCCCGGTCGTAAGGAGCCGTTCGTTCCGCGTCAGTGAAAACCTCACAGGCCGCAGGGGCCTTGATCCCTGATAACACTCAACAGCCGTGGCGGGACTACGTGAGGACAACCAGTAATGATCGAGGAGAGGGCCCATGCAGCAGTTAGATCCGAAGCTTGAACTACCACGACCACCTCAACCGGTGATTGAGTCGAACCCCGTGCCCCAACCTTATCCGGTGCAGGCACTGGGTGGGATTCTTGGGCCTGCAGTCGAACGCATGGCCGAGGTCATCAGCGTGCCCCAGGCACTGGCCGCGCAATCGGTGTTGGCGGCCTCGGCCCTGGCCACCCAAGGTCATGCGGGCTTACACCTCGACGGGAGAAATTATCCCCTGTCGCTGTACCTGATCACGGTGGCCGCGTCAGGTGGTCGCAAGACCGCCGCAGACTGATGTGCATTGCTGCCAGCATGGCAATGGGAGTGTGAACAGTCGCAGCGCTACCGCGAACAACTTGCTTGGTACCGTGTCGCACAGCGACAGGCGCCGCGTATCACCCCTGCCGAACCTCACTCCGCGAACGGCGTAACGCTCAAGCCGGAGCCCTCAACCCCTCGGCTGATCCACGGATCCGACTATCGAGGCCCTGATTAAGGGGCTCTGCCATGACCTGCCCAGCATGGGGCTTTTCTGTGATGAAGGACGGCAGTTCCTCGGCAGCAGCACCATGAGCCAAGACAACCGTTTGAAAGTGGTCACGACCTTGTCGTCACTCTGGGACGGAAGCCCGATTGACCGCGCGCGCTCCATGGACGGTGAAAGCCTGCGAGCTTGTGACGGGCGCGTGAGTCTGCACTTGATGCTGCAACCGTATTTGGCCATGCAGTTATTCAGTGACCCGTAGTGGCTGCGTGCCTTAATGGCCATTCGCCCGAAGCCTTGAATACTAGGTTGTTCGCTAGCTAAGAAACAGCTTGATCAGGAGTCGGTAGAGGGGAGCGATCTACTTAACCGCTCGGCACCAAGGCAGTCATCAATGAACTCTGGTTGTTGACCGGGGGGTGGGCTAGCCACTCGCTACCCTGCGGGCCTGGCGGGTGAAACGACGAATCTTCGACGGACTGTCACAGGTTGGCATCGAGCAGTCGGCTATAACGATTGCATTCGATAATGTGTCAGTTGAGGCGTAGGACGTAATGTGGGACTTAAGCGACCATGAAAACGCAAAACCCCCGGAATCTGAGTGATTTCGGGGGTCTTCGTTGTTTCATTTGGTGGAGCCGGGGGGATTTGAACCCCCGTCCCGCCCTTTATTATCGCGGCCTGTATGGTTGTTGCTGCTGAAATGTCGCTATGACCCGATTTTTCAGAGCCCGGCGGCGAGGTTTCAGCCTGGGTACCGAACATCGCTGCGGCCTTGCTGCCAGACATGTCGGAGTCGCTCGGGATCCACCGACCATAGACGCGGGCGATCATTGTCCAGTCTTTGTGCCCCATCTGCTTTGCCACCCACATCGGGTGTTCACCGGCCGACAGCATCATTGATGCGTATGTATGGCGCGTCTGGTATGGGTTGCGATAGCGGACCTTCGCCTTTCTGGTGAGCGGTATCCAAAAACTCTTCCTGATGGCTTGGTCGCCATCGAAAGGTTTGTTGTAACGCTGGTCCTGAAATATCACCCCGCCTTCCAAGTACGTGAAGGTCTTCTGAGCCTGCAAAGCTTCCAGCGCCATTGGCAGCAGCTTTACATCACGAATCCCCGCCGCCGTCTTCGGAACCTCCGCTTCCTTGGCTGCTTTGGTCAAGCCGCGAGTAATCCTCACTTCCTTTCGCAGCCAATCGATATCCCCCCACTCAAGCGCTACAAGCTCACTGGTCCTGAGCCCCGTCCACATCGCGAACTGGATCATGTTCCGGTACTGGCCTTGGGCAGCCGATAACAGCTCACGCTGTTCTTCAGGTGAGAACGGATCAATCTCATCTTCAGTTTTCGGCTTTTCCTTCCTCAGATACGTCCAGCCCTCGAGCGGATTTACTTCGAGCAACTCTTCGTCGACAGCGTCACCCAGAGCTGAGCGCAGGCAGCTCTGAATGTTCGAGAGCCGCTTGTTCGAAGCGTCGATCTTGATCATCGACTCTTTGACCATCTTCCTGCTGATCAGCACCAGTGGCTGATCACCCATTGCAGGGATCAGCACACCGTTGATGATTTTGCTGTAACCGTCGATGGTACTGGCTTTCAGTTCTTTCGCCTTGCGATCCTTCCAGGCCAGAAGATAGTTGCTCAGGGGGATTTGCCCGGTCTTATAGCCGACGCGGGCGGTACGCTTGGAGTTTGGGAAGGTGGCCGCGTAATCGAACGTTCCGTTGTAGATCGCCAGTTCGATTGCGGCCTTATGCTGCTCGACGCGTTTCAGGTTAGCGGGGCTGGGCTCAAGCGGGATTCGCTCGCGGCACTGGGCGCCCTCATACATGAAACTGAGCTCAATACTACTTTTTGACGCTGCCCTGACGCCGCTGCGCTTTCCACCCATTCCTCATATCCTTCTACATCGATCAGCGGCTTATTGTCAGGCGCATGTCTCCACACCTGGCCTTTCGGCCATGTGCCATCCTGAATCTTCGATCTGATTGCGGCCTCAGTGTAGCCGCTCTCAACCGCAAACTGGCTGATGGTTTTATATCTGACCATTGCTACCTCCGTCCGGGGTCTATGCGGGATTGAGTGGTTGGGTCAGTTCGTGGCCGTACGGCACGCGGAAGCCCGATGCGTTGCGGTGCCCGCCGCCGCCGTACTGCTTGGCGACTTCCGATACATCCAGCCCTTCGTCAGTGCTGCGAAGGCTGAACACTCGACCATCAGGTGTATCCCAGTAGCAGGCGGCGAATGGTTCGCCTTGGGCCATCAGGTGCCCGGCATCGCTGGTGAGCGTGTACGGCAGGCTGGCGGCTGGAACATCATGGCCACCAATTACCATGCGGCGCTTGGTCACCGACACCAGTTCGGCGACGTCCTTGTGGTGCTTGCGCTCGATTGCTGCACCATCAGATCGAAGCGTTTGCACGTCGGCGGCCATCAGTTGATCCCAGACTTCAAAGTCGTATGGGTAGCTGAACAGGTTGGCTTGTATTTCGCGGGTGCCGTCCAGCTTGAACAACCACAGGTCGCGGTCCTCGATGTGGCGGAGCAACTGCGGCGGCTCTTGATCAGGGAAATAGTGATCCCACGCCAGCATCGCACCGCTGCGGTTCATGTCGAAGCAGCAGGCGATCGCAGGACCGCCTTGACACATTGCCATGTCGTGAGCGGTTTTCCAGCCCAGCAAGGGCGATCCGTTGTCATGGCGGATATCGGTTTCAATGCCGGCGTGGAACGGTTCAAATCGTGCCAAATCTTCCGCAGCACTTTTATGGTGGTCCAAGACGATGATGCTGTGCGCCTGGCGCGCAAGGCTCGACAACACGTCGTACTTGTAGCTGAAGTCAACCAGAACAACATCCTTGCCGGTCACGTCGGGTGGCTCTTGCCCGTAAACACCAGCAACAAACTCGACTCCAGAGCCCAAGGCCTTGCGGACAACCCAGGCCGCACCGAAACCGTCGGCGCAGTTACCGTGATAGATGCACATCGTTTTGCGTTGAATATCAGTCATCGGATTCTCCGGGCTTATGCAGGGTTGAGTGATGGATACTTAGCCAACACGGCATCCGCGACCTTCATCGCGGCTTGGGCATCATTGACGTAGGCTGGATCGAAACCGCCGCACAGATAAATAGTGGCTTGGCAGGCACGTAGGTTTTCCCGGTTCAGCTTCAGAGCCGCGGTCAGTTCTTCGCGCATGACGCCTTCTGCACGGCCGATATTCCAGAAGCGTTTTGCCCAGTGATCACCCGGAGGCTGATTGTTGCCCTGATATCCGAGTGCGATCGCACCGGCAATCAAGTCGCACAGGTCGCGCTTGTAGGCGTTGTCGCCGTCGATGCTCAGGCCTCGTCTGCGCAAGGTGCTGACCACCTCGTCATCTTCCAAATCTTGGTCCTTGAGTACGATTTCTTCTTCCGGCTTGCCGGGTGTGTAAATCACCAGGGCGATTTTCGCGTTCGGCCAAAGGTGTTCGCTTATTTCTACCAACGCATCGTTGGCGATCTGGTTGAAGCGCTGCAGTATTGCGGACATAGCGATACCTCGCCCGCCGTACACCGGCAGGCATGTGGATAGATGGGGAAGGGGTTACTTGACGAGATGCGGCTTCGGCGCCGGCATATACATGCCATTGCA
>NZ_FNCO01000004.1 GCF_900100795.1 Pseudomonas abietaniphila
GAAGTTTTCAAAGTTTCCTTTGCAACTTCAACCACTTGCGCTTCGTTCGACTTACCGTCTCACGTCAGCGGGAGGCGAATTCTACAGCGTTACAACCTGCTGTCAACCCCTTTCTCACCGCTGTCGATTCAAGCATCTGAACCGAAGCGCTTCCTCGCTGCTTACTTCGTCCAACTCATTGATTCTCAAGGAGTTTTCCGTTTCGTCTGCGCCGGAAGTGGGGCGAATTATAGACAGATCCAGACGAGCGTCAAGCACTTATTTGAACTTTATTCCAAATTCAGCGTAACGCGCCCAAAAGCCTTCTTACCCGCCTGACAAACATGAGTAGCGCCCAGCTTAAAGATGAAGCTGCGATCGACAACCTCTCCATCTATACGCACGCCGCCGGACGCCAACAGATCGCGAGCCACTGCCGAGTTCTTTACCAGCCCTGCCTTATTAAGGACGGCAGCAATCGGCATATCCTCGACACCCGACACAGCGATTTCCGGGAGATCTTCTGGCAGCTCGCCATCCTTCATACGATTACCCGCAGATCGGTGGGCCGACGCAGCAGCCTCTTCACCATGGAAACGGGCAACGATCTCTTCTGCCAGCTTGATCTTGATGTCGCGAGGGTTCGCACCCGACTCACAATCAGCCTTGAAGCCATCGATCTCTTCCATGCTGCGGAAGCTCAGCAACTCAAAGTAGCGCCACATCAGTGCATCAGGGATCGACACCAGCTTGCTGTACATAATGCCCGGTGCTTCCTGGATACCCACGTAGTTACCCAACGACTTGGACATCTTCTTCACGCCGTCCAGACCTTCCAGCAACGGCATGGTCAGCACGCACTGCGCTTCCTGACCATACGAACGCTGAAGCTCACGCCCCATCAGGAGGTTGAACTTCTGATCGGTACCGCCCAGCTCAACATCGGCACGCAACGCAACCGAGTCGTAACCTTGTACCAGCGGATACAGGAACTCATGGATGGCAATGGACTGGTTCGACTTGTAACGCTTGTCGAAGTCATCTCGCTCGAGCATGCGAGCCACTGTGTACTGCGAGGACAGACGAATGAAGTCGGCAGGACTCAGCTGATCCATCCAGGTGGAGTTGAAGGCCACTTCGGTTCTGGCAGGATCAAGAATTTTGAAAACCTGGGCTTTATAGGTTTCCGCATAGTCGAGCACTTGCTCGCGCGTGAGCGGAGGGCGCGTCGCACTTTTACCGCTTGGGTCGCCGATCATGCCGGTGAAGTCGCCGATCAGGAAGATCACCTGATGGCCCAGCTCCTGAAACTGGCGCAGCTTATTAATAAGCACCGTGTGACCCAGGTGCAGGTCGGGCGCCGTGGGGTCAAAACCGGCCTTGATGCGCAGTGGCTGACCACGCTTAAGCTTCGCGACCAGTTCGGACTCGACCAGGAGTTCATCCGCGCCACGCTTGATCAGCGCTAGCTGCTCTTCAACCGACTTCATAACAGCCCCGTAATGCCTTATTTCAAAGGGAAACAACCATACAAGATCACCGCCCAAATACAAGTTCTGAGCGGAGAAGGCAGACGAATCGAGAAGCGATCCGCTTACGCGCTTGCCTCAAGGAGGATTTGGTTATATTTTATACAGTTATTTCATCTTCATCATGTCATTCATCTTTTCCATTTCATCTTTTTTCAAAGTCAAAATTACCTATGAACGACACTCCGCCTAAAGCGCCTCCGCTTTATCCGAAGAGCCACCTGCTAGCTGCCAGCGGTATCGCCGCGCTGCTGAGCCTGGCCCTTCTGGTTTTTCCATCCAGCGATGTCGAAGCCAAGAAAACCAATCTCACCCTCGAACTGGACACGCCGGCCGACCAGTTCAAGCAAGAACAAGACGCTCAAGATCAGAACAAAGCCACAGAAGACACATCATCTTCTCCTTTTGCTCAGATCGACAATGCTGCCGACGAGCCTGAAGACACGGCCGCAACCCAACCGGGAACCAAGCCTGCTGCGCCTGAAGTCGCAGCGGCCGCTAAAAGCCCAAACCATAAGGAGGTTGTCGTCTCCAAAGGCGATACGCTTTCTACCCTGTTCGAAAAGGTAGGCCTTCCTCCGGCAGCCGTTCACGAAGTCATTGCCAGCGACAAGCAGGCCAGGCAGTTCAGCCAGCTTAAAAACGGCCAGGTATTGCAGTTCGAGCTAACGCCTGAGGGCAAACTCAAACAACTGCACAGCAAACTCAGCGATCTTGAAAGCATCAGCATCTCAAGAACGGACAAGGGTTACACCTTCACCCGGGATGTCAGCAAACCCAACGTCCGCACGGCGTATGTCCACGGCGTGATCAGCAATTCGCTGTCGCAGTCGGCACAACGTGCAGGCCTGAGTCACAGCATGACCATGGACATGGCCAACATCTTTGGCTACGACGTCGACTTCGCTCAAGACATCCGCAAGGGCGACGAATTTGACGTGATCTACGAGCAGAAAGTCGCCAACGGCAAGACGGTAGGCACCGGCAATATCCTGTCGGCGCGCTTTACCAACCGCGGCAAGACTTACACCGCCGTGCGATACACCAACAAGCAAGGCAATACTAATTACTACACCGCGGACGGCAACAGCATGCGCAAGGCGTTCATCCGTACGCCGGTTGAGTTCGCCCGCATCAGCTCGATGTTCTCCATGGGCCGCAAACACCCGATCCTGAACAAGATCCGCGCCCACAAAGGCATCGACTATGCTGCACCACGCGGCACGCCGATCAAGGCGACGGGCGATGGCAAGGTTATCTTGGCTGGCCGTCGCGGCGGTTACGGTAATACGGTGATCATCCAGCACGGCGAAACCTATCGCACGCTCTACGGCCATATGCAGGGTTTCGCAAAAGGCATCCAAAGCGGCAGCAACGTCAAACAAGGCCAGGTCATCGGCTATATTGGAACAACCGGCCTGTCGACGGGTCCGCATGTACATTACGAGTTCCAGGTAAACGGCGTTCACGTTGACCCCCTAGGTCAGAAGCTGCCTATGGCAGACCCGATCGCCAAGTCCGAAAAACAGCGGTTCATGCAGGAAAGCCAACCTCTGATGGCGCGCATGGACCAGGAAAAGGCCACCATGCTGGCCTCGAGTAAGCGCTGACCCATGCATTTATATGTAGGTGTAATGTCCGGAAGCAGTCTAGATGGACTCGACTTCGCGCTCGTAGAACAGGGTGACCGACCACGTTTGCTCGGCACCCATTACATCCCTATGCCTGAAGATCTGCGCGCCGAGCTGCTTGGCCTGTGCTCAAGCGGCCCGGATGAGCTCGCTCGCGCCGGGATTGCGGAGCAGAAGTGGGTACGTCTGGCCGCGCAAGGCGTGCTCAAATTGCTGGACGAGCAGAAAGTCCTGGCGGGTGCGATTCGCGCCATCGGCAGCCATGGCCAGACGATCCGCCACGAGCCTGCGCGCGGGTTCACCATCCAGATCGGTAACCCCGCCCTGCTTGCAGAGCTGACGGGTATTACCGTTGTCAGTGATTTCCGCAAGCGCGACATTGCTGCAGGTGGGCAAGGTGCGCCGCTGGTGCCTGCCTTCCATGAAGCATTGTTCGACGACAACAAGGACTATCGTGCCGTCCTGAACGTCGGCGGGTTCAGCAACCTCAGCCTGATCGAGATCGACAAGCCCGTATCCGGCTTCGATTCCGGCCCGGGTAATGTGTTGCTGGATGCCTGGATCCAGGCCCAACGTGGCTTGAGCTATGACAAGGATGGTGCATGGAGCGAAAGCGGGACGGTTAACGCCGACTTGCTGAAGTCTATGCTGAGCGACCAGTTCTTCCAGACCAAAGGCCCAAAAAGTACCGGGCGCGAGGTATTCAACCTGGGCTGGGTTCACCATCACCTGTTTCAGCTGCCAACGCTGAAACCTGAAGACGTGCAGGCGACGTTGCTGGAAGTCACTGCGCTGAGCATCACCGAGTCGCTGCAATCGGCTCAGGCACAGACCAAAGAACTGCTGGTCTGTGGTGGCGGCGCTCTTAACAAAGCCCTGATGAATCGACTGGCTGCGCTGCTGCCCAACACCAAGGTCTCGAGCACAGCCAAGTTCGGTGTCGACCCTAAATGGGTTGAGGCGATGGCGTTCGCATGGCTGGCCCACTGCGCGCTGGAAAGCGTCCCGGCCAACCGCCCAAGCGTCACGGGCGCCAAAGGCCTTCGCGTTCTGGGTGCAATCTACCCGGCGTAATGCTCAGCGCCAACGCAAAACGCCGCGCATATGCGCGGCGTTTTCGTTTACAGCCCGTGAATCAGATCGAGAAAGACGAACCGCAACCACAGGTCGTGGCAGCATTCGGGTTCTTGATCACGAAACGAGAACCTTCGAGACCTTCCTGATAGTCAACCTCTGCGCCCGCCAGATACTGGAAGCTCATCGGGTCGACAACCAGGCTTACGCCCTCACGCTCAACGATGGTGTCATCGTCGGCGACGTCTTCATCGAAAGTAAAACCATACTGGAAACCGGAACAGCCGCCGCCAGTGACGAACACCCGCAACTTCAGGCGATCATTGCCCTCTTCGTCGACCAGGGTTTTCACTTTGTGCGCTGCACCTTGCGTGAATTCCAGAGCCGTAGGAGTGAAGGATTCAACGCTCATGCTCGATATCTCCCGGCGCTAAGCCGTCATAATGCGTAATGCGCGCATTATCCGCTTGTCCTAGAAAATTGGTCAACTATTTGGAGAGCAGCGGTAAGCCACTCGCTTCAAGCCGCAAGAAGCGTTACCCCTCTCGCAGCTTGAAGCTTGCCGCTAGAAGCTGCTCTCAAGGCAACAATGCGGCGTGAGACAGCCCCATACGCTCGTCCAGTTCGAACATGATGTTCATGTTCTGCAGCGCTTGGCCCGATGCGCCTTTGACGAGGTTGTCGATAACCGACAACACCACCACCAGATCGCCATCCTGAGGACGGTGCACCGCGATGCGGCAGACGTTGGCGCCGCGTACGCTGCGCGTTTCGGGGTGGCTGCCCGCCGGCATCACATCGACAAACGGTTCCTCGGCGTAGCGCTTCTCAAACAGAGTCTGAAGATCAACAGACTTGTCGACGACAGTTGAGTAAAGCGTCGCGTGGATACCGCGGATCATCGGCGTCAGGTGCGGAACAAAGGTCAATCCGATGTCGCCGCCTGCTGCACGACGCAGGCCCTGGCTGATTTCCGGCAAATGGCGATGGCCTTTTACGGCGTACGCCTTGAAGCTCTCGCTGGTTTCAGCATAAAGAGAACCGACACTGGCGCCGCGACCTGCACCGCTGATGCCGGATTTACAGTCGGCAATCAGACGAGTCGGATCGGCCAGGCCCGCTTCCAGCAACGGCAGAAAGCCCAGCTGAGTGGCGGTCGGGTAACAACCCGGTACAGCGATGAGGCGAGCACCCTTGATTTTCTCGCGATTGACTTCAGGCAGGCCATAGACCGCTTCGTCGAGCAAGTCTGGCGCACCATGTGGCTGGTTGTACCACTTGGACCACTCAACCGGATCCTGCAGACGGAAGTCAGCCGACAGGTCGATGACCTTGGTGCCTGCTGCCAGCAATTCACCGGCCAGCGCGTGAGCGACACCGTGCGGGGTGGCGAAGAACACGACATCGCAAGCACCCAGAACCTTCACGTCCGGCACGCTGAACGCCAGACCGTCATAGTGGCCTCGCAGGTTCGGGTACATGTCGGCAACGGGCAAACCTGCCTCGGAGCGCGAGGTGATCGCCACCACTTCAGCCTGCGGATGCTGTGCCAGAAGACGCAGCAACTCGACGCCGGTGTAACCCGTGCCACCGACGATACCGACCTTGACCATAACCTGCCCCTCAACGAAACCACTGGAAAGCCGCTGATAATAGGAGTCCAGCGCCTTCGGGACAACCGCGAACGTGACGTACGGGCACGCAAGCCACTACTATTTACGCCACCGTGCCCCTGGAAAAACCAAAATGCTCTATCTGTGGATCAAAGCGCTGCACATTGTTTCGATGGTCTGCTGGTTCGCCGGCTTGTTCTATCTCCCTCGCCTGTTCGTCTACCACGCCATGAGCGAAGACACCGTTAGCCGCGAGCGTTTCTGCACCATGGAGCGCAAGCTCTATCGCGGCATCATGGGCCCGGCGATGATCGCCACGCTGGTGTTCGGCATCTGGCTGATCACACTTAGCCCAGGGTTTCTTCAGCAAGGCTGGATGCACGCCAAACTGACGCTGGTCGTGCTGTTGATCGGTTATCACCACATGTGCGGCGCGCAGGTCAAACGCTTCGCTCGCGGTGAAAAGGGCCGCAGTCATGTGTTTTATCGCTGGTTCAACGAAGTCCCGGTACTGATCCTGCTCGCCGTTGTCATCCTGGTGGTGGTGAAGCCGTTTTGATTACCCCGTGGTGACGCATTCAACCCAAGACAAGGAAGCCAAGCATGGCGGAACACTTCAAGATCGTTTTCGAAGGGCAGTTGCGAACGGGTGTCGATCTGGAAACGGCGCGCCTGAACCTGGCGCAGCTGTTCAAAAGCGACGTATCGAGCATGGATCGGTTATTTACCGGCAAGCCTGTGACCGTGAAACGTGGCCTGACGCAGGATGACGCGCAGCGCTATATGAAAGCCTTGAACGATGCAGGCGTTGAAGCCCGTATCGAACCCGAGCAGCCTGTCACCTGGACGCTGGAAGAGGTCACCGCTCCCGAACCGCAGAAGCCCGCTTTCGAACCTGCCGCCTCCCCTTATGCACCTCCGCGCGCATCGATGGCCCAGGACTGGCCGGCGGTTGGCGAGCTCAAGGTCTTCACGATCCAGGGTCGGATTGGTCGTCTGCGCTACCTGGCGTGGAGCATGGTAATGGTTTTCGCGCTGATGGCCGCCTTTATGGTGTGCCTTCAGGTCATGGCGATGTCGCTGACGGCTGGCGGTTTGCTCGCGACGGTGCTTTTTATCGCGTTCCTCGTGGTCAGCATTCAGATGGGAGCCCAGCGGCTGCATGACGCAGGGTGGTCGGCCTGGTTGCTTCTGTTGAATCTGGTGCCCGTGATCGGAGGCTTTTTCCCGTTCTTGATGATGGCTGTTCCCGGCAACAACGGGCCGAATCGATATGGCCCACCACAACCGCCAAACACGCGATCCGTCAAAGTGCTCGCCACCTTGTGGGTTGTCTTCCTCGCGCTGGTGTTCGCTGGCGCAATGATGGGGGGCCTGCAGAAGATTCAAGACCAAGTGGAGGCCACTACGGGTGACTATGAGCAGACGTTGCCCAACGATGATGATTCGGACGACGCCGCACAACCTGTTGTCCCTGTAGACCCTGCCGATGCCGGTGACTCTTCCGACAGCGAAGACGACCAATAACTGTCTGGCAGCAAGGAAGCTGTCTCAACATCTGCTACACGTTCATTGGAGAACCGCATGACCCGTTACGCCCTGGTCACTGGCGCATCCAGCGGCATCGGCCTGGCCATGGCTGAAGCCTTGGCCCGCCGTGGCCGCAATCTGATTCTGGTCTCGCGCCACCGGGACATGCTGGAAAGCATCGCACTTGAATTCACTCAGCGCTTTGGCGTCGAGGTGCTGTTTCGCGCCTGCGACCTAGGTGAACCCTTACGACTCTCAGGTTTCCTGCTCGAGTTGGAAGAGGGCGAGCGACAGATTGATCTGCTGGTGAACTGCGCAGGCATCGGCAACAGCGGGCCGTTTCTCGCCCAGGAATGGGCGCAGGAACAAGACTTGCTGGACCTCAACGTGCTGGCCCTGACTCGCCTTTGCCACACCGTGGGCAACCTGATGGCAGTGCAAGGCGGCGGACAGATTCTCAACGTCGCCTCGATCATGGGTTTCCAGCCAGGCCCCTGGATGAGCACGTATGCCGCCAGCAAGGCCTACGTACTGCACTTCTCAGAAGGTCTGCGCGAAGAACTGAAGAAAACCGGGGTGAAGATTTCGGTACTGTGTCCGGGCCCGACGCGGACATCGTTCTTCCGCACAGCACAACTCAACGCAGACAAATTCACCGACGACAAGACGATGACCGCCGAGGAGATTGCGCTGTACACCGTTCGCGCCCTCGACAAGAACCGCGCGATTATCATTCCCGGAAGGCGAAACCGCTTCCTGGCCCAGCTACCGCGCCTGACAGGTCGCTGGATGGCGCGCAAAATCTGGGGATCGATACTGAAGTCGCGCACTTCGGCCTGAGTCGCTGAACAGCAAGAAACGGCTGGGCGCACGCGGGTACGCTCAGTACACTCGATCCACTCCCCCACAAGAAACGGAGAAACAAGGCTGTGGAAACTCTGTTCACCAAGATCATCAATCGCGAGATACCAGCGAAGATCATCTATGAAGATGACCAAGTGCTGGCCTTTCATGACATCGCCCCGCAGGCGCCGGTGCATTTTCTGGTTATCCCGAAAAAGCCGATTCGTACGCTCAATGATGTGACCGAGGAAGACAAAGGCCTGCTGGGCCACATTCTCTTCACCGCGCAACGCCTGGCGAAGGAGCAAGGTTGCGAGGACGGTTTCCGGGTGGTCATGAACACCAATGAGAAAGGCGGTCAGACCGTCTATCACATTCATATGCATGTACTGGGCAAGCGCCAGATGACCTGGCCTCCGGGCTGAGTCGGAAATTCAACGACTTACGCCCGCCGAGCGTCTAAAACGCGTCTCGGCGGGCTGACGCAGAACAAGCCTCGTCACATCGATTGAGGTAGACTGGCCGCCGTGGATTTATCCGGAGGTGCCCATGGCTACCGAACGTCACTACTCCCCTATCGACCGTTTCCTTCTGCAAGCCGACGCCGCGATGAAAACGCTGCTGCCTGCCAGCGCGCACGCTCACCGCCCCTCGCCTGCCATCGTTCAACCCGACACCAAGATGAGTGAAGTCGACACCAAACATGTCGCGGGCCTCATGCGCATCAACCATACGGGCGAAGTCTGTGCTCAGGCGCTGTATCAGGGACAAGCCCTGACCGCCAAGCTGCCGCACGTGCGCAAGGCGATGGAGCACGCCGCCGAAGAAGAAATCGACCATCTGGTGTGGTGTGAGCAACGCATCCGCCAATTGGGCAGTCACACCAGCGTACTCAACCCCTTGTTCTACGGCATGTCGTTCGGCATTGGCGCGGTGGCGGGTTTGATCAGCGACAAAGTCAGCCTGGGGTTCGTTGCCGCCACTGAAGATCAGGTCTGCAAACATTTGAACGAGCACCTGGAGCAATTGCCGATCGAGGACGAAAAATCTCGCGCGATTCTCGAACAGATGCGCACTGACGAAGAACAACACGCCGAAGGCGCTATTGATGCAGGCGGTTTCCGCTTTCCGCGGCCGGTAAAATTTGGCATGAGCTTGCTGGCCAAGGTCATGACCAAGAGTACTTACCGGATCTGATGCGCCAGCGTTGACGACAACGGCCGCTCGCAACTGAATTAGCGAAGCGGCCATGTCAGACACAGATGTCTTGTTGATAAACAAAAAAGGCGCCTCGATAGGCGCCTTTCTTGTTCATGCAGGAAACATCATCAGTTCGGCATGTTGCGGCCGTAGAAGATTTCCAGCATTTCGTGTTTCACACGGTCAGTGACCTGCTCGCGCTGTTCTGGCGAGAGGTTGCTGGTCGCGTCGCCGAACAGGTAATTGTCCAGTTCGAACTGCTTGAGCAGCATTTTGGTGTGGAACAGGTTTTCCTGATACACGTTCACGTCAGTCATCTGATAGCTGTCGCGAGTGTCTTCGGAAAGGTAGTTCTGGATCGAGTTGATCTCGTGATCGATGAAGTGCTTCTTGCCTTCCACGTCACGGGTGAAACCGCGCACGCGATAGTCGACGGTCACGATGTCGGACTCGAACTTGTGAATCAGATAGTTCAGGGCCTTGAGCGGGGAAATCACGCCGCAGGTCGACACGTCGATGTCCACGCGGAAGGTCGCGATACCGTCGACCGGATGAATTTCCGGGTAGGTGTGGACCGTGATGTGGCTCTTGTCCAGATGAGCAAGAATGGTTTCCGGCAACGGGCCGGGCGATTCTTCAATCTGGCTGTCGGTTGGCGTCACCGGCTGCTCGGAAATCAGGATCGTGACACTGGCACCTTGCGGATCGTAGTCCTGACGCGCGATGTTCAGGATGTTGGCACCAATGATATCGACGACATCCGTGAGAATCCGCGTCAGGCGTTCTGCGTCATACACACTGTTGATGTACTCGACGTAGGCCTGCTGGTCCTGCGGGGTTTCCGCATAGCAGATGTCATAGATGTTGAAGCTCAAGGTCTTTGTCAGGTTATTGAACCCGTGGAGCTTGAGTTTGCTTTTCACCGTTAAAAACTCTCTATATGGGTGCGGCCCAGGCCGCGTGATCAAGCATGCCCGTCAACTGAGCCCGGCTCAGTCGCGTAGGACGGTTAACACCTCTTCGCGTTGGCGATTTTGGTTGTCTGGTCGGAGGCGAGCCGGCAAGGTTCCGGCGGTCGCGCCCTGAAAAAGGGGCGCATTATGCAGACCTCGGAAGTCGCATGCCATAGCCTGCGCCTCATTTGTGAAAATTGGGTGGTGAATCAGCCCAATTCGATGATTTCGTAATCGTGGGTGATTTCAACGCCAGCGTTGCCCAACATGATAGACGCGGAGCAGTACTTCTCGGCGGAAAGCTCGATAGCGCGTTTGACTTGGGTCTCTTTCAGACCACGGCCCTTCACCACGAAATGCAGGTGAATTTTGGTGAACACCTTGGGGTCCTCGTTGGCGCGTTCGGCTTCCAGAAACGCCTCGCAGCTTTCGACCGGCTGACGGGCCTTTTTCAGAATGCTGACCACGTCGAAGTTGCTGCAACCCCCCAGACCAATGAGCACCATCTCCATCGGGCGCACACCCAGATTACGACCGCCGCTCTCGGGCGGGCCATCCATCACGACCACGTGACCGCTGCCCGACTCGCCGAGGAACATGGCCTCACCGGCCCACTGAATACGCGCTTTCATCCCCAGGACTCCAATGCTTGAAAAAAGGCGGCCAGCTTAGCACAGGGCCGGAATGTCGCTGAGTGGACCGGAAATGTCGATAAGCGACAGAAATGTAGGAAATTTCCGAAAAAATGGCGAATTGCCGCTGCTGAACTGTGACAAATCGGAAATACTGCCGATACCTTTAAGAATGCCTCAGGGCGCAGTTTTTTACGGGATACAGCCATGGTCGCCATGACCCCTCCGAACAAAGTGAAGCTGGTCGACAAACTTCTCCCTCACGCACAACGAAAGCGCTGCGCCGCCAAGAGCAACATCATCTGCGCCGGTGAACAATCCGAATCGCTGTACCTGATCATCAAAGGGTCGGTCACGATCCTGATCGAGGACAACGAAGGCCGCGAGATGATTGTCGCCTACCTCAACAGCGGTGATTTCTTCGGCGAGCTGGGCCTGTTCCAGCAAGCGGCGACCGGTCCACAGCGCAGCGCCTGGGTCCGGGCCAAGAGCGAGTGCGAAGTCGCCGAAATCAGCTACACGAAATTCCGCGAGTTGAGTCAGCACGACCCCGAGTTGATGTACGCGATAGGCGGACAAATGGCCGAGCGTCTGCGCAATACCACACGCAAAGTCGGCGACCTGGCATTTCTCGATGTCACCGGGCGCGTCGCACGCAGCCTGCTCGACCTGTGCAAACAGCCAGATGCGATGACTCACCCCGACGGCATGCAGATCAAGATCACCCGTCAGGAAATCGGTCGTATCGTGGGGTGTTCACGCGAGATGGTGGGCCGCGTTCTCAAGTCTCTGGAAGAACAGAAGCTGGTGCACGTTCGTGGCAAGACGATGGTGGTCTTCGGCACTCGCTAAGCGCCCGATCCCGACTATAAGCGGGCGAACATGTCCGCGTAGCGCTCGCCCAACCGGTCCAGGAAGTCGGGGGCGGCGAACAGCTCGTGCAGCGCGATGTGGCTCTGCGCACGGCAGCGCTGTTCCAACTCGCACATCTGATTGAAGCGGTTGACGGCATTGACCATGTCAACCCGCTCGTTATCCAGCAGCATCGCGCCATGGGCCAGCACCACCGGGCGCCGTCCACCCTGACTTTGCCGCCAGCGCTGGGCCGTCCCGACCATTTTGCGATCATCCAGATTGACGTTGAAACGACCGTCGCAGAAGGCGCCGTCAACCTCGCCCAGAGAAGCGGCGCCACCGAGATCGGTCAACACGTCGAGCATGGGCTGACACAGACGCATGTAGGCGTTCTCGATACGATCCCTGTCCAGATCGGATTGTGGCTGAACGTAGACCAGCGCGACGTTCACCGTGGCAGGTGACTGTGGGACCGGTTCTCCGCCGCTTTCACGCAGCAGAACCGGCCAACCGATATCGGCCAGGGTCTCGCTGGCTTCGGTGAAACCGTCCAGACGGCTCAAGCGTCGCGGCATCACCAGCGCGTGATCACTGGGTCGCCAGAACAACAGACCGTAATCGGCATCGCCTGCGCAGACCGAGGCCAGCAGGTCCTGTTCGGCCTTGAGGCCGGCTTCAACGCAGATGTCGATTACCTGGGTGGTCATGATCACGCCTCGTTCCGACGAACCTATGGCCGTCTCAATCCAGGGTGCTGGATTTGATGGCCGTACCTTTTTCCGGGAAGAACAGACGCTGCAGCTCCACACCCGGCTTCTCGGCGCGCATGAATGCTTCGCCAACCAGGAACGAGTACACGTCGTTGATTTCCATCAACTCGACGTCGGCACGGTTGAGAATGCCGCTCTCGGTGATGACCAGGCGATCACGCGGGATACGCGGCAACAGGTCCAGCGTGGTTTCCAGGCTGACATCGAACGTATGCAGGTTACGGTTGTTAATCCCCACCAGCGGCGTATCGAGGGTTTTCAGCGCACGCTCCAGCTCATCACCGTCGTGCACTTCAACCAGCACGTCCAGTTTGTTGGCTTTGGCGACCGCAGCCAGTTCGGCCATCTGAACGTCGTCCAGCGCAGAAACAATCAGCAGGATGCAGTCTGCGCCCAGCGCGCGAGCTTCGACGACCTGATACGGGTCGATCATGAAGTCCTTGCGGATCACCGGCAGTTTGCACGCGCCACGGGCTTCTTTCAGATAGGCGTCAGCACCCTGAAAGAAGTCGATGTCGGTCAGCACGGAAAGACACGTCGCGCCGCCCGCTTCGTAGCTTTTGGCGATTTCAGCGGGCTGGAAATGCTCGCGAATCACGCCCTTGCTCGGCGAAGCCTTCTTGATTTCGGCGATGACGGCAGGCTGCTTGCGCTTCGCCTGCTCGATCAGCGCCTTTGCGAAGCCACGTGGAGCATCGGCGGTGGCAACCAGGGTTTCCAGCTCGGACAGGCTGACGCTGGCGCGCCGCGCCGCGACTTCCTCGGCCTTACGGGCGAGAATCTTTTCCAATACCGTCGGCACGCTCATCCTTCATTCTCCTGTTTGAATACCGCGGTAAAAGCACCCAGCTCTTCAAGCTTCTCACGCGCCAGACCGGTGTGCAGCGCATCGTGCGCCAATGCCACGCCTTCCTTCAGGGAAGAGGCATGATCGGCGGCGTACAGCGCGGCGCCCGCATTGAGCACAATCATTTCAGCCGCTTTCTGGCCGTTCTCGGTTTTGCGCCGACCCAGCGCATCGCGGATCAATTCCAGCGACTGCGCAGGACTGTCGACCACCAGGCCGAACAGGCTCTGGCTCTTCATGCCCAGGTCTTCCGGTTGCACCCAGTATTCGGTGACTTCGCCGTTCTTGAGTTCAGCGACAAAGGTCGGCGCCGCGAGGCTGAATTCGTCCAGGCCGTCCTGTGAGTGCACCACCAACACGTGCTTGCTGCCCAGACGCGACAGCACTTCAGCCAGCGGACGGCACAGCGCCTGACTGAACACGCCGACGACCTGGTGCTTGACGCCTGCCGGGTTAGTCAGTGGACCCAGCATGTTGAACAGCGTGCGCAGGCCCAGCTCTTTGCGCGGACCGGCGGCATGTTTCATCGCCCCATGATGGGTTTGCGCAAACATGAAGCCAATGCCGACGCTGTCGATGCAACGCGCCACCTGAACCGGCGTCAGGTTCAGATAGACACCCGCCGCTTCCAGCAGATCGGCACTGCCGCTTTTGCCGGAGACAGCACGGTTGCCGTGTTTGGCGACCGTGCAGCCCGCCGCAGCGATGACGAACGAAGCGGCTGTCGAGACGTTGAAGATATTCGCGCCGTCGCCGCCGGTGCCGACAATGTCGACCACGCCTTCGAGGGTCTTGAGTTCGACCTTGTCGGCCAGCTCACGCATGACCGAGACCGCGCCGACAATCTCGTCGATGCTCTCGCTCTTCATGCGCATGCCCATCAGAAAGGCACCGATCTGCGCCTGCGTGCACTGGCCGGTCATGATTTCGCGCATGACGTCGCGCATTTCGTCGGTGCTCAGGTCCAGTTGCGTCACAACCCGGCCCAGCGCCGTCTTGATATCCATTGCCATATCGAAGTGTCCTTAACCCTGACGAGTGCCGCCGGTCTGCTTGAGGAAGTTGGCGAACAGCTCGTGACCCTGCTCGGAAAGAATCGACTCAGGGTGGAATTGCACACCCTCGACATTCAGCGTCTTGTGACGCAAGCCCATGATCTCATCGACGGAGCCGTCTTCGAGCTGGGTCCATGCGGTCATTTCCAGGCAGTCCGGCAGTGTCTCGCGCTTGACCACCAGCGAGTGATAGCGGGTAACTGTCAGCGGGTGTTTCAACCCTTCGAACACGCCTTTGTCTTCGTGGATCAGGTCGCTGGTTTTGCCGTGCATCACCTGACGCGCGCGCACGACGTCGCCGCCAAACGCCTGGCCGATGGACTGATGGCCCAGGCAGACGCCCAGCACCGGCAGCTTGCCGGCGAAGTGCTTGATCACGTCGATGGACACGCCCGCTTCATTCGGGGTGCAAGGGCCTGGGGAAACGACGATGCGCTCGGGGTTCAGCGCCTCGATTTCAGCGACGGTCATTTCGTCGTTGCGGATCACTTTAACGTCGGCGCCCAACTCGCCAAGGTACTGCACGACGTTATAGGTGAAAGAGTCGTAGTTATCGATCATCAGCAGCATGGTGTGCTCAACCTCTTGGAATCACTGACCTTTATTCAAACCTTCCAGAGTCCGTGTTCGTTTTTGCGCCCGTTTGTGCAGTCGTTGCATGGCTCGACTGGGGCAGACGTCACGGTTTGAAGGCAGGGTGTTACAGGGCCGGGAGAGCCGGCAGGGAAAAGAGTCAGGCGCGCCAACGCCAGCGGGCGTGAGCCTTGATAACGCGCATCAAGAGTTTGCTGACAGTCGTCACGGAAGGGGTCTCATCTAAACGTTTTGGGACATTAGCGTACCGAATCAAGCGGCGCAACCGCATTGTACGATAGAAAAAATTTGAGTGGATGCAGTCAGAACGAGCGGCATAACACGGATCAGCCTGTGTCGGAGTTTCAACCCTTTCAAACCGGGGCTGTTTCACCGAGCAGTCGGGACATCCTGGCCCGCAGCCGAGGCCCGACGAAATCCAGAAACGCGCGCAGCTTCAACGGCAGCGGCGCCTGACCGGTGTGCACCAGGCTGACGGGCAAGGGCGCCGATTCATAAGACGCCAAAACCACACGAAGCGCGCCATGACGCACAGCTTCCGCCACTTGATAAGACAGAACGCGAATCAAGCCGACACCCAGTGCCGATGCATCGATGGCAGCCTCGGCGGTGTTCACCGTGAGCCTTGACTGAACAGGCACCGACACCTGAGAGCGGCCAGCGCCGAAGACCCAGGCGCGTTTAGACTCCAGCACCTCAAAGGTGATGCAGTCGTGTTCGGCCAGATCAGTCGGGTGAGTGGGCTCGCCACGCTGACTCAGGTAGGCGGGACTCGCACACACGACGCGCCGCACCGTTCCCACGCGGGTCGCCATAAGCGAACTGTCGGGCAGCTCACCTATGCGCACGGCAATATCACCGTGCTCTTCCATTAAATGCACCACGCGATCGGTCAGCATCAGGTTGACGGTGATCAGCGGGTAATGAGCCAGAAATTCTGCAATCACGGGCACCGCGTGCAGGCGGCCGAACACCACGGGCGCCGTGACCGTCAGCTCGCCTTTCGGCGCCGAATATTCCCCCGTCGCAGCCCGCTCCGCCTCACCGATGTCTTCAAGAATCCGCCGGCACGCGACCAGGTAAGCGCTTCCAGCTTCGGTCAGTGAAAGCTGACGCGTGGTGCGGTGCAGCAAGCGTGTTTTCAGGTGCGTTTCCAGCTCCACGACCTTGCGGCTGACTGTCGCCAGCGGCATGCCGAGTCGGCGTGCTGCGGCGGACAGGCTGCCAGCGTCCGCAACGGTGACAAAGATGGACATCGAGTCAAGGCGGTTCAACGGCGACTCTCTCGGAATATGGAAGAATGATTCCCGATCTTAGGGAATTATCTTTACCAATGCGAGGGCGTAGGGTTCAAGGCTCACCACCGGTACGCGACAGATTGGCTGCAAGTGCCGGAGCCACTTACCCACAGGAGGGTGCCATGAGCATTTCCAAAACGCCCGCTGCGCCCGTCATCGCGTCACGCGGCAAAATCATCATGATGGCGATCATTGCCGGAGCGGTGATCACTAATCTGTACTGCGTACAGCCCATCTTGCCGCTGATCGCCTCAAGTCTTGGCGTTGACCAAACGACCGTGGACCTCGTGGCCGGCGCAGCGCTGCTCGGGTTTGCCTTTGGGCTCGCGCTGCTGTTGCCGCTGGGCGACCGTTTCGATCGGCGCAAGCTGGTCCTCGGACAAATCGCGGTCGCCTTCATTTTCGGTATCGCCGCCGCAGCAGCGCCGAGCATCTGGACGTTGATTGCCGCGGCGTTCGGTCTGGGTGTGGTCAGCTGCGTCCCACAGCAACTGGTGCCTTTCGCTGCGGTGATGTCGCAACCCAGTGAACGCGGACGTAACGTGGGAACCGTGGTCAGCGGCATCATGGTCGGCATTCTGCTGGGCCGAACCATCAGCGGCGTGGTGGGTGACACCTACGGTTGGCGCGCGGTGTTCGGCGTAGAAGCAGCCTTCATGATCCCGGTCTTCATCGCCGCCGCAACGCTGCTGCCCAAGGGCGTGCCCAGCACCCAACTTTCCTACGGTCGCCTGCTGGCTTCGCTGTGGCCGTTGATGCGCGACAACCGTCCGATTCGCGAATCAATGATGGTCCAGGCGCTGCTGTGGGCGTGCTTCAACGCCTTCTGGGTGAACTTGGCCGCGCTGCTCGCAGATGGCCCCATGCATCTGGGCAGTGCCTGGGCGGGTGGATTCGGCATCATCGGTGCGGCCGGCGCGCTTGCCGCTTCTCTGGGCGGTCGTGCCTCGGACACACTCGGTGCGCGCAAGGTGATTGGCGCCAGCATCGCTATCGTGACGTTGTCCTTCCTGCTCCTCGCCGGTGCCGAGTCCTCTCTGATCTTCCTTGTGATCGGGGTTATCGTGCTCGACATCGGCGTACAGGCCGGCCTTGTGTCCAACCAGACCCGCGCCTTTGCGGTCGACCCGAAAGCGCAAGGCCGAATCAACAGCCTTTATATGACCGCAACGTTCTTCGGTGGCGCGGTCGGCACCATCATCAGCGGCTGGCTAATGGCCCGACTGGGATGGCAAGGGATCGTCGCCTTCGGAATCCTGCTGGGTCTGATCGCGATGGCCATCCACTGGGTCGGCTCGGCCCGCCTCCCGCAAAAACAAGTGAGCCCTGGCGCCTGAAACGCTGTCACTCGTAAGTTCTGAAACAGACGACAAAAGCCCTCAGTCAAACGTTTCCTCTTGATCCCGCACGTTGGATTCGGGTGTCCGCTTTCCGGGTGGACACCTTTTTTCTGCTGACCGTGAACGCACTGTTCTTGCGACGCACCTGCATCCTTGTTGATACAGAACATGGCGACCTGTGTCGTGGCTGCTACCTTGTCGTACAGCAATAAAAAAAGAAGGGATTTCTCATGCTCAACGCCACACTGTCGCGACCTTTCGCCGCCTGCCTCCTCGCGCTCGCCTGCTCCTCGGCGACGGCAGCTTCCTCGCCCTATTCAACGATGATCGTATTCGGCGACAGCCTCGCCGATGCGGGCCAGTTTCCCGACGCGGGCGGCCCACCCGGTGCAACCTTGCGCTTCACCAACCGTACCGGCCCCACGTATCTGAATGGAAGCGGTGAGGTGTTCGGCCTGAACGCCTCGACGCTGCTGGGCGGCATGCTCGGGGTGTCACCCAATGATCTACAGGCATCCACCTCACCGGTCCGTGCGGCACAAGGATTGGCCGACGGTAACAACTGGGCGGTGGGTGGTGATCGGACGGATCAAATTTTGGCCGCGATCACCACTCAGTCGCAGGTCGCCAATACCGATACCACGACCGGCGTGACCACCGTTTTCCGCACACGACCAGGTTATCTGGCAGAAACCGGCTTTCGTGCCGACCCGAATGCGCTGTATTACCTGACCGGCGGTGGCAACGACTTTCTGCAGGGTCGGGTGCTCAGCCCGGGGCAAGCGGTCAGTGCCGCGAACAATCTCGCTGACAGCGCGCAGGTGCTGTCGCAGGCAGGTGCGCGTTACATCATGGTCTGGCTGCTGCCCGATATCGGCCAGACGCCCGCTGTTTCAGGCACGCCATTGCAGGTCCCGTCGACGTTGCTCAGCGGCGTGTTCAATCAACAGCTGGTAAACCGTCTCGGGCAAATCAATGCCGAGGTCATCCCGCTGAACGTGCCCGGCCTGGTCAGAGAAGTGTTGGCCGAACCTGCGCGCTACGGTCTGGCCGCCGACCAGAATCTGGTCGGCACCTGTTTCAGTGGTAACAGCTGCACCGCCAACAGTGTTTACGGAATTGGCGGGCTCACGCCTGACCCGACGAAACTGCTGTTCAACGACGGGGTTCACCCCACCGTCGCCGGCCAGCGCCTCATCGCCGACTACGGCTATTCCATTCTCTCTGCTCCGTGGGAGATCACCCTGCTGCCGGAAATGGCCAATGGCACTTTGCGCGCACAGCAGGATGAGCTGCGCAGTCAGTGGCTGGCCGACTGGGGCAACTGGCAGAACGTGGGTGAATGGCGTGCGATCGTCGCCGGGGGCGGTCAGAAACTGGACTTCGATGCGCAGAGCAATTCTGCGAGGGGCGACGGCCATGGCTACAACCTGACCATCGGCGGCAGCTACCGGTTTGCCGAAGACTGGCGTGCCGGCCTGGTGGCGGGCGCCTACCGGCAGACGCTGGAAGCGGGTCCACGGGATTCGGACTACAAGCTCAACAGCTACATCGCGACGGCTTTTGTGCAGTTTCAGGCGAATCACTGGTGGGCTGATCTCGCTGCATCGGGCGGCAAGCTCGATTACGACAACCTCAAGCGCAAATTTGCGCTGGGCGTCAGCGAGGGTGCAGAGAAAAGCGACACCGACGGCAACCTTTGGGCGCTCAGTGGCCGAGTGGGATTCGATCTTGCCGAGCAGACCAGCCGCTGGCATGTCTCGCCCTTCATCAGCGCCGATTACTCGCATGTCGAGGTGGACGGTTACTCGGAGAACAGCACTCGGGCGACGGCGCTCAACTACGACGATCAAACCCGCCGTTCAAAACGGCTCGGAGCAGGCGTGCAGGGCAAGTTCGACCTCACACCGCAAACCCAGCTGTTTGGCGAGGTGGCACATGAGCGGGAATTCGACACCGATCAGCAGGATGTGACCATCGCACTGAACAGCGTTCCCGGCGTGGACTTCAATCTGGAAGGTTATGAGCCGCAGCGCAGTTTGAATCGGGCAAGCGTTGGCATGAGTCAGAAGCTCGCCCCGGATCTGACACTGCGTGCGGGTTACAACTGGCGCAAAAACGATGACGTGACGCAGCAAGGGGTGAATCTTGCGTTGAGCCTGGATTTCTAATGCCGCTCTCCTACCCCGCATCAAACGTGGACGTGTAGGAGCGCGCTTGCCCGCGAAGACTGATTGTCTGACGCTGAGTTTGCAGCGGATGTACCGACCTCATCGCGGGCAAGCGCGCTCCTACACGGGATTTGCGCCGGACAAAAAAAACGGCGCCATTGGCGCCGTTTTTAAGGGTGCAGCTTCATTACGCCTCAGGCGTCTGCTCTGCCAAGGCCACCGCGCGGAACATGGCGCGGCGTTTGTTCAGGGTTTCTTCCCACTCAAGCGCGGGCACCGAGTCTGCAACGATGCCGCCACCGGCCTGAACGTGCAGTTCGCCGTTCTTGATCACTGCGGTTCGAATGGCAATCGCAGTGTCCATGTTGCCGTTCCATGCCAAGTATCCGACTGCCCCGCCGTAAACGCCACGCTTGACCGGCTCGAGTTCGTCGATGATTTCCATCGCGCGAATCTTAGGCGCACCCGACAACGTGCCTGCCGGCAGAATCGCCCGCAGGGCGTCCATGGCAGTCAGGCCGGCTTTCAACTGACCGGTCACGTTGGACACGATGTGCATGACGTTGGAATAACGCTCGATGACCATCTTCTCGGTCAGTTTCACCGAGCCGATCTCCGAGACGCGCCCCGTGTCATTACGGCCCAGGTCGATGAGCATCAAGTGCTCGGCGATTTCCTTGTCGTCGGACAGCAGATCGACTTCGAGCGCGTGGTCCGCTTCTTCGGTCGCGCCACGAGGACGGGTACCGGCGATAGGACGCACGGTGATCAGGTTGTCTTCGACGCGCACCAGCACTTCCGGCGAACTGCCGACGACGTGGAAGTCGCCGAAGTTGAAGAAGTACATATACGGCGTCGGGTTGAAGCAACGCAACGCGCGGTACAGATCGATCGGCGCAGCCTTGAAGTCGATGGACATGCGCTGCGACGGCACGACCTGCATGCAGTCGCCCGCCAGGATGTATTCCTTGATGGTGTCGACGGCTTTTTCGTAGTCACCCTGCGTGAAACTGGAGCGGAACACCGGGTCAGCCGCCTGTGGACGGGTCAGGTCCAGGCCACGACGCGGGGTGATCGGCTGGCGCAGTTTCTCCATCAACTGGTCCAGACGCTCCCGGCCGCTTTCATACGCGTCTGGCTGAGCAGGGTCGACCAACACGATGGCGTGCATCTTGCCCGCCAGGTTGTCGAACACCACCACGGCGTCGGACACCATCAGCAGGATGTCCGGCACGCCCAGTGGGTCCGGGTTCGGGCAGGCGCCCAGACGCGGCTCTACATAACGCACGCAGTCGTAACCGAAATAACCCACCAGGCCGCCGTTGAACCGCGGCAGACCGGGAATGGTCGGCACGTTGTAACGCGCCTTGAAGGTTTCGACGAATGCCAGCGGATCTTCGGCTTCGAGACGCTCGATCTCGACACCGTCCCGGGTCACGCTGATGGTGTGCCCATGCACACGCATGACCGTGCGGCAGGGCAGTCCGATGATCGAATAACGGCCCCACTTTTCGCCGCCTTGCACCGACTCCAGCAGATAGGAGTTCGGCTCGTCGGCGAGCTTCAGGTAGATCGACAACGGTGTGTCGAAGTCGGCCAGTGTTTCGAGGGCAAGCGGAATGCGGTTGTAGCCGTCAGCGGCCAAACGCAGGAATTCTTCGCGGGTCATGATCAGCCTCGTGGTCTGAGGGTAAAACGGTCAGTTGTGCAAACGCGCCGGACGTCCGGCCAGATTCAAGTCAGGCGCGCCAACGCCAACGGGCCAGGGCCTTGATGACTTTCATCCAGAGTTTGCGAGTGACCACCACGATGGATTCTCTAAAGGAGGGAGCTTTAACGTCGGGCAACGTTATCTCAGCCCCAAGATCTAAGCAACCGGGAATCAGTTTGCGCAAATCGTCGATCACCAACGCCGGAGATTCCTCGGCAATCGGGCGACCGTGGTTGTAGCCGTAGCTCAATGCCACACAGGCAACGCCGGCAGCTTTGGCGGCCAGCACGTCGTTGCGCGAGTCACCGACAAACAGCGATTGCGAGCCCGGCGCACCGGCCATTTTCATCACGAAGAACAGCGCCGCAGGATCGGGTTTCTGTTGCGGCAAGGTGTCGCCGCCGACGATCCAGCGAAAGAAACGGCCCAGTTTCATGTCATCCAGCAACGGCGCGACGAACTGCTCGGGCTTGTTGGTGATGAGGGCCATTTCCACGCCATTTTTCTGCAGCCATTTCAGCGTTTCACGCACGCCTGGATAGACCTTGGTCAGCGAATGGTCGCCGCCGTAGGCCTCCATGAAAATCGCCAGCGCCGACTCAGTGGACGCTTCGTCCACGCCGGAGTGGTCCATGTCGTTCGCCAACGCCCGGCGTACCAACACGCGCACGCCGTTGCCGATCCAGTCGCGCACGCGCTCGATACCCGCCGGCGCGCGTCCGAGCTGAATCAGGGTTTTATCCACAGCTGCGGCCAGATCCGGCACCGAATCGACCAGGGTCCCATCCAGATCGAACATGATCAGTTTGGGCAGGCGACCCGGAAACAGCTGTTCGAAGCCGCTCATCAACGAGCCAACGCCAGTTCTGCACGCATTTTTTCAATGACCTCTTGGTAGTCCGGCGCATTGAAGATAGCTGAACCTGCAACAAACGTATCGGCGCCCGCTGCAGCGATTTCACGGATGTTGTTGACGTTGACGCCACCGTCGATTTCCAGACGGATGTCACGCCCGGACGCGTCGATCAACGCGCGCGCTTCGCGCAGCTTGTTGAGCGTGCCGGGAATGAACTTCTGCCCGCCAAAACCCGGGTTGACGCTCATGAGCAGGATCATGTCGACCTTGTCCATGACGTATTCGAGCAGGTTCAGCGGAGTCGCCGGATTGAACACCAGACCGGACCTGCAACCGCCTTCGCGGATCAGTTGCAGGGAGCGGTCGATGTGCTGGGTCGCTTCCGGGTGGAACGTGATGTAGGTCGCGCCGGCCTCGACGAAGTCGCCGATGATGCGATCGACGGGGCTGACCATCAAGTGAACGTCGATCGGTGCCGTGATGCCGTACTTGCGCAGCGCCGAGCACACCATCGGACCGATGGTCAGGTTGGGGACGTAGTGGTTGTCCATGACGTCGAAGTGGACGATGTCGGCGCCAGCGGCCAGGACATTGTCGACTTCCTGACCCAGACGGGCGAAATCGGCGGACAGAATCGACGGAGCAATAGCGAAGGGCTGCATGACGCACCTTTTTTGAGCGAAATCACGGTGGCGCGCATTGTACTCCAAGAGTTTGAAACGTGTGTTGGGTGGCGGATGAATGCGGTTTCCCGTGAATACAATCGCGATCCATTGTGGGAGCTGCCGGAGGTGACGACGGTGGCGAAAGCGGTGTGTCAGAACAACCGCATTCGCCACCGTCGTCACCTCCGGCAGCTCCCACATAGCATCACCCTAAGCAGAATCAATCCACCAACGCTTCTTCCTTCACGCGTTCGGTGTTGGCGGCTGGCTTGGCGTCGACCACCCTCAAATCCTTGGCGAACGTTCCGTCCACTTCACCTTTGAAGAAGTTCTTCCCGTAGATCAGCAGGCACAGCACCACACCGATACCAAACGCCCAGCTCGCGCCTTTGATCGCCAGCACCGCGCCGATCACGCCCGCAATGCCCAGGTCACGCTGGCTGCGCGCTTCGAGGATACCCAGACGCACGCTCACGTAGCCCTGAATCAGCAGGGTCAGCGACAGCGCCACACCGAGAATCGGCTGAACCAGCGTCACGACCGGCAACAGCAGCAAGCCGGTGTTGGTGCCCCAGCGGAACGAGCCAACGCCACCGATGATCGACTGCATCGCCTTCGGGCCACCTTTGAAACGCTCGATCACCACGACCAGCATCGCGGCCCACTTCGGGCCGCACATGGCAACGTCCGGGCCGAAGATGCTCATGAACGCGTTACGCGCACCGAAGATCAAGTGAGCACGATCCGGGTTGTAGTCCACGACTTCATCGGTACGTACAGTTTGCGCCTCATCAAGCAGCGACTTCGCACTGAGGACGTCGCCGAAGACGATGATGTACACCGCCAGCATGGTCGGCAGCGCGGAGATAAACATCGACAACGGCGGCATACCCAGCCCGAACACGGTGTAGTGTTCCCACAACCCGGCGAAGTCCGGCTTGCTGATGCCCCATTGAATGGTCGGCCATGGCGCCTCACCGAACAGCGGTGCAATCACGACGGCTAGCAGGATGATCGGCAAGATGCCCAGCTTTGCGAAGTTCCACCAAAAACGGTTGCGCCGCTTCAGCTCATTGAAGTGCTGGGAGAAGATCAGGTAGAACGCGATGCCGACCGCGATGGAAATGGTCCACGGCAGCACGTTGAACTTGCCACCCACCTGGAACACGGCGATCACCGCGCTCAATCCAGCGCCGACGATGATCCCGGACTTGATCGCGGACGGCACGTATTCGACGACCTTCTTCGCCATCCCGGTGGCCCCGAGTGCAATCGAGAACACCCCGAGCATCAGCTGGAACGCAATCAAGGCATGGACACGCTCCGGGCCCATGGGGAATTGCGCGCAGTAAGCCATTAACAGCGGAACAGCCGGGGTGATCCAGCCCGGCACGGTTGGGTCGCCTAGCAGGTGGTGCGTGAGGTAAAGCAACCCGTTCAGCATCACCACCGCCAGTGCAACCTCGAAGGGCATGCCCAGCAGCTCGGTCATCAGCGGGATCGCGGCCAGGTCCACGGCACACATCAGCAGACCTTGCAGGTAGTCCGGCATCTCGAACGTGTAGTGAATGAACGGCAATCGCACCTTGAAAGGGCCGAGCGGGATGTACGGGCTTTCGCTCCGCGGTTGGGGAGTGTTGGACATTGTCTGCACCTGTTTTATTGGTCTTGTAATGGCTGACGCCCGAACGGGCCGGGCGTCTTGGCGTTTCGGGATCAGTAGGCTGCGCGGTAGATTTTTTCGATGTCGGCGGCGGTCAACTTGCGCGGGTTGTTGCGCATCAGGCGATCGATCTTGCTCGCCTCTTCGGCCATCGCAGGAATCGCATCCTCAGGCACGTTGAAGCTGCGCATGCCGGACGGGATGTCCACGGCGGCGCACAGATCAGCCATGGCTTTGACGGCCAGATCGGCGGCGTCCTTGTCGCTCAGCTCGGCGACTCGCACACCCATGGCTTCGGCGATGTCACGGAAGCGCTCGACGCACGCCATCTTGTTCCACGCCATCACGTACGGCAGCAACAAAGCATTGCTGACGCCGTGCGCGATGTTGAAACGGCCGCCCAACGGATACGCCAGCGCATGCACAGCACCCACGCCCGCGTTGCCGAACGCCATGCCCGCCATCAGGCTCGCGGTGGCCATGTCTTCACGGGCCTGCAGGTTGGCCGGGTTGGCGTAGGCCTTGGGCAGCGCCTTGGCGATCAGTTTGATGGCGCCCAGCGCGATGGCATCAGTGATCGGCGACGCGTTGACCGACAGGTACGACTCGACGGCATGCACCAGCGCGTCGACGCCACTGGCCGCTGTCACACTGCGTGGGCAAGTCAGGGTCATGATCGGGCTGACCAGGGCCACGTCAGGCAGCAGGTAGTCGCTGACGATGCCCTTTTTCAGCTGCGCTTCCTTGTCCGAGAAGATCGCCACATTGGTGACTTCCGAACCGGTGCCAGCAGTGGTGGGAATGGCAATCAGCGCAGGGCCTTTGCGCTTTACCAGATCCACGCCAAACAGCTCGGCGAGCGGGCCTTCGTGACCGGCAAACGCTGCAACCCCTTTGGCGATGTCGATGGCGCTGCCGCCACCAAGACCGATCAAACCGTCGTGGCCGCCGTGGCGATACGCACGGGTGCAGTCTTCGACGATGGAGATTTCAGGCTCAGGTTTGACCTGGTCGAAGATGCCGTAACGACGGCCTCCCAGTTGCGCCAGCGCCAGGTCGACGGTGCCGGATTTCACCAGAATGGCGTCCGTGACGATCAGGGGATTGTTGACGTTGAGGCGGGTCAGTTCAGCGGCAAGCTGCTCGATGGCGGCTTGGCCAGTGATCAGTTTGTTGGCGATTTTGAAGGCGCTGATTTGAGAGGCAGAGAGGCTCATCGTGCTCGTCCTGTGTGCGTTGTTTTATTGGAAGACGTGCAGGAGGAGTTAGCGAAAGCTGTGCCAATCCACGCAAAGCCCCACGCCATGGACCTTTGCGCGAATCACAGGGTGTCAGGAAGGCTTTTGACCGATCAGTCCTGATTAGCTTTCTGATCGATTTCACAGGTCTTGATTGAAATCCTGATCAGAGCGCCGTTAATCAGATCGCTCCCAGCGCTTCATCTTTTGCACCACGGTCGCCTGACTGACACCCAGCGCCTTGGCTGCCAGGCGAGTGGTTTTGTGAATCTGCAACGCGGCACGAATGGCCGAGCGCTCGGCGTTTTCCAGCACCTTGCGCAAGGGCAAGCGGCTGTCGTCGGTGTTCTGCGGGTTGAGGTTGAGGATTTCCTCAGGCAGATCCAGCGCCTCGATGGTGCCGCTCTGATTGGTCACCACCAGGCGCTCGACGATGTTGATCAGCTCGCGAATATTGCCCGGCCAGGCGTATTCGCACATCAGGTCCAGGACCTCAAGGCTCCACTGCACCTGGCGCTCGTACCGGCTATTAAAGCTTTCGAGGTAGTAATGCAGCAGCGGCGGGATTTCCTCACTGCGTTCGCGCAAGGCCGGAATATTGATCGGCACCACGTTAAGGCGATAGAACAGGTCCGCGCGGAAGCGCCCTTCTGCCACCAGCTGTTTGAGGTCGTGATGGGTGGCGCTGATGATGCGTACATCGACCTCTTTCAACTCAAGCCCGCCGACCGGGATAAAACGGTTCTCTTCGATGACCTTGAGCAGCTTCACTTGAACCGGCAACGGCAGGTCGCCGATTTCGTCGAGGAACAACGTGCCGTGGTGCGCCAGCTCCAGAAGACCGCGCTTGCCCTTCGGCCCCGCGCCGGTGAAGGCGCCTGGCGCGTAACCGAACAGCTCGGCCTCGATCAGGTTTTCAGGCAGCGCGCCGCAGTTGAGGGCAAGAAACGGCTCGCTGGCGCGCGGGCTGGCGTTGTGGATGAACTGTGCGACGAGTGTCTTGCCGACGCCGGTTTCACCTTGCAGCAGAACTTTCACTGGGCTGCTGGCGACCTGACGGGCCAGAGCGAAGACCCGACCGGAGACCTCTTGATCGGCCATCAGGGGAGAATGCAGGAGGTTGTCGCGCTGACCAGCATGCAGCTTGGCCGTGCTGTTGCGCAGTTGTTTGAGCTGCTGGAGTTCATCGCGCTCGTGCTTCATGCGCAGCAGTTCGGTCATGTCGCGAACCGTGCTGACCACGTAGGAAATGCGGTGCTCGGCATCGAGAATCGGCGTGGCACTTACCAGCAGTTTCTTGCCCTGACTGAGGCTCTGCATCACCGACACCGGCCGGCCTTCCTGCAGAACGCGCAACGAGGCCGATTGCGAGATGACGCCTTCCTTGACCAGCTCCTGCATGGGTCGGCCTATCAGGTCCGCGCCGCTGAGGCCGGTCAGACGCTCATAGGCGTGATTGACCTTGAGCGTCTTGCCGTCACCGTCGGTGATGTAGACGCCGTCATGCAAAGCGTTGAGCAGTTCTTCGAAACTGGCGTCGTTGACGTTCACCGAGGGCTCCGTGCGTGGTAGATCGCAAGAAGCGGAGTTTAAACGGTGAACGACCAATTGATACAAAACCGGAGGGTGGACGGAGCCCTACCTGTAGGAGCGCGCTTGCCCGCGATGCGTTGTGTCAGGCGATACCTTCGTCACAGACGCTACGCGATTCGCGGGCAAGCGCGCTCCTACAGGGGATGGCAGCTCCACTTGCAACTCTATGGCTTACTCCACCGCCGTGCGCAGTTTCTCACTGCGCCCGCGCAGCCATTCCAGGGCGAGCAGCAACACCACCGAAAAACCGATCAGCAGGGTCGCCGCTGCGGCGATGGTCGGGCTGAGGTTTTCACGAATGCCGCTGAACATCTGCCGTGGCAGCGTCGCTTGTCCGGGACCTGCGAGGAACAGGGTCACCACGACTTCATCGAACGAGGTCGCAAAGGCAAACAAGGCACCGGAAATCACGCCCGGCGCAATCAATGGCAAGGTCACGCGACGGAAAGCCGTCAGCGGTGATGCGCCAAGACTGGCGGCCGCGCGCACCAGGTTGTAGTTAAAGCCTTGCAGCGTGGCCGACACGGTGATGATCACGAACGGCACACCCAGCACCGCGTGGACCAGAATCAGTGAGGTGTAGCTGTTACCCAGCCCCAAGGGCGCGAAGAACAGGTAACTGGCAACCCCCACGATGACCACCGGCACGACCATCGGCGAGATGACCAACGCCATCACCAGCGACTTGCCGGGGAAGTTGCTGCGGGTCAAACCGATCGCTGCCAACGTTCCGAAGCCCATGGCGAGAATGGTCGCCGCAGGCGCGACGATCAGGCTGTTCTTCAATGAGCGCATCCACTCGGCCGAACCGAAGAAGTCCTGGTACCAGTGCAGCGAAAAACCCTGCAGCGGATACACCAGAAAACTGCCCGAGTTGAACGACAGCGGCACGATGACCAGCACCGGCAACACCAGGAACAACAGAATCAGCCCGCACAGGATGCGCAGTGCGTAGTACCAGACCCGCTCGATGGGCGAGGAATAAGGGCTCAACATTTCAGTCTCCTCAGCTCAGACGCAGGCGGCTGGCACCGACCAGCCAGCTATAGATCAGGTACAGCACGACAGTCGCCAGCAACAGCAAGCCACCCAAGGCCGTGGCCATACCCCAGTTGATGCTGGTGTTGGTATAGAAGGCCACGAAATAGCTGACCATTTGATCGTTGGGGCTGCCGAGCAAGGCCGGGGTGATGTAGTAACCGATGGACAGGATGAACACCAACAGACAGCCTGCGCCGACACCGGCGTAGGTCTGCGGGAAGTACACGCGCCAGAAGCTGGCGAACGGGTTGCACCCAAGGGAAATCGCGGCCCGCATGTACGTGGGTGAGATGCCCTTCATGACGCTGTAAATCGGCAGGATCATGAACGGCAACATGATGTGCACCATCGAGATGTACACGCCGACCCGGTTGAACACCAGTTCCAGCGGCTTATCGATGATGCCCAGCGCCATGAGGGCACCGTTGATCAGACCGCTCGACTGGAGCAAAACGATCCATGCCGCGACGCGCACCAGAATCGAGGTCCAGAACGGCAACAGCACCAGAATCATCAGCAAGTTGCTTTGACGTGCAGGCAGATTCGCCAACAGGTACGCCAACGGATAGGCAAGGAACAGGCAGATCACCGTTATCACCAGACCCATCCAGAAGGTGCGGGCAAAGATATCGATGTAGATCGCTTGATCAGGGGTCGCTGGCGCCACTTCACCGAGGTCATCGATACGGTGATCCACAGCGGCCAACAAATAATAGGGGGTGAAGCTCGACGTGTTGCGACGGATCGCCTGCCAGTACGCGGGATCACCCCAGCGTTCATCGAGGGCTTCCAGCGCTTCTTTATAAGAAGCAGGTTCTTCCTTGAACGGAACGGCACGGGCCGTTTTCGCCAGTAGGCTGCGGTAACCAGCCAGCTCCTGGTTCAGGCGCCTGGACAGGTCGCCCAGGGTCTGATTCTTGCGGGCTTCGGCCAGATCCTGGCTCGCGGCCTTGTAGACTGACTCGGGAGGCAGACCTTTGCCGTCCCATTTCGACACTTCAACCACGGTCAGCGGCATGCCGCCAACCACTTCAGGGTTGTTCACGCTTTTGTAGAGCAGCGCCGCAATCGGCACCAAAAACACCAGCAGCAGGAAAATCGCCAATGGCGCGATCAACGCCTGAGCCTTCCAGCGGTTGACGCGCTCGGCACGGGCCAGGCGTTGCTTCAAGGTCGGGCTGGCGCCTTCAGTCAGGGGCACGGCGGTGGCCATAGCGAACTCCGAAATCTTTCAACTAAGGGTGCGTTTTCTCACTCGACGAGAAGGAAAACGCACCCGGATCTAACTCAAATCACGACGCCAAACGGCACCGTCTTTCGCAGGCTTACTTGGCAGCCCAAGCGTTGAAGCGCTGCTCCAGTGACTCGCCATTGTCTGTCCAGAAGCTCACGCTCAACTGCACCTGATCCTTGATGTTCTCAGGCGTGGTTGGCATGTTTTTCTGGTTATCCGCCGTCAGCAGACTAACGGCCTGCGTGTTAGCCGGACCGTATGCGATGTTTTCGGAGTAGGTCTTCTGCTGTTCAGGCTTGAGCGTGTAAGCGATGAACTTCTTCGCTTCCTCGGCGTTTTTTGCGCCTTTCGGAATGGCCCACGAATCGAAGTCATACACGCCGCCGGTCCAAACCACTTTCAGGTTGCTTTCTTTCTGCACGGCGGCGATGCGACCGTTGTAGGCCGAGCTCATCACGACGTCGCCAGACTGCAGGAACTGAGGCGGCTGTGCGCCCGCTTCCCACCACTGAATGCTTGGTTTGAGTTTGTCGAGCATCTTGAAGGCGCGGTCCTGACCATCTTTGCTGGCCAGCACTTTGTAGACGTCTTTCGGCGCAACACCGTCAGCCATCAGCGCGAATTCCAGGGTGTACTTGGCGCCCTTGCGCAGGCCGCGCTTGCCTGGGAATTTCTCGGTGTTCCAGAAATCGGCCCAACCGGTCGGGGCGGATTTCAGCTTGTCGGCGTTGTACGCCAATACGGTCGACCAGACGAAGAAGCCCACGCCGCAGGTCTGAATCGCACCGGGCACGTAGTCTTCTTTCTTGCCCAGAATGGCCGGATCGATTTCTTCGAACATGTCTTCGTCGCAACCGCGAGCCAGCTCAGGCGATTCAACCTCAACCAAGTCCCAGCTCACGCTCTTGGTGTCGACCATGGCTTTGACCTTGGCCATCTCACCGTTGTACTCGCCCGCAATGATCTTGCCGCTGCCCTTTTTTTCCCAAGGCGCGTAGAAGGCCTTTTCCTGCGCAGCCTTGTTCGCGCCACCGAAGGAAATGACTGTCAGGTCGGCGGCCATGGCTTGCGCCGCGCACATCATGCCGACCGATAGAGCGGTGAGCTTCAATGTCTTGAGCATTTGTTTTTCTCTCCACGAGCAATGTTGGTTAAGCAATGGGGGGCGATTCGGTCGCCTCTGGGTGCTTCTGTTTGCGACGACAGCGGATGAATCAATGCGCTTCCTGCAAAGGGTCCAACGCGCGAGCGTGTTCGACCTGCCATCCAATGGGCACAACGTCGCCAACGCTCAATGCCGGATCCAGCTCGGCGATGGGCTGTTTGACGAAGAAATCGGTTTTTCCAGCGACTTCCAGACGCACACGCACGTGGTCGCCCAGATAGATGAATTCAGCCACTCGGCCGGAGAAACGGTTAACGCAGCTTTCGCTCCGACCGTTGAGGTTCACACGCTCAGGACGAATCGACAGGGTGACGGAGTCGCCCGGTGCGCCGACGTTGACCGCCAGCGCCTCGACCTTCTCACCCCGGCCCAGGGTGACGACGCAACGGTCGCCGGTCTGGCTGAGCAGGGTGCCGTTGATGCGGTTGTTCTCGCCGATGAAGTTGGCGACGAAGGTGTTTTTCGGCTCTTCGTACAGCGTGCGCGGCGGCGCGATCTGCTGGATTTCACCTTGGTGAAAGACGGCCACGCGGTCGGACATGGTCAGCGCCTCGCCCTGGTCGTGGGTCACGTAAACAACCGTCACGCCCAGACGCTGGTGCAGGTGCTTGATCTCCATCTGCATGTGCTCGCGCAGTTGCTTGTCGAGTGCGCCGAGGGGTTCGTCCATCAGCACCAGTTGCGGCTCGAACACCAGCGCGCGGGCCAGCGCGACACGCTGTTGCTGACCACCGGACAATTGCGCCGGATAGCGATGGGAGAACGTGCCGAGCTGCACCATGTCGAGGGCACGTTTGACCTTCTCGGCAACGTCGGTCTTGCTCATGCCGCGCACCGACAGCGGGAACGCCAGGTTCTCGGCGACCGTCATGTGCGGGAACAGCGCGTAGTTCTGGAACACCATGCCGATGTCGCGCTTGTGGGGTGGCACGTTGTTGATCGAGCGACCGGCCAGCAGGATCTCGCCCGCCGTCGGTGTCTCGAACCCGGCGAGCATCATCAGGCTGGTGGTCTTGCCGGAGCCCGAAGGCCCGAGCAGGGTAAGAAACTCGCCCTTGCGGATGTCCAGGTTGAGGTCTTTGACGATCAGGGCTTCGCCGTCGTAGCTCTTTTGCACACCACGAAAGCTGACCAGAACATCACTTGCCCCAGCGCTTGAATCGACGTTGCTCATTACCCACACCTTTGTTTAATCAACCGTGGGAACAAGCCTAGATTAGCCCGCAGACCGCGCAAATCGGGGTGTAGGAGAGATTGTCCTAGGCGCCATGGAAGGTTCTCTGTAGGAATTGCCCTACACGGATGGCGGGAATAGGCATGCAGTCAGGCAAACGGATTTCGCACGTGGAAACCCGTTCGCGGGCAAGCGCGCTCCTACAGGGGATCGCAGTCTTTCTGTGGGAGCGAGCTTGCTCGCGAAGGGGTCATTACAGGCGATGAAAACCGTCGTTTTCAGACACGTGATCAGACCAGCTTGTGCTCCATCGCATACTTCACCAGCTCCGCCAGCGAGGTAATGTTGAGCTTCTGCATCAGGCGCGCCTTGTGGGTGCTGATGGTCTTGCTGCTGAGCGCCAGTTGCTGGGCGATGTCGTTGACATTGGCGCCTTGGGCCAGGCGCTCGAACACCGAGAACTCGCGCTCGGACAGCAGCGAATGCAACGGCCGGCTATCCGTCAGCCCAACCTCGAACACCATGCGATCGGCCAGGTCTGGATCGATGTAACGACCACCCGCCGCCACCCGCCGGATCGCGGTCAGCAGCAACGCCGGATCACTGTCCTTGGTGGCGTACCCGGCAGCACCCACCTTCAGGGCGCGAGCCGCCATCTGCGCCTCGTCGTGCATCGAGAGCACCAGAATGGCAGGAGGGTTGTTCAGCGCGCGGATTCGCGGGATGGCTTCCAGACCGTTCACGCCGGGCATGGAGATGTCGAGCAGCACCACTTCGCACTCGATATGACGCAACCCTTCCAGCAACTGTTCACCATTGCTGGCCTCCCCCACCACTTGCAGGTCTTTGGCCAAGCCGATCAACTGCTTGATGCCTTCACGAACGATGGTGTGGTCTTCGGCGACCAATACACGAATCACTGCACTTGCTCCTGCGCGACCTGTTCCAGCGGAATGTAGATGCGCAAGGTTGTGCCTTCTCCCAGCGTGCTGTCCAGATGCAATCGTCCGCCCATGATCAATACGCGCTCGCGCATGCCCACCAGCCCGAACGACGCTGGACGCTCTGCATCTTGATCGAAGCCTTTGCCGTCGTCGGCCACGCTCATGCACAGCACGCCGTTGTTCAGGCTCAGGTTCAGCTCGACGGTGTGCGCCTCGGCATGACGCATGACGTTGGTCAGCGACTCCTGGAGGATGCGAAACAGACCAATGGCCGTCGCGTCCGGCAACGCGGGCAGGTTGTCCGGCACCTGGACAAGACATGGAATCTGCGTGCGCGCTTCAAAACGCCGGGCTTGCCACTCGATCGCCGAGGCGATGCCAGCATCGAGAATCGGCGGACGCAACGCGGTGGCGACGTCACGCACCAGCTGAAACAACTGGGCGATCAAGCGCTTCATGCTGTTCAGGCGGTCCCGCAACCCTGGATCGAGGTCGGCATAGGCCAGTTCGCACATGGACGTTTCCAGTTTGAGCACGGTCAACATCTGACCCAGTTCGTCATGAACCTCACGGGCGATGCGCGCCTTTTCCTCTTCCCGAACGGTTTCCAGGTGCGCCGACAACTCCCGCAGCTGCTCGGCCAGAACCTGCAAGCGGGCTTCGCTTTCCTGCAACGCGGCCAGCGAGCGACGGCGCTCGGTCACGTCGGTGATGAACACCACCAGGTATTCAGCCTCGCGAAAGCGCAAAAAGCTGAGCGAAACGTCCGCGGGCAGGATGCTGCCGTCCGCGCGAACACAATTACTTTCGAAGCTCTGCGGGGCCTCATCACTGGAGCGTGCGTTCTTCCACAGGTTAAGCCAGCGATCCATGTTCAGCCCGGGCTCGAAATCGATCAAAGGACGATCGACCACCCCGCCCGGCGCATACCCCAGCATGCTTTCCGCCGCGCGATTGGCGTAACGCACGTGGCTGTCCCAGTTGACCCAAAGAATGCCGACTGTGCTCTGATCGATGGAGAATTGCGCCAGACGCAGCGACTCCTCACCTGCCCGGCGCTTGGTAATGTCCTCACGCGCGGCCAACAACTCACGCTCCAGCGCCTGCTGTTGCTTGCGTTGCCAGAGCACAATGGCGGCGCTCGCCATCACCAGCACTAACAACAGCAGCGTGAGGTTTTTCCAAAGGCCCGGGGACTCACTGACGTGCGGGTATTTGGGCTGCAACCACTGGGCATGCAACTGGTCGAGGTCTTTGGGTGCGATGACGTTCAGCGCGCGACTGATGATCTCGGCAAGCTCGGGCATGTCGCGCCGGGAGGCGACCCGCAGCAACTGCGGAAAGCCGATATCGCCGACCACGGCCAGGCCCGCGAACTCGCTTTCCCGGGACAACCGACTGAGTTGCGCTTCGTCGACGACTGCATACCGTGCCTGCTGGCTCAACAGCAACTGCAACGCCTGGCGCTCCATCGGCACACCCTGCAGATTGAGGTGGGTGTAGTTGGAGCGCAGGTAGTCCGCAGTGGTGCTGGGCATGCGCACGGCGACGCGCACCTGGCTGTCCAGTTTCTCCAGATCGACAACACCCGAGCCATCACGCTCACCGACCACCAGTTGCGGCACACGCATGTAAGGGTCGGAGTACAGCCACAGGCGAAGCCCGGCAGGCGTTTGCGTCAGGCCGGGCGCAAAGTCGATCTCGCCATCGGCGAGCGCTTTCTCAAGCTCCGCCTGATCCGAAAAATTACGCCATAGCAACTCGACCTGCAGGGTTTTGGCCATCAGGTTGACCAGATCGACGTTGGCCCCCGACAGCACCTGCGCCCGTCGGTCAAACTGCGCATAGGGTGCCTGCAACACCAGTCCGACCCGCAACTGAGCGCGTTGATTGAGCCAGTCTCGCTGCGCACCGCTGAGCGGATCAGGCGGCGCAGTGGGCACGCCAGCCTGCGCCAGTGAAGAGAGGACGGTCAGCACCAGAAACATCAAGAGCGCTCTCGGACAGCCGATAACCCGAAGGCACAGCACGTGGATTCTCAACCCGTCATCTCCACTTCCCTGAATCCTCGATCAATCATGTGGTGTACCTGGCTCCCGACGCGTTCGCCGATACTGGCCTGACAAACCGTCATCAACCCATTAGGCTGCCGGAATTGTTTCTGGCTTTTGGAATATCCGATGTCCTACACCATTCGCGCAATGTTTCCCGCGATTTGCCTGACGCTGATACTACCTTGCTCGCAGATCGCGATGGCGGCAGACCCTGCACCGACCAAAGACGCCAAGCCTGCCGAAACCCCCGTCGAGCGCGCAGCCCTGCCCTCTCGCAGCCAGGAAGATGCGCTGGCGCTTGAACGTTCGGTGCCCCAAGCCGAACAACAGCAGCTGCAGGCTGGCGACGACAGTTTCCTGGCCCTGTGGAAGCCCGCCAACATTGATGAACCGAAGGGCGCAGTGGTGATCGTGCCCGGCGCGGACGAATCACCCGACTGGCCCAATACCGTCGGGCCGCTTCGTCGCAAGCTCCCCGACGTGGGTTGGTCAAGTTTGAGCCTGAGCATGCCGGACGCCTACAACGACGTTTTCGCACGTGCCGCCGATCCGGCCCCTGCGGGCGACAAAGCGCCTGCCGACAAGGACAAGCCCAAGGACGCTCAAGCCAAGACGCCCGATCCGGCCGCCAGCGCTGAAGCCGATGCGGCCGCTGCCGCCGAGCAAGCGGCAGCACAAGCGGAACTGGCCAAGGCTAACGCGGAAAAAATCTTTGCCCGTATCGACAGTGCCGTGGCGTTCGCTCAACAGAACAAAGCGCGCACCGTCGTATTGCTGGGCCATGGCACAGGCGCCTACTGGGCCGCGCGGTACATGAGCGAGCACGCTTCGCCTGCCGTTCAGAAACTGGTGATGGTGACGGCGGTGGATACCGGAAAGGACACGCCAACGTTGCTGGAGCTGCTACCGACCCTGAAAGTCGCGACAGCGGACTTCGTCAACAAGGAGCGAACCGTTGCGCGGCAGCAGGCACAGGACCGTCTGGATGCGAGCAAACGTGTGAAGAATGCACGCTTCACTCAAGTGGCGCTGAGCACGATTGCGGGTAATCCGGCGATGGAGCAGGATCAACTGTTCCGTCGGGTTCGCGGGTGGCTGGAGAGTCAGTAAGGTCGACTCACCTTGTAGGAGCACGCTTGGCCGCGGTTGCGATCTGCCCGCCAATGATGAAGCGTCTGACCCTGCGCAATCGCGGGTAAGCGCGCGCCTACAGGTGACATACAACCCTGGAAGTCACCGAAACCCCCGCCGATCACGAATGACGGCATAGGCGTTGTGCAACTCCCGAGTCCTTTCCGTCGCATCACGCACCTGAAGTTGATTGGCACCTGAGCCCGCGACCTTGTCCGGGTGGTGGCGACTCAATAAACGCCGGTATGCATGCTTGATCTGCGCGGGCTCCGAATCAGACCTCACGCCCAGCAGTCGTAGCGCTTCCTGATACTCCCCTGCGCTACTGGCAGGCGCACGAGCCCTTTGCTCATCCTCACCGGATGACAGCCCCTCGACCTTGTCCGCAGGCCAGCCCAGCCATTTGCCCCACAGCACGATCAACTCACGCTCTACGCGCGTGGCTCTGCCGTCTGCCCAGGCCATACGCCAGCAGGCGCGCAGAAGCCCTTCGGCCGCATTCGGTTGTGGTTTCAAGCGCGTCAGGTGCACACGCAGGTTGTCGCGCCCGTCCTTGCCGCGATTGAACGCCGCAATCGCCCGCCGCTTCGCGGGATCGCTCATTTCCAGTCGCTGCATCTCAATGCGCGCCTGCTGAATATGACCGTCAACGACCCGACCCTCGCTTTTGGCCAACCGACCCAGCAGGATGAAAATCAACTCGTCGTCGCGAGGAACGCTGCGTCCGCTGACACGCTCGCGCAGTTCGGCCAGGCTCTGCACGTGCAGACGCCGGTCCAACGCCTGCCCCAACAAAGCCCCCAGCATGGCGCCGGGAATGCTCGCGATCGCATACCCGACGCCACCGCCGATCACTGTGAATGGCCACAGCATTTAGGGTTTCACCGCAAGAATCTGTTCGACTTCCGCCAACCGTTCATGGGTCCCGACATCCACCCAGCGTCCGGTGAAATGCTCTCCGGTCACCTGCCCCTTGCCCATCGCATCGCGCAACAACGGCGCGAGCTTGAACGCCCCCGCGCTGCACCCGGCAAACAGCTGTGGGTGCAACACCGCAATGCCGCTGTAGGTCAGGCGCGACAGGCTGGCGTCATCCCGAACCTCTCCCCCCACCAGCGCGAAGTCGCCGGTCGGGTGATGCAGCGGGTTGTCCACCAGCACCAGATGCGCAAGCCCTTTGATCGGTGCCCTAAGCGGCGCGAAATCGCAATCGGTCCAGATGTCGCCGTTAACCACCAGAAAAGGTTCGTCACCCAATAACGGCAGCGCGCGAAAAATACCGCCGCCTGTTTCAAGCGGCTCACCTTCAGGGGAATAGGCGATGTTCAACCCCAGGCGCTGACCGTCGCCCAGATAATCCTCGATCTGCTGACCGAGCCAGGCGTGGTTGATCACCACATCGGTGAAGCCTGCGCGCTTGAGCGCGCGCAGGTGATATTCGATCAACGGGACGCCACCGGCACGCACCAGCGGCTTGGGCGTGTGCAGGGTCAGCGGGCGCAAGCGCTCGCCTTTGCCTGCGGCGAGAATCATCGCTTTCATGCGTCCCTCTTCCAGACAGTCTTCACATCCATTCCTTAAAACGATGGCTTATTGTTTTGGCTGACCAAGACTGGTCAGCAGGTTGCTCAACTCAACCAGTTCAGGTCGGCGCGCCAGCACGGCTTCTATATAAGAGAAGAAGCGTGGCACGTCGGCAACGTAACGAGGTTTGCCATCACGATGGCAAATGCGAGCAAAAATACCGATCACCTTCAAATGCCGCTGTACGCCCATCAAATCACTGGCACGGCAAAATTCGTCGAAATCATCCTGCACGGGGATACCCACGGCACCCGCTTTGTCCCAATACAGCTTGAGCCAGCGCGCGACACGCTCCTGCGGCCAGCTCAGAAAGGCGTCTTTGAACAGGCAAGTGATGTCATAGGTCACCGGGCCGTACACCGCGTCCTGAAAGTCCAGCACGCCAGGGTTCGGCTCGCTGAGCATCAAGTTGCGCGGCATGTAGTCGCGGTGCACCAGCACCTTCGGCTGCGCCAGCGCGCTGTCGATCAACAGTTCACTGACCCGTTGCCAACTGGCCTGTTGCGTTGCATCGAACTCGATACCCAAATGACGCTTCACGTACCACTCGGGAAAAAGCTCAAGCTCACGGCGTAACAGCGCCACGTCGTAACTGGGCAGTGGTGCTTCCATTGGCAACTGCTGAAATGCCAGCAGCGCGTCGATGGCATCGGCGAACAATTGATCGGCATTTTGTACATCGATGACGTCGAGGTAGGTTTTTCGGCCCAGATCGTTCAGCAGCAGAAAGCCCTGATTCAGGTCTTCGGCATAAATTTTCGGAACATTAATTCCTGATTTGCTCAATAAATGAGCGATATCAACGAAGGGTTTGCAGTTTTCCTGAGGCGGAGGAGCGTCCATCACGATAAAAGTGCGGCCCTCACCCTCCCAACGGAAATAGCGTCGGAAACTGGCGTCACTGCTGGCCGCAGTCAACGTGGCTGGGGGTATGGCGCCCCAACCTTGAGCCAAAAACAACTTCGGCAGCTGCTCATCGAGCCAATCTTTCAGGTGTTGCAGGCGTACATCTTGATCTGGCATTGCAAGGGTCTCCGACGGCGCTAGCCGTCAAGCGGGTCATGCTTTATTATCCGACATCTTTTTCAGCCCATCGAGAGGCGTGCGGCCCCCCCGCGGGCAGATGGCGCGCAGGAAGCCCGGACTAATAAGATGGCATTGAAATCCCCCGCGTTTCGTAAAAAATTTCCGTTGCTCGTAACCGGCAGTCTGCTGGCGATGCAACCTCTGGCCACCCAGTACGTGGTTGCAGCTGAACAGTATGACTGCTCGGTGTCTGCAACAGGTTCCTGGGATTGCTCCCCGAAAACCAACGCAGCCCAGTTGCCTCCGCGGCCAGTGCACGACGCCAACAGCGTGTCGTCCAACACCAGCACGGCGACTGAAGGCACGACCACGACCGAAAGCGGTGAGGTCGTGCCCAAAACGATGCTCGTCACCGAAGCCAAAGGCCGTGGTCTGAAATCGCGCAGTGCCGACTACAGTCACCTGGACTGGGTTCCGCGCGAGAAGCTGACCGCTGCCCAACTGGCAGAAACCGGTCCGTACTGCTCCGGCGCCTACATCGAGCCGATACGTCCGGGCATGGACGACAAGACCGCGAAGAGCGACGCACCGACCTTCATCGGCGCCAAGGCTTCGCGTTATCAGCAGGAAGAACAGATTGCGACCCTGGCCGGTGACGTCGTCATGCGCCAAGGCAGCATGCAGGTCGAATCCGAAGAAGCGAGCCTGCACCAGGCTGAAAACCGTGGCGAGCTGAACGGCAATGTCCGTCTGCGCGACAACGGCGCGCTGATCGTCGGTGACCACGCCGAAGTCCAGCTGGACACCGGTGAGGCGAAGGTCGACAACGCCGAATACGTGCTGCACAAATCCAACGTGCGCGGTAACGCGCTGTACGCTCGCCGTGCAGAGAACGCGATCATCCGTTTGAAGGACGGTACGTACACCACGTGCGAACCGAGCAGCAACGCCTGGACGGTGAAGGGCAACAACATCACCCTGAACCCGGCCACCGGTTTCGGTACCGCGACCAACGCGACCCTGCGTGTTCACGACATCCCGGTTCTCTACACGCCGTACATCTATTTCCCGATCGACGACCGTCGCCAGTCCGGCTTCCTGCCTCCGACCATCGGTGCCAGCAGCGACACCGGCTTCTCGTTGCTCACCCCGTACTACTTCAACCTGGCGCCAAACTACGACGCCACGTTGTACCCGACGTACATGGCCAAACGTGGTCTGTTGCTTGAAGGCGAGTTCCGTTACCTGACCAAGAGCAGTGAAGGTCAGTTCGGTGCGGCTTACCTGAATGACGACGACGATGATCGCAAGCTGCAGTCTGACTACAAAGACACCCGCTGGATGATCAACTGGCAAAACCGCAGTGGGCTGGATGAGCGCCTGACTGCGCACGTCGACTACACCAAGGTCAGCGACCCCTACTACTTCCAGGATCTCAAAAGTGGTCAGGAAGGCGTCAGCACTCATGATTACCTGAATCAGCAAGGTGATCTGACGTATCGCGGCGACGGCTACGTCGCCCGCCTGAATGCTCAGCAGTACCAATTGACCACGGTGACTCAAATCACGCCGTACGGTCGCCTGCCACAACTGACTCTGGATGGAACCCTTCCATTTCGTCCAGGTGGCCTGAAGTTTGATTACAACACTGAGCTGGTTCGCTTTGATCGCGATCTGCGTACCGGTAGCTATACCGACGAAGATGGTATTTCGAGCACCCGCCTGGACAACAACATTTTCGGCCTCGCGCGCGCCACCGGCGACAGACTGAATCTGGCACCGTCGATCAGCCTGCCGCTGACCGCGAGCTATGGTTACGTCACGCCGAAGCTCAAGTATGTCTACACCAAGTACGATCTTGATCTGGACGGACGAGGAAAAGCGGATCTCCTCACTGCAACGAACCAGATTGCGGGCTATCAGCAGAATTTCGACAGCGGCGTAGACAGGTCGATCCCAGTCCTCAGCGTTGACAGCGGCCTGTATTTCGACCGCAACACCAACTGGTTCGGCAAGGATTACCGCCAGACGTTGGAACCACGCCTGTACTACCTGTATGTGCCTAATAAAGACCAGAACGACATCCCGATTTTCGACACGGGTGAAACAACGTTCGATTACGCCTCGCTGTTCCGCGACAACCGCTTCGTCGGTTCCGACCGTATCGGCGACGAAAACAAACTGTCGCTGGGCGTGACCAACCGCTGGATCGAAGACAACGGTTTCGAACGTCAGCGTTTCAGCATTGGTCAGGCGCTGTACTTCGCGGACCGCAAGGTGCAGTTGCCGGGTATCGCCTACGAAGATCGTAAAGACGCTCAGTCTGATGTGTCTCCGTATGCACTGGAATACGAATACCGCTTCAACCGAGACTGGCGTGCAACGTCGACCTTTAACTGGGATCCGGACAGCCGCAGCACCCGTTCCGGCAGCGCGATGTTCCACTACCAGCCTGAAGATGAGCCGGGCAAAGTGTTCAACGCCGGCTATCGCTATCGTAACGACCAGGTTCGCTACGACCAGACCACTGGTCGGTGGAGTGTCGGTGGTGGTGATGCGGTCCTTCCGGACGGCTCCATCATCAAGGACTACTACAAGATCCAGCAGCATGACTTCTCGGTCATCTGGCCGGTCGTTCCGCAGTGGAGCGCCATTGCTCGCTGGCAATATGACTACAACCGCGACCGTACCCTCGAAGCCTTTGGTGGTTTTGAATACGACAACTGCTGCTGGAAGCTGCGTCTGATCAACCGTTACTGGGTCGACTACGACGAATCCACTCAAGAAGTGGCGCAGAACGAAAAAGGCGACCGCGGCATCTTCCTGCAAATCGTGTTGAAGGGGCTTGGTGGCGTCGTTGGCCAAAAAGTTGAAAGCTTCCTCGACAAAGGCATCCAAGGTTATCGTGAACGTGAAGACCAAGCTTTCTGATTGTCTGCGCCCGCTGATGCTGGGCGCGCTACTCATCGGTACCGTGGCGCACGCTGAAGTGCGCTCCATCGACAAGGTTGTAGCCATCGTCGACAACGACGTGGTGATGCAAAGCCAGCTCGACCAGCGCACCCGTGAAGTTCAGCAAACCATCGCCAAGCGTGGGCAAGGCGTTCCGCCTGCCAGCGCTCTGGAGTCGCAGGTTCTGGATCGCCTGATCCTGGAAAACCTGCAACTGCAGATCGGCGAGCGCTCCGGCATCCGCATTACCGATGAAGAGTTGAACCAGGCGGTCGGCACCATTGCTCAACGCAACAACATGAGCATCGACCAGTTCAAAGCGGCACTGGCGCACGACGGTCTGTCGTACAACAGCGCACGCGAACAGATTCGTCGGGAAATGATCATCAGCCGCGTGCGTCAGCGCCGCGTTGCCGAGCGCATTCAGGTGTCGGACCAGGAAGTGAAGAACTTCCTGGCGTCGGACCTGGGCAAGGCGCAGTTCTCCGAAGAATTTCACCTGGCGAACATCCTGGTTCCAACGCCTGACAGTGCGACCTCGGACCAGATCCAGGCGGCCGCCGTCAAAGCCAAGGACATCTACGGCAAGCTGCAGCAAGGTGCGAATTTCGAGCAGCTCGCAATCTCCTCCTCGGCCAGCGAAAGCGCCCTGGACGGCGGTGACATGGGCTGGCGTAAAGCCGCTCAATTGCCTCCACCGTTCGGTGACATGCTGAGCTCGATGAGCCCGGGCCAGGTGACGCCGCCTGCGCGCACTCCGGGCGGCTTCATCATTCTCAAATTGCTGGAAAAACGCGGTGGCGAGAATCAGACCCAAATGCGCGACGAAGTTCATGTTCGTCACATCCTGATCAAGCCAAGCGAAATCCGCAGCGAAGCCGAAACCAAGCTGCTTGCACAGCGCATCTACGATCGCATCCAGAACGGCGAAGACTTCGGTGAACTGGCGAAGAATTTCTCTGAAGATCCGGGCTCGGCGCTCAACGGCGGCGACATGAACTGGGTTGATCCTCGTTCGCTGGTACCTGAATTCCGCGACGTCATGAACGAGACACCTCAGGGTGTCGTATCCAAGCCGTTCCAGACTCAGTTTGGCTGGCACGTGCTGGAAGTCCTGGGCCGTCGCGCAACCGACAGCACCAGCCAGGCGCGTGAGCAACAAGCGATGACCGTACTGCGTAACCGCAAATACGACGAAGAGCTTCAAACCTGGCTGCGTCAGATCCGCGACGAAGCGTACGTTGAAATCAAGCTTCCTGGCGCTGACCAGGCTGCCAAGTGAAACCCAAGCGTTTCGCCCTGACACCCGGTGAGCCCGCTGGCATTGGTCCTGACCTTTGCCTGCTGCTCGCCGAGCAGTCCCAGCCCCACCCCCTGATTGCCATCACCAGTTGCGACCTGCTCAACGAGCGGGCCGCGCAGCTGGGTGTGGCCGTCCGCCTGATTCCCGTCACGCCAGACGCCTGGCCTGATACGCCTGCACCTGCGGCAAGCCTGTATGTCTGGGATACCCCGCTGCAGGCGCCTGTCGTTGCCGGGCAACTGAACAAAGCCAATGGCGCGTTCGTGCTGGAAACCCTGACCCGTGCGGGCCAAGGCTGCATGGACGGTCACTTCGCCGGCATGATCACAGCCCCCGTACACAAGGGCGTGATCAACGAGAGCGGGATTGCGTTTTCGGGCCACACCGAATTCCTGGCTGATTTGACCCAAACACAGCAGGTGGTGATGATGCTCGCCACCGGTGATCTGCGCGTGGCGTTGGTGACCACTCACCTCCCCCTGCGTGACGTCGCTGACGCCATCACGCCTGAGCGTATCGAACGCGTGACCCGCATCCTGCATGCAGATCTGGTCAACAAGTTCGGGATTGCTCACCCACGGATTCTGGTCTGCGGACTGAATCCGCACGCGGGCGAAAGCGGCCATCTGGGCCGCGAAGAAATCGACATCATCGAACCTACCCTTGAGCGTCTGCGCAGCGATGGTCTGGATTTGCGCGGCCCGCTGCCTGCCGACACACTTTTTACCCCCAAATATCTGGAGCACTGCGACGCAGTGCTGGCGATGTACCACGACCAAGGCCTGCCCGTACTGAAGTACAAAGGCTTCGGCGCCGCCGTCAACGTGACCCTTGGCCTGCCGATCATTCGCACCTCCGTGGACCACGGCACTGCGCTGGATCTGGCGGGCAGCGGCAAGATCGACACCGGCAGCCTCAAGGTCGCGCTGCAAACCGCCTACCAGATGGCCGAGACCCATCAATGACTGAGCAATACCAACACAAGGCGCGCAAGCGCTTCGGCCAGAACTTCCTGCACGACGCTGGCGTGATCGACAAGATCCTGCGCTCCATCCGCGCCAAGGCCGAAGACCGCATGCTGGAAATCGGCCCGGGCCAGGGCGCCCTGACCGAAGGCCTGCTGAGCAGCGGCGCGCAACTGGACGTGGTGGAACTGGACAAGGATCTGGTACCGATCCTCATGCAGCAGTTCAGCGCCATGCCGAATTTCAACCTGCATCAGGGCGACGCATTGAAGTTCGACTTCACCCGCCTCAACGCAGCCCCTGGCAGCCTGCGCGTCGTCGGCAACCTGCCTTACAACATCTCAACGCCGCTGATTTTCCATCTTTTGCAGAATGCACACCTCATCCGTGACATGCACTTCATGCTGCAAAAGGAAGTGGTCGAGCGCCTGGCCGCAGGCCCTGGCGGTGGTGACTGGGGCCGCCTGTCGATCATGGTTCAGTACCACTGCCGCGTGGAGCACCTGTTCAATGTCGGTCCTGGCGCGTTCAACCCGCCGCCAAAAGTCGACTCGGCCATTGTCCGACTCGTTCCGCACCAAACGCTGCCTCACCCTGCCAAGGACCATCGCGTCCTGGAGCGGCTCGTGCGCGAAGCCTTCAACCAGCGTCGCAAGACCTTGCGCAATACCCTGAAGGCCCTGCTCACCAGCGATGAAATCGCTGAGGCAGGCGTGGATGGCAGCCTGCGTCCCGAGCAGCTGGACCTGGCCGCGTTCGTCCGCCTGGCTGACACACTCACCGAGAAGCCTGTCGTCGGCTAGTGCCTCAGGACACGGGGCGGGCCAAGGAGCCATTGGTTTTTTACCCGCCACATGTCCTAGACTGAGTCCTCACCGGGCTTTTCCGGCTTTTTCCGCTTTCGCTTTTAAGGCCTCATGCATGTCCGATCCTCGTTATCAGGTCGACGTCAGCGTCGTCACCCGCTTCCTTGCAGCACAATCGCAGCCTGAGCAAAACCGCTTTGCCTTCGCCTACACCGTCACTGTGCATAACAACGGCGAGATACCGGCCAAGCTGTTGTCGCGCCACTGGGTGATCACCGACGGTGACGGCCATGTCGAAGAGGTTCGCGGCGAAGGCGTGGTCGGCCAGCAACCGCTGATTCAGGCGGGACAAAGCCACACGTACAGCAGCGGTACGGTCATGACCACCAAGGTCGGCAACATGCAGGGCAGCTATCAGATGCTGGCCGAAGACGGCAAACGCTTCGACGCGATCATTGCCCCGTTCCGCCTGGCGGTGCCGGGGGCGCTTCACTGATGACGGTCTATGCGGTCGGCGATCTGCAAGGTTGCCTTGAACCTCTGAAATGCCTGCTTCAGCGCGTGTCCTTTCAACCGGACAAAGACACACTTTGGTTGGTGGGCGATCTTGTCAACCGCGGCCCGCAATCGCTGGAAACATTGCGTTTTCTCTACGCGATGCGCGATTCGGTGGTGTGTGTGCTGGGCAATCACGACCTGCACCTGCTCGCTGCCGGCCGAAACATCGAGCGTTTGAAAAAAGGTGACACGCTGCGGGAAATTCTTGAAGCCCCGGACGCCAACGAGCTGCTCGACTGGCTGCGCCAACAGAAACTCCTGCATTACGACGCCCAGCGCGACATCGCCTTGGTGCACGCCGGCATCCCGCCACAGTGGACGCTCAAGAAAGCGCTGCGCTGTGCCGAGGAAGTCGAAGAAGCGCTGCGCGACGACAACCTGTTCGAGCCTTTTCTCGACGGGATGTATGGCAACGAGCCTGCCAAATGGGACAAGGACCTTCACGGCGTCACCCGATTACGCGTGATCACCAATTACTTCACGCGCATGCGCTTCTGCACCGTTGACGGCAAGCTGGACCTCAAAAGCAAGGAAGGCCTGGACAGTGCGCCTGCCGGGTATGCCCCCTGGTTTAGCCACAAGGATCGCAAGACCAAGGGCCTGAATATCATTTTCGGGCATTGGGCCGCGCTGGAAGGCCGCTGCAATGAGCCTGGGGTCTATGCGCTCGACACGGGCTGTGTCTGGGGCAACGTCATGACCCTGCTCAACGTCGATACCCGGGAGCTGATTCGTTGCGACTGCGACGAGCGCGGCAATCTCGCCCCGTCAACATCCAGCAACCCAAGCGCTAGCGACCCCGCCGCTGCCCAGCGTTAGAATCCCCTTTTCGTTCTCGACAGTCCGAGAACCCAACGGCCCAGGAGCCCACGCCATGACCGACTTCAAACGCATTCCGCCGGAGCAGGCCCAGGCCCTGCGTGAACAAGGCGCTGTGCTGGTCGACGTTCGCGACGCACAGACTTTCGCCAGCAATCACATCCCGGATTCGCACCATCTGGACAACCATTCCATTGCCGACTTCATCCGCAATGCCGACCTCGACAAACCGCTCGTCGTTGTCTGCTATCACGGCAACTCCAGCCAGAGCGCAGCAGCCTATCTTGTAGGTCAGGGCTTCTCTGAGGTCTACAGCATGGATGGCGGATTCGAGCTGTGGAAAAACACTTTCCCGAGCGAAACTGCGCAAGGCTGATCGAAAAATATTTTTTCGGTACGCGAGGCCGCGTTCTACGCGGCCTCGCGCGTCCAACTGACGAACGGTCCCCCTTCATTCATACGCCTTCCTTCTTTCTGTGTGCGAATCCGAACTATCCTTAGCCTCAGGCCATCCGAATCAGGGGAGAGCCGGTACACCGGCGCGTGGGTCATCGGTAGCTACTTTTATGGTGTTTGGGGGGTAATGGTTTCTGAGTGATCAGAGGCCAGCCAGCATCGACTGACGATCCGCCGCCGGCTCCACGTATCGAGCGAGGTGACGTCATGAGTATTTTTAGCCACTTCCAACAACGCTTTGAATCGACACGCCAGGAAGAGCTCTCGCTACAGGAGTACTTGGAGCTCTGCAAAACCGACCGCAGTGCATACGCCTCTGCCGCAGAACGTCTTCTGATGGCCATCGGCGAGCCTGAGTTGTTCGACACCTCGACCAATTCCCGGCTGTCCAGAATCTTCTCCAACAAGGTCATTCGGCGCTATCCGGCGTTCGAGGATTTCCATGGCATGGAGGACTGCATCGAGCAAATCGTCTCGTACTTCCGCCACGCCGCCCAAGGCCTGGAAGAGAAGAAACAGATCCTTTACCTGCTCGGCCCCGTAGGCGGCGGCAAGTCGTCCCTGGCTGAAAAACTCAAACAGCTTGTTGAAAAAATACCTTTCTACGCCATCAAGGGCTCCCCGGTTTTCGAATCGCCCTTGGGCCTGTTCAAACCTACCGAAGACGGGACGATCCTCGAAGAGGACTACGGCATTCCGCGCCGCTACCTCAACACCATCATGTCGCCATGGGCGACCAAACGTCTGGCCGAGTTCGGGGGCGATATCAGCCAGTTCAAGGTGGTGAAACTCTATCCGTCGATCCTCAATCAGATTGCGGTGGCCAAGACCGAGCCGGGTGACGAGAACAACCAGGATATTTCGGCACTGGTCGGTAAGGTCGATATCCGCAAACTCGAGGAATACCCACAGAACGACGCCGATGCCTACAGCTATTCTGGCGCGCTGTGCCGGGCCAACCAGGGCCTGATGGAGTTCGTGGAGATGTTCAAGGCGCCGATCAAGGTCTTGCACCCACTGCTCACCGCGACTCAGGAAGGCAACTACAACAGTACCGAAGGCCTTGGGGCGATTCCGTTCACCGGCATTTTGCTGGCCCACTCCAACGAATCGGAATGGCACAGCTTCCGCAACAACAAGAACAACGAAGCCTTCATCGACCGTATCTACATCGTGAAGGTGCCGTATTGCTTGCGGGTCAGTGACGAGATCAAGATCTACGACAAACTGCTGTTCAACAGCTCGCTGGCCAAAGCGCACTGTGCGCCTGACACCTTGAAAATGCTGGCGCAGTTCACGGTCCTGTCGCGGCTTAAAGAACCCGAGAATTCCAACATCTATTCGAAGATGCGGGTGTACGACGGCGAGAACCTCAAAGACACCGACCCGAAAGCCAAGTCGATTCAGGAGTATCGCGACAGTGCGGGCGTCGACGAAGGCATGAACGGTTTGTCCACCCGGTTTGCATTCAAGATCCTGTCCAAGGTCTTCAACTTTGATCCGCACGAGATTGCCGCCAACCCGGTTCACCTGCTTTATGTGCTGGAGCAACAGATCGAGCAGGAGCAATTCCAGGCCGAGACCCGTGAGCGTTACCTGCGCTTCATCAAGGAATACCTCGCGCCGCGTTATATCGAGTTTATTGGCAAGGAAATCCAGACGGCGTACCTGGAGTCGTACAGTGAATACGGCCAGAACATCTTCGACCGCTATGTGCTGTATGCGGATTTCTGGATTCAGGATCAGGAATACCGCGATCCGGAAACCGGCGAGATCCTTAATCGCGTCGCGCTGAATGAAGAACTGGAGAAAATCGAGAAGCCGGCCGGCATCAGTAACCCGAAAGACTTCCGCAACGAAATCGTCAATTTCGTGCTGCGTGCCCGCGCCAACAATAACGGCAAAAACCCGACCTGGCTCAGCTACGAGAAGCTGCGCGTGGTGATCGAGAAGAAAATGTTCTCCAACACCGAGGATCTGCTGCCGGTTATCAGCTTCAACGCCAAAGCCAGCAAAGAGGACCAACAGAAACACAACGACTTCGTCACCCGAATGGTCGAGCGGGGCTACACCGACAAACAGGTACGCTTGCTCTCCGAGTGGTATCTGCGGGTCCGTAAATCCCAATAAAGCAGCTGTGAGCTACAAGTTTCAAGCGGCAAGCTGAACGGGTCAGCGTTTGAATGCCTGGTCCGAATCAGCTTGCAGCTTGTGGCTGATTTTTTCTTGTAGCTGCCCGGAGGGCCTATGAGCTATGTGATCGACCGACGTCTCAACGGCAAGAACAAGAGCACGGTAAATCGGCAGCGCTTTTTGCGCCGCTACCGTGACCACATCAAGAAAGCAGTCGAAGAAGCAGTCAGCCGCCGCTCCATCACCGACATGGAGCATGGCGAACAGATCAGCATTCCCGGACGCGACATCGACGAACCGGTGCTGCACCATGGGCGGGGCGGCAAACAGACCGTCGTTCACCCGGGCAACAAAGAATTCACCTCGGGCGAACACATCGCCCGCCCACAGGGGGGCAGCGGAGGAAAAGGCCCCGGCAAAGCGAGTAATTCCGGCGAAGGCATGGACGAGTTCGTCTTCCAGATCACTCAGGAGGAATTCCTTGAATTCATGTTCGAGGACCTGGAACTCCCCAACCTGGTCAAACGCAACCTGAGCGGCACCGACACCTTCAAGACCGTGCGCGCGGGCATCAGCAACGAAGGCAACCCGTCGCGCATCAACATCATCCGTACCCTGCGTTCGGCACACGCGCGCCGCATTGCCTTGTCCGGCAGCAGCCGCGCCAAGCTACGGGAGGTGCTCGCGGAACTTGAGCGCCTTAAACGCGAAGAACCCGACAATTTCGGCGATATTCAAGAGTTGGAAGTGGAAGCGCAGCGCCTGCAGGCGCGCATCAAACGCGTGCCTTATCTGGACACCTTCGACCTCAAATACAACCTGCTGGTCAAGCAACCCAATCCCAGTTCAAAAGCGGTCATGTTCTGCCTGATGGACGTCTCTGGCTCGATGACGCAAGCCACCAAGGACATCGCCAAACGCTTCTTCATCCTGTTGTATCTGTTCCTGAAGCGGAACTACGACAAGATCGAAGTCGTGTTCATCCGTCACCACACCAGCGCCAGGGAAGTCGACGAGGAGGAGTTTTTCTATTCCCGCGAAACCGGCGGCACCATCGTCTCCAGCGCATTGAAACTGATGCAGGAAATCATGGCCGAGCGTTACCCCACCAACGAGTGGAATATCTATGCGGCCCAAGCATCGGATGGCGACAACTGGAACGACGACTCCCCCATCTGCCGGGACATTCTGATCAAACAGATCATGCCGTTCGTGCAGTACTACACTTACGTCGAGATCACCCCGCGCGAACATCAGGCGCTGTGGTTCGAATACGAGCGCATCGGTGAAGCCTTCGCCGACACGTTCGCCCAGCAACAGCTGGTCTCTGCCGGTGATATTTATCCGGTATTCCGTGAACTCTTCCAGCGCAGGTTAGTGACATGACCGCTAGAGAGCAGAAGCGCCAACCTCTATCCACGGGTTCAGAGTGGACGTTCGAGCTGATCCAGGCCTATGACCGGGAGATCAGCCGTATTGCCGAACGTTACGCGCTGGACACCTACCCTAATCAGATCGAGGTGATCACCGCCGAGCAGATGATGGACGCGTATGCGTCGGTGGGCATGCCGCTGGGGTATCACCATTGGTCCTACGGCAAGCACTTCCTGAGCACGGAAAAATCCTACTCTCGCGGTCAGATGGGCCTGGCCTACGAAATCGTCATCAACTCCGACCCGTGCATCGCCTACCTGATGGAAGAAAACACCATCTGCATGCAGGCACTGGTGGTGGCGCATGCTTGCTATGGCCACAACAGCTTCTTCAAAGGCAATTACCTGTTTCGCACCTGGACTGACGCCAGCTCGATCATCGATTACCTGGTGTTCGCCAAGCAGTACATCATGCAGTGCGAAGAGCGCCATGGCATCGACGCCGTCGAGGATTTGCTCGACTCCTGCCACGCGCTGATGAACTACGGCGTTGACCGCTACAAACGCCCTTATCCCATTTCGGCCGAAGAGGAACGCCGTCGCCAGAAGGACCGGGAAGAACACCTGCAAAAGCAGATCAATGACCTGTGGCGCACCATTCCGAAGAACGCCAGCAAGAACGACAAGGAGGACTACGCCCGTTTCCCTGCCGAACCTCAGGAAAACATCCTTTACTTCATCGAGAAACACGCCCCGTTACTGGAGCCTTGGCAGCGCGAAGTCGTGCGGATCGTGCGCAAGATCGCCCAGTATTTTTATCCCCAGCGTCAGACGCAGGTCATGAACGAGGGTTGGGCAACCTTCTGGCACTACACACTGATGAACGACCTGTACGACGAAGGCCTGGTCACTGACGGATTCATGCTTGAGTTCCTGCAGTCCCATACCAGCGTAGTGTTCCAGCCCGGATTCGACAGCCCGTACTACAGCGGCATCAACCCCTACACACTGGGTTTTGCCATGTATCAGGACATTCGGCGGATGTGCGAACACCCGACCGAAGAAGATCATCGCTGGTTCCCGGACTTGGCGGGCACCGATTGGCTCACGGCGGTAAAGTTTGCGATGAGCAGCTTCAAGGACGAGAGTTTTATCCTGCAATACTTGTCGCCGAAGGTCATCCGCGACCTGAAATTGTTCAGCATTCTGGACGATGACCAGAAAGACGATTTGCTGGTCCCGGCGATCCATGACGAAACGGGCTACCGAATCATTCGTGAAACGCTGGCCGCGCAGTACAACCTGGGCAACCGTGAACCGAACGTGCAGATCTACAGCATCGACCGCCGTGGCGATCGCTCGCTGACCCTGCGCCATCAACAACACGACCGCAAACCCTTGGGCGACTCCACTGACGAGGTCCTCAAACACCTGCACCGCTTGTGGGGTTTTGACATTCATCTTGAAACGCTGCAAGGCGATCAGATCATGAAGACCCACCACGTGCCACCGAGAAGCGAACACGCTGACAGTGAATATCCCCGCCTCGATCTGGCCGTCGTTCACCTCTGACCGATAAAGCGATTACCACCTCCGCAAGCGCGACTTAAGGTTTATCCTGTCGCGCTTACGGAGGTTTTTTTATGCAGATCTATAAAGTTGGCGGGGCCGTTCGTGATCGCCTGCTTGGCAAACCTGTCGCGGATACCGACTGGGTGGTGGTGGGCGCGACGACCGACGAAATGATGATCAAGGGCTATCGCCCGGTCGGGACGGATTTTCCGGTGTTTCTGCATCCCCTCACCGGCGAGGAATACGCGCTGGCCCGCACGGAGCGCAAGACAGGACGAGGCTACGGCGGCTTTGTGTTTCACACCGACCCGGACGTCACCCTCGAAGAGGACCTGATCCGGCGTGACCTGACGATCAATGCGATTGCGGAAGACAAACAAGGTCATCTGACCGATCCTTATCATGGTCAACGGGACCTCGAAGCACGCATTTTGCGCCATGTTTCTCCGGCGTTTGCCGAAGATCCCCTGCGTGTGCTGCGCGTTGCCCGCTTCGCTGCCCGCTACGCGCCTGACGGCTTCACCATTGCGCCTGAAACCATGGCACTGATGCGCCAACTCAGCGCATCCGGCGAACTTGAGGCCCTGACGCCCGAGCGCAGCTGGAAGGAAATTTCCCGCGCACTGATGGAGCGCGAACCTCAGGTGTTCATCGAGGTGCTGCGCGAATGCGGCGCGCTAAATGTCCTGATGCCGGAGGTCGATGCGCTGTTTGGGGTACCTCAACCGCAAGCGCACCACCCGGAGATCGATACGGGCCTGCACGTTCTGAGCGTCCTGCATCAAGCCGCTCTTCATCACCAGCCATTAAGCGTGCGCTGGGCGTGCCTGCTGCACGATCTGGGCAAAGGCCTGACGCCGGAAGAAGAATGGCCTCGTCATATCGCCCATGAACACAAAGGGCTGAAGGCCATCAAGGCCGTGAACCTGCGGTTCAAAGTGCCAAGGGATTGCCAGGAACTGGCGCTGTTGGTCGGCCAGTACCACACGCACGGGCATCGCGCTCTAGAGCTAAAGCCCTCAACGTTGCTCGATTTGCTGCAGACGTTTGACGTTTACCGCCGCCCGCAACGGTTCGAAGAGTTTATCGTCGCCTGCGAAATGGACGCCCGAGGCCGCAAAGGCTTTGAAAACCGGAGTTACCCACAGGCCGAATATTTGCGCGGCGCAGCCGAAGCGGCGCGAAAAGTCGCGGTGCAGCCGTTGCTGGATCAGGGCTATCAGGGACAGGAACTGGGCGAGGCACTAAAGCGTGAGCGGCTCGACACGTTGATGGTTTATAAGGCGTCGTATCAGGGTTAAACGCATCAATCACGCCGGACGTTCTTTCCTGTGGGAGCGAATTTATACGCGAAGGTTTATCAGGCGACACACACGTGTCGGATGCACCGGCCTCTCGCGAATAAATTCGCTCCCACAAACGCTCCGTGCTCTCAAATCGGCGCCAGCAGCGAATCGGGCGTCAATTGCGCTCCGCGCCATTCAAAAGCAACCGGCCAGAGCTTCTGATCAATCTGCGCCTCGGCCCACAGCTGCTGAAAGGGCACACCGACCGCAGGATGCAGACGCTCGGGCGCAATCAACGACAGCGGCCAGAGCACAAAGGCGTTTTTCAGGATTTCGGCGCGCGGCAATACCAGACCATCGAAATTGCCCACCTGTTCGTCGTACAGCAGCACGTCGATGTCCAGCGGCAAGCCCTTACGATCCGGCGCATAGCGACCGTTGTCAGCCTCAATGAATTTCAGTCGACGGTCCAGTTCGATCAATGGCAGGTCGGTCAGGGCAGACACCGCCAGATTGAAAAACGGCCCGCTCTTGATGCCCACCGGGTGACTTTCGAACACCGGCGAACAGGTCATGTCGGTCAGGAAACCGGCCAACGCCTCCAGCCCGGCGCACAAGTGCCGCTCCCGGTCGATATTGCTGCCCAGACCCAGGAAAATTCGTGTCAGCGGCATCCGCGCTCGATCTCCACACCCACGCCCTTGGCCGCTGGCACGGCTCCCGGTTTGGTCAGTTTGAGGTGCAGCCAGGGAATGTTGAACTCGCTCATCAGCACTTCGGCCAGACGCTCGGCGAATGTTTCGACCAACTGGTACTGCGCCGCTTCGGCAAAGGCCTGGATGCGAGCGGAAACGCTGGCATAGTCGAGCGCCTTGCTCAGGTCATCACCCGCCGCGGCCGGCCGATTGTCCCAGGCAAAACTCAGGTCCAGACGCAAGCACTGGCGAATGCCGCGCTCCCAGTCGTAGGCGCCAATCACCGTATCGACTTCCAGACCCTCAATGAAAACTCTGTCCAAGCCTTTCTCTCCGTTACACGACAAGGGCGCGATGCGCCGTTAGAATCAAGGCATCCTCGCCCGGAATGGTTAGCATGTTTTGGTTACTGGCGTTCCTCGCCTACCTGCTCGGCTCGCTGTCGTTTGCCATCCTGCTCAGCCGCATCACCGGGAGCCCGGACCCGCGTGCCAGCGGCTCGGGCAACGCTGGCGCGACGAACATGCTGCGCCTGGCCGGCAAGAAGCTCGCTATCCTGACCCTGATCGGTGACGTCTGCAAAGGCCTGATCCCCGTGCTGATCGCCAGCGGGATCGGGCTCGACCCTCGCGAACAAGCCTGGATCGGGCTCTGCGCAGTCCTCGGCCATCTCTTTCCGCTGTACTTCCGTTTCCGGGGCGGCAAAGGCGTAGCGACCGCGGCCGGCATGCTGCTGGGTTTGTACCCGCCCGCCGCCCTCCTGGCGATTGCTGCATGGCTGCTGACGTTCTACCTGACCCGCACCAGCTCACTGGCTTCGCTGATCGCCACTCCGCTGACCCTGCCGCTTCTCGCTTGGCAAGAGCCTCACGCGCTGCTGCCCATGACCCTGCTGACGCTGCTGATTGTCTGGCGTCATCGCGGCAATCTACGCGACCTGTTTGCCGGGCGCGAACGGCATTTCTGAATGCAAAAGATGAAAAAGGCTCAACCGAGCCTTTTTCATCACACGAAACCCACCTTACAGACCCGGCAATTGCTCCATCGGCCAGCGAGCCTGCACGCTGATGCTCAGGCCTTCCTTCTGACCCGCCTGCAACCGCTGGCAACCGGCAAACGCGATCATCGCGCCGTTATCGGTACAGAACTCCGGACGCGCGTAGTAAACGTTGCCGCCCAGACCGCTCAGCATCTTCTCCAGCGATTCACGCAATGCCTTGTTTGCACTCACGCCACCGGCGATCACCAGTCGCTTCATGCCAGCTTGCTTCAACGCACGCTTGCACTTGATGGTCAGAGTCTCCACCACCGCTTCCTGGAAGGCCAGCGAGATGTCGCAACGGGTTTGCTCACCGTCGTCCCCAGCGCTCTGGCACTGCTGCCAAGTGTTCAGGGCAAAGGTTTTCAAGCCGCTGAAACTGAAATCCAGCCCAGGACGATCCGTCATCGGGCGCGGGAACGTGAAACGCCCCGGAACGCCTTTAACCGCCAGACGGGAAATTTCAGGACCTCCAGGATAATTCAGGCCCATCATCTTGGCGGTCTTGTCGAACGCCTCACCAGCCGCATCATCCAGCGTCTCGCCCAACAGCTCATAAAGACCGATCCCGTCGACCCGAACCAGCTGGGTGTGACCGCCCGACACCAACAAGGCGACGAACGGAAACTCGGGCGGCTGCTCCTCCAGCATCGGGGCCAGAAGATGACCTTCCATGTGGTGAACGCCGAGGGCGGGAATGTCCCAGGCAAATGCCAGCGCCTGGGCGCAGGAAGCGCCTACCAGCAGCGCGCCGACAAGGCCAGGACCCGCCGTGTACGCGATCGCGTCGATCTCGGTCACGGCACAGTCGGCCTCGGCAAGCACCTGACGAATCAAGGGCAGCATGCGTTTTACGTGGTCGCGGGACGCAAGTTCAGGCACCACGCCACCATAGACCCGGTGCAGGTCGATCTGGCTGAACAATGCATCGGCAAGCAGGCCGCGTTCGCTGTCGTACAGCGCAACGCCGGTCTCGTCACAGGAGGTTTCCAATCCCAGTACTAGCATGGGGTACGCCTTGTAGAGGCCAAATTCGAAGGCGCGCATAATAGTCGCCGCTCATCCCTGCGACCAGCGGTTTTCGATCAGAGGCTTTGCATTCCTCGCGGCGAGGGGTTAACATCCGCAACCCTTAAAAACCGACGTACTTAGTGCAAGCGTTGCACGAGGCGTTGACCCCGGTAATGAATGAAGGTAGCTCTGGATGCCAGCCGTCAAAGTTAAAGAGAACGAACCCTTCGACGTAGCTCTGCGTCGTTTCAAGCGCTCCTGCGAAAAAGCCGGTGTTCTGGCTGAAGTTCGTAGCCGCGAATTTTACGAGAAGCCGACTTCTGAGCGTAAGCGTAAAGCAGCTGCTGCTGTTAAGCGTCACGCCAAGAAAGTTCAGCGCGAACAGCGCCGCGCCGTTCGTCTGTATTAATACAGACGTCTGTCGCAAGCTTCTGCCTCGCCCGGCCCCAAAGCCGGGCTGCCGGCAGTTGCAGTTTTAGCCTCAAGCAGCATAGACAGAGGCTGTCGACGCCGCAGATGCGACCGAGACACACCCCGTCGAACTCTTCCAGCCTGATTCAGGCCGCGTTGACCCGTCTACACTGACCAAGCAACCGTCGTTACGCTTTGGATTCGCCACGATCTTTCTGGCGGGGCGCCTGATGATGAGAACGCCATGGCCGGACTGATTCCCCAAGGTTTTATTGACGACCTTCTGAACCGCACCGACATCGTCGATGTTGTCAGCTCACGCGTTCAATTAAAGAAAACCGGCAAGAACTTCAGTGCGTGCTGTCCTTTCCACAAGGAAAAGACACCGTCGTTCAGCGTCAGCCCGGATAAACAGTTCTACTACTGCTTCGGTTGCGGCGCAGGCGGAAACGCCCTCGGCTTCATCATGGATCACGACAACCTGGATTTCCCCCAGGCCGTCGAAGACCTTGCGAAAGCCGCTGGCATGGAAGTGCCTCGCGAACAGGGCGTCAAAGGCCAAAAGCCAAGACAACCCACGGATTCGCCGCTTTACCCACTGCTCACAGCCGCCGCCGATTTTTACCGCGCCGCGCTGAAAAGCCACCCGACGCGTAAGTCGGCCGTGGATTACCTGAAGGGCCGCGGCCTTTCCGGCGAAATTGCCCGCGACTTCGGCCTGGGGTTCGCCCCGCCCGGCTGGGACAATCTCTACAAACACTTGAGCAGCGACACCCTTCAGCAGAAAGCCATGATCGATGCCGGCTTGCTGATCGAAAATGCCGAAACCGGCAAACGTTATGACCGCTTCCGCGACCGAGTGATGTTTCCCATCCGCGACAGCCGTGGTCGAGTCATCGCCTTTGGTGGTCGCGTACTGGGTGATGACAAACCGAAATACCTGAATTCGCCGGAGACACCGGTCTTTCATAAAGGCCAGGAGCTTTACGGCCTGTTCGAGGCGCGCAAACACAACCGCAACCTTGACGAGATCATCGTTGTCGAAGGCTACATGGACGTCATCGCTCTCGCGCAGCAAGGCCTGCGCAACGCCGTGGCAACCTTGGGCACCGCGACCAGCGAAGAACATTTGAAACGTCTGTTTCGTGTCGTACCGAACGTGCTGTTCTGTTTCGACGGTGATCAGGCGGGCCGCAACGCTGCCTGGCGTGCGCTGGAAGCAACGCTTTCCAGCCTGCAGGATGGCCGACGTGCCCGGTTTCTGTTTCTGCCGGAAGGCGAAGACCCGGACACACTGGTTCGCGCCGAAGGCACGGATGCCTTCAAGGCGAGGATCAACCAGCATGCACAACCGCTGGCTGATTATTTCTTTGAGCAACTGACCAAAGAAGCCGATCCGCGCTCGCTGGAAGGCAAGGCGCACATGGTGACGCTGGCAGCGCCGCTGATCGAAAAAGTGCCAGGGGCCAACCTGCGTGAACTGATGCGCCGCCGTCTGAAGGAGATTACCGGCCTGGACACGGCAGCCGTGAACCAGTTGGTGCAGAGCGCACCAGCCGAGGCGCCGCCCGCCTACGATCCAGGTTTCGACTACGATTCAGTGCCGGACTACAGCGACTACCAACCGCATGACGCGTACGAAGCCCAGCAAGAGTGGACGCCAAAAGCGCCCGGCGGTCAGCAGAAAAAATGGGAAAACAAGCCTTGGGAGAAAGGCAAGAAATGGGACAGGAACGGCAAGCGGCCCGACTTTGAACCCCGGGCACCCCGCACACCGGCAACGGTTGAGCCACCGACACTGACCGCACTCAGGACCTTACTGCATCACCCTGAGCTGTCGCAGAAGGTGGAAGATGCCAGCCATTTTGCAGCCGAAGACAACGTTTACTCGCAACTGCTTGTCGCATTGCTCGAAGCGCTGCAAAAAAATCCCAAGCTGCGATCGCTGCAATTGATCGCTCGCTGGCACGGGACCGATCAAGGACGATTATTAAGACAACTGGCGGAAAAGGAATGGCTGATCTCGGCCGATAACCTTGAACAACAGTTTTTCGACACTATAACTAGCTTGTCCGCCCGCCAACGCGAGCGAAGCCTGGATCAATTGATCAGGAAGGAACGGCAGACAGGGTTGAGCGCAGATGAAAAAGTTCAGCTTCTCAACCTGTTAAATCGCAAAGTTCCTGCACAAACCCCGACCTCAACTGGCGCGTGAGGTCCTAGCTCGGGTATAATCCTCGGCTTGTTTTTTGCCCGCCAAGACCTTCAGTGGATAGGGTGTTATGTCCGGAAAAGCGCAACAGCAGTCTCGCCTCAAAGAGTTGATCAGCCGTGGTCGTGAGCAGGGTTACCTGACTTACGCGGAGGTCAACGACCACCTGCCGGAGGATATTTCAGATCCGGAACAGGTGGAAGACATCATCCGCATGATTAACGACATGGGGATCAACGTATTCGAGAGTGCTCCGGATGCGGACGCCCTTCTGTTGGCCGAAGCTGACACTGACGAAGCGGCCGCTGAAGAAGCAGCCGCAGCGTTGGCGGCAGTCGAAACCGACATCGGTCGCACGACAGACCCGGTGCGCATGTATATGCGCGAAATGGGTACGGTCGAGCTTCTGACACGTGAAGGCGAGATCGAAATCGCCAAACGTATCGAAGAAGGCATCCGTGAAGTGATGGGCGCTATCGCGCACTTCCCGGGCACGGTCGAGCACATTCTCTCCGAATACACTCGGGTTACCACCGAAGGTGGTCGCCTGTCCGACGTTCTGAGCGGCTATATCGACCCGGACGACGGCATTGCGCCGCCAGCCGAAGTCCCTCCGCCGATCGATCAGAAAGCCGAAAAGGCTGACGCCGCGGACGATGACGACGAAGAGTCGGACAGCGATGACGAGGAAGAGGCCGAAAGCGGTCCGGACCCTGTCGTGGCTGCCCAGCGCTTCGGTGCCGTTTCCGATCAGATGGCAATCACCCTCAAGGCCCTGAAAAAGCACGGTCGTGGCAGCAAGCAGGCCAACGAAGAGCTTCTGGCTCTGGCCGAGCTGTTCATGCCGATCAAACTGGTTCCAAAACAGTTTGAAGGCCTGGTCGAGCGTGTTCGCAGCGCCCTGGAGCGTCTGCGTGCACAAGAGCGTGCCATCATGCAGCTGTGTGTACGTGATGCACGCATGCCGCGCGCCGACTTCCTGCGCCAGTTCCCGGGTAACGAAGTCGATCAGAGCTGGACCGACGCACTGGCCAAAGGCAAAAGCAAATACGCTGAAGCCATTGGTCGCCTGCAAGCCGACATTCAACGTTGCCAGCAGAAGCTGACAGCGCTGGAAGAAGAAACCGGCTTGACCGTCCTGGAAATCAAGGACATCAACCGTCGCATGTCGATCGGTGAGGCCAAGGCCCGCCGTGCGAAGAAAGAGATGGTTGAAGCGAACCTGCGTCTGGTGATCTCGATCGCCAAGAAGTACACCAACCGCGGCCTGCAATTCCTCGATCTGATCCAGGAAGGCAACATCGGCCTGATGAAAGCGGTGGACAAGTTCGAATACCGTCGTGGTTACAAGTTCTCGACCTATGCCACCTGGTGGATCCGTCAGGCGATCACTCGCTCGATCGCCGACCAGGCCCGCACCATCCGTATTCCGGTGCACATGATCGAGACGATCAACAAGCTCAACCGTATTTCCCGCCAGATGCTGCAGGAAATGGGTCGTGAACCGACGCCGGAAGAGCTGGGCGAACGCATGGAAATGCCTGAGGATAAAATCCGCAAGGTATTGAAGATCGCAAAAGAGCCGATCTCCATGGAAACCCCGATCGGTGACGACGAAGATTCGCACCTGGGTGACTTCATCGAAGACTCGACCATGCAGTCGCCAATCGATGTCGCCACTGTTGAAAGCTTGAAAGAAGCGACGCGCGAAGTGCTCTCGGGCCTCACCGCCCGCGAAGCCAAGGTTCTGCGCATGCGTTTCGGTATCGACATGAATACTGACCACACCCTTGAGGAAGTCGGTAAGCAGTTCGATGTAACCCGTGAGCGTATCCGTCAGATCGAAGCCAAGGCGCTGCGCAAGCTGCGTCACCCGACCCGAAGCGAACATCTGCGTTCGTTCCTGGACGAGTAAGCGAAAAACGCGTCAACCAAAACCCCCGGCCCTGCCGGGGGTTTTGCGTTTTAAAGAATAAGATTTCGGCAGTGTGCCACCTTCCTCCAGCCCGACTACACTCGACTCATTCTCACCATTGAAACTATTGAGGCTGCCATGTTTTGGATGCCGGCCATTGTTTTCTTGTGCTTGATGGGGTCGACAAACGTCGACGCTCAGGTTCTTCCCCAAGGGGAAACGACCTCGCAGGGCATGCATGAGAAATCAATGCAGAGTACGGATGCTGCACCGCCCGACATCGAACACCCAGGCGACGCCCGTGCACAGGAGGCCTCTGAGGATCACCTTCCGACCATCAGCGGTCATTTGTACGCTCCAGCGAGCGAACTCCCGCAAACGTCTACCGATGCACCCCCTTTTACCTCGCCGGAACCTCTGCGTTTTTGGCGCGATTTCCTGCTCTACGGCCTGCCCGGCCTGCTGTTGCTGTCTTCGATCCTGGCGGTTGTCGTGCGCATCAACCGGCGCCTCAGCTCGGAAATCTCACGACGCGTCGCACTCGAACAGGAACTTCGCAGCAGCGAGTATCACTATCGCGGCATGATCGAGAGCCTGTCGGCCATTGCCTGGGAAGCCAACACGCACGACTACTCCTATAACTACGTTTCCCCGCACGCCGAGAACCTGCTCGGCTACCCGCTGCACCAATGGCGCCGATCGGGCTTCTGGCGCAGCATCGTGCATCAGGCCGATCTGGAGCGGGCTGAAACCTACTGCGACCAGCAAACAAGACTGGGCAACGATCACAGCGTGGATTACCGGGTGATCAGCGCCGACGGACGAGTGGTCTGGGTGCGGGACATCGTCAGCCTCATCACCTATGGCCGCGAGCCTGTCATGCGCGGATTGATGATCGACATCAGCGAGGCCAAGCAAACCGAAGAAGCCTTGCGCCTGTCTGAAGGCAAATTTGCCTCCGTGTTCGCTCAATGCCCGGACATCCTGGTGATCGCGCGGCTGTCCGATGGCTGCTTTCTGGAAGCCAACCAGGCCTTCGTCGAGCAGATCGGCCTGTCCGCCAGCGAAATCATCGGGAAGACCCCGAGCGAACTGAATATCTGGGGAATTCCGGACATCGGGCCAAGCCTGCTGCAGCGCCTGCAAAAGGGCAGCATCCGCAACCTGGAGATGCCGTTCCGGCGCAATAACGGACAGACGTTTACTGGCCTGTTATCGGCGGAGCCTTTCGATCTGGACTCAACGCCGGCGCTCGTCGTGGTCGTGCGCGACATCACCCCGCTCAAGGAAGCCCAGCAGCAACTGCAGATGTCCGAGGAGAAGTTCGCCAAAGCGTTTCACTCCTCCCCCGACGGCCTGTTGATTACCCGGCAAAGCGACGGCTTGCTGGTGGAAGTCAACGATGGCTTCAGCCGTATCACCGGTTATCACAGCGCGCTTTCACTGGACCGCACGACGCTGGACCTGGGCATCTGGGTCGACCTGAACGAGCGTCAGCAGTTGCTCGAGCAACTGAATCGCGACGGGTTCGTTAAAGACTTCACCAGCCATATTCGTCGCAGGGACGGGCAAATCAGGCTGTGCGAAATTTCATCGCGACCGCTGCCGATTGGCGGTGAAGATTGCATGCTGACCATCGCTCGGGACATCACTGAACGGCACCAGATGCAGGAGAAGCTGCAACTGGCGGCCACGGTGTTCGAGAGCACCGCTGAGGGTGTCTTGATCACCGATACTCGCCAGCGCATCAACGCGGTCAACCGGGCCTTCAGTGAGATCACGGGTTATAGCGAAGGTGAAGCGATCGGTGAAACCCCTCGCCTGCTCGCCTCGGGTCTGCACGACAGCGCGTTCTATGCCGCCATGTGGTATCAGCTGACGGCCGAAGGCCATTGGCAGGGCGAGATCAGTAATCGACGCAAGAACGGCGAAATCTACCCGAGCTGGCTGACCATCAGCGCTGTACGTAATCGCGACAAGTTCATCACCCACTTCGTCGCGGTGTTCGCCGACATCTCCAGCCTCAAGCAGGCTCAGGCGCGACTGGATTACCAGGCCCACCACGACCCACTGACCGGTCTGCCAAACCGCACCCTGTTCGAAAGCCGCTTGCACGCCGCACTCAGCCATTGCAAAGAGGCCAAGAGCCTCGGCGCCGTACTGTTCCTGGACCTCGACCGGTTCAAGCACATCAACGACAGCCTCGGCCATCCGGTCGGCGACTTGCTGCTCAAGGGCATTGCTCAGCGGCTGAAGGAAAACCTGCGGGATATCGACACGGTTGCGCGGTTGGGCGGCGATGAATTCATCATTCTTCTGCCCGGCCTTCAAACGGCAGGCGATGCCGATGTCATCGCCACCAAACTGCTGAACAGCTTCTCGGCGCCATTTCAGGCCGGGGAGCACGAGTTCTTCATCAGCACCAGCATCGGCACGGCGCTGTTCCCCACCGACGGAGCAGACGTCGCGACGCTGATCAAGAATGCCGACGCCGCTATGTACCGCTCCAAGGCCAAAGGCCGTAATCGCGTCGAGAACTACACCCGGGACTTGACCGCCCAGGCCAGTGAACGCATCGCCCTGGAGCACGAGCTGCGCCGGGCGATCGAGCGCAATGAATTCACGCTGTCCTACCAACCGAAGGTCAGCCTGCTGACACAACGGTTGGTCGGTGCGGAGGCTCTGATTCGCTGGACTCACCCCACGTTCGGAGAAGTCCCACCGGAACGCTTCATTCCTCTGGCGGAAGAGAACGGCATGATCCTGCAGATCGGCGAGTGGGTGCTCGAAATGGCCTGCCAGCAGCTGCATCAGTGGAACCAGCGGTATGACGTGTTCGGGTCACTGTCTGTAAACCTCGCAGGGGCACAGCTGCGCCAACCCAATCTGGTCACGCGCATCGAGCAACTGCTGACTCAATACGAGCTCCAGCCGGGCTGCCTGCAACTGGAGATCACCGAAAACTTCATCATGTCGCAAACCGAGGAAGCCCTGTCGGTGTTGCATCGCCTTAAAAAGCTCGGCGTGCAACTGGCGATCGACGATTTCGGCACAGGCTACTCGTCACTGAGCTACCTCAAACGCTTGCCACTGGACATCCTCAAGATCGACCAGTCATTCGTACGCGGCCTCCCCGACGACCCTCACGACGCCGCCATCGTTCGCGCCATCATCGCCCTGGGCCGCAGCATGCAACTGACCGTCATCGCCGAAGGCGTGGAGAACCTCGAACAGCAGCGATTCCTGGCCGATGAAGGCTGCGAACAGATCCAGGGCTACATCGTCAGCCTGCCCCTGCGCCCCGAAGAATTCTGCGCGACGTTTCTTCGTATAACGGTTTCGGACTTTTCGGATAGCACAGCTCGGAAACCATCGTTATAATCCGCCGCCTGACTGAGGGCCTATAGCTCAGTTGGTTAGAGCAGAGGACTCATAATCCTTTGGTCCACGGTTCGAGTCCGTGTGGGCCCACCATATAAATCAAGGGCTGCAGCGCTGCTGCAGTTTCGAGAGGGTGTTTTGGAATGCCCCCGAGGTACAGTTTCGGTACAGTCCGTGCCGATGTCCTTCGGAGAACAGCATGGCAACTCTCGTAAAAACCCCTTCCGGTACATGGAAAGCAGTCATCCGAAAACAAGGATGGCCCACAGCTTCCAAGACTTTCCGCACCAAACGTGACGCTGAGGACTGGTCACGTCGAGCCGAAGACGAGATGGTCAGAGGCGTCTACATTCAGCGAAGCGGCTCAGAGCGCATGACTCTAGAGGCGGCCCTGAAGCGTTATCTTTCCGAAGTCACTCCCACCAAGAAGCTCTCCACTCAGCGTGGCGAAACGAGCAAGGCAAAAAAGCTCACCGCCGAGTTGGGTAAGTACTCGCTCGCAGCTTTATCCAGCGAGATCATCGCAGCTTACCGCGACAAGCGACTGTTTCAGCCTGCTGACCGGAAACGGACACTAACCAGCAACAGAACGGTATCGAGCCTGACAGCCACAAGGCCTGCACTCAACTGGCATATATTCATTTCGAGATAAGTTTTCGTCGACCGATTGGTCTTATATCGATATCGAGATAAATTGCGTTTACTGACGGCACTATCCCCCTACAGGAGCCCATGATGAGTCAGCGGGGGATTAAGTGAGACCGTAAGCGCTATGGAGGGTCGGCAAATGGCAAACGCAAGGCAATATTTCTATGCAAGGAATCAGATCAAGGCAGGACGGCGTCAAACCAATCGTATGGGTGGGCACCAGTAAAGAAGATATGGGTGACTTTCCACCCGTCGCTCGACAACGAGCCGGGTATTAGCTGGAACTGATCCAGGAGGGCGATGAACCTGCCGACTGGAAGCCGATGGAAAGCGTAGGGCAAGGTGTGCGGGAGATCCGCATCACGTGTAAAGATGGGGCTTTTCGCGTGTTTTATGTGGTGAAGCGGTCGGACGGCATCTATGTCCTTCATGCGTTTCGCAAAACCACTGAAAAGACGGAAAAGCGCGACATTGACTTGGCTGCAACCAGGTACAAGTCGCTGGACTGATGAGACGTGACGCCCCCTGGAATTAGGGGGCTTCAACACCCCTTCCGTTTATGGCAAGGGGTAAAGTCGCAGCCTTCGTTCATACTCATGTGCTTTTCTAATCTAAATGCAACAGAAGCAGGAATGAGGGATAAATAATGGCAAACGAACGCTCTAGCTCTGTGTGGGATGCGTTGGTTGATTCGCCAGAAGAAGCCGAGAATCTTCGGCTGCGCTCCAAGCTGATGCGAGTGCTGACCAAGACTGTACGGTCGTGGGATCTGCCGCAAAAAGATGCGGCACGACAGCTCCACGTTACCCAGCCGCGTCTGAGTGAGCTGCTGAACGGGAAGATTGATAAGTTCTCCCTGGATGCTCTGGTGAACCTGTTGGCCTGCGCAAATTTGGAAGTCGATATAACCGTTAAAGAAAAAGTCGCCTGATCAGGGCGTGCGAATTATGAAGGGCTGACCTTAGGGCGGCCTTTTTCGTTTCTATGGTGATCACCCCGATCACCCGAAGCTTCAAAGCATTTCACACCCTTCACGGCTGATCTTCATTCTGCGATACCGTGCTTTGGCGCTCGCACTGCCTGCGTCCAACGCCTGCAAGAATGCCTCGGGGCGGTCCATTGGCAGCGTCTTCAATTCGGCGATATCCCTCTCCCACCACTCGCTCGCCAAGAGACGTTCGATGATGTCAGGCGAATGTCGGTAGCGAATGATTTTGGCAGGGAATCCCGCGACGATGGCGTAAGGCGGAACGTCTTGAGTGACGACCGCGCGGGTGGCGATGATGGCGCCGGTGCCGACTGTCACGCCTTCCATGATCATCGCGCTGTGGCCAATCCAGACATCGTGCCCAATCTCGGTCATGTCGGTCCGGGCGTTATAGATCAGTGGCGCGTCGGTGTACTGGAAGGGATGCGAACTCACCCAGTCACTGGGGTGGGTGTATTTTTCCTGGCCGATGAAGACGTCGGACGCGATGGAGCAGAAACGGCCGATGGACGACACCAGCGAGAGGTGTGTGCCGCTTCGAATGTAGGTGTGTGCGCCAATTTCGACGTGACGCGCGCGCAGTTCGACGTGTCCCAGTTCGACGCAGTCCTCGATGATCAGCTCGCTGCGTTTGCTCATCGACTCCAGACCACCCGCGAGCTTGGCGCCGCGTTTCTTGATCCAGCGTTTCCAGTAGAGATTTTTCAGGAACTGCAAAAGTTTTACCTCGTCGCCGGGCGTCGGGATTTCAGAGGCGGCAAGCCTATCAGAAGCCGGGGCGCCACACGTTTGCCAAACGGCTGGATATTTTCGCTTCCCCAAGGGTCTGTAACCCCATGAATACGCCTTTACTGCCTCACTGGCTTCGCCGGGTCCTGCGCCCCTTGCTGGATCCGTACCGCCGCTATCGCCACGCGCGCTACATTCATGCCGGTCGCATCGTGGTCGGTCTGCTGGTGTCGATCCTGCTCACGACGGGGATCCACCTGCCCCATGGCGAATGGGCGTCCGTCACCATGCTGATCGTGATTGGCGGTTTGCAGCATCACGGCAATATCGGCAAGAAGTCGGTAGAACGGGCGTACGGCACATTGATTGGTGCAGCGTTGGGCCTGGCCGTGGTGGCGCAGGAAAGCTATCTGGGCATGCCTCTGCTGACCTACGTGGTCATGTCGCTGATCTGTGGCTTCTTCGCGTATCACGCCATCGGCAAGGGCGGTTACACGGCGCTGCTGTCGGCGATTACGCTGTTTATCGTGGCGGGCCATGGCGATAACCCGATTACCGACGGGCTTTGGCGCACGGTGGATATCCTGATCGGGATCGCGCTGGCCCTGGCGTTTTCCTTCGCCCTGCCGCTGTATGCGGTGTACTCGTGGCGCTACAACCTGGCCACCGGGCTGCGGGACTGCGCCAAGGTGTACGAACGCATCAGCAGCGGGCAGTCGATTACCGCCGACGAGCATTTGAAGCTGCTCGCACGGCTCAACGCAACGATGCTGCAGCTGCGCTCGTTAATGCCGTCCGTGTCGAAAGAAGTGAAGATTTCGCTGGTCGAACTGGACGCCATCCAAGGCCATTACCGCATGTGCCTGAGCACGCTGGAGATCCTGTCGAACCTGCGTCCGGCCGACTTGGGCAACGTGGGCATGAATGCCGAGCAGCGTCGAATCCGGCGCATGCTCATCGGGATGGCGAGGGCGTTGAAGACGGGCGCCACGGAGCGTCTGGAGCGCCCTACCGAATCCTTGGCAGTAGGCCCGGAAACGCCCGCTGCTTCAGCCGAAGTACTGGGTTATCAGTTGATGACCCGGCAACTGGCGCTGAACATCGAAGGCCTTCAGCAGAGGCTGGCGAAGACGGCGAAGCAGTGGAAGATCTGATCTTCGCCGTCAACGGGTTCGGTCAATACCGGGACGGCACGACCATGTCGCGCGGCACAGGCGCGCGCAGGTAGTTGGCATTGTATTCGCGCTCGGGCAACACCACCTGTGGCGACTCCACGTCGCCGCGCGGGATCTGCTCCAGCAAGTGGTGAATGCAGTTCAGGCGTGCGCGCTTCTTGTCATCCGCCTCAACGATCCACCACGGCGCGACGTCAGTGTGTGAGCGGGTGAGCATTTCCTCTTTGGCACGGGTGTAGTCCTCCCAGCGACGACGGGATTCCAGGTCCATTGGCGACAGCTTCCACTGTTTCAGCGGATCGTGAATACGCATGAGGAAGCGGCGGTATTGCTCATCGTCGGTGATCGAGAACCAGTACTTGATGAGGATGATGCCCGAGCGCACCAGCATCTTTTCGAACTCGGGCACGGTGCGGAAAAACTCTTCGTATTCGTCGTTATCGCAGAACCCCATGACCCGCTCGACACCTGCGCGGTTGTACCAACTGCGGTCGAACAGCACCATTTCACCGGCGGCCGGCAGGTGCGAAACGTAGCGCTGGAAATACCACTGGGTGCGTTCGCGCTCGCTCGGCGCCGTCAGTGCGGCGACCCGGCAAACACGCGGGTTCAGGCGTTGAGTGATGCGCTTGATCGCGCCGCCCTTCCCGGCTGCGTCGCGCCCTTCGAACAACACCACGACCTTGAGCTTCTGACTGACGACCCAGTCCTGCAACTTGACCAGCTCACCCTGCAGGCGCAGCAACTCGCGGAAGTAGACGCGTCGATCAATGCCCTTCGGCACCTCTTCACCCAGGCCGGAGAGCAGCTCGTCCAGACGCGCATCGTCGTACTCCATTTCCAGCTCTTCGTCGAAGCTGTCGAGAATATCGGCGCGTATATAGTGGGCGGTTTCGGACAAATCCAGATGCTGGCTATCGGTCATGGCGGGGCTCCCGGCGCGGATTCAGAGGGTCTAACGTCAGAAGGCCGATTTAGACATGCCGGGAGTGACAGCTGAATGACAAAACGATGACTGCGAGGAAAAGTCCTACAGAGGCCGTGTCTCTTCTAAACGGTTTCGACAGTAATCTGCTGAACTGCGCGGAACGGCGCCAGCGATGCTTCATCCGCTTGGGATGAGGTAATCAGCGTCCATTCGCGTTCGATGGGCGTCCAGTGTTGCTGACGAGCGCGGCCGAGTTTTTCGGCATCCGCGAGGACGAACACCTGCGCGGCGCGCCTGATGATGCATTCCTTCAAGTACGCCTGTTGATCGCTGGCTTCGCACAGACCGAATTCGGCGACCACTCCGTCAGCGCCCATGAACGCCTTGTCGACGCTCAAGCGGCTCAAGGTCAGTTCAGCCAGCGGCCCGAGCGTGCTCATGCTCGAACCCCGAAGGTCGCCGCCGATCAGCGTCAGGCGAATCCCCGGTGCGTTGGCCAGCGTCATCACCGCCAGAAGGTTGTTGGTGACCACGTGCACGTTTTGGCGCGAACACAGGTGCAACGCCAGCGCCGCACACGTGGTGCCACCGTCGAGCAGCACCGTGTCGCCCTCGTCAACATGCAGCGCCGCCGCTTTGGCGATGATGTCTTTCTGATCGCGCTGGGTCGCCTTGCGCTCTTCCAGCGACGCTTCCGGCTCATGCACGCCAATCAGCGCCGTGGCACCGCCGTGGGTACGCACCAGATGCCGCTGTTTGGCGAGCATGGTGAGGTCGCGCCGCACGGTGGCTTCCGACACGCCAAGCGCAGCGCTCAGTTGCTCGACATTGGTGTCGCGGGCGCGCACCAGTTCGAGAATGGCGCGATGACGGTCGGTGGCTTTCATGGGCGGCCTCGTAAGGGAAAGGCCGCTGATCTTACACGACCGAGGCCTGACACCTCACCCCCGACGCGTGGCCAGTTCAGCGCCCTGGCGCAGCGCTTCGAGCAGACTGCGTTCGTCGGCGATGCCCTTACCGGCGATGTCGAATGCAGTGCCGTGATCCACCGAGGTCCGGATCACTTCCAGGCCTACGGTGACGTTGACCCCCGCTTCCAGACCCAGCACTTTCACCGGACCATGGCCCTGATCGTGGTACATCGCGACCACCAGATCGAAATCGCCACGCCCCGCGCGGAAGAAGAGCGTGTCCGCTGGCAGCGGACCAGTCACATCCAGCCCTTGCGCCTGCAACAACTTCACCGCCGGGATGATTTTTTCCTCTTCTTCGCCATAACCGAACAGGCCGTTCTCGCCCGCGTGCGGGTTGATGCCGCACACGCCAATACGCGGCCTGGCGATGCCGGCCTTGATCAGCGTGGCATTACCGCGCTCGATGGTGCGCTGCACCAGGCCCGGTTCGATCTTGCGGATCGCATCAATGATGCCAATGTGCGTGGTCACGTGAATGACCCGCAGGTGCGGTGCGACCAGCATCATCGAGACTTCGTCGACGTGGGTCAGGTGCGCCAGCATCTCGGTGTGGCCTGGGTATTTGTGGCCGCCGGCGTGCAGCGCTTCTTTATTAAGCGGTGCGGTACAGATCGCGTCGATCTGCCCCGCTTCGGCCAGTTGCACGGCCCGCGCGATGTATTGAAATGCGCCGTCGCCGGCAATGGGTGACAGCTGACCGAAGGGCAGATCGGCGGGAATGAGGTTCAAGTCGATGCAGTCGATGGTGCCTGGCTCGTACTGCGCCTCCGAAGCCTCTTTGATGCGACGAATCTTCGCGCTGCCTTTGACGATTTCGTTTGCCAGTTCCAGACGTCCGGCATCACCGATCACCAGCGGACGGCACTGCTGATACACAACATCGTGGGTCAGGCTCTTGACGATGATTTCCGGACCTACGCCTGCGGCGTCGCCCATGGTGATGCCGATGATGGGCAAATAGTTACTCATGATGTTTACCTTGTAGCGCAGAATTCTTGACCGAGCCTGCGGCGTATTCCGCAGGCTCTACAGCGTTATTCATGTGCAGCCACGCCGCGTAGAGCGCGTGGTCGGTGCCGAACGCACCGGCCTTGGTGACAACACCGGGACGATGGCCGTGGCGTGTAGCGATCGGGCGCCCGAACGCAACGCCCGCTTCGATTTCACAGAGCAGTTGCAGGCTGCCGATACCCACCGCTTCGAGCATGGCTCGCGCGGTTTCACCGCCCGTGGCGACCAGACCGCCGACGTGAGCGAAGTGAGGTCGCACCAGCGCGGCCAGCAAGGTCGACAGCCGCGCACCTTCGGCCGGATCAAAGGCCTCGTCCCGGCCGATGCGCAACAGCAGGTCCTCGCCACGACGCAGGTACTCGCCAATACGCATTTCCCAACCGGCCCAATCCGCGTGTGACATGCCCTGACGCAGCACGGAAGGCGGCACGACGAGCTCGCCGATGGATGCGCGCTCCTTAAGCATCGCGCATTGACGTTGGGAAACGTCGGACAGGCTGCCGACCAAAACCAACGTAGGCGCGTGTTTTTCACGTGCGAACACGGGACTAGTGCCCGACGCCGACAACACATCAGGCAACGCCGCAAGTTCACGCGCCAGCCCACCGGATCCCACCCAGAACAAGGGCGCTGATAAGTTCGCGGTGACGATCGCCAGCGTCCTCAGGTCCTCGGCGGTTTGCGCATCGACGATCAGCGCCTGGATATCGCTGCCAGCCATTTCGACAATGTGACCGGCCAGCGCATCAGCGTCGCCACGCAAGGTATCCAATGTCAGCTTGGCGGTTCGCAGACCTGCGCCTTCAAGCAGGGTATCGATGTTGGCCGAACGGTCTGCGTGCTCCAGCTTCCAAGTGTCGGTGGTTTCCAGCGGCTGACCGTTGACCAGCACCCTGCCTTGCAGCGTGGTGCGCCCGGTTGCAGGAAAGGCCGGCGCGACGATCGCCAGACCCGCGTGCGACTGGAGTGCAGCGACTTCCGACGCCCAGTTGCCGCGCAGGGTCGAGTCGATCTTCTTGTACAGTCGCTGCCCCGGTTTGAGCAGCGTCCGGTACGCCGTCAGCGTGTGCTCAGCGGCTTGCGCGACAGACAGGCGACGGGTGTCGGTATCAATGGCGACCACGCTTGCATCGCCGGTGTCATGGGACGCATCAAGGGTCACCACCGTGCTCAGTCCGGCGCCCGCGAAGGCAATCGCGCAATCCGCCGCACCGGACAGATCATCGGCAATGATCAGCAATGTCATCGAACCACCTCCCGCTCCGCAGCCACCTTCACCGGCTCGTCGTTCACCGGCGTGTCAGCGTGACGCGCTTTGTAGCGTTTGGCGACGGACGCGGTAAGAATCGGCGACAAAACAGCGGTGACCACCACGCACGCCGCCACCAGCAAGGTCGCGGAATTTGCAGCGTCGGTGTAGACCGGATTCGCTGCCGCCACCAGCGCGGGGACTGCCGCCGCATTACCCGCCGTGTTGGCCGCTGCGACGCCCGCAACGCCGGTCCCGCCCGACACCCGGTCGGCGAAATACAGCGGAATGCCGGTCAGCACGACCACCGCCAGGCCCAGGCCAATACCCAACAAGCCCGCCTGCCAGACCTTGTGCAGGTCGAGGCTGGCGCCCAGCGCCAAGGCAAAGAACGGAATCATCACCGGCACAGCCTTGGCCAGAAAGTCGCGCATCTCGCGGTCAAGATTACCCAGCAACATGCCCAGCAGCAGCGGCAGGATTGCCCCCACCAGCGTAGGCCACGGAAACGCCGCCAACCCGGCGACACCCAGCGTGACCATGGTCAGGAACGGACCGGACTCCAGCGACATGACCGAGTAAGCGCCGACGTCTTCGGACCGCCCGTATTGGCCCATCAGTGCCATGTACAACCCGCCGTTGGTGTCGTTCATGGCGGCAACCACCGCCAGCGTCGACAGCCCGGCGAAGATGCCCGAAGTGATCGGTTGCTCCCCCAGGAAGTGCCCCATGATCACGCCGATCACGATGGCGGTTCCGACCTTGGTGCCAAACAGCACGCCACCTTTCTTCAACAGATACGGTGTGGCTTTGATGTCGATGCTGGCGCCCATGCACACGTAGAACACCGCGAGAATAGGCAGCGAACCGGTGAACAGTGCGTTGGTGAACGAGCCGAAGAACTTCGGCATGTCAGGCAGAAACGTTGCGACGAGCGAGCCGATCAGCAGGGGCACGATCATCATGCCGCCGGGTACACGTTCAATGGTGCGCTTGATAGGAATCTGGGCCACGGGAGCACTCCTTATTCTTATAGTGGGGCAGTGGTGTGATGCATCAGGCTAAAGGCTTGAATTTGAGCGAAACGATCATCTTTGTGATCAGTTCACGCAAATCAGCTTATTGCATTCGCACAAATCGCGCAAACCGATCAACAAAATGATCACTTCGAGCAAATGAAGCGATAAGACTTCGCGTGATGGCGGACCAGCACTCGACGTCGACGAAACAGGCTGGCAGGCTGCACCCAGCGCAAAATGAAACCACTGGAGCCCGACATGTCCCACGCGTACAGCCCGCAGGAATGGCAACTCAGGCAAGAACTGGCCGCCTGTTATCGCCTGATCGCTCATTACAGGATGACCGACCTGATCTTCACCCACCTTTCCCTGCGCATCCCCGGCCCCGAGCATCACTTTCTGATCAACCCTTACGGCCTGATGTTCGAGGAGATCACGGCCTCGAACCTGGTGAAGATCGATCTTCACGGCAATAAGGTCGAGGCTTCGCCGTACCCGGTGAACCCCGCGGGTTTCGTGATTCACAGCGCCATTCACAGTGCACGGGAAGATGCTCAGTGCGTTCTGCACACGCACACCAAGGCGGGGTGCGCGGTGGCTGCGCAGACGTGCGGCTTACTGCCGGTGAACCAGATCTCGATGGAGTTCTATGGCCGCGTCGGCTACCACGACTACGAAGGCATCGCCCTGGATTTCAGTGAGCAACAGCGCCTGGTGGCCGATCTGGGGGATAACGCGGTGATGATCTTGCGCAACCACGGTTTATTGACCGTGGGCGAGAGCGTGAAGCAGGCTTTTCTGCGCATGTACTACCTGGAGAAAGCCTGTGAGATTCAGGTCACGGCGCAAGCCAGTGGCAACCTGCTCTTGCCGCCTGAAGAGGTCTGCCGGCGCACGGAAAGACAATTCAACGCACCCGGCCAAGGTGTTGCGGAGGGGGAGCTGAGCGATCTGGACGCCGTGGATTTTGCCTGGGCGGCCTTGCTGCGCCTGCTGGATCGCGTGGCACCGGGGTACAAGGATTGATCGGGAGTCTCTAGCGAAAGCGCCGGGCCGGCTTCCATTCATGCTGCGCCCCCGCTCCCTGTGGGAGACGTCGGAGGTTACGACGGCAGCGAAGGCGGTGGGTCAGTCACCGGTGATGTCACTGTCCCACCGCATTCGCCACTGTCGTAACCTCCAGCAGCTCCCACAGGTCTTGCGGCAGCCACAGGTTCTGGGTCTATCCAGTTCAGAGGTGTTGAGGCAGTCACAGGTTCTGGGTCTGCCCGGTTCAGAGGTCTTGAGGCAGCAACAGGTTCTGTGGTCTCCCCGGTACCTGTGGGAGACGTCGGAGGTTACGACGGCAGCGAAGGCGGTGGGTCGGTCTTTATTGATGCTGGGGGTCTTATGAGCCTGCAAGCCTGCACCTACAGGAGTAATGCCTGACCAGGCGTTCGACAACGGGTAACATTGCGCCCTTGCCGAAGGAGATTCACCTCTTGCCTGACACTCGCCCTCCCGCTCTGGACGACATCGACCGCCAGTTGATCGCGGCCTTGCAGATCAATGCGCGCGAGCCCGTCGCCAATCTGGCTCGCCAGCTGGGCATCGCTCGCACCACCGTGACGTCGCGGCTGGCACGTCTCGAGAAGGCGAAAATCATCACCGGCTACGGCGTGAGACTGAGCCAGCGTGTGGTGGATGGCGGCTTGCAGGCGTATGTCGGGATCACCGTGCAGCCTCGTTCCGGCAAGGAAGTGCTGCGGCGGTTGAGTGCGCTGGCTCAGGTGCAGCAGTTGTGCGCCGTCAGTGGCGAATTCGATTACGTGGCCTGGCTGCGCACCGATTCGCCCGAACAACTGGATCAATTGCTGGACCTTATCGGCAGCGTCGATGGCGTGGAAAAGACCACCACGTCGATCATCCTCAGCAGCAAGATCGATCGCGGACAGCCGGTTTAGGGCTATTTGATCAAAGTGACGTCAACCTTCGTCACTTTGTCTAAGATCTCTACATAACGACGACACTCTGCGTCTTATTAACGTCTCAACTGTTATCTAGACTTGTTCCCTTTCGCGCCCCAGTCGAACAAGGTCAGTCATGAAGAACAATCGCCATCCCGCCGACGGAAAAAAACCGATCACGATTTTCGGCCCGGACTTTCCGTTCGCCTTCGATGACTGGATCGAGCACCCGGCCGGTCTGGGCAGCATCCCGACCGAGAACCTTGGAAAAGAAGTCGCCATTGTGGGTGCAGGCATCGCAGGCCTCGTCGCTGCGTATGAGCTGATGAAGCTTGGCCTCAAACCCGTCGTGTACGAAGCGTCGAAAATGGGCGGGCGCTTGCGCTCCCAGAAGTTCGAAGGCGCCGAGGGGATCATCGCCGAACTGGGCGGAATGCGTTTTCCGGTGTCCTCCACAGCGTTCTATCACTACGTCGACAAACTGGGCCTTGAGTCCAAACCGTTTCCCAACCCGCTGACCGCAGCGTCCGGCAGCACCGTGATCGACCTGGAAGGCACGACGCACTACGCACAGAAGCTGTCGGACTTGCCTGCGCTGTTTCAGGAAGTGGCCGACGCCTGGGCCGATGCCCTCGAAGACGGCGCGCAGTTCGCGGACATTCAGCAGGCCATCCGTGACCGCGATGTCCCGCGCCTCAAGGAACTGTGGGACAAGCTGGTGCCGCTGTGGGACGACCGCACCTTCTACGACTTCGTCGCCACCTCCAAAGCCTTCGCCAAACTGTCGTTCTATCACCGTGAAGTGTTCGGCCAGGTCGGGTTCGGCACCGGCGGCTGGGACTCGGACTTCCCGAACTCGATGCTGGAAATCTTCCGCGTGGTCATGACCAACTGCGACGATCACCAGCACCTGATCGTCGGCGGCGTGGAACAAGTACCGCTCGGCATCTGGCGTCACGCCCCCGAGCGCTGCGCGCACTGGCCGGAAGGCACCAGCCTCTCGACGCTGCACCACGGCGCACCGCGTACGGGTGTGAAGCGCATCGCACGCGCGGCCGACGGCCAATTCGCCGTCACCGACAACTGGGGCGATACCCGTCATTACGACGCTGTTCTGGCGACCTGCCAAAGCTGGTTGCTGACCACGCAGATCGAGTGCGAAGAGTCGTTGTTCTCCCAGAAGATGTGGATGGCACTGGACCGCACGCGCTACATGCAGTCATCGAAAACCTTCGTCATGGTCGACCGCCCGTTCTGGAAGGACAAAGACCCGGAAACCGGCCGTGATCTGATGAGCATGACGCTGACCGATCGCCTGACCCGCGGCACCTACCTGTTCGATAACGGCACTTACTCCAACGGCGTCGAAAAGCCGGGCGTGATCTGCCTGTCGTATTCGTGGATGAGCGACGCGCTGAAAATGCTTCCGCACCCGGTGGAAAAGCGCGTCAGCCTGGCGCTCGGCGCGCTGAAAAAGATCTACCCGAAGGTCGATATCGCCGCGCGCATCATCGGCGACCCGATCACCGTGTCGTGGGAAGCCGACCCGCATTTCCTCGGCGCCTTCAAAGGCGCGCTGCCAGGCCACTATCGCTACAACCAGCGTATGTATGCGCACTTCATGCAAAAGGACATGCCCGACGATCAGCGCGGCATTTTCATCGCGGGCGACGACGTGTCATGGACGCCTGCCTGGGTTGAAGGCGCCGTGCAGACCTCGCTCAACGCGGTGTGGGGCATCATGACCCACTTTGGCGGCAAGACCCACGCCGAGAACCCGGGCCCGGGCGACGTGTTTCACGAAATCGGCCCGATCGTTTTGCCGGAATAAGGAGCCTGCTCATGCGCGTCGCGCTCTATCAATGCCCACCGTTGCCGCGGGATGTCAGCGGCAACCTGCAACGTCTCAACACACGGGCGATCGAAGCGGCGGCGCAAGGCGCGTCGCTGCTGGTATGCCCCGAGATGTTTCTCAGCGGCTACAACATCGGCGCGCAGGCCGCTCGTTTGCTGGCGCAACGCAGTGATGGCCCGGCAGCGCAGGCCATCTCGGCCATTGCTCAGGCGACCGAAGTGGCGATTCTGTACGGCTATCCCGAGTTGGGCGCTGACGGTCAGATTTACAACGCCGTGCAATTGATCGACGCCCACGGTTCGCGTCTCTGCAATTACCGTAAGACTCATCTGTACGGCGAACTGGACAAGTCGATGTTCAGTGCAGGCGAAGAGCATTTCCCCATCGTGGAATTCAACGGCTGGAAGCTGGGATTCCTGATCTGCTACGACGTGGAGTTTCCCGAAAACACGCGGCGTCTAGCGCTGGAAGGGGTTGATCTGATTCTGGTCCCGACCGCGAACATGGCCCCCTATGACTTCGTCGCTGAAGTCACCGTGCGGGCGCGCGCTTTCGAAAACCAGTGCTATCTGGTTTACGCCAACTACTGCGGCAGTGAGGGCGACATTCATTACTGCGGCTTGAGCAGTGTCTGTGCGCCGGACGGCAAACAGGTCGGCCTGGCGGGTCAGGATGAAACGCTGGTGGTCGCGGACCTAGACCGGCAATTGATGAGCGAATCGCAGGCCATCAATACCTACTTCAAGGATCGACGCCCCGGGTTTTACGCAGGCCTGGTCAAGGACTGAACAAGACACCGCTCCTCAGGAGATCACCGGGTACTCTGTGGGAGCGAATTCATTCGCGAAAGACCTCACAGCCGACATAGATGTGTCGCCTGCATTGGCCAATCGCGAATGAATTCGCTCCCACAGGGTGCTGGCGTACCTCCGAATCAGGCGTGCTCCGCACCCTTTCTGCCGTTATCCGCTAGCATGACCACTCACTTTCCCGAGCGCTGCGGAAAACGTCATGCCTGTCTCTGATTCATCCACCCATCGTTCGCTGACCCTTTCCAACGGCCTGCGCGTGTCGCTGTGTTCGGCGCCGCGTCTGAAACGGTGTGCGGCGGCATTGCGGGTAGCGGCAGGCAGTCATGATGTGCCCGAACAGTGGCCAGGACTGGCGCACTTTCTTGAGCATCTGTTCTTTCTCGGGACCGAGCGTTTTCCCGCCGACGAAAATCTTATGACCTACGTCCAGCGCCATGGCGGGCAGCTCAACGCCAGCACCCGAGAACGCATCACTGACTTCTTTTTCGAGTTACCGGCGGCCGTGTTTGCCGAGGGTCTGGACCGGTTGTGCGAGATGCTGGCTCACCCGCGCCTGACGATGGCCGATCAGTTGCGTGAACGGGAGGTGCTGCATGCGGAGTTCATCGCCTGGTCGCGAGACGCCGCGTCACGCAATCACCTGAAACGGCTGCAGCCGATATCGCCCTTGCATCCCCTTCGCTGGTTTCATGCGGGGAACCGCTTCAGTCTGCCGGTCCCGCGTCCGGCATTTCAGCAGGCGTTGCAGGACTTCTACCGGCAGTACTACCAAGCAGGTCAGATGACCTTGAGCCTGGCGGGACCGCAATCGCTGGAAGCATTGCAGGCGCTGGCCGAGACCTACGGAAGCTATTTCGCCAAGGGCCGTCGGATTGATCAGCGCACGCCTCCGGCACTGATGGACACCTCCGCCGGGCCGCATGCAGAAGAGGCTCCGAGACAGGTCCATCTGATGTTCGCCTGCGAGGGATTGCCACAAGGTCATGAGCAGGCTGCCGCGTTTCTCTGCACCTGGATGAATAACGCGCAGCCGGGCGGCCTGGTGGCGACACTGCGCGATCGGCGGCTGATCGAATCGCTCAGGGCAGAGGTGTTGTACGAGTTTGACGGGCAGGTTTTGATCAGCGTCGAAGCGGTGATCACCGACGTCCTCGCTACGGAAGGAACGCCTTTCACTGTAGGAGCGCGCTTGCCCGCGAAGACGTCAGAGGTGCGCACGCAGATTTCAGACCTGCTACTCAACTGGCTGACCTTCTTCAAAGCGCATTACCACCCATTGCTCAACGAATACGCCCTGCTCGAACAACGTCGCCTTGCCGTCGATGGCGCATTGGCGCTTGCCCGACATTACAGCGGCGAGACGACAACCGAACCCGGTCTATCGGATCAGGCAATTCGTGCCGTGGATGCGTTGCTCGAAACCCTCACGCCGCAGACGCTGTTGCAGCCAAGTCCTGAAATCGCGGAACGCCCATTGCTGAGCGCCGACTGGCGGCTGCCCGAGCCCAATCCTTTTCTGCGACCAAAACTTCAGACAGAAAGCCTCTCGGCGCCGCTGCCGTCATTGACCTTCAGTGAAGTGCTGCCAGCCAACGGCGAAACCACCGCCTATCTTCGCTGGACGCTGCCTGCACCGCACCCAAAGCTCGCCCTCATGCTCAACGACAGCCTGAAATCGCTGACCGCCGATGCCCGGCAAGCAGGCGTGGCGCTGACTTTCAGCGCTTACGGAAACTTCTGGCAATTAAAAGCGAGTGGGCTGGCTGAACCACTTCCCACCGTGCTGGAACAGGCGCTGCGGTTGCTCGGTCAGCCAGACGCACAGACGCTCTCGCGTTATGGACAACCCAGCCAGGAGCCTGCGCCGATCCCGATTCGCCAACTGCTCAAAACGCTTCCTGATCATTTTTTGAACAGCATCAACACCGCAGAAACCCGAGACGTGGAAAGCATCTGGGCTAACGCCCGCTGGATCGGCTTCGCGACCGGTCTGGATGAGATCGCCCAGCGCAAACTCACTCACGCCCTGCGGCTGATGCCCGGTGTCGCCGAGGAAAAACCCAGTCACCCACCCGTCCTGGCGCCGGGCAAACGCTGGCAACACGAGACGTCGGATGCCTCCGAAGATGCGGTGCTGGTGTTCTACCCCACGCCGTCGACACTGATCGAAGACGAGGCGATGTGGCGATTGTTCGCACAGTTGGTACAAGCGCCGTTCTATCAGCGCCTGCGTGTCGAACTGCAACTGGGCTACGCAGTATTCAGCGGTTTCCGACAGATTGCCGGGCAAAGCGGGCTGTTGTTTGGCGTGCAGTCACCCAGCGCCAGCGCCGGACAGTTGATCGACCACATCGAGTCCTTCATGGTGACACTGCCTGACCGGATCAAAGACGCTCACCTCCCCGCGCAGATCACCGCGCTTCAGAGCCAACTCGATCCCGCGACCCTGGACAGTTCGCAGGCGGCCGAAATGCTGTGGCAGGCTCACCTGGCCGGGCATTCAGCGCGTTACCTTGAGCGTCTGCAACATTCGTTTGCACATTTGCAGCCCGAAGAACTGAAGCGCGCCGCCAGTCGGGTAGCGCTACCTGAAACCACGGTCTTGTGCCTGTCCAATCGCCCCAGCCCAAGCGTGGCGGCACCTGCAGCCAGATGATCCTTGCGGGAAATGCAAAAAGCTTTATCTGATATTTCATCGTTGGAACGGCGTTATTTTTAGTAACATAGCTCCCTAAGCATTTGAACGTCTCCTCTCGCAGGTGTACTAAAGATGTACTTACCCACCGTTGCATTAACCCAGAAGGAGTCTTTTATGTGGACTAAACCTGCTTACACTGATCTGCGTATCGGCTTTGAAGTCACCATGTACTTCGCAAGCCGTTGATTTCTGCGCGGTGAGAAGCCTCGGTTCGCCGGGGCTTTTTTGTTAGAGGATTCCAGATTTTCGGGCGCAGCAGCCCACTCGGTACGGAGCACACATGCACATCCAGATTCTCGGCTCGGCGGCGGGCGGCGGTTTCCCTCAATGGAACTGCAACTGCGTCAACTGCGCAGGCTTTCGCGACGGCAGCCTGCGGGCGCACGCTCGCACTCAGTCGTCCATTGCCCTGTCGGACGACGGCGTGAACTGGGTCCTGTGCAACGCCTCCCCCGACATTCGCGCTCAACTGCAAGGCTTCGCCCCCATGCAACCCAATCGGGGCCTGCGTGACACGGGCATCAGCGCGATCATCCTGATGGACAGCCAGATCGACCACACCACCGGCCTGCTGAGCCTGCGCGAAGGTTGTCCGCATCAGGTCTGGTGCACTGACATGGTCCATGAAGACCTGACCACAGGCTTTCCGCTGTTCACCATGCTCAAGCACTGGAATGGCGGTCTGGACTGGAACCGCATCGAACTGGAAGGCAGCTTCGTCATTCCCGCCTGCCCGAACCTGCGCTTCACACCGTTTCCGCTGCGCAGCGCTGCCCCGCCCTACTCGCCTCACCGCTTCGACCCACACCCCGGCGACAACATCGGGCTGATGGTCGAAGACCTTCGCACCGGCGGTAAATTGTTCTACGCACCAGGCCTGGGCAAGGTCGATGATGCCCTCATGGAAAAGATGAGCGGCGCCGACTGTCTGCTGGTGGACGGCACGATGTGGGACGACGATGAAATGAAACGCCGAGGCGTGGGCACGCGAACCGGCACCGAGATGGGTCACCTGGCGCAGAACGGCCCCGGCGGCATGCTGGAAGTGCTGGAAAAACTGCCCAGACAGCGCAAGGTGCTCATCCACATCAACAACACCAACCCGATCCTCGACGAGGATTCGCCCGAACGCGCAGAGCTGGCCCGCCGTGAGGTTGAAGTGGCGTTTGATGGCATGAGCATCGAGCTTTAAAGCTGATCGTTAAAGACTGAGCTCAACCGTGGACTCGAACTGTGGGAGCGAATTTATTCGCGATGGTCTTCCAGGCGACGCATTTCCGTCGCTCGATCCATTTTCGCGAATGAATTCGCTCCCACAGAAATATACCCACAGGATCTGTGATAAATGGGTAAGGAACATGCCGACATGAGCGAAGCAAAGCCGCTGTCACCCGCTGAATTCGAACAGGCCTTGCGTGCCAAGGGCGCGTATTACCACATCTACCACCCGTTTCACGTGGCGATGTACGAAGGCCGCGCGACCCGCGAGCAGATTCAGGGCTGGGTCGCCAACCGCTTCTACTATCAGGTGAACATCCCCCTGAAAGACGCGGCGATTCTGGCCAACTGCCCCGACCGCGAGATTCGTCGCGAGTGGATTCAGCGCCTGCTCGACCACGACGGCGCGCCCGGAGAAGACGGCGGTATCGAGGCCTGGTTGCGTCTGGGACAGGCCGTCGGGCTGGACCCGGATCAACTGCGCTCGCAGGAACTGGTCCTGCCGGGCGTACGATTTGCCGTCGATGCGTACGTGAATTTCGCCCGTCGCGCCAACTGGCAGGAAGCGGCCAGCAGCTCGCTGACCGAACTGTTCGCCCCGCAGATCCACCAGTCGCGGCTGGACAACTGGCCGCAGCACTACCCGTGGATCGATCCGGCCGGCTACGAATACTTCCGCACACGCCTCGGCCAGGCACGTCGCGATGTCGAGCACGGGCTGGCGATCACGTTGCAGCACTACACGACGCGGGAAGGTCAGCAACGCATGCTGGAAATCCTGCAGTTCAAACTCGACATTTTGTGGAGCATGCTGGACGCCATGACCATGGCATACGAGCTGAAGCGGCCGCCCTACCACAGCGTCACTGACCAGCGCGTCTGGCACAAAGGAATTGCCCTATGAGTTTCAATCGCGAACAAGTGCCCAGCTGGCGCCGGGGTTACCGTTTCCAGTTCGAGCCGGCGCAGAATGGCCACGTGCTGCTGTACCCGGAAGGGATGATCAAGCTCAACGAAAGCGCCAGCGAGATCGGTGGCCTGATCGATGGTCAGCGTACGGTGGGTGCGATTATCGGCCTGCTTGATGAAAAATTCCCCGGTGTTCCCGAGCTCGGCATCGACGTCGAGCAATTCATGGAGGTCGCTCGTGCAGAACACTGGATCGAACTCGCCTGAGCCTGGTTCAGCGCCAGTTCATGAGCAGCCGTACATTCCGCCGACGCCCGCCGTCGGCCTGCCACTGTGGCTGCTCGCCGAGCTGACCTATCGCTGCCCGCTGCAATGCCCGTACTGCTCCAACCCGCTGGATTTTGCCAAACAGGGGCAGGAACTGAGCACCGAGCAGTGGTTCAAGGTGATGGCCGAAGCCCGGCAGATGGGTGCCGCGCAGATCGGATTTTCTGGCGGTGAGCCGCTGGTGCGGCAGGACCTGGCCGAGCTGATCGCGGAGGCTCGACGGCTGGGTTTCTACACCAACCTGATCACCTCCGGCATCGGCTTGACCGAGCAGAAGATCATCGACTTCAAGGAAGCCGGTCTGGACCATATCCAGATCAGCTTTCAAGCCAGCGACGAGCAAGTGAACAACATGCTCGCCGGCTCGAAAAAGGCCTTCGCGCAGAAGCTTGAGATGGCCCGCGCAGTGAAGAAGCACGGCTACCCGATGGTGCTCAACTTCGTGACGCACCGGCACAACATCGACAAGATCGACAAGATCATCGAGCTTTGCGTGGCGCTGGAAGCCGACTTCGTCGAGTTGGCGACCTGCCAGTTCTACGGCTGGGCGCACCTGAATCGCGTCGGGTTACTGCCTACCCAGGATCAGTTGGTGCGTGCCGAACGCATCACCAATGAGTACCGCGAGAAACTGGCTGTCGACAATCATCCGGTCAAACTGATTTTCGTGACGCCCGACTACTACGAGGAACGCCCGAAAGCCTGCATGAACGGCTGGGGCAACCTGTTCCTGACCGTCACCCCGGACGGCACCGCCCTGCCGTGCCACGGCGCGCGACAGATGCCCATCCAGTTCCCGAATGTGCGCGACCACACCCTGCAGCACATTTGGTACGACTCCTTCGGCTTCAACCGTTTTCGCGGTTACGAATGGATGAAGGAGCCCTGTCGCTCCTGTGATGAGAAGGAAAAAGACTTCGGCGGATGCCGTTGTCAGGCGTTCATGCTCACGGGCGACGCCAGCAACGCGGACCCGGTGTGCAGCAAATCGCCTCAGCACAACCTCATCACCCAAGCCCGCGACGAAGCCGAGTATGCTAGCCAGACCATCGAGCAACTGGCCTTCCGCAATGAACGAAACTCGCGCCTCATCGCAAAATCCTGACCTGTTCTCTGCTGCCGAGGCTGTGGCGGCAGGGATCGATTTCGCTGAACTGAGCGTCAGTCCCGCTGGCCTTTTCTGGAATGAATTCCGCCCGCAGGACGCGGCCTCGCGCATCTGGCGCTGGAGCAACGGCGCCCTTTCATGCCTGACACCGGAGGGTTTCAGTGTTCGCAGCCGCGTCTACGAATACGGCGGAGGGTCGTTCTGCCTGACCGACGATGCGGTCGTCTTCGTCAACGAAGCCGATCAACAGATCTACCTACAGCCCTTCGACTCCCCCACGCCACATGCCCTGACGCAAGGCGACAAACGCTACGGCGATGTCCGATGTGCACGTGGGCACATTCTGGCCGTTGAGGAAGATCAGGATGTTCATCGTCTGGTCTCCATCGCCCTCGTGGACGGCCGCCGTGATGTGCTGGCAGAAGGCGCCGACTTTTATGCATCGCCAACCCTCAGCCCGACAGGTGATCGCCTGGTGTGGATCGAGTGGTGGCGCCCGCACCAACCCTGGACCTCCACGCGACTGATGAGCGTCGAGCGCCAGCCCGATGGCAACTGGGGACGCGCCCATTGCCTCGCCGGCGGTTTGGGCCTGGAGGCGCTGCAGCAACCTCGCTTCGACGACGCAGGTCGGTTGTATTGCCTGACCGATCGCGCCGGTTTCTGGCAGCCGTGGGTGGAAACGCTGGACGGCTTCGAAGCGTTGCCCGCCGCCGAGGCAGACCACGCGCCTGCGCCTTGGCAACTGGGGGGTTCGAGCTGGCTGCCGCTGAACGATGGCGCCTATCTGGCGAGCTGGTCGGAAGACGGCACAGGCGTATTGGGATTACGTGCGGCGGACGGCTCGCTGGAAGACTTCAGCGGTGAATACACCCGCTTCCGCAGCCTGGCGGTTGACGATCAATACCTCTATTGCATCGCTGCCTCGGCAATCAAGCCTGCAGCCGTGGTGGCGATCAGTCGCTCGGACAAACGCGTTAACGTGCTGGCGGGCGGTGTCGCGCCGTTACCCGCCGACCGTATCAGTCGCCCGCAACCGCTGCGCTATCCCAGCGGCAAGGCCGAAGCGCACGGTTACTTCTACCCCGCCATGAATGGGGAGGACAAACCCCCGCTGGTAGTGTTCGTCCACGGCGGTCCGACATCCGCCTGTTATCCCGTGCTCGACCCGCGCATCCAGTTCTGGACGCAACGCGGCTTCGCGGTCGCCGACCTCAACTATCGAGGCAGCACCGGTTATGGCCGCGCGTATCGGCAGGCGTTGTTTCTGGAATGGGGCGTGGTCGACGTTGAAGACGCTTGCGCAGTCGTCGAACACTTGGGGGAAAGAGGCCTGATCGACCCGAACAACGCCTTCATTCGTGGCGGCAGTGCAGGCGGTTACACAACCCTGTGTGCGCTGGCGTTCAAGGACGTGTTCCGCGCGGGCGCGAGTCTGTACGGCGTCAGCGATCCCTTGGCGCTGGCTGAAGCCACCCATAAGTTTGAGGCCGATTATCTGGATTGGCTGATCGGCGACCCGGACATCGACATGGCCCGCTACCGCGAACGCACCCCATTGCTGCATGCCGACCAGATCAAAGTGCCGGTGATCTTCTTTCAAGGTGAGCTCGACGCCGTGGTCGTCCCCGCGCAGACCCGCGACATGCTCGACGCCCTTCTGGAAAAAGGCATTGCCGCCGAAGGCCATTTCTACCCCGAAGAACGCCACGGCTTTCGCAAAGCCAGCAACTTGGCTCATGCACTGGAAACCGAATGGGCGTTCTACCGCAAGGTGATGGGCAGCTGAAGAGACACGCGGCGGCTGATTTTGCTGCCGCTGCGCGGCAGATCGCGGGACAAGCCACGCTCCTACAGTTTCGGCGTGAATCAGCAGCACGCAGCACATCGCCAGATCACGATCTTGGGTTTATCGAGACACCGCTTCTGGCCGGAGACCGTAGGAGCGTGGCTTGTCCCGCGATCTGGCGCGAAGCGGCAGCAGATTCGGTAAATGCGTGCGGCGCCGGAATTACTTCCGGCTGGCGATGATGTACACCGCGTGGATGATGCCAGGGATGTAACCGAGCAGGGTCAGCAGGATATTGAGCCAGAAGGCGCCCGCGAAGCCGACTTGCAGGAACACGCCCAAGGGTGGCAGCAGGATGGCGATGATGATGCGAATGATGTCCATGGGTGAAGCTCCTGATTGAGAAGATGGCCCATTCGGGCCACACAGCTAATCGACATTGCGCGATTGCAGGGGTTCCGCCACGCATAGCAACACGCCATCAACGAGCACAAAAAAACGCCCCGCACCCAGGAGACCGGTGCAGGGCGAAGCGTACGAAACGCAAGACGGTATACGGATTTCAGAGACGGACTAGGCCATGAGTGCGCTAGGCACCGCGTGCCGTTGCGGCTTGGCGGGTGGGCGTGGACGCGCGGATTGTATCGAGGAGGGTTCCTCCACCCAGCCCGGCAGCTCGTCGACCACTGCAGTGCACGCAGCGCCACGGGCCAATAACGCCGCGCTGCGCGGGCTGCGATTGGAATGGTCACCCAGTACAACGATATCGGCACGCACGCCGTAGAAGTCTTCGCAGAGCAGGCCGCCCTGTTGCCCGACCGTGCCGCGCGCTTCATTGAAAATCAGCAGAATGTTCAGCTCGCGGCAGAGCTTGGCCACGCCATGCACATACGCCTGCGACGCGGGCGTAATGACACTTTCACCTTGAATCGGCTCCAGCACGACCGCGACCGTGGTGGAATCCACTGCCGCAGCCATCGCGGCCAAGTCGTTGAAAGGCACACGGCTGAACCCTGTCGCCATTGACGCAATCAGCGGATCAAAACGACCACCGCTGGCGACGACCACACCACACTGGCCACGGCGATGATGCTCGCCCCACTTGCGCGCCAGCGTCATTGCGCCGCCAAACGCACCCTCTTCATCAGCGAACAACCCTGCCTGATCGCTGCCGGTGCGTTGGCGCAGGCGCTGAAGAGGCGATAGCAACGCCGGAGAATCAACGGGGACGGCGCGATTCGCGTCAGTCCTTCGCAACAGTTTGAACAGATTCATGCGCGCAGCCCTTCCAGCGGCAGGCCCAGCAGACGATCGCTCCAGTCCTCGACGCGTCCGGTGCGCAGGCGTTTGAGGGCGATGTCCCGCCAGCGAGAAGACAGCGCCGGGCAGTCGACCAGTTTTTTCAGGCCCGCATGCTCCAGCGGCTCCTGGTAAAAACTGCGCAACGCCCACGCGATCGTCAGACCCGGATAGCTGCGCTGAATCAATTCGAAGGAATCATCGGGGCTGACGAAGCCGGGCTTCAGCACCCGGTAAAACCAGCCGCAGCGCCCGGTGTCCTGCGCATGTTGCGGCAGGTCCTCAATCCCCCAACTGTGACTCAGGCGATAGCACGGCGAGCGCGGCTGGCTGATCTGCAGCAACGCCCCGCCCCAACGAAACATGTCGCCCAGGCAGGCATGTTCTTCGGTCAGGCCGTGGGAAGAGAGATTTTCGCCGAACGCCGGTGCGCGCCAGTCAATGTGCGGGTAATGCTTGCGCCAGTATTCATAGTGTTCGGAGGGATAGTGATGCAGGGCGCGCTCCGGCCCGGTATGGAAGCGCGGGTCACCGTGTTCGTCGGTGCCAAGGCCCTGCGGCCAGAGCCATAAGCGCCGGTCCAATCGGTGCTTGTCGATATCGCTGATCAATCCATGACCCAGATTTTTCGCTTTACCTATGTAAACACCTTCGACCTGGACACTGTTCATTGCGCGTTATGGCCCTGTAACCCTCGTGAGTTGGGGGTAGACTATGCCTCGTGCGTCAAAACGACCATTTCGATTTTCCAGCCATTTCGATAAGACTTACTTATGGATTTCCGCCAACTGCGTTATTTCGTCGCGGTCTACGAAGAAGGTCATGTCGGCCGCGCTGCCGAGCGTCTGTCGTTGTCGCAACCGGCCCTTTCGCAACAGATTCGTCTACTCGAACACGGCCTCGACGTCAGCCTGTTCGAACGCAGCAGTAAACGCCTCCTGCCAACCCTCGCCGCGCACACGCTGTACAACCATGCCGTCCCGCTGCTTGAAGGGATGCAGCGCGCCCGCGATGCACTGCGCAACTTCAAGGGTCAGTCGCAACGGACGCTGGCCATCGGCGTAATGCAGACCGTGCACTCCAGCCTGGTTCCGCAGATGCTTGAACACGTGCGCAAGGAGCAGCCGCATCTGGTGGTGCAGATCTACGAACTGAGCGCGATGGAAATCGAGCGTCGCCTGCTAAACGGCTCGCTGGACATCGGCATCAGCTACCTGCCGCCCCGCCAGCCGGGGCTGCATGGCATGCTGCTGTACGAAGACGAACTGAAGCTGGTCATCCCGGCGAATCACCCGTTGCGCGAATTCAAGAAAGTCTCGATGAGCCAGGCGGCCGAACTGCCCATGCTGCTTTTAGGCGAAGAGTTCCAGGTGCGGCAGATCTGGCAGAGCCAATTGAGCAATCTGGGTCGCCGCCCGCACGTTCAGGCTGAACTGAACAACATGGCCGGCATTCTCGACAGCTTGTCCCACATGAAGCTTGCCACCGTGCTGCCGGGTCGCGCGCAGGATATTCAAGAGAACGAAGAACTGTTGTGGAAACCGCTGAGCGAACCGAGGGTGCCATTGCAGATCGGACTTGTGTATCGAGATGCCTTACGACAGCAAACGACGCTGGAGCTGCTGAAGTCGGTACTGGAAGAAGTGGTCAATCCCACACCCGCCGCGCTGGAGAGGTTGTGAGGCAGAAGGAGGGATTTTCAAACCGCAGATAAAAGAAAACCCCGCCGAGGCGAGGTTTTCCAGACTGTTTCCCTGTGACTTCCCTTTCGTCCCGCCATCCTGGCAGGTAGTCCCTACGTGTCCATGTTGTCTGTTTGCGCATCCTGCGCGACGTCCATGTAGTTAGATTAATCTTGGATCCATTAGAGCGATAGAGCCAGTTTGTCATCACGTCGTGTAAGCAAATGCTTACACGACGGATACATGATCAAAACTGCGAAGCATCCAGCAGATAGAGCGACTCACTGCCCGCCTTAACCGAGGCGGCCAGCGAATGGATTCTCGGCAACAAACGCGCGAAGTAAAAGCGCGCAGTGCCCAGCTTGCTGACGTAGAAATCCTCCTGGGCTTCTTTACCGAGCGCTGCCTTGGCCGACATTGCCCACATGTAGGCGTAGGCCGTGTAGCCGAACGCATGCAGGTATTCGACGGAGGCCGCACCGATTTCGTTCGGGTTAGTCCGCGCCCGGTCGAGGACCCAGTCAGTCAACTCGTCAAGCGTCGTCAACGCAGCAGCCAACGGCTTGGTGAATTCACTCAGCGCACTGTCGGAAGACGCGATGAATGCGCGAATCTCGTCGGAGAACAGCTTGTAGTACGCGCCACCGCTGGCGACGACTTTGCGCCCCATCAGGTCGAGCGCTTGAATGCCGTTGGTGCCTTCGTAGATCTGGGTGATGCGCACGTCACGCACCAGTTGCTCCTGGCCCCACTCACGAATGTAGCCATGGCCGCCGAACACCTGCTGGCCATGCACGGTGGTGTCGAGGCCCATGTCCGTCAGGAAGGCCTTGGCCACCGGCGTCAGCAACGCAACCAGCGCATCGGCGCGTTCGCGCACGCTGGCGTCTTCGCTGTACTTGGCGGTGTCCAGTTGCATGGCGACGTAGGTGGAGAACGCACGGCCGCCTTCGTTCAAGGCCTTCATGGTCAGCAGCATGCGACGCACATCAGGGTGAACGATGATCGGGTCGGCGACGGTGTCCTTGGACTGAGCACCGGTCGGCGCACGGCTTTGCAGGCGATCGCGGGCGTATTCGATAGCGTTCTGGTAGGAGCGCTCGCCCGAGGCCAGACCCTGAATGCCAACGCCCAGACGCTCGTAGTTCATCATCGTGAACATCGCCGCCAGGCCTTTGTTTGGCTCACCGACCAGATAGCCCTCGGCCTGATCGAAGTTCATCACGCAGGTGGCCGACGCCTGAATGCCCATTTTGTGTTCGATCGAGCCGCAGGAAACCGTGTTTCGAGCACCCAGACTGCCGTCACCGTTGACCAGGAATTTAGGCACCAGGAACAGCGAAATGCCTTTCGGGCCCGCGGGCGCATCAGGCAGCTTGGCCAGCACCAGATGAATGATGTTTTCGGTGAGGTCGTGCTCGCCGCCGGTGATGAAAATCTTGGTGCCGCTGATTTTGTAGGAACCGTCAGCCTGAGGCTCGGCCTTTGTGCGCATAATCCCCAGATCGGTGCCGGCGTGCGCCTCGGTCAAACACATGGAGCCGGCCCAGATACCCGCATACATGTTTGGCAGGTAGGTGGCCTTCAAATCCTCACTGGCGTGGTTATTGATCGACACACACGCGCCGGAGGTGAGCATCGGATACAGCCCAAATGCCAGGCTCGACGAGTTGACCATTTCTTCGACCTGCGCCGAGACCGCCTTCGGCATGCCCATGCCGCCAAACTCAGGGTTACCGCCGACGCCGACCCAGCCGCCTTCGGCATAGGTTTTGTAAGCCTGGACGAAACCCGCCGGCGTGGTCACGGCGGTGTCTTTCCAGTGGCAGCCTTCTTCGTCGGCCGCACGGCTCAACGGCGCAACGGATTTGCCGGTGACCTTGCCGGCCTCCTCGAGAATGGCCTCGACGGTTTCTGCATCCACCGCTTCGGACAGCTCGGGCAATGTGGCCCAGAGCCTGGAGACTTCGAACACTTCATTCAGGACGAAGCGCATATCGCGCAAAGGCGCTTTGTAGTCAGCCATGGCAAACCTCGCAAACAGCAGCAAATAACCCGGAAAAAGGGACGCCGCAGTCATTCAGCGGCGTCGATGTGTCAGTGAATCCGAGTGTACATGAACACCATTTGCGACACATAGGGTCAGGTAGTGACCATTTATCTAATTAAGGTCACAAATAACCAGAATGCATTCAAAGGCCTTCACAGAGCCGTGAAAGCCTTTGATTACAAGGGAAAGGGAATCCGGATCAGCTGGCGGCGGCCATTCTCACAACGCCGCGCTTGTTCGTCTGACCGTGTGATATCACGCAATTTCGGCCCGCACCTTTGGCCGCATAGAGCGCCTGATCCGCCGCTTTGAGCACTTCTTCCGGATTGCGATGTTCCGGCTGGCGCTCAGCGACGCCTATGCTGACCGTGACCGACACCGTCGAAGCTTGCGAGCCCGCCCGGCGCTGGCGACCCTGCTGATCATCCTGCGGCCGACTGTCCGGGTTACGCAGGTGAATCGCGTAGTTGGCGATGGTTTCGCGGATCACTTCCAGGTGCGGCATGCACTCCTCCAGCGTCTTGCCCGCGAAGACAATTGCAAACTCCTCTCCGCCGTAGCGATACGCGCGGCCGCCGCCGTTGGTGATCTTCGACAGCTTGCTGGCAACTAGGCGCAGCACCTGATCGCCGACGTCGTGACCGTGGGTGTCGTTGAATTTTTTGAAATGATCAACGTCGCTCATGGCCAACACGTAGTTGCGGCCCAGGCGCTGCATCCGTTCGTTGAGTGCGCGTCGTCCGGGCAAGCCGGTCAGCTCGTCACGGAACGCCATCTGATAGGCCTCATGCGCAACCGCCGAGGCGATCATCAACATCACCTGGCTGCACATGATGTTCAGCGTGAACGGCAGAATGAATGTTTTGGGCAACGCCCAGAACAGTCCGAGCAGACCCACCAGTTGCGCCGCGTGCAGCGGACGGGGTTTGCGGATGTACTGCGTGATGAGCACCGCGAAAGCGATCAGGAAGGTCGCGTAAGACAGCTGGATCAGGCTCATCCACTCGCCGTGCAGCGACGGCCAGCGGATGTCGGCCAACCAGGCCAGCAATGCTTCGGGGAAGCTTTGCTCAAGCCCAAGCGCCACGCTGCCCACCGCCACGAAAACGGCCAGACGGGCGACGAGGTCCTGAAACAGGTGCGTGCGTTCTTCCCAGGCGGCGTAGAGCGCGAACATTACCGGTAGCAACAGACAACACAGGTGGAACACCACCGCAGCGTCGTCGCGGACCTTGCCGTTGTCCCGGTAGTAATCGGTTTGTGTGTCGAGCAGGAAATACGCGGTGTACACGGTGATCATCAGAAACAGTTCACGCTGGCGTTTATAAACGCCGCAATACGCACCACCGAGCAACAGCACCAACGTGGGGAGCACGTTGAACAGTGAGGTGAAGAAGACGTTGAGGTCCTTGACGTACGCAGCCGCGAGTCCGGCGATCAACAACGCCAGTGACGGTAAAAAATGGCTGAGACGTGCGGCGGAAGGGCGCAGCAAGAGGAATGTCTCCTACTTGTACAAATCAAATGGCATTGTGCCTGTATCGGCCAGATCATAGATTTGATGAGGAGAATTTGTGAGATGGATCACTCTTTTTTGCGTCACCTCAGACCTGTAGGAGCGCGCTTGCCCGCGAATGGATGGCACATTCACCACCATTGCAATGGATGTACTGACCTGATCGCGGGCAAGTGCGCTCCTACAGATCGGCGGTGCGCACAAAAAAGCCGCTCACCCCGAAGGACAAGCGGCTTTGAGGTAAAACCCTGCGGCTGACTCAGTAAGCCAGGCCGAAGTGCTCTTCGTTCATGTCCATCAGGTTGTTGGCGCCCGACAGCATGGCCGCAACGTGAGTGCGGGTGCGCGGCAGGATGCGCTGGAAGTAGAAACGAGCGGTCTGCAGCTTCGCGGTGTAGAACGCCTCTTCCGTGGTGCCAGCCGCCAGTTTTTCGGCTGCGACACGTGCCATGTCAGCCCAGAAGTACGCCAGGCACACATAACCGGAGAACATCAGGTAATCCACCGAAGCGGCACCGACTTCTTCGCGGTCTTTCATGGCGGCCATGCCGACCTTCATGGTCAACTCGCCCCACTCTTTGTTCAGCGCAGCCAGCGGCGTCACGAATTCGTTGACGACCTCATTGCCTTCCTGCGACTGGCAGAACTTGTGAACGATCTTGGTGAAGCCCTTCAGCGCCTCGCCCTGCGTCATCAGCACTTTACGGCCCAGCAGGTCGAGAGCCTGAACGCCGGTGGTGCCTTCGTACAGCATCGAGATACGGCTGTCGCGCACGTTCTGCTCCATGCCCCACTCGGCGATAAAGCCGTGGCCGCCATAGATCTGCACGCCGTGGTTGGCCGACTCGAAACCGACTTCAGTCATGAACGCCTTGGCGATCGGAGTCATAAAGGCCAGCAGGCCGTCAGCTTGCTTCTTGGCTTCGGCGTCATCGCTGTATTTGACGATGTCGACCTGTTTGGCCGTGAAGTAAACCATCGCACGTGTGCCTTCGGCGAAAGCCTTCATGGTCAGCAGCATGCGACGTACGTCAGGGTGGACGATGATTGGGTCAGCGGCTTTTTCAGGCGCTTTCGGGCCGGTCAGCGAACGCATTTGCAGACGCTCGCGGGCGTATTTCAGACCACCCTGGAAGCCGATCTCGGCGTGAGCCAGACCTTGCAACGCAGTGCCCAGACGCGCGGTGTTCATAAAGGTGAACATGCAGTTCAGGCCTTTGTTCGCCGGGCCGATCAGGAAACCGGTGGCGCCGTCGAAGTTCATCACGCAGGTGGCGTTGCCGTGGATACCCATCTTGTGTTCCAGCGAGCCGCAGTTCACTGCATTGCGCTCGCCGACGCTGCCGTCAGCGGATGGCAGGAACTTAGGAACGATGAACAGCGAGATGCCTTTGGTGCCCGCAGGCGCGTCGGGCAGGCGGGCCAGTACGATGTGGACGATGTTATCGGCCATGTCGTGTTCGCCAGCGGAAATGAAGATCTTGGTGCCAGAGACTTTGTAGGAACCATCAGCCTGAGGCTCGGCCTTGGTGCGCAGCATGCCCAGGTCGGTACCGCAGTGAGGTTCGGTCAGGCACATGGTGCCGGTCCACTCGCCCGACACCAGCTTGGTCAGGTAAGCCTCTTGCTGCTCAGGGGTGCCGTGCTCGGAGATGGTGTTCATCGCGCCATGGGACAGGCCTGGGTACATGCCCCACGACCAGTTGGCTTCGCCGACCATTTCGCTGACGGCCAGACCCAGCGACTCAGGCAGGCCTTGGCCGCCGTGCGCAACGTCATGGGCCAGGCTTGGCCAGCCGCCTTCGACGAATTGTTTGTAAGCCTCTTTGAAGCCGGTCGGCGTTTTAACGCCGGACTCGCTCCAGGTGCAGCCTTCGGTGTCACCCACACGATTCAGCGGTGCCAGTACCTGCTCACAAAACTTGGCGCCTTCCTCGAGAATGGCGTCGACCATGTCAGGCGTGGCGTCCTGGCATGCTGGCAGACTCTGATAGTGCGCTTCGTAACCAAGCAGTTCGTCACGAACGAAGCGAATATCACGCAAGGGGGCCTTGTAGTCAGGCATAGCGATAAACCTCTGCTGATGAATCCTGGAATTGGATGACCGTTCGGTCACTGCGGGGACTGGCCCCTACGCCGACGTCGATTGTTTTGCCCGGCGGTCAAACAGGTGTTTGAAACATACGTTTACGCCCAATCCTTGTCAAGGGTGCGTCACGCACCTTTCATCGTCGGCGCGTTGAACATCAGGCAGGAAAAGGCCCGCAGCAAGGATCGCGACTGAGTCGAATAACGTTGAGTCTAGTTGAGGAGGCGTTGCGAACGGCCGTCAGAAGCCCGTGATTCGGACGGCTGATAAGGCGTTATTCAGAAGGAAGGCGCACAACGAAAACGTGCGCCTAAGCGCACGTTGGAGAAAGCATCAAGCAGAGGTCAGGCGTACGTGTCGATAAGCGTACCAAGCATTTCGTCACTGGCTTTTTCGACTTTAACGCCCGCCTGGACCTGGATCTTGCCCTGGGTCAGTTCGACGATATTGGTGGCCATGTCGGAGGCCGGAGGACGATCAACCGCACGCAAACGCTCAAGCTGGAAATCGGAAGACTGGGTGCGTCCGGACACTTCCGTCGCCGGGCTGGCCAACTGGGTGGCGGCCTGATCGACACGGTTCTGCCCGACCTGGATAGCACTCAGGCCTGGATACAGCGTGTTGTTCAGTGAAATTTGCATGACCACGGTCCTCTGTTCATCAAGCGAACAGTCAGTATTGAAACAGACGACGGGGGAAAACGCCCGACAAAAACAGTAATGGCACTGGGCCTGCTAATAGAGACGACCCCCGAACTGCAGATAACCGCCCCCGCCTCACAGACGTAGCAACCGGTAACACGCGCTGCCAGAAAAGGGTGCAGCGCGAAACAATCCGAGGCATCACCTTAACCGGTCCGGCCCGTGCACGCCGCAGTCAAACCCTCGAACTGTGCAGTGGCGCACATCCTGCATCCTGTGCTGAACTGCCCTTCTCTCACGGATCAGTTGTCGAACGCCGCCATGCGCCCAAAGGAACTGAAACACTGGACCACCGGAATCGCCCATCTTCTCGACCTTCCGGGCGGTGCAGCGCGTCTGGGCGGATTGAGTCAGTGGCTCAAGCAGATTGCGCCGGTGGACCACTTCGTCCTGTTCGTTTATGAAGGCAATCACCGTCCTTTGGCGTTGTTCGACACGTTCCCTCCCGACAAACGCAAGATCTACGTCGACGACTATCAGGTCGGGCCTTACTTGCTCGATCCGTTTTATCTCGCGTGTACACGCAAACAACCGCCAGGCCTGTGGCGGTTGCGGCAGTTCGCCCCCGACCACTTCTACCTCAGCGAATACTATCTGGCGTATTACCAGCAGACGGGACTGGCCGAGGAAGTCGCGTTCTTCATCGATCTGGGCGGTGACGCCATGGCGGTGTTGTCGTTGATGCGCGCCACGGCCAGCTGTGCGTTCAGCCGCGATGAACTGCAGTTGATCGAGTGCGCGCAGGCCATCGTCGAGCAGGTCATCACCGAAGCCTGGCGTCAGCATCGCGAGCAACAGCCGCGCTCGGCACAGGATCTGGACTTCAAGGTCCACGCTGCTTTCGATCATTTCGGCGATCACATCCTCACCGGACGCGAGCAGGAAATTGTTCGCCTGTTGCTGCGCGGGCATTCCAGCGCGTCGGTGGCAGAACAGCTTTCCATCAGTCCAGGCACCGTGAAAATTCATCGCAAGAACATCTACGCCAAGCTCGGCATCGGCAGTCAGGCCGAGCTTCTAGGGCTGTTCATCCGCGAGCTGACCGGGCCGGACGTCGCCGTTTCCGCCTGATCCAACACCTTTGTAACTGTCGCCCCTGCCTCTCGTCTTTGTAGGAGCCAGCTTGCCGGCGCCTACATAAAATCGCCCCTTGAAAGTTGATCTCGACTCGGCTGTCCAGAAACGACCTCTATCCCCCAAGGGATATATACAGCGCAAAACCGCGATTGCTAGTTTGGCCTCCATTGCAGCGAACCCTGCACGGAATGCGAGAGCCCATGATGAGCGACAGTCGCCACGAAAACGATATCGAGTTCTGCAACGTAGAGAAACACTACGGGAACCTCAAGGCCGTCAATAACCTGAGTTTTCAGGTCAAGCGCGGCACCTTTCACTCCTTCCTCGGCGGCTCGGGCTGCGGCAAGACCACCACGCTGCGCATGATCGCAGGCTTCGATCAGCCGACCCTTGGCGAAGTGCGTCTGGCCGGCAAGAACGTCGCCGGCGTGCCGGCTTATCAGCGTCCGGTGAACATGGTCTTCCAGCACTACGCGCTGTTTCCCCACATGACCGTGTCGCAAAACATCGCCTACGGCCTGCGCTATCTCACCCCTCGCCCCGACAAGAAAGAACAGCAACGCCGCGCGGACGAAGCACTGGAGATGGTTCGCCTGTCCGGGCTCGGGCATCGCAAGCCGAGCGAATTATCGGGCGGTCAGCAACAACGTGTGGCGCTCGCCCGGGCACTGGTGAACAAACCCACCGTGCTCTTGCTTGATGAGCCGCTGGCCGCGCTGGACCGCAAGCTGCGTAAAGAAATGCAATCCGAACTGCTGCGCTTGCAACGGGAAGTCGGCATCACCTTCGTGCTGGTCACCCACGATCAGGAAGAAGCGCTGTCGATGAGCGACAGCATCAGCGTCATGCACAGCGGATCGATCATCCAGACCGCATCTCCCGAACAACTCTACGAGGCACCGGCCACGCGCTATGTCGCCGACTTCATCGGCGAATCCAATCTGTTCAACGGCACGGTGCGCCACGTGCAGGGCAATTCGGCCGTGCTGCGCACCGAACAAGGCATTGAGCTGAGCAGCCCGTTGACGCCGAACGGCGCCCCGTTGAGCGCTAACACCGAGGGCTGCATCGCCGTGCGCCCAGAGCTGATCGACATCGCCGCAAAGGGCGGTCTTTACGGTCGGGACGTGACCCTGGACGGCTGCGTCGAGGACCGCATTTACCTCGGCAACATCACCGAATACCGCGTGCGCACCCAGCCGTTCGGCATCGTCTGCGTGCGTGTTCCGCGTCAGCATGGGGCGGGCGGTCAGGGCACGGTCGACCCATCGGGTTTTGAACACGGCGCCGCCGTTCAGGTGGGCTGGAACAACGCCAGCGGCCTGGCCATGGCCCTGTAGCGAATCAAGCAACGAGCAACGCCACGCTAACGATTGAATCACTTATCCGACGGGGAGAATGCCATGGACCAGAAGACCTTTATCAAGACGATGCGCAGTTGGCAGAACGGCTCGATCACGCGCCGTGACTTTCTGGGGCGCACGGGTCTTGGCATTGCCGCTGCGGTGGTCGCCACCAACATGCCGGGCTTGCTCGCGGGCAGTTCCAGCGCCAGCGCGCTGGGTGCCGAGAAGAACATCGGCGATCGTCTCGGTCTGGCGACCTGGCCCAATTACCACAGCCAGGAAAACCTCGATAACTTTGCTAAAACCACCGGCGCCCGTGTGTCGATGAGCGTGTTCGGCTCCAACGAAGAAATGCTCGCCAAGCTGCAGGCCGGTGGCAGCGGCTGGGACGTATTGGTGCCGACCAACTACACCATCAGCACCTACGTCAAACTGGGCCTGATCGAACCACTGGACCTGGCTCGCATTCCCAATTTCGACCCGTCGGCGTTCCAGGAAAAATTCATGGCCCAAGGCACGGTTGACGGCAAGGTTTACGCCGTGCCGAAGAACTGGGGCACCACCGGCATGGCCTACGACAGCGCCAAGCTCAAGGCCAAGCCGACGTCGTGGAAAGAATTCTGGGCGATTGCCAAGGACCAGGCCGACGGCCGCACCATGGTTCATGACTATCAATTGACCGCCATCGGCAACGCGCTGAAATCCTTCGGCTACAGCTTCAACTCGCTGGACCCCAAAGAGCTGGCCGATGCCGAGAAGCTGCTGATAGAGGTCAAGCCGCACCTGTTCGCCATCAACTCGGACATCCAGCCGTCGATGCGCAGTGGCGACGCGATCATGGCCATGTCCTGGACCGGCGATGCCTCGCAGCTGCATCGCGACATTCCGTCGATGGTCTACGCGCTGGGCAAGGAAGGCGGCGAACTGTGGAGCGACTTCTTCGCCATCCCCAAAAGCGCCGAGCACAAGGACGCCGCCTACGCGTTCATCAATTACCTGCTCGACCCACAACACAACAAGCTGGAAGTGCTGAGCCACGGCTACCCGAGCGGCGACAAGCGCGTCGATGCGTTGCTGCCGACGGCCATGCTCAACGACCCGATCATGTACCCGGCCGCCGAGCAATTGAGCCCGCTGGAGTTCGGTGCCGCCGCGACCCTGACCAGTCCACTGCGCGCCGAACTGATGGCCCGTTTCAAATCCGCATGATCCCTGGCTATGAGCAATAAGGAACCGCACATGGATGCCGTCATCAACCCTGCCACCCGGCACGCCGAGGCGAGCGCGGACGCCGACAGTCAGCGCGCGCAAGACAAGCGGCGCAGCCTGGGCCGACGCATCACACTGCTGATGCTGCTGCCGTCGACCCTGTGGTTCCTGCTGCTTCTGGTGATGCCGCTGGTGATCATTCTGGTCTTCAGCTTTGGCGAGCGCAGCGCCGTCGGCGGTTACGCCGGCGGCCTGACCCTGGCCAACTACCTCAACCTCGGCTCCCGCGCGGCGGCGTTCGGCAACACGCTGGTACTGGCGCCGCTGGGAACGCTGGTGTGCCTGCTGGCGGCCTATCCGCTGGCCTATTTTCTCGCGGTCAAGGCCGGCAAGAATCGCTCGCTGTTGCTGACGCTGGTGATCGTGCCGTTCTGGACCAGCTTTCTGATTCGGACCTACGCGTGGATCTTCATCCTCAGCGGCAAGGGCATCCCGGCCTTGCTGGCGAGCGTCGGTCTGGACGACGTGCGCCTGATCAACACGCCATACGCCGTGCTGATCGGCATCGTCTATGGCTACCTGCCGCTGATGGTGTTTCCGATCTACGTCAGCCTGGAAAAGCTCGACAAACGCCTGCTGGAGGCCTCGGCCGATCTGGGCGCCAGCGCCTTTGACAGTTTTCGCAGGATTACCTTGCCGTTGTCGGCACCGGGGATCATCACCGGGGTCATGCTGGTGTTCATTCTGTTGATGGGCGAGTTCCTGATCCCGGCCGTGCTCGGTGGTGGCAAGGTGTTCTTCGTCGGCAACGCGCTGGTGGACCTGTTCCTGCAATCGCGCAACTGGCCGTTTGGCAGTGCGCTGGCGATGACACTGGTGGCGATCATGCTGGTGATCATCGGCGTCTATCTGAAGCTGGTCGCCCGATTCGGCGGCAAGCCTGGCGAAGGAGCGCTCTAAGATGTGGCTGCGGACCTACTCCACTTCGCTGTACCTGTTTCTCTACCTGCCGATTGCCTTGATCATGCTGTTCAGTTTCAACGCCGGGCGCAGCGGGCTGGCCTTCGAATGCTGCTCGGTGCAGTGGTTCGGTCGCGCGTTCAGCAACCCGTTCATCATGGAAGCGTTGGGCAACAGCGCCTTGATCGCCAGTTGCTCGGCGGTTCTGGCCACCCTGTTCGGCACGCTGGCCGTGTTCGGCCTGCAACGCGCTGGCGCCAAAGTTCGCCTGGTGTTCGACGCCCTGACTTACTGCGCGATCATCATCCCCGGCATCGTGATCGGCATCTCGACGCTGATCGCCTTTATCAGCGTGTTCGACCTGATCAACCCGTTGCTCGCCCAACTGATCCCGAGCTTTCCAAAGCTCAACATGGGTTTCTTCACCGTGGTCGCCGCGCACTCGCTGTTCACCATGGCCTTGGTCATGGTGATCGTGCGCAGCCGCGTCGACTCTCTGGACAAAGCGCTGCAGGAAGCGTCGGCGGACTTGTACGCGCCGCCGCTGGAAACCTTCTGGCGCGTGACGCTGCCGCAGATCACCCCGGCGATCATGGCGGGCTTTCTGCTGGCATTCACCTTCAGCTTCGACGACTTCATCATCGCGTTCTTCGTCGCAGGCCCTGAAACCACGCTGCCGATCTACATCTTTTCGTCCATCCGGCGCGGCGTGACACCCGAGATCAACGCCGTCTCGACCGTGATCATCTGCGCCTCGCTGGCCCTGCTGTTCACCTCCCGTTACCTGCAAAACCGCCGCACAGGAGCCTCACATGCGTGATCAGTTGTACATCAACGGCGAGTGGGTCAGCCCGGACCTGGGCGGCTACCTGGACGTCATCGACCCAGCGACGGAACAGGTCCTGCAACGGGTTGCGGCAGGCACCGAAGAAGACATCGATCACGCCGTGCGCGCGGCACGCCGGGCCTTCGACAGTGACTGGGGGCACACGACCGGGGCGCAACGTGCGGTATGGCTGGAGGCCTTGGCTGATGAACTCCAGGGTTCGCAGGACGAGCTGGCAACCCTCGAAGTGCACGACAACGGCAAGCCCTTGCCCGAGGCCCAGTGGGACATCGGCGACGCGATTGCCTGCTTCCGCTATTACGCAGGCTTGGCACGTGAACTCGACGGTCGGCAGGATCAGCCTTTGGCCTTGCCCGATGACCGCTTCCGTTGCCGCACGCGGCTAGAACCCATCGGCGTCGCGGGCCAGATCATTCCCTGGAATTACCCGCTGCTGATGGCGGCGTGGAAGGTGGCACCCGCGCTGGCGGCCGGTGCGACGGTGGTATTGAAACCTTCGGAACTGACGCCGTTGACCGCGCTTGAACTGGCCGGGGCGGCCGATCGAATCGGCCTGCCAGCGGGCGTGCTGAACATCGTGACCGGTTTGGGCGCCGATGCAGGCAGTCCGCTAACGCTGCATCCCGGGGTCGACAAGCTGGCCTTCACCGGCAGTGTCCCGACCGGCTCGAAAATCATGTCGGCGGCCGCCAGTGACATCAAGAACATCAGCCTTGAGCTGGGCGGCAAATCGGCGTTCATCGTGTTCGACGATGCCGACGTCGAGGCGGCGGTGGAGTGGATTCTGTTCGGAATTTTCTGGAACCAGGGCCAGGTCTGCAGCGCGACGTCGCGGTTGCTGGTGCAGGACAACATCGCGGCACGACTGATCGAACGTCTGGTCGAGGAGACTCGCAAGATCACCCTCGGCCAAGGCCTTGAGCCGGGCGTGTTGCTGGGGCCGCTGGTCAGTCGTGGTCAGCACGAAAAGGTGTTGGGTTTCGTCGATCAGGGCGTCGCCAGCGGCGCTAAGCTGCTGACGGGCGGAAAACGTCCGGCACACCTGTCCCACGGTTATTTCATGGAACCCGCGATCTTCGACGAGCCGGCGCACAACAGCATCGTCTGGCGCGAAGAAATCTTCGGCCCGGTGTTGTGCGTCAAGCGCTTCAAGGATGAGCAGCAAGCCGTGCAGATGGCCAACGCCAGCCGCTTCGGACTCGCCGCCGCCGTGATGAGTGCCGACCCACAACGCGCGACACGGGTGGCCAACCAGCTGCGCGCGGGGATCATCTGGGTCAACTGCTCGCAACCGACCTTCGTTGAAGCACCTTGGGGCGGCATGAAACACAGCGGGATCGGCCGCGAGCTGGGTCAGTGGGGGCTGGACAATTATCTGGAGGTTAAGCAGGTGACCGAGTACGTCAGCGACCAGCCATGGGGCTGGTACATCAAATAATTTCGCCTGCTCGTTCCCACACTGCGTGGCCTGGACGCTTCGCGTCTGCTGCTGGGTTGACGCAGAGCGTCAGGCGCTGCATTCCCATGCGGAGCCTGGGACGATCAATCAACGATCAATGATCGCGGAGCACGCTAATCCAGCAACTCGAGGTGCAAATGCTCGGCGACCATTTCCGGCGTGGCTTTCTTCATGTGAGGCACGCGCCCCAGGCATGGCGCCGGTAAACGCTCCGCCAGGGTGGCGAGGTTCTCTTCGAGTCGTGAGGTCTTGGGATCGATGATGTTCGCGACCCAGCCCGCCAGTTGCAGGCCGTCGTTGGCAATCGCCTCGGCAGACAACAACGCGTGGCTGATGCAGCCCAGACGCACGCCCACCACCAGAATGACCGGCAGGTCGAGTGCAATCGCAAGGTCGGACAGATTGGCCTGATCCGCCAGCGGCACACGCCAGCCACCGGCCCCCTCGATCAGCGTGAAGTCGGCCTTTTTCTCAAGAATGTGCCGCATGGGCCCGAGCAGGGATTGCACGGTCAGCGCCACGCCCGCTTCACGCGCCGCCAGATGCGGAGCGATGGGCGGTTCGAAGGCAACCGGGTTGACCTCGTTGTACGTCAGCTCGACCGAACACTCGGCGCGCAGCGCCACGGCATCAGGATTACGCAGGCCCTTGGGCTTGACGTCGCAGCCAGACGCGACGGGTTTTCCCGCCGCCGTGCTCAATCCGGATTGTCGCGCCGCATACAGCAGCCCCGTGGCAATGGTGGTCTTGCCAACGTCGGTGTCGGTTCCCGCGATGAAATACGCAGCACTCATCTTGGCGACCATCCGTTCAGATATTTTCAAACTATTGCCTACTCACTATAGCGCTCGCACGAACGGCGCTCGCCAAACCGGTCATTTTTTAAACGGCAGCCGGCTTTTCCAGCACGGCGTAAACCACCTGATAGGTCGCCGGCAGGCCTTTCTCCTGCCGAAATGCTTCATACGCCTCAATCAACGCCTGAATCCGCGCGCGGCCAGTCAAACCGCCTGGACGCCCCGGATTGATATTGTGCGCACCCAGCGCTTTCAACTCATGGGTCAGGCTGCGGACATCCGGGTAATGAAGCACGTGCGGCAACACGTCCAGGCTGCGCACCTGCAAACCACTGGCCGCGCACAGGCGCTGGTAGTCGTCGAATTCACGGAAGCGATTGACGTGGACCATGCCGTCCACCGCCTGCCAGCTGTCCCGCAGTTCGTACAGCGTGCCGACACACAGGCTGGCCAATCCGAAGACGCCGCCCGGCTGCAACACCCGATTTGCCTCGCTCAGCACGGCTGCGAAATCCGAGCACCATTGCACCGCCAGACTGGAAAACATCAGCTCGACGCTGGCATCACGCAACGGCAGGTTTTCGGCATCCCCTGCGACGTAATGCTGCGCGCCGCCCAGAGGCCGCGCGTGGTGCAGCATGCCTTCGGCGATGTCCAGCGCGATGCCTTGGCTGTCCGGAAACCTCTTTTCCAGCACACGGCTGAAATACCCGGTGCCGCTGCCCAGATCGAGCCAGCGCGCAGGCGTGATGTCTGGCAGGCGCGACATCAGCTCGCTGCCGACGGCGCGTTGCAGGTCCGCGACGCTGTCGTAGCTGGCCGCTGCTTTAGAGAAGGACGCCGCCACCTGACGCTTGTCGGGCAAATGGCGCTGGGTTGTCGCCTGTTGCTGTTTCACGGCTTTGAGCACCGCACAGTGGGAAAGATCAGTCATCACCAGACTCATGTAGGAACGCCTGGACCGCTGCGGCCACGCCGTGGGGATTTTCCAGGATGAACGCGTGACTCGCCTGTTCGATCACGCCGACTTCGATGTCGGGCAAGAGCGTGAGCAGGTCGGCCGAGGCTTCTGCCGGCACTAACGCATCGAGACCGCCAAACAGGTGCAGTTGCGGACCTCGATACGCTTGCAGCGCGGCGCGGGTGTCCATTTTTTCGAGCAGCTTCAGGCCTTCGATCAGGCCATTGCCGATGCCGTGAGGCGCGCCCGCCTTGAGCTGCCGGGACAACGCACGCGGCTCTTCAGCGCCTTGTACGCAAAGCAGGCTGAAACGCTTGAGGGTGGCGTCGGCGTCGGCTCTGCAGCCTGCGATGAACGCATCGAAGTCGGCCTGCGGCATTGCGCTCGGCCACTGGCTGCCGGCCACGAAACACACGTTGCTGGCGAACGTCGCCAACCCACAACAGCGCTCGCCACGCCGCGCCGCGAGTTCGGCAGCAAGCATGCCGCCGAGCGACCACCCGCCCAGCCAGACGTTGTCCGGCAAGGTCGAATTCAGCTCGGCGAGCCAGTCGTCGAGGTGATCATTGTCCATGTCGGGCAACGGCTCGATCTCGACATGAAGGTGCTCATCCAGCCCACGCAACGCGGCCGCCAAAGGCTCCAGCGGCGAAACACCCAAGCCCCAACCCGGCAGCAGGATCAACCGATCACGCATGGTAGGTCTCCACCGATTCACTCGTTTCCAGCAGCGGATAGCACTGCTCCAGTGCTTCCAACAATAGCCGCACCTGAGCTTCGCTGTGGGCTGCAGACAACGTCACGCGTAACCGCGCGCTGCCCGCGGGGACGGTTGGTGGTCGAATCGCCGTGACCATCAACCCGCGCTCGCGCAGCATCTGCGACAAACGCAGCGCCCGGCCGCTGTCGCCAATGACGATGGGCTGAATCGGTGTGAAGCTGTCCATCAGCTCCAGGCCGATCGCCTGGGCACCGTCGCGGAACTGCTTGATCAAGGCGTTGAGATGCTCGCGCCGCCAGTGCTCGGTGCGCAGCAGTTCAAGGCTTTTCAGCGTGGCACAAGCCAGCCCTGGCGGCTGACTGGTGGTGTAGATATACGGACGGGCGAACTGGATCAGGGTTTCGATCAGTTCCTCGCTTCCGGCGACGAAGGCGCCCGCAGTACCGAAGGATTTGCCGAGGGTGCCGATCAGCACAGGCACGTCCTCCAGACTCATCCCGAAATGCTCGACGATGCCCGCACCGTTTGCGCCCAACGGCCCGAAACCGTGGGCATCGTCGACCATCAGCCAGGCTTTTTTCGCCTTGGCGACCTTGGCCAGCGCGGGCAGGTCGGCGATGTCGCCGTCCATGCTGAACACACCGTCAGTCACCACCAGCGTGTCGCCCACGGCTTTTTCAAGCCGACTGCTCAGGCTGTCGGGGTCGTTATGCAGATAACGGGAGAATCGGGCACCGCTGAGCAGGCCGGCATCAAGCAAAGAAGCATGATTCAGCCGGTCTTCCAGCACCGTGTCACCCTGCCCCACCAACGCCGTGACAGCACCGAGGTTCGCCATGTAGCCGTTGGAGAACAGCAAGGCACGAGGACGTCCGGTCAGGTCAGCCAGTGCTTCTTCGAGTTCGTGATGCGGCGTGCTGTGGCCGATGACCAGGTGCGAGGCACCGCCACCGACACCCCAGCGCTCGGCGCCCGCTTTCCAGGCCGCGATGACATCGGGATGATTGGCCAGCCCCATGTAGTCGTTGTTGCAGAACGCCAGCAGCGGCTGGCCATCGACCACGACTTCAGGACCCTGCGGGCTTTGCAGCAACGGGCGCTGGCGATAAAGGTGTTCGGCACGACGGGCAGCGAGACGTGCGCTCAGATCGAAAGACATGCAGGCCTCGTGGTTAAGCGAAAAAAGAGGGCCTGTAGGAGCGCGCTGGCCCGCGATAAAGATCTGCCTGCGCCATCTTGGTCGACTGACACACCGCCATCGCGGGCAAGCGCGCTCCTACAAGGGGTCCGCGTGCTGTCACACCGCCGCGTCGTAAAACATCTCGCTGCTTTTCTGCTCGATCAGTGCCTGCTCGATGGCGGCCTGATGCACTTCGTCCGAGTGCTCTTCACGGGCTTCTGGCTGAATGCCCAGACGCGAGAACAGCAGCATGTCTTTGTCGGCCTGCGGGTTGGCCGTGGTCAGCAGTTTGTCGCCGTAGAAGATCGAGTTCGCGCCGGCAAAAAACGCCAGGGCCTGCATCTGATCGTTCATGGCTTCGCGGCCTGCGGACAGGCGCACGTGGGATTTCGGCATCAAGATACGGGCGACGGCCAGCATGCGAATGAAATCGAACGGATCGACGTCTTCAGCGTTGGCGAGCGGGGTTCCCGCCACTTTCACCAGCATGTTGATCGGCACGGATTCCGGATGCTCCGGCAGGTTGGCCAGCTGAATCAGTAGGTTGGCCCGGTCATCCAGCGACTCGCCCATGCCCAGAATGCCGCCGGAGCAGATTTTCATGCCCGCATCGCGCACATAGGCCAGCGTTTGCAGACGCTCGCTGTAGGTGCGGGTGGTGATGATGCTGGTGTAGAAGTCCGGCGAGGTGTCGAGGTTGTGGTTGTAGTAATCCAGGCCCGCATCAGCCAGCGCCTTGGTTTGATCCTGATCGAGCTTGCCCAGGGTCATGCAGGTTTCCAGGCCCATTGCCTTGACGCCTTTGACCATTTCAAGCACGTACGGCATGTCTTTGGCCGACGGGTGCTTCCAGGCCGCGCCCATGCAGAAACGCGTGGAGCCGATGGCTTTGGCACGCGCCGCTTCTTCCAGCACTTGCTGGACCTGCATCAGCTTCTCTTTTTCCAGACCGGTGTTGTAGTGACCGGACTGCGGGCAGTACTTGCAGTCTTCAGGGCAGGCGCCTGTCTTGATCGACAGCAGCGTGGAAACCTGAACGCGGTTGGCGTCGAAATGAGCGCGATGCACGGTTTGCGCTTGAAACAGCAGGTCATTGAACGGTTGTGTGAACAACGCCCGGACCTCGGCTAGATTCCAGTCGTGACGCAAAGTGGCATTGATGCTGGCGCTCATGGGCGGCTCCTTGATGTTTTTTGGCGAGTACCCGGGCGGTTAAGCACGCTGGCCAACCTGAAAGTCCACAAGCACAACACGGATGTTCGGCATATTTAAGGAAGAGGCATGCGCTGTCAACCACACAACGGGCACCAGGTTTACATATGGTTAAAAAACATACAGACCTGTCTGTTATGCGATGAACAGACGGATTCTGACGCGTCGATCTGCATAGCCTGCGAGAGTGATCTGCCTTGGCTCATCGACCAATGCGAGCGCTGCGCCTTGCCCATGCCGATGTCCGGGTTGACCTGCGCGCAGTGCACACGGCAATCGCCAGCGTTCAACGAAGTCGTCGTGCCGTGGCTTTACGACTTCCCCATCGACGCTTTGGTCACACGCTTCAAACATCAGGGCAAATGGCCGCTGGGTCGGCTGCTGGCCGAACTGCTCGGCCGAACCTTGCAATACCGCTATGACGAAGGCCATCCACGGCCGGATGTGCTGATCCCCGTCCCGCTGGCCAGCAAGAGAATGCGCCAACGCGGTTACAACCAGGCGGCAATGCTTGCGCAATGGTTGGGCCGCGCGCTGCAACTGCCCATAGACGAAAGAACCGTCAGACGCGTGAAGGAAACACCCGCCCAACAGGGCCTGGATGCGAAAGCAAGAAAGCGAAATTTGCGTGAAGCCTTTGCACTGAGCGATCCGGTTTACGTCGCCGGAAAACACATCGCCTTGATCGACGACGTACTGACCACAGGCTCAACCGCCGACACCCTTGCACGATTGATGATCAGCGCCGGTGCCAGGCAGGTCGATGTGTATTGTCTGGCGAGGACGCCGAAGCCGGGGGATTGAGCCGAGGTGACTACTAGACAGCACCTCAAAACCCCTAAGTTAAGCGTGAACTCACTGCAAATACAGAAATTTCCTACAACAGAAATGGATATGCACGAAGGGAACGTCTGATTTTACGCAAAGACATTGCATCCAAATATTTTCCAATCCATTAATTACTCGCCAAGCAATCCGCTGGTACTAAAAACTAAAAAGGTGAAATATGAAAGCTGAAAACTTCGCTAAAACCAGTATCAAACCTGAACAAAAACTTTCAGCAGAAGCCAAAAAATTCTTGACCACTCGTAAAAACAACGGCGGCGGTGGTCACTGCCAAGGTGGTGGCAGCTGGTAAGAGCCGTTTAACTTGCTGCCAGCGTTAATGCTGGCAGCTCTTGGCAGGATATCCTATGGACAAGCAATACAAAAAAATCCAAGACACTCTTCCTCATAGCATGAGTACCCCCGTAAATAAAAACCACGAACCCACGCTAGAACAGGCCGTCCACCATATCAACAACATCGATTTCTCGTTGATCCAAAAGAAAATCTGCGCTAAAGACGCGTTAACCTGCAGAGTCTGGTCTGAAACCGAGGCAGAGATCGCTATTCAGTACTATAAAAATTTCCTGTATTTGAACAAGAAATATCTACACCAGTTCTCAATCATACCTCCCATGTTGGAAGTGGATGAAATTTGGCACCATCACATCTTGGACACACGCCAATACTTTAAAGATTGCCATTCTATCTTCGGATATTACTTCCACCACTACCCGTACTTTGGAACTCGCGGAACTCCAGACAAACGAAACCTTGACACTGCTTTCAATGTCGCTCAGACACTGCACGAAAAAGAATTCGGAAGCAAAATGCTTGCCATCTGGAGTGACAGCGATGCACTACTATAGCCAGTCCATCAGGACCGCCTTAGCGCCATTCATCATGAGCCGCCTTATTGCGTTAAGCGGCATTTCGTTTGTATTCATACTGGTCGCGCACAAGGCACCGGAAGATCTGGGTCTATTCTCTTACGTCCTCGCCTTGCTAACTGTTATTTCAACTGTTTTTCCTCTGCTCTTGGCGACCGCAGGCAACAATGCCGCTTCTCTAATGGACAAACCAGCGGAGTTGAACAGCTTTTTTTCAGGTGGATTCACCCTATCGTTAGCAGTAGGTGCCTTAACAGCCGCGGCTTGTTTTCTTGCCGTGCAAGTAGCTACGAACTTTAGCGGCACTCAGCATTGGGATGAGGAGAGCTTCTGGTCAATTTCTCTTGTTTACATACTGGCAACCCCCCTCATAGCGACAAACAATTTCCTTCAAATGTTTTTTGAATCGACTGGCAAAGCTAATCGCGTTGCAGAGACCAAGTTAAAAATCACGCTCTTCTGCTCAGCCGTCCTAATGCTGTCATGCGTAATCTCCAATAGAGAAGATTTCAAACTGTGCGCCATGCTCTATTTTCCGCTATCAGAGGCCATGACATTACTCCTTCTTACCAAACCACTCAGTAAAAAACGCTACTACTCTCCACGAGACGCGAAAAAGATATTATCTCCATCACTCCGTGGCGGGCTTCCAATTGCGGCAGGAATGACTGGTCAAAAAGTATACTTCTATTTACTTATGGAGCGCCTAGCGAGAGTTGGCAGCGGACTAACAGCAGAGCTCTCTGTGTTTATGACCGTCGCAGGAATACTACTTATCCCCTCACTCGCCTTGGCACAAATACATAGCTTCCAGGTAAGCCAGCACCGCAGCCAGTCCAAAGATCTTTATCGTAGTGGGCTAGTTTGGAACGCCGGGATATTTCTACTCACCGCCTTCGTCATCTCACTACTCGGAAAATACGCATTTTACATAGTAGGTGGCGAGCTTATGCATTACCGAAGCCAACTACTAGCCACCGTAATTCTATTCATTTTTTCGACTTCGCTTTTGTCGCTAGCGGTTGCACACTTGCGTGCGAATGGCGAGACGTTAATGCCACAGCTGCTGATTAACGTAATCATGCTGGGATTGCTTATGCCGCTACTGTATTGCCTGGAGCCGCATCAATCGAGTCTGGAAATATTTTTGATGCTCCAGAGCGGGGCTGCCGCTCTCAGTTTCTCGCTGTTGGGGTTGCGAATTGCTCATATTCATAAAACTAACAGGTAGCCACCTCATCATTGAACGGTGTCAGCGGACGCCCCATTCATTGGACGACGAAATATTCAGACGGGATCTACCCCTTTGGCAACGATACGAAGTGCAGTCTTCTTCTCTGTCAACAAACGAGCTCAAACGGCCACCTCCCTCCGCTTCGTGTATTTTCGACCTGTATCCTTGAAAGCCGGGGCGAGCATTCTTCGACTAAGGACAAGCCAAAGTGTGCGCTATGCCTGGGAGCGGCGAAACGAAGGGAGGTCGCAGTAACGATACGTACAGGTGACGGAGCTTTGGCAGGCGGGCCTTTGCTGAATCTGAACTGGGCGTGTTGCCAGCTGTTCTGCTGAGGGTTAGGGTAGTTTTCGCTTCGAAATCGAAACCCCTTCGAAGAAGGCTCCGGTCGGTATCAATGATGGAGACTGAATAGCAATCCTTTCCACAGTTCACCCACTGCGCCCGACTGGAGAACGACCCCAAGCCATTTGGCTTACACTCCGCCCTCATGTCCCCAAAAAACCAACCCATCATGTCGCTACCCACTTCTCTCACCCAACACATGGTGCGCCGCCCGCACCGTATCGCCCTGCTGCAACACATTGCCGAGCAAGGCTCGATCACGCGTGCAGCCAAAAGCGCCGGGCTGAGTTACAAAGCGGCGTGGGATGCCATCGATGAGTTGAACAATCTGGCGCAAAAGCCACTGGTCGAACGCAGTGTGGGCGGCCGTGGCGGGGGCGGTGCGAAGCTGTCGGAAGAAGGCGTCAGGGTGCTGCGCCTGTATCAGCGACTGCAGGCGTTACAGACCCAATTACTGGAAAGCCCGGAAGAAACCAGCGATCTGGCGCTGTTAAGCCGGTTGATGCTGCGCACCAGTGCACGTAATCAGTTGCACGGTCAGGTCGCGAGCATTACGCCATTGGGGCGCAACGACATGATCGGCCTGGCGCTGGCAGGCGGTCTGACGATCGATGCGCAAATCACCCACGACAGCACGTTGCGCCTTGAGCTCGAAGCAGGCACCGATGTGTTCGCCCTGATCAAGGCCAGCTGGCTGGAATTGCTGGTGCCTGAGCAGCCAGTAACAACTGGACACAATTGCCTCACCGGCAAAATCGAGGAAATCCTCGATGCCGACGACGGCCCCTGCGAGGTCAGAATTGGCCTTCCCAGCAGCCAGACCTTGTGCGCCCTGGCCGAGAAAGACCACCTCAAAGCCTTGAAACTCAAGGCGGGCAGCGATGTGAAGGTGCAGTTCGCGCCCTCCTACGTCCTGATCGGCACACCGCTTTGAACCCTCTCTTCCTGAAGTGTTACGAGGCAAGTACCGTCATCGGACAGACACAATAGCGTCATACGGGCTGCATAAGGTTTTGCCAAAACCGCAGGAAGCCCGTGATGAATCTATTAGAAGACAACCAGTCCACCGACCTCGAAACACTGGTGCGCGAGAACAGCACGGGGCTCACGCGCCGTGGCTTTATCAGTGCAGGCGCCTTGTGCGGCGCCGCGATGTTTCTGGGCGGCAATCTCCTCAGCCGCAGCGTGATGGCCGCCAGCGTCAGCGCAGGCAATAACACCCTGCTCGGCTTCGACAGCATTCCTTCCGCCACCGCCGACAGCATCAGCCTGCCGCCAGGCTACAGATCGTCGGTACTCATCAGCTGGGGCCAGCCATTGCATGCCAATGCCCCGGCGTTCGATGCCAGCGGTAAAGGCACGGCGAAAGCGCAGGAATTGCAGTTTGGCGACAACAACGACGGCATGAGCCTGTTCACTTTCCCCGGTGACAGTGCCGACACTGCCAAGCGCGCATTGATGGCGATCAACAACGAGTACACCAACTATCGCTACCTGTTCGATCACGGCAAAGAGCCGCAGTCTGCCGAGGACGTGCACAAGGCGCAGGCCAGCGAAGGTGTGTCGGTGATTGAAGTGAAGCGCGAGGGCGGGCAATGGACGTTCGTGCAGGGCTCGAAATACAACCGGCGCATTCACGGCAACACGCCCATTCACCTGAGCGGCCCCGCTGCCGGGCATGAGTGGCTCAAAACCTCCGCCGACAAGACCGGCAGGAACGTACTCGGCACGTTCCAGAATTGCGCCAACGGCAAAACGCCTTGGGGCACTTATCTGACCTGCGAAGAGAACTTCACCGATTGCTTCGGCAGCAGTGATCCTGCGCAGACATTCGACCCTGCCGCCAAGCGCTATGGGGTCGTCGCGGCGAGCAAGGAAGTGAACTGGCACCCGCACGATCCGCGCTTCGACCTGGCGAAGAACCCTAACGAGTTCAACCGTCACGGCTGGGTGGTTGAAATTGACCCGTTCGATCCGACCTCCACGCCAGTCAAACGCACGGCGCTGGGCCGCTTCAAGCATGAAAACGCCGCCCTGACCGAAACAAAGGACGGCCGCGTGGTGGTCTACATGGGCGACGACGAGCGCGGCGAGTTCATCTACAAATTCATCAGCCGCGATAAGGTCAATCACAAGAACCCGAAAGCCAATCGCGACCTGCTCGATCACGGCACGCTGTACGTGGCGCAGTTCGACAACGGCGACAGCAACGCCGACCACCCCAAGGGCCAAGGCAAGTGGATCGAACTGACCCACGGCAAGAACGGCATCGACGCCTCGAGCGGCTTTGCCAATCAGGCCGAAGTGTTGATTCATGCGCGTCTGGCCGCCAGCGTCGTCAAGGCCACGCGCATGGACCGGCCGGAGTGGATCGTGGTCAGTCCCAAGGACGGTCAGGTCTACTGCACGCTGACCAATAACGTCAAACGTGGCGAGGAAGGCCAGCCGGTCGGCGGCCCCAACCCGCGGGCGAAAAATCAGTACGGGCAGATCCTGCGCTGGCAGGAAACGGGGTCCGATGCTGCGTCCATGGCGTTCGCCTGGGATCTGTTCGTGGTGGCCGGTAATCCCGGTGTGCATGCTGGAACGCCGCAAGGCGGCTCGAGCAACATCACCCCGCAAAACATGTTCAACAGCCCCGACGGTCTGGGCTTCGACAAGGCCGGGCGGTTGTGGATTCTGACGGATGGCGACTCAACCAACGCAGGCGATTTCGCAGGCATGGGCAACAACCAGATGCTGTGCGCCGACCCGCAAAGCGGCGAGATTCGCCGGTTCATGGTCGGGCCGGTGGGTTGCGAAGTCACCGGTATCAGCTTTGCGCCAGACCAGAAGGCGCTGTTCGTCGGCATTCAGCATCCCGGCGAAAACGGCGGCTCGACCTTCCCCGAGCACCTGCCCAATGGAAAGCCAAGGTCGTCGGTGATGGTAATCACGCGGGAGGATGGCGGGGTAATTGGCGCGTGATCTGAACTAGCCGATCTGATGGCGTGTGGATAACCCACTGTGGGAGCGAATGTATTCGCGAAAAATGCGTCAGGCGATAAACATGCGTCGACTCGACGCCCGCATCGCGAATGAATTCGCTCCCACAGTGGATCAGCGTCGTGCATACATCCTCGTCCGGCGTAAAAGCCGTCTGGGGTAACGCGGTGTGTCCGCTGCCCCACGCCTGAGTTACCATGACGGGCCCGACGCGGCAGCCTGCCGCGCGCAGGAGTAAGCATGGCCCACCCGTTTGCAACACTCACACCTGACCTGGTGCTCGATGCCGTCGAAAGCATCGGTTTCGTCAGCGATGCCCGCATCCTCGCGCTCAACAGCTACGAAAACCGCGTCTATCAGGTCGGCATCGATGAAAGCCAGCCGCTGATCGCCAAGTTCTACCGGCCCAACCGCTGGACCAACGAAGCCATTCTCGAAGAACACAGCTTCACCGCCGAATTGGCCGACGTCGAAATTCCGGTGGTAGCGCCCCTGGTTCACAACGGTCAGACCCTGTTCGAACACGCAGGCTTTCGTTTCACGCTGTTCCCACGTCGCGGCGGCCGAGCGCCGGAGCCGGGCAATCTGGATCAGCTTTATCGTTTGGGCCAGTTGCTGGGGCGCATTCACGCCGTCGGCGCCACTCGCCCTTTCGAGCACCGAGAAGCCCTGGGCGTCAAAAACTTCGGCCACGACTCGCTGAACTACCTGCTGGACAACGACGTGATTCCCCGCAGCCTGCTCCCGGCCTACTCGTCGGTGGCCAAAGACCTGCTCAAGCGCGTTGAAGATGTTTACGCCGCCACGCCTCATCAGAACATCCGGATGCACGGTGACTGCCACCCCGGCAACATGATGACCCGCGATGAGATCTTCCACATTGTCGACCTCGACGACTGCCGCATGGGCCCGGCGGTGCAGGACATCTGGATGATGCTGGCCGGGGATCGCCAGGACTGCCTGAGTCAGTTGTCGGAGTTGATGGACGGCTACAACGAATTCCACGATTTCGATCCGCGAGAACTTGCGCTGATCGAACCCTTGCGCGCCCTGCGCCTGTTGCACTACAGCGCTTGGCTGGCGCGTCGCTGGGATGACCCGGCGTTCCCGCACAGCTTTTCCTGGTTCGGCACCGAGCGCTATTGGGGCGATCAGGTATTGGCCTTGCGTGAGCAACTGGCCGCCTTGAACGAGGAGCCGCTGAAGCTGTTTTGACCTGGCCGTTGTAGGCGTGAGCGTGATCGCGACTGGAAGCAGCGGACAAATGGATGCGATCAATCAATCGTTATCGCGAGCACGCCCACTCCTACGGGTATCCACCAGACCACATAAGAAAAACTTGCCGAAGGACCACCCATGCAAGCTGCCAACCCGCGTCGCGGGTACATTCTGGGCCTGACTGCCTACATCATCTGGGGACTGTTTCCGATTTACTTCAAGCTGCTGGCGTCAGTGCCCGCGCTCGAAATCATCGTCAACCGCGCGATCTGGTCGGCGATCTCCGGCTCTTTGTTGCTGCTGGTGTGGAAGCACCCTGGCTGGTGGCGTGAGCTGCGAGACAACCCCCGGCGCCTGGCGATTCTGGCGGGCAGCGGGACGCTGATCGCCGTCAACTGGCTGATTTACGTCTGGGCGGTGAACAACAACCACATGGTCGAGGCGAGCCTGGGTTACTTCATTAACCCGCTGATCAACGTCATGCTGGGGTTGGTGTTGCTGCGCGAAAGGCTGCGTCCCCTGCAGTGGCTGGCGGTGCTGTTGGCATTGGTCGGCGTGGCGCAGCAGGTCTGGCAGGTCGGCAGCCTGCCGTGGATCTCGCTCGCGCTGGCGTTCAGCTTTGGTTTCTACGGTTTGATTCGCAAGCAAGCGCCGGTCGCGGCATTGCCGGGATTGGTGGTGGAAACCTGGATTCTGGTGCCGCTGGCGGTAGGCTGGTTGCTGTTCAACCCAATGGCCCACAGCGCACAGCCCGCCTTCTGGACCACGTCCGAAGCGATCTGGCTGGCCATGGCCGGGCCGGTAACGCTCGTCCCGCTGGTGTGCTTCAACGCCGCCGCCCGGCATTTGCCCTACGCAACCCTGGGCTTTTTGCAGTACATCGCTCCGACGCTGGTGCTGTCGCTGGCCGTTTTGATGTTCGGCGAACACATGCCTTCGGCGACGCTGGTGACGTTCTTGTTCATCTGGGCGGGTCTGATCATCTACACCGTCGACGGCTGGCTGGCGATGAAACGTCGCGCGCAACGTTGATCAATCAATAAACAATTGCCTGCAACCCTCACGGGCCATCCAAGCGGTGTGAGCGAGTCAATTCGCTCACACCGCCTGGATGCGCCTGGCATCACATCACTCGTCCGCCTTCAGCTTCAACTCCACCATCAAATCGTCTGCCAGCGTCTCAAGGCGTTTCTGCAGGACGTCCAGCGACAAGGTCTGCGGCAGGCCCAGCAACGCGTTGGCACGGAACAACGGCTCGCTGCTCATGGGTGCCGGTTCGACGTTGGTCACCAGTTGCTCGACATTCACCCCCTGCTCGGTCAGCAAGCGCGTGACGTCACGCACAATGCCGGGGCGATCGTTACCCACCAGCTCCATGTTGATCGGCTTCCAGGTGCTGGACGGTTCCATGCCGATGTCGGCGAACTGCACGCGGATACCGTAAGCGGATAACCCTTCCAGCGCGTCGCGCAATTGGGCGTGCGCCTCGGCAGGCACGCCGATGCGCAGGATCCCGGCAAACTGTCCGGCCATGTGCGTCATACGGCTTTCCAGCCAATTACCACCGTGATTTGCAATGCACGATGCGATCTGTTCGACCTGCCCCGGTTTGTCGGGGGCAAATACGGTGACGATAAGATGATCCACGGTCGATTCCTCTTCTTTACGTGTCCACAAGCCGGTGTGTGCGGCCTGCGCGGCTGTCGGGCAAGTATAGGCAAGGGCTCGTTGCGCGCCCGACTGCTTCCATGAGAAACAATCTGTGTACCATTTCCATAATTCTCTGGAACAATTCACAGGTTTTTTGAGAACATCCGTAACCCCGACGTGACCAAACGTGAAAATCCAGTCGCTCGGTGACATATTTAGTCTGATTTTCACACCGCGACGCATCATGTAGTATTCCGCCGCGTTCACTACATAAACGTTGGAACAATGCCTGACCCCGCATCGCCGCTCGTTGAAACCTGTTCCGCAAAGCGCACAACGCCTTTCTTTCAGGTCCTCACGGCCCCGGCCCAGCCGCCAGCAATGGCATGATCTGGCAAGGGCGAGCGGTTGATGTCGATGGCTTTAACAAGAGAGCGCTCGAGATTGAAGCGCAGATAGCTGAGCAGAGTGAGGCAAGCAATGACTGAACACGTTCAAGTCGGTGGCCTTCAGGTCGCCAAAGTCCTTCTGGATTTCGTGAACAACGAAGCCCTTCCTGGAACCGGTATCGAAGCCGCCGCGTTCTGGGCCGGCGCCGACAAGCTGATCCACGAGCTGGCGCCGAAGAACAAAGCCCTACTCGCCAAACGTGACGACTTCCAGGCGCGCATCGATGCCTGGCACCAGTCCAATGCCGGCAAGGCGCGCGACGCTGCCGCCTACAAAGCTTTCCTGCAGGAAATCGGTTATCTGCTGCCAGAAGCGGCGGACTTCCAGGCCTCGACGCAAAACGTCGACGAAGAAATCGCCCGCATGGCCGGTCCGCAACTCGTGGTGCCGGTCATGAACGCCCGTTTTGCCCTCAACGCTTCGAACGCCCGCTGGGGCTCGCTGTACGACGCGCTGTATGGCACTGACGCGATCAGCGAAGAAGGCGGCGCCGAAAAAGGCAAAGGCTACAACAAGGTCCGCGGCGACAAAGTCATCGCGTTCGCGCGCGCTTTCCTGGACGAAGCCGCGCCACTGGCCGCCGGCTCCCACGTCGACTCCACCAGTTACAAACTGGTCGACGGTGTATTGATCGTCGGCCTCAAGGGCGGCAGCAACACCGGGCTGCGTGACGACGCACAGCTGATCGGCTTCCAGGGCGACGCCTCGGCGCCCACCTCGATCCTGCTCAAGCACAACGGCCTGCACTTCGAAATCCAGATCGACGCTACCAGCCCGGTCGGCCAGACCGACGCGGCGGGCGTCAAAGACGTGCTGATGGAAGCGGCGTTGACCACCATCATGGACTGCGAAGACTCGATCGCGGCCGTCGACGCCGATGACAAGGTCGTGGTCTACCGCAACTGGCTGGGCCTGATGAAGGGCGATCTGTCCGAAGAGGTCTCCAAGGGCGGCGCGAGCTTCACCCGCACCATGAACGCCGACCGCGTTTACACCTCGCCTAAAGGCGAAGCCGTGACGCTGCACGGCCGCTCGCTGCTGTTCGTGCGTAACGTCGGTCACCTGATGACCATCGATGCCATCCTCGACAATCAGGGCAACGAAGTGCCGGAAGGCATCCTCGACGGCCTGCTGACCAGCCTGGCGGCAATCCATAACCTCAAAGGCAATACGTCGCGCGCCAACAGCCGCACAGGCTCGGTGTACATCGTCAAACCAAAGATGCACGGCCCGGAAGAAGTCGCGTTCACGAGCGAGCTGTTCGGCCGCATCGAGGACGTCCTGAGCCTGCCGCGCAACACGCTGAAGGTCGGGATCATGGACGAGGAGCGCCGCACCACGGTGAACCTCAAGGCCTGTATCAAAGCCGCCAGCGAGCGCGTGGTGTTCATCAACACCGGCTTCCTGGACCGCACCGGCGACGAAATCCACACCTCCATGGAAGCCGGCCCGGTCGTGCGCAAAGCGCAGATGAAGGGCGAGAAGTGGATCGGTGCCTATGAAAACTCGAACGTCGACATCGGTTTGAAGTGTGGCCTGCAAGGCCGTGCGCAGATCGGTAAAGGCATGTGGGCGATGCCGGACCTGATGGCCGCGATGCTGGAACAGAAGATCGCTCACCCGCTGGCCGGCGCCAACACCGCCTGGGTCCCATCGCCGACGGCGGCTGCGCTGCACGCGCTGCATTACCACAAGGTTGACGTGTTCGCCCGCCAGGCCGAACTGGCTCAACGCGCACCGGCCTCGGTCGATGACATCCTGACCATTCCGCTGGCGCCGAACACCGACTGGACGCCTGAGGAAATCCAGAACGAACTGGACAACAACTCGCAGGGCATCCTCGGTTACGTGGTGCGCTGGATCGATCAGGGCGTCGGTTGCTCGAAAGTGCCGGACATCAATGACGTCGGGCTCATGGAAGACCGCGCAACGCTGCGTATTTCCAGCCAGCACATCGCCAACTGGTTGCGTCACGGCGTGGTCAATGAGCGGCAGGTGATGGAAAGCCTGAAGCGCATGGCGCCGGTGGTGGATCGCCAAAACGCCAACGACGCGCTGTATCGCCCCCTGGCGCCGGACTTCGACAGCAACATCGCCTTTCAGGCGGCGGTCGAACTGGTTATCGAGGGCACTAAACAGCCGAACGGCTACACCGAGCCGGTGCTGCATCGCCGTCGTCGGGAGTTCAAGGCGAAGAACGGGCGTTAACAAGCCTCGTTAAACAAAAAGGCGGTGGGTCGCAAGACACACCGCCTTTTTTATTTTTCCTGTGGGATCCAGCCCCCACGGTTCTGCCCGCTGTGGCAATTTTCCGCACATCATCGCCGGCAAGCCGAACGGCTACGGCAATAATGACGCCTGTAGGAGCGCGCTTGCCCGCGAAAAGCCGATACATCCGACACATTTTTGCCGAATGTACCGATGCATCGCGGGCAAGCGCGCTCCTACAGCGGACTGCGGGGCGCTACGCCATCCCCAACTCGCGCTTCACCAACCGCAACAGCTGCTTGGTGTTGATCGGTTTGAGCAGAAAATCCACCACGCTCAGGTGCATCGCATCAATGGCATCACGCACGTGGGCGTCGCCCGAGACGATGATGATCGGCAGCGCTGCCCGATCCGAATCACGGACCTGGCGGATCAAATCCAGCCCGTCGCATGGCGCCATGCGCAGATCGGTGATCAGCAGCGCAATGGACGGTCGCGTCTGTAGCAGATGCATGGCACTGGTGCCGCCCGCCGCCGTAATGCAGCTGATGTCGTTGAGGCTGAGGATCTCGGAAAGAATTTCCCTGGCATCCTTGTCGTCATCGACGATCAACACCCGTTGTGGCGATTGCGATGGAGGCGCGAGCATCACCTCATTGAGGGCTTCGCGCTCTTCATCACTCAAAATGTCGTGATCGAACATACCCGTCTCATCTTCCTGTCGACTCCCATTCTGACAGCGCAAACAGACCAAATACGCTGCACGCTTTGTCGGCTTCCTGCCAGGCCGCAACGGCCTCTACGCGGTGCACATCGACATGGTTTTACACCAGGGACCGATGGCCTCCAACGCCTTTTCAATCGCCTAAGACTTACGTCCAATGGGCACTGCCTGATAAGCGGTCGACCATGGAGCCATAAAAACAAGTGGTACCCCCGTCATGAGCAAAGCGGACGCTTTCACCCAGGCAGGCAAAACAGCCGTGTTGCAGAACGTTCACGGCACCATGCAATTCCTGCAAAAATTCCCGCCATTCAACCAGATGGAGCATGCGCATCTCGCGTACCTGGTTGAACAGTGCCAGCTGCGTTTCTACGCTACGGATGAGAGCATCATCAAGCCTGGCGATGGGCCAGTAGAGCACTTTTATATTGTGAAACAGGGTCGGGTGGTCGGTGAACGCCCACATTCGGCCAAAGGCGGCACTGAAACCACGTTTGAAATCACCACGGGCGAATGCTTCCCCCTGGCCGCTCTGCTGGGCGAGCGCGCCACGCGCACCGAGCACCTGGCAGCCGAGGACACGTTCTGCCTGCAGTTGAACAAACAGGCATTCATCAAGCTGTTCGCGCTCTCCAGCGCCTTCCGCGATTTCGCCCTGCGAGGCGTCAGCAGCCTGCTCGAACAGGTCAATCAGCAAGTAAAGCAGAAGGCCGTGGAAACCCTCGGCACGCAGTACTCGCTGAACACGCGTCTGGGTGAACTGGCGATGCGTCATCCCGTGACCTGTTCGCCCGAGACGCCGCTGCGTGAAGCCGTGAAGCTGATGGACGAGCAGCAGGTCGGCAGTATCGTGATCGTCGACGACGCCAAGGCGCCGCTGGGCATCTTCACACTGCGTGATTTGCGTCAGGTGGTTGCAGACGTGAACGCTGACTTCGGGCAGCCGATCAGGCTCAGCATGATTCAGGCGCCCTTCTATTTAAGCCCCGATGCCAGCGCGTTCGATGCCGCCATCGCCATGACGCAGCGGCACATCGCCCACGTGTGCCTGGTCAAGGATCAACGCCTGTGTGGCGTGGTGTCGGAGCGCGACCTGTTTTCCCTGCAACGGGTGGACCTGGTGCACCTGGCCCGAACCATCCGCAGCGCCCCGCGCATCGATTCGCTGGGCAATATGCGCGGCGACATCGTGCAATTGGTTGACCGCATGTTGGCCCATGGCGCGTCCTCGACCCAGATCACCCAGATCATCACGCTGCTCAACGACCACATGGTCTGTCGCGTCATCGAGCTGACGCTGGAGGAAAAAGGTGACCCCGGCATTCCCTTCAGCTGGCTCTGCTTCGGCAGTGAGGGCCGTCGCGAGCAAACGCTTTACACCGACCAGGACAACGGCATTCTGTTCGAGGCCAAAGACGCCGCTGAAGCCGCCGCCATCCGCGGCCGCCTGCTGCCGATAGCCGAGCGCATCAACCAGGGTCTGGCGTTGTGCGGCTTCGCGCTGTGCAAGGGGGGGATCATGGCCAGTAACCCCGAACTGTGCCTGTCGCGGGTTGAATGGGCGCGGCGGTTCGGTTCGTTAATTCGCGAGGCGACGCCGGAAAACCTGCTGTCCTCCAGCATCTATTTCGACTTGCGCGTGGTCTGGGGTGATGAAAGCGCTGGCGAGCAACTGCGGCAGAGCATTCTGGCGCAGGTGGGGGACAACAAACTGTTCCAGCGCATGATGGCCGACAACGCCTTGCGCCAGCGCCCGCCCGTAGGGCGCTTCAAGGATTTCGTGGTGGCGCGCAAAGGCAGCGATAAAGACACGCTGGACCTCAAAACTCAAGGCCTCACCCCCTTCGTGGACGGCGCGCGGCTCCTCGCGCTGGCTAACGGCGTGGGGGCCAACAACACGCTCGAACGCCTGCGTCAGCTGGTGGCCAAAGAAGTCATCGACCCACTGGACGGCGCGGCCTATGAAGAGGCCTATCACTTCATCCAGCAAACCCGGATGCAACAGCACCAACAACAGAGTCGACAGAACCTGCCCTATTCCAACCGCATCGACCCAGACGTGCTCAATCACCTGGACCGGCGGATTTTGCGTGAGTCATTCCGTCAGGCGCAGCGCCTGCAAACCAGCCTGACCGTGCGTTATCAACTTTAAGCGACAGACCATGAACCTGTTTCAGTGGCTAAAACCACCCAAGCGCGCAAAAGCGCCAGACCTTACACCCGAGCAACTGCGGCGCCTGAGCGAGCTGCCCCGCCCTGCGGCCCTGAATGAAAACCCGCTGCGTCAACAACGCTGGGTGGTGCTCGATCTGGAAACCAGCGGCCTGAACATGAGCCGTGACGAGGTGCTGTCCATCGGAGCGGTGGTCATCGAAGACGGCGCTATCGATTTTGGTCAACCCTTCGAGCGCACGCTGCTGCGCCACGATCACAAACTCAGCCCCAGCGTCTTGATTCACGGGCTGGGGCCGAGTGCGATTGCCGCGGGCAGTGAACCGGTCGAGGCGCTGCTGGACTTCATGGAGTTCGTCGGCGACAGCCCGTTGCTGGCGTTTCATGCACCGTTCGATCAACACATGATTGGGCGTGCCTTAAAGGAAAGCCTGGGGTATCGCCTGCAACACCCGTTTCTGGACGTGGCCGAGATCGCGCCGATGCTGTGCCCGCAGGCCTGTCTGCGTCAGGCAGGGCTGGATGACTGGACCGCCTTCTTTGGCTTGCAAGCCGAAGAACGTCATCACGCCAGCGCCGATGCACTGGTGACCGCTGAACTCGCGCTGATCCTGTTCAGCCATGCGCGAAAGCAGGCAATGGACAGCCCCGCACAGCTGGACCAATGCCTGGCCAAGTGGCGACGCAGGCAGCAGTCCCATTCGTTTTGAGCGGATGACGTTTTGTCCGGCTGGTTCACCACAGGCCCTTTGGGAGAGAGCGTGGTCTGGGCGGTATTCCGACGAATGTGGAGAATCAGCGCCATCAACGCTGACTTCCCCACCGCGTTCGTCCGAGTGCGGCCCAGACCCTCGTAACCTCCGACTGCTCCTACAGGTTTCTCGGCGTCACTCGGATTCGCGGCTGACACAGACTCTGTAGGAGCCAGCTTGCTGGCGAAGGCGTCATGTCAGCCGACGTCGTCATTGGCTGTCCCATCGCATTCGCTGCCCTCGTAACCTCGGACGTCTTACAGGTCACGCGTGGGTCCGATGCCTCGCGGATGACGCTCCCACAGGGACGTGCTCCAAATACAGCTTTTAATTCCCCCGCCCAAACCGTTCAGCCGCAGAGTGATAACGACCAATTGCCAGCATTCATTGGCTCTGACACAATCGCGAATAATTCTCGTTAGTTACTTTGTTCTCTTCGGTGCGTCGTGTCGTCACTTCATCGTCCTCAACATCAGCTTGTCGGAACGCTCTATCGCGACCATCGCAGCTGGTTGCTGGCTTGGCTGAAACGCAATGTTGCCTGCCCGCACCGTGCCGAAGACCTGAGTCAGGACACCTTCACACGCCTGCTTGGCCGGGAGCAATTGACCGAACCCCGTGAACCCCGGGCGTTTCTGGTTCAGGTGGCCAAAGGTTTGCTGTTCGACTACTTCCGTCGAGCGGCGCTGGAACAGGCCTATCTCACCGAACTGATGCTGATTCCGGAAGCCGAACAGCCTTCGCTGGAAGAGCAGCAACTGATCCTCGACGACCTCAAGGCCATCGACCGTTTGCTTGGCAAGCTGTCGAGCAAGGCGCGCGCGGCCTTTTTGTACAGCCGTCTGGACGGCATGGCCCATGCCGAAATTGCCGACAAACTCGGTGTTTCCGTGCCCCGCGTACGCCAGTATCTGGCTCAGGGCATGCGTCAGTGCTATGTCGCGCTGTACGGCGAACCGACATGAGCATCACCACCCGCCCGGTCTCCTCGCAAGTGCTCGACGCCGCCATCGCCTGGCAGTTATGCCTGGATTGCGGTCAGGGCAGCGAAGCGGAGCGCGAAGAATTCGCCAAGTGGTACGCCGCGAGTGAAGAACACGCCCGCGCCTGGATGCAACTCGGCATGCTCGACCAGCGCTTTGTCGGCACCACCGGCCCGGCGCGTTCCGCGCTGCTGCGTTCGCGGGAAGGTGTTGGCCGCCAGGTCCGCAAGCTCGGCCGCGGGGTTGCGGGTGTCGCCATCGCGCTGGGACTGACCCTGTTTCTCGGCGACCGTTATCTGCCGGTCAATTACTGGCTGGCGGATCTGCGCACGGCGACCGGCGAGCAACGCACGATTCGTCTGTCGGACAACACCCTGATTCGTCTCAATACCCACAGCGCAGTGGACGTGCGATTCGATGCAAAGCAGCGTCGGGTGGTTCTTCAAGACGGCGAAATCTTCGTGGAAACCGGCAGCCATAACGACCCAAGGCCGTTCATCGTCGAAACCGACGAAGGCAGCATGCGTGCGCTGGGGACGAAGTTTCTGGTCAAGCGCGAGGACAACGGGACGTTGCTGAGCGTCCTGCAGTCCGCCGTCGCGGCTCATCCGCAAGCCGCCGACACCGAAATGATCCTGCGTGAAGGCCAGCAAATGCTGATTCAGCGGCACAGCCTTGGCCCGATGGTTGCGCTCGCGCCCGGAACCGACGCGTGGATGCGCGGCATGCTGGTGGTGGATAACGCACCGCTCAAGGACGTGATCGCAGAGCTGGCCCGGTACCGTCAGGGCCATCTGGGCGTGGCGCCGGAAGTGGCGGATTTGCGGATCACCGGCAGCTTCCCGCTGAAAGACACCGACCTGGCCTTGAAGGCGTTGATGCCGACCCTGCCGGTTGAAATCGAGCAGCGCACGCATTGGTGGGTGACCGTGGTGGCGAGCGCAGCCAAGCCGGCCAGCAAGCTTTAGCGCTGTCACAGGTGAAAAGCTGTGGGAGCGAATTCATTCGCGAGACGGCGGGACGGTCGATAGATATTCATCGCCTGAAATACCTCATCGCGAATGAATTCGCTCCCACAGAGTGGACTTCCTCCAAAAAGCTGGATGGGTCTCCAGCTTCTCGGGGGCAATCCAGAGTGTCGCTCATGCATGAAGTCAAATCGCCCAGCCACAAAGTGTGAATCTAAATTATTTTCGATTAGCCCTATCACTTTCCCGATCTCGTCCGGCACATAGGCATTGAGAACACTTTCCACTCAGGAGCCGCCCATGTCCCGCACGCTTCAAACCCTTCTGCGACCGACCTTGCTCGCTGCCGCTGTCGCCCTTGCGACGCCGCTGGCCTGCACGCAACTGCTGGCGGCCTCTCAGGCGTCCAGCGTTCGGGCCTACAATCTGCCAGCGGCACCGCTGTCGACTACGCTGACGCAGATCGCCAGTCAGGCGGGCATAGCCCTGTCGCTGGACCCGTCGCTGGCCGCCGGCCGTACATCGGCCCCGGTCCAGGGCCAGTTCGACGCACCCGGCGCCATGGCGCAAGCGCTGCGTGGCACGGGTTTGCAGTTGAGCCAGACGCCTGCCGGCACTTACAGCCTGATCGCAGCACCTGAGGGCGTGATGGCACTGCCTGAAACCAGCATTCAGGGGCGTCAGGACGGTTTTGAAAGCGCGTGGGGACCGACCGAAACCTACGCCGCCACTCGCACCGCCTCCGGCACCAAAACCGACACGGCGCTGATTGAAGCGCCACGTTCGATCTCTGTCGCCACTCGTCAACAAATGGACGATCGCGCGGTCCAGAACCTCGACGATGCCGTGCGCTACATGCCTGGCGTTGTGGCCAGCAGCTATGGCAGCGACAGCCGCGCCGAGTGGTTGAAGGTGCGCGGCTTCGAGCCGACCCAGTTCCTCGATGGCCTGCCGCTGCCGAAGGGCGCCTACGTGATGCCGAAGATGGAAACCTGGGACCTGGACCGCGTCGCTCTGCTGCGCGGCCCGGCTTCTTCGGTGTATGGCCAGACGCCTCCGGGTGGCCTGCTGGACATGGTCAGTCGTCGTCCTGAAGCCCAGGCCAGCCATGAAGTTCAGGTTCAGGTGGACAGCTACAACCGCAAGCAGATCAGCTTCGACAGCACCGGCAAGATCGACGATGCCGACACCTTCGAATACCGCGTGAGCGGCGTGGTGCGCGACAGCGGCACGTCGGTCGAGCACATCGATGACAAGCGCTACAACATCGCCCCCAGCCTGACCTGGAACATCAACCCGGACACCAAGCTGACCTTGCTCAGCCAGTTCAACCGCGACGATACCGGCATCACCAGCCAGTTCCTGCCGATTCAGGGCACCAAGTACCCGTCGGCGGCCGGCGAGATTCGCTACCACAAAAATCTGGGCGATCCGGACTGGGAATTCTACGACAAGACCTATTACGCGCTGGGCTACGCCTTCGAAACCCGCCTGAACGATGTCTGGCAGTTCAAGCAGAACCTGCGCTATACCAAGAGCGATCTGTCGTTCCAGGGCATCACCGCCGGCGGTTACTACGGCTCGGTTGCAGATGACGGCACCGTGCAGCGCGGCGCCAACATCGTGAACGAGGACATCAGCCAGTTCGCGCTGGACAACAACTTCCAGGCCGACTTCGACACCGGCATCGTCAAGCACACCCTGCTGCTCGGTGCCGACTACCAGCGCGTCAACCACAACTACAAGTGGCAGTACGGCAGCGCGCCGACCAGCAACATCATCAACCCGGTGTACGGCCAGGACTTCAGCAACGTCGCCTACACCGCGTTCCAGAACTACAACCAGAAGACCGACGACTTTGGCGTGTATGTTCAGGATCAGCTGGCTTTGGACAAATGGCGCCTGACGTTGGGCGGTCGTCAGGACCTGCTCAAGACCAAAACGAAGTTCTACAACCTCGCTGACGAACGTGACGACCGCACCGACAGTGCCTTTACCGGCAACGCGGCGCTGAGCTACGTCTTCGATTCCGGCTTCACGCCTTACATCTCCTACGCCGAGTCGTTTCAGGCGGAACAAGGCGGTGCGGCAGACGTTACTACCGGTCAGAGCAACGCGTTCAAACCCGGCACGGGCAAGCAATACGAAGTGGGCCTGAAATATCAACCACCCGGCAGCGACATCATGTTCACCGCTGCGGCCTATGACCTGACCCGCAAAGACATCGTGCTCAGCGATACCTTCGGCACATCGCGTCCGCTCGGGGAAGCCAAGGTCCGTGGTTTCGAACTGGAAGCGGTGGGTAACGTCACTGAAAACCTGAAAGTGACGGCTTCCTACACCTACGCCAACAGCAAAATGACCAAGGTCACCGATCCGCTGGACAAAAACCGTCCACTGCCACTGACGCCGGAAAACGCCGCCTCTATCTGGGGTGACTACACCTGGCACACCGGCGTGCTCGACGGGTTCGGTGTCGGGTTCGGTGCGCGTTACATCGGCGAAACCGAAAACATTGCCATCGGCAGCTATGGTTTCGTGGCCAACCCGAACTACGGCCACAGCAACGCTTACACCGTCTATGACGCTGCGGTTCATTACGACCTCGGCCGTCTGAACAACTCGCTCAAAGGCGTGAGCGTGTCGGTCAACGCCAACAACGTCTTCGACAAGGAATACATTTCCACCTGCGACGGCTTCTATTGCTACTACGGCGATCGTCGAAGTGTGCTCGCAAGCGTGGATTACAAATGGTAATGGTTTAAACTCTCATTTCTGAAAACAAGGGCCGCTCTTAACAGCGGCCCTTTTAGCTTTCGTTCAACCCGGTATTTGCCCCATGAAGAGCCAAACCATCCGCCGCTGGTCGTTCATCCACACGTGGAGCAGCCTGATCTGCACGCTGTTCCTGCTGATGCTTGCCATCACCGGTGTGCCGCTGGTGTTCCACCACGAGATCGAGGAGCTGACGGGTGGGGCACCGGTCCTCAAGGAAATGCCCGCCAATACGCCGCGCATGGACCTGCAGCAACTGGTGAAAGCCGCCCAAGCGCATCGTCCGGGCGAAGTGGTGCAGTATTTCAGCTGGGACGAAGACGAGCCCAACGGCATGTATGCCTTCATGGGCAAAACGGCGGGTGGCGATCCCAACGACACGCACACCTTCATGCTCGACGCGCGCAGCGGCGAGGCGGTGGAAACCCCATCGGCCAACGGCGGTTTCATGAACATCATGCTGCGTCTGCACGTGGACATGTACGCAGGACTGCCCGGCAAGCTACTGCTGGCCTTCATGGGCCTGCTCTTTGTGTTAGCGATTATTTCGGGTGTGGTGTTGTACGCCCCGTTCATGCGCCGACTGGATTTCGCCACCGTGCGGCCGAACAAATCGACCCGGGTGCGCTGGCTTGACCTGCACAACCTCATCGGCGTCGTCACCTTGACCTGGGCCTTTGTCGTCGGCTTGACCGGCGTGCTCAATGCCTGCGCCGACCTCGTGATCGCGCAATGGCGTAACGATTCGCTGGCCGCGATGGTTGCCCCCTATCGCGATGCGCCACCACTGACGGAGCGCGCACCGGCAACCGACTTGCTGCGCATCGCGCAGACCACCGTTCCGGGCTCGGAGCCATCGTTCATCGCGTTCCCCGGTTCTCGGTTTTCCAGCGAGCACCACTACGCGGTCTTCATGAAGGGCAACACGCACCTGACCTCACACTTGCTGACGCCCGTGCTGATCGATGCCGAAACCCTGAACGTAACCGCGATCGTCAGCAGCCCTTGGTACATGGACGCGTTGCTGCTCTCGCAACCGCTGCACTTCGGCGATTACGGTGGCATGCCGATGAAAATCCTCTGGGGCATTCTCGACGTGCTGACCATCATCGTCCTGGGCAGTGGCGTCTATCTGTGGTGGGTGCGCCGTCGCGCCGCAGCAACCGTCAACGTGCCTCAAGCGGTGGAAGCGGCATGACAAGGCACAAAAAGCACCCGGCGTTCTGGAAAACCTTCGCCAAGCCAACCTGGATCGCACTCCTGACCGCCATCGGCCTGTTCGCCGCGCTGCTGGGCGATGGCGCGTGGGATGTTCTTGCCTGGGTGGGCATGGCGATTCCAGCGTGGCTGAGCATCAAGGGGTTGATGGTGCGCCGCAGGATTTAATGGCGCCAATCGCGTCGGCCGTTCGGCCCGTTGCGGCCGGACATTGCGCAGCGCTCTGGGCCTGACTAGTCTAAGGGCCGGTTCGACCAGAGGAATGCCCATGTCTGCTCCCAGCATGACGCTGTACTACAACGCGGCTTCGCCTTTCGCGCGCAAAGTGTTGATTCTGCTGCACGAAACAGGACAGACAGGACGGGTCAATTTCAAACCGGTCAATGTCACCCCGGTCAATCCTCACCCTGAGGTGTGCCACGACAATCCGTGCGGAAAAATCCCGGCGCTCTGCTTGGCCGACGACAATGTCCTACACGACAGTCGGGTGATCCTCGATTATCTCGACCACCAGCATGTTGGCAATCCTTTGATTCCACGCGACGGCTCAGCACGCTGGAGACGCCTCACGCTGGCGTCCCTGGCGGACGCCGTGCTGGATGCCGCGGTGCTGAACCGCTACGAAACCTTCCTGCGGCCCGAAGAGAAGCGCTGGGACGAATGGGTCGATAACCAGAGCGAGAAAATTTCCCGCTCGTTGGCCTATTTCGAAACCGAAGCGGTCACCGAGCTAAGTGCGCACTTCGACATCGCGTCGATCAGCCTGGCCAGCGCGCTCGGTTACCTCGACTTCCGCCAACCCAATCTGGGCTGGCGCAGCCGCTACCCGCGCCTTGCCAACTGGTATTACGAAGTCAGCCAGCGTCCGTCGATGCTGGAGACCCAGCCACCTGCGTGAATCCCGCAGACTCGCCTGATTTCCCTGTGGGAGCGAATTTATTCGCGAGACGCCGGGACGGTCGATCAATATTCATCGGATGTACCACCGCATCGCGAATGAATTCGCACACAGTTGATCAGCGTCGCCCCTTGGGCCTTCTATCAGCACTCCGGTTTGTCGGCGGTATAACGACGCGCCGGGTTCACCGCTGCGCCGAACTCGCGCAAGGCTTTGGCACCGATCAGCAGCGGGTAGTTGAAGTGGCTGCGGTCGACCAGGTTGACCTCGACGGTACGCTTGACGTTGCCCAGGCACAGTTCCAGGTCCACCACCGGGCGTTTGGTCGGGTCGACCGGTTCATCGTCGTCCTCGCCATCGGAGCGGCCTTTGATACGGCTGATGCGCGACACTTTGTGCTCGTAGACCTTGTTGTCGGCATCCTTGGTGGCCAGGCGGAAACGCACCCAGTCGTCGCCATCACGTTTGAACAGTTCGATATCCTTGGCCGAGAGCGACGCCGTGAGGGCGCCGGTGTCCATTTTCGCCTTGAAGGTCTCGCCAATTTCAGAGACCTGAATGTATTCATAGCGACCATACAACGTCGGTTCGGCGGCCATGACGGGCAACGCCAGCAGGGACAGAAGCGCCAGAAGGGATTTCACGTAACAGATTCCTCGCAATGAATGGGCGTCGCACGGGCCCGATTTTAGACCGCAACTTTGCCGTTCGTTCGCTCACTAAGGTAGAACACGATCCTACGGCCCCGCGCGTGAAACATTTGTGAGCGACCGCTGGATTTGGCTCTCGGGGCATAGCTGCTTATCATTGCCAGCCCTTTTCATGACCACGAGTGATTTATGCGTCACCTGCTCACCGGTATGGCTGTCACGCTGCTGTTGTTGCTCAATACCCTGGTGCTGTTCGGCCCGCTGATGGTCTTCGCGCTGCTCAAACTGGTGTTCCAGAGCGAACTGCGCGACCGCTGCTCGTGGGCGGTGATGTGGATTGCCGAGACCTGGGTCGAGATCAACAAGCTGATCTTCAAGCTGTGCATCCCGACGCGCTGGGAAATCAGCGGCCACGAGGGACTGCGCGGCGACACGTCTTATCTGGTGATCAGCAACCATCAATCGTGGGTGGACATCCCGGCGCTGGTCCAGGCGCTGAATCGTCGCACGCCATTTTTCAAATTCTTCCTGAAGAAAGAACTGATCTGGGTACCGTTCCTGGGGCTGGCGTGGTGGGCGCTCGATTATCCGTTCATGAAGCGCTACACCAAAGCGTTCCTGGCGAAACACCCGGAGCTCAAAGGCAAGGATCTGGAGATCACCAAAGAAGCGTGCGAGCTGTTCAAGCGCCAGCCGGTCACGGTGGTGAACTACCTGGAAGGCACACGCTTTACCCCGGTCAAACACGCCGAACAGGCCTCGCCCTATCGCTACCTGCTCAAGCCCAAAGCAGGCGGTGTGGCGTTTGTTCTTGCCGCTTTGGGTGAGCAACTGGACGCGGTGCTCGACGTGACAGTGGTCTACCCCGGCGCCCGTATTCCCGGCTTCTGGGACCTGATTTCAGGTCAGGTGCCACGGGTGATCATCGACATCCAGACCTGCGAACTCGACCCCGCGCTATGGCAAGGCGATTACGAGAACGACCCGGTGTTTCGCGTGTATGTGCAGGAATGGGTGAATCGGTTGTGGGTTGAGAAAGATGCGCGGATACAGGCGTTGCAGGGAGAACGGACAAGCGGCTGATTCTTTTCAGGCGCGCGCCGAAGACCTTGTTCATGTCGCCCAAGTCAACTCAGCCTTGATCGCCTTGCCCGCTGTCACTGTCACTGTCACTGTCACTGTCACTGTCACTGTCACTGTCACTGTCACTGTCACTGTCACTGTCGATACGCTACTCAAACCTGAAAACAAAGCAACCCTGACCAAAATCCTTACCTGTTACGGCACCTGACAAGTGCCAGGTATCCTCACTAGCTAGAATCGGCCCACTGTAGACTCATCGTGTGCCGTGCATGGGCCATGCAGCCGATCTCGGTAACCCAACTCAAAACCTGCCTTGCAGCCAGTGAAGTCGTCGCAAACCAACTCGCCATTCCCGCTGCAAGGATGTTTCGGGCATGTTCGTCTGGGCAGCTCGGGCTGAAGCCGTAAACGAGCGCCGCCGATCAGAGAACGGCCCGGCGGTATAGGCCAGACGTACACGCCTTTTCAACATGATCGACACGAGTGCCTCATACCCCGCCGTTCGGGATCAGCAGTCAGGCTGCGGCCAGTCCTCCATCAATCAGGTAAATCGCGAAAGAAAAAGTCACGATCGACAGCACTGTACTGACCAGGATGGAGGTCGCGGCTTCACTCTGATAGGCGCCGGTCTGATTCGCGAACATCGCCGGGATAGTCGCCGACGGAAGCGCGCAAAGCAGGATCATCTGTTGGGCGTAAATCCCATGGGTGCCCATCACCACAGTGGCGGCGAACATCAACACGGGGTGAACAAACAGTTTGAGCCCAAGGTTGCCCCACACCTCACCCGACATTTTCAGTCTCTCGGACGACATGATCAGCCCCAGGCACAGCAGGGAAACACCAGGCGTTGCCTTACCGAGAAGATTGAGTGACTCCACAGCAATCGGCGGCAGCTTGAACTGCAGCAGCGAAATCAGAATGCCAAGAGCCGGTGCCCACATCAGCGGACGGCGTACCGCTCCCGACAGGCTCGACACGAACGCCTGGGTGCCACTGCCTTTTCCATCGGCGATAGTCAGCAGCATGGTTGTCAGCGGGATCATCGCAAGGCTCGCGACCAGGTTCAGCACCAGCACCGAATAAATGCTGCCGGCTCCGTACATTGTCGCGAGGATCGGGATGCCCATAAAGGCGGCGTCCGGGTACCCGTTGACGAAGCCCTTGAGTGTTGCGACCTTGAGATTGCGCGTGGTGAACCAGCCAATTGCCAGCGCGATCGCATACATGCCCATGATGCCGATAAACGTGGCCGCTACGAATTTGAAGTCAAAGAGCTGTTCACGAGGCGTGCTCGCCATCCCGACAAATAGCAGTGCCGGGAAAATCCATCCGAGTACCAGCCGACTGATCAGCAGGCTGTCCGAATGAGTGAGCCGGCCCCGCTTGCCAGCGATGTAGCCAAGCGCGATCACAAAGGCGACGGGCAAAATCGGCCCTACGATTCTGTCTAACATGTGCTCAATCCTCGTATTTATTTTTATCAAGAATGTCGTCGTGGCTGATCGATGCCGAAACGGCGGTGGTCGCGTTGGCGTCGATCAAGTGGTCGGTTAGGGTTTGAAGCGGTAGTCTCGAATGACGTCCTGGTCCGGCTCGATTCCAAGCCCCGGCCCTTGCGGCACGTCGATGCGGCCGTTACGCGGGATGATTGCGTCGCCATAGAGTTGTGCTTCGAGATCGAAGTAACGCCACTCGACCAGAGACTTCGCACCCCCCAGGGCGGCACTGCCATGCACGGCGGCCAACAGGCCCGGGCCGTCATAAAAGGCGTGAACCATCACGGTGACGCCATGGGCATTGGCCAGCGCATATACTTTTTGCAGTTCGGTGATGCCGCCCATTTTTGCCGGGCTGGGCTGGATGAAATCGACCGCGCCAGCCTCAAGCAGATGCTGGAAGTCCATCAGCGTCGACGCATTCTCGCCAGCCGCAACCGGAATCCCGCCGTGCTGGCGTACCCGTGCAAGGCCCGCATAGTCTTCCGGCGGCCACACCGGTTCTTCAATCCAGCGCAGGTTCAACGGGCGCAGTTTCTCGGTCATATCCAGTGCTTCACGCACCGACCACGGGGCGTTGACGTCGAGGGTGATCTCCACGCCGGGGCCTGCGGCTTCGCACGCGGCGCGGATGACGTCTGGGTTCACTTCATGCAGCTTGAGATGACGGAAACCACTGTTGACCGCGCGCTGCACATTGACCCGAATCAGTTCAGGGTCGGCATAGCGGATCAAGCTTGCATAGGCCGCGAGCGAAGTGGCTTCGCTGCCACCCAGGAGTTGGTAGATCGGTTTGCCAGCCGCTTTGCCGGCGATATCCCACAGCGCGATGTCAATGGCCGAGAGGCCATAGATGAACGCGCCACTGCGACCGAAGACGTGGAACTTCTTTTGCAGGTCGCCCTGCAATTTCTCGCGCCGCGTGACATCAGTGCCGATCATTTCGGGCGCCAGGATCGTGTCGATCACGACCTTCACTGCCGGTATCGCGGTGAAGCCAAAGGTTTCGCCCCAGCCGACGATCCCCTCGTCCGTGGTGACTTTAACCACCAAGGAATCGACCATCTGCAGGTCTTTCGGCCCCCACACCCCGCCGGCCGATGGACCGCCCGTAGTGAAGGGAATCCGAAGCGGAATAGTTTCGATGCTGGCAATTTTCATAGGGCCTCGCCTCAAGCAGGTTGCGTGGAAGGCGCGGCGATTTTCTGAGTTCGCCCGTGCCAGGTTGAGGCTAACGTACACGACGTCCTGTTGTCCTTCAACTGAACAACATGCGCCTCTCGCAGGCTCCGAGTCTAAAATCTACTCAACTAATTGTTTTATATGGATTTTAATTCTTATTACCAATACGAAATTCAGTTTTAACTGTTGGGAACAAGTCTTCTGATGTAGATTAAGAAGACAAGCGGAAGGATGAAAAAGAATGAGTGAAATGAATGTTCAACCCGTGGCGCGGCGACCTCATCTGGCTGAGCACATCGCCCGCTCACTGAGCGATGAGATTGCGTCTGGACGGTTGCGTCCCGGAGACCGCCTGCCCACTGAACAGTTTCTTTCGCAAAATTTCGGGGTAAGCAGGAACGTCGTACGGGAAGGGATCGCGACGCTTCGAGCGCAGGGTCTGATCCAGTCACGTCAGGGCGTGGGCGTGTTCGTCTCCGCGGCGCCCCAATCGGAGGAGCCTTCCACGCAGCGCAAGCCCACGTCTTTGCTGGACGGTGACAATACGATTCGCAACATGTTCGAAGTGCGGGCCGTACTGGAAAGCCAGGCTGCCGCGCTTGCGGCGACGCACATGACGGCTCACAAGCTGAAAATGATCCAGGCTGCGGTCCTGCGAATGCAGTACGAAGGCGAACCGACGCTGGACACCGTGAACGCCGACCTCGACTTCCATCGGGCCGTGGCCGCAGCATCTGGCAATGACTATCTCGAGACGATGATTCGCACGGTGCTCGAACCGATGCGGGCGCTGATCACCATGAACTTTGCGCGACGAGGCCCGGTGTTCAGCAATATTCCACATGCAGCACGCGGTGAGCATGAGGAGCTTGTGCAGGCGTTGACTGACCGGAATGCAGCGGCGGCACGTCAGATCATGGGGCAGCATATCGTCATTGCAGCATCCCGATTCGGCTACGACATTGCTTTCTTTTAATGTCGATCAGCAGATGGCAGTTGTCTCGTTATCCTACAAGAGAGCTTTCATTCCTGCCTGATACCTGGCCCTTATACCCGGCCGATCATGCCTGCTGTGCGTCAAAGCATTACTTGGCGCCCCACACCCCGCTCAGCGCCGACAACGCCGAACCGCTTGCGCCCTGCTGACCCAGGTATTGCAGGATCACCGGTACAAACTGGCTGACCATGCCGCTGTCCATCCCCAGCGCACCGAAGGCCTTGTTCACGTCGCCCATGCTTTGCACATTGCCCAGCGCGCTGCTGATAGCCGAGTTGCCGTTGCCAGAGCTGCCGCCGAGCATGCTGCCCAGACCGCCGAGGCTACCCAGTGCGGTAGTGCCCGACAGTTGATCGAGGCCCGGCACTGACTGGGTCAGGCTGGAGTAGTCATTGCCGGCCAGTTTGTTCTTGGCCAGTCCCAACAATGCGCCGGTTCCGCCTACCGCTTGTTGCGGCGTGACGTTCAGTTGTGTGCCCAGCGTGTTGAGCAGCCCGGCAGCTTCCGGGGCGGCGGTGGCTTTCTGTTGTCCGCCTGTGGCGCCGGAAACGGCGTTAGCCGCATCGTTCAGGTTGAAGGCGAAGACCGGTGATGCTGCAAGCGCCATCAAAGTCGCCAGTGCAGCGCCGCGTGTGTTTTTCATTGAAACCTTCATTGAACCCACCTCATTTGCCAGAGAACCGGCCATGGCCGGGTAAACACGCGTTGGACCCTTATGCAGAGATAAGTTCCAAAGGCCCAGCCTTCACCGCACCTGAGAAATAGATGCGCCGGCCTGCATCCACTTTATAGGCGGGCAACGTATCCCCTGCATGAGCCGCAAGGGTCGCGACTGCGTCGCCTGACAGGCGGTGGATTTCCCATTTCTCGGACGAGTAAAAAAGGTGAATGGAACTGCGGCTCAACCTGGACTAACCTGCCAGCATTCGGGCGACCAGCGGGGTCGTCGTCGTTTTCATGTCTGGAGAGTGCCCATTTCTTCTGTCGACGCCGATGAACTCCGGCAACTGCTGGCTCAGTGTTCACTGGGTAACCGCCGCGCTTTCGAAAGCCTCTACCGCAAGGTTTCGGGACACTTGTTTGCCGTGGCCCTTCGCTGCATGGGGCACCGCGACCAGGCTGAGGACGTGGTGCAGGAAGCCTTCGTGCGGATCTGGAACAGCGCCTCTCAGTACGATGCCAACCTCTCGGCGCCGATGACCTGGATGGTCAGCATCACGCGCAACAAGGCGATCGATCAGTTACGCAAACACCGCGAAGAGCCGCTGACCGACGAACAGGCCCAGGCGCTGTTCGATCAGGCACCTTCCGCGCACGAGCAAATGGAAAGCCACCGGGATGCCAAAGCACTGCAGCACTGCCTCGACACTCTCGAAGGCATGCAGCGTCAGTCGATCATCACCGCGTACTTCCATGGCGCATCCCACGGTGATCTGGTGACACAGCTGGCCGCGCCGCTGGGCACGGTCAAATCGTGGATACGCCGAGGCATGGAACGTCTGCGCAGGTGCCTCGAATCATGAACTATCGCCAACCCGAACTGCGCCGCGCACTGGCTGCCGATTACGCCATCGGCCTGATGCCCTCGACCGCTCGCAGACGCTTTGAAACCCTGCTGCTGGATGATCCGACACTGCGTGCGGAAGTGGCTCAATGGCAGGAAAACCTGGTCGGCTTGACCACATCCCTTGAGCCTCAACCGGTCCCTGGGCGGGTATGGCAACACATCCTCGCGAGGATCGAACCGCAGCGCCTGCACGTGCCGGAAAAACGGCCGTTCTGGAGCTGGATGCGCGTTACTGCGGTGGCCTGCACGCTGGTCGTCGCCGTCATCGTCGGCGTGATCTATAACCGTGACACGCCTGCCTTCAACGCCACGCTGGTCGCGTCCAACCAGCAACCGGCGCTGACGGTGCAAGCCTTTGACCGTTATCTGAACGTCGAGCCGGTCACCGTAGCGTCTGTGGAAACCGGTCGCAGTCTTGAACTGTGGGCCATTCCGGTAGATGGCGTTCCGGTGTCGCTGGGCGTCATCCCGGACAACGGAAAAGGCCGTGTCGAGCTGAACGAAAGCCAGCGCAAATTGCTCGGGACACAGACCACAATGGCGATCACGCTGGAACCCAAAGGTGGCTCGCCATCGGGCAAACCGACCGGGCCGGTTCTGTACAAAGGGCAGTTGGCATCGTTGTGACGCCGGTCACGGTACAGCGACGTCAATCAGCCTTTGTGGCTCGAAGAGCCGGGCAAGCTGACGCGTCCAGAGCGCCGACCCTGCCCGGAGAGGCGGGCGTCGGCTGAACACGTTGGCGAATTGTTCTCCATTGCGCAGCTTCTCACGCAGGCTCGTGAGCCTGAGTCCGCCTTGATGATCGCGCTCCCAGTAAAGCGGCTCGCTGAAATACCGCACCCGGGTCGCCACTTCCGGCGACGCTTTGATCCCCTGAAGATTCTGCCACCAGGACCTGTCCACGGGCGTTTTCTGCGCCTGGCGATGGGCGTGCAACGACGAGGGTGGCAGTCGTGCGTGGGTAATCAGCGAGAAACCGGACAGCCAAGGCGCCCATAAATGAGAGGCGCCACTGACAAAACATTCGCCCGGTGCAAAATCAGCCTCGCAGTCCTCTTGTTGACGGTACGCCGGTGCGATCCGGACATGCTGCCGATAAGCGGAGCGATACCCCGACTGACACACCTGCTTGGGAATACCCGCCCACATGCAAGCATTGGCATTCTCGAAGAACGCGGTGGAAGAAATCCAGCGCTGCGCATCCGGCCCCAGCTCGTCACTCGCCAATCCGGCGGGCACCACAAAAAAACACACCCCGATCCACACGAAAACCAATGTCTGTAGCGCCCGCATCAACATGTATTGCCCACGACCTGAAAAAAACCGGGCGGACAAATAGCACGCAGAACCGACGCTCGATACAAGCGGGGTCGTAAGTCAAAATTTCCTTTCTAAATTGCAGAAATGCCCTACGCGGTTCACTGCAACAGCTTACGACAGACACAAAAAAAGCGACCCGGAGGTCGCCTTTTTCTTGTCCCTTACGGCATCAAGCCGCGCTGAACAGCTTGTGTGGGTCGATCACAAATTTCTTCGGTACGCCCGCATCGAATTCGCCGTAGCCACGCGGTGCGTCGTCCAGACTGATCACCTGCACGCCGACCACTTCCGCGATGTTGATGCGGTCCCACATGATGGCTTGCATCAGTTGGCGGTTGTACTTCATGACCGGGGTCTGGCCGGTGTGGAAGCTGTGGGATTTCGCCCAGCCCAGGCCGAAGCGGATGCTCAGGCTGCCCATTTTGGCGGCAGCGTCGACCGCACCTGGGTCTTCGGTGACGTACAGGCCGGGGATACCGATCTTGCCGGCAACACGCACCACGCCCATCAGCGAGTTGAGCACGGTGGCCGGAGCTTCCGCCTTGACGCCAGCATGACCGTGACCACGGGCTTCGAAGCCCACGGCATCGACGGCGCAGTCCACTTCAGGCTCGCCCAGCAGTGCGGCGATCTGTTCGTGCAGCGGAGTGTCCTTAGACAGGTCGGCGATTTCGAAGCCTTGGGCTTTGGCGTGCGCCAGGCGAACAGGGTTGACGTCACCGACGATAACCACCGCAGCGCCCAGCAGACGCGCCGAAGCAGCAGCGGCCAGACCCACAGGACCGGCACCTGCGATGTACACCGAGCTGCCCGGGCCGACGCCGGCCGTCACTGCACCGTGGTAACCGGTTGGCAGAATGTCCGAGAGACAGGTCAGGTCGCGGATCTTTTCCATCGCCTTGTCACGATCAGGCAGTTTGAGCAGGTTGAAGTCGGCATAGGGCACCAGCACGTATTCGGCCTGGCCACCGGTCCAGTCGCCCATGTCGACATAGCCATAAGCGCCGCCAGGACGGGCCGGGTTGACGGTCAGGCACACGCCGGTGTGTTGTTCTTTGCACGAGCGGCACAAGCCACAGGCGACGTTGAACGGAACGGATACCAAATCGCCGATCTTCAGGTTTTCGACGCCGCTGCCCATTTCGATCACCTCACCGGTGATCTCATGGCCCAGAACCAGGCCGACCTGGGCCGTGGTACGACCGCGGACCATGTGCTGGTCAGAGCCGCAGATGTTGGTGGATACCACGCGCAGGATGACGCCGTGCTCAATCTTCTTGCCGCGCGGGTCCTGCATTTTTGGATAGTCAATTTTCTGTACTTCGACCTTGCCTGCGCCGAGATACACCACACCACGATTACCAGACATGCTTTCACCTCGCTGAATTGTTTTTATGGATGCAGCTGTGTAACGGAGAAATGCGTTGCTTGGTGTTGCTGCAACGCACTGGTTGCTCTGGTTTGAATTCGTTCATCGGCCCTGTAAGAGCGCTTGCCCGCGACCCAGACGGCGCGGTGTATCAGACAGACCGCGTCCGCGTTCATCGCGGGCAAGCGCGCCTACAGGTCAAAGCACTACAGTCCTGTTGGCGTTCAGGAACACACGCCGTTCAATGTGATACCCCACCGCCCGGGCCAGGGTCAGGCCTTCGATGTCGCGGCCCTTGGCGATCAGGTCCTCGGGGTAGTGACTGTGGTCCACCACCTCGACGCCCTGGGCGATGATCGGACCTTCGTCCAGATCGTTGTTGATGTAATGCGCGGTCGCACCGACCAGTTTCACGCCTTTGTTGTAGGCCTGGTGGTAAGGCTTGGCGCCCTTGAACCCAGGCAACAACGAGTGATGAATATTGATCGCGCGGCCGTCGAGCTTGCGGCACAACTCCGGCGACAGCACCTGCATGTAGCGGGCAAGCACCACCAGTTCAGCCCCTGTGTCTTCGATCACCTGCATCACCTTGGCTTCCTGCGAAGGCTTGTCGTTGGGGTCGAGGGGGAAATGGTAGTAGGGAATGTCGTGCCAGCGCGCCAAAGGTTCGAGATCAGGGTGATTGGACACCACCGCGACGACATCCATCGACAGCTGGTTGATGCGCTGACGGTAGAGCAGGTCGTTTAGGCAGTGATCGGCCTTGGAGACCATGATCACGACTTTTGGCCGGTAGTTCGGCGCCGTCAGCTCGAAGATCATGCCGAACGCTTCACCCCGTTCAGCCAGGCCTGCCCGAAAAGAGGCCTCATTGAAGCCATCAGGCTGACGGAATTCGACACGGATGAAAAAACGGCTGGAGAGCCGGTCATCGAACGAATGGTGCTCGGTGACGTAGCAGCCCTGCTCGAACAGGTAACGCGTCACCGCGTCCACCGTGCCCAATACGCTCGGGCAGTCGGCAGTCAAAATCCAGGTATCGGGGGCGCGGCTCATAGTTATTCCTCGGATCGTTCCCACGCTCTGTGTGGGAATGCAGTTCAGGACGCTCAGCGTCCTTCACATGGGACGCGGAGCGTCCCGGGATGCGTTCCCACGCGGAGCATGGGAACGATCAGTGCTTACGCCGCGACGCCCAGGCCGTACTCAGCGCTCGCGTCCTGCAGCCACAGCCACCAGTAATCGGCGAAGCTGCGGCGGATGACCAGTTCCCAGGTCTCTTCGCCGGTACGACGGATGACCAGTTGCGACTTGGCGAACACGGTACCGACGGCCTTGCCCACCGGGAAGTTGCTTGGGTGGACGTCATAGCTGGTGGACTTCATCAGCACTTCACGGACGTTCGGGCCGGTCAGCTCCAGCAGCGATTGACCGCCACTGACGTTGACCACCTGAATGTGCAGGCCGGCCAGCGCTTCACGCAGCTTCTGTTCGGCCGCGAACTCTTCGCCGGTCGGTACGATCAGTAGCCACTCATCCGGGCCCATCCATTGAATCGAGCTTTCACCACTGGTCACCAGCGCCAGTGCGCCCGGCAGTTCCATGCCCAGCGCCTTGTGCACGCCAGCGGCGAACGCTGGATCGTGGGCATCGCCACGAATAGTCAGGTGGCCCAGCAATTTTTTCTCGCGCAGCACCACACCCGGGTTGGTGCGGCCTTTGCCAACCAGGCTTTTCAGGTCGGCGTGAAACAGAGGTGACTCGACTTTGACGTCGGTCGTGGGCCGCTGTTGGTAAACGTTGGCTGTGGTCATAGAGCACCTGTTTTGAATTCTGTTGTGTTGCCGAAGCGCCTCACTGCAGGAGCGCGCTTGCCCGCGAATGCGCTGTGTCAGTCACCATTGATGTATTCGATCTGACGCATTCGCGGGCAAGCGCGCTCCTACAGGTCAAAACCGTGGGAGCGAACTTTCGCCCTCTTACTCCACGTTCTGCCGGTCACCCTTCGGATCGAAGAACACCGAGGACACGATTTCCGCCTCGATCACCGAGCCATCAGCCTGTGGCGAGAACACACGCTCGCCCATGCGCTTCAGACCGCCCTTCACCACGCCCATCGCGAACGAGTAACCCAGCGAGTTGGCCGCGTAGCTCGACGTCACGTGACCGACCATGGTCATTGGAATCGACTGCTTCGGATCGAACACCAGTTGCGCGCCTTCCGGCAGCCACTTGTTCGGGTCGACAGGTTTCAGGCCCACCAGCTGCTTACGCTGATCACGCACGCAGTCTTCACGGTTCATGCCGCGCTGGCCGATCCACGAGAACGGTTTGGTGCGACCCACACACCAGCCCATGTTCAGGTCGTCCGGGGTCATCGAGCCGTCGGTGTCCTGACCCACGATGATGAAACCCTTCTCGGCACGCAGTACGTGCATGGTCTCGGTGCCGTAAGGCGTCAGGTTGTACTTCTTGCCCGCCTCGGCGATTTTTTCCAGAACGCCCATGGCGTAGTCGGCCTGGATGTTCACCTCGTAGGAAAGCTCACCGGTGAACGAGATCCGGAATACGCGAGCCGGTACGCCACCGACCAGACCTTCTTTCCAGGTCATGAACGGGAAGGCTTCACGCTCCAGATCGATGTCGGTCACTTCGCTGAGCAGCTTACGGCTGTTCGGGCCCGACAGGGTCAGGGTCGCGTAGTGGTCGGTCACGGAGGTGAAGTACACCTTCAGGTCCGGCCATTCGGTCTGCTGATAGATTTCCAGCCATTGCAGCACGCGTGCGGCGCCGCCCGTGGTGGTGGTCATGATGAAGTGGTTGTCGGCGACGCAGGCCGTCACACCGTCGTCGAAGACCATGCCGTCTTCTTTACCCATCAGGCCGTAACGCGCCTTGCCCACGTCGAGCTTGGTCCAGGCGTTGGTGTAGATGCGGTTCAGGAACTCACGGGCATCCGGACCTTGAATGTCAATCTTGCCCAGGGTCGAGGCGTCCAGCAGGCCGACGCTGTCGCGCACGGCTTTGCATTCGCGGCGAACGGCGGCATGGATGTCTTCACCGGCTTTCGGGAAATACCAAGGACGTTTCCACTGACCGACGTCTTCGAATTCGGCGCCGTTCTTGACGTGCCAGGCGTGCAGCGCAGTGAAGCGCACAGGCTCGAAGATGTGACCGCAGTGACGACCGGCTACCGCGCCGAAGGTCACCGGGGTGTAGTTCGGGCGGAACATGGTGGTGCCCATCTCAGGAATCGAGACGTTCAGCGAACGGGCCGCGATGGCCAGACCGTTGACGTTACCCAGCTTGCCCTGATCGGTGCCAAAGCCCAGCGCGGTGTAGCGCTTGACGTGCTCGACCGATTCGAAGCCTTCGCGGGTCGCCAGTTCGATGGCGGCGGCGGTGACGTCGTTCTGCAGGTCGACGAACTGTTTCGGCGCACGGGACGTGCCCTTCTCGTGCGGCACCTGGAACAGCGCCAGAGTCGGTTCTTCGACGCGGCTCAAGGCCTTCGGCATGACGCCTTCGACCAGTTGGAAACCGGCTTCGCTGGCGGCACGAACACCCCCTTCAAAACCGTCGGCCAGCGAGTCAGCCAGTGCGTAGACGCCGTTCACACCACCGACGCAAACACGCTTCTGAGGTGCTTCACCCGGTACGAAACCCAGAATCTCTTCACGCCAGACCGGCTTGCCGCCCAAATGGGACGCCAGGTGAACGATCGGGCTGTAACCGCCGGAGCTGGCGATCAGGTCGCAGTCGAGCCATTCACCAGGGCTGGTCACCTTATGCGCTTTGACATCGATGGCCGCAACGCGAGCACCGGTGACGCGCTTGCTGCCACGGGCCTCGATCACGGCGCTGCCGGTGAGGATGCGGATGCCTTTGGCACGCGCCTCTTCAACCAGTGCGCCACGCGGGTTGTGACGGGCGTCAGCAACCGCGATGACTTGCAGACCGGCGTCGAGCCAGTCCAGCGCAACGCGGTAGGCGTAGTCGTTGTTGGTCGACAGCACCAGCTTCTTGCCCGGCGCCACGCCATAACGGCGAACGTAGGTGGAAACGGCACCGGCCAGCATGTTGCCCGGCACGTCATTGTTGCCGTAAACCAGCGGACGCTCGTGAGTACCGGTGGCCAGCACGACACGCTTGGCGCGGACGCGGTGCATGCGCTGACGCACCTGGCCGATCGGCGCACGGTCACCGAGGTGATCGGTCAGGCGCTCGTGAATGGTCAGGAAGTTGTGGTCGTGGTAGCCGTTCACGGTAGCGCGCGGCAGCAGGATCACATTGGACAGGCCTTTGAGCTCGGCAACGACCGTGGCCACCCACTCCGCCGCTGGCTTGCCGTCCAGGCTCTCGCGGGAATCCAGCAAACTGCCGCCGAACTCTTCCTGTTCATCAGCCACGATCACGCGAGCACCGCTGCGCGCAGCTGCCAGTGCAGCCGCCAGACCCGCTGGGCCTGCGCCGACCACCAGCACGTCGCAGTGGTGGTTCATGTTGTCGTAGGTGTCCGGATCGATTTCGGTCGGCGAACGACCGAGACCGGCCGCCTTACGAATGTACTTCTCGTAGGTCATCCAGAACGATTGCGGGTACATGAAGGTTTTGTAGTAGAAGCCCGGTGGCATCAGCTTGCCGCCGACCTTGCCGAGAATGCCCATCATGTCGGTGTTCACGCTCGGCCAGCCGTTGGTGCTGGTGGCGACCAGGCCCGAGTACAGCGCTTGTTGGGTCGCGCGCACGTTCGGGATCTGGGTGGCTTCGGTCGCGCCGATTTGCAGGACGGCGTTCGGCTCTTCGGAACCGGCCGCGAAGATCCCGCGAGGACGTGAGTATTTGAAGCTACGGCCGATGATGTCGACGCCGTTGGCCAGCAGGGCTGCGGCGAGGGTGTCGCCTTCAAAGCCTTGGTAGGTCTGACCGTTGAAGCTGAAGTTCAGGACCTTGCTGCGGTCGATGCGGCCGCCATTGGGCAGACGATTGGACTGGCTCATACCTTGTCTCCCTTCCCGACGGCTGGAACCTTGTTGACGAATTGCGGCTTGGTGCCAATCGGATAGGTTTCGAGAATTTCGTAAGTCACGGTGTCACGCGTGGCGTTGAAGTACTGACGGCAACCGGCGGCGTGAATCCACAGTTCGTGGTGCAGGCCTCGCGGGTTGTCGCGGAAAAACATGTAGTCGCCCCACTCTTCGTCGGTGCAGGCAGCCGGGTCCAGTGGACGCGGGATGTGAGCCTGACCTGACGCGTGGAATTCCTCTTCGGAGCGCAGTTCGCCACAGTGAGGACAGAAGATGTGCAGCATAGGAATTTCTCCTGTTAGTGGGCGACGGCAGCAGCGCCGTGTTCGTCGATGAGGGCGCCGTTGTGGAAACGGTCGATGGAGAACGGCTTGGCCAGCGGGTGCATTTCGCCTTTCGCCAGGCTCGCAGCGAAGACGTTGCCCGAACCCGGAGTCGCCTTGAAGCCACCGGTGCCCCAACCGCAGTTGAAGAACATGTTCGGCACAGGCGTCTTGGAGATGATCGGGCACGCATCCGGCGTGGTGTCGACGATGCCGCCCCACTGACGGTTCATGCGCACGCGCGACAGCACCGGGAACATCTCGACGATGGCCTGAATGGTGTGTTCGATAACCGGGTACGAACCGCGCTGACCGTAGCCCACCCAGCCGTCGATACCGGCGCCGATCACCAGGTCGCCCTTGTCGGACTGGCTGATGTAGCCGTGCACGGCGTTGGACATGATCACGCTGTCGATAATCGGTTTGATCGGCTCGGACACCAGCGCTTGCAGCGGGTGGGATTCGATCGGCAGACGGAAGCCCGCCAGCTTGGCCATGTGACCCGAGTTACCGGCGGTCACCACACCGACGCGCTTGGCGCCGATGAAGCCTTTATTGGTTTCAACGCCGATGCACACGCCGTTTTCCTTACGGAAGCCGGTCACCTCGGTTTGCTGGATCAGGTCCACGCCCAACGCGTCGGCGGCGCGGGCAAAGCCCCAGGCCACGGCGTCGTGACGCGCGACACCGCCGCGACGTTGAACCGTCGCGCCGATGATCGGGTAGCGGGTGTTCTTCGAGCAGTCCAGGTACGGGATTTCTTCGGCCACTTGCTTGCCGTTGAGCAGCTCGCCGTCCACGCCATTCAGGCGGTTGGCGCTGACACGACGCTCGGAATCACGCATGTCCTGCAGGGTGTGGCACAGGTTGTACACGCCGCGCTGGGAGAACATGACGTTGTAGTTCAGGTCCTGAGACAGGCCTTCCCATAGTTTCATCGCGTGTTCATACAGGTGAGCGGACTCGTCCCACAGGTAGTTGGAACGCACGATGGTGGTGTTACGGGCCGTGTTGCCGCCGCCCAACCAGCCCTTTTCGACCACGGCCACGTTGGTGATGCCGTGCTCTTTGGCCAGGTAGTAAGCCGTCGCCAGACCATGACCGCCGCCGCCGACGATGACCACGTCGTAGACTTTTTTCGGGGTCGGCGTGCGCCACATGCGCTGCCAGTTTTCGTGGTGGCTGAGGGAGTGTTTGAAGAGGCCGAAGCCTGAGTAATGTTGCATGGTGCTACTCCTGACTCAGCGGTAAACCGGGAAATCGGCGCACAGCGCGGCAACCTGACCGGCAACATTGGCCTCGACATCGGCGTCGCCGAGGTTGTCGAGAATGTCGCAGATCCAGCCGGCCAGCGTGATGCACTGGGTGACTTTGAAACCGCGGGTGGTGACGGCCGGGGTGCCGATACGAAGGCCCGAGGTCACGAACGGCGATTGTGGATCGTTCGGAACGGCGTTCTTGTTCACAGTAATGTGGGCGCGACCCAGTGCAGCGTCAGCGTCCTTACCGGTGAGACCCTGACGGATCAGGCTGACCAGGAACAAGTGGTTGTCGGTGCCACCGGAAACCACGTCGTAACCGCGATCGATGAACACCTGCGCCATGGCCTGGGCGTTGTCGATCACTTGCTGTTGATACGCCTTGAAGCCAGGCTCCATGGCTTCCTTGAAGCACACGGCCTTGCCGGCGATGACGTGCATCAGCGGGCCGCCTTGAGCGCCAGGGAAGACGGCAGAGTTCAGCTTCTTCTCGATTTCTTCGTTGGCCTTGGCCAGGATCAGCCCGCCACGAGGGCCGCGCAGGGTTTTGTGCGTGGTGGTGGTGACCACGTCAGCGTACGGCAGCGGGTTCGGGTACAGACCAGCAGCAACCAGACCGGCCACGTGGGCCATGTCCACGAACAGCAGCGCACCGACTTTGTCTGCGATCTGACGGAAGCGCGGGAAATCCAGGGTCTTGGAGTAAGCCGAGAAACCGGCAACGATCATCTTGGGCTTGTGCTCAACGGCCAGGCGCTCGACTTCGTCGTAATCGATCAGGCCGGTCTTGGTGTCGATGCCGTATTGAACAGCGTTGTAGAGTTTGCCCGAGGACGACACTTTGGCGCCGTGGGTCAGGTGACCGCCGTGGGCCAGGCTCATGCCCAGGATGGTGTCGCCCGCTTGAATGAGTGCCAGGTAGACCGCGCTGTTGGCCGACGAACCGGAGTGCGGCTGAACGTTGGCGTAGTCGGCACCGAACAGCTGCTTGGCGCGGTCGATGGCCAGTTGCTCGACCTTGTCGACGTGCTCGCAACCGCCGTAGTAACGCTTGCCCGGATACCCTTCGGCGTACTTGTTGGTCAGACCGCTGCCTTGAGCTTCCATTACGCGCTTGCTGGTGTAGTTCTCCGAGGCGATCAGCTCAATGTGATCTTCCTGACGCTGATCTTCGGCGTTCATCGCTGCCAAGAGTGCATCGTCATAACCCTGGATTTGGTCTTGCTTGCTGAACATCGCGGTTCTCCCAGCGGCGGCGCGGCGCCTGAATTATCGATAGGGCTTTGGATTGCCCCTTGGAAGCGATGGTATGGCCGACGCAGACTGCCTAGATGCCTACGGGCGCCACACAAAGGTGCGTTTACGACATGGATTGGCGGGGAGAGATAAATGCTCGGGCTCAGACCGATGCAGAGGACAAACTGTAGGAGCGCGCTTGCCCGCGATTGCGGCGTATCAGGCACCGTTGCAGTGTCTGGAAGAATGCTTCGCGGGCAAGCGTGCTCCTACAGAGAAGCGTGTTGCAAACAAAAATCCCCGGTCGAGACTAGGGTTTTTTGGGTGCGCATATGTCGCAATCAGACAGATCGACTCGCCGAACAAGTCGCGCGCTGACACGCATGTCCCTTTCTGACATTCCTCTTTATCGCCCCACCCCTTCAGACGAACGGGCGGTAAACCTGTCAAAACTGACAGTATTCAAATGCGCAAAGTGCGTTTACTTTCAATTCAACGGATTGAATAACAGCGGCTGCAAGAAGGAACTTGATTATGAGAACAATCGCCAGGTCGCATACGTTGACGCCTTCAGTCTGGAAGACGCTGGTATCAAAAAAGACCCGCCAGGCGTTGACGCCTGACCCCTTGCTCTTCCTTTCACAGAACGTGTTTCATGATTCAGAAAGACAAGGTTTCGTGAAGCTGAGGGTCATTCAAGAACTGCTGACGCTTGACGCCCTAGTAACAGTCTACGTTGAGGAAACGCAAGAGCTGCTCTCGACCCACGTATCCGTGGCGGACGCCAGATTTTACGCGACGACCCAAGATATCGTTCACCAGAACGGAGCCTTTAACTCCGTCATTCTCAAGGTCATTTCTTATGCAGAGGAAGTGGCGGTAGCCGATATCTATCTATGGGAAATACCCTCAACTGACGAGCCGGAAGCCATCGAGTCTGACTTACCGCTCTATCTTCCCAAAGGTACGAATTTTTATCTCAGCGCTACTGATGAAGACATCGTCGTCGACAGAACTTTCAGAGTGTCCGAGGAAGGCAACGTTTCGATTAACATCCGCACCGTGAACGGAGGCAGTTATTCCAGAATCGTCTCGACATCTGAAGCGGCAAGGTATGTACAACCAGGGGACTATTACGTCGAGAGCGGTTCAACCACGCTGTGCATGGTGTATGGCGTCACCACCCAACCGGACTCTCCGCTAACGCCGGTGATCAAATATACGGCGCTACCGGCTGCACCGAGCCCCGTCACGGCCTCGGCGCATTGCCGATAACGTTTAGCCTTTTTGTGCGACCAGACCGTCCGCCCGGAACATGCCGCGAATACCGCGCACCGCCTGGCGGATTCGGTCCTGGTTTTCGATCAGCGCGAAACGGACGTGATCGTCGCCGTATTCCCCGAAACCGACACCCGGCGAGACGCAGACCTTGGCCTCAAGCAGCATCTTCTTGGCAAATTCGAGCGAGCCCAGGTGCGCATAGGCTTCAGGGATCTTGGCCCAAACGTACATTGAGGCTTTCGGGTTTTCGACCATCCAGCCCAGCTCGTGCAGCCCTTTGACCAGCACATTGCGGCGCTGGCGGTACTGCTCGGCGATGTCGAGCACGCACTGCTGGTCGCCTTCCAGTGCCGCAATCGCCGCGACCTGCAGCGGCGTGAACGTGCCGTAGTCGTGGTAGCTCTTGATGCGGGCCAATGCGTTGACCAGTTCAGGGTTACCGACCATGAAGCCAATCCGCCAGCCGGCCATGTTGTAGCTCTTGGACAGGGTGAAAAACTCCACCGCGATGTCCTTGGCGCCCGGCACCTGCATGATCGAAGGCGCTTTCCAGCCGTCGTAGACGATGTCGGCATACGCCAGGTCGTGAACCACCAGCACGTCGTACTGTTTAGCCAGTGCGACCACGCGCTCGAAAAAATCCAGCTCGACGCATTGGGCGGTCGGGTTGGACGGAAAACCCAGAATCATCATCTTCGGCTTGGGGATTGAACCGCGAATGGCTTTTTCCAGCTCGGCGAAGAAGTCCACGCCCGGCACCAGCGGCACGGAGCGCACCTGGGCACCGGCGATCACCGCACCGTAGATGTGAATCGGGTAACTGGGATTGGGCACCAATACCGTGTCGCCCTGGTCAAGCGTGGCGAGCATCAGGTGCGCCAGGCCTTCCTTGGAGCCAATGGTGACGATGGCTTCGGTTTCCGGGTCGATGTCGACCTCGTAACGCTTTTTGTACCAGCTGGAGATCGCCCGACGCAGACGCGGAATGCCACGCGAAGTCGAGTAGCCGTGAGTGTCTTCACGTTGGGCGACAGTGACCAGTTTTTCGACGATGTGCGGCGGCGTTGCCCCGTCGGGGTTACCCATGCTCAGGTCGATGATGTCCTCACCACGACGACGAGCGGCCATTTTCAGCTCGGCGGTGATGTTGAACACGTAAGGGGGGAGTCGATCGATGCGCGCAAAGCGGCGCGGCGAACCTTGGTCAGCCATGAGATGCCTCTGAAGACGTAAGCGCCCGGAACCGTCCGAGCGACGCTGGTCACTGCGGTGACCTGGTGCGGAAGATAAAGGCGCTGATGGCGGTTTGTCTACAAGGTTTTCAGGGCCATGCAACAAACGGTGAATCGGCGCGAAACCTGTAGGAGCGCGCTTGCCCGCGAATGCGGTGTGTCAGTCACCGATGATGTATTTGATCTAACGCATTCGCGGGCAAGCGCGCTCCTACAGGGGAATTACGTCAGGCGAGAGCATGTCGCAGGCCAAACAACAGCAGGAAATGCAGCGGATAAATCAGATACGCCCAACGCCGCATCGGCCATACCGCGAACGCAGGTCGCCAGCGCAAGAGCGCCAGGCCGAGCCAAGGCCCGATCAGACAGGCAATCAACGCCCCGACCGAAATTGGATCGCCCCACAGCATGCCGTCGATGATCTTCGGCCACTCGTTGCTCAGCAGGCATATCACGCCCGGCAGGACCGCCAACCAAAGCGATCCCCTCAACACGAGCAGGAAAGCGGTCGGCAGCAACACGCCATAGGCGCCAAACATCAGCGACGGCGCGAATGCAACACCGATGCCCAGCGCCAGCACCGCCATGATCCGCATCGGCCACGACCCGCTGCTCGCCCCCTGGGCAACCAGCAGCCCGAGTACCAGCGTCGGCAGCACGTTGAGCGTCGTGACCTCACCGGCCATGTAGAGCCGATACGGCAACTCGGCGACCACTGAAAACATTCCCAGCCACGCCAGGTATTTCCAGCGAATCCCGGGGTCAACCGCTTGCGAAACGCTGCGCCCGACGTTGACTGCAATGGCCAGGCAAAACCACGCAAAGGCCAGCCTGCCGGGCACGTAAAGCCAGTCCGCCGACCATCCGACATAACGCAGGTGATCGAGCGCCATGCTTAACATCGCCAGCCACTTGAGCAGGTCCAGCGCGCGGTCACGCACCGGTCGTATCGCTGAATGTGCCTCGCTCATCGTGCTCCGGTGTTTGACTGAATTTTCTGACGCAAGAATGCATGACCAAACCGTTGAATCTTGGTTACAGTCGCAGCCTTCGATTACAGGGAACCGGCCATGTCAGACCAAAGCCAGCAGTTTGCCAGCGACAACTATTCGGGAATCTGCCCCGAAGCCTGGGCGGCCATGGAACAAGCAAACCATGGCCATCAACGCGCGTACGGTGACGACCAATGGACAGCGCGGGCGGCCGATCAATTCCGTCAGCTGTTCGAAACCGACTGCGAAGTGTTCTTCGCCTTCAACGGTACGGCCGCCAACTCGCTGGCCTTGTCATCGTTGTGCCAGAGTTACCACAGCGTCATCTGCTCCGAAACCGCCCACGTCGAGACCGACGAATGCGGCGCCCCCGAGTTTTTCTCCAACGGCTCCAAACTGCTGACCGCCCGCAGCGAGAACGGCAAACTGACGCCCGAATCGATTCGCGAAGTCGCGCTCAAGCGGGCCGATATTCATTACCCCAAACCGCGCGTCGTGACGCTGACCCAGGCGACCGAAGTGGGCAGCGTGTACTTGCCCGAAGAGCTGAAAGCGATCAGCGACACCTGCAAGGAACTGGGGCTGAACCTGCACATGGACGGCGCCCGTTTCGCCAATGCGTGTGCGTACCTGGGCTGCACGCCCGCCGAGTTGACCTGGAAAGCCGGCATCGACGTGCTGTGCTTTGGCGGCACCAAGAACGGCATGGCGGTGGGTGAAGCGATTCTGTTCTTCAACCATAAGCTGGCAGAAGACTTCGACTACCGCTGCAAACAGGCCGGGCAACTGGCGTCGAAAATGCGCTTCCTGTCAGCGCCTTGGGTCGGCCTGCTGGAAAACGACGCCTGGCTCAAACACGCCCGTCACGCCAACCGCTGCGCGCAGTTGCTCGCTGAGCTGGTGAAAGACATTCCCGGCGTGGAATTGATGTTCCCGGTGCAGGCCAACGGCGTGTTCCTGCAACTGTCAGAAGCCGCCATCGCTGCCCTGACGGCCCGGGGCTGGCGCTTCTACACCTTCATCGGCAACGGCGGCGCACGGTTCATGTGCTCGTGGGACACCGAGGAAGCCCGCGTGCGTGAACTGGCTGCGGACATCCGGCTGGTGATGGGGGCCTGATCGCCCCCGGTCTTCCTGACACCGCGAATGACCCTGTGGGAGCGAATTCATTCGCGATTGGCCGGTTCAGCCGACAGAAATCAATCAACTGGGCCTCCATCGCGAATAAATTCGCTCCCACAGGAATACGTCAGGCGGACTAGAGTGTGCGCACACCTGAAAGCGCTATCACCCCTGCGAAATCACCTTCTCGATCACCTCGACCGTCGCACTGACCTTGTCCTCATAACGGCTCAGCTCATTGGCATGTTGCTGTTTGAGTTCGATCTGCTTCGAGCACAGGTTCAGCGCCGCCAGCACCAGCAGACGGTCGCCGATGAGCGTCGGGTAACTGCGCTTGGTTTCCGACAACGCCGACTTGAGCATGACCACCGCCTCCATCAAGGTCTGCTCTTGTCCGGCAGGTGCCTTGATCGTGTAGTCGTTGCCAAGAATGGAAATGACTTTGGTGGCGTCGCGGTCAATGATCATGCGCTGACCGCACTGACGCTGGTGGCGCGATCAACCAGCGCCTGAATCCGAGCCGCCGTGGCGCCTTGTTTCTCTTCCTGCTCCAGCAGGCTCAACTGCAGACTGTCGTTGTCATCCCTGGCTTGTTTCAGCTCTTCTGTGAGCTGCGCGTTCGTGTTCTGCAGGTCCTGGTTTTGCTGCACCAGGTCACCGACGAGCTTTTCCAACTGGCTAAGGGATGCTTCCAACATTTTGATATCTCAGGCAAATTTCAAAGGGCGCGTACGATAAAGAAAAGTCACTTCAGCTACCAGTGAAATCAGGGCATTCACGCCACTACACCGACCAGAAAAGCACTTGTGTTGCTTCAATCCCGCAAACGCACGAGGGTCCTGATTGACTGCGTTTTGCCCATCTTGTTCCTGCTGTTCGTCAGATCAAGCGCCTGCGACATAAGCGCACAGCAACGGACCACAGGGGTCAAGTCCTCCTCGGGCCGACCGATAAGTATGGATCTCTGGCAACTCTCCCTTCTGCACGCACGGATCGCGGCTTTCTCAGGAACCGTCATGTCCCTACGCAATATGAACATCGCGCCCCGCGCTTTCCTTGGCTTTTCCATCATCGGTTTGCTGATGCTGATCCTCGGCGTCTTCGCCCTGACCCAGATGGGCAAGATCAACGACGCCACGGAGACGATGGCCACCAACAGCATGCCGAGCATCAAGTCGCTGGATAAGCTGACCGAAGCAAGCATTCGTCTGCGCGTGCTGTCCTACCGCCTGATGCTCAATCGCGATCCGGACACCCTGCAGAAAACCGTCGACCTGCTGGCCATGCGTAACAAGCAGATCGAAGAGGCACGGGCGGTCTACGTCAAACTGATCTCGGCTCCTGAAGAACAGGCGGCCTACGATCAGTACCTCTCCTTGCTCAACGACTATCGTCGACTCGAAGACCGCATGAAGTCACTGAGCAGCGCCAACAAACTCGATGAGCTGACCACGCTCCTCAGCGCCGATCTGCAGACCAACTCGGACCAGATGAACGTCGTGCTGGGCAAGCTGGTTGAGATCAATACCCAACAGCTCAATGACGCTAACAAGGATGCGGCGCAACAGTACTCGACCGCCTTCACCATGGTCGTCACGCTGCTGATCATCGCCACCGTCCTGACCCTGCTGTTCGCCTGGCTGCTGACCAACAGCATCACCCGCCCAATCGCCTCCGCGCTGAAAGCAGCTGAAGAGATCGCCGAAGGTGACCTGACCCACACGATTCACGTCGACGGCACCGACGAAGCCGGTCGCCTGCTGACCGCGATGCTGAAGATGCAGTCCAAGCTGCGCGATACGCTGCAGCGTATTTCCGGTTCGGCCACTCAGTTGGCGTCGGCTGCCGAAGAGCTGAACGCGGTCACCGATGAAAGCGCCCGTGGCCTGTCGCAACAAAACAACGAAATCGAACAAGCCGCCACGGCCGTCAACGAGATGACCAGCGCCGTCGAAGAGGTGGCACGCAACGCCGTGAGCACGTCTGAAGCTTCGAAAAACGCCACCAGCTCAGCCAGCGACGGTCGCGATCTGGTGCAGGAAACCGTCAGCGCCATCGAGCGCATGAGTGGCGACGTGCAGAGCACAGCGACCTTGATCGGCAACCTGGCGGACGAATCCCGCGACATCGGCAAGGTGCTGGATGTGATTCGTGGCCTGGCCGACCAGACCAACCTGCTCGCCCTCAACGCCGCGATCGAAGCCGCGCGTGCCGGTGAAGCCGGTCGCGGGTTTGCGGTCGTGGCCGATGAAGTCCGCGCGTTGGCGCACCGCACTCAGCAATCGACCAGCGAAATCGAACGCATGATCGGCAGCATTCAAGGCGGCACCGAACAGGCCGTGAACTCGATGCGCAGCAGCACCGAGCGCGCCGAATCGACATTGAACATCGCCAAAGGCGCAGGCGTGGCGCTGGACACCATTAACAGCGCGGTGGTGGAAATCAACGAACGCAATCTGGTCATCGCCAGCGCGGCCGAAGAACAGGCACAAGTCGCCCGTGAAGTGGACCGCAACCTGGTGAACATCCGTGATCTGTCGACTCAGTCGGCGACCGGCGCTCATCAAACCACTGCGGCGAGCAGCGAACTGTCGCGTCTGGCGGTGGATTTGAACGGTATGGTCGCGCGGTTCAGGTTGTAAAAAATCATCAACCTAGACACATAAACACTGTGGGAGCGAATTCATTCGCGATGAGGCCAAGCCAGGCGATACCTCTATATCGACTGAAAGTCCCATCGCGGATGAATCCGCTCCCACAGGAGTTATGACGCCGAATTAATCAATATTCGATACGAACGTCGCCTTTCGGCACGCTGCAGCACGACAGGATGTAACCCCCTTCCACGTCGTCGTCGGTAATCCCGCCGTTGTGCTCCATCTCCACTTCCCCGCTCAGTTTCATCACCTTACAGGTCCCGCAGATGCCCATGCCGCAGGCTTTCGGGATCATCAAACCCAGCTTCGCAGCCGCGGCATGAACGGTTTCGCCCGGCGCCACGCGAATGCTCTTGCCGGTGTCGGTGAACTCCACCTGGTGCAGTTCGGCCACATCGACTTCCGGCGCATCGGCCGCCTGCTCGGCGTGTTCGACCGCGTCGGCGCGCGCTTCCGGTGGCGTCGCACCAAAGGATTCTTCGTGGTACTGCGCCATGTTGAAGCCGTTGGCTTCCAGCAGGCGTTTCACGGCATTCATGTACGGCGTCGGGCCGCAGCAGAACACTTCGCGCTCCATGAAGTCCGGCGCCATCAGCTCGAGCATCTTCTGGTTCAGGTAACCGCGATAACCGGCCCACGGCTCGCCCAACCCGTGTTTCTCACAGACGATGTGCAGCGAGAAGTTGTTGATCCGCGACGCCATCTGCTCCAGTTCACGGTGGTAGATGATGTCTTTGGGTGAACGCGAGCTGTGCACGAAGACCATGTCGACGTTGGCGTTGGTGTCGTAATACCAGCGCGCCATGGACATGACCGGCGTGATACCGACGCCGCCACTGAGGTAGAGAATCTTCGGATTCGGGAAGTCGATGGCGTTGAACAAGCCGACCGGCCCGTGAACCGCCAGCTCCTGGCCTTCATGCAGGGTGTCGTGCAACCAGTTCGACACCTTGCCGCCCGGCACCCGCTTGATTGTGATCGAGAAGCTGTACGGCACCGACGGCGAACTGGAGATGGTGTACGACCGCATGATCGGCACGCCTTCGATTTCCAGCTCCAGGGTCACGAACTGCCCCGGCTTGAAAAAGAACAGGATCGGCTGGTCGGCCATGAAGCAAAAGGTGCGAACGTCCCAGGTTTCCTGGATCACTTTGACGACCCGCACCAGGTGGCGGCCATTGGCCCAAGTCTGGGTGTTGACCGGGCTGAGGAAACTCTGGGACATACTCACTCTCCACGGCCGACTGTCGGCCTCTTATGGTGGCGATTCTGCGTAACGCACGACGCGCCTATTTACCTATCAGCGACATTCACATACTTATGGCGACCAGGCCCGATCTATAGGGGTTACGTAGTCGGAAACGGATTCGGCCATGTCGCCCATGGATAAGGTTCACGTCGCGCCCGGCTACACACTCGCCGTCATTCGATTACAGATTTTTTATACATAAGGATGAGCGACAGAACGCACCGTCGCCTTGCCTGCAAACCACTCACACACAACCGTATTAGCCACATTCGTAGACCGTTGAAACCACGGTCTGAGGACTTGAAAGATGGACGTCACCGCAACTTTGAGCTTGGGCGATCCGCTGGAACCCGCACGCAAGGCAACCGCTGAAATGCTGCAGAACCGGGAGCGCACCTATTCGCTTCCGCAGCCTTTCTACAGCGATGAGCGGCTGTTTGAAATCGACATGCAGGAAATCTTTCAAAAAGAATGGCTGATTGCAGGCATGACCTGTGAAATTCCGGCCAAGGGCAACTTCCTGACCCTGCAGATCGGCAAGAACCCGATCCTGGTCGTGCGTGCGCCGGACGGCTCGGTCAACGCCTTCCACAACGTCTGCCGTCATCGCGGTTCGCGTCTGTGCACCAAGGAAAAAGGCAAGGTCGCCAAACTGGTGTGCCCGTACCACCAGTGGACGTACGAACTCGACGGTCGCCTGCTGTACGCAGGCACCGAAATGGGCGCTGACTTCGACATGAAGCAGTTCAGCCTCAAGCCTGTGAACTGCAAGGTCGCCGGCGGTTACATCTTCATCAGCCTGGCGACCAACCCGCCGGCCATCGACGAGTTCTTGCAGACGCTGAATCACTACATGGAACCGTACGACATGGAAAACACCAAGGTGGCGGTGCAAACCACCTTGATGGAAAAAGCCAACTGGAAGCTGGTGCTGGAAAATAACCGCGAGTGCTACCACTGCAACGGTTCGCACCCGGAACTGCTGAACACGCTGCTGGAATGGGACGACGTGACCGATCCACGCGCTGACCAGGCGTTCAAGGACCACGTTGCAGCCTCCGCCGCTGCCTGGGAAGCCGAGAAGATCCCGTTTGCTCACGCAAGCTTCGGTCTGCGCAACCGCATCGTGCGCATGCCGCTGCTCAAAGGCACCGTGTCCATGACCATGGACGGCAAACAAGGCAGCCAGAAGCTCATGGGCCGTATCAAGAACCCGGACCTGGGTTCGATGCGCATCCTGCACCTGCCGCACGCCTGGAACCACTGCATGGGCGACCACGTGATCGTGTTCACCGTGTGGCCGATCAGCGCTCAGGAAACCATGGTCACCACCAAATGGCTGGTGCACAAAGACGCCGTCGAAGGCGTGGACTACGACGTCGCGCGTCTGCGTGAAGTGTGGGACGCGACCAACGATCAGGATCGTCGTCTGGCTGAAGAAAACCAGCGCGGCATCAACTCCATCGCCTACCAGCCCGGCCCGTACTCGCAAACCTACGAGTTCGGCGTGGTGAACTTCATCGACTGGTACAGCGCCAAGCTCCTGGAAAACATGGGCGCCGAGCCTGCGCCGTATTTGAAAGGTGTGGCGGTTAATCACGAGTAAGGTTTATCCCTCGGAACCTGTGGGGGCTGCCGCAGGTTACGACGGTGGCGAATGAGGTGTATCAGACAGACCGCATTCGCCACCGTCGTAACCTCCGGCAGCTCCCACAGGTTTTCATGACAGTCCCCTTGACGCCACTCAAGCCTGGTCAAAAAACGATCAGAACTGCGCGACATTAGCCCCACCGCCCCTCAGCACCATCCACCAACAACTTATCCACAGCACAACCCACAGCAATTGTGGGAAAGTCGGTTTCTGGCTGTGCAAAAAGTTAATAAAAACCGTGACTTATTCAATAGGCCATATTACTCCCACGACTGATCATTTATTGACCAAAGTCGTACAGACCACGATTTATATGGCTCGCACGGGATAGCGAACACCTTATCCACAGAAGCGCCAACAGAGATTGTGCTTAACTCGGGTAGCTACGTCATGAGGTGTGGAAAAGTCGCTTGAATGCAGAGAACCGAAGGCTTAAGTCCACTTATTGCCAAAGAAATGCCGGATTGATCAGTTTTTGATCAATCCTTTGAAAGCCCGGGCTTATATGGCTCATAGGCGATGACGAACAACTTATCCACATAAGCGCTAACAGAGAATGTGGGCAACTGTGGACTGGCTCAGACCTTCGGGTGTGGAAAAAAGCGTTTAAAAACCTGCAGATACAGTGGTCAATATTTAATCAAAGGCTCAGAGCCCATCAGATACGTGGCCTGGAGAAGACAGCGAACACCTTATCCACAGGTGCGCTCACAGAGATTGTGAGTAGTTGCGTGGCATGAACACTTCTACTTTTATCTGCTCTCCTTCGTCCAACCCATCGAAGTAGTGGGTTCTCAAACGTTGCATGCCTGGTAATCGGGGACTCGCCGGTTGCGTTCTAGTAATGCTGGCGATACTGCCCCGCACGCGGTTGAGATCATCACTCAACGCCCCTTCAGATGAGGAGGTCACCTGACGAACAGGAAGGGCGCCCGGGATTTTTCGCATGGCCGGCGTTCTGCCGAACAACTGTGCGACTCGGTCAACAGCGGCCCTCCTCAGCTCTTTCCTGGCAACCAGGCTCTGAACACCCAACCCTACGCGGGTCAAGGCTCCCAATGCCGAGATCGCAGTGCCCACATGGGCGACGTAGCGCGCCTGTTTGACACCGGCAAGCGTCAACGTAGAAGCAGCGATTGCGAGGCTTGAACCGGTCAACGTCATTCGTGCAGCCACCAGGGCAGCCCCCACCGGCGGCCCGGCAACGGCGGCTGCTATTACGGTGGCGGCGATGGTAAAAGCGTGAAGGCCGATCGTCAGTACAGGCTGGAGCCAGTCAGGCGTTTGCCCTGTCGGATCTGCATAGTTGACCGGATCACCCAGGCAATAGGCGTAAGGGTTGAGCCCGCCTTTATCAAAGGGGCTTAGCACGTCGGGACGTTGAAAGCGCATCAGCGCAGGGTTGTAGATCCGATGGCCATTACCGAGGTGGTACCAGCCCGTGCCCCGTTCACGTAACTGGCCATTAAAACCCGAGTGGCTGACTGGCGCCGCATGACTGGGGTGTGCGCCATAAGCCGTGTAAGCCATATGACCTGACTCGGACGGCCCGAATCCTGCCAGCACAGTATTGTGGAGATCGGTGGCCAGGAGCAGCGAGCGAAAGGAAGGCGTGCACATCAGGCTGACTCACATGCCAGAAAGGTCTGTGGATAAGCCTAATGCTGCCGTTCGTTGTGGGTAACTAGTAGAAGTGATAGGCCCGCAGGGTCTACCGCACCACCCCTTCCTCCACCAACAACTTCAAAATCGCCGCAGCGCCTTCCTGAGCGCTAACCCCCTTGAGCACCTGTCCCCCACCGCCACTCGCCTTCGCCGTCGCAGCCTTCATGCGATCCGCACCGCTTTTGGCCTTGATGACTTTCAAGCGTTTCGGGCGAGGTTTGGCAGGGCTGAGTTCGGCGCCTGTGAATAACTCGTCAATGACGACGTCGATCTGCTCGACATCCAGCACGCCCCGTTGGGCAGGGCCGTAGGCGCTTTGGCGTGGCTTGGGCGCTGCGTTATCCACAGTGGCGAGAAATGGCAGCCGCACCTTGAGGCGACGACGCTGGCCGCGAGGCAACGCCTGGAGAACCTGGGCCGTGCCGTTGTTCATGGATTCGACCTCCGCCATGCCGACGACCAGCGGCCAACCGAGCTTTTCGGCGAGCAGATACGGCAACATGCCGGAGCCTTCGCCGGTTTCCGCCTGGCTACCTGCGAGGACCAACTGAACGCCGGATTCCCGGATGTAGTCGGTCAGCCCTGGCAAAGCATCCGCGCCCTCAGGCTGTTCCAGGACGTGCAGTTCGCTCAGGCCCATGCCGAGATACGCCCGCAGTGCAGGCTCTTCGGCGTTACCCGCGTGCAATACATGCAAGTTATCCCCAGCCAGTTGCAGGCCAAGCTCCACAGCACGCGCGTCTTGCTCTGCGCGACGCGGACGACCGGATGTTGGATGCGCTCCGATAGACACCAGGCTGATAACGTGGAGCGCGCTTTTATCCACAGGTATTTTTTTGTCAGGCTGCATCGCGTTTCGCCTCATTCCGGTACGCCGCGACGGCTTCGATCAGCGCGTCGAGGATTTCAGCGCTTTCGCCAATCACTGACAAATCAGCACGTTTGATCATGTCGCAGGTCGGGTCGAGGTTGATCGCCACGACTTTGTCGCACGCCCCGATGCCTTGTAAGTGCTGGATCGCGCCCGAGATACCCACTGCCACGTAGACACGCGCAGTGACCCAGGTGCCCGATGCGCCGACTTGGCGATCCCGGGTCATGAAACCATCGTCCACCGCCACGCGGGATGCGCCCTCCGTAGCGCCCAGCGCGGCGGCAGTGCGGTGGAACAGTTCCCAGTCCTTCACGCCATTGCCGCCGGAGAAAATGAATTCTGCTTCGGCCATGGGGATAAGTGCCGGGTCCACGGCGACGGCGCCGAGGTCTTCGATCCGGGCAATGCTGCGCGCGATGGCTGTGGACAACTCAACCGGCAGCGCTTCATGGCGGGTTTCGCTGACGGGCTCGGCACACTCAGCGGCGGCCAGAATCAGGCGCGAAACAGGACGTGAAAGGTCTTCGCGCCCAGCGCCTGCACGGCCTGTGCTGCGTTCGTCCTTGACCTGCCAGACGCGCGTCGCCGGGCGCTCACCCAGACTCGCCGCGAAACGACGGCCCAGCTCACCACCACCGCTGCGGCTATCGGGTAGCAACCAATGGCGGGGGTCGAACTGGTTATCCACAGCCCGAAGTCCCTGCACCCGTTGCTCGGGCGAATAACCGTTGAATTCACTGCCTTCCAGCACCAGCAGACGGTCCACGCCCGCCGTCTCGAATGTGCTCTCCTTATGCTCGCCGAAGACCACCGCCAGCACAGCGCCGTCTTTGCCGGCCAGGCTGTGAGCCAGTCCCAGCAAGTCGCGGTCGTGGCTGCTCAGGCGACCGCCGACCATGTCCGGGACCACCGCGATATAAAAAGCCGGCTCGGCGACTTGGTGCAGGGGCAACTGGACTTGAGCAGCGGCTGAGCGTTTGACGGCCCCGCCCTGCTGCGCGCCGCTGCGATCAATGCGCTTGATGCCGTTCGGGCCGATGAAGCCAATGCCGTGTACATTCTTGCGGATGACGCCGTTGGGCCCCATCCAGCTGGTTTGTGTCGGTTGCATGGCCGCGTGCAGCGGATGCAGACGGTTGCGGGCGATCCACTCGGCACGAGGGTCGCGGCGGATAATGTCGCTCATCAGTGCGCCTCCGCGGGTTCACGTTTGACCGGGGTCGGTTTGGCAGGTGCGGCGTCTTCAATCAGCGCATCGGCCACCAGTTCGGCGATGTCCTTGATCATCGGGCGCGGCTCGACCACGCCCTCGAGCATCGCGGTGCATTGTGGACAACCCACGGCCACCAGTTCTGCGCCGGTTTCGCGGATGTCTTCCATGCGCATGTCGGGGATACGTTGCTTGCCCGGGATGTCGGTGATCGGCGCGCCGCCACCGCCGCCGCAGCAGCGGGAGCGGAAACCGGAGCGTTGCATTTCCTTGACCTCGATACCCAGCGCCTTCAGCACATCACGCGGCGCTTCATACTCGCCGTTGTAACGGCCCAGGTAGCACGGGTCGTGGTAGGTCACGCTGGAGCCTTTGTGCTGCCCCAGATTAAGGGCGCCATCGCCGATCAATTCGGCCATGTAGGTGCTGTGATGCTGTACCAGGTAATTGCCATCGAAGGCGCCGTATTCGTTTTTCAGCACGTGAAAGCTGTGCGGATCGCAAGTGACGATGCGTTTGAAGCTGTACTTGCTCAGGGTCTGAATATTGCGCTTGGCGAGCATCTGGAACGTGGCTTCATCGCCGAGACGACGGGCGACGTCACCGCTGTCACGCTCTTCGAGACCGAGCACCGCGAAGTCGACTTTGGCGGCTTTCAGGACTTTGACGAAGGCGCGCAGCGTGCGCTGGTTGCGCATGTCGAAGGCAGCATCGCCGACCCAGAACAGCACATCAGCCGTCTTCTTCTCACTCATGACATTGAGGTTGAGGTCTGCCGCCCAGTTCATGCGCCCGCCCGGCGCGAAACCGCCCGGGTTGTCGGTGGCGATGAGGTTTTCCAAAACTTCGGCGCCCTTGTTCGGGGTCGCGCCTTTTTCAAGCGTGAGGTGACGACGCATGTCGACGATGGCGTCCACGTGCTCGATCATCATCGGGCACTCTTCCACACAGGCGCGGCAGGTGGTGCAGGACCACAGGGTTTCGGCATCGACCAGACCGTTGACGATCGGTTGATGGGGATTGCCACCGTGTTCGCCGACGGGTTTGCCGGGGTAAGGGCTGCCGGCGAAGTTGGCATCAGTGCCGCCCGCCAGACCGACGACCATGTCCTGAATCAGTTTTTTCGGATTCAGCGGCTGGCCTGCAGCATAGGCTGGGCAGGCGGCCTCGCACTTACCGCACTGCACGCAGGCGTCGAAGCCCAGCAGCTGGTTCCAGGTAAAATCCTTGGGTTTTTCCACACCCAGCGGCGCTGTCGGGTCATTCAGGTCCAGCGGCTTCAGGCCTGTAGAGCGGCCACCGCCAAAACGCTCGGCGCGACGGTGCCAGGCCAGGTGCAGCGCACCGGCGAAGGCGTGCTTCATCGGGCCGCCCCAGGTCATGCCGAAGAACAGCTCGGAAACGCCCCACAGCACACCAATCCCCAGAATGATCGCCAACAACCAACCACCGAAGTTTTCCGGCAGGATGCCCGCAACTGGCAAGGTCACCAGGAAGAAGGATGCGGAGAATGCCAGCAAGCTTTTCGGCAGCCGCATCCATGGGCCTTTCGACAGCCGTGAAGGCGGGTTGCGACGACGCAGGTAAACGAAGATCGCCCCGACGAACATCACCGCCGACATCAGCAGCAGCGCGTAACCGAGAATGCGGTTATGCAAGCCGAAACCGTGGACCAGAATCGCCAGAATGATCGATGCGACTGCGCCGCCCGCCGTCGCGACGTGGGTGTTGGCGATGTATTTGTCCCGCGCCACCACATGGTGCAGATCGACCATATAGCGCTTGGGCATCGCCAACAGGCCGCCCAGCAGATCGACCTTGGACGCGCGACCGTTGCGCCACATGGCCACCCGCCGCAAAGCACCCAGGACACCGAGGCCGAGGGCTGCGAACAGCAGGATTGGAAGAAGGGTGTTCAACATGTGGAGCTCCCAAAGACCAAGGGTCTCGTCAGGGGCTGATCGTTCCCACGCTCCGCGTGGGAATGCATACCGTGACGCCCCGCGTCACTGAAATAGACGCGGCGCGTCCATGCCGGCATTCCCACGCGGAGCGTGGGAACGATCATGTGTAATTAAAAGTCTTTGCAGAGCCGCAATGCGTCATAAATGGCAGCGTGTGTATTACGCTGCGCCACGCAGTCACCGATACGGAACAGCAGGTAGCCATCACCGGGTTGACTCAATGACGGTTGAGGCTGGATCGCGAACAGGGCGTCGATGTCGATCTGGCCCTTGTTACGTGAGTCTTCCTTCAAGCCGTAGTACAGCTCTTCGTCAGGACGCACGCCGTTCTCGATCACCACCTGATCAACCACCCGCTCCTCTTTGGCGCCGGTGTATTCGTTCTCCAGCACCGCCACCAGCTTGTCGCCTTCGCGGTAGACCTTCTCCAGCATCATGTCGCCGGTCATGATCACTTCTTTCGGGTACATGCTGCGGTAGTACGTCGGGAACGACGTACCGCCGATGGCCACGCCCGGCTTGATGTCATCGGTGACGATCTCGACCTGACTGCCTTTGTCCGCCATGAAGTCGGCCACCGACATCCCGGTGAATTCGCAGATGGTGTCGTAGACCAGCACGTTCTTGCCCGGCGCGACCTTGCCGTCGAGCACGTCCCAACTGCTGACCACCAGACCTTCGGCGGCGCCCCAGTGTTCGTTCTGCTCAAGGAACGGATGACCGCCTACTGCCAGCACCACCACATCAGGACGCAGGTCCATGATGGTCGGGATGTCAGCCGCCGTGCCCAGGCGCAAGTCGACCTTCAGGCGCGCCAGCTCCAGCTGATACCAGCGAGTGATGCCGGCGATCTGATCACGTTGCGGCGCCTTGGACGCCGTCACGATCTGCCCGCCGATGAAGTCTTTTTTCTCGAACAGCGTCACGTCGTGGCCCCGTTCGGCCGACACACGTGCAGCTTCCATACCCGCAGGACCGGCACCGACGATCACGACCTTGCGTTTCACGCCGGTGGTTTTCTCGATGATGTGCGGCACGCCCATGTATTCACGGGAGGTCGCGGCGTTCTGGATGCACAACACGTCCAGGCCTTGATACTGACGGTCGATGCAATAGTTGGCGCCGACGCACTGACGGATTTGGTCAACCTGACCCATCTTGATCTTGGCGATCAGGTGCGGGTCAGCGATGTACGCGCGGGTCATGCCGACCATGTCGACGTAGCCGCCTTCCAGAATGCGCGTTGCCTGGTTCGGGTCCTTGATGTTCTGCGCGTGCAGAACCGGTGCCTTGACCACTTCCTTGATACCGGCCGCCAGGTGCAGGAATGGCTCCGGTGGATAACTCATGTTGGGAATCACGTTGGCCAGCGTGTTGTGCGTGTCGCAACCCGAGCCCACCACACCGATGAAGTCGATCATGCCGGTCTGGTCGTAATACTTGGCGATCTCTTTCATGTCTTCATGGCTGAGACCGTCCGGGTGGAATTCGTCACCACAGATACGCAGACCGACGCAGAAGTCCGGACCAACCTCTTTACGCACGGCCTTGATCACTTCCAGACCGAAACGCATGCGGTTTTCGAAACTGCCGCCCCACTCATCGGTGCGCTTGTTGACGCGCGGGCTCCAGAACTGGTCGATCATGTGCTGGTGCACAGCCGACAGCTCGACGCCGTCCAGACCACCGGCCTTGGCGCGTGCAGCGGCGCTGGCGTAGTTGCCGATCACGCGCCAGATTTCTTCCGGCTCGATGGTCTTGCAGGTCGCGCGGTGAACCGGCTCACGGATGCCCGATGGCGACAAGAGGGTCGGCCAATGCTCGCCGTCCCAACGGGAACGACGGCCCATGTGGGTAATCTGGATCATGATCTTGGCGCCGTGCTTGTGCATGGCGTCAGCGAGATTCTGGAAGTGCGGGATGATCTTGTCGGTCGCCAGGTTGACCGACTTCCACCAGCCTTGCGGGCTGTCGATCGCAACGCTCGAAGAACCGCCACAAATGGCCAGACCGATGCCGCCCTTGGCTTTCTCCTCGTAGTACTTCACGTAACGGTCGGTGGTCATGCCGCCATCAGTGGCGTAGACCTCGGCGTGCGCAGTACTGAGGACGCGATTGCGGATAGTGAGTTTGCCGATCTGGATCGGCTGAAACATTGCTTCGAAAGCCATGGCAGGGTCCTCGGCTTACAACGGTTTTACGACAAACAAGCCATCTTCGTGGCCTTCTTCCGAACCGCCATAGACCTGCTCGGCCACGGTGCGAACGGAACTGCCTTTGGCAGCGAGGATCTGGTCCATGGCACCCGCGAACCAACCGGTGAACATGTAATCGACCTTGCGACCCACTTTGCCGTACACATACACGAACGCAGAATGCTCAAGCTTGACGCTGGCGGTGCCTTTATCGAGGTCGATTTCCTCGATCTTGAACAAGCCCCAGCCACGCTGCGACAGGCGGTTCATGTAGTGTTCGAAGACTGCAACGCCTTCGATGCCATGGCATTCGGCTTCTTTTTCGCACCAGTGCCAGGCGGACTTGTAACCGGCCTTATAGAGGATCTCGGCGTAGGCTTCAGCGCCCAGCACTTCCTCGATGCCCATGTGGTTGTTCACGAAGAAATGACGCGGCACGTACAGCATTGGCAAGGCGTCGGACGTCCAGACACCGGTTTCGCTGTCGACTTCGATTGGCAATTGCGGGGCGATCTTGGCCATGGAAACTTAACTCCAGAAAATTCAGGTGATGCCCTCTCCGCGGACGGGAGAGGGAAAAATTCAGTGATGAGGGCGCGTTAAGACTTATTCGCCCCAGACGTCGCCCAAGATGCGGACCCAGTTTTCGCCCATGATCTTGCGTACAACACGCTCCGAATGGCCGCGTTTGAGCAGAGTTTCGGTCAGATTCGGGAACTCGCCGACGGTACGGATACCCAGCGGGTTGATGATCTTGCCGAAGTTGGTCAGGCGACGGGCGTAGCCTTTGTCGTGGGTCAGGTATTCAAAGAACTCCTGGCCATGCCCCTGCGTGAAGTCAGTGCCGATACCGATGGCGTCTTCGCCAACGATGTTCATCACGTACTCGATGGCTTCAGCGTAGTCGTCGATGGTCGAGTCAATGCCTTTGGCCAGGAACGGCGCGAACATGGTCACGCCCACGAAGCCGCCGTGATCGGCGATGAACTTCAGTTCCGCGTCGGATTTGTTGCGAGGGTGCTCTTTGAGACCCGAAGGCAGGCAGTGGGAATAGGTCACTGGCTTCTTCGATTCAAGGATGACCTCTTCGGAGGTCTTGGAACCGACGTGGGACAGGTCGCACATGATGCCGACGCGGTTCATTTCCGCAACGATTTCACGGCCGAAGCCCGACAGGCCGCCATCGCGCTCGTAGCAACCGGTGCCCACGAGGTTCTGCGTGTTGTAGCACATCTGTACGATGCCCACGCCCAGCTGCTTGAAGATCTCGACATAGCCGATCTGGTCTTCGAAGGCGTGTGCGTTCTGGAAGCCGAACAGGATGCCGGTCTTGCCCAATTCTTTGGCTTTGCGGATGTCGGCGGTGTTGCGCACCTGGATCACCAGGTCGCTGTTGTCGCGGATCAGCTTCTGGCTCGACGCGATGCTGTTGACGGTCTGCTGAAAACCTTCCCACACCGAAACTGTGCAGTTGGCCATGGTCAGGCCACCTTTGCGCATGTCCTCGAACAGCTCACGGTTCCATTTGGCAATGATCAGCCCGTCAATAACGATGCTGTCGGCGTGCAATTCGGCTGGGCTCATCAGGCTGTCCCCTTTAGGTTAATCACGGGCCGGAACGTGTGCCGGCGCTTTGGGGCCAGCATATGCCTGAGGGTCGGAGGAGCCGGGTGCAAAAACGACAAGGGAATTGCCGAAAGCGTCAAGAAACGACAATGGGCGACCGCGAGCGTCTGCCGCCTGTGTTTGATAACTGTTCTTTGGCTCGCGCTTGGGCGAGAATTCGCTCCATCACTGAATCGGGAAGCTCCAATGAAGACGATTTTTCTGGCTCTGGCTCTATTCGCGACAGGCGCCCACGCGGCCGCTAACCCCGACGCCTCCCCTTGCGACGGCGTAGAAGATGACCATCAGACCCTCGGGTGCTCAGTGTCTCAACGCGACACGGCGGTCAAGCTGCTGGATGAGAACTTTCAGAACCTGCTGGAGCGGGTGAACACCCAGTACGGCGCCAACAAGGCCGAAGCGAACGACCTGATCGCCAAGCTGAAAACCGCCCAGGACGCCTGGAAGAAACTGCGCGACGCCGACTGCGCCGTTGAAGTCTTCCCGGCCAAACCCGGCAGCGAGGCATTCAACATCGACCAGAACGACTGCCTGGCGCGCACCAGTGATGAGCGCTCGGAGTACGTGGAAAGCATCCTCCAGCCTGAATGACGGTTGAATGCGTTACCCTGATGCCCGTTATCAGCTCAAGGTAGGCACATGAACATCTGCGGCGTAGAAATCAAAGGCAGCGAAGCGATCTTCGCTGTCGCCACTCGCGCATCCGGCGCCCTCGAACACGTGCAACTGGCGATTAAAAAGATCGCTCTTGAAGAGGATGACGAAGCCGTCAACGTCAAAAATTTCGCCACGCAGATCACCCGCTTCGTGCGCGACAACGGCATCGCCCACATCGCTATCAAAAAACGCAGCAAGAAAGGCGAGTTCGCCGGCGGCCCGACCACCTTCAAGATCGAGACGATTTTCCAACTGCTGGAGGACTGCGAAGTGGTTCTGCTGTCACCGCAGACGATCAATGCCCAGATGAAAAAGCACAATTTCGAGCTGCCAGCCGCGCTGAACAAGTATCAGCACGAAGCGTACAAGGCGGCGTGTTCGGCGCTGATGAAGGGCGCTAAGTAAATAGCCCTCGATCGTTCCCACGCTCCGCGTGGGAATGCAGCCCTGGACGCTCCGCGTCCGCTGTTGAGGGACGCAGAGCGTCTGCAGAGGCGCTACCACGCGGAGCGTGGAACGATCAGTAAACTCACTCCCACAGGCTATTTAGCGTCTGCCGAAACAGGTTTTGGCTCACGCGCGGCCCGCCCGCGATCTTCCCTCGGGCACACCACGAACCGCGCCTTGTAGCTGCGCGTGAAATACGACGGCGATTCAAAGCCGCACGCAATGCTGACCTCCAGCACACTCATGTCACTTTGGCGCAACAGTTGCCGGGCTTTCTCAAGCCGCAGGCCGAGGTAGAAGTTACTCGGCGTGTCGTTCAAGTGCAGACGAAACAGGCGCTCCAGCTGACGACGGGTCACCTGAATGCCCTCCGCCAGTTCAAGCGTACTGAGAGGCGGCTCGGTGTGTTGCTCCATCACCCCGATCACCTGCACCAGCTTCTTGTTGTTGATGCCGTAGCGCGTGGCAATCTGCATGCGTTGGTGATCTTTGCGCTGACGAATGCGGCCGAGCACGAATTGCTCGGACACCTTGATCGCCAGGTCCGGGCCGTGCGACTGACCGATCAGGTCGAGCATCAGGTCGATGGACGCCGTGCCGCCTGCCGAAGTAATACGACGGCGGTCGATTTCGAACAGCTCCTGGGTGGCCTGCAATTTTGGGTAGGTTTCCTTGAACGCGTCCAGCGCTTCCCAATGCAGGGTCAGGCGATAGCCGTCCAGCAAACCTGCCTCGGCCAGCACAAAGCTGCCGGTGTCGATTGCGCCCAGCGTCACGCCTTCCAGATCGAGTCGACGCAGCCAGTGTTCCAGTGTCGAGGTGTAAAACTTCAGCGGGTCGACACTGCCCATCACCCACAGCGTTGCGCCCTTTTTCAACGGTTCAAGTGCCGCATCGGCGTTGACCGACATGCCGTTGCTGGCAATCACCGGCCCGCCGTCCATGCTCAGGATGTGCCAGCGGTACAGCTCGCCACCAAACCGGTTGGCGACCCGCAACGGCTCCAGCGCCGAGACGAAGCCCATCATCGAAAAGCCGGGCATGAGCAAGAAGTAAAAATCCTGGGACATCGTCGAGAAATTCCTTGAGAGCACCGCTGACCTTGTAAGAGCGCGCTTGCCCGCGATTGCGGTGTGGCATTCGCGCAGAGGCCGACTGACACACCGCAATCGCGGGCAAGCGCGCTCCTACACGGAACTGAGTTCACAGACTGCTAACCAAATACACCCGTTCCCGAAACGCGGCAACCGCTCAGGTCGCTACCGTGCAAGAGCTTGTCGCCGCTGTGCGTTTTGAAGCGCTTTGGCCTGCGTAGCTTTGCACCTCAAAAGCGGGTGGCAAAAGCCCGCGTCAGACAAACGACCCTGGCCTGTAAGGAACCTCACTCATGAACCACGACGTCATCATCACCTGCGCACTCACCGGTGCTGGCGACACGACCGGGAAAAGCCATCTGGTCCCGATCACCCCGAAACAGATCGCCGCCGCTGCCGTTGAGGCCGCCAAAGCAGGCGCGACCGTCGTGCATTGTCATGTGCGAGATCCTGAAACCGGCAAGTTCAGCCGCGACGTCGAGCTGTACCGCGAAACCATGGACCGTATCCGTGAAGCGGACGTCGACATCATCGTCAACCTGACAGCCGGCATGGGCGGCGACCTGGAAATCGGCCCGGGCGAGCGGCCTACCGATTTCGGCCCGAACACCGACCTGGTCGGCCCTCTTACGCGCCTGGCCCATGTTGAAGCGCTGTTACCGGAAATCTGCACGCTGGACTGCGGCACGCTCAACTTCGGCGACGGCGACACCATTTATGTGTCCACTCCGGCCCAATTGCGGGCGGGCGCCAAGCGCATTCAGGAACTGGGTGTGAAGGCCGAGCTGGAAATTTTCGACACCGGTCATCTGTGGTTCGCCAAGCAAATGATGAAAGAAGGCCTGCTGGACAACCCGCTGTTCCAGCTGTGCCTGGGCATTCCGTGGGGCGCACCCGCCGACACCACCACCATGAAAGCGATGGTCGACAACCTGCCAGCCGATGTGGTCTGGGCCGGTTTCGGCATCGGTCGCATGCAGATGCCGATGGCAGCACAAGCGGTGCTGCTGGGCGGCAACGTACGGGTCGGGCTGGAGGACAACATCTGGCTGGATAAGGGCGTGCTGGCGAGCAACGGTGCACTGGTCGAACGCGCCAGCGAAATCCTCAGCCGCATGGGCGCACGGGTCATGACCCCTGCCGAAGGCCGCGTGAAGATGGGCCTGAAAAAGCGTTTCTGATCCCACCTAAAACCCCACCTTGTAGGAGCGTGGCTTGTCTCTGGGCCGCATCCGGACGATCTGGCGCGAAGCGGCAGCAATTCCGGCGAATGCGGTATGTCGACATATTCCATTCGCTGGATTTACGACCGGTACCCGGCCGATCGCGGGACAAGCCGCGCTCCTACACGTTCTCTGTGAACCCATTTGCGAGTAGTCACCATGACCTTCATCACCAACATCAAAACCTTCGCCGCACTCGGTAGCGGTGTCATCGGCAGCGGCTGGGTGGCTCGCGCCCTCGCCCATGGCCTGGATGTCGTGGCCTGGGACCCGGCGCCGGGCGCCGAAGCCGCGCTGCGCAAACGCGTTGCCAATGCCTGGCCTGCGCTGGAACACAAAGGCCTGGCCGCCGGCGCGTCGCAGGACCGTCTGCGCTTCGTCACGACCATCGAAGAATGTGTGCGTGACGCGGACTTCATTCAGGAAAGTGCCCCGGAGCGTCTGGACCTGAAGCTTGATCTGCACAGCAAGATCAGCGCCGCAGCAAAGCCGAACGCGATTATTGGCTCCAGCACGTCGGGCCTGCTGCCTTCGGAGTTCTACGAAAGCGCTACCCACCCCGAACGTTGCGTGGTCGGCCATCCTTTCAACCCGGTGTACCTGCTGCCATTGGTCGAAGTCGTTGGCGGCAAGAACACCGCGCCTGAGGCCGTTCAGGCGGCGATCAAGGTTTACGAATCGCTGGGCATGCGCCCCCTGCACGTGCGCAAGGAAGTCCCAGGTTTTATTGCCGACCGTTTGCTGGAAGCGTTGTGGCGTGAGGCCCTGCACCTGGTCAACGACGGCGTGGCCACGACCGGAGAGATCGACGATGCCATCCGTTTCGGCGCCGGCCTTCGCTGGTCGTTCATGGGCACTTTCCTGACGTACACGCTGGCCGGCGGCGACGCTGGCATGCGTCACTTCATGGCGCAATTCGGCCCGGCGCTGCAGTTGCCGTGGACCTACCTGCCAGCGCCGGAACTGACCGACAAGCTGATTGACGATGTCGTCGACGGCACCAGCGATCAGCTTGGAACGCACAGCATCTCGGCGCTCGAGCGCTATCGCGATGACTGCCTGCTGGCCGTGCTGGAAGCCGTGAAAACCACCAAGGCCAAACACGGGATGGCGTTTAGCGACTGATCCCGCGCGAAATGCCTCTGATCGTTCCGCACGCTCCGCGTAGGAATGCAGCCATGGACGCCCCGCGTCCCGCATGACGCAGAGCGTCAACCGATACGTGCCCACACAGAGCGTGGGTACGATCATGCTTTAGAAACAGGACATGTCCATGCCCGCACTAACCACCTACAAAACCCCAATCCTCGCCGATTGGGTCGATTACAACGGCCATCTTCGCGATGCGTTCTATCTGCTGATCTTCAGCTATGCCACCGATGCGTTCATGGACCGCATTGGCCTGGCCAGCGATGACCGCGATGCCAGTGGAAATTCGCTGTTCACCCTGGAGGCCCATATCAACTACCTGCACGAAGTGAAACTCGGCGAAGACGTTGAAGTGCGCACCCAGATCGTCGCCCAGGACCGCAAGCGCGTTCAGCTCTACCACAGCCTATTCAAGGCCGGTGGCGAGGAAGAACTGGCGGCCAGCGATCAAATGCTGCTGCACGTGGATCTCGCTGCGGGTCCCAAATCCACGCCGTTCAGCGAACAGTCGCTGGAAGCGCTGCGTCAGCTCACCGAAGCCCAACATGACCAACCGGCTCCCGCTTACGTGGGTCGCGTAATCGGGCTGCCCGCCAAGGCCTGAACCTCACGCCACAGCGCGCTTAGCGGTGGTCGGTGAAGCGACGCTGGCAGTGGGTTCGTCATCCAGCTTAATGAACATCGCCAACACCGGACCCAGCAACACGACAACAATAGATGCACTGAAAGCCGCCATCCAGTTCGTACCCGTTACGTCCAGCAACCAGCCGATCACCACAGGCGAGACGGCCCCCGCCACCGCCATGCCAAAGAACGTGCACGCGCTGGATGTCGCCGAATGCTCATGTGACACCTCTGTGCCGATGACCCACAGTGGGGAATCCGCGAGCTCAGAACAGAAGAACGAGAAGCTCAGGCCGGCCGCACAGATATAAATGTTCTGAGTGAACATCAACGGAATCAACCCGATGATCGACGCCAGAAAGCCAAAGATAATCAGGTCGCGTCGCGAGCGCAGCTTGTTGCCGGTGACCTTGAAGCGCCAGTCCGACAGCATCCCGCCTACCGCTGTGCCTACAGTCCCGCCAAGCAAGACGAACGTTGAAAACAACGCGGTCTTGGACAGGTCCATCCCGTAACGCTGTGTGAAAAACGACGGAATCCAGTTCAGGAAAAACCACAGCACCCAGCCATGACAAAAGCACGTCGCCGCTGCGGGCCAGACTTTGCGCAGCATGGTGGGCCAATGCACGGGGGTTGGCGCTTTGACGGGCTCGATGACCACCGCTTCGACCTGTTTCTTCGACTCCCCGAGAATGAAATACATGGCAAACATGTACACCAGCGTCAGCACGCCAAGGATGATGAACGCCGCACGCCAGGAGAACTGCAGAATCAGGAACGTGACGATCAGCGGTGCCAGCGCGTTGGCCAGCCGCCCGGAAGCATGCATGACACCCTGAGCCGTACCGCGTTGCGCGATGGGGATGGCCCTCGCGATCATCCGCGCCGCCGTGGGATAGATCGGCGCTTCACCAATACCGACGACGAAACGGGCAATCACCAGGATGACCAAGCCACTGACCAGACCCGTGGCGATGGTCGCCACCGACCAGATCACGCCGTACAACAGCATCGCTTTACGTGAACCGATCCGGTCGCTCAGCCAGCCGCCAGGAATCATGAAACAGCTGTAGGCGACCGCAAAGGCCGAGAACATCATGCCCAGGTTGGTATTGCTGAAGCCCAGCTCCTTGCTGATGGTGGGAGCGGCGACCGCAAGGTTCGTGCGGTCGACATACATGATGAAAGCCATGACGCAGAGCAACACGAACGTCAGTGTTGCCCTGCGCTTCTGCGCATGAGTCGGTAACATTTTATCCACCTGTTCTTATCTTTATCGTGGAACGAGCAGTCCGTTCGGACCGCTCGCGTCGCTAATTCGTACAGGGAACCTGTACCGCGACTTACTTGAAGAAGCCCTGGAGCACTTCATAGGTTTCGTCAGGGCATTCTTCCTGCAGGTAGTGACCTGAGGGCACTGTGGCCGTCTGCACGATGTTGGTCGCGTAACGGCTCCAGACTTCTGCGGCGTTGTGGTTACGGCCCACCCCGTCTTTTTCGCCCCAGAGAATCAACGCCGGGGTGTCGACACGACGACCTGAGTCGAAGTCAGCGGTGTCCATGTCCAGATCGATGCCGAACGTGGCCCGGTAGTCTTCGCACATGGCGTGGGTGGTCGCCGGATTCTTGATGCAGCGAATGTAATCGGCCAGCGCCTCGGGCCCGAAAAAGGCGGTTCCCTGGGCGGTTTTCGACAGTTTGCGCAGAATGAAGAACTCAGGATCGGCGTCCATCATCCGCTCAGGCGTCGGCGCATCCTGGGTCATGAAGAACCAGTGCCAGGAGAATTTCGCCCACTGACGCGTGACGTTATTGAGCAGGTGATGCTGCGGCAGCATGTCGACGAAGCCGGCCTTGAGTACTTTTTCTGGATGATCCAGGCACATGCGGTGCAGCACGCGGGCGCCACGGTCGTGCCCGGCCGCATTGAACCGCTCGAAGCCAAGCGACTGCATCACTTCGACCTGATCCTGCGCCATGGCGCGGAACGAATAATCAGAGTGATCACCGCCGCCCTCGGGCTTGGAGCTGTCGCCGTAGCCACGCAGGTCGGTGCACACCACGGTGAAGTCCTTCGCCAGACGTGGTGCGATTTTGTGCCAGGACAGGTGGTTAAACGGGTTGCCGTGCATCAGCAACAGCGGAGGACCCTCGCCGCCGACGACGGTTACGATCTCGGCGCCGCTGGTTTTGACGGTGGTTTTGGTGAAATTCTCGAACATGTCGCCAGCCTCTTCTTATCGATTTTATGCTTGGGTACGAACGTCCTTTTCTGCGGGAAGCATTCCTTGTCTCGGTCTAGGCAGTCGCCACTTCACGTTTGTGTTTGCGTGCCGCAGCGTTGTCTGTCGCGACCCTGAAGGCAGCGGCCATCGCGCCCACGTCCGCCTTGCCGGTGCCGACGATGTCGTAGGCCACGCCGTGGGCCGGGGTCGCGTAAACGGTTTTGAGGCCGCCGGTCAGCGTCACGCCCTGGGAGAAACCCAGTAGCTTGGTCGCGATCTGCCCCTGATCGTGGTACATGATCACCACGGCATCGAAGTCGCCGTTTCGCGCCTTGATGAATACCGTGTCCGACGGAAACGGGCCTTCGCTGGCCAATCCCTTGGCGCGCAGTTTTTCCAGCGTCGGGCGGATGATCGTGATCTCTTCGTCGCCGAACAGGCCGTTTTCGCCATTGTGCGGATTGAGCGCCGCCACGCCGATGCGCGGCGCCGGGTTGCCCAGCGCACGCAAGGTGTCGTGGGCCAGCTGCAGCGCGCCTTCGATGCGGTCCGGCTGGACCATATCAACGGCTTTGCGTAAGGCAACGTGCGAGGTCACGCGAAAGGTCGAGAACTGCGGGATGATATTGACTTCACCGAAGTAGCCGACATGATCGGTCCAGGCTGCGAACATCTGGTGCTCGTCGTGGTAGTTCCAGCCGCCGCGATGCAGACCGGCCTTGTTCAGCGGCGCGAAGCAGATGCCGTCCAGCTCTCCGGCGAGTGCCAGGTCGGTCATGATTTTCAAGGTTTCGCCGGTCAGGCGGCCGGACTCGGCGCTGACCTGCCCCCGCTCGAACAACGAGGGGTCGACGTTGTGCAGGTCCAGCAAGGGAACGGCTTCGCCGGCGTGGTCGGCTTCGCTCAACGTGGAGATTTTGACGTACGGAAGGGTCAGGCCAGCATCGCGCATGCCGAGCTTCAGCACGCGCTCGTCACCGATGATCACGACGTCAGCCCGTTCACGTGCCTGGGGTGTCGAGAGCAGTTTGACCACCAGCTCAGGGCCGATGCCTGTGACATCACCGAGCATTAGTCCAATCAGAGGCTTCATCAGGTGTTTCTCCGGTCAGGGGTGTTGTTCTTGTGGTGGCCCCCATCCTATTCCTGCCTCGATTCACAACAACGTGCAAACCGTGGGTGGCCAATTCACGGAATGTGGTTTCAAGATGTTTCACAACAGGTCTATAGGCTCCCCTCTGTGGGAGCGAATTCATTCGCGATGCTTACCTAAAGGCGACACCTCTCTGTCGGCTGTACCGGCTCATCGCGAATGAATTCGCTCCCACAGCTAGAGCCTGGCCTCCCCCGAAATCGAGCTCCCACAGAATCCCGGGCACAAAAAAGCCCGCATCACTGCGGGCTTTCTGTTTTCGGCTGACCGATCAATTCACGATCAGTTGACCTTGGCGTTCAACTCACCTTTGGCGTAACGCTCGAACATCTTCTCCAGGGAGATCGGTTTGATCTTGGAGGCGTTGCCGGCGGTGCCGAAGGCTTCGTAACGGGCGATGCAGACGTCGCGCATGGCGGTGACGGTTTGCGCCAGGTATTTACGCGGGTCGAACTCGCTCGGGTTCTGGGCCATGAACCTACGGATGGCACCGGTGGACGCCAGACGCAGGTCGGTGTCGATGTTGACCTTGCGCACGCCGTGCTTGATGCCTTCAACGATCTCTTCGACCGGTACACCGTAGGTTTCTTTGATGTCGCCGCCGAACTCGTTGATGATTTTCAGCCATTCCTGTGGAACGGACGACGAACCGTGCATCACCAGGTGAGTGTTAGGGATGCGCTTGTGGATCTCTTTGATGCGCTCGATCGCCAGGATGTCGCCGGTCGGCGGCTTGGTGAACTTGTATGCACCGTGGCTGGTACCGATGGCGATGGCCAGGGCATCCACCTGAGTCTTCTTCACGAAGTCAGCGGCTTCTTCCGGATCGGTCAGCATCTGGCTGTGGTCCAGAACGCCTTCAGCGCCAACGCCGTCTTCTTCACCGGCCATGCCGGTTTCCAGCGAACCCAGAACACCCAGCTCACCTTCCACCGAAACGCCACAGGCGTGAGCCATGGCAACGGTTTCCTGAGTGACGCGCACGTTGTACTCGTAGTCCGCCGGGCTCTTGCCGTCTTCGCGCAGCGAGCCGTCCATCATCACCGAGCTGAAGCCCAGTTGAATCGAACGCTGGCAAATGGCAGGGCTGGTGCCGTGGTCCTGGTGCATGACCACCGGGATGTGCGGGAATTCTTCGATTGCCGCCAGGATCAGGTGGCGCAGGAACGGCGCACCGGCGTATTTACGCGCACCGGCCGAAGCCTGAACGATCACCGGGGAATCGGTCTTGTCGGCCGCTTCCATAATGGCGCGCATCTGTTCCAGGTTGTTCACGTTGAATGCAGGAACGCCGTAGCCGAATTCGGCGGCGTGGTCCAACATCTGGCGCATGCTGATAAGTGCCATTGTCTGTCTCTCTCCCGGTAGGGTCGTTAATCGTGCGTGCCTGCCGTGTCGGCGGCTATTCAAATTATAGGGGCGTAATCCATGATCACCGCCCGGTGTTGCATCGGCCGAGCCGCCTGGCCCGTTAAGGCGCCTTGCAGCCGCGACCGATCAAATCGTTGGTAGCGTCCCAGTAAACCAGGCCTTCGCTGCCCTTGTTGTCGAACGCCAGCACACCGTTGCTGTACAACGCGCCGGATGCACCGGGCGCTGCTTGCAGACGGAAGACCTGCTCGCTCTGATTCAAGCGCACGTCCACCTCTTTGTTCGCTGGATCCGCATACCGCCAGTAAATCTCCGCTTTGCTGTCACAGACCCAGTGGGTCCAGCCCGCAACCGGTTCAGAAGCCTTCATGCTGGCGCAACCGCCCAGCAGCATCAGTGTCGCAAGGGCAATCAAGCCTTTCATTACCACTCCTGGATCCCCTGCGAAGCGTGACGCGTGTCAGTCACTTCGATACCCAGGGGCAGTTCTGTTTCAGATGTTCCGGTACGCCGTCAGTTCAGATTCAGCGACAGGCAACCGGTCCGACAGCGGGCATGAACTCGTATTTTTCCCAGACCTCAGGACCGCCGCGCTTGTAAACGATCGGTACGGTTTCAGCCTGCCAGCCAGCCTGATAGCAGCTGACCTGAAGCAGGTCGGGCGCGGTGCCAGACGCCGCTTGCGCTTCAGGCTTGCTCGCACAACCGACCAATAAACCCGCCATGATCAACAGCGGTAATGGCTTGAGCATCTCACTCCCCTTCACCCTGACCTGACATTCAGGCCTTGGCGCGTTGTTCCAGAACTTCCACGGCAGGCAATACCTTGCCCTCGACGAACTCGAGGAACGCGCCGCCACCGGTGGAAATGTAGGAGATCTTCTCGCCCACACCGTATTTGTCGATTGCAGCCAGGGTGTCGCCGCCGCCTGCGATGGAAAACGCAGGGCTTTCGGCAATCGCTTGCGCCAGCACCTTGGTGCCGTTGCCGAACTGGTCAAATTCAAACACGCCGACCGGACCGTTCCACAGAATAGTCTTGGAAGATTTCAACAAGTCGGCGAAATGCGCGGCAGTTTTCGGGCCAATGTCCAGAATCATGTCGTCATCGGCAACGTCAGCAATCAGCTTGACTGTGGCTTCTGCATCTTCGGCGAATTTCTTGGCGACCACGACGTCGACTGGCAACGGAACGCTGACTTTCGCGGCAATGGCGCGGGCAGTGTCCAGCAGGTCCGGCTCATACAGCGACTTGCCAACCGGGTGGCCGGCAGCGGCCAGGAAGGTGTTGGCGATACCGCCACCGACGATCAGTTGATCGCAGATCTGGCTCAGGCTGTTCAGCACGTCCAGCTTGGTGGAAACCTTGGAACCGGCAACGATCGCGGCCATCGGCTTGGCGGGTTTGCCCAGCGCCTTGCCCAGTGCGTCCAGTTCGGTCGCCAGCAGTGGGCCTGCTGCCGCCACTTTGGCGAACTTGGCAACGCCATGGGTCGAGCCCTCGGCGCGGTGAGCAGTGCCGAAGGCGTCCATCACGAACACGTCGCACAGGGCGGCGTACTTCTGCGCCAGGTCGTCGGCGTTTTTCTTCTCGCCCTTGTTGAAGCGCACGTTTTCGAACAGCACGATGTCGCCCGCTTTCACCTCGACGCCATCCAGGTACTCGGCCACCAGCGGCACTTCACGCCCCAATGCCTTGCTCAGGTAGTCGGCGACCGGCTTGAGGCTGTTCTCGGCAGAAAACTCACCCTCGGTCGGACGACCCAGGTGCGAGCACACCATGACGGCGGCGCCCTTTTCCAGCGCCAGCTTGATGGTCGGCAGCGAAGCAAGAATACGTGCGTCGCTGGTGACGACACCGTCCTTGACCGGGACGTTGAGGTCTTCGCGAATCAGTACACGCTTACCTTGCAGATCGAGGTCGGTCATCTTCAACACGGTCATGAGGCGTTCCCTGTTTTTTACTGTTGTTTATGGATGCTGTGCAAATAATGATCAGCAACATCCAGCATTCGATTGGCAAAACCCCATTCGTTGTCGAACCATGCCAGCACGTTGACCAGCCGCGGGCCGGAAACCCGTGTCTGGCTGGCGTCGATAATGGCCGAATGAGGGTCATGGTTGAAATCACAGCTGGCGTGCGGCAATTCGGTGTAAGCCAGCAAGCCTTTGAGCGGGCCGTTCGTCGCGGCCTCGCGCAGGATGCGGTTGATTTCCAGCGCATCGGTATCACGTGCGACCTGCACCGTGATGTCCAGGCAAGACACATTCACCGTCGGCACCCGAACTGCTTTGGCCTGAATTCGGCCGGCAAGTTCCGGAAGCAGGCGCTCGATACCACGCGCCAGACCAGTGGACACCGGAATGATCGATTGGAACGCCGAACGCGTGCGACGCAGGTCTTCATGATGATAGGCGTCAATCACCGGTTGGTCGTTCATCGCCGAGTGAATCGTGGTGATGGTGACGTATTCCAGGCCCAGCTCGCGGTTCAGCAGATCCAGCAACGGCACGCTGCAGTTGGTGGTGCAGGACGCTGCAGACACCAGCAGCTCTTGGCCCGTCAGGTTTTGCTGGTTGATGCCGTAGACGATGGTGGCGTCGACATCCGCCTCGCTGGCCATCGGCTGTGAAAACAGCACGCGCGGCGCACGAGCGGACAGAAAACGTTCGCCGTCGGCACGGGTGTTGTAGACACCCGAGCACTCGAGCACCAGATCGACGTCGAGTTCGTGCCAGTCGATGCCTTCCGGCGTCGCGCTGCGAAACACTTTGATGACGTGATCGTTGATGTGCAGAAAATCGCCTTCGACCCGCACTTCGCCGGGGAACCGGCCGTGTGTGGAGTCAAAACGCGTCAGGTATTCGAGACTGGCCATGTCGGCCAGATCGTTGATCGCCACCACTTCAAAGCCCGCCTTCGCACCTCGCTCGCACAGCGCGCGCAGCACGCAGCGGCCGATACGACCGTAACCATTGAGGGCGACTTTATAAGGGCGTGACTGAGGCATGGGGGTTCTCAAATTTGGTGGTGTTCAGAGAACCTGTAGGAGCGCGCTTGCCCGCGATTGCAATGTGTCAGCGAAGTATCCGGTGACAGGCAGATCGCAATCGCGGGCAAGCGCGCTCCTACAGAGAGAGCGCAGGCGACTTAGTCTTCCAGCAGCTCTTCTGCGGTGGAGAGGATGTTCTCCAGCGTGAAGCCGAACTCTTCAAACAACAGGTTCGCTGGCGCCGACTCACCAAAGGTAGTCATGCCGATCACGCGGCCTTCCAGGCCCACGTACTTGTACCAGTAGTCCGCGTGGGCGGCTTCGATGGCGATACGGGCGCTGACTTCCAGCGGCAGAACCGACTGCTTGTACTCCGCACTCTGGGTTTCGAAGACGCTGGTGCACGGCATGGACACCACACGCACGTTCTTGCCTTCAGCGGTCAGCTTGTCGAACGCCTGAACCGCCAGGCCGACTTCGGAACCGGTAGCGATCAGGATCAGCTCAGGTTCGCCGTTGCAGTCACGCAGCACGTAGCCACCGCGGTTGATGTTCTCCAGTTGCTGCGCATCGCGAGCCTGATGCTGCAGGTTCTGACGGGAGAAGATCAGCGCCGAAGGACCGTCGTCACGCTCGATGGCGTGCTTCCAGGCCACGGCCGATTCAACGGCGTCAGCTGGACGCCAGCAGTCAAGGTTCGGCGTAGTGCGCAGGCTGGTCAGTTGCTCGATCGGCTGGTGCGTCGGGCCGTCTTCGCCCAGACCGATGGAGTCGTGGGTGAACACATAGATGACACGCTTCTTCATCAGCGAGGACATGCGCACCGCGTTGCGGGCGTATTCCATGAAGATCAAGAAGGTGGCGCCGTAAGGCACGAAACCGCCGTGCAGGGCGATACCGTTCATGATCGCGCCCATGCCGAACTCACGCACACCGTAGTGCAGGTAGTTACCGTCAGCGTCTTCGCCGGTGATGCTCTTGCAACCTTTCCAGATGGTCAGGTTGGAACCGGCCAGGTCAGCCGAGCCGCCGAGGAACTCAGGCAGCAGCGGACCGAAGTTGCTCAGGGCATTCTGGCTGGCTTTACGGCTGGCGATGGTTTCGCCCTTGGCGTTCACTTCAGCCACGTAAGCAGCGGACTTTTCAGCGAAGTCGGCAGGCAGCTCGCCGCTCATGCGACGGATCAGCTCGTTGGCCAGCTCAGGGAATGCAGCGGAGTAAGCAGCGAAACGCTGATCCCACTCGGCTTCGGTGGCGAGGCCTTTTTCCTTGGCGTCCCACTCTGTGTAGATATCAGCCGGGATTTCGAACGGACCGTGGGTCCATTTCAGCGCGGCACGGGTCAGAGCGATTTCGTCGTTGCCCAGTGGAGCGCCGTGGCACTCTTCCTTGCCTTGCTTGTTCGGCGAACCGAAGCCGATGGTGGTCTTGCAGCAGATCAGGGTCGGCTTGTCGCTCTTGCGAGCGGTGTCGATGGCGGTCTTGATCTCGTCGGCGTCATGGCCGTCGACGTTGCGGATCACCAGCCAGCCGTACGACTCAAAGCGCTTTGGCGTGTCATCGGTGAACCAGCCCTCGACTTCGCCGTCGATGGAGATGCCGTTGTCGTCGTAGAACGCGACCAGCTTGTTCAGGCGCAGGGTGCCTGCCAACGAAGCGACTTCGTGGGAAATGCCTTCCATCATGCAGCCATCACCCATGAACACATAGGTGTGGTGATCGACGATGTTGTGGCCCGGGCGGTTGAATTGCGCGCCCAGGGTTTTCTCGGCAACGGCGAAACCGACGGCGTTGGCGAAACCCTGACCCAGCGGGCCGGTGGTGGTTTCAACGCCTGGTGTGTAGCCGTATTCCGGGTGACCCGGTGTGCGGCTGTGCAATTGACGGAAGTTCTTCAGGTCGTCAATCGACAGGTCGTAACCGGTCAGGTGCAGCAGCGAGTAAATCAGCATCGAGCCGTGGCCGTTGGACAGGATGAAACGGTCACGGTCAGCGAAGTTAGGGTTGCTCGGGTTGTGCTTCAGATAATCGCGCCACAGGACTTCAGCGATATCCGCCATGCCCATCGGGGCTCCTGGGTGGCCGCTGTTGGCCTTTTGCACGGCATCCATGCTGAGGGCACGAATGGCATTGGCACGCTCACGACGGCTGGGCATCGCTGATCTCCTGGGGCAGAAAGAAGTGGGACCTGAAAAAGGCGGCCATTTTCCCTCAGGCACTGCTTCGGAGCAATGACAGATACAGTCCGAAGCACGATTTTCCTGAGTTGTGGACGTTTTTTGCTCTGCCTTGTAAGCGATGTGCCCGCAAAAGGCAGAATCACGGCGCCTGGCCGTCGCCACCCATCGACCAATATCAAAACTTTTTGATATTGGTCTTGCAGCCTGTCCGGTCGATAACTAGACTGCCTGCCCTATGAACCTTCGCGTGCCTGCCATTAGCCATGACCAAAGCGACGAACTGGCTGCCTTGTGCAAGGCCGGTGGCGACCCGCTGCGTCTGAATGTGCTGCGTGCGCTGTCGAACGATTCATTCGGGGTGCTGGAACTGGCGCAGATTTTCGCCATCGGTCAGTCCGGCATGAGCCACCATTTGAAGGTGCTGGCCCAGGCGGATCTGGTCGCGACGCGCCGCGAAGGCAATGCGATTTTTTATCGCCGCGCCCTGCCCCACACTGAACAGATCGGCGGCAAGCTGCACGCGGCGCTGCTCGAAGAAGTCGATGGCCTGACACTGCCCGACGACGTACGAAGCCGGATCGGCCTGGTGCATCGTCAACGCGCCAACGCCAGCCAGGACTTCTTCGCCCGCACCGCAGAAAAATTTCGTGCCCAGCAGGACCTGATCGCAGGACTGCCTCAGTACCGCGACAGCCTGCTGTCGTTGCTCGACAAGCTAGGCTTCGGTGCCGACGCGACCGCGGTTGAAGTCGGCCCCGGCGATGGCGGGTTTCTGCCTGACCTGGCGCAGCGCTTCCGGCATGTCACAGGTCTGGATAACAGCCCGGCCATGCTCGAACTCGCACGTGCAATCTGCGAGCAGAAGGCGCTGAGTAATGTTGAGCTGAAACTGGCCGATGCATTGGCCAACGCTAATGTTTCCGGCGACTGCGTCGTCTTGAATATGGTGCTTCATCATTTCGCTGCACCGGCCGAAGCATTGAAACAATTGGCCAACCTGTTGCAACCGGGCGGTAGCCTCTTGGTGACAGAGTTGTGCAGCCACGACCAGAGCTGGGCCAAGGAGGCCTGTGGCGATCTCTGGTTAGGTTTCGAACAGGAAGATCTGGCCCGTTGGGCCATCGCTGCGGGGCTGGTCCCCGGGGAAAGCCTGTACATAGGCTTACGTAATGGTTTCCAGATTCAGGTCCGCCATTTTCAGCGACCGGCTGGCAACACTCACCATCGGTAATACTCAGGAAAACCGTCGAGATGAGCGAATACTCCCTTTTCACCTCCGAGTCCGTGTCCGAAGGGCATCCGGACAAAATCGCCGACCAGATCTCCGATGCGGTGCTGGACGCCATCATTGCCCAGGACAAACACGCTCGCGTAGCGGTTGAAACCCTGGTCAAGACCGGCGTTGCCATCGTTGCTGGCGAGGTCACCACCAGCGCGTGGGTTGACCTGGAGCAGATCGTTCGTGACGTGATCAGCGACATCGGCTACACCAGCTCCGACGTCGGCTTCGACGGCGCGACATGCGGCGTGATGAACATCATCGGCAAGCAGTCCCCGGACATCAACCAAGGTGTCGACCGTGCCAAGCCTGAAGATCAGGGCGCCGGCGACCAGGGCTTGATGTTCGGCTACGCCAGCAACGAAACCGCCGAACTGATGCCAGCGCCGATCGCGTTCTCGCACCAGTTGGTCAAGCGTCAGGCTGAAGCCCGTAAATCGGGTCTGCTGCCTTGGCTGCGTCCAGACGCCAAATCCCAGGTCACCTGCCGCTACGAAAACGGCATCGTGGTCGGCATCGACGCGATCGTTCTGTCGACTCAGCACAACCCTGAAGTCTCGTACGCCGACCTGCGCGAAGGCGTCATGGAGCTGATCGTCAAGCATGTGCTGCCAGCCGAGCTGCTGCACAAAGACACCCAGTTTCACATCAACCCGACTGGCCAGTTCATCATCGGTGGCCCGGTCGGTGACTGCGGCCTGACCGGTCGCAAGATCATCGTCGACAGCTACGGCGGCATGGCCCGTCACGGCGGCGGCGCGTTCTCCGGCAAGGATCCATCGAAGGTTGACCGCTCGGCTGCCTACGCTGGCCGTTACGTTGCCAAGAACATCGTCGCTGCCGGCCTGGCCGAGCGTTGCGAGATTCAGGTGTCCTACGCCATCGGCGTCGCTCAACCGACGTCGATCTCGCTGAACACCTTCGGCACCGGCAAGATCAGCGACGACAAGATCGTCAAACTGGTCCGCGAGCACTTCGATCTGCGTCCATACGCGATCACCACCATGCTCGACCTGCTGCACCCGATGTACCAGGAAACCGCCGCTTACGGCCACTTCGGCCGCACGCCGGAAACCAAGACCGTGGGCGACGACACCTTCTCCACGTTCACCTGGGAAAAAACCGACCGCGCCGCCGCTCTTCGCGCTGCTGCCGGCCTGTAAAACGCCCGGCTGCTTGATGCAGCCGACAGCGTCACAAAAAGCCCCTGTCGATGAGAATCGTTAGGGGCTTTTTGCATTCAGACCCTGCGCGCCACCAGTAAAAACGACGCAGCACTTGCCAGCAGTCCGGCGCAAATGCGGTTGAACAGACGCTTGCCGCTTGGCTTGGCGAACAACCGGCGTGCGTGGATACCCATGTAGCAATAAAGCGCGATGGCAATGCATTCGAGCCCGAGGAACATCGCGCCCAGTTGCGCGAACTGGGTGGTCATTGCGCCGGAACGGTCTACGAATTGAGGCAGAAAGGCGGTGAACAACAGAATCGCCTTGGGATTACCGATCGCGACCAAAAATTCCTGCCGGGCTAATCGCCCCAGCCCGACCTGAGAAACGGTCTCATCGACGTGGGAGTCCGCCCGAGCGCGCCACAGTTGCAGGGCCAGATAAAACAGGTACGCCGCGCCGACCATCTTGATCGCATGAAACAGCCACTCGGAGGTGTGTAGCACGGCGGTCAATCCTGCAGCCGCCAAGGCAATCATGATGGCGAACGCCAGTAAGCGCCCAAGCCCGCCGCTGCAGGCACGCGCGAAGCCATAGCGCGACGCGTTACTGATCGACAGCAGGTTGTTTGGGCCCGGTGCCATGTTCAGGGCGAAACAGGCAGGAATAAAAATGGCGAGGGTCGACAGGTCCATTTTGGTAGGCGTCCTTAGTAGGCGCAGGATTGAAACATCATTTTGCACTCGTCCTGACGCGGCTCAAGGGACAGCTATGCAGCGAAAGCGGGCTCGACTGTACCGGCCATGAAAAACGCGGTAACCAAGCGCAAAGGAACAAAATCGCCCCACATCCTAGCCTTCCCGTCTCAACCCCAGGCAAGGACGCTTCGATGCCGACTCTTCTTCGCACCGCTTTCGGTGTAGCACTCGCCCTCTGCTTCAACTCCGCCCACGCCCAACCCTGCCCCGACTGGCCTCCCGCCAAAGCCCGTAGCGAAATCTCTTCCCTGCACACCCAGATCGAACACTGGAACGACAGCTATCACCGACAGGGTGTCTCGCTGGTGGCCGATGAGCTTTACGACCAGTCAGTGCAACGGCTTTCACACCTTCGTGGCTGTTTTGCCAAACCGGCACCCATCGACGACAACCCGCTGAAGACCGCTGCGGGACCGAACGCGCATCCGGTGCCGCACACCGGCCTCAACAAACTCCCTGACGAACGCGCGGTGCAGGCGTGGCTCAAGGGGCGTGACGACCTGTGGATTCAGCCGAAGGTGGATGGCGTGGCGGTCACACTCGTTTATGAGGGCGGCAAGCTGGTGAAGGCGATCAGCCGAGGCGATGGGAACAAGGGGCAGGACTGGACGGGACATGCCCATCAGATCGCAGCGATACCCCCTCATCTGGCGTGGCAAAAGACACTGGTGTTGCAGGGCGAGCTGTATTGGCAATTGAGCGCCCACGTTCAGGCCGAGGCCGGAAGCCTGAATGCGCGCAGCAAAGTCGCCGGGCTGCTGGCGCGCACGTCCATCACCGAAGAGGACGGCGCAAACGTCGGGTTGTTCATCTGGGACTGGCCCGATGGCCCGGAAGGCATGCAAGACCGCCTGACCGGCCTGCGTGCGCTGGGCTTTGCCGACAGCGCGACCTTCAGTGAGCCCATCGGAAGTTTCGACCAGGCCAAAAACTGGCGCGAGCACTGGTACACGAGCCCGCTGCCATTTGCGACCGACGGCGTGGTCATCCGTCAGGGTGTGCGCCCTTCAGCAGAGCGTTGGCAAGCGAAGGCGCCTTACTGGATCGCGGCGTGGAAATATCCGTTCGCCCAGGTATTGGGTGAAGTTCGCAAGGTGCATTTCAACATCGGCCGAAGCGGGAAGATCACGCCCGTACTGGACATCGAGCCGGTGCAACTGGACGACCGGAAAGTCAGCCGCATCAGCGTGGGTTCCTTCAAGCGCTGGGAGACACTGGACATTCGACCCGGAGACCACGTGGCGATCAGTCTGGCGGGGCTGACCATTCCGCGGCTCGATGGCGTCGTCACACGTAACGTCGAGCGGGTGGAAATGAAGGTGCCTGATGCTGCGGATTACCACCCGCTGAGTTGCTGGCAGCCAACAGAGGGATGCGAAAGCCAGTTCCGGGAACGGTTGAAATGGCTGGGCAGCAAGAAGGGCCTGGGACTTGCGGGCGTAGGACCCGGCACATGGGACAAGCTGATAGACGCCGGACACCTCAATGGTTTGCTGGACTGGATGCCCCTCGAGGGTGCGCAGCTTGCTAACATTCCCGGTCTTGGCGACCAGAGCAGCGCTAAACTGCTGAAGAGTTTTCAGGGAGCGCGCGAACAATCGTTCGCAATTTGGCTCAAAGCCATCGGTTTACCGCCGACCGCAGGCGCTCAGTTGGGTGAGTCGTGGTCAGATCTATCGGCTCGCAGCGTGGATCAATGGCAAGCCGAGGCTGGTATTGGCCCGGGACGTGCGAAGCAGTTAACGGCCTTTTTTCAGGACCCGCACGTGCAAGCGCTGGCCGGACAGTTGCGAGAGCAAGGCATCAAAGGGTTCTAGTCATTTTTTGTCCCGGGCGATTGTGTCGAGCGTCCGGGCACCCGTTTTCAAGGAGCATTCATGAAATTCTTGTCACCGCTGATTGTGTTCACTGCCTGTGGCCTGTTGGCAGCCCCGCTGTTTGCCGCCGAACAGGCTCCCGACTTGAGCGGCTGTGCTGCCAAACGTCAGGACATCAGCACCCAGATCGAACAGGCCAAGGCCGCCGGTAATAGCGATCAGCAGTCGGGACTGGAAAAAGCCTTGAGCGAAGTCACCGCCAATTGCACCGATGCCAGCCTGCTCAAGCAGCAGGAACAAAAGGTGCTGGACGCCAAACGTGAAGTCAGCCGCCGCCAGGCCGATCTGAACAAGGCCATGAGCAAGGGCGACCCCGACAAGATCAACAAGCGCAAAGACAAGCTGGCCGAGTCGCGCAAGGAACTGCAGGACGCACAGGAAGAACTGGAGAAGGTTCAGCCGGATGAAGAGGATGAATAGTCATCAAGGGTGAGGGCTCGACCGATCTCGTTGGGGTTAACCTGCTCAAGAAGACTGAGGCACGATTGATATAGAAGCATGGACCGCTCGAAAGCCTTCGCGAGCAAGCTCGCTCCTACAGGTTCACCAGCGCCCCCGATGACGCGCTTCTGATCAATGATCCCGAAACTCTTTATGGCACGCGTCGCAGGCGTCTTCGACGTTGTTCATCGGCGGGATCATGTTGGCCGGCGTCAACGGCAGTTGCCGGGTCGCAATCACCAGCTCATCGGTACGCCTTTCGAGAATGCCAGCCAGTTCCTGAAAGCGGGCCTGTTTCTGCCACACGGCGTCTTTCGCACTGGTGTGCTCCGACTCTTTAACAGCTGGAAAATGCTTCCACGGCTCGTGAGACAACGCATCCAGCTTCACCGCGCCTTCCGCGAACTTCGGTCCGTCGAACGGCAGCCGCCCGCGCAGCATGCCGCCGATATCTTCGCTGGTTTTGAGCATTTGCTTGAAGATCGCCTTGCGTTGCCCCAGCGGCGAATCGGGATCGACACCCCCGCAAGCACTCAAGGCAAGGGCGCCGATCACCAACAGGCTGATCGCTTTCAACAAAGGGTGTCTTAGCGACAGTTTTCTCAACGCAACGCTCTTCGAGTTCATGGCGACGACTGCTGGAAAAAATGGTCGCCAGTATCTGCGCTCGCCTTGAAAAACCCAAGTGAATGATCGGCATCCCGATCAGACAGAAATGCCAAACAACGCGACGACCAGACCCAGGCCAATAAACCACACCAGCGAGCGCAGCGCCGCGAGGTCCGCCAGGTAGAAAATGATGTAGAGCAGGCGACTGGTAACGAACAGCACCGCCAGCACATCAATGGTGACCAACTGAGCGACGCCGGCAACGTGCGCGATGATCACGCCTGCAGCAAAACCCGGGATGGCTTCGAAGCTGTTCTGTTGCGCCGCATGGGCACGCCGCGGCAAACCTTCCAGCTTGTCGAGAAAGTCTCGCGGGTTGTGGTTCTGCCGGGTACTGAAACGACCACTGCCAAACTTGGCGATCGACGTACAGACCAGCGGCAACAGAATCACGATCAACACGCACCAGAAGGCAACGGTCATATTTGCAGCATCCTTTTTAGAATTTGAATTTCACCCAGAACATTCAGGTAGCACAGGCTAAGAGCCATGGCCGAACGAAAGGTTCTTTCCCATCATGCGGCCATCAAGGCCTGTAGGAAAGTTCTCGCTGCTGTCATGACGCGAGCGATTGGCTAAGATGCCAGCCATCACAGCCGATTTGGCTGGACACCGTGACTCAGGAGCCTGAATGCCTAGCGAAGAAGACACCACCGTCAGTGGTGCAGCGCCCATGATTCCCGACCAACGCCGGGAGCTGATGCTGCGTCAGTTACGCAAGCATCAAGTGCTCAGCGTGCATCAACTGATGGAAATGTTCGATTGCTCGCACATGACCATTCGCCGCGACATCGCCCTGCTCGAACAAAGTGGGCGTGCTTATTCGGTGACCGGCGGCGTACGCATCGCAAGCCAGGTGCACAGTGAACCCAGCCATCAATCCAAGGCAGTGATCGAACTCCCGCAAAAGCAGGCGATGGCCAGACTGGCAGCCGGTTTGTTGCACGCTGAGATGACGGTGTACCTGGACGCGGGCACCAGCACGCTGGAAATCGTGCCGCACATCGTCGCGCTGTCCGGGATGACGGTGGTCACCAATGACTTTGGCGTGGTCAACGCGCTCGCGGATGCGACCCATGTGGACGTGATTCACACCGGCGGCATGCTGGACCACCCGAACCGCTCCTGTGTGGGCGGTCTGGCGGCCGCAACGTTGCGTCAACTGGCGACGGACGTGGCGTTCATGTCCACCAGCTCCTGGGACCTGCAACGGGGCACGACCACACCTTCTGCGCTGAAGGTCGAGGTCAAGCAGGCGGCGATGCAGGCCGCGTCGCGCAGCGTGCTGCTGACCACCAGTTCCAAGTACGGCACGTTCGGCATGTACAAGGTCGCAGGCCTTGAGCAGTTCGACACCATCATCAGCGATGACGGGCTGGCCGAAGGCGCGGCGGAGAGTATTCGGGCGCAGGGCGTCGAGTTGTTGCTGGCGTCGGTGAGTAGAAATCAATAATGTCCAGTCCACGCCGCACGCCCCTCTAGGAGCCGGCTTGGTGAGGACGGCGTTCGGACGAATGCGGTGCATCACCAGCGTCTATGGCGACTGACACACCGCCTTCGCTGCCCTCGTAACCTCGGACGTCTCCTACAGGGACCGGGTTGTTGCATGAGCCTGTGTCCAGGCCTCAGACCTTTGGCCGGCTTGCTGGCGAAGGCATCCGTCCAGACACAACTGATTTGGCGGGTCTCCCGTATTCGCCAGCAAGCTGGCTACAATTGATGCGCGAAGCCCTCAAAACCTCTCAGCACCCAAGCCCCGACACGTATCGGGGCTTTTTTTCGTCGATTAAAAAGCGCCCTATGTTAAGTTTTGTTAATCCAAAAAATTACTTCACATTATCCGCTCATGGGTTCACTATCTTTAACAGATCAGAACAAACACCGTTCGAGTGCCTGACGCAACGATGGCGCTCAACCTGAGGAGAGCATCATGAATAACAAGAATGTCGGCGTCATTGGGCTGGGTGCCATGGGTTTGGGCATCGCTCGCTCCCTGTTGCGCAGTGGTTTCAACGTTCATGCCTGTGATGTCCGTGCTGCCGTGACCGAGCAATTCGCCAGCGAAGGCGGTGTTGCCTGCGACTCTCCCGCCAGCATGGCGGCCGCCTGCGACGTGATCATCACCGTCGTGGTCAACGCCGAGCAGACTGAAACCGTCTTGTTTGGAGAAAACGGCGCCGTTGCAGCGCTTAAACCCGGCAGTCTGGTCATTGGTTGCGCCACCGTTGCGCCGACCTTCGCCATCGAGTTGGGCCAGCGTCTGACCGAAAAGGGTCTGCTGTACCTCGATGCCCCGATCTCCGGTGGCGCAGCCAAAGCCGCTGCCGGTCAGATGACCATGATGACCTCCGGCCCTGCTGATTCCTACGCCAAAGCCGACGCCATCCTCAACGGCATGGCCGGTAAGGTGTATCGCCTGGGCGACGTCCACGGCCTGGGCTCCAAGGTCAAAATCATCAATCAGTTGCTGGCTGGCGTGCATATCGCTGCGAGCGCCGAAGCCATGGCGCTGGGCCTGCGCGAAGGCGTCGACGCCGACGCGCTGTACGAAGTGATCACCAACAGCGCCGGTAACTCGTGGATGTTCGAAAACCGCGTGCCGCACATCCTGAAGGCTGATTACACGCCGCTGTCCGCTGTGGATATTTTCGTCAAAGACCTGGGCCTGGTCCTGGATACCGCCCGCGCCAGCAAATTCCCGCTGCCGCTGTCGTCCACTGCGCACCAGATGTTCATGCAGGCCTCGACCGCAGGCTTCGGCCGTGAAGACGATTCCGCCGTGATCAAGATCTTCCCGGGCATCACCCTGCCCGCCGCCAAAGCCGCCAACGACTGAGGAACCGCAGATGAGCACTTCGACTCCGCGCCCTCTTCTGGGCTGCATCGCCGACGACTTCACAGGCGCCACCGACCTGGCCAACATGCTGGTGCGTGGCGGCATGCGCACGGTGCAGAGCATCGGCATTCCCAGCGCCGAGAGCCTGGCTGAGCTGGACGCCGACGCGATCGTCATCGCCTTGAAATCCCGTACCACGCCCGCGGCTGAAGCGGTCGAGGAATCCCTGGCCGCGCTGCAATGGCTGCGTGACCGTGGCTGCGAGCAGATCTTCTTCAAGTATTGCTCGACCTTCGACTCCACCGCCAAAGGCAACATCGGGCAGGTCAGCGAAGCGCTGCTCCAAGCCTTGAACAGCGACTTCACCCTCGCGTGCCCGGCATTCCCGGAAAACGGCCGCACGATCTTCCGTGGCCACCTGTTCGTGCAGGATCAGTTGCTGAACGAATGCGGCATGCAGAATCACCCGCTGACGCCGATGACCGACGCCAACCTGGTGCGCGTGCTGCAATCGCAGACCCGCAAGAAAGTGGGCTTGTTGCGTTACGACAGCGTCGCCAAAGGTGTGAACAGCGTGCGCGCGCGTATTGCCGAACTGCGCGCTGACGGCGTAACCATGGCGATTGCCGACGCACTGTCCGACGCCGACCTCTACACACTGGGCGAAGCCTGCGCCGACCTGCCGCTGCTGACAGGCGGTTCGGGTCTGGCGCTGGGTCTGCCAGGCAACTTCCGCAAAGCCGGCAAGCTGCGCGACGTCGACGCGGCCCAACTGGAGCAGGTGAACGGCGGCGAAGTCGTGCTCGCGGGCAGCGCTTCGGTTGCCACCAACGGCCAGGTCGCTGCCTGGCTGGACGCCGGACGCCCTGCACTGCGGATCGATCCGTTGGCGCTGGCCGATGGCAAGCCAGTTGTCGAAGACGCGTTGGCCTTTGCCCGCGATGCCGGTCAAACCGTTCTGATTTATGCGACCAGCAGCCCGGAAGAAGTCAAAGCCGTGCAACAAAAGCTCGGCGTCGAGCGCGCGGGCGCCATGGTCGAGGACGCGCTGGGCAAGATCGCTCGCGGTCTGCTGGACGCAGGCGTGAAACGTTTCGTCGTCGCTGGCGGCGAAACCTCCGGCGCTGTCGTTCAGGCGTTGGGCGTCAGCCTGTTGAAGATCGGCGCACAGATCGACCCGGGCGTTCCCGCCACCATCAGCAGCGGCGATCAGCCCCTCGCGCTGGCGCTGAAATCCGGCAACTTCGGGGGTCGCGATTTCTTCGACAAAGCCCTGAAGCAACTGGCCGGAGGTGCTCAATGAGTACTGCAACGAGCGCCGAAAATAAGCTGCGCGATGAGATCTGCGACATCGGCCGTCTGCTGTTCGGTCGCGGCTACACCGTGGGCAGCGCCGGCAACATCAGCGCACGCCTTGAAGACGGCTGGCTGATCACGCCGACCGACGCCTGCCTGGGCCGCCTAGACCCGACCGCCATTGCCAAGGTCAACCTGGCGGGCGAATGGGTGTCCGGCGACAAGCCCTCGAAAACCTTGATGCTGCATCGCGAGGTCTACGACCGCAATCCAGGCGTGGGTGGCGTGGTGCACACCCACTCCACGCATCTGGTGGCGCTGACCTTGGCCGGTGTCTGGCATCCGAACGACATTCTCCCGCCGATCACGCCCTATCAGGTGATGAAGGTCGGGCATATCCCTTTGATTTCTTACGAGCGCCCCGGCTCGCCAAAGGTCGCCGAGCAGGTGGCAAAGCTGGCGAACAGCGTGCGCGGCGTGATGCTCGAGCGTTTGGGGCCGGTGGTCTGGGAAAGCTCGGTGGCCAAGGCGGCTTACGCCCTGGAAGAGCTGGAAGAGACTGCTCGCTTGTGGCTGATGAGCAATCCTAAACCCGAGCCGCTGGACGCAGCGGCCCTGGAAGAACTGCGCCAGACGTTCGGCGTGAACTGGTAACCCGCACAGCACCTTGATCGGAGGCCTTATTCACGGCCTCTGGCACCCCGGCTTTTGCCGGAAACAATAACAACAGGACACAACATGACGCCTCTTATCCTCATGATCATCGCCGGAGCCGGCATCGCGCTGCTGCTGCTTCTGGTGCTCAAGTACAAATTCCAGCCGTTCGTGGCATTGATGCTCGTGAGCATCATCGTCGCGCTGGTTGCCGGGGTAAAACCGAGTGACCTGGTCGCGACCATCGAAGGCGGCATGGGCAAGACCCTTGGCCACATCGCGATCATCATTGCGCTGGGCGCCATGATCGGACGCATCATCGAACTCTCGGGCGGTGCAGAGGCGCTGGCCAAGACCCTGATCAACCGCTTCGGCAACAAGCGAACACCGCTGGCGTTGACCGTGGCCGGGTTCATGGTCGGCATTCCGGTGTTCTTCGAAGTTGGCGTGATCATCCTCATGCCACTGGCTTACGGCGTCGCCCGCGCAGCCCGCAAGCCGCTGCTGATTTTCGCGCTGCCAATGTGCGCCGCGCTGCTCTCCGTTCACGCCTTTCTGCCGCCGCACCCGGGTGCCGTTGCCGCTGCCGGTCAGTTGGGCGCAGACCTGGGTCGTGTCCTGATGTTTGGCCTGCCGATGGTGGCCGTGCTGTGCCTGATCGGCTACGTGATCGCCGGCCGCATGACGCGCAAAACCTACCCGATGACCGATGACATCCGCAGCGAGGTTTACGGTCCGCACATCACCAACCAAGACTTGGTGGATTGGGCCAACAACGATTACTCGAAAACCGCTGATGCCACGCACACCGGTCACGCGCTGGGTCTGGAAGAAAGCGCCAGCAGCCTCGCTGCCCGCCTGCCGAAAGCCCCTGCGCCGGGCGCCGGGATCATCATTGCGCTGATCCTGCTGCCGATCATCCTGATTTTGCTGGGTACGCTGGCAACCACCATGCTGCCCGCCGACTCGACGTTGCGCAGCATCTTGACCGTCCTCGGCGCACCGCTGGTCGCCCTGCTGATCGACACCCTGCTCTGCGCATGGGTTCTGGGTTCGCGCCGTGGCTGGAGCCGCAGTCAAGTGTCCGACGTGATTGGTTCGGCATTGCCGGGCGTGGCGATGGTGATCCTGATCGCCGGCGCTGGCGGTGTGTTCGGCAAGGTGCTGGTCGACACCGGTATCGGTGCGGTGGTCTCCGAAGCCCTGCGCAACACCGGCCTGCCGGTTCTGGCGCTGGGCTTCCTGCTGACACTGCTGTTGCGCGCCGTCCAAGGCTCGACCACAGTGGCGCTGGTGACCACCGCTGGCATCCTCAGCCCGCTGATCGCCACGTTGAACCTCAGCGCCAACCACATGGCCTTGCTGTGCCTGGCCATGGGCGGTGGCGGTCTGGCCATGTCCCACATCAACGACGCCGGTTACTGGATGTTCACAAAATTGGCCGGCCTGAACGTGGGTGACGGCCTGCGCACCTGGACGTTCCTGGTGACCGTACTCGGCACGCTGGGCTTCCTCATAACCCTGCTGCTGTGGCCTTTTGTCTGACCCGGTAGCCTGCTTTCCAGGAGAAAAACATGCCTCGTTTCGCTGCCAACCTCAGCATGCTGTACCCGCAACATGACTTCCTCGCGCGCTTTGGCGCGGCGGCAAGTGATGGCTTCGAAGCGGTGGAGTACCTGTTCCCGTACGATTTCACCGCCGCAGAGATCAAGCTGCGCCTGGAAAATTTCGGTCTGACCCAGGCGCTGTTCAACGCACCGCCGGGTGACTGGGCCAACGGCGAGCGAGGCATTGCTTCATTGCCGGGGCGTGAGAGCGAATTCCGCAGCGGCTTCCAGAAGGCGCTGGAATACGCCGCCGTGCTGGGGAACGACCGCATTCACGTCATGGCCGGCTTGCTGCCCAACGAAGAACTGCGCCAGAAGCACCATGCGGTGTATCTCGAAAACCTGAGCCATGCCGCTTACGAAGCGGCGAAAGTCGGCATCACCGTGCTGATCGAACCGATCAACACCCGTGACATGCCGGGCTTCTTCCTCAATCGTCAGGATCAGGGTCAGGCGGTGTGCAAGGAAGTGGGCGCGGGCAACCTGAAGGTGCAGTTCGATTTCTATCACTGCCAGATCGTCGAGGGCGACGTGACCAGCAAGCTGCGCCGTGACTTCGCCGGCATCGGTCACATCCAGATCGCCGGCGTGCCCGATCGACATGAACCGAACATGGGCGAAGTGAATTACCCATGGCTGTTTGAAGAGATCGACCGCCTGGGTTACACCGGCTGGGTCGGTTGCGAGTACCGCCCCAAAGGCGATACCAGCGAAGGTCTGCAGTGGTTGCGGGACTGGAAGGCGCGTAATCCGGGCTGAGTGACTTCATTAGCCCAACGCACCCCCTTGTAGGAGCTGCCGGAGGTTACGACGGTGGCGAACGCAGTGTGTCAGACATATCGCATTCGCCACCGTCGTAACCTCCGGCAGCTCCCACAGGTCTTATGGTGCCGCACAAGATCACTCGTTAATCACTTCGTCCTTGAACTGATCTTTCACGTAAGTAATTTCGGTCTTGCCGTGCGGTGCTGGCAGACCATCTTCGCCCAGGTTCACGAACACCATCTTCTCGACGGTCAGGATGCTTTTGCGCGTAATTTTGTTGCGCACCTGGCAGGTCAGGGTGATCGAGGTGCGGCCGAACTCAGTGGCGGTGATGCCCAGTTCGATGATGTCGCCCTGGCGTGACGCACTGACGAAGTTGATCTCGGAAATGTACTTGGTCACCACCCGCTGATTACCCAACTGAACGATGGCGTAAATCGCCGCTTCTTCGTCGATCCAGCGCAGCAGACTGCCGCCGAACAGCGTGCCGTTCGGGTTGAGGTCTTCGGGCTTCACCCATTTGCGCGTGTGGAAGTTCATGGTTCGCTCCTGATCGTCTGTCTGTTGATGACCAGCATAGTGCCAGCCCATGGCGTTTACCTCCATTGAGCATCGACTATGGTCGCGATTAGTCACTCGTCATTTAAACGCAACAACCTCTTGGGCTAACTCCCCGTCGCCGCTATAATCGCCACCGCTTCAAAAAACGGTCATCACCGCTTGATACCGTTTTCCCGCCACCTGTCCGAGGGGCGCTGCAGCAGGTCAAACCTGTCAGGCTCGGATGGGGCGTTGTTTGGTCAGGCTCATTGCTGCCGATCAAGCCTTAAACGCACAACGGCGCCCATTCGCACACTACGAATGGAGACTCTTATGAGCGCTGTACTGACGCCCAACGATTTCAACGACTACAAAGTCGCCGATATTTCCCTGGCTGCCTGGGGCCGTCGCGAGACCATCATCGCTGAATCCGAAATGCCTGCTCTGATGGGCCTGCGTCGCAAATACGCCGGTGAGCAACCGCTCAAGGGCGCGAAGATTCTCGGCTGCATCCACATGACCATTCAGACTGCCGTGCTGATCGAAACCCTGGTTGCCCTGGGTGCCGAAGTACGCTGGTCGTCCTGCAACATTTTCTCGACTCAAGACCAGGCTGCTGCGGCCATCGCTGCTGCCGGCATCCCTGTCTTCGCCTGGAAAGGCGAGACCGAAGCAGAGTACGAGTGGTGCATCGAGCAGACCATCCTGAAGGACGGTCAGCCGTGGGACGCCAACATGATCCTCGACGACGGCGGCGACCTGACCGAGATCCTGCACAAGAAATACCCGGCGATGCTGGATAAAATCCATGGCGTCACCGAGGAAACCACCACAGGCGTGCACCGTCTGCTGGACATGCTGGCCAAAGGCGAACTGAAGATCCCTGCGATCAACGTCAACGACTCGGTCACCAAGAGCAAGAACGACAACAAGTACGGCTGCCGTCACAGCCTGAACGACGCCATCAAGCGCGGCACCGACCACCTGCTGTCGGGCAAGCAAGCGCTGGTCATCGGCTACGGTGACGTGGGCAAAGGCTCGGCTCAGTCGCTGCGTCAGGAAGGCATGATCGTCAAGGTCACCGAAGTTGACCCGATCTGCGCCATGCAAGCCTGCATGGACGGTTTTGAACTGGTTTCGCCGTTCATCAACGGTGAAAGCGACGGCACCGAAGCAACCATCGACAAAGCGCTGCTGGGCAAGATCGACCTGATCGTGACCACCACCGGTAACGTCAATGTGTGCGACGCGAACATGCTCAAAGCGCTGAAAAAACGCGCCGTGGTCTGCAACATCGGTCACTTCGACAACGAAATCGACACCGCTTTCATGCGCAAGAACTGGGCATGGGAAGAAGTGAAGCCGCAGGTGCACAAGATCCACCGCACCGGCGCTGGCGAGTTCGACCCTCAGAACGACGACTACCTGATCCTGCTGGCCGAAGGCCGCCTGGTTAACCTGGGTAACGCAACAGGCCACCCAAGCCGCATCATGGACGGTTCGTTCGCCAACCAGGTGCTGGCCCAGATCTTCCTGTTCGGCCAGAAATACGCCGACCTGAGCCCGGCCCAGAAAGCCGAGCGCCTGACTGTTGAAGTTCTGCCGAAGAAGCTGGACGAAGAAGTCGCCCTGGAAATGGTACGTGGCTTCGGCGGCGTCGTGACCAAGCTGACCAAGACCCAGGCCGACTACATCGGCGTGCCGGTCGAAGGTCCGTTCAAGCCGCACGCGTACCGCTACTGATACGTCTGTAGGGAGGGTGTGCCCGGTATTGCGGGCACGCTCTCACAGAAACGACCACCGCCCCATGTAGGACCGCGCTTGCCCGCGATTGCATTTTGTCAGCAACCCATTCGGGTCTGAACCACCGCAATCGCGGGCAAGCGCGCTCCTACATGAGTCGGCGCAAGGCTCAAAACTTCCAAGGTTATGACCATGTCCCAAGACCGTCGCTACAGCTTCGAGTTCTTCCCTACGAAGACCGACGCTGGTCATGAAAAACTGCTCGCCACCGCTCGTACGCTGGCTGGCTACAACCCTGATTTCTTCTCCTGCACCTACGGTGCCGGGGGCTCCACGCGTGACCGCACGATCAACACCGTGCTGCAGCTGGAAAAAGAAGTGAACATCCCTGCCGCGCCGCACCTGTCGTGCGTCGGCGACAGCAAGGACGATCTGCGTGGCCTGCTCACGCAGTACAAGGATGCGGGCATCAACCGCATTGTCGCACTGCGCGGCGACCTGCCTTCCGGTATGGGCATGGCCAGCGGTGAGCTGCGTCACGCCAATGACCTGGTCACTTTCATCCGTGAAGAGACCGGCAGCCATTTTCACATCGAAGTCGCCGCTTATCCCGAGATGCACCCACAGGCGCGTAACTTCGAAGATGATTTGAAGAACTTCGTGCGCAAGGCCAATGCCGGTGCCGACAGCGCCATCACCCAATACTTCTTCAACGCCGACAGCTATTTCTACTTCGTCGAGCGTGCTGAAAAGATGGGCGTCAGCATTCCTGTCGTGCCCGGTATCATGCCGATCACCAACTACAGCAAGCTGGCTCGCTTTTCCGATGCCTGTGGCGCGGAAATCCCTCGTTGGATTCGTAAGCAGCTGGAAGCCTACGGCGATGACTCCGCCAGCATCATGGCGTTTGGCGAGCAGGTGATCACAGAAATGTGTGAGCGCTTGTTGCAAGGCGGCGCCCCTGGCCTGCACTTCTACACGCTGAACCAGGCAGAGCCTAGCCTGGCGATCTGGAACAACCTCAAACTGCCCCGCTGAGAGGCAGGAATTCCCTCTGGATCATCCGGTCACAATAAGGCAACGTTTCACCGGCAGGCTTCGTGATGACGAGGCCTGTTAAAGCCTTCATTGAAACGGAAACCCAAGCAGTTGACCTCCCTCAGTCAGATTACATCGCGCCCCCAACTGGTCTACCTCGTTTTCGGGGCCCAGACCTACCATCAAGAAGCGGTGTTCAGCATCGCGAGCGCTTTGGCCAAAGCAGGCGCCACAACCGACCGGCCATTCGACATCCAGGTGTTCAGCGATAACCCTGAGCCCTATCGCGACTTGCCGGTACGTGTCAGACCTATCGATGCAGACATGCGGCGCGAGTGGAGCGGCCCGCATCACTACCATTTCCGTTGCAAGCACGTCGTTGCACGCCTGGTCCTTGAGGAGGCGGAAAAAGCGATCCTGATCGACACCGATACCTTCTTCCTGGACGGCCCCATGAAGCTGTTTGAGAGGGTTCAACCTGACACCCTTCTCTGCAACGCGTTTCAAATCCGTTATGCCGACTGCAAAGAGACGGTTTTGTACACCGCGCTGGCGAAGACCCTGGCAGAACGGAATCTGGCCGACGATCAAATGAGGCTGGTGAACTCCGGGGTCATCGGGCTGACGCGCAACAATGCACCGATACTCGACACGTCGATCGCGCTGATGGATGAGTTTTTTCCAATGACGCCCGGCGCCATCACGCTGGAAGAGTTCTGCCTGGGCGTGGCCGCCTACCGCTCGCTCAAGATCGATCAATGCGCTGACCTGATTCATCACTACTGGAGCCGCAAGCCTGTGTTTCGCGCCAAGGTCCTCGCGTGGATACGCAAGCACCGTCACGACCCGCTCGGCGCCGGGGCGATGCACGACACCGAAAACGTTTCACCGAAACTTCCTCGGCCCGCCACCTGGCAGCGACTGATGTATAAAACCGCGACGCTGGTGGTGCCCCAGCCACAACGGCAATTTGTCCGAGAGGTTCTCTACGGTTGCTGCGAACACCCCAACGAATTCGACCGAGCGTGCTCACCCGTCTGGTGGGAAAAAGCGTTCAGCAACGCCGAGCACCGCCTGAAGAAGCCGATTGCACCCGCGCAATTGCGCCAATGGCTCGATCACTGGGCCGTTCGCCGTTTGCTGGGGCGCAGACGCACAGCGATCTATCAGCACCTTGTACAGATGCAAACACCTCGCTGACGCCCGGGCCAGAGACGCAGACTCATGTGCGTCTCTGGAAACACCCCTTCTATTTCGCGAGCGGGCCACGTAATCTCGCCCCCATGCCTCAGACTTCCCGACTGCTCTGCGCCGCTTTCCTCGCCTGCCTGAGTTTCAGTGCAATGGGCGAGAAGCTACGTATTGTCACGGAGCCCTGGTCACCCTACGTGACGGTCGATGACCAGCAGGCATCAGGGCTGGACTATGAAATGACGAACATCGTCTTCAAGCGACTCGGCATTGATGTGCAGTGGCAGTTTCTGCCCTGGAAGCGTTGTCTGATGATGGTTGAGCAGGGCGAAGCGGACGGTGTGCTGGACATCTTCAAGGTTGCCGAACGAGAAGACCTGCTCCTGTACCCGAACGAGCCACTGTCGGACGTGAACTGGGTGTTGTTCCAGTCCAACGACAGACCACACCCGTTCAACGCCCTCGACGATCTGCATGGCCTGACCATTGGTGTATCGCCGGGCTATCTGTACACCCCCGAATTCGACACCTCGAGCCTGTTTATCCGTGAGCCCGCGCCGAGTCATGAGGCAAATTTCGGCAAGCTGGTTCGCGGCCGCATCGATTTGCTGGTGACAGACCGCCTCGTCGGCCAGGAAACGATCCATCAGCTCAAGCTGCGCGACAAGGTGAGCCAGCTCCCTCTCGTGCTGGGCCGTCGTCCGCTGTACCTTGCGCTTCGGCGCAACGTGGGCATGGATTTGCTGATGCAGCGCTTCGGCGCAGAACTCAAGCGTTTCAAGCTGGAACCGGCTTATGCGCAGCTGGTGGCACGCTACACCGGAGAGGAACCGCCGACGCTCCCGGCGTCTTCCGGCGATCAATCGGCGATTGGCGTAGAAAAAACCGTTGAGCAGCATGAAAGCAGCGCGTTGTGATTGCTCTGTTATACTCCGGCGTTCCCGCCAGGCTTACGCCCGGATGCTCGGTTTCTCAGAAGACTTCTCGATCACGTCAACAGCGCTTCTTCTTTCACGCGCTTATGCCACGAGTTGAACTTACAGACCGCGACACGACCGGACGGAATTGAGCTTTCCAATGCCAATTTGCGGCGGGCCGATCTTCCCCCTATTCGGGCCCTTGGCCCCAACTTAAGACAGGATTACTCATGTCCTTTGCTTCCCTCGGTCTCTCCGAGGCTTTAGTCAGCGCCATCGAGGCTGCTGGCTATACCCAGCCTACTCCGGTGCAACAGCGGGCCATTCCCGCCGTGTTGCAAGGCCGCGATCTGATGGTCGCCGCTCAGACAGGTACTGGTAAAACCGGTGGTTTCGCCCTCCCGATTCTGGAGCGCCTGTTCCCCGCCGGTCACCCGGACAAATCCCAGCGTCACGGCCCGCGCCAACCGCGCGTACTGGTCCTGACCCCAACCCGTGAACTCGCAGCCCAGGTCCACGACAGCTTCAAGGTCTACGCCAAGAACCTCAAGTTCGTCAGCACCTGTATCTTTGGCGGTGTCGGCATGAACCCTCAGGTTCAGGCCATGGCCCGCGGTGTCGACGTCCTGGTCGCCTGCCCGGGCCGCCTGCTCGACCTGGCCGGCCAAGGCAGCGTTGACCTGTCTCACGTTGAGATCCTCGTCCTTGACGAGGCCGACCGCATGCTCGACATGGGCTTCGTTCACGACGTGAAGAAAGTCCTAGCGCGACTGCCTGCCAAGCGCCAGAACCTGCTGTTCTCGGCCACTTTCTCGGCCGACATCACCGCGCTGGCCGGCAAGCTGCTGCACAACCCGGAACGCATCGAAGTCACGCCGCCGAACACTACGGTCGAGCGTATCGAACAGCGCGTGTTCCGCCTGCCTGCCAATCACAAGCGTTCGCTGCTGGCGCACCTGATCACTCAGGGCGCGTGGGAGCAGGTGCTGGTGTTCACCCGTACCAAGCACGGCGCCAACCGCCTGGCCGAGTACCTGGACAAACACGGCCTGAGCGCCGTGGCGATCCACGGCAACAAAAGCCAGAATGCCCGCACCAAAGCCCTGGCCGACTTCAAGGCCGGCACCGTGCGCATCATGGTTGCCACCGACATCGCAGCACGCGGTCTGGACATCGACCAACTGCCGCACGTGGTCAACTTCGAGCTGCCGAACGTCGACGAAGATTACGTCCACCGTATCGGTCGTACCGGCCGTGCCGGTCGTTCGGGTGAGGCGATCTCCCTGGTCGCGCCTGACGAAGAAAAGCTGCTCAAGAGCATTGAGCGCATGACCAAGCAGAAGATTGGTGACGGCGACCTGATGGGCTTCGACATCAATGCCGTTGAAGCCGAGAAGCCGGAAGTGCGTGAGCGTCCCGACGTGCGCAACCCGCGCAACGCACGTGGTCCTCGTGGCGATGGCCCGAACGGCGGCGGCGGTGGTGGCGGTCGCAAGGACAAGGGCAAAGACAAAGGCAAGGAAAAACCGGCCGCCGCAGCCGCATCGGGCGAACGTCCTGCACGTCCGGCGCGTCAGCAAAAACCTCGCCAAGGCACGCCAACCAGCGAAGCACGCCCTTCGCAGCCGCCTGCAGCGCGCGCTGATCGCGCACCGGACGAGTTTCTGGATGACGAGGTCGACAACTTCGGTAACCGCGCCGATTACGTCAGCCCGTATCAAGGCAAGAACCAGCAAGGTCGCAATCGCCGGCCTGGCGCTCCAGCCACAGGTTCCGCTCCCGCACCACGCGGCCAGGCGCCCGGCCGTAGCGGCCCACGCGGCGGTTCGGCTACGGGTTCGGGCACAGGCGCCAGCACGGGTGCCGGTGCTCCTGCCAAGCGCAGCGGTCCGCGCAACGGTTCGGGTCGTGATGGCCAGGCGCGTCGTGAAGAGCAGCCTCGCAATCGCCGTCCTGCCCGTGAAGATCAGCCTGCCCGTCAAGAGCCCGCCGTGCGCGGCCCTCGCGACGGTCAGCCGGCACCGAAGATCATGCACAAGGAGTCGAAAAGCGATCGCTTCCCGTCCGCCGAACTGCTTGATCAACTGCCGAGCCGCCCACGCGGTGAAAAGCCAGCCCTGCTGACCCGCAATCGCGAAGGCTAAACAGCGCTGACTTTATCTCGGTGAAAAAACGCCCCGACTGGTTCGGGGCGTTTTTGTATCCGGGTGACCGAAATGCTTGCCTGACACACAGCTCCCACAATGAACACCGCTTGGATGAGCGCTTGCCAGCGCGTGAGCAAAGGCCAATAATTGCGTCTAGCTGCGTAGCTACGATGTAGCTACATATTTCAAGAGGTTATTACTATGGCCGCATTACTAAAGAACACCGACGTGCGCTGCCGCATAGATGAGGATTTGAAAGAGCGAGTGACGACCGTGCTTAACGCCTGTGGGTTGACGATTAGCGAAGCAATGCGCCTGTTCCTGCTGCAGGTCGTGGAAGCACAAGGGCTTCCGTTTGAGGTGCGTGTACCTTCGGATAAAACCGCCAAAGCCCTGATTCAGGCGCGAGAAATCCGGAGTCGATTTGATTCTATGGACGAGTTGTTAGAGGACCTGGATGGCAAAGAAGCACCCCAAGCGCACAGAAAGCAACGCGCCAAACCCAAAGCGGGCCCCTCTGCCTAGGCGAGTCGACTTCACGCCGGAGTTTAAAAAATCCTGGGAACGCTACAACAAGGCCGGGCGGCACGACATGAACGTCATGCGCGAGGTCATGGGAATGATCTGGGAAGGCCGGCCTTTACCACCCGAGTATCTTGACCATGAACTTAAAGGCGAATGGGCAGGGGCTCGAGAGTGCCACGTCGGAGGCGACTTCCTGCTGATTTATCAAATGACTGAGCGCCATTTGATCTTCGTCGACCTGGGCACCCATGCCGAGCTTTTCAAATAAAGTCATGGCACGTCCGACAAAAACGCCGCCCATCGGGCGGCGTTTTTTTGTTTCTGAAGCCCGAATTACTTGGCTTTGACGCCTTCGAACGAGATGTCGAAGGTGACGGTGTCGGACTGTGGACCCAGGTCCATCATCTTGCCGAAATCAGAGCGCTTGATGGTGGTGGTGCCGTTGAAGCCGGCACGGTAGCCGCCCCACGGGTCTTTGCCTTCGCCGTTGAAGACGGCTTTGATGACGATGGGTTTGGTGACGCCGTGCAGGGTCAGGTCGCCAGTGACATCAGCGGTGTCTTTGCCGTCAGCATTCTTGCCGGTCGACTTGACGCTGGTGGACACGAACTTGGCGTCCGGGTAGGTCGCGACGTCCAGGAAGTCCTTGCTGCTGATGTGTTTGTTACGCTCAGCGTGGTTGGTGTCAACGCTGGCAGTTTTGATGTCGATGCTGATTTTGCTGTCTTCAGGCTTGGCAGCGTCGAAGCTGAACGTGCCGCTCCAGTCCTTGAACGTACCGGTGATGAAGCTGTAGCCCAGGTGGCTGATCTTGAAATCGATGAAGGCGTGCTGGCCTTCCTTGTCGATGGTGTAATCAGCCGCCATTGCCTGACCGGCGGACAGCAGCGCGGTACCGAGGGCCAATGCAGCCAGTGTCTTTTTCAACATACGTCGTCTTCCTGTTTCAGTTGAGTTGAGCGTCAGGCCTTGCGGCCCAGCATACGAATGAGCGTTGCATCACGATCAATGAAGTGATGCTTCAGGGCAGCCAGACCGTGAAGTACTGCAAAGATCACCAGGGTCCAGGCCAGATACAGGTGCACTTCACCGGCAACGTCCGCCTGGTCGGGCAGTCCGCTGATCAGCGCGGGCACTTCAAACAAGCCAAACACCGGAATCCCGACACCTTCGGCGGTGGAAATCAGGTAACCGGCAAACATCACCAAAAACAGATCGAGGTACAGGAACGCATGCCCCAGTTTGGCAGCGACCCGCACGAAGCGACTGTGATTGGCCGGTGGCGGTGGCGGCGGACTGACAAAGCGCCAGACCACGCGAATCAACATGAACAGGAACAGGGTGATGCCGATGCTTTTGTGCAGATCGGGACCGGCCTTGCGCCAAGTGTCGTAGTAACCCAGCCCAACCATCCACAACCCGAGTGCAAACAACCCGAAAACGGTCAGCGCGACGCCCCAGTGCAGAACGATGCTGACCCAGCCATAGCGAGAAGAAGAGTTGCGTAACTGCATGGTGCGGTTCCTGTAAGTACAGCCTGTTAAAGCTGTGGAAAGACTAGCGGTTTACCTATCGAAAGAAAGCGCAAAATTTCGCTTTGAAATATCAGGAAATCCGATGGAAATTTCCTGTCTTATTCTTTTCCACGGCAGATTAACCCAACGTTATGAACTCCAGGTGAGGGCTGCCTCACCTTAAAACTCAGTCCCCTGATAAACACTCTAGACGCCCCGGTTATTCGCCAGACGAAAAAAAAGCGCGGTCTGCGGACCGCGCCTTTCTCATTTCAGCGTCGAGCTATCAGTTCTTGCTGTCTGCTGCCGGGGCCGCTGGCGTTGCGGCCTTATCGGTCGCAGGCTTGGCCGGCGCTTTCTTGGTGGCCTCGGTCTTGGCCGGTGCCTTGTGCGTCGTGGCTGGCTTGGCCGGGGCTTTTTTCACAGGCTCTTTTTTGGTCGACTCTTTCTTCGCCGGTGCCTTCTTCGCTGGCTCGACAACGGCAGGCTTGGCAGGCTCGACCACTGGAGCAGGCGGCGGCGTAACCGGAGCCGGTGCTGGCGCAGGTGCCGGAGCAGGCTCTGGCGCTTTTTCGGCCGGTTTTGGCTCAAGCTTGGACCCGCCGAACATGTTCGAGAAGAAACCACCAATACCACCGCCGCTTTCTTTCGCAGCAGGCTCAGGTGCTTTCGGCGGAGCGACCTTCACTGGCTCGAACGACTTGCCAGCGGCCAGGTCCTGAACCTGACTTGCGGCGCGTTGACCGGTGCGCAGCGCGCCTTCCAGCGTGCCCGGGTACAGGCTGTCGGTGTGCTCGCCCGCAAACGCTACGCGTTGCAGAGGCCGTTCCCACAAGCGCCAGTATTTGCTGATCTGGCCCGGACCAAACGCCAGGTAGGCGCCACCGGTGGAAGGATCGACGCTGGAGCGACGGATTTCGTAGCCGGTGAACGCGCCGCGTGCCTGCGGGTAGAACGCGTGCAGACGAATCAGCACTTGATCCACCAGTTGCTTGTCACCGAAAGCCTGCATGATCCGCGCGTTGTCGCCCGCGAGGTTGATCACCGCGTTGGCGCCGCCTTTCAGAGCAGGCTCGATCCACAGCATGCCCAGACCGGTGTTGCTGTAGATTTCGCCCGACATGCGCGCCTTGCTGTCCCAGACCGGCGTCTTGAACTTCAGCATGATCTGGTCATGCCAGCCGTAGTTGGTGCTCTTGATCGCGCCCTGATGCTGGGCATCCAGCGCCGGGGTCAGCGTGATCTTGCTCAGTGCACGCAGCGGCACGGCCAAGACCACGTAGTCAGCCTGATAACCCACCGACCCGACTTTGACGGTCACGCCGTCCTTGTCCTGGTTGATGGCCGACACCGGCGAGTTGGTCTTGATCACTTTCAGTTGTTTGACGAACTCTTCTGCCAGCACCGCGCTGCCGCCTGGCAGGCGCGCTGCACGACGGTCACGGTCGTCGACGTTGAGATTGACCCGCGATTGCTGCGCGAAATACAACAGCGACAGACGCGAAGGCTCGTCGTAACGGGTGCGAATCTGCTGATTGATCAACTGACGCGCGGTCGGTGGCAGGTTCAGACGGTCCAGCCAGTTGGCGACGTTGATCTGGTCCAACGCAAACAGCGTGCTGTTGGCGGCCGGGTTTTCCGGATCGGTGATCGAACGCGCCATGTCGTTCAGCGCCGTTTCGTAGCGCTTCATCGCTTCAGCGGTGGCCGGTTGCTTGGCCGCCAGATCCGCGGCAGAAAAATATTCGCCTTCGATCAGATAACCCGGTGTACGCACGAACTCGGGCGCGGGCACAGGCTTGAGCTTGAAGCGATCCAGGTACTGATTGAGCACCGGCTGCGCCTTGGCGTTGCCGATCCACTCGCTGCCCGCCAGGCCCGAACGGCCGCCGACGGTCGGTTTGGCTTCAAGCAAGGTCACTTGCCAGCCTTTGTTTTGCAGCTCGTAAGCCGCCGTAAGGCCTGCCAGGCCGCCACCGACGACAATCGCCGTATGCGGCTTATCTACGGCGAGCGCCGAAGCGCTGACCAGCCCAACCATCACCAGCGCACAGGCGCGCAGCCAACCAGAAAGCATTCAGCAAACTCCGGAATGAAACAGGGGAATTGTCGGATTTTGTTGTCCGATTCTTCAAAGAGCGCGAAGGATACGCCAGCCGTGAAAGGCCCGCCAGCAATGTCCGTCGGGCTCGTTTCCGGTGCCTGCCATGCGCGAAAGAATGCGCTAAAGGTTGTCCCTGCGTGGCGCATTGCATAGGCTTGCGCGATTGTTTGCCCTCGCGATGAGCGAGTCGTCACCAGGAGATTACCGATGGGCCTTAACGACCAGTGGATGCAGCGCGACCTTAAAGTCCTGTGGCATCCCTGCACCCAGATGAAAGACCACGAAAACCTGCCGCTGATCCCGATCAAGCGCGGGGAAGGCGTCTGGCTGGAGGACTTCGAAGGCAAGCGTTACCTCGACGCGGTCAGCTCCTGGTGGGTTAACGTCTTCGGCCACGCCAACCCGCGGATCAACCAGCGCATCAAGGATCAGGTCGATCAGCTGGAACACGTGATCCTGGCCGGCTTCAGTCATCAGCCGGTGATCGAACTGTCCGAGCGCCTGGTGGCGATGACGCCTGAAGGGCTGACGCGTTGCTTTTACGCCGATAACGGGTCGTCCTGCATCGAAGTCGCGCTGAAAATGAGCTTTCACTACTGGCTCAATCGCGGCAAGCCGAACAAGAAACGCTACGTCACGCTGACCAATAGTTATCACGGCGAAACCGTGGCGGCGATGTCGGTGGGTGATGTGCCGTTGTTCACCGAGACCTACAAAGCGCTGCTGCTGGACACCATCAAGGTGCCGAGCCCTGACTGCTACCACCGCCCCGACGGCGTGAGCTGGGAAGAGCACACCCGCACGATGTTTGCGGTCATGGAACAGACGCTGGCCGATAACCACGACACGGTCGCGGCGGTCATCATCGAGCCGTTGATTCAGGGCGCGGGCGGCATGCGGATGTACGACCCGATCTACCTCAAGCTGCTGCGCGAGGCCTGCGACCGTTACGGCGTGCATCTGATTCACGACGAAATCGCGGTCGGCTTCGGTCGCACAGGCACCATGTTCGCCTGTGAGCAAGCGGGCATCCGGCCTGACTTCCTCTGTCTGTCCAAGGCGTTGACCGGCGGCTACCTGCCGTTGGCGGCGTGCATCACCACCGATGACGTCTACGATGCGTTCTATGACGACTACCCGACGTTGCGCGCCTTCCTGCATTCGCACAGTTACACCGGCAACCCGCTGGCCTGCGCCGCAGCCCTGGCGACGCTGGACATCTTCGAGCAGGACAACGTCATCGAGAACAACAAGGCGCTGGCCCAGCGGATGAAAACCGCGACCGCGCATCTGGCGGATCATCCGAATGTCGCGGAAGTGCGTCAGACCGGCATGGCCGTTGCGATCGAGATGGTTCAGGACAAAGCGAGCAAGACGGCTTATCCGTGGCAAGAACGCCGTGGCCTGAAAGTCTTCGAGCATGCGTTGACCCGTGGCGCGCTGCTGCGCCCGCTGGGCAGCGTGGTGTATTTCTTGCCACCTTACGTGATCACGCCAGAGCAGATCGACTTCCTGGCCGAAGTGGCCAGCGAAGGCATCGACATCGCGACACGCAGCAGTGTGAGCGTGGCGGTGAGAAAGAACTTCCACCCGGATTTTCGTGATCCGGGTTGATTGAAATACAGACGCTGATGGTTCCCATGCTCTGCGTGGAAGCGACGGTCTGGACGCTCAGCGTCCATCTGTAAGGCGCTGAGCGCCACGGGATGCATTACCACGCGGAGCGTGGGAACGATCAGAATCTTAAACCTGTGGGAGCGAATTCATTCGCGAGACGCCCGTTCAGTCGACACATCTTCCTCGCCTGAACGATCGCATCGCGAATGAATTCGCTCCCACAGAGAAAATACGCAGTACCTGAAGAATTCACAGAGAAACAACCATGAGACTCTCCCGTTTTTTCATCGACGCCACCCTGAGCATCGGTGAACACGAATTGCCCGAAGCCCAAGCGCATTACATCGGTCGGGTACTGCGCATGGCCGAAGGCGATGCGGTGCAGCTGTTCGACGGCTCGGGTACGGAGTTCCGCGCCACATTGGTAGAAGTCGGCAAGAAGCGGGTACGCGTTCAGGTGGCCGAAAGCTTTGCGGGGCTGCCAGAGTCGCCGTTGCAAATCCATCTCGGCCAGGGCCTGTCGCGCGGCGAGCGGATGGACTGGGCGATTCAGAAAGCCACCGAGTTGGGCGTCACGCAGATCACCCCGATCGTCAGCGAACGCTGCGAGGTTCGTCTCAAGGATGAACGCGCCGAAAAACGTCAGGCCCATTGGCAGCAGATCGCGATCAGCGCCTGCGAGCAGTGCGGGCGCTCTGTGGTGCCGGTGGTCAATCCACCCGTCACGCTGGCGGACTGGCTTAAACACACTGAAGCCGATCTGAAGCTGGTGCTGCACCCGGTGGCCGAGCCGTTGGTCAGCCATGAGAAGCCTGCGACGCTGGCGTTTCTGATCGGACCGGAAGGTGGGCTCAATGACGCCGAAGTCGATCAGGCTCAGGACGCCGGCTTCCACGCCGCCCGCCTCGGCCCTCGGGTATTGCGCACAGAAACCGCACCGGTGGTGGCGTTGAGCGTGGCGCAGCAGCTGTGGGGTGACTTCTAGCTCAACGTTGCACTGATCAACGCTGTGGGAGCGAATTCATTCGCGAAAGAACGTACATCCGGTAGAAACATGTTGGGTGTACCGGCCAATCGCGAATACATTCGCTCCCACAGGTTTCGGGACCGTTCGAAAAAATGGCTGGAATGCCAGGCATCACTCCGGCAATTCCGACTGCCGCCGCCGGGCTTTCGCAGGCTCTGGCCTCGCGCAGGGCAGGAACTCCCCTCTCCCCGGCGTGCCCAGCGCGCTACCATCCCAGACCTTCTCCCCTCGGGCGAAGGTCATCGCGGGCCAGGCACTCAAACGCATACCCTCATACGGGGTGTAATCCACGTTGTGGTGGAGCAGCGTGTTGCTCAGCGCCAGATCCAGCCCCTCGTCCCAGATCACCAGATCGGCGTCTGCACCAATCGCAATGCTGCCTTTGCGCGGATACAAACCGTAGAGCCTGGCGGCGTTGGTCGCTGTCAGGGCGACAAATTCCTGCGGGCTGATCCGCCCCTTGCGCACGCCCTCCGACCACAACAGCGCCATGCGCGTTTCGATCCCGGGAATCCCGTTGGCCACCTCCGAAAAAGGAGCATCCGATCCGTGGGCGCGTTTGCCGTCCGATCCCTCGTAGCGAAACGGCGCGTGATCCGAAGAAAACACCTCGAACGAGCCATTCTGCAAGCCGTCCCAAATCACCTGTTGATTCCCCGCGTCCCTCGGCGGCGGGCTGCAGATACATTTCGCGCCTTCAAAACTGTCGTCGCAGCCCAGTGAATCCGCCGTCAGAAACAGATACTGCGGACAGGTTTCGCCATACACCTTTAAGCCCTGGCTCTGCGCCCAGCGAATCTGCTCGATGGCTTCGCGGCCTGACACGTGCACGATGAGGATCGGCACATCGACCAGCTCCGCCAGCGCAATGGCCCGATGAGTCGCTTCCCGCTCGACCAGCATCGGCCGTGAGGTCGCGTGATAGCGCGGCGCGCTGTGCCCGGCGGCCAACAACCGCTCGGTGAGCCAGGCAATACAGTCGCTGTTTTCGGCGTGCAGCATCACCATCGCGCCATGAGCCCGCGCCACCGACAGGGTTTCCAGAATCTCCCGGTCGTTGAGCTTCAGCGCGTCGTAGGTCATGTAGATCTTGAACGAGGTGTACCCCTCGGCGATCAGTTCGGGCAGCTCTCGGCGCAACACGTCTTCGGTGGGATCGGTGACGATCAGGTGAAATGCGTAATCGATCAGGGCCCGACCGTCCGCGCGGCGGTGGTAGTCCTCGACAGCCGCGCGCAGACTTTGCCCCCTCTGCTGGCAGGCAAACGGAATCACCGTGGTCGTCCCGCCACACGCCGCCGAGCGGGTGCCGCTTTCAAAATCGTCAGCCATGACCGAGCCGTCACCGGTCGGCTGGTCGAGGTGCACATGGCTGTCCACCCCGCCCGGCGTCACGGTCCGGCCGCGTGCATCGACTTCATCCGCAGCGTCCTGCAGGTCCAGCCCGAGGGCAGCGATACGCCCGCCGCGTACACCGATGTCGCACAGGAAGCTGTCTGCGGCGGTGACCACGTTGGCGTTACGGATGATCAGGTCGAAAGCCTGCATGTCGTGTTCTCCCTCAGGCGCGGCTGAGCCAGGCCTTGGCGATTTCTTCGCGGGTGGTGAACCACACGCCTTCATGGGCCTGGGCGTACTCGATGAACTGCTTGATCGCTCGTACGCGTCCGGGACGCCCGACCATGCGCGGGTGCAGCCCGATGGACATCATGCGCAGGCCATCGGCCGCCTCTTCGTACAGCACATCGAAACTTTCTCGCATGTACTCAAGGAAGTCGGACGCCTGGGACAGACCCGGCGAGTTCCAGTAGCGAAAGTCGTTGACGTCGCTGGTGTACGGCACGACCAGGTGCTGCTTGCCCTCGACGTCGACGAAATACGGCACGTCGTCGTTGTAGGCGTCGGAGTCATAGAGAAAGCCGCCCTCCTCGGCCACCAGCCGCCGCGTGTGGACACTGGCGCCATAACGGCAGTACCAGCCCACCGGGCGCTTGCCACAGGTGCGTTCGAACGATTCGATCGCCAGGCGAATATGCTCGCGTTCCTCGGCTTCGGTCAGGCGAAACACCTCCTCCCAGCGATAGCCATGGCTGCAGATTTCATGGCCCAGCTCGACGGCCGCTTTGGCGACATCCGGGTTCTGTTCGAACGCCACGGCGCAGGCGTGAAACGTGGCCGGGACGTTGGCCTTTTGCAGGATGTCCAGGATGCGCCAGATGCCGACGCGCGCGCCGTACTCGTACATCGACTCCATCGCCAGGTTGCGCACGCCCTCGGGAAACTGATAGCTGCCCCACTCGGTCATGCTCTCCTGATCGGGGTCTCCCATGGCCAGCGAGCGTTCAGAACCTTCTTCGTAGTTGATGACGAAGTTGATCGCCAGTCGTGCACCATTGGGCCAGGTGCCTTGAGGGCGCTGCCGGCCATAGCCGACCAGATCTCGAAGGGGTAAAGCCATAGATCCCGTCTCCTGCAACGTTCAAACCGTCGGTAAAACCGCCAGGCCAGGCCTTAGCAGTCGATGTTTTTCAATGCGTCGTGGCCCGGTCCATCCAGGTTCTGTCCCTCGCGGAACGCCAGGCCCATGGCCAGGGTTTGTGCAATACAGAACGCGGCCGTCAGGGAGCGGAAGCCCAGCAACTCGGCGTCGTTGACCTCGATCATCACCGACGCTTTTTGTCCGACCGGGCTGAGAATGCTGTCAGTGATCGCCACGATCGGCGTCCCGGCCGCCATCGCCTGCTGGCAGGCGTCGATGGTTTCCTGCGCATACGGCGGAAAGCTCACCGCCACCAGGACGTCATCGCTGTGCAGCGCACCGACCTGTTCACGCAGGCTGCCACCCAGTCCGCTGATGTGGACGGCGCGGCGTCCTACACGGCTGAGCGCATAGCTCAGGTAGGCCGCCATTGGAAACGAGCGACGCATCCCGACCACGAAGGTGGTACGCGCCTCTTGCAGCAATCCGATGGCTTTCTCGATGGCTTCGACCTGCTCGCCCTCGGCTAAATGTTCCAGCGAGACAATGTTGGCGCGGCTGAACGCCGAGAGCATGGCGCCGACATCCGTCGGATCGTCCAGCAATTGCTCACCGCGGTAGTGGCGGATGCGCTCTTTGAAGCTGCCCTGCCCGGCCTGTTGCAGAGGCTGCTTGAACAGCCGCTGCAGGTCGCTGAACCCTCCGAAACCCAAGGCTTGCGCCAACCGAATAAAGGCAGACGACGGGATACCCGAGATTTTCGCCAAGGCTGCGACGGTGTTCAGCGCGACATCGTGGGGATGTTCGTTCAGGTAATGCGCGGCATCTCGCTGGCGGGCGGTCAGCCGTTCCTGATGTTCGACGATGGCTGAGCGCAGCTCGGCGAGGGTTTGAGGTACAGGCATAAGTTGGCTCGATAAAAGTCAGGATGGACGCAGTTCTGTGATCGCCTGGGCCAGATGCTCTACCAGACGATTTAACTCATCGACGCTGTTGTAGTGAGCGATCGACACACGAACCACGCCGCCATGGCGTGTCAGGCCCAGTTGTTCGATCAGTCGGCGCGCGTAGAAGTCACCGAACCGGATCCCCATACGGTGGTTGTCGACACGCCGCACGATGTCTTCGGACTGAACGCCGTCAACCACGAAGCTGATGGTTGGCACACGGTCGCCATCGGTCACGCGGGATTTGCCGATGATGCGCACGCCCGGGGTTTCCCGCAGAAACGCCAGCAGGGTTTCGGCGAGCAGGTCCTCTTGCACTTCAAAGGCATCGAACGCTGCCTGCATCAATTGACGCGGCGTGCCGCTGGCGCCCAGACGTTGGCCGATGTCGATCAGGTAATCGCTGATCCCGATACAGCCATAAGAGAGTTCGTAGTTGAGGTTGCCCGGCTGCAGCTTGTAGGGGATGACGTCCTGACCAATGAAAAAGTGGTTGAGGCTGGGCAATTCCAGCAGCGCTTCGCGCTTGCCCCATAGCACCGCGAAGTGCGGGCCGAAGGTTTTGTAGAAACTGAACACGTAGTAGTCAGCGCCGCTGGCCTGCACGTCGACCAGACGATGGGGCGCGTAGGCCACGGCGTCGACACACAGCTTGCCGCCCACGGCATGGACCTTGCGCGCGACCTCGGCGACCGGATTGACGCTGCCGAGGATGTTCGACGCATGCGTCATGGCGACGTAACGGGTTTTCTCGCTGAGCAGGCCGTCCAGGTCGTTGAGCTCCAGGTCCAGGCTGTCCGGGCTGACTTCCCACACCCGCAGTGTGGCGCCGCGCTCTTCGCAGAGGCGTACCCACGGCCCGATATTGGCCTCGTGGTCGCAGTTGGTGACGACGATTTCATCACCCGGCTGAATCGACGGTGCGATGGCACGGCAAAGGATCTGCAACAGGTGCGTGGTCGACCCGCCCATCACGCACTCTTCCGGGTAGCGGGCATTGATCAGTTGTGCCACCGATTCGCGGGCCGTCATCACCCGCGCCCCGGCCTCCACCGACTCGCTGTAGGACGCACCCAGTTGCACGGCGCTGTTGAGCAAATAATCGGTGATCCGCTCGGCGACCGGCTTGAGCACCGCGGAACCGCCTGCGTTGTCCAGGTAGGCGTAACCGCTGCTCAGGGCAGGAAACTGACTGCGTACGTAATCGATGTCCAGGGCATTCAAGGAAGTGCTCTCCAAGGTCTGATCAGTGATGCAGGATGGCCTGCAAAAACGCGCGGGTTCTCGGCTCTTGCGGGGCCGTGAAGAAATCGTGCGGATTGTTCTGTTCGATGATTCGGCCGTTTTCCATGAAGATCACCCGGTCGGCGACCTTGCGCGCAAAGCCCATTTCATGGGTCACCACGACCATGGTCACGCCTGAACGGGCGAGGTTCTGCATCACGTCCAGCACTTCGCCCACCATCTCGGGATCGAGCGCTGAAGTGGGTTCGTCGAACAGAATCACGCGCGGCTCCATGGCCATGGTGCGGGCGATGGCGACACGTTGCTGCTGGCCGCCGGACAGTTGTCCCGGGTATTTCGCGGCGTGGGCGCCCATGCCGACCTTTTCCAGCAACAGGCGAGCGCGCTCGTTGGCGTCACGGCGCGACATGCCCCGCACACGTACCGGCGCCAGCGCGACGTTGGCGAGCACAGTAAGGTGTGGGTACAAATTGAAATTCTGGAAAACCATGCCGACTTCGCAGCGAATGCTTGCCAGTTTCGGACCGTTTTCGACCCGCTGGCTGGCCACGCGGATGTCGCCCTTCTGGTATTCCTCCAGCAGATTGATGCAGCGGATCAATGTTGATTTACCCGAACCGGAAGGTCCGAGAATCACCACCACTTCGCCCTGATCGACCGTCAGGTTGATGTCGCTCAACGCCTGAAACGGCCCGTAGAACTTGTCCACACGTTCGATTTCGATGACGGTACTCATGCGTTTTTTCTCCCCGAGCTGTTGCGTCGCTCGATCCAGCTCACCAGTTGCACCAATGGCAGCAGCAACAGCAGGTACATGACGGCAGCGCCCACCAGAGGCGTGGGGTTGGCCGCCAGCGCCTGAGCCTGCGTGGCTTGCTTGAGCAGATCCGGCATCGCCACCACCGAGGCCAGCGCGGTGTCTTTCATGACGTTGATGCAGTTGCTGGTCATGGGCGGCATGACGATGCGCATCGCCTGGGGCAGGATGATGTCGCGCATGGTGTTGAAGAAACTCATGCCCTGGGAGGCTGACGCTTCAAACTGTCCTCGCGGGATGGCTTCGATGCCGGAGCGGAAGATCTCTGCCGAATAAGCGCAGGAGACCAGCGAAAGCGCTGCCGTGGCCGCCGCGAACGACGAAAGACGAATGCCCACGAATGGCAGCGCGTAGTAAATCAGTACGAGCAGAACCAGCAGCGGGATCGAGCGCAGCACATCGATGTAGACCCGCGCCAGAAAGCGAATGGGTGCGAAGGCGTAAAGACGCAGCATCGCCAGCATCAACCCGCCGACCAGGCCGAGAATGATGCTGACCACGCCTAGCATCACTGTCACGCCCAGGCCGCGCAGCATCAGCGGCAGCGCATCGACAAACACGCTCCAGTTGAAGAAAGTCTGTAACAACTCCATTGCGATTCCTTGATAGCGGGCAGCGGCTGGCGTGGGGTGAGCAGTCAGGCATTACTTGAGGACATCAACCACTTTGACGGTGCTGGATTCCGGGTCAGCGTCAGCCCCGAACCACTTCTTGTGCAGCCCCTCGATCACGCCTTCCTTCTTCATGGCGGAGATGATGTCGTTGACCTGCGTCGCCGATTCCCAGCCTTTGGCGTGCATCAGCGAGTACTTTTCGCCGGTCGGAATACGCGCGACCACTTTGTACTGCGGCTTGTCCTTGATGTAGTACAGGACCGCCGGGATATCGCTGATGTAGCCGTCCATACGGCCCGACGCGAGGTCGAGCATGGCCGGTGAAAGGCCTTCGTAGCGGGACACTTCCTTGAACTTGTACTCGGCCTGATGCGCGTTCACCCACATGTCGCCGGTGGAGCCGGTGTCGACGCCGACCACCTTGCCATCCATGTCCTTGAGGCCTGTGATGCCGGATTTGGTCAGGACCGACAGCGACTGGTCACTGTCGTAGTACGGCTGGGCGAAGCCGACCGACTCAAGGCGTTTGGGGGTAATGGTGATCGAGGAAATGGCGATGTCCGCACGCTTGGACTGCACAGCGCTGAACAGGCCGTTGAACGGAATATTGACGAACTCGACGGTTTTGCCTGCACGTTTGGCGACTTCCTTCACGACATCGACTTCAAAGCCGACAATCTCGCCTTTCGCGTCCTGAAACTCCCACGGCACGTTGCCGACGTTGGCGCCGACAGTCCAGTCCGCAGCCCAGGTAGAAGCGGAAAATGCAGTTGCCACGGCCATGCCTAACAGTACTTTCACGTTCATGTCTTGCTCCCCGATTAATCAGTCAGTTCAAGAAGGCCGCCTCACCACTTCACTCGGCGTTTCGAGGATCAGACTAGGATGACGAATCAAATAATTCAACAAATAAAATAAATGAATTAAATGCTTCAATCGGGTGCGAAACGATTCTGGTTTGGTGCGCGCTCGGCAACGCTTACCGGCTGTGGGTGTGCAGAAAATGAACGATGAGCGCGCAGGCTTCCATGCACTGATGCAGCGCATGGATATCGGCAGACAGGGATCGCGGCGTTCCGATGGGTTGGGGCGTACAGTGCAGGAGCAAGAACCCCGCTAAAGCACATACCCCATGATCGCCACAAAATGCAGCAAGCTTCCGGCAATGACGAACAAGTGCCAGATGCCGTGCCAGTGGCGGAAACGTTTGTCGTACGCGAAGAAGATGATGCCGACGGTATAGAGCACGCCGCCCAACGCCAGCCAGGTAAACCCGGCCGTCCCCAGCGCGGCCATCAGCGGCTTGACGGCCACGAGCACGATCCAGCCCATCACCGCGTAGATCACGATGGACATCACTCGCGCCTCAGAACGCGGCTTGATCTCCTGAAGCATGCCGATCACCGCCAGGCCCCAGACAATCCCGAACAGCGTCCAGCCCCACGGCCCGCGCAAAGTCACCAGACAGAAGGGTGTGTAGCTGCCTGCAATCAGCAAATAGATCGAAAAGTGATCGACCTTCTGCATGATCACCTTCGCCCGGCCACGCACGCTGTGATAAACCGTCGAGGCGCTGTACAACAGCACCAGCGCCACGCCGTACACCGCAACACTGACGATTTTCCACACATCGCCGGTCAGACTCGCGATCACCAGCAGCCAGACCGCGCCGATCGACGCCAGTACCGCGCCCACGAGGTGGGTCCAGGCGTTGAATTTTTCTCCGTAGTACATCCGTATCAAACCTCTCTCAGTTGCACGACAGCCTGTAAGGCTCCCGCTTATGACGCCAAAGCGCAATGCATGTGTCAGCCTTGACGAGAATTTAATGCAGCCAGCTCCCGACGACTTCGGCACAATCGGGCGCTCGAAGAACAAGAAAGCGTTCCGGGAACGACACGATGCAGATCGACGAAGAGCTGACCCTCAAGAAGCTGGAAATCTTCCTGGCCTTCATGCGCACCGGCAATCTGGCGCGTGCGGCCGCAGAACTGCAGACCAGCACCGTCAGCGTTCATCGGGCGATTCACTCGCTGGAAAGCGCGTTGCGCTGTCCGCTGTTCAAGCATGAAGGCCGCAACCTGACGCCGATGGAAAGCGCCTACGTGCTGGAAGAGCGCGCGCAGAAGCTGGTGCAGGATGTGCTGAGTACGGTCGAACAAACCCGCGCGGCCGCTGGATTCTCCGCGGCGCGGTTCAAACTCGGGGCGTTGTACTCGCTGACGGTCAAGACCGTGCCGCAGCTGATCATGGGCCTGAAGATCCGCCGCAGCGAGCTTAATATCGATTTGATTCTGGGCTCGAACATCGACCTGTTCTACAAGCTGAAGAACATGGAAGTCGACGCCATTCTGGTGTCACTCAACGAGAGCGTGAACGATCCGGATTGCGAGCAACTGGCGCTTTTCTCTGACGATATCTTCCTGGCCACGCCGGCCGATTCGCCCTTCGCCCAACAAAGCGAGGTCGACCTGAGCGACCTGCGCGAGGCCACCTTCATCACGCTGACCCAAGGCTTCGCCACCCACCGTGACGGCGCACGAGTGTTTCAACAGGCAGGGTTCGAACCGAAAGTGGCGATGCAGGTGAACGACATCTTCACGCTGTTGAGTATGGTCAGCTCAGGCGTGGGCTACGCCCTGCTGCCGGGGAGAATCGCGGCCGTCTACGAGAACCGCGTGCGCCTGATACCGCTGCAGGCGAGGTATCGCATGCAGCAGCACATCGGCCTTGTGTTCCTCAAAGCCCGCGAGCGTGATCCGAACCTGCTGGCACTGTTGGCCGAGTGCCGAATGTATTCGAACCGGTTGGAGCAGGTTTAACGCGTTCCTGGTGGATGGTCGATGACCCACCGCATTCGTCGGAATGCCGCCCAGACCAAGCGCGCTCCTACAGTGTCAGCGTCGCCCCCAAGTCTTCGGAACGCCGAGCTCCCTGTAGGCAGTCCGAGGTTACGAGGGCCGCGAACGCGGTCTGTCATTCAGCATCGCCGTCGGCTGACATACCGCAATCGCAGGCAAGCGCGCTCCTACAGTGTCAGCGTCATCCCCAAGTCTTCGGAACGCCGCGCTCCCTGTAGTAGCAGTCCGAGGTTACGAGGGCCGCGAATGCGGTCTGTCATTTAGCATTGCCGTCGACCGACATACCGCAATCGCGGGCACGCTCCACAGTGTCAACTTCGTCCGCAAATCTTCGGAACGCCGCGCTCCCTGTAGGAGCAGTCCGAGGTTACGAGGGCCGCGAATGCGGTCTGTCATTCAGCATTGCCGTCGACTGACATACCGCAATCGCGAGCAAGCGCGCTCCTACAGTGTCAGCGTCGTCCCCAAGTCTTCGGAACGCCGCGCTCCCTGTAGGAGCAGTCCGAGGTTACGAGGGCCGCGAATGCGGTCTGTCATCCAGCATTGCCGGCGGCTGACATACCGCAATCCCGGGCAAGCGCGCTCCTACAGTGTCAGCGTCGTCCCCAAGTCTTCGGAACGCCGCGCTCCCTGTAGGAGCAGTCCGAGGTTACGAGGGCCGCGAATGCGGTCTGTCATCCAACATTGCCGTCGACTGACATACCGCAATCGCGGGCAAGCGCGCTACGGCCGTCGGCCAGCATCAAAAGCAGGGTGCGTATAGATCCAACAAGATCACCCCAAAATCCCGCGCACGATCAGGAACAACAGCGAAGGCCCCAGCAAGCAGCCCAATGCGGTGTAAAACGCCGCCGTCAGGCAGCCATAGGGCACAAGCTTCGGATCGGTAGCCGCCAGACCGCCCGCGACACCGCTGGAAGTACCCATCAGGCCACCAAAGATCACCGCGCTGCGCGGGTTATTGAGACCGATCATCGGCGCCACGAACGGCGTCACAACCATCACCAGGATGGCTTTGATCAACCCCGCTGCGATCGACAGCGCCATGACTTCGGAGCTTGCACCAATAGCAGCGCCGGTCACCGGACCGACGATATAGGTAACCGCGCCCGCACCGATGGTGGTGATGCTCACAGCGTCGGTGTAACCGAACGCCATCGCCACACCGACACCGGCCACAAACGACGTCCCTACGCCCACGAACAGCGAGAACACACCGACATACCCTGCACGCTTGAGCTCATTGACGCTCACGCCAAAACCGGTGGCGATGATGGCGAAATCACGCAGCATCGCACCGCCCAATAGCCCGATCCCCGAGAGCAACGGTAGATCGACGATGCCTTTCTGCCCGCCAGTGACCGCGCCACCGACATAGGCCAGCGCAAGTCCAAGAATGATGGCGATTGCCGAACCGTGCAGACGTCCTTTGGTAAACGTGCTGGAGATCCAGTACGACACCCACATGGTGATGCCGATGACCGCGAATCCACTCACCAGACCGTAGCCGTTGATAGCTTTCAAAATGGCGTCATACATGCTGATCACCCTACGGTCTTGGTTGAAGGAACAACGACATCGGCCTCAGGCTTTTTTTGACCAAGACGGGTCAATACCGGAACCAATAGAAAGGAAATGACGACAGCCAGGGTCCCGGCAATGATTGCCATCGGACCACCCTTCAACGCACCGTAGACATTTTGCTGCGCGGCCATGGCGACCACGATGGGGATATAGATCGCACTCCAGAACTCCACGCCTTGAGCGGTCTTGCTGTCCAGATAACCACGCTTGCTCAGCCAGCTCCCGAAACCGATCAGCAGCAGCATGGCAATACCGACACCACCGACGTTGGCTGGGACGCCGATCAGTTTGCCGAGGTATTCGCCCACTGATATACCCACCAGCGTGCAGAATGCTAGAAACGCGACACCATAAATAATCATTGTTATTGCCCTCAATTTGCATCGTCGAAGTTGTTGTTTTTGTGTTCCTTCGAAAGCAGCAGTCGGTTATGGGTGGCGACGTTCCTCCTCTCGCGACAGTGCGCTCAGCGTATCCAGCCGGGCGCCCTGGAAGGCGACTGCGGATCCTTGTTCAAAGACGCGCCGCGCCAGCCCCGTGAGGACGGTGCCGGGCGGCAATTCGATGTGCAGGCGTGCGCCACGCTCGTAGGCGGTCTGCACGGTGCTGCGCCAGTCGATGACCCGGCACATGTTGAACGCGAGGTCGTCACGCAATTTGTCGGCATTGAGTACCGGGCGGGCCGTGCTGCCGCTCAGGTACCTCAAGGTCGGCACCTGAACCGAAACCTGCGCAAAGGCCTGCGCCAGGGTTTTCGCGGGCTCGCTCAACAGCTCGCAGTGCGAAGGCACGCTGACCGCCAGGCGTTTGGCCGCCGCCGCGCCCTGCGCTTTAGCCAAGGCGGCGACACGGGCCAGCGCCTGATCGCTGCCGGCGATGACGAACTGGTTGTCGGCGTTGATGTTGGCCAGGTAAACCGGCGTGTCCGGGCTGTGTACCTGCGAGACCAGATGCTCGACCGTGGTTTGATCCAGACCGATCAACGCCGTCATGCCATAGCCCGTCGGGTAAGCGCTCTGCATCAATTCACCGCGCAGTGCCACCAGTCGCACGGCGTCGGAAAAGCTCAACGCACCGGCGATGACCGCTGCCGGGTAAGCGCCAATCGACAGGCCGGCCACGTAATCCGGTGCGCAGTTCTGGGCCATGAGCAGCCTCGAACAGGCGACGCCGGCAATCAGCAAACACAGCTGAACGGCACGGGTGGAACGCAACGCATCGGGCGTATCCAGATCCAGCACGTCCTCGTTGAGCGCATCGCTGGCTTCGCGCAGGCACTCACCCACCAACGGATCGGCGGGCAATGTGTGCAGCATGCCCGGCTGCTGGGCGCCTTGGCCTGGAAACACCCAGAAGCTGCTCATGCGGCACGCTCCTGTAACTGCCACGGATCGTCGACCAGGCGCGCGCCGTCATCAGCCTTGAGCAACACCTGACGCGCTGAGCCCGCCCATTCGCGCAAGGCCACAGCGCCAGCGGGCGTCTGCAGTTGCAGGTCGATTCGGCACATCGCGCCTTCCAGCGCATCGACCAGTGCGGCAGCCTGTTCACGACTGAAGAACGTTGAGGTGCGCAGGACCAGGTCAAGATCGCTGTCCTGATGCAGCACCGCCGTACCAGACGCCAGTTCGAACCCGACGCTCCCTGCAACGCCCCATGGCAAACCCACAGCGTCCAAAACCGGACGAATGTGCCTCAGCGCGCGCACGGCGGGCCAGTCGGCTGCCTGAATATCCGCCGCTTCGAGCAACTCTTCAGGGCGAACACGGCGCGTGATATCGGTCAGTCTCATGGCCATCGCATAACGCTGATCGCGCGAATGACCACGCACACCCACCGCCACCCACCCCTCGGCGACCTTCGCCCGACGCACCACCACCGGCTGCCCCGCGCCAACCACCTCGGTCACCCAAGCGGGAGCATCGGCAGGCACGTCAGCCACGGACAAACCCCACAACAAATCATGGGGCCAGACCGGCAGGCAGCTGTTCATTACCACTGCGCCCGCAGCAGTTCGCGCACTTTCGACGACGCCGAACGGTTCGGCGCGCCCAGTCGCGAACTCAGGTCATTGCCTCCCGCCTGAGCGTCTTTCACCGCGGCCGTCAGGCATTCCTGAACCGCCCTGATATCCGCCGCCGAAGGCTCTTCGATCTGGCTCACCGACAGGGTTTCCCACAACAATCCAAGGCCTGCGTAGCTGTCGATGTCGTACGCCATGGGCGGGATGCTCGCGGCGAGCTTTTCCAGTTCTTCGACGCTACGCAACGTCACGCGAGCGGCCGAAGCCTTGCCCATCGCATGCACCATCACGCCCGGATCACGCAGGGCGATCAGGCGGTTCGCCTGATAACCATGAGCGAGAAATGCACCCGACATCGCCTTGCCGACCAACAGCCCGATCACCGGATGACCCGCCAGACGTGCGCGGGCATAGGCGTCCACCGCACCCGCCAGCGCCTGATGAATGCCTAACGCTTCTTCACGGCGCCCATAGGCCTGGCTCGGCACGTCGATGATTGCGATCAGAGCACGTTTATTCTCGCTCTGGCGATCCAGCTCGATAGCCGTGTCCACGGCGTGCGCCAGGCCCCAGCCTTCCAGTAACCCGACCTCACCGTTGCGGGCGCGAGGAAAACGGTTATCCGGGTCGGCAACCACCGCAAGAAAACGCGCGGGTTGATCGCCCATTGTGCCGTCGGCGGCTTTAACGGACGTGGGCAGCCCCGTCACTTCAACTGCATTGGCCGCCAGCGCGTTGAACCACTTCAAACCACGGGTCGAATAGCTGCTCATGGCTGTTCTCCTTGATACAGGCTGCGCACAGCGGCGGGGTCGATCTGCGTCGTTGTGTCCACTTGACCAAGACGCTGCAGGAACAGCGCGTACTGGCTGCTGCGCTCCTGTTCGGGCTTGCCCTTGTGCAGCAGGTGTTCGACGTGCTGTTGAACGGCGGCAACGTCATCGGCAACGAACGCATCCACCAGGCCGCTGGCATAGCGTTGCTCGCCGCCGGTGATGCTCCAGATGAAAGGCCGGTCGCGCGAATCGTATTCTTCGATGCCCGCCTCCTGCTCGATCACCTGCGGGCCGTTCAGCCCCAGACGCGCTTCCTGAGTCACGACCAGATAACTGCACAAACCCGCCGCGATGGACATACCGCCGAAGCAACCGACGCTGCCCGCCACCACGCCAATCACCGGCTGATAGCGACGCAGATCGACGATCGCCGCATGAATTTCAGCGATGGCCGCGAGCCCGAGGTTGGCTTCCTGCAGGCGCACACCGCCGGTTTCCAGCAGCAACACCGCGGCGGTCGGAATGCCTTTGCGGTTATCCTCGGCCGCCAGCTCCAGTGCGCCGGCCATTTTCGCGCCGCCGACCTCGCCCATGCTGCCGCCTTGAAAGTTGCCTTCGATGGCACACACCACCACCGGCTTTCCGCCGATGGAACCTTTGGCGATCACCACGCCGTCGTCGGCTTGGGGCACCACGCCTTGCTTGGGTAACCAGGGCGACGTCATTCGCGCGAACGGATCGATCAGCTCCCGAAAACTGCCTGCGTCGAGCAGGGCGCGTGCACGCTGCCGCGCACCGAGTTCGACAAAGCTGTGCTGCTTCAACAAGTGGGCGTTATCAGTCATGACCGATCTCCTCGAAGCCCTGCTCCAACCGAAGCCGGACGACACCGGGCGTCGCACCGAAGTCGTGGATGTCGATGCTCATGGCCGGCGGCATCTGGCCGTCGAACATGCGCTCGAAAAGATGCTGCCAGCGGGCTGAACTGCCGTTCACCGACGTGACGACCTGAATGGTCAGTTTGCCCGGCAGACCGGGTTCCAGCATCACCTCAAGGTCACCGGAGCCGACACAACCCACCAGTGCACGTCCCAGCGGAGGCTGGCCAGCGGGGAATTCAAAAGACAAGGTTTCCATGATCAGACGTTCCTCGTTTCATCGCCGAGCGCAGGCTCAAGGCAATCGATAAACAGGCAAGCAGCGAGCAAATCGGCGGCACCACCCGGTGAGGCATTCAGGCTCAGCAATTGCTGATCCAGTTCGTGCAAGGCTCGCCGACCACTGAGGGTCGCGCTGCCACCGGCATCCAGCACACGTTGCGCGCCGCGCTGCATGGTGGAAAGGCCATGTTCGCCCGCGCGGTACAGCACGCAGGTGTCGGACAGCGTGGTCATGATCGCCAGCAGCGCATCCAGCCGCGCATTCTGTTCGCCATGGCCCGTCGCGCGGCTGCGTTGCAGTTGCGGCAACCCCTTTTGAGTGACTGCGGGGAAACCCATCTGCGCTTGTTCGCGCGCGCCCATTGCACCGTATTTACGGGCGACTTCGGCGCCGTGGCTGTGCTGAACCGGCAGGTTTCGATCCTCGATCAGCGCCAGGCAACCCGCACGCAAACCAAGGCCTGCAGCTGAGAGATCAGACGGATCGAGCGCCGCAGCGGTGACCAGCAACCCCAGTGCCCAGATCGCGCCACGGTGGGTGTTCACGCCTTGGGTGGTGCGCATCATCGCGACTTCGCCGTCCCGGCCGATCCGCCCGATCGCCTCGCGCAGCGGTTGGCCGATTTCGCCGATTTCAATGGCGACCTCCGCCATTTCCTTGAACGCAGGCCACAACGAAAGCGCCGAGGCGTGCATCAATCCCAAATGAAGATCCTGGTGCGCCCCGCTGCTGCGTCGGTCGACCAACGCCGGTTTCGGTGACAGATCGGCCTCGTCGATCAGTGCATCCACCGCGAGGTCGGCCAGTCGCTCAGCCAGCGGCAAGGATCGCGCAGAGGCTTCAAACGCTACGTTGAGTGCGCGCATCACCAACTCCTGAATTTCGCAGGCGGGTTGTACAAACCACCGGACCACTCCACCAGCTCGGCGATGCTTTTGGCGGCCAACAGCTCGCGACTGGCGTCGGTGCGACGAATGCCAAGGTCTTCGGGCAACGCGATCAACCCTTCACGGCGCATACGGGCGGTGTCTTTCGGGTTGTGGCGCAGGCCAATAGAGGTGACGCCCGCAACCGCAGCGATCATCGCCTGACGCTCTTCCAGCGTGCGCGCCTTGTACAGGTAAGCGATGCCTTCTTCGGTGAGCAAATGAGTCACGTCGTCGCCGTAGACCATGATCGGCGCCAGCGGCATGCCACTTTTCTTCGCCACCTCGACGGCGTCCAGTGTCTCGACGAACGTGGGCTTGCCGCCTTCCTGAAAGGTTTCGACCATCTGCACCACGAGCTTCTTGCCGCGCTCAAGGTACGCGTCGGTGTCCGGGTTCTGCTGGCGCATGTCGAGCCAGGCGGGCGTGCTGTGACGCCGACCACGCGGGTCATGCCCCATGTTCGGTGCGCCGCCGAAACCGGCGAGGCGCCCACGGGTGACCGTCGAAGAATGCCCGTCGCCATCCACTTGCAGCGTGGCGCCGATGAACAGGTCCACCGCGTACTGACCCGCCAGCTGGCACATCATGCGGTTGGACCGCATCGAGCCGTCGCGCCCCGTAAAGAACACGTCGGGCCGGGCAGCGATGTAGTTTTCCATGCCCAGTTCGGTGCCGAAGCAATGCACGCTTTCGACCCAGCCGCTTTCAATGGCAGGAATCAGGGTCGGGTGTGGATTGAGCGTCCAGTTGCGGCAAATTTTGCCCTTCAAACCCAGGGACTCGCCGTAGGTCGGCAGAATCAATTCGATGGCGGCGGTGTTGAAACCGATGCCGTGGTTGAGCGACTGAACGTTGTGTTTCTCGTAGATCCCGCGAATCGCCATCATCGCCATCAGTACGTGGACGGGCTTGATGTGGCGCGGGTCGCGGGTGAACAGCGGTTCGATGTAGAACGGCTTGTCGGCGACCACCACAAAGTCGACCCACGATGCCGGGATGTCCACACGCGGCAAGTCGCTGACGTCGTCCACCAACTGGTTGACCTGCACGATCACGATGCCGTCGCTGAACGCGGCAGGTTCGATCAGGGCAGGCGTGTCCTCGGTGCTGGCGCCGGTGTAGATGTTGCCCGCGCGGTCAGCCATAAAGCCGGCAGACAGCACGACATTGGGAATCAGGTCGACCAGCAGGCGGGAATACAGCTCGATGTAGGTGTGAATCGCGCCGATTTCCAGCAGGCCGTCTTCCAGCAACTGGCTGATGCGCAGGCTTTGCGTGCCCGCGAAAGAAAAATCGAGCTTGCGGGCGATGCCGCGTTCGAAGAGATCCAGGTGTTCGGCACGTCCGACGCTGGGCATGATCATGTGCAGGTCATGCAACTTGCCGGGATCGGCCTTGACCAGCGAACGGGAGAGGAAATCCGCCTGCTTCTGGTTGTTACCTTCAAGCACCACACGGTCACCGGGCGCAATCAACGCCTCCAGTGCCGCGACGATCTTGTCGGTGGGCAGTACAACGCCATCGGCGAAGGAACGCACTAGCTCGAGCCGCCGCTGCTTTTCGCTGCGACGACGCGACCAGCGCGGGTCAAGTTTCGTTGTTGTAGTCATGCTGACTCCACGAGTTCGCTGTCGTGGACCACATTAGGAGCTTGAGGGTTGAAGCATCAATCAAGCAGGGGCGTGGATCGTTACGGTTAGAGTAATGATTAATCGGCTGTCCTTATCTCGCGATCTGATATCGCGTGCTACGGCCTCCACCTGGCAGCTTCTGCAAACAGCCTTTTTCCAAGAGATCGGACAGATGGCGGGTGGCAGTGGCCTTACTGACCTTGGCAACGGCCTGATATTGCGCGGCACTGATGCCGCCTTCGAACCCAGTCCCTGCTTTTTCAGCGAGTAGATCGCCGTTAAGCAACCGGTTGAGCACCTTGATTTGCTCCAGGGACAAGCCGTCCTTCCTGTGCTGTTGCCAAAACCGCGCGTTGGCCAACACCCGATCAATCCGCAATACCGCCTGATCAAGTGTGTGAAGCAGGATTTGCAGGAACCACGAAAGCCATGGCGTCAGGTCCAGTGCGCCACACTGAGTGGCCTCAAGGATCCGGTAATACTCTTGCCGACTATTAAGAATGTCGGCCGACATGGCATAAAAACGAATAGCCTGATTTTCCCCCTGCGCCAGTGCCAAGTCGGTGATCGCCCTCGTCAACCGTCCATTTCCGTCATCGAAAGGGTGTAAGGTCACGAACCAGAAATGCGCGATACCTGCTCGTATCAGTGGGTCCAGTGTCGTGTCGAACTGGCTGCTGTTGAACCAGTAGAAGAAATCGTCCATGCGTTTCTCCAACCCCTCGCGAGGCGGCGCTTCGAAATGAACGACCGGACGGTCAATCCGACCCGACACCACCTGCATGGGCTCGGATCCTCTCAGAACCCCTACCCGAATATTGTTCGAGAGCAATGCCGACGAGTCAGGGAAAAGCAGACTGTGCCATCGCATCAGTCTTTCTGAAGTCAACGGCGCCTGATGCTGCTGTGTGGCATCAAGCATCAGCTCAGCCAAGCCTTCGCTGCGAGGCGTCACCCGCTCATCACTCTCGATGCCAAGCCGCCGCGCCAGAGATGACCTCACAGACCCGACGTTCAATTGCTCGCCTTCAATAGCGGACGAAGTGATGACGTTCTGCAGCAACGCATCCAGTTCGCTCTGCGCACTGGCATGAGTCCCCGCGGCACCCATCATGCCCATCAGCCTTCCCTGCGCCTGCGTGCAAGCCCGCAAGACAGGCGCCAACGTGTGCGCATCCCAAGTAAAAGCGGGCCATCTGGCACGCTGCCAAATCCATTTCAACGACTGACTCACAGAAACCTCGCGAAGAGTGAGCCGAATAAAACGTCTATTCGGCTCATTATATGAGCCAAATATGCGACCTATTCGGCTCATAGTCCACAGGGTCCAACGAAATATCGGGTAGCCGGTCGTGGAGGATTCGGTAAATGCGGTATGCCTGAAACGGCCAAGGCGTCTGATTTTACTGCCGCTTCGCGCCAGATCGTCCGAGTGCGGCCCAGAGCAAGCGCGCTCCTACGCCTTCGGCAGAAGCGGGGACGCATTTGCGCTTAAGGTTTTTGATTCTGGCCGCAGGCCAGAATCAAAGCCTGAAAACAACTCCGCTCAAATCCCCGGCCCAACCACTTGCACCAACCCCGCGTCCACCAGCCATTGTTCAAGCGCCACCAGGTCGGGGACTTTTGCGACAGTTTCGCCGACCTGCACCGCCGCCAGTTCCAGCTCTGAGAGCGCGACGTCGACGTAGCTGAGCTGGCTGTCGAGTTTGCAGGAACGCGGAATGCCTTGGGTCAGCAGGGCAATGAATTTGAGATCGGGGCGGCCACCCAGGGCGTTGAGCACAACGATGCGAGCCCGGCCACCGACACGGGCGCGACTGCCACACGCGGCTTCGAAGCTCAGCAGCGGCAGGCTGCGGTTGCGCCAGTTGATCGGCCCCAGGTACCACTGGGGTGCGGCCGGGTCGGCGATGCTGTCTTGATAGTCGATCAGCTCGGCCACGGCAACGTTGGGCAGCAGTAAGTGCCGGTCGCTCAACGGAATGAGCAAGCCGGTGAGGCTGGTCAGGCGGGTGGTCTGGGTGGTGGTGTCAGACATGCACATGACTCCAGTGCGCGATGCTCTCCAGCAACGCCGCTTCCTGATAAGGCTTGCTCATGTAGTCGTTTACCCCCAACGCCATGGCGCGGTCGCGGTGTTTTTGCCCGGAGCGGGACGTGATCATGATGATCGGCAAATGCTTGAGCGTTTCGTCTTCGCGCACTTTGCTGGCGACCTCAAAACCATCCATGCGCGGCATCTCGATGTCCAGCAACATCACGTCCGGCGTGTGTTCCTGCAGCAAGGCCATGGCGTCCACCCCGTCTTTGGCGGTCAATACGTTCATGCCGTTGCGCTCAAGCAACCGGCCGGTGACCTTGCGTACCGTGACCGAATCGTCCACCACCATCACCAGCAAGGGCCTGGCCTGCTCGGTCTCGACAAACGGCGTCGGTGCCTGCCCGGAGACTTGAAGCGCCAGCATTCGCGCATGCAAACGACGGATGTGTGCGAACAGGTCGAGAATCAACACCACACGCCCGTCCCCCAGAATCGTCGCGCCGGAAATCCCCTGAACGCCGGCGAATTGCGCCCCCAGGTTCTTGACCACAATCTCTCGAGAACCCGTCAGCGCATCGACCTGCACCGCCACCCATTGGTCATGCACATGCACCAGCAGCACGGGCAGCGGCTGTGTCTGACCCACCAACTTCGGCGGCTGGCCGTTGTTCAACAGTTCGCCCAGATACCGGAGTTCATAACTGCGTTCGCGGTATTGGTAACGCGGCGGTGTGGACTGGTAACAAGCCTCCAGCTCACTGGGCATGACCCGCACAATGCCTTCGACGCTGTTCAACGGCACGGCGTATTGCTCTTCGCCACACTGCACCATCAGGGCGCGATTGACCGACACAGAGAATGGAAGACGAATACGGAAACGCGCGCCCTGCCCCGAACGGGAATCGATGACCATCGAGCCGCCCAGCTCTTTGACCTCGGCATGCACCACGTCCATGCCGACGCCGCGCCCCGATATCTGAGTGATGGTCTCGGCGGTTGAAAAGCCCGCCTGCAAGATGAACTGCAGCGTGTCGTGCTCGCTCAGCTCTGCATCCGGACTGATCAGCCCACGCTTGATCGCTTTGCGACGCACCGCTTCGAAATCAACACCGGCGCCGTCATCGCTCATCTCGATGACGATATCCCCGCCCTCATGGGCCAGACTCAAGGTGATGTGACCCGTCTCCGACTTGCCGGCCGCCAGACGCTTCTCGCCGGTTTCCAGGCCATGATCGACGGCGTTGCGCAGCATGTGCTCCAGCGGCGCGACCATGCGCTCAAGGACGTTGCGGTCCATTTCGCCCTCGGCGTTGACCACGTCGAACCTGACCTTTTTGTTCAGTTCGCCCGACACCTGACGCACGATCCGACGTAAACGCGGCACCATGCGTTCGAATGGCACCATGCGCGTGCGCATCAGGTTTTCCTGAAGCTCGGTGTTCACCCGTGCCTGCTGCAACAAGAGGGTCTCGGCTTCGTGCGCCCGGGTCTCCAGCGTTTCCTTCAGGTCCATCAGGTCGGATGCAGACTCGAACAGCGCGCGTGATAGCTGCTGCAGTTGCGAGTGGCGGTCCATTTCCAGCGGGTCGAATTCTTCATAGCCCGATCGTTCGGACTGATGATCGCGACTGAGAATGCGACCCTGGGTTTCGATGTCCAGACGCCGCAACTGATCGCGCATCCGCTCGATGGTGGTTTCCATCTCGGCCAGGGTGACCTGTGCGTCGCTGACCTGCTGTTCGATGCGGCCACGGAAAATCGAGGTTTCCCCCGCGAGGTTGACCAGATCCTCCAGTTGTTCAGCCGGCACCTTGACCATTTCGGGTCCGGTGCGCTCGGCGTCGGGATCTGCGGCCGCCGCTGGAGCTTCTGCGCCGGGTGCAGGCGCCATCACCACCGGCTCTTCCTGAGGCTTGCTGGCGACTTCCTGGATCGCGCCAGACGACGAATACTGCGCAATGCTGTCGATCAGCAACGCGGGGTTGGGCAGCGGTTCATAACCGCGAACGGCATCGACCATGTCGGCGAGCATGTCGTGGCCGCTTTGCAGCAGACCGTTCAGCAACGCGCTGTTTTTCAGCGCCCCGGACGCCAGCCCCTCATACAACGACTCCAGCTCATGGGCGAGATCCCCGATCGGGACGATTTCGACCATCCGCGCGCCACCCTTGAGCGTGTGCAGGTCGCGCAGCAGGTTTTCGACTTCCAGCGTGTTCTGCGGATCGGCCTGCCAGCGCACCAGCGCCGCGCTGGAGCTCTCGATGATGTCGTCGGCCTCTTCGAGGAAGATCTCCAGCAACTCTGGATCACGCTCGTCCAACGGTTGAATCATCGAGCCGACGTTGCGCGCGCCACCCTCCTGCGGCAGCACATAACAGTGATTCTGGCGGAACCCGCGAATCGCCTCGATCACAGGCCCGGGATCGGCCAGCGGTACGCGGTTCTGCAGTTGTTCGAGCATCAGTGCCAAGTGATCGTGACTGCGCACCAGCAGCTGCGCCAATTCAGGCGTGTACGAGCAACGTCGGTCGATCAGGCCTTCGTACAGCGACTCCAGCTCGTGGCCAAGGTCGCCCACCTCGCCGATTTCAGCCATGCGCGCGCCACCCTTGAGGGTGTGCAGGTCGCGTTGCAGCGACGACAGCGGCAGCGGGTTTTCAGGGTCGTCCAGCCAGCGCTGCAAGGCCTGGCCCGCACCGTCCAGGATATCGACGGCTTCCTCGAGGAAGATGTCGACAATCTCCTGATCCAGGTCATCGCGTGGCAACGTTTGAGGCAGCTCGACCTCTTCGAATTCGGCGTCCACAACCCCCGTGGCCTCACCGAGCTCGGTCACGCTCGTGGCCAGCCCACCCTCGCTCTTGATCACGCCCATCGCGCCAGGATCCAGCGCTTCATCGAGCAACGCGCGCAATGCGTTGACGCGTTCAGGACATGCCTGGACTTGCTGTCCTGCAGCAATCTGATCGAGCATGTTGATCAGCGCTTCATGGGCGTTCTCGGCCTCATGAAAGAACCGTTCACTGACGACAAGGCTGCTTTCTTCCACCGCGCCGTACAGGTCCAGCAAGGCTTCGCACAGCTCGTCCACTTGCGGCAGGTCGGCCATGTGCGCGCCGTGCCCCAGCATGGTCAGCTCATCGAGCAGCGCATTGAGCTCCTGACGCTCTCCCGGGTGCTGCTGCCAGCGCTTGAGCAGGTTGTCAGCGTCCAGCAGGATGTCCATGCCTTCGGCGAGGAAGCTGGCGATGAGCTGCGGATTACGACGGCTGCGCAGCCCGTTGTTGTCGTCGCTGAGGGCCTCGGCCAGGCGCGCATCGAGCAACGCGCGAGCGGCATCGATGAGCGCCGCCGCACCGTCGATCGGCATCAACGGATCGACCTTCAGCTGCGCCAGCCCTTTGTGAAACAGGGGCTCGGCAGACCGCAGCAAGTCGATTTCAGGCTGACCAACCGCCAGCTGGTTGGTCTTGAACTCACGCACCAACTGGTCCAGCGGGCTTGCCAGTTCAGCCATGGGCAGCACGCCCGCCATATAGGCGCTGCCTTTCAAGGTATGCAGCGCACGCAGCAACTCATCGCTGAAGGCCGGAGACTCGTCCAGCGCGGACGCGTCCAGGTAACGGTTGAACGTTTCCAGGTGCGTCTGAGCTTCCTGACGGAAGATCTCCAGCAATTGCGGGTCGAAGCCCTCGTCTTCCGGCTGGACAGACTGAGCAGGCCCCGGCGTGGCAGGCTCGACCCTTCCGCCCTGGGCCAACGCGTGTGCGCGTGCGGCCAGCAGGTCGACATCGTCGCGCTGTCGTTGAACGTCTTCGGCGAAATCACGAATGACGTCCGGCAACAGCATCTGCACATCGACCAGCAACTGATGCACCTGACTGTCGGGCTCGACACTGCCCTCCAGCACGCGGTTCAGCAGGTTTTCCACCGACCAGGCCAGCTCACCCAGAATCAGGGCGCGAACCATCCGGCCACTGCCTTTGAGGGTGTGGAAGGCTCGGCGAACTTCGCCCAGTGCAGACACATTGCCAGCGTCCGCCAACCAGCGCGGCAGGTACTCGCGCAGCGCGGCGAGCACCTCATCGGCTTCCTCCAGAAATACGTCGCGTAGCTCATCATCCACCGCCGCCTCGCCCTTGGGCGGTGGCAACAGACTGGCCGGCACGTGCTGCGCGGGCGGATTGACCGTCGATAAAGGCGTCGCCAGCACTTCGGCAATACTTTTGCTGGGACTGACGAGCGCCTGCCGTTCATGCAGTTCGCTCAATTCTTCGTGACTGATGACCTCCTCGAGCACCGGCAGGTCGACGATGTCCGCGACCGGCGAATAACCCAGCTTGGCCAGGCTCTCTTGCGCCAGATCCAGCACGTGTTCACCCGGCGCTTCCGGGTCTTCGGCCATCCGCTCCAGGTAATACTCGATCCCGATGATGACGTCGGCGAAGTGATCGAGCTGCGACCCGACCGGGCGCGCTTCGTCGACCAATAGATGTTCGACGATGTAATCGTTGCAGGCCGCCAGCAGGCCAGCCGCCCGCGCCAGCGGAATCATCGCCAGCGCGCCGCGTACCTGAATGAGTTGGGCCGACAGCGGTGTCAGCCGTTCGCGATCCAGTTCGCCGTCGATGTAATCGTCGATGACGTCCTTGGCCTGTTGCAGCACAACGCGCGCTTCCTTGATCACCAACTGGTGGATCTGGCTCAGATCCGTGGTGGGCAGGCGACTCTCTTCAGGGCTGCTCTGATCGACCGTACCGGCCATGCCCGCCAACGTCGCTTCGACGTAAAGCAGGGCGCCAGCAACGTCCATCAAGCTGGCGTCATTGGGCTCGTGCTGTCCTTGCGCCATGCCCTGAACCACCGCCAACTGGTCGATGATGACTTTGCGCGGCTGGCCGAAACCCAGCACCGCCAAGGTATCGGCGATCTGTCGGAGCGGCGGCAACAAGGTGTTAAGTTCGCTGACGTGCTGACGATCGCCCCGCACGAAAACATCCAGACGCTCTTTGGTGCGGACCAGTTCGTCACACAGCGCAATGATCACCGAACGCATGGCATCGCGATCAGGCCCCGCCATCCGTGCCCGTTCTTCATTCACGAGCGCGCTTTCCGGCAACGCTTCGGCAAGGCCATATTGATCCTTCAAATCCATCATCCTCTGGGCCTGACTGTCAGACTTGGCGATGTAGAACAGAAGGCTTTTAAGGAGCTCGTCTGGCGCGGGCTGATTGATCCCGGCGATGCCCTGCTCAAGAAGACGCTTGAGCTCCTTGTCAGCATCCTTGAACAGGCTGCGCAGCGCCGGGCTGTTGGTGAAGTTGCCATTGGCCATGGTTTCGACCAGCGCCGACGTGATGCGCCATAGTGGCTCGAGCGGCGCGTCCTTGCACAAGGCTTCGAGGCGCGCAAACACCTTGCCCATGTAATCCAGCTGCGTGTGGACATCCTGCTCGCGCAGCAAGCCTACCAAGGCGGTTTGCAGGGTCTGACGCAGCTTGCGCAGTTTTGCCGGTAATTCGGGGCTGTCCCGCTCGGCCAGGGTCTGGGCATCGAGTGCAGGCACGCTGAGCAGGTGTGGCGAAAACAGACTGGTTTCCGAAAGCAGGCTTTCACCACGGGCGCTGCGCAGATCATTGAGCAGCGGCAACACCACTAGCGGCAAGTCGCGACGAGCGGAATGCACACGCTCCAGATACACCGGCAACTGACTCATCGCTTGATGCAGCAACTGAATCGCTTCGGTCTCTTGAACCACGTGCCCTTGTTGCAGGGCCAGCGCCAGCTGCTCGATTTCCTCGGCGAACAACGCAGCGCCATAGAACTCGATCATCTGCAGGCTGCCGTGCACCTGATGGATGAAGTCCAGGCAGACTTCCATCGCGGACGGGTCATGCGGACGCGCGACGAAGGCGTCCAGCGCCTGCCGTGCGTGCTTGAGGGTTTCGGCTATTTCGCCCTTGACCCACTCCAGGGCCACATAGTCGTGACGGTCAGCCATGGTGGCTCCAGTTGCCCAAGTCGTTTGGCGTGACGATCAATGCTGATCCCTTGATGCCGGCAGTGTAAAACCGGACACCGAGCGGCGCATCTCGCTGGCCATCTTCGCCAGATTACCCATGCTCTGCGCAGTGGCGGCCGTGCCCGACGTGGTTTGTGTGGTGGTCTGCTGGATGACGGTCATGGTGGCTGAAATCTGCTGACCCAACGCAGCCTGCTGTTGCGCGGCATGGGTAATGCTTTCCACAAGCGCGGCGAGCACCTTGGAAACCCCTTCAATTTCTTCCAGCGCCACACCGGCATCCTGCGCCAATCGTGCGCCACGCACCACTTCGGTGGTCGTCTGCTCCATGGAGATTACCGCTTCGTTGGTGTCATTTTGAATCGCCCGGACCAGCGTCTCGATCTGCTTGGTGGCTGACGATGAGCGTTCGGCCAGACGCTGAACTTCGTCCGCGACCACCGCGAAACCGCGCCCGGCATCGCCGGCCATGGACGCCTGAATCGCTGCGTTGAGTGCGAGGATGTTGGTCTGGTCGGCAATGTCGTCGATCAGGCTGACGATGTCGCCGATTTCTTGCGAAGACTCACCGAGGCGCTTGATCCGTTTGGACGTGTCCTGAATCTGCTCGCGAATGTTGTCCATGCCGTTGATGGTGTTGTGCACCACTTCGTTGCCCTTGTTGGCAATGGCCACGGAACGTTCCGCCACCGCGACCGACTCGGAGGCATTCGCCGACACCTGTTCCACTGAGCGGGACATGTCGTTGACCGCGTTGGACGCAGCCGCAATCTGCAGCGCCTGATGTTCGGACGCTGCGGCCAGTTGGGTCGCGGTGGTCTGAGTGTCCTTCACCGCGCCGAACACCTGCTCGGCCGTGAGGTTGATGGTCGCCACCAGCTCGCGCAGTTGATCGATGGAGTAGTTGATGGAGTCAGCAATGGCGCCGGTGAAGTCTTCGGTCACTGAGGCGGCCACCGTCAGATCGCCATCGGCCAGGTCTTCGATTTCATCGAGCAGGCGCATGATTGCCGTCTGGTTGCGTTCGTTCTTCTCGGCGGTTTCGCGCAGCTGACGGTTGGTTTCGCGCACCATCACCAGGCCGATCAGGATGATCGACGCCAGGGCCAGCAAGCCCAGGATGTAGCCGCCGTAGCTGTTGGTGGCACGACCGCCCGCCAGGTGCTCAAAGCTGTTGGCCAGCACCGACGCTTCGTCCAGCAAAGTTTGCGACAGGTTGAAAATGTTGCCTGCAGCCTCGCGCACCTCCAGCAGTTCCGGCGACGTTTCCAGAATTTCGTCTACCGATCCCGACACGAACTGGAACAACTCGGCAATTTCCGCCAGGCGTGCTTTGGCGTCGCGGTCTTCGACCTGAGTGATTTTCAGCGTCGCATTGCCTTCCAGCATGCCGTTGAGTACGCGACCGAACTGGCTGGCGTCACGTCCGAAGGCGTCAGCGGCCTGCACCGCCGTTTCGTCACCCGACAGCACCGTGTTCACCGCCCCCAGAATGCGCTCGGCGAGCAAGGACTGACGCTGGGCAAGCGCGACCTGACTGGCTGGGGCACGGTTCTGCAGAAGAATATCGACGACCTTCTCCGACTCGATCTGCAGTTGCGGAATGGTCTCGGCCAAGGTCGCCGCCACCTGATGCAGGGACAACACGGTTTGTTCGCGGGAGAGAATCACATCCGTGCTTTTTCGCAGGTTTTCCCAGTCAGTCTGCACGGCTTTGAGCTCATCGCCGACTTCAGCAGGCGCAGCGGGCAGGCCGGTGCTCTTGTCACCCTTTTTGAGGTATTGCCAACGGGTATCGAAGTCGTTTCGTGCATCGGCGAGAAGCTTGAACGCCGCTGCCTTGCCGGCCGCCGCTTCCGTGGCGTTCTTGGCGATCCGTTGTGACAACACGCGCAACTCGCCCGCGTGACCGATGTACTGCTTGTCGTAGTTGGATTGCGTGCTCAAGTACGCAAAGTTGACGAACAGCAACATGATAAAAACAATCAGGCCCACGAACAGCGCAATGATCTGCGAGCGGCTGCGTGCGCCTTCAAGTGACTTGCCGGTATTACTCATTTCTCAGGGCTCCGCCTGAAACTCGGTTTGTTTTTGGAGCGCTCGAACGTCGACAGTCGGGATGCACACGACTTACGGCAGGCACGCCCGGTATCGCGGACACGTCCGCGCCTGCGAAGACGATATGCGCCTTCGGTGCTCTGCCCGACCGTATTAAAGCGCGACATCCATGAACCCCGGCGACTGCACCAGGATTCTGGGACTGAACACCCGCCAGGCCTGCTCACGCAAGAATCGACCTTGAACATACGGGGCAATGGCGGGATCGCTGTCTTCGAGCGATTCCGGCATCAGACTGCGTTCACTGAAGTGCTGCATCCCCAGCACCTCATCGACCAGTAACCCGGCGAAGACCTCATGATGATCGATCACCAGTACCCGGCGTTGCTTGCGCAGCGGCGAGAGTTCGTGACCGAAGAAAGCACACAGGTCCATGATTGGCAGCAGTCGCCCGCGCAGGTTCGCGACCCCCTTGACCCAGGGTTTTACGCCCGGCAGCGTTGCATAACGTGGCTCGTGGAGAATTTCATCGACCTCGCCCATCGGCGCCACGTAGTAACGCTCGCCCATACGAAAGCCAATGCCGCTCCAGCCTTGCTGCCGGGTTTCCTGCAAAGGCAGTCCGGCAGCCAGAGAGCGGCAGCGCTGGTCGATATCGAGCAGCAGTTGAAAGGCGGTTTGCGACCGAGCCATGAACGCTGGCCGGCCTTCAGCCCGCCAGGACCGCGTTCAGGGTTTTCATGAGGGTTTCTTCATCCACGGGCTTGGTCAGGTAGTCCCGCGCGCCCTGGCGCTTGCCCCAGACTTTGTCGGTTTCCTGATCCTTGGTGGTGATCATGATCACCGGGATCATGTTGGTGTCAGCGTCTTTGGTCAGCTGACGGGTCGCCTGAAAACCGTTCAGGCCGGGCATGACGATGTCCATCAGCACAGCGTCGGGTTTTTCCTGACGCGCCAGCGCAACGCCGTCCGCACCATTTTCAGCCTTGAGGACCTCGTGGCCGTGTTTTTCCAGCATCCCGGTCAGCTTGTACATTTCAGTCGGCGAGTCATCGACGATCAGAATTCGAGCCATGGTGCTTCCCCATAGAAACAGCCGCCCCTGGGTGAGGGCACGGCATCAAGATAGTTGTTGTTCTACTGCAACGAACCCTGGCACATGGGCCTTGATCGCACTGAGCAGTTCTTCCTTGCTAAACGGTTTGGTCAAAAACTGATCAGAACCGACAATTCGCCCCTTGGCCTTGTCGAACAGCCCGTCCTTGGAGGACAACATGATCACCGGCGTAGACTTGAATGCCCGGTTGTTCTTGATCAACGCGCACGTCTGATACCCGTCGAGCCTGGGCATCATGATGTCGACAAATATGATTCTCGGATGATTATCAGCAATCTTGGCCAGCGCATCGAAGCCGTCTACGGCGGTGATCACTTCACAGCCGACGTTTTTCAACAGGGTCTCGGCGGTGCGACGAATCGTTCGCGAGTCGTCGATGATCATCACTTTCAAAGGGGCTGAATGCTGTTCCATGTCTGCTCTACCATCGCCGCGGCGATTCAGATGGGCTGCCTTCTGCCGGGCGTCTGGTGCTGGTCGGATCGCCAACCCCCTTTCTAGAGGGTTCGAATGACAACTGACGTGACGTCAGATGCCGAGCCTTTTTAGCACACTCTCCAGACGCAATCCATAAAGCAAATGCGCCACGCTTGCCCCTTGACCCCAAGCCTGCGCAGCGCCACCCTGACGCCTGTTTTCGGCCCGTTGCGGCCATTACCGATCAGAGGATATTGCCCCATGAGCATTCGCCTGGGAATTGTCATGGACCCTATCGAGCGCATCTCCTATAAAAAGGACAGCTCGTTGGCCATGCTCCTTGCAGCGCAGGCGCGCGGCTGGTCGCTGTTCTATATGGAACAGCACGACCTTTATCAGGATGCCGGGCAGGCCCGCGCGCGGATGAAGCCGCTTAAAGTGTTTGCCGATCCGGCGCACTGGTTCGAACTGGAGGCCGAAGTCGACAGTGGTCTGAACGACCTGGACGTGATCCTGATGCGTAAGGATCCGCCGTTCGACATGGAATTCGTCTACGCGACTTACCTGCTCGAGCAAGCCGAGCGTGCCGGCGTACTGGTGGTCAACAAGCCGCAGAGCCTGCGTGACTGCAACGAAAAGCTGTTCGCGACGCTGTTTCCGCAGTGCACGCCGCCGACGCTGGTCAGCCGCCGCTCGGACATCCTGCGTGAATTCGCCGCCAAGCATGGCGACGTCATTCTCAAGCCGCTGGACGGCATGGGTGGCGCGTCGATCTTCCGTCATCGCGTGGGCGACCCGAACCTGTCGGTGATTCTGGAAACCCTGACGAACCATGGCCAGCAGCAAATCATGGCGCAAGCGTACCTGCCTGCTATCAAGGACGGCGACAAGCGCATCCTGATGGTGGACGGTGAGCCTGTGCCTTACTGTCTGGCACGTATCCCGGCCGCCGGCGAAACCCGTGGCAACCTGGCTGCGGGCGGCCGAGGCGAAGCGCGTCCCCTGACTGACCGCGACCGCTGGATCGCCGCCGAAATCGGCCCGACCCTGCGCGAAAAAGGTCTGTTGTTCGTAGGACTGGACGTGATCGGCGAGCACCTGACCGAAATCAACGTCACCAGTCCGACCTGCATCCGTGAAATCGACAACGCGTTCGGCACGGACATTGGCGGGATGCTGATGGATGTGATCGAGAAGAAGCTGCAGGCCCGGTAGCGCAGCGTTTCTGTAGGCGCGCGCTGGCCCGCGATTAAGGTATGTCCGCCAATAACGATGTCGAATGTACCGACGTCATCGCGAGCAAGCGCGACCCTACAGTGGCGGTGCATCGTTTGTGCCGCCCACTAATCGGCCCGCCGATATCAAAGCCCAAGAACCCTCTGACATTGCGTTATCATGCGCGGCCTGAATTTCGCCCTAGGTGGGTTTCCGCAATGCTGGTTTGTGTGATTCCGGAGCGTCGATGAACGCTGCGGTCGACAGTGATCTCCCGATGGCCCTGACCCGTACCGCTGTGCGCCCGGCCGATCGCCTGGGTTTTACCCTGATGATCGCAGCCCTCGTGCACTTGGCGGTGATCCTTGGCGTGGGCTTCACCTACGTCAAACCCGAGAAGATCAGCCAGACGCTGGAAATCACCCTCGCCCCATTCAAGAGCGACACCAAGCCCAAGGATGCTGACTTCCTCGCCCAGGAAAACCAGCAAGGCAGCGGCACCCTCGACAAAAAGGCTGTGCCCAAGACCACCGAAATCGCGCCGTACCAGGACACCAAGATCAACAAGGTGACGCCTCCGCCCGCTGCCAAACCGGTGGTCAAGCAGGAAGCGCCCAAAACAGCTGTCGCCACCAAGGCGCAGGCGCCGCAAAAGACCGTCGCCAAGCGCGACGAAGTCAAACCCGAAGAAGCCAAGAAAGCCGCGCCGACGTTCGACAGCGCTCAGTTGAACAGCGAAATCGCCAGCCTGGAAGCCGAACTCGCCGATGAGCAGCAGGCGTATGCCAAGCGTCCGAAAATCCACCGCCTGAGCGCTGCATCGACCATGCGCGACAAAGGCGCCTGGTACAAAGAGGACTGGCGCAAGAAGATCGAGCGCATCGGCAACCTCAATTACCCCGAAGAAGCCCGGCGCCAGCAGATTTACGGCAGCCTGCGGATGATGGTGTCGATCAACCGTGACGGCTCTTTATATGAAGTGCTGGTGCTTGAGTCGTCCGGGCAGCCGTTGCTGGACCAGGCCGCTCAGCGAATTGTGCGCCTGGCGGCGCCATTTGCACCCTTCAGCGGCGACCTGGCCGATATCGACCGGCTCGAAATCATCCGCACGTGGAAGTTCGCCCGCGGGGACAAGCTGTCCAGTAATTGATTGAGTTAGGGGAGCCACTGCATAGCAGCCACTGTAGGAGCGTGGCTTGTGTCTGGGCCGCATTCGGACGATCTGCCGGGTACCGGCAGCAAAACCTGTGAATGCGGTCAATCAGGCGCACCCTGCTGACCGAATGTGCGACGGGTCCCCCGCCGATCGCGGGACAAGCCACGCTCCTACAGTTTTTGCGTCATGCACTAATCCCGTAGTTGTCACAACAGCCCCGCAGCGCCACACTAGGGCTCATGAAAAACGTCACTCCGTCGTACCTCAAGCATCAATTTCTGATCGCCATGCCCCACATGCACGATGAGAACTTCGCTCAGACCTTGACCTACATCGTCGAGCACAACGCCAATGGCGCAATGGGTCTGGTGATCAACCGACCGCAAAGCCTGTCGCTGGCGGACATTCTGGAGCAGTTGCGCCCTGAAATGTCGCCACCCGTTCGCTGTCAGCACATCCCCATTCACGGCGGCGGCCCGGTTCAAACCGATCGCGGCTTTGTCCTGCACCCGACCGGCCAGATTTTTCAGGCCACGGTCGATCTGGGCGGCATCTCGCTGTCCACCTCTCAGGACATCCTGTTTTCGATCGCCGACGGCTACGGACCTGATCAAAATTTGATCACCCTCGGCTATGCCGGTTGGGATGCCGGGCAACTCGAAGCCGAATTCGCCGCCAACGCCTGGCTGAACTGCGCGTTCGACCCCGCGATTCTGTTCGAACTCGACAGCGAACAACGCCTCGATGCGGCGGCTGCCAAACTGGGCGTGAACCTGAATCTGCTGACCAGCCAGGCGGGCCACGCCTGATGGCCGCACTGCGCCTGCTGCTGGGGTTCGATTACGGCACCAAACAGATCGGCGTGGCTGTCGGTCAGGTCATCACCGGCCAGGCCCGCGAGCTGTGCACCCTGAAAGCGCAGAACGGCGTTCCGGACTGGGACAAGGTCCAGGCACTGATCACCGAGTGGAAGCCCGACGCCATTGTCGTCGGCCTGCCGCTGAACATGGACGGCACGCCCAGCGAAATGAGCGCCCGCGCCGAGAAGTTCTCGCGCAAGCTCAACGGCCGGTTCAACCTGCCCGTGTACACCCATGACGAACGCCTGACCACCTTTGAAGCCAAGGGGGAACGCATGTCGCGCGGCGGGCAGCGTGGCAGCTACCGCGACAATCCGGTGGACGCCATTGCCGCAACGCTTCTGCTGCAAGGCTGGCTGGAAGCCAACAGCGCACTGTTCGACACGTGAGCGTCTTACACTGCGCGGCACTGCACTGCATTGAACAGCACTGAATTCGAGTTTAAGCCCGGCCAGCCGCAAGGCATGGGACCGGGCTTCTGAAGGAGCGACCATGAGCACCCTGCCCAACCCCGCCGAACTGATCACCCAGATGGCGATCGACCTGAACGCGCACCTGCATAAACGTGGCATCAGCGAGCCGCGTTTCATCGGCATTCGTACCGGCGGCGTCTGGGTCGCTCAGGCGCTGCTTCAAGCCCTGAACAGCCAGTCCCCGCTCGGCACGCTGGACGTGTCTTTCTACCGCGATGACTTCAGTCAGAACGGCTTGCACCCGCAAGTGCGCCCTTCCGAGCTGCCGTTCGAGATCGAGGGCCAGCATCTGGTGCTGATCGATGACGTCTTGATGAGCGGGCGAACCATTCGTGCCGCCCTGAACGAGTTGTTCGATTACGGACGCCCTGCCAGCGTCACGCTGGTATCGCTGCTTGATCTGGACGCTGCCGAGCTGCCGATTCGCCCGAATGTGACTGGCGCGACGCTCGATCTGTCTCCGAACGAGCGGGTCAAGCTGTCCGGTCCAACGCCACTGACGCTTGAACTGCAAGACCTTTCCATCGATTCCGCCGCCCTCTAAGAGTCCTTTGCGATGACGCCTCTCGACGCCAAGCGCCCGCTGCAGCTGAACCATCAGGGTCAGCTGCAACATTTTCTTTCGCTCGACGGTTTGCCCCGCGAACTGCTGACCGAAATCCTCGACACCGCTGACTCGTTCCTCGAAGTGGGCGCCCGAGCGGTGAAAAAAGTGCCGTTGTTGCGCGGCAAAACCGTGTGCAACGTGTTCTTCGAGAACTCGACCCGTACGCGCACCACCTTCGAACTGGCGGCGCAACGGCTGTCGGCGGACGTCATCACCCTGAACGTGTCGACCTCCTCGACCAGCAAAGGCGAGACCCTGTTCGACACGCTGCGCAACCTGGAAGCGATGGCAGCTGATATGTTCGTCGTACGTCACGGCGACTCGGGCGCGGCGCACTTCATTGCCGAGCACGTCTGCCCGCAGGTGGCGATCATCAACGGCGGCGACGGCCGTCATGCACACCCGACGCAGGGCATGCTGGACATGCTCACGATCCGCCGCCACAAGGGCAACTTCGAGAACCTCTCGGTGGCCATCGTCGGCGACATCCTGCATTCGCGCGTGGCGCGCTCGAACATGATCGCGCTCAAGGCGCTGGGCTGCCCGGACATCCGCGTGGTCGCCCCTAAAACCCTGCTGCCGATTGGCGTCGAGCAGTACGGCGTGAAGGTCTACACGGATCTGGCTGAAGGCCTGAAAGACGTCGATGTGGTGATCATGCTGCGCCTGCAACGCGAGCGCATGTCGGGCGGCCTGTTACCGAGTGAAGGCGAGTTCTACCGGCTGTTCGGCCTGACCACTGCCCGCCTGGCCGGCGCCAAGCCGGACGCTATCGTCATGCACCCCGGCCCGATCAACCGCGGCGTGGAAATCGAGTCGGCGGTGGCCGACGGCGCGCATTCGGTGATCCTCAATCAAGTGACCTACGGCATTGCGGTGCGCATGGCCGTCTTGTCCATGGCCATGAGTGGCCAAACCGCCCAGCGCCAGTTCGAGCAGGAGAACGCGCAGTGAAGTTCAGCATCATCAACGCTCGCGTCATCGACCCTGTCAGCGGTCTGGATCAAGTCATCGACGTTCACCTGGAAGCCGGAAAGGTCCTCGCCCTCGGCGCGGCACCGACGGACTTCACACCCTCGCAAACCATCGACGGCACAGGGCTGGTTGCAGCACCGGGCCTGGTCGATCTGAACGTATCCCTGCGCGAGCCGGGATACAGCCGCAAAGGCAGCATTGCGTCGGAAACCCGCGCGGCCGCAGCCGGTGGTGTGACCAGCCTGTGCTGCCCGCCCCGGACCAAGCCCGTCCTGGACACATCGGCGGTTGCCGAGCTGATTCTGGATCGCGCGCGCGAAGCCGGACACAGCAAAGTGTTTCCGATCGGCGCACTGAGCAAAGGCCTGGAAGGCGACCAACTGGCTGAGCTGATCGCCCTGCGCGACGCCGGCTGCGTGGCGTTCACCAACGGTCTGGTCAATTTCAGCAGCAACCGCACGCTCTGCCGCGCACTGGAATACGCGGCGACGTTCGACCTGACGGTGATCTTCAATTCGCAAGATGGCGATTTGGCGCAAGGCGGACTGGCACATGACGGCCCGACCGCTGCGTTCCTGGGCTTGCCAGGCATTCCGGAAACCGCTGAAACCGTCGCACTGGCCCGTGACCTGCTGCTGGTCGAGCAAAGCGGCGTGCGCGCTCACTTCACTCAGCTGACCAGCGCGCGCGGCGTGGCCTTGATCGCACAGGCCCAGGCCCGTGGCCTGCCGGTGACCGCAGACGTGGCGTTGTATCAGCTGATCCTCACCGACGAAGCGCTGATCGACTTCTCCAGCCTTTACCATGTGCAACCGCCGCTGCGCACCCGCGCTGACCGCGATGCATTGCGTGAAGCGGTGAAGTCCGGCGTGGTTCAGGCCATCTCCAGCCACCACCAGCCACACGAACGCGACGCCAAGCTGGCACCGTTCGGTGCGACGGAGCCAGGCATCAGCAGCGTCGAATTGCTGCTGCCACTGGCGATGACGCTGGTCGAGGACGGCCTGCTTGACCTGCCGACACTGCTAACGCGGCTGAGCGCAGGCCCTGCGGCGGCCTTGCGCCTGCCAGCGGGTCGACTGGCTGCTGGCGCGCCTGCGGATCTGGTGCTGTTCGATCCCGCCGCGTCTACCGTCGCCGGCGAGAAGTGGCTGTCGAAAGGCGAAAACTGCCCGTTCCTCGGCCATTGCCTGCCAGGCGCGGTGAAGTACACGTTTGTCGATGGGCGGATCAGTTACATCGGTTGATTCAAGCGGCCATGCCCGTATGGGCATGGCCGAACAGATTATCTGTGGGCGCGGGAATCACCCCCGCTGTGCGTTCTTCATGGAGATCTGATCATTCAGCGTCCAGAAGTCGTACAGCACCCCCAGAAACGCAAACCCGCCCGTCAGCAGGTAAAGGATGCCGGTGATCCACTTGCCCTGGTACATCCGGTGCACACCGAACACACCCAGAAATGTCAGCAAGATCCAGGCGACGCTGTAATCGGTGGTGCCCGCAGTGAATCTCAGGTCCGCCTCACGATCCATCGAAGGGATCAAAAACAGGTCGATCAGCCAGCCAATCCCGAGTAATCCCAAGGTGAAAAACCAGATCGTCCCGGTCACCGGCTTGCCGTAATAGAAACGATGGGAACCGGTAAAGCCGACGATCCACAGCAGATAACCCATGATCTTGCTGTGAGTGTCCGGACGTTGAACGTCAGGGTGATAGGTGTTCATTGCTTACCTCTTTTGCTCCGATAGAAAAAAATATGCGTAAGTTTTGTGACTTTCGTATCGCTCTCCGACGTATGGCTTGAACCTCTGCCCGTTCGCGCAAACCCTTGTTCTGCAAGGCGATGCCCACAACGATGTGACAGTTTTAATGCCGAAACTGACTCCACGGGCAGTAAATTGTTCGACAAGTGGGCTCAGAACCGGTGAAAAAGCTGTTATAAAGTTGCGCGCTGACCACTATGAGCCCTGCCTAATGCGTCCATTTTTCAAGACATGGCTAACTATTTGCCTATTTATGCCATTGGCCGCCCACGCCACCAATCGTGAGCAAGCGTTACCTTCGAGCTTTACGGGTTTTACCGCCAAAACCGAGTCATCGGAAACCGTATCGCGCAACATTGCCGCACAACGCGCAGCAATCGCCGCCCTCGAAGAAACGGCAACCCCGCTTGAGACCTCAAGCAAAAACAGCCGAGCAACCAAGGGCAAGAAGTCCCACAGTTCTCGCAAGATTTCGCAGAACACCGTCGCCCTCGCTAATGCAGGGCAGCCGGGCACCAAGCAAAGCAGCAATGTCGTCAACCGGGCCGTAAAAGCCATCGGTACGCCTTATCGTTGGGGCGGCACCAGCCCAACCAAAGGCTTCGATTGCAGCGGGCTGGTCAAATACGCGTTCAACGACGTGAGCGAAGTGGATCTGCCGCGCACCTCCAACGCCATGGCCGAAGGCCACGGTCAGAAGGTGGACCGCAAAGACCTGAAACCGGGCGACTTGCTGTTCTTCAACATCAAGAGCCGCAAAGTGAACCACGTTGCCATCTACCTCGGTGACGACCAGTTCGTTCACGCGCCTCGTCGCGGCAAGTCGGTGACCATCGATACGCTGAAAAAGCCGTATTGGGACAGCCACTACGTGGTTGCCAAGCGCGTACTGCCGAAGCAGGCGCCGACGCAGAAAGGCACGGTGCGGATCGCACAGCGCTGACAGGCGCCAATCTGTACGACGATGGAAACCTGTGGGAGCGAATTCATTCGCGAGAGGCCAGAACAGCCGATAGAGACTCATCGGATGTACGGGCCAATCGCGAATGAATTCGCTCCCACAGTCGCTTATTGTCAGCAATTAGAAGTTATCAGGCGTCTTCGCTTTTTCGCGCGCGCTTTCCCGGGTGATCAGGCCTTTGCTCACCAGATCCTTCAGGCACATATCCAGTGTCTGCATTCCCAGTGCCCCGCCGGTTTGAATCGAGGAATACATCTGCGCCACCTTGTCCTCACGGATCAGGTTACGGATCGCAGAGGTGCCGATCATGATCTCGTGCGCCGCCACCCGGCCACCGCCCACTTTCTTGAGCAACGCCTGGGAGACGATGGCGTGCAATGACTCGGACAACATCGAGCGAATCATCGACTTTTCCTGAGCCGGGAACACGTCCACGATCCGGTCGATACTTTTTGCCGCCGACGTGGTGTGCAGCGTGCCAAACACCAGGTGCCCGGTTTCCGCAGCGGTCAGCGCCAGCCGAATGGTTTCCAGGTCGCGCAGCTCGCCCACCAGAATCACGTCCGGGTCTTCCCGTAACGCCGAACGCAAAGCTTCGGAGAAGCCATGAGTATCGCGATGGACTTCACGCTGGTTGATCAGGCTTTTCTTGGACTCGTGAACGAATTCGATCGGGTCTTCGATGGTGAGAATGTGGTGGTGTTTGTTGGCGTTCAGGTAGTCGACCATCGCGGCGAGCGTCGTCGACTTGCCCGACCCGGTCGGCCCGGTGACCAGGACCAGCCCCCGAGGGACGTCCGTAATTTTCCGAAACACTTCCCCCATGCCCAGCTCTTCCATGCTCAGGACCTTCGAAGGAATGGTCCGGAACACAGCGCCTGCGCCACGATTCTGGTTGAACGCGTTGACCCTGAACCGCGCCACGCCTGGCACCTCGAAGGAAAAGTCCGTTTCCAGATCCTCCTCGAAGTCCTTGCGCTGCCTGTCGTTCATGATGTCGTAGATCAGCGCCTGGACTTCTTTCTGGTCCAGCGCCGGCAGGTTGATCCGCCGCACATCGCCATCGACACGAATCATCGGTGGCAGGCCGGCAGAGAGATGTAAGTCCGACGCGCCTTGCTTGGCACTGAAGGCAAGCAGCTCGGTAATATCCATACAGCTCCTCATCACATAGAATGCCGCAGACTTTAGCCCTGCTGGCGCAAATCAATGTCCACGATAGCAGAGAACATTTCAACGCTCGCAGAGCGAATTCACAACGCAGCGCAGGCGTCCCGGCGCGACCCCGGCTCAGTGGGTCTGCTTGCCGTGAGCAAGACCAAGCCGGCCAGCGATCTGCGCGAAGCGTACGCCGCCGGACTGCGCGATTTCGGCGAGAACTACCTGCAGGAAGCCCTCGGCAAACAGACCGAATTGAGCGACTTGCCCTTGATCTGGCATTTCATCGGCCCCATCCAGTCAAACAAGACTCGCGCAATCGCCGAGAACTTCGCCTGGGTACACTCCGTGGATCGCCTTAAAATCGCACAACGCCTGTCCGAACAACGCCCTGCCGATCTGCCCCCACTCAACATCTGTATTCAGGTCAATGTCAGTGGCGAAGCCAGCAAATCCGGCTGCACGCCTAAAGACCTGCCTGCGCTGGCCCAGGCGATCAGCGCGCTGCCTAATCTGAGATTGCGCGGTTTGATGGCAATTCCCGAACCGACAGAAGACAGCGACGAACAGAACGCTGCTTTTGCTGCTGTACGCACCTTGCAAGATCAACTGAACCTGCCGCTGGACACCCTTTCCATGGGCATGAGCCACGACCTGGAGGCCGCCATCGCACAAGGCGCGACCTGGGTGCGGATCGGCACTGCCCTCTTCGGCGCCCGCAATTACGGGCAGCCTTAACCTTTGCCTCACAGGAAATCGTTCATGAGCAAGACCCGTATCGCATTCATCGGCGCCGGTAACATGGCGGCGAGTTTGATTGGCGGCATGCGCGCCCAGGGCGTCGAAGCTGAATTGATCCGCGCCAGCGATCCCGGCGCAGAAACCCGCGAGCGTGTGGCCAAAGAGCATGGCATCACCGTGGTTGCTGACAATGCCGAAGCCATCGAAGGCGCTGACGTGGTGCTGCTGGCGGTGAAACCGCAGATGATGAAAACCGTCTGCGAAGCGCTCAAGCCAGCCCTCAAGCCGAACCAGTTGCTGGTGTCCATTGCGGCCGGCATCACCTGCGCCAGCATGAAGGCCTGGCTGGGCGAGCAACCCATCGTGCGTTGCATGCCCAACACCCCGGCGCTGCTGCGTCAGGGCGTCAGCGGCCTGTACGCCACCGCTGAGGTGACTCACGCGCAACGCCAGCAAGCCGAAACCCTGCTGTCCGCGGTGGGCATCGCCTTGTGGGTCGAGGAAGAAACGCAGATCGACTCCGTGACCGCCGTGTCGGGCAGCGGCCCTGCGTACTTCTTCCTGCTGATTGAAGCCATGACTGCCGCAGGCGTGAAGCTGGGGTTGTCGCAAGAGGTCGCCAAACAGCTTGCCGAGCAGACCGCGCTAGGCGCCGCGCGCATGGCGACCGAAAGCGATGTCGATGCCGCCGAGCTGCGTCGGCGCGTGACTTCGCCGGCGGGCACGACGGAAGCCGCGATCAAATCGTTCCAGGCGGACGGTTTTGAAGCGATGGTAGAAAAGGCGCTTGGCGCTGCCGCACATCGCTCGGCCGAAATGGCCGAACTGCTGGGCAAATAAGGAGCAATTCATGAATGCACTCACCGGCGCCACGATTTTCGTCATCCAGACGCTGATCAGCCTGTACCTGACCATCGTTCTGCTGCGCTTCGTGCTGCAACTGGTCAAAGCCAATTTCTACAACCCGCTCTGCCAGTTCGCGGTGCGCGCCACTCAACCGCTGCTCAAGCCTATCCGCCGGATCGTGCCCAGCGTGTTCGGTCTGGACACCTCGTCGCTGCTGCTGGCCATCGTGATTCAGGCACTGCTGATGGCGTTCGTGCTGATGATGACTTACGGCACCATCGGCGACGTACCGCATCTGCTGATGTGGTCGATCATCGGCATCACTTCGCTGCTGCTGAAAATCTTCTGGGTCGCGATGATCATCATGGTGATCGTGTCCTGGATCGCACCCGGCACGCACAATCCGGCTGCCGAACTGGCCTACCAGATCAGCGAGCCGATTCTGGCGCCGTTCCGCCGCATCATCCCCAACCTGGGCGGCCTGGACATCTCGCCGATCTTTGCCTTTTTGGCGATTCAGGTGTTGCAGTCGTACGTCATGCCTGAGCTGGCTGCCTATGCCGGTATGCCGCAGGAGCTGTGGCGGTTGATCTGAAACCTGGGGCGACGGAAGCCATCTTCGTCGCCCCGAATTTGCAGACGTACGCCGATCGCTTCTGCCGAAGGCGTGGGAGCGTGGCTTGTCCCGCGATCTGCAGCGCAGCGGCAGTAAAGGCTGAGAATGCGATCTTCCTGAACGATCGTGCTGTCCGAATTTAGGGGCGCTGCGCACCCCATCGCGGGACAACCCACGCTCCTACGCCCTGCGGGCAGAATCAAAAGCCCGACCGCCAGCGAATTCTAACTTTTAGTTTGTTGCCGCTACCCTGCGCGATCTTTAGACTTACGCCTCATTTCAGCGAGAGCAGGGTCGATGTCCACGGTCTTTCCCGAAGATTCTGTCGGTCTAGTCACGCCGCAAACGGCGCATTTCAGCGAGCCCCTGGCGCTGGCCTGCGGTCGCTCGCTGGCTGCCTATGACCTCATCTACGAAACCTACGGTCAGCTCAACGCCGCCAAAAGCAACGCGGTGCTGATCTGTCACGCCTTGTCCGGCCATCATCACGCCGCCGGTTACCACAGCGCCGAAGACCGCAAGCCGGGCTGGTGGGACAGCTGCATCGGTCCTGGCAAGCCCATCGACACAAACAAATTCTTCGTCGTCAGCCTGAACAACCTGGGCGGCTGCAACGGTTCCACCGGCCCCAGCAGCATCAACCCGGAAACCGGCAAGCCGTTCGGCGCCGACTTCCCGGTGTTGACCGTCGAGGACTGGGTCCACAGCCAGGCGCGTCTGGCCGACACCCTGGGCATCCTGCAATGGGCGGCCATCGTTGGCGGCAGTCTGGGCGGCATGCAGGCGCTGCAATGGACCATGACCTACCCGGACCGTGTTCGTCATTGCCTGGCCATTGCTTCGGCCCCGAAACTGTCGGCCCAGAACATCGCGTTCAACGAAGTCGCCCGGCAGGCGATTCTGACCGACCCCGAATTCCATGGCGGTTCGTTCCAGGAAATGGGCGTGATCCCCAAGCGCGGCCTGATGCTGGCGCGCATGGTCGGGCACATCACCTACCTGTCCGATGACTCCATGGGCGAGAAATTTGGCCGTGGCCTGAAGAACGAAAACCTCAACTACGACTTCCACAGTGTCGAGTTCCAGGTCGAAAGCTACCTGCGCTATCAGGGCGAAGAGTTTTCCGGCCGTTTTGACGCCAACACCTACCTGTTGATGACCAAGGCGCTGGACTACTTCGACCCGGCCGCGAACTTCAACGACGACCTGGCCGCCACCTTCGCCCACGTCACGTCCAAATTCTGCGTCATGTCGTTTACCACCGACTGGCGTTTCTCGCCCGCGCGCTCGCGCGAACTGGTGGACGCCCTGATGGCCGCGAAGAAGGACGTCTGCTACCTGGAGATCGATGCACCGCAAGGCCACGACGCCTTCCTGATGCCGATCCCGCGCTACCTGCAGGCCTTCTCCAGCTACATGAACCGAATTGCACTCTGAGGACACCATGAGAGCCGACCTGGAAATCATCCAAGACTGGATACCGGCAGGCAGCCGCGTGCTCGACCTCGGCTGCGGTGACGGCGAGTTGCTGGCCTGGCTGCAGAGCCACAAAAACGTCACCGGCTACGGCCTGGAAAACGACGCCGACAACATTGCCCGCTGCGTCGCGCGCGGCGTCAACGTCATCGAGCAGGATCTGGACAAGGGGCTGGGCAACTTCGCCAGCAACAGCTTCGACGTGGTGGTCATGACCCAGGCGCTTCAAGCCGTTCATTACCCGGACAAGATCCTCGACGAAATGCTGCGCGTCGGTCGCCAGTGCATCATCACGTTCCCCAACTTCGGTCACTGGCGTTGCCGCTGGTACCTGGCGAGCAAGGGCCGGATGCCGGTGTCCGAGTTCCTGCCGTACACGTGGTACAACACGCCGAACATCCACTTCTGCACCTTCGAAGACTTCGAGGAACTGTGCCGGGGTCGTTCGGCCAAGGTCATTGATCGGTTGGCCGTCGACCAACAGCATCGTCACGGTTGGGCCAGCAAGCTATGGCCTAATCTGTTGGGTGAGATCGGCATCTATCGGGTCAGCAGCCCGGGTCTGCAGGACCACAAGATCGCCGTGTGACCCCGACAATGAGGAGAATGATCATGGCTCGTCTGATCGCAATGTTCGGCCTGCTGTTTGCGCTTACCGCCCCGGCCATAGCCGCTGACAGTGCCAGCCTGAACCGACAACAGCAGTTTGGCGACGTGATCATTCACTACAACGCCTTTGCGTCGGGACTGTTGCAACCCAACGTCGCCAAGGACAACGGCTTGATCCGCAGCAAAGGACAGGCCGTCATTAACATCGCGGTGATCAAAGGCGACAAGACCGTCACTGCCGACGTCGACGGCTCGGTCGCCGATCTGACCGGGCGCAAGAAAGAATTGAGCTTCAGACCGGTCAGCGAAAACGGCTCGGTCAACTACATCGCCCAGTTCGCTGTAGAGCCCGACAGCTCGGCCACTTACGTCTTCACGATCAACGTCAAAGCGGGTGATGGCGATACGCACACACTCAGCTTCAACCAACAGATTTTCTCGGACCAATGATGAATTTCACCCAGCTCGTACTGGCCAGCCACAACGCCGGCAAACTCAAAGAACTGCAGGCCATGCTCGGTGGCAGCGTGCAACTGCGCTCGATCGGCGAGTTCAGCAGCGTCGAGCCTGAAGAGACGGGCCTGTCGTTCGTCGAGAACGCGATCCTCAAGGCACGCAATGCGGCGCGTATTTCCGGCCTGCCGGCGTTGGCTGACGATTCGGGCCTTGCTGTGGATTTCCTCGGCGGCGCACCGGGCATCTATTCGGCCCGTTATGCCGACGGTCAAGGCGATGCCGCCAACAACGCGAAGCTGCTGGACGCCCTCAAGGACGTACCTGAGGACAAGCGCGGTGCGCAGTTCGTCTGCGTGCTGGCGCTGGTTCGCCATGCCGACGATCCTTTGCCCATCCTCTGCGAAGGCCTGTGGCACGGACGCATCCTGACCGCTGCCAGCGGCGAGCATGGCTTCGGCTACGATCCGCTGTTCTGGGTGCCTGAGCGCAATCTGTCGAGCGCAGAACTGACGCCGGTCGACAAGAACCAGATCAGCCATCGCGCTCGCGCCATGGCCATTCTGCGTCAGCGTCTGGGCTTGCAATGACCCATGATGCCAACACCCGGCCGCTGATTCTCGGCGCGGCCGGTTTCAGCTCGGAGCAACCGCGTTCTCCTTTGTCCGAACTGCCTCCGCTGTCGCTGTACATCCACATTCCTTGGTGCGTGCGCAAATGCCCGTACTGCGACTTCAATTCCCATACTGCCAGCCCCGTGCTGCCGGAGCAGGAGTACGTCGACGCCCTGCTGGCCGACCTCGATCAAGACCTGCCGCACGTCTACGGACGCGAGCTGAGCACGATCTTCTTCGGCGGTGGGACGCCCAGCCTGTTCAGCGCCGACGCCCTCGGGCGCCTGCTCAAGGGCGTTGAGCAGCGTATTCGTTTTGCACCCGACATCGAAATCACGCTGGAGGCGAACCCGGGCACCTTCGAGCAAGTGAAATTCAGCGCGTATCGAGGCCTGGGCATCAATCGCCTGTCCATCGGCATCCAGAGCTTTCAGGAAGCCAAGCTCAAGGCGCTCGGTCGCATCCACAACGGCGATGAGGCCGTTCGCGCCGCCGACATGGCGCGTCAGGCCGGATTCGACAACTTCAACCTCGACCTGATGCACGGCCTGCCGGATCAATCGCAAGACGATGCCTTGGGTGATCTGCGTCAGGCCATCGCCCTCGCGCCGACGCACCTGTCCTGGTATCAGCTGACGCTTGAGCCGAACACCGTGTTCTGGAATCAGCCGCCGACGCTGCCGGAAGACGACATCCTCTGGGACATCCAGGAGGCGGGCCAGGCGCTGCTCAACGAAAACGGCTACGCGCAATACGAGGTCTCGGCCTACGCACAGTCAGGCCGTGCAGCGCGGCATAACCTGAACTACTGGAGTTTTGGCGACTTCATCGGCATCGGCGCGGGCGCTCACGGCAAGCTCAGTCACCCCGACGGACGCATCGTGCGGACCTGGAAAACACGTCTGCCCAAGGATTACCTGAACCCTGCCAAGTCGTATCAGGCCGGAGAGAAGCTGCTGGCGCTGGACGAAATGCCGTTCGAATTCCTGATGAACGCCCTGCGCCTGACAAAAGGCGTCGACGCTGCATTATTTCAGCGCCGCACCGGTCTAAGCCTCGATTTGCTGGCCAGCGCGCGCCAGCAAGCCGAACAACGGGGCTTGCTGGAGGCCGATCCGGCCCGGCTGGTCGCCACTGCCCGTGGTCAGTTGTTCCTCAATGACCTGCTGCAGTACTTTCTTCTTTAAGGCTTAACGCTAAGGACACTGAATGGACCTCGTACTTGACCTGCTGGCCACCGTCTCGCGTTGGAGTCGCAGCAACCTGTCGGAAATCGCACTGGCGTTGGTGGGTTGCCTGCTGATCCTGTTCGGCGCAGACATCAAAGGCTGGATCGAAGGACGCCTGAGCAGCTTTGCCGGCGCCTTGCGCGTGCCGGTCATGGCGTTGCTGTGCACCATCGGCAGCGGCGCGGCACTGATCTACGCCACCCCTTGGGTGGTTCGCGGGCTGAGCCAGTTCAACAACTACAGCCTGGCGCCGGTGTTGTTGGTGGTGCTGGTGTTGATTGGGGTTGTGGCGGACAGAAAGTAATCCACAGAGCCTGCATCGATCTCGACCTGTAGGAGCCGGCTTGCTGGCGAATGCGGTGGGTCAGTCAACATAAATGTGTCTGATCCCACGCATTCGCCATCAAGCCGGCTCCTACCATGATCGGTGTTCGGCGCTGATGACGGCCGCGTCAGATCAGGCGATCTTCTCGAACTTCAAATCCCAAACCCCATGCCCGAGACGCTCGCCACGGCGTTCGAACTTGGTGATCGGACGCTCCGCAGGGCGCGGGACGCATTTGCCGTCTTCGGCCAGGTTGCGATAACCCGGGGCGACGTTCATCACTTCCAGCATGTATTCGGCATAGGGCTCCCAGTCGGTCGCCATGTGCAGAATGCCGCCCGGCTTGAGCTTGCTGCGCACCAGCGCGGCGAACTCGGCCTGAACGATACGGCGCTTATGATGACGCGACTTGTGCCACGGATCCGGGAAGAACAGCATCAGACGGTCAAGGCTGTTGTCGGCCACGCAGCGGTTGAGCACTTCGATCGCATCGCAATCGTAGACACGCACGTTGGTCAGGCCTTGAGTCAACACGCCGTTCAGCAGCGCGCCGACACCGGGACGGTGCACTTCGACGCCGATGAAATCCTGATCGGGCGCGGCGGCGGCCATCTCCAGCAACGAGTGGCCCATGCCGAAGCCGATTTCAAGGGTGCGCGGCGCTGAACGACCGAACACCGCGTCGAAATCCACCGGCGCATCGGCCAATGGCAGCACGAACAGTGGCTTGCCCTGATCCAGACCACGCTGCTGGCCTTCGGTCATACGACCGGCGCGCATCACAAAGCTTTTGATGCGCCGATGATGGCTGTCATCGCCCTGCTCTTTACCGTCTTCGTCGTTCATCACTTCGTCGTCCGGAAGTGCATCGGGCTTTTGCGAATCAATCATCAACAGGCTCTTACTTGATCAGACCATCCAGCGGCGAGGACGCGCTGGCATAGAGTTTTTTCGGCATACGGCCAGCCAGGTAAGCCATACGGCCTGCCAGGATGGCGTGTTTCATGGCTTCGGCCATCAGCACCGGCTGCCCGGCGTGGGCGATGGCCGAGTTCATCAGCACCGCTTCGCAACCCAGCTCCATCGCGATGGTGGCGTCTGAGGCCGTGCCGACACCGGCATCGACCAACACCGGGACTTTCGATTCTTCGAGGATGATCTGCAGGTTGTACGGGTTGCAGATCCCAAGGCCAGTGCCGATGAGACCGGCCAGCGGCATGACCGCGCAGCAGCCGATTTCTGCCAACTGGCGAGCGATGATCGGGTCATCGCTGGTGTAGACCATCACGTCGAAACCGTCCTTGACCAGCGTTTCGGCGGCTTTGAGGGTTTCAATCACGTTGGGGAACAGGGTCTTCTGGTCGGCCAGGACTTCCAGCTTCACCAGGTTGTGACCGTCGAGCAGTTCACGGGCCAGACGGCAGGTGCGCACAGCCTCGATGGCGTCGTAGCAACCGGCAGTGTTCGGCAGGATGGTGTAGCGATCTGGCGGCAGCACGTCGAGCAGGTTCGGTTCGCCCGGGTTCTGACCCAGGTTGGTCCGGCGCACGGCGACGGTGACGATTTCGGCGCCCGAGGCTTCAATCGCCAGACGGGTTTCTTCCATATCCTTGTACTTGCCAGTGCCGACCAACAGGCGCGACTGGAAAGTACGACCCGCCACTGTAAACGGCTTGTCGCTACGAACATTGCTCATCGGAAATCCTCTTTACGGTTGAGGTTCTTGCAGTTCTTTCTGGATCGGGGCGCGGGGCGGCTGCGAACGACTAGCCGCCACCGATGGCATGCACCACTTCGACCTGATCGCCTTCGTTCAGCGTCGACGCGTCATGCTGGCTGCGCGGCACGATATCCAGATTGAGCTCGACCGCGATTCGACGCCCGGCCAGGTCCAGACGGGTCAGCAACGCCGCAACGGTCGCGCCGTCGGGCAGTTCAAAGGATTCACCGTTCAACTGAATGCGCATGCGAAGGGCAGCCATCATTTTAGGGGGCGAGCATTCTAGCCCGATCAGCCGGGATGACCAAGGCAAAGGCGTGCCATTCGTCTCAACCCGGACCTGCGGGTCAGGTTTGCCTTACAGGGTGTCGAGACCCAGCCGCCAGGCGGTCCAGCCGAGAATGAACCAGCCAATCAGGAAGCACAGCCCGCCGATCGGCGTGATGATGCCCAGTTTGCTCACACCGGTCAGGGTCAGCAGATAAAGGCTGCCGGAGAACAGAATGATGCCGAGCGTGAACGCGATCCCCGCATAGGTGACCAATCGACCCTGGATCTGCATCGCCAGCAGCGCCACGCCAAAGATCGCCAACGCGTGAATCAACTGGTACAGCACGCCGGTATGAAAGATCGCCAGGTACTCGGGGCTGAGTCGGTTTTTAAGAGCATGCGCGGCAAAAGCACCCAACGCAACGCCGGTGAATCCAAAGAAGGCGGCCAACATCAGAAACGTTCGTAACATATGCAACTCCAGGCAAAGTCGTTCAATGGCGCGTGGTCTGTATAATGGCCCGCTCAACGGGTTCGGCCAAGCCATCTCTATGCTGCGTTTCCTCCTTCGTCGTGTCGCCAAAGGCCTGCTCTGGTTCGCAGCGGCAAGTGTCGTGCTTGTTTTGATCTTCCGCTGGGTCCCTCCGCCGTTCACGGCGCTGATGGTAGAGCGCAAGATCGAATCATGGTTCGACGGCCAACCCATTGACCTGCAGCGCGACTGGGAGCCTTGGGAGAAGATCTCCGACGACCTGAAAGTTGCGGTCATCGCCGGTGAAGACCAGAAGTTCGCCGAGCATTGGGGTTTCGATATCGACGCCATTCAGGCCGCACTGGTTCACAACGAGCGCGGCGGCTCGATTCGCGGCGCCAGTACGCTCAGCCAGCAAGTGTCCAAGAACCTGTTCCTGTGGTCCGGCCGCAGCTTTTTCCGCAAAGGGCTGGAGGCGTGGTTCACCGCGCTGATCGAGGTGTTCTGGTCCAAGCAACGGATCCTTGAGGTCTACGTCAACAGCGTCGAATGGGACGATGGCGTATTCGGCGCCCAAGCCGCCGCGCAGCATCATTTCCATGTCAACGCCAGCCAGCTCTCGATGCAACAGGCGAGCTACCTGGCCGCCGTACTCCCCAACCCGCGCGAATGGAGCGCGAGCAACCCCAGCAGCTACGTGTCGCGGCGTGCGGGATGGATTCGCCAGCAGATGCGCCAGTTGGGCGGGGATGAGTATCTGGTGGGGTTGAATCACAGCCGTAAGTGGTGATGATCATGGACCACGTCGGAGTGTAGGAGCGCGTTTGCCCACGATGGCGGTCTGCCTGACACGTTCATAGGCGCCTGATGAAACGCAATCGCGGGCAAGCGCGCTCCTACATTGAGTGACCTCGCAGCGCGCAAACAAAAACGCCCCGATCGTCTCGGGGCGTTTTTCATTTCAGCGTTCGGCGCTTATGCAGCAATCGACAGCTTGAGCTTGTTCATCGCGCTCTTCTCGAGCTGGCGAATACGCTCTGCGGACACTTTGTATTTCTCCGCCAGATCGTGCAGCGTGGCCTTCTCTTCTGCCAGCCAGCGCTGGTAGAGGATGTCACGGCTGCGCTCGTCGAGGACGTTCAACGCTTCGTGCAGGTTGGCCGTCGAACTGTCGGTCCAGTCGGAATCTTCCAGCTGACGCGCCGGATCGTAACGATGGTCTTCCAGGTAGTTGGCCGGCGACTGGAACGCGCTGTCGTCGTCTGCTTCCGCAGCCGGGTCGAACGCCATGTCGTGGCCGGTCAGGCGGCTTTCCATTTCCCGCACTTCACGTGGCTCAACGCCGAGGCTTTCGGCCACGCGATGCACTTCTTCGTTGTTCAGCCACGCTAGACGCTTCTTCTGGCTGCGCAGGTTGAAGAATAGCTTGCGCTGGGCCTTGGTGGTCGCGACTTTCACGATCCGCCAGTTGCGCAGGATGAACTCGTGAATCTCAGCTTTGATCCAGTGCACGGCGAACGACACCAGACGCACACCCATTTCTGGGTTGAAACGCTTCACGGCCTTCATGAGGCCGACGTTACCTTCCTGGATCAGGTCAGCCTGAGCCAGGCCGTAACCGGAATAACTGCGTGCGATATGCACGACAAAACGCAGGTGGGCGAGCACCATCTGCCGAGCCGCCCCTAAATCCTGCTCGTAATAGAGACTCTCGGCCAGTTCACGCTCCTGCTCGGGCGTCAGCAAAGGAATGCTGTTTACCGTGTGCACATAGGCTTCCAGGTTTGCACCCGGAACCAAGGCATAAGCAGGTTGCAAAGAATTGGTCATACGAAAAAACCTCCGACACATGACTCGTGCAGTTCAGCACTGCGAAATTGACCGGGAACCGCTAAACAAGTTCCCTTAGCTGAAAAGTCAATAGATGAAACAAAATTTACGCTACGAAAATTACCCGAACATTAAGACTCAACGAGGTGCCAGCTCTCTCAAATGGCGTGCAACTGCGATCCACGCACCGATATACCCCAACAACACCGCCCCTAGCAAGAGCGACAGACCATCGGCCATGGGCACACCGGCCAGGGAAAAATTGCTGCCGTACAGCCCCGCGAGCCTGACCACGGCCTCATTGAGCCAGTCCAGACCGAACGCCAGCACACCCCACGAGAGTATCCCCGCGCCGAATCCGTACAGCGCGCCCATATAAAGGAAGGGCCTGCGCACGTAGCTGTCCGTACCGCCTACCAATTTGATGACTTCGATTTCGGTACGACGGTTCTCAATGTGCAGACGAATGGTATTGCCGATGACGAGCAAAAGCGCCACCACCAGCAACACCGTCAGACCGAACACGAAGCGATCACCCAGCTTGAGAATAGCCGCCAGACGTTCGACCCACACCAGATCCAGCTGGGCCTGCTGCACCTTCGGCAATTCAGCGAGACGTGTACGTAATGCCTCAAGCGCGGCTTTGTCAACTTCCTGCGGCGTGACCAGCACGACGCCCGGCAACGGGTTCTCCGGCAGCTCCTTGAGCGCCTCGCCCAAGCCCGACTGCTGCTGGAACTCGGTCAGGGCCTGATCGCGGCTGATGTACTCCGCTTCGGCGACGCCGGGCATTCCTTTGATCTGCGTGACCAGACCTTCGCCCTCACTTGGCGAAGCATCCAGTTGCAAATACAGCGAGATCTGCGCCGCACGCTGCCAGGATCCACCCAGACGCTCGACATTGCTCAACAGCAACGACAAGCCCATGGGCAAGCTCAACGCGACGGCCATCACCAGACACGTAAAGAAACTGCCGATCGGCTGCTTGCCCAGACGGCGAAGGCTGTCCAGCAAACTGGAACGATGGGCTTCGACCCAGGCATTGAACAACATGCCAAAGCTGGGGCCGTCGTCTTCATCGTGCTTCTTTTTCTTCTGCGGGCCTGGCTCGGCGGCCTTCGGCGCGACGCGTTCAGACACTTTAGGGCTGCGAGTGGCACTCATACGCCAGCCTCCCCGTCACCGATCAATCGACCACGCTGCAGCGTCAGCATGCGATGACGCATGCGCGCGATCAGCGCCAGGTCGTGGCTCGCGATCAGCACGCTGGTGCCCAGACGGTTGATGTCTTCGAATACACCCATGATCTCCGCTGCCAATCGTGGATCGAGGTTACCGGTCGGTTCATCCGCCAGCAGCAAGGCCGGACGGTGGACGATGGCGCGGGCGATGCCGACGCGCTGCTGTTGGCCTGTGGACAAGTCGCCGGGATACAGCTCGGCTTTGTCCGACAGCGCCACGCGCTCCAGCGCAGAATCGACGCGTTTGGTCACTTCCATCTTGGACAGGCCAAGAATCTGCAACGGCAACGCGACGTTATTGAACACCGTGCGATCAAACAGCAACTGGTGGTTCTGGAACACGACACCGATCTGCCGACGCAAAAACGGAATTTGCGCCGTGCTGATCTGGCCCAGGTCCTGCCCGGCCAACAGCAGCTTGCCGGTGGTTGGGCGCTCCATCGCCAGCAGCAGGCGCAGCAAGGTACTTTTACCGGCACCCGAGTGGCCGGTCACAAACAGAAACTCTCCACGACGCACTCGAAAGCTCAGCTCATGCAAGCCGACGTGTCCGTTCGGATAGCGTTTACCGACCTGTTCGAAACGAATCATGTGCGCTCCCGCTCGGCGAATAGGGCTTGAACGAAAGGTTCAGCCTCGAAAGTACGCAAATCGTCGATGCCTTCACCGACGCCGACGTAGCGAATCGGCAACCCGAACTGCTTGGCCAGCGCGAAGATCACGCCGCCTTTGGCAGTGCCGTCGAGTTTGGTCAGCGCCAGCCCGGTCAACTGGACCGTCTGGTTGAACTGTTTGGCCTGATTGATCGCGTTCTGACCGGTGCCCGCGTCCAGTACCAGCAGCACTTCGTGCGGCGCCTGCTCGTCGAGCTTGCCGATCACGCGGCGAACCTTCTTGAGCTCTTCCATCAGATTGTCTTTGGTGTGCAGACGACCGGCAGTGTCGGCAATCAACACATCAATGCCTCGTGCTTTAGCGGCCTGCACGGCGTCGAAAATCACCGAAGCGGAGTCAGCACCGGTGTGCTGGGCGATGACCGGGATTTTGTTGCGCTCGCCCCACACCTGCAATTGCTCGACGGCTGCGGCACGGAAGGTGTCGCCCGCCGCCAACATGACTTTCTTGCCTTCCAGTTGAAGCTTTTTCGCCAGTTTGCCAATGGTGGTGGTCTTGCCCGCACCGTTGACGCCCACGACCAGAATCACGAAGGGCTTGTGCTCGGATTTGATCACCAGTGGCGCTTCCACCGGCTTGAGCATTTCGGTCAGCTCGCTTTGCAACGACTTGTACAGCGCGTCACTGTCAGTCAGTTGTTTACGCGCCACTTTCTGCGTCAAGTTACGCACGATCAGCGAAGTTGCCTCAACACCAACGTCCGCGGTCAGCAAACGGGTTTCCAGCTCATCAAGCATGTCGTCGTCGATGGCTTTTTTGCCCAGAAACAGGCTGGCCATGCCTTCGCCCAGGCTGGCGCTGGTCTTGGACAAGCCCTGTTTGAGACGCGCGAAGAAACCAGGCTGCTTCGGCTCGGCTGTCCCGGATGCCGGGGCGGTCGCGGGAGCGGCAGGCGCTTCTACAACGGGCACGACCGGGGCACTCACCGGTGCTATGACCGGAGGCGGTGTGACTGGCAAAGGCTGCGACAACGCAGGCAGATCATCGCCGGCAACAGGGTCAGGCAAGGCCACCGGGATCGGCTCGATCGACGGCGGCACTTCGAAGGAGGTGACGTCGACAACCGCTGGCTGCACAGGCGCTTGAGGCGTCGCGAGGTCCGCCTGCACGTGCGAAGCGGTGTACGCCGGAATCTCAGGGGTAACGTGCGGCTCGCTCTCAGGCGTCAATGCGACCGGCTCTTCGGCAACCGGCAGTTTCAACCACGGCTCGGCGTCAGCGGGCTCGATAATCGGCGCGGGCGCGTGGGCGGTAATGGCCTCCGGCACGGGCTCGGCAGGTATGACGGGAGCAATCTGCGGCTCAGCAACGACTGGCGTCTGTTCGACGACAGGCTCGGGCGCTGCTGCAGGTACGTCTTGCGGCTGTTCGGCGACGGTTTCCTGCGGTTTTTTGCGCAGCCATCCGAACAGGCCTTTCTTCTCGCCAGCCGGGGCTGGGGTCTTCTTGTCGTCGTTGGAACCAAACATGGAGGACGGCTATCTCAAGGTAGCGACGCGCCAGAGCGGCGCCTCTGAAAATTCTGTCAATGCGAAACAGACTGCTTTTATGTCCGCTTGTTCATCAGTTGGCTGAGTGAGCTTTACTCGACAATCGCTCAACACTCCCGGCAATCCCTACAGAAATGCGCCATAGCAGCGCATTTCATCGTAGTCCGATTCCCAAGCATGAGTCTTAGACATAGTCGGCAGCCAAACTGGCCGCTATCCTAACACCCCCGCGCCCGCCGACGCTAAGTTCAAGCAGGCCGCCTCGAAGGTTCAAATTACGAATGAATGCTCTCGCCCGCTGTGCCGCAGGCCTGCTGCTCGGCACACTCTGTTTGCCCCTTGCAGCCAACGCCGCCGATCCCCAACCCACTTCCGAATTCACGCTGGATAACGGCCTGAAAGTGGTCGTGCGCGAAGACCATCGCGCGCCGGTCGTGGTGTCTCAGGTCTGGTACAAGGTCGGCTCCAGCTATGAAACGCCCGGCCAGACGGGCCTTTCCCATGCGCTTGAACACATGATGTTCAAAGGCAGTTCCAAGGCGGGTCCGGGTGAAGCGTCGCTGATCCTGCGCGACCTGGGCGCCGAAGAGAACGCCTTCACCAGCGACGACTACACCGCCTACTATCAGGTGCTGGCGCGTGACCGTCTGAGCGTAGCCTTCGAACTGGAAGCCGACCGCATGGCGACGCTGAAGCTGCCACCGGAAGAATTCGCCCGCGAGATCGAAGTCATCAAGGAAGAGCGCCGCCTGCGCACGGACGACAAGCCCAACGCCAAGGCTTACGAGCGCTTCAAGGCCATCGCCTACCCTGCCAGCGGCTATCACACGCCGACCATCGGCTGGATGGCTGACCTGGACCGCATGAAAGTCGAAGAGCTGCGTCACTGGTATGAATCCTGGTACGTGCCGAACAACGCCACGCTGGTGGTGGTCGGTGACGTGAAACCCGACGAAGTGAAGGTCTTGGCCGAGCGTTTCTTCGGTCCGATTCCGCGTCGCGATGTTCCACCTTCGAAAAAGCCGCTCGAATTGCCTGAGCCAGGCCTGCGCCAGATCACTGTTCATGTGGCGACGCAGATGCCGAGCCTGATGTACGGCTTCAACGTACCGAGCCTTTCCACCGCCACCGACCCTCAGTCGGTGAACGCACTGCGCCTGATCTCTGCCCTGCTCGACGGTGGCTACAGCGCACGCATCCCGACCCGCCTCGAACGCGGCGAAGAGCTGGTCACCGGCGCATCGTCGGACTACGACGCCTATACCCGTGGCGACAGCCTGTTCACCATCAGCGCCACGCCTAACCAGCAGAAGAAGAAAACCCTGGCCGACACCGAAGCCGGTATCTGGCGCCTGCTCGACGAACTGAAAACCAAGCCGCCGACCCAGGAAGAACTGGAGCGGGTGCGTGCCCAGGTCATCGCCGGGCTGGTTTACGAACGCGATTCGATTACCAGTCAGGCGAGCACCATCGGCGAACTGGAAACCGTCGGGCTGTCCTGGCGGCTCATCGACCAAGAACTGGCCGCGCTGCAAAGCGTGACGCCGCAAGACATCCAGAAAGCTGCACGCACCTATTTCACCCGCGAACGCCTTGCGGTCGCACACGTTCTGCCTGAGGAGAAAGCCCATGAGTAAGCGCAACGAAACACGCTTTGCGCGAACGCGGGCCCCTGCGTTATTGCTTGCCGCGACCCTCGGCCTGTTCGGTGCAGCTTCGGTGATGGCCGACACGACCGCTGACGCACCCAAGGCGATCGACAAAGCCGCCAACACTCTCGAATCGCTGAAAGAGCTCGACGGCAAAGCACCCGCCCGCCGGACGCTGAACATCCAGTCGTGGAAAACCGCCGAAGGCGCGCGCGTGCTGTTCGTCGAAGCCCATGAGCTGCCGATGTTCGATATGCGCCTGCTGTTCGCTGCAGGCAGCAGTCAGGACGGCGCGACGCCGGGTATCGCCCTGATCACCAACGCCATGCTCAACGAAGGCGTGAAAGGCAAGGATGTCAGCGCCATTGCCCAAGGTTTCGAAGGCCTGGGCGCCGACTTCGGCAACGGTTCCTACCGCGACATGGCCCTTGCGTCGTTGCGCAGCCTGAGTGCGCCGGACAAGCGTGAGCCTGCGCTGAAACTGTTCTCGGAAGTTGTCGGTAAACCTACTTTCCCGGCCGACTCGCTGGCGCGGATCAAGAATCAGCTGATGGCCAGCTTCGAGTACCAGAAGCAGAACCCCGGAAAGCTTGCGGGCGACGAATTGTTCAAGCGCCTGTACGGCGATCACCCCTACGCACACCCGAGCATGGGCACGGCTAAAAGCATCACGCCTATTAACCTGGCTCAGCTAAAAGCCTTCCATGCCAAGGCTTACGCAGCCGGTAACGCGGTCATTGCCCTGGTCGGCGACCTGTCCCGTTCGGAGGCGGAAGCCGTAGCCGCTCAAGTGTCGGCGTCGTTGCCGAAAGGGCCGGCCCTGGCCAAGACCGCCGCACCGACCGAGCCCAAGCCAGGCGAAACCCACATCGAGTTTCCGTCGAAGCAGACGCACCTGATGCTGGCTGAACTGGGCATCGACCGCGCAGACCCGGATTACGCTGCGTTGTCGCTGGGTAACTCGATTCTGGGTGGCGGTGGTTTCGGCAGTCGCTTGATGTCGGAAGTCCGCGAGAAACGTGGCCTGACCTACGGCGTGTCCTCGGGCTTTACCCCGATGCAGGCACAAGGTCCGTTCATGATTGGGCTGCAGACCCGCGCCGAACTGAGCGAAAACACGCTCAAGCTGGTCAAGGACATCACCCGCGACTTCCTCGCCAACGGCCCGACCCAGAAAGAACTGGACGATGCCAAGCGCGAACTGGCGGGCAGTTTCCCGCTCTCGACCGCCAGCAACTCGGCGATCGTTGGCCAACTGGGTGCCATTGGCTTCTATAATCTGCCCCTGACCTACCTCGAAGACTTCATGACGCAGTCCCAGAGCGTCACCGTCGAGCAGATCAAGGCGGTGATGAACAAGCATCTGGACGCTGACAAGCTGGTGATCGTGACTGCCGGTCCGACCGTCCCGCAGAAACCGCTGCCGCCCCCTACTGATAAACCCGCCGAGCAACCTCTCGGCGTTCCGGAGCACTAATGACCTCGACTTCCAAGCCGCCGCGTATCCACAAAGGGCACAAAATCCACACGGGCCTGGGCCAACTGCGGATTATCGGCGGCGAATGGCGCAGTCGGCGTCTGAGTTTCCCTGACGGCCCGGGCTTGCGCCCGACCCCGGATCGCGTGCGTGAAACGCTGTTCAACTGGCTGGCGCCTTATATCGAAGGCGCCCGTGTACTCGACCCGTTCGCGGGCAGCGGCGCGCTGTACCTGGAGGCCTTGTCGCGTGGCGCCAGCATGGGCCTGGCGCTAGACACCAACTCAACCGCCATTTCCAGCTTGCGCGAACACTTGGGCACCTTGCGCTGCACAGTCGGCAAGACGCACGCCACCGACGCACTGCGGTATCTGGAGTCGCAAGCGGCTGATCAGTTCGACGTGGTCTTTCTCGACCCACCATTTCATCAGAATCTGCTGACGCCCGCGTGCACGCTTCTCGAAGAGCGCAACTGGCTGGCGGATAACGCGTGGATCTACACCGAGAGTGAAACCGCGCCGTCGACCCTTGGCCTGCCGGGCAACTGGCGCCTGCACCGTGAGAAAAAGGCCGGGCAGGTGTATTACGCGCTATGGGAAAGAAGTGTTGCCGCGAGCTGACCGCCGTCCGTTCGTTCCCGCGTTCGGACTCAGCAACCCTCACCTGCAGACCCTCTGGGGCCCGCTCTGGCGAAAAACCATTCACATGGATCGTCGACGCGAGCGCATCTGGCTGGAGGACGGCGACTTCCTCGACATGGACTGGTACGGACCGCACGACGCCAAAGCACCCGTCGTGCTGGTGCTCCATGGCCTCACCGGCTCCTCCAACTCGCCGTACGTCGTTGGCTTACAGCAGGCAATGGAAAAACGAGGCTGGACCAGCGTCGCGCTGAACTGGCGAGGCTGTTCGGGCGAACCCAATCTACTTCCGCGCAGCTACCATTCCGGCGCGAGCGAAGACCTGGCCGCCGTCATCGCACATATCCGCACCGCACGACCACTGGCGCCGTTGTACGCGGTCGGCTATTCGCTGGGCGGCAACATTCTGCTCAAGCACCTGGGCGAGTCAGGGCTGGACAGCAACCTTCAAGGTGCGGCGGCGGTTTCGGTGCCGTTTCGTCTGGATGAGTGCGCTGATCGTATCGGCCTGGGTTTTTCCAAGGTCTATCAGCGGCATTTCATGCGTGAAATGGTCGGGTATATCCGCGACAAACAACGCCGCTTTCAGCATGAGGGCATGAACGAAGGCCTCGCCACCCTTGCCGCACTGGGTTCGCTGGACAATCTGCGCACGTTCTGGGACTTCGATGGAAAAGTGACCGCGCCACTCAACGGTTTTGTCGACGCTCAGGATTATTACCGCCGCGCCTCAAGCCGCTATTTCCTCGGAGCAATCCGCACGCCGACGCTGCTGGTGCAGTCCCTGGACGATCCGTTCGTATTCAAACACAGCCTGCCGGACGCAAGCGAGCTGTCCGCAAGCACGCAGTTCGACCTGCAAAACCAGGGCGGTCATGTGGGGTTTGTCGGCGGCACGATCAGAACGCCGACCTATTACCTGGAACAGCGGATTCCGGAGTGGTTGGTGGATGTGCATGGGGCTCAAGCAAGTCTGACACTTCGCCCTTGATTCCCCCCTGGGGCGTGAGAACAAGGCTTTCCCGCGGCGCAGATTCCGTTCGCCGACCCCGTAGGAGCCGGCTTGCTGGCGAAAGCGGTGTGTCATTCGCCGTCGATGTTGCTGACCCACCGCATTCGCCAGCAAGCCGGCTCCTACAATATCAGCGTCGTCCCGAAGTCTTCGTCACGACGCGAACCCTGTAGGAGACGTCCGAGGTTACGAGGGTATGGGCCGCACTCGGACGAATGCGGTGTGTCAGTCGCAGTTGATGCTGCTGACCCACCGCATTCGCCAGCAAGCCGGCTCCTACAGTATGAGTGCCGCCTTCAAGCCTTCGGAACGACGCGGACCCAGCCAGTCGGCCCCTGCCGTTCAACGCTGTTTTGGATCTGTGCAAGATCGTTCAAGACAGCGACATACCACCCGCCTACCATTCGGGACATAAGGAGAAACACCATGTCCCGTCATCAACTCTACGTTCGCGGTCTTCGCGACAGTGTGCCCATGCTCGTCGGCATTGCGCCGTTCGGCATCATCTTCGGAACCCTCGCCGGGGTCGGCGGTTTGTCGCTGTGGCAAGCGGTCGGCATGTCGATGTTTGTCTACGCAGGCTCGGCACAATTCATCGTCGTCAGCCTGATGGGCGCCGGGGCCAGCGCCGTGGTGATCCTGCTGACCACCTTCATCGTCAACCTGCGCCATGTGCTCTACAGCGCTACCTTGCAGCCGCAGGTGCAGGGTTTGCCGCAACGCTGGCGATTGCTGCTGGCGTTCTGGCTGACCGACGAAACGTTCGCGGTCGTGCAGCGCTACTACCTCGTCCACGGCCGCCAACCGCTGGCGCATTGGTATTGGCTCGGTGTGGCCAGCGCACTCTATGCCTGTTGGGTCGGCAGTTCGCTGGTGGGCGTGTTGTTCGGTCAGGCGGTGCCGGACATGGCGAGCTGGGGTCTGGAGTTCGCGATGCTGGCGACATTCATCGGCATTGTGGTGCCGCTGCTACGCAATCAACCGCAGATCGCCGCCGCACTGGCCGCGGGCGCCGTGGCACTGATGACCTGGTCGCTGCCGTACAAACTGGGGTTGATGGCGGCCGCATTCAGCGGGATTGCCGTGGGTGTTTTGCTTGAGCGTCGACAGGCTGCCAACCCTCACGACCGGTCGCACGCGGGGGCACAGTCATGAGTTATTGGTGGCTGATTCTGGGCATGACGGCGATCACTTTTCTGATGCGCTACAGCCTTTTCGCGTGGCCCAACCTGCGCTTCCCGCCGGTCGTGCGACAAGGCCTGCACTACGTGCCGACCGCCGTCCTGACCGCCATCGTGGTGCCCGGCATGCTGCTGCCGGACGGCGAGCATTGGCAGGTATCGTTTCAGAACGCTTACTTGCTGGCCGGCCTCGCCGCCATCGCGATTGCAGCGTTCAGCCGTAATTTGCTGGCCACCATTGGCGGCGGTCTGGTGGTGTTCTTTTTACTGCGGTGGGCGATGGGGCAGATTTAGCCCGAACTCGGCCAGATGTACCGCCCCTGTGGGAGCGAATTCATTCGCGAAAGGAGGGTTCATTCGATGCCTCGCCATCGGCTGCACCGCTCCATTGCGAATGAATCTGCACAGATCCAGTCCGGCAGCAGATCGATCAAGACTGCCAAACCGCTCAGCAGGAGCGCGTCACTCCCCCGTCGCTACCCCACGCGCCGGATCATTGATCCACTCGCTCCACGACCCTGCATACAACCCGCCCAGCGGATAACCCACCAGACACAATGCGAACAGGTTATGGCACGCCGTGACACCGGAACCGCAATAGGCCACCAACTGATCTGGCGAGCGCCCTTTCAAGGTTTGCGCAAACCGCTGCTTGAGCTGTTCAGCCGGAAGAAAACGCCCATCAGGCCCCAGGTTGTCGGTAAACGCTGCACACTGAGCGCCGGGAATGTGGCCTGCAATCGGGTCGATCGGCTCAACCTCGCCGCGAAAGCGCGCCGGCGCACGGGCGTCGATCAGGGTCATCTCTGGCGCTCCGAGCCGCGCCTGCAAGTCGGCCGCACTCAACACCAGGAATTCATCGGGCTTGCCCTGAAACGAGCCTTGTCGATGGTCCGGCGGGTCCAGACTCAAGGGCAGCCCCGCCGCGTGCCAGGCTTTCAGACCGCCATCGAGGATGTACACGCCATCACGCTTGCCCAGCCAGGCGAGTAACCACCATGCGCGGGCGGCGTATGCGCCTGGGCCGTCGTCGTACAGCACAACCTCGCTGTCGTTATTGACGCCCCAAAAACGCAGGCGCTCGATCAGCACTTGCGGATCCGGCAGCGGATGGCGACCGGTGACGCCTTTGGTGATGGGGCCGCTCAGGTCGTTGAGCAGGTCCGCGTAGGAAGAGCCCTCTATGTGACCTTCGGCATAGCTGCGCTGGCCGTAGTCCAGGTCATCAAGGGAGGAACGACAATCTAGAATCACAAGCCCCGGCTTTTGTTGGCGTTCGGCCAGTTGTTGCGGGCTGATCAATTGCGCGATGGACATGACAGGCTCCTGCAGACAGTGAAAGTGGCGATAGTGATAAGACAATCCAGTTGAGCGGATGAGCACGCTTCAGCTCGCGTCCTCCAGCGCCTTGTTCAGCGGCACGTAAAATTCGGCGCACAGCGCGTGCACAGCTTCCCGAGCGTCGGGTGTGACGTAAGCGAGCTCGAGCATCAGCACCTGATACACGCCGCGCCGAATGGCGTCTTCGTTCAGGTGCGTGGCGTTTTCCCGGGTGGTGCAGAGGAATCGCACCCAAGACGTCAAAATGATCCAGGCATTGAGCGTGAGCGATTCGATCTGGACCTTGTCCATCTCCAGAATCCCGGCTTCGACGAAGCCGCCGTAAATGGCCATGGCCTTGATCAGGCAATGCTGCGAAAACCGCCGATAACGTGCCGCCAGCTCAGAGTCGGCTTCGAGCAGGTGTTCAAGGTCGCGGTGCAGAAAACGGTAGCGCCACATGCCGTCGAGAATCGCTGTCAGGTAATGACGCTTGTCTTCGACACCCGGCAAGCGGCCTTTGGGCGGATGCAAAAAGCTGTCGACCAAGGCTTCGTATTCGGTGAACAGCTCGGCGATGATCGCCTGCTTGTTGGCGAAGTGGTAATACAGATTGCCCGGCGAGATCTCCATGTGCGCTGCGATGTGGTTGGTGCTGACGCTGCGCTCACCCTGCAGATTGAACAGCTCCAGGCTGCTCTGCACGATGCGTTCACGGGTCTTGATGCGTATGGTTTTAATGCGCGGCGCCATGCTCGACTCGAACGTTGGGACGTGACAGGAATGTGTCCGATCTTAACGCAAGGACCACGATGGGGTGCAGCCCTCACGACTCGACGGATGCCACCACCTTCGTCCGGGTGGCGATGGCCACGGCAAGGCCAATCAACACGGCGGCCACTGCCAGCGCGAGAATCACGCCTCGCAATCCTATCGACACAGCCAAAACACCCACCAGCAAACCGGCCAACGGTTGGGTCAGGTTGTTCAGCAGCGTAATGACGCCGACGGTCTTGCCGAAATCGCGCACCGGTATCACCCGCTGGCGAATGGTGCGCATGTAGACATTGAACATCTTGTCGAAGCCAACGACGAGCAGAAAACCCACCACATAGATCTCGGACGCCGCGCCCGTGGCAGTGATCAGCGCACCCAGCGTAATCGCGCAATACGACACCCGGCCAAGCACCGACAGCGGCAATGAGACCCGGGCGAGCCCGAACAGAATCAAAATAGTGACCAGCGCACCCGACGCTTGAAGCGCCGCGTAGAAGTCTTTGCTTTCACCGAATGAGCCAATGACCATGGCGGCCGAGCTGGCCAGCGTCACGCCTACGATGAGATTCACACCCGCCGCCAGACAGATGATCTTTTTGAGCTCGGCGGACTGACGGATGTGCCTGAAGGCAATTCGTAAGGGCTGAAACCAGATGTCTGCGTGCTGCTCGAACGTTTCCAGCGTCACGTTGCTGGAACGCTGCCACTCACGCATTGCGACGTCGGCCAGCACAAACAGCAACGCCACGCCAATCACCACACCTGGCCACGGGCAGAACTCCAGCGAGAGCGCTGCCAGCAACGGTCCGAGGACGAGCCCGGTCTGGTCGGCGATCTGTGAGTAGGACAGGGTCTTGCCGTATCGGTAATCCGCGAAGATATGGGGCATCACCACCTCACGCGCCATGATCCCCTGGGTGGTCAACACGCCGCAGATCGCGGAGAGCAGCACCAGCCAGTAAATCCCGCCAAACACCCCGTACAAGACAACAGCAACCATGCACACCACCGCGCGGTACATCTGACTGATGTGCAACAAACGAATCGGGGCGAACTTGTCGCACAACGCGCCGCAGATCGGGAACGCCAGAAAGCGCGGCAGCGTCTCGACAAAAAACGCCAGGCCCGCCCAAGAAGCGCTCTGGGTGGTCTGGAAGACGATCAGCGGCACCAGAAACAGCAGGACCTGATCGGCCAGCCGCGAAAGAAAAAGCGAAAAGAAGAACGCCAGATAGTCCGTACGCATTGAGACTCCATGTCAGGTGCTGCAAAGCGGTTCACCCGGAACCGGGCGCAAGCAGTCTGGCTCGCGGATTTGCGCTGCGCAAGGGGCATGACAACGTTGGCAATGACCTCGACAAGACCATTTGACTTTATAGAGCAATGACTCTAAAACAACGCTACAACGCCCAAAAGGAACTGCAGCAATGCCTGTTGAATCCGTCCGCCTGCCCCTGCCTGACGACCTACCCGACCCGCATGCCGAACTTCAGCGACTGTTCGATAATCAGCGCCGGGCCTTCGCGGCGAACCCCATGCCGGTCGCCGGGCAGCGCCTGCAGTGGCTCGACAGCCTTCGTCAATTGCTCAGCAACGAGCGCCAGGCGTTGATCGACGCCATCAGTGCCGATTTCAGCCACCGCAGCGCCGACGAGACGCTGCTCGCCGAATTGATGCCGAGTCTTCACAACATTCATTACGCACGCCGACATCTGAAAAAGTGGATGCGCGCGTCTCCGCGCAGCGTGGGCATGGCGTTCCAGCCCGCCTCGGCCAAAGTCATCTATCAGCCACTGGGCGTGATCGGTGTGATCGTGCCGTGGAATTATCCGCTGTACCTGGCGATTGGCCCGCTGGTGGGCGCCTTGGCGGCGGGTAATCGGGTGATGCTCAAGCTCAGCGAGTCCACGCCTGCGACAGGCGAGTTGCTCAAAAAGCTGTTCGCCCAGGTTTTCCCCGAAGACTTGGTGTCGGTGGTGCTGGGCGAGGCGGACGTCGGCGTGGCGTTTTCCCGACTGCCTTTTGATCATTTATTGTTCACTGGCGCCACCAGCGTCGGGCGACACGTGATGCGCGCTGCGGCAGAGAACCTGACGCCCGTCACGCTGGAGCTGGGCGGTAAGTCCCCTGCCATCGTCTCCCATGACGTGCCGTTGAAGGACGCTGCCGAGCGCATTGCTTTCGGTAAAACGCTGAACGCCGGCCAGACCTGTGTCGCGCCGGATTACGTTCTGGTGCCCAAGGACCGCATCGACGACTTTGTCGACGCCTACAAAAAGGCGGTTACGGGGTTCTATCCGACACTGGCGGACAACCCGGACTACACGGCGATCATCAACCCACGGCACATGGCCCGGTTGAACAGCTACCTGGCCGACGCGACGAGCAAGGGCGCGAACGTCATTTCTTTATACGAAGAGGGCCAAGGGAGGCGCATGCCGTTCAGCCTTGTACTCGACGTGAAGGACGAGATGCTGGTCATGCAGGACGAGATTTTTGGCCCGCTATTACCCATCGTCCCTTACGAGCGCATCGAGCAAGCATTCGATTACATCAATCAACGACCTCGCCCACTTGCGCTGTATTACTTCGGCTACAACAAGGCCGAGCAACAACGGGTGCTGGAGCGGACGCATTCCGGTGGTGTCTGTCTCAACGACACCCTGCTCCATGTCGCACAGGATGATTTGCCCTTCGGCGGTATCGGTGCCTCCGGGATGGGGCACTACCACGGTCACGAAGGTTTTCTGACATTCAGCAAGGCCAAATCCGTGTTCATCAAGCAGCGCTTCAATGCCGCGCGGCTGGTTTATCCACCGTATGGCAAGGCGATACAGAAGCTGATTCAGCGGTTGTTCGTGCGATGAGTGTCGCGGCTTCGGGCGTTTCCAGGCGGGGCGTTCTGAAATTTGGGCTCGGGGCGACCGTATTTCTGTCCACAGCAGGCGTGACGGCGAGTCTCAGCGGATGCTCAAGCACGACGGCCGCGCCGGGTTTCAACGTTTTGCGTGCCAGCGACATGCCGTTTTTGCAAGCGGTGATCCCGGTCATGATCGAGGGCGCAACGGCGGCGGTCACCGTAAAAAATGCGGTAGATGCCACGCTGCATAGCCTGGACAGCGGCTTGGCGCGACTGTCCCCGGAAATGCTCAAGCTGACTCAGCAACTGTTCGATGTGGTGGCGATGGCGATCACCCGAGGACCGCTGACGGGCATCTGGGGTCGTTGGGAAAACGCCGATGCCGAACAGATCCGGCATTTTCTCGGCCGCTGGCAAAACAGCTCGCTGAACCTTTTGCGTCAGGGTCACAGCTCGTTGCTGCAACTGGTGCTGATGGCCTGGTATGGCCGGGCCGAGTCGTGGGCCGCATGCGGCTATCCGGGGCCGCCGAAAATCTAACCCATAAAAACAATAAAAAACCGAGGTTCTATGCCTGTTCCCGACACGTTCCGCGAGGGTCTAGCTCGCGGCTGGAAAACCCATGACGGCTCGACGCTTGAGCAAGACCTGACGCTGGAAGCCGATGTCGCCATCATCGGCAGCGGCGCAGGCGGCGGCACTACGGCGGAAATCCTCAGCGCAGCCGGGCTCAAAGTGCTGATCATCGAAGAAGGGCCGCTGAAAACCAGCTCCGATTTCAACATGCTGGAGGACGAGGCGTATTCGACGCTGTATCAGGAAGGGATCGGCCGCATGAGCAAGGACGGCGCCATCACGATCCTGCAAGGCCGCGCGGTGGGCGGAACCACGCTGATCAACTGGACATCAAGCTTTCGTACGCCCGACCAGACCCTCGACCACTGGGTGCGCGAGCATGGCGTGAAAGGCCACAGCCCCGCCGAAATGGCACCGTGGTTCGACAAGATGGAACAACGACTGGGCGTCTCGCCGTGGATCGTGCCGCCAAACGCCAATAACGACGTCATTCGTCAAGGCTGCGAGGCGCTCGGTTATAGCTGGCATGTCATCCCGCGCAACGTGCGTGGTTGCTGGAACCTGGGCTATTGCGGCATGGGCTGTCCGACCAACGCCAAGCAATCCATGTTGGTGACGACGATTCCCGCGACGCTGGAACGCGGGGGCGAGTTGCTTTATCTGACGCGCGCCGAACGCCTGATCATCGAGAACGGCAAGGTACTCGGCGTGGAGTGCCAGGCGATGGATGAACGTTGCGTCGCACCCACCGGGCGCAAGATCACGGTCAAGGCGCGTCACACGGTGCTCGCCGGCGGCGGCATCAACAGCCCCGCCCTGCTGATGCGCTCCAAGGCACCGGACCCCCATGGCCGCCTGGGCAAACGGACGTTCCTGCACCTGGTGACGTTCTCGGCGGGCCTGTTCGACAAGGTCATCAACCCGTTCTATGGCGCGCCGCAATCGATCTACTCCGATCACTTCCAGTGGCGCGACGGCGTGACCGGGCCCATGGCCTACAAGCTTGAGGTCCCGCCTTTGCAGCCAGCACTGACCACTACGTTGCTGGGCGATTACGGTCCGAAGAATGCAGAACGCATGGCCCAGTTGCCGCACACGCACATGATGCTGGCGTTGCTGCGCGACGGCTTCCACCCCGACAGCGTCGGCGGAACGGTCGAACTGCGCGGCGATAACACGCCCGTGCTGGATTATCAGGTGTCGCCCTATGCCTGGGACGGCGTACGCCGCTCGCTGCACAGCATGGCCGAGATCCAGTTCGCGGGCGGCGCAAAGGCCGTCATGCCGCTACACGGTGATGCCGACTACGTGAAAACCGCCGCGCAGGCGCGCTCGCTGATCGACACCCTCAGCCTGGAAATCTTCCGCACGCGCCTGGGCAGCGCGCACGTCATGGGTGGCTGTGCGATGGGCGAAGATCCGAAGCACGCCGTTGCAGACAGTCTGGGCAGGCACCATCAACTGGAAAACCTGTCGATTCATGACGGATCGCTGTTTCCGACCAGCATTGGCGCCAATCCGCAGTTGTCGGTGTACGGGCTGACGGCAAAACTGGCGACGGGGTTGGCGGACAGATTGAAGCGCACGTGACGCATCACCCGTAAGAGCCGGCTTGCTGGCGAATGCGGTCGTTCAGGCAACCTCAATGTCACTGACCCACCGCATCGCTGCCCTCGTAACCTCGGACGTCTCCCACAGGTCCTGCTTTGCAATCAAGCTCTGTGGCATGCCTCAAACAGTTGGAAGACTCACGCCCAGATCGGGCAGACCAAGGTGTCTTGACTGCCGCGAGACCTGTAGGAGCTGCTGGAGGTTACGACAGTGGCGAATGTGGTGGGACAGGTACATCGGCGGTGACCGACACGCCGCATTCGCTGCCCTCGTAACCTCGGACGTCTCCCACAGGTACTGCTTTGCAATCAAGCTCTGTGGCATGCCTCAAACAGTTGGAAGACTCACGCCCAGATCGGGCAGGCCAAGGTGTCTTGACTGCCGCGAGACCTGTAGGAGCTGCTGGAGGTTACGACAGTGGCGAATGCGGTGGGACAGGTACATCGGCGGTGACCGACCCACCGCATTCGCTGCCCTCGTAACCTCGGACGTCTCCTACAAGTACTGCGCCGTTCCGATGATTGCGGTCGATATCTAATCTGTAGCCGGCTCCTACGAGGCCCTCTATCGCGGCCAGTCCTGCGGCCTGACTTGGCCGACCCAGTCTCCTGCGCTACCATCCGAGTCCCCTACGGACTCCGACCAGGACGACGCGATGAACCGAGTGTTGTACCCAGGCACCTTCGACCCTATCACCAAGGGCCATATCGATCTGGTCGAGCGTGCCTCGCGGATGTTCGACCAAGTGGTCATCGCCGTTGCCGCCAGCCCCAAGAAAAACCCGTTGTTTCCTCTGGAGCAACGCGTGGATCTGGCTCGCGAAGCGACCAAACACCTGTCGAACGTAGAAGTGGTGGGATTTTCAAGCCTGCTGGCGCATTTTGCCCAGGAACAGAACGCCAACATTCTGTTGCGCGGACTGCGTGCCGTCTCCGACTTCGAGTACGAGTTTCAACTCGCCAACATGAACAAACAGCTCGCGCCTGACGTGGAAAGCCTTTTTCTCACGCCGTCCGAACGCTACTCATTCATTTCATCTACGCTGGTCAGAGAAATTGCGGCGCTGGGGGGTGATATCACTAAATTCGTACACCCGGCGGTCGCTCAGGCGCTCAAGGAAAGGTTCCAGCCCGGTTCGTGAGTGATGTTCAGGTGCATACCGAGCGCTAATGCGGCACAATTCGCCGCATTAGTTTAGATATGCCCCGGTGTCGACCGCGGCAGGAGTATCCATGTCCCTGATCATCACCGACGATTGCATCAATTGCGACGTCTGCGAACCCGAGTGTCCGAACGAAGCGATTTCCCAAGGTGAGGAGATCTACGTGATCAACCCGAACCTGTGCACCGAATGCGTTGGCCATTACGACGAGCCGCAGTGCCAGCAAGTCTGCCCCGTGGACTGCATTCCGCTGGATGAGAACCACGTCGAGAGCAAAGATGAGCTCATGGCCAAGTACCAGTTGATTACCAGCAAGGCATAACCAAAGGCATATTTTGTCGGCATCCGCGCTTTCGCCGAAGACACTGGCTGTAATGCCTGTTGACCTGAGCGAGATACGCATGACATCGATGCTGGAGCGAATACCCTCGTTGTTTGGCGCAGTGCTTTCACTGAGCGCCCTTTCGGCTCAAGCCAGTCCTGATCACCCTGACCAGGCCGCGATCGCCAGCCCACACCCCATCGCCACCGCCGCCGGTCGGGAAATCCTGGTTGACGGCGGCAACGCATTCGACGCCGCCATCGCGATCAGCGCAACGCTTGCCGTGGTCGAACCTTACGGTTCGGGCATGGGCGGTGGAGGCTTCTTTTTACTGCGTCAGGCAGGGGAACCAGTCCAGTATCAGTTCCTCGATGCGCGAGAAAAAGCGCCGCTCAAGTCCAAGCTCAAGATGTTTTATCGCCACGGCGTTGCCCAGCCGGACCTTTCCCTGAATGGCCCGTTGGCGGCCGCGATCCCAGGGTTACCGGCTGCCTTGGTTGAACTCGCCGAGCGTTATGGCCGGTTGCCGTTGAGCATTTCCATGGCGCCTGCCATTCGTATTGCGTATCGCGGTTTCAAGGTCGATGAGGTGTATCGGGAGCGTGCCAGTTGGCGGTTGTTTGCCCTGCGCGCCAACAAGGAAAGCGCCCGCCTGTTCCTGCGCAACAACGACGTGCCTGACATCGGCGAAATCATCAAACAGCCCGAACTCGCGCAGACACTGGATCGTCTGGCGGACAAAGGTCGCGCCGGGTTTTACAGCGGGCTGACGGCACAAGCGATGGTCAGCGGGGTTCGCGCCGCGGGCGGCATCTGGAATTACCACGATTTCGAAGAGTACGAGGTCATCACCCGCACGCCACTGCGTTTCCAGCTGGCGGACCAGCGGGAGCTGATCAGCGCGCCTCCGCCTTCAGCGGGCGGCATTGCCTTGGCACAAAGCCTGTTCATGCTGCAGCAACTGCCGTGGCGGGAGTCGGAAAAAGTCCAGCGCGCCCATTACGTCGTGGAAGTGCTGCGACGCGCCTTTCGCGATCGGGTGTTATTCGGTGATCCTGACTTTGTGCCCAATCCGATCGCTCAGGTCCTGGCACCCGACTACCTGTTTGAGCTGACGGGCAGCATCGACCCTCATCGCGCCACGCCCAATAACATCCTGCCGCCCGCACCGCGCTGGCGCGAAGGTGACAACACCAGCCATTTCTCGGTCCTCGACAACGAGGGCAACGCCGTCGCCGCGACGCTCTCACTGAACCTGCCGTTTGGCTCGACCTTCACCGTGCCCGGCACGGGCGTGATTTTGAACGACGAAATGGACGACTTCGCGGTCGATCCCAAAGGCAGCAATACCTACGGGCTGGTCGGCAGCCAGGCGAACATCATCGAACCCGGCAAGCGTCCTCTGTCGAGCATGAGCCCGAGCTTCATTGAAAGTCCGCAGGCGTTCACCGCCTTCGGCACGCCAGGCGGCAGCCGGATCCCCAGCGTGGTGCTGTTGTCGATGCTGCAATACCTGGACGATCAGCCAGTGACCCAATGGACCTCGGCGCCGCGCTACCATCACCAATACATTCCGGACGTGCTGGAGTACGAGGCCGGCGCGTTCACCGAAGAGGAATTAAGTGACCTGCGCGAGCGCGGTTATCGCCTCAGGGAGACCAAGCGCGATTTCGGCAATCAGCAAGTGCTGTTGTGGCGCAAGAACAACGCCAAGGTAGAAGCCGCGAGTGATCCTCGCGGAATAGGTCTGTCAGCGACGTTCAGGCCCGATGCGCCGCTGAATCTGGTGCGGACCTGCACCGATCAGTCGTGCTTGCCGTAGCCGCTCGTGGTGCAACCCAGGCAGCGCACGAAGGCTGCTTTGCCCGGATCGACGACCAGTGCCTTGCCGGTCGCGCCGAGGTTACCGCCCGCCGCAGCGAACGGCGATGCGATCACGAACAGGCCCGCACCAATCACGGTTGCCACGATCAGCAGCGGACGCGCGATCAGCAGGTCGCCCATCATCGCGTAAGCCGGGGGATTCTGAATCTGGTACACCGGATCACCGCTGCCTGCGGCTTCAACCTGCGCCATGGCCGGTGTCATCTGCAAGCCGAAGAACACGGCCAGGGTAGCAGCGAGAATACGAAACGGGCGCATGGCGTGATCCTTCAGGCTCAACGAAAAAGTGATGGTGCTCACTATAAACAGGGATCGGGGTTAAGCAAGGGGATGTCTGTCTCATTCGCGACACACATCCCGTAGGACGCCGCGCTCTACTTCTGACACTTGGGGCAATAAACGCTCGCCCTCTGTCCCAGTTTGACGTCGCGCATCGTCGTGCCGCATACCTTGCACGGCTCTTCGCCGCGACCGTACGCGAACAATTCCTGCTGGAAATACCCCGGCTGACCGTCACCGCCAATGAAATCGCGCAGCGTCGTACCGCCCCGTTCGATGGCTGCCGCCAGAATGCGCTTGATCTCGACGGCCAGCTTTATATAGCGCGCCTTGGAAATGCTCTTGGCCTCACGACGCGGGTCGATGCCCGCCGCAAACAATGCCTCGGTCGCGTAGATATTGCCCACGCCTACCACCACCGCGTTGTCCATGATGAACGGCTTCACCGCCATCGACCGTCCGCGCGACAGCTCGTACAGCCGCAAGCCATCGAACAGATCGGTCAACGGCTCAGGCCCCAGACGCATCAACAACTCGTGGTTGTGAGGATCGAGACTCCAGAGCATTGCGCCAAAACGCCTCGGGTCGGTGTAACGCAGCGCCAGCCCGGATTCCAGTTCGATGTCGACGTGCTCGTGCTTGAGCGCGGGAAGCCCCGCTTCGACCAATCGCAGATTGCCCGACATGCCCAAGTGACTGATCAATGTTCCCACCTCGGCCTGAATCAGCAGGTATTTGGCGCGTCGCTCCACGACCACGATCTTCTGGCCGGACAGGCGCACGTCCAGATCCTCCGGAATCGGCCAGCGCAAACGCCGATCGCGAACAATCACGCGACTGACGCGTTGCCCTTCCAGATGAGGCGCGATGCCCCGACGGGTGGTTTCGACTTCAGGTAACTCAGGCATCAGGCAGCAGCTCGGAGGCGACGGGACCGCAGGCGCACGTGATCAGTGCGCGCTCAGTTCACGGATACTTTCTTTGAGGTTTTCGAAGTCGTAATCGGACAGGCCGACGTAATCGAGAATCAGATGACCGATGCTGTTCCATTCATGGTCAATGGCCTGATTCCCCAATACGCGATGGGACGAGCAGATGTGCTCGGCCATCTTAAGGGTCGCCAGCAGGTTTTTCAGCGGCGCATTGCGGCCCGAATCGTCCTGAAAGATCGCCAGCGCATTGTGATGGTTGGCGATGGCATTGCTGACATGTTCAGGCAGACGCCAGGACTTGGCCGTGAAATAGCCGACAACCGCGTGGTTCGTGTTGAGAATGCGGTTCTCCGTGTCCACCACCCGACACTCCGGCCCGGCTTTGGCGTAGGCCTCTTCCAGCACGTTCATGTACTCCGGGAAACGCTTGAGCATCAACGGCACGCCGCAGTCGTGGAACAAGCCCAGCGCGTAGGATTCGTCCACCGTCTGCGAGCCGAGTCGCTTGGCCAACGTGAGGCTGGTCATGGCGACATCCTGAGCGGTGTCCCAGAAGCGGTTGAGCACCACGATGGTTTCGTCAGTCATCTCGCCCTTGATCGACTGCGCGTTGATCAGGTTGATGACGGACCGGCTGCCCAGCAGATTCACCGCACGCTGAATGGAAGCGATCTTGTTGGCCAGACCGTAATGCGCCGAGTTGACGATTTTCAGCAGAGCGCCGGAGAGGCCGGGGTCCTGTGCAATCAACCGGGCGATCACACCCAGATCAGGGTCGGGCATGTACTGCTCCATCTGCAAATCGACCATGATTTGCGGCTGGGGCGGAACGCTGATGCCTTGCAACGCCTGCTGGATCTGCTCGGAAGTAAGCTCTTGGGACATAAGTACACACTCAAGGTCAGGGGGCGATTCTAACCTTTACCGCCCATGCTTCGACAACCGCTGAAACACTCTCTGGATCCGACAGACCGCTAGCCGGTTAATTCATCGCCAGACGCCCGCAAGCGAGATCACACGTTATAATCCCGCTCTTTTTTCCGGAGCGACGTCATGTCCCTGCCTAGCTTGCGCCTCAAGCCCAACGCCGACCGTCGCCTGCGCGCCGGTCACCTGTGGATCTACAGCAACGAAATCGACGTTGCCGCCACCCCGCTCAACGGCTTTGCTCCGGGCGCTCAAGCGATTCTGGAAGCAGCGGGCGGCAAGCCGCTGGGCATCGTCGCCATGAGCCCCAACAACCTGATCTGCGCGCGCTTGCTGTCGCGCGACGTCAAGCTGCCGCTGGACAAGTCGCTGCTGGTGCATCGCCTGAACGTCTGCCTGTCGCTGCGCGAGCGCCTGTTCGACAAACCGTTTTACCGCCTGGTGTACGGCGATTCCGACTTGTTGCCGGGCCTGGTGGTCGATCGTTTCGGCGATATCCTGGTGGTGCAGCTGGCCTCTGCGACCATGGAACAGCACAAGGACGATGTCCTGGCGGCCCTGATCCAAGTGATCAAGCCGAGTGGCATTTTGCTGAAGAACGATTCCGCCGCGCGCGACGCCGAGGGCCTGACCCGCTACGTCGAAACCGCATTCGGTCTGGTGCCTGAGTGGGTGGCGCTGGAAGAGAACGGCGTGAAATTTGAAGCGCCGGTGATGGAAGGCCAGAAAACCGGCTGGTTCTATGACCACCGCATGAACCGCGCGCGTCTGGCGCCGTACGTCAAAGGCAAACGCGTGCTGGACCTGTTCAGCTACATCGGCGGTTGGGGCGTGCAGGCCGGCGCGTTCGGCGCCAGCGAAGTGTTCTGCGTTGACGCCTCCGGGTTCGCGCTCGATGGTGTTGAACGCAACGCCGGGCTGAACGGTTTTGCCGAGAAAGTCACCTGCATCGAAGGCGATGTGTTTGAAGCGCTGAAAGAGCTGAAAGCGGCTGAAGAGCGCTTCGACGTGATCGTTGCCGATCCGCCTGCGTTCATCAAACGCAAGAAAGACCTGAAGAACGGCGAAGGCGCCTACCGTCGCCTGAACGAGCAGGCCATGCGCCTGCTGAGCAAAGACGGCATCCTGGTCAGCGCATCCTGCTCGATGCACCTGCCCGAAGATGATCTGCAGAACATCCTCCTGACCAGCGCCCGTCATCTGGACCGCAACATCCAGCTGTTGGAACGCGGCGGCCAGGGCCCGGACCACCCGGTACACCCGGCCATCCCGGAAACGCGCTACATCAAGAGCATTACGTGCCGGTTGTTGCCGAATAGTTGATTTTTTGGCGACCTGACTGACGCAATCGCGGGCAAGCGCGCTCCTACAACGGACCGCGTTTACCTGCGATGTACGCGGTGTACGCGGTGTACGCGGTGTACGCGGTGTACGCGGTGTGATGCAGCTCAAGAACGCCGCGGTCAACTGTAGGAGCGCGCTTGCCCGCGAAAAATCTCACAGCCAAACCGCATCCCAGAGCGGGTAATCCCCCACCCGCTTGACCAATCCGGCCCTCAACGGATTGGCAACGATGTAACGCGCAATCGCCTGCAAATCCTCCTCTCGCCTGACAGCCCTGTCGTGGTAACCCTTCTGCCAGACGCGAAGCGGCGTGTGACCAGACCTCATGATCGCAAGCGCGCTGCCGGATTTAACCCGCCGCATCAACATTCCCAAATTGCCCTGCCTCAATCTCACCAGCCAATGAAAATGGTCTGGCATGACAACCCACGCCAACGAGTCCGCGATGCCTTCCTGCTGAACACGGCGAAACTCGTCCACCACCAACCGGCCTGCCAACCAGTTGGAAAAGAGGGGTTGGCGGCCATGTACGACAGACGTCAGAAGATAAATCTGGCCATCACCCGAATATCGCCCCAACCTCAAATCGCAGGCCCTTTTAGATGCAGACATTCCCTTGTCCCTGAAAAAATGGTTCAAGGAAAGGCTAGTGCAAGCCTGAACCAACGAGGGTTGATCAAGTAATCAGATGTGTTCGGACTGGCGCTTTCGCGGGCAAGCGCGCTCCTACAGTCGAGCGTATTCCCATGTGATAACGCATTCATTTGTAGGAGCGCGCTTGCCCGCGAACAGGGCCTGCGGCATTTCAAAAACCAACCGTTCAGGCTCAAGTCCTCACGCTCAACACTTCCTGCCATTCCCTCCCGCCGCCACAGGTGTAGAATCAGCGCTATTCATCGCCAGTCATCCCCGGCGGGTTTATGAGCTCAGGCTGAGCGTACGGTGATCCCGTGTCGTTCGGTTTCTTCGCTGCATCCGGTCACTGCCTTTGCATACGACGTCACTAGAAGCTCACTCCCTTCCTTATTAGCCGATTAGCCGGAGTGCTCCAATGCCTGATTACCGTTCGAAAACGTCCACCCATGGCCGCAACATGGCCGGCGCGCGTGCTTTGTGGCGTGCCACGGGCATGAAGGATGAAGACTTCAAGAAGCCGATCATCGCCATCGCCAACTCGTTCACCCAGTTCGTACCGGGTCACGTGCACCTCAAGGATCTGGGCCAGCTGGTTGCCCGCGAGATTGAAAAGGCAGGCGGCGTCGCCAAGGAATTCAATACCATCGCCGTGGATGACGGCATCGCCATGGGCCACGACGGCATGCTGTACTCGCTGCCAAGCCGCGAAATCATCGCCGACTCGGTCGAGTACATGGTCAACGCCCACTGCGCCGACGCCATTGTCTGCATCTCCAACTGCGACAAGATCACCCCCGGTATGCTGATGGCCGCTCTGCGCCTGAACATCCCGGTGATCTTTGTTTCGGGCGGCCCGATGGAAGCCGGCAAGACCAAACTCGCCAGCCACGGCCTGGACCTGGTCGACGCCATGGTCATCGCCGCCGACTCGACCGCTTCCGACGAGAAAGTCGCCGAATACGAGCGCAGCGCGTGCCCGACGTGCGGTTCGTGCTCCGGCATGTTCACCGCCAACTCGATGAACTGCCTGACCGAAGCGCTGGGCCTGGCATTGCCCGGCAACGGTTCGACGCTGGCCACGCACAGTGACCGCGAGCAATTGTTCCTGCAAGCCGGCCGTACCATTGTCGACCTGTGCAAAACCTACTACCGCGATAACGATGACTCGGTCCTGCCGCGCAACATCGCCAACTTCAAAGCGTTCGAGAACGCAATGACGCTGGACATCGCCATGGGGGGTTCGACCAACACCATCCTTCACCTGCTGGCCGCCGCCCAGGAAGCCGAAATCGCCTTCGACCTGCGTGACATCGACCGTCTGTCGCGCAAAGTGCCGCAGCTGTGCAAAGTCGCACCAAACATCCAGAAGTACCACATGGAAGACGTCCACCGCGCGGGCGGCATCTTCAGCATCCTCGGTTCGCTGGCCCGTGGCGGTCTGCTGCACACCGACCTGCCGACCGTGCACGCCAAATCCATGGAAGAAGCGATCGCCAAGTGGGACATCACCCAGACCGACGACGAAGCGGTTCATCACTTCTTCAAGGCTGGCCCGGCAGGTATCCCGACGCAAACGGCGTTCAGCCAGTCGACCCGCTGGGAAACCCTGGACGACGACCGTGAAAACGGCTGCATCCGCAGCGTCGAGCACGCTTACTCGCAAGAAGGCGGCCTGGCCGTGCTGTACGGCAACATTGCGCTGGACGGTTGCGTGGTGAAAACCGCAGGCGTCGACGAGTCGATCCATGTGTTCGAAGGCAACGCGAAGATCTTCGAAAGCCAGGACAGCGCCGTTCGCGGCATCCTCGCTGACGAAGTGAAAGCCGGCGACATCGTGATCATCCGTTACGAAGGCCCGAAAGGCGGCCCGGGCATGCAGGAAATGCTCTACCCGACCTCGTACCTGAAATCCAAAGGCCTGGGCAAAGCTTGCGCATTGCTGACCGACGGACGCTTCTCGGGCGGCACGTCGGGCCTGTCCATCGGCCACGCTTCGCCTGAAGCGGCAGCCGGCGGCGCAATCGGTCTGGTGCGCGATGGCGACAAGGTGCTGATCGACATCCCGAACCGTGGGATCAACCTGTTGATCTCCGACGAGGAAATGGCGGCCCGTCGTGCCGAGCAGGACAAGAAAGGCTGGAAGCCTGTCGAATCGCGTCCTCGCAAAGTCACTACAGCGCTCAAGGCCTATGCCCTGCTCGCAACCAGTGCCGACAAAGGCGCGGTGCGCGACAAGGCGATGCTGGACAAGCTCGTGCCGTAAGCATTAACCGGTCATGAAAACACCCCGCAGGTCGGGGTGTTTTTTTGTCTGCGATTCTCTGGGATGGGCTGGCGTGTCGGTGGTTTCACGAGCCGACGGCGACGGTGATTGCGCCCAACAGCAGGCACAGACTGGCGACCAACGTTAAACGCAGTCGCATCGGCAAATACCAGGCGGGCAGCGTCGTGGCTTTGACCAAACGCCTGTCCTGCCAGTAGTGCGCGACGAAACCGAAAATCAGCAGCAGACACCCCAGCGGCGCCGCCAATAACATCGCGGGCCAGGCGATCAGCGCCGGTATGACGCTCCAGATAAACCGCTCGCGACACTGATCGGCGCTCAAGCCCTGCAAGGTCATGGCAAAGCCCCAATGCAAAGCGCCTACAAAGCTCAGGATCACCGCGCCGTAGGCGAGCAGCGCTTGCGTCCAGAGGGGACGGTATTCGGCTGAAAACAGGATCAGCAACAAGAGCCCAAGGAACGGCAGCAAACCGCCATACCCCAGCAGGCCGACATACCTTGGCGGCGAAGACACAGACATCGCTTTCATTTGAGCCCCTTTCCAGTCATTTACCTGTATGACTATGGCTCAAAAGTGCAATCCTGCTGAGCGCTTCACTTGAGGCAACCGCACAGATCCATTGCCCGTAACCCGTTGTCCAAGACCTCGATCCCTCGACGGTGAGCTTTTCCCATGAGTACCTTGATCTATTGGTTTCGTCAGGACCTTCGGTTAGCCGACAACCCTGCGCTCACGCAGGCCTGCGAGCAGGCCCAGGCGTTGCTGCCGGTGTACTGCGCCGCACCACAGACATTAACGCCGTGGGGCTTTCCTCGCAAAGGACCGCACCGCCAGTCCATAGAGAACGCTGCGGTGAGAGCGCTGGACGACCAGTTGAAGGCAAAAGGCAGCGCACTGCTGCATGTGGAGGGCGATCCCGTTGAGCAACTGATTGCCCTCGCACGGCGCCTGTCCGTCAAAAAGATTATCTGTGAACGCATCGCGGCCCCTGAGGAAGAGGCGCAGGTTGACGCGCTACGTGCTGCGGGCCTTCAGGTCGAGGATCACTGGCAATCCAGCTTGTTCGCGCTCGAATCGCTGCCGATGCACGTCGAGGAACTGCCGGACGTGTTCAGCAGCTTCCGCCGCTCGGTGGAAAAAGCCGGCACCGCCTCACGCCAAGTACTGGATGCCCCGGCGGCGCTGCCTGGGCTGCCAGACGGCGTAACCGCCGAGGCCATCCCGTGTCTATCGCCCCCCGACACGGATCCACGCTCGGCCTTTCCTTATCAAACGCCTGCGTTCGATGGCAGCGAGCAATCGGGGCGCCAGCATCTGCAGCGGTATTTCGACCGTCAACTGGCGAATAGCTACAAGGCCACACGCAACAACCTGAGCGCGGTCGACGACTCGACCAAATTTTCCCCCTGGCTTGCGCTGGGTTCATTGTCAGCTCCTCAGATTGATCAGGCCCTCAAGGCATTCGAAGCCGCGCAGGGCGCCAACGACAGCACGTACTGGATCTTTTTCGAGCTGCTGTGGCGCGACTATTTCCGTTTCCTGCACCTCAAGTACGGACGGCGCCTGTACCGAGCGAGCAGCCTGAACGGTGGCGCCGAGCCCAGTCACAACCCTCAGGGGTTTGAGCGTTGGTGCCGTGGCGACACAGGAGAGGCCTTGATCGATGCGGGCATGCGTGAGCTGGCGGCCACTGGATACCTCTCAAACCGCATGCGCCAGATCGTCGCCAGCTACCTGATTCATGAGCTTAAAAGCGACTGGCGCGCCGGTGCGGCGTGGTTCGAATCGCAGCTGGTGGACTACGACGTCTACAGCAATCAGGGCAATTGGCTGTACATCGCGGGACACGGGACGGATCCCAGAGGAGGAAGGCATTTCAACACGGCCAAGCAGGCCAATGATCATGACGCCGACGGGAGATACCGGCGTTTGTGGGGATAGCGTTGTGGAAATAAGGCATCGGCACGCGTTCCCTGCGTGCTGCTGCGTCATTCGTTTTACTGAATCTCGTCCGGTTTGACGATCACCCAGTTCTTGTCCGCCGTCACCGGCAGCCCTTCTTTGGCTTGCGCCTCGGCGTTGGTTTTCATCATGCCGTTGAGCTGAGTCATGTATTTATCTTTGCGGTTGACCCAAAGGTGGATACCGCCTTTGTTGACGTCGACGCTGTGGAACAGCATGTAGCCGTCACTCGTCGGCGTGTCGCCGCCGACCAATACCGGTTTTTTCCACTGATCAATGTAGGTCAGGATCGCCGCCTGTTTACCGGCCATCCAGGTGGCGGGCGTCCACAGGTACGGCGTAAGCTCCAGGCCCAGGTTAGCCTTCTCGTCGTACTTGCCTGCGGTGATCTGCTTGCGCGCGGTGGTCAGCTCGCCGGTGTCGCGGTTCTTCAGCAGCGTGGTCACGCCGATGACGTTCTGCGGTTTGACGTTGTAGCCGTACTTGGGATCGGACGCGACCATGCGCACCAGTTCTTCGGACGCGGCGGTCATCACGTAGACCTCGATGCCGTTTTCCATCAGCTTGTTGTAAAGCTCGGCCTGGCCGGTAAAGACCTTCGGCGGTTGTACCTCGATGGTTTTGACCACATCACCTTCGTAATAGGTGCTTGGGACCGGCTTGCCGGACGCCATCAGCTCGTCCACGTAACCTTTGAGTTCTTTGAGGGTAAAACCTGAGAACACCTGCGCGACCCATGGATAGCAGACCATGTCGTCGATTTCGCAAAGGCGGTAGTAGTAGCTGAACAGGCTTTCCTTGTGCTCAGCGGTGTCTTTGAACGGGATCAGCTTGAGGGAAGGATCGAGTTTTTCGCGCGTGATCAGCCCTTTGTTTTCCATGAACGGGAGCAGCGACTCTTCCAGGTCATAGCGGTAGCTGGTGTTGTCCATGTCGAAAACGGCGAAGTTACCTTTGTTGGCATTCGCCGCGATCATCGCGTTTAGCTGCTTGGCCGCAGGCTCGGGCCAGTGCTTGAGTTCCGTGGACATGGCCTGCCCGGCAAGGCCCAGACAGAGCGCGGCGGCCAACAGTTTTGGTGCGAGCTTCATAACGGTGTCCTCCCCTTTATCAGTTCGAGGCTGGACCGTAACAAAAAGCCATTACTGTTTTAATGCGTCAGCGACCGTGTGCGTTCTGAAGACGTCACGTTGAGGACTGTTCGCGACGAATGACATAAAAACGACATATTTGTGACGGCCGCTTTAGCAACTGTCGGCACCCCGATGGGAGCGAATTCATTCGCAGAAAATCGCCCGAGCGCTGGAAATCCATCGCCTGACATAAAGCATCGCGAATGAATTCGCTCCCACAGGTGGCCTGTGTTTTAAGCCTGATTGGCAGTGTTGCAGGATTCTCTGTGGGAGCGAATTTATTCGCGATAGCGATATCAGCCTCGTTCCCACACCTCAAAGCTGTACGCAGGCTTGTCATCCAGCGCCGGGTTTGGCGTGTCGGACACCTGTTTCCACTGCGCCTGATCGAACTCCGGAAACCAGGCATCACCCTCTGGGCTCAACGCCACGCGCGTCAGGTACAGACGATCAGCGTGCGCCAGCCCCTGTGCATAAAGCTGCGCGCCGCCAATCAGCATCACTTCGTCAACACCCTGCTCGGTCGCCCACTCCTCGGCGCGCTGCACGGCAGCTTCCAGCGAAGTGAAGACCTCTGCGCCCTCAAGCTGAAGGCCTGCCTGACGGGTCACGACGATGTTCAGTCGACCGGGGAGCGGACGGCCCAGCGAATCCCAGGTCTTGCGACCCATGATGATCGGCTTGCCCAGCGTGGTCGCCTTGAAGTACTTGAAGTCCCCCGGCAAATGCCAGGGCATGGAATTGTCGACGCCGATGACCCGGTTTTCACCGAGGGCGGCAATCAGGCTGAGGGGGAGATGTTTTTTCATGGCGGCGAGGATAGCAGAGGCCACGGAAGGATTCGTAGACCGGTACTGATCGCAATGCCGCGATGCGTCAAAAAAAGCTGCGCGAGCAAGCTCGCTCCCACAAAGTGTTGAGTAAGGCTGCAGGCGGTGAGCTTGCTCGCGATTGTGGTTGTCCAACAGACGCCAACCCTGCCGCTGTGCGCGATTACAGCCACAACGGTTATGCTCACTTCTGACTTCCCGAACGAGATACTGTGTGACTGCACTGACCCCCCTCGATGAATTGTGGCTGACCGAGGCCGTGCGCTTGCGTGAGCAGCACGCCGGCCCGCTGGAGGACAACGAGGCCAATCGCCGTGCCCGCGCCGGTGCGGGTGACCTGCTGACCCGCATCAAGCATCGCGCCCTGTCGCTCGCCGAACGCGACGGCATGCTCACGGCCCTGCACCACTGGAAACAAGGCGCCCGGCTTTCGCTGATCGTGCTGGCTGCGTTCGCTGTCGTCAGCGGTGCGGGTCTGGCGTTCGCGGCGCTGGGTGACGGACAAACGCCGGTCAATGTGTTCTGGGCATTGGGCAGCCTGCTCGGCTTGAACCTGATCCTGCTGATCAGTTGGGCGTTCGGCCTGATCTTCGCGGGCGGGAGCGCCGCCAGCCTCGGCCGCCTCTGGTTATGGCTCAGCGAGAAACTCGCCCGCGACGCTCAAGCGGCGCAACTGGCCCCGGCACTGATTCTGCTGCTGCAACGAAAACGGCTGAACCGCTGGGTGCTGGGCATCTGCGTCAACGGCCTTTGGTTACTGGCGCTGCTCAGCGCCCTCACCCTCCTGTTATTGCTCATGGCGACCCGACGCTACGGGTTTGTCTGGGAAACCACGATTCTGGGCAGCGACACCTTTGTCAGCCTGACCCAGAACCTGGGCACCCTGCCTTCGCTGCTCGGCTTCGGCGTGCCCACAGAAGACATGATCCGCGCCAGTGGCGACAGCGCACAAACGATCGAAAACGCTCGACAGGCGTGGGCCGCCTGGCTGGTCGGCGTGCTGGTGGTGTACGGCATCCTGCCGCGCTTGCTCCTGACGTTGCTGTGCTGCGTGCGTTGGCGCGCCGGCCGTCAGCAGTTGGCGCTGGATCTCAGCCAGCCCGGCTTTGCCGAACTGCGGGAACGCCTGATGCCAAGCAGCGAGCGCCTTGGTGTCAACGACGCAGCCCCCGCGCAACTGCATCAGGTGCAAACCGGCGCATCGACCCTCGAGAGCGAAGGTGCGCTGCTGGTCGCAGTCGAACTGGACGATCAACGCCCCTGGCCGCCTGAACTGCCAAACACCGTGGCCGATGCTGGCATTCTCGACAGCCGCGAATCCCGCAAAAACCTGCTCGACCAACTGACCCGCTACCCGCCCGCACGTCTGGCCATCGCCTGCGACCCGCGCCGCTCGCCTGATCGAGGCAGCCTCGCGCTGATTGCCGAGCTGGCACGATGCGCGGCTTCAACGCGTATCTGGTTGCTGCCTGCGCCGGCGGGTCAGGCGCTGGATGCCGACCGCCTTGGCGATTGGCATCAGGCGCTGCAGCAACTGGAGCTGAAGTGGGCGGACAGCGCGCCACTGACTTGGCTGGAGACCGGACATGACTGATACAGGCGCACGCCGGCCACTCAAGTTGGCAGTGGTGGGCCACACCAATGTGGGCAAAACCTCATTACTGCGCACGCTGACCCGTGATGTCGGATTTGGCGAAGTCTCGCACCGGCCGAGCACGACGCGCCATGTGGAAGGCGCGCGATTATCAGTCGATGGCGACGCGCTGCTTGAACTGTACGACACGCCCGGCCTTGAAGACGCGATTGCCCTGCTCGACTTCCTGGAGCGTCTTGATCGGCCCGGCGAACGCCTCGATGGCCCGGCACGTTTGGCGCGCTTTCTGGAAGGCAGTGAAGCCCGCCAGCGCTTTGAACAGGAGGCCAAGGTGTTGCGCCAGTTGCTGGCGTCGGATGCCGGCCTCTATGTGATCGACGCCCGCGAGCCGGTGCTTGCCAAATACCGCGACGAACTCGCCGTGCTTGCCAGTTGCGGCAAACCCCTGTTGCCGGTGCTCAACTTCGTCAGCAGTTCCAGGCACCGCGAGCCGGACTGGCGAGAGGCGCTGGCCCGACTTGGCCTGCACGCGCTGGTGCGCTTTGACAGCGTGGCACCACCGGAAGATGGCGAGCGGCGACTGTATGAAAGCCTCGCTCTGTTGCTGGAAAACTCTCGGGGTCAGCTGGAACGCTTGATCGCCGATCAACAGGCGCAGCGTGAGGTCCGTCGCCACAGCGCTGCGCGGCTTATCGCCGAGCTGCTGCTGGACTGCGCGGCGTGTCGACGCAGCGTCGCGACGACGTCTGATCAGGTGCAGTCAGCCATCGACGACGTGCGCAAAGCCGTGCGCCAGCGCGAACAGCGTTGCGTGGAAGCGTTACTCAAGCTGTATGCGTTTCGTCGGGAGGACGCGTCCGCCAGCGATCTGCCGCTGCTGGACGGGCGCTGGGGCGATGACCTGTTCAATCCCGAAACGCTGAAGCTGCTGGGCGTGCGGGTGGGCGGTGGCATCGCGGCAGGCGCGGCGGCGGGTGCGGGCGTGGACTTGCTGGTGGGCGGCATCACCCTCGGCGCGGCGGCGTTGGTCGGCGCCATTGCCGGCGGCGCACTGCAGACCGCACGCAGTTACGGTGGCCGTTTGCTTGGCAAGCTGAAGGGCCAACGCGAATTGACCGTCGACGACGCCGTACTGCGTCTGCTTGCATTGCGGCAGCGCCAGTTGCTGATTGCGCTGGAGGCTCGCGGTCATGCCGCCGTCGACAGCATCACGCTCGACACCCCACAGGACAAAACCTGGCGCGAAGGCAAACTGCCCGATGCGCTGCACAAAGCCCGGGCGCATCCGCAGTGGTCGTCGCTGAACCCGCGTCCCAAGCTTGATCAGACCGAGCGGCAGGAGCAGATCGAGGTGTTGGCCAAGACGGTTCTTATCTGAACATCACGAACCCTTGTAGGAGCAATCCGAGTTTGCGAGGGTCGCGATGCGGTGTGTCAGGCAAATCGCTTTCGCGACCGTCGTAAACTCGGATTGCTCCTACAGGGTTATGCGGCGAGCAGCCTGAGCGCCTTGTCCTTGAGAGTCTGCAGATCAATCACCGGCACGTTCATCTCTTTCGCCATTTCATCCCACTGACGCATCCGCAGGCTGACGCTGCACAGCGGGTCGCGCTCGAAGGCCTCCGCTTCTGATTCGCTCATTACGCCGCCCTGATATTCCAGCGTGCGCCGGCTCGCTTCGCTCAACTGGTCGTAGTAACCGGGCCGGCGAAGCGTCAGGTAGCGCTTGGCCTGGACGTGATATTCCACGAGCCTGGCGACCCGCTCACTAAACCCGCATTTGCGCAGATAATCGGCGCCCACTCGTTCGTGGCTGACCACGCCGTAGCCGCCCATGCTTGCTGCACCCGTATCGCTTTCACAGAGATGACCGATGTCGTGGAAGAATGCCGCCAGCACCACTTCGTCGTCATAACCCTCGGCCAGCGCCAGTTCGGCGGACTGCGACATGTGCTCGATCTGCGACACCGGCTCACCGATGTAATCGTCGCTGCCGCGTTGCGCGTAGAGTCCGAAGACCTCGTTAACCACCTGTTCAGCGGGTTGCATGGGTTTACCTCGATTCGGCGTGACTGGCGTGTCTGCCCACTCTACTCGCACTCTATTGCGAAGCGGTGGCAGCCGCCCACAGCTTGCCGACAGTCGCATCGATCATTTTGCGATAGGGGAAATGCGCACGGCCCGGTATGATCGCGCGCCCGATACACCCGGAACCCAACCGTCATGAAACCCACCTTGATCGCCGCCGCCGAACTCGACCGCCTTGAGACCTGGCAGAAATACTCCAGCCACATGTGCGGAGGCTGCGTGTCCAGCTGCTGCACGTTGCCGGTTGAAGCGAAGATCAAGGACCTGATCCGCATTGGCATCGTCGACGAGTTCGAACAGGGCGACAACCCGAAGAACATCGCCAAACGCCTGCAGAAGGAAGGGATCGTCGAGCGCTTCAATCAGAAATCCGGGATTTTTACCCTGCAGCGCATGAGCAACAACGACTGCCTGTACCTGGATCGCAAGAGCCGTTTGTGCACGATCTACGAGAAACGCCCGGACACCTGCCGCAACCACCCCAGGATCGGTCCGCGCCCAGGCTATTGCGCTTACAAGCCCAAAGAAGTGGTGCGCGAGAGCAGCGGGACGTTGAACTCTAACTCAGGGCGCGTGCCTTTGAAGTTCTGACAACATTCGCTACCACAAAGGGCATCTGTGTCTGACGCCTGGATTGGCGGCGTTGCAGGGTTTACCGTGGGAGCGAATTCATTCGCGAAAAATCGTCCGAGCGCTAGAGATGCATCGCCTGACATAACGCATCGCGAATGAATTCGCTCCCACAGAAATCTCCACGCCTTCCCATTTCCCATACAAACAAAAACGCCCCCGGCCTTTCGACCGGGGGCGTTTTCGTTCAGCCGGGGCTAGTTACGCCTTGGCTTTCTTGGCAGCGCGGGTACGCTCGCTTTCGTCGAGGATCTTCTTGCGAAGACGGATCGACTTAGGCGTGACTTCGCACAGCTCGTCTTCCTGGATGTATTCCAGAGCCTGTTCCAGCGTGAAGCGAACAGGTGGAACCAGAGCGATGGTTTCGTCTTTACCCGAAGCACGCATGTTGTCGAGCTTCTTGCCCTTGGTAGGGTTGACGCCCAGGTCGTTGTCACGGCTGTTCTGACCAACGATCTGGCCGTTGTAGATTTCCTGACCGTGTTCAACGAACAGCTTGCCACGCGCCTGCAGGGTTTCCAGGGAGTAGGTCAGTGCCTTACCGGTTTCAACCGAAACCAGAACGCCGTTCTGACGGCCAGACATGTGGCCCGACTTAACGGTGTCGTAGCGATCGAAGATCGAGGTCAGGATGCCAGCACCGTTGGTCAGGGTCAGGAACTGGTTACGGAAACCGATCAGACCACGAGCAGGGATGTTGTATTCCAGACGCACACGGCCTTTGCCATCCGGGACCATGTTGCTCAGGTCGCCTTTACGCAGACCCATCTCTTCCATGACCTTGCCCTGCGATTCTTCAGGGATGTCGATGGTCACGTTTTCGTACGGTTCTTGCTTGACGCCGTCGACTTCACGAATGATCACTTCAGGACGGCCCAGGGCCAGCTCGAAGCCTTCGCGACGCATGGTTTCGATCAGTACCGAGAGGTGCAGCTCACCACGGCCGGATACTTTGAACTTGTCAGCCGAGTCGCCTTCTTCAACGCGCAGTGCAACGTTGTACAGCAGCTCTTTGTCCAGACGGTCCTTGATGTTACGGGACGTCACGAACTTGCCTTCTTTACCGCAGAATGGCGAGTCGTTTACCTGGAAGGTCATGGAAACGGTTGGCTCGTCAACGGTCAGCGGCTTCATCGCTTCAACGACGGTCGGGTCGCACAGGGTGTCGGAGATGAACAGCTCTTCGAAGCCGCTGATGCAGACGATGTCGCCGGCAGCTGCTTCTTCGACGTCGATGCGGTGCAGACCGTGGTGACCCATCAGCTTGAGGATACGACCGTTGCGACGCTTGCCGTCAGCGCTGATCGCCACAACCGGGGTGTTCGGCTTGACGCGACCGCGAGCGATACGGCCAACACCGATGACGCCCAGGAAGCTGTTGTAGTCCAGTGCCGAAATCTGCATCTGGAAAGGACCGTCACGGTCAACTTTCGGCGCAGGGACGTGATCGACGACCGCTTGGTACAGCGGGGTCATGTCTTCGGCCATTTCGTTGTGGTCCAGACCTGCGATGCCGTTGATGGCAGAGGCGTAGACGACCTGGAAGTCCAGTTGCTCTTCGGTAGCGCCCAGGTTGTCGAACAGATCGAAGATCTGGTCCAGAACCCAATCAGGACGCGCGCCCGGACGGTCAACCTTGTTGATGACCACGATTGGACGCAGGCCGGCTTCGAACGCCTTCTTGGTCACGAAACGGGTTTGCGGCATAGGGCCGTCTTGAGCGTCGACCAGCAGCAGAACGGAGTCAACCATCGACATCACGCGCTCTACTTCACCACCGAAGTCGGCGTGGCCCGGGGTGTCAACGATGTTGATGTGGTAGCCATTCCAGTTGATCGCGGTGTTCTTCGCGAGAATGGTAATACCGCGCTCTTTTTCCTGGTCGTTGGAGTCCATCACGCGTTCGTCGTTGAGCTCGTTGCGCTCAAGGGTGCCGGACTGGCGCAAAAGCTTGTCGACGAGGGTGGTTTTACCGTGGTCAACGTGAGCAATGATGGCGATGTTGCGTAGATTTTCGATCACTTGTGTATCTCGATCAGAGGATTCGGTCAGCTGCTTAGTGTAGGCAGCTATGAACAGTAGAGCCGGCTAAAGCCGTTACGGCTGACGACTGGTGTCGGGGGGCCGGTGACGCAAGCCACAGGCAAACAGCCCCGGGCACTTAGCTCGGTCGATAAACGCGCACATTGGCATGCCCCTCACTGAGCAAATGATGAGCATGCAGGCGACTCATGACGCCTTTGTCGCAATACAGCAGGTACTGGCGCGTGTGATCCAGTTCCTTGAAACGGCTGTTCAGTGCAAAGAACGGCAGCGTTTGTACTTCAACGCCCGACAGTTCCAGCGGACGGTCTTCGGCTTCATCCGGGTGACGGATGTCGATGACCACTTGTCCGGCCAGAGCCTGACTGACTTCTTCGACCTGAACGTCCTGACCCAATTCCTCGATCACACGATCGATGGGCACCAGACGGGCGTTTTCGAGCGCACGCTCGAGTACCGCCATGTCGAATTCTTTTTCTTCATGCTCGACGCGGTTCCGTTTGGCCGCGGTCTTTGGATTGACCGAGATCACACCGCAGTATTCAGGCATGTGCCGGGCAAAATCGCCGGTGCCGATCTCGTCGGCCAGGTCGATGATGTCCTGCTTGTGACTGGCGATCAGCGGGCGCAGAACCAGCTTTTCCGTCACGCAATCGATGACCGACAGGTTAGGCAGTGTCTGGCTGGACACCTGTGAAATCGCTTCGCCGGTCACCAGCGCGTCGATTTCCAGCCTGTCGGCGATATTGGTCGCAGCGCGCAACATCATACGCTTCAATACTACGCCCATATGACTGTTATCGACTTTTCCGAGAATTTCTCCCAGAACTTCCTCGAACGGTACGCTGATGAACAGGACCCGTTGCGAGCTGCCGTACTTCTTCCAGATGAAGTGCGCGACTTCCATCACGCCCAGTTCATGGGCCCTGCCGCCCAGATTGAAGAAGCAGAAATGGCTCATCAGGCCGCGACGCATGACCTGATACGCCGCGACGGTGGAATCGAAACCGCCCGACATCAACACCAGCGTCTGCTCCAGCGAGCCCAGCGGATAACCGCCAATGCTGTTGTGCTGGCTGTGAATCACGAACAACCGTTTGTCGCGAATCTCGATGCGCACTTCAACTTCAGGCGCTTTCAGGGAGATACCGGCCGCACCGCATTCGCGACGCAGTTTACTGCCCACGTACTTCTCGACGTCCATCGAGCTGAAGTCGTGATGGCCGGCACGCTTGCAGCGCACTGAGAAAATCTTGCCCGACAGGGCATCACCGAAGTGCAGTTTGCACTTCTCGTAGATGTCATCCATGTCGCCCAGTGGGTACTGATCGACCTGCAGGAAATGGGCAATGCCGGGCATGCAGCTCAGGCGCTCGGTCATTTCGTGCAGGACCTTCGCATCCTCAACCTTCGTTTCGACCTCAAGGTTGTCCCACACGCCATCCACCACCAGCGCCGGATCCAGATCTCGGAGCACGGTGCGGATGTTTTTAGCCAGCTGCTTGATGAAGCGCTTGCGCACAGGCCGGCTTTTAATAGTGATTTCCGGGAAAACTTTGACGATTAGTTTCATGAAAACAGCGCGCGAGGTGCCGGTCGAAAAAGGGGGGCGCGGATTATAGCGGAAATTGCTCAAGGTTTAACCAGTTATCGTATAGCCGGTCATCAGCGCACCAAAAAGGGACTGTATACAATATTGACGCACCGATAAGGTGCGTGCCTTTTCACAATTGCGACGTTTTACGCCCTAAAACCGGTTGTTTTACGCGGAAAACCCAACACAGGGCACTGGCATGCAAATTGCTCCCTTGTGAGGCAGGTTGCCTTGGCCGACTATCGCGCCCGGCATCACCCAAATTAAAGGGCCCACAACTCCCCAGCCCTAATCCACCCCGGAGGACAACATGTCGAAGTCGGTTCAACTCATCAAAGATCATGACGTTAAGTGGATTGATCTGCGCTTCACGGACACCAAAGGCACTCAGCACCACGTGACCATGCCAGCTCGCGATGCGCTGGAAGACGATTTCTTCGAAGTCGGCAAAATGTTCGACGGTTCCTCCATCTCTGGCTGGAAAGGCATCGAAGCCTCCGACATGATCCTGCTGCCGGACGACGAAACTGCCGTTCTGGACCCGTTCACCGAAGAGCCGACCCTGATCCTGGTTTGCGACATCATCGAACCTTCGACCATGCAAGGTTACGACCGCGACCCACGCGCTATCGCTCACCGCGCCGAGGAATACCTGAAGTCCACCGGTATCGGTGACACCGTATTCGCCGGTCCAGAGCCAGAATTCTTCATCTTCGACGAAGTGAAGTTCAAATCCGACATCTCCGGTTCCATGTTCAAGATCTTCTCCGAACAAGGTTCCTGGATGTCCGACGCTGACATCGAAGGCGGCAACAAGGGCCACCGTCCTGGTATCAAAGGCGGCTACTTCCCGGTTCCACCGTTCGACCACGACCACGAAATCCGCACCGCAATGTGCAACGCCTTGGAAGAAATGGGCCAGGTCGTCGAAGTTCACCACCACGAAGTGGCAACCGCTGGCCAGAACGAAATCGGCGTGAAATTCAACACGCTGGTCAAGAAGGCTGACGAAGTTCAGACCCTGAAGTACGTGGTACACAACGTTGCCGACGCTTACGGCCGCACCGCGACCTTCATGCCTAAGCCTCTGTACGGCGACAACGGCTCGGGTATGCACGTACACATGTCCATCGCCAAAGATGGCAAGAACACCTTCGCGGGCGAAGGCTATGCCGGTCTGTCCGACACCGCCCTGTACTTCATCGGCGGTATCATCAAGCACGGTAAGGCGCTGAACGGCTTCACCAACCCGTCGACCAACTCCTACAAGCGTCTGGTCCCAGGTTTTGAGGCACCGGTCATGCTGGCCTACTCGGCTCGCAACCGTTCCGCTTCGATCCGTATTCCTTACGTCTCCAGCCCACGCGGCCGTCGTATCGAAGCACGTTTCCCGGACCCATCGGCTAACCCATACCTGGCGTTCGCTGCTCTGTTGATGGCTGGCCTGGACGGTATCCAGAACAAGATCCACCCTGGCGATGCAGCTGACAAAAACCTGTACGACCTGCCACCTGAAGAGGCTGCAGAGATCCCACAAGTTTGCGGCAGCCTGAAAGAAGCGCTGGAAGAACTGGACAAGGGCCGTGCGTTCCTGACCAAAGGCGGCGTGTTCAGCGATGACTTCATCGACGCTTACATCGCGCTGAAATCGGAAGAAGAAATCAAGGTACGTACCTTCGTACACCCACTGGAATACGAGCTGTACTACAGCTGCTGATCCAGTCGCGCCAGCGCCTGCTGCGTGAACGAGAGGCCTCCTTCGGGAGGCCTTTTTTATTGCGCGATCCGTTGGCTATAAATATGTACCGCAGATGAAAACGCGGCTTCCGGCAACCTTGTGTTTCTGCTCTTCTACAGCACAAGGATTTAGTTCATGTTCAAACCTGGCCCTGCTTGCCTGCTCCTGGCGATGATCACCCTCGGCGGATGCGTCACCGCTCAAACATCCGATATTTCCGTCGCTTCGGGCGTCCAGTCGACCGTTCTGCTGAAAAGCTCGAGTTCCTGGGACGGAATGTCTTATGACGCCTATCCTGCCGGCATACCTGAGCTGACCGTTTTGAACATCAAAATCCCCGCCAACACGGCCCTCAACTGGCACGAACACCCGATGCCCAATGCGGCCTATGTCGTGTCCGGCCATCTCAAAGTGGAAACCCGCGAGAGTGGTCAGTCGATTCTGCTCAAGCCAGGTGATGTACTGCCTGAAATGGTCAACAGGCAGCACCGAGGCGTCACGGGGAATACTGCAGTGGAACTCGTTGTCTTTTATGCGGGCACCGCGGGAATGCCGCTCTCATCCAGCCAACCTGTTAAAGAGTGATCGTTCGGTCATACACGAGTGCAAGACAATGCTTAAACAGCTTCAACTCGTTGCCTTAACCTGCGCCCTGGTGTCCACCGGCCTTTACGCGGCTCCCGCTCAACAGCCTCCCGCGCAGCTTCAGCCGCTCATTGAGGCCATGGAGCTGAGGCTGGACATTGCCAATGACGTGGCGCGCAGCAAATGGCACAGCGGCAAACCGGTGCAGGACAGTGAGCGTGAGCGTCAGGTGATCCGGAACGCCGAATCACGGGCGGGCGAATTCAAGCTGACGGGCGCCGATGTCCGGGAATTCATGACGGCCCAAATGGAAGCCAACAAGATGGTGCAATACGCGCGCATCGAACAGTGGCATGAAACCGGGCACTCTCCAGAGAAGCCCGAGGCCAGCCTGACCGACGGCATCCGGGGTCGTCTGGATACGCTGCTGCCGGTGCTGATGCGGAGCTACTCGGCGTTCCAGCCTTATCGCAACGATGCGAGATGCCCCGGCTGGGTGCAGTCACAGATCCAGCGACAGGCAGGTGATCCCGTCATCGTGACAGCGCTGCAACGAGCGGCAGGCGACCTCTGCCTCACAACGGCAGCCCCGTAAAACGGCGCGCCCGTGCGCGTCTCAAATGACACCGTCGGTCAGTATTCCTCTATGCTGCCCCGTACCGCGCCATGCATTTAGCGCGACACCATTGTTGGTTGTCCTGATCGCAGCACTGGAGTGTTCATGCGTCAATGTCTCGCCTTTCTGCTGCTGGTGCTTGCACTGCCCGCTGCCGCGCAGATCTACAAATATACCGACGCCAACGGCAATACGGCCTACAGCAACCAGCCGCCCAACGGCACCCGGGCCGAAACGGTCGAATTGCCACCGCTCAACAGCGTACCAACCGTTGCACCGGCGCCCGCTACCACGAGCCCGCCACAAAACCAGAGCCAGACACAGCAAAACACAGCGGCCTACGCCGTGCTGGAGCTGACCGACCTGCCGGATGGCGAAGCGTTACGCGCCAACAACGGCAGCTTTACGGTCGGCGTGGCAGTACAGCCGCGCCTGCAATCGGGCCATTTGCTGCAACTCGTAATCGATGGCAAGCCTTACGGCCAGCCCACCAATATCCCGCGCCTGCAAGTGATGGAGCTCGACCGTGGCGAGCACAGTCTTGCCGTACAGGTCCTGCAGGGCGCCCAGTTGATCCAGCAAAGCCAGACCATCACCCTCACAGTGCAGCGAGTCCATGTCGGTAAACCTTAAAACCACCTGGCTGCAATGCGCGCTCGTTGCGCTGTTGATGCTCATTGGTCACTCGGCCGCGGCCGAGGTGTACACCTACATCGATGCCGAGGGTAACCGGGTATTCACCGATCAACCACGACGCAATGCCAAAAAGGTCGACGTCGCCCCAAGCAATCAGATCAAGGCCGCCCCAAAGAAACCCAGCCAGGCATCCAGCGCCAAGACCAGGCCTGGCCCGCTATTCCGATACCAGTTGCTGCGCATTCTGGCGCCGGAGCCGGACAGCACGATCCGCGATATACAGGGCAACCTGATCGTGACGGTCACCAACGACCCCGAGCTACAACCCGGCCACACATACCGCCTGTTGCTGGACAGCAAGATGTATGGCGAAGCCACTCGCAGCCCGGTGTTTCCACTGACCAACATTGATCGCGGTACGCATCAACTGTCGGTCGAGATCGTTGACGAGTTCGGAAGGGTGGCGGAACGAACCCCCAACCAGCCGTTCCACATGATGCGGATCTCGCTGGCGCAAAAGCGTCTTGCCCAGCCCTGCAAGACCGACGATTACGGCGTGCGCCCTGAGTGTCCGATCAAGGACAAGCCGCCAGAAGAAAAGAGCAGCTTCCTGCCTTTTCTCTGATGACAGGAGCGTGACAAGCTAAGCTCCACAATGGTGCACAACCTGAACGAGCGTGCCGTTTAAAAGCCCATTTTGGTTCACGAATCATCTGCCGCTGCTCACTCTTCGGGCTGACTGTCCAAAAAACGCCCGAAATGACTCGATCAGCGCTTCTTTTCGGAGCCTTGGTTTGGTTTTTGCATTTTCTAACGAATAAGCGTCGGCAAGCCGCGTGACGAAAGGCTTTCCAACGCTGGCGAAGACCAACCAGAGCCTGCACGTTTGGGCCCTCCCACGTGTCATGTGCCAAAAGAGGTCAACGAGATTCATGACTATCAGCGATACGTTGCACCGACTGTTACTCGATAACCTGACCACTGCCACGATTCTGCTCAATTCGGACTTGCGCCTGGAGTACATGAATCCCGCAGCTGAAATGCTGCTGGCGATCAGTGGTCAGCGCAGCCACGGGCAATTCATCAGTGAGCTGTTCACCGAGTCCGCCGAAGCCCTCAGTTCGCTTCGCCAAGCGGTGGAACAGGCGCATCCGTTCACCAAGCGTGAAGCCATGCTGACTGCACTGACCGGCCAGACACTGACGGTCGATTACGCCGTGACGCCGATACTGTCGCAAGGCGAGACCATGCTGCTGCTGGAAGTCCATCCGCGCGATCGCCTGCTGCGTATCACCAAGGAAGAGGCCCAGCTGTCGAAGCAGGAAACCACCAAAATGCTGGTGCGCGGCCTGGCCCATGAAATAAAGAATCCGCTTGGCGGGATTCGCGGCGCCGCACAGCTGCTGGCGCGCGAACTGCCGGAAGAAAGTCTGAAGGACTACACCAACGTCATCATCGAGGAAGCTGATCGCCTGCGTAACCTGGTGGACAGGATGCTGGGCTCGAACAAGCTGCCCTCGCTGGCAATGACCAACGTTCATGAAGTGCTCGAGCGCGTCTGCAGCCTGGTTGAAGCCGAGAGTCAGGGCTGCATCACGCTGGTGCGCGATTACGATCCGAGCATCCCGGACGTCTTGATCGATCGGGATCAAATGGTTCAGGCAGTGCTCAACATCGTGCGCAACGCCATGCAGGCCATCAGCGGGCAAAACGAGCTGCGTCTTGGCCGGATCAGCCTGCGCACGCGCGCCATGCGCCAGTTCACGATTGGTCATGTGCGCCATCGTCTGGTGAGCAAGATCGAAATCATCGACAACGGTCCGGGCATCCCGGCGGAACTTCAAGAAACCATCTTCTACCCAATGGTCAGTGGCCGTCCGGACGGTACCGGGCTGGGCCTTGCCATCACCCAGAACATCATCAGTCAGCACCAGGGGCTGATCGAGTGTGACAGCCATCCTGGCCACACAACTTTCTCGATCTTCTTGCCGCTGGAACAAGGAGCAGCTTCGACATGAGCCGTAGTGAAACTGTCTGGATCGTCGACGACGACCGTTCCATCCGCTGGGTACTGGAAAAGGCCTTGCAGCAAGAAGGCATGACCACACAGAGCTTTGACAGTGCCGATGGCGTGATGAGCCGACTGGCCCGTCAGCAACCGGACGTGATCATTTCCGACATTCGCATGCCGGGCGCCAGTGGCCTGGACCTGTTGGCACGCATTCGCGAACAGCACCCGCGCCTGCCGGTCATCATCATGACTGCGCACTCGGACCTGGACAGTGCCGTGGCCTCGTATCAAGGCGGCGCCTTTGAATACCTGCCCAAGCCGTTCGACGTCGACGAGGCGGTTTCTCTGGTCAAGCGTGCCAATCAGCACGCGCAGGAACAACAGGGCATGGACGTTGCGCCCACCCTGACCCGCACCCCGGAAATCATCGGCGAAGCGCCGGCGATGCAGGAAGTGTTTCGCGCCATCGGCCGCTTGAGTCATTCCAACATCACGGTGTTGATCAACGGTGAGTCGGGGACCGGTAAAGAGCTGGTGGCTCACGCGCTGCACCGCCACAGCCCGCGCTCGGCCTCGCCGTTCATTGCGCTGAACATGGCGGCGATCCCGAAGGATTTGATGGAATCCGAACTGTTCGGCCATGAAAAAGGCGCGTTCACCGGTGCAGCCAACCTGCGCCGCGGTCGTTTCGAACAGGCCGATGGCGGCACATTGTTTCTCGACGAAATCGGTGACATGCCAGCCGATACCCAGACCCGCTTGCTGCGCGTGCTGGCCGATGGCGAGTTCTATCGCGTCGGTGGTCACACGCCGGTCAAGGTCGATGTACGGATCATTGCCGCCACGCACCAGAATCTGGAAACGCTGGTTCAGGCCGGCAAATTCCGTGAGGACTTGTTCCACCGTCTGAACGTGATTCGCATCCATATTCCGCGCATGTCCGATCGTCGCGAAGACATCCCGACGCTCGCCCGGCACTTCCTCAGCCGCGCCGCGCAAGAACTCGCGGTCGAGCCGAAGCTGCTGAAAGCCGAGACCGAGGAATACCTCAAGCACCTTCCGTGGCCGGGCAACGTGCGCCAGCTGGAAAACACCTGCCGCTGGATCACGGTAATGGCCTCGGGCCGTGAAGTGCACATCAGCGACTTGCCGCCCGAGCTGCTGAGCCTGCCGCAGGACGCAGCACCGGTCACCAACTGGGAACAAGCCTTGCGCCAATGGGCGGACCAGGCATTGGCACGCGGTCAGTCCAGCCTGCTGGACAGCGCCGTCCCGACCTTCGAACGCATCATGATCGAAACCGCCCTCAAGCACACCGCTGGCCGTCGTCGCGACGCTGCCGTACTGCTGGGCTGGGGCCGCAACACCTTGACCCGCAAGATCAAGGAATTGGGCATGAAGATCGACGGCGGGGATGATGACGAGGGTGATGAGGCCTGAGTGAACTGTCATTTGTGACAGTTTACGAACCGCTGGATGAGTGATTAGCTCCCTGAAGTGTCCAGGAAGACAGGGAGCTCAATCACATGAACGGATTCTGGCAACACGCCTTTCAATGGGGCATCGGCCAACGACTTCAACGCCGGCAAATCAAAAGTCAGGCGCGCCTGGTCGACTACTCGCTCGTCGAAATGGCAGCATTGCTGCGCACGGGCGAACTGACATCCCGGCAAATCACCCTCGCCTATCTTGAGCGCATTGATCAGCTCAATGGCCCGCTCGAGACGTACAACGACAATGGCGGCTATAACGCCTTTGTGCGTGTTGATCGCGAGCAGGCGCTCGCTCAATCACAAGACGCTGATGCATGGATCAACAATCCGGATGATCCGCGTGGCAGCGCGCCGATGCTTTGCGGCATACCCGTTGGCGTTAAGGACTCCATAGGCATCGTCGGCCTTGAGAGCAAGAATGGCGCCCCGGAATTCAGTACCAATTTCGCGCTTCGTAATGCCACCGCCGTCGCTCGGTTGCGCGATGCGGGGGCTGTCGTGCTGGGTCATACGATTTGCTCACGCTTTTCAGGCAGCACCGTCGGTGATTTCGGGTGTAACGCTTGGGACGTGGACAAAGTGCCCGGTGGGTCCAGCTCCGGATCCGCTATTGCCCCGATCGCTCGGCTGTGTGTCGCAACGCTTGGCGAGGAGACTGGCGGCTCGATGATCATTCCGGCCGCCGCCAACGGTGCCAGCGCCATCAAGCCTTCGCTGGGCTACGTATCGACCGGCGGCGTAATGCCCTTGCGCATAGGTTGGGACGTGGTCGGTCCAATGGCACGTTCAGTACAGGACGCCGCTCATCTTCTTGCCGCGATACAAGGCCCTGACCCCATTGGGGATCCACAGACGCTGTATACGCCGCTGCCGTTTCCACAGATGCCCACCACACCACGTCCGGGGGATACCCCACTGACGGGACTGACGATCGGCGTTCCACAGACTGACTGGATGTCAGCCTCAGCCGCTCCTCCGGTAAACACCTACGACCCGGACTATGGGCTGGCGTTTGAGCGCTTCAAGCAGCAGTTGCAGCAGCTCGGTGCAAGAGTGATCGAGTTTGAGGGAGTGAACATGGCTGAGGAGGTGAACCGCCTCTATTACGCAGGCCCCGTCCTATGGACGATTGAAAACCCCTACACCTCTGTAACCCCAGCAATGGCGACTACTTACTGCCAGCAATACGAAGCAAATTACTGGCAAGCCGTCGAAGACTTTGCTGCGGGCCGACCTGACGACGACAGGCAAACACTTCTGCGCTACTACGGCATGGCATTCACCCACCCTGTCATAGAACAGATGCCGTGCTCAGTGCGAATAGAAGCGGAGCAGCGACGTCGCGCGCAGATGGCTCTATGGCAAGACGCTCTGGATGAAGCGGGTGTGGATTTCATGTTGGTCATGCCATTGGGCGCGCATGTGGGGTTTCGAATGGGACTGGGCGAGCCCTCCGGATTGCAAAATCAACGGCTCTATTACGATCTGCCCAATGCACTGGGATGGCCCATGGTGACGTTTCCCATCGGCCATGGGACGACTGGCATCACCAGACAGCTGCCTGTAAACGCCGCATTCTGGGGACCACGCTTCAGCGACGCCTGCCTGGTTCAGGCGGCCATTGACTATCAGCACCATCATCCCGAGTACCATCAACAGGCACCGGATGACCCTCAGCTTCGAGCGCCTGCCCCGTATGCACACCCCTACTGGCCAATCACTCGCGAAAACTCGACAGATCCGCTGGTCAGAGAAGGCAGTCTGCGATCATGAACAGCGATCCGGCGGTTCAACTGCCCTTCTTCGTCATCGCCTGGCGCCCGGCCAACGCTCCGGCACAGCTGGTGCCGGATCGAGGCAAGCTTTACCTGACGGTGAGCTGGCGCGCGCCGCTGGGGGCGGTGAACTATCCCCGCCCCCAGCGAAGGGAGCCCTTTACTCCGCCGACGACGGCTTCTCCCACAGATTGATCCCGCCTTCCACGGCGAACCGATCAATCTCCGCCAGCTCTTCCTGGCTGAACTCAAGGTTGTCCAGCGCACCGACGTTTTCGATGATCTGCTCAGGGCGGCTCGCACCGATCAGCGCCGAGGTCACGCGCGGATCGCGCAGCGTCCAGGCCAGGGCCATCTGCGCCAGGCTCTGACCGCGGCGTTTGGCGATCTCGTTCAGCGCGCGGACGTGCTCGATGTTCTGCTCGGACAGGTGCGACGCCTGCAGCGAACCGCCGCCCGGACGGTTGACCCGTGCATCCTTCGGAATGCCGTTCAGGTATTTATCCGACAGCAGACCCTGCGCCAGTGCCGTGAAGGCAATAACGCCGGAGCCCAGTTCGTCGGTTGTGTCTAGCAGGTCCTTTTCAACCCAACGATTGAGCAGGTTGTAAGCGGGCTGGTGAATCAACAGCGGGACTTTCCACTCTTTCAGCAGACCGGCGATCTCGCGGGTTTTTGCGCCCGAGTATGAAGAAATACCGATGTACAGCGCCTTGCCCTGCTGTACCGCGGTCGCCAACGCGCCAGCGGTTTCTTCCAGCGGGGTGTCCGGGTCGAAGCGGTGTGAATAAAAGATGTCCACGTAATCCAGGCCCATGCGTTGCAGGCTTTGGTCGAGGCTCGCCAGCACGTACTTGCGTGAACCACCACCCTGACCGTAAGGGCCCGGCCACATGTCCCAGCCGGCTTTGGTGGAAATGATCAGCTCGTCACGGTACTGCTTGAAGTCTTCGCGCAGGAGGCGCCCGAAATTGATCTCGGCGCTGCCGTACGGCGGGCCGTAGTTGTTGGCAAGGTCGAAGTGGTTGATGCCCAGATCGAATGCGGTCCGCAGCATGGCGCGCTGCGTGTCCATGGGGGTGCTGTCGCCAAAGTTGTGCCACAGGCCCATCGACAAGGCCGGCAGCACCAGGCCGCTGCGGCCTACTCGACGATACGGGACGCGTTCATAGCGGTTTTGAGCAGCGATGTACGTCATTCAATCCTCTCTTTCTTGTCTGAATGATGAGTGGCCCGTTACGGCTCGGGTCTCTGTTTGGGATGTTCTACAGCTGAATCGGTTCAAGGGCTACGGGCGAGTTTTCCAACCCTGATGTACAGGAATAAGCACAACCGATGGCAAAGCGGTAAAGCGAGTATATTCAGCGTCGGCAACTGCCGAAAAATGCTTATTTCCTCTCGCTGGTATCGGTTTCTGATATGGATATTCGTCAACTCAGTGCATTCGTTGCGGTCTTTGAAGAGCGCAATATCACCTCGGCGGCTCAGCGTCTGTTCACCAGTCAGCCAACGCTTTCGGTCACCATTCGCCAGCTCGAAGAGGCACTGGGCACGACGCTGTTCCAGCGCTTGCCGCGCGGGGTGGACGTGACGGATGACGCACGCACACTTTATCCACAGGCTCGGCGATTGCTGGCCGAAGCCCATGCGTTGAGCAATCAGTTTCGGCAACGCAATGACCGGTTGGCCCTCGACATCGGCGTTGAAGGGGATATCGCCTCCAGCCACCTCGAAGCGTTTCTGGCCCTGGCCTATCAAGTAATCCCGAATCTGTTGCTCACGTTGCAGGAGGGCTGCAGCGGCGATGCCCGGCTATCGGTGGAGGAAGACTGCTGCGAGGACGAACTGTTTTTGCCGCTTTGGGAGGAACCGTTTGTGCTGGCGATGCCTGCCCGTCACCCTCTGGCAGAACAGGCCACGCTGGATGAGGCCGACCTTGCCAACGTTCAGTGGATCACCTGCCCCTCTCATCCCTCCCACCAGCGACTGATGGAGCTGTACAACCGCAGCTCCGCGTCTGTCGCCGCGACAGCGGGCACGTTCACACTGGCGCTGCGGCTGGTGGCAGCGGGCGCGGGCTTGGCGATGCTGCCTGAATCCATGGCCCGCCATCACTCAGGGGTGATGACCCGCGTCGCGAAAGCGCCCAACCTCACTCGCCGGGTCGGGCTGTGCTATGCGGCGCAGGCACTGGATACGCCGGCGCTGCGGTTGCTGCACGGACAGCTGCAGGGCGGCACCGCACTGTAGGCCCAGACCAGGCGCGCGCCTACAGGTTGCGGTGGATGCTGAAACCTGTGGGAGCGCTACTGCTCGCTAACGCACCAAATGCAAGAACTGCATGTGACGCTCGTACTGGTCGAGGATGTCGTTGATGACCTGCTCCTTGGTGTAACCGACCAGGTCGTAATCCTGACTCCCTTCGCTCAGATGAACCTCGGCGCGGTAATACCGGCGGTTGTTCAATTGCTTGGAGCCCATCCCTGCCCGGGCGAAGGAAGGCGTGAAATAGCCACGCATGGTCACCTGGTAGATGAACGGCCGCTCTTCGCCATGCCCGATTTCAAGGCCCACGGTGTGATTGGCCGGATCAGGCTGGGTCACCACGCTCAGGCCCTTTTCCACAAACACAGCGGTGACATCTTCAATGGCCGGACGCACGGTTTGGTCCAGAAACCGGTAGACCTCATCGCGCGACGGGAAATGCACCGCCTGACTCAGACGTTGACGCCAACCGCCGCGCCGAGCGCCCGATACCGGGGCCAGCGAATACAGCTGAGCGATCTGGCGCTGCGATTCCATGTAAAACGCTTTGTGCAGGCCCCACATCATCAGCAGCAGGATCAGCGAGAACGGCAACGACGTCAGCACCACGGCCGACTTCAGCGCATCGATGCTGCCGGAGAACAGCAGCCCGCTGGTAATCAACGCCGTCATCACACCCCAGAACACACGTAACCACTTCGGGCCGTCTTCATCCGGGCTGCCGCCTTTCGCGGAAAGCGTGGACAACACGACAGTGCCCGAATCCGCCGATGTCACGAAGAACACAAAGCTGATGAACACGGTGACGGCGATGACCGTCTTGCTCCATGGATAATTCTGCAGCATCAGGTACAGCGCCATGGACGGATCGTCGATGGCCGCTTGCCCTAATGCGGTCATGCCGTGGTTGAGCACTTGATCAATGGCGCTGTTGCCGAAGATCGACATCCAGGCCAGCGTGAAACCCAGAGGAATCAGCAGCACGCCAAAGACGAACTCGCGGATGGTCCGCCCACGCGAGATACGCGCGATAAACAGCCCAACGAAGGGCGACCAGGCAATCCACCACGCCCAATAGAACACGGTCCAGCCACCCAGCCAGTCGCTTGGACCGTTATACGCATAGACGTCGAAACTCTTGGATGGGAGCGCGCCGAGGTAATCGCCAATGTTCTGCACCAGCGTATTGAGCAAGTGCTGGGTTGGCCCGGCGAACAGCACGAAAAGCAGCAGCGCGCAGGCCAGCAGCATGTTGATGTCGGACATGACGCGCACGCCCTTGTCGACACCGGCGACCGCGACCAGAATCGCCGCGCCCATCATCAAGGTGATCAGGCCGACTTGAATCCACTGGGTGTGCGGCACGCCAAACAGGTAATCCAGGCCGGAGTTCAGGTGCAGTACGCCGAACCCCATGTCGGCCCCCAGACCGAAGATGGTCGCGATGATGCCGAAGCCGTCCACGGCATACCCGATCGGGCCGTTGATGCGTTTACCGATCAGCGGATACAGCGCCGAGCGCAGCGCGAGTGGCAGGTTATGGCGATACGCGAAGTACGCCAGCGCCATACCGACAAACGCGAACACGCCCCAACCGTGCAGACCCCAATGCAAAAACAGCAACTGCATGGCCTGGCGCGCAGCTTCAGTCGTACCGCCCTCGCCTTCAGGCGGTTGCATGAGGTGAGTCAGCGGTTCGGAAACGCAGAAGAAGAACAGCGTGATGCTGATCCCCGCGGCGAACAGCATGCCGGCCCACGACAGGTAGCTGAATTCGGGCTGATCGTGATCCGCGCCGAGCTTGATCTTGCCGTATCCCGAAAGGGCGGTGACCACGACAAACAGCAAATACAGCGTCATGGCGAGCATGTAATACCAGCCAACGGTGTTGGCAGCCCAGTTTTGAGCGGCCAGCAGCCACTCTCCAGCAGCCTCGGGAAAGCTGATGACGACGACACCAAAAACCAGAAGAAAGCTGGCGGCGAAGTAGAAAACAGGGGCGTTCATGCGAACGGGTGCGCTATTGGGAGCGCTCGGAATACTCATGCGAATACCGCCTTTCGGGCGGGCGAAACATCCATACAAATCTGATACGGCAAGGGCAGGCCTCCTGATGCGAGCGGGCAGCGAACCACCGGTTTAACTTGATTGAACGTTCAATTAAAGCACGGAAAGGGGGCAAAGGACCAATTGCAAGGGCCCAAAGGCAACGCATGAGCACACAGGAAGCGGGCTGAAAGCACCCTATTTAGGCGCGTGATTTGTCTCTGTGCCGCATCCGGACGATCTGCCGAGAATCGGCAGTAGAACCTGAAACCGCAGTGCTTCAGGTTCATGGTGCGGGTTGGTTTTACGACGGGTTCCCCCGTCGATCGCGGACACGCCACGTTTTTACAGAATGCGATACAGCGTCGAGACCCTACTTCTGACTCCCGTCGTCATGCTGCAAGTTCGCCTGATTGACGTTGCTGCCAGGAGGAACACCGCGGGTCAGCCAGACGTTACCGCCAATGGTCGAGCCCTTGCCGATGATGATGCGTCCCAGGATGGTCGCGCCCGCATAGATCACCACGTCATCCTCGACGATCGGGTGACGCGCATGGCCTTTCTGCAATTGGCCGTCTTCGTCGGCCGGGAAGCGTTTCGCGCCAAGCGTCACGGCTTGATAGATACGCACCCGCTCGCCGATGATCGCGGTTTCACCAATGACGACACCTGTTCCGTGATCGATGAAGAAGCTGGGCCCGATCTTCGCGCCGGGATGAATGTCGATGCCGGTCGCCGAATGCGCCAGCTCCGAACTGATCCGCGCCAGCAACGGCAGGCCGTTGTTGTACAAGTGGTGAGCAAGACGGTGATGGATCACAGCAAGAATTCCCGGGTAGCACAGCAGCACTTCATCAACGCTGCGCGCGGCCGGGTCGCCGTGATAGGCCGCCAGCACGTCGGTGTCGAGGATGCGGCGGATCTGCGGCAGTGCGCTCGCGAAATCCTGGATCAGTCGCTCGGCGTGTACATCGGCGCAACTGGCGTCCTCGCCACGCTGACGAGCGACGTACCGCAACTCAAGCCGCGCCTGAGCCAGCAGCGAGTTCAGCGCTACGTCCAGCGTGTGGCCGACATAGAAGTCCTCGCTCTCTTCACGCAGGTCTACCGGCCCGAGCCGCATCGGAAACAGCGCGCCACTCAAGGCTTCGAGAATGTCGCGAAGGGCTTCGCGGGAGGGCAACTCACGGCCTCCCTTCTCGCCGCTGACACGGCCGTTGCGGGTGCGCCAGTCATCACGTGCAGCGCGCAACTCACCCACAATGCGCTGCAACTGCCAGTGGCCGGTCACGCCCTGGGCGCAAGCCTCGGGAGACAATTCGGGAATAGTGCTCACGCAGGTTTCTCCTCATTTCGACGGCTCGTCAGGCTGGACATGGCCGAAGGTTGAGCCACTGTACGGCAAACATTTGGAGCAAAAAAATAACAATTTTAGTGAGGCTTTTGCCTGACGCCCGTAGGAAATCGTCAGGTTGCCCTGTAGGTGTCGTCTGCCTATAGTCCAGCGACTCACTTTAAGACGTACCGATATCACCATGATCAAACAACAGCTCGACCGTTTTAACCGCCTCGAACTGCTCGGCGCGCCTACCCCTCTGGAGAAGCTCGAACGCCTGTCGACCTGGGCCGGACGCGACATCTATGTGAAACGCGACGACATCACGCCACTGGCCATGGGCGGCAACAAACTGCGCAAGCTGGAATATCTGGCGGCGGACGCACTGGCGCAGGGCGCCGACACGCTGATCACGGCGGGCGCGATTCAGTCCAACCATGTCCGCCAGACGGCCGCGCTGGCCGCAAAACTGGGCCTGGGGTGCGTCGCCTTGCTGGAAAATCCCATCGCCACCGAGGACAGCAACTACCTGGGCAATGGAAACCGGCTGCTGCTGGACCTGTTCGACGTCAAGGTCGAGTTGGTCGAGAACCTCGACAACGCAGACGAGCAGCTGCAGGCGCTCGCGGCCCGCTTGCGCAACAGCGGCAAGAAACCGTATCTGGTGCCGATTGGCGGATCCAGCCCCATCGGCGCTTTGGGCTATGTCCGTGCCGGGTTCGAACTCGCTGAGCAGATTCGACAGAGCGGCGTCGAGTTTGCCGCCGTAGTGCTGGCCTCCGGCAGCGCCGGGACGCACAGCGGCCTTGGCCTGGCGCTGGCAGAAGCGCTGCCGCAATTACCTGTCATTGGCGTTACCGTGTCTCGCCCGGAAGAAACCCAGGCACCGAAGGTTCAGGGATTGGCCGAGCGTACGGCTGAACTGCTGGGCGAGCCGTTGCCCTCTGCCTTCAACGTTCATTTATGGGACGAGTATTACGGCCCACGTTATGGCGAGCCCAACGCAGGCACGCTGTCGGCGATCAAGCTGGTGGCGAGCCAGGAAGGTCTGCTGCTGGATCCGGTCTACACCGGCAAGGCCATGGCCGGGCTGCTGGACGGTATCGGCCGGCAGCGCTTCGACGACGGTCCGATCATCTTCCTGCACACCGGCGGTGCGCCTGCGTTGTTTGCGTACCCCGGCGTTTTTTCGGCTCATTGAGCCACGCTACGCACCCGTAGGAGCGTGGCTTGTCCCGCGATCGACTGCGCAGCAGTCGCAATTGCAGACCACTCGATACATCTGACGCACCGAGATATTTGAATTTGCTGCCGGTGCCCGCCAGATCGCGGGACAAGCCACGCTCCTACAGGTCGGCAGGCGCCACACCATTTCTATATGCATAAAACAAATAAGCGATTCGTTTTTAATTATTTTTAATCCTAAACCAGTGCTTCTATGATCGCGCCGAACCACCGTATGAATACCCGGCAGAGCACTGAAAAAGCTGGATAAAAGCGCGGTGCCAAAGTAGCTTCGTCAGGTCTGAAGCTTGCCTGACATTCCAATTAAAACAGGGGACTCACATGAACATGTCTGCAATCCGCCGCACCTTCCTGCTGTCGGCATTCAGCCTGGTGCTGGGCACCGGTCTGGTGACCCAGGCCGTCGCTGGCGAGCAATTGGCAACCATCAAAAAGAACGGCACCCTCAACGTCGGCCTGGAAGGCACTTACCCGCCGTTCAGCTTCGTGAGCGAAGACGGCAAGCTGACCGGTTTCGAAGTTGAGTTCTCCGAGGCGCTGGCCAAAGAACTGGGCGTCAAGGTCAAGCTGACCGCTACCCCATGGGCAGGCATTCTGGCCGCTCTGGATTCCGGGCGTCTGGACGTCGTGGTCAACCAGGTGACCATCTCCGACGAGCGCAAGAAGAAGTATGACTTCTCCGAACCGTACACCGTGTCGGGCATTCAAGCACTGGTGCAAACCAAGAACGCAGGCGTCATCAAGACCGCTGCCGATCTGAAAGGCAAAAAAGTCGGCGTAGGCCTGGGCACCAACTACGAAGAATGGCTCAAGGCCAACGTCCCGGACGCCATCGTCAAAACCTATGACGATGATCCGACCAAATACCAGGACCTGCGCGCAGGCCGCATCGACGCCATTCTGGTCGACCGTCTGGCTGCGCTGGAACTGGTCGCCAAGACCAAGGACCAGCTGGCCGTTTCCGGCGAACCATTCTCCCGTCAGGAAGCCGGCATCGCAGTGCGCAAGGGCGAACCAGAACTGCTGGACGCGCTCAACAAGGCCATCGACAAACTGCGCGCCGACGGCACGCTCGCCAAGCTGTCGCAAAAGTACTTCAAGGCTGACGTGACCAAATGATTCCAGAGAGCCTACAGCTCGCGCTGGACTCCGCGCCCTTTTTGCTCAAGGGTGCGTATTACACGGTGGGTCTGAGTCTGGGATCGATGTTTTTCGGATTGGTGCTGGGCTTCGGCCTGGCATTGATGCGTTTATCGAAGGTCTGGATCATCAGCGCCATCGCCAGGGTTTATGTGTCGTTCTTTCGCGGCACGCCCCTGCTGGTTCAGCTGTTCATGATTTATTACGGCCTGCCTGACCTCGGCATCGAACTCGATGCCATCAGTGCAGCCCTTATCGGTTTGTCGCTGAACATGGCCGCCTACGCCTGCGAGATCCTGCGCGCAGCGATTGGGGCCGTGGACAGAGGGCAGTGGGAAGCTGCCGCGAGCATCGGCATGACCCGCGCGCAGGCCATGCGCCGCGCGATCCTGCCGCAAGCCGCGCGCACCGCCTTGCCACCGTTGGGCAACAGCTTCATTTCGCTGGTCAAGGACACCGCCATGGCCGCCACCATCCAGGTACCGGAGGTGTTTCGCCAAGCGCAGCTGATTTCCTCGAGAACACTTGAGGTCTTCACCATGTATTTCACCGTCGCGGTGATCTACTGGGTGTTGTGCACGGTACTCGCGCACGTTCAGAACCGTCTGGAAGCACGGGCCAACCGCCACGACGTGGAGTCTTGAGGCATGATCACCGTTGAAAAACTGACCAAGGAATTCAAGGGCAACCAAGTCCTCAAGGGCATCGATTTGAACGTCGAGCCCGGCGAAGTGGTCGCCATTATCGGCCCCAGCGGGTCGGGCAAGACGACCTTTCTGCGCTGTCTGAATTTTCTGGAAGAACCCACCAGCGGGACCATCGTCGTTGGCGATATCAAGGTCGACAGCAGCAAACCGATCAGCCAGCAACAAGGGCTGATCCGACAACTGCGCCAGCACGTGGGCTTCGTGTTCCAGAACTTCAATCTGTTCCCGCATCGCACCGCGCTGGAAAACGTCATCGAAGGACCGATCGTGGTCAAGAAGATGCCCCGCGAGCAGGCCGTCGAGCTGGGGCGCACCCTGTTGGCCAAGGTCGGTCTGGCGGGCAAGGAAGATGCGTATCCGCGTCGTTTGTCCGGTGGGCAGCAGCAACGCGTGGCCATCGCCAGGGCGCTTGCCATGGAGCCAGAGGTGATCCTGTTCGACGAACCCACCTCGGCGCTGGACCCTGAGCTGGTGGGCGAAGTACTCAGTGCCATTCGGGCATTGGCAGAAGAAAACCGCACGATGGTCATCGTCACGCACGAAATGAGCTTCGCGCGGGACGTCGCTAACCGCGTGGTCTTCATCGACAAAGGCGTCATCGTCGAACAAGGCGAGGCGAAAGCGTTGTTTGCCAACCCGAAAGAAGAGCGAACTCGGCAGTTTCTGGAACGCAGCAGGAATTAGTCCTACATCACACGTATAAAAAGACGGCGCTAGTAAGCGCCGTTTTCTTTGCCCACAACATTTAGAAAAGTATGGACCTACCCAAACTCCCTCTAATACGCCCCTCTAATCGCGCCCATTCTTATCCATTACTTGAATGTATTGCACGCCGCGTAACCCCCTCTTCAAAGTCCCTGTAACACCCCACCAAATCTTTACAAATAACGCTGGCGTATGCCGTTGCACCCATGAGTCCTACATCCCGGCAGAACCGCCCGTTCCGGGTAGGACGGTGCCCCGCCACTTGCCACTGACAAGCAGGATACTTCCGTAAGAAATGTCCTTTTCTCCGGTTCACACGCCGTTACGCCTTTTTTGCCGTTGACATAAACGCGGCAACACAATTACCTCGATAGCAACTTACATAGCGCTCTTGAACAAATAACAAGCCCGAATTTGGATCCGTTTGTAATGTTTGCCAACACCGTGCATCGAGCGTGTACTAATCGCATCGATTTCAAGTAGCTATTGCGATGACAAACATCGCGGCACGCCTTATTCAGGCTTCACATTCAATGAGTATTAAAAGATGATCCAGACCCCCGTCAGCTACACGCCTGTCACGCTCCTGGCCCCCTGCCTGCCGCAGTCCATCAAACAAGGCATCGGTGCGCTGGCAGCGACCAACCTGTTGGTACACATCAATCCCTATCCCGAAATGGAGAGCGGTGACCTGATCGAGCTGTTCTGGGGAGACTGTTACGTTGCGTCAACACTTCTATCGGCGTCTGACATCGGTCATACATCCGTCCTACATGTGCCAGAGAGCTTTCTACGAAGTGGAAAGGTAAAGACCTACTACACAGTCACCAAAATAGGCGGTGATCCCGTGAAATCGCCGTGCCATAAACTCTGGGTCAAACTGGAGACTCCGGGCGGTCATTTGGTCAGCCCGGACGGCGAGGAAAATCAGGGCCTGGCACCCGTGAGGTTTGCAGACGTCACCCTGTGTCAGGGTCTGGCCCCGGAGCAGTTCAAAAAAGGCGTGGATATCATTCTGGAGCCTTACCTGAATATGGAGGTTCATGACGAAATCACCTTGCGCTGGGGTGACATGCGGATGGATTTGCCTGCACTCACTGAGAGCGAGGTGGGCCAAGAACTCACCGTTCACGTACCCGCCACTTTAATCAGCGAAGCAGAAGACGACTTGCATCAGGAAATCACCTACTGCGTCATTGATCGGGTGGGTAACAACTCGCGATGGGCACCTGCGCGCTCAATCAAAGCGCGTACAGAAGATTCGGACATTCCTGACGATTGAAACACCGCATCAACCGGCGGCATCGCGGGACGGGTGCAGGGACCGCGATTCGCCGCTTGCTTGAAACGTGGGCCATTTCACAGATGCGAAGCGGAACGGAAAACTCCCACAGCATCGAGCAACTGATCCTACAGATTCACTGAGGTCGAGGGAAAACAGGGCTGCTAGCCTCGGGGAAACCCTTCAGGAGGTGTTCGCCATGCGCTGCAAACCTGTCGTCAAATACGTGATCCTCATGCTGGTTTTCAGCTCATGCCTGGCGTATGCACAAACCGCCTGAACGGCCATCGAATTCGCCGCCAACCTTCTATGCTTATTCATAAATGCTAGTTTATTTAATTTTTATACACGCTTAGGGTATATGCACCGGACCACCGGACCATCGTGAGTTTGTCTGCCGCCATTGCGGTTTTGATTCGAGGTTCGAATGGTCAAGCACCCCTATCCCCGTGCTCTCGCTCGTGCAGGTCACCACCATGACTGAACTGAGCGCTCTGCCTGTCCAGCACACCCTGGACATTGCTCCCCCGTTGCTGCCCGCCACCGTTCTGCGTAACGATGCCGAAGCGCTTGCTGCCGCCCAGGAACTCGCCGCCCTCGTGCGCATCGCTGAAGTCAGCTTGCGGGAAGTGGACCACGGCCTGATCGAAGCCGCCCAAGCCATGGGCTGCCGCCGCTGGCACATCGTCTGGCACGTGCTGTTGCCCGAAGCGCTGCCCGGGATTGTCGGCGGCTTCACCATCACCCTGGTGACCATGATCAACTCCTCGGCCATGGCAGGCGCCATCGGCGCAGGCGGCCTGGGTGACATCGCCTACCGCTATGGCTATCAACGTTTCGACACGCAAGTGATGCTCACGGTGATCGTGCTGCTGGTGGTGCTGGTGGCTGTGATTCAGCTGGGCGGGGACAGGCTGGCGGTGCGGTTGAACAAGCGGTGATTGCGTAGGAATAATCAGCTCCCAAGGTAGGACCGCTCCATTTTGCTTCGAAGCAAAAAACAGTGACATCAAACCCGCTAGTCTCGGGCCACTTTTACTGGTTTAGTGACTGACAGATGGAAGAGAAGGATCTATCGGAGGCTGTTTTCAGTGAGTTTCACCAGCTGAAATCCAACGGAGTCGATCTAGGCTCACCTAGCTTGGTGAGGTTCAACCTCCAGAGCTCGATCATGACCTCCTGTCCGGTTACGTTGATATTGCCTCCACAATCCTGGGTAAACGGGGGCCCCGGGCTGGAAGTTATTAGCGGGATGCGCATTGCGGACACTACGCTTGCGGACACTACATTCGAAACGCTCTGGAATTGCACGAAAGAACACTATGGGCTTACGGTGGCTACGGCAATAGTCTCCACTGCGGGCATCCCGATCAGCAAAACAGCGGTCGGGACTTGGGTCTACACCGGTTCTAGCAAGACGACCAACATCGCCAGCCTGGTCGGCATGCGCTTTTTTCCGCGTACTCTCATAAGGCAACCCACAGTCGCCAGAATGGCCAAAGCCACCTTCGGTACGGTAAGAGTCTTCGGTGTAATTGGAAGAGGAATTCCTTTCGTAGCGGCCGGATTAGCGGTATTTGATCTGGTGAGCATAGGACTGTGCGCGTATGAGGCTAAAAATGGACGCTGAAGCAAATCGAGACGAGCTGACCCAACGGATCATCGAACTCTTCGTCTCGATCATCGGCTTCATTCCACGCGAAGCGGTATCGGCTCAAACCAACTTCATCAAAGATTTCGACATCATAGATGACGACATCACCTGCTTCATGATGCAGGTGAAGTGGCGCTATAAGCTGGCCCCACGTCCCGCAGATTGGGAGCAGATCGAAACCATCAATGAAGTCGTCGATCTGGTTCTTGGTAAGCGCTGAACATTACTCATTGCCCCCCGATCTGGCGCGCAGCGGCAGTAAATCCAGCACCCTTGAGCGTTCAGGCAAACCGCGTTGACCCAATCTGCTGCCGCTTCGCGCCAGATCGCGGGACAAGCCACGCTCCTACGCCCTGTGGGCAGAAGCGGGATCGCGGCCAACCCCACGGCCTTCGGACAGAAGCAGGGCCGCTGTAGACGCCGGATTTTTATCTGACGGTATACCGTCTGTTTTGATTCTGGCCGCAGGCCGTAGGAGCGACCGGGGTGGCGCTCCACCTTGCCCGCGATCTGGCGCGAAGCGGCAGTAAATCCAGACGCCGCGTTGTATCAGGAACACCTCGTTCTCCGGTTTTGCTGCCGGTTCCCGGCAGATCGCGGGACAAGCCACGCTCTTACATCCTGTGAGCAGAAGTGGGATCGCGGTCAACCCCACGACTCCGGGCAGACGCAGGGTCGCGGTTAACCCCATGGCCTCCGTGCTGAAGCGGGTTAGGGGGTTTTTCTCCTGAGCGATTGCCCAGAACCTGAGCAGGGGTATATTGGCGGCTTTCCTCGCTCAAACGGCCGCATGATGAAACTCGACCCGCAGGACCTCGCCCAGATCACTACCACCACGCTGGGTAACTACAACGCCGTCGCCGAAGGCTTCCGCGAAGGGACGCGGGATCACGATGTCAGTCAGAACATCGATGCGCTGCTGCGTAATATTCAGGGTCTCGCGCCGTTTCAGATTCTGGATTTCGGGTGCGGGCCAGGCCGGGACTTGCAGACGCTCACGGCCATGGGACACATCGCAACCGGGCTGGACGGCTCGGAACGTTTCGCCGAGATGGCCCGCGCGGACAGCGGATGCGAGGTGTTGCATCAGAACTTTCTGGAACTAGACCTGCCTGCCGGACGCTTCGACGGCATCTTTGCCAACGCCTCGCTGTTTCATGTCCCGCGTCAGGAACTCCCGCGTGTGCTGCGCGAGTTGAGAGCCGCCTTGAAACCGGACGGCGTGTTGTTCAGCTCCAATCCGCGCGGAGACAACCAGGAAGGCTGGAAGGGGGAACGCTATGGCTCCTTTCACGACTTCGAATCATGGAGCGCGCTGCTGACCGACGCCGGATTTGTCAAAGTGGAGCACTACTACCGGCCTGAAGGACTGCCCCGGGAGCAGCAGCCGTGGTTGGCCAGTGTGTGGCGAAAAGCCTGAGGGTGATTAAAGCTGAAGAAGCGCAGCGCCCTTCATAACCTGAAGTCGTTGTGCTGACTTCGAAGAAGTCTAAGCAGTGTCAAAAGTGACAGTATCTCGGCGTGAGGCTTGATTTTATGCTCAGCGTTCTATTCAACGAATGAACATAAACAACGAGCGAAACTCATGGACACCCTCATCAGAAATGGAAATTTCATTCATGCGCAACTGCCGCCCTGGCAGTCTCAACCAGAAAAACCGCCGTCTCCCCCGCGCTACATCGGTCAGAACGATGGCAATAGCATCGTGCTGCCGGAAGGGCTTGGCATCATCCAGACCTTCGCGTACAAGCCTATGCCGCTGCGGGTTACCTTTAGGGTAAAGACGCCGGACAACGCCACAAACCCGGAAGTCATGTGCGTGATCGGTATCGTCTGGCAGAACACGGAGGGTGGGCTAGACCCGACAATCAGTGGTGCATTTGTCTACACGACCGCAGAGTGGGTCACGCAGGAAATCATGTTTCCGGCGATCGCCGAGAAGAACATCGCATCGATCGCCTTTAGAGCAGCGACCCAAGCTGAAAAGGCGTTGAACCCCAAGTATCAGAACCCGAGCTTTGGCCCTGCTGAGTTTGCAGACTTCAAAGTGGTCTACGCGCCTGAAGAATAGCCCCAACGGCCGACGGTAGAGCGGGCCACACAGGGCCCGCTCATCCGTTCACTCCGCCGCAGGCTGCGCGTCTGAATCACCCTCGTCTTGCGTGTGCTTCTGCTTCTCGGCCTCAGCCTTCTCGCGCTGCTCCTGGGTCGGCTCCTTGATCTTGTACCAGGCCACGTACAGCGCAGGCAGAAACAGCAATGTCAGCAGCGTGGCGATGATGATCCCGCCGATCATGGCGTACGCCATCGGGCCCCAGAACACTTCTCGGGCAATCGGGATCATGCCCAGACTCGCCGCCGCCGCCGTGAGCAGAATCGGCCGACGACGATGTTCGGTGGCTTCGGCCACGGCGTCCCAAGGCAAATAGCCCGCCACTTCGTATTCGTGAATCTGCGTCACCAGGATCACCGAGTTGCGGATGATGATGCCGATCAGCGCGAGGATGCCGAGAATCGCCACGAAGCCCATGGGCGTTCCGGTCGGCACCAGCGCCAGCACGACGCCGATCAAGCCCAGCGGCGCGACGCTGGCGACGAGGAACATCTTCTGCACGCTGTGCAGCTGGATCATCAGGAATGTCGCCATCAGGAAGATCATCAATGGCACGACCTTGGCGATCGGACCTTGGGCCTTGCCGCTTTCTTCCACCGTACCGCCGGTGGCGACCTTGTAACCGACTGGCAGGCCGGCGGCGAACTTGTCGATTTCCGGCTTTAACTGTTTGACCAGATCGGTCGGCTGAATCTCGCCCTGCACCGCCGCCTTGAGCGTGATCGTCGGTTTGCGGTCCCGTCGCCAGACCAGCGGCTGCTCCAGCTCATACCGCACATTGGCGAACGCCAGCAGCGGAATCGAAGCGCCATTTTGCGTCACGATCTGCAGGTTCTGCAGGGTTTCCGGCGAGCCACGCTCGGCATCCACGGCCCGGCCGACGACGTTGATGAGGTAAATGTCATCGCGCACCTGGGTCACGTTGGCCCCGGTGACGATGCTGTTCATCAGTCGCGCCACGTCTTCCGACGACAACCCGAGCTGCCGGGCCTTGTCCTGATTGATGTCGATGCGCAGGACTTTGCCGGGCTCGTTCCAGTCGTAAATCATCTCGCCGATGTGCTGATTCTGATCAAGCAGCGTCGCCAGCTCGATGGCGTGCTGACGGACCTTGTCGATGTTGTCACCACTGACGCGGTATTGAATCGGTCGTCCCACCGGAGGCCCCATTTCCAGTGGTTGAAGGTAGGCGCTGATGCCGACGAAATCTTCACGCAGCCGCTTTCTCAAACGGTCGATCAGCGCACCCCGCTCCTCCAGCCCTTTGCTGACGATCACCAGTTGCGCGTAGTAAGGATTTTCCAGTTGTTGGTCCAGTGGCAGGTAGAAACGCACCGCACCCTGACCGATGTACGTGCTCCAGCGAACGATGTCCGGGTCGTCCTTGATCATCGCCTCCAGCTTGTCCACCGCTTTGCGCGTCTCATTGATCGAGGCGTTCTGCGGCAGGTTGAGGTCCAGCAGGATTTCCGGCCGGTCCGACGACGGGAAGAACTGGTTCTGCACGAAGCGCATGCAAAACAGCGACACCGCAAACAGCGCAATGGTAATGCCGATCGCCAGCCAGCGATGCCGCATGGCCCAGAACATCGAACCGTTGAAGGCGCGAGCGATGCGCCCAGGCGGCTTCTGTTCGTGCTTTTTGATCTTGTCGCTGAGGATGTGCACGCCGATCACGGGCGCAAACAACACCGCGACCACCCACGACACCAGCATCGCCACGGCAATCACCGCGAACAACGTGAAGGTGTATTCACCTGCCGAGCTGGCGTTGAGGCCGATGGGTACAAAACCCGCCACCGTTACCAGCGTACCGGTCAGCATCGGAAAGGCCGTCGACGTATAGGCAAAGGTCGCGGCCTGCTCTTTGGTGTCACCCAGCTCCAGGCGCGACACCATCATCTCCACCGTGATCATCGCGTCATCTACCAAAAGACCCAGCGCGATGATCAGGGCGCCCAGCGAGATCCGCTGCATGGTGATGCCGCTGTATTCCATGAACACGAAGACCATCGCCAGCACCAGCGGAATCGAACAGGCGACCACCAACCCGGCGCGCACACCCAGGCTGATGAAGCTGACGACCAGCACGATGATCACGGCCTCGAACAACGCGCTGGTGAAACCGCCAACAGCCTTCTCGACCACTTGCGCCTGATCGGAGACGTTGTGCACGCCCACACCGATGGGCAGGTCCGCCGTGGCCTGATCCATCCGTGCGTGAAGGTCTTTGCCGAACGCCTGGACATTGCCGCCCTTCTTCATCGCGATGGCCAGACCGATCGCGGTTTTGCCGTTGAAACGGAACTCCGGTTTCGCCGGATCGACATAGCCGCGACTGATTTCAGCAATGTCGCTCAGCCGGTAGAAACGATCGTTGAGCCGCAGGTTGACGGCTTCGAGGTCTTTTTCTGACTGGAATTGCCCGGAGGTTCGCACGGAAATCCGCTCGGGCCCGGCCTCGATCACACCCGCAGGGGTCACCGCGTTCTGCGACTGCAGGCTTTGCACGACCTGACGCTGATCCAGCCCCAGTGCCGCCAGTTTGCGGGTGGAGAAATTCAGGTAGATCACTTCGTCCTGCTGGCCGATCATCTGAATCTTGCCCAGCCCCGGCACATCGCGGATCTGCACCCGGACCTGCTCGACGTAGTCACGCAGTTGACGAAGCGTCAGGCCATCGGCAGTGAACGCGTAGATGGAGCCAAACACGTCACCGAATTCATCGTTGAACGCAGGCCCCTGAATCCCTTGGGGGAAGGTGCCGCGAATGTCGTCGATCTTCTTGCGCACCTGATACCAGATGTCCGGGATGGCCTCGGCGCTGGTGGTGTCGCGCAGGTAGACGTACACCGTCGATTCGCCCGGTCGTGTGTAGCTCTTCACGTAATCGAGGGAATCCAGTTCTTCGAGTTTTTTCTCGATGCGATCCGTGACCTGACTCAGGGTTTCATCGACCGTAGCGCCGGGCCAGCGGGTCTGAATGACCATGGTCTTGATGGTGAACGAAGGGTCCTCCTCACGCCCCAGGTTCATGTACGAAAACACGCCCATCAGCAGGCCGACGAACATCAGGTACCAGACGAAGGATTGATGCTTGAGCGCCCAATCGGAGAGGTTGAACGTCCCTTTCATCGTGGGCTGTCCTTATCGACTTTGACTTTCTGCCCCGGCTTGAGGCTGTTTACACCGGCGGTGACCACACGCTCGCCGCCCTTGACGCCAGAGACGACAAGGGTGTCGTCGCCTCGGCTGAGGACGTTGACGGGGTGCGGCGAGACCGTCTGGTTCTGCATGTCGACGATCCAGACCTGCGTCTTGCCGTCGACTTCCTGCAACGCGTTCGCCGGCAGTTCGATGCGTGGCTCGATCGCGGAGCTGAGCGTGACGCTGATGGCCGTGCCCAAACGGAACGCGGCGGGCGTGTCTGCCAGCGTCAGACGGGCGCGGCGAGTGCGGGTGGAGGCCTCGGCTTGAGGCTCCAGTTCACGCAGCGTCGCCGTGGTGTTGATGTCCGGCTCAAGCTGGCTGGCGACCTTGAACACCACATCCTGCGGCAGTTGCTCGGCCAAGGGCGCTGGCAGGTCGATGACGGCTTCCTTGATGTCCGGCCGCGCCAGCGTCACGACCTGCTGACCCGCGCTGACCACTTGGCCCGCTTCGGCCTTCCATTCGGTGACCACAGCCGCGTGATCGGTGCGCAATTCGCTGTAGCTCAACTGGTCCTGAGCCTGTTGCACCGAGGCCTTCGCCTGATTGAAGGATGACTGGGTGGTCTTCAGATCGGTGACCGCGACGTCCAGCGCTGCCTGCGCACCGACGCCTCGATCAAACAACTCCTGCTGGCGTCGGGCGTTGGCCTGCGCGTTGATGTACTGAGCCTCGACGCGCGCCAGGTCGCCCTGACTCGAGCGCAACTGGTTCTGCAGGTCGGTGGGATCGAGTGTCGCCAGTAACTGACCTTTCTCGACCTCGCTGCCGACATCGACGCTACGCGACGCGATGCGCCCCGACACCCGAAAACCCAGCGTACTTTCGTAACGCGCAGCGATGTTGCCCGCGAAACGTCCGAGATTCTCAGTCGCCTGCGCTTTGACCTCCATGTACAGCACCGGGCGCACGGGCTCAGGTGGCGGCTCTTCCTTGCTGCAAGCGCCAAGCATCAGGCCCGAAAGCACCATCAGTGACAGGCGCTTCATTGCGAATCCCCCGTCAGGTTCTTATAGGCAACGACCCTTTCCACCTGCATGTCGGGGTGCAGCAGTTGCGTGCCCGCCACCACCACTTTCTCGCCAGCCTTGAGGCCATCGACGATGATCACTTTCCCCGTGAGATACCGCCCGACCGTGACGCCTCTCAAGCTGACCTTATTCTGATCATCGACCACCCACACAGCCGGTTTACCCAACTGATCGCCCAGCCCTTTGGTGAGTGCGGACCACGGCAGCTCGACGCTCTGTTTCGCCGGGACGGTCAGCGCCGCGCTGACCACCGACCCCAGATCCATCCCTTCGGGCAACGAACTCAAGGCGATCTTCACTTGCAGCGTCCCGGTCTGCGCCGACACAGCGGGCGTCACCTCGCGCACCTTGCCGGTGGCTTTGATAGTCGGATTATCCAGCAGCGTGACTTCCACCGGCTGGTCGGTCGGCGGCTGAACGAACAGTGACTCGTAGACGTTGAACACGGCGTCGCGCTCGCCGTCACGGGCCTGGCTGAAGATCGGCATGGTGGCCTGCACCACCTGACCGACCTCGGCCTGGCGCGCAGTAATGATCCCCGGCGCGTCGGCGATCAACGAGGTGTATCCCAACTGCTCACGCGCGTTGGCCAGTTGCGCCTGAGCGGCTTTAAGTGCGCTCTGGCTGCTGCGCAATTGCGCTTGGGCCGAGTCGTATTCACTTTTGCTGGTATAGCCTTTAGGCAGGAGTTTTTGCTGGCGGACAAACGCGGCGGCGGTTTGTTTGACACGCGCCTGCTCGGCAGCTTCAGCCGCGATGGCCGAATCGACACTGGTCTGCAAATCCTTGGGGTCCAGTTTGGCGAGCACTTGTTTGGCGGTAATGCGATCACCGACATCGACCATCCGCTGAATGATCTTGCCGCCCACGCGAAACGACAGCTGCGTCTGTACGCGAGCCTGGATATCGCCGGTCAGCGAGACGGCAGCGGCAAACTCGGCGGTTTTGACGTCTTGCACCTGCACGCGCGGGAGCGCCGGATCGGCGGGCTTTTCCTTCCCGCAGCCCAACAGCAGTGTCAGGCACAGACCAAGTCCTAGAAACATCAAGCGGTTATGAAGAACCAAGGGTTGAGCGGGCATGCAAGCTCCTTGTGCCAATGCCTTTGCCTACACCACGCTGCCGAGCGCCGTCATGATGTGATCATGCGACTGTGAGCGTAGATCAGGGTTCCTCACACCGCTAAACTCCTTCGAACCTGTTCATCGCCTGCATACGCACGCAGCAAGGGAAGCTCGATGCTCACCACTTTGGCCGTCGCCAACTACCGCTCGATCAACACGCTGGTCGTACCCCTCGCACGCCTAAATCTGATCACCGGCCCCAACGGCAGCGGCAAATCCAATCTGTATCGGGCGCTGCGTTTGCTGGCGGAAACCGCTCAGGGTGGCGTCATCAGCGCGCTCGCCCGGGAAGGCGGGCTGAAATCCACCTTCTGGGCCGGCCCGGAGAGCATCAGCCGACGCATGCGCAATGGCGAGGTGGACATTCAAGGCGGTCCACGCAAAGAGGTCGTGCGACTACGTCTGGGTTTTGCAGCGGCGGACTTCAGCTATGCCATCTCACTGGGACTGCCGCCACCCCCAACGGCCAACACGGCATTCGGCCTTGATCCAGAGATCAAGCGCGAGTGCATCTGGGCGGGCTCGCTGTATCGCACGGCAAGCCTGCTGGTGGATCGTGCAGGTCCGATGATCCGCACGCGTGAAGGCCGCAATTGGGACGTCCTGGCGCAACACACTCCAACCTTCGACAGTCTGTTCGATCAAGTCGGCAACCTGCGCTCATCACCGGAAGTGCTGCAATTGCGCGAGAGCATTCGCGGCTGGCGATTTTATGATCACTTTCGCAGCGATGCCGACGCGCCGGCACGCAAGGCTCAGTTGGGCACTCGCACGCCGGTGCTGCATCACGACGGCCGGGATCTTGCGGCCGCGCTGCAAACGATTCGTGAGATTGGTGAACCCGAGGCGCTGGATGCCGCAATCAGCGACGCCTTCCCCGGCGCGCGGGTGCAAATCAACGCGCAGGCCGGCGGGCTGTTCGCACTGGAGTTTTATCAACAGGGATTGCTGCGGCCGTTATCCGCTGCGGAGTTATCGGACGGTACGCTGCGCTATCTGTTACTGATTGCCGCGCTGCTGACCCCGCGTCCGCCGACCATGATGGTACTCAACGAACCGGAAACCAGCCTGCACCCCGACCTACTGCCCGCACTGGCCAGACTGATCATGCGTGCATCACAACGTTGTCAGGTGTGGGTCGTGTCCCACGCCAGCCGCCTGATCGCCGCTCTGGAGCAAGACCCCGAGTGCAACTGCATCGTGCTGGAGAAGACGCTGGGACAGACGGGAATCGTCGGACAGGGAATGCTGAATGAACCGGCGTGGCATTGGCCGGATTGAGCCCGAATACAGGACCATGGTCATGTCGGAGCGCATCCCGCGTCGAACGCGGATTCGTACTCGCCGTCGTATGTACGTCGGACACCGCCCGATGACCTCCACCAGATTTACGCCGGATGAAAATCCCCTGTAGGAGCTGCCGGAGGTTACGACGGTGGCGAATGCGGTGGGTCACTCACCATTGATATCGCTGACCCCACGCATTCGTCCAAACGCCCCCCACACCAAACCGGCTCCTGCACACCATGGCCCAACTAAAAATCCGGGTGACAGCGCTGTAACTGTAGGAGCTGCCGGAGGTTACGACGGTGGCGAATGCGGTGGGTCACTCACCATTGATATCGCTGACCCCACGCATTCGTCCAAACGCCCCCCACACCAAGCCGGCTCCTGCACACCATGGCACAACCACAAATCCGGGTGACGGCGCTGCAACTGTAGGAGCTGCCGGAGGTTACGACGGTGGCGAATGCGGTGGGTCATTCAACATTGATATCGCTGACCCCACACACTCGTCCAAACGCCCCCCGCACCAAGCCGGCTCCTGCACACCATGGCACAACCACAAATCCGGGTGACGGCGCTGCAACTGTAGGAGCTGCCGGAGGTTACGACGGTGGCGAATGCGGTGGGTCATTCAACATTGATATCGCTGACCCCACACACTCGTCCAAACGCCCCCCGCACCAAGCCGGCTCCTGCACACCATGGCACAACCACAAATCCGGGTGACAGCGCTGTAACTGTAGGAGCTGCCGGAGGTTACGACGGTGGCGAATGCGGTGGGTCACTCAATATTGATATCGCTGACCCCACACATTCGTCCAAACGCCCCCCTGCACCAAACCGGCTCCACCATCACGTTTTGCATCAAGCCAATGGATCAGCTCCCCGCACCACCATGGGCTTCTTCAAAGAAGAAATCCTTCCAGCTGTCAGCCTTGTTCTTCAGCACGCCAATCTCATGCAGTTTCTCGGCGTAGATGAAGGTGCGTTGCGGCACGACGGTGAAGTCGATTTCAGGATCGGACACGATCTTTTCCACCAACGGCAGCGGCAACTTGGATTTCTCGACCTCGATGTACGTCTTCGCCGCTGCTGGTTTGTCGGCCTTGATGATCTTCTCGGCTTCGACCAGCGCGTCGTAGAAGGCTTTATAGGTCTTCGGGTTCTCGTCGTGGAATTTCTGCGTGGTGTAAAGCACGTTGAACGTGGCCTGACCGCCAAGCACGTCGTAAGAGCTCAGCACCTTGTGCACGTTCGGGTTTTCCAGCTCCTGATACTGGAACGGCGGGCTCGAGAAGTGCGCGCTGATTTCAGAACCGCCCGCGATCAGCGCCGAGGTGGCGTCCGGATGCGGCAGGCTGACGGAGATGTTGTCGAATTTCTTGTAGTTGTCGTTCCCGAACAGCTTGGCCGTTTCGATCTGTAAGGTCCGCGACTGGAAGCCCACGCCTGCCGCAGGAACGGCAATGCGATCTTTATCGGTGAAGTCGTTGATCGTCTTCACGTCCGGTTTGTTGCTGAGCAGGTAGTTAGGCATCGAGCCCAGCGAGGCGATGGCTTTGACGTTCTGCTTGCCCTTGGTGCGGTCCCAGATGGTCAGCATCGGCGGCACGCCAGCCGACACCACGTCCAGCGCCCCGGCCAGCAGCGCTTCGTTCATGGCAGTGGCGCCCGAAATGCTGTTCCAGTCGACCTTGATGTCGATGCCCTGCTCCTTGCCGTGCTTCTCGATCAGCTTCTGCTGTTGCACCACGTCGAGAATCAGATAACCGATCCCGAACTGTTGGGCGATGCTGATCTTGCCCTCGGCATGAGCGCCTGTGCTCAACAGCGCGCCGACCAGACCGACCGTGGCTGCCAGTGCGGTCAGCACCGGGTATTTGGATGAAGTCCCCATAGAATCCTCACAATAAACGCGAAAAGTGTTGGAAAGCTTCATGTCCGGCGGTCCGGTCCACTCAGCGAAATATTGTTCTGATGAGCGATCAGCGCTGCATGCCCCACCGTTTTACGGTCAGGCGCTCGACATTGCTGAACAGCAGGTTTTCCACCAGCAGACCGATGATGATCACCGCTGCCAGGCCCGCGAACACCTTGTCGGTGTACAACTCATTGCGGTTCTGGAAGATGTACCACCCAAGCCCGCCTTTGCCCGACGATGCGCCGAAGACCAGCTCGGCGGCGATCAGGGTGCGCCAGGCAAACGCCCAGCCGATTTTCAGGCCCGCCAGAATCGACGGCAGTGCCGCCGGAATCAGGATGTACCAGACAAAGCGCAAGCCCTTGAGGCCGTAGTTGCGACCGGCCATGCGCTGGGTTTCCGAGACACCGAGAAATCCGGCGTAGGTGTTCAGCGCCAAGGCCCACAACACCGAATGCACCAGCACGAAGATCAGGCTGTTCTCGCCCAGGCCAAACCACAGCAGCGACAACGGCAACAGCGCAATGGCCGGCAGCGGGTTGAACATCGCGGTCAGCGTCCCGAGCAGGTCGCGGCCCAATTGCGTGGACACCGCCAGGGTGGTCAGACCGAAGGCCAGAACGATGCCGATCAGGTAGCCCTTGACCAGCACGGTCAGGGAAATCCAGACCTTGGCCAGCAGCTCGCCTGAGACGACGCCGTCGGCAAAAGCCTGGGCGGTTTGCAGGAAGCTGGGCAGCAGCAAGTCGTTGCCCTGAATGCGCGCGGCAATTTCCCAGATCACCGCCAGGGCGATCAGAATCACGCTCTTTCGCACCCAGCTCAGTTGCCAGATGCGTTGTGCCAGAGGAATGTCGCGGGCCAGGTCTTCCTGAGTGAAAGGCTCCAGCGCGACTTCGTACTCCTCGCGGATTGGGGGTGAAAGGCTCATGGTGTTTTCTCTTGATTAGGTCGCTCGGCAGACCACTCTCCTGTGGGAGCGAGCTTGCTCGCGAAGAGGCCCGTACAGACAACAGGAAGTGCGGCGTCTGGCAGTACGTCTTCGCGAGCGAGCTCGCTCCCACACGTGATCGGCGTTCTGCGGATCAATACGCGATACGAATATCCTGAAACCGCAGGTCCTGCTCGACCGCAGGCACGTCACCCTCGTCGAACAACAGGTTGTGGATGCGTTGTGCCGAGCGCTGGAAATCCACGCCGCCCAGGCTTTTCAGGTCGTACTGATGGCTGTTGATCTCGGCGCGGACACGCCCCGGATGCGGCGACAGCAGCAAAATCCGGTTGCCCACCACCAGCGCCTCTTCGATGGAGTGGGTGACGAACAGCAGCGTGAAGCGCACCTCTTCCCACAGCTCCAGCAACTCTTCCTGCATCTTGCGACGGGTGAGTGCGTCGAGGGCCGCGAACGGCTCGTCCATCAGCAGGATTTTCGGCTGCATCGCCAAGGCGCGGGCAATCGCGACACGGGCTTTCATACCGCCCGACAACGTGTGCGGATAGGCGTTGGCGAAGGCACTCAAACCCACCTTTTCCAGGTAATGCCGCGCGCGCTCTTCGGCTTCACGGCGCTTGAGCGTGCGTGAGGCCAGCAGCGGAAACATGACGTTCTCGATCACCGTCTTCCACGGCGGAAGCTGGTCGAACTCCTGAAACACCACGATGCGGTCCGGACCCGGTTCCTTGACCTGCTGACCGGCCAGACGAATCTGCCCTTCGCTGGGCTGAATAAAACCGGCAACCGCCTTGAGCAAGGTCGACTTGCCGCACCCCGAAGGACCGAGCAACACGAAACGATCGGCAGGATCGATTTCGAAACTGACTTGATGAGTGGCCCGCACTACGCGTTCCGGCGTGCGGTATTCAAGGCTTACGCCCTGGACTTGCAACAGCGCTTCAGCGGTAGGCTGATTGGCCTGTTGCGCATTCAAGCGATCGCTAGCCGTGTGGCTTTGCAGAACAGCGTTCATGGAACGGGGCTCCTGAATAAGGGCTGCCGGAATCGAGGCGGCGTGAATCAGAACGGCGCATCGCCCTGGATGGTGGTGCGATGCAGTCGGCGGCGCAGGTGATCGGGTGTACCGCCGGCCAGGTGAATCAGCGAACGGTTGTCCCAGAACACCATGTCGTTTTCCTGCCACGTGTGGCGGTAGACGCCTTCGGGACGAACGCTGTGCGCGTAGAGCTCGTTAAGGATCTGCTGACTCTCGTCCTCGGGCAGACCGACGATGTGGGTGGTGAAACCTTCGCTGACGAACAGCGCCTTGCGCCCGTTTTCCGGGTGGGTCCGCACAATCGGGTGGCTGACGACGGCCACTTGCGCCAGCTGCTCGGCGCTGAGCGTCGGACGCCAGTTTTCGGCGTTACGGCCATCGCGATAACGGGAGGTGTAACTGTGGACCGCGCTACGCCCTTCGACCGCTTTACGCAGGTGCTCAGGCAAGGTGTCCCACGCCAGGTGCATGTCGGCGAACAGCGTGTCGCCGCCTTCGCTTGGCAGCTCCTGGGCATAAAGCATCGAACCGAGGCTTGGCAGCTCCTTGTAGGACAGATCCGAGTGCCAGTATTTTCCGGCATCACCCAAACCCACCGGCTCACCGTTCTCGACGATGTTGGAGACGATCAGGATTTCCGGGTGGTTGGCGAGCAGGAACTGCTTGAGGACGTGAATCTGCAGCACGCCGAAACGGCGACTGAAATCGATCTGTTGCTGCGGGGTGATCTGCTGATCGCGGAACACCACGACGTGGTAATCCAGGTGCGCACGGTGCACGCGGGCAAAGTCGGCGTCATTCAGCGGGCGGGACAGGTCCAGGCCGATGATTTCCGCGCCCACCTTTTCGGCGAATGGACGCACATCGAACTGTTGATCCGGCGCTTGGGCGGTCAAGGAAGCTTGGGAGGCTGCTGGCATGAGAACTCCGACTCCAGAAAAGGCATAGGGCTTAGGTGTCGGAACTTTATAGCTATAAGAAAAGAAATTTAAATATCGTTAGAGCATATGGATAGCGCTGAAAGAACTAGGGCCAGCTCAATGCCACTATCCGTAACCGGACCGATACCAAATTCTTATCATTGGGCGAGAACCCGAAGTGCATGCTTGCTGTCTATTCCGCATCTCGCAGCAAGGCACTGCCTGCGAACGAACCGATGTCAGGGATGAGAAGAAAGAGAGGATTGGCCATGCCAGTACGCGGCAACGATAACGACCATTCGCATGAAAAAGCGCATGAAGACAACGTGAAACTGCTCATCGCTCTGCGCCGCGCCCTGGGCACCCATGCAAAAACGCCGACGCAGGTACAAGCCGTCGGCGGGAGAAACGTGGGTCGCTGATCCCGGACGCTGCAATAACTGTGGGAGCGAATTTATTCGCGAGAGGTTAGTCAGGCCGGTACATTCCGATGGCCCTGCCCACTTTTCGCGAATGAATTCGCTCCCACAGGTTACTCGTCAATCCTGGATCACATCGATCCCTTCAATCAGAACGCTGGCAATACCGCGCCGTCATACTTCTTGTTGATGAAGTCTTTGACTTGCTGGCTGGTCAGCGCCTTCGACAGCTTCTCGATCGCGTCGGTGTGAGCGTTGTCGGTACGGGTCACCAGGTAGTTCACGTACGGCGAGTCCGAACCTTCCAGAATCAGAGCGTCCTTTTTCGGGCTCAGCTTGGCTTCCAGCGCGTAGTTGGTGTTGATCATGTCCAGATCGACCTGATCCAGAACGCGCGGCAGTACTGCCGATTCCAGCTCGCGGAATTTGAATTTCTTGGGGTTGGTGGCGATGTCTTTCGGGGTCGCCAGCGCATCGGTCGGGTTCTTCAGGGTGATCAGACCGGCTTTCTGCAACAGCAACAGCGCACGACCGGCGTTGCTGCCTTCGTTAGGAATGGCAATGGTTGCGCCTTCTGGCAGCTCAGCCAGCGACTTGTACTTCTTCGAGTAACCGCCGAACGGTTCGACGTGTACGCCAACGCCAGTCACCAGCGTTGCGCCTTTACCCTTGTTGAAGCCATCCAGATACGGCTTGGTCTGGAAGTAGTTGGCGTCCAGACGTTTCTCGTTCAATTGAACGTTGGGCTGCACGTAGTCGGTGAAGACTTTGATTTCCAGGTCCACGCCTTCTTTGGCCAGCTCAGGCTTGATCAGCTCGAGGATCTCAGCGTGCGGGACCGGAGTGGCACCGACTACGAGTTTCTCGCCGGCGTGCGCCGCGCCAATGGAGAGGGCAGCCGCCAGTGCGGTGAACAACAACGTCTTTTTCATGCGATTTCCTTAGGAAAAATCCGGTCGCCTTGTGGGCAACTCTGTCTCGATAGTGCCGCGGGTACGACCCTTGGCAGGGTGGCGGCTGGAGCGGACATTACCGAGATTTTTTATTCCGAGACAATACTTTTTCGTCGGATGTTTATGCTTTTTGGTTCTCAGAAAGCATTTTGCCAGCAGATGTCCTTGTAACAGGTGTCTAGATTGCGGCTTTCACCCCCGGTACAAGCCTTTGTAGGCGCGCGCTTGCCCGCGATTGCGGTATGGCAGTGACATTTATATGGCTGAAATACGGCAATCGTCTGGATGCGGCCCACAACAAGCGCGCGCCTACAAAAGCGGCTCAGCGTTTTCCTGGCAAATTCAGGTGTTCAGGAAGGATTTCCGCCCCGCTGCTCACCAGCAAGGCGAAGTGAATAACGTTCTCCAGCTCTCGCGTGTTGCCGGGCCAGTAGTGCGCTTCCAGCACCTGCTGCGCCGCCTCGCTGATCAGCGGCATGTCGAAGTCCAGACGCTGGCTGTAGATCCCAAGAAAATACTCCGCCAACGGCAAGATGTTGCCCGGTTGCTCACGCAGTGACGGCAAGTCCAGTCGCCCCTCGCTGAGGTAGCGATACAGCCTTTCGTGAAACTTACCGGCGGCCACGGCCAGGCTGAGGTCGATGCTGGTCGCGGCCACGAGTCTCACGTCTACGGGAGTTGGCTGCTGCGCCCCTACCCGCGTGACTTCATGGTTTTCCAGCGCAGACAGCAATTTGATCTGGATCGACAGCGCAAGGTCGGCGATTTCGTCCAGATACAGCGTCCCGCCCGTCGCGGAACCGAACCAGCCGGCTCGGCTGCTGACCGACCCACTGTGAGCGCCCGCGGCGTAACCAAAGAGCTCCGCATCGGCATAGGTCGGACTGACGGCCCCGCAGTTCACGGACACAAACAAACCCGAGCGGTCGCTGCCTCGGTGGATGTGCCGCGCCAACAATTCCTTGCCCGTGCCCGGCTCGCCCCGAATCAACACCGGCAAATCCAGTGGCGCCAATTGCTCCATTTCTTCGCGCAAACGACGAGAGCGAGGATCGATGAAGACCAACGCCTTGGCGCGAATACTCAAGGGGCTTTTTTCAGCGTCGGGGAAGGTCAGCAGCGGCTGAGTCGGTGTTTGATTCAAAGGAGTGGAATGGCTCATGGCAGTCTCCCGCCCAAGGCTTCCATCGACCTGAGCGTTAAAAAAAAGGCCGCAGCGCCTGTGCGTTCGCTGCGGCCAAAAAAGCGGTGATGAACAGGTGTTCAGGCACGACGCCGGGCCGATTGCTCGATACGACCTTGCAAGCGGTACAGGTAAGCAAAACCCTGCTCCCAGCGTTGGTGGCCGGACTTGACGTTGATGTGCCCGGCACCGCTGAGAATGCCGATTTCGGCGCCCCAGTTACGGGCCATCTCCATGGCACGCAAGGCGCTGACGGCGGAGTCATTGTCGGAGCTGACCACTTGGCTCGGGAACGGCAACAGGTGCTCGGGCACCGGCGCAAAGTTGCGAAGGGCAGGCGGGCAGTTCGCACGCTCGACATCGGCAGGCGCCACCAGCAACGCCCCGCGCACCTGACGCAGGGTGTCCAGCGGAGCTAGCTGCGCCCAATGCGCGACGGTCACGCAGCCCAGACTGTGGGCGATCAGAATCACCGGGGAGCTGTCGGCCGCGATCACTCGTTGCAACTCGCCAACCCAGTCTTCACGGCGGGGTTTAAGCCAGTCAGCCTGTTCCACGCGCACGCTGTTGGGCAGGCTTTTCTGCCAGTGCGTTTGCCAATGGTCGTCGGCAGATCCTTGCCAGCCTGGCACGATCAGGTAACGGATCGATTCGTTATGCATGGCCTTCGCCTCCTGCATTTTTGCGTTCATGGCGGCGAGTATAGGGACGGGACATATATTAGCAAAAAGAATAAGAAGATATTTATTAATAACCGAAAATCATATGCCGCACGCTCAGGCGAGAGCTCTGCAAAAAAAGAGGGCCACCCCCTGCCTTAAGGAGTAGCCCTGAGAAATCACGCTGTCTGCCCCCAGCTCGCCGGGGATGAGTGGAGAATACGGTTGGGTTGTTACAGAAATTTTTATGGTGGAAAACTTTTCGCAGCCGAGCACCTCGCCCTGTGGGAGCGAATTCATTCGCGAGACGCCGGTGCATCCGATAAACGTCTATCGACCGTCACACCTTTCGCGAATGAATTCGCTCCTACAGGTTCAACCGCGTACGGGCTTGAGTGCGTTTTTTCCTTCTGCTGCATGGAGCGTCGCAAACCGGTTCGCCCGGCCGAACGTTCCGAAGTCATTGAACCGCACACCCATTTCGGCCATCACCTTGTGCGCCACGGGCGCCGTCATCTGGCGGATATAGAACGGCTCCTTCACCACGAAGTGATGAATGCCGTGGGTACTGCCGAAGTTGAAGCAGAACGCCTGAAGCGGCCACAGCCACCAAGGGTTGAGCACTTGGGTCTGCTGCATGACGTTGCCGGACTCGACATCGCCGTAGTAATGCATGTTCGAACTGACGAAATGCAGACAGAAGGTCCTCAGCACGTTGGGCCCGACGATCACGACCACCGCGATGTCGATCACCTGCATGACCGCGAGGGTGTTGGCCGACCAGTCGACGGACGTACCCATCAGGCTGGCGATCCCGTTGGCCGCGTGAAACCCGAGAAACACATACCACGCGCCCCAATTGAGCAACGCCAGCGGTGCGTACACCCGCAACGTGCGTTTCAGAATGCTGAACTTATGCGCCCAGGTTTTCGCCCGCAGCATTCGAATCAGCGACGACATCACGTTATCGCCCACCATCAGCAGCCGCGCGATGCCCCAAGGCTCGCCGTTGGTGATGGCGCGCTCCTCCATGTCGGCCTCGGTACCGGACACTTTGTGGTGATTGAGGTGCAAATGCCGACGAATCCAGGGATTGATGGTGCTCGGCCGCGCCATCCACACCAGCGCCAGCATCAGGTTGTGCGGCACACGCTGTTTGCGGAAATACATGCTGTGGATCAGGTCGTGCTCAAGCTCGTGGGTCAGCGAGGCGAAGAATGCGTTGAGCAGCAGGCACACCCACCAGGCCATGTAGCCGCCGAGATAGAGCGCTGCGCTGCCGAGCATGCCCGCCAGTGCAAAGACCAGGATGCCGGCTCCGATTGCGTCTTGATGGGCAAGGATCGGGTAGCGCTCGCGCAGGGCGTTGCCATGCGCCATCACCACCGCGCGAATATGCGCTGATCGCTGCTGCGCATTCAGTCCGGCAGCACTTGCAGAAGTGTTGTGCATGCTTCCATTCTCCGGTTTTATTATTGAAATATGTTTCAACGTGAAACCACTGCTTCACTGTGCCGTACGCGCCGTGAAGCCGCCCGGCCGTGAACGCCAACCTGTTGACCGGAAGCGCCAATCTGTATGCCTGAGCCGAGTATTCTCGCCAGCTGGACCCGCGCCCTGCGCAAGCAACTCGACGCCCTCGGCCTCGACAGTCTCGCGTTGAGTCAGGCTGCGGGCCTCGATCCGCAATTGATGGACGATCCGAATGCGCGCTACCCGGTCACCGTCACCACGCGTTTGTGGCAACTGGCGGTGCAGGCCAGTGGCGACCCGGCCTTGGGCTTGCGGGTGTCGCGCTTCGTCAGTCCGACGACCTTTCACGCACTCGGCTACGCGCTGGTGGCCAGCGGCTCGCTTCGAGAAGTGTTCGAGCGCATCGTGCGTTATCACCCGGTGGTGAGCGACGCGCTGGACCTGAGCTTTGAACGCGTAGGCGACCGTTATAAATTTCGCTTCCGCGTGCCGGAAGGCGGACCGATGCCGGCAAATGAGGCCATGGACGCCTTTGCAGCGATCTACGTGCGCACCTGTCGAAACCGATTGGGGCGTCATTACGCACCGCTCGCCGTGCATCTGGTGCGGCCAGAACCGGCAGACCCGAAACCCTGGCATGACGTGTTTCGCGCGCCACTGTTTTTCGGCGCACCGGAAAACCTGCTGGAGTTCGCCTGCGCCGATTTCGACAGCCACTTGGACGACGCCAACCCTGAACTGGCTGAGCACAACGAAGCCGTGCTCGACCGCGCCCTCGAAAAACTCAACCCACTGACGTGGGAACGCAAGGTGCGCGGCGCTATCGAGACACAACTCCCGGAAGGCGAGCCGTCGGCGGAACGCATCGCCCAGCACCTTCATCTGAGCCTGCGCAGCCTGCAGCGACACCTTGCGGACGAAGGCTGCAGCTACGACCTGCTGCTCAATCAGTGCCGACAGAATCTGGCGCTGCAGCACATGCGCGATCCCGGCAGCTCACTGGGCGAAATCGCCTACCTGCTGGGGTTTGCCGATACCAGCAGTTTCAGTCGGGCGTTCAAGCGTTGGACCGGCATGACGCCCAGTCAGTACCGCGACAGCATGATTCGCTGATCAGGCGAGCAAGGGTGTGAGACGGTGCAACGCCGCCTTGCGCAGCCGGTCGGTATCGAGGATGCAGATGGAGTCGTGATCCCGCCGCAGAATGCCGCGCTCGGCAAACTGCGCAATCACCCGGTCGACCACCTCAGGCGCCAGCCCCAACCGACGCCTGGACAGCACGTCGCGAATCGAGACGACGCGCACGGATCGATTCATGTCGCCGTACCCTTCGGTGAGCAGCAGCAGGCGGAACGCGACGCGCTCGTCGGTCGGCATCAGCGTCACCTCATCGGGATGCGGCACCGTCAGCCCCAACTTGCGCCCCAGCAAGTGGGTGAACCCGCGCCAGTGATGCGGATGGGCCTGCAGCAACGCCTCAAGCGGAGCCTGAGGGATGTGCAACAGGATGATCTGGTCTTCGGCGTAGGCATCGTGCTGACGGGGCAGGTCGTCGAACAGCGACACCTCGCCGAACCAGTAAGGCCGTACCGGCATTGGCTGAGGTCGCCATTGTTGTTGGCTATCAGGGTCGTTGAAGCGGATTGAGCCGTCGAGCAACGCGTACAACCCGCAGGCCGGGGCGCCGGATTCGAAAACCCGCTTGCCGGGCGTCACGCGCCGCTGCCGCATGACGGTCAGCAGGCTATCCTGCAAGGAGCCGGGCAACCCGCTGAACCATTTGTCGTTGTCTAACCATGAGCGCCATTGGGTTCCATTCGTCATGTGAATCTCCTTTTTCTCACTGGCGTTTTATTGCAGGCTGAGCCTTCAGGTGGCCCGGCCGGAAAAATCAGCGGCATGATCCACGCATCAAGGGAGGAATAACAATGAAAAACCTCGTCGATCACCTCAGCCAGTACGCGGCGTACCACCGTGATACGCGAAATATCCTCACCCACTTCGTCGGCGTCCCGCTGATTGTTCTGGCGGTGACCGTGCTGTTGTCACGGCCCGGCTGGAGCAGCTGGTCGCTGGGCGAGCTGTGGCTATCACCCGCCTTGTTGGCCACCGTGGCGGCCACGTTGTTCTACCTGCGGCTGGACAGACCGTTTGGCGTTGCCATGGGCGTCGTGCTGGCGCTGTTTCTGTGGATTGGCGCGCACCTGGCGCAACAGAGCACGCTGGTCTGGCTCAGCTCCGGCGTCGGTCTGTTCGTGGTCGGCTGGGTGATCCAGTTCGTGGGACATTATTACGAAGGTCGCAAACCCGCGTTCGTCGACGACGTCACAGGCCTGATCATCGGCCCGCTGTTCGTGGTGGCCGAAGCCGCCTTTCTGATGGGGATGCGCAAGAAGTTGCAGAACAACATCGAAGGCAAGGTGGGGCGCACTCACAAACGGAATTTGAAGAAGGCTGCGGTTTAAGCGCGAGCCAATCAACTGTAGGAGCGTGGCTTGTCTCTGGGCCGCATCCGGACGATCTGGCGCGAAGCGGCAGTAAAAATGGTTGAATGCGGTGTGTCAGTCACATCGCATTCGTAACGTTGCTGCCGGTACCCGGCAGATCGCGGGACAAGCCACGCTCCTACAGGGTTCCGCCTGATCCTGTATCAGATACTCTCCACCTTCTGCCAGACCTTCGGCTTGAAGAACAACGTCTCCCCGCGGGCCAGTCCGATCAGGCTGTCGTGGTCCTTCACCACTTCCGCTTCGATCAGGTCCGGTTGCCCTTCGACCTTCAGCGTCACGCGTGTTGTCGCACCCAAAGGCCGAATGTCGCGCACTTCGGCCGCGTGATGCCCTTCCACTTCATGACGCGACAACGACACCTCGTGCGGGCGGAACAGCACGTGGTTGTCTTCGCCCAGGTGCAGACGGTTGGAGTCACCCAAAAAGTGATAGACGAAATCGCTGGCCGGGTTCTCGTAGACCTCGCCCGGCGAGCCGATCTGCTCGATCACGCCCTTGTTCATCACCACGATCCGGTCGGCGACTTCCATGGCCTCTTCCTGATCGTGGGTCACGAACACCGACGTCAGGTTGATGTCTTCGTGAAGACGCGCCAGCCAGCGGCGCAGTTCTTTACGCACCTTGGCGTCCAGCGCACCGAACGGCTCATCCAGCAGCAATACCTTTGGCTCCACGGCCAGTGCGCGTGCCAGCGCAATACGTTGACGCTGACCGCCGGACAGCTGCTCCGGATAGCGATCCGACAACCAGTCCAGCTGCACCATGTTGAGCAGCTCATGGACCTTGGCGGCGATCTGGCTTTCGGTCGGGCGCTGGTTTTTCGGCTTCATCCGCAGGCCGAACGCGACGTTGTCGAACACCGTCATGTGGCGGAACAACGCGTAGTGCTGGAACACGAAACCAACATTGCGATCACGGACATCGTGACCGGATACGTCTTCGCCGTGGAAGACGATGCTGCCCTGATCCGGCGTTTCCAGCCCGGCAATAATGCGCAACAGCGTGGTCTTGCCACAGCCGGACGGACCCAGCAACGCCACCAGCTCGCCACTCTGGATATCCAGATTGATGCTGTTGAGGGCCTTGAAGGCGTTGAAGTTCTTGCTGACGTTACGGACTTCGATCGACATGAATTATTCCTCCGCCGCGCTTTGGCGCAGACGGCTAATGCGCGCTTCGCTCCACTGCTTGAGCAGCAGGATGAACAACGCAAGGATCAGTAACAGGCTCGCCACGGCAAATGCAGCCACGTGGTTGTACTCGTTGTAGAGAATCTCGACATGCAGCGGCAGGGTGTTGGTCACGCCGCGAATGTGGCCGGACACGACCGACACCGCGCCGAACTCGCCCATCGCCCGCGCGGTACACAGCACCACGCCGTAGATCAGGCCCCATTTGATGTTGGGCACGGTCACGTGCCAGAACATCTGCCAACCGTTGGCACCCAACAGCCGTGCCGCCTCTTCTTCCTGCGTGCCTTGCTCCTGCATCAGCGGGATTAGCTCGCGCGCCACGAACGGCACGGTCACGAAGATGGTGGCCAGCACAATGCCTGGCAAGGCAAAGACGATTTGAATGTCGTGATCCTGCAGCCAGGGGCCGAAGATACCCCGGGCGCCGAACATCAGGATGTAGACCAGACCGGCGATGACCGGCGAAACCGAGAACGGCAAATCGATCAGCGTGACCAGAATCGCTTTGCCGCGAAACGAGTACTTGCTCACGCACCAAGCGGCCGCGACACCGAATACCACGTTCAGCGGCACGGAAATCAACACGGCATAGACCGTGAGCTTGAGCGCCGAGAGCGCATCCGGCTCAAGAATCGCCGTGAAAAATCCGCCCAGACCGTTTTTCAGGCCCTGACTGACGACCACGAACAGCGGCAACAACAAAAACAACGCAAAGACCAGCCAGGCAAGGCCAATCAGAATGCGCCGCGACACCGCGCTGCCACGACGGGCAGCATTGGCGGAGGAAGCGGCAATAAGCGATGGACCGGACATACGTGCGCCTCCTCAGTTAGGGGTTTCGATGCGTCGCTGCAGCAGGTTGATCAGCAGCAACAGAATGAAGGACACCACCAGCATCAGCACACCGATGGACGTTGCGCCGGCGTAGTCGTATTGATCGAGCTTGACCATGATCAGCAGCGGCAGGATTTCGGTCTTCATCGGCATGTTGCCCGCGATGAAAATCACCGAGCCGTACTCGCCCACACCTCGCGCGAACGCCAGCGCAAAGCCGGTCAGCCAGGCAGGCAGCAACGCCGGCACGAGAATGTAGCGGAACACCTGGATCGGGCGCGCGCCCAGACAGGCTGCGGCCTCCTCGACTTCACGGGGAATATCGGCCAGCACCGGTTGCACCGTGCGCACCACGAAGGGCAGCGTGACGAAGGTCAGGGCCAGGGTAATGCCGAGCGGGGTGTAGGCGATCTTGAAGCCCAGATCGGCGGCAAACTGGCCCACCAGACCGGTCGGGGTGTACAGCGCGGTCAGCGCAATACCGGCAACCGCGGTAGGCAGTGCAAACGGCAGGTCGATCATCGCGTCGATGATCTTGCGCCCCGGGAAGGTGTAGCGAACCAGCACCCAGGCGAGCAGCGTACCGATGATGCCGTTGATGATTGCGGCATAGAACGCGGTGCCGAAGCTCAACTTGAGGGCGGCCAGCACGCGCGGTGCGGTCACGATGTTCCAGAATTGGGCGGCGCTCAGTTGAGAGGCATGAATGAACATGGCCGCCAGCGGTATCAGCACAATCAAGCTGAGATACACCAAGGTGTAGCCCAGCGTCAGCCCGAAGCCGGGTATGACGGGGGATATGCGTCGAGACATAAGTGTCCTTGGTTAACACACGTTACCCGGAACGGGTCCGGGTCGTTTGATTCCGATGTAGGCGCGCGGCGGAAAATCTATCAGAAAACTCATTGTCCGCTACGGCATCTCCTGTAGGAGTGAGCTTGGTCTGGGCCACATCCGGAAGATAGCAGCGAGTCAGTCACCCAGGCCGCGTCGCAGAGGACGCCTTCGCCAGCAAGCCGGCTCCTACAAGAGCGCTACGTCCAGCCCGCCCCTCTTACTGCGGGATGTAGATCTGGTCGAAAATCCCGCCATCGTCGAAGAATTTCGGTTGAGCCGATTTCCAGCCGCCGAAGTCCTTGTCTATGGTCAGCAGGTTCAGTTTAGGGAACTGCTTCTCGTACTTGGCGGCCACTTCCTTGTCACGTGGACGGTAGAAGTTCTTCGCCGCGATTTCCTGACCTTCCTTGCTGTACAGGTGCTTGAGGTACTCGGTCGCGATTTCGGTGGTGCCATGCTTCTCGGCATTCTTCTCGACGACGGCGACCGGAGGCTCGGCCAGAATCGACAGCGAAGGCACGACGATGTCGAACTTGTCCGCACCGCCGTCTTCTTTCAGCGCCAGGAATGCTTCGTTTTCCCACGCCAGCAGCACGTCGCCCTGACCGTTGTTGACGAAGGTAATGGTCGAACCGCGCGCGCCGGTGTCCAGCACAGGCACATGCTTGAACAGTTTTCCGATGTATTCCTTGGCCTTGGCTTCATCGCCACCGCCGGATTTCAGGCCATAGCCGTAGGCCGCCAGGAAGTTCCAACGTGCACCGCCCGAGGTTTTAGGGTTCGGTGTGATGACCGACACGCCATCCTTGATCAGGTCGCCCCAGTCGTGAATGCCCTTAGGGTTGCCCTTGCGCACCAGGAACACGATGGTCGAGGTGTACGGCGTGCTGGCGTCCGGCAGCTTGGTCTGCCAGTCAGCCGGAAGGGTCTTGCCCAGCTTGGCGATCTCATCGATGTCACCGGCCAAAGCCAGCGTTACCACGTCAGCAGGCGAGCCATCGATGACCGAACGGCCTTGCTTGCCCGAGCCACCGTGAGACTGGTTGATCTTGACGGTGTCGTCCGGGTGGGATTTTTTCCAGAAGTTGATGAATTCGGCGTTGTAGTCCTGATACAGCTCGCGGGTCGGGTCATAGGACACGTTCAGCAGCGTGAAATCCTTGGCAACGGCGGAACCGGCAAACACGGCACTGGCGAGAGCGGCCAGCGCGTAACGGCGAATGGACATGAATCAAGCCCCTGGAAATTGTGTGTTGTTGGCTTTTTCTAGTTTTAAGTGCTTGGTGTTCTTCTGTAGGAGCGCGCTTGCCCGCGATGCGATTGTCCGGCCCCTGGATTCGTGGCGTCTGGACGGGCTTTTCGCGGGCAAGCGCGCTCCTACAGGTGCATCAGCTGGGTTTGTTACCCGGGTTCTGCAGACGGAATTTTTCCTTGCGCTCGATCTGGACCACTTGTGCGTTGTGCACGGTGATTTCAACCGCGCCAAAACGCAGGTCACGTAGCGCGCTCTGAATTTCTCGCAGAATGCTTGCTTCGTCCTGGCCGTCAACGCTACGTAGAGATGCGCTCATGATCGTGCTCCTTGATGGGTTGCCCGCAGCGGCGTGGGGAAGGCGGCTGCTTGTGGCGTGGGAGCGATAGTAGAAGCGCGGGGTTATTCTTAAAAATACTATTTAAGAATGCAGATATAACCAAAAGGCATTTGATGGGTTTTCAGCTCATTGGAGCCTGTTGCCCCTCAATGAGCACACCACAAATCGCTGCAGGCGCGCGCTTGCCCGCGAAGAAGGGGCCGCGGTCTCTCAGCATTGCGCGTTATCGTTTATCGCGGGCAAGCGCGCTCTTACAGTCGAGGGGTCAGGCCAACGAGAACACCGGCGCATGCTGCCAGTCGATCTGCTCGGCAGGCATCGGTCGGGCAAACCAGTAGCCCTGGCCCAGCTCGCACTGGTTATTCAGCAGAAAATGCGCCTGCTCGGCTTGCTCGATGCCTTCAGCCAGCACCCGCATGCCCATCGCCTGAGCGAGCGCGATGATTGCGCGGACGATAGCAATATCGTCCTCATCGTCCGGCAGGCCCGCCACAAATCCCTGATCGATCTTCAGTGTCTGCACGGGCATGCGTTTGAGCCGCAGCAGCGAGGAATACCCCGTGCCGAAGTCATCGATCGACAGTTTCAGGCCCAACTCACGCAGGCGATGCATCTGCTCGATGGCCTGCTCGGGATCCTCCATGACCGCGCTTTCAGTGACTTCCAGCTCCAGGCAGTGCGGCGCCAGCCCTGTTTCACTCAGCACTTGCGCCACGCGGCGATCCAGATCGCCCCGGCCAAACAACCGGCTCGACACGTTGACCGCCACGAATGACAGCCCGATACCGTCTCCGAGCCATCGCCGCATCTGCCGACACGCCTCGGTCAGCACCCAGTTATCTATATCGGCGATCAAGCCGCTTTGCTCGGCGATCGGAATGAATTCGCCCGGAGACACCATGCCGCGCTGAGGATGCTGCCAGCGCACCAGCGCTTCGACCCCTTCGATGCGGCGGGTCTGCAGGTTATGGATCGGCTGATAGAACACGCGCAATTCGTTCTGCACGATGGCGCGACGCAACTCGCCGGTCAGCTCCACGCGGCGCTGGGCATGGGCCGTCAATTCTTCGGTGTACAACGCATAACTTTCCCGGCCCTGACTCTTGGCCTGAAACAACGCAGCGTCGGCGTTGCGCAACAGCTGTTCGGCACTCAATGCATCGTTGGGAAAAATGCTGATGCCGATGCTCGCCGTGAGGAACAGCGCTTGAGCGTCGATCAGGAACGGTTCGCGCAACCCGTCCAACACGCCCTGCGCCAGCTCAGCAGCCTGCACGGCCTGCTGAGGATTCTCGAGGAGCACGGCGAACTCGTCGCCACCGAGCCGAGCAAGCGTCACGCCCTTCTCCATCAATTGCGCGAGTCGCTCGCTGACGGCCTTCAACACCTCATCGCCGATGTTGTGACCCAGGCTGTCGTTGATGTGCTTGAAATGGTCGAGGTCGATCAGCAGCAGCGCCAGATTCTGTTTGTTGCGCCGGGCATGGGTCTGCGCCTGCTCCGCACGGTCGGCGAACAGCAGCCGGTTGGGCAAACCGGTCAGCGCGTCGAAATGGGCCAGATGAGCCAGTTCGCGTTCGGAATGCTTGATACTGGTGATGTCCGAGAACACGGCGACAAAATGGGTGATCGAGCCGCGGTCATCTTTGATCGAGCGAATGCTCTGCCATTGCGGATAGATTTCGCCGTTCTTGCGTCGATTCCAGATCTCGCCGCTCCACTGCCCGGCGGCGAGAATGGTCTTGTACATGCGCTCGTAGAAATCCGGGCCGTGGCGCCCGGATTTGAATTTGCTCGGGCGCATGCCGAGCACTTCGTCCTGCTGGTAACCGGTGATCGACATAAACGCCCGGTTCACGTGCACGATCACGCCGCCGGAATCGGTGACCAGTACGCCTTCCAGCGTGCTGTCAAACACGGCCGCGGCCAGACGCAGATGCTGCAGATCCCGATCCTGCTGTTTCCGCGCGTCAATGCCGATGAAGCCGAGCAATCGGGAACGGGCAAGGTAGATCGAACCCGCGCTGAGTGCCAGCCAGGCATAACCGCTCATCAGTTGGGCACGCGCCAGCTGAATCGAATCTTCGATCAGGAACGGCAGCACGTAGTCGCTGAACATGAGCCAGAAAATGGACAGCAGCCCATACATCAGCGCGGTTTTCAGCGCATCTCGGGTGATAGATGACATAGAAAAGTCAAAAACCTTACGAAAGTACGGGATTATAGAGTAAGAAACATCCTGCGACGCTTATCTAAAACAGCGACTGGTTTTATCTGGTGGCTAAGTGATAATGCGCGCTGCTGTACGGGGTCTGTACACACAACGACCTCCTCACCTGTTCACGTTACAACCGAGGGCAACTCAGCCTATGTGGAACAACGGTCTGCTCGACCTTTCCGTCTGGCAATTGGTCGCAGTCACCCTGGCGATGACACATATCACCATTGTCAGCGTCACGGTCTATCTCCATCGCTATTCAGCTCACCGCTCGCTCGAACTCAACGCCGGGCTCAAGCACTTTTTCCGCTTCTGGCTGTGGCTCACCACGGCGCAGAACACCCGCGAGTGGACCGCTATCCACCGCAAGCATCACGCCAAATGCGAAACCGCCGATGACCCGCACAGCCCGGTCGTCAAAGGGTTGTCTACCGTGCTGCGCAAAGGCGCCGAGCTGTATCGCGCCGAAGCGGAGAACCCGGAGACGCTGCGCATCTACGGCAAGAACTGCCCGGAAGACTGGATCGAGCGCAACCTGTACTCGCGCTACCCACGCCTGGGCGTGATGATCATGGGTGTGATCGACCTGGCGCTGTTCGGGGTCATCGGCATCACCGTCTGGGCCATTCAGATGATGTGGATTCCGGTCTGGGCGGCTGGCGTGGTCAACGGTCTGGGTCATGCGGTCGGCTATCGCAACTTCGAGTGCCGCGATGCGGCGACCAATCTGGTGCCGTGGGGCATCCTGATCGGCGGCGAAGAGCTGCACAACAATCATCACACCTACCCCAACTCGGCCAAACTGTCGGTCAAGCGCTGGGAGTTCGACATGGGCTGGGCGTGGATCAAGCTGTTCTGCTGGCTGCGACTGGCCAAAGTGCAGCGGGTCGCACCGATCGCGCATCGCGTCGAAGGCAAGGGCCATGTCGACATGGACACGGCCATGGCGATCCTCAACAACCGTTTCCAGATCATGGCGCAGTACCGAAAGCTGGTGATCGCTCCGTTGGTGGCGCAAGAGCTGGCCAAGGCCGATGCCTCCGTCCGCCATCAGTTCCGCCGTGCAAAACGGCTGCTGTCGCGTGAAACCAGTCTGTTGGACGACAAGCATCAAGTGCGTATCCAGAGCATGCTCGAGCACAGTCAGGCGCTGAAGGTGATCTACGAGAAGCGTCTGGCGCTGCAGCAGATCTGGGCCCGCACCAGCAGTAATGGCCACGACATGCTCGCGGCCATCAAAGAATGGGTCCACGAAGCCGAAGCCAGCGGTATTCAGTCCCTGCGCGACTTCGCCGACCAGCTGAAAACCTACTCCTTGCGCCCTCAGCACGCCTGATGCCGTTGATCGGCGCACATCCGTCCGGATGTGCGCCTGTCGGAACTTCATGCCACTAAATCTATCTGACTAGCACCTTCGCACTATGCTGTGTGGAGATGTTGTGGCTGTGCGCCGCACCTTATTTTGAGATGCAGTGCTCATGGACAATCAGACACCCCCTAACGCCATCCCCGCAGCAGCAGAAACCCTGTTGGCGCTGATGCACGCCCAGGCGGAAGTGGCGCGCTTGAGCGAGCGCGAACAGCTCTTCAGTTCCTTGCTGGTCAGCGTCAACGCCGTGCTGTGGGCGTTCGATTGGCAGACCCAGCGCATGATCTACGTCAGCCCCGCCTACGAGCGTATCTTTGGCCGTTCGGCCGGGTTGCTGCTGGCCGATTTCGGCGAATGGCGCGACAGCATCTATCCGGACGACCTTGATTACGCCGAGCGCAGCCTCAGTGAAGTGCTGGAAAAGGGCTCCATCGAGGACCGCGAGTACCGCATCATCCGGGCCGACGGCCAGGTGCGCTGGCTGAGCGATAAATGTTTTGTCAGTCATCAGGCCGAGCACGGGCAGCGCCTGATCGTGGTCGGCATCGCCGAAGACATCACCGAGAAGAAGCAGCTCGAAGACGAACTCCAGCGTCTGGCGACCACCGACGTGCTTACCCAGAGCAGCAACCGCCGGCACTTCTTCGAGTGCGCACAACGCGAATTCGAACAGGCCCGTCTGCAAGGCACGCCGATGGCGTTTCTTCTTCTGGATGTGGATGACTTCAAACTCGTCAACGACACGTACGGTCACCAGGAAGGCGACATCGTGCTGCAGCGCATTGCAGAGTGCGGACGAAAGACGTTGCGCCGTGGCGATCTGTTCGGACGTATTGGCGGGGAGGAGTTTGCGGCGGTGTTCCCGGGCTGCGCGCCGGACATGGCCAAGCAGATTGCCGAGCGCCTGCAACGGGAAATTCAGCGACTGTCGTTCCAGCGTGACGACAAAAGCTTCGGCATCACGGCCAGCCAGGGTCTGACCAATCTGGGCAATCAGGACCAGAGCCTGGAAGCCCTCTTCGCCCGTGCGGATGCGGCGATGTATCAGGCCAAGCGTCAGGGCAAGAATCAGATCGTATTGGTGTAAAGCGGGCGGTGATTGCTGTCCACACCACCGCCTGCCGTCCAGCCGTTATCGAATGCTCTTGATGCTGCCTTTGTTGCCGGTGACCTTGACGTTCACCTGCTTGAAGATGAAGTAGTCGTTGACGGTGACTTCATAACGAGGGGCGACGAGCAGATCCGCACCTGAAGACTTCACAGCCTTGTAAGCCGCAGCGGCCTTGGCGTTCGACACCGGATCAGGCAGTGGCAGGCCCATGGAGGAGCCGCCGGCTGCACCATAGGTCACGCCGTCTGCGAACTGGTTATCGCCGCCCAACGCCAGCCAGCCAAACAGAATGTTGGTGGACGATTCGCCGCTGATGGCTTCGCCCACTTTCACGTCGGCTTTAAGATCGGTTTTGACTTCGCCCGAAAGCGGCGCTGCGGGCTGGCTTACGTTGTAGCTCACGCAGCCACTGGTGGTCGCGATCAGTGTGGCGACTGCCGCCAACGTCCATATTTTCTTCATGTGGATCTCCCCTCGTTCTTGATCAGATAGTTGCAGCGACGCAACTATAGGGAGGAGATCAGCTGATAAAAGTCAGGCATTTCCGAAAGAAAAGTCAGACGTGCCAACTGACAGCAGATGGAAATTTCACACACAAAACGCTCGCGAACGAGTTTTCTGCCGAAACGGATGAGCGATCTGTCGTCGCATCAAGCCACCAGCTTACTGCGTACCCTCTCAAGATCCGACACGTTGATCTTCAGCAGCCGCGCAGACTTGCTCTTGGCGAGTGCTTCCAGCGGGTCTTCTTCTCCGAGCCGTCCCATCTGCCCGGCCAGGTTCATCGCCAGCACTTCGCGGGTATAGACGCCGGTGTTGTATTGATAGACCGCTGCGATCAGTTCACGTAGCTCCAGAGGCAGGCGCCATCGCGTGCGCAGCGCCGAACCGAACGCCGCCGCGTACTGTTCCAGCGCATGCGCAATGGTGACGTCATCCAGCGTGCCGCCGGCATGAACCCACTCTTGCAGACAGCGGATCACGGACAGATCACCCAGCCCTCTCAGCAGCCCTGCGCAATAGCAACGCTCGTGGTCCAGGTCCAGGGTGCGGGCCAGAATCCGCGCGTAACCGGCCGTACGATGCGAGACATCCCAGATCTGACTGGCCTGAAGGATCAGCGCGGGGTCGGTCAATATCGCACCGCGCTTGAGCGCCAGACCTTGAACCAGGTTCGCGCTTTGCGTAGCCCCTAACGTCGCCAGCGCTTGTGCCAATGTCTGCTGCGGTTTGCCCTGATGCTGCGAAGCGCTGTTAGCGGCCGCGATCAAGACAGCCGTGACGTGCGGGTCATTGATCAGTTCCAGCTCCAGCTTTTTGAGGTCGACGCCTGCCGGTGTGCGGCTGCGTGCAATGACGTCGCGCACATCGACGTACAGCGGGCCGCCGTCGGCCAGCTCACGGCGCTTGTCCAGAAACGCATCCAGACCCATGCCCGGCGCCAGTGCAGGCACCGCGCAGGCGACGTGCGCGCCGTCGGGCGAGAGCAGGATCGTGAGGCGCTGGCGCAGGCTGTCCATGTTCAGCGGTTTGGTCAGATAGGCAGTGGGCGCCAGTTGCACGGCTTCGCGCACACTGGCGCTGTCGTTGCGACTGCTCAACAGAATAAAACGCACGGGAGGCTGACGTTTGAGCATTCGCACGCCACGCAGCAGAGCCAGGCCATCGACGCCTGGCAGTTCGCGAGAGGCGATCACCAGATCGGGAATGAAGCCGCGCATGAGCTCGACCGCCTGCTTGCCGTCCGGGCACACATCCAGTTGTGCATCGCAACGCACATCCAGCACCAACTCGCTAAGCATCTCGCGAGTCCATGGGTCCGCTTCGGCAATCAACACGCGAGGTACAGCAGGTGCCTCTACGACGGTCATCATGACTCTCCGGCATCAGTCTCCGTACATTAGTCAAAGACCGGCGCCTGAGACAGACCAAAAGCGAATTTTCTGACGTCAATAAACGAAAAAACCTGCCGAAGCAGGTTTTTTCTAACGATTTGGTCACATTTTGATCAATTGTGACCTCAGCGATTTAGGCGATTTCAGCGAAGCATTCTTCGATGATCTTCAGGCCTTTGTCCAACTGCTCGTCCGGCGAGGTCAGTGGAACCAGCACGCGTAGAACGTTGCCGTAGGTGCCGCAGGACAGCAGGATCAGACCCTTGTCACGCGCCTTGGCAACCACTTGAGCCACTGCCGCAGCGTTTGGCTTGTGTGTGTCGCCGTTTTCGAAGCACTCAAGCGCGATCATGGCGCCCAATGCTCGGACTTCGCCGATGACAGGGTATTTCGCCTGAATGGCGCGCAGACCGGTGACCAAACGCTCGCCGACAGCCTTGCAACGGTCCAGCAGGTGCTCTTCTTCGAAGACTTCCATGACCGCCAGCGCAGCCGCGCACGCAATCGGGCTACCGGCGTAGGTGCCGCCCAGACCGCCCGGAGCGATGGCGTCCATGTACTCGGCCTTGCCACACACACCGGCCAGCGGGAAGCCGCCAGCGATGGATTTGGCGAACGTTGTCAGGTCGGCAGCAACGCCCATCTGCTCCATCGCGAAGAAGGTGCCGGTACGGCCAGCGCCGGTCTGCACTTCGTCAGCGATCAGCAGGATGCCGTGCTTGTCACACAGTTCGCGCAGGCGAGCCATGAACGCTTTCGGCGCCACGTAGAAACCACCTTCGCCCTGAACAGGCTCGATGATGATGGCCGCGATGTCTTTCGGCTCGGCGTCGTTCTTGAAGATGCGTTCGATGCTGGCGATGGAGTCGTCAACGCTCACACCGTGCAGCTCGTTCGGGTACAGCGCGCGGAAGATGCCGCCTGGCATCAGGCCCATGCCTGCGGAGTAAGGCACGACTTTACCAGTCAGGCCCAGGGTCATCATGGTGCGACCGTGGTAAGCGCCGGTGAAAGCAATCACACCAGCACGGCCAGTGGCTGCGCGAGCGATCTTGACGGCGTTCTCGACCGCTTCGGAACCGGTGGTGACCAGCAGGGTTTTCTTGTCGAAATTGCCCGGGACCTTGGCGTTAACCTTTTCGCACAGCTCAACGTACGGCTCGTAAGCCAGCACCTGGAAGCACGTGTGGGTCAGCTTGGTCAGTTGCTCTTGCACGGCAGCGACGATTTTCGGGTGCAGGTGACCGGTGTTCAGTACCGCGATACCACCGGCGAAGTCAATGAACTCACGGCCTTCAACGTCGGTAACGGTAGCGTTCTTCGCGTGATCGGCGAAGATCGGGTGAATCTGACCAACGCCACGCGGAACAGCGGCTTCACGGCGTTTCATCAAGGATGCGTTTGTTTTGCTCATGGTTTCCTCATTCACCGCTCATCGGGCGGCGTGGTTCAAGGATCAAGCAGCGGGGGTCAACAGCGGCAGCATACGATGATCGACTGTCGCGGCCTCCCGGCCACCAAATGGGTTTTGGTGCTACAAACACCTGCGGGACGTCGCTCTCGCGCCTCGCAGGTTGAATATCTTCCGTCACTTTGAAGCGTAGCGAGCGACGGTCAGGCAAGGCGGCAAGGTTCAAAAAACACGGAGTTGGCTCCAGCCAATGAGTATTTTTTCGAACCTTGCCAACACAGCCTCACCGAGCGCAGTGGCTTCAAACAGAGAGGCAGAGGTATTTGATTTCCAGGTAATCTTCGATGCCGTACTTGGAGCCTTCACGGCCCAGGCCCGACGCTTTGACACCGCCAAACGGCGCGACTTCGTTGGAGATCAGGCCGGTGTTGATACCCACCATGCCGTATTCCAGCGCTTCGGCCACACGGAATACACGGCTCATGTTCTGCGCGTAGAAATACGACGCCAGACCGAACTCGGTGTCGTTGGCCATCGCAATCACTTCAGCTTCATCTTTGAAGCGGAACAGAGGCGCCAACGGACCGAACGTCTCTTCCTTGGCCACAGCTGCGTCTTTGGGCACGTTAACCAGAATAGTCGGTTCAAAGAAGTTGCCTTCCATGCTGTTGCCACCGCTCAGCACTTTCGCGCCTTTGCTCAGTGCATCAGCAATGTGTTCCTTGACCTTGGCGACCGCTTTTTCATCGATCAGCGGGCCTGTGGTGGTGCCTTCGGTCATGCCGTCGCCGACTTTCAGCTTGCCCACAGCGGCCTGCAATTTTTCGGCGAATGCGTCGTAGACCGAATCCTGTACATAGATGCGGTTGGCGCAAACGCAGGTCTGACCGTTGTTGCGGTACTTGGAGATGATCGCCCCTTCGACGGCCTTATCCAGGTCCGCGTCGTCGAACACGATGAACGGCGCGTTGCCGCCCAGCTCCAGCGAGACTTTCTTGATGTCGTGAGCACATTCAGCCATCAGCTGACGACCGATTTCGGTCGAGCCGGTGAACGACAATTTGCGCACGATCGGGTTGCTGGTCAGCTCGGAGCCGATGTCGCCCGCGCTGCCAGTCACCACGCTGAACACGCCCGCCGGAATGCCCGCGCGCCCGGCCAGTTCAGCCAGCGCGAGTGCAGAGTAAGGGGTTTGCGACGCGGGTTTGAGGACCATGGTGCAACCGGCAGCCAGCGCTGGACCGGCTTTACGGGTGATCATCGCAGCCGGGAAGTTCCACGGGGTGATCGCGGCAGTCACGCCGATGGGTTGCTTCAGGACGATCAGGCGCTTGTCCGGCTGATGACCAGGAATCACGTCGCCATAGACGCGCTTGGCTTCTTCAGAGAACCACTCAATAAAGGAAGCGGCGTAAGCGATCTCGCCTTTGGCTTCGGCCAGCGGCTTGCCCTGCTCCAGGGTCATCAGTTGACCGAGGTCATCCTGGTTTTCAATCATCAGCTCGAACCAGCGACGCAGCTTGCTGCCGCGCTCTTTGGCGGTCAGCGCACGCCAGGCGGGCAAGGCTTTATCAGCGGCTTCGATGGCACGGCGGGTTTCGGCTGCGCCCATCTTGGGGACGGTGCCCAGAATCTCGTTGTTCGACGGGTTGTTGACCTTGATGGTCTGGCCGCTGTCGGCATCGGCCCAGGCGCCATTGATGTACGCCTGCTGGCGGAACAACTTCGAATCTTTGAGCTGCATGTCGGCCTCCTAAACAGCACCGCGCAAGGCGGAGCGAATTATTGATTATTCAAAGGCGCCTCAGCCGAGGCTGCCGTCAGGAAAACATTCGCCGGGCCCCGCACGCACGGATCGCGAAAAGCGCGGGTGATCGAACGGGAGCGTTTGAAATCTCAAACGAATCCTAGGGACTACAGGGGTAAAGGACAATAGTCCGTTCGAAAAAAAGAACGCAAACCGTCGCATCGGCGAAAAATTCGGATCAACGCCCCCTCCAACATCCAGAAACGTGTGAAATCGACAACAGTGACTCGCCAGCATGGACGCACGCAGGCCAGATGAGTATCATGGCGCCCGCGTTGCACCTGTAGCTCAGCTGGATAGAGTACTGCCCTCCGAAGGCAGGGGTCGTGGGTTCGAATCCCGCCAGGTGCGCCATTTTTGATTTCAGGTCGTCAGAGACGTTCTGAGAATCTGCCCGATATAAAGAAGCCCGCCGATGTGCGGGCTTTTTTGTTTCTGCGGTGCGGCGGTGCGGCGTGCGCTGAAAACACTATTCCTCCGCATCACCCAACCCCAACACCACCTGCGCCTGATCCAGCCACACCGACTGGGGCTTTCCTCCCTCGGCCGTGTATTGAGCAAGCACCCAGCCGCCGTTGGCGATCACGGTCACGCTGACCGGCGTGCCTTGGGCGAGAAACTCCCGTTTGCTCGTGCACGTCGGGTTGGGTGCCTGGTAGACCCAGGCCTTGCCGCCAATGATCTTGCCCTGCAGCGAGGGGCTGTAGGTTTCTTCGTGCATGCCGACTTTCTGGTTGAGCAGCTCGCAGTCGACCGGCGCGCCGGCCATGCCGCTCATGAGTTGCACTTGCTGCATCAAGACCTGCGTGTGGTGAAAGCCCGTGACGGCGCCGAACAGTGTGCCTTTGAGTACGACGGGCTGGTCGAGGTACGGACGCAGGTTGTCGTAATCAGTGGGTTGAAGAACCAGTTGCACCAGCGTCTCGTTGTCTTCGACGTCGATGTCGGCCTCGTTTTCGTTGCCTTTCATGCACAGCGGCTCGGCCAGCGACAGATAGAAACCCACTTGCGGCTCATCACCGGTTACCACGTCTTCAAATCCCGGAGGGCCGGGAAACACCTGACGGGTCAGGGTGCCGCTTAGGGTTGCATCGGCGGGTTCGTATTGATTGCAGGTGGCGGCCTGGGCCACGGAAAAAGGCGACAGGCAAACGACAAGGAACGGCAGAGCACGAAGACAGGGGGTGACAGTCATAGAGGTAGTGTCCGGCAATACGCGAGGATTCATGCTCGTAGGTTAGAGAACTCTCCGACACTCGCCAGCTTTCCCGAGCAAGATTACGGGACAGGCACAGACGCCCACCCCGTTTGGGTCAATTCCTTGCGGTAATTGCTGGGCCCGGCTTTCACACGCCCTGATAGACAGGCCCTGCTCATCAAGCGGGGCCTGTAGTGAAGCACTGACTCGCTATATCAAACGTTCGGGCAAGGCACTGGGGCCCAGTCGCCGAGGTCCGGGTTCTTGCACATGGCGTTGACTTGCGACTGACCGGTCGCTGCAACCTGCTGGCTGACAGCCTGCTTGGTTTTGGCGTCTTGCAACGTCTTCTCGGTGCTGACCGCTTCCTGAGGCACCTTCGGCAGTTTCTTCTTCACGGGGGCCTTCTTCTTGCTGCTCTTGGTGGTCACAGACGTTGTATCCGCAGCCGCGACGGTGGCGACGTCAGTACGCTGAACGCCGACGTTCTGCAGGTCTTTTTCATAGGCTTGGGTGTAGTTGCTGAGGTCTTCACCCGCGCGGCCGTTTACCGCCGTGATGAGGTCGTTGGACTCTTTCAGACCGGCGACGATTTCAGCCAGACGCTTGCGGCCTTCGGTGTCGTCCATGGTCTTGGCCTTGCGCGCCGAGAGCAGCTGGGTGAATTCGTTCTGATAGCACGACTGCGATGCCTTGGCGTACGCCGTGCTGCGGTCGATGTCGGCAGCGCTCTTGTTGATATCGGTCGCGTAGGAGCCAATACGCTGGTTGTCGTCGGCAATCTGCTTCTGCTTTTCGGTGTAATAACCGGCGGCACCACCGACCAGTGCGCCGCCTGCAGCGCCAATGGCGGCATTGCGTGCGCGATCCTCGGAACTGCCCACCAGCGCACCGGCCAACGCACCGCCCAAAGCGCCCACCGCCGCGCCACCGAAGACCGACTTGGTCGTGTCCGAATCAGTGTCGCGCAAGTGTTGCACCGGCTCGTAGCAGCTTGGGTAATAAGCGACTTTGGTGCTGGCGCCGACCTTGGAGACGGGCGAACTGGCACATCCCGTCATCAGTACGAAGCCAAATCCTGCGGCCACCAACAACAGCCCACGGCACTTGGGGGTCGAAATAACGGGTTTACGGGATAACTGCATGGTGATGCTCTCTTTTTAGTTTTACAACGCCGGCGCGGCAAAGACCGTCCGGACTCCCTTTACGCTCGCTGAATGGCGGCCGTCATGGCTGAGCGGCCGACGCGAGCAACTCCTTCAAAATCGTCTGTGGGTCCGCGCGCCTCTGCTGGCGGTAACGCCCCACGTGACGAACGAATAATGTGGCGCGGGCCACCAGGCTCTTCCCCAGTACGGGCTTGCGATTGAGCTCTTCTTTCACGCGCTGGAACTGCGCCTGGATCACCGCGTCGGTGTAGCGGGTTCCGGTGGCAAGGTTGTCGATGTAGATGGCCACGGCGCCATCGAGCGCGCTGCTGCCGTTTTCGAGGGCCACGGCAAAAAGCCTGGCGCTGGCTTCGTCCTTGGCGTCGACGGCCTGCTTCCGGCTTTTTCTGAGGTTGGTCAGGCGGATGTTGTAGTTGTTGATGGTTTCAGCCACCAACGCCGACGACTGAATCAGGTTGCCCGCCGCCTCTTCACGCTGCTGAGCGATCAGCGACACATTGCGCTTGAGCTCTTCGTTGACCAGACCCAGCTCGGCTTGCAGCCGGGCATCAGTACTGTTGGAAATAATGCTGTCCAGACGTTGGGTCGGGTCTTGAGCATCGTCGATGGCATCGGTCAACGAGGCCAGACGCCCCTCTTTCTGCCATTGCTCGAAAAGCTCCTTGTAGCGTGAGCGAGGTGCGGAAAGTGCGCCAAGGGCGACTCGAAACCCCGTCGTTGCGTTGCGCTGCTCCGTCCCATCGGCCGCGAACAGCGGGTATTCGCGCCGCATGCCAGTGAACAGCGTGCCCTCGCCTTCCAGGTAATTGCCGCCCTTGGCGACAAAGCCCCCATACGCCCCCTGCCGCCGCCCCGCATGCACCAGCTGAAAAGACTCCTGGACCATTTCGGCGGCGTTGCCAATGACGTCGAACAGGCCGATCGGGTTGGGCCGTTTCGTACCCACGGGCATCAACCGGGCCGCCTGTCCCGTACCGCCCGCGACCTGATTGAACACCGCCCAGTCGCCCAGCGGCCCGTCCTCTTCGCTGCCTTCGACCCGACGCGGGAACAAACGCCCTTCCAGCTCCTGGCGACTGACGGCCTGGCCGCCACGCGCTGCGTACTCCCATTCGACTTCGGTCGGCAGCCGCACAAAGGCGACGCCGCCATCGTCATCGTTTTTTGCGCGCCCGCTCACGGGCAACAGATCGCTGTGGTGTTTCATCAACCAGGCGCTGTACACCGCCGAAAAACGCTCGGCCTCGAAGCGCGACAGCCTGACCTTGGGCAAGCGTCCGACCATGCCCTCGGGCGCTTCGCAGGTGGAAGCTGGCTCGCCACTGGCGAGCGATTGGGCCTGAGACATGACCTGTGCATATTGGCGTGCCGTGACCTCATACTTGCCGATGAAATACAGCATTGGTTTGAGCGGTGTCGCCGCGTCGGTTTTGGGTAACTGAGGACGGATGGTTTTGCGCCAGTCGGCAGACAGATCGTTGAGCGTGAACTGGCCGTTGATGAAGTCCCGACGATAGCCGGCAATGAACGACTGTTTATAGCCCGCTTCGCCTTCGCTGAACGGGTAACCCAGGCTGATCTCACGGTCATCCAGCGTGCCTTGGGCCAGGACATAGACGTAGCGAAAGACCATCTCACCGTCGCACGGCAGCGGCAGAACGACGTCATCTGCCAGCGGTTTCGGGTTATCCAGCGTGTCGCCGTCAGCCGCTATCGTCAGGGATGACAAGCCCAGGGCGGCACCGCACGCCAGTACAATGAACGTCCGTCGTAACTCAAACATCTCTGATTCCTTCCGACGCTTCGATACGCGCCACCTGCCAGCCACCCAGTGCCGCCGCCAGCGCGCTGGCACTGAGCACGGCGAATGCAGCCACGCAGTAATGACGTGCCTGCAAATGGCTGGCGTGTTCACCCGGTATCTGCACGAACAGTGTGTTGATGCCCTGCTCGGCAAGACCGTAAAGCCCCATGCTGACCACCGTTGCCAACCCCCCGCTGTAGAACGCTTGCAGGACCACGAACAGCAGCAATGATCCGGTGCTGAAGCCCAGCAGCCGCAACACCGACAGCTCACGCCGTTTGCGCTCCACCGCCGCCAAAGCCCCCGCGAACACAGCTGCTACGGCCCCCGCCATCGCCAGCGCGGCGATGATCCAGAAGACGATGGACAAGTTGCGACTCAAGGACTTCACCTGAGCGATGGCGGACGCCTGTGTCGAGACGAGCACATGGTTTTCGGCGAAATACACCCGCAGCGGATCGACGTCATCAAGGCTGCGGGCGTAGAGACGAAATGCGGGAAAGATGCGTTGTCCATCGACGGCAGGGGCATTGCCCGACCAGCCAAAGGCCTCCACCGCGCGCCCGTCGCGGTAATCTTCCACGGCCTCCAGCAGCGCCATCGGGGCGAAGATTGCGTCGCGCGCGAATGCCTCCAGCGGCAGCACCGAAGTGATGTACAGCCGAGTCCGTTGCGCTTGGCGCTGGCCTGAAAGCTGACGGCTAAACGTCGCTTCGACCACGTCGCCAGGCTTGGCCCGCAGTTTCTCGGCAGCGGTCTGGCTGAGCGCCACCCGATCCAGTCCCGCCGGCGCCGCCACCTGACCGAGTAACGGATCACCTATCGCTGTGGGAATCATCTCGACGCCTACCACTTGAGCCTGTGTCGGCATCGACAGGTCGGCCGTGGCGGCAATCTGGCGGGTACGAGGGATGGCAAACGCCACGTCTGGTCTGCGTGCCAGCGCCTCAACAAAAGCGGCATTGAAACGCCCGCCGCCCATGGGAATCACTTCACGCACCTGCGGGTCACGCTCAAGGCGCTCCGTCAGGCTGCCCACCAATCCGGATTTCAAGCCGAACAGCACCAGCAGCGGCGCGACCACCGCCACCAGTGCCAAGACCGTGCACGCCGACAATCGAGCATCGGCGACGTAATCCTGCCAGGCGAGAGAAGCCACCAGTGCGATTCGCATCAATGGTCACCTTCCAGCGTCGCGGTAACGCCACCGTCATCGTCGCGAACGCAGGTGATCTGCAGCCTGTGCAGACCGGCTTGCCGAGCCAGATGCTCATCGTGAGTCGCGATCACACAGCAGGCGTTTTGGGCACGGGCCTGACTTAACAACAAGTGCATGACGCGCGAGGCATTCAGTGGGTCGAGGGCCGCAGTGGGTTCGTCCGCCAGCAATAATCGGGGGTTGTGCGCCAGAGCACGGGCACAGCTCACGCGTTGACGTTGCCCCACCGACAGCGCTCGAGGTTTTTTGTCGAGTTGCTCACTGACTTCCAGGTGTGTCGCCAGTCGCTCTACGCTGCCGTCATCCCTCATCCCCAACAACTTGCGGGACAGGTCGATGTTGGCGCGAACGTCGAGATAACCCAACAGACCGCCGGTTTGCAGCACGTAGCCAATCCGCCGACTGCGCAATTCGGCGAGACGATTTTGTCTCGCATCGCGCCAGAGAGCGGCGATATCGACCGGGTGCTCTTCGTCCAAGACGTCGAATCGGTGTGATTGATCCGGTGAAAGCACCAGCGCCAACAAATCCAGCAGCGTACTTTTGCCGCAACCGCTCGGGCCCACCAACGCCAGTTGCCGACCCGCAGCCAGCTCCAGATACGGAATCACCAGGCTGTAACGCTGGCTGCCTTCGCCTCGCGTTTTGCGCACGTCTCGCAGGCTCAACATCACGGCAGCGTCGACAATGGCACGCGGTACAACGCATCACCCGGCTCGGCATCGCCGAAACGGACCCAGTTGGCGAGGTCGTTGTGAAAGGTCTCATAGAGACGAATCTTCGAATCCAGCTCGTCGATGAAGTCTTCCTGTTCGGCCACGCTCAACGACAACCACAGATCCTGCGTCATGCTCAGCGATTTGCTGCGATACGGCAGCCCTTCCAGGTATTCGCCCAGCACACCGCTTTGTGCAAGGTTGCCGCCTTTGCGCAACCCCGACGGATCGCGGCTCATGTAGGCGCTGGCGCTGGCGACTTCCTGGAAGAAATCCTTGGGCGAACTTTGTGTCTTGCGCGCAGCGTCAACGATCAGCTTCAGTGATTGCTGCAAGTCGTTGAGCTGCAATTTGCTCAGCATTACGCACACCTGAAACGCAGGAAGCGCGGGATTTGTGAGGTCGCGGTCGGCGGTCCAGGCACTGACCAGCTGCGGCGCTCGTACGCCGGACTGCTGACCGAGGAAATCCATGCGCATGGCGTAACCAATCGCGGCTGATTTATCGGCCACCGACGGCGCGGCGGGTAACGACGGAGTAACTTGCGGTTGATTGCTGCGCACCTGTTGAACCAGATCGGCGAACACCGAGCCGATCTCGGACACGCGCTCACCGAACTTCTGCACATCGCCACCCGGCACCGGCACGTAGAGATCGCCAATCTGTGGGTTCGCGTCCGCGGTCAACGTGCGGTACTGCTGCTCGGCGAATGCGTGGTTCCTGATGCCGGCGTCGGTTTTCAGATGCAGCGCATAAATCTTGATCTGCTTGCCCAGCGCGGCTTGTCGCACCTCGGCCTCATTCATCTGAGTGCTGCTGTGAGGGTCGTTCTTGCGCAACGACCCCGCATCGCTCACCAGCAGGATCAAACGACCGCCATAGCCAGACCAGTCCATGCCGTTCACGGCCTGCATCACGCCCGCAAAAGCGTCTTCATTAAACGAATGGCTGGAGACATGGGTGGCCTTGACCTTGCTAGCCAGCTCAAGAAAGCGCTTGGGATCACGGCCTTGGTCCAGCGTAATGAGCGTTTTGCTGATGTACTCCAGACCCGGCGTCTGGCTGACGTTATTGCGAAAGCCCACGAGACCGAAGCTGACGTTGTCCAGCTCGCCCCGCTTGGCGATCTGGTTTTGCAGCTCGGCGATGACGTCTCGGACCTGATCGATGTACGGCTGCATCGAGACCGATGTGTCCACGACCAGCACCACGCCTGTGCGGAACACGTCCTTACCTGCGGACGCCTTGATTCGCTCGCCGGACGCGTTCCTTTGCGGGGCGGTCCCTGGATCTATGGAGGCCACGTTCAGCAGTTGAACGGGCTGTCCGTTCTGGTCAAAGGTCTCTTTGGCGTCGAAGATCGGCAAGAGGTAAAACTGACGTTGCGGAACAGCCTTGGCTACGGGCTCCAGGGCCAGGACCTGATGCGTGTCGTCTTCGTTTTTTTGCGCATTGAGCAACAGCTTTTTCGCAGCAGAAGGATCGGTTAACAGCCGCTCCAACTGACTCGGCTCACGCAGAAACATCGCTGGAGAGCGGCCCGATCGCTCGCTGAATGTCAGCACCAGACTCTGCTTCCACTCGCTGACCTGCTCCGCTGGCAACCACCCCTCGCTACGCCCGTCGCTGGCGGCCCCGACGCGCAGCCATGGAACGCCGTTGACGTTTTTGCGCTGGTAGACATAGAGCACCGAGAACGCCGGAAGCGACGACTCGCCCGCCAAGGCCCCTGCGTCGGAAGAAAGACGCGCGTCAGGCTTGCTCAAGACGCGTTGAAACAGTGTTTTCTTGTTCGCCATCAGCAGCGGGCGATCGCCTCCATCGGCATCCGGAACGGATGAATAACTAGCCGTAGCGGGCGATCCAGCGGACGACGTGTTGTATGGGGGCACCACGCTGGAGATCAGAGCGACCGGCGTGTCAGCGACAACCGATTGGCTCGGCGTGACCGAAGCCGTCGGTACCACAGCCGGATTGTCGGCACTCAACCACCCGTAACCACCCGCTCCCAAACCCAATGCAGCGACCACGGCAACCGCGAGCAGTGCGATGACCGGCCCCTTGCGCTGCTCGGACGTATTTGAAGATACGCGCACGGGCTCTGGGTGTACCAACGGATCCGGGGCCCCGGAGGAAGTCGCCGGAATGTCGATAGACACAGGCGTCAAGCCACCCAGCTCGTCCGTGGACGGCCGACCAGGCATGTCGGTCGACGGCGACGGCAGCGAGCGCACCATGGTCGCGTCCGGGTTTTCCGGAGGCAGATGGTCCAGCGCGGCAATCAGCCCGGCCGCATCGGCAAACCGGTCTTCACGATCCTTGGCCAGGAGTCGAGCGAGAATGTGCTGGTAGCGTCCATGGTGAATCGGCAGCTCGGGCAGCGGCTCGGTCAAGTGTGCGAGCGCCGTGGAAAGGGCGTCGGTGCCGTTGTAAGGCAGTTTGCCGACCAGCATTTCGTAGAGCACGACACCCAGCGCATACAAATCTGCGCGTCCATCTATCTCAAGGCCACGTGCCTGTTCCGGGCTCATGTAGCTCGGCGTACCCACGGCAAAACCGGCCTGCGTGAACTGCGTTCGATCATCCAGCGATTTGGCGATACCGAAGTCCGACAGCACGGCCGAACCGTTGGCGCGAAACAGAATGTTGGCCGGTTTCACATCTCGGTGGACCAACCCTTGCGCATGGGCATAACCCAGTGCCGAGGCGATCTGGCGCACGTAGGTCAGGCTCTGGTCGGTACTCATGCCCGCAGCGATTCGCTCTTTCAGCGTGCCGTTGGGCAGGTACTCCATGGCCATGTAAAAGAGATCGCCAACATTGCCGATGTCATGAATGGTCACGGTATGCGGGTGCGACAGCCTTGCCAGCATCTTGCCCTCACGCAGAAAGCGCTCGCAGAACGTAGGGTCGGCAGCCAGCGTCGCAGCCATGATTTTCAGCGCGACCTTGCGCTCAAGCGAGCGCTGCGTGGCGAGATAAACGGTGGCCATGGCGCCTTCGCCAACCTCGCCGTCTATGTCGAATCCAGGGATCAATATGTCCATAGCGTGGGTCTTCAAGAAGCTTTCACGACGATGGCCGTGATGTTGTCGGGGGCACCCCGAGTCAGTCCCAGATGCACAAGGCTGCGGACCACTTGATAGGGGTCGGCATGTCCCAACACATCGCGAATTTCGCGATCTTCTGCGGTCTTGTTGAGGCCATCGCTGCACAGCAGATAGGTGTCGCCAGGCTGAACGTCGAGATTGACCATCGCCAGGTCCAGCGTGTCTTCGACGCCGATGGCACGGGTGACGAAGTTCGCGCGCGGATGCACGCGGGCTTCGGCTTCGCTGAGCAGACCGCTGTCCTGCAGCTCCTGCACATAGCTGTGATCCCGGGAAATGCCCTGCAATTTGCCATCGCGCAGCCGATACAGGCGGCTGTCACCCGCCCATAGGCAAACACCCTGATTAGACTGAGCCGCCAGCACCACCACGGTGCTGCCCATCAGGGTGACTTCGCGCCTCAGGGTTTCTTCTCGCACCGCCGCGTTCACTTGGATCAGTGCGGTACGCAGTGCACAGGTGTAAATCGCCAACGATTCCGATGGCGAAACGTGACGCAGGCTGTCGACGATCAGACTCGCGACATAATCCCCCGCTGCATGCCCGCCCATGCCGTCGGCGATGGCCCACACGCCGTTTTCAGGTAATTCCAGAAACGCGTCTTCATTGATCTGGCGCACCAGGCCGACATGGCTATAGCTGGCAGAGCGGTAACGGATACTTTCAGGCAGTGCGGACATCTAGATTGATGCTCCTTGTCCCAGCAAATAACTGCCGAACTCGGCGGCATCAGGCAGCCCCGGGCAGCGCATAAGTCCGGGAGCAATACGTTCGCAGCCCCTGCCCCACCAAAGGCTGGCCCCCACGCATGCGGTTTCGGCAAGCGCCCGGTGACGTGCTTGTGGGTCACTCGCGCCAGTGCGCTGCAGCCCCGCGAAAAGATGGATGGGCTCACAGGCAGTCGTCGGCAGAAAACCGAGCACGGAAACACTGTCGTCGAAGGCTGAAAAATCGGTGTCCTCTTCCAGCGTCGCCAGCATCAGGGCTTCGACCTGCTCGAACCAGCATTCAGGCGCACTGACCAACGCCGCGAGGGACTGGTCAGGCTCAATGGTCTGCGCGATGGTCAGCGGAAAATAACGCCCGACCCGGTCGATGCTTGGCATCAACACACCCACTACGGCTTGCGGGCCGCACACATCGGGCGCCAACACAAAACGCCACAGAGGGCTCACCAGATAAGCGTCGAGCCAGTCCGCGCCGAGCTGTTGTTGGCTGACATGCAATCCGGCCGCAAGCCACGCGTCCCAAGGTTCAACAAAACTCTGCGGCAAGCCGCGACTGACAAAGTCGCCGCGACTGGCCAACTTGCCGTAAAAACCAAGCGTCGTCATAACCGCTCCGGCAGACTGAAGCCGCTCAACACACGGCTTTTGAACGGATTGAAAGCGCTGTTGGCACGTAGCTCGTAGGAAATACTGGCGTTGTCGACGCGCAGCCGCAGGTTGAAGCGATCAGGCGACCCGCCGCTGACCAGATCTGATCGCTCCAGCAAACGGAACCAGGCCCACGGGCCATCCAGGGTGATACCCGAACGACCGCTGGCGGCAGGTGGTGAAATCGACAGGCGTACGACGCCGATACTGTCAGGGTTAGGCCACTGCATCGCGACCGGACGACTTGGGCCGTGGTCGTAGCTGATCTGCTGGCCGTCAAGATCGAGCAGAAATTGCGTGATCGAAGCGTCCATCGCCACCGGCTTGAGCTCGAATCGTACGGTCGGCTGTACCCCGCCAGAGCGGAAGAACGCATCGCGGATAGCGGCCGCGCGCTGGAACGTCTGCAGCACCGAAGCATTGATCCCCAGCTTTTGTGCGGCACCCGGCTGCCATCGCCAGGCTGAGGCAGACGTATCGACGTAGCTTTGCAGGTACTTGCGGAAGTAATTGTCCATCACACCGCCGACGCCGAAAAACTGGCCGAAGTCGTCGAGTGTGGCATCACGTGCGCTACCCGGCGCCAGGGGGTACCGGCCACTCAGCGATTGGCGATAAACGCTCACCACATCGCTGACCCATGCTGCGTTCAGCTGATTGCGAACCCCGCCCATCATGGTATTGGTCGTCGAGCTGACAACCGATTTGATCAACCCTCGCACCGCAGGCGGTTGTCGGTCGGCATTCAGGTTTACCCGAGTGGCCGCTGCGCTCGCCGAGTTCTTTGCCTCGCCCAGCAACGCCTCGCCGCTGGCACCGACCATCGCACTGACCTGCACGTACAAGGCGTTCATGTCAGCCAGCAAACCATCAATAGCAGCGGGCTCACCCTCGCCTTGGCTGACAAAAGCGTTGAGCTCGGCAAAGTGTGAGGAGAAAGGGTCATCGACACTGGCAGGCGTTGCGAAAGCGCTCGCGTGCTCCTGTCCCAGTATCGAACCCAGTCGTTGCTTGAGCTGATCGACTCCGCCCTCAACCTTTTTGCCTTGCTCGGCCAGCAGCTTGTCTTCCTGCTGCAGGTTGGTTTCTTTGGCGACCGCCACCAACAGTTTTTTCAGCGGAGACGCGGGGCCTGAGATCACCCGTAGCACGTCGGCAGCCTGCGCCACGCTGGTGATCGGCACGAAATCGACGTCAGCCAATAACGCATCCCAGTGACGCTGGTAATCCTGGAAGTACAAGCGACGTACATCGCCTGCGAGGCTTACGGCATTCTGTTGATCCGCACGATCCAGTCCTAACACCCATTGCTCTTCCGCCAACGTTCCGGCCTGACTCAGGCTCGCCGCCAGAAACACTTCGCGATAACCCTTGGCCGTGAAGAAACCACTTAACGGGTCACCCAAGGGCTTGCCGCTCTTGCGTGCGAACACCAGCGCGGCGTCACGCCCGCCGGCGTCGGTCATTCGGAAAGCCGGGACACTCTCCGGCAGTTTCTGCCGCTTCACCCGGTCATACACCCGCTGCGCAACCGGCAATTGTTGCAACTGCCGACGCAAGTCATCGATCAGCCGCTGATCCAGACGCGCAGTCGGCGGGTGGCGCTCGAAAAGCGCCTGCAAATGCTCGCCCAATGCCTGACGCTGATCAGGCGGCAGATCACGGGGCAGACTCTGATCCCAGTCCAGCGCGACCCAGGCCTTGATGAAATCGGCGTCGTAGTGATCGCGGTCAGCAAGCATCAGGTAGGCCTTCAGCCCTTCATAAAGGAAATCCGAACTGCCACCGCTGCGCAGTTGCTCTTCCACGCGTGTAACCAGACGCGGGGCGAACACGGCGATCAGCAGCTTTCGATACACGCTGCCGGATTCGGCCTCCAGCATGGCGCCCTGATACAGCCCCAGGCCCCGCGACATTCCCGGCGGGTCGCCTGCCAGACCGCGCACGGCGTTCAGCAAAGGCAGCACGGCCAGAACGTCACGCTGAGCCGGACTCAGGCTCTCCACGCTCAGCCCCAGCGGCGCGACTTTCTCATTGACCTGAGTGATGTAAGCCTGGTTGGCGCGATAGCTGATCACCCAGAGCGTGCCGACCAGCAGTACCGCCGCGACGGTCATCGCCAATGCGGAGCGGGCGAGCCATTTGCGTCGGCGCTCGACTTTCGGATTCACGCCTACCAGCCCACGCTCTGCGAACGCCACCGCAGTAAACAGTTTTTCAATGAAGTAGCTGCGTCCGGTTCCGGTCTGCCGCGCCAAATGCTGGCGGTCCAGATTCATGCTCTGCGCCATCGCACCGATCAAACGGTCAATCGGGCTGCCTTCCTGAGTGCCGCTGGTGAAGTAAACGCCTCGCAGCAACGCGCGGTCTTCAAACGCATTGGGCTGGAACACACCGTCGAGGAAGGTCTTCAGGGTCTCTTTGAGTGCACCGAATTGCTGCAGAAACCCATAGATCAGATCCCGCCGAGCCGGATCGCGCTCTTGCTGCAAGCGCTCCACCAGACGCGCACTCAGCCGCTGTTCTAGCATCGCAAACTCGCTGAGAAAGTCCGCGAGCGGGCCATCGGCATGCTTGCCGTCATCAAGGGCGAACGTCATGCCCCAGACCTGCTTACGTTCCTCCTTGCTCAGGGCGTCGAAGAATTCCATGAAGCCAGGCACCAGATCGAGCTTGGTGAGCATCACGTAGATCGGGAAACGCACGCCAAGCTGGCTGTACAGCTCTTGTATCCGCGCCCGAATAGCCACGGCGTGTGCGGTGCGCTCAGCCTCACTGCCCAGCAAAAGGTCGGACAGGCTGATGGCAATGAAGGCCCCATCGACAGGTCGCCGCGAGCGTTGGGTTTTCAATAAGTCGAGAAACCCGAGCCAGGCCGCTTTGTCGACCGGGGCATGGCTGTCCTGTGTGGTGTAACGCCCGGCGGTGTCGAGCAGCACGGCTTGATCAGTGAACCACCAGTCACAATTACGCGTACCACCGACCCCGCGAATAGCGCCCGCACCCATCTGCGCCGCCAGCGGAAAGTGCAGGCCGGAATTGATCAACGCGGTGGTTTTACCCGAACCCGGCGGGCCGATGATCACGTACCACGGCAACTCATAGAGATTGCGTCGTTCGTCACCGCCCAGTTGGGCTTTTTTCAACAATTTGAGCGCGTCGTCCATTCGCTGGCGCAAGGTCGCAAGCTCTTCAGCAGTGGCGATACTGGCAGGGTCGGGTGCTGCTTCTGCGGCCAGACTTTCCAGCACTTTTGCCGCATGACGTCGGGCCTGAACAATGCGAAAGACTCGCCAGACGATCCATGCTACGAACAGCACAACGATCAACGCCCAACGCCGGCCTTCTGGCACCAGCACGTCAAGCAGCGGACCGACGAACCAGATGATCAGACTCAGCGCGATCAGGCCAAGAACCGGCACGACCCAGCGAAGGAAAAAACCAAAAAACGCCTTCACTCGACGCCCTCCGCCATTACAGTGATTTCAACCCGGCGATTCTTTGCGCGCCCTTCGGCTGTGGTGTTAGGCGCCAGCGGTTCGGTATCGCTGCGCCCCTCGGCGGAGAAACGCTCCGGCTGGCCCGTCTTGGCGGAGAGCATCTGTAGAACCTGCTCGGCCCGCGCCTGGGAAAGCGCCCAGTTGGAGGGAAATCGAAGGGTGGCGATGGGACGGTTGTCACTGTGGCCGGTGATCCGTACCTGACCTTTGACTTTGCGGATCGCGTCGGCGATGCGCAGCATCAGCGGTTGAAAGTCGTCGACGATGGTCGCGCTGCCGGACGAGAAAATTTCATCGCCTCGAATAGTCACCACCGATCGGTCGACGGCGTCTTCAACCACCACGCGGTTAGCCTTGATGTCTTCGACCAGAAACCCTGCCAAACGAGGCCGCTCGACGACCCTGGGCTGCACCACTGCAGGCGTGATGGCTTGCACGGGAATCTCGCCCAGCGCATGAATGCGTTTGAACACCGGCTCCGCATCGGCAGCCAGCTTGAGACGTAACCCAAACAACAGCAGTAACAGCAGCGCCAACCCGATTGCCACGCCGACCCAGGGCGGCATGAACTGCGACAAGCGATCTCGTACCACTGCCAACCCGCGCCAATGCGGCGACAGTTCACGTTCGAACTCGCCGCGAGCCCTGCGAATCGCTGCGCCGGTGCGCTCACGCAGGGCTTCCAGCTGGCTGCGGCCATCGTTCATGACGCGATAGCGGCCTTCGAAACCCAGGCACATGCACAAGTACAACAGCTCAAGCAGATACAGGCGTTCACGTGGGCTTTGCAAGCAATGCTCCAACAGCTTAAACACCTTCTCGCCGCCCCATGCTTCGTTGTGGACGGTAATCAACAGGCTCTGCTTGCCCCACTCACTGCTGCTGCCCCATGGCGTGCTGAGTACGGCCTCATCGAGAGCTGCACACAAGGCATAACGCGCGAGCATCACTTCATTGCGCACCACGCCCGTCGCTTCGGCGCGTTCTTCAAACTGGCGCAGATACGCGAGCAACTGGGCGCGCAAGCTGGCGGGGGCCGGGTGCGCGATGGTGCTCCGCAGTCGGGTGAGCAATGCGAGCAATGGAGCCGCAGCGGCTTCCAGTGGATTCAAACCTTTCCCCTGCCCGGTGGGTAAAGGCGCAGCAGGCATCGACAACGGTGGTGGCGGCGGTGAGGAATCAGCGCGACCGGCAGACTGCGGAGCGCGTCCACCCGGTCGCGGCATAAACTGGGTGCGATCGCTCGCCGGCAACGGAGGGTTGAAGGGTTCGTCGTGGGAAGGCATCTCGCTTTATCCTCGGATGGCCCAGAAGGCCAGGTTCAAGCCGGGGAACTCGCCCGCGATGTGAAACGCAAACCCACCGGAAGTCGCAAACTGCGCCCAGCACTCACTGCCACGATCGAGCTCGTAATAGGTAGAGCCCGCGTGAAACGGAATCTGCCGCGGGGCCACCGGCAACGGCAAGAGGTTCACGCCGGGGAGCTGCAGGTTGACCAGATCACGGATTTTCTCCACTGAACCGATCTTGCTCTGTTGAGCAAAACGCCCGCGCAACGTCTCACTGGGCATGTCGGCACGGACGACGAGGACGAAACTGGCGTTGTCGATCAACGTGCGGTCCGCAAGCATCGCGACATGAACGCCATAGGCTTTTTCGACGATGGGAATCGGCGTGGCCTTGCTGTCAATCAGCATCGAGAGTGCCTCACGCAGCGCCTGCATGACGGGAGCAAAGCTCGCAGCGAGATCGCCGTGCTGGTAGCGCAAGAACTCTTCCGGCCTGCGCCCCGACGTAGAAAAGGTCGCGAACTCGCCTGCCAGGCTCACCAGTTCGCTGTAAAAACGTTCCGGGTGCAATGGACTCAGCTGAGTCAGGTGGCTGATTAAGGGTTCGGCTCGATTGACCAGTTGCAAAAGCATGAAGTCTGCGATTTCCGAGGCACCGCCAGCGCCCGAGGCGACCACCCGCCCTGCCAACGCCGCGCCACGCTGGTGCAGCAATCCCAAAATCTCGCTGCGAAAAGCCGTCAGCGGTTTGGAGACCGTCACATCGAGGATGGGCGGGATGTAACTCTCGTCGACAACCAGCGCCCGATCCGCGCGTTTTTCCTTGATACTGACCAAACCGATCGCGGCGTAATCGCCAAGCCCGTCCTTGTCGGTCAACAAACGCAGGGCTCGCGCGGCGACGGCCACCGGTGCACGGTTCTCAAACGGAGCGTTATCGTCCCGAACTTCGCGGACCTGACTGACAAAGCGTGCGCCGCCAGGCGTCTCACCCTCATCGACCGTGTCGCGCTGCCCGGCGCGCTTGAGCGGCAAGGCCAGATACACCAGACCGTCGCGCAGGTCGTCGTCGATGTTCAGCGGGCTCGGGGCCAGATCGTCCTGGGGAATGTTGAACGGCGTGCCATCCGGCAACAATCCGCGCGCCGTCACGATGGCCAGCTTGCCTTGAGCCAGCAGACCTTGATCCAGCAACAGCTCGGAAAAGCCCCATGCTCCGGCCGACAACGGACGGCTGCGGGCGTCGATGAGATTTTCGAGGTAACGGTCATGCTGCTGAAAGTGCTGTGTTCCGATGAACATGCCTTCCGACCAGACCACACGATTGTTCCAGGACATGGATTCTCCAATTGCCTACAGGGCGGGGCGAGTTGGGTGGGTGTTGGAGTCGCTGCCGACGGCGCGTATGCCGAGCCCGATCCGGAATTCGCGGGCCTGCCGCGGCTCGACCATCAGAACGGTGCGCCAGTGGGCCTGATCGATTTCGCGGTAGCCCACCACCAGACCGATCTGACGTGTCGCGCTGTTGAGACTGCGATCCAGACTGAGCTGCTGGCCCGGCTGAACGAGTACTTCGTCTTGATCAATCAGATCGGCGCCCAGCGTGGTCTGCGCCCGCTCGGCCAGCGCGAAATAATCGGCGCGGGCAAAACTGGCGGTGTTTTTCAACTCATAGATACGCACGCGAACCGGCGAAGGCTGGCAATTTGCGCCGGGATTAAGGCCCGCAACGGCATCGAAATGCAGCGCAACGGTGGTGGCATCAGAGGCTTGTTCAACCGGCTGTGGCGATTCCGCGTTTTTGGCACAGGCAACCAGTAGCAGCGCCATGGCGGCTACCGACATAACTCTTCGAAACATCCTTCGTCCTCATGACGCACTGACTGTCTATCCGTTTTTTCCGTGGGCCGCGTCTCTCAGGAGCGGCTTAACCGTGCGCTGTGCTCTTCGTAGGCACGGCCAAATTCGCGACCGAACAAAACTTGAAAGTCCTCTTCTGCCTCGCGGGAAATCTGTGCGTAGCGTTCAGTGAACTGCTGCCAGTTCTGCGCCTGTTGTGAACCAAACAGGTTTGAAAATGCGCCGGACTTGCCCATGCGAGCTTCCAGCTCTGCGGGTTCGAAGCGCTTGAGCAATGCCTTGATCGCAGCCTCGACGCCGGCCATGACCGCCAACTGGTGTGCGCGCAAATCATCGAAGCTGTCCGCAATGGCCTGGTCCGGCGGCATGAACGCCCGATTGCCATGTCGCAGCAGCAACAGGAGCGCCTCATCGACATTCGGAGCGAATTTCAGAGGGTTGTTTTCCACAGGCCGAATCATCGTCTGCTGCAGACGAAACTCGCCTTTCAGGCTGCTGCGTGCGCGCAACACATCGATCAAGCCCTCGATCATCAGCCGGTAACTGCGACCGATGGACTCCATTTGCGCCTGTACCTGAGCAGGCTCGATACGCAGCTGATCGAGTCCGGCGCCGCGCAAAAACGCCGTGAGTAAATCGGGTTGATCACTGTTCGCTTGGTTTATGCACTGCTCCACCGCTGGCATGGACGGTGAGGCGCGGGACGGTTCGGGCCCCTGCTCCGGCGTTGGCGGGAGGACCGGCGATGTAGACATCGGCGTGGGCGCATCCGCGAAAAGGTCCCAGTCCTCCGGAATGACCCCGGGTGTCGACACAGGAACTGGCTGGGCAACCGGCTCCGGCGATGTGGCAGAAACGGGTGGACGGAAGTCGTGACGGTCCACCGGAGCGTGATCGGAGCGCGTCGCCGGGGGCACGTTTGACGGCGAAAGAAAATCAAACAAATCGGGAAACGTATCCTGTGCCGCGCCCCCTTGAAGATGCGCCGCAGACAGTGCTTCCAGCGGCGCCGGGGCAGCGCTGTTCTGGCGCCCCATCAGCGCCTCAAAATTGTTGGATGAATCCATACCCGCCAGACTCGAATCCGAGAGTTTTATTTCAAAATTTATTCGCGCACGGATCTCGTAGTCACCAATACGGATAACCTCGCCATCTTCAAGGGGTTCGCTGTTTCCGCGACGCAGGCGAACACCCGCGCTCACCAGCTCCACGCCATTAGTGCTGTGATCCGTCAGATAGTAGCGACCGTCTTTATATTGAATGACGCAATGCCTTGAAGAAACAAGACGTTCCGGATCTGGAAGAACCCAGTCATTTTCTTTTCCGCGGCCAATTGCCATTTCCCCGTTAACCATCGATTTTTCGGGGACTTGGCCGGGGGTTATCTTTTGATAACTGATGATAGTCAGACAGAGCGGCACGGCGTCTCCTTTCTTAAACTTCAAGTCCTTCGTGCCAGACTCGGAATTCTGTTCGCGGCAGTTGAATATCGTGCAAAAAAAGCTAGAAGCCCCAGAATTATGGCCCCCATGACTGGATTTTTCTGATTCTACACAGAGTCTCGCGACAACACTCATGGATGTATCCGGATAGTCCTGAGGGTTGTTACCGACATCACAACTGCCGCCGGCGGAGCATAGCTTACCTTGACAACCGATAACTTCCACAACAAAAATGCACAACTTCAAAAATACACGTGATGCCTCAGAGCCATTACAAACGACGCAAATAAGGATCTTTCTCTAGTTGCTGTAGGAAATTTCTCTGATAACTATATGATTTGTTCTGCAACGCCACGATCAGCATAGATATAAGGCTATTCCGTGATTAGCGTAGGAAGTTTCTCCGCTAACTATCTGACTTTCCCTCACCGATAAGGAGATCGACTTTGGTGGACGTTACTTTTTTGCTCGCCCCAGTTTCAGTCGATTCTCCCTGTGGTGATGACCTGGAATATGACGCGGACTTTCTGCAGCTGGAGCGCGACGCCCTAGGCAAGCCAGAGCGCACAATGGGCGACTCGGTCCAACCCGCAGAACCACCGCAGTGGCGCCAAATCGAACAATCCACCACCGATCTTCTGCAGCGCAGCAAAGACCTGCGCATCACTCATTTCCTTCTGCAAAGTGCTTTGGCCCTGAACGGGTTTTCCGGACTGGCCAACGCACTGACGCTGATCAACGGTCTGCTGGTCCGATACTGGCCTTCGCTTTACCCGCAGCTCGACGCCGATGACGATAACGACTCCACCGTGCGTATCAACGCACTCTCCGGCATCGCCTGCGATATGAACATTCGACTCCTGCGGGAGAGTTTGTTGACCCGTTCGCGGACCTTCGGACCGGTGAGCCTGCGCGCCGCGCTGAACGCCAGCGGCTTGCAAAGCTTCTCTGACGAACAACTCACCCCCGATAAGCTGGCAGGCGCCTTGCGCGACACGGATCCCGAACAGCTGTCCGCCGTAAGCTCCGCTTTGCAGGAAGCCCATGACGCGGCCGACGCCATCGAACGTTACGTTTCCGAGCAGGTGGGTTCAGCTCAGGGTGTGGACCTTTGCGCCTTGAAGCTGCCGCTTAAGCAAGCGCTGCACATCCTGGCCGAATACACCCCAGACGGTGTTGGGACAAACAAGCCCGTCGAAGGATCGGGGGAAGAAACCGCCGCCGAGAGCGCTTCGATTGCCATCGTTTCGCCCCGTGCCTCCGGAGACATCGCCCATCGTGACGATGTGGTGCGCAACCTCGACCGGATTCTCGACTACTACGCCCGACACGAGCCATCGAGTCCGTTGCCCGTGCTGTTGAGCCGGGCCAAAAACCTAGTGCACGCCGACTTCGCGGCCATTGTGCGCAACCTGATTCCCGACGGTATTTCCCAGTTCGAAAACCTGCGCGGCCCGGACGCCGAGTAACTCAGTCCGCTTTTGCAGGCTGTCTCAGGCAAGGATCACGCAACCCCGTTACCGGCCAACACCGATGACGCCATTCACGTCGCAGCAGCGACCAGGAGGAGCAACGTGGCGAACACCAGTTCTCAGAAATTCATTGCGCGCAACCGCGCCCCACGGGTTCAGATCGAGTACGACGTTGAGCTGTACGGCGCCGAGAAGAAGGTCCAGTTGCCCTTCGTGATGGGCGTAATGGCGGATCTGGCGGGCAAACCTGCCGAGCCTCTGGCAGCTGTAGCGGATCGAAAATTTCTGGAAATCGACGTCGATAACTTCGATTCCCGCCTGAAGGCAATGCAGCCTCGAGTGGCTTTTCACGTGCCAAACGAGCTGACAGGCGAAGGCAACCTGAGCCTGGATATCACTTTCGAGAGCATGGAGGACTTCAGCCCTGCGGCCGTGGCACGTAACGTCGATTCGCTGAAACAGCTGCTCGAAGCACGCACTCAACTGGCCAACCTGCTGACCTACATGGACGGCAAGACCGGTGCCGAAGACATCATCATGAAAGCGATCAAGGACCCGGCTCTGCTGCAGGCGCTGGCCAGTGCGCCAAAACCACAGGGTGCTGATTCACAAAGCACTGAGCCCAAGGCTTAATCAGGACGAACAATCATGACCGAATTGCTGCGTGATAATCAGCCCCAAACCAGCCTCAGCGAAGACGCCAACGCGTTTGCGTCGCTGCTGCTGCAAGAATTCAAACCCAAGACCGAGCGTGCCCGTGAAGCGGTTGAAACCGCCGTTCGAACGCTGGCCGAACAAGCACTCGCGCAGACCGATCTGGTGTCCAGTGACGCCATCACTTCGATCGAGTCGATCATTGCCGCCATCGACGCCAAGCTCACCGCGCAAGTGAACCAGGTGATCCATCACCCGGAGTTCCAGCAACTGGAAAGCGCTTGGCGTGGCCTGCACTACTTGGTCAACAACACCGAAAGCGATGAACATCTGAAGATTCGGGTGTTGAACATCGCCAAGCCGGAACTGCACAAGACCCTGAAGAAATTCAAAGGTACGGCGTGGGACCAGAGCCCCCTCTTCAAGAAGATGTATGAAGAAGAGTATGGCCAGTTCGGCGGCGAACCTTATGGCTGCCTGGTCGGCGATTACTACTTCGACCAATCACCGCAAGACGTCGAACTGTTGAGCGAGCTGTCCAAGACCTGCGCAGCGATGCATGCCCCGTTCATTGCCGCCGCATCGCCCACCGTGATGGGCATGGGATCCTGGCAAGAGCTGTCCAACCCACGCGATCTGACCAAGATTTTCACCACCCCTGAATACGCAGGCTGGCGATCTTTGCGTGAGTCCGAAGACTCCCGCTACATCGGCCTGACCATGCCGCGTTTCCTGGCGCGCCTACCCTATGGTGCCAAGACCGACCCGGTAGAAGCCTTCGCGTTCGAAGAAGACACCGACGGCGCCGACAGCGCCAAATACACCTGGGCCAATGCGGCGTATGCCATGGCGGTGAACATCAACCGCTCGTTCAAGCACTACGGCTGGTGCTCGCGGATTCGCGGGGTTGAATCCGGCGGCGAAGTGCAGAACCTGCCAGCGCACACCTTCCCGACCGATGACGGCGGCGTGGACATGAAGTGCCCGACCGAGATCGCGATCTCCGATCGCCGTGAAGCGGAACTGGCAAAAAACGGCTTCATGCCGCTGCTGCACAAGAAAAACACTGACTTCGCTGCGTTCATTGGCGCTCAGTCCTTGCAGAAACCCGCCGAATACGACGACCCGGATGCGACCGCCAACGCCAACCTGGCGGCGCGTTTGCCCTACCTGTTCGCCACCTGCCGTTTCGCTCATTACCTGAAGTGCATCGTGCGCGACAAGATCGGCTCCTTCAAAGAAAAGGACGAGATGCAGCGGTGGTTGCAAGACTGGATTCTGAACTACGTCGACGGCGACCCTGCTCACTCCACCGAAACCACCAAGGCCCAGCATCCACTGGCCGCAGCCGAGGTCGTTGTCGAGGACGTCGAAGGCAATCCGGGTTACTACAACTCGAAATTCTTCCTGCGCCCGCACTACCAACTGGAGGGCCTGACCGTTTCATTGCGTCTGGTTTCCAAGCTGCCGTCGGCCAAAGGCGCCTGATCTGACAACGAATCGAGCCGCGCTAACGCCGGCTCTGATTTAAAAACACCGCGGTGAAGACCTCGCGAGGAGAGAACATGGCTGTTGATATCTTCATCAAGATCGGCGACATCAAGGGCGAGTCCATGGACAAGGCCCATAAGGACGAAATCGACGTGTCGGCCTGGAGCTGGGGCATGTCCCAGTCGGGCAACATGCATGTCGGCGGTGGCGGCGGTGCTGGCAAGGTCAACATTCAGGACATCTCGCTGACCAAGTATGTCGACAAGGCAACACCGAACCTGATGATGCATTGCTCCAGCGGCAAGCACGTCGACAAGGTGACGCTGACCGTGCGCAAGGCGGGCGGCGAAAGTCAGGTCGAGTACCTGATCATCAACCTGGAAGAAGTGCTTGTCACCTCGCTGACCACTGGCGGGTCGGGTGGCGACGACCGCCTGACCGAAACCATCACCCTCAACTTCGCGCAGGTGCTGGTCGATTATCAGCCACAGAAAGCCGACGGCACCAAGGATGGCGGCCCGATCAAGTACGGCTGGAACATCCGCTCCAACACCAAGCGTTGATGTGCAACGCCCCAGAGCCAGAAGCCAAGGGGCGTTTGCTTTCCATTCGAATTCGAACCTGTACCCGGTGCCTGAAGTATGGCCTTGCCTTCCAACATGACCTCTCGCGACCGTCTGCAACCTTCGTTGCTTGACCGGTTGACCGACGAAGAGCCTGGCAATCTTCAGGAAAGCGCCGACAAACGCGTGCTCTCTTTGAATCAGCTGAAGGCCTCTGTCTTGCGTGACCTCACCTGGCTGCTCAACACCACCTCGTTGCTGACTGCCGATGCCACGCAGCACACGCCAGCCGGTACATCGGTCATCAATTACGGTCTGCCCGCGCTGGCCGGAAACAGCGTCTCGAGTATCGATGTGAGCATTCTGGAAAGTCTGATTCATCAAGCTATCGCGACGTTCGAGCCACGGATTCTGCGAAACACCCTGCGCGTGCGAGCGCAAACACTGCCGGACCAGATGAACCACAACGCTTTGAGTTTCGAGATCGAGGGCGATCTGTGGGCTCAGCCAGTGGCGCTGCCGTTGTTACTGCGAACGGATCTGGATCTGGAATCAGGTCACGTGCAGGTCGTACCTGCCGAACAACGGAGGCGCGCATGAATCCGCGTCTGCTGGAGCTGTACAACCAGGAGCTGCAACACGTGCGCGAAAGCGCGGCAGAGTTTGCCAAGGAATACCCGAAGATCGCCGGCCGCCTGACGCTGTCCGGGATCGACTGTGCAGATCCTTACGTCGAACGGCTGCTGGAAGGTTTTGCCTATCTGACCGCCCGCGTCCAGCTCAAGCTCGATGCCGAGTACCCGACGTTCACTCACAACCTGCTGGAGATCGCCTATCCGCACTACCTGGCGCCCACGCCGTCAATGACGGTCGTCCAGATGCAGATCAACCCGGACGAAGGCTCGTTGAGCGGCGGGTTTACCCTGCCTCGCGACACCGAGCTGCGCGCGACGTTGGGCCGTGATTCGCAAACCCCCTGCGAATATCGAAGCGCACACCCAGTGACATTGTGGCCCCTGAGCGTCAGTCAGGCCGACTACTTCGGCAATCCCACAACCGTGCTGGGACGGCTCGCGGCCAGCGAACCGAAGGCCAAAGCGGGTTTACGCATCACCTTGCGCAGTGGCGCCGAACTGCCGTTCAACACCCTGAGCCTGGATAACCTGCCGCTGTACCTCAATGGCGGGGACGAGCTTCCGTTTCGTCTGTACGAGCAGCTGCTCGGTAATGCCTGCGCAGTATTCGCACGCCAACCCGGCGCCGAGTGGGTCGAACGGCTCCCGAACGACGCGTTGAAATCCTGCGGTTTCGATGACCGGGAAGCCGCGATGCCTGTGGTTCCTCAGGCGTTCCAGGGTTACCGCCTGCTTCAGGAATATTTTGCTTTGCCTCAGCGTTACCTGTTCATTGACTTCAGCCAGCTTGGCAGAGCCGTTCAGCGGTGCACCGGACAAGACCTGGAACTGATCGTGTTATTCGACCGCTTCGACAAAAGTCTTGAAGGGAGCGTTGGATCCGAGCAGTTCGTGCCGTTCTGCACCCCTGCAATCAACTTGTTCCCTCGGCGGGTCGACCGGATTCACTTGTCTGATCGCGTCAATGAGCATCACGTGATCGCTGACCGGACTCGCCCGATGGATTTCGAAATCCATTCGCTGACCGGCGTGACCGGTTACGGGACAGGCCCAGAGCAAACCTTCCTGCCCTTCTATGCCGTACGTGACCCCTCGCGTTATGGCCGCGACAACGCCTATTACTCCCTGCGACGCGAGCCTCGCGTGTTGTCCAGCGAGCAGCGTCGAACCGGCACGCGCTCGACCTACGTGGGCAGCGAAACCTTCGTCAGCCTGGTGGACAGCCAGCAGGCGCCCTACCGCCATGACCTGCGCCAACTGGGGGTGAGCGCCCTGTGCACGAACCGTGATTTGCCGTTGTTCATGAGCACGGGCAGTGGCAAGACCGATTTTACGCTGGCGGACAGCGCGCCCGTTTCGTCGATTCGCTGCCTTGCCGGCCCCAGCCGTCCTCGCGCCAGCCACGCCCACGACCACAAGGCATGGCGTCTCATCAGCCAGTTGTCGCTGAACTACCTGTCACTCAGTGAACAAGGCCAAGGCGCTGCCGCGTTGCGCGAACTGCTTCGCCTGTATGGCGACAGCAACGATGCAGCGCTGCAGTTGCAAATCGAAGGCCTGCGCCACGTCAGCAGCACGCCTTGTACGCGGCGCCTGCCGATGCCGGGGCCCATCGTCTTCGGACGTGGTCTGGAAATTACGCTGGAGTTCGACGAAAACGCCTTCCGAGGCACCGGCGTTTTTCTGCTGGGTGCAGTGCTTGAGCGCTTCCTGGCGCGGTACGTCTCTATCAACAGCTTTACCGAAACCGTGATTCGTACCACCGAGCGCGGCGAGATCATGCGATGGAAAGCCAAGCCCGGTCGGCGTCCGACCCTGTGAGCACGCTCACTGACATGCACAAAGAGCCTTGGGAGTACGACTTCTTCCACGCGCTGCGCCGTATTGAAAGTGAATCGCCGCAACTGCCACGATTGGGCCATTCGATGCGTCTGGCAGATGATCCAGTGCGACTGGGGCAGCAGCCCGACTGCGCCTTCGCACCGTCGACAATGGCCGCACTGAACCCCGGCGACGATGGCAAACCGGCGCGACTTGAACAGTTTTTCTTCGGCCTTGGCGGTCCGAACGGCCCGCTACCTCTGCACTTGACCGAGTATGTGCGTGAGCGTCAGCGCAACCATGCAGACAGCACCAGCAAGCGCTTTCTCGACGTTTTTCACCATCGCCTGCTCTGTCTGTTTTACCGCGCCTGGGCGCAGGCACGCCCGACGGTCAGCCACGACCGACCCGAGGACGATTACTGGTCGGCGCGACTCGCCGCATTCAGCGGCCGCGGCATGCCGAGCCTGCTCAATCACGGCGTGATTCCCGACACGGCCAAGCTGCATTTCAGCGGCCATCTCTCGGCGCAAACCCGCTACCCGGATGGGCTCAAGGCGATTATCGAAGACTACTTCGGCCTGCCGGCGGCAATCGAAGAATACATCGGCCAGTGGCTTGAACTGCCGGAACGCAGCCGTGTCGCGGTCAGCGCCAATCGGCTGGGCGTCGACTTCTGTCTGGGGAGTCATGTCTGGGACCGCCAGCACAAATTCCGCATCCACCTCGGCCCGCTCAAGCTCGACGAATACATGGGCATGTTGCCCGATGGCGAGCCGTTCAAACATCTCGTGGCGTGGGTCGCCGAGTATCTGGGCCACGAACTGGATTGGGACCTGAACCTGATTCTGGAGCAGTCTCAGGTCCCGAGACTGCAACTCAACGGCCAGTTTCGACTGGGTTTCAACACATGGCTGGGGCAACCGGCGCAAGACGCCGACGAGTTGATTCTAGCCAGGCACTACGCCGATCACGCGGGCCCGGCAGAGCCAACATCACAAACCTCTCAACACCACCTCGCAGGGAGCACAGAACATGGGTGAGATCAGTCGCGCGGCGCTGTTCGGCAAGTTAAACAGCATCGGCTACAAGGCCATTGAAGCCGCAACCGTATTCTGCAAGCTACGGGGCAACCCATATGTGGAGCTGGCCCACTGGTTTCATCAGTTGCTGCAAATACAGGACTCGGACCTGCACCGCATCATCGGGAAGTTCAATGTCGAACCTGCCCGCCTGGCGCGCGATTTGACCGAAGCACTGGATCGCCTGCCACGCGGATCGACGTCGATGACCGATCTGTCCTCCCACGTTGAGGAAGCGGTTGAGCGAGGTTGGGTGTATGGCAGCCTGATGTTCGGTGAAAGCCAGGTGCGCACGGGCTATCTGCTGATCGGTATTCTGAAAACACCGAGTCTGCGCCATGGGTTACTGGCGCTGTCGTCTGAATTCGACAAGGTCAAAGTTGAAACCCTGAGCGAGCGCTTCGACGAATACGTCAGCGACTCTCCGGAAAACGCTCTGCGCGCCTGCGATGGTTTCAACGCGGGCGCGACACCCGGCGAGGCCAGCGGCGCCATCGCACCCAGCGCCATGGGCAAGCAGGAAGCCCTCAAGCGCTTTACCGTGGACATGACCGAGCAGGCGCGCAGCGGCAAACTCGACCCCATCGTCGGGCGCGATGAGGAGATTCGGCAGATGGTCGATATCCTCATGCGACGTCGTCAGAACAACCCGATTCTCACCGGCGAAGCAGGCGTCGGCAAAACGGCCGTCGTTGAAGGCTTCGCCCTGCGCATCGTCGCGGGGGACGTCCCGCCAGCGCTGAAAGACGTCGAGCTGCGCAGCCTTGATGTCGGTCTCCTGCAGGCCGGGGCAAGCATGAAGGGCGAGTTCGAACAGCGTCTGCGCCAGGTTATCGAGGATGTTCAAGCCTCGCCAAAACCGATCATTCTGTTCATCGACGAAGCCCATACCCTCGTCGGCGCGGGCGGTGCTGCCGGCACCGGCGATGCCGCAAACCTGCTGAAGCCAGCGCTGGCTCGCGGCACCTTGCGCACCGTCGCCGCCACAACATGGGCTGAATACAAGAAACACATCGAGAAAGACCCGGCCCTGACCCGGCGTTTCCAGGTCGTTCAAGTGGGTGAGCCTTCAGAAGACAAAGCCTTGCTGATGATGCGCGGCGTGGCGTCGACGATGGAAAAACACCATCAGGTGCAGATCCTCGACGAAGCGCTGCAAGCGTCGGTCAAGCTGTCTCACCGCTACATTCCGGCGCGCCAGTTGCCCGACAAATCCGTCAGCCTGCTGGACACCGCCTGCGCGCGGGTCGCGGTCAGCCTGCATGCCGTACCCGCCAAAGTGGACGACAGTCGTCGGCGCATCGAAGCCCTTGAAACGGAATTGCAGATCATTGCACGAGAGCACGCGATCGGGATCGATACCGGCGCTCGTCGGGCTAACAGCGAAGCACTGCTTAGCGATGAACGCCAACGTCTGATCGAGCTTGAACGCCGTTGGAGCGAAGAGAAATCACTGGTCGACGAGCTGCTTTGCACACGTGCCGAGTTGCGCGAAATCGCAGGCGTCGTCGATCAGGAAACGGGCGGCGAGCAAAATCATGCGTTGCGGGAAAAACTGGTCGACCTGCAGGCCCAACTCAGCGGTTTACAGGGCGAACATCCATTGATTCTGCCGACCGTGGATTTTCAGGCCGTAGCCTCGGTAGTCGCCGACTGGACCGGCATTCCCGTGGGTCGTATGGCCCGCAATGAACTGGAAACCGTGCTCAACCTCGATCAGCACCTGAAGAAACGCATCATTGGTCAGGATCATGCGCTGCAGATGATCGCCAAGCGCATCCAGACCTCACGGGCCGGCCTGGATAACCCCAGCAAACCCATCGGCGTGTTCATGCTGGCGGGCACTTCCGGCGTGGGCAAGACCGAGACCGCTCTGGCGCTGGCCGAGGCCATGTACGGCGGCGAGCAAAACGTCATCACCATCAACATGAGCGAGTTCCAGGAAGCTCATACCGTCTCGACGCTCAAAGGCGCTCCGCCCGGCTACGTCGGCTACGGTGAAGGCGGCGTACTTACCGAAGCGATAAGACGCAAACCTTACAGCGTCGTACTGCTGGACGAAGTGGAAAAGGCGCACTCTGATGTGCACGAAATCTTCTTTCAGGTTTTCGACAAAGGCGTGATGGAGGATGGCGAAGGTCGCGTCATCGACTTCAAGAACACGCTCATTCTGCTGACCACCAATGCAGGCACAGAGTTGATTTCGCATGTGTGCAAAGACGCGCAGAACGTCCCTGCCCCTGAAGACATTGCCAAAGCCTTGCGCCAGCCGCTGCTGGAGATTTTCCCGCCTGCGCTGCTAGGCCGGCTGGTGACCATTCCGTATTACCCGCTCAGCGACACGATGCTCAAGACGATTACCCGCTTGCAGCTCAATCGCATCAAGAAACGCGTGGAAAGTACGCACAACGTCGCCTTCGACTACGACGATTCAGTGATCGATCTGATCGTCTCGCGGTGTACCGAAACCGAAAGCGGCGGCCGGATGATCGACGCATTGCTGACCAACACCTTGTTGCCGGACATGAGCCGCGAATTCCTGACGCGCATGCTCGAAGGCAAGGCGATGGCGAGTGTGCGCATCGGCGTGCGGGATCACCAGCTGGATTATCAGTTCAGCGATGTCGGTTGAGCACCCTTAATCCCTGAAGGATCGCGCTTGCCCGCGAATGCGCTCGGTCTGAGACGAATGCATCAGCCGACCCAATGCATTCGCGCGCAAGCGCGCTCCTGCTAAAGCCATAAAAGCTATTGAGATAACCCATGCAATTCACGCAACTCACGCGCCTGGCGCAAGTCAGCAGCCCGCTGGGCCCGGACGTTCTGATCCTGAAAAACATGAGTGGCGGCGACGAGCTGGGGCGCCTGTTCGAATACGAGTTGCAACTGACCTCAAAGGACGACTCGATCGATCTCAATCAACTGCTGGGCAAGCCTGTAAGCCTGTCGCTGCAGCTCGGTGGAGGGAGCAGCCGCTACTTCCACGGGGTGGTTTCACGCTGCAGCCAGAACGTCGACACCGGTCAGTTCGCACGTTATCAGGTCACGTTGCGCCCTTGGCTGTGGCTGTTGACACGGACCACCGACTGCAAGATTTTTCAACACCTGACCATCCCGCAGATCATCAAGCAGGTCTTCCGGGACCTCGGATTTTCTGACTTCGAAGACGCGCTCTCCCGGCCCTACCGCGAGTGGGAATACTGCGTGCAATACCGCGAAAGCAGCTTCGACTTTGTCAGCCGTTTGATGGAGCAGGAAGGCATCTACTACTTCTTCCGCCATGAGAAAGACCGCCATGTGCTGGTGATGGCCGACGCCTATGGTGCTCACCACCCTGCGCCTGGTTACGACTCGGTGCCGTTCTATCCACCGGACGGCCAGCATCGCGAGCGCGATCACATCAGTGACTGGCGACTCGCACAGGCTGTGCAGCCCGGTTCGGTCGAGCTCAACGACTATGACTTTCAGCGACCTGGCGCGCGTATCGACGTGCGCTCGGCGATTCGCCGCCCCCATACGGCAGGCGACTATCCGCTGTACGACTATCCCGGCACCTACGTACAAAGCAAGGACGGCGAGCACTACGCTCTCACCCGCATCGAGGCGATCCAGAGTCAGCACGAGCGCGTTGAACTCAGCGGCAATGCCCGCGGCCTGGGTTCCGGCCATCTTTTCAGCATGAGCGGCTTCAGCCGCCAGGATCAGAACCGCGAATACCTGATCGTCAGCACCCGCTACCTGATCGCTCAGGAAAGTCTTGAAACCGGCAGCGCCTCCGCCGGCCTGCAATTTGAAAGCGCGCTGGGTTGCATCGCTGCACAACAAAGCTTTCGCCCGTTGCCGATCACACCGCGGCCCATCGTCAAGGGCCCGCAGACCGCCATCGTCGTTGGCCCAAGCGGTGAAGAAATCTGGACCGACCAGTTCGGCCGGGTGAAGGTGCATTTTTACTGGGACCGTCATGACCAATCCAACGAAAACAGCTCGTGCTGGATTCGCGTATCACAGGCCTGGGCAGGCAAGAACTGGGGCTCGATGCAAATCCCACGCATCGGGCAAGAAGTCATCGTCAGTTTTCTGGAAGGCGATCCGGACAGGCCAATCATTACCGGCCGGGTCTACAACGCAGAACAAACCGTCCCCTACGACTTGCCCGCCAATGCGACGCAAAGCGGCATGAAAAGCCGTTCGAGCAAAGGCGGCACACCGGCGAACTTCAACGAAATCCGCATGGAAGACAAGAAAGGCGCCGAACAGCTGTACATCCACGCCGAGCGTAATCAGGACATCGTGGTGGAGGTGGATGAGAGCCATTCGGTGGGGAATGACCGGAATAAAAGCGTTGGGCATAACGAGACGGTGACGATTGGTCTGGATCGATTGCGCGCGGTCCTACGCAACGACACGTTGCACGTTGGCGGCGCTAAGTCGGATAGCGTCAGCACCGGATATTTGATTGAGGCGGGCTCACAAATTCGATTGGTATGCGGTAAGAGCGTGTTGGAGCTCAACGCCAGCGGCGAAATTAATATTTCGGGCTCATCGTTCAAACTCTATGCCAGCGGTAAAGGGGACATTGATACGGGTGGACGGCTGGATTTGAACTCAGGCGGCGCGGGAGAAGTGGACGCCAAGGGCAAAGGCATCAAGAGCGTCATTGATGCAGCAGTAAAAGCCTTTTTCACGGGAAAGCCGAACGCGTGAGGTCGAGCGTCGAGATACAGGTCAAAGATTGTCGGAGAGGCGTCGTAACGCTTGGTGGTATTTAGCGACCCTCAGCAGATCCTTTTCGCTCAAGGTCGGCAACCTGGTGAGATCAAGGTTGTCCTCGATATCGGCGATCTTGACCTTCCTGGCCAACTCGTTAGGAATGATCCTTGAAATGAAATCGTTGTACTGCTCACTCGGGCGTTTAGAGAGGCAATCAATAGCTTCAATGGCATCCTCAGAAATGCCCAGCGCTCGCAGGTCCTCCAACGTGGTGTCACTGTCCTCGACTACATCGTGGAGCACACTGACGACCTGCGCATCCTGGTCGTCGAATTTCAGCATTAAACGCAGCGGATGTAGGATATAAGGCTTACCAGACTTGTCCACTTGCCCTGCATGAACCCGACAAGCTAATGCGATAGCCGCATCTATGATATTCATCGACGAAGAAAACCTTTTTCGTATAAATGGCAGGAAGTGATCCGGCGAGCGGGTAGCTTTCAGGTAATGTTCATCAACCACCAAGAAACTCAAAAGACCCAATCTAAACCTGCTCGACAACCAAAAAATCGGGCCCCAATTCAATACGAAGGCATGCTGCCAAACGATGCCCTTCAGCTTGAAATTCAGCTTCCAAGGCTTCGCTTTTGAATCCGGAATCCTGAGGAGAATCCAAATCCAATGTCTCATCATACGCACGTGCCCACTGAGCTAATCGAAGCCGAAGGTCATTCGAGAGGGGAAGCTCTTCCGGATCGACCTCTCCGACTTCTTCTGTAGACACATACCAAAGAGGGTGACATTGATAGTCCGCCATTGACTTGATCGTTTTCATTTGATAAATGCACCCCACTCATAATTGGACAAAGACCTCCGCTAGACATTATTAGCTTGATGTCATTTCCAGACTTTCTCTAACCAAAATAAATCGGCTGCCAACGACCATGACTGTCAGCGTCTAAGGGTGTTGCCACCTCAAATTATAGACCGTCTGTTTGTACTTGGCTTTACCATCAGAAGCTTGTCGAGCTCTCTACGCCGACAACGCATTACGAACGCCACGGCCGCTTCTAGATCAATTTGAAAGAGCTCAAACGTGGCACGGTCGATCTCGTAGTATTCCTCGTAGTCGACCATCCCATTACTAACAGGGAAGGACATATAAAAGCGGCCGCATGTCTCCTCGATTCCCAAGGAAAACATATGTTCACGACTGAAAAAAATCGTTAAATTTCATGGCACTCTCTAAAAAATTAAAGAATCCGCAATAAAGGCTTGAGCAGCAATTCCTCCTGCGTCTACCACTGCCTCACTGTCACGCAAGGGCTGATAGCCTCCCAGGAATCGACGCCGTTTCCGCCTATTTTGACGCCATCGGTTGGACTCGTCCGCGAAACCGAAATTTTTTTGCCCGTACCCACAGTCAAGCCCTCCACCCAAGCACTTTAAAGGTGGTTTACTTTCAGACGACTGCCAAGTGGTAATCGCCAGGCTTCGACCATGAGACCCGAATGAATTTGCCGCTGATCAAATTCATGTCTCTAAGAAACTCAAAAACCTCCGCCGGGCACCATTCCTTTCCATCGGAGAAAGCAACATCCATTGCTTGAAGCGCCTCGAAGACTTTCGCTTTATGCGCGTCATCCGTCGTAACAACGGTCAAAATTCCAGGCTCCGCGCCAGCCAAAAATCCTAGCGAGGCAACACTTTGATAGATATTGGGGTCCAGCATATTTAGACGAATGACATCATCATCCGCTTTCTCAACAAATGCTTTCAACTGCCCATTCATCATTGTACAAAAACCTCTGTTAACGTTTTTATCCCATCCATATCAGTGGTAGGGAGTGACTCGACGACCATTTCTGGCGCGCCACCTGGCAAATGCTTGCCTGGCCCTAGGAAATATTGATTGCCCTCCATCGGGCTTCTCGGCATACGGTCCAGAATATTCGCGACTTGCCTGATTTTGAAACCGTTTTGCAGCGAGCCTTTCTCTAAACCGAAAGCATTCTCCAATTCGGCTGCTTTTTGGGCGGAAATCGTCATTTTGGACGTACCTGAAAAATCACCAATTACGTCGGAAATACCCTTGTTATCGGAAATATAACTGCCGTTTCGACCAATAGTCGAATATCTGTCCCAGGAAATTGGGCTGACATTGAATCCGGTATTGTCTTTGAGCATTTGCGATTGGCGTTGGCGGGCCAGAATAATCCGCTGTTCGGCGGTAGCAGGTTCACGAGCAAGCTTCTGCCCTATACCCAGTAACGCCATACCGGCCACGCCCTGCAAAAGATCGCGATAGCCTGGACCAAGCCGATCACCCAAATCTCCAAGTAGCGCCATTCCGCCCAATACAGCGCCGCCGATAACGACGAACCCGGCGAGTGCAGCTGCACCCGACATTGCCGCAAGCACCAGCGCACCACCTGCAGCCAGCAGGCCCAGTGCTTCAAGGCCTGTGTGCATCCAGCCTTCGATGTCGAGAACGAAGGCAACCGATACCGTCGGGCCTCCGATGAATGTGTTCTCACTGCCACTTTTGATGTGCGCGCCACAGGTCATTTTGCTGTGGAGACGCGCGGCGGGCTTACCGTTGATGTAGACGGTCGCGCTGCCCTCAGCAATAAGCACAGGGAAAGGCCAATAAGGATGGCTGAGCGGAAGGCCGCTGCACGAGGAAGAGGCATCTTCATCCGCGCGCATGGCATTGCGGCTGTTGATATACACGTCGAGACTGCCGCGTATGAGCGTCCCGGTCGTGGGCTCCGGCAGATTGAAAATCGTGCTCAGACCTTTGACGATCTGGGCAGTCGACAAGCCGCCAGCGGCGATGGATCCGGCCATGATCGCGAGCGCCACACCGCCGGTCGCCACGGTCGCAGCGACCACTGCTGCACCGATGAATGCGCCCGCCACGGCACCACCAATCATTGCGCCAGCCCCAAAGCCGTGAGCTATCTCGTCTCCTAGACGTGCTGCGGCCTGTGCATCCATAGCGCTACCAACATCCTTGATTAATTGACGTGATCGTTGCCTGGCTACACGGCCGCCGATCTAGGCGTAAGCGTCGCCATTGCTTGCTTCCACGCCCGCTCGTGATGAATCAGATCGCCGGGGGTTGTGGTTAATGTAGTAATCAGCACTGCCGGCTTATGCTCCACAAATACTTGCCGCAACATCAACTCACGCCCCTCACGCTTCCAGCTGTAATCCAACAGGGTGGCGGCGTGACCATGCAACACAAAATCCCAAGTTTGAATGAGCTTAAATGCAGGCAATTGCTGCTCAGCGCTTTTCAACTGGTTAGCAACATACTCGGCGAATGAATCATTGCCTTGGCCAGCGTCACGGCTGATGACGAAACTGGCTTCACTGGCCCCGTTTACTGCGGGCAATTTAAAAATGTTGATACTTTGGTCTTGCCAAGACGCAGGAATTTCGAGTTCAGCTTCTTGTGTCCGATAGAGAGTCATGATGCATGTACTTTCCATGCAGGCGATTGAGCCGGCGAACGTGAAAATTTCAAGCAGTACTCCTCAACAAACTGGCGATGTGAGGGGATCATTCCACTTTCCGGGCAGCAAACATGAGAGAAAGCGGATGCTTAATCTGTAGTTCATTTCCGAAATTCCCGTGGGCACTCGGTTTGTGCTTCAGCTCCCAGCTAAATGTGACTCGCGGAAACCTGGGTGATCTTCACTTCGTGTAAACACCGGGTGTGTTGGTCGGGTGATGTCGGAGTGATAATGAATAAGTCAGGCCAGCATTCACGGTAACAGCGAAACCTTTGCCTACGACGCTGCCGCAAACCTCTTGGACGGGCCGCTTACCGGTGTAGGATGGGTGCAGCACAACAGGTTGCTGACGTATCAAGACAAGCGTTATCGCTACGACGGCTTTGGCCGCATGGTCGAGAAACGCAGCGCGCGACAGGGCACGCAACGATTCGTTTACGACGCTGAAAGCCGCCTGATCGAGGTTCACAATCCAAGCGGCAACGTCGTCTGTATGAGCTATGACCCGCTCGGCCGACGCATCGGCAAAAGCGAACACAATTCACAAGGCGTTTTGCTCGGCGAAACCCGATTCACGTGGGATGGCCTGCGACTGTTGCAGGAGCAGCGCAACAGCCAAAGCAGCGTGTACCTCTATGCCGAAGGCTACGACCCCATCGCCCGCGTCGATGGCTACGGCGAAATGGAGAAGATTCGCTACTACCACAACGACCTGAACGGCCTGCCCGAACAGCTCACCGAAACCGACGGCGCCACGGTCTGGCAGGCACGTTACCGGGTATGGGGCAGCACCCTGGAAGAAACCCGTGAGCCGTATTTCATCGAGGAGCAGAACCTCAGGTTTCAGGGCCAGTACCTTGATCGCGAGACCGGACTGCACTACAACACCTTCAGGTTTTACGACCCTGACATAGGCCGGTTTACTACGCCGGACCCGATTGGGCTGGCGGGCGGGCTGAATTTATATCAGTACGCGCCGAATCCGATTGGATGGGTGGATCCTTGGGGCTGGAAGCCATGCTTCCGCGATACCAAATCACAGGCACATGCAGAGACGATTATCCGAAAGCATGGCGGTGTTGCAGCAGGTGAAAATCGATACAAAATGCCTAATCGACGAGCCGCAAGACAGGCGGGGGCGGAGATTGCGGGCGACTTGGGTTCTAGGCCCCTTCCCATAACAAAAGCAGACTTTCGAGGAGGTCCACCTTCATGGAAAAACTCTCAAGGGAAGATTGGGATGAAGAATCAGTCAGAAACCGCTGGCTGGAGAGATGACTCGCCTGGACATCCTCAGTTAGGTGCTGGCCCCCATGTGAACGCCTGGAACATCGAAAAAGGCGTTACATCTAATCTTCATTTGGACTACTGAGATGAAAAAAATAGTCATACGCTCAAGTTCAGACTTGCAAAAAGCCTTGGAGGACGAGGTAAAACCATTTTGGTACACAGTGCTTCATGACAACGACCAATTTTCTGAGCTTGCAGAAAAGAATCCTTGGAATCAGGACGCTGTCGAGACTCAGAAAAAAGTTTATCTTTCAGATGATTGCGTAATTACCCTGCGCCCGGCGCGCTACGCGTTGAAGATTGACGGAGCGGGCGATTATGAAAAGGATCACTATTTTTTAGAGTTATCTAATCAAGACGGCTCCACCATCCTCAGCTCGGCTAGCGTTTACACGTGGGTGGATGTGAACGCAATGGCGTTTTGCTTCAAAGGGCTGTCATTCACTGCCGCGATGCGCGTCTGGAAATCAAAAAAGCCTTAAATATCCATCGGCGGGTGCGCATTGGGCACGGCGGTAAAATTGTTTTCTACAGCGAGCTCGCCTGCGCACTGAAGAACACCGTTACGACGGCGAAGACATAGCCAGTGAAGCACCTTTGCTATCGCTTAAACGGATGCTTGACCCTTCATCGAATCCCACCGGCTCCCGCCCAAAAAACTCAAGGTAAGCAAGCCAAGGCCGATACGAACTAATTACACCGTACCTTTCCCGTCTACCCAGCACAGACACACAGCAGTCCCGCAAGGAGCACGTTCGGCATGATCGTCGGTATAGATCTTGGTACCACCCACAGTCTGGTCGCCGTTTGGCGCGATGGGGCTACTCAATTGGTCAGTAATGCATTGGGCGAGTGGTTGACGCCGAGTGTCGTGGGGCTGGATGACGATGGGCATGTGCTGGTGGGCAAGGCCGCGCGTGAGCGGTTGCAGACGCATCCGGGCAGTACGACGGCGTTGTTCAAACGCCACATGGGCAGTGCGCATGAGGTGAAACTCGGTTCGCGCAGTTATCGCCCGGAAGAGCTGTCGGCATTAGTGCTCAAGAGCCTGAAAGCCGACGTTGAGCGTGCGTTTGGCGAGCCGGTGACCGAAGCGGTGATCAGCGTGCCGGCGTACTTCAGCGATGCCCAGCGCAAGGCCACGCGGGTGGCCGGTGAACTGGCGGGTTTGAAGGTCGAGAAGCTGATCAACGAGCCGACGGCTGCGGCGCTTGCCTATGGTCTGCACCAGAAAGAAGGCGAGACGTCGTTTCTGGTGTTCGATCTGGGCGGTGGCACGTTCGATGTGTCGATCCTCGAGCTGTTCGACGGGGTGATGGAAGTTCGCGCCAGCGCTGGGGATAACTTCCTGGGCGGCGAGGATTTCGATCAGCTGTTGCTGGAGCACTTCGTGACGCTGCACCGGAACGAGAGCGGTTTTCCGTCGGCTGTTGCGGTGAAACAGTCTCTGCGTCGCGAAGCGGAGCGCGTTCGCAAGGCGCTGGGACAGGACGCGAGCGCCGAGTTCGTGTTGCGTCATGCTGACCGCGAATGGCGCAAGACGGTGACGCAGGATCAGTTGATCGAGTTGTATGCACCGTTGCTGGATCGTCTGCGCGCGCCGATCGAACGTGCGCTGCGCGATGCGCGTATCCGGGTCGCGGACTTGGACGAGATTCTCCTGGTGGGCGGAACGACGCGCATGCCGTTGATCCGCAAGCTCGCCGCCAGCTTGTTTGGTCGCTTCCCGTCCATCAGCCTCAACCCTGACGAGGTGGTCGCTCACGGCGCGGCGATTCAAGCGGCCTTGAAGGCTCGGGATGCGGCGCTTGATGAGGTCGTGCTGACCGACGTCTGCCCGTACACCTTGGGCATCGAAACGATGCACCGTGTGGGTGATAACCGCTTTGAAGGCGGCCACTACCTGCCGATCATCGAGCGCAATACCGTGGTTCCGGTGAGCCGCGTTAAAACCGTTAACACTGTCAACGATCAGCAGCAGTACGTGGTGGTGAAGATTTTTCAGGGTGAAAGCCGCAAAGTGAAGGACAACGTGGCCTTGGGTGAACTGGAAATCGCGGTACCTCGCCGCCCTGCCGGCGAGGTTGAGATCGACGTACGTTTCACCTACGACAACAACGGCATTCTGGAGGCCGACGTACGTATTCCGTTAACGGGAGAAGCGCACACACTGGTAATCGAGAACAATCCTGGCGTGCTGACGCCTACTGAGATTCAAGAGCGGCTGAAGGCGCTCGACTCGCTGAAGATCCATCCGCGCGACCAGCAAGTGAACACACACATGACGGCCCAGCTTGAACGGCTGTATCAGGAGTACCTGGGCGATGCCCGGGAGCTTGTGGGGTCTTGGGCCAGCCAGTTCCAGCGTGTGCTGGAAACTCAGGACGAGCGAAAGATCAGTGAGGTGCGCCGACAACTCGCCGAGCAGGTCGAACGCTTCGAACGAGGGGATTGGTGAGCAGTATGAATCCTTGGACTTTGCTGGGCCTGGACGATGACGCCGATGAACGCGCCATCAAACGCCAATACGCCAAACTGCTGAAGATTACGCGCCCGGATGATGATCCTGAGGGTTTCCAGCGCCTTCGGGAGGCCTATGAACGCGCTCTGAGTTGGGCACGCAACCGTGCTGATGATGAGGACGATTTCAGTACGCCCACCACCACAGTTGAGCGCCTGTCAGACGCTTTCGCCGGGGCTGCACCAGTAGCCAAGCAACCGATACCGGGTGACACATTCATCATTGATCGGGCGGCCCCTGATCGGATTGCAGAGTCCATCGTGCATCAGACTGCGCGCGAGTTGCTGGAGCAAACCACCGCGCAGAATCTTCAGCAGCAACACCAAAACGCAGTGACACAGAACTGCGATCTGCTATTCCAGCAGTGCCTGCTGGAGCGCTGTCTGGAGGGCGACCCATCGGACCTCGACCTCCTGACAGTTGCCGTGATCCATTTGCGTTGGCTGACGCCTTGGCAAAGCATGCGTATCAGCGCGGACCATGAAGTTCAGCTGACGCATATGTTGCTGGAAAACGAAAGCGCCAGGCTTGAGCAGATGCTCGCTGACGACCAAGAGCCCGCTTTCCTGGCGGCACTGGAGCAACTGGCCCAGCGCCCTTGGCTGGCAGCCCTTGAGCGTCGCGACCAGTTCCAGCGCTGGGCAATGTTTTTTCTGCACAATCACAAAGGCTGGACCGCCGCCCTGTTTGACAGAGTTTGCACGCTGTTCGGTTGGGACGACGGCAAAGGGGTGTTCCCAGAACCTGAGTTCATCTGGCGACACTTGATCGAGCGGTGTGAGAAATACGCTTACATTGAGCACTTGCAGAAGCTGATCAACAACGCCAATACCGACAATGCTGAGGGCAAGGCCGCCCGGATGGTTCTCAACCCGGGCCGCAAAGTAGAACGTCTGCGCTTGGCACGCTTCTTCGGCGCAGACGATTGGATCGCCTGTGAACGCTTGTGCTCGACTCTCAAAAACCGCTACCCGGACGTGGTAGCGGAATTCCCCAACGCCGATTTGGAAAGCTGGCGTAGCCTGCAGGTTGCCCCAATGATCCCGGCCCTTTGGACTTGGTTCGGCTGGCTGTTGTTTTCATTGTTTTTCATGGTGCCCGACGCGATCATGTCCGGAAAAAAACTGGATGGCATCGGTGCGACATTTATTCTGCTGATATTTCCCCTCACTGCGGCAGTTGTGTGCCGACTACTGGCAGGAATATGGGCTCACGTGGTGAAGGTGCTTCAAACCACTGATGAATGGCTAAGCGACCGCCTGCTTCCAGAGTGGTTGCACTGGCCGGCATCTCAGGCACTTCTTTTGCGCCATGGCACTCCGCTGATATTGGTCGGCGCAACGGTAAGTTTGCAAGGTCCCGCCGCTCTGCTGTGCTACACACTGCTAATGCTGGCCTGGATATTCCTGTCGCCCTATCGCCACCCTCAGATTTATGCGCCAGCCAGAGAAGCGATCAAGACGTTCCTGCATTTCAATCAAGGCAAGATCCTTCTTTCGGTCGCCGTGATCGCTGCGTCCATAATATTGGTCAGCATCTACCCGCCTCAGCGCCATGACTTGCGTATCCCAAACGCAGGACAAACCGCATCGGCTGCCAGTACGCTTGATTGCAGCAGTGATCAGGCCATGGAATTGATGGACAAGGAGTGCAAGAACTCACTGATGCCTGAGCGCTGTGCCAAGAACACCCGTGAGCAGAAGATCAGCCAGTGCTGGCGGATCAGGGCACGCTTGCAGGGCAGCCTGGACGGTCAGCACGCAACCCATCCCTAAAAGCAACAATGCTGTTTACGGCAGAGCATACAATGCCGTAAACAGCCCAACGACTTACGCATCATTATAAACAGTCTGAAAAGTACCAAACTCCCTACAAAAATCTACAATCGCTTACATCAAAATCTTCAGCGTAAAGTATTTGCAAAGTTTCGCTCATGTGTTTTTACTACCTGTAATCTGAACGTCGCTTCATACTTCGTTACAGGCCACCCTGATGAATCATTTACTCTGGAAGTTATTCCCCAAGCAGCATCGTGAGTTTTTGCTGGAGCGGCTGTCGGTCGTGGATCGTCAGGTGATCAACAAGACGCTGTCGCGCAAGGCCCGGTTCCCCGAGGCTTTTGACCATTTCGAGTGCATTTTCATTCATGTGCCGAAATGCGCAGGCAGCAGCGTGGCGATGTCGATCTTCGGTGACACACCCACCGGCCATCTGCCGCTGTATTGGTATGAAAAACAATTCAAAGAACGCTATGAGCAATACTTCAAGTTTGGCTTTGTACGTGATCCATTACATCGAGCACTGTCGGCTTATCGTTATTTATTGCAGAACCCGCAGCAGCGGGATAGAGCCGCTTTCGAACTGGTCAGCCGTTATTCGCGGTTCGATACGTTCGTCGATGGCTGGTTGCACCCGGAGAATGTATCGAAGCAAATACACTTCGCGCCGCAATACCAGTTCCTGCAAAACAGCATGGGGCAGATTGCGGTGGATTTCATTGGCCGTCAGGAACATCTGGAAGCGGATTTCACCGCATTGTGCGAACACCTCGACATCAACGTTCAGTTGCGCCACCTCAACCGTTCTCCCGGGCCACGCTATCAGACGACCGGGTTGTGTTCAGACGCCTCGCGCAAACGGATCCGCGAGGTTTACGCCCGAGACTACGAGTTGTTTTCCTATGACTGATGCCCGCGCAGAACCCCGCCCAATGATCATCGCCTCGCCCCTGTCGGTGCCCCAGGCTGATCGTGAATCGCTCAAGCGCCAGCGCGCATGCTGTATCTGGTTCACGGGGTTGTCCGGCGCCGGCAAAACCACGCTGGGCAATCACCTCGACCAGACATTGGTCGCCCACGGGCTGCACAGTTACTTGCTCGACGGTGACCGTCTGCGCAGGGGCCTGTGTCAGGATTTAGGGATGAGCGAAGAAAGCCGACGGGAAAACGTAAGGCGCATTGGCGAGGTCGCCAAACTGATGGTCGATGCCGGGCTGATCGTGATTGTTTCTGCGATTTCGCCCTATCGGGAAGACCGCGACGCCTGTCGGCAGCATTTCGCCGAAGGGCAGTTCATCGAAGTGCACGTCAGTACACCGTTAAGCGAATGCATGCGCCGAGACGCTAAAGGCTTGTACAAGGCCGTGCGCGAGGGGCGGATCCGTAACTTCACCGGCATCGACAGCCCTTACGAAGCGCCTATGGAGCCTGAGTACGTGGTCGACACCAGCGTCGATCACGGCAGCCAGTTCATTGACCAGTTACTCGCGCAGTTGCTGGAGACCCGCCCACGCAGCGGCGCCTATAGCGCCTTTACCGGCTCGCACGCTCTGGCACGCTGATCTCGGGAGGGATGACATTCGGGCAATTGTCCTGCGACCGGGGAACGATGAGGAACTGAGGGGTTCACACTCCTTGTCTTTGAACCGTCTTCCTCACGAGTGACCTGTATGGAACGCGTACTCCCGGACGCCTGGCTCAATGCCCTGCCGTTGCCTTGGCTCAATACCCTGATCGCCGCGACCGTTGCCGTGTGCATCGCACTGGTGGTGCGCTGGATTGCGCTGGTGATACTTCGACGCGTCGCCAAATCGTTCGTCTTCGCCCAACAACTTATCCACCGCGCAGAACCGCCTACGCTCTGGCTTATCCCGCTGCTGGCGCTGCAGACCGTATGGACGTCTGCGCCCGATGATCTATTGCTGATCAATGGCGTGCGTCATCTCAACGGCATGCTGGTTGTGGCGGCGTTCACCTGGCTGGCACTGGGTTGTGTAAAGGCCATCGGTGAAGCCGTGGCGATCCGCAACCCGCTGGACATTGAGGACAACCTTCAAGCGCGACGCATCCAGACGCAGGTGCGGGTGCTGGTGCGCTGTTTGAATGTGCTGGTGTTGCTGTTCGGCACCGGTTTGATCCTGATGAGTTTTCCGCCGGTGCGACAGATCGGCACCAGTTTGCTGGCTTCCGCCGGGCTTGCAGGCCTGGCGGCGGGTTTCGCGGCCAAACCGGTGCTGGGCAATCTGATCGCCGGGTTGCAGATCGCTATTTCACAGCCGATCCGGTTGGACGACGTGGTGATCGTCGAGGGCGAATGGGGACGCATCGAGGAGATCAGCGGCACCTACGTCGTGCTGAAAATCTGGGATGAGCGGCGGATGGTGATTCCGCTGCAATATTTCATCGAGAAGCCGTTCCAGAACTGGACCCGCAGCACGTCGAGCCTGATCGGGTCGGTGTTTCTGTGGGTGGATTATTCGCTGCCGCTGGAAGAGCTTCGGGCCGAAACGGAGCGCATCTGCAAAGACATTCCGCATCTGTGGGATGGTCGAGTCTGCGTGCTGCAGGTCACTGATACAACGGACAGGGCGATGCAGTTGAGGGTGCTGTTGAGTTCGGTGGATTCGTCGCGCAGCTGGGATGCCCGCTGCCACATGCGCGAGCGGTTGATCAGCTTCGTCGCCAAACAATACCCGCAATGTCTGCCACAGCTGCGGGCGGAGATGTCGTCACGTAACGTGAAGCCTGAGCGAGACACTCATGAGCCGCCAACCGAGATCGCGCGTCAGCCACCGGTGTGACAGCGGTCGCCTGGAAGCCTTGGCCCTTCAAGATCAAATGTAGGAGCCGGCTTGCTGGCGAATGCACGGTGTCAATCAGCAGAGTCATTACTGATCGACCGCGTTCGCCAGCAAGCCGGCTCCTACAGATTCTGTCGCCTGTGCGGAGTAAAAGACTGCACCAGACGACCTGACCTCACTGCGCCTGATTGAACATCACTACTTTGCCCATCATGGCGGCGGCAAACTGTTGGGCACTCATTTTCACGCCGTTGAAGTCCACCACGTCGTTGGCGTAGTGCAGGCTGGAAGTGATGTTGTCACCTTCGACTTTGCCCACTTGCAACATGATCGCCATACCGCCAACCGACTCGGCAGCGCCTTTGGCCTGTTCGGCGATGGCGGCGTGGTCGGTCTGTCCGTCCGACAGCGCCTGCAAGCTGGCCAGATCCTGAATCATCGGTTTGGACAGCAGCAGTTTGGCGTCCAGCTGAGTCACCAGCTGTTTGAGCAGCGCGGCGCCCGGCTGATCAAGCGAGGTCGGGTTGCTCAGGTCCATCGACAGGCTGAAATGACTCTCGCCATTGGCGGTTTTCAGCGACAGCTTTTCCAGTTCGATGTGCGGCTTGGCTGACAGCAACTTGCCGACTTCAGCCTGCACCAGCGCCTGATCCGCCGGGCTCAGGTGTGGCGTGTAGGACTCACCCATGGCCGCCGCGGCTTGGGCCTGTGGCTGGACTTTTTCCTGATAGATCTGCAACAGGGCCTTGGTCGACGCGATGTCGAAGTTGGCGAACTTCCAGACCATCTGCGATGAGCCAATGGCCTTGCCGTCGAACGTGATGTTGCCGATGTCGTAGGTGACTTGCGCGTTCAGGTTGCCCTCGACTTCCTGCAACAGACTGGTGTTGACGAAGTCCTTGAACTGCACCGGCGGACGACCTGCGGCCTGGAATGTCGCCGAGCTCACTTTGGCGTCGCTGTGACCCAGGTAGAAACCCGACTTGCCATTGGTTCCGCCGGTGTTGAACGTCAGATCACGCAGGGACAGGCTGACCGGTCCTTCTTCGGAGGTCGCGGTGACGTCCAGGCTGCCCAGCACGCCGTTGGCTTCCAGCTTCTCGCCGTTGGCGCTGCCCGATGCGTTGAGGGTGAAACCCGAGAATTTGAATGAGCCGTTCTGATCGTCGAACTGGAATGGCAAGAATTCGATGCGGCCCAACGCAGCGCGATCGTAGCCCATGCTGAAGTGCCCGGTCAGTGGCGCTTGATCATGGGTCATGGCGAACCACTTCTCGGAAAACACGTTCTTTTCGAGCGCCATGTTGCTGGCCGCCATGACCGGCACCAGATTCAGCGACTTCACGCGGCTCCACGGAAAAGGGCCGTGCTCGATGTTATCCACAAACAGCAGCTCCACCGGCTGACCGCCATTGAGCTTGGGGTTCTGGACGATGAATTTGTAATGCGCGGTGCTGGTGAAGAAGTGGCGATCCAACGACAGCAACTCGACGCTCGCACTGCCTTCGTGGCCAACGAACGCGGCCTGAATTTGCTGATTACCTTGCTGGACAGCATCACCGAGCACGCCTTCCAGGCGAGTCCCCGTGTACCACGCACCGGCAGTGATGAGTGCGCCTGCAACCACGACGACGCCTACGGCAATGTTGACTGATTTTTTCATGTGTCGACTCGAAGATGTCCGTTCTTGAAGAGAGGTCGTGTCTTCCCTGACCCCGAAAGGGTTTCGGCGTTGCGATGCAAGCGCCGAGCAGCACCTTGCGCTGCCGAGAGCCCGGCGAGATTAGCATCTGCCGAGGGTATTTTGCAGGTGTTGCGCCTAGCCACGGCCTTCGCCAAGGCGTTAGGCTGGGCATCAATCTGCAAACGGGATCGATGAGATGAGCAACGTGCAAAAGCCAAAGGGGCCGATCAAGGCGGTGATTTTCGACATGGACGGCCTGTTGCTGGACACAGAAGGCATCTATACCGAAGTCACCAATACCATCGCCAACTGGCACGGCAAGACGTTTGACTGGGCCGTGAAACAGCATTCCATCGGGCGTGGATCGCAGGATTTCGCGGAGTACGTGATCAGCGCGCTTGAGCTGCCGATGTCCCCGGAAGAATTCCTCACCGTCCGCCAACCGATGCTCGACGAGCGTTTCCCGCACGCCCAGCCGATGCACGGCGCCGAAGCGCTGGTGCGTCATCTCGCGAAACACAATATCCCGATTGCCGTGGGCACCAGCTCCTCGCTGCATTACTTCCACGCGAAGACGAGCAATCACCGCTCCTGGTTCGAGCTGTTCAAGCACGTGGTCACCGCTGACCACAAGGACGTGAAGGCCGCCAAGCCGGCGCCGGATATCTTCCTGACCGCTGCACGCCTGCTGGGCGTCGATCCGAAGGAGTGTGTGGTGTTCGAGGACTCGCCGTTCGGAGTGACCGCCGCCAAAACCGCAGGCATGTACGCCGTGGCCGTGCCGGACTCGCACATGCCGGTGGCTCAATATGCACATGCTGATCTGATGTTGGGTTCGTTGGCGGAGTTTGCGCTGGAAGACTGGGGTTTGCCGGGTTATCACGCCTAACGCGAGTCTGCTCGCTCCCGCCGTGCGCCCTTCAGACCACGCGCTTCAAATCCACACCCAACGCCTGCGCAAAGGCTTTCACGAGCGGGCTGCGCGGGGCGCTCTGGCGCAGGATGAGGTTGAAGGGCGTGCTCAGGTGAATGAGGTCTGGGCGCAAAGCCCGTAGCTGGCCGTCACGCACCAGATTGCGGGCGTAGTGTTCCGGCAGGAAGCCGATGAACCGTCCGGTCAGGATCAGAATCGCCACGGCTTCGACCTGCGAAGCAGACGCCGACTGGCTGTCGTAGTTGACGAAACTGGCCTTGTCCCGATGAATGGCGTAGCGGTGGTTTATCACCTGGTAGTGCCGAAGGCTGTCGATGTCCAGATCGCGCTCGGCCACGTCGAACAACGGGTGACCCAAGGCGCAGTAAGCGTGGGAAAGCTCCTCGTACAGCTCGAAATAATCGAACTCCTCACGACGCTGGTAGACCGGAACGATGCCCACACTCAAGCGCCCTTCCACGACACCGCGTTCGATGTCGTCGAGCTGCGAGGCATGCAAGCGCAGCCTTACTTTGGGCGCTTCATCGTGCATTGTTCTGAGCGAGGCAATTAACGGCGAACTTTTGTCGGGCATCGTGTTATCGATAACGCCAATACTCAGGTCGCCGATGAGTTCATTTTGCGCCGAACTAATCCGGTCTCTGAAAGTGTCCACCGAGGCAAATAGTTCGATGGTTGCCTGATAGACCAGCTTCCCCTCTTCCGTCAGATGAAACCCTTCCCGTCCTCGCGTACACAGTCGCATACCGATGCGGATTTCGAGGTCGGAAATCTGCTTGCTGATCGCCGCAAGGCCTACGTTCAGCTCGTTCTGCGCAGCACTGAAACCGCCCGCCTCGACCACGGCCTGAAAAACCCGAAGCAGCTTGAAGTCCATTCCACTGAGGGATAAAGGCGGTCGAATCCCCGGTTTTGGCGGCACGTTTCCAGAAGTGGAAAGTGGAGTTTCCATAATGCTTATTTACCTCGCCCGTTAGATTCAACAGGCTTTGACTCACAACAAAAACATGCCCGATTGATAATAATGAACACAGAAAATGGCGATTGGCAACCATACGCACGACGCCCCGATCAGTGACCCGCCCGCTGATTTAAAGACGATAAAACCTGACACTTTGATCAGGACTTGCAACTCGAAACTGCCCTCAACTCTCAGCGAACACCCCCACACCCCGACGCGTGTACACGCCGTGATCGGCAGGTTGGAAGGGCTGCTCACTGGCATCGAATACGCGCGGCCTGAACACAGCGTCGGAGAAACACCATGAACCAGAACCAGGCAGAGCAGCTGCAAGCCGAACGCAAGAAGTCCGAGAACGCGTTCGACATCACTCAGTACGAGCACGTGCCCCGGCGCTATTACGGGCGGATCTTCTTCGCGACCGTGATCGTGATTGCACTGGCAGGCCTGGCACGCGCATTCGCCAACGGGCAGATCGAGTGGGCTTACATTGGCCAGTTCCTGACCTCCGAAGCCATCTTGTGGGGCTTGCTCAACACCATCGTCATGTCGATTCTGGCGATGATCCTCGGCGTGGTGATTGGTGTGATCACGGCCATCATGCGCATGTCGGCAAACCCGATCCTGCGCTACGTAGCGATCATTTACACCTGGCTGTTTCGCGGCACGCCGTTGATTCTGCAACTGCTGCTGTGGTTCAACCTGGCCCTGATCTTCCCGGTGATCGGCATCCCTGGCGTGTTCCAGCTCGACACCGTCACGCTGATGACCCCCTTCGTCGCCGCGCTGCTGGGCCTGAGCATCAATCAGGGCGCGTATACCGCAGAGGTGGTTCGGGCGGGCCTGCTGTCGGTGGACACCGGTCAGTACGAAGCCGCCAAATCCATCGGCATGCCGCGCCTTCAGGCGCTGCGTCGGGTGATCCTGCCGCAGGCCATGCGCGTGATCATTCCGCCCGTTGGTAACGAATTCATCAGCATGGTGAAGATGACCAGTCTCGCCAGCGTGATCCAGTACTCGGAGCTGTTGCACAACGCGCAGAACATTTATTACGCCAACGCCCGCGTCATGGAGCTGCTGATCGTCGCCGGCATCTGGTACCTGGCGGTGGTCACCGTTCTGTCGTTCGGTCAAAGCCGTCTGGAACTGCGTTTCGCACGCGGCGCCGGCAAGCGTTCGTAATTCAGGCCCTGGAGATTCGTATGAGAAGCATCGTCAAAGCCGTCGGCCTGAACAAATACTACGACCAGTTCCACGCCCTCAAAGACGTCAGCATCGAGGTCGAGCAAGGCGAAGTGCTGTGCATCATCGGGCCTTCGGGCTCGGGCAAGAGCACGCTGCTGCGTTGCGTCAATCAGCTGGAAAAGATCGACAAGGGCGGCCTGTGGGTCGATGGCGAACTGGTGGGATACCGCATCGTCGGCAACAAGCTCCACGAGCTGAACGAAAGCCAGGTCGCGCGCCAGCGACTGAGCACCGGCATGGTGTTCCAGCGCTTCAACCTGTTTCCGCACATGACCGCGTTGCAGAACGTCATTGAAGGCCCGATCCAGGTGCTCAAGCGTTCGCCCAAGGAAGCCAACGAAGAGGCGATCGAACTGCTCGCCCGCGTGGGCCTGGCAGACAAGCGTCATTCCTATCCCATTGAGCTGTCTGGCGGCCAGCAGCAGCGCGTGGCGATTGCTCGTGCGCTGGCCATGCGCCCCAAGCTGATGCTGTTCGACGAACCCACTTCTGCCCTCGACCCGGAGTTGGTCGGCGAAGTGTTGTCGGTGATGCGCGACCTCGCGCACAGCGGCATGACCATGATCGTTGTGACCCATGAGCTGGGCTTCGCGCGCGAAGTCTCCAACCGCATGGTGTTCATGGACGGCGGCCAGATTGTGGAGGCCGGCACCCCGGAAGACATTCTAATAAGCCCACAAAACCCAAGAACCCAAAGCTTCATTTCTGCCGTTCGCACCTAAACCAGAACAAACGAGAACGACCATGAAAAAAATGATCCTCCCCACCTTGCTCGCCGGCCTGATGGTCTCCGCTTCGGTCTTGGCTGCCGTGCCCGCCAGCCTCAAGGAGAAAGGCGAAATCACAGCCGCCATCGTGCCGAACTATCCGCCGATGGACTTCAAGGACACCGCCACCAACACCCTGACCGGCCTGGACGTCGATCTGGGTAACGCACTGGCCGAACGTCTGGGCGTGAAAATCAGCTGGCAGGAAACCGCGTTTGAGCAGATGGTCAGCGGCCTGGTGACCAAGCGTTTCGACATCATTCTGTCGGGCATGACCGACACCGCCGAGCGTCAGAAATCGGTGACCTTCATCGATTACTTCACCAGCGGTCCGCAGTTGTACACGCTGACCAAGAACACCGAGCTGAATCAACTGACCGACCTGTGCGGCAAGAAAGTCGGCACCAGCCGCCGCACCACCTGGCCTGCGGAAATCGCGGCGTGGAGCAAGGAAAACTGCGAAGCAGCCGGTAAGCCGGCCATTATCGTGACCGGCTCCGAAGGCTCCGCTGATGCGCGCGCGCAACTGCGTCAGGGCCGTCTGGACGCGGCCATGCAAGGCAGCGAAACCATTCCTTACCTGATGTCGCAGGAGAAGGACACTTACAAGCCAATCGGCCTGGCGATCTCCAAGCAGTTCACTGGCCTGGGCGTGAACAAGTCCAACCCTGAGCTGGCTAAAGCCATCGCCGAAGCGATGCAGGCCATGGTCGATGACGGCACCTACGGCAAGATCCTCAAGAAGTGGGACCTCGAGCAAGGTGCCGTGACCAAGATCGGGATGGATCAGGGCAAGTAAGCGGCGTCTGCCCGATTCGTGAACAAACTCGCTACAGCTGGACGCAATCACGTGTAGGAGCTGCAGGAGGTTACGACGGTGGCGAATGCGGTGGGTCACTTGACAGACATGCAGCTGGCACTCCGTCTTCGCCAGCAAGCCGGCTCCTACAATGGGCGGTGCGCCAGAAGGCTTTCATAAGGACATAACAACACCCGTGGCCACCTACTCCCTCGTCATTCGCCGCCTGATGGTCTGCTCACTGACCATCGTCATGAGCCGGGCGATGACCAGCCCGTTGCTGACGCTGTTCCTGAGCACCAGACTGGGACTGAACCAGCAAGATGTCGGCTTGTTGATGGGGATCGCGGTGTTCATCGCCACACTGTTGGGTCTGTACGGCGGCTACATCATCGACCGTCTGGAAAAGCGCAAGCTGCTGATCCTGGCGATGCTGTCCAGCGCTATCGGTTTCACCCTGCTGACCTTCGCCCAGAACGTCTACCTCACCACCTTGACCCTGGTGATCACCGAGACCGCGTCAGCGCTTTTTCTGATCGGCTCCAAGGCGATCATCAGTGAGAACCTGCCCATCGGCGAGCGCGCCAAGGTGTTCTCCCTACGCTATACCCTGACCAACATCGGCTACGCCACCGGCCCGATGCTTGGCGTATTGATTGCCGGACAGTTGCCGCTGGCGCCGTTTCTGATCGCCAGCGCCATCGCGTTCGGCAGCCTGTTTCTGATGATTGGCATCCCGCCCACCGTGTCTGATCGCGAACATCAACCCCGCAGTTTTCTCGACACCCTGGCGACACTCAAAAGCGACCGAACGCTGATCCTGTTCACCGGCGGCAGCCTGCTCAGCACCATCGTGCATGGCCGCTACACGCTGTACCTCTCTCAGTTTCTGCTGGTTACTCACACCTCGGCACAGGCGCTGAAAATCCTGTCGGCGGTCCTGGCCTGCAACGCGGTAACGGTCATCCTGATGCAGTACCAGATCGGTCGCTTTCTCAAGCGCGAGCAGTTGCCGTACTGGATATGCCTGGGCACTGCGCTGTTTGCCGTTGGCCTCTTAGGATTCAGCTTTGCCCAGAGCACCTTGGCCTGGTGCGCGGCGATGTTCGTCTTCACCTTGGGCGAGATGATCATCTATCCGGCCGAGTATCTGTTCGTCGACACCATCGCGCCCGAGCATCTGCGCGGGAGTTACCTGGGCGCACAAAACCTGGCGGCGTTCGGCGGTGCCATGAGCCCGGTGATCTGTGGCTATTTATTGATCAACACACCCGCGCCGACAATGTTCTATGTGTTGGCGTGTCTGACGGCGATGGGTGGGACGTTGTGCTTTCTTAGCGGGCGACGCGCGAAACTCACTCACCCGGATATCCCCTTGTAGAAGAGTGCCTCCAAACCAAATTGTCACTTTTCAAATCCGCCATAAACAGGCGAGTATGTCCGGCCTAGAGCTGTCGGTCTGACGGGCCTTTTCCAGAGCCTGGAGCCTGCCCAGACTGTCCTGATTTCCACTTCCCTGACGAAAAGGACATCGAGCAATGATCTACCGCACGCTTGGCCAATCCGGCCTCAAGGTTTCAACGCTGACCCTGGGCTCCATGATGTTCGGTGTGCAGACCGGCACCGAAGAGTCGTTGCGCATCATCGACAAAGCCTGGGATCAAGGCGTGAATTTCATCGACACGGCCAACGTCTACAACGCCGGTCGATCAGAAGAAATCGTTGGCGAGGCCATTGCCAAACACCGCAGCGAATGGGTGCTGGCGACCAAGGTCGGCAGCAGCTCCGGCAACACCGCGCCGAACACCAGCGGTCTGAACCGCAAGCACATTTTCAACGAGATCGAGTCCAGCCTGCGTCGCCTGGACACCGACTACATCGATATCCATTACCTGCACAAGGAAGACCACAGCACGCCACTTGAAGTGACGGTGTCGGCCATCGGCGATCTGATTCGCGAGGGCAAGATCCGTTACTGGGGCGTCTCGAACTTCCGCGGCTGGCGCATTGCTGAAGTGGTCAACGTCGCGCAGCGTCTGGGCGTCGACAAGCCGGTGATCAGCCAGCCCTTGTACAACATCGTCAACCGTCAGGCGGAACTGGAGCAGATCACTGCCGCCAGGTTCTACGGCTTGGGCGTGGTGCCTTACAGCCCGCTGGCTCGCGGCGTGCTCAGCGGCAAATACGCGCCAGACGTCACACCCGACAGCAGCACCCGCGCAGGCCGTCAGGACAAGCGCATTCTGGAAACGGAATGGCGGACGGAGTCGCTGCACATCGCGCAGAAACTGCAGGCGTACACGAAGGACAAAGGTGTCGGCCTTGTCGAGTTCGCCATTGCCTGGGTGCTGAACAACCAGGCGGTGACCTCGGCCATCGTCGGCCCTCGGACCGAAGACCAGTGGGACAGCTACACCAAGGCGCTGAGCGTGAAGATCACGGCGGAAGACGAGGCCTTTATCGACTCGCTGGTGACACCGGGTCATGCCTCGACGCCCGGCTTCAATGACGTGCAGCACTTTGTGACAGGCCGTTATGTGTAAGACAGGCCGATAACGATAAGGGTGGCTGGCGAACGCACTGTAAAACCGTTGAATGTACTGACTGACACTGCGCATTCGCCAGCAAGCCGGCTCCTGCAGCGTTGTGCAATAACCGCTACTCCCAAGGCGCAGGGTCACCGAACAACTGGCCCTGCACGCCTTGAATCCCCATCTCCCGCAGTACCTCGAATTCACCTTGCGTCTCGACCCGCTCGGCAATCAGCGGCAGGTCGATACTGTGTGCCGCGCGCTGAATCGCTTCGATGAACAAACGTTTGTGCCGCTCCCGGTCGATGGCGCGGATGTAGCTGCCTTCGATTTTCAGGTACGCCAGCCCCAGACTCGACAGGTTGCCGATCATGCTGAAGCGTCCGCCAAAATGCTGCAGCGCAAGTGAATAACCCAAGTCCTTGAGCCGGCGCGTCAGGTCCTCCAGCGCCTGCTGATCGGGCACCTGCTCCTCGCCGATCTCCAGAATCAACCTCGACGCCAGGTGCGCATGCCTTCGCAATAGATCGAACATCTCGTTCAGCGCGCCGGGATCACCCAACGTGGCCGCCGACAGGTTCAGCGCCAGTTTCTGGTCGTGACGAGTGAGTTGTTCGAAAACGGTTTCCAGCATCACTCGATCGTGTCGGGCCGACCAGCCGAAGCGCTCGATCCAGGGCAAGAAACGCCCGGCGGGCAATGTCTGGGAGTCCTCGTCGATTACCCGGGACAGCACTTTGAAATGCAGCACGCGACTGATGTCACTCGCATCCATCACCGGTTGAAAGAACAGCTGAAATCGACGCTCCGACAACGCCTGATCGAGCAGTTCGTACCACGCGTGATGATCGTCTTCCAGGCTGTCCACGGCACCGTGCTCGATGCAGTACCAGATGTGCTCGGTTTGGGTTTCTGCCTGAGACAAGGCCTGGTCCGCCAGCCCCATCAAGGTTTGCGCCGAGTCTCCCGGGGTGTAAGGCGCCAAGCCAACAAACGCTGCGGGGCTGACGTCCGACGCGCCCGTTCCGCGCAGGCTGCTCAATGCGGTTTCCAGCTCATGAGCCAGTTGCAGCGCCTCTTCCTTGACCAGCCCTGGCGCCAGCACCGCGAACTCGCCACCCCGAATGCGGCTGATCAAATGCCGGGCTTCGGCATGGTTGAAACACTGACGCACCAGCACATCGCTGACCGCGACCAGCAGTGCATCGGCCTTTTGGCCACCCATGCGCTCGTTCAGCCCGGCCAAGTCATTCACGCGCATTACCAACAAGTAGCCCGAACGGGCATCCTCGACCTGACTGACGTGCTCGTTCAGCCGCATGTCGAAATAACGCCGGTTGGCGAGGCCCGTCAGGCTGTCTTCATAGGACTCGATACGCAGCTTTTCGGTGCGCTCGGCCTGTTCGTGAAAGAGCGCCTTGAGCTTGTCGACCATCTGATTCATCGCCAGCACCACCCGACGCAACTCGGGGGTGGCGGGTAACTCCGACACGCTCAGAAACTCGCGACGACCGATGGCGTGGGATTGTTCGACCATGTAGTCCAGCGGCCGAAGTTGCCGGCGCAAGAGCCACGCGCCGAGCAGGAAGCTGAGCGCACCGCACAGCAAGAGCCAACCCAGATTCCCCAGCGCCGCTTGCCAGAGCTTGCCGATGGCAAACATCGGATGGCTGACCACTTCGACCTTGGCCGCTGGACGCCAGCCACGGCTGACAATCGCACTGGCGCCGGCAGGTTCGAGGGCAATCAGATCGATGAACCAGTCAGGCGCCGTGGCCGCAGGCGTGGCGTTACGCTCGACGATGACCTTGCCGGTGGTGAGATTGACGACCCGGATTCGGGCGTAATAACCGCTGTCGAAAATCGAGCTGACCACCAGTTCCATCATCGTCGGATCGTCCACTGACGGTTTCAATGACAGCGCCAGCGCAGTGGCGGCATCTTGCGCGTGGGATCGCAGTTGGTTGACGTATTGGGTGCGCGAGCTTTCCAGGCTGACCATGAATCCGCCGCTGAAGGCGACGATCATGAATAGACAGATGGCGATCAACAGCTGTTTGAACAGGGTCATAGGCCAATCCTTGTTCTGTCGGATAGATCAGGGCGTGTTGCCCTCGACCGGAAAACCTTCGGCTTTCATCTTGTTCAGCACGTTTTGCCAGCGAGACAACTGCTTGATGTCTCCCGCTATGCTGCTGCTCCCTATGGTGGTATCCGTCGCGTCTGGCAACCACACGCCCTCACCGTTGAAGGCGTACACCGGCAGCAGGTCCTTGCGTGCGTCCGCGGGTTCAATCGTATCGACCAGACTGTCGAGCACCAGCGGCTCACCCTCTGCGTCGGGGTAATACGTGAGCACCATGTGCGCACGCTCCGGGTTAAGCACCTTGACGTAGGTGATCAACAATTTGTCTGCGGGCATACCCCATTGCCGCAGGCTGAAGTACTTGGCGATGGCAAAATCTTCGCAGTCACCGGCACCTTTCCACAACGACTGAACAGGCGTGGCCCAGTAGTCATCCACCTTCCACAGGTCGATGTCCTCGACGTAGCGCAACTCCTGATTGAAAAACTGGTTGACCCGCTGTAACAGCTCCAGATCGTTGGCGGGTCTGTCGCCGTTGAGCAGGGCTCTCCAGGCGTCGACGCGGTGTCGCCCTTCCACCGATGGACCGTACAACGTGCTGGCGCGCCGCGTGATCAGCGAAAAGTCCCAACCGGCATACGCCAGACTCGCCAACATCACGCCCGTCAGCAATAGCTGACAGAGCCTGCGTGCAAGCCGGTCAACAGCGAAACGGGTCGCCAATGCGCTCAATCCATGGATCGACCGGAGGTACTCGCTGGCGAGCCTCCAACCGGGGAAAATAATGGCATCTGGCGATCATTGGCTTGCAATTCAATGACTTCGATTGTGTGCCGACGTGAGCGTTGAAATGCCGCGTCCAGGCGACCGTTTTTCCGACGCCTCGTATCGTTAAAAGGATAGAACACGGTAGGCACATCATCGCCACAAAGCCTTGTAGAATGCGGTCCGCCGTAACAAACGGGGCGAAGGTCCAGGTTTGACAAGCCGGGTTATGGCCTCTAGTGTTCCATTGGATCCAATCTCTGATCAGTGAAGAAGAAGTCATCGATGCGCAGGACTGAGAAAGAACAATTTCTGCGAGAAGTGCTCGGCAACGAGCAACCGCCTGCGCACCTCGCACGCGCGGTGATCGAAGAAAAACTGCGCGCAGCCATCCTCGACGGACGCCTGCCCGCGGGTGTCGCATTGCGCCAGCAAGAACTGGCCACACTGTTTGGTGTGAGCCGCATGCCGGTGCGTGAAGCCTTGCGCCAGCTTGAGGCGCAATCGCTGCTGCGTGTCGAGACCCACAAGGGCGCTGTCGTCGCCCCACTGATCAACGAAGACGCGACCGATGCCTATGCACTGCGCATCCTGCTGGAATCCGAGGCCCTGCGGCAGTCGATACCGTTGCTGACGGCCGACGACATCGAGCTGGCCGGCAGTTACATCGAGCAACTGGAGGTTGAAACCGACTACTCGAAGATCGGCACGCTCAACCGAATGTTCCACATGACCCTATACTCCCGGGCAAAGAACAAACGCCTGCTCAAGCTGGTCGAAGACGGTCTGAATGAGGAGGAGCGCTTTCTGAGGTTCAACCTCAAGTACATGGGACTGGGCAAGCTGTCACAGAACGACCACAGGGAATTGTTAAAGATGGCCGAGGCTGGCGCCGTCGACGAGACGGTCCACGCCCTCGCTCACCACTTGAACCGTGGTGTCGAGGCCATCAACACCTATCTGAAAAGCCGTCCAGCGGAAGTCGCCAAACCCGCCACGGCATCAAGGAAGCGCGCCCTCGCACAATGAGGGCTCGACGATCGTGAACGGCGACTATGCTCATATCCAGCAGTTCGCACCCCTGCCTGCAGTTGCCGCACGCAACCGGATGAGGCAAGGGGTTCAAAGAGCACCGGTTGTTGCGGTGCCAGCGCCGAAGGACCCGGCCCCACGGTTGTGATAAGCCTGCACAAACAGGCTTGGGGAAACCTGAGTGAACGCCAAAAACAAATGGCTGATGGTTGTCAATTCAGGACAGCCCATCAGAACGCGCCTGATCTGCTTCCCGCACGCGGGCGGCGATCCGGAGCAGTTCCGTGACTGGTCGGACGGCCTTGCGGATCACATCGAACTGGTGACGCTGCGCCTGCCGGGCCACGGCAGTCGGCTCAAGGAAACGCCTTACGATCAATGGGCGCCGCTGCTGGAGGACACCTTCTTCGCGTTGCAGCCCTACCTGACCGAACCGCACGCCTTTTACGGCCACAGCTTCGGTGGCCGCGTGGCTTACGAAATGGCCCGGTTGGCGCAAGCGCAGTATCCCGGTTTTACCCGACACCTGTTCATCTCCGGTTGTCGCAGCCCCGACAGCCAACAGCCTCAACCCTACCTGCATACGCTGCCCAAAGACGACTTCATCGAGGCGCTGATTAAACTCGGCGCAGCGCCCGAGTCGATGCTTCATGACAAGAAGCTGATGCGCCTGTTCGAACCGGTCATGCGCAGCGACCTGAAGCTGGCCGAGTTGTGGTCGCATTGTCCCGACGGCGGTCTGAACATACCGCTGACCGCCCTTTACGGCAGCGACGATCCCCTCGATACCGCCGCGAGCATGATGAACTGGCGCGAGTTCACACGTCGCGAATTCGAACTGATCGAAGTACGCGGTGATCATTATTTCCTCAGAGCGCAGCGCGACCGTCTGCTGCACATCATCAACACTCACCTGGGGCTGCTGGGCATCTGACAGAACACGCAGCCACCTTCTCTCCTGTCGGGGGAGCTTGCTCACCCCGATACGGTCGCCCGCCTGCTCACCTATCGTGAAATCTCCCAGCCTCGACACAGCGCATTTCTGTGTTTCAGGCACACTCGGGTGACGAAATCGCCTGCAGTCGATTTTGTAAACGGATGTCATGGAGCAAAAAAAGGAGCAGTGCACGGGCGGAGACGTCATGAGGGATGCCCTTCAACGTCGCCCACACAAAATTCTTTCGAAACCGATTATTCAGTTAACGCGCAACGCTGAACGAGGCATTCGTTCATTATTATCAATTCTGACTTTATTGAGTTGGAAGGGTTGCGCTCGCCTCAATAAAACTTGAATTAAATGTTTTATCGACACTCTATTGGCGTCGAATTTATTGAATTTAAAATTTATGAAAAAGTATTTGCCCTCGTCTTAAAAAGTGCTTTAACGTTTTCCCGTCGCCCTTCACCCTCCCGGAAAGCCTTGCAGCTCCGGCTTCTTAAAAGGGTGCGACGCGAGGCACGCACTGCCTGGCTTATAAACCGTGATGATTAAACGAAGTATCTGTTCGAGGACTTCGCTCGCCCGGCCATCGTGAAAAACGAGCCAACGCTTATAAGCTTTCGGCAACTAAAGCGCGCAACTACTACAGAAAACTCTATTCTCAAGGACGTGTTCATGAATACTCAGAAGCAACTATTGAACCGCAAGAAATCGGAACTCAGTGCCCACCCGATCTTCTCTGAAATTGATTCACTGGATGTGCTCCGACGGTTTATGGAGGCTCATGTCTTCGCGGTCTGGGACTTCATGTCCCTGACCAAACGCCTGCAACGCGAGCTCAGTTGCACTCAACTGCCGTGGCTCCCGCCAAAAGACGCCAAAGCCGCGCGTCTGATCAATGAAATCGTCTTGGGCGAGGAATCCGACGACCGCCTTGATCACGGCCATTACAGCCACTTCGAGCTGTACCTGGACGCCATGCGGGAAGTCGGCGCCAGCACCGCTCGCGTCGAGCGCTTCGTTGCGCTGCAGAAGGAAGGCGTGCATTACGAAACCGCGCTGGAGAGCGTCAACGCGGAAAAGGCCGCCGCCCGGTTCGTTCGGGACACCCTCGACACCGCCATCAATGCTCCCGCCCACAGCGTCGCCGCGGCCTTTCTCCACGGACGTGAAAGCGTCATCCCACAGATGTTCCAACGCATCCTCGACGACTGGGGAATCACGGCCAGCCAGGCGCCTACTTTCCGCTACTACCTGGAGCGGCACATTGAGGTGGATTCCGAGGACCACGGTCCAGCCGCCGAATCTTTGCTCGCACGCCTGGTGGACGGCGATGCGCAACGCGAACACGAAGTTTACGAGGCCGCCATTGCCGCCGTGGAAAGCCGCATCGCCCTGTGGGATGCGCTGCGCGTGAGCATGCGCGAACCAGCGCTGGAAGCCAGCGCATGACCCGCTCGCTGCTTGCGAACACTTCAGTTATCTACACAGGGACGACATCATGAAAGCCGAAGACTACCTGTCATTCGTCGACGCCTGGGAAGGCCGTGCAACCATCCGCACGCGTCCACGCCGCATCGTGGAAAACGACGAAAAACTCATCTATCCCCTGAGCCGGCAACCGCTGGTACTCAGTGAAACCTTCAGCCGCGAGTGCCCGCACCTGCGTGACTTCGCGTTGATCCAGAGCCTGTACAAGTTCATCAATGACGTGGTGATCTTCGAGACCGAGATCGTCGACAAGACCGCGCGCAGTATCGCCAAGGATAACTTTGCGATCCGCTTTCCGTTCGCGTGCCGATACGACGCCATGACAGTGGTTGTGGATGAGGACTACCACGCCTTGGTGGCGATGGACTTCATGCAGCAAACCATCGCACTGACGGGCATTCAGCCCATTGAGCTGCCACTTGAAATCGAATTGAGCCGGGCGATTCCGGCCGCGTTGGCCCTCGCCCCCGATCACCTGCGCAGCGCGGTCGAACTCATCTGTGTCGCTGTCGCAGAGAACACCGTGACCAACGACGTCGCGGCGTTCGCGAAGGACGACACGGTCAAGCAATCGATCAAGGGGCTGATGGCAGACCATCTGCTCGATGAAGGTCGACACTCGGGCTTCTGGGCGCGATTGGTGCGCATCTATTGGCATGCCGCCACGGAGATGGATCGGGAAACCATCGCCCGCATCATGCCGGTATTCATTGCTCAATATTTGACCAATGACATCTAGAAGTCCTTCGACTTTGTGCTGATCGACAACCTCCCGGTCACCGAGTCCATCAAGCAAGCGCTCAAAGACGAAACCCAGGCCATGAGCTTTCCAATCAATCGCCATCACCCGCTGGTGGGTAACATCGTGCGCTTCTTCAAGGCCAGCTCGATGCTCGACTCCACCTGCGTGCAACACGCGCTCGCCGACTATTTGCCGGCAGGAGGCACGCAATGAAGCGCCTGGAGATTGTGCTCATCGGTCACAGTCGGGCTTTGGGCGAACTCGCTATCGAACTGGAGGCCCATGGGCATCTGACTCATCAACTTCCGGACGCGCACGCGCTGGAACACAGCCAGGTATACGGCGCTTCGTTGATCATCGACGATGGCACGCTGGCGCTGACCAGCATGCGGCTCGCTGCTTTCAAAACCGACGCGCAGCTTGGTTTGCGTATCGGGCTGATCCCTGACGCCCAAGGCGCGCTACCCCGGCTGGAATTGCTGTGCTGGTATGGTTCGGCCGTCGCGCAGAAGCTAATAGCGCGTCGCATCCTGCCGGCTGAACCTTCGGGCAACGGTCGAGTGCTACGCGACAGTGCCATTACAACGCTCGTCGACGATGTCGCCTTGCTGGTCAGCCGCCTCTCGCGGGACGCCGGCTTCCTTGCACAGGTCGAGCGTGTCGAACCGCCTCAGAGTGAATGGCAAGAAGGTCTGCTTACACTGGATCGACTGGCGTTCGAGCACCGTTACAACCAGACCGCACAACCTCACCTGCTGAGCATCGCACAGCAACCGATGGTCACGCGCCTGGATCAGAGCTTCGCAACCTTTGCTGATCGGTATGCCTTGAATGTCGGTGGTCAACGCGTCCGTTATGACGCGTTGCGCGAGCACAGCGTGGCCATCCAGGCGCACATGCGGCCTCTGCTCGCACGCTCCTCAGACGAGCCACTGGTGATCGGCATCTGTCTGCCAAAGTGCGCAGCCTTGTTCGCAGGGGTCGTCGCGATTCTCGGCTATGGCGCCGTGTACCTGCCGCTCGATCCCAGCCAGCCGCTGCAACGGCAGCAGTACATACTGGAAAACGCCAAGGCCGTATTGCTGCTGCATGACGGTCAGCACCCGCTCGCCGGTCAGAGCGTACCGGGCCTGGACATCAGTGCTGTCCAGATCACGGCTACGGATGAGTCATTCTTGTGTGTTCGCCCTGGGACTGAAGCCCCGTGCATGGCGCTGTACACCTCGGGCACAACCGGTCACCCCAAGGGCGTGATGCTCAGCCAGCGCAACCTGAGCCACTTCACTGCGTGGTACGCCGAGTACGTCGCGCTGTCGGAACGCAGCCGCGTTCTGCAATTTTCGACGTTGAGTTTCGATTCGTCAGTGATCGACATCTTTCCGACGTTGTTGAGCGGCGCCGAACTGGTGGTCGCCAGCGAAGACCAACGCCGGGATCCGCTGCAGCTTATGGAGCTGCTTGAGCAGAACCTGAGCCATGCCTTTCTACCACCTGCGTTGCTCAGCATTCTGCCAGCGGAGCGTCCCCTGAAGCTTGAGCATCTCTGCACGGGCGGCGATGTCTGCGAGCCCTACGTGATCGAGCGGCTGGCGGGGAACTGTCAGTTCCACAACCTGTACGGACCCACCGAGGCCACGGTGCTGATCACCGCAGGACAGTTCCAGCCGGGCAGTAGCAATCGCAACCTGGGGCGGCCTATCGCCAACAGTCAGTTGTTGATTCTCGACGAGCAGATGCAGCCGGTTGCCGAGCAGATGCCGGGCGAGTTGTACATCGTGGGGCCGGGCGTCGGTCTGGGTTACATCCACAATCCGGCACTGACTGACGAGCGTTACGTGCGAATCGCCCTCGGCGGCGGAGAAAGCGTGCGCGCCTACCGCACGGGTGATATCGGTAAGTGGAGCGACGATGGGGTGGCGTTGTCCGGGCGGCGGGACAATCAAGTCAAGATCCGGGGCTTCCGGGTTGAACCGGAAGAAATCGAGCATTGCCTGCGCGACAGCCAACTGTACCGACAGGTCGCAGTGGTGATCGATGATCAGCGCCGGATTCTGGCGTTTCTCGCGCAACCACACGGTGTCGAGCCCGATGTCGCACGGCATCTGCTCAAAGCCCACATCGAACGGTTATTGCCCGACTACATGCGCCCGGCCTCCTACACCGAGCTGGCAACGATGCCTTTCGCCAATAACGGCAAGATTGATCGCAAGGCGTTACTGCAGTTGCCGGTCAACCTGACGGAGCAGGCGCCGCGCCGTCCGCCGGAAAGCGAGAATGAGCGAATCCTGCAGAAACTGTGGGCCGACCTGCTGGAGCTTCCACCGGGGGATATTTCGACCGATGAAAGCTTTTTCAACCTCGGCGGTCACTCGATTTTGCTGTCGCAGATGCTGCTGGGCATTCGCGAGCGATTCGGCCGCAGTATTCCCATCAACCGCTTCATCGAAGCCCCCACGTTAATCAACCTCGCATCATTGATCGACAGTGACGACGCTTCGTCCTGGACGGTCAGTCCGCAAGCGCTCAAAGACGCCTCGACACCCATCCAACTGCCGATCCTGCCGGTCGGCAAACTCGGCGATGTGCACAAGATCATCGTGACCGGGGCCAATGGCTTTCTCGGCGTTCACCTCGTCGAGGCACTTTTGGGGTGGGGCGCGACAGAGGTGGCGTGCCTGGTGCGTGAGGGCGGCGGCATGACGGCGCAGGATCGGTTTGTCGAAGCCTTGCGCGAAAACCGGTTGGAGCATCTGGACTTGAGCCGGGTGCGCGTCTATGCCGCCGACGTTACCCGGCCGCAACTCGGCCTGGCTGACGATGTTTACGAGCGACTGGATCATGAGTTCGGCGCACTCATCCACAATGCGGCCAACGTTAATCATGTTCAGGATTACGAGACACTCACCAAGGACAACGTCACGCCCATTTTCGAGTGCCTCAGGTTGTGCGAAGGCCGCAGCAAGAAGGTCTTCAACTTCGTCTCGACCCTCTCCGCCTCCAGCGCCATAGACGCCAACGGCAGCGTTCTGGAAGCCCCTGCTGCAGAGACCCCGCCGATCTATATCAAGAACGGCTACAACCTCTCCAAATGGGTCGCTGAACGCATCCTGCAGCAAGCGCGCGAACAGGGCGCGTGGGTCAACATCTATCGCCCGGGAAACATCGCCTTCAACAGCATCACGGGCGTCTGTCAGCCGCACAAGAACCGCTTGATGCTGATGCTCAAGGGCTCGATGCAGTTGGGTCAGGTGCCCGACTTCTCGATGACCTTTGACCTGATGCCCGTGGACTTCCTCGCCCGCTTCATCGGTTTTCACAGCAGCCGCTATCAGCCCACACGTGCGGTATTCAACCTGCACAACCCCGAACCCTTGAGCTGGACCGGTTACGTCGACGCGTTTCGCGAAGCTGGTCGCGAGTTCGAGATGGTCAGCGTCGCACACTGGCAGACCCAGCTTAACCGGGTCGACAGCCAGAACGCCCTGTTCGGCGTGTTGGGGTTCTACCTCGACGGTTTTGAGGAAGACATCGGCGACATCTCTACGATCGCATACCAGAACGCGCTAGCCGGCGTGCAGCGGATGGGCGAACGCTACCCACAGAAAACCCCGGCGTTGCTACGTAAAGGCTGCGACTACCTGAAAGAGATCGACTTCATCTGACTGACCCAAAGGCAACACTCACGTACGTAATGGAGAACAACATGAACGCAATCAACACGATCCACAACCTGACACCCGACACCTTGATCAGCAACCCTGCAGGCACGCCGGTCGTGTCGACAGTTTCAATTACTGCCGACGCGCAGGCAGTCTGGGATGTCGTGGGTGATTTCGGCGGTTTTGCGAAATTCATTCCGGCGCTGGCCAGCATTGAGGTAGTCGGAACCGGTCCCGGGTCAGTTCGTTACAAGCAGTTCAAGGAAGGCGGTTTGGTGGTGGTCGAGCAGTTGAACTCACGAGACGACCGCGCGCTTTCCATGACATGGACAACGATCTATAACAATCTGGGTATCCGCAACCTCTGGGCGTCGATGACGGTGGTTCCTGCCAGCGAGCGCCTCTGCAACGCCACCTGGACCATCATCGCAGAACCTGCCGAGGGCAATCCCGCCAGCCCTGTAGAGTTCCACAACTTCCTTCAAGGCTTCGCCGATGACGCCATGAACAACGTGCAAAAGCTGTTCGCTTCGTAAACGTCCTTCGGCCAGGCCCGCTTCGTTCAGGCCTGAGCGGGCTTGTGTCGTGGCCCCGAAACGACAAAACCCCTGTCTGCGTTAGCAGACAGGGGTTTCGGAATTGAATCTTGACGATGACCTACTCTCACATGGGGAAACCCCACACTACCATCGGCGATGCACCGTTTCACTGCTGAGTTCGGGATGGGATCAGGTGGTTCCAGCACTCTATGGTCGTCAAGAAATTCTGTTGTTGATCCGTTACGAAGTAACGAGTCAACGAAAATTGGTGACCTTCACTTAAAACAAAACCCCATCTGCTTTCGCAAATGGGGTTTCGGAATTTAATCTTGACGATGACCTACTCTCACATGGGGAAACCCCACACTACCATCGGCGATGCATCGTTTCACTGCTGAGTTCGGGATGGGATCAGGTGGTTCCAACGCTCTATGGTCGTCAAGAAATTCGGGTACTGACTCGTGACCGTAAGGCCTCGCTTCAGCAAATCGGGTATGTGATCAGGTGTCTTGCCTGTGTCCTGCAAACTTTCGGTGCGTGTCGTCTTCACAGTCACCGCAATCTGTGCTCATCGAGTCGCAGATTGCTTGGGTGTTATATGGT
>NZ_FNCO01000023.1 GCF_900100795.1 Pseudomonas abietaniphila
ATCCTGGTACGCGAAATGCGGACAGGCTTACCCGCGAGAGCATAAAGCGTGTCGGCACACTGACGGACTTCGCCGGCCAGTCTCGCATCGAGGGCAGCGAACATTTCGGTGCTATTTAGACGAGGCGTACGATGTGGGCTTGGGTTTGCAGTTGACTCCGAAAGCCACTGTCTATCGTGACGATACAGCCATGCATACCCCCTGCATGCATGTGCTTTGTAACATCGATAATCAGCCTCGAAAGCCGCGCGTCTTGCGCATAGCTCAATGTGAAATCGTGCCTCCCTCCAAGCATCTTGCCCACCGGGTACATTTCGGATGTGACGATAGACATACGCTGATGAAACGCCTAGAACGGCAGCGATCTTTTTGGCATCAGCTCCTTCAAGAGCATGTTTCCACACAGCGGCTGACGAACAGTCCAGGCCTTTACTAGGCATCACCGGAGAAAGGCGCGTGTGAAGTCGAATGTGAGCTTTCGGACCACACGCCACCGCCTGTTTCATTGGGCGTTGACCATGCAGCAAGCTCACCATGTCAATGCCCAGAGCACCGGCCAATAAAATGTATTTGAGCGGATGGTGGGAGGTTATTGGCGTACGAAGCAGCTTCATGACCCATGAGGCGGGTGTACCTGCACGAACTTCTCCGAGTATAGAAAATTCCCATTCTCGCGGGAGTGCAGCAAAAAAATCGGCCATGTGCTGCGCCAGCATGTGCAGGTGCAAGCGATGGTTATCAGAGGCAAGGTTAAGCTGCGTTGCCCTTTGTAAAAGCGTGTAGCGCACCGCCTCCGCCGACAAAGCACTGACTTCAGACTCGATGACCTGAAGTGATCGCAACGCTATTTCGTGAAGCGGCGGCATGCGCAGCAACGGGGTATCGAGAAGTACCGTGTGTGCTTGCACATTCTCATCACTCGGCAGATTGAGTTGTCGAGAGCTACGGCTGGACCAGCGAGGATCAAGGATCCTAAGTGACGTGCCGTGATGCGGACATACCAGCACGCCTGGAAGCATGTGGACCCTGTGCCAGTAAGCAACTCCCCGTTGGGCCTGATCTTGGGCGATACATTCTGGGCATAACCGCACTCGGGAGGCGAATCCAATACGGCTCGCGTTGACGCCCAGCTTCAACATCAAGCCCTTCCCATCGGCAGTCATCAGCGTCCGAGCGTGTTCTACCTGGCTCATACTCAAAAACGGCGCATAGTAGGGTAATAGCGTGTGACGCATGAGGACCTCGGCTATCGATAGCTCGGTACCGCTGGGTAGCGCGTCGACAAACTCCCCTAAATGACTTGGGAATGCCACATTTTGCGAAAATGCTGCCGCCGATTTCAGTCCGGCAAATGCTTCTTGGCAATTACGAACACCGCAAAGACGGGCATAGCGAGAAATCACGCTGTGCAGCGTCTCGTCGGGAAACGCGGCGGGGAAGAAATGGAGTTTAAGGTGCACTTCGCCACCTCCCGACTCACGCTTTGTGGTACATCGGTGAGAACTCAAACAGGTCCTCGTTGAGCCAGCCCGCAGCGCGCAGAGCATCGAGGGGAGCGTCATGTTCGCTTAGCGCTGTAGCCTCTGAGTTTTCCACTGCAGTAGCAATTGGCGATGGGTGGCCTTTCGCAAGAATGGTTGGAGATGGGTCTACCGGCTTCTCACGGGATACAACACTTCGAAGCAAGGCAAGGCGATCCTCTCGTGCCAAACCATCGAAGACCATCATTTCGCTCAGCTGATCCTCAATCGGCAGCAAATCGTCGAACTGTCGCATCCGCTTCGGATCTCGGCTACGCAGAGCTGAAAGGGCTGGCTTTAGAATCTGCATTTTTGAGTTGCTTACCTTCACCAGGACCTCGGCAGTCAAACACTCCGAGCCACTCTGGACCGCATAACGCTGACTCAATACCAGCAGCTTGACCAGGAAATCTGTGACGCCTTGAGTGTGCTCATACAGCGTGTCGAAAATCTCGTCGGTCAGCTCAGCAGTCTGTTTGCACCACTGATAGCTCCAGAGATTTTCGACTAACAACCGCCACTCCTCATCATCTTTCTCGAATCGTTTGAATTCCAGCGTACCGGCACCACAGACTCGGCGGGCAGTCCGCATGACTTCTGAGAACAGGCTAATCGTAGAGTTCGTGCCACTGAAAACGACCGGGATACCAATGTTGTTAACCAAGTGCAGAAAGAAATTCAGCATGCTCTCCTTACCACCGGTTTTCGCCAAGTGGAGGTTTTGCAGCTCGTCGATTAACAAGGCGCCGATGAAAAACGTGCTGGCCACCTGCTCCATCTGTTGCAGCGCATCATTGATGTTTCGATGCCTGTAGCGCTTGTGATAGTCCTTGTCTCCTAGAGCGTCACCAACTGCATAAAAAAACTGCTGGCAAAATCCAGCCAGCGATCCATCCCGAGGGCAGTCAAGCTTCAGCCAAGTGATTTGGGTATGAACAAACTGCTTTCCCTCATAACGCTCATGACGGATTGTCTGTGGATAAAGGCTCAAAATGGCGTGGAGTGCCGTCGACTTGCCAATGCCGCTCAGGCCGACGACGGTGAACGTTTCTGCAGTGGACTTGAACGCATCGTGGTAACGCTGAGCCCCCGATAAAGAATGCAAATGCCGGACGGTAGCGGGCGACATCGGGTTACGCCCAACATACCCTCGACGGATGAGCAGTGAAAACAGGGCCTCCAGTTCCAGGTGTAACAAAAACGGCTGCACCACGGTTCTCAACCGGTCGATACAGTGAATTCGAGTGGATCCTTCGAGGGTCAGCTCTTTCGGATCCACCGGCTGAGGAAAATTCGAGATCAGCTCAATAGCCGCCGCCTCCGACAATATCGGAGGCAAAGCTTCGATAAGCGGATTGCCCGCATACTCACTTATGTCCTGTTTGACGTAATTGGCAAACGTCTGCGCACCTTTCATTTTGCCTGTCCTGGCCGAATTCTTTTGAGCAAATCGATAACCTGCGCAGTTCGCTCGCCGGCATATGAGTCATGCGCTTTCGGTGTCAATTCAGATTGAAGTGAAGCTGGCTCCGCCCTGACGCCTTCAGGAACAACCGCATTTTCACGCTCACGGAGACGTTCTTCTGCGCGGTTCTCGCGGATGTTCCCAGTGGCCTCTGCCTTGGTGGGCGGAGCAGGTTCCAATTTTCGTTCTGCGAGCGCATGACTGATGATCTGGTGGACCTGATCGCTAAGCTGGACACGGCTTTCCAGCTCGGCTCGCCGGCGAGTAGGCGGTTTTTGGCGATAGGCTTCGAGCAGATCAAAAATCTCGTCCGAGCGGTAATTCGCGTAACCGGCATCCGATCGTCGAAGATCACAGCGGATAAACTGCTTGGCCTCTCCCTGGATCCAGATGTGCGCCGCAGAGTTCGGATCGAACCAACACTCTATTGACCAAACGCCCCCTTTGCGAGCCTTGGCAAACCAATCTTTCTCTATGGCCATATCACACACGTAGTGCATGCCGCGAAACATCACCCCGCCCTTTTGAACGGTCGCGCGCTCGCGCGGCAAGAGATGGAGGTAAACCAGCTCGTCGGGACGTTTGTTGGATTCGATCAGGTCGTTTTCGCAGGCCCAATTCCATATCCCGTTGGGCGTAGGTTCAACGCCGTCATTCATCATCGCCTGAGTCAGTCGGTCAGGCTGTCGATGGTGCCGGTTATAGTGGAGCACGCAATTGATGAGTATCTGGGTGAACTCTTTGAGGTTCAGCGTGGCATCGAGCCGGTAATCTCGCTCGCCTCGCTCTTTGTCTCGCGCAGCTACCCCGCCAGGTAGCCATCTGATACCCGTCAAATCATTCAAAATGCCAAACCGACTTTCTACCATAGGCTTCCAATCAGGCCGATAAGGCGGAGCAGTGCCCATCTCAATTCCCAAGCCTGACGATAGCCCCTCTGCTGCCAGTGACAACATCTCTCCCCTGTCGGCGTAAATCTGGTGGGGCAGGTGGTGACAATTCCAATCATCTGAATTGATTTCAACGCCGTTCTGAGCGCAGAACTCGACTTTGGAGGTAAACGCGTTGAACAGCGCTTGCCTCGCCCCGTTCCAACTGGGACCTTCCAATCCTACATAGAGGCCAACAATCATTCCGGAGAAACTATCCACAACGATATAAACTACGGGCCGGCCAATGAGCATCCGTCTAGAGTAGCTGTTGACCAAATAAATATCGGCAATAGTTGCGTCGATTTCGAACTGATGACACGGTCCACGCAGCCAATCGCGAACGGTACCTGAAAGCGGACGGCAGTCCTTTAACCACTTCCTCAACCCTTTACGGCCACGCTCGGTTTCAATTTCGTCGAAAAAAATCTGTCCCCAATATCTGAACTGCCTCAGGCTGGGCAGCTCTAAGCTAGGCAGCAAACGAAGCTCTTCTTCACTGTTTTTAGAGATGTCTCGAACCGAGTAGAATCTTCTCAACATTTCGTCATATGCGCTCGAAATAGAAGACTTTTTATCTTTTACATAAAGGGAATACCCAACTCGGATGCATCGTTTATCAACCGCACCGAGCATCTTGGAAGGCGCAGTAAGAACGCCTTGAAACTTAGGCTTTCGCCCTGGAGGCCTACTTGGATCATATTTTCTATCGGCAACACCTACCGCCGAGTAATTATTAAGCAATGAGTTTCGAACTTGACCATAAAACCAATATCGGTAAAGAAGCCGATAGATAGTTTTTCGCTGGATTCCGAGCTCTGACGCCCGTTTGCTAACAAGCCGGCCTAACTCCCCCCGTACAAATATTTGTCCTGGATATTCAGGATCTAGCAGAGGGGCGATGACGGCCCACTTTTCGTCCCGGCCTTGCTTGGCTCTCTCATCCAACTGCTCCTCAAGCACAAGCATAAACTCGGGCGTGGTGATGGCTGCTGGTTTGGTGTGACCAGACGCTAGCGAGCGACGCAGCTCATCAAGACCAACAGCGTACGGCTGCCGGGGAGGGTCAGCTAGATCTATCACAACTGCTAAGTCATGCGTTTCATCCTGGTAAATGAGCCTGGCTATCGTAGAGATGACCGACAGATCGGTAACAGGCTCGAAAACGTCATTAACGAGAACAGTCATGACATTTTCTCCATCAACGATACTTGGGCAGGGATCTGGAAAACTTCGAAGTCAGGAACTAGACCAGTAAGGTGGAGAGGAGTGTTAACCAAATCTATTTTCAGTATCTTGTTCCAAACCAGATGGAAGAAAATTGCTTGAGCATCTATATAGGAAATGGACAGAAGGCATGCTATTTTTCTTAGACAGGTGGCCAAGGTCCACGAATATTCCCGGCTGTTTGCTAGGCAGTCGATAAAATTCGAATGCAACGGGACTTTCATTAAATCGCGATGCAGCTTCGAGTATTTTCTGATTAGTCCAAGATTTTTTATCAAATCTCGTGTAAAAAACTCATCTGTGACGATCTTCCAATCAACACCTTGGCTATGCCAAAAGCGCTTTTCAATCTCAAGTTTTTCAAGCGTGCGGTTACTTCCTTTGCCAACTAGGTCGGATCGATACTTCACAGTTCTAGCTACCGACTTAAAGTTTCCGTTCAAGTCCTTAACAGTTAGCAGGAAATCTGTTGTCATTACATAGGGCAGTGTCGTTCTAGGGTATCTGGGATAACGTACATCTATTGCCGACGCTATCGCTTGCGCACGCTCTGTAGGTAGTAACGGATATTGCTCACGGATATCCACGACGTTTTCAGAAAATTCACACACAAGGAAGTACGAACGCTCGAGATCTGACAGTAGGTGATGAATCCTCTCGATCTTCACACCTTGGATCTTGTGCGAACGACCTATCGACGGGACATCTTGTACCCGCAGCCAAGGCACGTAGCTTGCCCCGGCGCCTTCGCCAAATCCATTTGCAATATGCCGTTCAATGTCTTGCTGTGATGCAAACTTACGACCTCGCAACCCACGCCTCCTCAGTCGATGCGGACCGCTTCACCTCACGCCGAGAAAAAGTCGTAGAAGGACATGACCGCCGTAGCGGCCATATTTCAAAGCGTTTTCTAGACTACACCCGCGGAGAGTTGAAGCGATGAATCCAGACCAAAGGGAAAGCCTGGAAAGGAAAAACCCCCATAGATACGGGGGTTTGGGCCTTGTGTCAATCTATGTTCATGAGTGTCAAACTTTATTGTTTTGTGTCAATCTTTATTGTTCAAAACCATCATGACGGTCAACGTGTCGTGCTGGACGTAATCAACGAACTGCCCGAGGGTGGCAAGGTTGTGTTCTGCGGAATAAACCACGATGGCAACCACGGCCACGATGATGAATAGAACTAGCATGCGATACTTCCTGTGAGTCTTGGGGAGCCAAGAACGGCCCTCTTCTACTGACCCAGCCCCGGTTTTCAAGCCGAGGCAGGTGTTCATTTCTCCAGAGTCCCAGGCGGCTGGACATTCACCGGCATGCGGTCAGTTTTCAATCTTCGTTGTGCTACCGCGATACATCTTGAACAGTTGCAACAGCGATGTGATTACCCCAAGCACCGCGATAATTTTCGGGCTTAGGGACGTGGAGGCACATGCCGTATATGAACACAAGACAAACACGGCAAAGTGGTACCACCGTGAGTTCCACAGACGCTGAAGAATAGGCCGAGCAAGCTGATAGGTGCTCGATATGGCACGTTTCGCAGGTACATGGAACGTGCGCCAAAACAGCGCTACCAGTAAGCCGAATGGCGCAGACAGCGCTGTCACCGATGACGTGAAAAACCGCGAATCTTGAGAGGTGAAGTCTTGCATCCAGACATACAGGTGACCAGCACAGCTCATTAATGCCCCAGAGCAAATGAACAACTGAACCAGTGACACGAGCGTCGGTTTAGAGCTGTTTCCTACGGCCTTTTCCATCAATCATTTCCTATCAAATAATTTTTGAGATGGCCGTGGTGGAGCCAGTTCGTTGAGCATGTGGTGTGCTTTCACTGGCTTAGCCCGCAATGCGGGCTTATGGTTGAGCTCATCTTTTTTTAAACGGATTTGCCGCCCTTCCCGCTGTCCGCTTACAACAACATCAGCCAAAGAGTCATCGTATGGATTTGATGATACATCACACGTAACTATAAGGAAACGGCGAAACTGAGCGGGCCTCATTGGCTGAGCAGGAATCGGGATTTTCGACATAAAGCGCCACAGCGTGGTGCTAAGTGGTGGGAACCTTTCATTCGGCCTGGGTAAATTCAACACCACCGTCCCATTCGGCGACGACCTCAGCACCGCAGGAAGTGCAGGCCGATGTGATTTCTTCTTGCTGCTCCAGTAGCCGGAGCTCGCCCGCATGGCCGCACGCGTTGCACCGGTACACATACAGAACGGGAGTGGAACTTATTGTCGGCATGACCGGCTCTCCCTTATCAGTTAGCTTGCTGCCCTAGCGCTGACAGGGGCTTCATCGTTTTCCGGAGCAATGTCGATAGTTTCACCACCGGCGACCATAGGCGTTATCCAACGCCCGAAAGTGGGCTCACCCGAGATTGACTCAGCAGGGTGGTATTCCACAGAGCCGTCTTCAAAAACGACTTTCCAAGCAATTACTTCTTGTCCCGTTTCCATATCGTTTTCCAAATGCGAAGAGTTGAGCGTGAAAGCTCCGCGGGCTCGGCAGCAGTCGGCATAACATCCAGGCTGACCGCCCTACTCCGGCAGGTTCTTTTTCGGCCGTAATTTGTGCGCGTGACTGGTCACAACTTCCTGAGTCAGCTCGGTGTACCACTTGCGCACGCCCAATTTCCACAGCTGGCTTGCGAGCGTGTCCAGCCTCGCCCATGTGCGGGGGTTCTTTTCCCTCGATCGCACCGGTACCCAGTCGCTTACTTCGGCGTAGCGCACGCTTAGCATGAACTGACCATCTACGTGCTGCGTGATTAGAAAATCACTCACCCCACGCCCGTAGATCAGATGTTTCAGCAGCTTTTCGTCTATTGCGTCATGCATCGTCGGGCATCCGAACGGCGTCGCCGAACTCGTTGTGAGTCCTGAATATCAGCGTGCCGGGTTTTGCATAGCTCACCTCGCCGCCGATCACTTCACCGCCGGGCAGAGTTACCCGCACGTGCGTGGTACCGTGGCGATCACTACGGTCGTTCTCGAACAGTACCGCGTAGGCCCAAATGGTTCGTTGTTCGAACAGAACCGGCACGCCCGCCAGCAGCGTGCGCTGCTCCCCGGCAAACAACTCGACATCGACTTGAGAGCGTTGACTCATCGCACAGGCTCTGGAGGCAGGCGGCACAGGTTCTCGCGTAGGAACAACCAGGGTTGCTGCACAAAGTCACCCGTGTTGTTGCAGCCTTCAATGTGTTCAAACGGTGCCCAAGCGTCACCAGCGCACTGCCCGGCGCCGCAGGCCACACAGCCCACACGGCCATCTCCAAGCATCATCCAGCGAGCGGCCCATCCCTCCATTGCCAGCGTGACCCAGGCCACTGCCGGAATGCTAATTTCATCATCGTCAATTGGCCTGTTTTCGTAGGCATCTTCGCGCATGCTGAGCCCTCCTTTGGATCTGAAGCGTTACCGATAATGCGGCATTTTACCCGGCACGGCGACTGCACTCATACTCAGCATTCGATTTGTCTGTCGCCAGGTCGAACATCCCGGGCACCAAAGCGCGTGGATAGGCCGCGTGCATCACCAGGACGCATGCGCCCTCCGTGATCGCCTGCCAGAAAAGCCGCACTTCGTTTGAGGCCAAGCACCTTGGCCCGCGCCTGAATGGCCGTGGCGGAGCGGCGGAGGACGGCCATCAGCTTGACCATCGGCACATCGGGATAACTGGCGCGCAGATAAGCCTCCTGCCCACCGGTCCAATTCAGTCTAGGCGGCTGAGCACGTTTACTGACCGCCATCGGCCACCTCCACATTCGCCGCCGGCAACTCGCCGGTGTTGCACCGCCCACCGCACACGTCGCAAACACGGTCCTCCGGTAGTTCCAATCGGCACGTCGGACAATGATAAGCGCCCGGGCGGTACGAACCCTTCAGCTCCCTCCAGCTGGTGAGCATGGTGGACCCGGCCTCGACCTGCTTGGCGGCCCAATCCTGCACGCGGATGATGTCGCTGTCGTATTCGATCGGGTGCTCCAGAAACAGCACGCGGGTGTGCTCGGTGGCCTGCGGGAAGTGGTCGCGGCTGGCGGAAAAGCAGATGTGATAGCGGGGCATGCCTGACTCCTTGATTAATCCGTTACTCGCTTAGTCTTCGGCCAGTCCGAGAATGGCCGAGTAATGAAACCGGCGGTGTCTGTCAGTCGCCACGTTGGTGCCTCGAAGGTCGTACGGGCCGGATGTGGTGCCGTAACCATCCACTCGGACGATGATGTTGCGCCCTCCTACCTTGGCTACCACTTCGCAACCCAACGGGTACGCAGACTTGATCGCCAGGCGCAGGCTTATTTCTGCCTCGGTCAGTGCCTTGGCGCATGCGTCGACTTCATATAGCAACCGTTCGCGTGTCATGGCCGTTCCTGTGTGAATCAGTGGGAAAGTCGTGTTGAACCGAATTACGGTAATTCCGCTACCAATTTACCGTAATTCAGTAACGATCAGCCATTAAAAACCCTGACTTCGCCAAAAGTCAGGGGATCAACCCATCGGATTACCGTTACGCGCAGCTGCCAGATTCTGTGTACAGGCGATCAACCCTATGCCGCCATCAATGCCACCGCCTCACGGATATCGGTCGACGCTGAATAGTGCCGGAGGTAAAGCCTTCATTCTCAAGCGACGCTCGAACGTCGGCATAGGCGTCACGTTGTCTGCGGGGGTCATACTTAAAGACGGCTGGGCTCTACTAGATCGGGCTACCAGGCCACGGGTGGACCGGCAATCCGGCCAATTTCTGGGCGCGATTATTGCGCGTCCACTCGATCAGGTGCCGCAAGCGCTCAACGGCGTCCTCACCAATCTGATGGGTGTCGTACAGCGCCTGCAAGTATCCCGTAGCGTGCGAGGTGCGCAGATACAAGGCCTGACCGTCTTCGGCATCACTGATCAGGCTAATATGCATCGCTAGATAGGCGGTGACCGGATGGCGCGCATCGGTCAGGCGGGCAACGGGGCGATTCGTCATAGCAGGACTTCCTATCGTTACGAGCAGATTATCACTGATTACAGCTCACTTTCAGGGGCATGCTGATGGGCTGCGCGACTGGTCGCCTCAGCCGCCTGGAGACGCTTATCACACTTTGCCTGCGCCGCCTTTAATTCTTCAACCAGCACGGCGTGATGCTCTGAATCGATCAGCTGCTCGGCGAGAAGCGCGCCGAACCAGCCGGAGGCAGAATCGTATGCAATCTCAGCGGCACCGTGCGACGTCGCGACCAGAATTGATTGAAGCTGTTGGCGGGCACGGCCCAGAGTGTCGGCGTGATTCATGTTCGGTTTTCCTGGTTGCTATCGGCGGTCGTGGTCCCGCAGGCTGTGACGCACAACCCCCCAAACTTCGAAATGATCGCCCTCCAGAATGTAGCGTGGCGGGTACTTTGGGTTTTCTGAGCGTAGCACTGGGTCGAGCCCGGCATAGTCCAGACGTTTGCACATCGGCTCACCGTTGATCACTGCAATCACGATGTTGCCGCGAACAGGATCACGGGAGCGGTCGACGACCAGCAGGTCACCGGAAAAGATACCGGCCCCATGCATGCTGTCACCCACGACCTTGACCAGATAGGTGCCGGGTGCGCGGATGCTCAGCAGCGCATCCAGCGACAGGGCATCAGCGTCCGGAATGTCCTCAATCATCTACCAGACCTCGGGTGATACGTTCTTCGACCGCCCACTCGTAGGCCGCATCCGCCAGCTCCAACAGCTCGCCCAGATCCTCCGCGGTTATTACACCTTGGGACATAGCCAGTTTGGCTCGGCCAACCAGAGTACTCGTATATGTCTCGGGAGATTTGAGCAATGCGTCCTGGTCACCTATCGCTGCTTGCCAGTCGGCCAGCGCCCGGACACGACGATCATCAGGGGTTTCCGTAGGCATTGGGTATTTCCTTTCGGAGAGGAGTTTGAGGATCAGACCCCAAGCCAACTTGTTTAGCACCGTCCCGTGCTGACCAACGCGCAAGATTTCATACCGGTTTGGTCAGTTGCTGGGTCAGGAGCATTTTTGCTCCAGCTCGACTGATGATCTGCCCCGAACTTCAAGCGTAAAAATAGACCCAGTCTTGGTAATTTTTCCCCAGCCTGCCAACCGGTCTGTGCAATCAGATGAAGGTCGCTTTGGAACCTAGCGTGGACTAAGCCTTCTCTTGAGCGCGCAGCCCTTGGATGATCGTTGCGGTCGAGAGTACTAGTCGTAAAGGGTTGCCCTTGGATGGCACAAACAACAGCCCTTTATAATAATCGGCGGCCTCTTGATCCTTGGCGTCAACGACGATAAAGGCGACCCCCGAGTGCTTTGAAACAGCGTAAACACGCCGCAAGAAGTCCGCCATCAAGCGCTTGCCCAGTCCTTGACCCTGGCACGTTCTGTCGACCGCAAGGCGGCTGAGGAGTACCGCTGGCATCGGATACCGAGGCATTTTCTTTGCCTGTTCCTCGCTTAGCTCATCGAGGGCAACAGAAGCGTTGGCCAAGGTGTAATAGCCGAGAAGTTGCCCATCTTGCACATACATAAAAGTGCGAGAGACGTTGCGCTTCTCATCCTGCCCTGCGTTTTGAGCAATATACGCGTTGAGAGCAGGATGCACGCCGCAGTTGAACACAGTGCGATCTATCGACTTGTCGAAGTCGATGGTAATGAAGTCCATCGAGAGCCCTTAGCGGAGTGCCAGGAGGTTGCGGAGGGCGTCATTGGGCTCTGGAGGATTGTCCAGAAGGCGGTAGGCCACATCAGCATCCAGCACCGTCATGCCCTCGACGTCGAAGGAGTACTCCGGCTGATCCTTGGCGACTGACCGCACAGCCAAAGCTTCAACAACCTTCTTCAGCTCGCTGAGTTCGCGCTCAACTGTCAACAAGTGCGGTGCACGCGCAGAGCGCGCCTTGAGAGATGGCTGGCGCAAAGCATTGCCAGAGAGTGCTCTGGTAGCTACACGTTCAACAACGTCATCAGCGTGAGACAGAAACGCAGTAACCTTGCCATCACCATTGTGAAGGACAATTCTGATTTTCTTTCCAACAGGCTGGCTAGGTTTTGGTTGGGCGGGCTTGATCATCGGGTGTTCCTCTGTATGCACACATTCTACCACAAGCCGTTGTAATCCCTTGCGAGGGTGAATTTCTTGCTGCCGCAATGCCGTGGACGACCTTATGGTTCGTCTGATGAATCTGTTTCAAGGTTGACTTCAGAAGCCATCTTGTCCTCCCGAATCCCAAGAAAGACAGCGTGACGCACCTTTCCACTGGGGAGGATCTCGGTGTATTTGACCTCTACAACGCATTCGGGCTCAACCCACCTGACAACAATCCCCTTTGCCAGCTTTGGGGCAACGTTAAGGGGTGAATCCGATCGCTTCAATGGTGCGAGCTCCTCGCTTAAGCGCTGGAGCGTACGGCTGTCAAAACCTGATCGTACGCGACCTGCGTAGGTCAGTCGGCCGGCGGCGTCGTACAGGCCGAGCAGCAGCGACCCTATTCCACCCGCAGCTTTGGTGTAACCAATGACAATGAACTCCTGCCGAGGCGAACATTTGACCTTTATCCAGTTTCCGTCTCGTTCGGATGTGTAGGCGCTGCCCTTCCTCTTACAGACGAGACCTTCCATCTCAATAGCGCAAATATTGTGGAGCAGGTCTCCGGGATCTACGTCAAAAGCGTCGGACAATCGGATGTGCTCCAGTTCTACCCGACCTAAAAGCCTGGTGAGCCTTGCCCGCCGCTTCTCGATCGGTAGACAACGAAGATCTCGGCCATTTTCAAAAAGCAGGTCAAACGCAAACAGGCACAAGGCACTGGTCCTGCCGGTATTGAAAGCAGATTGCAGTGCAGCAAACCGCGGTCTGCCGTCAGCGTCCTGCATGACGACCTCGGCATCCAACCAAGCGGTGCGCACCGGCAACGCTAATAGCTCCTTGGCGAGGATCGGCATTCGCTTTGTCCAGTCGTATCCATTTTTGGTGAAGAGCGTGACGCGCCCCTGATCGATGCGCACCATCATCCGATAACCGTCGAACTTGATTTCGTACAGCCAGTCACCGCTAGCGGGCGGACGACTGGCCATCGTCAACAGTTGAGGCTTGATACGCTCGGGACAAGGAAGGTTCGGGGCAGCCATCAGAGTACACTCGCAAGAGTAGTAATCTGTTGATTCTGAGAAAAGCAGAAAGGTCACCTAAATGTCGATCAAAGCTCGCTGGTACAGGCTTTAAATGCCGTCAGCCTGTTGCGCATTGAACCTTGGCGGTAATGTCATTGTGGCCCGAGATGCAAACCGACCATCGCCACCAGTAGACGTTGCCTATTCAAGGCAGGCCGCCGGACCTTTTTCAAGGCAAAAAACTCCGACCTGTAGGCCGGAGTGTATGCAACGTTCATGGCGGTGATCGACGGCAAGCGTTGTTCAAAACCCGCCTGCTCCTCCGTTGTGCAAGAAATCGCAGTATTGAGCGTGAAGAAGGCTCGACCCTGATGGTTCAACGTTCAGCCAGGTGGGTTTGTCATCAACCCACTTCCCAATCACCCCAAAATGCAATCCCCTCGTCTCGGCGGCTAGTACGTAAGCTTCCCAGTCTTCTGGATACAGACGTCGAAATGCATTCTCAAAATCCTGGCCCCAACCGATACCGTCGACCTTTTCGAGCTCCTCAAACTTTTTGTCCCGATCAGCAATTACGCACGCAGAACCTGCCGGCTGAAATGCACATTTGGATTGTTCCATTTGTTGATTGGCACACATTGCTTGTCTCTCCTGATCCGTTGGTAATGTTCCCTGGCTTGCAGCGGCTGGTGCGCTGTTGTCGAGCCGGATACCCAGCAATGAAAAACACCGACTGCTAACTGGCATAGGGTTGATCGCTGAATCAGTACTCGCATGTGAAATTCCGGTTGTGCCACCGTTAGGGCTCAAGGCTTGAAGTCAGGACAGACGACGAGCTGCCCTCGCACACATGCAACAACAACCGGCTGCGAGCGCACGGCATGCTGGTAGCAACGCCAGCAGATCTGGCGGGTTAGGAGCAGCTGTATGGCGTAGGACCGGTACCGGATGCCATACGACAATCTTTCCAGCGCTGTTGCCATGCCCATCGAAACACCTCAACCTTTAGTCTTAAACGGTAGCCGTCACCGCGCTGTCCGAACGCTACCGATCGGAGAAAAACGAACGGTTATACATCAGGACCAGAACTGGTCGATCGCAGGCGTTTCATAGTCAGCAATCGACTGTCGGTGCAGGTCATGATGTTCGCGATACTTATCTATGTGCTCCCGGCAGAATGCTTCGAGCGCTTCGGGATCAAGCCGTGGGGAAAATGCAGTCGATGGCTCTGTGTCTTGATCCATGAACTGCATCGTGCCGTCCTCGAACATCGCCCTGGCGATGCCGCCCAAGAGCATTTCTACCTCGACTGAATATGGATGCCCTTTAACGTCGTCGGGGCAAAAGAGATTCTGCGTTTCAGTGGGATGCATTGATGGGCTCGCTTGTTGATGACTTGACGATCTTCACAGGCAGATCGGTGGGTGGGTCAATGGGGTAATGAAATGTGCCATTGCTAGTTTTAACCTCGCCAGATAGCGCAAACGCCCGTAGCCAGGGGTTCGTACATAAACGAAATGTGCCACCGTCAGGGGTGGTGGTTCGGATGGCACAATTGGTCAAGTCACGAAGGCACGCTGAGGAGTACATTTGTACTCCACCCCATGCGGAGCCATCTGGTTTATACGATTTACAGAAACACCGATGTATTTGGAGTCTGCTTCTTCTTTGCTCTGGGCACCTTCTTACGTTCGGTTTTCCGGTCTCGATTCGGGTTTTTCATGTCGACCCCGTACAGCTCGCACAGGCTGGATAAATGCTCGGATCCGATCAGGCTGTGGGTGTTGCTCAGTCGCAACAGGATTGCTTTAGGTGTCCGGCGATGCACGTTGGCAAGGATGTCGACAGATGTACCGTCCAGGTATGCCTCCACGAGCCGCTTATCCTCCTCGTCGGTCCATTTGCTGCCTTGAGCGCTGGATTCACCAGGTTCTGAGGCTTCAGCTACTGGCACCTGCTCAGTGCAGATCGCAGAGGGCGGTGCGCCTGCCGATGAAGCAGTCGGTGCTGCCTTCACTGGAACTGCTGGTAACTCTGAATCGATCACGGTTGCCAGCATTGTCAGCCAGCGCGTTCGTTCAGTGTCTCTGGCGTGGTGGAAACTTACCGATCCGATAATGATCATTGGGTTCAGATTCAATGCAGCCGCAATCTGCCAGGCGTGATAGTTGTCCAGTAGGTCTTTTCCGGTTCGCCAGCGGGAAAACTGTGTGGGGCTGACCCCCAGAAACTCGGCAGCGGAAACGTCGCCGTGAAAACCTTTGGCCTGTTTTAGCTGGTCCAACCAGTTGGCGGCAGACTTGACCATCTGCACATGAGGACTGTTGCTCTGGTTGGAATAGGGTGAGGAGCGCTTTGCCCTTTGTGACAATGCCGCGGCACCTGCGGCGGCGGCCAAACGCGTGTTCGCCGTCAGTTGCACCCTTTCGTCAGTGCTTTCATGCCCCGCTTCATCAAGCCCAGCTGACAGATTGATCAGTATCGCGATTGACCTGTTCGTCAAAACGTCTTGGCTCGCCATAACCCCTCCTCCCGGACCCGAGGCACATTTCCAGAGCGGCGCCCCGAACCGTGAATACTGGAGGGCGTCATTGAGAGGTCATAATAGTGGCCGCTTACGATTCTGTACACGTATCTATACGTCAATGACGATAAATCTGATTTGTGGTTCGTCTGCGACTTTGGTCAAGCGGAGTAATGGCGAGCTTCTGCATGACTCGTAAGCGCCTACAAGTCGATTCCATCAATCAGGTAACGCTGTAATGTCCACCCGGAGTCCTGGTGCGTCGACTGCACAAGCGTAATTCGCCCCTCTTCAATCAATACCTCTAGATCCTCTGGATCAATGCCTGACAAGCTCACCGACGACAGTTGCAGAAAATGACCATGCCCATCGGCGATCGCGTTGTGCCCTGCGTTGATGTCGACCACAGCCTTGTTCAACTCAAGCAACCTGGAGATGCTGGTACAGCGCATGTTGCACAGCAGGTCACGCCAGCTGTTGGACTCGCGCTCGTAAGCACTGCCGATATGACAGAAAACCTGATCGCCAATCTGTTTTGCCTGCGGCCACCGCTTGAGTAAAAGCGCTACGCCTGCACAGTCCTGTCTGTAGGTGAGAAAATCCCCCACGCACATTGCCCGCTGGAGGCGGTTTGCTCGATCGCTCTCCAACGTTGCGCAATCCAGCGGAGGCCCGTACAGGCCGGTGAAATAAATGGGCACATCGCCCAGTTCATCGTCAAAAATCAAACATGCCGGCTCATCCAGGTCTGGATGTTCTTCGTCACAGAAGTCGAAATCCCAACCCAGCCGGTCAAAGATCCACTCCCAATTCGGAGGGGAGGTCTCCCCACACAGGTCCATGACAACTGAGCAACGATAAGGATCAGGATGAGTCATGAACGGGATGACGGACACGTCTATTTTCCCATCCCCTGACTCGCCTCCACCGTCTTCCTCGCGACTGAATACCGCGTGAAAGGCGGCCCGTGATTGCGGCGTCAATTCAGGATCGTCTTCAGCAGTAAATGCTTTGTATTGACGGTTGGAAGTTGGTGAAAGGTGGGCCAGTAGAAAGGACGCAAGAAGCTCGTCAAGTCCGTACTCATTGGTGAGCACCAGCATCTGGTGCTTTAGCCGGGCAACGACACCTGGCAAATCAAGTTCTTCGTCTGTTGACGAGGGCGGCAATGATTCGATTGCATAGATCATGACATCCCATGAGCCAAAGCAGCACAGGTTCGCAAGCATCGTGGCCACATCTTCGCGTGGTGCAGCAAGTGCCTTCGAGCACAAGTCCACCCATTGCAGTGCCCGATCGGAGCTGCTGAAGATGAACGGTTCACTGTCCATGGAGATCCTCGGTGTTCAAACGGGCGCCGGAGCATCGCCGCTCCCGGTCGTGTAACTGATGCACTGAGACTAGACGAATGTGGAAAGAAGGGTTTTACTCAGCAAGTCAGGAGCGACAAGAGTAAGCGTCTGGCAATCACGTCTTGCGAGCAGTTAATTGTCTGGGTCACTTCTCGGACGTACAGGTACCTGTTTGCGCACGGCATTGGACAGAACCAACGATGTCGTGACCGAACCATGGGCAGCCAGCGCATCGACTATAGTCTCCAAATCAGCAGGCTGAGAAAACGCGCAACGGACTATGAAGCAGTCTTCTCCCGTGATCCTGTCAGCTTCTAGCACTTCAGGTATGTTGTTAAACAACTCCAGATAGCGCTTGATGTGCTGGTGAGTTGTGCGAATGCGCAGAATCGCCTGCAACCCCAACCCTACCTCACGCAAACTTACCCGCGCGCTGTAACCCTCTATGACACCCGCAGCTTCGAGTTTCTGAACTCGCTCGCTCATAGCCGGTTGGGAAAGCCCAATGCGCTTGCCCAAGGATGCCAGGCTTTGCCGTGCATTCTTTTGCAGTGCCTCCAGAATCTGCCAATCTTTGCTGTCCAGCCCCATGCTTTTCCTCTACTGAGTAATCCGATGAATCATCGGTTGACGACGCTTCTTTCGGATGATTTGCCATCCAAGGTCGATGTGTCATTCGCTACATTCTGCGGACACCCCTTCTGAGAAACAAGAAATGACACCTTCGATATTGCTCCTCCCGGGCATTGGCAATTCCGGCCCAGGTCACTGGCAGACGATATGGGCACACACCGACGCTTCCATGGAGAGCATTGGGGGGCAAGACTGGAATCGACCAGTTTGCACAAAGTGGGTCGAGAATCTGGAGGCCGCTATTAGCCGAGCGGGGCCCGACATCGTGTTGGTAGCCCACAGCCTTGGCTGCCTGCAAGTCGCCCACTGGGCGCAATGTAGTCGCACATTGGTTAGGGCCGCTTTGCTGGTTGCCGTACCAGACCCCGACCGCTCCACTTTTCCGAACGAGGCGCTAGGATTTAGTCCACTTGGCCTGAAGCGTTTTGCATTTCCAAGTACCGTTGTCGCAAGCTGCAACGACCCATATGCAGATATGGATTATAGCCAGCGATGTGCAGAAGCCTGGGGCAGCCGCCTGGTGAACATCGGGCCCCAAGGGCACATTAATTCGGCCAGCGGACTTGGTGATTGGCTTCAGGGGAGAGCGTTGCTGGAAGATCTCGTCGCAATGTCTGTGAGACCCGTACCAGATGTTCGCTCAACCGTTCACGACGCTAAAGAAAAGAACTCACTTCATTGTTCGCAAGGAAAGCCAAATGAATAACGCATCCAACGCCCCTGTTGTATTCATCAACGGCCTTATCGGTACGTTGAATGATCCTGAGATTCATAGACAGCTCGGTGATCGACCCTTCCTTGCACCTGATCTTTACGGCTATGGAAACCATCAAGGTACGCCTGTAGGGAATATCAATATTCAGGGACAGGTCGAACGAATACGCGAGGTGGTCGAAGCCGAGTTCAATGAATGTGCAGTGAATCTTGTTGGGCATTCGGTCGGTGGAGTGGTGGCCTATGCATTTGCCCACCGCTACCCAGAGCGCGTGAAGAGCCTTGTCAGTGTTGAAGGTAACTTCACCCTGAAGGATGCCTTCTGGTCATCGTCCGTCGCGAACATGTCAGTAGAGCAAGCAGAAACCATGCTGGAGGGGTTCCGGGCCGATCCCGAGGCCTGGCTGGAGCGATCCGGAATACTGGAGCCCGCTGGCCAAACAGAAACCGCGAAGACCTGGCTTGCCCACCAACCTGCTTCAACCTTGCAAGCTATCGCCCAATCAGTAGTGGCGGTCACAGGGCGCCCTGACTATCAAACAATCTTAAGGAGCGTGTTCGCTTCGGTACCGGTGCATTTGTTGGCGGGTGAGCACTCAGTCGGAGGTTGGGATGTTCCTGACTGGGCAAATAAGGGAGCGACGAGTCTCACCATCATGCCAGACGTTGGACACCTAATGATGTTGCAACATCCCGCTGCGTTTGGTCGACTGGTTGCGGGCCTATTAGCCTGAGTGAGAGTTGATACACGCAAAAGCGTCTGCCGAAGGCACCATGCCTAAGCTAGGCCCCGTCCACTGATGCGGCAGCAGTTGTCCGATCTCGCTTGCTCGCTGCGTCGGCAGCCGCTTGAGAACATCCTTTAAATAGGCATACGGATCATGCCCATTCAGCCGCGCCGACTGGATCAAACTCATGATCGCTGCGGCCCGTTTGCCGCTGCGCAACGACCCTGCAAAGAGCCAGTTCTTGCGCCCAAGAGCCCACGGTCGGATCTGGTTCTCTGCCCAGTTGTTGTCAATGGGTACGGCTCCGTCATCGAGATAGCGCGACAGCGCTGCCCAGCGTTTGAGGCTGTAATCCAGGGCTCTGCTGATAGCCGAACCTTCAGGCACGAGATCACGCTGGGTGATCATCCAGGTATGCAGCACATCCATCACCGGTACGGCTTTTTCTTGCCGTATTCGGCGTCGTAAATCCGGCTCCAGATCGCGGGCGTCACGTTCGATTTCGTACAGTAACTGGATATAGCGCAGGGCCTGCTCGGCGAGCATGCTCTTGTTAGTGGCGTGCAGTTCGAAGAACTTACGCCGCGCATGGGCCATGCAGCCGATCTCGGTCACGCCGAGTTCGAAGCTGGCCTTGTAACCGCCAAAATCATCACAGACCAGCTTGCCCTTCCAGCCTTGCAGGAACTTGCGAGCATGCTCACCAGCGCGACTGGGACTGAAGTCATAAACGACAGCCGCTGTTTCACAGAACTGGCTGGTGGCGTAGGCCCACACATAAGAGCGGTGAGTTTTCTTCGAGCCTGGAGCGAGCATCTGCACCGGTGTTTCATCAGCATGGATGACTTGCTGCCCAAGTACCACGTCGCGCAGCGCGTCGACCAGCGGCTGTAACTGCACGCCCGTCACGCCAACCCATTGAGCCAACGTTGAACGTGGAATCGCCAAGCCGGCTCGACCGAAAATCGACTCTTGGCGGTAAAGCGGCAAGTGGTCGGCAAACTTGGCGATCATGACGTGGGCCAGCAGTCCGGCGGTCGGGATGCCCTTGTCGATGATCTGCGCCGGAACCGGCGCCTGGATCAGCGTTTCGCAGTCATCACAGACCCATTTTCCGCGCACATGGCGCTCGACAGTGAATATGCCCGGCGTGTAGTCCAGCTTCTCGCTGACGTCTTCACCGATGCGCTTGAGGGCGCAGCCACAGGGGCAGTGAGTGTTGTCCGGTTCGTGATGGATCAACGTGCGTGGAAACTCTGCTGGCAATGCAGTGCGCTTGGGCTTTTGCTTTTTCTCGGTCGGCGTCGGAGCTGTTTGCAACGCCTGAAGCTCTGCTTCAATTGCCGCGATATCGGTATCGATCAGGTCATCGAGCAAGCTGGCCTGCTGCGGATTCATCTGCTCGCTACGCTTGGCAAACTTCAATCGCTTGAGTTGGGCGATCTCGTGGGTCAGCTTCTCGATCACCGTTTGATCGCGGTTGATCTTCTTGCCCATGGTCTCGATTTGCTGGTCGAGCGTCTCGACACGCTGTATCAACTGCGCCGCCAAAGCGCGCAGTTGTTCAGGGGTAAGGTGGTCGGGATTGGGGAGCGAAGTCATGGTGCCGATTTTGCCAGACCAGACAATTCACGGCGATAGATCGATAGGCTAATGGCAGCTGTTAAAGCAGTGTGATTGCGCCGCCGGAGCCCGCGCGCTGCCATGGCAGGCCCAACACCAACGCCTGGAGTTGCTCGGTACCCAACTGCATTTCAGAACCCTGGCGAATGCCTGGCCAGTGGAACTTGCCTTGATTCAAACGGCGAGCCGCCAGCCAGATCCCGAAGCCGTCATGCACCAGAACTTTCATCCGAGTGGCCCGGCGGTTGGCGAACAGATAAGCACAGTGCGGCTTCGCCGCACCGAACACCGCGATCACCCTGGCTAACGCGGTTTCGGTGCCCGCTCGCATGTCCATCGGCTCAGTAGCGAGCCAGATGAAGTCGATGCGGATCATCGCAGCAGGTCTCGAAGAAAGGTCGCGCAGGCAGCAGCATTTTCGCTTGGCCAGTTCACTTTGACGGTGCCGCTCGGGTGCTGGATCTCAACGCAGATGTTCGAGGATGCCGCTTGCGAATTTGCTCCGGCCAACTGGATGGGTAACGGAATGAATGCAGGTTGCAGCGCCGTGCTTTTCTGCGCATGAACCCGAATCCATTTGTGGACGAGGTTTGCGTTGAGGCTATGGCTGAGGGCGACGCTGGCAATCGAGGCACGAGGCTGGGCGCACTCTTGGATGACCTGGACTTTGAAGGAGTTGGAGTAGGAACGGCGTTGTGGCTGCATGAAATACCCGCTTAAAAGGCTAGAACTGGTGTCCACTTAAATTAAGTGCACACCATGTCTTGGCTTTGCAGCGCTGGGTAGATGACTTGGCCGGACGGATACACACGACTGCCAAAGCGGCCGTATTCAAAACATTTTCCAGACTACACCCGCTGAAAGTTGAAGCGAAGAATCCAGACCAAAGGGAAAGCCTGGAAAGGAAAACCCCCGTAGATACGGGGGTTTGAGCCTTGTGTCAATCTATGTTCATGAGTGTCAAACTTTATTGTTTTGTGTCAATCTTTATTGTTCAAAACCACCATGTTCTTTCCTTCTCGATCCTAAAACGTAAAAGCGTCCCTTTCCTACGGGTCTAGCCCTACGTTTCACGGTTGGGCATGGCCGTTTCAACGGTTCTATATTGGGTCAGTCGAGGCCGCGCAGATCTCGCAAGCCGTAATCATCACGCAGGATGCGTAATTGCTCCTTATCCACCTCATCCATCCATGCACAATCTGCATCGGAGAGCCCAGCACGACGCAGCAGATCAGCCGCATCTCCACGGTCATAGATGTAGCGCGTCAGATCGGCAGCGGCGTATAGAAAACCTTGGTTGATACCAACTTGTCGCTCGGTAGGCTTGCGTCGACGGGGACGTGGATTTGCGATCACTGGCGTTTTCCTTCTAGGACATGCCGGGGGCTGAGTGCGCGTCGATGAATTCGGCAGTCAACTCGTCGCCGTGGTCGCCTTCACCACTCGCGTAATCAATGACACTGACCAGCACATCCGAAATGTCGTTGTGTCCGTACTCTTTCTCAAACGCATCAACCCAAGCCTGCTGCGCGGCAGTGGCCTTAGCGCTGGCCTTAGCGGCGGCTTTCGCCAGTCGCACCAATGATTTGCTTGCCATGTCGTTTTCCGCGATCAGTTCGACGGTTGAGCGAGGTTCCGAGTGATGGCCCGAGCAATCACGTTCACCGGCAGTTTGTTTTTGTTATCGCGGGTGTCCTCCAACCCGAGCATTGAACAACCGACAGCCGCCGCGTCTTCCTGAAGCTGCTGCTCATTCACAGAGCCAGCTTCATCGCGAACGATTCTGAAACCGTACTGACGGAGCTTGCGGATCGTTACGGCAATGTCTTCTGCCACTTCGTCTGAGCTACGAATATCCATGGCGATTCCTCTCGTTGGTTGAGGGTGCGGAACCCGCATCCTGGCACTGCCAAAGGCCCAATCAATGGCCGGTGGTGTGCAGCGTTTTCCGTTATTCCGGCGCGTCGGCCAAAGGTTTACGCTCCAGCAGTCGCCAAAACTTCGTCTGACCGTTGACGATTCCGTCTGAGGTCAAAAAGCGTTCGCTTTTGATGGCGTTTTCTTTCCAGACTGGCATAGTCCACTCATCGACCAGCGCATAGGTCACTGGCCGCGCCATCCAGTTTTCAGACACAAAGCCACAGCACGCAAGCTGCTCGGCTACGACACTGCGATACGTCACGGTGTCCTGGATAACGGTCGGTAGATAGCACGCCAATGCGAGCACTGGCAGAACATAAAAAAACAGGCGGCGATCAAACTTAAATTTATGGTTCATGACTCTTTTCCCGGATCATTTCTTGTAGAGGCGAACCCACTCGATAATCTCATCAAGCTGACGGTTATCCAGGTGAGCGCAGTTCGCGTAGATCGCAGCTGCGACTAGGCCCTGATGCCCTTCTGTTGTTGAGCCGATGCCCGCTTTCCCGCGCATTCCCGGTTGGCCGTCATCGGTCAGCACTCGCTCATCGGCACCCGTTACAAACTGATTAGCTTGGATTTGCATGCTCTGATTACCCTGCTCGATCCGGGCGCGGGAATCGCGCCTCTTTGTACGTCCTCGGCCCCGGTTTCTTAGGCCGAGGCTTGGGGTGCAGCTGAGCGTTTTCCTACACGTCCTGAATGAGATTGCGCAGGCGCTCCAGCACAGCGCGAGCGAACTCCGGCGCGGCTGCTTTTGCGTCCTCGATGCTGGCAAATCCGCTGCCGATATGGCCCAAGTACTCCAGCTCGAAAGCCCCTGCATCATCGGTGATGGCCATCATTTCCTGACCCGCAAAACGAGCTACCTGCATTACCTCCGGATTATCTCCCCACCAGACCTGTTGCGACCGATTCAGCGGGAACACGTCCCCCTCTCTCACTTTGATTTGCATGCTGCTTTCCGTTAGCTGATGGCAAACTCAGGTAAAATAATTTTTTCTACATATTCGGCAGCTGTACAAAAATCAGAACAACCCGGCTCGTCCAGGATAATGAACGTATCTTCAACATTGCCCTTGAAATGAGTCACACGGTAAGGGCCTGAACTCATTGCTACGACACGCAATTTGACATGAGTCTCAGACTTACTGATGTCGATCAAATCAGAAGCACCAGAAATATCTTGATCTTTATCAAGTAGCGAGATTTCAAAGCCATGAGCTTTGCATTCACTGATGATCTGCCTGGTCAACCCACAATTGATCTGTAACGGCTTCATGCTCATTTCTTTTTCCTATTGTGCTGGACCTGGGCGCTCGGCCTGGTCCGAAAGCAGGTTTGCCCGGTCCAACCAGAATTGTGCCTTTTGAAAGCAACGCTCTGCTTTCACGGTACGGCCCGCCTCACGCGCCTGGTTGCCGTCTGCAAGCCATAGGCTTGCACGGGTTTCGGCTTCAAGAGCGCGCTGGTCTAGCGGCTTCACAGGCGCTTTGGTGGGCATCGTCGATTTCCTTGATTACTTGGCGGACGCCTGAAACCAGTGTCCGGTGTCAGCGCGCTGGTTGTCGCGAGCGAGCAACAAGAACCGTGCTTTGCATTGCACGGAACCATCGCCAAGCTCCACCGCATATCCTTCCAACATTTCGACGACATTCATTTCTTGGCGTCGCGCCGAGCTTTCAGCAGTACCGCGAAGCTGATCAAAGCATCTGTCGCGTGCTGTTGCGGGGGTCACTGGCACCTCTGCAAGCACCGTCGTGGCAAGCGCTGTCGAGCAGGCCAACCCCGAGCCAACAGCGATGACCAAGAGCAATGCAGCTGAGTTCTTCATGAGGTTCATCGGGATTTCCTACCTGTTTTGCGTATCGTATTCGACTGATGAGCGCCTGCCACTTAATTACCTGGCGGAGGGCTGTCCGAATCGCAACGATCAAAGCCTGCTAAAAGAACGCCGAAGATCCAGCCCAAAACGACAGCGGCAATAAGACCGCCGAAGACTGGTGGGCCGCTCACAGGCTCCAACCCCTGCACTTTCAAAAGGGCCATGGCATTCCGCGCCGCGACCATAAGCACTACCAGTTGAATCACTCCGAAAGCTACATGCTTCAACCGGTTAAAGCGGTAACTCAGCACGCCGAATACATACAGGCCCGCCACGCCTCCTGCTGCAATCAGGACGCCGACCGGAATTTTGATGGCAAGACCCATCGCTGGAAAGTCCTCATACAGCCAACGATTAGCAAGGCAGCTCACAATTGAAAATGTCAGAAGTGCGAGCAGCAATCTTGAGCTATTTCGACCATTTACCAAAGCGCTGCAATAGGTTGGGATACCCATGTACCAAGGATCTTTCATGTTTCTTATCCTTCAACAATTAGGACATGCCGGGCGCGGAATGCGCGTCGATGAATTCGGCTGTCAACTCGTCGCCGTGGTCGCCTTCACCACTCGCGTAATCAATGACACTGACCAGCACATCCGATATGTCGTTGTGACCGTACTCTGCCTCGAATGCTTCTACCCAAGCCTTCTGCGCGGAATTGGCCTTGGCGCTCGCCTTAGCGGCAGCTTTAGCCAGTCGCACCAATGATTTGCTTGCCATGTCGATTTCCTCTAACTTTCGACGGCTTGCAATGCAGGCACGTCTACCCACGATGCCCGGAACATCCAGAGCCTGAAATCTTCAACGGTCTGCCCGCTTTTGGCGTGCAACCCCGCAAGCAATCCTGAGAGGCGCTGCTCATGGATCTCATTTTCTTCATCGTCGACCACTTCATAGTCGGAGTAACCATCATCTGGGTCGAACACCTTGTAGATGTGCGATTTGTATAGCCAGTGAAGGTAGTCGTGATCACGCCACCCTTTCGGGAACCGCGTGGCTAGCTCGCTCCAGTCAGTGAGGGTGTAATGATCTGGAGCGTTGCAGTCAGCGTTTGATGTGAATACCCAGTACAACCTTCCAAGAGACGGATGAACAGCACTGACAAAAACTTCGCTCATGACCGTTTTCCTATCACAACTCGTGTTCACGCTCTCGCTGAGCGCTCCGCGTTTTTTCATACCAGACTGCCGTACACACCACGCCTGCAATCCCACACGCAAGAACGGCGACTTTCGCAGCAGTCCAGTAACCATTCGTTAGGTCCTGGTCTACCGGAAAAACGATGAAGCCTCCTACACATGCAGTGATGCAAAAGGAGTACGTGACTGTGATTAATTTCAACTTGTTTTCCTTGCTATTCAGGCCGCTTGGCGGGCCTGCATGTTGTTGGGTCGACGTAATCCGCCGAGCCAAGCTGATCCAACCGGTGAACATGCCGGTAAAACAACGCATCCTCAACCGCCTGACGACGCTGCACGGCGTCTCCTAGACGCTTGTAAGCGCGGGCATGATCGAGTGCGGTTTTCAGTTTCTGCAACGTCATGGCATTGTTTCCCCTGCTCGATCCTCGGCGCTGGAATCGCGCCTCTCTACTGGCTCGGCCCAGCTTTTTAGGGCTGGGCTTGTGGTGTACCTGGGCGGCAGATCCGCCGCGATTTCCTCACTTCTTCGACTTTGGCAGGCGCTTGGCAACTTCTTCGGCAGTCAACTCTTCCAAGGGCACAAGGCATGTCGCGCCACGGCAAACCATAATCATGCGAACACCATCCGAAAAAACACCCTTATAGTCGCTGTGCGTGTTGCGATAGATAAGGTCAAGCTGTGCCTTGGTAGCGGTGGTCATGATCATTCCTCAGTGAATCGATTCAATGAGGGTATTTTACGGTATAGCGTATAATCTGCATAGTATTATTTACGGTATACCGTAAAATTTTAACAGGTTAACGACTCTTCCGTTTTCGTCCTGGATGGCCTTGAAACGCAGGGAGAATTGCCCTCGATTGGCCCCTGTTTGCTCGCATGCTTCCCTTGGCGTTAAACCGTTTACGAGGTGCTGCCGTAGAGCTTCACGAACCTTCGGCCCTCGAATGTCAGTGCCAGCCAGCAGCAAATCAAATTGCTCCGCTGGGACGTTACCCGGCACCAAGTCATAAACACCCATCAAATGATTCTCCGAACTATGTCACCTAAACGAGCTGGATCGCTCGCACAGAGCTTCTTGACCGCTTCCAAGCTCTCGATGCCCAGTATCTCGCTGATGTGCCGCAAGTCGATGCCCCGACGCTTGAGCTTGACCGCAAGCGTCCGACGCCCGGACTGCGCGCTGGCCCCCTCGATCCCAGCAAGACCGAACAACCGTGTATACAGTCGGCTGAGTTGGTTTGCGCTGTAGTACGTTTTACCGTCGCGTCGCTGAGCGCTGATCTTCAACCCTTCGCCAGTTCGACCGGACACGAACAACGGCGAATCAGGATCAAGCCCACGAAACGCCATCACCCTGGTTGAAACGCCATGACCGCGTGTAAGGCGTTCTGCAAGGTGCGCGTCTATGGCATTGGTCAACTTCTTGCTGGTCCAGCACAACGGCCTAGAACGATGGTTATAGGCAATCTCCGGTCGTACCTGGGAGTCGATCAGCACAGCACCTGACTCTGTGAGGTAGTCGCTCACGCGCAAGCGGCAAATCTCCGTCACAGTCATGCCGGTGCCGAAGCAGGTAAGCAGCAGCGCTGCGTCACGACTGCCATTTTCCGGGCTGCTCACTTTGGCGACTCTCACAGCGTGCTCAAGCTGCTCATCTTCGATAACAATCGCCTTGGGCATATCTCACTCTAAATGCTTATTTACCATCAATCCTGACATAGTACGGCAACAAAAAGGCCGGAGATAGCCCCGGCCTGTTGGTGTTTCTCATGTTCACGGAAAATCCGATGTCAGTGCAGAGCCTCCGGGGACTCCTTGCGGATCGCTGCCAGTGCTCTGGCAACGGTCGGCTCCATCTGCCGAAGCACCTGGGCAGCGTCGCGGCCCAGACCGCTGTTGAACAAGGCGAGCTTGATCATCGCGTTCGCTTCCGCAGCCAGATCTGCGGCCTCACAGCGATCCTCATCACTCAGGGCGACTGTGCCTAAGCTCTGGAGCCGGTGTAAAGCGGCCTTGGCCTGTTCGATGATCGCTTTTTCCAGCATGGTCATGTTGGTTGTAACACTCATTTTGATACTCCTGAAATGGGCCGTTAGGATCGCATTAGACCAACTGCGAACACTGTCGGAGTCGCCTACATACGCGGTAGGAAACCGCCCTATTTGAACGACAATGATGAGTCTTGAGCGGATCACGAAAAATTATTCGGAAACCTATTGACGTTTAGGGGCGTTTACGAAAAAATTAACCCAATCGCGCCCGATCCTCTGGTGCTGGCTAAGTCCGGCATTACGTTCGGGCCTTCTCGTTTCTGGGACATGGAAAGTGCCGGTGCTGACCCCTCCAAAACCATTTCGTACCTATTCTGACCTGGTTAGTATCTTGGCAGCCCGCGGATTGCAGATCGACGATGCCCAGCGTGCGGAGCGAAAGCTGGCTCAGCTAGGATATTACCGGCTTAGCGGCTACTGGTACCCTGCCCGTCAGTTTCAGCTCGATGACCAGCATCAGCGTCAGCTTTGTCATATCACGAAGAAACCTTTACGACTTGATGCCTTCGCAGCAGGTACCAAGTTCGATGAGGTGGTCGCTCTTTATCGGTTCGACAAAGACCTTCGAATGCTCATGCTGGACGCGATTGAACGCTTAGAGGTTAATCTGAAAACAGTGATCGCTCATGAGGTTGGTTATCATGATCCGATGGCCTATACGAACGCGAGCTTCATTCTCCAGAAATGGACTCGCCCGTACGTTGACAGTCGTGGAAAGCAGCGTAACAAGTGGGTTGAATGGAGCCAAAAGCAACAATCCCACATCGCACGCAGTCAGGAAGACTGCATTCAGTGGCATTTCCGGGCAGGCAAATCGATTCCGATCTGGGTGGCGGTTGAAGCTTGGGACTTCGGTGATCTCTCGGAATTTTTCGAGCTGCTCACAGGTAAGTATCAGAACCTAATTCTGAACCGCTTAGGCCTTTCGGACGCCAAGGTTTTCAGTCGATGGGTGCAGCAGATCAGCTACCTTCGCAATCGGTCCGCTCATCACACCAGGGTATGGAACCAGGTGTCTCCGAACGCTCTGTCGGTCCCACACACTGAGCCATACTTTCAAAAGCTTCAACTGAATAACGATGCGCTTAAGCGTCTCTACGGTTTGATTTCTGTTATCTGGTACCTGCTAAGTAGAATTGCGCCAGGGTCATCCTGGATTGAGGACGTTGCAGCCCTCATCGACCGTAAACCTAACATGCCTGGTTGCACCTATGTGGCCATGGGCTTCCCGAGTGAGGCTGGGTTCCCCCGGGCATCATTCGGGCTTTAGCTCCTCCTTGATGGAGGAATGAAAATCCGCCAAGGACTTGAACCTAGACCTGCATGTTCCAAAGCCAAACTGTTCACGGAAACTGCCGTGCCTGCATGTTATAGATCGAATGTAGCTGCTCACTCACTTTGATCGACATGATTGAGCCGCCTAATCTGAACTCCAAACAAGTAAAAACGTCCAGCATTGCCGAGGGTTGATGTCGCGGTGTCTGAAAGGCACCACAGCAAAGCTGTATGCGTTTACGAGCGACATACCGTGCCCGACGGGCCAAAAAAAACCACCCCGAGGGGTGGTTCACATCATTCAACTAAACAGATCCAAAGTGCTGCCTGGAGTTTCAGCTTTTGGGGCCTCAGCTTTCAGCGACTCCAGAATCGCATCATGCTCAGTGTTGCTGATCGACAGGTGACGAATGTACGAACGCAGATCGGTACAGCCCAGATCTCGTTGCATGCGCTGCCAGAACTGAGCCCGGCGTGCCATCTCGTCGTAGTCAGCACCCTTGCCCTTTGCCAACTTGACCATTCCCTTGTTCAAGTAGAACTTGGCGCTGTCAGTTGGAGCGAGGCTTTTAGCCATCTCGTAAAACGCTTCATCAAACTCGTCCACGAAACAAACGGCGTCTGCCGAGTCGATATCCATCTCGTCGGCTTCTTCGAAGTAAACGATGTTGCGCTCCTTGCCTTCAAAACGGTCACGGATCGTTCGCATCGCCGGCCGCTCAGGGTAGCGGTGCTTGTTGGTGGCTTCGAGGTATTCGTCTTGCAGCCCCTGTTCCAGCGCAGGGCTTTGCCAGTCATCAAGCTTGAACCATCTCTGCTCGGGAATGATGCTTTTCTCAACAGCAGCAACATCCTCGATCAGATAGCGCTTACCAAGCACACGAATCTCATACCACTCCGTCAGCGCCGGGAAGGCGTGATCGAACCCGTAACTCAGTGACCAGGCAAAATCTATGGCCAGAAGGTTCTTCGGCGTGATGAATTGGAAGGTGATCCCACGAAGTGTCTCGTTGGATTCCGTCTTTTCCAGTTCGCCGAGGAACATTCGCGCATCGTGCTCCTCCGCTCGCTCCTCTTCCAGCACATCCAGGGTCAGCAGGTACCGCAACAGCTCACGGCGCATCTCTGCGTTGTAAGCCGTCCCTGTGACGTTGACGTATCCGGCTTCAGAGTAGGTTCTCCCGATCCAATCACGACGCCCCATGTCCCAGCGGGTGTTGATGAGGTGATTCCTGAAGCGGTTGATGCCAGTCATATGTCCGTGTTTCTCGGGTGCCGAGGCAATCAGAGCTTCCATGGATTTGTCCCGCTCACCGGTGACCGTGCACCAGGCACAGCCGAAGCGAGACCCGCATGCCGCCTTGTTACCACCGTCGCCGGTGATGATCGCGCAAGTCCCTTCATTCGCCTCTTTGTAAAGCTCAAGACACCAGTCGAAGTTGTCGACGTATGTCCTGTACGGGCCATTGCGCTTCGCGTCGCAGGCCATTAGCAGCTGCCAGACCTCCTCCATCTCCCAGTCAGCGATAATTGAGCAGTTGTAGGAACCGTGCTCATTGAGCGCCAACCGCCCTGACTCATCTTCGCCTCGCACACGCATATTGCTTGCGCGGATTGCCGACTCCGAGAGGCGGGTGCCCACGAACGTCACCATCTCACCAGGGTTCTGAAGCGTTGCGAGCAGCTGCTTGAGGGCTTTCTGCTGCGGACGCAGCTTCCAGTCCACAGAGCAGCTTCGTGATGCGCCGGCGAACACTGGGAGCTTTCCCCGGCCAATGGTGGCGTAGGCAAACGATGACGTCATCGAAGGCTGAACCTTGATCACAGTAATGGGCAGGTTGTGCCGGGCACAGTACATCTCCAGTTCCGAGATCATTGCGTCGGCGTATGTGGCCATGGCCGGATTCTCAGTTCCCGAATCTGCCGTGGACACGTATGCCGGCGGCACATATATCCCAGCCTCAACGCGACGCCGTATAGCTTCCAACATCAGAATCAATACGGTTGTCGAATCTTTTCCGAAGCTCGTGGCCGCACAGCAGGTGTAACCCTGGTCTATCAGCTCGCCAATTCGCTCGATGCAAGCTTCCGCCCGCTCAACGATCTTGGCGAATCGACCAGCACGGGTCGTTGTTGGAACTGGATGAAGCTCTCTTGCGGGTATGATTTGTACAGCTTGCATGGTGGAGCTCCTGAGGTAGTTGGCGTAGTGCAGAGAGATGTCCAACATCCGTCAGGAAGAACGTGGGTACAGCGACTTCCTTGTTAGCGCGGTACCAGAAAGAAAAAACCCCGGCCGAAGAGATGGCCAGGGTGGGTGATGCGCTACAGAACGCTATTCACATCCCACGCGCACTCGTAGGAACTGCGAGGGGTGATGGCAAACCAGAAAAGTCGCTTGGGCCCCAGAGCGCCGTGGTTCGCCCTTGACATGGCTTGCACGCTGCGTGTCGGCAACAATTCCAGAGCGAGACTGGATGGCTAGGTGAACTCCTCAGCGAGTAGCAGGGGGATAGAATTTTTAAGCTTGACGTTAAGTGCTTCCCAGCCGTTGAATTCACCGTCCGTGGGTAGACCTTCATGCCTAAGCCCATTCCAGCAAGTTCGCAGCTGAGCCTCTGCCTCGATAACAGTTGGATCGGAGAGAATTTTGGTGCAGGCCTGTTCCAATCCTGGAACAGCAATGTACGCTGGCCATGCGTATTGCTCTAGGGTCTCCATGTCTGGTTCGATCGTGCGAAAAAGGTCACCCCGTTCAGGCAATTCAGGCAGCGAATCTAAAAACAAATATCGCATGGCGGGTACGTCGAACAGAGCCGTTATATAGTTGTGAAGAAACCCTGGTCGATCGCCAACAGCAAATCGGGTGAACGCTCGAATAAGCGAAACCTCGTACCCGTCCTGTTTGGGGAATCTGGCTGCTTTGGCTGCCTTCTCATACTCCCCTGCTTCCAGCAGCATCAGAGGATAAATGTACCTGACCCCTAGATTGTCAGATGGGTTGAGGCGCAGTTGCTTCCGTGCATCTCTTAAGCAATACCTCATCCATTGTGCATCGTGGTAGATGGACATTCGTAGCCAAAGCAGCCTGTGGTAGAAGCGATTCGTGTGGAATCCCCACTCGATCTTTCCACGGTAGCCCTTCGGAATTAGGTTTTCGGTGCGCGTTATATACCCGTAGACGATTCTAAGAGCTTCATTCAGGTCGCCTTCATCGTAGTATATCTGTGCCAGGCAAAGCCCAGCTTCAAGGAAGCCAGGCTGGTGAGCAAGCGCGTCTTCGATCCACCGTTTGGCGTTTGAGACTTGCTCGGGCGTGTCGCTGTCTTGGTAAACCTCATCCAAAGAGTCAACAAGCTCATCGCACGCTTCAGACCAGATGAATCGCCCGTGTTTCTCGTTGTCAATTTCGAACTTGTACAGCGGTACTGTGGTGTTCATAGGCGTACGGCTGTTCACTTCCATCCATGACTTACCCCCGCAAAAGGCTGAGCAAACGGTGTCCATCAATTTTTCAAGGGGTAGACCGCTTGCCTTGGCGAGCTTTGTCCCGAATTCTTGAAAAGCCAGAACCTGGTCTTCGGACAGGGCTTTGTCAGGGCGGGATCTGATGAGGAGCACCAACGATTGACTGAGCCGGGTTAAGCTCTCAAGGGAAACGGAATCGGGGGGCGAGGAAGAAATGCCAATCAGGTGAGCGTTCAAGCTGTGCCAAGTGGCAAAGCCAAGCGCCTCAGCCATATGGTTTAACGCAGTTGAATGGGTGGCACCCGAAGCGCGGGCCAAAACCTTCGCCCCAAATTTTATTCGGTCAAAGAGATGCCTGACTACACCAAAAGGATTCTCACGCAGCCAATAATCAATCGAGTCGATTTCTAGCTGGTCAGCCAACAAAACGAACGAATCGTATCCGTTGATAGAACTGGACATGAAGCTCTCCACGTCGGCGGAAATAAAAGATCAGCCCGCTAGATCTACGCCTGTAGAGAGAAATCATTAGGAAGTAGACGAAGTGCAGAGTCGCTATGGCTGTTTTTCCGGTGCGGGCGGAAGGTGCGCGACAAGAACCTAAGCGAATACTAATCCTCCCGCCAATGTGCCTCAAGTCAAAAATCAAATCCCCGCCCTTTCTCCCCGCTCACTCCAGCATCAATCACCTTGGATGCTCGACCAGCAACCCATGGGCCACTCATAGACGGCGGGCAAAAAAAAACCCCTTATCTGGAAGGGGGCTGAACACTGTTGACGCTATGAGTGATGGCTTATTCAGGCTTGCGAAGACGCAGCGCACACGCCAGTTTGTATCGCAGAGCGTATGACGATCTCGGCATGACCCACGTCATGAACATCAGGCAGGTCAATGCCAGGGCCACATAGAGTTGTGCCAGAGCCGCTGCACCAGGTGCGATCGCCTCGGCCAGCGTGCCCTCGCGAATGATCGGGTCTTTGCAGGACAGCACCGCCGGCCGGGTGAGTTTGCTTGGGACGGAATCAGCGCACTGCTTCCACTGATAGGTTCCAGCGGTTGAGCCTGGCTGGAGGAACGAAACAGATTCATGGCTCGAAACGAGAATGCTCGATATGACCTTTGCAGCCGAAAAATCATTGGCGACGAGCAGTACGCTGAGCACGAGTCCGGCGGGAAGTGCGAACGCCCAAATCCAGAGCCGAGTCAGAACCAATGATACGGCTGAATACAATTGCCAGATGTTGCTGCTTAGGTTTAAAGCCTTGGCACTGATAACATTCATGATTGCCTCACTTATCGCGAGCAGGAATTGCCCAACGCATATGCTACCAGATACATCACGCGTACCTATACGTTTGTAGCCAATTTCTAGATACTTGAGTCTCTCGTGCGGTTGGTCAAGTTTCCCTTCATGCTACAAAATCTGATTCGTTTCGACGACAAAGGACCCAAGCGCCGGGAGAAAATAGACCACTACACCGAGCAGTAGGAACCGTTTGTTGCTCTGGTGAGCCAGTCCTACCATCAACATGGTGACTCCGACCAAACCACCTGCCATTCCCACAATTGAGATGAACCACCAGGCCCATTTGGGGTTTAGCGTCGAAAGCCAAAAAGCGATACCAACCCCCAGAAGCAGCAGCGAGTAGGCAATAGTTTGCTCAAGGATAAATCCGGCGAGTCCGTCATGATTTCTCACGCAAACGATGCGATCGCCATCAATTCGGTACTCATCCAGCGTAAGCGGGTGGGATAGCCTAGCGAAACTCAGGCCCCCCTGTTGAAGCCCCTCCAGCCGGGACAGGCCTTCAGCTTTAGTAGCGAAAAGCTCGTCTTGTTCAGCGAATCTGAACAATCGCCAGCGGCCGTATTTACATAGTGCGTGTGCAGTTTTCATAGAGCTCTCGGTCTATTCGGGTATGGAATGGGTTCTGTTGTTCAGCAGCGCTACCACTGCACTACAAACAACTCATGAACTGATGCGTAAACGACGTTGTGCACCCTGCCGGCTTTGTCGCTGAAGCTGATCCTGCCAGTCCGCTTGATGTCGTCAAACGCTTCGTCCGGATCTGCGCTGGCGCATTTCTGCTTCAACCATTTTCGAAACTGAGCTTCGTCCATCGGCGCTTCCCGCTTAATGGTCTTTTTTTTTCGCAGTTTTGACTCAAAAATTGGTCAGGCAGACCGCCGGGACCATAAATACAGAGACCAATCGAAAAAACCAAAATGTTCGACTCTCTCTCTTTTATCGCCCTGTCCCTGCCACTCCTGGCCCTCAACTGGGCCGACCAAGCCAAACCCTTCGGCCCACTACTCCAACTACTCAGTTTACTGGTGGCCGTCGTCGGGTGTGGGTTCACCGTGGCCAACGTCGTCCATCACTGGTGACCTCGATACTCGCCGAATCCGGGGCTGGGCCCCGGACATAGGCGGCGCTGGTAAATTGTATGCCATCTTGCTTTCAAATCAAAACACGTAGCAATACGTATTCAGCGTTTTGCGATACACGATCTGTATTTTGTCTGGTCAGTCGCCCTTGAGGTCGAGCCGCTTACCTGAACCAGTACCTGTGACGGGTAGCCGTTGTGCACCTGGCCATCGAGCGAACGCCCGGAGGCCTTCTTCCCAGCCCACCCCATTACCCAGCCATCTTCGGTGGTTACCTTGTTCGGTTGAACAGGTACGCCTTCCGCCTGGCCCAACATGGGTATCCATTCACCCCACTGTTTCAGCATGAAGGGGATTTGATTCACGGCACATTGATCACGAAGGCCGCGTACCCAGTCCGGCGACATGGGCCGTGCAGAGCTACCGCTTTCCCCGCCGACGATGACCCAATGGAGCCCGCTCAGATCCCCGTTAACGCTCTTCGATAACAACCTGATGGGCCCAATCAGTGGCTCGATGCTGAGAAATCTGATTCGAGCGGGTGCCGCCATCAGTTTCGGCAAGTCGCGATCGGCCTCTGCCTGATTGCAAACCGTGGCACCGATCCAGACATTTGGGTACTGGGCTGCAAAGTCCTCCGCCTGGGGGAGCATGTGATTCACATTCCCGATCCGTTTGGTCAGCAGCAGCCAATCCAGATTCGGCGTATCTGCAATCAGTTGCCACAGAGCCTCACGCCACTCCGATGGAACCTCGTTGTCGAAAACGTCGGCAAGGCTTGCACAGAAGACACGCCGACGGCGCCCGTGATCAGCCTGGAAGCTCTCTGCTGCCGCATCCCACTTACGGGGCTGCTGCCAGTTGCCGGCGCTCGTGCGGCGCCTTGACTGCCCCACGCCCCAGGCCACCCCGAGGGTCCGCGCTGGTGTGCTACGGGCTGCATAGCAGTCATCGCACGCCGGGCTCACTTGGGTGCAGCCTATCCAGGGGTTGAAGGTGGAATCCGCCCACTCAATTTTGGTCTGTTCGCTCATTCTCATCGCCTTGTTATCGATCGGATTGCAGTGACCTGCTAGCGGGTCGCTGATCAGTGCTTCGAACGGGTGGTCTGTCTGTGTAATTGGTCAAGTTTGGAGGGCTGTGCAGAGGTCCAACCGTCATTCGCCGCACCCAGCAGGACAACACCAGGTATCCAAGCCGTGACGACAAATTCCGATAGCGCGTTGCTCCTCCTGATGGGTGTGCAATTCGCACGGAGACATGTAGCCGTAGGCCGCTCGGGCATAACTGAACGCTGCAAGGGCGGATGGTGACAGCTCGTCATCACCGAACTGGTCAAGCATGTTGGAGCAAAAGTCGGTGAAAACGACTCCGTCGTAGGTTGGAAACCGTTTACACGAATCGCCGTACATTTCATCAATGATCCCGACGATCTCCCGGGTCGGCGGGAACGACCTCAATACAGCTGCTCCCGGCGTTTCCGACGGGCGTGCCATCTTCACTACACCCATGCCCGGTCTTACGTAGTGGACGCGGACATCCGATCCACTGGAACTGAACACCGCGCTTTCGGATGAGCTCAGATCGTTACGCCAGTGGAGTATCAACAGAGCTCGTCCACCGACTTCGACTGTTTGGAAAATCTTGTCCTCGGTTACGTCCACAATGGGCCCTAAGTAACACTGGCCAGGCATTGCCCACTCATGGCGTAACCGTCGAAAACCTTTATTTGAATATGGGCGGCGTTCCTCCCACTCGTCGAGGCTGCTCTGCGCCCCACGGTCAAAGGCTTCGCTGAGAGCTGGCTGGGATTTCATGAACCCAGTCTTTTCATCCCCGCTGAAGCCAGACTGCTCGGCCAGGCTCAGCGCAACTTCGCTGTACGCTGTATCACCACAAGTTTCGAAAAGCGCCCAATTCGCACGCGCCTCAAGTTGTAAGTCGAACACTGCAACCATCTCATCTCTCCCGCTTCGGTATTGCTGTTAGAAGGAATGCGATCGCCCCCGCAGAGCAAAAGCGAGTCTCAGAGTTTGAGATCTTTGCGGATCTGCGCAGGGGCTGGCATTGCTCGGTACCGAACGACGGATACACCCACAGCTTTCATCAGCTCGTCACGACGCCGATCTTTGGATCTGGCCTTGGCATTGTTGTGAGTGGAGTCATCAACCTCGACTAATGCCACCGGTTTGAGCTTCTTGTCGCACAACAGGAAATCGCAACGGTTATGGGCGACGACATGCCGGGCATGGTTCTTGTCGGTCAAGGCCGTGGCCTTCACTTTGATGAAAGCGCCAAACACCACCTGGGGGGCGATGACCAGGTCATCACGAACCGCCTCTTTGAGCCGCCAGAAGAAATCCTGTTCGCGCTCGGTGAGTAGCGGTATGCACTGGTAGTGTTTCGTCGAGTACCGCTTGCGGCTGCCCAACAGGCGATACAGCACAACCGCCAACAGGCAGGCGACGATGATCCACAGGTTCGATTTCAGCAATTCAGCAAAATACATGGGATTACCTTACAGATTCAGGACGCGTACCTATACGCGAAAACCAACAAAAAAGGCGTTAGTTCGCCCGTGCAGTTTGACAAGTCAGCCGGCTATCGGCGCAATCGGCGATCCCAGTCGAGGGTAAGAGCTCAGGGGCACCATCGACGGCAATACGTCTGGATTTCCTGAGCAGGGTTGCTCCCGAAGCACTGACCGGATAAGGTCTGCCAAAGCGGTACCAACGGTGCACAGCTTCACCAGCTCGTCATCCAGTTTGGCCAGGGCGTGCGCGGATCGAGCCGCCGCCATTTTTCGTGCCGACTTGACCAACCGCATCAATCGCTCACTGTCCATCCCGCCCGCCTGCCTCGCCTCTCCCAAGACCCATTCCGCAATCACCACTGGATCTGAACCAGCAACCAATGAGCACGCCTGTGCCAGGGAAAGGAGATCCGAGGTTCGCATCTGCCGTGACTGACGGTTGATGCTCGCCACCATCCGTACACCTTGATCGGTCAGGATGTACACATTGGCGTGCTCGTGTTGCTGACAGCACGAAAGCGGGGAGCGTGAAACCAGTCCTTTGTCCTCCAACAACCAGCAGGCCTCGGATGCAGACATCCAGTGACCGCGGCTGTGGTACCAATGTCGAGCCACTTTCCAGAGCGGCGCATCGCACTCGCGCCAACTACCGCTCTTGCCCAGAGAGCGCAACATGATGAACTCACCAGGAGTCAGCCTCGAAGCATGCCCCGGCCGGACTTCAGATTCATCCTTACTCATCAGCCACCTCCAGATGACCGGTTACCGCCGGTAGCTGCTGCGAGATGCCACTCTCCATGCCCGCTTGCGCGGACCCGTCAACGGCCAGCCCCTTGCCCTTCTTGGTCTTTCTCTGGGCGCGGAATGACATCCCCTCATTGACCAGCTCTAGAATTTCCTGGGACATCTGCTGTTGAACGATACGAGAGTTGCCCATGCTCCAGTTCGCCTCGGTCCGATGGACGTCTGCGGCTTTTGCCCACTCGCGCAATGTTTCCCGTGCACCGGAAATGCTGCCTCGGATCTTGCAGAAGATTTCGAACATCAGAGGGTCGATCGACACTGATGAGCGTTTCAATTGGCCGTCCACGACACGCCGATAGGTGATACGGATGAAGTCGTCAGCCATGACAGCCCCCCGCTCCGCCCTTGCGCAAGCGCATCAGGCGACTTCCAGTTGAAGGTCAAACACCAGGCGCTGGGTGATCGCCGGACAGCCAATGAACAGACCGCCAGAGAGTCGGCCCTGGCGAACCATCGACGCGACCAGATCAGCAATCTGTGCCACTGGCCCGCCGATCGCATTCGCGATGGCCGGCGCAGTCAACGCGCCCTGACGCAAGATAGCCAGCTCGATACGGGACTGAACGTCGTCATCCTCGAACAACAGGGAAGCGTCGGCACCTACCAGCTCGGCGATTGTGGCCCGCGCTCCCACACCGTTGAGAGAAGCAAAGCCTTCGCCCTCTTGTTCACGGCTCAGAACCAGCGAAAGGCCCCCGGCTTGTTCAGTGGTGTTGAAAGCCGACGGAACCACTTCGCCTGTCAGCCCCATGGTTTCGCAGTAGCGGATCACAGCCATAATTTGCTCATTCAGCTCAATGGAATGCATCGTCCGAGTCAGAGCGACGTACAACAGGTGCAACTCCTGACGCAGTTCAGGTGTATCGAGCGACAGCGGAAGCCCAGCATCGGTGATCAGGTTGATGAAGTCCCCCAGCAACACCACTTGAGGAAACTCAAAACCTTTGCAGCGGTGAGCGGTGGTCAGCACAACGGTTGCGTCCTCGATCTTGCTGACGCATGCCGCCTTGACCTGGTCCACCAGCATTGGCACTTGGTCACCGTACTGCTTGGCAACGCTGATGAGGGCATGCACCTCTTTGTCATCCGTATCATTCGCATACTGCTCCAGCTGTTGAAACGAACTGAAAGCACTGATCAGAGGATCACGCAGACGAACGCCTGTGCCGGCTCGCAGGTGGTGTACTTCAACCAGCTTATCGAACGGGTACTCATCGATCCCGCCCACGAAGTACAAACGCTGCGAACCCAGCAAGCCGACTGCGCTGGCAAAGAGCTTCGCATTAGTGCGCCCAATGACGGCGTATGGACGGGTGCGATCGACTACGAACTGAGTGGCGAGATCATCCCGAGAGGAACGTACAGGGACCTGCTCGCCTGCGAACTCGCGAAGAAGCATCGTCGCCAGATTCGCAATGCCTGGACCGAAGCGGTGGCTTTCGGAAAGCGAAACAACTTCATCAAACTGTGCAGGATCGAACGTGCTGTAGGCACCGCGAAAACCGAAGATCGCTTGGAACTCATCACCGGCAAGACGAACCGGGCAGGTTTGGCGAAGGATCACTGCGGCGAAGACCGGATTGGTGTCTTGATACTCGTCCAGCAGGATTTGGTTGTATCGGTAGCTGAGGTCAGGGTTACCAAGACTCCACAGCTTCAGGTAGCCATCGTGCGGCATACGCAGTGGAGTGGTATCGAGGAATTCGGCACGTTCGGCTTGGGTCTCACCGCAGCCCCGAGACCACTGGCGCAAACGCAACAGATCTGTCCAGACATGCTCTGCCCACTCGACCATCTTCGGACGGTCATCCCCCTGAAGCATGGATGGTACGTGCACCGGCAAGATGTCGGCGTCCGCCGACACCATGTAGTTGTGCAATGTGTCCAGAAGGTGGCGGGCGAACGCCATCGGGATCGAATAGGCCTTGGCCAACTGCGAGGGATAGAGATCCCCCTGCTTGCCAGTCTTTTTAAACTGCCCACCCACTTCCCACGCCAGACCATGGCTGGTCTTGGTTGTCACATTCGATGGAAAGCGAGCCGCTGCATCGTCCTTGTTTGCCTTACCAAAGGTGACATACAGGATCTGGTCGTCGGGGTTGCGAAGCGCGTGCTCGATCAGCAGTGATGTTTTCCCATTACCAGCCTTGGCGCGGACCAGCAGGCGGCGTGCCGTGCTGGACAGAGCAGCTGATTGCTCAACGTTAGGGGTGAATGCTCGTGCGGCCATAGCCGGCCTCCTTGTGGTTTGGGTGATCAATCGTCTTTATCGTCGCGGTAAAACGTGCCGAACATGTCTGTGAACTGGTCAGCCTTGTCTAAATGAACCTTGTGGGATCTGCTCTTGCGGTCTGCGGTGTTCTCGCCAGGGAAGAGGTTAAAGAAGACGACCATCGGGATGGAGCAAACAATCGCAAAGAGGAAGGACAACCCAAATACCCAACCGCCAAATGCACGGAAGGCATATGCGGCCCAAACGAAGGCGGCTAAAGCCAGCGCTATAGAACCGATCCCCTTCCCTACCTGCTTAATCATGTACTTGGTCATTGCGACATCTCCTGAGCACAACCATTTATGACTCAAGATTACCTATAGATTTGGTTCAGCGCAACACAAATTATAGGTACGTGTTATAAATAACTACACAACCATTTATGACGCTAGGCATGCAAAAGCCCGGTATGACTACGCAACCATTTATGCCCACGGAGTCACAAAAGCAGGATCCGAGAACACAACCATTTATGATTGAGCCGGGCCCCAAAAGCGAGTCAGTCGGCAGGCCAATACAGGGTGTTCCACGCTGATGAATAGATGCCGCATGAGCTACATCCCGAGCCAGGCACCCTTGGTGAAACCGATCTGACAAATCCCGACTCTGAAACTCCGCATCAGGATCGATCGCCGGAACCCTAAAGGCACTGAACAGAAAAAGCTGACTCGGATCAAACCATGCCCACCTGCAAACGAAGACGGATCCCTCTCCGCTCAGCAGTCCACGGCTCAAACTCCGCCACCACCGCCGGCTTACCCTCTGCACAGCGCTACGCCCAGCCCCGGCGAATACCGCGTCGCCAACCATCTGCGTCGACCCACGACAGATCCCACTCCGCCACCACCCACCGTCGCCGACCTCACCCCGCCCGCCAGGTCTGCGCCGCCGCCTTTGCACCGCCCGCCGCTCCTTCACCCCGCCGCATCCTTCTCAGCCGGCTCTGCCCTCCCCCCGTCAGATCCTTCCTGGGGTCACCACCGTGAAGCCTCTGGACTGATCGGCCTGCCAGTCGGCTGACAGACGCACTGGATCGAGATTCGGGCGATGGCCGTATAGGCACAAATGGTTATGCTCCGACATGAAGAAAAGCGGGTACCGCCGCAACATCGAAATAGCCATCTGAACAAGAGACGCTGATGCTGGTTGTGCGAGATTGAGCGCGACACTAGAGGTGGCACAACACGCAGTGAAAGAAAGGACAGTTGCAGAAGACAAACCCAGAATTGTGCATGCACGAGTAAGTATGGAACATGTGAGGAGAAGAAATGAAAGCAGCAAAAGAGCTCAGAGTGACAGCTGCAAAGGTGACAATGACTTCAGCGGTGAGAGCGACAAGTAAGAATGCAAGAAGTACCCGAGACAGAACTGCCCGCGAGATTACCGCGAAGGGCCAAACAATCAGATAATGCACCCGCACAAGACGCAGAATCAAAAGTGATTTCAGCACAAGTGCGTGCGCTACAAGAGGGAGAAGTTGCCGCCGTGCTCGTGGAAGGAGAGAAAGGAGAAAAGAAAATTAAATTAATTAAAGGGATGGGCGCGACCCGCCAAGAGTCAGACTCAACCAGCGCTCAAGATGAACGTACGCCCGTCATCGGCAGCTGAAAGTAATTCTCCGCCAATGATTCAAACTCGGCCCGCCAGAAGCCTCAGATCAGACTCCGCCACACCACCGTTATGCTTCTGAATCGCTTCGCCAAAGCCGCAAGGTCCCACATCGCGTAACACCGGTTTGCTTATGATCTGCTTCACCAACGCCTAAGTTCACACGCCGCCCGTCACCGAACTGTTTCTGGTCCATCTCGGCAACAAAAAGGCCCTGACGACTTTCATCGGCAAGGCCTCGATTACGCTGGTTGCTGGGCTACTCGTCGATATCAATCACACCCTCATACTTGGCTTCAACCTGATCCAGCATGCCCGCCACAAGAGTTTCAAGATCGGAGAGCACTTCATCGCGTGTCCTGCTGGTTAGCGTCACGCCCTGAATCATATTGCGTAGACGTTCCTGCATCTGGGCCCGCAGTTCAAACAGTTTAGAAATACGTTCGCACAACACGAGCATGAGCTTGTGGTTGGGCTCAAACTCCCGAGCCCTCTTCACTCTTTTGGTCAGGCCCTGGTGGCTGATGTTTGTAGACATCCATTTGCCTTTGCCCGCACGCAGCTTGCGGTAGACGCGCACGAATGGTCTGGCCTGCCCACGGTGGCTGTTGAAGTCGATGGCGATTCGGCCTGTCTGGAACGGCTGCATCACGTACAGCAGATCTCCCATCCGAACCAGGAGATTGTCGATGCGGATGAGGTACTCGATAGCGGTGTCAATTGCGTCCCTGCCGCGCTGCCGGAGCTCTTCGAAATCGTCGATCGAGGGGGGGTTGTGTATAGCCATTGTTTAAGCGTTCGCCGGGGGGTTGTGTATAGCCGCGCCAAAGAGGCGTTCGGGGCGGATTTTGTTCGGCTACTGTTGGTATTGTCAATACGTGTTATGTATCTTAAACTCGCATCAATGTGCACCATACAGTAGGCAGTACGCATTCCACTGTAGTAAGTGAATAGTGTGGAGTGCACATCGTTTCCAGTACGTAACCCATTGATCTGTAGGAAGTTAATTCATGAAAGTTCGCACCGTTGTAGGCCTTGATGCCGGCCGTAGCGCCATGAAAGTCGTTGCATACCACGGGTCAAAGAGATTCGACGTGATTTTCCCCACCCTGGTTGTGGCTGCGGTGGAATTGAGCGACCCCACGACCGCTGCTCGGGCAAAACTGGAAACCGAAACGGTTGATGGCAAAGCCTTCTTCACCGGTGACACGGCCAGGCTGCAAGGCAACCTCACATCATCGGTAGGGCTGAATGACAACTGGACCGATACGCCTGAATATCTTGCTCTGATTCAGTCAGCGATCACCCGACTAAAGCACCAAGGAGTTCCCGGTCTTGATGATGCACTGATCGTAATCGGTACTCCTGCCAGGCTGTTCGGATCGCGCCAAGAAAGTCTTGTAGCCCGCACAAGTAAAGCTCTTCCTGCGGGGGTTGAATTGAAAGCTCTTCCTCAGCCTATGGGTGCTTACTGTGACTACATTCTTGATAAATCAGGAATGCCCATCAAAGAAAAGTTAATGGGCCAAGGCGGGAAATTGAAATCCTATGGCGTCATTGAAGGTGGACATTTCTCCACCGACTTTTTGTTGATGAAAGAGGGGCAATATATCGAACGGGGTGCTGACTCTTGTTCTGGGATGAGTACCGCAGCTGAGCGACTACGCCATATTCTCGCGAAAAAAGAGATTCAGGCCAGTCTTGTCGAATGCGAAGAGTCCTTCACTTCTAAGTGCTTGTATCAGTTCGGTACCGAACTGAACATTGAGGAAGAAATTGGCGAAGGACAAGGTCATGTCATTCAGGAGATCATCGCAAAGGCGAATTCTCTCTTCGCGGATGACGCACGCTCGCTTACCGGCATTCTTATCGCGGGCGGTAGCGCTGGTGCAATTTACAATGTCACTTCCCAGACCTGGAAACACAGCATCCTCCTACCGAACTCTCGATGGGCAGTCGCGGACGGCTTCGCCAGATATGCTCTCGGACAACTGATCCGGGCATCCGTCAATGCAAACTCCCAGGCCGCCGTAAATGGCTAAGCTCATACGGGTTTATGACCCGAACGAAAAAGAGCGGAAAATAAATCTTAATATTCCCGAGGATGCATGCCCTGGCCTTCTGGAGTTCATGTCAGAACTTCCGTATGGAAATGATACCCCCTTGATCCGTGGCGTTTTCTACCAGTGGTATCTGCGCAACCTTGAGGCGGGCACTCTGGATGAAGCCCTGAATGAGGTGTTGGCGGGGCCGGGAGGGCTGATTCCAACGGGAAGGCAATCCCGTCGAGAAGCCGCTCCGCAACCATCGAGAAAAAAACGTATGCCTCGGCAGCGTGAGGTGACGGCAAGAGCACTTACCGGTACGTCGCCCTCTGCTGGCGTTCACTCTGATGACCAGACATCACCAGGTCATCAACCAACCGGAAGAGGTTTGGATGCCCTTGAGCCGAAAGGTGGTGACAGCCATCCAGCTGAAACCGTGGGGAGCATGGCAACTGAAAGTGCGCACTCTCCAGTTCTCGATCAGGTGGTGGCCGCCCCTCTTCCCCCGTCGATCGGCGAAGCGGCGACAAACGCTGGACCTACAGCCGCACAACCCGGGTTACTGCAAGATCGAGAAGAGGAGTTGGCGCAACCCAATCCTCCTGAATCACCTATTCCGGACGCGGACCAAATGGCCGTTCTGAACTCCATGGGCGCGATGTTCGGTTAAGTCGAGCCGGGCATGCGTCACACCAGAAGGACAATCGAGCATGAGTATTTACAGACGATCTGCTTTCTTGCTTCAAAGGATTGGGGCGATGGCAATCGACCTGATTGTGATCGCCGCAACCCTTTCAGGCATTCTGGCATTGACTGCTTACCTGACTGTAGTTTTCAACCCCATCGCAGCCACTGGTCTAGCGCCAGTACCCGGTAGCACTATGGGATGGTTCGAGGGTATAGCGTTAAGCCTCGCACCCTTCTTTCTTGCTCTCCTCCCACTTGCCTGGTTGGTGTACGAGGTAGGGCTGACCCGAACGTGGAACGGTGCGACGATTGGGAAAGTCCTGTTCCGGCTTCGCACGTCTTCATTATCCGGGCAGTTAACCATCTGGCAGTGTTTGTTCCGCACGACGTTGAAAATCTTGTCCGTCGTCCTGCTTCTGAGTATCGGACAGCCCTTGATCCTGGTGGTGGCACTTCTAGCCTTCCTAGCACTGCCCATTTTCACTGTGAAAGCGCAAGCCCTGTTCGACTTTGTGGCATCGACCGCCGTAATCCCACGCACGACCTGAATCACCCTCACTTATGAACCGGCCACCGCGCCGGTTTTTTTTTCTCTCATCATGATTATCAACCCGTGTTGACCATAACCTCTTGCAAAGTTAACGGATACTGTTACTGGAGAAGCCAGTTTAGGTCCGAGGTCGCGAAGCCTCCTTTGTAGTCAGAAACACGGTAAAGGGTCAGCGCATTACCCAAATACCCCTTGAAACTACCGCTCCCTAATGCATCCCCTGTGTTTGCTCTGTGTTCTCGACTCGGTGATGCACCGCCAGTTTTGAGATCAGATCAATAGTCGTGTCCGGGCTTCTCCCAGGAACAGACAACGCAGCTGGACGATTAGGTCGCAGCGGTAAACCTTCAGGTCGTTCACCAATACGTGAACAAGCGCCAATGACTTCCCCGGACTCGCGTCCTTTACATAGCAACCAGGTGCAACTGGTGGGGATTCGCAAAGCTAGCCAAGCAGGAGTCGTATTGCTATCGATACTCCTAATGGCGACAAAAGAGGTGAGCTCAGTCTTGGTAACGGTGGATTCCACCTACAGCGCCGCGGCAGCTGTGGTTACCAGGACTGGGCTCTTTTGCATGTCAAAAGAGACCCAGTTTTTTTATACCTTGAGCCGACCTCCATCGGTGCTTCCGGATCTACCAGCCTTCCACTCATTTTCTATGCTCTTCCGCCTGCTTGACCATCGCTTCTGAAAATTTGCTGTAGCCAACCACGCAGACCAACCAGTATTATTGCTACATGTTATCCACCAGAGTCCTTCCCGTGATCAAACATCTGTTTGCGATTTTCGCGGCTACCTGCACCCTCTCATCCCTCACCGGTTGTGCTGCCAAACCTATCACGGTCGAAGACGGCCCAATTCGCATTCAGTCCGCCCAGATTAACGGCAGAATCCGAGAAGGCTGGACCGTGAAAGCTGTATCCAAGGATGGGCATCAGGAACTTGCCGACTATGCCAACCAATCGCTTAAAAAGGGTGGCTACAACCTGACCTCAGGTGATGCGAAACTCACATACTCCATCACTGAAATCTATGCAGGGCCGGCGTCCGACTATAAGGAGGCACACACCACCACAGGCAATGTCTTGGCGACAAGCGCATCGGTGGGTGTTTCAGTGGCGGCGTGCGCACTACTTCGCTCATGCAATGATGCAGGTGTGGTCGGTAACACAGTCACATCAGGCGTTACGTCTGCCTCTGACGCAGCGCAAAACTCAAATGGTCAGAATGTGAGTGACCTGAAAGCGGTCAGCCTAGTGATCCACAGCATTTGCATGACCGGAATGGGTTGTGCGAGCTCGGCAGCAGCGTCCTCCGATCCATCCGTAACTCTGGATGATCTGCGAACGGCGAACGCCGTGCGGGGATTTCCAATCACGATGCGCCTGGGAGAATAATCAGGGCAAAAGAAAACCCGGCTACGCAAAGTAGCCGGGTGTGAGCTCAGGCAGATCGCCAAGCTCGGGAGGTTATGTCTGCGGCCAGCGGGCATCGGGTCAACAGAATTCTGTCAGCACCAACATTATCCCAGTACCCTTCTACGCTCAGATGTTCAGCGCCATGCTGCTGCACTGACGTTCTCGAAGGCAGGGCTGACAAAAGACCAGGCGCAGACGCAGGGTGGCTGGTACGCACCAGCACTTCAGCTTCTTCTGATCGCCAAACCTCGTTGTCGCCTGATTCGCTTTCAAACAGGGTGATCAGCCGAGTATTCGTGGACTCAAACTCGTCCTGATCATAGTGCAATGCCAAAGAGCGGGCGGATGCAGGTTCCATTGCGTAGAGGTGGAAGCGTTGCATGCCAGAAGGCGCGGCCGGTATTGCCAGTATCCCCATCTCTGCCAAACGCCGGCACAAGCTTGCGGTTCGTTTTTCTAGGTCGTTCATACAGTAGGCCTTCAGTGTTAGACGTGACAGAGGGATATGTCGTACACGCCCTTACAAACGAATTTCACTGGAGACGTTACGCATCTCTACTCATCAGGACTAGCACCGACATCTTGTCGGCGAGGTCTGCCTTTGTGGAGTATCCAATGACCATGCGTATCATCACAGGCCCTGCGACGCAGCAAAACACCGCAGCATGGCTGGCGTGGCGTGCCAACGGCATCGGCGCCAGTGAAGCACCTGCAATCATGGGCACATCGAAGTTCCGAACCGCTTACGAGCTGTTTCGGCTTAGAAGGGGCATCGGCCCTCCCCCACCACCTAACCCTTTTCTGGACAGGATTCGTGCGAGGGGCCACCTGTTGGAACCCATTGCACGTCGAGCATATGAAAGGCATACCGGGACAACCGTTACACCAATCATTGCAGAGAGCAGCATCTACCCGTTCATCCGTGCCTCTTTCGACGGCTACAACGCGTTTGATGCGATACCTGTCGAGATCAAGTGCCCAGGAGATACCGCTCATGCTCTGGCAATGAAAGGCATCGTTCCACCTGAGTACGTTGACCAGGTCCAACAACAAATCTTTGTGGCAGAGGCGCAGTTCGCTCATTACTACTCGTTTGATGGGGAGAAAGGAGTACTGCTGAAGGTGCCTCGAAATCAGAAACGGATCGATCAGATCCTACGAGGTGATCATGAATTCTGGCACCGGCTGCAAACAGGGAAATGGGCCTCTGATGAATGGGTAGCGGCGGCAACTGCTTGGCAGTCTGCGCATCGCGAGTTGCAAGAAGCCCTCGCTCGTGAGGAGCAAGCGAGAAACGTACTTCTTACTCAGATGCCGCTCGGACGAAAACGACATGAGGGGAATGGAGTCTCTGTACTGCTATCACAGCGCAAGGGGCAAGTGGACTGGCGAAAGCTGCTCGCTGACAAAGGAATCAAAATCTCTGAAGATCAAATTGACCGTTACCGCAAACCAGCAACGGAAAATGCGATTGTCAGGGACACACAAGGAAATTCAAACATCCCGTCAGCCAACGTGCCTGGTAGCAGTGCCACTCCTCCGGCTCTTCATCCTGGGACGAAGTCATCAAAACCGTTCGATTCCATGGTCGACGTAGATCTGAAAATCGATCTCATTTTCTAAACGCTCAACCACCTCCCTCATAAGGGGAGGTTTTTTTTCGTCGAAAATAGAGTTAGGGGTCTGTGTTCGACATCTCCGAGCATCAAGACATCAACGGGGTAATCATGAGACAGCGCATTAATGGGCATCACATCGCATGGATAGTTATCCTGATAGGCACACTTGCATTGATATGCAGTGGCTACGCGGGAAAGGTTGCTTTGCTCATCTTGGGAGTGGCTATTAACCTGCCCATTTGGGCACTGTTCAAAACTGGTAACTTCACATACTGGCCAGCGGTTGAATCAGCTCCAATCGAGAAGTTTAAAACTGTACGGGAGAAACCGTTCCGAAGAGAGAACAACCAAATCGGTAACAAGGTGACCGTACAGAAGACCTACAACCTGGATGACATTCCTTACCCGCCGAAACGCGTCACCAAGCAATTGGCAAATCTGCCGAGCAGCAATGGGCTAGGTACTTCCAAATCCAATGTACTGAAAGCACCAGAATGCGCAATCCTTTCACGGAAGCCTTCAACACCGGCGCACACAGGCCCGACGGGCGCTGCCGTCCCCTCCTGCGAAGGTTTGCCTCAACGCAAGCCTTCATCAGAGGAAGCGGACTTTGAAGATAAACTCATCGCTCCGATGGACGTATTTCTTTAACTGCATCACACAAACCGTCGCTCCTTATGAGCGGCGGTTTTTTATTTCTGAAAACTGTCTTACAATCCTGAGCGCACTTAGCTAATCGATTTTTTGCATACGTAAATTTCTGCATACCAAATTTTGCAGGCACTAAAGTGTAACAAAAGTTGAACTTTTTTGACGTCAGTTTGTTGACCCGTTTATCTACAGGTCCCTATAATTTGATTCTTGGATCCGATCACCGGAATTGAGAATTAGGGATACTTACATGTCATATGGTTTAGACAACTCTCAAGGCGCAACAGAAATTGGCCTGTCCTCTCTGGGGTGCCTCTCCACTGAAGGCCGTCCGCGTTGCCCTCGCTTCAATAAGAACTGCTCAGTATCCTGCGCCACAAAATGCATGATCAAAGCAATGACCGATTTTCCTGAAGCGAAAGCTGAAATACTTCTAGCGGGTATCCAGATTGCGTCCGGGTTTGCATCTGATACTGCTCAAGTCATTAGTGCACTAGGCCGCTTTGAAAGAGCAATCCAGGTCACTACCTTCTGAAGATGGCCACTCGCCTCCACCAAAAATAGCGCCTGCGTAATGCACAGTACACTGACAGTATCGTCGCGATCTTCCAGTTACGCGTTATGGATTCGATTGACGTGGTCTGTCACGTACGTATAATCAAAATCAGCGACCTAACAGGTTGCGAGTAGAGGTAATGTTTCATGATCCACGAATACTCCCCAATCGAGATCGGCCTTGATGCTCTCGGTATTGAACCTGGTCAAAACCCTCTTGCTGTGTTTGAGCTCGAAGGAAAGGACCAAGCTTGCCAGGAACAAGTCGTTAGCGAGCGGATAGAACAAGCGATGATTTCGTATCCCGAGATCAAGATTGAGATCTTGGCTGCCGGAATGTCGATTCTGTTGAAGGTGTCCTCAAGCATCGGACATTTTAGAGACGTTGTTCTACCCCGACTCGATCGCTCTGTGGACTTCGTGGCTTCGTAGGATTTTGTAAACCAACGAGCCCCTTATGGCAGTAGAACAGATTCAGGCCTTGGAGACCGCGAAACCTCCAAGGCTTGCAGAAAATACCACCGTCGATTCTTCTTCATCCAAGCCAAGCGGCCCCCCCTCGACTTTCGAACTCCTGTGCGAGAGATACATCTCCGCCACGGATCGATCCCCTGCATTTGTTAATCGAATCGCGTTCGAGATGAACCGGGACGAACGTGTCCGGAAGATCTGCCGAGTCAATCTCAAAAAACATCATTGCGACATGGACGACTTCGAAGACGTTTTGCAACGCGTTTTGGAGGTTTTCTTCAAGTCTATGCTGGCAAAGACGGTCGACGCTGATGCTGTGTACGCAGTGGTATATGCGGTGGCCAGCAACGTCAGCCGTGAGGTCTATCGAGATCGGCAGAAAATGGTAGCAAACCACCGCTCCATCGAAGACATGCTTGAGATGGGAGAGGAGCTTGAGCAAGCTACCTTGGCTGAACAGGTGGAAGAAGACCACGACAGAGATATAGATACTGAAGCTGCCAAACGAAAAATGGCGGCAGCACTTCAACGGGTGATCAACGGAGAACAAATAGTGGCTAATTCGGGCATTTTCCACATGGACCAAGACCCCATGGTATCGATGAAAAAAACACAGCCAATGTCCGATATCGACGTTGAGCCTGCCGCAGCTACCCAGAGGCAGACAGGAAACTCCTCTCCAGCCCAAAAACGCCCGCGGGCTGGCAGTCGGGCAGAACTCTCCTCCGATCAATCGGAACTTGTAAAAATCGGCGAAGAACTGGGGTTGCGCAACCAGGATTATGCTTTTGCGCTTGGCATCGGCCTCCCGAGGCTCTCGTCATACATTTACGGGCGTACCGCATCAGTACCTGCTGAAGTCATGAAGAAAGCACGAGATCTGCGTGCTGAAGAACCTCATATGACATCTCGTCTCGACAGGTTCAAACGTCCCATGTCGGCAATCCTCAAGGAATGGGAGGAGCGGCTGCAAACTACAGGTGATGAGCAAATGGCCAAGCTGCTCGGGGTCACCAAAATGACCATCTACCGGTGGCGGAATGACGATACCAAGCCAGACATCACAGCTCTAGGCCGGTACGAGCAATGGATCGATGACTTCCAAAGTCGCATTGAGAAAGCCGTTGAGCAGCGGCTCGCAGACGAACGTTCGTAACCGAGAACTTTAAAAGCCCGCAGAGATGCGGGTTTTTTTTCAGCAAAAAAAAACCGACAGATGATCTGTCGGTTTGGGTGGTTCATTAGCGCGCTGGCGTGCCAATGCAGGCTTTGTCCGCAAACGGAAATCCGATCACGAAAAGGACAATAGAAATCAAAATCGGGGTCATCGTTAACTCCAGGATGGGTGGCCATAAATTTAGGCGCTTGCCTTACCCAAAGAGATGCAGCACATGGATCAACAATCGAGCCTCCATTCCTCCAGAGGTTTGTGGCCCTGATCCTTCGTTGCTCGATGAACTCAAATCTTCCAACCCGCTCTAGGAGCCGAACATGATTTGCAATGCCGATGAGTACTTGGCCACCGGTCGACACCATCACGTAGCTATTTTGGAAGCTGGACATCACTTCGAGGGGATATACCTGATAAAAGAGGCCCCACTCCCCTGCTTGGTCGACGATCAAGAATGTTTCGAGTTCGTTGCTTCGGATCTCACCGGCGCGATCCGTTGCGTCATCACCAGGCAGCGTGCTGGTTGGCAAAAAGGGGAAATGTTTAAAGCCCAGAGGCTGCACTTACAGGGTCGGATCATGAATGATGAGCAAGGGGTAACAGCCCAAATCAGCGAGCTGGTTCCTGTGACAATGATTTGGTAGACGAAAAAAAACCTTCTGAACCACCAGGGTCCAGAAGGCTTCTCTCTCAAGTCAAAGCTTTGATGCAAGCTTTACTCAACGCAACACGGGTGACGTTGGCCATCGTCAAAACCTGATAGGCCGCCGCCACCCTCCCCTCCTCCAGTGCAGCGATCGCCAATGCGTATAACGCATCCGCCGGCACCAGCTCGTTTTCAGAGCCTGTGGAATCTTCGAACATCAAGCCAATATCATCATCGGATGAAAGCGGATCTCCTGAGCTGAGTGCCTCAAAGACTTGAGGAGCTTCTGACAGAACGATATCGAAGAACTCAACGTACGAACGCAGTGTGACAGATGCTGGATCTGTCGAGGTTCTGCGCCCGGTGTCGAGGGAGTTTTGAACGGTGTACAGCACATACTCGACGGCTTCAACCTCTGTCAGCAGGTCTTGATCAGCAGAAAGGAGAGCGTCCGGAACAGCCGATCCAGTGGATGCGTCAGCGAGTCTGGTCACTTCCAAATCACCACCAGCGTCACTGTAGCGACACTGAGCGATCAAGCGGATCTGAGCTTCATAGGAAGTAGAAGCGTGCACGACGTCTGAGAACATCTCCCCGTTGGGGAAAAGGCCAGAGATAAGTAGTGCGCGAGTATTGGTCTGGGTGAGCTGTGGTTGGTGGATCATGTGTGAATCTCCTGAAAGAGTATGCTGTTAAGGCTTTTCGCCTAACCGCCTTGCAAAGAGAGATGTGTCACACGAGTGTGTAAGAACAAAATTCCCAGAAAATCTGGAAACATGCACCCATAAGGCTGAATTCAGCGGGAATTGAACAGATACTGAACAGGTAAACCGAGTCGTTAAATGGGCCTCGTTCTGAATACAGTTAGACCTCTACGCCCGTAGGCATTGGCCAAAGCCGGAATGGCTAATGACCCGCCCACATCAAATCGTTACAATTTGGCAGGTTCTGTGTGATGGATTGACCATACCTTCTTGAGAGTTTTCTAGATGAAACCCCTGGCAAAAATATTCAATAAACCCGCGGCGTTGCCTACGATTTCATCGGTGGTTATGGAATTGCTTGCGATGACCAGGGACCCGTCCGTTCAGCTCTCAAGCATCGCGAAAGCAGTGAGCCTGGATCAAGTGCTCGCGGCTAAGGTGCTTCGTACCGCGAACTCAGCTTATTTCGGTCGTAGCGGCACGGTCTCCAGCCTGGAGGATGCCATTTCTACTATAGGCATTCACAACTTCAGAACTACGATCATCACCAACGGTCTGTTGAAAGCGCTTCCGGATGCACCAGGCATTGTGATGCCGAGTTACTGGAAAATGGGAATGCACACAGCTTTCATGGCTTCGGCGTTAGCGGAAAAAGTTGGGCATGATCGCGAAGAGGCTTTTACCACTGGTTTGATGCAAGGTTTAGGCGTGCTGCTTATCCACCTCATCATGCCCGACGAAGCTGCCCAGGTTGTCCAAACCGTAGATGTCTTCGACTTTGCGGGCCGTCGCAGCGTAGAACAATCCATCCTTGGATTTGATAATGCAGAGGTTGGAGCGGAGCTCCTCAAACGTTGGAAATTCCCAGTCAGCATTCAAAAAGCTCTGGTCACGTATTCCAATCGGTCACCTCTACCCGATATGCTTGGCCAATTGCTATCAGTATCCTCGGCATATGCCTTTGGTGTGGTGACGGGGTTGGATGGTTCATCATTCGCGGAAAACATTGAGCCAGAGTTCACCAAATCGCTTTCCCTGACTAATGAATGGTTGGGTAGCTGCCGACATAAGGTGTCTGAATCTGTGCAACTGATGAATGTTTAAAAGATAAGGATTTGTAGTGCACCCTGGGCTCCGCCTCTATCAGGCCATAATCGACAGATGTGAACTTCTATCCGTCCCCTTTTCGGAGGCAAGCAAGCTGTGCGGCTTTACAGCTGACACATTGGCAAGCTGCTTTGGGGATGAGTCGCGGGCAAAGCCCCGAGCCATTCATGAGGTGCTCGATCGGAAGCGAATCGACCTGATCGCAGCCTTTCTTCAGTGCTCTGGATTCAGGGTCCTTCAAATGGCCGACGTTTTCCGTTGGGCTGATTACTGTCTGATTCAATCCTCAACTGTTTTTAACCCTGGCTGTCAGATCGACCCGAGCCGGGAAGCTGCCGATTATTTCGAAGCCGTGAACAAAGCAGACGTGGCTACATCTCCAGATTTCATTCTTGATCAGCTCGTAGCTGCTACGTGGTCCGAGGGTCTCCGAGAGGCGGCTTTAAAAACCAACATTCCGTATGAAAAGTTGTGCTCGTGGCGGATGAAGCGTTCGATCCCTTCATTGCGAGATCTCCCCCTGATGCGTGAAGTCGCCAAGCAGATTGACATGGGAACACCATTGGTGATGATGGCATTGGGAGTCATCACCAAATCTGATTTCATGCTCAATGGTAAGCCGATTGACATAGAGGACGAGTTGAACCACGCCTTGGATATCGACATTCTATAACACGTAGCAATAATTTCCTGAATACTGCTAGAATCAAGCATCAGTATTAATCAGGGTTTCCCAATGCATTTCGATGCTACGATAGTTTCAACTCAACTCACTGCGTTGAACATCCCGGTCCCTTTGCCAACGATCCTCGGTGAAATATACGACATTGAGGGCGAAGTCTTCACAAGCTCTATCGACTCAGCCAGTTCAGGCGACCCTGTAGCGGCCGCCTACCTGCGGGGCATCCTTTTCAATGTGTTGCCTGCCGTATCTCCAAGGCTCAAGGCCGCGAAGTTCGATAACCCTACCCTTCCGGTGCTCATCCGTATCGGTAAAACAGAGGGCCCAAAGTTTTCAAAAGTCTTGAAGTCCTGGGTTGAGGCCGGGTGCCCGGCAGATGAACATGGCCAATATTTGGAAACTGTGTACAAGCGCGCCCAGGTTGAATGCAACACCAGCCCAATCAGTGGCGACCACCAAGTACATGCCTGCTCCGTCATGGAACAAGACGAATCAGACGCGGGTGAGCGCAGCGATGAATCAGCCGACAGACCCTACATCAACCGGCACGTCTATGGCGCGCGTGTAGCTGTGTGCTTTTCTGCGGACTTAACCAGGAATCAGTCACACACCATTCGTATCGAGGCGGCAGAATCATCAGGAGAGCGCTCTTACAACTGGAAGGACAAGGTTGGGATCCAGCTATCACCGCGTGAATTACCCGGAGTGCTGGCGACCTTGCTTCAGCTTCAGACACGGTTCGACGGGAAAGGACATGGAGCCCAAAACGAAAAATGGTTCACGCTTGAAAACCAAAAGGGAAAGGTGTTTCTGACTGTCAATGCAAGGGGTCAAAACGGCCGATCTCTTCCGATCGGCCCTGGTGATTGTTTTGAAGTGGTGACGTTGCTTATGGGACAGATGCTTAGGAATTCGCCGTTTCTAACATCAGAGTCGCTGCTCTCGCTTGTCAAAAGAACAGCTTCAATGTCGAACGAACCTGGCAGCACTCAGTGATAGGCCGGCTTCAAACGTTACTGCTCGAAAGCACAAAATCGAGCAAAACATCGGATGATGGAGATTCCGGGAACCGCTCTGCAAAAATGATCTGAACGATGCAATTCACCACCATGGTGTGCAGACCCTTTTTCTTGTAGAAGCCAAAGGCTACCTCATCCTTCCTCAATTCAGATTCGTAGCGTTGGACCAGGGCTTCCTTCCCTTCGTCGTCGAGAGCGCTGAACTCACTGCGAATCGTGTCTCGCTGAGCCGAACCCCATTGTTCGAGAAGAGTCGCCATCTGGTTACCCGGAGCAGCTGGTGGGGTCACTGAGGGCGTTTTTGCTGGCTTTTCAGCATCAGCCTTAGGCGGAGTTGTCTTTTTCGGCTGAGAAGGATTTTGGTTGGTTGGTGCATTCGCATAATTATTCTGCACGGCCGCCTTCAAATACGCAGCTGGGCTTGCGATCTTGCTCCCGTCCTTCTTGATCTGCCCCTCAGTGTAATCGGCTTGGGCTAACAAATATTCCTCATCGAAATTCATGCCGAGCTCTTCGATGTCCTTACCGCTCAGTGACAATGCCTTAAGCCGCTTTGCAACGGACGGACTGACCAGCTCAGGTGTAGGGTTAAGCCCGAGGCCTGGCTGCTTGAGCGTTTCAAGTTTGAACCAAAGCTGATCCATCTTCCGGTTCAATTTTGTAACCTGGGCAGCGATCCTGAACCGACTTTCAATGCTGTTGACCTGTTCAATCGCACGACCCAGCATCTTGTTGAAGTCGCGAAACTCAGCGTGAGGCGTCGCGGACCCAGACAGGGAGACGCTCCACTCAGTCCAGTGTGAACGATAGGTCTCGCCGTGCGGGGAGCCAAAGTATCGGGACACTATCTCGTGCAACGTCAGCGCTGAGAAGCTTGAGAAGTGATATTGCATCCGAAGATCAATGAGATTGAAAATCTTAGGGTCCAGGAGGCGGCGTTTCATTTCAGCCGGAAAGGAAAACCTAACTGTCTGGTTGTCATCGAGGATGTAGGCTTCTGCGATAAGGTTGGCAATACCCCATTCGCTTTTACGTCCTTTAGCGTCACCTTTGTAATCGAATTCGACCTGTACCTGGGTCATGCTCTTGAGCACTTTCTTCAGGTAATCACGACTATTTGTGGTCGTGTGGCCAACGTGTTCCTCGACCTTTTTGATTGGGATGTCATGAACGGACTCTGCCTCCGGCCGCTGTTGGGCAAACTGGAGAAGCGTGTTGTAGAGTTTCCTTTGCAGAAATGTGAAATCACTTGAAGTGGACACGTTTCGCATCGACAAGGCCTCAGTCGCTTTGCGCAGCTCCACAGCCTTCGAGAGTTCTGTATCTCGGACAACCTGAAGCTTGGGAGCCCTCTTGCGTTTGGCTGGACTTGCCTCGATCGTCGGGGCCTCAGTAGGCTTGGCCCTGGAGGCTCGTGTTTTCTTGGGTTGGGTGTCCATCTTGAAATGTGCCGTCAATGACTGTGGTGGCACATTACTGGAACAAAAGTCACGAGGTCAACGCTTTTTCGGTTCCATCGCCAGTGCTGAAATGTGCCATCTCTAGGGCTCCCCACTTCGATGTTGCTTTTGTGTTTTTCGCTTCGAGATGCGCTAGCAAAAAAACTAACAACAGCTTGTTTCTGTTTTGAATGCTTTTTTAAAGCTTTGTTAGTAAACCCATCAAACCCGCGTAACACAAGGGCTACAGCGGTTTTTCTGTGCCATGGCCAGGGCCAAATGTGCCGGGAATCTAAGCATTTGTGCCTTGGTCAGATCCTTTCTGTGCCAGCGCTAGACAAATGTGCCGTCGTTAGATTCCTATTGTGCTCTTGTTAGAGATATCCATGAAATGTGCCACGGTTAGGAAAACACCTTTCTAACGGTGGCACAAAACCGTCAAAGCCTTTATTCACAAGGGCTTCAGCCATTCTTAGGTAGATGAATCCAGATGTCAGGAATATCTAATCGTGGCACATTTTGCCACTAACGCTGGCATCTTCCCTTAACAATCCCGACATTGGCTTTAGCATTGCTCTAGCAATGGCACATTTGGGATTTGCTTGGTAGTACAAGGGGATAGCTTAGGAGGTCCGCCCCTGACGATGGCACATTTAGGCTCATTCCACCTGGGTACCTACCTGCTCCCCTCCCTTTGACACCCCAATCAAATCCGCTCATCGCGGTGCTTCTACGTCATTAGAGACACTTATCGAGGAGGGAAGCATCGCGATGGAACTTTTCACAGTGAAATCCCTAATCAATAGGGCTCTGCTATATCACTGACGATGGCACAACAGACAAAACAAGCGGCAAGGCGAGGTCGCATGCCTAAGTGTGGGGGCCGTATTACCATCTAACGATGGCACATTTGTAAGCTCTGTCCCTAGTGATGGCACATTTGACGGGTATAAGGGGGGGCGTTGCCCCCCCGACCAGCCCCTAGCTGCGGCACAATTGGCAGAAAAGCTGTGAAAAAGACGCGAGAGGCAGACCACCATGGGTTAGAACCCGGAGGGCTCGGCAGGCAGGCTTGCGCACTACGCATGGCACAACAACCTCGTTTTCACAGGGGATGCGCCCGGTTTATGTCTTGCAGCGGTAGATGGGGCACTCAGTACCTTCCAGCAGTATGGAAATGAGCTGGTTACAGAGCCTAGTGCTGGGAGTTGCAAGTTGAGCCTGGAGGATGAGCGTTCAATAAGATCCTTTCATCCAAGCCTAAGGCCCCGAGAGCTTTCAGCTTGAGGTTTTCATTCCTTGAGGCTATGAAACATTCCAGGTGCCAGCTCCTACCAGGCAATGATTTTGGGCCAAAAAAAAGGTTCTTCACGGATTACCGGGAAAGACGCTCTTGATCTTCATGAAAAAGAATTCGCTATCCCGATAACCGTACGCCATCCGCTTGATGACCTTTATTCGATTGTTTATTCCTTCCAACTGACCCGTGTGCATCGGCCAGCGAACCCGGCTGACGATGCCCCGCCAGTAGCCCTTTAGCCGTTTTGCAAACTGGATCAGAGCCGGTATTTCGCTTTGATGAGCATGGCGCAGCCATTGCTTCCAGTCCGATCTCCAGGCCCAAGCAGCGCCCGGTGTCCAGAGTGCTTTGAGCTCAGCCTTCATCAAATAGACCGTCATCAACGATTGGTTCGCCGCCAGCAAATCCTGCAAGTGAACCTGCTGTTCCGGTGTTTTCAGGTTCTGCGGATTGCGCAGCAACAGCCATCGCGCTTGCTTGATGACCTTTCGAGCAGGCTTGTCGTGGCGCAGTCGATTGGCTTCGTCGACGCGGACCCGATCAATCACCTCTCGGCCATATTTGGCCACTACATGAAAAAGGTCGTACACCACTCGCGCTTTCGGGCAGTGCTGACGAACCTCCAGGTCAAAAGCGGTATTCATGTCCATCGCCACCGCTTCGATTCGAGCACATCCTTCCGGCCCCAGCTCTTCGAAAAAGGGCCGAACCGCCGCCCGGCTTCGGCCTTCGCCGATCCATAGCACTCGTCGCGTATCGGCATCCAACACCACACTGGCGTATCGATGCCCCTTGAACAACGCGAATTCATCCATCACCAGGCGTCGTGGTTGCGCCTTCGGCAGCGTGCTCAACGCCGCCTGTAAGGCTCGACGCTCCAGCAACCGAACGGTGTCCCAATGCAGCCCAAACATCTGGGCCACGTGCAAGGTGGGAAGTCGCTCGCAGGCCTGAATGACCGCATCGGCCAAGCGACGCGTCATGCGGGCATAGCGATCCAGCCAACTGACGGCCTCCATGCGTTTGCCACAGTCGCGGCAGGCAACACGCCTGAGCAAAACGCTAAGGCGCACCGCACGACCGAGAATGGGCAAATCACGAATCACTCGCTCGCAATACTCATGAGTGGTTGAACAGGGTTTTAGGCACCCTCCACAGGAAGGGAATCGGTTGGCGTGGGGTGTTAGATCGATCTGGAGGGCGTCACCATCAGGCTTGATGTTGACGACAGAAAAGCCCTCCCAAAAAGGAAGGAAAGTATTAATATCGCGCATAAGAACGCCGGTTTGTTAGATGTGTTTGCTCGCACGAACATCATCAATCAAATCGGTGTTCTTGTTTCTGTGTTTCCCGGGATTCCGTGAAGAACCAAAAAAAAACCCCGCTGGCGGCGGGGTCGTGGGTAGAACATTTCAGCTAGAATTTGAAATCCGGAAGGCCGGTTTCAATCTCGTTACCTTGCGGCGGTGTCGCAGATCCCGTGGCTTTCGCCTGGTTGGGCGCTGGGGTTTGCTTGTCCTTCAGCTTAGGGCTGATCGAAAGACTGATGAAGGGCTTACCGCCGTTGACGCCATCTTTTTTCCAGCCTGCAATCCGCATTTCCTGGTTAAATCCAAAGCTTCCGGCGTAGTCAGGACCATTCTCCTTCTTGTCCGACTCCTTGAACAGGCTTGCGTTAATGCCACCGATCGATAGGGAGTAAAACTTATCCTTCGTCTCGTTTGCACGTTCCTTCATCCAGACAGCTACCTCAAGCTTGAGCTTTTGGCCGCGTTCTTTGTTCAGCAAAAACTCCACGTACCCCACCATTAACGGTGCGGCGTCGGAGGAGCGGTTTTGGTTCTCGAAAATGGTTCCAGAACCTTCGGTCAGCAGCAGCGAAATCGTCATGTTTATCTCCAATTGGTAGAGGGGCGGCTTGAAAGCCAAACGTTGTATAAGGGGATGAACAACAATGTTTTGTATTTTAGTGATAACACGTAAGCGTACGCTACAAGTATCTGGCGCCAGATTTTTGAACTGAGTCTGATCTTTCGGTTGAAGCGAGCCGCCTGAGATTTTCACTGTGAAAATCTGGTCCAGTTGGTCCTTTTCTGCTGTTATCCAGCAAGCAGCTATTGGGGGCAAATCTAGTTTGTTAGGTCGTTACCCTGTACGCAACGGTGGGATTTTCACTGTGAAATTGTGGGCGTCTGGTCTTCCTGGAGAGGGACTTTTGAGGGCCTGGCAATGGCCGGTTGAGCAATTCATCTTAATGAGCCCAATTGTTTTCACAGTGAAAATTCACGTTCGGCGGGATCGTCGCGTGAATAAAATGGACCAAGCGGCGAGCACGTGTGGAATCCTTTTCACAGTGAAAACTCCTGGATAGGCGCCGATATCGGTCACCACTTTGCTATGGGCATATCGCATAACCGTGGAGATCAGACACGAGCCTGTCATGTACCCGCCTCGCCAGTACTCACGCAGTCGAATATTCGAACAGCTAAGACTTCCTTTAATTGACCTTCTCGCAGCTCGATTTCACTGTGAAATACATTTCGCACTACGGCTGTCGTGTAGAAGGACTCGAAGACAATGAGGATTTCACAGTGAAAATCGGATCGTTTTTGGGCCTTGTCGAATTTGGGCATTGAGGTGGGGTGCTGCTCAGCCTTAAACGGCCCGGTCACAACATTTCACTGTGAAATACTGCGCAGGCCTCTCAACAAGGACAAGGATCCATGTCGTGATTGGTCGTCGAATTGTGGGCATTCCCCACCTAGTGCCGATTCGTGCACTGCGTCGTTTAGATACACCGGCCGATGAGTACAGGACGGGAAGGAAGGCCCACGGCTCGTCGCTCAACCAATAGTCCCTAATTAAGTGCCTGGTGAGCACCGTACACCACGCACTACGCACTACGCACTACGCACTATGCAGTGCGCAGTGCGAAGAGAATAAAGTATTGGGTTCAGCTTCGGACGGGATGGGCAGGGGTGGCATACAGGACCTAATCTCTGCTGTCCGATTTAAGTCTTGATGGATGCTCAGAAGCAGCTTATCCAGCCTGAGCGGGCGCCACATTTCTAAGCCTGGATAGGCAAATTCAGTTTTTTCTGTTTTCACAGTGAAATCTATGAACCCGGTTGCGAAATCCACTGCGACATTTTCACTGTGAAATCCTGGCTCCGCTCTTTGACAACTTCATGCCGATCGCACCGTGTCGTAGGCGACCATCCGCAACTGATGAAGTTTTCACAGTGAAAAAAATGCGCTCATCATGACAACAGGCCAGGTTTGCAGACGCCTGAAAACAGCGAGATAGGATAGGAATTTCACTGTGAAAACGGAGGTGAAATGAAAATGTATAGGTCGAGGCTTGTTGTTTCACAGTGAAAATCGAGAGGCATAATTCAAGAGCAAAGCAATAGCATGCGAATTTTGCTTTGACTTATCAATGAGTTAACCGAGGATTTGGATGCGGGGAGGGCAGTAGATAAGTGAGAGGAACCATACCTCGCCGCCGGCAGAGCCCGGCGGCAATTGAGCAATAACTCTTCAGCCGCGGGCCTTCAAAGCCTCCTCTAAGTAGGCCAGGACTTCAGCAGGATCTACTCCCTTAGGAGGGGTAAGGATCAGTTTTCGACCATCAAACCGTACCTCAAGCTGAGACCTTTCTTTGTAATTAATTTGCCTTGGAGGCACTGGAGCTTGCGGGGACGCCAGACGGCGTATCTCGCCTTTTGCCCAGTTGATGGCACTGTCTTGCGAAGTACCGCAACGTATCTTATCCGCCGCAGTGATGACTGTTTCAGCGTGACCTTTGTCAGCCAATGACACCAATTCAGCGACCACGCGGTTGCCAATAAGCTCTGGGTCAGCCTCAAGCATCGTGAGAACTTCCGCGGGAAGTTTGAAGTAAGCGAGGCACCTGCTGATGGTTGACATGCTTTTCCCAACACGACGGGCCAATTCAGCTTGGTTCTGGACAGTGCCTTGATCGAGCAACCTCTTGTAGCTGGCCCCCCGTTCGAAGTCGGACAAATCTTCACGAGCGTCATTGTCAGTTACAGCGAGAACTTCTGCTTCTGCATCGTCCAGATTCCTGACGCAGACATAGATGGAGGTCTTCCGTAGCAGCTGATGGGCAAGGTAACGACGTTCACCAGCAATGAGCTCGAAGGTCCCATCAGCAAGGGGGCGAACAACGATAGCAGTATGAAGGCCCTGATCCGCAATAGTGTTCGCGAGGGCGGTCAGTTTTTCAGGATCAAAAACGCGTCGAGGTTGGTATTTGCCTCGCACAATCTTGGTGAGGGGCAAGTACATATACTCACCAGGGTAGAGCTCCCCGCTGAGCTTCACGTCATCGAAACTGGGAACGTGGACATGGTGTGAATCTGACACCGGAGCTCTCTCCAGAGCCTTTTCGCCTTCTGCTTGTTCCTCATTCAGACCCATGGTGCTGAGCAGTTCGCTCATTGGACGGAGGTTTGCCTCGGGCATCGTTTTGGGAACGGCAACTCCCTGAATGCTGGACTTTTCTTCAGTGGCCACCATTGTTGGCCTGCCTATTGGGCTGGAGCTCCTCATTTAGCTTTCTCCAAAACGGACCTTACACGGCCCATCATTTCATCAAACACCTTTCGAAATGCTCCAAGTGAGTTCTCGCTACCTTGTTTCCAAAGCGCTAGTGGAACGCCGTCCTCCAAGCTTTTGGAGTAGTCCTCGGAATGGAACAGTTGCTGTTCTGTGACCTTACCCGGAAACAGTTGCGATAGGCGAGTCAGGTTAGCCTGCAAACGGGGGCGATTACGCATGTACATTGTCGGGATGGCAATAATTTCGGGGGCACGACCAAAATCAGCGCTCATTTCGTTGATCTTGAAAGCCAGGCGCGACAGGGCTCGGAATGAAAACTTGTCCATACGGATAGGGCAAAGCAAAAAATCTGCCGCAGCGAGGCTGTTCCGCGAAAGCATTGTGCCGGAAGGGGCGTTGTCCATGACGATCACATCGTAGCTTGAAAGGTCGCAGTGTTTGAGTTGACCTTTTCTTGCGCGATCGATGAACAGTCCGTACCGGAAGTCAGCACCTTGAGAATTCCGTAATACAAGGTCCATATCGTCCAGAGAATCGAAAGCAGGAATCAGATGTGGGCCATGCTCGCCAAATGGCTTCTTGATGACTTGGTCAAGAGACATTTCGCTGAATGTTGTTCCCAGCCGTAGAAGGTTGCCAAGGTGGCCCTCAACTGCTCTGTCAGCAGGCAGTCCGAGCTCTACAAGCTCTTCCGTAGTCTGGTCTGGGTCATAGCCCAACATGCTGGAAACATCTGCCTGAGGGTCATTGTCGATGATTAGCGTCTTGAAGCCTGCCATGGCAGAGAGAATGCCGACGTTGCAAGAGGTTGTCGTCTTTGCCGTCCCCCCCTTCTGCACGTACGTGCAGATAGTGATCGGCTGCGATAGACCCTTAGTGTTTCCATTCTGCCGGCGTAGCGCTGCAATCTGAAAAATGTCGTTGATGGAGTAACTGCGTGCTTCAACGGATCCGCGGGCTACGCGACTGATCTTAAGATCAAAATCCTTCTCGATTTGCTTGAGCGTTTGAGTGCTGATACCCAGAGCTTCTGATGCGTATTGGGGAGAGAAGGTGAGCTTGGTGAAATCTGTGAACGTGTACTGATCGAGTTGATTCGCTGCTGCATTCATGTTGGGCACCGGCGCCATATATATGAGATGGATGCATTCTGTACTGAACCCATAGGGTAAGACAATGAAAAATACGTCTATACCCCATGATAGACCAGATTCCTTCGTTGATCCCATATGGTGGGAGACGGCAGGCCTTCAACTAGTATGTGGTTAAGGAGCATTAGTCTGTATTGAACCCTATGGACATTGGTATGCCCTAGGAGGGAGGCTCATATAGATACGGGGTGTTAACGCATTGTTTTCTTTGCGTTTTATGGTTTGTCGCTTGCCGGGTCGAGACGGAAATGGATCGCACTTTTCGGCTGGGCAAGATCCGCTCGGCTCAGGTATTAGTGCCGTTGCTCCAGCGGAGCAGGGAGTAATAACCAATGCACAAAGCGCTGATGGCAAACATGAACACCGGCTTGGGGCCGACATGCAGCAGCCATCAGGCTAAGGTGCTAGGTCAGACGTGGCGTGCTCAATGCGGTCGTGACACCTTTAAATAGAGCTTCATCCTCGGTGTGCATATAACGGCTGGTAGTTTCAATCTTGCTGTGGCCAGCGAGGGTCCTGATCATGACCAGGTCACCCGTTTCCTTGGCTAAGTGACTGAAGCACGAGTGACGTAGCCAGTGTGTGGTTGCCTCCTCAAGGCGTTCAGACAGTTCAAACTGCCCACGTTCAGCTGCCAGCACCGCTGCTCGTTTCATGATGCCTTTCATCGACGTTAAAACCGTTGCGTTATGCGCACGGCTCTTTTTTGAGTTAGATGCAAGGAGGAGGGGGGTTGTATCCCCCGGCAGGATCTCTCGCGGCAGGTTGAAGGCCTCTCTGTACTGAAGAAGGTCCTCATATAGCGCATCGGAGATGGGGACGTTTCTCGTTTTATAACCCTTGCCCAGCACCGGCAGCCAACGATTACCGCTGGGTGCTTGTTTGATCTCCCCCATATTGGCCGAGGTTCCTTCGAACGTACGCAAGCCAGTCAGATAAAAAAGACTAAGCATGAAGTGATCGCGTGCCCGCTTGAGGGGATTCTTTGTATTTTCAATGACCTCGAACGCGAGGTTGATTCCTTCCTCGGGAAGAAAGCGTTTTACGCTGTTTTCTACCAGCAGCTGTGGTTTTTTCATGAGGGCCACAGGATTGCCTCGAAGCCGGCCCCCTTGAACCATCCATTTGTACATGCTGCCAATTTGGATAAGCGCGAATCTTTGAGACGCAACGCTCAAGGGGCCGGCGAACGGCTTCCAGTCCACGTGTTTACGTGCTCGTTTGGTCGGTGATACCCAAATCTCTTGGGGTTGAGGGTCCTTGATGAATTCAGCGTAGGCTTTCACGTCCATAACATTGATTTGGGACAGCTGTTTCCCTCTTGTGTGCAGCGCCCACAAAATGAAGCGTTCAACCTCCTTCCGCATCACACGGTGCGATTTGTCATTTGACGATTGCGTCTTTAACCACATGGCCGCGGCCTCGATATCGCTTGCAGCCTGGATCATGTCGGGCAAGGCTACGAAACCAGAAGGATAGGGGGAATGCAGCAATTCGATTTCACCTGATACCAGGAAATCTGGCTGCACAAGTAATCCTTTGGGCATGTCATTCATACAGATGCCTCGTTTTTCCGTTGGACACGAGCCAATCATCAATCTCATCTGGCTCAAACCATCTTGAAGTGCCATTAGGTGATTCGCATCGGTACTCCTCTTGCACGCCACCGGCACTGTCAGCACCTTCTCGTATTTCCATCACCACCAAAACTGCCTGTTCCGCAGCGAAATGCTCGATCGCACGAATGACAACAAGCTCCGATCCCCGGACCAGATAATTTCGATACCTAAAGCCGTCGACACTAGCCGAGAAATCTTCTTCATCGTCGTCTGGTTCTCTATCCCAGTTGAACGGCTCTGTAACAACCGGGCGCTGAGTTTCTTCACAAGGAGCCTCATGGATCTCCGACTGGGTCTTGCTGGACCTCTTATGTCGAGTAGGTGGGATTAGGACTCTTCGAGCGATAGACACCGCGGTTTGATCGTTAGGGCTCAATAGAGGTAAAGCCCGTGCCAGATCATCCCATTTGGCATCTCGTTCAACGTCAGCAGCGACGCGGCTGAGATGCTCAGGCCGGATTGACCATCGGCAAGCCACATCAGCCATTCGCCAGCCCTTTTGAGTGATCATCGATTTGAACTCATCGCGAGTCAGTCGTGGCGGTTGAAGAAAGGACAGCCCACGCTCAAATCTGTTGTTTTTTGCTTGATCCACAGCGCAAGTCTTTTTGGTGAAAGTATTGATTTTAGGGGGATTCAGAGCGTTTGCAAGCCTGAATTTCGATGAGGCTTGTCGACGTCGATAAGTGCGAATTTGAGGGAAAAATCATCCAGTGAGCCTCCTGCTACGCAAAATGTGCGTGCTCAGTGTCCGCAGTGGCGAAAAGATTTGGCGTAGAAGCGGGATTTCCACTTGTCTTTACGCTGAGGCATTCATCGTTCAAGGCGATCGTGTGTAAAGCAGTCCTGTGCCCGAGAAGCGTACGAATAGCCTGTGACCTGGTAGGACAAATGGAATGCCGGCGAACGGCTGGGATTCAATGCCGCTTTGACAGGAAGTAACTCGTGAACCAGCGCAGGGAAAAATCATGCGCTCTAGAAGTTAGTTCCGACCATGTCGCCGAATACCGCGGATGGCAGCTGTCAGCAATTCAGTTCTCAGAATGCAGACGATTTGGTGCCGGGAGCTGCTGATTGGTGGGGAAATGTCTTGACCTCCAGCGCAAGTAATTTCGACGGATATGTTGATTTCACCAGCTTTCGCACGCATAGAAAAATCCGCCGCTTTCGCAGCTACTGCTAAGGGGGGGGGTAAAAAAACGGCCGATAAGCTGGGCTAAAAAATTTGTGATAACAGTCAGTTTTCACAATGTTGCATATTTTCCGTACGATATTGGATAGGAATCCTATTTTTTGAAAATGTGCTAACCTCGCCCGAATCTCCATTTTTGGGTTTCAACCATGAGCCTCGATCCACTGAATACTGTTGTACATCCTGTGAATAGTGTAGGCACTCGTGAGCTCGTGCACAGATACGCCGACGAGCTGCTAGGCAACGGCATGGAAGTACGCCAGTCAGAAATACTGGCAATGATCTATGCGCGTAACGATCGAAAGGCTTCTCCCAATCTTGTGAACGACGAAATCAAAAAATTTTGGATGGAGACAGGGCCGAAGCTGAATGCACGACTTCGTAGGCCGGGCGTACCCGATTCGGTGGTGGCTCGCTTTGAGGAGGTCTGGGACATCGCGCTGAAAGCTGCTGGTGACTCACACGCGATAGAGCTGCAAGCGTTTCAGAAAGCTACCCGGGACGCTGAAGTGAATTGCCGCAATGCCCAGGAGAGTGAAAAGAAAGCTATCGAGCAGTTCAACGATCGGCTCTCTGAGGTCGAGGGTCTTCGTGCAGACAAGATCCAGCTCTCGGAACAACTGGCCTCTCACGAAGCAGAACGACGAAACCTTCAAAAGCAGGTTGAGGATTTAAACTTAAAGGTCGTTGAGCTCACTGCGTCGAAGCATGAAGAGCTTCAGCGGATGACAGAATTTCACCAATCCGCCGTCGACGCCCATAAGCAGGAGAGGCAAGAGCAACAGCTTCGGTATGAGGCTCTCTCCGAAAAAGCCGACCAAGCCCGAATAGCAGCAGAACAAGTGCGGGAGGAACTCAAAAAAGAGGCCGAGGAAAATCTGATCGGCAGGGAAAACCATCTCATGCGCGAAACGGCTCGGATGCGTGATGAGTTGAACAAAAATATGGATGAACTGAGCAAGAAGCTCAAAGGTGCTGAATCAGAAGTTGAGGCGCTCCGGATTCAGCGCTCGAATGCGAGTGAAGATGCAGCTGCCGCGAAAGGACGGCTTGCGGAAACTGAGAGGACCGTAGCGCGTTTGGAAGCTTCACTTGCACAGCAGCACGATCAAAACCGTGCTCTTCAGGATGCTTTGATGGAAAGCTTGCGGAGCATCAAGTCCGGGGGCAACGAGTCTGCTGAATCGCCACGCCTGACGACGGACAAAAAGTAATGTCAGCTGTATTGACAAATTGTCAATTGTCTGAATTTATTTCGCGTGAGGGGTTGAATTGCTGGATGAGCTGATGCTAACTTGTTGATGCAGCACCATTAATCCAAGGAAAAAGCAATGATCGAGAGATTCAGGAATACCACGTCAACCAGCGAAAACGCACGCCCCCTCCATCAAGGGTTTGCTGAGAAGAGCTTCAGGAAAGTGATTTTTTTTGCAACCGCGGATTCTGGCGGTTCCGAAAAAGATGGGGCGCACACGAACTGGCCACTGATTTCGGTTTATTCGGAAGATGAGGCTGGCAAATGCACTGTTTATGACGGTGTGTTCATGACGGCCGTCCGGGACCGTTTCAGTGAGGTTTGCGACCTGCTCGATGCTGCGGTGTTGCAATCCCACTGCAAAGTATATTTTGGGTCTGAACACTTGGATTTCACTTCTAGCATGCTGCCCGCTGCCGCCGCTCGATTGATGCTTCAACAGCCTCAGTTGAGATTGGACGAGAGTTCAAGAGGGCAATATTTCAAACTGCTGAGCCCCTACTTGACCGAGACTCAACTCAAATCAATGTGATCGTGTCTCCCTGGTCGGCCGATAAGACCAGGGAGACATGGTCATGATCAATCAACCTTACCCTCGCCGAATTACAGATCCAGCACGAGCGGTGCAACTGGAACGCCGACCATCAAGCAGCCTGGCTTCGCTTCGACAGTGGGCAGTTTCTCAGATTTGATCAGTGCATTAACGTCCAGATTTTCGTCGAAAAGCTTCATATCGGATTCCAGCAAGTAATCGAATCCATCCCGAGTTCCGCAAATTGGGATTTCATGGGCGTCTACTGCCTTACGTATCCGCTCCATCTGATTAATCGACTTCTTCTTTTTCCTCAATGGCGCAAACGCTGTGAAATCTTGCGTGGCTTGCTCAAGGGCGCGCAGCGCTGCGGCTTCGGCTGCCGGACTTTTCTTGCGGATGGCCTGTGCGTCAGGATCTGGAATAGCAATCGCAACGGGTTTCGGTGACTCGGGTGCGGTGAGATCACTAGCCTTCGGATCGCTGATCGATACAGGCGAATCTGCCGGCTGTTGGTATGGCATAGTGGACCCAGAGTCGATATCGAGCCCTTCTTCGAACCCATCAAATGCATCATCAAGAGCATCAGACGCAGTCTCACCGGAGAAAGCACTGAATTCGTCAGACTCGTCGATCTGGTCCTCTGTGCGATTCATCTCTGTACTGAGCGCCTGGAGATCTTCATCCAGCAGGTCATCATCGTTAAAGCTGTCGGTCAGTTCTTTAGCCGGCACACCTGGATCGGATGGAAGATCTGCATCAGATGAAGAAGGTGATTCAGGCGCCAGTGAGACTGTCGGTGCAGGTGCAGGTGCAGGTGCAGGTGCAGGCACAGGCACAGGCACAGGCACAGGCACAGGCACAGGCACAGGCACAGGCACAATCGGAGTGTCTGCGGATGGGAGGAGCGTCGGCGAGGTGACTTGTGCAACGGGAACAGCCACATTTGGCTCATTCGAAGCTGGAGCTGGATCGGGAGACGCGACCGCAACCACGGTGTCTGCTGATCTTTTTGCGATCTGTTTGCCGGCGATAGTTGCTTTGCCTGCAATCTCATCTCCGAACCCACGGGCGATCAGTGCACGAAGGGTATCAGTCTCTGTGATGCCGAGATTGTGAGTGAAAAGCGGGCGCTCAATATCCAGCTTCGTAGTCATATTTGGCAGGCCACTCAACGCCGCCAACTCTGGCGTGGTCGCCACCGGGCGAATGATGATGCAGGGCTCCCACGTTGTTAAATGCGCACCTGTCTGAGGGTTTCTGAATGCCACTGAATACATGGGAAAGAAACGGCTCATGTCTGCCTGATTGTGTGCTGAGTACAGCACGCCCTTCTCTTGGAGAGTGGTGACCAGGTTCAGCGTCATCCGATACCGGCCATCACCCTCCTCCAGCGACCATCCCATTCTTGCGAGAACGAGCATCCGCAGATCTTTTTCTTTGATAACGATAAGCCCGTCGTGCTTCTGGGCGATTTTGAGCGTCGAATCTCTGGCCTGATCACCAGTACCATTCACACGACCAAACTCCGTAATGATGTCGACGAAACAGTGATAGATCGAGCTCGACTCTTCCTCAGAGATTTCCTGTTCAGTCAGGGTTTCGGTAATGCTCGATTCAGCCATACCGGTTTTTTTGTCTGCCAGGATCAGAAACTCCATCAACGCGGTCATCCGATCGTCCAGACTCAGGCTGTTTCGATCCACGGGGAATCTGCTCGGGTGATGGTAATGAGCAATTACCAGGTTCACCGTTGTTCGATCTCTCGGGGGCAAGGACCAATATTCTGGAAATCGCGCCAGAATCCGAGCGCCCAGGGCATCGTGTGAAATTCGGTTGTCATCCTGAGGTGTCAGCGCTCCGCCTTCCTCTTTAGTGATGACGCTTCCATCCGCTGCCAGGACATAAGCCTCAAGCTTTCCTATGTCATGAGCCAGCGCGAGAATCGGGATGAGGGGATCGGCAGAGTCAAAGACATATTCCTTGTTTTTGAGGTCGATGATTTTGAATTTAGGCTTCCCCCTCGCCTTCACATAAACGCCTTCGAAAACGTACGCAGGCGCATCCTGTAAAGCTGTTGCCGTTACCGCGAGGCAGTGCTGCCACAGACGCCGGTTGCCATGCCCACCGCGACGATGTGAGGCGGGAAAATGCGAGTACGCCGAATAGGTATCCCATATTGCCCAGAAAAGTTTCACATGCGCCGGCCACGCCTTCTGGTTATTTTCCAGCCACGACAAGATTTTCTCGTTTTCTATCGGAAGGCGCTTCGATTCACTCTCTACCCGCTTTAATGCCTTAACCGGCACAGGGACGGCTCCAAGGGTTGATCGTGCTCCGTTGTGGTCAGTGCCGCCTTTCCCCTTATAGAGCCTGTTCATCGCAGTTATACGAGCGAACCAGATGAACCAGATCCCAATGATCAGCCCCGACACCACGCCCAAAACCCAGTGGGTTATGGTGAAAGCCACGAAAGCCCAATTGTCGATGAACATAAGTGGTGAACCGCCGAAAGCCCAGGCAGTGAGGATTAGCCACCAGAAGCCGAACACAACGACGGTTGCGCGGATGATCTTGTTACTGGCATTCATAGAAAAGCCTCGCTAGAGCTGGAGCATGCTTCACCAGTTCGCTCGCTATCTACTGAGGGAACAGCCTCGTCCGCATTCACCTTGGGTATCGGAGTACCGTCGCGGTCCTTCAAAGTGTTGTTGCAGCCACCCCCACCCTTAACGAAGCCGCTGCACCCCCAGAAAGGCGATTTGTCCGCATTGCGCAGATACATGGCCTTACCACAGACATCGCAGGGAAAAGACTTTGGACGCTCGACGGGGTCGCCCTTAAGGTCATTCATGGTGTGCTTGCAGTTTTCTCGATCTGCGCATCCCCAGAAATATCCCTTAGTAGATTTGATCCTCCGCATCGGGCCATTGCACTTCGTGCAGGACACCACGTTGCCTTTGGAGTCAGTGGTGTTGGCTGTGGGATCGTAATAAAACTCAACCTTCCCATCGTCCAATAGACGTAGGCCGGCATCGAATTTTTTGTTGTTCTTCTTGGGGTTTACGAAGCCCTTCAAGCCCAATACAAGCTTATCGCGAACCAGGGTTTCGCCCTCAGAAACCTTCAACTGTCGTTTCAAAATGTCCCGCCAGATTGAAAAGCCACACTGTTGCTCGCAGGCGAATGTTCTGGACTGGACCTCAACTGCACCACCGCACTGAGGACATGGCGCCTGCAATTTTTTCACCGCAACGCCGGCATATTTGCCTTTGATGATATCCAGAATTTGTGTGGTGAGTTCGGCAAGCTCGGTCTTGAAGACCTGGCGACTGTATTGGCCTTTCTCCATCAGCCGAAGCTTGTACTCCCACTCCCCGGTCAGCGCAGGAGACGTCAACGCTTCGATTCCGTTGTCCATCAGGAACCTAACGACGGTCATACCTTTAGGGCTCGGAGCAAGGTACTTCTTGTCCTGGATGAGATAAGGCTCTTTCTTCTTTCCCGATTTATCAGTGGTTGCCAGGAGTGATTCGATTATTTTGGCACGAGTTACGGGCGTCCCCAGGCCTCTCTCCTTCATCGCCTCCCTGAGATCTTCTTCTTCCACAAGTCGACCAGCAGTTTCCATAGCGCCAAGAAGCGTGTCCTCTGTAAATCTCACTGGAGGTTTCGTGTTGAGTCTTTTCAGCTCGATACCGCGAGGAGTCACTGTTTCCCCTTCAACGTACATTGCCAATGCTTTCTTGTCGTCGCTATCAGCATCCTTGACCGTGTCATCATCAACAATGGTGCTTCCGTACACTGCCATCCACCCTGGTGTGATGAGTACACGGCCTGTGGTTCTGAACATCTCTTCAGCGACGGTAGTAATACGTTCGGTCACTGCGTACTCGGCTGGCGGATGAAATACCGCGAGGAAACGCTTCACGATCATGTCGTACAGAGTTTGAACGTCTGGCTCCAAGGTCCCTGCGACCGTACCGGTTGGTATGATTGCAGAGTGGTCTGACACTTTCGTGGAGTCGAATATCTTCTTATTAGGTTTCACCCACCCACCGTCGAGTATGCGCTGCGCATGTTCTGAGTAGGGAGTGCCGGTAAATGACGCCACTGTTTTCCGTGCATCCTCAACAGCGTCGTCCGGGAGATACGCCGAGTCGGTCCTTGGATACGTGGTCAGGCTGAGATTGAGATAGAGCTTCTGAGCCAGCTCTTCGGTATAGATCCCAGAAAAACCATGCTTTCGGTTGGCATCACGTTGAAGCCCTGTCAGGTCATACAGTTGACCTGGGCCCTTAAGCGCGGGCTTGGTGTCATCTACTACGCTGCTGGGCTCGACATTTGTACACTTGTTAATGATCGAATCGGCAACAGCCCGATCAAACACTCGATAAGGTTGGTGATCGTTCTTGTTCGAGTCCCCTTCCGGTGGTCTCGGCGCCATCCACTTCCCTATGTACTCACCAGCAGCTACTCCAAATTTGGCATGGACCTCCCAGTAGGGGACGGGGCGGAACATCAAAATATCCAACTCCAGCAGGCAAACAATCACGAGCACCGGAGTTTGCACGCGACCAAGCGGGAACGTCTCAGCTTTGGCGGTCATGCGTTCGTAAAGGCGAGTTATTCCCCGGCTTGCGTTGATACCTACAATGTAATCGCCTTCGCTTCGTATCTCTGCCGCCGCAGCGAGATCATCATATTCGGAGCCTGGGCGCATGTTGGCGTATGCCGACCGTACTGCCTCATCAACGGTTGAGCGCATCCATAACCGCAGCATTTGTTTCTCGCAGCCAGCCATCCTGTAGATGAGTCGGAAGATGAGTTCCCCCTCCCGGCCGGCGTCACACGCATTGGCTACTTTCGTGACGTCGGGACGCTCCATGAGCTGCTTGAGGACGCTGTAAAACTGTGACTTCTTCTCGATCACCTTCAAATCGAATTTGTCCGGAATGATAGGAAGACTGCTGATATCCCGGCCGGCCTTGGCCATTTGCTCTGAGTACTGTTCCACGAGGTGGCCTGCCGCCGGAGCAAGAATCGCATTGTCGCTTTCGAGCCACGATCCAACCTTGCGAAAACCGCCGATAGCCTTTGCGATCAAGACCGCAACCGTATTTTTCTCGGTGATGATGAGTGTTTTGCCCATTACAGCTCATGCCTTCTGTTCTATTTGCTGATGCCACATTCGAGTGGGGCCAGAGAAACAAAAAAGCCATCGGCTCCTGTAGCGGATCTCGATGGCTGATTTGATTGGACAGTGGGTGCAGCTAACTACGCACCCGGTTGATCTGCCTGCTGCTGGTTCTCGCCGAATGCCGAAGCAAACAAAGCTGAACGATTTTCATCGACCTTTTCAGGCGCTGATTGAGAGCCATGTCCCCTGAACAGTTCATGCGCCCAGCTAGGAACGATTTTGATATGGCCGGAATCTGGTGCTACAGGGACGGGCATATCCTTAGCCTGGATAAAAGGATGCTTCGAGACTTCCGCGAGCCCTGAAACTGGGTCTGGCATCGAGATGACTTTCACATCCACACGGTACTCGCCGTTTACCAAGATGGGCATACCGCGAGCGAGCTTTTCAGCTAATGGTTGAAGGTTCCGGCCATACCAGCGCACAGGTACAGATGCGTCCGAGTCTTTCGACTGGCGGATCAAAACTACGAGGCGATCGTTGATCGGTGTTCCATCAACTGGGTGTTTGCGGTTTCGCTCCAAGGATTTGGCTTGGATGAAGCCGGCGATCTTGATCTGGTTGGAGGCGTTCTTGTTGAGCTCCATTGTTCGCCAGTCGAATGAATCGCGACGCTCGTCATTGTTGGCGCTAGGGAGCTGGCTGAGCGCCTCAACAGATGGAGGTGTTTGCGACTCAGTTGCTGCGGCATGTACAGCCACACTCCATTTCTTCATGAAGTCGTCGCGAAAACGTTCGCCCAGATGCATGAAGTTTGGCGCTTCAAAACGGATGCTTTTGACGCGTGCAATACGGTTTTCGCCGTCCAACATCCCTTCAGTATGAACGTACGCCATGACGAGGTCCCACTCCTTGATCTCTCGCGGAATTGGCGACTTTTTCGGGTCGTAGTGGATGGGTAGCATGTGGTTTTCAGACTTGGTTTGCTGGATATAGCAAATGCCGTTGACTGGGTCATTCTTGCGAAGGACGCCAGCGATGTAGCCCGAATTGAGCATTCCGTTTGGATAGGAGTAGGAGTCCGGATTGCGCTTAGCGTCCTGGGGCAGCATGGAGGAACCTCGTGGTGGTGAAAGTGGTCTATGCATCGAGAATACGCAACACGTACCAATAATACAACCCGTATTCCGTTGGTGTCTAGGTGTTGGGCCGACCTCTCATGCGCCCGAATTTAGGCGAAATGGTCATCAAAGGGTCTCTTGTCACGCTGGAACAAGAGATTGAAAGGATTGTTGTTAACTGTGTAGAATCAATTTTTATTCGTTCTGCATTTTTCCTGCTTTATTATTACCAGGGGTGTCCCTAAATCCTCTTGGACGCCGCAACCAAACTGGAGCTTCAATATGGCCAAAGCTAGCGACAAACCCGAAAGCGCACCGACGGGAAGTCGGGCTAAAGCTTCTCCTAAGACAACCGCTAAGAAGCCTCCCGCGAAGACTGGGACGGCTGCTAAAGCGCCGGCTAACGCTCCTGCTAAAGCGCCGGCTAACGCTCCTGCTAAAGCGGTTGCTAAAACGCCCGCGGCGTCAGCTAAACCTCGCGTTAGTGCCAAACCTAAAGCGGCACCGGCTGCGCCAGCTGCAACAACGAGAGCCCCCCGAAAGGCATCGTCGAGTAAGGTGCAAGAGGAAACGTCTTTGGCAGATACTCCCTTGCAGAACCACCTTGGTGAGGATGAGTCAGCGAACTCCCGAAACACCATGGAAGGTTCTCGGCTGATCAAACTGATCAAAAAAGTGATTGTCGATCGCGGCCTGCAAGACCGTAGCATTGCAGACGTTATGGGGATCACGGTGATCTACTGGAATTCCCTCGCGAATGGGAACCGGAAGATCAAATCGCTGGGTAAAGATAAATTCCAGATGATCGCCGATTTCCTCGGTCTGCCTTTGATCCAGGTGTACAACCTTGCCGACTTCTTCACCCCTGAAGACTTCCTCTACAAGAAAGATCTGGATGAGCAATTGTGGTTGTCCATTGCCAAAATGGGTGAGGACCCTCAGTGGGCCGGGTATGTCCCGACAGCTGAAAACTGGCAACTGACCCCCCTGCCCGTACGCCTGACAATGGTGCTGCTGTATGAGCAGTTGGCGCAAAAACAGTTGCTAGCGAAAGCTGAGATTGAAGTACCGCAGATCAAGCATCCAAAAAGATAGATTCCCGGTACAAACAAAGAAGCCCCAATCAGTGATTGGGGCTTTTTTTATGGTTAGAAAATGAAGGCGCCTGATCCAGGTTGTGCCTGAGACAGTGCGTTCTGCTCAACTGCTTGTTGGGTTGATGGTTCTTCAATAAAGAAGGGGTTTGGCTCCTCAGAGATTGCCTTTGTTGGAAGCGGTGGAACCATCGAGGTAGGCTCGACGATTGTAACTGCTTGATCATCGTCATCTGGCGGTACGGAATCAGAAGCGGATTCGTTCCCAAAAAAAACGCTCGCCCCAGATACATCTTGAGGATCAGATTCCTCTGCAACATCTAGAGGGTCGAATTCGGTGGCGTGATCCCCCAAAATTTTCTCCGGATCCATGCAGAACGAAAGCAAGCTGGACACCTGGATGAACGCGACACCTTCGATATTTTGACCCATGGGTACAGCGGCCAATACCGTGCCGCAGATATTTGCCAGATTCTCGAATTTGCTTGAAAGCACAGTCATGGCCTCAGCTTTGTCTTGAACCCGCCGGATAAGCCCCAGAACGCGAGTAGTAGTCTTGCCTGAACCCTGACGGGACCAAGACTTTCTGACGTCCTCAGCGATCTCTTGAGCCGCCTGTCCAACCAAACCCTTCACTTCTTTTTGCAACGCGTCTTCTTCACCAAAATAGCTGGTGTGGCTGATGCGAATGGCAGAGGTGTCGAAGGACAGAGCTTTATCCAGAACCGATCTTTGCGGAGCGTGCTGGCGGATGAGGTCAGCACGAGATTTCCCTCCTTGAGTTGATGCTCCAGCGTTTGCAGGGGCCCGAGCCCAATTTTCGACCAGATCAGGCAGCTCGTTGAGAAAAGTTTGTTTCTCAGCTAGATACTTCGCTTTGATACCGTTCAACACCTGGGCCAGTTCCGCAGCATGCGCTGTTGGAACGAAGTAGCCTCGCACCCGGTTATTGACCCGCCGGGAGACGCCTACCTTCATGATTTCGCGTTTGGCTTCAGCTCGGTATTTGCTCACCCACGCGAACGTTCCCGTCGGAAGCATCTTGCCGACCTCGCGGATGAAGTCGTCGCCATCTACCGTTTTTTCCCCCGTGCTACCACCCACGATGAAGTCAAACAAAACCACATCCTGAAGAATGCTGATGCCCGAGCTGTCTACGTTTTTAATGGTGCTCATGTCTACTCTCCTGAAAATTCAAAAAGAGGTCCCTTGCGAAGACCCAGTGACAGGAGATGGCGCACAGAAACCAATAAACGCAGTCGAAAAAAAACCCCAGCGATGCTGGGGTTTGGATGTTGCATTGAGTTCCTATCCGACGATGGTCGACCAGGTCGACAGAATCGCATCGGCTTCGTCCTTGGGAGCGAAGTCCAGCACTGTCGTTCGAAGCGCCAGAATGGCCGCTTCTTCGGGAGTTTTTCGCATCATTACCAAAAGCTTGAAATTCATGCCCCAGTTCAGGACATTCCGGGTTGTGATAGTGAATTGAAACGCCATGCCACCTGAACCGGCATCCTCGTTTAAGCCAATGAAGTTTGCTCGGATCTTAGCCGCGAGTGTCGTCATGGCGGTAGCCATCACTGCCGGCACCTTGGCTTCGGTTTCAAGAAGCTTTGCTTCGCGAGATTGGTCCATATACGTCACGTACATGACATTGAATCTGTCCATGCTGGCGAAGTTCATTTTCTTGGTGCCTTTATAGATCGCTGCGCTACCTCCGTTACCTCCAGCTGAGCCTCTGCCGTTGGTGTTGCCTGTTGCGATGATCAAACACCCAGGAGCAATGGTGATTCGTTCGCCAGTTTGGTCAAGCACGATGGGTTTACCATCGAGAATTCCATTCAGGCCCATTTGAACCTGCGGATGAAGCTGGTCAAATTCATCCAGAAGCAGGATTGAATTGGGCTGGCGTGCCCACTGACAAACCTTTCCGTAAATCCACTTCATTCCGTCAGGGCCACACAGCTTCCAGCTACCGAACATATCCGAAACAGTGGTTTCTTCGGAGCATTGCAAGGAGAAAACTGATCGGCCGGTGCGAGCTGCAAAAGCCTCGGCGAGCATCGTTTTACCGCACCCGGAAGGGCCAAAAATGTACATAGCACGTTTCATTTTTGCCCCGAACATGTCTTGGGGAAGCCCGGCCGAAGCCGCCCAAAGGATCAACCTGGTGAGATCATCCTCACCAAAGTCGAAGGTCGTAACAGGTGGGGTATGCTCGGTTGATTGAAAGATCTTAGTTTGCATCGCCGCGAAAAACGGCGACGACGTGTTGAACACCTCATTAGCAGGCTTTTGCGCGATCGGATTAAGTGTGTCGACGTGTGTTTGAGCATCAGTGGTGTTGATGTTTTCAAGAACGGTCATGAGAAATTCCTCGTTGGCAATGGACGGCCTCTTGCGAAGGCCTGGTACGAGGAGATGCGTTACACGGAAGGTGAAGGCGAAAAAAAACCGGACTCAGAGAGTCCGGTTTGTGTGGGTTTGAGATGTCAGAAAATCCCCTGCTTTAGCGCTCCAAATACCGCGGAGGCGAGTTCGCTATCTGATAGTGCTACGCCGCTTGCCATGCCAGCGTCCAGATACTGCTGGTGGTAACTGGAGCCGATGAGGACAAAACGAACCTCAACACCGAAGCTTGCGGCCTCATCTACAGCTGCTTTCAAAACCAGGCTGTCACCTGGTGTTGCCGCTGACCGAAAACTGACCCAGTAGAGGCTGTTCTGCCGACTGAAAACTGACCCAGGTGTTCAACTGCTTCTGCTCACTTTTTGAGCAG
>NZ_FNCO01000006.1 GCF_900100795.1 Pseudomonas abietaniphila
TCGCGACCGGCGTTCAACGTTAGGTCGCGGCCACTCTGCAGCGTGCTGCCGATGTTGTTGATGTCACGACCTGCCGACACGCTGAGGTCGTTGGCCGCTTCGATGCGTGCTGCGTTGTCGGCATAGTCCTTGTGCAGTTGACCGCGCGTGTCGCTGTCGAGCGAGGTGATGGTGCGTTCGTTGGTGACGTCGCCGCCGATGGCGGTCACGGTCACGTCATGGCCGACGATGATGCTGCCCGTTTTGTAGGAGATTTGTCTTTATAAGCGCGGGGTAAAGCATACGACGCTAACGACTCAAATCCTTTATCAGAGAGTCATCGACGATCTGCGAAATCCCGTCCAATGCGGCGCGCAACAGTTCAGGTTCGGTGCGATAGCGCAACGGCGTGTAACCGTAAGTGTTCGCCCCATTGAAGGGAGTGATGTATTCCGTACGTTGCCAGACAGTTTCCTCGTTGCGCTTGAGGATGCCGGTGACATTAATGGTGGGATAGACCACGCTGCTGAAACCTTGAGTGAGCGCAAAGCCCCAGTTGTTCACGGTCAGCTGCACGAAGGCATCGGCAGGTTCCTGATCACTCACCACCTTGAACCGACCGGACGCCGCCAACTGTTCTTCAAAACGCTTTTTGACTATATCGCCAAGATTAATATTGGCTCTGTTCATGTTGTAAACAAGGGCTTCCACCGTCGACATCGACGCAAGATCTCCAGCCCTCATTCCCGCCGCAAACCCGGCGCCGGATAGCGCTGCGGTACCAACACCGGACGCTTTCACTGCAGCCCCCGCTGCAGCGCCAACACCAGTCCCCACAGCTGCACCCCAAGCCTGTTCGCGCCCCATGTAAGTGATGTCTTTGGTTGACCAGACCACGGGGAGAATTTTAACGGTTTGGATTTGTGATTGGTATTCGGCTTTGAACTTCTGATTAGTGCAACCACTTAGCACAAAATAGCAGACCATCACAAGCGATCGGTTTCTTTTCACCAGACTTTTCCTTATTTGCCTTCAACCTCTCACAAACAGTAAAAAAAATACAAGATCTTTTCTACACCAATCAGTGCATCTAACTAATTTACTCTACATATCCACACCCAAATCATCCGCCTGTCCTCTCAACCTCAAAGATATCTCAATAATTTCCTCCTTCGTCATTCCGCAGTAAGTTGGAAGAGAACCGGATGGAATATGCTGCATTAATGCAATCCCACAGGCAATAAAGTACCTTAATTCTTTTTCGCTCACATGCAGCACAATACATTTCGCGTCGTTCGCATCGTTCATTTTTTAGGCACCTGCGACTTGATATATAAATCCCAACCGGCTCCACCCTTGTCAGGGCGGAAGGCTGTAGCTTCACCTCGTTGGCCACGAATCACAATAGTTTTTGTCTCGTTGTCCAAGTAATAAGTAGTACCATCAACCGCGCGTCTGACTTCGGTAGCAGGATTTAGAACGATATTTTCGATAAGCTCTTGAAATTGCCCTCTTGTGTTGATACCCAAGTCTGCAAACTCCTGACCAGTGACAACGTGCTTATCATAAGCGTGACCACTCGCGACCTCCTCGGCCAAGATTTGGGAATAATAACGCTTGCCGTTGACTGAGCTTTCGGCGCCAGAGGCCCCTTTTGGGCTGCCCCCTCCAGCTTTAGATCCTCCACTGACACCCATCGTTGCGATGATCCGTAAACCTTCGCGGATCCCAACCATCTGCGCGTCGCTTAACCCCCACTTATCCTGGAACGCTCTTGCAACGGCATCGATTGATTCGCCGGCGGTAACGCTTGCCAACGTGTTCTGGAACTCGAAGTTTTCTGCCAGCAGTTGTCCATAGGCGTTTTGTGCCTGTTGAGACGCGCCGCCTACCAAGTCCTTCAGATGCTCTGTGTCTGCTTGGGCCTGCGCCACCAAGCTTGACGATACCTTGCAATTTTTCGGGTCGGCTGCACATGCGTTGATGGCTGCTATTTCCCTATCGCGACTCAAATCCCTAAAAACTCTCTGAGTTTTTTGCACGCATACGGTATCGCCCTCTGCGCATACATTTAACTCGTTGGCAGCCCTTTCAAGATCGCTGTGCGTCAGATAGTTATATTGAGTCGCATTCGCTGCAATGTTGGCAGCGATTCCTGGATCGCCTCCTGTAACCACTGTCGTTAACACGGCTACCAACTGTGTCATCGCAAGCAGATTGGCCTGCGCCTGGGCCATACCTGGATTATTCGGGTTGTACCCTTCAGGCAAGACGAGTTTTGCCAAGTACTGCACCAACGCTTCGTTGGCACCGCCTGCAATGGCGCCCGTCTGGAAGTCGCCCCCCATGGCCATTGATTTCAGCCCGCCCAACAACGCATGCGCAGCTACTTTCGTGGAGCTGCCATCGGCAAGCGTTGTGCCGCCAAGCTCCTTCGCGCCGATCGCACCTGCAATATCGATCACCGCGCTCAGCATTCCGTCTGTCAAGGTTTTGCCTAAGTTGCCGCCGTTGATGACCGTCTTGACGAATGACTGGGCAACGACGTTGATCGCGACTTTTTGAGCGCTGGCAAGATCAAAGGTTATTTTGGTCGGGTCATACCCCAGTTGGGAGGCTACGCCAGCAGTGGCGGCGGAGGTCAGATAGCCCTTTATCGCGTCAGAGGACGTCACATCTTTGAATACTGCACCGAGATTGCCGCCATTGTTGACAAAACTCACCGTAGCGTTTGTCGAGGCTCCTGCGGCGACCGCGCCTACCATCGTGCCAGTTGTTCCTCCTCCAGCAAACGCTGTAGCTGCGGGCCCTACTACCGCCGCCATGAGGATGGCAATGGCTAACTGCGCCGCAACACCCAAACCTGAGTTGCTGTACTTGAAGGACTGGTGAATTTCCTGCACCAGTCGCCAGTCAACATCTCCGCGTTTCTCCGCATCTTTGAGCCACGTGAGATTCGGATCCGCCTTGACCATCGCATCAATCGCTTCGCTCACGGTTTGCTGGTTCACCTGCTTGACGTCAATGTGCACGCCCGCAACGGCGTTGATAACCAGATTGCCGTTCGCGATCAGCTCGCTTTGGCGCAGGGTCTCATCGGTGCTGCCCTTCCCTGACATCGAATTCCAAGCGGCATTACTGTTGCTCTTCTCGTGACTTTCTTGGTGCAGATCCTTGACAGCCTCAAACAAAATCCCGCCACCACTGTTCAAGGTCAGGTCTTTGCCACTGTCGAGCTTTGCAACCTGATAGTGCTGATCCCCGCCACTGACCAGCATCATGTTGCCGCCGGAAGTGATCTCGCTGCCGATGTGGGTGACCTGCGTCACCTCATCGCGTTTGGTTTTTTTCGCGCCAAAGGAGCCTTTTTTCTTCTTGTCGTACAGTGAGTAATCACTGTCCTGCGCTGCCAGAATGTCCAGCTTGTCGCCTGCGACCAGATACGCTTCTTCGCCTGCGGTGATGCGGCTGGAGATCACCGCGAGGTTTTGTCCGGCGCTGACGGCGACGCTGCCGCCGGCTTTGATGTCCGTCGCAACCTGGCTGACGTGGTCTTCCTGCACGGTCAGCTTTTTGCTTTTCGACAGGAAGTGATCTTCGTCGGCGGCGGAGCTGATGGTGACGTTCTCAGTGGCGGCAATCGCGATATCGCGCTTGGCATCGATCTGGCTGGCGATGGCGTTGACGTCACGCCCGGCTTGCACTGACAGATCACGGCCTGCGCTTACCGTCGCACCTGTCTGCGTGATGTCGCTGCTGGTGTGTTTGCTGTCGAACACCAGGCTGTTGGTGACTTGGGTGGAGGCGATGTTGACGTCGCGACCGGCGTTCAAGGTCAAGTCACGGCCACTCTGCAGCGTGCTGCCGATGTTGTTGAGGTCACGACCTGCCGACACGCTGAGGTCGTTGGCAGCTTCGATGCGTGCTGCGTTGTCGGCGTAGTCCTTGTGCAGTTGGCCGCGCGTGTCGCTGTCGAGTGAGGTGATGGTGCGTTCGTTGGTGACGTCGCCGCCGATGGCGGTCACAGTCACGTCACGACCGGCGATGATGCCGCCTGCCTTGTTGGTGATGTCGTTGCCTGCCAGCAAGTCCAGACGATTGCCCGCCGAAACCAGCCCGCTGTTCACCAGGTCATTGCCAGCGACGGCGGACAGGTTGTTGGTGGCTTTCAGGGTGCCGACGTTGTCGAGGTTTTGACCGGCAATGAGGGTGACGTCGTTGCCGGCAATCAGTGCGCCGTTAGGTGCGAGGCGGTTGTCGGCCTGGGCCAGATACAGCACCGGCACCAGCACTTTTTCGCCATTCACTTCGTGCTCTTCGAGCCAGACGATGTCGTGGGTAAGCGCTGCGACCTGTTCGGAGGTGAGCGATACGCCAACGGACAGGTTGAGGGCGTCCTTGCTGGCGATGGCGTTGTTCATCAGGTACTTGAACTGATCCTCGTTGGAGGTCTGTCCGTCGATGAACGCCTGGCCGGTGCGGGCAGTGACGGCCTGTTGCACGAGACGTTGTTCGTAGAGGCCGTCGCCGAGGCGTTTGGCGCTGACGTCGGGGTCGTAGCCAAGGCCGGCGAGCAGGTAGTCCGAACTCATGAATTGCTTGAGGTCAGTGAGTACCGGGTTGGTTTCGATCAGGTATTTGCCGGTGCCAGGTTTGGCGGCGGAGCTTGGCAGGCCCTGAACGCGCGTCAGGCCTTGTGCACCGCTGGCGACATTGATGCTACTCACGTTGGCCGTCACGCCAGCGTCCTGACGATCCGCGACTGTCACCACGTGCCCGGTAGCGCCTGGATCGCCTGCGTTGCCAATCAGGATGTCGCGGGTCGAGGTGCCAGGAAGGGTCTGATCGCGCTGCGCTGCGGAGACACTGGCGCTGCCAATGTTCCAGTTCTGCGGGGCGGTGCTGGCTTGCGTGCCACCCTCAGCGCTGAGACGGAACAGACCGTTCTGCCCGGTGGGCAGGCTGAAGCCAGGCAGGCTGGTGGGGTCTACCTGTTGTTGGGCCAGATCGGGAGGGAGTTGCGCGTTCAGGCGAACGACAACGGTGGTACCTGTGCCATTGGCGTGGGTGTCGGCAACCTTGTTGGTGCCGCCAGCGGAGGCGTAGTCTTCGTGAATGACGCTGTTTTGCAGGTCTTGAGTGGCGTTGATGGAGACATTGCCACCCGCTTGAATGACAGCGCTCCGGCCAGCGTTGCCGGTGCCGTCCTTGGCGACTTCCACGTCGCTGACCAATGCCATGCCGGAAAGCGCCGTCGGGAGTTGCAACAAATTGGCGGGGTCGTACTGGGAGGTCGGTGTGCTTCCCCATGCGTAACCAGAAACCGTGAGGGCGGAAACGTTCTCACCTGTTTCATCGTCCTTGACGGCAGTGACTTTAATCAACCCACCGTCATGCCCAGGTTCCCGTCCCGTGGAGAATGTCACTACTCCAAGACGCAGCTCCCCAGAAGATGCGACGTAATAGATCTTCGGGAAGTCCGGGTTATCGCGCTGGTTATAGGCAACGACTTCCGGCATAAAACGATTGACGGTGCCGTCCGTCACAACGCCTTGGGAATACGTACGCGTACGCTCGACCGTCCCACTCACCGCACCAATGTTTTTGACATTGTCGGCCTGAATCGAAATATTGCCGCCGGCGCTTACAGTGCTTTTGCTGTTGAGAAAGCTGCTGCCGGAAAAGCTGAAATCGCTGCCTGCGGTCAACAGTGCCGATGCACTGGTGTCGCTGTCCTGGCCTGCGTCGAATGTCTCGCGGGCAATGTAGTTGACTTCATAGTGGTCACCACTGCAGTCGATGCACTGCACGGCAATGAACCCTGAGACCAGCGTGCGCCCCACAGCGAAGTTCTGCGTCCCGTCCGAGCCTTCGGTACGGTTTTCAAACGCTGTGGCGCTGAGGGTGAATTTACTGCCGCTCTCCATCGAACCCGAAATGTTCGACACCTGGTTCGCACGCGCCGCGCCATAACCACCGATGGTGAGATTTCTCAGGCTGTAGAAGTCGCCTTTCAGGTTAGTGAGCGTCGCAGTGTTTACCTGCATGTCCGCGCCACTGAAGATCAGCCCTTGGCTGTTGCTCAACGCAGGCGTGGTCAATGTGAGGTTTTGCGCCGCACCCAGCGTGCCGTAGTTGGCAAGACTGCCCGCGTTGACAACCAGGTCAGTGCTTGAGGTCAGTCGGCCATAGTTGGTCGCCGTGCCTGCGATATTGATGTTGGTGCGCGCACCACCCGCAATGCTGGCCGCACTGCCCAACGCCAATTGGCTGGCAGAGAGGCCCAATGTATTAAGACTGCTGACACGGCCATTGCCGGTATAGCTGCCGCTCAAGGTCAGGCTCAACGTTCCGTCGCTGGCGATCAGACCGTCGTTTGTCCAGCTCCCACCCGTGCCCACCAGCGCAGTCGACGCCAACAACTGTCCACTGGCCGTCTGCGTGAAGTTACCAACGTTGACGCTCAGCGTGCCTGCCTGAATGACGCTGCTGTTCGTCCAGCTGTCCGCATTGAGGGTGAGCGCGCCACGCGTAATGAAGCTCCCGCCAGCGTTGATGACGTTGGTCGTGGAAATCCCGAAATTGCCACTGCCCACATGCAGGATGCTGCCGCCCGCGTTAAGCAGACTGCCGACACCCAGCGCGAGGTCGGTGTTGGCGGTTTCCAGGGTGCCGTTGCGGTTATCGAGCAATCCGCCGATCTGGAAGCGGGTCACACCGCTGGTGCCCAGCGCGCGGAGTTTGCCGGTCTGGTTGTTGAGGCTGGCGGCAGTGATGTTGAGGGTGCTGTCGCTTTCGATGATGCCAAGCTGGTTGTTCAGCGCGCCGCTCAGCGTCAGGTCGATCTGCTGACCCGCGATCTGGCCGTCATTGCTGCCGCTGTTGTCGAAATTGTTGGCGGTGACGATGACGCGCTGTTTGGCATACAGGCCGCCGTTGCGGTTGTCGAAGTTGCCGCTGCCGGTGTTGATCAAAGCGTCGCCGCTTTGCGCCGAAATGCGGCCGCCGTAGTTGTCGATACCGGCCAGCGCACGAATGTCGAGGCTTTGCGCTTGGGTGATGCCGCCCTGACTGTTGTTGTTCAGGTCGTAGCCGTTTTTCAGCACGCCGGTGATGCGCGCGGTGAAGGCGTTTTGCAGGCTGGAGAGCACGCCGCCCCGGTTGTCGACGCTGCTCGCAGTGACGTTGAGGTTGCCGCCTTGGGCGATGATCTTGCCGCTCTGGCTATCGATGTCGCCGCTGACCGTCAGATCCAGCGCGCCCTGACTTTGCAGTGTGCCTTTGCCGTTGGCGAGGCTGGCGGCTTGCAGGGTGAGGTTGGCGTTCTTGCTGTAGATCAAGCCGTCGTTGGCGTTCTGGATGGCGCCGCTGGCAGTGAGCAGCAGTTGATCGTTGGCCGCGACGGTGCCGCGATTGCTGTTGTCCAGGCCGCCGGTGAACAGGGTCAGCGCGCGTTGGCTGGCGAGTTGGCCGCCCTGGTTGTTGATCTGGGTGGCGCGGCTGATCAACAGGTCGCCCGCGCTGGCGAGTTTACCGTTGGTGTTGGTCAGGCTGCCGAGCAGGTCGAGGGTGACAGCAGCATTGCCGGCGATGCTACCGGCGCTGTTGTCCAGGTCAGTGCCGGTGAAGTTGAGCGTCTGTTGGGCGTTGATCGTACCTGCAGCGTTCCCCAGCGTTGCCGCATTGAGGGTCAACGCAGCGCCACTGTCGATGAGGCCGTTCTGGCCGTTGTCCAGCAGGCCACTGACGGTATAGGTCTGCTCTGCTCCACTGGACAGAATCCCGCCCCGGTTATCAACGCTGGCCGCGCTGATGTTCAGTGCTTTCTGGCTGACCAATGCGCCATTGGCACCGTTGAGCAATGCGCCCGTGAGGCTGACGCTGACATCGCCGTTGCGGCTCGACAGCGTGCCGCTGTTGCGGTTGTCCAGGCTGCCGCCGCTGACATCAAGCCCTTCCCAGCCAGAGATCAGCCCTAATTGATTGAGCAGCGAATTGGCGTTGAGGGTCAGGCTCTGGTTGCTGATCAACTTGCCGTTGCTGTTGTCGAGCATGCGGCCTGTGAGGCTGAAACTCTGGCTGCTGGAGATTTCGCCGTTGGCGTTTTTGAGGTCGCGCAGGTGGTTGAGGGTCAGCGGGTTCTGGGTCGTGATCAGGCCGTTGCTGTTGTCGAGATCTGCGCCATTAAGGTCGAGGTTAACGGCAGTGGTGCCCAGCAGCGTGCCACCGATGTTGTTGATGCCGGTCGCTTGCACGTTGAGGGTTTGTGCAGCGTTGATCAGGCCATCGCCGTCGTTGCTGAGCAACCCGTTGACGTTGAGGGTCAGGTCACTGCGGCTGGTCAAAGTGCCACCGCTGCTGTCCAGCGTGCCCGCCTGCGCATCGAGGCTGGCGGCAGCGATCATGCCTTTGACGTTGTTCAGTGCCTGACCCACTCGCACGATCAAGCTCTGATTGCTCAGCAGTTTGCCCTTGCTGTTGTCGAGGCTGTCGGCGTTGAACTCAAAGCCCAAGGCGCTGGAGATTTCGCCGTTCTGGTTATTCACAGCCGCAAGGTTTTTCAGCAGCAACGCACCGGGCGCGTTGATCAAACCGTTCTGGTTATTGAGTTGCCCATGGTTGACGTCGAGGGTGAGCGTGCTGTTGCTGAACAGTGTGCCGCCTTGCTGGTCGAGGCCAGAGACGCTGGCGACCAGTGCTTTGTTGCTGCCGATGCTGCCGCCGCTGCTGTTGGTCAGTTGTGCGGTGCTCAGCGCAAGGCTGTCTGCGCTGGTCACACGCCCGTTATGGCTGTTGTCGAAATCACCCGTGCGAATCGACACCGCGCCTTTGCCGCTGATGCTGCCGCTTTGCGAGTTATCGAGGCTGGCGCTTCTGATGTACAGGCTGCCATCGGTCACCAGGTTGCCGCCCTGACTGCTGACGGCACCCACGCTGTCGACACTCAATGCCCCGGCGCTGGACAGCGTGCCGCCGTTGTTGTTGAGCGAAGCGCTGCGAACACTCAGCGTGCCTTCGCTGCTGAGCAAGCCAAGGTTGTTCAGCAGGTCACCGCTCAGGCCCAGATTGACGTTTTGCAGGCTGAGCAGGCTGCCGCCGCTGTTGTCCAGACGTGTGCCGGTCAGGCTCAGGCCGGTATTACCAGACAGCACGCCGTTGTTGCGGTTGGAGAGTTGATCGACCGCCAAGGTCAGGTTTTTCTGGCTGACCACTCGCCCCGCATCGCTGTTGTCGAACTGCTGAGCCGTCACGCTGATCGCGTCCTGACTCGATACCTCACCACCACGGTTGTCGATGTTGGCGACGTTCAACGTCAGCGGGCCGTTGGCGCTGAGCAGACCGTTGTGACTGTTGTCGAGTTGGGTACCGGTCAGCTTGAGACTGCCCAGCGCGATGAACTGACCGCCCTGTTGCTGCAGGCCGCCGATGTTGGCGATGAGGTCTTGTTTGCTGGCGATCTGTCCGAGGCTGTTGTCGACGTTCGCTGCGTTCAGAATCAGCTTGCCGTCGGCAATCAGCGTGGCGTTGTGGTTGTTCACATCGTTGTCGACGCTGAGGGTCAGGTCGCCACGGCTGGTCAGCAGACCGTTGGTGTTGTCGAGACTCCCCGCGCGAGCATCGATGGCCGCTGCGGAGATCGCGCCGTTGACGTTCGCCAACGCGTGGGCGACGCGCACCGTCAAGCTCTGAGTGCTCAGCAGTTTGCCGTTGCTGTTGTCGACGCTGTCGGCGGCCAGGGTGAATGCCTGGGCGCTGGAGATTTCGCCGTTCTGGTTGTTCACACCCGCAAGGTTCTTCAGCAGCAACTCACCGGGCGCGTTGATCAAACCGTTCTGGTTATTGAGTTGCCCATGGTTGAGGTCGAGGGTGAGCGTACCGTTGCTGAACAGTTCGCCACCTTGTTGGTCGAGGCCGGTGACGCTGGCGGTAACGGCCTTGGCGGCAGCGATGCGACCGCCGTCCTGGTTGGTGACCTGGGCTGCGGTGAGGCTCAGGCTGTCGGCGCTGGTCAGTTGGCCTTGGTGGCTGTTGTCTAACGCGCCGGTGTTGACGACGGTCGCGCCCTTGCCGGAGATCGCGCCGTGGTTGCGGTTGTCGAGGCTGGCGCTGGTGAGGGTCAGCGTGCTGTCGGTGCTCACCGAGCCCTGCTGGTTGTTCACCGCGCCGGTTGCGAGGACGTTCAACGCTCCGGCGCTGGAGAGTTTGCCGGTGGTGTTGGTCAGGTTGTTGGCCGCGATATTCAGGGTGCCTTCGCTGCTAAGCAGGCCGTTACTGTTGTCGAGGTCACCGGTGAGGTTGACGCTGAGATCGGTTTGCCCGGACAGGGTGCCGCCACTGTTGTTCAGCAACCCGCCGTCGAGGCGCAACGCGCTGCCCGCATAAATCAGGCCGTTGCTCTGATTGAAGACGTTGGCGATGTTGAGGTTCATGGCGCCGCCGGACAGCAGCTTGCCAACCTGGCTGTTGTTGAGTTGGCCCGCTTTGATGCGAACGTCGATCTGGCTGGAGATTTCGCCACCACGGTTGTCGATGTCGCTGAGGTCAAGATTCAGCGCTTTCGTTGCCCCGACCAGGCCGCCCGTGCGGTTGTCAAGTTGGCTGCCTTTGAGCGCCAGGTTGCCTTGGGCGACCAGCTCACCTTTCTGGTTGTTCAGGGTGGTGATGGTGGCGCTGAGGTCACTCTTGCTGGCGATGCGGCCGCTGCCGTTTTGCACCGTATTGGCGACGATCTGTGCAGGCCCGGTGGCACTGACCAGTCCACTCTGGTTGTTCAGCGTCCCTTGGACGCTCAGGGCCAGATTGCCCCCGGCCGTGATCTGGCGACCGCTGTTATCAAGGTTCTGACGGATGGAAGCGCTTAGATTGCGACTGGCAATCACACTGCCGTTGTTACGCAGGTTTTGAGCACTCAGCGCCACATCGCCCGTAGCGTTACGACTGTTGTCGGCATTGACGCCCGCTTCAACAATCGCGTTGTTGGTCAGCTGGCCATTGCTGCTCAAACTGATGCGATCGCGCGCGGCAATGTTCTGCTGCACGTTCAGCGCATCGCGTGTCTGCAGGTTGACGCTGTTGCCGTAGACCGCGCCCTGCACGTCAGCGCTGGCGGCCTTGACGTTGACCGCGCCGTTGGCCGCGACCTGGGCCATGCTCAGTTGGCCGTTGGCATCGATCTGGATGTCGCCCGCGCTGGCGGCGAGGTTACCGGCGAGTTTCACGCCGACGCCGGCTTCGGTTCCCACCAGCCGGATTGCGCCGGCGTACATGCCGCCCAGTGCCGAGCTGTCGATGGCCAGTTGCGGTTTGTCGCTGCCGTCGTCGGCCAATGCCGTGGCGTTCAGGGTCTGGGCGTCGACATCGTTGCGGCCGGCGATGATGTTGAGTTTTTTCGCGTGCAGTTCGGCGTTGATTTTCGCGCTGCGGGTGATGATGTCGAACTGGTCGACGTTGTCGGCATTGAGGCCGGCGCCGTCGATGGAGACGCTGCCGCCTTCGACACGGAAGTGGTCGAGACGGCCGTTGTCGAGCACCGGTTTGCCGGTGGTGAGGGTGACTTGCGGGGTGTTGATGAAACCGCAGCCGTTGCAGCTGATGCCGTACGGGTTGGCGACGATGACCCGGGCCGATTGCCCGGCCACTTCGGTGTAGCCCTTGAGCTGCGTGGCATTGGCGCCGACCACTTCGTTGAGAATGGTGCTGGCGGCGCGGCCGTTGAGGTTCTGGTTGCCGAGGATGATGCCGCCCAGTTGGGTGCTCTGGGTGCGGTCGGTGGCGTTATTGAGGATCACGCCCTGAGCGCCGACGTTGTATTGCTGGTACTGGTTATGCGACAGGCCACTGCCGTTGGGGGCGGCGATGTTGACGATGGGTACGCCGTTGCCCGCCTGGCCCATTGTGGTGTTGGTGGTGCCATTCACGGCAATGCCGTCGGCCTGGGCCAGCAGCGGCTGCCAGAACATCGCCTGCACCAGAATCAGCGCGATGCCACGCTTGGGCAGGCCGCAGAATGACGATCGCTCGATCAGTTTCGCGGACGGTTGGCGGGCAAGAAAGTTGAAGAAACGAACGTCCATGTCAGGCATCCCGGCGAAACGTTAGAGGAAAAAGTCCATGCGGAAGTAAATCGGCGATTCGCGCTCGATCAGACCGGCAGGACGTTCCAGAGAATGGGCAAAGGTCACGGTCGCGGCGATGTGCTGGCCGCGCGCGAAGAATTCGAAGGCGTTGCTGGACAGGCGTCCGTGCTGGTCGTCGTTGTAACGATCGTTGCGAATCACGCCCTGGTCATAACCGGCGGCGATGCCGTATTCGGTGAAGGCCGGGCGCAGCCAGTCGAGGGTCACGGGCCGGGTCAGGCGCAGTTCGTTGCGCCAGTAACCGCCGCTGTCGCCGGAGAGGAATTGATCCTTGTAGCCGCGCACCGAGGACGATCCGCCAAGGCTCATGCGCTGCGAGCTGAACAGCGCATCTTCGCTGCGCTGTCCGGTGGCAAGGCTGGTGAAGGTGAAGCTCTCCCCCCACAGCTTGAACGGTTGCAGGTAACTGACGGTGCCGGTGTATTTGCGATAGCGCGCGCCGGGCTCGCCGGGGCCGGGATGGTTGTTGTCCTGGGCGCCAAACGCGCTGATGCCCTGCTGTATGCCCAGATCGATGTTGATAAACGCGCCACCGACGCGTCGGCCGTGGTTGATGCCGTATTGCACTTCGCTGATGCGGTTGCTGCTCAGGGCCAGGCGGCTGTCTTCGATGTAGTTGTTGGTGCGCAGGTTGGACAGGCCGATGTTTAGCGAAGTCTTGCTCAGGGCGTCGCGATAAATGACCCGCTCGGCGCGCACCTGATGGGTCTGGCTGTCGCCGGTCTGCTTGAAATTGAAGCCGCTGGCCTGGGCCTGCGAGCGGTAGTCCGTTTCGTTGTAGCTGTAACTGAAATTCCACCAACCCCATGGCAGGTTGTAGGCCAGCGATGCGTTGTGCGAGGTGTGCTGGTGATCGGTCATGGCATCGTGGCCGCCGCGCAAGCTCAGCTGATCGGCCAGACCCAGCGGGCTGTCCCACTCAAAGCCTGTGTTCCACTGTTGCTCGCCGGTGCTGCGCTGACCGTCGTTGTTGCGCGACAGGTTCACGCGCCAGGGTTTCTGCGGGGCGTTTTTGACCAGTACGTCGCTGCCACCCACGGCCTGACCCGGCGTCAGCTCCATTTGCGCCTGATTGGACGGCAAGCGGTTGAGCTGATCGACCATCTGCTCGATCTCGCGCAGGTTGACCAGCTGCCCTTCCCTGCCCGGAAACGCCATCGCCAATTCGCGATCGGTCAGGCTGCTACCGGCGTCGCTCTTGAGTTTTTCGAGATGGCCTTCGATCACCAGCACTTGCAGATGGCCCTTGGACAAATCCTGCTGCGGCAGATAGGCGCGGCTGGTGACCAGGCCTTTCTCGATATACAGATTGGTGATGACCTTGAGCAGTTCGTTGAGCTGCGAAACGCCCAGGCACTGGCCCAGATAAGGTTGCGTCAAACGTTTGCGCTCGGATTCGGAAAGCGAGTCAGCGCCTTTGAGTTCGATCGTGTTGATGGTGAAGCAGCGGGGGTCGGCGGGCGCACTGGAGGCCACGGGAGCGCCCTCCTTGCCCGGCAAGTTCTTAAGCTCTTCGAGGCGGCGCTGCTGCTCTTGAAGCAGGCGTTCCTGCCGATCACGGATCAGGTCCTGCACGCCGGGCTCGGGCACGGGCGCGGCAAGTGAGGCGAGCGGCATGGCGGTGAGCAGGCAGTAGAAAGCAACTCTTGAAGCGGGAGAATTCACGTAGCGTCCTTGCAGTAGCACAGTGACATCAATCATCGGCGGCGATGTTAATGAGCCACTACTTTGACGTCAATTGCCCGGCGACGAACTGTTAAGCCATCCACTGAATCGGCCATAAGCAAATCGGGAAGGACTAAACAAACCAAAAAGGCGCCCGAAGGCGCCTTTGTTTTCGCTGCTCGCTTTACGCTACAACAGGAATCATCGGGTCAGCTGCCGCCAGGGCCGCTGCGCGCTCGGCCACGGGTGGGTAGATCCACACCGAGTTGATCTGCTGCTTGAGTTGCTTGGCTTCTTCCTTGATCAGCTTGACCTGACGGTCCCAGCCTTCGGTGTACACCGCGCCCCAGGCGCCGAGGTCCAGGCAGGTGACGTATTTGGCCTGGCTGTACGGGGTCGGTGCTTCGCCCAGCAGGTCGGCGGCCACGTTGTTGCCCGCCGAGCGGCCCAGCGCGATGGCGTGCTGGCAGGTCATGAGGGCGTAGTGGCCTTCGTCGTCGGTGGCGGCGTACGCCGTGTCACCGGTGGCGAAGATGTCGTTCTGGCCGATGACTTTCAGGTTGCGATCCACGTGCAGACGGCCATAGGCATCCCGCTCGCCCGGGATCTGCTCGGTCAGCGAGCTGGCCCGCACGCCCACGGTCCAGACCACGGTCCTGGCGTCGATGCGACGACCGTCGGCCAGGGTCACGCCGTTGGCGTCCACGGCGGCGACCGATGCATTGACGACCCACTCCACGCCCAGTGTTTCGGTGGCTTCGATGATCGACGGGCTGATGTTCTGGCCCAACGCCGCGCCGACTTTCTCGCCGCGATCGACGATGATCACTTTGATAGGGGCGTCCGCACCGAGCGCAGCTCGCAGGCGCGCGGGCATTTCAGTCGCGGTTTCAATACCGGTGAATCCGCCGCCGGCGATCACCACCGTGTTGCGCATCGCCGACTCCGGCTGTTGCGCCAGGGCCTTGATGTGCTGTTCAAGGCGGGTGGCTTCTGCCATGAGGTCAACATCGAAGGCGTGCTCGACACCTGGCACTGACCCAGGGCGGACGACGCGGCTGCCGGTGGCCAGAACCAGTTTGTCGTAGTTGATCGAAGCATTTGCGCCGTGGGCGTCGGTGTAGCTGACCTTTTTGCCAGCGACGTCGATCGCTTGCGCCATGCCTTTGATGAAGTTCACGCCGACCGCATCGAACAACGGCCCCAAGGGCGACTGCATTTGATGCACGTCCTGCTCGTAGTAACGCGGGCGAACTCCCAGCACCGCCTCAGGGGCCAGCACGGTGACTTCGACGTCATTGCGACCGTGCATGTCCAGTAAACGCGTGGAACTCAGTGCGCTCCACATCCCGCCAAAACCCGCGCCGATGATCAGGATTTGCTTTTTCATTGTGTGCTCCAGAGAAGAAAAAAGTCGTTTTCACAGTGAGTGCGCCACGGTTTGGGTCAGGTAAGCGCTGCAGTGACCCATGCCGGTGTGTGCTGGTCGGAGTTCTCGACCCACTCAACATAACTACGACTCTATTGATCGTAGTTAATTTCGGCAAGCCGTTTTTAATACGATTTTTCCGTCGAGCTTCAGATCGATCAATAAAAATCAATAATTTCAAACAGATACAGGCTAACACCGGCTGTCTATTGATTGGTTCGTGCCAACAGCGGTCATTGCCGCCGGTCATCAAAACCTGCTGCTCCTTGCGGCCAACGCGCCAAATTGTTAGCTTTCGCACGATCAATTCAGTCGGAGATCAACATGTCTCTCTATAGCGCGGGTGTCGAATACGGCATTCACTGCCTGCTTTATCTGGTGGATGAGCGTGGCGACAGCCGCGAAGCCAGCGTGCGCGACCTGGCGGAACTGCAGGGCGTGCCTCAGGAATACCTGGCGAAGGTGTTCACCAAGCTGGCGAAAGCCAGGCTGGTGGTGGCGACCGAGGGCGTTAGGGGCGGGTTCAAACTGGGCCGGCCTGCGGACGAAATCACCCTGCTCGACATCGTCACGGCCATCGACGGGCGCAAGCTGATTTTCGATTGCCGGGACATTCGCGGCCGTTGTGCGGTGTTTGACGGGTGCGCGCCGGAATGGGCGACCGAAGGGATCTGCGGCATCAATGCGGCGATGCTGACCGCGCAGAAGCGGATGGAAGAAGCGCTGGACCAGCAGACGATCCTCGACCTTGCGCGCCGCACCGGGCGCAAGGCGCCGCCGGAATTCTCCGGTCAGATCAGCGGCTGGCTGAGCGAGCGCAAGGAAAGCCGCGCCGCGGGCACGGACAGTCAGCACATTGCCGTGACGCGGGTCGACGAATAACCGGCGGTAATGCCAAACCTTTGGGAGCCGGCTTGGTGCGGGTCGCGTTCGGACGAATGCAGTGTGTCAGTCACCATGGAGGTTGGCGACTCATAGCATTCGCCAGCAAGCCGGCTCCCACGGCCTTCGGCCAGAAACGTATCGTGGTACGACGAGAAGTGGAGGTCACCGTCGTAAGGCATTACAGCCGAAAAGTCCGAAGTGTTGGGAAACGCGGCCCGTTTATCCGTAAGGGGAAATCGCTTGTACTGGTCTCAAGCGCCCCGAACGCGAAAGTCCTCACGGCTTTCGACACGGGCAACGGTTTTTCCCTTTTGCACTTGCGACCGAGGCAATCATGTCCACACTTCATTCTCCCGTTAACGTAGGCCCTTTCACGTTTGCTCACCGCGTCGTGCTCGCCCCTCTGACCCGCATGCGTGCCGAAGAAGGCGCACGCCCGGGGCCGCTGATGGCCGAGTACTACGCTCAGCGCACCTCCGAAGGTGGTTTTCTGATCGGCGAAGCCACCATCGCTGCGCCCAACGGCAATGGTTACCTCGGCGCACCGGGCCTGTTTGACGACAGCCAGATCGCGGGCTGGAAACAGGTCACCGATGCCGTGCACGCCAAAGGCGGCAAGATCTTCCTGCAGCTTTACCACGCGGGTCGTCAATCCAACGTCGATGTGCAACCTCAAGGCAGCCTCCCGGTTGGTCCGTCCGAAGTGCTGCACGGCGGCGTGGCGTACACCACTGAAGGCTGGGTGCCGAACACCCCGAACCGCGCACTGACTGTCGAAGAGATCGCGGACCTGGTTGAAAGCTTCCGCACTGCGGCCGAGCGTGGCGTCAAAGCCGGTTTTGACGGCGTGGAGTTGCACGGCGCCAACGGTTACCTGGTCGATCAGTTTCTGCAGGACAACAGCAACAAACGCACCGACAGCTACGGCGGCTCGTTTGAAAACCGTACGCGCTTTTTGCTGGAAGTGACCCGAGCACTGATTTCAGTCTGGGGCAGTGAACGGGTTGCCGTGCGCATCGGCCCAAGCGGCACCTGGGGTGACATGGGCGACAGCGACCCGGAAGGCCTCTTCACCTACGTCGCGCAGCAACTGGCGCCGCTGAATCTGGCGTACCTGCACCTGATCGAGCCCCGTATTCTGGGCAACATCGAAGATGAAAATGCTGACCCGGCGCCCGTAGCGGCTCAGTTGATCCGCAAGCACTACACAGGCGTGATCATCGCGGCGGGCGGGTTCGACGGCGAAAGCGCAGAAGCCATTGTTCAGGCCGGCGACGCCGATCTGGTTGCCTTCGGCCGCCACTTCATCGCCAACCCGGACCTGCCCACGCGCCTGCGCCATCACCTGCCGCTGAACCCCTACGACCGCCCGACTTTCTTCGGCGGCACTGAAGTGGGCTACACCGACTACGCGTTCTATAAAGAAGAAGCGACCGCGTAAGCCATCTCCCAACGGCGTTAAGGTGGTGATCGAACAATCACCACCGCTCTACACAGCGAATGGGAAATAACCTGTGGGAGCGAATTCATTCGCGAGAAACCCGTCCAGACGACCGACCTTCATCGCCTGAAATCCCCTCTCGCGAATGAATTCGCTCCCACCGTTTTTCAGCGTCCGACAGGACCGCTTGCCATCACGCAGACACCACCGCGTATATTCCCACCACGCTCAGCACCATCACTGTCGCGCCCAACACCACCACCTCACGCAGCGGCGCCGGGATGCGCTCGTTCTTCAGACCGCGCGCACTCTTGCGGTAGCGGGAATTGAGGGCGAGCTGGATCAGCAGGCTGGCCGCCAGCGACACCATGATTGGCAGCAAGGCAATCAGACCGAAATGAGGGATCCAGCGCAGGAAGATCGTGCAGACGACGATCAGGGTCAGCAGCGTGCGCCGCCAGGCCAGCAGGGTGCGTTCCGGCTGTAAGCCCGGATCGTCATGGCCCAGAGAGACGGGACTTCGGCGACTCACGACGCGCCATATATAAGGAAGACGATCAACCCCGCCGCCACCAACGCCCCGCCCAGCGACAGAATCGGCACCAGCACCGGCAGCGGCAACGGCTTGCGCTGCCGCATCGCGCGCTCGACTTTCAGCCAACGGAGGCAGGCACTGGCGCTGACCAGCATGGCGAGCACCAGCAGCGACAACGCGACCGCGCGACGCAGGCCCGGGCTGAACACATCACCGGTGAACGCCTCGACGGCAATCCCGCCCGCCAGGAAGGCCAGCGCCGTGCGAATCCAGGCCAGAAAGGTCCGTTCGTTCGCCAAGGTAAAGCGCGGGTCGGGCTCGCAACCGCCGCCCAGCAATGACGCGGAGAGGCGATCACGGTCAGGAGCGGGAATTTTGCCAGGATCCGGAGAATTCATGTCGCACCGAGGTCGGGTAGATGACCGCGATCATACCGGTCATCACCCCGAAAGGCCCGTATCGGCAGCGACATTGGTGTGCCTGTGGCCGTACGGGTAAATGAAGCGACGTCATCTGTAGGAGCGCGCTTGCCCGCGAAAGCGGACTTTCAGGCGTTACATCTCTGCCGGCTGTCAGGACGTCTTCGCGGGCAAGCGCGCGCCTACAAAGGTCATGCCTGTTGACGTTGCGCCAGGTCCACCCACACCGGCCCGTTCGGGTACTCATAGCGCTCCAGTGTTTCGGCGGTCATTTCAATGCTGTAACCCGGGCGCTTGGGCGGCATGTAGCGGGCACGGCGGATCACCACCGGGTCGAGGAAGTGTTCGTGCAGGTGATCGACGTATTCCAGCACGCGATTGTCCAGGGAGCCGGACACCGCGATGTAGTCGAACATCGAGATGTTCTGTACGTATTCGCACAACCCCACGCCGCCGCCGTGCGGACACACCGGCACATTGAACTTGGCCGCCATCAGCAACACGATCAGCACTTCGTTCAACCCACCGAGGCGCGCCGCATCCAGCTGGCAAAAATCCAGCGCCTCGGCCTGGAACATCTGCTTGAACATCACGCGGTTGTGGCAGTGCTCACCGGTGGCGACGCCAATCGGTTTGATGCGCTGGCGAATGGTCGCATGGCCGAGAATGTCGTCCGGGTTGGTCGGTTCTTCGATCCACCAGGGCTCGAACGCGGCCAACCGACGCATGTTGCTGATCGACTCTTCGACGCCCCAGACCTGGTTGGCGTCCATCATCAACGTGCGGTCCCAACCGAGCTCGTCGCGCAGAATCGCGGCGCGGCGCAGATCCTCTTCAATGTCCGAACCGATCTTCTGTTTGATGTGGGTCCAGCCGTCGGCGATGGCTTCGCGGGCCAGACGACGCATTTTCTCTTCGGAATACCCCAGCCAGCCGGGCGCGGTGGTGTAACCCGGATAGCCTTCTTCGACCAGGTGCGCTTCACGCCGGGATTTGCCCGGCACCTGCCGACGCAGCAGCGCGATGGCTTCTTCCGGCGTGATCGCATCGGTGACGTAGCTGAAATCCAGGCATTTCACCAACTGTTCGGGCGTCATGTCGGTGAGCAGTTTCCAGACCGGTTTGCCCTCGGCCTTCGCCCACAAATCCCAGACCGCGTTCACCAAGGCTGCCGTCGCCAAGTGAATAACGCCCTTCTCCGGCCCCAACCAGCGCAATTGGCTGTCGCCTGCGGTGACGTCGTGCCAGAACGCGCCCATGTCAGCGGTGATGGCTTCCAGGCTTAACCCGACGATCCGCGGCGCCAGCGACTGGATCGCGGCCACACAGATCTCGTTGCCACGGCCGATGGTGAAGGTCAGGCCGTGCCCTTCCAGACCGTCGCGGGAATCGGTGTGCAGAACGACGTAGGCGGCCGAATAGTCCGGCGCGCTGTTCATGGCGTCCGAGCCGTCGAGTGACAGTGAGGTGGGAAAACGGATGTCGCGAATGGAGACCGAGGTGATGGTCAGCGTCATGGATAGCTCTCTTGTTGTTCTGAAAGATCGATGCGTCCCTATCGCCGTGATCGCGAATGAATTCGCTCCCACAGGAGATTCGCGTTAATCCTGTGGGAGCGAATTCATTCGCGATAATCATCGGCAGACGATGCTGTGACTGTAAGCCCCTCACCGATACAGGCATAATCGCGAAATCCTAACGATCGATATCGAATCCGGTATGTCAGAGCTCCCTGAAAAATTCGCCACGCTGAAAATCTCCAGCCGTCAGATCGCACTGCTCAACGCGTTGGGCGAGCTGGGCAACCTGCGCAAGGCGGCGTTGGCGATTCACACGACGCAACCCGCCGCGAGCCTGTTGCTGCAGCAGCTGGAAGAGCGCCTGGGCGTGCAACTGTTCGAGCGCCTGCCCAGAGGCATGCAGCCGACACTGTTCGGGGACGTGATGATCCGTTACGCCCAGGGCGCCCTGCATGAGTTCGAGTACGCCGAAGCGCAGATCGCCGAACTGGCACGCGGCGCCGCAGGGATGGTGCGCATTGGCACGGTGATGGGGCCGGTACCGACTGTGCTGACCCGTGGTGTGCTGGCGTTCAAGGCGCAGCACCCCAAGGTGCGCGTAGCCATCGAGGTCGGCACCAGCGACACGTTGCTGCCCGCCTTGATTCGCGGGGATTTCGACCTGGTGCTGGGCCGGCTGCCGGATCAGCTGGACAGTCAGGGGCTGGACATTCAGTTGTTTGAACAGGGCGAGCGCATGCGCATCATTGCGCGCCCCGGTCATCCGCTCGCCAACCGTCCGAACACCCGTCTGGCAGACCTGGCGCCACTGACCTGGATCCTGCACCCCATCGACAGCCCGATGCGACGGCAGGTGGAAAACGCATTGAAAGCCGCGCAGCTGATCCAGCCGCTGGACATCATCGAAACCAGCTCGATCCTTGCCACCACCGCCATGCTGGAGTCGTCCGACATGATCGCCGTGGTGCCCAACGACGTGGCCGAGCACTACGCCCGGTATGGAATGATCACGGTGCTGGCGGTGGAGTTGCCGCTGGCGATGGCCAATCTGGGCTTGCTGACCTCGAAGGCCAGGCCGATGTCGGCGGCGGTGAAAGGGTTACTGGGTTATCTGACAAACAATGACGGCCTGTAGACGCGAACGCTTCGCCCTGAAGAGTGAACCGTTTTCATGATTTTTTGATAACCCCTCGTTATCGATCAATCGAAACCTTTCATTGGGAAATTATCAAAACGCTTCATAGAGTGATTCACAACCGGCTCGGTCTGCGCGTTCTCCAGTCCGTCCGACATGAACAACAAGAACATTGGCCGCCTGTAACGGTGCTGTTCCCTGCCCGGGAGCCGTTGTGCTGCGTCGTCACAACCCGTCACGACGCAGACGCAGGGGGCAACCGTCCCGAGAGGCCGCATGGAACTCATCGCCAAAACGCCAGCGTTCGACAGCAGTGCGCTGGTCATCCGCCTTAATCCCCTCGACAACGTGCTGGTCGCCCGGCAAGCGCTGAGCGAAGGCACGCGCCTCGAAGAAGAAGGCATCACTGTGCTGCAGGACATTCCGTCCGGGCACAAGGTGGCGACCGTCCGCGTCGAACAGGGCCAGGCGCTGCGCCGCTACGGGCAGATCATCGGTTTTGCGTCGCAACCCATCGAGGCCGGTCAGCACGTGCATGTGCAGAACGTCGAGATGTCGGATTTCTCCCGCGATTACGCCTTTGGTGTGGACGCCCACGAGACGCCGAAAACCGAGGCGTTCTTTCAGGGCATCGTGCGCGCCGACGGTCGGGTCGCCACGCGCAACTACATCGGCATCCTCACGTCGGTGAACTGCTCGGCCACGGTGGCCCGGGCGATTGCCGACCGGTTTCGTCGCGACATCCATCCCGAAGCCCTCGCCGATTACCCCAACATTGACGGCGTTGTCGCACTGACCCATGGCTCAGGCTGCGCCATCGACTCCAAGGGCGAAGCCATCGATCTGCTGCGTCGCACCCTCGCGGGTTATGCCGTGCACCCCAACTTCGCTGCGGTGCTGGTGGTCGGGCTGGGCTGCGAAACCAATCAGATTCAGGATTTGCTCGACAGTCAGGGGCTCAAGGCCTCGGACCAGTTGCGCGCGTTCACCATCCAGGGCACGGGCGGGACGTCGAAAACCATCGCCAGCGGCATTGAGCAGGTGAAGTCGCTGCTGCCCCAGGCCAATCAGATCAAGCGTGAAACGGTCAGCGCCCGGCACCTGATCGTCGGCCTGCAATGTGGCGGCTCGGACGGTTATTCGGGCATCACCGCCAACCCGGCACTGGGCAACGCAGTGGATCGGCTGGTCGCCGCGGGCGGCACCGCGATTCTGTCGGAAACCCCGGAAATCTATGGCGCCGAGCACTTGCTGACACGCCGGGCAGTGAGCCGCGCGGTGGGTGAAAAGCTCGTTCAGCGGATTCATTGGTGGGAAGACTACTGCAAGCGGATGAACGCTGAACTGAACAACAACCCGTCCGCCGGCAACAAGGCAGGCGGCCTGACGACCATTCTGGAGAAGTCGCTCGGCGCCGTGGCCAAGGCCGGTTCGACCAACCTGATGGGCGTGTACGAGTACGCCGAAGCGGTGCGCGCGCAAGGTCTGGTGTTCATGGACACGCCGGGGTACGACCCGGTCTCCGCCACAGGCCAGGTCGCAGGCGGCGCCAATCTCATTGCCTTCACGACCGGCCGTGGCTCGGCGTATGGCTGCGCGCCGACGCCGTCGATCAAGCTGGCGACCAATAACCGCGTGTTCGAATTCCAGCAGGAAGACATGGACGTTAACTGCGGCGGCATTGCCGATGGCAGCACCACGATTGAAGAACGCGGCGCGTACATCTTCCAGATGATGCTGGACATTGCCTCCGGCGCACGCAGCAAAAGCGAGCAACACGGCTACGGGCAGAACGAGTTTGTGCCGTGGCAAATCGGCGCGATCACCTGATTCACGTAAACCCGGGCGACACAGTGTAAAAATCCGCGGCAGTCTCGTGATCCGGGGCAGCCGCCAGCAACCTTAACAACAATAAAAAAGGTGCCTATGAAAAGCCTCAAGACCTACCAGACGATCACGATCGTCTTTCTGATGCTGTTCGGGATCGTCAATTATCTCGACCGCAGCGCCCTCTCCATCGCCAACACCACCATTCAGAAAGACATGCTGATCAGCCCTTCCGAGATGGGCATTCTGTTGTCGGCGTTTTCACTGGCGTATGCGTTCGCGCAACTGCCGATGGGCATGATCATCGACAAGCTGGGCAGCAAGATTGCCCTGGGCGGCGCGCTGTTGGTGTGGTCGGTGGCGCAGACGGCATCGGGTTTCATCAACAGCTTCAGCGGCTTCTTCGCGCTGCGGGTGTTGCTGGGGATTGGCGAGGCGCCGATGTTTCCGTCGGCGGCGAAAACCCTCAATGAATGGTTCGAAGAACACGAGCGCGGCACGCCGACGGGGATCGTCTGGTCGGCTACCTGCATCGGACCGTGCCTGGCGCCACCGATCCTGACGCTGTTCATGGTCAACTTCAGCTGGCGCGGTATGTTCATCATCACCGGCGTGCTCGGCATCGTCCTGGCGCTGTGCTGGCTGATGTTCTACAAGAGCCGTGCGCAATACCTCAAGGAGCTGGAAGCGCGCGGCGAAAAACCGGTCACTGCGGCACGCGAACCCGTGGTGGTCGATGTGGCGCCCCAAGGGTCGTTCTTCGCGGGCTGGCTCGACCTGTTCAAACATCGCAGCACCTGGGGCACGTTCCTCGGCTTCATGGGCGTGATTTACATGCTCTGGCTGCACCTGACTTGGTTGCCGGGTTACTTCCAGCGCGAGCATGGTCTTGATCCCTACTCGACGGCCTGGGTGGTGTCGTTCGCCTACGTGTTCGGCGCCATCGGCACCATCGCCGCCGGCCGCATCTGCGACCGTCTGGTGAAACGCGGGGTCGGCGTGCTCAACAGCCGTAAATACACGGTGATTGGCGGCCTGGTGTTTGCGGCCGTGTTCACCCTGCCACTGACCTTCGTCACCAGCCTGGGCGGCTGCATCGCCCTGCTCTGCCTGGCGCTGTTCGGTATCAACCTGTCCAGCGCCACGGCGTGGATGGTGGTCAACACCGTGGTCGATACCAAGCGCGTGGCGTCACTGGGTTCGATTCAGAACTTCGGCGGCTACATTGCCGGTTCCGTGGCACCCATCGTGACGGGGTTCAGCGTGCAGTACACGGGCACCTTCGCCACCGCGTTTGCCGTCAGCGCCATCGTCGCACTGCTCTCGGCCGTGGCGTATTTCGTCCTGCTCAAGGCGCCGATTCCGGTGCACACCGGCCACGCCGGGCAGAAAAACTGGCAGCCGAAGGGGGATGAAGTGTCAGGGCGGCAGGTTTAAGACGCCACCCCGTTCTCAACGTTGAATGGCGGGTGGGAGCGAAGTCATTCGCGAAGCGGTCGGCGAGTCAAAGCAGGTGTGTCGCCGATAGGATTCTTCGCGAGTGAATTCGCTCCCACAGTTGTTCTCCACACACCCGTCCCAGTGGCTTCGGCCATCGCCTCACCCTCCACAGATTACTTTTCCCTTCAAATCCCCGACTTGTCCTACTCTCTGTGTCAGACGGTCGCTGTTGCGATACCGTGTGTCACGAATGAGGGAGCGTTCGTCACACGGTGGGTCTGAAATCGTGGGCGTCAGTGAGGGCGGGGATTGAGACAAGTAGAAGGAACGGACTTCGACGCCAGGAACAGGCGCCTGAAGCGCATGCCTGTGCTGTGGCTGGCGGGATTCTTTACCGTGCTGGTGTGCCTTTCCATCACCAGCATCACACTGTGGCAGTTGCGGGAGACGCGCAGCCATGAGCTGGAGATCGCTGACACCACGGTGGCCAACCTTTCACGTTCGATGGCGCAGCAAGCCGACGACACGTTCGATCAGGCGGATATTCCGGTGGCCGGAATCGTCGAGCGTCTGTCCTACGACGGCTTTGGCGCCGCCACCAGTTCGCGCATGCACGACTACCTGCGCGCCATCGCCGCCGGCGTCGAGCAAATTCAGGGCCTGTTCATCTACGACAAAGACGGCAATTGGGCCGCCACCTCGCTGAGCCATACGCCGCCGAACGCCAATAACGCCGACCGCGAGTATTTCCAGTTTCACAAAGCCATCGACAGCAACCTGCCGCACATCGGCCAGGCCATTCGCAGCCGCACCACCAACGACTGGATCATCCCGATCTCACGGCGGGTCAACGACTCCGAAGGTCATTTCGCTGGCGTGGTACTGGCAACCATCGAGCTGGCGTATTTCGATCGATTCTTCGACCGCTTCGACATTGGCAAGCGGGGGGTGATTACCTTGACGATGGCCGACGGCACCGTCCTGGCGCGTCGCCCGACGATGGAAAACGTGCGCGGCGCCTCGATCGCCGACGGTGAACTGTTCCGCAAGTACCTCAAGGAACGTTACGAAGGCACGGCGACGGTGGAGTCGATCCTCGACCACGAAATCCGGCTGTACGGCTACAAACGTCTGGACCGTTACCCGCTGGTGGTGCTGGCCGGGCTGTCCGAACACGAGGTGCTCGACGAATGGCGCCAGTATGCGTGGCGCTCGCTGGCGATCATCGTGTGCGTGGTGGTGGCCAACCTGTTATTCGGTGTGTTGCTGTTTCAGCAGATTCGTTACGGCCTGAACGCCGAATCTCAGCTCAGGATCGCCAGTCACTCACTTGAAAAACTGGCCCTGCAAGACAGCCTCACCGGGCTTGCAAATCGGCGTCACTTCCATGAAATCCTTGGGCTTGAGTTCTCCAACGGCCAGCCCAACCTGCACCCGTTGAGCCTGATCATGATCGATATCGATTTCTTCAAGAGCTACAACGACAACTACGGGCACGTCGCGGGCGACAAGTGCATCGTCGCCGTGGCCGAGTGCATCCGCGGCAACCTCAACCGGACGGGCGATCTGGCCGTGCGCTACGGCGGTGAGGAGATGGCTGTGTTCCTGCCGTACAGTGAAGCGCCAGGTGCCTTTCTGCTGGCGGAAAAAATTCGCCAGGCCGTGCTGACACGCGCCATCGAACACCAGGGCAATCCAAGCGGCATCGTCAGCATCAGCCTGGGCGTCTACGGCTGTCAGGCTCAGGAATGCCCCACCATGGAAACCTTCGTGGAACGCGCGGACGCGGTGATGTATGTCGCCAAGCATGAAGGGCGCAACCGGACCGAAATCTGGCAAGGTACGACGACGATCTGACAGAGCGCTGATCAGGGACCGGGCTGCGCCCTGACGATCTGGGCGACCTTGCCGCGAAACAGCTCCAATCTGTCCACCGGCGCATCGTGCTCGACCACCAAGGCACCGACTTCCTCGCACGGCGCAACCTGATAGTGGGCGATGCTCGACAGCTTCTCGTTGATCACCGCCACCACCACCTGCCCGCTGCGCGCCACCACCGCGCGCTTGAACTCGGCAACGTCCATGTCGAACGCCGTCACGCCCTTGACGGCGTCCAGCGCGCACGCCCCCAGGAAACACAGGTCGAAGTTGAAGTGGGTCAACTGCTGAATCGTCGTGAAGCCGTACGTGCTGCCCGCGATCGGGCTGAGGCGCCCACCCAGCAGAATTACCTCCACCAACGGCAACTTCATCAACTCCACCGCCAGCACCGGTGAATTGGTGGTCACGGTCAGCGCCATCTGCGGATCGATGGCTCGCACAATCGCCAGATTGGTCGAGCCGCCGTCGATGAACACATGCTGCCCGGCGCTGATCAGCCCCGCCGCTGCCACGCCCAATGTGCCTTTGCGGTTAGGTTCCTGCTCGATGCGCGCAGTCAGCGGCCCGTCCGACGCCAGCGAAATCGCCCCGCCATACACCCGCTTGCACAACCCGGCTGCGGCGAGCGCGCCAAGGTCACGGCGAATCGAATGCTCGGACACATTGAACTCAGCCGCCAGATCGGCCGCAATCACCCGACCGTGCACGGCCAGGCGCTCAGTGATCAGACGCTGACGCTCGCCAGGAAAAGCTTCGGGATTGGCAGACATAAAAGACCTCGACAACATGCTGAACCGATCATAAACGAGCAGGATCATGCGTTTTCGTCGGCGTAAAAGTCAAACGGGCTGACGGGATAATCAGGGCGAGACCGCCGATGATCGTTCCGCACGCTCCGCGTGGGAATGCATCTGCCGACGCTCTGCGTCGAAACCGAATCACACATAGCGTCATTGTCGGCTTTGAAAACGCGGTGGGTCAGTTGCCTCAATGTCGACTCACACACCGCATTCGCGACCGTCGTAACCTCCGATTGCTCCTACAGGTTTTGTGTTGATCCGCAGACCTGTGGCAGACGCGGAACCCACACCTCTTCCAGCACTCCATCTTTCTTTATGACCTTCACGGAGACATCCGACATGAACATCGATTTGACCGGCAAGACTGTTCTGGTAACGGGTTCAACGCTGGGCATCGGGTATGCGATTGCCAAAGGCCTGGCGGAAGCGGGGGCCGAGGTGATCGTCAATGGGCGTAAGCAGGAGGCGGTCGACGCGGCGGTGGCTCGGCTGAAGCAGGATGTGCCGGGCGCGACACTGCGGGGCGTGGCGACTGACGTCGGCACCGCTGCTGGCTGTGAAGCGTTGGTAAAGGCGGTGCCGCAGGTCGACATCCTGATCAACAACGTCGGGATCTACGGCCCGCAGGACTTCTTCGAAACGCCGGATGACGTTTGGCAGCGCTTCTTCGACGTCAACGTCATGTCGGGTGTGCGGCTGTCCCGCGCCTATGCGGACGACATGGCCAAGCGCGGCTGGGGCCGGATTGTCTTCATCTCGTCCGAGTCGGCCCTGAACATCCCGGCCGACATGATCCATTACGGTTTCACCAAGACTTCCAACCTGTCGATCTCGCGCGGCCTGGCCAAACGCATGGCTGGCACTGGGGTCACGGTGAACGCCGTGTTGCCCGGTCCGACCCTGTCCGAAGGTGTGGCAGACATGCTCCAGAAAGAAGTCGAGAAAACCGGCAAGTCGCTGGAAGAAGCAGGCGCGGCGTTTGTCATGGAGCACCGCCCCAGCTCGATCATTCAGCGCGCGGCCACCATCGACGAAGTGGCGAACATGGTGGTCTACGTGTCGTCGAAACAGGCGTCGGCGACCACCGGCGCGGCGCTGCGCGTGGACGGCGGCGTGGTCGACACCATCGCGTGATTCATCAGGGCGGGGTTGGAAGGAAGGGAATTGCCTGTGACGCGGGAGACCAGAGGTGCACATCAGTAACACCCCTGGTCTTTCTCGGCGGTATCAAGGTGTCTATTCCTCCTCTTCTTCCTCGTCGTCCACCAACGTGAACCAGGGTTTCAGTTCGCTCAGCTCGAAATTGTCTGACTCCGCTCTGGCCCTCCCGATACGGGGAAAGTCAGTGGGTTTGAATGACACGGACGAGTCGAAGATCTCCGCGCTCGCCAATACAACGGATTTGTCAGCCATGTTTGAGCCTCCCTGTCCAAAGATGCGCGTAAGAACGCTGAGAGACTATAGACCAGCTTCGTGAACCACTCGTCGATTCACGACCCGCTGGTCATAAAGCGGCGAGGCTGCCCTGGAACTCAGCGTACTCCGCGCGCATGCGTCCGTTGCGTTTGACGTGGTACAGCAGGCCGTCGACCTTCTCGATGAAGGAAACAGCGTTTTCACCGGCCGAGGGCACCATAGTGCCGACGCCCAGGCTGAGCGTCAGCAGCGCAGACACTTCTGATTTTTCGTGGGGAATCTGCTGCTGACGAACCAGCTGCATGCATTTCTCCGCCACCCTGCGCGCCTGCTCCTGCGTGGTCTCGGGAAGCAACCAGACGAACTCTTCGCCACCGATACGGGCGATGAAATCACGCGGGTTGTTAGCGGCCTGCGACAACGTCTTGGCCACCGTGCGCAGCGCCTCATCGCCCTTGATGTGGCCGTAGTGGTCGTTGTACTGCTTGAAGTAGTCGATATCCATCATGATCAGCGACATCGACTGACCGGTTTCCTGAGCGCTGGTCCACTCCCGTTCGAGCACGGTATCGAACATGCGTCGGTTGGCAATGCCCGTCAGGCCGTCCTGATAGGAAAACGCCTCCAGTTGTTTCTGCAGGCGCACCAGATGCTCTTCGGTTTTCTTGCGCTCGCTGATGTCGAACATGAAGCCGACCAACGCCTCGACCTCGCCGTTCTTGCGCACCACGTGCACCACGTCGCGGATCCAGACGTATTCGCCGTCCTTGGTCAACGCGCGGTAATCGGCCTCGTGATCGACACCGGCCCTGGATTGCGACACGCAAAAGTTGACCACGTAATCACGGTCGTCCGGGTGCATGCGCTCGACCCAGTCATCGACGCCGACCCAACTGCCCTGCTCCCAGCCCAGCAATTGCTCGATCTGCGGACCGATGTAGCTGAACGTCATGCTCTGCCAGTCGATCCGCCACGGGATGGCCTTTGTCGATTCAAGCAGGGTTTTATAGACATCGCTGTCAGTGCCTGAGGGCAGAGATTCGTCACTCATGGTCGACCGGTTTCCAGAGGGCAGGAAGATGGCGACATCATGTTGCCACCATTCATGCCGCGCAAGCAGGGACCGAGTGGCGGGTCGGACTTCCAGACGGTCGGTGAGGCGGGCCGTGGTCTGGTTCATTCAGGCAGCAAGCATCGCGCGCAAGCTACGCTGCTACAACGATGAACAGGCATAACAACAAGAAGAGGCGGCCCGTGCAGACATTTAGGGTGCTCATCATTGGCAGCGGGTTTGGCGGCCAATGCGCAGCGATCAACCTGCTCAAGGCCGGGATCACTGATTTCCGTCTGCTGGAACGCCGCGATTTCTTCGGCGGCACCTGGTGCCAGAACACATACCCCGGTGCCGCCGTGGATGTCCCCTCGCCGCTCTATTCGCTGTCGTCAGCGCCATTTCCGTGGACGCAAATGTACGCCGGGCAGGACGAGTTGCGTCGCTATACCCGGCACGTCGTCGACCGCTTCGGGCTGGAGGAAAAGATCGAACTTGGCGCCGATGTCGAGTCGATGGTCTGGGATGACGTGTCGCGGCACTGGACCGTTCAAACCAGCAAAGGCGTCTTTCAGGGGCAGTTTGTGATCAACGCATCCGGCCCCTTGAGCCAGCCGCAACTCCCCTCGTTCGAGGGGGTACATCTGTTCGAGGGTAAAAGCTTCCACAGCAACCGCTGGGAACACGATTTCGACTACCGAGGGAAACAGGTGGCGATTGTCGGGAACGGCGCGAGTGCAGCGCAGATCATTCCCGCGATCGCGCCGCAGGTATCGCACTTGCACGTTTTTCAACGGACCGCTCACTGGGTGCTGCCCAGGCCCGATCACCGCTTCAAGCCTTTCGAACGCAGGCTGCTCAAATGGCCGCTGTTCTACCGACTGTTACGCAGCCTGATCTACTTGAAACTGGAGAGCCGCTTCATCGGTTTAAAGTATTCAAGAGCAGGGATCGCCGTGTTTGAGCGGATGGCCCGCCGTCACCTTGAGCGACAGGTCAAAGACCCCGAACTGCGCCGCCGATTGACCCCAGACTTCACCTTGGGCTGCAAACGCGTGGTGCTGTCCAGCGAGTTATACCCCACGCTGTGTCGGGACAATGTGACCCTGCACACAGAAGGCATCGAGCGTCTCGACGCGTCCGGAATCGTGACGTCGGATGGCCAGTCTCTTGAGGTGGACCTGATCGTCTGGGCCACGGGTTTCAATGCCACCGACGACGCCATTCCCTATACCGTCATCGGTCAGAACGGCCGCTCGTTAAACGATGCCTGGCAGCCGTTCCCCCGAGCGTATCTGGGCACGAGCGTGCCGGGCTTCCCCAACCTGTTCGTGCTCGCAGGACCTAACACCGGCAGCGGTCACACGTCGGCGCTGTTCATGCTCGAAGCACAGATGCGCTACGTGATGGCCTGCATCAACGCGGTCAACGATCAAGGCATGCGCAGCGTCGAGGTACGGGAGGAAGCCGAAGCCGCTTACACAGCAAAGGTGCACCGCGAGATGACCAAGACCGTCTGGTCCTGGGGAGGGTGCCGCAGCTGGTACCAGAACAGCAGCGGCAAAGTGGTGGCGATGTTTCCGGGGTTCAGTTGCAGCTTTTATTGGCTCGCCCGAAAGATGAAACGCGACGATCACCTCTTGCGAGAGTGAAGGATTCAACTCGTTACCTGTAGGAGACGTCCGAGGTTACGAGGGCAGCGAATGCGGTGTGTCATTCAGCATCAATGTAGCTGATCCACCGCATTCGCCAGCAAGCCGGCTCCTACAGGTCTGAGGTCTGAGCACAAGTTTGCGCATCAATCCGATCCCTGTAGGAGACGTCCGAGGTTACGGGGGTATGGGCCGCAACTCGGACGAATGCGGTGCGTCATTCAGCATCAATGTAGCTGATCCACCGCATTCGCCAGCAAGCCGGCTCCTACAGGTCTGAGGTCTGAGAATGCAGCTGATCCAGCACCAAGCCGCTCCCCCACCGTTACGGCAGCAACGAATAAACCAGCGCCGAGATCGACACCAGGCCGACCACCACCACGAACACGTTGGACAGCTTGCCGGCGTACTGACGCATGGCCGGCACCCTGCGCACGGCATACATCGGCATCAGGAACAGCAGCGCGGCGATGATCGGGCCACCGAGGGTTTCGATCATGCCGAGGATGCTCGGGTTGAGCGTTGCCACCAGCCAGCACACTACCAGCATGAACGCTGCCGTCAGGCGATCCAGCGTGCGTGGCGAAGGACGACGCCCGCTCTTGACCACCAGGCCTTTCAAACCTTCGCTGGCACCGATGTAGTGACCCAGGAACGATTTGGTAATCGCCACGAACGCGATCAACGGCGCGGCGAACGCAATGGTCGGGTTGCTGAAGTGGTTGGCCAGGTACGACAGGATCGACAGGTTCTGCGACTTGGCCTCGGCCAGTTGCTCAGGCGAGAGAGTCAGCACACAGCTGAAGACGAAGAACAGCACCATGACGACCATCAGGCCATGGGCACGTGCAAGGATCTGCGAGCTGCGCTGCTCTGCCTGCTGGCCGTACTGACGCTTTTGATCGACCGCGAACGCGGAAATGATCGGCGAGTGGTTGAACGAGAACACCATCACCGGAATCGCCAGCCACAACGTGTGCAAAAAGGCCGAAGGCGCGGGCACGCTGGCGGCGGTGGAAAGAATGCCACCGGTCCAGTGCGGGATCAGGAACACCGCCAGGAACAGCAGCGCCACGATGAACGGATACACCATCAGGCTCATGGCCTTGACGATGAGTCGCTCGCCGCACCGCACCACAGCCAGCAGGCCCAGGATCAGCACGAACGCCAGCACTGCGCGTGGCGGCGGCTGAATGTGAAGTTGATGCTCGAGGAAACTGGTGACGGTGTTGGTCAGCGCCACGCTGTAGATCAGCAGAATCGGAAACACGGCGAAGAAATACAGCAACGTGATCAGCGCGCCGGCTTTCTTACCGAAATGCTGCTCGACGACTTTAGTGATGTCGGCACCCGCGCGCCCGGACAGCACGAAACGGGTCAGCCCGCGGTGCGCGTAAAACGTCATGGGGAATGCGAGCAGGGCGAGGATCAGCAGCGGCCAGAAACCCCCGATGCCTGCGTTGATCGGCAGAAACAAAGTGCCAGCACCGATGGCGGTGCCAAACAACCCGAGCATCCAGGTGGTGTCGTGGCGATTCCACGCGGTCAATTCCGTCGTCACGCTCGCGGGCGCGGCATCGATGCGTTGTTCGACGCTGTTGGCCTGATCATTCATCCGGTCGATTTCTCCGTTGCCGGTGATAGCTACAAGGTCAAAAGCGCATCGAAAAGCTCGGCAGTCAGCGCCCCTGACCGGTTCTCTACAGGGAAAGGGGCGCGATTGTCCGGGATTAGGGAACAGAATCAAAGGGTTGTCGGAGGGATGGTCGTCGTTTCGGAGGTTTCGCACGGGGAACTGCGACAAGATTACGCAGCCATCATACCCAGCCGGACACCCTGACCGAGCTCATGACGGACGCAACACCTGTGGGAGCGAATTCATTCGCGAAAACCAGGTCAGGCGCCGCAGATGTATCGTCTGACGCTACGCATCCTGAATGAATTCGTTCCCACCGTTCAGCTGGCATGTACAGGTAGTGAGTGATCCGGCACCGGGCTAAGCGCCGCTTTTATGCCAGGCGTAATTTTATCTATGTGCCTTTCTCTGATGGTGGCAAAATGCGCCCACCAGAGGAACCGTCAGAGAGCCGTCAGAGCTTTCGGCCTGCCAATTCCGCTAACTTGATAAATGAGCTATCAATGATCGTATTTTTTGCTCCGATGCCCCGTAGAGCCAAGGGGCTGTCTGCATTGAGGTTTATTACAGGCTGGATAGTCGGCCGTTTGAAGCGCAAGCCGCTTCGTGCTTTCTGGGTTGGAGTCGAAGATGTGTATGCCGCGCACTCCGAAGCTCATGCACTAAGGCTTGCGATTGAAGATGGCGATACGTCTTTAACGCTTGATGATATTGACGAAGTTTCCGGGCCGTCGCTCAGTCATCCCATACCTGACGAAACAGAACACCCGCACACGTTGGCAGAGTTACTTCAAAAAGCCCGCACACCAGGCTGGATTGCCAGCGCGCGAGGGTGACAGTGGTCCCCTCCCATTCCGCCAGACGTTGCTGGCGGACAATGACAACTACACCATTCGTACAACTTCGCGACTCACTATAGAGCGGCCACTCCAACTCGCTTCCCATTCGAGCGAGGGAAATCGGCGAAGTGCGTAAACACAGGGACGCAGCAGGATTGAAAATCAAAAACGAAACGGTCGCATTCGCGCCCGCAATGTACAAAGGCCAGACAGATCTGCGCCATCTCCACAAGACTGTCGATGCAATCCAGCCAACAAACGTTGCCCGTGGTCCGGCTCAAAATTATCGCGCCGATATCGACGGCCTGCGTGCGATCGCCGTGTTGCTGGTTCTCCTGTTTCATGGGGGAAACTCGGTCTTCTCTTCCGGATTCATCGGCGTTGACGTATTTTTTGTGATTTCAGGGTTTCTGATCACTTCCATTGTGCTTAAAGACCTGTCTACGGGCGCTTTCAACATTGCGCAGTTCTATGCAAGGCGCGCCTGGCGCCTGCAACCGGCAATGATTGCGGTGTATGTCGCCACGCTGGGAGTTGCCGCGCTGGTTTACCTGCCAGTTGATTTCGTCGACTACCTAAAAAGCGCCAAATACGCGACGATGTTTCTTTCTAATCAATACTTCGAAAGGACCACGACCGCCTATGCAGCCGATGACACTTCTTCCTTATTGCTGCTGCACACTTGGTCGTTAGCCATCGAATGGCAGTGGTACTTCCTGCTACCTGCCTGCCTTATGCTTCTGTACAAAAAAGTGTCCGCATCCACACTGAAAATCATCGCTCCTGTGGCCACCGCGATCGCCGCTGCGGTGGCACTCACACTTTCTATCCATCAACCGGATAACAGTTATTACTATTTCGCATCCCGGGTGTTCGAGTTGCTGATCGGTGCCTGTGTGGTGGTATTGAATGGGGACAGAATCAAGCTCGGTAAGCATTCGGCAAGTGTGATCGGACTGGCAGCCCTGTTCGTCATCTTTTATTGCAGTACCCGAACGGGCATTCTTCGCGGCTTTCCTGACTACCATGCACTGCTCGTGAGCGTCGCCACGGCAGCTTTGCTGCTCAAGGAAGTCGGCGCGAACGGTATTCACAGCAGGGTTACCGCAAGCGTGCTGCCGCGTTCGCTGGGCAAGGTCTCTTACTCGCTGTACCTCTGGCATTGGCCAGTGCTGGCGGTTACGGCGTACCTGGGGCTGACAGCCGCCCACTATTCAGAAGGCGTCTATTACGCTGGGTCAATCGTTCTGGCGGTGGCCTCCTATGCCTGGGTCGAGAAACGACTTCGTCGAGTAAGGCTGAGGTTTCTTCCCACGCTGGTGCTGCTGATCATCTTTCCGGCGGTAGCGTTTTCAGTCGCTTACAAACTCGCCGATGCCCATGGCGGGTTTGCGCAACGTTTTGGCTCGGAATTCGCCGCCAGCCAAAAAACGCTGGCGGCTCACGAACTCAAAAACAGACGGTACTGCATTGACGGCGTGACGGATGAGTCCGATCCGCGGTGTGTGATTGGAGATGTCCCTTCCCCATCCCGGGCGCTCATGATCGGCGACTCATTTTCCAATCAATACATGGGATTCATGGACGTTCTGGGTAAAGACGCAAGTGTGTCAGTCACGGCTTTAAGTACGTCGGCATGCCTTTCCCTACCGGATGTCTATCTGTACAGCTGGTGGAAGTTCAAAGACGTGCTTTACACCAAGTGCCACGACCGGGCGGTGGATTTCTACAACCTGATTAGGTCAAATCGATACAAGTACGTGGTGCTCGGCCAGATCTGGGGCAACTACACCGGCGACAGCGTCGTCCACAGCCTTTCCGATGAGCGCACGACCGAACTGTCCAGGGCCAGGCTTGAAGCGTCGATGCGCAACGCCCTGAAGCTGATCATCGAATCCGGTGCTACACCTGTCATTATCAAGGCCGTCCAGGCGATGCCCACTGCGGTCAACGAATGCCTGTCGCAACACCTCAAAATGCAGGATGGCTTCGGTAGCACAGAAGCGTCGGCCAACTGTGCCACCACAGGTGAAAGCCCCAAAGATGCGGACTGGTTCGAAACGCTGTTCAGTGCGCTCAAGCACGACTTTCCTTCTTTGATATTCATCGACCCCAAGGACGTTCAGTGCGAACAGGGTCAATGCGTCACCGAAATGGAAGGCGTGCCAGTGTATCGAGATGTGGGGCATATCACTGACTTCGCGTCTTATAGGTTCGCAGAGCTCTATCTGAAGACGTTTGGAAACCCGCTAAAGTGAAATCAGTGCGAATGCCGCTCCGCTACCTGGCTCGTGGTAGCGGTGCGGTAAAAATGAGGGCCCAATGCAGCAAGCTGCTCTGAGAAACGGGCAAGTGCGCTGTTCAGGCCACCCATCTGCGCAGCGGCACGCTCAACTCAACCCGCAACCCGTCGCTGCGGCTGTCAAACTTCAACGAACACGCACAACGCTGGACGATGGCCTGAACGATCGCCAATCCGAGCCCTGCGCCGGGGCTTTTGCCATTGCGCCAGAAGCGCTGGGTCAGCTTGTCCAGATCGGGTTCGGGAATGCCGGGGCCGTAATCGCGCACCCGGAAATGCGCCTGGCCGTCGAACGTTTCCAGGCTCAACTCCACCCGCGCGCCGGGCTGCGTATGGCGCAGTGCGTTGTCCAGCAAATTGCGCAAGGCCGCGACCGCCAACGCCGCCGGCATTTCCACGGGCGCTGTGGATAACTGCGTCGGCAGGATCAGTTCGATACGCTCATCATCGCCGTGGTTGGCATCGTGAATGGCCAGCCGCGCGACCTGCTCGGCGTCGCACTGCACGCCATCGTCGAACGACAGACTGCCCTCCACCCGCGCCAGCAACAGAAGCTGCTCAAGCGTGCGGTGCATGCGATCGGCGCCCTCCTCGGCGTGTGCCAGCGCCTTGTCGCGCTTTTCACCCTCGGTCATGCGCGCCACTTGCAGGTGGGTCTTGATCGCCGTCAACGGGCTGCGCAACTCGTGCGCCGCATCACCGGTCAGCCGGCGCTCGCGCTCCAGTGTCTGGGCGATGCGCTGGAACAGCTGGTTCTGGCTCTTGAGCAGCGGCTGCAATTCGCTCGGCAGGTTGGGCACGTCCAGCGGTTCGACCGAGTCCGCGCTGTGGCGATTCAAGGCGTCACGCATTCGATTGAGCGGCGCGAGACCGCGACCGATGCCGAACCAGACCAGAATCAGACTGCCAAACAGCGCCACCAGCACCGGCAACGAGGCGGCCAGTAACACCGAGTGGCCCAGCACATCGCGCTCGATCTGTCGGTCCGCGGTGCTCACCCGCACGTTGCCGTGCATCATGGTGTACACGCGCCAGTGCTCGTTGTTGATCATCTGGTCGTGGAAACCACTGGAATCCGCTTTCAGTGGTTCGGCGGGCGAGCTGTCGGTCCTGGCCAGTACTTGCCCGCGCAACGAGCTGAGCTGACAGGCCATGCCGTTGGGAATCCCCAACTCCCCCGCTCGCAGCGACCGGCCCTCGGCATCGGCGGGCATCTGAATCTGTTCCAGCAGCCCGGCGACCATACGTGCCGAGGCCTCGAGCCGTTGATCCAGCGATTCCATCATCTGTGTGCGCAAGTCACGCAGCATCCACGCGGCGGCCAGCACCCAGATCACGATGAACGCCGAGCCGAGGATCAGGCTCAGGCGCGTTCTCAAACTCATCATCCGTGGGGCTCCGGGGCTTCACCGGCCGGGCCTAATCGATAACCCAGGCCGCGAACGGTTTCGATGATGCCGCCGCCCAGCTTGCGTCGCAGGTGGTGAATATGAACGTTGAGCGCGTTGCTTTCGACCTCGTCGCCAAAACCGTAGACGCAGTCTTTGAGTTGTTCGCTGGACAGCACCCGGCCGTGGTTGTTGAGCAACGCCTGAAGCAACGCCTGCTCGCGCCGCGACAGGTCAACGGGCTGACCGGCGAGACGGGTTTCACGACTGCTCGGGTCGTAGGTCAAGGCGCCATGCTCGATCACGTTGACGCTGCGCCCGGCCATGCGCCGGACCAGCGTGTGCAGACGGGCACTGAGCTCGCGCAGGTCGAAGGGTTTGAGCAGGTAATCATCGGCCCCGGCCTGCAGGCCGTCGACCCGATCGGTGACGGTGTCGCGCGCCGTGAGGATCAGCACCGGAATGTCGGTGCCTTGCTGGCGTAATTGACGCAGCAGCTTGAGCCCGTCTTCGTCGGGCAAGCCGAGGTCCAGAACCATGACGTCGAAATGCGCCGCCGCAAGCATGGCCCGCGCCGCAGAGGCGGTCGCCACGCGGTCCACGGTCAGGCCTTGGGCATCGAGCCCGGCCACGATGCCGCTGGCAATCAGGTCGTCGTCTTCACAGAGCAATACGTGCATGAAGCGGCCTCGAAAAAAAGGCGATTGAAACAGTGCGGGATTAACGGCGGATTATGCAGCAGCCAGGAAATATCTGCTGCTGATCGTTCCCACGTTCCGCGTTAACGTCGTTCGACACGGAGCGTCGGTGGAGGCATTACCACGCGGAGCGTGGGAACGATCAGACTCAGGTATCTGCAAAGGGGCCAACCCGCCGTTAATCGGCCCTTAATCACCGCCCGTCACCCTCGATTCATTCATGATCTGCCGAGTGTACGCATGCGCAAGTTGTTGGTACTGATGCTGCTGTTGTTTCCGTTGCTGGCGAACGCGCTGCCTGGCGGGGACTTGTTCAAGAAGCCTGAATTCCTGCAGGTCGGGCAGGCGTTCATGTTCAGTTCGGAACGTCTGGAGTCCGGCGAAACCCGCTTGTACTGGCAAATCGCTGACGGCTATTACCTTTATCAGAAGCGTCTGAAATTCGAGGGCCTGAGCGCCAATCAACAACCCGCGCTGCCGGCGGGCGAAGACCACAACGACGAGTACTTTGGCCGACAGCAGGTCTACCGCCAAGGTCTTGAACTGGTGATTCCGGCCTCGGCCCATGGTCAGGTCAAGGTCGGTTGGCAGGGATGCGCCGACGCCGGTTTGTGTTATCCGCCGCAAAGCCAGGTGGTCGATCTGGGCGACGCCGGCGTGAAGGTCGTCGACGGCCAGGCGCAGGACCAGGCGCTGGCGAGTACGCTGCAGGAACGTTCGCTGGGCTGGAGCCTGCTGATCTTTTTCGGCCTGGGGCTGCTGCTGGCGTTCACCCCATGCTCGTTGCCGATGCTGCCGATCCTGGCGGGCGTTGTCGTCGGGAGCGGCGCCGGACCGCGCAGAGGGTTCGCCTTGGCGGGCGTGTACGTGCTGAGCATGGCAATGATCTACGCGAGCCTGGGCGTGATCGCGGCACTGCTGGGCGGCAATCTGCAATCGACCCTTCAGCAGCCGTGGTTGCTGGGCAGCTTCGCCGGTCTGTTCGTCATTCTTTCGCTGCCGATGTTCGGCTTCTTTGAGCTGCAACTGCCTGGTTTCCTGCGTGATCGCCTGGAGAACGCCGGTCGTCAGCGTCAGGGCGGCAGCCTGCTCGGCGCGGGTGTGCTGGGCGCGCTGTCGGGGCTGATGGTCGGCCCATGCATGACGGCACCTCTGGCGGGCACGCTGCTCTACATTGCACAAAGCGGAAACGCTCTGCACGGCGGCCTCATACTCTTTGTGCTGGGGCTGGGCATCGGCTTGCCGCTCTTGCTGGTCGTCACCGTTGGCAACCGTTTCCTGCCCAAACCGGGCGCGTGGATGGACCTGGTCAAAGGCGTCTTCGGTTTCCTGTTGCTGGGCACCGCGCTGTTCATGATCCGGCCGTTGCTGGCTGAGTCTTTCTGGTTGGCGCTGTTGGGCGCGCTGTTGCTGATCGTTGCCTACAACGCGATCGTTCAGACCCGAGCGCTCAAGCGCGCCGCACAGGTCTGCGCCCCTCTCGGCCTGGTTGTGGGTATCTGGGGCGCCATGATGCTGATCGGCGCAGGCGGTGGCGGCGACGATCCCTGGCAGCCACTGAAGGTCTACAGCGGCTCCCGTTCGCAGGTCGACAGCGAACGACACGATGCGTTTTTGACAATCAAGGATCCCGCCGTACTGGACCGCGAGCTCGCATCCGCCCAAGCCGAGGGTCAGTGGGTGCTCGTGGACTACTACGCTGACTGGTGCGTGTCCTGCAAGATCATGGAGAAGAACGTCTTCGGGAAAGGCGATGTGATCCAGGCATTGAACGGCGTGCGTCTGCTGCGGCTGGACGTGACCGCTGATAACGACGCCAGTCGAGCACTGCTCCAACGCTATCAGGTGCCTGGACCGCCCACGATGCTGTGGTTGGGTCCTGATGGCAGCGAACGGCGGGATCGGCGCATCACCGGCGAAGTAGACGACACGCAATTTGTCGAGCAATGGCAGACCACTCGGGAGCGCGGGTGATGCTCAGCTTCTCGATCGGCCCCTTCACCCTGGCGATGAACCACCTGTTACTGCTCCTCGCCTTGGGGCTGGCGACGGCGGTGGGCTGGATCAGCGGGCGTCGACAAGGCATCAATCCTGAACGCGAGCTGTTCGGCCTTTTTCTGCTTGGGTTGGTGGTGGCCAGACTCGCTTTCGTGATCGCCTACTGGCCGCAGTACCGAGGCAGTCTGATGAGCGTCCTCGACATCCGCGACGGCGGCTTTTGGGTCTGGCCCGGCGTGATTGCCGTACTGGTCGGCGCCGTGATGCGAGGCTGGAAACACCCGAAACGGCGAACCCCGATGGGCCTGGGCGTGGCGAGTGGGCTGCTGTTCTGGTGGCTGGCCAATCTGGGCCTGAGCGCAGAACATCAGGACGCGCGCCTTCCGGACCTGACCTTGCACAATGCCGCCGGTGAGCCCGTGCGCCTGAACGACTATCGTGGCAAACCCCTGGTCATTAACCTCTGGGCCACGTGGTGCCCGCCCTGCCGGCGCGAAATGCCGGTATTGCAGGCCGCGCAGCAGGCCAATCCTGACGTGACGTTTCTCTTCGTCAATCAGGCCGAAAGCCCTCGCGAGGTCGCGACTTTTTTCGCGAGCCAAGGCCTGCACCTGGACAACGTTTTATTCGATGGCCATGGCGAACTGGCACAACAGGTGGGCTCCGCCGCGTTGCCCACCACCCTTTTCTACCGTCCCGACGGCCGCTTGCTCGGCAGCCATCTGGGCGAACTTTCCAACGCCAGCCTGAAGCGTTCCCTGGACAGCCTCAGCGAAACGGCAACACCTGCTTCCTCCTCAAGGAGCCCTCTATGAAGGCGCAATTCACTCGACGTTTGAATCTCTCCATTCTGGCCGCCGCCAGCCTGCTCGCGTTGCAAAGTACGCTCCTGCACGCCGAAGAACTGCCGGATCCGATCAAGGCGCTGGAGGCCAAGGGCGCGACCATCAAAGGGAGTTTCGACGCACCGGGCGGCCTCAAGGGTTACGCCGCCGAGTATCAGAAACAAGGCATGGCGCTGTACCTGACGCCCGATGGTAAACATGTACTGGCCGGAAACCTGTTCGACGAGAAAGGCGAAGACCTGAGCGAAGCCCCGCTGCAAAAGCTGGTGTATGAGCCCATGACCAAGGCGATGTGGAGTCAGATGGAGACCAGCACCTGGATCGCCGACGGCGCCAAGAGCGCGCCCAAAGTGATCTACCTGTTCAGCGACGCCAACTGCCCCTACTGCAACATGTTCTGGGAACAGGCACGGCCTTGGGTCAAGTCGGGCAAAGTGCAGCTGCGCCACATCATGGTCGGGGTCATCCGTGAAGACAGCGCCGCCAAGGCCGCGGCCCTCCTTTCCGACGCCAACCCTGAAGTCGCGCTGCAAAAGCATGAACAGGCCGGCAAGAGCAGCACGCTCAAGGCGCTGGATAAAATCCCGAAAGACATTCAGGCCAAGCTCGATGCCAACATGAAATTGATGGAAGACATGGGCCTTTCAGCCACGCCATCGATTTTCTACAAAGATGAAAACGGCAATGTGCAGCAGCAACAGGGCGCGCCGCGACCTGAGGTACTGGCAAAAATGATGGGTCCCAAGTAAGCCTCTGAACCTGTGACCTTCTGACCAATGGCAACCTGGCCCGAAAAGTGGATACTGCACCGACATGTCATACGTGTAAAAATGTCGACCACCATTTCAAGAGCCATAGTCAGGAGGCTCGCTCAATGCGTTACGCCGAAGATCACAAAGCCCAAACCCATCAGCGCATCCTTCACGAAGCCGCGTCACGCTTTCGTCGCGACGGCATCGGCGCGACCGGTTTGCAGCCACTGATGAAGGCACTGGGCCTGACCCATGGCGGTTTCTATGCCCATTTCAAATCCAAGGATGACCTGGTCGAAAAGGCCCTGCGTTGCGCGGTAGACCAGTTGAATGAGTCGCGGGCAGCGAAACTGTCCGGGGATGGCTCTGCTGCTGCATTCATCGACATGTACCTGTCGCCCCAGCATCGCACCGAACCTGAGCATGGCTGCCCCTTGCCGACCATGTCGTCGGAACTGGGCCAGCGCGGTCAGCCGAGCGAAATCACCGACGAGCTGATCGGTCGCATGCTCGAGACGCTCGAAGCGGGCATGCCCGCCGGGAAAGAAAACAGCGACAAGAGCGTGATGATGATGTCGAGCCTGGTCGGTGCACTCGTGCTCGCTCGCAGTGCGAAGGATCCGGCATTGGCCGAGCGGATCCTGCAAACCACGCGCGAACAGCTCAAGCAGCAAATCAACGAAGCCTGAAATAGAAAAAGCCCCTGCCGTCACCGACAGGGGCTTTCTGCTTTACAGGTTCACGCCGGGTAGCGACGGAACAGCACGCTCGCGTTGACGCCGCCGAATCCGAAACCGTTCGACAAGGCGTACTCGATCTTCATCGGACGGGCCCTGCCGTGGACGATGTCGATGCCGGCGGCCGCTTCGTCCGGGTTGTCCAGATTCAGCGTCATGGGGGCGATCTGGTCACGAATGGCCAACGCGGTGAAGATCGCTTCGATACCGCCTGCCGCGCCCAACAAATGCCCGGTGGCCGATTTGGTTGACGTCACCGCCACCCCGTTCTGGTCCCCGAACACCGTCTTGATCGCCGCCATTTCACCTTTGTCGCCGACCGGGGTCGACGTGGCGTGGGCATTGAGGTGCTGAATGTCCGATGCCTTGATGCCCGCCTGACGAATCGCCGCCTGCATCGCGCGCCGCGCACCGCTGCCGTCCTCAGGGCCGGCAGTGAGGTGGTAGGCGTCAGCACTGGTGCCGTAACCGACCAGTTCGACGATCGGCTTGGCACCGCGGGCCAGCGCGTGCTCCAGCGTTTCGATGACGACAATGCCAGCGCCCTCGCCCATCACGAAGCCGTCGCGATCACGATCAAACGGGCGCGAGGCACGCGCCGGGGTGTCGTTAAAGCCGCTGGACAGCGCACGGGCTGCGGCGAACCCGCCCAAGGCCACACGGTCGATACAGGCCTCGGCGCCGCCCGCGATCGCAACATCGGCCTCACCGGCCCGAATCATCCGCGCCGCATCGCCAATCGCCTGCACACCGGCTGCACAGGCGGTCACGGGTGCGCCAAGCGGACCTTTGAAACCGTGCTGAATAGAGACATGCCCTGCCGCCAGGTTGACCAGAAACGAAGGGATGGTAAATGGCGACAAGCGACGAGGACCACGTGTATCGCTCGTACGTACCGCGTCTGCAATCGAGACGAAACCGCCGACGCCGGAGCCGATAATGGTCGCCGTGCGCTCGCGCTCTTCATCGGTCGACGGTGCCCATCCCGCTTGCGCCACGGCCTGCTGAGCAGCCCCAAGCGCGAACAGGATAAAGCGGTCCATCTTCTTCTGTTCCTTGGGCGGCGCCGCAGCGTCGGCATCGAAGCCCGCTTCGGGATCGTCGGCCAACATCGGCACGGGTCCGCCGACCTTTCCCGGCAAATCGGCCACGGTGTCGTCAGGCAACTGTACGATGCCGGAGCGGCCCTCGAGCAACCGGCGCCAAACCGCTTCGACCCCGGTACCCAAAGGCGTAACCAGCCCCATCCCCGTCACTACGATGCGACGTTCGCTCATGCGTTCACCTTTTCAACATTCAGGACATTCACAGGTGCGGACTCAAGCACCTGGCGTTTTGTAGCGGGCTGCCGCGTGCTGCAACGACAGATTCGGACCCAATGCCAGACGTGCATTCACAAACGCGTCCCAGTCTGCGGCGTTGGACAGCGATGGAAGGGTCACAAGTTCCTTTTGATCGAAGCCGGCCAGTGCAGCGTCGACCATTTCGTTCACGTCCATCACCATTTCAGGCGGAAAGGCATTGAGGTCAATGCCCGCGCGCTCCCAGATCTCGGTACGCGTCGCGCCAGGCATCACGGCCTGCACCTGAACGCCCTTCTCACCGATCTCCGCGTTCAGCGATTGCGTCAAGCTCAGCACATACGCCTTGCTCGCCGCGTATACCGCGTTGAAGCGCTCCGGCATCATCGGCACCACCGACGCGATATTCACGATCGCGCCGCGACGCCGGGCGACAAAGCCGGAAGCGGCGGCAGACGCCAAATGGGTCAACGCCACGATGTTCAGTTGTATCAGGCGATCGACCTCGCCCATATCGGCCTCAGCCAACGCGCTGTTCGACGCCACGCCGGCATTGTTCAGCAGCAGCGTGATCGACGCGTCGGTGCGCAGGCGTTGTTCGAGGGCGGAAACGTGCGAAGCGTCAGTCAGGTCCGCCTTGAGCACCTCGACCTTTACCGACGTCTTCGTGCGCAGTTCGCCGGCAAGTGCCTCCAGGCGCGCCTGATCGCGTGCGACCAGGAGCAGATCGAAACCGCGCGCTGCCAAACGATCAGCGTACGCGGCGCCGATGCCTGACGAGGCGCCGGTGATCAGGGCTGTACCTTGAGTGTTAGGGGTGCTCATGAGCGTTTCTCCGTGGACATTGAGAGTAGCAACCGAGGCATATTACGCCCGTAATTTTACGAATTATATGGCGATCGACATTTTTAATGTCAAGCGGTTGAATGCGCCCCGCTCCTTCCTCGCCAAACGACGGGCAAAAAAAAGACCGATCACTGATCGGTCTTTCTGTGCCATGGGTGGGTCAATCGAGGGCGAGTTTCTCGCGGTTTTTATCAAGCAATGCTTTGCCGATGCCCTTGACCTCAATCAGTTCATCCACCGACGTAAATGCCCCGTTTTCGTCCCGATACGCGACAATCGCCGCCGCTTTACCTGCGCCAATACCCGACAATTCCTTTTGCAACGTGTCTGCGCTGGCCGTATTGATATTGACCTTGGCGCCCTGTTCGGCGGATGCCGACGCGACAACGGGTTGAGCAACATTCGCTGGCGCAGCGGGTGCGGCCGTGACGGCGATCGAGGTGCTGGTGAGCAGGGCGAAGAGCAGAGAGGAGAGATAGGTTCTACGCATGAGTAATGCTCCATGACATCGTGAAGGGGGAGCAGCTTTTCCTGAGCTGCCACCCAAACCTAGACGATGCTCAGGGAGCGTCAATGCAGGGAAAGGTGACGAGATGTTTGGTGCGCTGCGCCCCGGTAAAACCGGGGCTTGCGGGCCAATAGTCGAGCGCGGCGGGTGCGTTAGCAAAGATTTCGGAGGCTCAAACCTTCACGGTTCGTTGCGACGTTGCTGGTGAATCCAGTCCACGATATCGCCCTCGGGCGCATACCCACTGACCGTGTCGCTCAGGATCTGGCGGACCTTGTTGTAGTCGTCTTCATCCAGCGCCTTGAGCAAATGCGACAGGCTCTGTTTGAACGCCTCCCACGACAGGTAATCCTCCTGGGCGCTCATGATCATCGGATGGTTGGTGACGGCCACGTTATCGCCAATCAGCAACTCTTCGTAGAGCTTCTCCCCGGGACGCAGGCCGGTGAACTCGATGGAGATGTCGCCATGGGGGTTCTTCTCCGAGCGAATGCTCAAGCCGGACAGATGCACCATCTTCTCGGCCAGTTCGATAATTCTTACCGGCTCGCCCATGTCGAGCACGAACACGTCGCCGCCCTGCCCCATGGAACCGGCCTGAATCACCAACTGAGCCGCTTCCGGAATGGTCATGAAATAGCGAGTGATCTTGGGATGCGTCACCGTCAGCGGCCCACCGGACTTGATCTGCTGGTGGAACAACGGAATCACCGACCCGGACGAACCCAGCACATTGCCGAAGCGCACCATGATGAACCGCGTCTTGTTGACCTGATGCACGTTCGCACGGTCACCAAACATCACCGGCGCAGCTTCCCGGCTCAAGGCCTGAAGAATCAGTTCAGCAAGGCGCTTCGTACTGCCCATGATGTTGGTGGGCCGCACCGCCTTGTCGGTAGAGATCAGCACAAAGTTGGCAACGCCTGCCTGGAGCGCTGCCTGCGCCGCGTTCAGCGTGCCGACAACGTTATTGATGACGCCCTCCGCGATATTGTGCTCGACCATCGGCACATGCTTGTAAGCGGCTGCGTGGTAGACCGTATCGACACGCCAGGTCTTCATGACATCCAGCAACTTGGAATGGTTGCGCACGGAGCCAAGGATCGGCAGGACCTTCACCTTGAGCGATTCACGCTCGATACGGCGTTCCAACTCGGAAAGAATCGTGTAGAGATTGAATTCGCTGTGGTCCAGCAGCAGCAGTGTCGTGGGCTTGAGCATGACGATCTGTCTACACAACTCGGAACCAATCGAGCCGCCCGCCCCCGTCACCAGCACGCATTGGTTCTTGATGCAGTGCTCCAGCAGCTCTTCCTGCGCGGGAACCGAGTCGCGACCCAGCAGGTCGGCAATGTCCACTTCCTGCAGATCGTCCACTTTGACTCGGCCAGCGGCGAGGTCCGAAAAGTTCGGGACACTGCGCACATGCAGCGGAAAGCCTTCCAGAAACCCGAGGATTTCCCGGCGACGCGTTCTCGCGGAAGACGGAATCGCCAACAGGATTTCCTGCGCGCCCGTCACATCGATCATTTGCTGGATGTGCTTGGGTTTGTAGACCTGCAGGCCGGAGATCACCCGATTGGAAATCGAGTCATCGTCATCGATGAAGGCTACCGGGCGCATTGAACGGCCCATTCTGAGGGCGGCCACCAGCTGATTACCCGCTGCCCCGGCGCCATAAATGGCCACTCTGGGCAGACCATCGTCTCGGCTAGTGAACGGCATGTGCTGCGCGGCACCAAACCAGTCACCCAGAAAATATTGGCGCATGGCAAGACGCAAACCGCCAATCATGACCAGGCTCAGCCACCAGTAGTTGAACATGACGGAGCGAGGCACGACATGCTGGTGGTTGCTGTACAGATAAACAACAACGCCTAGTATTAACGCGGAAAGGCTCACGGCTTTGATGATTGCAACCAGAGCATCGTTGCCGAAGTAGCGCATGACCGCGCGGTACATACCAAAACGAATGAACAAAGGGATGGCCACGACCGGAGCGCTGATGAAAAGCCAAGTGTGGATTTCCAAAGGATTGATTAGGTCATCAATCCCTAGTCGAACCACGAAGGCCATCCATAGTGCAAACCACACCAGACAGATGTCGGTGGCAACCTGGATTATGCGCTTCTTACGACGGGGCAATCCCACCAGCAAAACGCGTACTCTCTCCATGCTTCCCTCAAACAAGAGTTCAAACTCCTTTCTATCGACCCACACGCCGACTGTTGATTCCTGCCACGCTCGAACAATCTGACCGAATGACGACGACGCTGCATCCTTTCAATTTGCTTCCAGCGTGCCAGCCTTGAACCTGATGGCCAAAATGACGAGCGGGATGTACGCAATAATCAGGCCCAAAGCACCGTCCAGCCCGAAAAGGGTGACGCACAATGCAATGGGCAATAGCCAGACCAGATTGATTACACCGACTGCGGACGTCACAGGAAGATGCCGACCAAACCGCCGTGAAGCGAATTGATAAGCGTGACTTCTGTGAGCCTCATAGATCTTGTCGCCTCGAACGAGCCGACGAATGAGGGTAACTGTAGCGTCTACGATGAAAACCCCAAGGAGGATAAGCCATGTCCACAGTAACTGCGAGGAAATCCAGGCAGCCTGCAGCGATAAAATACCCAGAATGATGCCCAGAAACCCGCTGCCAGCATCACCCATGAAGATTTTGGCGGGCGGAAAATTCCAGAAAAGGAACCCTGCCACCGCGCAGCCGAGCAAGATCGGCAGCCCAATCAGGCCGGGAAATCCACTCAACACGTAAATAAGCACCGCGCCCAGGCACACCGTAATGGCCTCTACGCTGGCAATGCCATCAATGCCGTCCATGAAGTTGTAGAGGTTAAGCAGCCAGACCAGATAGAACGCCGCAAGCACATCGCCAATCAGGCCCAGATCTAACTCAGTACCGAATAAATGAATCGCGGGAAGTCCACCCAGCCAGAACAACCCCCAAGCTGCCGCCACAAAATGCCCCAAAAGACGCCAGCGGGCCGCGATGTGGCCGTGATCGTCGAGGAAACCAAGAGCGGCTATGAATAAGCCTGCACCGAATGACGCCATAAAGGATGACAGTTCTATGCCGCCAGCGCAGTACATCCATATTAGGGCAGCCAGATAACTCACCACGACGGCGACGCCCCCTCCCCGCGGTGTTGGAACGGTATGCGAACTCCTACCGTTGGGGATATCGAGCAGACTTTTGTGCAGGGCGTACCGACGCAACCAGTACGTCAACGCCAGCGAGGCCCCGGCAACGAGGACCGCTAACCACCAATAATTCATTTTTGTTCCGTTGCTAGAAAATGATCGACAGTCTTCTTGAGGGCCTCGTCGACTGATACAGGCGGCGTCCAGCCCAGCAAGTCTCGGTTCTTCGAGATATCCACACGTAGGGAGCCTAATACCCGTTGAGCCGCGGCTTTACGCCCCAGCAACCTCGCGCCCAACTGAATAATCGACTGAGGTACTGGAACCAGCCAGCCGGACAAGGGCATAAATGCTTTTAGGCGCTTTGCCAGCTCTGTGGTGGAAAAATCTTCTCCGTCGCTCACCAAAAAAATCTGATTAGCCGCAGCCGGATGATCAACACACACCCGGATGAAGTCCACCAGATTATCCAGCGAAACAAGGCTACGCGCGTTGCGTATGGCACCCAATGGCAACGGAATGCCCTTGCGAAGTGCCCGCATCAGTTGCAGGAAATTGGCCTTGACTCCAGGTCCATAGACCAGGACCGGGCGGATGATCACGACCTCCATCGCGCACGTTTTGGCGAGTTCCAACAGACCTAGCTCTGCTTCGTATTTAGAAATCGCATAGGGATCAGAAGGACGGGCAACATCATCAGGCCGGAATACTTCATCACGCGCCGTAGACTCGCCATTGACCTTGATCGAACTAATAAAGATGAAACGGCGCACACCAGCGGCTGCAGCTTGACGAGCAAGATTAAGCGTACCTGCGGTGTTGACCTCGCGGAACAGCGCGAGCGGATCGGCGGCGGTGTCGTTCATGACGTGGACGCGGGCTGCGGTGTGTATCACTACATCCATGTCCCGGAGCGCGGATTGCCAAGCAGTATCGGTTGCAAGGTTACCTACGGGAATATTTTTCACACCGGTGGGGAGCTGGAGACCTACTTGTCTGCTGGCTGCAAAAATGTTGGTACCAGGTAGATAAGCGGCATTTTCGACCAATGCCCTACCTAAAAATCCCGAGCTCCCTGTCACCAGGATTTTTCTGACCATTTCGAATCCAGTTGGATAAACAGTATGGATAATCTCGTTACCCGAGCAAACTCGATAATCAAGTAATATAAAGGAGCAGGATTGCAGTCTGTGGACACATGTCATTCCAAGACTGCGATCCAGCCTGCATTATTTACCGCTTAGCAATCCCTCGATTTCCTTGACTTTCGCCGCAACCAATTGCGGATCACGCCGACTTTCCACATTCAAACGCAGCAGCGGTTCAGTGTTCGAACCACGGAGATTAAAGCGCCATTCGGCAAATTCAAGGCTGATGCCATCCGTCTTATCGATGTTGGAACAGATCGGAGAATAGTGCTCCAAAACCTTGTTCAGGACGGTCTTGACGTCTTCAACCTTGTAGTTGATCTCGCCGCTGCATGGGTAAGCGGCCATGCGCTCATCGACGAGCTGGGAAAACGATTTGCCAGAGACGGACATCAACGCGGTAACCAAGAGCCACGGGATCATGCCGCTGTCGCAGTACGCGAAGTCACGGAAGTAATGGTGTGCGCTCATCTCGCCGCCGTACACCGCATCCTCCTTGCGCATGCGTTCCTTGATGAAGGCGTGCCCGGTTTTGCACAGCACAGGCGTACCACCCGCCAGTTGTACTTGATCGATAGTGTTCCAGGTCAGGCGAGGATCATGGATGATCTTGGAACCCGGATGTTGCTTGAGCAGCATTTCTGCCAGCAGGCCAACGAGGTAGTAGCCCTCGACGAAACGCCCCTTCTCATCGAAGAAGAAGCAGCGGTCAAAGTCACCGTCCCACGCCAACCCCAGATCGCAGCCGTGCTGGAGAAGCGCCTCTTGGGTGATGCTGCGGTTTTCCGGCAACAGCGGATTGGGTACGCCATTCGGGAAGTTGCCATCCGGTTCGGCGTTAATGATGACCCAGTCAAACGGCAGCTGCGATTTGATCGCTTCCAAAGCGGGACCGACCGCACCGTTACCTGGGTCAGCGAGAATTTTAAGCGGTCGCAGTTCTGCACCTTCGACGTAACCGAGCAGGTGCTGAATGTAAGCGGTCTTGTCTGGCGAGTATTTAACACTGCCAACCTGAACGGCCACGTCGCCGAAATCGCCAGCATCAACGCGCTGGCGAATGGCATCAAGCCCGGTATCTCCGCTGATCGGGCGAGACTCGCGTTGCACCAGCTTCATGCCGTTATAACCCTTCGGGTTATGACTGGCAGTGACCATCACGCCACCGTCTGCGGCGTAATGGCTGGTGGCGAAATAGACTTCTTCGGTTCCGCACAAACCGATGTCGATGACATCCGCGCCTGCGTCCTGGATACCTTTCATCAGGGCCTGAGCCAGGGACGGGCTTTCGAGACGCATGTCTCGGCCAACCACGATATTTTTTGCACCCAGCTCCACCACGATGGAGCGTCCGATGCGGTAGGCGATGTCGGCATCGAGATCGTTCGGGACTTGACCACGAATGTCGTAGGCCTTGAAGCACCGGGTCTGAATAACGGGATAGTCGGGATTCATGTGTAAAAACCTATGCGACGAAAGGACCTTGGGGTCCTTCTAATCAGTAAGAAGCAACCCGGCCAGCGGGCTGCGCGCTACCCTCGCGCATGACAGCTTGAGGCGAGGGTTAGGCACTGAAAACGGAGATTAGTTATCAACACGCCCGTAATTATCTTCAAAACGTACGATGTCATCCTCGCCCAGGTAGTCACCGCTCTGCACTTCGATGAGTACCAGATCGATCACACCGGGGTTCTGCAGGCGGTGTTTATGGCCCGCACGAATGAACGTCGATTCGTTGGTATTGAGCATTAACTCTTGCTGATCGTTGATGACCACGGCCATGCCGCTGACGACAATCCAGTGCTCGCTGCGGTGATGGTGCATCTGCAGGGAGAGCGACGCCTTGGGTTTGACAACGATGCGCTTGATCTTGAAGCGCTCGCCGTTTTCCAGCGTCGTGTACGTACCCCAAGGGCGGTGTACGGTGCGGTGCAGCAAGTGAGCAGTGTGACCACCGGATTTCAACTGCTGAACGATGTGCTTGACGTCTTGCGCGTGCGCCCTGTTCGTGATCAGCAACGCATCGGGCGTGTCCACCACCAGCAGGTCTTCTACGCCTACCAATGCGGTGAGACGCTCCTCACTGTTTACATAGTTGTTGCGTGAAGCATGCGACAGGACTTCGCCTTCAAAACGGTTGCCGTTTTCGTCCTCATGGGTCAGTTCGCTGACCGCATTCCAGGAACCGATGTCGCTCCAGCCAATGTCACAGGGAATAGTTGCGACCTTCGACGAGCGCTCCATGAGTGCGTAGTCAATCGAAATATCCGGCACGTTGGCAAACGTCTCGGCATCAAGCGCGCGACAGCTATAGCCTTTGCCGGTAGACAAGCGGGAAGCTTCAAGGGTGGCGGCGACGGCTTCAACGACATCTGGCGCATGCGCACGTAGCTCATCAAGCACTGTCCCGACACGGAAGCAGAACATGCCGGAGTTCCAGTAATAGTTACCGGCACTGACATAGGCTTTTGCGGTGTCCAGATTCGGCTTTTCAACGAATCGGGCGACTTTCTGGCCACCAGCAAGCTTGTTGAATGCATCAGCTTCGATGTAACCGAATCCTGTTTCGGGATAGGTTGGCTTTATACCGAATGTCACCAACCAGCCTTGGGTGGCTAGCGTGACGGCATTTGCCACCGCAGTGGCGAAAGCCGCCTGATCTTTGATCAGGTGATCGGCAGCAAGAACCAGCATGCAAGCGTCCGGACCACGGGTTTCCAAGAGCTGCAACGCCGCCGCAGCAACGGCTGCTGCAGTATTGCGGCCAAAGGGCTCAAGAATATAGCTCAGCGAATGATGCGCACGGTCGACCGCCCGGTATTCATCCTCGGTCTTGAATAGAAGCTCACGATTGGTAACCGTCAGGATCTCGACCACACCGTCCAGACTGCTGGCCCGCAAAAATGTCTTCTGGATGAGGTTCTGACCGCCCGGCAATTGCATGAAAGGCTTGGGATGAGTCTCGCGGGATACAGGCCAGAGCCGGCTGCCAACACCGCCGGACATAATTACGGGAATCAATTCCATTCTAAAATCCTTAGTCTTCCCCAAGAGATGTGTAGCTGGGAAAGGTATGTGTGGTGTTACACGACCGCATCAGAGTCAACCCGGACTGCGCGTGGACCAGTCGGCACGCAGACATGAAGGAAGCAAGTGCCCTGCAAGCAGGCGATTATTCTACAGCCTGCTGTAAGATTTACTAACACCCACCGAGGCAAAACCCAAGATTTTCAACGATTTCAGATAGGTAACGTGGCGGGATGATAGCAAAAAGACACAGTGACGCGCAGCAAACGCCCTGACTAGAGCGCCGCCGCCATCATCCGGTTGCGTTATTGCTTGCAGTTGAGATCAGTTCCGCTCAATCAATTATCACTGCTTTGCGCTTTGTGGAGTATTTGCCTTCCAACAACTGACCGAGCCGCCTCTTGGCAGAAGGCTCTCCGTGCACCAGCTTGATCTCGGACGGCCACACCGGCATACCCGCTACGAAATCTACCAGTCCCCGCTGATCTGCATGCGCCGAATAGCCTCCGATCGTCTCGATACCCGCCTTGATCTTATAGCGCTCGCGATCCAGCTCAACGTAACCGCCCTTCGGGCCATGCTGTTGAATCGCGGCGCCGGGCGTGCCCTTCGCCTGATAGCCGACGAACACCACGTTGTGACGCGGATCGCCCAGCATGGCTTTCAGATAATTGACGATGCGCCCGCCTGCGCACATGCCGTGCCCGGCAATGACGATCGCTGGACGTCCCGTGCTGGCGAGGTAGTTGACGGTTTGATGGTGCTGAGCGGCTGTGTCGATGGTGATCAACTGCTCAAAACGCAGCGGCTGGCGCCCGCTTTCCTGGCGGGCACGGGCGTCGTCGTCCCAGATGTCATCGAAGGACTGGTAAACCTGCGTCAGCCGGCTGGCAAGAGGCGAATCAAGAATGATGGGTAGCTGTGGCCAGTTGACCGGTAGCGAACCATCCGCACCGTCACTGCCTTCCACTGAGCACGACAGCGACTTGCGGTGAAGGATGTCTTCGATTTCATACAGCAGTTCCTGAGTTCGCCCCAGGCTGAAAGCGGGTATCAGCACGGTACCGTGATCGGCCAACGCTCTGTCGATGACCGCCTCGAGTCGCCCTTGCCGGGTGGCTCGATCCTCATGCACGCGATCACCGTAGGTGCTCTCGAGCACTAGAATGTCTGCCTGCTCCGGGGACTTCGGGCTGGGAAGAATCGGCGTATGGGAGGCGCCGAGATCACCGGAAAACACCACGCGTTTAGTGCACTGCTCCATCGGGTATTCGACGTCGATCTCGACATAAGCCGACCCAAGGATGTGGCCAGCGCGCTGCAAGCGGACTCGAGCATTCAGAGCGGGGGTATTCACCACGCTGAACCAGGTATCGAATGGCACGGCAACGACGCGCTCCATCACTTGAGTGAGACAGCGTTCAATCTGACGCTCGTCTCGACCCTGCTCAAGCCTGAACGCATCTTCCAGCACCAATGGCAGCAGCTTTGCGGACGGTTCACTGCATATAATCGGGCCTTTGAAGCCCGCAGCGAGCAGTTGGGGAATTCGTCCGACATGGTCCGCGTGAACGTGCGTCACGATCAGCATCTTGATCGTTGCCAGAGAGAAATCGATTGCCGAGGCAGATTCGCCAAAGCGTTCCTTGAGATCGGCATCACGGCCTTGGAACAACCCGCAATCAACCAGCAGGCCGTGCTCGGCATCCATCTGCAATTGATGACACGAGCCGGTGACACCTTCGCCCGCACCGTGATGGATGATGTCTGGATAATTCATGAAGCTCCCTTTCGATCCGTGCACTAAAAGTCGCGCAGCTTAGTCGCACTGAACGCAGGGTTCAGCCGATAAGGTTTTGCGGGATTTTTCGGAAATACTTGGGAACAGGTTTAAAACTGAATCGAAAAGAAAGACGCGCCACGCCGGACAGAGATCGTCGGTAGCGCTGCGTGGCCTGAGAAACAGGCACACGATGAAGAGGTCAGCGGGATGTCGCCAGCCCTCAGGCCATGCGAGACGGTTTGGTTCTTTTACGCAATCGGGCAATTGAAAACAGGACTGGCCCGATCACCATACCCACCAGCAATGCCAGGATCACCGGCACGGCGATTGACATTTCAGGCGCCGACCAACCAAAGAACACAAGCGCAACGGACTGCTGGTTTTCGAGGACGAACACTACCGTCGTCGCCACAATCAGCAGGACGACCACAAAAAAAATCAGGCGTTTGATATTGCGCATCGAGTACTCCTTTGACGGCTATTGGAGCTCGTGCTCCTCCTCTTCGTTCACCCGATCACGCAACTCTTTTCCGGGCTTGAAGTGGGGGACAAATTTTCCGTCAAGACTGACGGACTGCCCGGTCTTTGGATTACGGCCTACGCGAGGCGCGCGATAGTGCAAGGAAAAGCTGCCAAAGCCCCGTATTTCGATACGGTCGCCTGTGGCAAGACATTGCGACATCTGCTCAAGCATGGTCTTGATGGCCAACTCCACATCTTTGGATGAGAGCAGTCCTTGATGGGTGACAATTCGTTCGATCAACTCCGACTTCGTCATATTTTTCCCTTCTTTTTCAAGCAGCTAGGTAAAGCGCTTTGAAGGTTTTAGCATGGGCAAATAAGTTTTGGTAGCCCTCACGAAAAAAAATAACAGTCTGTAGACATACGAGAAGGCAAACACACCTAACGCATTGCCATTGCTGGCGTCACGAGTGTCCGGTAAAACCCGAAGGGGGAGCTTGCTTCCCCTTGTTGTAGGCGGCCTTCAGTCATAATCGGATCTTTCAGACTCGATTTTGACTTATGTTTTCCAGCACGTTTTTAACTCAGTTGCTGAGTTTCATCCCGCGCTCTTCATTCGAGCGATCCGTCCAAGCACATCAAGCTGATCGCTACGTCAAACGCTGCACTTCTTGGCAATTGCTGGTGACACTGGTCAGCGGCCATTTAACCCAAGCCTCGAGCTTGCGGTCCTTGGCGACTTTCTCCCAGACGCTCGCCCCGCATCGCTACCATCTCCAGGCCGGCCCCATCGCCCGCTCGACCCTTTCAGATGCCTTGAATAAACGTGATTACCAGCCGCTCCAAGACCTCTGCGAGCTCCTGCTGAGTGGCGTCAGTCGTCAGCAGCGTAAGGCAGTCGGTGCCATGGTTAGCCTGGTTGATTCCACATCGATTACCTTGCGTGGACCTCACTTCGACGACTGGACTGCCGCGACGAAAACCCGCATTAAACAAGGCCTCAAGGTGCACGTGGGGTTGGACCTGGCGCAGCGGGCGCCGGTGTACGAGAACATCAGCCCTGCCAATGTCAACGACCTGAGCGATGCGCTGGAAATGCCGATCCAGACCGGCATGACCTACGTCTTTGACAAGGGCTACTGCGATTACAACTGGTGGCACCAGTTACAGACCAAGGGTGCCTTCTTCGTCACCCGGCTGAAGAAAAACGCCAACCTGAACGTGCTGCGCGAGCACTCAACGGCGGTCGAGCAGAGTGCGGTCATGACCGATGAAGTTGTCCAGTTCGGCAAAAAGTATCTGGGCGGCAAGCGTCTGAATGACTATCGAGACGAGCCGGTAAGAAGCGTCGTGGTTGCCCGCGAGGGGCATGCCACGCCGTTAGTCCTGGTGACCAACGACGATCAGCTACTTGTCGCTGCACCTATTCCACCGCCGCACAGGGTTTGGGAGGTTCTTGTATGAGCTGACGATTCGTATCGCTCATGCCTTGCATGAACGGCCTGCTACCCAGGAATTCAAAGACCGACGACGGCGCGAACAAGAAAAGCTGAAGGCTGCCCAAGGCAGCCTTCAGCTATGACAAATTTTCCCCGGACACTAGTGATTGCTGGCGTGGGAAGAGAAAAGGACGAACCTGAGTGAGTTAGGGCGGGGTCAGGCAAGCCAACCAAGGAAGGAGATGATCCCACCTTCGGATATCCAAATGAGGAAGCAGGGAAACGTGCAAACGGATGCGCAGCAGTTACACGAATTCACAGCAACACACCGGAGAAACACAGAACGCCCAAACAAGCACACGCGTTTAGGGGCAGAATACTCGCAGACGGCGCTAAGCGTGTTCATACCTGGCGCATCGGAGCCGTGGGCACGACAGCAGGCGCCGCTAACGCTGTAGACTCCCAACCCAATGAAACATGGAATTTTTTTGCAGCGAGAACGTGTACGACCCGGGACAGTTTTAAGGTAAGATCAGGCAATAGCGAGCGAACAAATCTCCCCTGGCATGAATGATGCTAGGACAGAAGTATTTGTCAGTGTGACACAGCTCGATGAGCATCTCAAAAGTGTCAACTGACGCGTGCAAACTCTAAGGAAGCGGTATGGATGTACAAAAAAATACAACACGATTCAGCCATCAGATTGTCTTAATTATACTGATCTCACTCGCTGCCATGTTTTTTGTTCCCAGCAACGGAAAAATGCTGTTTTCGGGTGATGATGATGACTACTTCGCCGTTGCAAGCTCCATTGCCTATTTAAGGTTTCCGTCATTCTCGAAAGAGTTTCATGCAGGTGAAACAATTCCGTTCGCCAGTGTGGGCGCAGGGGTTATGGCATCGCCTTTTGTCGCAGTATTTTCAATCTTAGACCGAGCAAATCATTTACCCATCGTACATAAGCGAACTGTATCAAACCGCGAGGGCAGTGCGTCAGTGTACGGCTTCTACATCGCCACACAGTTCTATTTGATACTAACTACGATAATGCTGTATAGACTCTTATGTCTATGGGTAGACAATAAAACTGCATTGTTCACAACTATTTTATGGATGTTAGCAGGTGGGGGCATTCTGATCTACACATTCAACAGACCGATCATGTCGCATGTTTACGAAGTTACAGCATTGACCGGCGTTTTACTTTTATTATCCAAAATTCATTTTGAGCAACAGCCGAAACGCTGGTACTTATTAATAGGCTTCGTTGCTTCATTGATTTTCCTCACTCGTTACAACAACGCCCCAATCGCAGCAGGTGTATTCTGCGTGTTGTTATGGTGGGTAAAAACGGGAAAGGTAACGCTTAAAGATTTTTCAGTTTCTTTGGCCGTCAGCTTAATATCGGTTTTTATATTCAGAGTTTTACCAGTTATAACTAACGGTTTCTCTAACACCGATCTAACATATCTAGGCGCCGGAGATCGACTCTTATCAACTCATGAATTTAGTTACTACTATCGTGAACTAGTACAAATGCTGCTAAGTACAGGCATGGGTCTCTATTATACCGGACCCGCAATCCCCATTGCAGTGTTAGGATTTCTGTTTTATGCCCGCAAACTTCCGACTTGGTATTCAGCATTGGCAGGCCTATTCGTGCTGAATGTGTTCATGTCAATGCAGTGGTGTAGCGCAGGCTCGTACTACGGTTATCGACACTTTGTTTTTACTGCAGGGCCACTTCTGGCAGTCTTCCTCGCCATGCTGATACGCCCAGCTGTGAGATCAATTAGCACAGTATCGACGACAGTTTTACTTGTGCTTTTTAGCTGGACCGCACTGTGCTCTGCATTAGTTTTTGGTATTTATCAATTAGGTTACTCCCTAAATCTGGGCACCACCGCATGCGGCTTTCCTGCGTATGAGAACGATGACTATCATGTGAATTTAATTAAGACAATTTCTTCCGACCCTTTTAAACCTTGGACATTGGCATGGGACCGTTCATTTGGAGGAATTCTCCTTATGGACAACTTTGGAGAGCATAGAAAGCTGTTGCTACTCTACGCATTTCCATGGCTGGTGGTGGCGGCATCTTGCTGTTACGCTGCGATAAAAAAAGCAACCCAAAAAAACTGTATATATGAGATCTAAAATGCACCAATTACTCGTGCAACGACTGAATGAAAAACAGAGCATCATAGGGATATTCGGCTTAGGGTATGTGGGTTTACCCCTTCTTCTTCGTTACACAGAAGCTGGTTATCGGGTGATAGGTTTTGACATTGATGAACAAAAAATCAAAACTCTATCCGAAGGCCGTAGTTATATTGAACACATTTCTAATAGCTCGGTAAAAAACGCGATTAATGAGGGGTCGACGGTAACTACAGATTTCTCTAAAGCAGGCGAGGTGGATGCGCTTATAATTTGTGTCCCCACGCCTCTTAATAAATTTAGAGAACCGGATCTCAGCTATGTAACTGAAACAACCGATGCATTAGTTCCGCACCTTCGCGCAGGGCAGATTATCTCCTTAGAAAGTACGACCTATCCAGGAACGACGGAAGAAGAGTTACTACCTCGCATTGAATCAACAGGCCTTATAGCCGGAAAGGATATTTTCTTAGTTTACTCCCCAGAGCGAGAAGATCCTGGAAATGAGAAGTATACGACCCGCACCATTCCCAAAATCTGTGGAGGTCACACGAGTGCTTGTCTCGAGGCCGGTCTAGCACTATACCGTCAGGTCATTGACAAAGTAGTGCCAGTTAGTTCCACACGAGCAGCGGAACTAACGAAGCTACTCGAAAATATACATCGGGCCGTTAATATAGGCCTTGTGAACGAGATGAAAATTGTTGCGGACAAGATGGACATCGACATCCATGAGGTGATCCGTGCGGCAGCAACTAAACCTTTCGGTTTTGTGCCTTATTATCCTGGCCCGGGTTTAGGAGGACATTGTATTCCAATCGACCCATTCTATCTGACTTGGAAGGCACGAGAGTATGGGGTCCATACGAGATTCATCGAGCTCGCAGGAGAGGTAAACTCCTCAATGCCAGACTATGTTGTTTCGAAAGTAAGCACAGCCCTAAACACTGCGAAAAAAGCGATCAACGGGAGCAAAATTATCATTTTAGGAGTCGCTTACAAAAAAAATGTGGATGATATGCGAGAGTCGCCTTCCCTCGCCCTTATCCACAAACTAACTTCAATGGGGGCTACCCTAGCCTACAGTGACCCTCATATTCCAGTATTAAAGTGCTCAGATAGTCACACGGGATTTAACGTAGATGCTTTTAGCACTGAACTTTCAGCAAAGACTCTAAAAGAGTTCGATGTTGTCTTAATTGCGACCAACCACGATAAGTTTGATTACGACCTCATCCATGAGCACGCCAATATAATAGTGGATACACGTGGGGTCTATCTGGAACCGTCAACCAAGGTTGTTAAAGCCTAAAAAAGGGAAATGAACAATGGAGCGTAAGACACCCGGCGATGACGTCGGAGCTTTTTTCAACGGCGTAGCCCACGCTGAGAAATATCAGTCAGGTAACTGGATTGCAAATAAACTTGTTACCAATTTCATGAGTTCTATTTTGAATGCGGTCAAGCGAGCTGGATCCTTGGATGTACATGAGGTAGGTTGTGGCGAAGGACACATCCTAGGCATGCTCGCCAGCAATAAATTTAATGTCCGTGGTTGCGACATCTCAGCATCTTCCTTAGCCGTTGCGAAAGCTGAAGCTGAGAAGCGCTCTCTAGTTATGCCGGTTAATCTTAAAAGTGTGTACGAGCTAAATCCCGAAGAGGACAGCGCGGACACTGTCCTCTGTTGTGAAGTGTTAGAACACTTGACTGACCCAGAAGAAGCAGTCCGAAAACTAATATCAATCACAAGAAAAGATCTAATTGTAAGCGTCCCGAATGAACCAATCTGGCATATCTTAAACATGGCGCGAGGTAAATACTTCACCGCGCTGGGAAATACACCAGGCCACTACCAGCATTGGACAAGCAAACAGTTCGTAAAGTTTATATCTCAGCATGCTGAAATTATTTCTGTAAAAACTCCTCTGCCTTGGACTTTGGTTCACTGCCGCCCATGCGAAAGGTCAGTTATATGAATATCCCAGAAGATAAGAGATTGCGCCTTCTGGTGGCGATCCCCTGCTTAAATGAAGCGAAGACAATAGCGCAAGTAGTTTCTGAAGTGCCACGTACTATAGCAGGCGTTTATAGCGTAGATATCCTTGTAGTTGATGACGGTTCAGAAGATGCAACTTCAACCGAAGCGAAACTCGCGGGTGCCGAGGTACTTCGCCATCCTCGAAATCGAGGTGTAGGCACCGCGTTTCAATCGGCGGTAAACTACGCTGTGGAAAATAGATATGATCTGATGATTAATATCGACGGTGATCGGCAGTTCAATCCTGGAGATATTCCAAAGCTTGTCGCCCCGATAGTCGCTGGCGAAGCGGACATGGTCACGGCATCTAGATTCATTGACCCTGCCATGACCCCTGATATGCCAAAGATAAAACTTTACGGTAACCATATGATGTCCTCGCTAATCAGCGGGTTAGTCCGTAAAAAGTTTGCTGATGTGTCCTGTGGATTTCGGTGCTATAGCCGAGAGAGCTTGCTCCAAATCAACCTGCACGGAGCATTTACCTACACGCAGGAGACATTTCTGGATTTTGCGGCCAAACGGCTCGAAATCAAGGAAATACCTATTGACGTCCAGTACTTTGCAGACCGGACCTCGCGGGTAGCAGGAAGTATTTCAAAATACGCCGTCAACACCTCTAAAATCATTTTCAGAGGTTACCGTGATTATTTTCCGCTCCGTTTTTTTTGGGGAATCTCAGCTGTCTTCGCTGTTCCGGCGACAATATTTAGCATCGTCTTTGTTTTACACTATTTGATGACAGGGGCCTTTACTGGCTACCTGTTTGCCGGATTTACAGCGGCGTTTTTATACAGCTTAGCTACTGTATTTTTTGTTCTAGGAATAGTGACGGACATGTTAGATCGAATCCGCTCTAACCAAGAACGCATTTTATATATGTTGAAAAAATCACCAAATCAATTACAAGGTAAAAAAAATGTGCGGGATATTCGGTCTGGCAATCTCTCCGACGTCACCATTGTCGAACAGCACGATTGAAGAATTAATAGCGCATCTTTTCAAACTTTCTGAAAGCCGTGGTAGCGAGGCAGCAGGCATCGCAATAGGAGGAAGGCAAGCGATCAATGTATATCGCCGCGCCAAACCGGCTAGCGAAATGATGAAGGCTGCAAGCTATAAACAGTTTATCAAAGATAATTTAGTACCAGAAAATAGGTCTGAGGGTGGATTAGGAGTTATTGGGCACTCAAGGTTAGTTACAAACGGCACGCAAGGGATGGAGGAAAACAACCAACCCGTAAGCACCGATTATTGCGTCGGCGTGCACAACGGCATTATCGTCAACGATGCTGAACTTTGGGAAAAACATCCCAAATTGTCGCGTAAATCGCAGGTAGATACGGAGGTAATATATCGTCTGATTGATGAAACCTACAAAACGTCTAAAAATCAACTTACAAGCGCAGTCATTGAAACCTACGGAGAGATCAAGGGCGAGGCGAATATTGCCTTTCTTAATACGTTAGAGCGTAAACTTTGTCTCGCCACAAATGTGGGCTCTATTTATTACACAAACGTCGCACAACTGGGCGTCTTTATATTTGCATCAGAGCGACACTTTTTGAAAGAAACGCTAAAAAGAACAGGTCTCGTTAGTTATGCGCCTACGGTAGAGCATTTAAAGCCGAACACCTCACATATTGTAAATACCGAAGATCTCTCCCAAGCTACGTTTAACTTCTTGCAGAAACCGCTGCCTGCGCCCAATTCGGTGATGAATCATGCTCGCATTATCACTGACACCGCGCAGACGAAAAAAGAACTTAGACGTTGCTCAAAATGCGTGCTACCTCATACTTTCCCTTACATAATCTTTGATGTAGAAGGGGTCTGTAATTATTGCCGTGAAGCGGCTCCCTCTAATTCAGACAACCGTCAGACGCTTGAAAAAAAGCTAGAGAATTTTCGTAGTATAGACGGGAGCCCTGATTGTATTGTTGCGCTCAGCGGGGGCCGCGATAGTTGCTACGGACTACATGTGGTTAAAAAAGAATTAGGACTTAACCCTATAGCGTACACATATGATTGGGCGATGGTCACGGATGAAGCAAGGCGTAATAGTGCTCGTGTTTGCAGTGAGTTGGGTGTAGAGCACATCATTCGATCCGCGGATATTTTATCCAAAAGGCGAAATATCCGCCTGAACATCCAAGCTTGGATGAAAAACCCCCAGCTGGGTATGATTCCGCTATTCATGGCGGGGGACAAGCAGTTTTTCCACTATGCTACGCAGGTGAGCAAACAAACTGGTGTACCGCTGGTAATCTTTTGCGGTGGTAACAATTTAGAAGTAACAAGATTTAAGACTGGATTTTGTGGAGTACAAGACCGCAGCGTCAACACGATGGTGAGCTTAGACCTACCAGGAAAGTTAAAGTTACTGGCTTATTACGCTAAAAACTTTCTGAAAAACCCTGCTTATTTAAACAGATCTATTTTTGACACACTATTCGCTTTCTATTCAACATATGTGAACAGGCAAGAATTTTTATACCTATATCGATATGTAAATTGGGACGAGAAGGTCATAAATGACACACTGTCTACCCACTATGGATGGGAGAACTCAAGCGATGCGGCAAGCACGTGGCGGATTGGAGACGGTACAGCTGCTTTCTATAACTACATATATCACACTGTAGCAGGTTTCTCTGAACATGATACCTTTAGAAGTAATCAAATCAGGGCTGGGCTCATTACTCGTGAGGAGGCTTTGTCCTTGGTTAAAACCGAGAACAAACCTCGTTACGCAGCAATGCAAGAGTATTCGAAACTAGTAGGCTTTAGTCTTGATGAAGCGTTAGTATCAATAAATAATATCGAAAAATTGTATTGATGTTAGATAAACGGGTATAACAGTCAAGATTCCTTACATGACTATTATGCCCTACCTCCCAACTGCCAGGATTTCGTTGGAGTATCTGCTGCTGCGAGCAATTGAAACCTTCGCACGCAAGTGAGGCCTTGTATGAGGTTTTGAATTTATTATATACCTCCGCTGGCTATCGTGAAAATTTATGTTATCTAGGTATAACCCTACAAAACGCAACTATAAATTTGAGGATACCATAAGCTGCCTTTTGGTTTTGAAAGATTTAAAGTCTGCCCCAAGATGCAAGGTAAAGAAAACTATAAACGTACAAAATACATGAGCCAACTAATGAAAAAATTATCATTAACCACTCCAGCAATGCTACAGCTTTATAAGTATATAACCATTAGCGGCCTTAGTTATGCCTGGGTGTTATCAGCAATGTACTTTTTTGTGCAAATAGCCCACTTCCCTAAACAAGTATCATTTGTGACAACCTATGCCTTAGCTTATATTTTCGAATACATAGTTAACTTGAAGTATCTATATCAAAAAAATCACAGCATTAAGACGTTAGTAAAATTCATATTGCAAATCGCTTTTTTTATCGCAATAGGTAGCATTATTTTTAAAGGTTACTGCGCAATGGAAATTCATTACTTAATCTCCACCCTTCTGACTGCCGGAACCCTACTACCGATAAGATTTATCATCCAAAAATTTGTTGTATTTCGATGAGTAAGGAGAGTTTTTGAAGCTAAAAAACTACAGCATTGAACAAGACAAAGAAACCATTCTTAATGTTCTAGGATCATTTTTGACGTTGGACGGCAGCAGCTATAATATTCCATGAAGTGTAGGCTACCGTTAAAGAAACGGCGCAGAAAAAAGTAACCGACAGAATACCCAACGCTGCAGATCGCCAGATAAAAAGGCTTGGAAACTTTGCATGCCCCGCATCGATCATAAACGGATGGAAGCAGTAGACGAATAAAGAGGCAGAAGAAAAATACTCCACAACGGCGTTAGGCCTAAAGCAATCTAAAACATGCCTTAGCCCATAAAACATACAAAAAGAGCCTATGACTACAGGCAAAGACGTATACTCATACCAAGTTTGTATAGTAGCGCCTGCCTGAAGCGAAGAACTTCTGGTAATTACCGCGACGGTAAGTAAACTAATAGTCCCGACAGCCATAGAGCCTACCAAAGCATAGTTATTTTTGGGAATATTTCCAATGTAATACCCGGCCATCGCGTAAAAGATATATGCCGCGAATGTTTCAGACCTAATAGCCCAGCTTGATAGAAATTGCGCTAGACTGCCGCCTACGATGAGTATCAGTACTAAACAGCCCGTAGCACCTGCTACAGGAGCAACGTTGGAAGGTCTAAATATCCAAATCGTCAAGTAGACTACGGAAATTGCATAAAAGAACCAAAGATGATAAAACTGAGGTATGTACAACATCTGCCAAAAGATGCTGATAGTAATGACTTCTCCATGTAATACACGGTAACAAATCGCTACTACACTCACACCTATGAATGATGGAAGGATTCGGCCGAATCTATGCCGGGCAAAATCTATGAAGGATTGTGGTTTTTTCCCATAAAGTAAAAAACCTGTAAGCATGAAGAAGAATGGAACAGCTGGCCGAGATAATGAATTTATAAGATTTGCAACATTCCAGTTCAAACTGCTTGGGTTTCCATATTGCCATATTCCAGACGAATGTAATGATATGACCATGAACATGGCAAGAGTGCGAAGATTAGTACACCAGTATTCATTCTTTATCATTATTTTTCCATTCTTGATAGCAAACTTAAAAAGCGTACTTCGCGGCAAGTAGACCTTTTGTTATATAACGATCTAAATCAGAGATCGATATACCTCCGAATAATCTTGAACCATCCGTTGTGCGGTAAAATGCGATTCAAATCGTTCAAGCGCACGTAGTCCCATTCGATCAACTAAATTAGGATTTTCCCACAGCTTTATCAAAGCAGATCTCAAGGCTAAAGGCGACTCAGGAGGAACAACTAGGCCAGTCTGGTTAGCAAGATTAATGTAAGTCGTCCCGGTGTTAATCTCACAACAGATCATCGCTTTGCGGTACATAGCCGACTCTAACAAAGAAATCCCGAAGGCTTCAGATCGGAGATGAGAGGGAAATACAGTCGCATAACAAAGTAAGAGCAAGGCCACTTTGTCCACATCGGGAAGACGGCCGAGAAAATAGACGTTGTTTAAACGCAACTCAGAAGCTTGCCGCTTTAGCTTCTGTTCCTCAGGACCAGCTCCTAATATTACGATAGGAAATTCAGCGCCTGCGGCTGCAGCCAATAGCGTGTGCAGACCCTTGTAGTAACGCAGCACTCCGACGAACAAAAAAAAACGACCAGGAAAGATCGCTCGCCATTTGGACAAAATATCTTCGGTGGGGGTTGGGTATGAATCGGCGTCCAACCCAATGGGAATAATTGTGGTCTTATCCGCATACTCGGCAAGAGTATTACTGCTCGCAAGATAGTTAGGCGAAGTTACGACTATCCGGTTCACTGATGACAGAAATTGTCGCTGTAGCGGTCTATAGAAAAATTGTGCAGTCTTTTGACGAACAATGTCGGAATGATAGGTGACAACGGAAGGTTTATTATGCCTCACCCAAAAGTGCGCTATATCCATAAAGGGCCATGGATAATGATAGTGGACGATATCCACCTCGCGCGCTCTTTCCCTAAAGTCAGCAACTGCAGAAAACGAGATAGGGGTCGATAATGACTCGAAATCCACTTTTGAATAAAAAGCCCGATGCCTGTCAAGCTCTCGCATACCCTCAAAAGATTTGCTGATTGCCAGAACATCGGTCTCTACTCCGAATTGAGCCGCCCCTCGAGCAATCTGATAAATTACTTGCTCAATTCCGCCAAATGAATCAGGAAAATAGGTTTTGAAAAAATGAAGGACTTTCATCAATCCCTCTCTAATCGATTGATAAAGGCTTTAAACCAAACAGCATAAGGCTGATATAACCACCATTTCAATGGAACGGAACCGTAATACTTTCGAACGACCGCCATTGCTTCTCGATAGTGCTCGGTACGCTTTGTACTGGTCTTGGTTTCACGATGCTCGCGATTTACTGCCACGAATTCGTCTAGAAAAAGTAGGTTACCCCCGATTTTAAACAGTTTCCACCACAGATCGTAGTCCATTGCCATATGGCACTCGGGGTCAAGTCCATGGACCGACTCCCACGCTGACCTACGGATCAAAGTAGCAGGCTGCGAAACGAAGCAACGCCTCGCCAACCTATGATCACTAAAGCTCTCGACCCATACCGGGCTTTTCTTACCGTCCCGCTCCCTAATATTCCAAGCACGACCATAGACGGCCGGCGCCCCGGAAGATTTAAGAGCCGCCACTAAGCTTTGAAGACCAGACTCTAGAAAATAGTCGTCACTATTTAACCAACAGATGTACGGTGCTGAACCTTTAGCAATGCACTCATTGATCGCTGCAGCCTGCCCTGAGTCAGCGTGACTACGCCAACCCGACAACTGCGACTCCCATCTTTGTATGACGTCGACGGAGCCGTCTGTCGACCCTCCGTCGGCGACAAAGACCTCAACAGGAACATCGCTGGAAAAAATAGACGCCAAGGCCTGATTTAAATACTGCCCTTGATTATATGAGGGAACAGCTACGGTCACTAACGGAGCGGACAAATCTACTGTCTCCCACTCATCATAAAATCAATATAAGCCGTCGAAATTCCATCTTTCAACCCAACTCTGGGTGCCCACCCCATAGCACTTAGCCGTGTAACATCCATCAACTTTCGCGGCGTTCCATCGGGTTTGGTAAGATCAAAATTTATGCCACCCTCATAACCCACGACTTCAGCGACAATCTGCGCCAGCTCAAGAATAGTTTGATCCTGTCCGCAACCAACATTTATGTGAGAAAGTGTCGGTTCAGTAACAGCATTATAGCTACCAAGTTCCAGTTCCATCACGTGAACGGATGCCGCAGCCATGTCATCTACATAAAGAAATTCACGGCGTGGCGATCCCGTGCCCCATATCGCCACCGATGGACTTCCCTTGAGTTTAGCTTCATGGAACCGTCTAATAAGGCCTGGGATAACGTGACTATTTTCCGCGTGATAATTATCACCGGGACCATATAAGTTTGTCGGCATCACACTTCTAAAGTCTGTGCCGTATTGACGGTTATAAGATTCACAAAGCTTGATGCCAGCAATTTTCGCAATTGCATACGGTTCGTTAGTTTGTTCAAGCTCACCCGTCAAAAGTTCATTTTCACGCATGGGTTGTTTTGCAAGGCGCGGATAGATGCAACTCGATCCCAAAAACAGTAGTTTATTGACACCCGCACGCCATGCCTCATGAATAACATTTGCTTCAATCATCAGATTTTCATAAATAAAATCAGCAGGGTATGTGTTATTTGCATGAATACCACCAACTTTAGCTGCAGCTAAATAAACCTGGTCCGGTCGCTCTGATTCAAAAAAAGCGCGGACATCAGCCTGGCAGCAGAGGTCCAGTTCGGTTCGATCCCTTGTCACAATATTCGTTCGGCCACGTCGCGCAAGCTCTCGCAGAATGGCAGAGCCTACCATTCCGCGATGCCCAGCCACATAAACCTTAGGGTTATACGGCATGAATTTGATTACTCGTGATAATTGAATGCGTTAAAACCATGACTCTTAACAAGCTCATCCCGCTGAGCCGATTTCAGGTCTTCACGGACCATCTCTGCAACCAACTCTGCAAAGGTAGTCTTCGGCGTCCAACCGAGCTTGTTTTTGGCATTAGACGGGTCACCCAATAATGTTTCAACTTCTGCGGGGCGGAAGTAACGAGGGTCAACAGAAACGATGCAGTTACCATCGGCATCGTAACCCTTCTCGTCGACATCATTACCCCTCCAGGTAATCTCGATTCCAAGTTCCTTTGCCGCTGCGTCGACAAAGTCCCGAACGCTGTATTGGACACCGGTTGCAATGACGAAATCTTCAGCGACCTCTTGCTGCAGCATCAGCCATTGCATTTCTACGTAGTCACGGGCGTGCCCCCAATCGCGCTTCGCGTTCAGGTTTCCCAGGAACAAGCAGTCCTGAAGACCCAATTTGATACGTGCCAGCGCGCGGGTGATTTTCCTAGTGACAAAGGTTTCACCACGGATAGGCGACTCGTGATTAAACAAAATGCCATTGCAGGCATACATTCCATATGCTTCGCGGTAGTTGACCGTAATCCAGTAAGCGTAGAGCTTAGCGACAGCATAGGGGCTGCGTGGATAGAAAGGCGTGGTCTCACGCTGCGGGGTTTCCTGAACGAGACCGTACAGTTCAGAAGTCGACGCCTGATAAAACTTAGTCTTTTTTTCCAGGCCGAGAATGCGAATGGCCTCAAGAATACGCAAGGCGCCCAAGGCATCCGAGTTAGCAGTATATTCAGGCTCTTCAAAGCTTACCGCTACATGAGACTGAGCGGCAAGGTTATAGATCTCGTCAGGTTGTACCTGTTGGATGATCCGAATAAGGCTGGTAGAATCGGTCAAGTCACCGTGGTGCAAAATGAAATTGCGACCTTCCACATGCGGATCCTGATAAAGGTGATCGATCCGATCAGTGTTAAAAAGAGACGTGCGTCTCTTGATACCGTGCACTTCATACCCTTTACTCAGAAGCAGTTCAGCGAGATAGGCCCCATCCTGACCAGTGACGCCGGTGATAAGTGCAACTTTCATTTTAATCTCCATACCGTTATTACTTCCCGATCAGCGTAAACCGCCGTTTCGGGTCGAATAGATGTGCTTGAGCAAAAAAAGACAATGCCTGATAGGCATAAAAGCCTTGCCAAATGCTCGGGGCGCGTACCGATTACGAATTATTCGCATCTCGTGAACGCCGATCTTTTGATAGTGGCTGCTTGTCTTTTGAGCAGCGTGAACCCGAAAACCTCCGAGAAAATCTGGCAAGTGAACAAATCTGGCATCAGCTTCAGCGAATCGCAAAAGCAAGTCCCAATCCATAGCGAATGCTAGTTTATCATCAACCCTTCCCCCCGCGCGACTCCAGAGTGACCTGCGCCAAAACAGGGTTTCCTGCGGAACATAATCCACGCGACGCAATAACTCGCCGTCATGATAAGGAAGCACCCATTCCCCAACCAGCGCATCCGTCTCGTCGATGATTAGACGATTACCGTACAGGACGTCGACCTCAGGGTGATCCGCAAAAAAACGTCCCACGCGATCAAGAGTTCCTGGCATTAAAACGTCATCAGAATTGAGATAGCACATGATCTCACCAGCAGTCTTCTCAAACCCGCGGTTGATCGCATCAGCCTGGCCACCGTCACGTTCGCGAAAATAGCGTACAGACCGTGATTTGATCGACCGCATTACAGCATCAGTATTATCAGCGGAGCAATTATCCTGAACGATCATCTCCAAGTTTGAATAACCCTGATCCAAGACGCTCCGCACTGTGCGCTCGATAAATTGCCCTTGATTATAGGAGGGTGTCACGATAGAGATTGAAGGCAACTCTAGAACAGAGGTACCTGAGACTGAAGGAACCGCTAAGTTATAGGAGCGCGGAGCATGTTGGAACAGCACTCCCAGCTTTATACCTAGAAGTGCTCTTAACTTACTTCCGGAAAAAAACTCTTGCGACATAACGAATTCCCTTCGATCAACTAGCTATACTGACTTTTGCAGACGAGTTAACACTTGCAACGCCGTAAAATGGCTGCGCAGCAAATCCCAAGTGTCCCACCGGGACGATCGAGAAACTCGCCACTCCAGTCAAAACACAATGTCGAGCCGAAGCAGACTCTATCTCGGCCATCGTCGAACTGGATATTTTGTCTTGCAAAGTAGTCGGCCAAGTAGCGAATCCAATGTCAAGAAGATACTCGCCTGCAGAGAAATCTAGAGGAATTTCAAAAACACTACGAATTACTTGTCCTTTGCTGATACGACGCGGAACGTCGGCGCCACACTGTCCCGAGTTACGTCCATGTATCACAACACCTCTGTCGGTCCGGATAACGAAACCTGCTACGGGTGTTTCAAGATCAGCTTCGCATACGAATTCAGCATAAAGCCTAAGAACATCAAACTGATGGAATACTTGACGATATGCCCCTTCACGGTCAGTTAACGCAATTCGAGTACATCTTATTAGTCCATCCCCTGTCTGCTCGCGAGACGAAGTATCTATCTCAATATCGACCGGCCAAATAATGGCATTATTGTCATTGCTCGCAACATTATCTTCATCAACCATGTTAGCTGCAGCGCTGTTTAGACGAGCCGCATCTTCATTGATCATCTTTCGAGCATTGACATGCCCGAGCGCATAGTAACGATTGATTGCTTCCGTTGCCTCACCTACGAAGACGGGCACGCCGCGGTTCAGTAGAAGAACCTCGTCACAGTAGTGCATAACGTCATCCATACTGTGAGTTACCAATATAACCGTACACCCCTTATCACGCAATCGTTCCAAACGCTCGTAGCACTTCAAGCGGAAGAAAATATCACCAACTGCCAACGCTTCATCTACGATCAATACATCCGGATCAATACAGGCTTGAACGGCAAAAGCTAGGCGTACAAACATACCACTGGAATAAGATTTTACCGGATTATCCATAAATTGCCCAATATCAGCAAACTCTTCTATTTCCGGAAATACCTTATCAAACTGTTTACCAGAGATGCCCAATATCTGAGCATTAAGCCTCGCATTTTCGCGCCCTGTGAATTCAGGATTAAAACCAGCACCCAACTCTAACAGAGCCGCAATACGTCCCTTTACTTTTACGTTGCCAGTCGTTGGACGAATAATACCGCAGATAATCTGCAACAACGTGGACTTACCACTACCGTTCTGTCCAATTATTCCGAAAAAACGGCCACGTTTGATATTGACGGATAAAGGTTGAAGCGCCTGAAAGAACTCCTGCTTCTTACCAGTCGAAAAGAGCAATCCTTTTACACGCTGCATAGGGCTGCGAAACAGCTCGTAACGTTTGGAGACATTATCGATCGAAATAACAATTTCAGAGGACATCAGCAAAACCTGCGCGCATTCTGTGAAAGACAAAATAACCAAGTGCGGCGGTGAAACCAGCCACAAGAGAGTATCCAACCAATGCTGACCAGTTTACCGAACCACTTGAAAAGATTAGACTTCGAACCGCTTCTACAGGAATGGTCAACGGGTTTATGTTCAGCAACCATCGAAACTGCACGGGGACCATTTCTGCCGGATAACAAATTGGAGCTGTAAACAACATAATCGTTGCAAGGCTACTCGTCAGTTGAGCCAAATCTCTAAAAAATACGCCAACAGCAGACAGCAACCAACCCACACCCACGGTAAAAACAACCAATGACGCTACAGGGATCGGCACAAGTAGAATGCTCGCAGAAAGATGCCCAGCATAATAAGCAGATCCCGCGACCAAAATGATCATACCGAAGAAAACCCCAGTAACGGTGCTGGCTACATTGACCAGAGGTAGTATCTCCAGAGGAAATATGACACGTTTAACATATGAGGTATTGCTGATAATAAGCGAGGGTGCGCGCACGAGGGTATCGGCCAATAACCCATGCAATAAGATCCCGCCAAAGAGCAGTAACCCAAACGGGACATCTTGACCGCTAGGGGTTTGTATTCCCCATCGCGAGCGCAGCACCACCTGAAACACAAATCCATATAAAAGTAGTTGTATCAAGGGTTGCCCAATCATCCATAATGCTCCAAGAAAGGAGCTCTTGTAGCGACTAGAGATGTCCCGAGCAGTCATCTGAAAGATTAGGCTACGATGGCGCAATAGCGAGCGCACACCGGAAACAATACCTGTGTTCAATTTTTTTGCCTCACAGAATCTGATGCTCGCCGTGCCCCGGCGTTAACAGAGCGCATAAGTGAAGTCACGACACGCATGAATGATAATGCGAATTCCCTTTGACATTGCCCATAGTCAATAATCTTACGTTCAGGGTCAATAGAAGCATATTTCTCCATGATCGCGGCGAGATCGAAAGCGGCATTCGGATTAAAAAATTCAATATTTTCTTTTGCCTGTTCCATATTCGCTGGAATCGCCGACGCGATGACATACTGAGAGACTGATTTAGCATCTTCAATTACCGTGGACCAGCCTTCAAACAACGACGGTTGGACGATACTCACAGCCTCTTTGAAGATAACCATTTGATCTTCACGAGGGATAAACCCGAGAAAAACGACATTTTGCGACAGTCCCAACTGGGCGACTTTATCCTTCAACTTTTTAGTGTGATCTGGAGCTCGATGATCATGCTCTTTTCCTGAAAACGCTACAACCACTTCAACGCCGCGTTTTTTCAAAAGCTGTACAGCATCGATCACAACTTCGTGATTCTTATGTACCCAGAACTGATTGGGGCAGTAGAAAAATCGCCTGTCAAGATCGTACTTCTTCAAAACCTCTAAGTGATCAGCCTTACCGTCAGACTGCTCAAAAGTCGCAAACTGCACGACATGTTTTTGTACGTCGGCTTCCGGATAAAACTCTTCAAAGTCATGACGTGCAGCGTCACTACTGAACAGGACGTGCTTATAAGAAGTAAAATACTCTCGATGCTGTTGCTCACGAGCAGCTAGTTCAGACGCGTCAAAAAAACCAGGCAGTCGCTTGTCCTGAAAATCAGGAATCCAGCAGACGGTTTGCTGCATGGTCTTATCGATAGGATATGGAAATATCATATCGAACTGAAACTCCTGCTTACGAAACCACGGCGTTAACCAGGACAAATACTTTATCCTCCTAGATATCCCCCCGTCGATCCCCTTGATCAGCTCTGGCTTAGTCCAGTGTAAATTTAAATATCCTGTGCTTCGCCTAATAAAGTCAAAGGATTTTTCCGAATGACTTATAATCCACACTTCTGGCCTAACACTTTCATCGACTAGTTTTAACGAACTTACCAAATTTTTTATATAATAGGTACCACCAATCCAGCTTTCGTCATAGTTGAACGGTATACCAATCACTGGACGCTTTATCACAAAAAAACTCCGCTACTTATCCAAATTCGCCAGGTACGAAGAATCATCAAAGATTTTTCATCCAGCTGGCAACGCGTTCCAAACCTAATTGCAAGTCAAACTCCGGTTGAAAACCCAAGCTGCTAAGGTATGAGATATCCGCTTGCCAATGCGTGGGATCACCTAATCGCTCCGTGCCAGAAAACTTGATGTCTTTGTGGAAGCCCAACGCACCGATGAGATGATGGGCAGCTTCAGAAATGGTCGATGCAGTCCCGCTAGCGACATTAATAGCTCGCCCATCGAAGGCTCCTTCACGGAGGAGGACATCAATACTAGACGCTATATCTTCCACATATACAAAATCACGCGTCTCTTGCCCCGTTCCAAATAGCTCTATATTCTGATTGGTCAATGCCTTCTGAAACACGTCCCAAAATATCTGCTTTTTCAACCCAGGTCCATAAGCGGAGAAAACCCTCAGCGATATGGTTTTTAGTTGATGAAGCTCATGATACTCACGACACAACTGTTCAGCATATTGCTTATGCCACCCATAAGGCGAAACGGGATTTAGCGCAGCTACTTCCGAGACCGGTGAGGAAAAGGGGTTGCCATAAACGGCCGCACTTGAAAAATGAACATAACGAGAATGAGGAGCTTTGGCTCGAATGGCTTCCAGCATCTGTGCTACGCGGACGGTATTGAGGGTATAGTCGTAGAGAGGATCATCAAACGACGCTGGTACACTTGCTGCTCCGGTACAGTTTACACACACATCTGGTTGAACGAGCTCGAACAGCGACATGAAATCTGGATTATGAGGATTAAAAACCAGACATTCCCGATCTGCCAGCTTATTGATATCGGCACGCACAACTTCATGACCTAGTAACCCAAACTTCCTAACCAAATGGTGACCTATGAACCCGTTGGAGCCCATTATCAGGATTTTCATTCTGTGACTCCCACTTTTCGAGCAATAAATGAATAAGGTCGCCCTGCTATCTTTGCTTCATCTATGGTTCGGGCGGTTTCTTCAGAATGAGGAAAATAGTTTATCGGGCTTTCTGCAAATCGGTACTGCTGTAGCAGTCGGAAACCTGCCAATTCTAAGAAGCTGACATACTCATCTGCACGATAAGCATTCTCTCCCCCACTGTATTTTTGAAAAGGATGACCTTGTAAGAAATTTTCCTTGTCATCAGTATCGTAGATGACGTGCTCACGGACCAGCATACTAACTCCATCGACGGAGAGCAGTCCATGGATAGTGCGTAGAGCAGTGACGGGATCGCTAAAGTGATGGACAACTTGTCGGCAGAATACTACATCATAAAGACCATGCGGCTCAAAATCCTCTAGCATGGTATGAGATACGCGCATCCGCGAGTTTATAGTAGGGTCAACGTGTTTTTGTACATGTTCTGTAAGTACTCGGGCTGCTTTCGCGCCTACTATGTCATCGCCGCAAGGTTCGGATAGCGTTACTTCGTATCCTTCGAGGGCAAGTGCAACACTCATCACCCCACCGCCACCCCCCACATCCAAAATTTTCTTTGCGCCCGGCGCATGCTTGCGCAACTCAGCTAATGTATACGAAAACTCTGCGGAGCTTTGATAGCGTAAAAGTGACGCATAAAGATCTTTGTGAAGATAAGCGTCTTTCAACATTTGCTGACTTTCAGGATCACCCTGTAGAGCATGAATAATTTCGCCCCATTCCCAGCGATCACGGGGAACCAATCCGATAAACTTTGCAGGTGTTCCAGCATATATAGTATAAGGAGGAATGTTTTTTGTCACCAGAGATCTGGAACCTACCACTGCTCCTTTACCAATCGTCACTCCCTTTAAAATCGCCGTTTCAAATCCTACCCAAACATCGTCTTCAATAAAAATTGGGGCAGATTGTACTTGCGACCAGTCCTTAAACGCTCCCATTCGTCCAGCTTCAACACCAACTTTCCAGTCGTATGCGTCATTCTTCCGAACGTCCGGATTTAAAGAATGAGAATTAGAGTCCATAAGTGTACAGCCCCAGGATAGCATCACATGGTTTCCAATGTGTATACCCGCCTCTTGCGTACATACAATCTGCGTCCCGCCACCTATCGATGTCTTGCTGCCAATTGTAATCGTTCCAATCCCTCGTTCAAATATGTAACTCCCGCCAACGAGACTATAGTCACCAACAATCACGTAAGGGCGTTGTTCAATATTTACGCGCACATCCACATAAATAGGTTCTAAACGAGTACCAATTCCCGTATGCAGAAATTTGTTCCCACCCGAATCAAATCCAGAATGATTAACTTGGCGAAGGATCAAGTTTTTTATTTTCTTCACGCCAATAACTAATCGCCGAACCAATGCGCCCTTTAGTCTGCGAATGAATCTTTCGGCTCCGTCTCTACTGCACCGATTCCGTAGACGTCTTAACCTGATTAGCCTATCCATCACACTATAATTTCTAGCTCTTATTGCCCTTGCAAACGCTTTTGAAACCCAATCACCATGGGCTTCTGCAAACTCAAGCTCTTCCTCGGTTACGTCCGCACCCAACCGTTCTACAAACTCCTGCCTATTTTCCGCTGTTACATGAGCTTGATAAAAGCCGACTGGAAGAATATATGTCGTCACGGAAGGCGTTAGTTTCTCATAAGCATCAAAGCGCCTAAAAAGTTCAAGACATAGCCTCCTCACTTCCAGAAAGTCAAATACCTTTGAGTCGTTCGTTTTGGTAGTAGAAGATGGACGCTGATAATACGCATACGAAATACCTGCATCGACATAAACGCGTCGCGCAGTAAGCATAAGATGAATCGCGAACGGATGATCCTCATAAAACACCCCTTTCGCAAACTGGATATTGTTTTCCAGTAGATGTTGGCGATTAGAGATCAGTCGCCAGGGTGGCGTGTTCCAACAAGAAACCGCCGCAAAAGTATCTGCGCTTTGCAGTGGATCTATCAAACGCCCGGAAATTGCCGAAGGCACCAGAGACGACGGTAGTGCAGGCTTGTCATCATAAGCGTACTCAAAATTGACCAAAAGCACATCTGGGTGTTGTTGGGACAAAATCCTGGTCAGCCTCGCCAGGACGGATGGAAGAAGCCAATCATCAGAGTCGACGAACCAGACGTACTCACCTTGAGCCTTTTCCAAGGCGTTGGAACGAGCTGCACCCTGACCGGCATTTGCTTGAAAAATTATTTTGAGCCTTGAATCACGCGCTTGATACTCTTCAGCTATCTGTTGAGTGCTATCCGTCGACCCATCATTAACCAGGATAACTTCGAAGTCACTGAATGGCTGAAGAAAAATAGAATCAAGGCACTTTGAGAGCGTCTCTTGTGCGTTAAAAGCAGGAATGATAAACGAAATTTTCATAATAAATTCTTTACATTCAGAAAGTTCGCGAGCTTGCGAAAAGCTCTGAGCAACCAAGATCTATGTCCCCGGACCTTCTCCGCTGCACTAGATCTCGTAGCATTCATATGCGTTAATTTTATATGCTTCGCGTTAAACGCAGCAATTACGGCAGCCTCTAATTGCTCGTCGGCGTCATATTTAGCAAGGATTGCAGGCACAGCCCTTCCATCAGACCAACCTCGAACAGCTTTGAAAATTACTTCTGCCTCAAGTTTCGTCAAACTGGGAAAGTTCCCCACAATGACCGAATAGGTTTCATTCATTATAAGTTCGTCATTAGACGATGAGGCACCTGTCAAGCTGAACTTAACAAGAACTTCTTCTATCTGCACACAACTGCAACTAGCCAATATCGCTCGATGCACCCATTGAGCATCCGCGCAGATTCGATACCCCAGATTGTAACTCCCTACCTTGGTATAAGTATCAGGTGTGACAAACATACTGTTATGACAGAAAGGAATCCCGCTTACTAGAGCGCCAATCCCATAAGCCTCATCAACTCTTCGATTTGAAGCGCCATCCTCAGAAACAAGCAGCGCACCGCCGGCGACAATGTCTGTTCTCTCTCGCTGCCACGCATTATCTACCAACGACAGCGAATTTTCCGCTAACTGGTCGTCCGAACCAATGACGCAAATAAGATCACCAGTAGCATGTGCTATGCCCTTGTTAATCGCGTCGTAAATACCTCTATCCGGCTCAGAGATCAGGATGCATGTCAGCTCTTTATATGTTTGCACCAACTCGACTGTATTATCACGAGAGGATCCATCGATGATAATGACTTCGACATGCGGCCATTTTTGCTTTCGAATAGAATCCAATGTCGCCAGCAACGTGAGCCCCGAATTAAAAGTCGGAACTATCACGCTAAATTTTGTCATCGGGTTACCTTGAGCCATCTCAACCATTGACCTTTCCGAATTCGCAATCAATTTCAAAAATCCACATCCGCTATGGTCCTTTCGCGCCCCAACCCTGAGTAATCGGCTGGCTCAACTCTAACAATCCGCAATTATAAACGCCCCAGCACACCGACCCGCCGGGACACTTAGAGTAGAAAATCGCTTCTCCATCGACTCCCTGACATGCAGTCCGTGAAGAGAATCCCCCCTTGGAGGAGATGTTTAATTTTACAAGACATATGGTCTACGCAGTCAGAAATCGAGGCTACAAGACCTGGCATGTCGTCGACTGAGATTGCTTTTTGGATAACCACGTGTTAGATCTTAGCGAATGTGCATTTTCAGCATACGATCATCGCTGATATGCCTTGTGCGGGTAGCGCCAATCCTATAGCGATGCTCTCATCCAACTTGAGCACAGTTACAAATTCCATTTTTCGCCCTCCACCGGTGCGCACTTTATAACGGATCGGACCCAACCAAAATTCATGGAGCGTACGATTAGAGATATCAGCGACTCTACATAAACGCATTTTACCGCAAACACCTCAACTTACCTATTCAGACAATACAAAACTATCATATGCGGCACGATTCTATGGTTGCCATTGGAGACTAGTTACTTGGTACTGAAGCCAATGCACCTCGATCTCGAATTTCCAATAAAACCCGCGCCCACAAAAAAGGGCGACCGAAGTCGCCCTTTTTCAATGGTCAGACAGAACTCAGTTCTGTTTTTCCATTTGAGCACGCAGCAGGTCGCCCAGAGTGGTCGGACCCGTGTTTTCTGCGGTTTCAGGCTTGCTACGCAGGCTCTGAATCGCTTCTTTCTCGTCTTCAACGTCTTTCGACTTGATGGACAAGCTGATCACGCGGCTCTTGCGGTCAACGCTGATGATCTTGGCTTCGATCTCTTCGCCTTCTTTCAGAACGTTACGCGCGTCTTCAACGCGGTCACGGCTGATTTCGGAAGCTTTCAGAGTCGCTTCGATGTCGTCGGCCAGAGTGATGATGGCGCCTTTGGCGTCAACTTCTTTAACGATACCGCGAACGATAGCGCCTTTGTCATTGACAGTGACGTACTCGGAGAACGGATCGCTTTCCAGCTGCTTGATACCCAGCGAGATGCGCTCACGCTCTGGATCAACAGACAGGATCACGGTGTCGAGTTCGTCGCCCTTCTTGAAGCGACGTACGGCTTCTTCGCCCACTTCGTTCCAAGAGATGTCGGACAGGTGAACCAGGCCGTCGATGCCGCCGTCCAGACCAATGAAGATACCGAAATCGGTGATCGACTTGATGGTGCCGGAGATCTTGTCGCCCTTGTTGAACTGGCCAGAGAAATCTTCCCACGGGTTAGATTTGCACTGCTTGATGCCCAGGGAGATACGACGACGCTCTTCGTCGATGTCCAGAACCATGACTTCCACTTCATCGCCAACCTGAACGACTTTCGATGGGTGGATGTTCTTGTTGGTCCAGTCCATTTCGGAAACGTGTACCAGGCCTTCCACGCCTTCTTCCAGCTCTGCGAAGCAGCCGTAGTCGGTCAGGTTGGTAACACGCGCGGTCACGCGAGTGCCTTCTGGGTAACGTGCCTTGATAGCAACCCATGGGTCTTCGCCCAGTTGCTTCAGGCCCAGGGAAACACGATTGCGCTCGCGATCGTACTTCAGGACTTTTACATCGATCTCATCGCCAACGTTGACGATTTCCGATGGATGCTTGATACGCTTCCAGGCCATGTCGGTGATGTGCAGCAGGCCATCGACGCCACCCAGATCGACGAATGCGCCGTAATCGGTGAGGTTCTTGACGATACCCTTGACCTGTTGGCCTTCCTGCAGCGATTCCAGCAGAGCTTCGCGCTCGGCGCTGTTTTCGGCTTCCAGGACACTGCGACGGGAAACGACAACGTTGTTGCGCTTCTGGTCCAGCTTGATGACCTTGAATTCCAGCTCTTTGCCTTCCAGGTGCGTGGTGTCGCGCACTGGACGGACGTCAACCAGAGAACCTGGCAGGAACGCACGGATGCCGTTAACGTCGACAGTGAAGCCGCCTTTAACCTTACCGTTGATAACGCCCTTGACCACTTCTTCAGCTGCGAAAGCCGCTTCCAGAACGATCCAGCACTCAGCACGCTTGGCTTTTTCGCGGGACAGCTTGGTCTCGCCAAAGCCGTCTTCGACCGCGTCCAGCGCAACGTGCACTTCGTCGCCGATCTTGATGGTCAGCTCGCCGGCATCGTTGTGGAACTGCTCCAGCGGGATGAGGCCTTCAGACTTCAGACCAGCGTGAACGGTGACCCAACCAGCCTGGTAATCGATATCGACGATGATCGCGGTGATGATCGAACCGGCCTGAAGGTTAAGAGTCTTTAGGCTTTCTTCGAAAAGTTCAGCAAAGCTTTCGCTCATTTTAATTCCTGTTGATAAGGGCGAAGAATACGCCCATCTGCCACGTTCCAGACAACGTGGGTTTCGTTCATATGAAAGAAAGCCTGCGGGACTTTGACTGGTCTCCCACATGGCTTCCTGGTCATCCAGCGAGATCGCGAAGTGCGACTTCACTCAGGATGCGTTCAAGCACCTGCTCGATGGATAATTCGGTGGAATCCAGCTGAATGGCGTCTTGCGCCGGCTTGAGCGGGGCTACCGCTCGCTGGGTGTCTCGCTCGTCGCGAACACGTATCTCATCTAGCAGACTCGACAGACTAACATCGTCACCCTTGGCCTTCAACTGCAAATATCGACGGCGCGCACGCTCTTCGGCACTGGCCGTCAGAAAAACCTTCAAGGGCGCGGCCGGGAACACCACGGTTCCCATGTCTCGACCGTCTGCAATGAGGCCGGGAAATTCCTGAAATGCCCGCTGGCGCTGCAGCAGGGCTTCGCGCACCGCTGGCAGGGACGCCACTTGCGACGCACCACTGCCGATCTGCTCGTTGCGGATCGCCAGCGTGACGTCTTCGCCTTCAAGAATGATGCGTTGACCGTGATCGTCGGTGGCGGCTTCGAACTGAACGTCCAGATGCGCGGCCAGAAGCTTCAGCGCTTCTTCGTTGGTCAGGTCGACACCGTGGTTGCGGGCGGCGAACGCCAGCAGACGGTAAAGCGCGCCGGAATCCAGCAGGCACCAACCCAGACGTTTGGCCAGCAAACCCGCCACTGTCCCTTTCCCGGAACCGCTAGGTCCATCGATCGTAATGACCGGAGCTTGAGCTTTCACGATTGCCCCTCTTGCGCTACACGAATACCCACCTGGCTGCACAGCGCCAGGAAATTGGGGAATGAAGTCGCCACGTTGGCGCAGTCCCGAATACGGATCGGGGCTGCCGCGCGCAACGACGCGATACTGAATGCCATGGCGATGCGATGATCGCCCTGCCCGTCGACCTCACCGCCGCCGATCTGCCCACCTTCAATAATGAGGCCGTCTGCGGTCGGTTCAACCTTGATACCAAGCACTGTCAGACCGTCGGCCATGGCCTGGATACGGTCAGACTCTTTGACGCGTAACTCCTGCGCACCTCGCAACACCGTCCGACCTTCGGCGCAGGCCGCGGCGATGAACAGTACCGGGAACTCGTCGATCGCCAGCGGTACAAGCGCCTCGGGAATGACGATGCCCTTGAGCCCTGCGTGGCGAACACGCAGGTCAGCCACGGGCTCACCGCCCACTTCACGCAGGTTCTGCACCGAAATGTCAGCGCCCATCAAGCGCAGGATGTCGATCACACCTGTGCGCGTCGGGTTGACGCCGACGTGCTCGAGCAGCAAGTCCGAACCTTCGGCAATCGACGCGGCCACCAGGAAAAACGCGGCCGAAGAGATGTCCGCCGGGACTTCAATGCGCGTGGCCGTGAGCGTGCCGCCCGCGACCACCGAAGCCGTCGCACCGTTGCCGGCGACGGGATAGCCAAAACCCCGCAACATTCGCTCGGTGTGGTCCCGCGTCGGTGCGGGTTCAGTGACGGTCGTGGTGCCCTCGGCATACATCCCGGCAAGCAGCAGGCAGGATTTGACCTGAGCGCTGGCCATCGGCATGACGTAGCTGATACCGGTCAGCGCTTTGCCGCCGCGAATGGTCAATGGAGGACGACCTTCTGCAGCGGTCTCAATCACAGCCCCCATCTGACGCAATGGCTCGGCAACGCGGGCCATCGGACGTTTGGACAACGAGGCGTCGCCGGTCAACACGCTGTCAAAACGCTGCGCCGCCAACAGGCCGGACAACAGACGCATGGACGTGCCGGAATTGCCCAGGTAGATCGGACCGGGCGCAGGCTTGAGACCATTGAGCCCCACACCGTGAATGGTCAGACGCCCATGGTGCGGACCTTCGATGACCACGCCCATGTCGCGAAACGCCTGCAACGTCGCCAGCGCGTCTTCGCCTTCGAGAAAGCCTTCGACTTCAGTGACACCCTCCGCCAGCGAGCCGAGCATGATCGAGCGGTGGGAAATCGATTTGTCGCCCGGCACGCGAATCTGCCCACGGACACTGCCGCCCGGCTGCGCCAGGAATGACAAATCCTCTGCCGCCACTTTTTCCACGTAAGCGCGACGGGCGAGTATTTTGCCGAAATGCTCTCGCGCCACACGAGCACGGGTGAACACGCCCAGCAACTGGTGACCGTTTCCGGCATCCACCGCATCGCGCAACGCGTCCAGGTCACTGCGGAACGTGTCCAGCGTGCGCAACACCGCGTCGCGGTTGGCCAGAAAGATGTCATGCCACATGACCGGATCGCTGCCCGCGATTCGGGTGAAATCGCGAAAACCGCCTGCGGCGTAACGGAAAATTTCGAGGTTTTCGTTGCGTTTGGCCAGCGAATCCACCAGACCGAACGCCAGCAAATGCGGCAGGTGACTGGTGGCCGCCAAGACCTCGTCGTGACGCTCGACGTCCATGTGCTCGACATCGGCCCCCAGCACCGACCACAGGCGATCCACGAGGGACAACGCCGCAGGATCCGTCTCGGGCAACGGCGTGAGAATGACTTTGTGACGACGGAACAGCTGAGCGTTGGAAGCCTCTACCCCGCTCTGTTCGGAGCCGGCGATCGGATGCCCAGGCACGAAACGCGCTGGCATCGTGCCGAACACCTCTCGCGCCGCGCGGACGACGTTGCCTTTGGCGCTGCCGACATCCGTCAGCACAGCGTTTCCAAGGTCGAGGCCGGCGAGCACGCCCAGCAGTTTTTCCATCGCCAGGATCGGCACGGCCAATTGAATGACGTCCGCACCGACGCAAGCTGTCGCAAGATGGTCTTCACAGCGATCGACGACACCCAGTTCGACGGCCAACTGACGTGATTGCGGGTCAAGATCGACGCCGACCACTTCGCGACACAGGCCACTTTCCTTCAAACCCTTGGCGAACGACCCCCCGATCAACCCGAGGCCGACCACCACCAGGCGGCCGATAATAGGCGCAGCCGATTGCACTGCCGTGACACCAGTCATGACATCAACCACGCGCCAGAACCTTACTCAGCGCTTCCAGGAAGCGGCTGTTTTCGGCGGGCAGGCCGATGCTCACCCGCAGGTGATTCGGCATGCCGTACCCAGCGACCGGGCGCACGATCACACCTTCACGCAACAGACCTTCGTAGACCGAAGCGCCTTCACGCCCCAGATCCACGGCAATGAAGTTGGCCCTGGACGGAATCCAGCTCAGGTCCAGTGCGCGTAAGCCGTCCTCCATCTGTTGCATGCCGGCTTCGTTGAGGCGACGGCTTTCAGCAACGTACTCGACATCATCCAGTGCCGCACAGGCGGCAGCCAGCGCGAGGCTGTTGACGTTGAACGGCTGGCGCACGCGATTCAGCACATCCGCCACGACCGGCGACGACAGCGCATAACCGACGCGCAAGGACGCCAGACCAAAGGCTTTGGAGAAGGTCCGGGACACCAGCAGGTTCGGGTAATCGGCCAGGAATTTCAGGCCATCTGGCAGTTCGGCGCCTTCGGCGTATTCGATGTACGCCTCGTCGAGCACGACCAGGACGTCCTTCGGCACATCGTTCAGGAAATCAGCCAGCGCATTTGGCCCGAACCAGGTACCGGTCGGGTTATTCGGGTTAGCGATGAAAACCACTCGGGTGTTGCTGTCGATGGCCGCCAGCATCGCAGGGAGGTCGTGCCCCCAATCCTTTGCCTTGGCGACGCGGGCGTCAGCACCGACCGCCTGCGTGACGATCGGATAGATGGCGAACGCGTGCTCACTGAACACGGCATTCAACCCCGGCGCCAGATAGGCACGGGCGACGATCTCAAGGATGTCGTTGGAACCATTGCCCAACGTCACTTGATTTGCGTTGACGCCATAACGATCAGACAGCCGCTGCTTGAGGTCGAAGCCGTTGCCATCGGGGTAACGGGTCAGCTCGGCCAGCGCGTCACGAATCGCCGACAACGCCTTTGGGCTGGCGCCCATCGGGTTCTCGTTACTGGCCAGCTTGATAATGCGAGCCGGATCGATATCCAGCTCACGCGCCAGTTCGTCCACCGGCTTGCCGGGAACGTAAGGCGATAGTTTTTGCACGCCGGCCTGCGCCAGCGCGAGGAAGTCGCCGCTCATGTAACGTTGTACCTCTTCAGAGAACCGCTTTCGGATAGGAACCCAGCACTTTCAGTGCCACGGCTTCCTGACTGATCCGCTCCAGAACCGCCTTGATCAGCGGGTCACGGTGGTGACCGACGAAATCGATAAAGAACACGTAGGTCCATTTACCGCTGCGTGAAGGTCGAGTCTCGATACGGGTCAGGTCGATTCCGTTCTCATGGAAAGGCACCAACAGTTCATGCAAGGCGCCAGGCTTGTTGCTCATCGACACGATGATCGACGTCTTGTCGTCACCGGTCGGTGGCACTTCCTGGTTGCCGATCATCAGGAAGCGCGTCGAGTTGTCCGGACGGTCTTCGATCTTCTCGGCGATGCGCGACAGGCCGTACAGGCCAGCCGCCATGTCACCGGCGATCGCCGCCGAGTTCCACTCACCTTTGACCCGTTTGGCAGCCTCGGCATTGCTCGACACCGCCACGCGCTCGACATTGGGGTAATGCGCGTCCAGCCACTTGCGGCACTGGGCCAGCGACTGGGCATGGGAGTAGATGCGGCTGATGCTGTCGGTCTTGGTGTTCTCGCCCACCAGCAAATGGTGGTGAATGCGCAGCTCGACTTCGCCGCAGATGACCATGTCGTGCTCGAGGAAGCTGTCCAGCGTGTGGTTGACCGCACCTTCGGTGGAATTTTCCACTGGGACCACACCGAAGTTGACCGCGCCGGCGGCCACTTCACGGAACACTTCGTCGATCGCCGCCATGGGCTTGCTGATCACCGCGTGGCCGAAATGCTTCAGCGCCGCGGCCTGGGTGAAGGTGCCTTCAGGGCCCAGGTAAGCGACCTTGAGCGGCTGCTCCAGCGCCAGGCACGACGACATGATTTCGCGGAACAGACGCGCCATCTCTTCGTTGCTCAGCGGACCACGGTTGCGCTCCATGACGCGCTTGAGCACTGCAGCCTCACGCTCGGGACGATAGAACACCGGCTCTTCGCCCTCGGCGAGGCTGGCCATCTTGACCCGCGCCACTTCCTGGGCGCAGCGTGCCCGCTCGCTGATCAGTTCAAGGACTTTTTCGTCCAGGCTGTCGATGCGAACGCGCAGCGCTTTGAGCTCTTGTTCAGACATTAGCCATGTTCCTTCTCGAATTCAGCCATGTAGGCCACCAGCGCTTCAACGGCGTCCAGACCCAACGCGTTGTAGATCGAAGCGCGCATGCCGCCCACCGAACGGTGGCCTTTGAGGTTGAGCAACGCACGCTCATCGGCGCCTTTCAGGAACGCCTTGTCCAGACGCTCGTCGGCCAGGCGGAACGGCACGTTCATCCACGAGCGGGCGTTAAGGCTGATCGGGTTGGTGTAGAACTCGCTGTTGTCGATGAAGCCGTAAAGACGCTCTTTCTTGGCGCGGTTACGCTTCTCCATGGCCTCGACGCCGCCCTGCTCCTTGAGCCATTCGAAGACGAGGCCCGAGAGGTACCAGGAATAGGTGGCCGGGGTGTTGTACATCGAACCGTTATCGGCCGACACCTTGTAATCGAGCATGGTCGGGCAACTGCTGCGCGCGCGGCCGAGCAGGTCTTCGCGAACGATCACCACCACCAGACCGCTAGGGCCGATGTTTTTCTGCGCGCCGGCGTAGATCAGGCCGAACTGCGATACGTCGATCGGGCGCGACAGAATGTCGGAGGACATGTCGACCACGAGCGGGACGTCACCGGTTTCCGGCACCCAGTCGAACTGCAGACCACCGATGGTTTCGTTGGACGCGTAGTGAACGTAGGCAGCGTTCCTGGTGAGGTTCCAGTCGTTCTGACCAGGAATGGCCAGGTAGTCGAGGGGTTTGGCGCTCGCCGCGACATTGACGTTGCCAAAGCGACGCGCTTCTTCGATGGCCTTCTTCGACCAGATACCGGTCTCGATGTAGTCGGCCGTGCCGTTTTCCGGCAACAGGTTAAGCGGGATCTCTGCAAACTGCTGGCTGGCGCCACCTTGCAGGAACAGAATTTTGTAGTTGGAGGGAACGGACAGCAGCTCGCGCAGATCCTGCTCGGCCTTCTCGGCGACGGCGGTGTAATCCTCGCTGCGATGACTCATCTCCATCACTGACAAGCCCTTGCCGTGCCAGTCCAGCATCTCGGCCTGGGCGCGCAACAGAACAGCATCAGGAAGCGCGGCTGGGCCGGCGCAGAAGTTAAAGGCTCGCTTGCTCATATCCACTCTCATCAACTCGTTGAATTCGAAACGGCTGCTGCAGCCAACGGGCGAGGCTGCAGTTCTGCCAAAAGCCAAGAGGGCCCGCGAAGGGCCCTCAAATACAACGTCTATCAGTCCTGCGATTCCTCTTCGTCTGCGCCGTCGGCCTGCAGGTCGCTCGGAGATTCGTCGGCATCGGAGAGGTTCGCAACCTCGCCTTCCACGACTTCACCGTCGAACGCCTCGCCTTCCAGTTCTTCGCCTTCCACTTCCGAAGGCTCCTGAACGCGCTCAAGACCGACCAGCTTCTCGTCCTTGGCCAGCTTGATCAGGGTCACACCCTGGGTGTTACGGCCCAGACTCGACACTTCATCGACACGGGTACGAACCAGCGTGCCCTGGTCGGAGATCAGCATGATCTCTTCGCCGTCCTGCACCTGAACCGCGCCGACCAGGCGGCCGTTGCGCTCGTTGCTGACCATGGCGATGACACCCTGACCGCCACGTTTGTACTCAGGGAACTCGGTGATCGCGGTGCGTTTGCCGTAACCGCGCTCGGAAGCGGTGAGAATCTCGCTGCCTTCTTCCGGAATCAGCATGGAGATCAGCTTCTGCCCTTCTGGCAGACGCATGCCACGCACGCCGCGGGCGGTACGGCCCATGGCGCGGACTTCGGATTCCTTGAAGCGGGTAACCTTGCCACCGTCGGAGAACAGCATGATTTCCTGCTCGCCATCGGTGATCGCGGCAGAAATCAGGATGTCGCCTTCGTCCAGTTCCAGCGCGATCAGACCGACGCTGCGCTGACGGCTGAAGGCCACGAGCGGGGTCTTCTTGACCGTACCGTTGGCGGTGGACATGAAGATGAACGGCGCCTTCTTCTTGTCTGCAGCCTTGATACGCGCCTTGCGCTCTTCTTCGGTTTCGTTGGCGTTCTCGATGTCTTCGACATCAGACTCGACACCTTCGGCCTCTTCCTCATCAGCCCGCTTGCGCATGGCTTCCAGGTCGACCGGCAGCATGGTGGTGATGTATTCACCTTCGCTCAACGGCAGCAGGTTGACCAGCGGACGACCACGGGCGGCGCGGGAGGCTTCCGGAATCTCGTAGGTCTTGAGCCAGTACACCTTGCCCTTGCTGGAGAACATCAGCAGCGTGGTGTGGCTGTTGGCGACCAGCAGGTGAGCGATGTAATCCTCGTCCTTGACGCCTGTAGCCGACTTGCCTTTGCCACCGCGACGCTGAGCCTGATACACGGCCAGCGGCTGGGTCTTGGCATACCCACCGTGGGAGATGGTCACGACGCGCTCTTCTTCCGGGATCATGTCACCCAGGGTCAGGTCCAGACGCGCATCGAGGATCTCGGTGCGGCGCACGTCGCCGTATTCGGCACGAATCAGTTCCAGTTCTTCGCGGATGACTTCCATCAGGCGCACGGAGCTGTTGAGGATACGGATCAGCTCGCCGATCTGGGTCAGGATTTCCTGATACTCGGTCAGCAGCTTTTCGTGCTCAAGACCGGTCAGACGGTGCAGACGCAGTTCCAGGATCGCCTGAGCCTGTTCCGGCGACAGGAAATACTTGCCGTCACGCAGACCGTACTGCGGATCGAGGTTTTCCGGACGGGACGACTCGGCGCCTGCGCGCTCGACCATCTCGACCACGGCGCTCGATTCCCACGGTGTGCTGATCAGGCCTTCTTTTGCTTCGGCCGGTGTCGGCGACGCTTTGATCAGCGCGATGACCGGGTCGATGTTCGACAGGGCAACGGCTTGACCTTCCAGAATGTGGCCGCGCTCGCGCGCCTTGCGCAATTCGAACACGGTACGGCGGGTGACGACTTCGCGACGGTGGCGAATGAAGGCTTCCAGCAGGTCCTTGAGGTTGAGGATCCGTGGACGGCCGTCGATCAGCGCAACGATGTTGATGCCGAAAACGCTTTGCAGCTGGGTCTGGGCGTAAAGGTTGTTGAGGATGACCTCAGGCACTTCGCCGCGACGCAGCTCGATGACCACGCGCATACCGTCCTTGTCGGACTCGTCGCGCAGTTCGGTGATGCCTTCCAGTTTCTTCTCTTTGACCAGCTCGGCGATCTTCTCGATCAGACGCGCCTTGTTCAACTGGTACGGCAGCTCGGTGATGACGATCTGCTGACGGCCACCCACCTTGTCGATGTCTTCGACAATGGAGCGTGCGCGCATGTAAATGCGGCCACGGCCGGTTTTGTAGGCTTCGACGATACCGGCACGACCGTTGATGATCGCAGCTGTCGGGAAGTCAGGGCCGGGGATGTACTGCATCAACTCGTCGACGGTCAGGTCGTTGTTGTCGATGAGGGCCAGGCAACCGTCGATGACTTCACCGAGGTTGTGCGGCGGAATGTTGGTCGCCATGCCCACGGCGATACCGCTGGAACCGTTGACCAGCAGGTTCGGAATACGGGTCGGCATGACCGCCGGGATCTGCTCGGTGCCATCGTAGTTGGGCACCCAGTCGACGGTCTCCTTGTGCAGGTCCGCCAGCAGCTCGTGGGCCAGCTTGGTCATGCGCACTTCGGTGTATCGCATGGCCGCGGCGTTGTCGCCGTCCACGGAACCGAAGTTGCCCTGGCCGTCTACCAGCAGGTAGCGCAGGGAGAAGGGTTGAGCCATACGTACGATGGTGTCGTAGACAGCCGTGTCGCCGTGCGGGTGGTACTTACCGATGACGTCACCGACCACACGAGCGGATTTCTTGTACGGCTTGTTCCAGTCGTTACCCAGTTCGCTCATTGCGAACAGTACACGCCGGTGCACGGGCTTCAAGCCGTCGCGCGCATCGGGCAGAGCTCGTCCGACGATGACGCTCATCGCGTAGTCGAGGTAGGACTGCTTCAGCTCGTCTTCGATATTGACCGGGAGGATTTCTTTGGCCAGTTCGCCCATGAGAAGCCTGATTCCTTTTTCTGGTGAAACCTCGAACATCCATCCGGGATGAACGAAGCTCGCCGCTGCCGACAATTGCCTGGCAACGACTTACGACAAATCAGCGAGTTATGCCATGGATTTGCGCAGTAAAGAGGGCCGCAATGCGCCCCCTTGGAAACCGCCGGATGTTACCACAATCGCCGTCAGGCACGAAGCCTTTGAGAGCGCTGAAAACGAGCCATTTCGTCATCACGGCCCTGAGAAGCGCTTACAGGGCCTGCTAGCGCTTTCCCGGCGGGCGGTATTGCTGGCAATGAAGGGATCAATGCAGGCGCTTACGGCACATCAGTTGCGCCATTTTCACCGTGTCGGGACGTTCAACGATGCCTTTTTCGGTCACGATGGCATCGATCAGGTCGGCAGGCGTCACGTCGAAGACCGGATTGAAGGCATCGACCTCGGCGCCAACGCGCTGGCCGCCGACTTCAAGCAGCTCTTTGCCATCGCGCTCTTCGATGGGAATGTCTTCACCGCTGGCCAGGTTCATGTCGATGGTCGAGCTGGGCGCCACGACCATGAAGCGCACGCCGTGGTGCATGGCGGCCACCGCCAGTTGATAGGTGCCGATCTTGTTGGCGACGTCACCGTTTGCCGTGATGCGGTCAGCGCCGACGATGACCCAGGTGATGCCCTTGGTCTTCATCAGGTGCGCGGCGGCGGAGTCCGCATTCAGCGTGACCGGAATGCCTTCGTTGACCAGCTCCCAGGCCGTCAGGCGAGAACCTTGCAGCCAGGGACGGGTTTCGTCGGCGTAAACGCGTTCGATCATGCCTTCTATATGGGCGGCGCGAATCACCCCCAACGCCGTGCCAAATCCGCCGGTGGCCAGTGCGCCGGTGTTGCAGTGGGTCAGAACGGTCTGCAGGTTGCCCTGATGCTTGCGGATCAGTTCCGCACCGAGTTGCGCCATGGTCAGGTTGGCTTCGCGGTCACTGAGGTGAATGGCGACGGCTTCGGCTTCCATGACCTTGCGCGGATCTTCGTGATCCTTGAGGCGATACAGGCGTTCGCGCATGCGGTTCAGCGCCCAGAACAGGTTGACCGCCGTCGGGCGGGAGTTGGCGAGCAGGTCGAAATCTTCTTCAAGCGCCATCTGCCAGTCACCGCCTGCCTCATAACGGTCAAACACCGCGAGCACAATGCCGTAAGCCGCGCTGATGCCGATGGCGGGCGCGCCACGCACGACCATCGTGCGAATGGCGTCGGCCACGCCGGCAGCAGACTGATAGGGATGCCAGGTTTCTTCGAACGGCAGGATTCGCTGATCCAGCAGATACAACGTGCCGTCCCGCCAATCGATGGCCTTTACCTTCTCCGCAGCCAATAATCGATCGCGCATTGCACACCCCACATGATGAATTGTTGAAAACCTGAGGAACCGGTGCTTGCGCCACATGACCGTGACGGCACGTCGGCAATCGCGAGCACGCTCACGCCTACAGGGCCGCATGGGCCGAGAATCAAATAGCCAGCAGCTGAAAAAGCGGCCGATTATAGCGAGCCGACCGCCAAGACGCTCGGGTATACTTCGCCGTCCCCGTAATAAGCCATTGGATGCCCGCACCATGCCCGACGCCGCTGCCCCGCTCGACCTCCTGCTTCTGCCGGACTGGCTGGTACCGGTGGAGCCCGCTGGCGTCGTCCTGCAACAGCACGGGATCGGCATTCGCGACGGCGTCATTGCCTACATCGGTCCCAAAGCCGAGGCCCTGCGCCAGCACGCCAGGGAAGTCCGCGAACTGCCCGGCATGCTGCTCAGCCCCGGCCTGATCAACGCCCATGGTCACGCAGCGATGACCCTGTTCCGTGGCCTGGCGGACGATTTGCCGTTGATGACCTGGCTGCAAGACCACATCTGGCCGGCCGAGGGCAAATGGGTCGACGAGGACTTCGTCCGCGACGGCACCGATATCGCCATCGCCGAACAGCTCAAGGGCGGCATCACCTGTTTCTCTGACATGTATTTCTTTCCAAAGGTCGCCTGCGAACGGGTGCACAACAGTGGCATTCGGGCACAGATCACGGTTCCTGTGCTGGATTTCCCGATACCCGGTGCGCGTAACGCTGACGAAGCGCTGCACATCGGTGTCGAGCTGTTCAATGATCTGGCCCATCACGACCGCATCAAGATCGCCATGGGCCCACATGCGCCGTACACCGTCAGCGATGAAAACCTGGAGAAGATCCGCGTCATTGCCGACGAGCTCGACGCGATGATTCACATGCATGTCCACGAAACCGCCTTTGAAGTGCATGAAGCGGTACAACAACGTCAGGAACGTCCGCTGGCTCGCCTGCAACGGCTGGGCCTGCTGGGCCCACGCTTCCAGGCGGTGCACATGACCCAGATCAGCGATGAAGACCTGGCCATGCTGGTCGAAAGCAACTCCAGCGTGATCCACTGCCCCGAATCGAACCTGAAACTGGCCAGCGGCTTCTGCCCGGTCGAGCGTCTGTGGCAGGCCGGCGTCAATGTCGCGGTCGGAACCGACGGCGCTGCGAGCAATAACGACCTGGACTTGCTGGGTGAAACCCGTACCGCCGCGTTATTGGCCAAAGCGGTCGCCGGCTCCGCCACCGCACTGGACGCCCATCGCGCTTTGCGCATGGCAACCCTGAACGGCGCGCGCGCCATGGGCATCGAAGGCACCACCGGGTCGCTGGAAATCGGCAAAGCCGCCGACATGGTCGCCTTCGACCTGTCGGGTCTGGCACAACAGCCGATCTACGACCCCGTCTCGCAGCTTATTTATGCGAGCGGCCGCGACTGCGTCAGCCACGTCTGGGTCGCGGGCAAACCCTTACTTCAGGACAAACGCCTGACACGCATGGACGAAGAAGCGCTGACCCGAACGGCCAAGGCCTGGGGCAATCGCATCGCCGCCGCAGACTGATTTTTAGCGCGTCATGGCGACAGGCCGTGACCGAATACCGAATTCAAGTTTTAGAGGGATTACACATGAGCAACGTCGACCACGCCGAAATCGCTAAATTCGAAGCCTTGGCCCATCGCTGGTGGGATCGCAACAGCGAGTTCAAACCGCTGCACGACATCAACCCGTTGCGCGTGAACTGGATCGACGAGCGCGTCAGTCTGGCAGGCAAGAAGGTGCTGGACGTGGGTTGTGGCGGCGGCATTCTCAGTGAAGCCATGGCGCTGCGCGGCGCGACAGTGACCGGTATCGACATGGGCGAGGCGCCCCTGGCGGTCGCCCAGCTGCATCAGCTCGAGTCCGGCGTCAGCGTTGAATACCGGCAGATCACGGCCGAAGCGCTGGCCGAAGAAATGCCGGAGCAGTTCGACGTCGTCACGTGCCTGGAAATGCTGGAGCACGTGCCCGATCCCTCCTCGGTCATCCGTGCCTGTTACACGATGGTCAAACCTGGCGGCCAGGTGTTTTTCTCTACGATCAACCGCAACCCGAAGGCGTACCTGTTCGCCATCATCGGCGCGGAATACATCATGAATCTGCTGCCGCGCGGCACCCATGATTTCAAGAAATTCATCCGCCCTTCCGAGCTGGGCGCCTGGAGCCGCAGTGCAGGCCTTGAGGTCAAGGACATCATCGGTCTGACCTACAACCCGCTGACCAAGCATTACAAACTGGCCTCCGATGTCGACGTCAACTACATGATCCAGACGCTGAAGGGGGCCTGATCCATGCGCTTGAGAGCAGTTCTTTTCGACATGGACGGCACCCTGCTCGACACCGCCCCGGACTTCATCGCGATCTGTCAGGCCATGCTGGCCGAGCGTGGTTTTGCGCCAGTCGACGACAAACTGATTCGCGATGAAATTTCCGGCGGCGCCAAAGCGATGGTCTCAGCCGCCTTCGCGCTTTCGCCAAATGAGCCTGAGTTTGAAGCACTGCGCCTGGAGTTTCTGGAGCGCTATCAGAAGGACTGCGCGGTCCACAGTAAATTGTTCGACGGCATGGCCGAACTCCTGGCCGATATCGAGAAGGCAAAACTGATCTGGGGCGTGGTCACCAACAAGCCGGTGCGCTTTGCCCAGCCGATTATGGAGCAACTGGGGCTGTCCGAGCGCTCCGCGGTGCTGATCTGTCCCGATCACGTGACCAAAAGCAAACCGGACCCGGAGCCGCTGCTGCTCGCTTGCAAGATGCTGGACCTGGACCCGGCCAGTATCTTGTTCATCGGCGACGATCTGCGGGATATCGAGTCCGGCCGTGATGCGGGCACCAAGACAGCGGCCGTGCGTTATGGCTACATTCATCCCCACGACAACCCGGATCACTGGGGCGCGGACGTGGTGGTGGATCACCCGCTGGAATTACGCCGGGTGCTGGATAATGCGTTGTGCGGTTGTTGAGATCGCGTCTAAACACGAAACCTTGTAGGAGCGTGGCTTGTCCCGCGATCTGCCGCGAAGCTGCAGTAAAATCAGTCGCCCGCGTCTTGCCAAGTACACCGCATTCCCCGGGTCTGCTGCCGCTGCGCGGCAGATCGTCCGGATGCGGCCCAGAGACAAGCCACGCTCCTACGCCTTCGGCAGAAACAGATATATGCCGACCGTGCGTTTAGGGAGAACTGAAAGGAGGCCCCATGTTCAACTACTCTGCCCGCCCCGAACTGCTCAAGGGCCGTATCATTCTGGTCACCGGCGCCGGCCGCGGGATTGGCGCCGCTGCCGCTAAAACCTATGCGGCCCACGGCGCAACCGTCCTGCTGCTGGGCAAGACAGAATCGCACCTCACAGCCGTCTATGACGAGATCGAAGCCGCAGGTCACCCGCAGCCCGCCGTCATCCCCTTCAATCTCGAAACCGCCCTGCCCCATCAGTACGATGAACTGGCAGCCATGATCGAGGCCGAGTTCGGGCACCTCGATGGCGTGCTGCACAACGCCTCAATCATCGGCCCACGTACGCCGATCGAGCAGTTGTCCGGGGAAAACTTCATGCGCGTGATGCACATCAACGTCAATGCGACGTTCATGCTCACCGCCACCTTGTTGCCGTTGCTGAAACTGTCGCAGGACGCATCGGTGGTCTTCACCTCCAGCAGCGTGGGCCGCAAAGGCCGTGCGTACTGGGGCGCTTATGGCGTGTCCAAGTTCGCGACCGAGGGCCTGATGCAAACGCTGGCCGACGAGGTCGACGGCGTTGCACCGGTTCGCGCCAACAGCATCAACCCTGGCGCCACCCGCACCGACATGCGCGCCCAGGCGTACCCGGCAGAAAACCCGCTGAACAACCCGACACCCGAAGAGATCATGCCGGTCTATCTGTACCTGATGGGCCCGGACAGCACCGGTATCAACGGCCAGGCGTTCGACGCCCAGAAGAAATGAATTCCTGTCAGACGCACGACCTGTGGGAGCGAATTCATTCGCGAGGGGCCAGTACATCCAATAGAGCATCACCGGAGGTACAACCGTCTCGCGAATGAATTCGCTCCCACAGGAGACCGCGATCATCCCCTGGAACCTCACCGCCTTTTATCAACTCGGTGGTTTTCCGTCGCCTCTTTGTAGTCCATTCGCGTGTAAACCGGTACGTTAGTCAATCCAAAGGCGCGGACACCCCGGGTGTTCGCGAACGCATGTGCTAACCCATTGATTTATATGACGATCGATATCGGCGAACGAATTGGCACGAGTTTCGCTCTACCCACATCAGGCCCGATGAGAGGCGCAGGAGCGAAAACATGAGTTTTCCGACGAATACCAACGCCATTGATTTCGACAGCGCAAGGCTTCAACGCTTCGGCTTCGCGCCTGCACACGGATTCGTGCCTCAACCGCTGGACTATCAACAGCTGCAGCGCAGACTTGAATTGCAACTGCAAACCAGTCTCGAAGCGGACAAGATCCTGGCGATGTTCTTTCAGAGCGTGCAGCAGTTCATTCCCCTCAAGGCGCTGAACTACAAACACGTAGGAACAGACTTGCGGCTGGAGTTTGGGGAGCGTTCGCGGCATAACGCCAGCTACTGCATCACGCACGACGGCGAACAGATGGGGGAACTGGCGTTTCAACGTGACCGACGCTTCGCCGAAGTAGAGCTGACGCAGCTCGAAGCCCTGCTTGCGACCCTGCTCTACCCACTGCGTAACGCCCTGCTTTACCGCAACGCGAACCTGAGCGCCCTGCGTGATCCGTTGACCGGGGCGGGCAATCGCATTGCCATGGAACAGTCACTGACGCGGGAAGCTGAAATTGCCCGGCGCCAACAGCAGCCTCTGTCGGTGCTGATGCTGGATATCGACCATTTCAAAGGGATCAACGATACCCACGGACATGCCACGGGCGATGTGGTGCTGAGGGGCGTAGCGGACGCGATCAAGGATCGCCTGCGCAACATCGATCAGGTCTTCAGGTTTGGCGGGGAGGAGTTTTTGATCGTGCTGACCAATACCGGTCGTGAGTCAGCCGCGCTGGTGGGCGAACGCCTGCGCAACGCGGCACTGCAACTCACGTATCCGGTCAATGGAAGCCCGGTGGAACTGACGGTCAGCCTGGGCTGCTCGACGCTGCTGCCGGGGGAATCCCCCGACAGCTTGTTGCGCCGCGCCGACACCGCCCTTTATGCCGCCAAACGTCAGGGCCGTAACCGGCTGGAAATGGCAGGTTGAAAGCGGCTCAGGCGCGAACCGCAAACCGGCGCTCGCGCATCGGCGCGTTTGCCTCCTGCGGCTGCTCCAGAACCATGCACCGTTCCAGAAACAGGTACATGTACTCGTAACTCTTGCACACCGCCATTCTCAGGTCCGCCTGCAACTGTTCGCTAGGGTTGTTGCCGGCCAGCGTACAGATGATCTCCAGGGCTTCCCAAGGGTGGGAGTCGTCGTATTGCGCATGCATCTTCAGCCACTTCATGGCGCGTTTTCGCAGGTCCGGCGGGAACATATCTGCGTATGTCTCTTGTGAACATACGACAGCAGACCATTCGCCGGTCGCGCCTTCAATGGCGTAATTGGTGGCTGCGATCGCGACAACCAACGGCTCCGATGAACAGCTGTGCCAGCACCAGTGATTGAGTGCGTGCAACTCTGACGGAACGCGTTGCGCTTGCAGATCCTCCAGCGTGACCCCGTGGGCCGCGCTCCAGTTCACCCAGTAATCGGCATGATTGAGCTCCACCCGAATATTGCGCATCAACCAGCGACGCGCCATGTCTTCGCCCGGATGACGGGCGAAACGGGTTTTGGTCAGGTTATGCGCCATGTAGACCGCAAACTGTTCAACAACAGGCCATCCACCAATCAAATACTGGCGCATGGTTCTCGAACTGAGCCGCCCATCTCTCATACGTTGATAAAGTTCATGCCCTACCACGCGTGCCTTGGCTTCGCTGCAATCTTTGATCAATTGCTGCGCCCAAACGGGGTAACTGCTGGCATCCATCAGCGGACCGGTTCTAATGAACATATCGATCACTGTGTAGCTCCTTATGTTGTGTTGCATCGGGGTCGTTCAGCGAAAAGTCCCGGGTGCGCTGAACAACATTGGGGTCTGCCTCGCGGGCCGTGCGTGCAGACATTCACAGGTGAATAATTGCGGTCGCTCGATAACGTACCCCTGAGCGTAGTCCACACCGATTTCCAATAACGCCTGCTCTATCTGAGGGCTTTCGACGAACTCAGCGATCGTCTGTTTGCCCATGACGTGCCCGATATGGTTGATCACTTCCACCATCGCCCGGTTGACCGGATCGTCGAGCATGTCTTTTACGAAGCTGCCATCAATCTTCAAATAATCCACAGGCAAGTGCTTCAAGTATGCGAATGACGACATGCCTGCACAGAAGTCATCCAGTGAAAAACGGCATCCCAGACTTTTGAGTTCGTTAATGAACCGAATAGCACTGCCCAAATTGGCGATCGCACTGGTTTCGGTGATTTCGAAACAGATAAGTTCAGGCGGTATTGCGTAGATTTGGAACTGCTGTCGCAAATATTCAAGAAACGCGTCGTCACCGATGCTGGTGCCGGACAGATTGATTGCACAGGTCGCCATGGGCCCGGTTCGGTGGTTGTCCATCAGGCAATCGGCAATGATCTTGAAGACGTTCTGCACTACCCATCGATCCAGCGTGGTCATCATCCCGTAGCGCTCGGCGGCGGGGATAAAGCTGTCCGGCAGAATCATGCGACCGGACTCGTCGCGCAGCCGCAGCAAAATCTCGACGTGGCCGTTGCTGTGGGCCGCATCGCGACTCAACGCCGCGATTTCCTGTGAATAAAGGCAGAAGCGATTGTCTTCCAGCGCCATGTGCAGGCGCTGAATCCAGGCCATTTCGCCGAAACGAGTAGACAGTTCCGAATCGTCGTCGTGATAGACCTGAACCCGGTTGCGACCTTTTTCCTTCGCCATGTAGCACGCCATGTCAGCCGCACGCAGCGACGCTTCCAGGGTGGTGGGCACGTCAGACACATGAACCAGGCCGACGCTGACGGTCGTCACGAACGGTCGCCCCTTCCACACAAAATGCAGGCTCTCGACCGTCTGACGCAGGCCTTCAGCGATCTGCTCGGCAGCCTCCGGTGAACAATGCTCGAGCAGAATACCGAACTCGTCGCCGCCCAGCCGCGCCAGCGTGTCTCCCTCCCGAATACCCTGTTGCAGCAAGGCACAGATGTGCCGGAGCAACTCATCGCCCGCCGCGTGGCCGCTGGTGTCGTTGACCAGCTTGAATTGATCGAGGTCGAGGAACATCACCGCGTGGCGACCCGGCTGGTAGGTCAGCCCGTTCAGCGCCAGCTCCAATCGGTATTCGAATTCGCGGCGATTGGCCAACCCGGTCAGGGCATCGTGCGTCGCCTGCCACGACAGATTGGCAATGTACTGCCGCTCCTGAGTCATGTCGTGCAGCACCAGCACCGCGCCACTGACCTTGCCTTCGGTACGGATGGGCGAGCCGACCAACGCCACCGACACGGTACTGCCGTCGAGTTGCTGAATCAGTTTTGAGTTTTCACTGCCGCCGCCCAGCTTGCCGCTGAGGATGTGCTCGATCAGGGTCGAGCTGTCTTTCTGATCATTCTCGTCAAGCAGATTGAACAACGCCGCCAGGGGCAGGCCGACCGCCTGATCGGTCTTCCAGTGGGTCATCTGCTCGGCCGCCGGGTTCATGTAAGTGATGGCGCCGTCGACATCGGTGGTGATCACGCCGTCCCCGATTGATTCCAGCGTGATTTGCGCCCGCTCCTTCTCCATCTGCAATGCCGTGGCGAAGGCATGACGCTGTTCCAGCAGTTTGTGGGTGCGCAGCAGCGCCAGGATGATCAACAGCACCGCCGTGGCCAGGTTCACCACCAGCAGAATTCGCAAAATGACCCGCGAGCCCTCGCCCAGCGCGTCGCTGAAGGCCATGGCGGCGGGCGTCACGCCCTCGTTGATCGCGTTGATCCGCTGCCGCCAGGCCAGCACGTCGCTGTTGGTGGCAGTGCCTTCGAGGATGCGGCCGTGCATTTCACGGGCAACTTCATCGAGCTGGACGAGGTAGTTGTCACCGATCTTCCAACGATCGATGGCCGTCTCCAGGTAGCTGAAATGCCGGAAATTGAGGTAGAGCCAGATGATGCCCTGGGCATCGTCAGGATGGTTACCACCCTGCAGAATGCCTGCAGTCGCGCGTGCGATGTCGGGAACGGGTTGATCCATCGCGACCCGCAGGTCATGTCCACCCTGGGGGATGGCGATGGCCTGCTGGTATTTCAGGTAGTTGATCTCGTCGCGACTGTTGGCGTAGAGATTCAAATAATAAATAGCGTCCTTCTGGCCCTTGGACCAAAGGCTTTCTCCGCCAACATAACTGCGCACAGCCGACATCATGTACAGGCTGACGCAACCGAGCAGCGCTTGTAACAGCACCACCGCGATAAATGGCCAAACGATACCGAGAAGACGAGGCTTCTCCAGGATCCGCTTTTGCTTCATGGTGTCCCTTTCATCAGCACTGCCAGTACTCACTCCCTTCGTTCAGGCGACCTTCCTGAACGGACAAGGGACTCGGCTAATTTCCACGATGCAGCGGGGTAATACTCACATCTTGCGCGCGACTTCAGGTGTTACCACCGCACAGCAAAGACGTAAATATGACGCTTTTCACACTTTCCTTAAATACACGGGTCAAGCATAGCCTAAGAATTGACGTGTTCCACTGGCGATACGCCATTTGAGACACGTTATGAGAAAAACCGACAAGATGTATCAAAGCTGTTGCAGGTGACCATAGAGACGTGCATAAAGCCCGCCGTCAGCAATCAGTTGCTGGTGGTCGCCATCCTCGGCGATGCTGCCGCCATCAAACACCAGAACCCGGTCTGCCTGCTTCACGGCCGACAGACGATGCGCAATGATCAACGTCGTCCGGCCACTGAGAAAGCGATTCAACGCTTGATGCAGGTTGTACTCGGTCGCGGCGTCCAGCGCTGAGGTCGCCTCGTCGAGGATCACCACCTTGGGGTCGGCGAGCACCATCCGGGCAATCGCCAGGCGCTGACGCTGGCCGCCCGACAGACGTACCCCGGATCGCCCCACAACACTGTCCAGCCCCTGCGGAAGGGCCCGAATGGTCGCGTCCAGCTGAGCGATTTCAAGCGCTTGCCAACACGCCTCATCGCTGCGTTCGCGCCCCATCGACAGATTGGCCCTGACGGTGTCATTGAATAGCGCAGGGTGCTGCAGGACGACAGCCACATGTTCCCGAACGGTTTCAAGGCCGATGTCCTGCAAGCTTGCGCCGCCGAAGCGTATGGTCCCGGACTTGGGGCTGTAGAGCCCCAGCAGCAATTGAACCAGGGTGCTCTTGCCGCCACCGCTGGCGCCGACGATCGCCACTTTCTCACCCGGCGTGATCGACAGGTCCAGATGGTCCAGCACCAACTCCTCGTTATAGCCGAAGCACAGGCCACTCACGTCGATGCTGACGGTCTCACGCCCCACGAACGGATTGAGCTGCCCTTGGTACTGAGGCTCGTCGGCGCGTGCCAGCAGTTCATTGATGCGCGTCAGCGCACCGCCCGCCGCATAGAACGCGTACTGCAGGTTCAGCAGTTGCTCAACGGGACCGATCATGAACCACAGGTAACTGAAGACGGCGAGCATGTGGCCGATGGACAGGTCGGAAAACAGCACCGTGAGCATCGCTGCGGCGCGAAAAATATCGATGCCGAACTGGAACAACAAACCACTGGCACGGCCCGACGCATCGCTTTTCCACTGCGAGGCGACGGCAAAATCGCGCACTTCCTTAGCCCGGAAGCCCAGACGGCCGAGGAAATGGCCCTGCCGGTTGCCGGCACGGATTTCCTGAATGGCATCCAGGGTTTCGGTCAGCGCCTGGGTGAAGCGCGAGGTGCTGTCGTTCTCCAGCTTTTTCAGGTGTTTGACTCGCTTGCCCAGCTTGACCGTGGCGTAAATCACCAGCGGGTTGAAGAGCAGGATCAACAACGCCAGTTGCCAGTGCATCCAGACGAGAATCGCCGCGGTGCCCGTCAACGTCAGCATCGCGACGAGGAATTTGCTGAGGGTTTCGCCGACGAACTTGTCCACCGTATCCAGATCGGTGACCAGGTGCGCGGTGACGGTCCCGCTGCCCAGACTTTCGTATTCGCCCAGCGAGATACGCTTGAGTCGTTCGATCAAGCGAACGCGGATGCGATAGACGATGTCTTTGGCCAGCCCGGCGAACAGGCGCGCCTGAATCACGTTGAACAGCAACGCTCCGAGCCGCAGGCACAGAGTGGTGACCAGCATCAAGCCGATATAGCCCACCGGTTTATGGAGGCTGGCGGGCAGGAACTGATTCATGAAAACCAGTGCGGTGTCGCCCTTGCCGAGCAACACCTCGTCCACCAGCAGCGGCAGCAGCAACGGGATCGGCACCGAACACAGCACCGCCAACACGGCGACTCCGTTGGCGATCCACAGCGCCTTTTTGTGCCGAAGGGCGAGACGGCGAATCTGCGGCCAATCAAGGCGATCGGCCTGGACAGCGTCGGGCCTGTGAGTGGCGCTTTCTATCTCGTGGGCATCACGCACTGGCTGCGCGCTCCAGCCAACGGCTGAGCATGGGCGCCAGTGCTTCCAGAGGTTGATAGCCGTTGGTCAGCAGGGCCAATTGGCCGTTTCGCTCGGCCAGCAAGGTGGGGAAGCCGGCGATGCCGAGGTCCTGAACCCACGAGAAATCGGACGCCGTGGCGGCATGCTGTTCAGCGCTGTCGAAGGCATCGGCGAACTCGATACGTGGCAGGCCGGCTTTTTCTGCCAACTCCGCCAGCACCGACGCCTTGGTGACATCACGCCCCTCAAGGTAAAACGCGTGCTGGATTTCCTTGACCAGTTTCCAGGCGATGTCCGGCGCCAGACTGCGCGCAGCAACGATGGCACGGCACGCGGGCTCGGTGTCATAAACAAAGCCATCGGGCAACGCGCCCTCGAACTGAAACGCCTGGCCGGTGGTGTCGTGCACCGCTTGCCAGTGTTCAAGGATGTAGCGGCGGGTGTTCGGCTCGAGTGCCGCCCCGCTGCCGGTGCGCAAACCGCCCACCACCAGATGCAACGGCAGGCCCGCCGCCTTCGCCTGTTCCACCAAGGCCTGCGCGACGGGCGAAAAACCCCAGCACCACGAACACATCGGGTCCATTACATAGAGCAGGCGGGCGTGCATGGGTCAGGCCTCGTTGGTCTGTTTTTCGTGGGTCTGTGCGTCGTCGCCATCCAGCAGGCGGTAATTACGGCCAATCGGGTGCGGCTGATTACGCGCCTTCGCCAGTTCGATCTGCTTTTGCCGGTCGATGGCGCTGCGGCGGGTTTTCTCGCTCAGCGTATCCCAACAATGCGGGCAACTGACACCCGGCGAATAGTGCTCACTGGCCCGATCTTCAGCACTGATCGGCGTGCGGCATGCATGACATTGATCGTAGTCGCCTTCGGTCAGGTCATGACGCACGGTCACGCGGTTGTCGAACACGAAGCAGTCGCCACGCCACTGGCTTTCTTCCTGCGGCACTTCTTCCAGGTATTTCAGGATGCCGCCCTTGAGGTGATACACCTCTTCGAAGCCTTCGCCAAGCATGTAGCTCGAGGCTTTTTCACAGCGGATCCCGCCGGTGCAGAACATCGCGACTTTCTTGTGCTTGGCCGGATCGAAGTTGGCTTTGATGTACTCGGGGAACTCCCGGAACGTAGTGGTTTTCGGGTCGATCGCACCCTCGAACGTCCCGATGGAAACTTCGTAATCGTTGCGGGTGTCGATCAGCAGCACTTCCGGGTCGGCGATCAGGGCGTTCCAGTCCTGCGGCTCGACGTAGGTGCCGACCGCTTTGTTCGGATCCACGCCGTCAACGCCCAGGGTGACGATTTCTTTCTTCAATTTGACCTTGGTGCGGTAGAACGGCTGCTCGTCGCAATACGACTCTTTGTGATCGATGTCGTCCATGCGCGGATCGTTCTTCAACCAGGCCATCAGGCCATCAATGCCTTCGCGGCTGCCGGAAACGGTGCCGTTGATGCCTTCCTGGGCGATCAGCAGCGTGCCTTTGATGCCGTTGTCGACCATCGCCTTGAGCAGCGGCTCGCGCAGTTCGACGTAGTCCGAAAGGGTGACGAATTTGTACAGCGCCGCGACGACGATGGGGGCGGTTTGGGTCATGTTGCGTCTCCAGGTGGTGACCCTCGCAAAGGGCCTACCGGATGAAAAGTTCAGGTAAAAGCGTGCCGACCCGGCAGCGCGGCGCGGATTCTAGCAAAAATCGGAGGGGAGCAGACAGTGAGGTGGATCAGCGGGGGATTGATACAGGTCAACAGAGGCGCGTCAGGCGTGAACCTTACCTGTGGGAGCGAATTCATTCGCGAAAAACAGAGCAGGCGACAGGGTGCATGGACTGGAACACTGTCTCGCGAATGAATTCGCTCTCACAGGGGAAACGCATTCATCCACGAAAACGGGCCGAAACCGGGCTATGTGCCCGCTCAGTCATGCCCACCGGCGCAGGTCGGCGAAGCAGGCGCAGCGCCGAGCTTCGACCATTCTTGCGGGGTGTAGGTGTGCAGCGCCAGCGCATGGAACTCACCCATCAAGCCGCCCAGCAAGCCGTAGACCTTCTGGTGACGCTTGACGGCGTTGAGGCCAGCGAAGTGTTCGCTGACCACCACCGCCTTGTAGTGAGTATCCGAGCCACGACTGTGCATGTGGCTTTCGTTGAGTACCTGAAGGTACTCGGGCTGAAAGACCGCCAACGCGGATTCGATTCGCTGTTGCATGCTCATGTCGTGATTTCGCTTATGGCTTCTTGGCGGGGGCAGCCGGTGCGGTGCCTTTGGCGCCAGCAGGGACCAGTTCTTTGGTCATGGACTCCAGCAGACCGGTTACCACAGGCACGGCTGGCTGCAGTTTTTCCTGAGTCATCTGGAACGATTGCTGGCTGATCTGCGGCATCTTGGCCTGGACTTTCTTGCCCAGCGGCGACTGGTAGAAAGCAACCAGGTCTTTCAGCTCGGATTCGGTGAAGTTATCGGTGTACAGCTTGACCATGTCCGGCTGCAGCTTGTCCCAGCCAATGGCTTTGTCCAACGCAGCGTTGGCCTTGGCCTGATAGGTTTCCAACACCGCTTTCTTGGAATCAGGGGCTTTGGTTTCGGCGAAACGCTGGGCGAACATTTGCTGCGCTTGCATATAAATCGGCGCACCCAACTGATCGGCATGGGCCAGTTTGAGGAACGCTACAGCACTGGCTTCATGGCTGGCGGTGGCGGCGAGAACCTGGCCGCTGGCGCATGCCAGAGCGACCGCAGCACAGATGGCGCGAAGACGGGTCATCGAGTTTCCTTATCTAGCAGGCGAGGCTGAACCCCAAGGCCGAGCATTCTGCGCCCGTTTTCGCCTTGCGCTCAACCCCCGGAGCTACGAGCGGTTGATTCCCCGCTGCACGGCACCGGCCTGCCCGAAGGTAACCCGAAGGTATAAGACGACCAAGTCCTGCGTTTTGTCGCACACTAGCGGCTCATGTTTTTACCGCGCGGCCTTTAACGGGAACCGAACCCGCCTCACGGGTACTAAACTGCGCTAACGATCTTAAGGAGTGAGTCCAGTGAGCCGTACCGAAACCGACAGCATAGGTCCGATCGAAGTCCCCGAAGACGCTTACTGGGGGGCACAAACTCAACGTTCTCTGATCAACTTCGCCATCGGCCAGGAACGCATGCCGTTGCCGGTGCTCCACGCACTGGCGCTGATCAAGAAGGCCGCGGCCCGCGTCAACGACCGCAATGGCGACCTGCCTGCCGATATTGCCCGTCTGATCGAACAGTCTGCCGACGAGGTGCTCGGTGGCAAGCTCGACGACCAGTTCCCGCTCGTGGTCTGGCAGACCGGCAGCGGCACGCAGAGCAACATGAACGTCAACGAGGTCATCGCCGGTCGGGCCAACGAACTGGCCGGCAAGGGTCGCGGCGGCAAGTCGCCGGTCCATCCGAACGACCACGTCAACCGCTCCCAGAGCTCCAACGACTGCTTCCCGACCGCCATGCACATCGCGGCGGCACAAGCGGTAAAAGAGCAACTGCTGCCTGCCATCGCCGAACTCTCTTCCGGGATCGCCGAGCAGTCGTCGCGCCATATGAAGCTGGTGAAAACCGGCCGCACGCACATGATGGACGCGACGCCCATCACGTTCGGCCAAGAGCTGTCGGCCTACGTTGCGCAGCTCGACTATGCCGAAAAGAGCATTCGCGCAGCCCTCCCCGCTGTCTGCGAGCTGGCTCAGGGCGGCACCGCCGTCGGCACCGGTCTCAACTCTCCGCATGGTTTTGCAGAGGCGGTGGCCGCTGAACTGGCGGCCCTGTCCGGTCTGCCGTTCGTCACAGCGCCCAACAAATTCGCCGCGCTGGCAGGTCACGAGCCTTTGACTGCGTTGTCCGGCGCGCTGAAAACCCTGGCCGTGACGCTCATGAAAATTGCCAATGACCTGCGCCTGCTGGGTTCGGGCCCGCGCGCCGGTCTGGCAGAAGTCAAATTACCCGCCAACGAACCTGGCAGCTCGATCATGCCGGGCAAGGTCAATCCGACGCAGTGCGAAGCATTGTCCATGCTGGCGTGCCAAGTCATGGGCAACGACACCACGATCACCTTTGCGGCCAGTCAGGGTCACCTGCAGTTGAACGTGTTCAAGCCGGTGATCATTCACAACCTGCTGCAATCGATCCGGTTGCTGGGCGACGGCTGCCGCAACTTCAACGAGCACTGCATCGCCGGCATGGAGCCTGATGCCGCGAAGATGGCTGAACACCTGGAACGCGGCCTGATGCTGGTCACGGCGCTGAACCCACACATCGGCTACGACAAATCCGCGCAAATCGCCAAGAAAGCCTACAGCGAAGGGCTGACCCTGCGCGAAGCGGCGCTGCAACTGGGTTTCCTCACGGACGCCGAGTTCGACGCCTGGGTCCGTCCGGAGAAGATGCTCGAGGCTGGCAGCAATGGCTGAGCCGATCAGCGGCGCCACCCCACTGGAAGGGTATGGCAAACGCATCCTGATGGTCATCGGTACGCCGAAGACCATCAGCCTGGGTCATGCGCTGGGCGAAGCGTATGCCCACGGCGCCCGGAGTCAGGGTCATGTGGTGCGGGTGCTGAAGCTGGAAGAACTGGACTTCGACCCGGTGCTGCGCGGCGGCTACGAATCAAGCCAGACTTTGGAGCATGATCTGTTGCAGGCCCAGCGAGAGATTCACTGGGCCCAGCATCTGGTGTTCGTGTATCCGGTCTGGTGGGGCGGGCTGCCCAGCCTGCTTGGCGGATTCTTCGACCGGGTATTCATGCCCGGTTTCGCCTTCAAGGCCCACGGCCGTCATCATCCGTCGAACGAGCTGCTCAAAGGCCGTACCGCTGAGATGCTGGTGACGCTGGACACGCCTTCACGCTACTTTCGCTGGGTGCTCAAAGCCCCGGCGCATCGGCAGATGACGAAAGCGATTCTGGAGTTCTGCGGGATCAAGACCACCCGGTTGACGGAGTTTTCCCCGGTGCGCACATCGACCGAGGAACAGCGCCAGCAGTGGATTCATCAGGCTGAGGCGCTGGGTAAACGCTGACGTTCCGTTGTTTGAAAGCCAGTAATCTTCACGACACCGCAATACCTGTAAGACGTCCGAGGTTACGAGGGTATGGGCCGCAATTCGGACGAATGCGGTGCATCAGTCGACATCCTCTTCGCTAAACCACTGCATTCGCCAGCAAGCCGGCCACAGGTTTGAATGCGTCCTGCCTCGCAGATGGTGTGAAGCCGAAAATCTTCATCACGCCGCAAAACCTGTAGGAGACGTCCGAGGTTACGAGGGCAGCGAAAGCGGTGTATCAGCCGACACCTTCATACTGACCCACCACATTCGTCCGACCGCAATCCGCGGCAAGCCCGCGGCTACAGTATCAGCGCGTATTTCATTGAACCGCGCTCATCGCACTGCATCCAACGCCTGCAGTTCGGAGTAAAGTGTCATTCGGCCAGCCGATTTTTCCGTATCACGCTGTGGAAAAATCATTGGACAGCCGGACACAGGTTTAGCCGTCCTGAATCGTTTTCCAACCATCCTCCCCAGCGCGGAGAAGGCTATGTTAAGCAAGCGTGAGCAAGATCCCGAGACCGCCGTGCACTTTCGCAGCGACCGCGTCTCCCGCGTCAACGGCCTCTATTTTTTCAGCACCCGGGAAAACACCCTCGAAGGCCCTTTTTTCAGCAAAGAGGACGCCGCGCGGGAAACCGAAGCCTATATTCGACGTATGCAGGGCGCCCGACCCTCACAGGCTGAACACCCCTCCTCCTCCCTCAATGGCTGACCATCAGGCATGATTGCGGCGAAACGTTTCCTCCCCCATCGCCGCAATCTGCCCTTCGATCAACGCATTGAACGGCCTTAACAGCGCCTCGAACGACCGATCCGGCTCCAGCGTGTGCAGCGCATGGGTAATCGCTTCCAGCGTGGACAACGCCTCAGCGCCGGGGACCTTGCGCAACCGGTAACGCGAGGGCGGTGGATTGTCCAGCGTAACGCGAGGCAATGCGGCCAGCCGTGGATTGAGGTGCAGCAGCTTGCGCGCCTTGCGCCAGGTGCCATCAGGAATCACCAGCAACAATGGCTTGACCTCACCCGCCTGAGCACTGAGCGCCTCGGCGCCCTCCCCCGGAAATAACAACCGGGCCTGGTAACCCGGCACGTCGAGCAACGTCGCCAGATCGTCGAACACCTCGCCCACCACCAACTCGGCATTGTTCAACCCCAGCACCGCAAGGCGCGCGGTGTTCAAGGCGTGATTGACCTCGCTGGGATGCTGCAGGATCAGCACGCGGGTGCGGCTGTCGAGGGCAGGGATCAGCGCGCACAAGCAATGATTATCGGGACGCAGGCAACGCTGGCAGCGAGCACGGGACATGGACAGGGCCTCCTAAAGCGGATTGAGCTGCGCTTTGAGCAGGTCGCGGAAGGTCTGAATCAGCGGCTCGCGACTCCGTCCCCGACGCAGGATCATCGAGAACGGTGCCTGATAGCCGAACGTCGCGGGCAACAGCACTCGCAGATGTCCGGAGTCGACCCAGGATTGTGCGTAATGCTCCGGCAGATAGCCGATGTACGCACCGGAAAGCACCAGAATCAGTTGCGCCTCCATACTCTCCACCGTGGCAGCGCTGTGCTTGAAGCCGTGCCGGGCCAGTTCCGCCTGACTCCAGTAACCGCGCCCGACCATGCGCTGCTGGGTGATCACCGGCTCCGGGATGCGTCTTTCGGCAAACAACGGGTGACGGCTGCTGCAATACAGCCAGTGCTGTTCGCGGTACAGCGGCTGGTAGAGCAGACCATTCATGCGCGTGGAAAAAGAACCGATGGCCAGGTCCAGGCGGTTGTCCAGCACACCGAGCTGCAATTCATACGGGCTCATCACCGACAGGTGCAAGTGCACGGCCGGGTGCTCTTCGCTGTACGCGCCGATCACCTCGGCAAACGGCAGCGCCCGGTCACTGACCGTCGAGTCCAGCACCCCAAGATTCAACGTCCCGCGCAACTCGCCCTTGAGCGCTGCCGCATAGAGCTCGAAGCCTTCAAGTTCACCCAGCAGACGCAAGGTCTCCTGGTGGAACAATTCGCCCTTGCTGGTCAGGCTGAAACCGCCCCGACCACGATGGCACAAGACGATGCCCAGCGCCGACTCCAGCTGACTCATGTAGGTGCTGATCGCCGATGTCGACAGATTGAGTTCCTGTTGCGCACTGGCAAAACCCTGGTGGCGAACCACACAGACGAAGATACGCAGCAGTTTCAGATCGGGTAATGCGCTGGCCATGATGTTTCCGGGACATGTTGTCGCTGTAGCAATCCGCGCAGCTTACCCGATACTTCAGAAATCTCTGAACTAAGTATTTTGCCTCAGCGATTGTTCGCAGCCCGCTCGGTTCGCAGAATCGGCACAGCTTCTGCAACGCACACCCTGCGTCTAACAATTATTAATCACCCACCGATGAGGCAATCCCGTGGACAAGATTTTCCACCAACCACTGGGCGGCAACGAAATGCCGCGCTTCGCCGGCATCGCCACCATGATGCGTCTGCCGCACTTGCAATCGGCCGAGGGTCTTGATGCCGCCTTTATTGGCGTGCCATTGGACATCGGCACCTCGCTGCGGGCAGGCACCCGTTTCGGACCTCGCGAAATCCGCGCCGAATCGGTGATGATCCGTCCGTACAACATGGCCACGGGCGCTGCACCTTTCGATTCCCTCTCCGTTGCCGACATTGGCGACGTGGCGATCAACACCTTCAATCTGCTGGACGCCGTTCGCATCATCGAAGAAGCGTACGATGGCTTTCTCGAACACGGCATCATCCCGCTGACGCTGGGTGGCGACCACACCATCACCCTGCCGATCCTGCGCGCCATCCACAAGAAACACGGCAAGGTCGGCCTGGTGCACATCGACGCCCATGCGGACGTCAACGACCACATGTTCGGCGAGAAGATTGCCCACGGCACCACGTTCCGCCGCGCGGTGGAAGAAGGTCTGCTCGATTGCGACCGTGTGGTGCAGATCGGCCTGCGCGCGCAGGGTTACACCGCTGAAGACTTCAACTGGAGCCGCAAACAGGGCTTCCGTGTGGTGCAGGCTGAAGAGTGCTGGCACAAATCGCTGGCACCGTTGATGGCCGAAGTGCGCGAGAAAGTCGGTGGCGGCCCGGTGTACCTGAGCTTCGACATCGACGGCATCGACCCGGCGTGGGCGCCAGGCACCGGCACGCCGGAAATTGGCGGGCTGACCACCATTCAGGCCATCGAAATCATCCGCGGCTGCCAGGGCCTCGACCTGATCGGTTGCGATCTGGTAGAAGTCTCGCCGCCGTACGACACCACCGGCAACACCTCGCTGCTGGGTGCCAACCTGCTTTACGAGATGCTCTGCGTGCTGCCGGGTGTCACACACCGCTGAAAGGTTGAGGTCCGTCGCTGGCCCCAGGCATCAATGAGGGCTTGCTGGCGAACCTGAATCCCGTGGGAGCGAATTCATTCGCGAAAAATGGTTCAGGCGATGGAAATGGATTGCCGCTACCGGCCCTTCGCGAATGAATTCGCTCCCACAGGTTCAACTCAGTGAAGACCTGCAAACCAAACTGAATAAAAATTCACCCGCTGACTGCCCGCGCCGTCTCAGCCGGATGAAGTGCGATTCACTATAAAAACAATGATCGGAGACACCCCATGGCTTTAGATATTTTTGTCGTGCTGATTTACGCAGCCGGCATGCTGGTGTTGGGTTGGTATGGCATGCGCAAAGCCAAGACCCATGAAGATTACCTGGTGGCCGGTCGTAACCTCGGCCCCAGCCTCTATATGGGCACCATGGCCGCCACGGTTTTAGGCGGCGCCTCCACCGTTGGCACCGTTCGCCTGGGTTATGTGCATGGCATTTCCGGTTTCTGGCTCTGCGCCGCACTGGGCCTGGGGATCATCGCGCTGAACCTGTTCCTCGCCAAACCGCTGCTCAAGCTGCGAATCTTCACCGTCACCCAGATCCTCGAGAAGCGTTACAACCCGATGGCCCGCCAGGCCAGCGCCGTGATCATGCTCGCGTATGCCCTGATGATCGGCGTGACCTCCATTCTCGCCATTGGCACCGTCATGCAGGTGCTGTTCGATCTACCGTTCTGGCTGTCGGTCGTATTGGGCGGCGGCGTGGTGGTCGTGTACTCGACCATCGGCGGCATGTGGTCACTGACCCTGACCGACATTGTCCAGTTCGTGATCAAGACCGTCGGGTTGATGTTCATCCTTTTGCCGATCTGCCTGTACCGCGTGGGCGGTTGGGACGAACTGGTCGCCAAGCTGCCAGCGTCGAGCTTTAGCTGGACCACCATTGGCTGGGACACCATCATCACCTACTTCCTGATCTACTTCTTCGGCATCCTGATCGGTCAGGACATCTGGCAGCGCGTGTTCACTGCCCGCACCGAAAAAGTCGCCAAATACGCAGGTTCCGTCGCCGGTGTTTACTGCATCGTCTATGGCCTGGTCTGCGCACTGATCGGCATGGCAGCGCACGTCCTGCTGCCTGACCTGACAAACGTCAACACGGCTTTCGCTGCGATCGTCAAAGCCACACTGCCCGACGGCATCCGCGGGCTGGTCATCGCTGCCGCACTTGCCGCCATGATGTCCACCGCCAGCGCGGGCCTGCTCGCGGCGTCCACCACGCTGACCGAAGACCTGCTGCCGAAGCTACGCGGCGGCAAACAATCGAGCCTGGGCATCAACCGTCTGTTCACGGCCCTGACCGGCTTGGTCGTGCTCGCGATCGCGCTGGTGGTCAATGACGTCATCAGCGCGCTGACGCTGGCGTACAACCTGCTGGTCGGCGGCATGCTCATTCCGTTGATCGGCGCGATCTACTGGAAACGCGCCACCACATCGGGTGCCATCACCAGCATGACCTTGGGCTTTATCACCGCACTGGTGTTCATGTTCAAGGATGGCCTGGACGCCAACACGCCGATCTACTACAGCCTGGCGGTGGGTCTGGTGAGTTTTGTACTGGTCAGCCTGGTGTCGCCGCGTCCTGTCGTGCTGACCCGCACAGCGTGATCGCGCACTCGCCGCAGGCGTAACGCGGTTGAAACAAATCAGGGTGCCTTCGGGCACCCTTTTTTATGCGCCGTTACAAAAAATCGCCATTAACGGATCAATCTCCCCCCTGAAAGTTGAACTAGCCTTGATCAGGACAGCACGGTGGCAGGAGGCCGTAACAGTGCGTTTTCTCAGGGAGAAATGACCGGTCGGCTGTCGCGCAACGACCCTCTGTTTTTGAAGTCGGGGTGATTTTCGAATACGTCAAACCAGAGGATTGCCATGAACCGTACCGAGGTCAAACAGCACGTTATCGATACACTCGGAAAAATCCTTGTCGACAAGTCTCTGATTCAGGAGAAGGACGACGCAATGCTGAGCGAACTCGTGCTGGACGAGGAAGATTTCATCGAGTTCTTTACCAGCCTGCAGACCGAGTTCAACATCGTTTTGCCCCACCGGATCAAATCCGATATCTCCCACCTTCCCGAGCACTCGACGTACAGCCAATTGACGTTGCAAGGCCTCGTGGACTTGATACTGACGCAGATGAAAGGCAGGAAAACCAATTGAACGCAGATGCGTTCGATTCCGGTGTGAGTGGAGTGTGCGAGGAAGCGTCGCCGACTCAATCCGTGGCGAAGCGTCTGGCGACCCAGGCAGAAAGCCTTGGCGGGCTATCGGGCGATAGCACCGCTGTCAGTTACGTTGAGATCTGACCGAAATCAGCGGCGCGGACGACGGCGCTCGTCATCATCGGTGCGCACAGGAATGGGCTGCAATTTTGGCCGCTCGATCAAACCCAATGCGACACCCACGTCGTGAAGCCATTCTTGCAATTTGCTGTTCATATAACGCCCCCTTCAGGGAAATACCCGGCAGCCAACTTCTGATCCGCCTAAGCAGATCATAGTGCTAAGTCGCACTTTACGCCTGCTACCGAGTGTCGCGGCAGGAAATTTTCCCTTTCTTTACGTTAAGACATTTCAAAGCAGGAAAACCCGGCGCCACGCGACCAGCGGCGCCGTCCAATCGAGAACACTTCAGCCAGGCACTGCCGTCGACATCGTCACCCCTTCATGGGCCTGGCTGTGTCGGGCAAACAGGAAGAACAGGCCGCCCCCAAGGAAGCAACCCGTGAACCAGGCGAAATTCGCCATTGGCTGCAGCGCCGGAATGAAAGTGATCGCGATGCCTGCCAGCGTCGCCAGAATCAGCGCCTTGACGGCGGTGTAGTTAACGCCGCCGTTGTACCAGTACCGGCCGGTCGGGCCGTCGTTGAACAGGGCGTCCACGTCGATTTGCTGCTTCTTGATGAGGTAGTAGTCCACCAGCAGGATGCCGAACAGCGGACCGATGAACGCGGCGAGCACGTCGAGCGTGTAGTGAATCACCTGCGGGTTGTTGAACAGGTTCCACGGCGTAATAAAGATCGACGCAACCGCTGCGATCATGCCGCCCACGCGCCAGCTGATTTTGCTGGGTGCGACGTTGGCAAAGTCAAATGCCGGGGATACGAAGTTAGCGACAATGTTGATGCCGATGGTGGCTGTCACAAAAGCGAAAGCCCCCAACAACACCGCCACGTTGTTGTCGATCCGCGCCACAGTGGCGATCGGGTCATGCAGCATCTCGCCGAATACCGGCAACGTGCCTGAAACAATGACCACCGTCACCAGCGAGAACGCCAGAAAATTCACCGGCAGGCCCCAGAAATTGCCCCGGCGGACCTCGGACATGCTCCGGCAGTAGCGGCTGAAGTCGCCGAAGTTCAACGTCGGGCCGGAGAAGTAGGACACCACCAGCGCGGTGGCCATGATCACTTGCGAAAACGCTTCCCAACCCGTCAGCGATTTCTCAGACAGAGTGAAGCTGATGTTTGCCCAACCGGCCTTCCAGACGATCCAGCCTGCCAGCAGGAACATGACGGCGTACACCACGGGGCCGGCCCAATCGATGAAGCGACGAATCGAGTCCATGCCGGTCCAGAAGACGGCTGCCTGAACCACCCAGAGGGCAAGGAAACCGAACCATCCCAGGTAGGAAAGCCCCGCAAACTGAGATTCGGCGTAGACCGACATCTGCGGGAAAAAGCGCAGCACTACGATGATCAACGCGCTGGAAGCCAGATAAGTCTGAACGCCGTACCAGGCGACCGCGATCAGTCCACGAATCACGGCCGGAATGTTTGCACCGAACACGCCAAACGCCAGTCGGCAAATGACCGGGTACGGCACGGCGGCTTGCTGGCTGGGTTTGGCGAGCAGATTGGCGATCACCTGAATAATGCAGATACCCACCAACAACGCGATCAGCACTTGCCAACTGGCCAGTCCCAGCGCGAACAGGCTGGCGGCAAACACGTAGCCGCCAACGCTGTGCACGTCGCTCATCCAGAACGCGAAAATGTTGTACCAGGTCCACTTCTGCGGCAGTGGCCCCAGGTCCTGGTTGTATAAGCGGGGGCTGTAACCTTTGGGCATTGGCTCGGTCATCACAATTCTCCCTGAGAGGACGAACTGGCTCCCGTTGCGGTACTGCCGAACACACTGCGTACGGGAGCAAGTGTGGGTTGTATACGAACCAATAGGCAGAATGCGTGCCATAGCGATTTTTCGAACGCCGCATTGTCTCTAAATGGCGGTTTTCAAAGGTCTGACACGTGGAGGGTGAGCGTGCGGTTTACGTCTTAACGAACACCGTAGCGCACGCTCGCAGTGCAGCCGTGCCTGATGGCGGTGCGTTACGGGGAAATCCGCAACCCACTCAATATATTGTGTACAAAATAGTAGTTTATTGTCTTTAACAACTCTGGAAGTTAATCGCAGGACGACGGTGGCTATTTTAAATGCATCGTCGTCAGGTCAAGCCGAGGTTGTAACCGCTGCCCTATTCCGGCAACTGCACCAACCCGTCCTCGTCTGTCATGGCACGCTCAAGCAAATCGGCTGGGAGGTTCTTGCTCGCCCGGGCCCCCAAGAGCTTGAGTTGCTCGCTGCGACTCACCAGGTTGCCGCGCCCCTCGACCAGTTTGTTACGCGCCGCCCCGTAGGCTTTGTCCAACTGCTGCAGGCGACTGCCGACCTCGTCCAGATCCTGAATGAACAGCACAAACTTGTCGTACAGCCAGCCCGCTCGTTCGGCGATCTCCCGCGCGTTCTGACTCTGACGCTCCTGTTTCCACAGGCTGTCGATGACCCGCAGGGTCGCCAGCAGGGTGGTCGGGCTGACGATGACGATGTTGCGATCGAAGGCGTCTTGAAACATGGTCGGTTCGGCCTGCAAGGCTGCCGAAAAGGCCGCCTCGATGGGCACGAACAGCAGAACAAAGTCCAGGCTGTGCAGGCCTTCCAGCCGTTTATAGTCTTTACCGGACAGTCCTTTGACGTGATTACGCAGCGACAGGACGTGCTGCTTCAGTGCGGCCTGCGCGATCACATCGTCGTCGGCCGAGACATACTGCTGGTATGCCGTCAGACTGACCTTGGCGTCCACCACGACCTGCTTGTCGCCGGGCAGCATGATCAGCACGTCGGGCTGGAAGCGTTCGCCATCCGGTCCTTTAAGGCTGACTTGCGTCTGGTACTCGCGCCCTTTCTCGAGGCCGGCGTGCTCAAGCACCCGTTCAAGAATCAATTCTCCCCAGTTGCCTTGGGTTTTCTGGCCCTTGAGGGCGCGTGTCAGGTTGGTGGCCTCATCGCTCAGGCGCTGATTGAGCTGCTGCAGACGCTCCAGCTCCTTGCCAAGGGAGAACCGCTCGCGTGCCTCCTGTTGATAGCTTTCTTCGACACGTTTCTCGAATGACTGGATGCGTTCTTTGAGCGGGTTGAGCAACTGCCCCAACTGCTGCTGGCTGGTTTCCGCGAAGCGCTGCTCACGCTCATCGAAAATTTTCCCGGCGAGCTCGGCGAATTGCGCACGCAATTCATCTCGGGAGCCCTGCAAGTCACTCAGGCGTTGCTGGTGACTCTCCTGTTGCTCACGCAGTTCAGCATTGAGTGACGCGCACTGCGAATCCAGGCGGCGTAATTCAGTCTCTTTATTGCTGCGCTCCTCACCCCAGTCGGCCTGGGCCTGACGCGCCGCTTCATGCTGCTGGCGCAGCAGTTCCACCTCTCGACGCAACGCAGCCAGATCCGCCTGTTTGACGGCATTGGCCTGGCCCAGATCGCTGATCTCATCGCGGCAGGCATCGAGCTGCGCGTTCAGCCCGTCCTGAGCCATCTGCGCGTTGCTCAGGCGCTCGTCGAGCAACGCCGACTCCGCCTCTTGCGACGTCACGCGGCGCTGCAGGTGCCACGCCAGCGCCAGCAGCGGTACCGCCGCCGCACCCAATCCCAGCAACAGGCTGGTAAGGTCCAAAGCCATCAACATTTCCCGACTCCACAATTCATGCTGGCGGCATTATGCGCAGAAGCGAAAATGAATCCAGATTCAGATTCAGCGATCGAGGGGTCAGAGCAGTGAGAAGTGGGCGGCGAAGGACAAAAGCGTAGTCCATCTTCGCAAAGGCGCGTGCTAGAGCAACCGATTGGGACAATCCACAGAACCTGTGGATAACTCAGTGGACAACGCCGCTTTAACCCCCGCAAACGCAGGTAGAATGGGGCCTGCGTTCAAACTGACGATTTTTTCACCAACAAAAAAAAGCGATGCTTTTCATTGACTTAATAAATCGTTGCCTGAAATCAGCCTGTTACGCGCGAATGTGACAGTGAGATGGCAGCTAACCGCGCTAATGTGCACAAGTCAATTTCCCATCGCTATAAGCAACGCTTTGCTCATCGTCAGCCGCATCCTGGCAGGGGGAAATGCGGTCAGGAGAAACCTCACGAGCCGCGAACCGCCAATCATTTTAAAAAAGCCCTTCCCTTCGCATGTCAAATCCGTTAGCATCGCCGCCGTTAGTACCAAGCTGAAAGTCAATTCTGATCGAACAAATCCCCCAGCCATGATTTGCTGCTGAGCAAACGGACTGAAAAAAGGGATCGATCACCTCGATGGTTTCCAGACATGAACTTACACAACCTGCCAAACAGTCGCAGGTGTGAAAAAGCGTTCATGGCCTGCTCAAACCAGCCTGCAAATTGATCAGGATCTTCACCCCGAGCATCGAACCTTTGCTCCTGTTGTGTCGCCTGCCCTCCTAAGTACCTACCAGTCAGCCCAGCGCCACACGATAACCGCGCTTCAACTGGCTGCTTTTGTTCCAGACAGGTTCTGCGCCCTGCCCTGACTCGCATTCGAGCATCGGTCCGCGTTTACTGGAACGTTTTTATTTTGCACGCCTCTTATTGCGTGTCGATTCAGGAAACACCATTACATGACTACTCATATTCAGACTCAAAACGCTATTCGCACCCTGACCAACGCCTTCGCCCCCATGGACTGCCTGATCATGGCAGCTCGCAAAGGCTGCTTCAGCTTCACCCTCGTCAACGAACACGGTATCGCGCGCCACACCGAGCGTCTGTATCCGGATCAGTACTCGAGCGCCGAACCGCTGCAGGCCGTGATCGACCGTACGCGCCAGGCACTGACGGCCTGATACCGTTCGTCGGCTGAAAAAATCGGGCATCCAAGCCTCACCCTTAAACGGTGGGGCTTTTTTGTGTCTGTTTTCCTTATGAAAAACTGCGCAGCCTAATCGCTGAACGACCTATGGTGTGCGTCGTACATCGGGAAATATTTTAAAAACAGCCCTTTACGCGGCAAATATGACACTACACTTCAAGTCAAGCGGTCTGAGCCGCTTCCGGTGGACCCGCCCCAGATCACCGCTGCCAAGCACCAGGGTCCGCCGGCTCATTCACTTCCCGAGGGTGTTATGGGAATCGCCGCCAGTGAACTGTGCCGTCATGTGATCCGCCCTACGCTGATCTACCTCGGCCGCCACCATCCCGCAGCAGAATCTTTTCTGCTCGCGGTTGCTGCCAGCCAGTCCGCACTGGGCGCAGAGCTCGACACCCAGCGGGGGCACGGCCTTTACAGCATCTCTGACGCCCTGCATCACAAAGTCTGGGACGAATACCTGGCAAAGGATCCCGACCTCGCCAGCCTGGTCAGAGGCCTGGCCAGCCAGCATGCCTTTCTGAGCGGTCCTGATCTGGAGCTGACCGTCAACCTGCGTTACGCCACCGCTATTGCCTGGCTGATGGTCGAAGCCAGTCACCTCTCTCTACCTGCCGAAGATGATTTGCTGGGCATGGCCCGAATTTGGCGCCGGATATTTCAGCCACACGGTCGCCTGCAGGATTTCACAACGGCTTGGCAAACCTCGGTTCGCCCCCTGTTTCAGGCCGAACCAGCCATTTTGTGACTTGGCGGTTTCGCTGACGTTCGCAGCAAACTCACCGGATTGTCCTACAAAAACTGCTCTATCTCGGGCGATACAGCCTATAGCGCGTTATGAAAAATATTGGTAATTTCCGCGCGGTGATCAACAAGGAGTTCTAACAATGAAAAAAACAATGATCAAATCCAGCCTCAGTCTCGCCATTACACTCGCCTCCACCCAGATTTTCGCATCCGGTTTTGCCCTGAACGAACAGAGCATCAGTGGGATGGGCACCGGTTTCGCCGGTCGCTCCTCTTCTGCCGATGATGCCAGCATCGTTTACGGCAACCCGGCCGGCATGTCGCGCCTCAAGCGCCAGCAAGTGACTGTTGGCGCTGCTGCGATCGATGCCAAGACTGACATTTCCGATACAAGCGGCAGAAGCGCCGGTTCGAACAAAGGCGACATGGTGCCTTTCATCGCCGTGCCAATGGGCTTCTACGTTAAACCGATCGACGATCAATGGGCATTCGGTCTGGGCGTTTATGCCCCATTTGGCTTGGTGACTGACTACGAGAATGGTTTTCAGGGTCGTAACTTTGGCAGCAAAAGCAAAGTCAAGGTCGTGACCTTCCAGCCGACCATCAGCTATGCATTCAACGACAAGGTTTCGATTGGCTTCGGCCCGACCATCAACCGCATCTCCGGCGTACTGGAGTCGAATCCGAACCTCAGCGGCATCACCGCGCCCATCACCGGTCGTCCGGCAGGCGACGGTCGCGTTCAGGTCAAAGGCGACGACGTGGGTTACGGCTTCAACGCCGGTATCCTCGTGCAAGCGACCGACACCACGAGTGTTGGCCTGACGTATCACTCGAAAGTCACCTACAAGCTTGAAGGCCACACTGAAGTGACGCCAGGTGCTGGCGTTCCTCCGGCCTTGCTGAGTGCAGGGCGTTATGACGCCAAGCTCAGCCTGGACACTCCAGAGTCGGTGGACTTCTCGGTCACGCAGTCGATGAACGATGCGTGGAAGCTTTATGCTGGCGCGACCTGGACTCGCTGGAGCCGTCTGCAAGACATCACCGTCAAGAACTCCGGCGTGAGCGGCGGTGCGCTGGCACCTCGTCTGTTCGGCACCATCACCGAAGAGCAAAACTGGCATGACACCTGGGCGTACGCCATCGGTACCTCGTACCAGTTGAACAAGCAGTGGGTACTGCGTACCGGCCTGTCGTTCGACCAGTCGCCGACCAACAACGAGAACCGCTCGCCACGCATCCCGACTGGCGATCGTACAATCTTCAGCCTGGGCGCCGGCTACAACCTGTCTGACGACATCACCATCGACGTTGCTTACTCGTACCTGAAAGAAGAAGACGTCAAGGTTCACGAAGTCAGCCCACTGGGTCAGACGTACAACGCCAAGTATGAAAACAGCGCCAACGGCTTCGGCCTGGGCCTGACCTACCGCTTCTGATGCAGTTGGCGGGACCGGCAGATCACCGGTTCGCCAGACAGAAAACCCCGCAGCCAGCGATGGCTGCGGGGTTTTTCGTTATGGAAGGAATCACCGTCGCTTGAGACTCAAGGCTTGGACGCAATCGCCTTCTCGATCGCCGCGATCAGCTCCGGATCGTCCGGCGTGGTTTTGCTTGGGAAACTGGCGACGACATTGCCTTTGCGGTCCACGACGTACTTGTAGAAATTCCAGCGCGGCGCATTGCTCTGCTCCGCAAGCACCTTGAACAGGTTGATCGCATCGGAACCCCGAACCGGTTGCGGTTCGGTCATGGTGAACGTCACACCGTAATTGACGTAGCAAACCTTGGCGGTTTCAGCAGCGTCGTTAGACTCCTGCTTGAAGTCGTCAGAAGGCACGCCGAGCACCTCCAGCCCTTGACCCTTGAAGCGTTGATTGAGGGCTTCCAGACCTTTGAACTGCGGCGCAAAGCCACAGAAGCTCGCGGTATTGACCACCACCATCGGTTTGCCGGCGAATTGCTTACACAGGTCGATATCCTGTTTCGCGCGCAGCTTGGGCAAATCACCCTGCAACAACGGCGGGCAGTCGGCAGCCATCGCAGCGCCGCTGATGGCGAGCATTAGAAGAGGGAGGCAGATCCAGCGAGTTCTCATGACGGCGTCCATTCAAGGCAGGAAGTTCGACTCACGCTACTCCCTGCCATCGCGGATGCCTAGCCGGTCGGTAGGATTTACACGCCACACCGACCTGAACACGCTCTCTCATCGGTTCTGCACTGACCAAGACTCGGATTAAATCAACAGCGCCAACACCACCAGAACCAGCACCTCAAGCAGCTCCAGCATCGCACCGGCGGTGTCCCCGGTGCTGCCGCCCAAACGCCTGATCATCAGTCGCCGCAGCCAGAAAAATCCGGCGGTCGCGGCCAGCACTGCTTCAACGCCCGTCCAGCCGGCGATCAGCACACAGGCAATGGCAGTGATCCCCAGCACCTTGAAACCCAGCGGGCGCGGCAGGTGATCGGCCAATGCCTGACCCAATCCGCCCGCGCGCACATAGGGTGTGCCGAGGAACAACCCCAGCATCGCCGCTCGGCCGATGACCGGCGCCAGCAACAAACCCAGGCTGTGATGAGACTCGATCAAGGCCAGCAGCGCCGTGAATTTCACCAGCAGGACAATCACCAGCGTCACCACCGCGATCGGCCCGCTGCGAGGGTCTTTCATGATCGTCAGGGTCCGTTCGCGGTCCCCGAATCCACCGAGCCAGGCGTCGGCGCTGTCCGCCAGCCCATCCAGGTGCAGACCGCCGCTAAGCAGCACCCAGGCGGCCAGCACCAGGGCAGCGTGCAAAAACAAAGGGGCGCCGTCGAGCAGCAGATTCAGCGCCATCAGCACGGAACCCATCAGCACGCCCACGGCGGGATAGAACAGGAGCGAGCGACCCAGTTCCTGTGGCGAGGGCATGCCCGGCAAGCGAATGGGCAAGCTGCTGAGAAATTGCAAGGCGATCCAGAACGGCAGCATCTAGGCCTCCGCCAACGAGCCGTCAGCCGCGACATCCAGGCTGAACAAGCCACCATGACCGGCGATTACTTGCAGCAACTGTTCACGAGGCAGCCCTCGGGCTTGAGCCAGCAACAGGCGCATCACCCCGCCGTGACTGACCACCAGAATGCGCTCGCCCGCATGGCTGTCGCGCAACCGTTCTACGGCACCCAAAACCCGTTCAGAAAAGGCCACCACAGGTTCGCCATTGGGCGGCGTGAAGGTGTAGGGATTTTCCCAAAAACGCCCCAGACCCTCAGCGTCCGTCTCCATCAATTGCGCGGTGCCGATCCCTTCCCAGTCGCCAAAATGCAGCTCCTGAAGATCGCTTTCCAGGTGCAAAGGCAACGACAGCCGCGCCGACAGCTCGTCGGCAAACCGCGCGCAACGTTGCAGCGGCGAACTCACGATTCGATCCCAAGGCCCCGCCTCGATCACCGCCGCACGCATTTGCTGCCAGCCGAGGTCGGTCAAGGCATCGTCCAGACTGCCGCGCAGGCCGCCGCCAAGCACTGTTTCGCCGTGACGCAGCAGGTCAAGGCGCAAGGTCATGCAGGACGGTCCGCCACGGCCGCTTCAGCGAAGGTCGCCATGCCGTTGTGCAGCTCACAGGCGAGCCGCAGCAACGGCACGGCCAACGCAGCGCCACTGCCCTCGCCCAGGCGCAAACCCAGTTCCAGCAACGGCTCGGCCTGCAAGCTTTCCAGCACGTGGCGATGCCCCGGCTCGGCGCCACGGTGGCCGAAAAACAACCACGGACGACACGATGGATTGACACGCACCGCCACCAGCGCGGCCACCGTGCAGATAAAACCGTCCACCAGCACGGCAATGCCTTCCTGCGCGCACGCCAGGTACGCCCCCACCAGCGCCGCCATTTCAAAACCGCCCAGCGCGCGCAGACTGCCCAGCGCGTCGCCCGCCTGTTCGGCGTGCAGGTGAAGCGCCTGTTCAATCACCGTCGCTTTGTGATGGATACCTTGCGCATCAAGCCCGGTGCCCGGGCCGACCAGCAACGACGCAGGGCAATTGAGCAGCGAGCACGCCACCGCGCTGGCCGCTGTGGTGTTGCCAATGCCCATTTCGCCGCCAATGAACAACTCGGTGCCGAGCGCCTGGGCGCGAAGCACGCTGTCGCGACCGCCGGCCAGCGCGGCCTCCAGTTGCGCCTGGGTCATCGCCGGTCCCTTGGCGAAATTGGCGGTGCCCGCTCCCAGATTGAGATGGCGGACACCGGGCAGATTAAGCGGCGACACCGTGCCGAGGTCCACCACGTCCAGTTGCGCCGACAGCTGCCTGGCCAGCACGCTGATCGCCGCGCCACCCATGATGAAGTTGTGCAGCATTTGCCCGGTGACGGCCTGCGGATAGGCCGAAACCCCTTCGGCGACCACGCCGTGATCCCCGGCAAAAATCGCGATCCAGACCTTGCCGACGCTCGGCTTCACGCGACCCTGCAGACCGGCCAGTTGCACGGCGACCGCTTCCAGCTGGCCCAGCGAGCCCGTCGGTTTGGTCAGTTGCTGCTGTCGGGCCAGCGCCTGCTCGCGGCTGTTTTCGTCGACTTCTCGTGCGGGCGCGAGCCACCAGGCATTACTCATAGTGCGGATCCTTTCAAAGTCATGGGCAGTCCGGCGACGGTGAATACCACGCGCTGGCAACGCTCGGCCAACGCCTGATGCAGCCAGCCGGCTTCATCGACATAACGACGGGTCAGCTCACCGAGCGGCACGACGCCCAGCCCGGTTTCGTTGCTGACGAAAATGATTTCACCGGGCAGTTCAGCCAGGCAATCGAGTAGAGCTTCGCGCTCCTGCGCCAGTCGCTGCGGATCGTCCAGCATCAGCAGATTGGTCAGCCACAGGGTCAGACAGTCCACCAACAGGCAATGGCCGGGTCCTGCGCTTTCCTTTAATACACGTGCCAGCTCCACCGGTTCCTCGATCAGGCCCCAGTGGTCCGGTCGACGCTGACGGTGCAGCGCCACGCGTTGATTCATTTCACCGTCCAACGGTTGACTGGTGGCGACATACATCACCTCCAGCCCACTGTCGCTGGCGAGCTTTTCCGCCAGCCGACTCTTGCCGGACCGCGCGCCACCCAGAATCAATTGCAGCATCAGGCTGGCTCCAGTCCGCAGAGTTCACGCAGCAACGGGCCATCCAGGTGCTTCTCCACCAGGTCGGCCAGACGTTCGATGTCGCGCTCGCGCAGGGCGTGGTAATCCACCGTTTGCACGTTCTGCAAACCGGCCCAGCGCAACAGCGCACTGCTCGACGCCGGGTTTTCGAAGAGCCCGTGAAGGTAGGTGCCCAGCACCTGGCCGTCGGCACTGCGTGCGCCGTCGCAACGACCGTCGCTGAGTTGCACCAGCGGGCTCTCCAGCGCAGGTCCTGTCGTCACGCCCGCATGAATTTCATAACCGCTGACGTCCGCGTCTTCCAGTGTCAGGTGGCCGCGCACATTGCGCAGCTGTTTTTCCTGCTCCAGCACCGTGCTCATGGCCAGTAACCCCAAGCCCGGGCTTGACCCCGCCGCGCCCTCAAGACCCAAGGGGTCGTGCAGTGCCTCACCCAGCATCTGCAGCCCGCCGCAAATGCCCAGCACCTTGCCGCCGTAACGCAAGTGACGACTGATCGCCGTGTCCCACCCGTTATTGCGCAAGTACGTCAGGTCGCTGCGCACGCTCTTGGAGCCCGGCAGGATGATCAAGTCCGCCGCCGGAATCGGCTGGCCGGGTCCGACGAATTGCAGGTTCACTTGCGGGTGCAGGCGCAACGGGTCGAAATCGGTGTGATTGCTGATGCGCGGCAGCACGGGCACGACGACGTTGAGCACCTGTTCGGCCTTGTCGGTCTGGCGCTGATCAAGGCCGTCTTCGGCCTCAAGGTGCAAGTCCATCACATACGGCAACACACCCACCACCGGTTTGCCGGTGCGCTGTTCCAGCCAGTCGAGGCCCGGTTGCAGTAACGCGATGTCCCCGCGAAAACGGTTGATGACGAAGCCTTTCACGCGGGCCTGCTCGCTGGGCGACAGCAATTCAAGGGTGCCGACCAGATGGGCGAAGACGCCACCACGATTGATGTCGGCCACCAGCAAGACCGGGCAATCCACGGCTTCGGCAAAGCCCATGTTGGCGATGTCACCCGCACGCAGATTGATTTCGGCCGGCGACCCTGCGCCTTCCACCATCACCACCGGCCACTGTTCACTCAGCCGTTGATGGGACGCCAGCACCGCTTTCATCGCGATCGCTTTGTAATCGTGATAAGCCACAGCGTTCATGGTGGTGACCGCGCGACCGTGAATGATCACTTGTGCGCCGGTGTCGCTGTTGGGTTTGAGCAGGACCGGGTTCATGTCGGTGTGCGGCTCGAGGTGGCAGGCCTGGGCCTGCACGGCCTGGGCGCGCCCGATCTCGCCACCGTCTGCGGTGACGGCGCTGTTGAGCGCCATGTTCTGCGGCTTGAACGGCACGGTGCGCACGCCCTGACGGGTCAGCCAGCGGCACAGCGCGGTCACCAGCGTGCTCTTGCCGGCATCCGACGTGGTGCCTTGCACCATCAGGGTCTTGCCGGTTTTCGGAGTGTTCATGCACGCTCCCGGGAAAATTCGTTCAAGGCCTGTTCCAGTCGCTGCCAGTCGGCCTCGTCCCGGGGCAGGCCAAAACGCAGGCTGCTGTTGTGCTGCGCGGCGTTCAAAAAGATACGCAGCAAAATGCCGCGTTGCGCGCAGAACTCATGCAGCTCGGCGGCCAGCGGCGTGATCAGCCACTGAAACAGCGCGCAGCCGCCTTGCGGCGCAAAACCGTGATCCGCCAGCAGTGCCGCCAGCCGTTGACTGGCATGCTCGGTTCGCTCGCGCTGCACGCGATGCCCTTCGGTATCGTCCAGACACGCCTGGCCGAGCATGCGCGTCGGCCCGCTGACCGACCATGGGCCGATCTGCCTGGCCAGCACTTTGAGAAAGCGAGACTCGGCCAGCACGAAACCGAGACGCACACCCGCCAGGCCGAAAAATTTACCGAACGAACGCAGCACGATAAGGCCAGGACGCTGGGTCTCAGCCGCCAGACTCAACTGGGGCGTGTTGTCCATGAACGCCTCGTCCACCACCAGCCAGCCGCCGCGCTGCGCCAGCTTTGCGTGCCATTCCAGCAAACGCTCCGGTGTCAGGCTCAGGCCTGTGGGGTTGTTCGGGTTGACCACCACCAGCACGTCGAGGGCGTCGATGAAGCGCTCGACTTCATGCTCCAGCACCTCGCGCACCAGAAAGCCGTTGCTGCGCCACGCTTCAGCGTGTTCGGCATAACACGGCGACAACACACCGACCTTGCCCGCCTGACGCAGACGCGGCAACGCTTGAATCGCCGCTTGAGAACCGGCGACCGGCAGCAGATCGGGCGCACCGTAATACAGACGCGCGGCGCTCTCCAGACCGTCATCGGTTTCCGGCAGACGTGCCCAGGCCGACGCGGGGATCGGCGGAATCGGCCAGGCCCAGGGAGAAATGCCGCTGGACAGGTCGAGCCAGTCGCCCTCGGCGATACCATACTTCGCGACTGCGCCGCGCAGCCGTCCGCCATGCTCAAGCATAGAATTCAGTCCCCAGACAGAGGATCAGCAGCCACAACCAGACGCCGCGCTGCACCAGTTGCCAACCACGATCAATGGACGTCGCGTCGGCGGGTACGCCTTCGCCCAATTGCGGACGCTGATGCAGTTCACCGTGATAGATCGCTGCACCGCCCAGCTCCACACCCAATGCACCGGCGCCCGCCGCCATCACGGGACCGGCGTTCGGGCTGTCCCATTTCGGAGCCTGGGTGCGCCAGCAGCGCAAGGCGAGCCGGGTCTTGCCCAATAACGCGTAGGTCAACGCCACCAATCGCGCAGGAATGTAGTTAAGCAGATCGTCGATCTTGGCCGAGGCCCAGCCGAAACGCTCGAAGCGCTCGTTGCGATAACCCCACATCGCGTCCAGCGTGTTGCTCAGGCGATAGAGCACGACGCCCGGCGCGCCGAGGACCGCAAACCAGAAGATGGCTGCGAATACCGCGTCGCTGCCGTTCTCCAGCACCGACTCGGTGGCGGCACGGGCGACGTCGGTGGCGTCCAGTTCAGCGGTTTGGCGACTGACCAGATAACCCACACGACGGCGGGCCTCTTCCAGATCGTCACCGCGCAGCGCCTTAGCCACCGGCTCGACATGCTCGCCCAGACTGCGCAGGCCGAGCGCGCAATACAGCGCCGCCACCTCCACCAGCCAGCCGATGTAGGGCAGCCAACTGAAAAAGGTGATCACCACCGTCAGCGGAACGACGGCGATGAACCAGGCCGTCACGCCATGGCTGCGCCAGCCGCGACCGCCTGCGTTGAAACGTTGCTCGATGCGCTCGGCATAACGCCCGAACGCCACCAGCGGGTGGTTTCGTTTTGGCTCACCGAGCAGCGCATCCAGCGCAACCCCGGCGACGCTCAACAACGCCACACTCATGGACTCACTCCCCATTTGTTCTCGTAAACCAGATCCTGCAGCGGACGCGCCTGCGCCCAGCCTTCCAATACCAGCATCGGCGCCGGATAGAACTCCTTGACCGGCCCCAGGCACAGAATCGCCAAGGGTTTTGAACCGGTTGGCATCTCCAGCAATTGCCCAAGGGAAACCGGGTCGAACAGCGACACCCAGCCCATGCCCAGACCTTCGGCCCGGGCCGCCAGCCACAGGTTCTGGATCGCACAAGACAACGACGCGATGTCCATTTCCGGCAACGTGCGCCGACCGAAGATGTGTTTCTCGCGGTCATCCATCAACGCGGCGACCAGCACCTCGGCGCAATCATGGATGCCTTCGACCTTGAGCTTCATGAAGTCGTCAGAGCGTTCGCCCAAGGCTTCGGCTGTGCGCACCCGCTCCTCTTCGACCTGCGCCTGAATCCGGGAGCGCAGTTGAGGGTCGGTGATGCGGATGAATCGCCACGGCTGCATCAACCCGACACTGGGGGCGTGATGGGCGGCTTCGAGCAGACGCGCCAGCAACTCGGGCGCCACCGAGCCACCACTGAAATGACGCATGTCCCGACGCTCGGCGATGGCCCGGTAAACGGCCGCGCGCTCGTCGTCGCTGAAGGCGTGGTCAGTCATGGCGGCAATCTCGGCCAGTTGGCCCACCGCGGAAATCTGATCTGGGTGAGTAACCTGTGGGAGCGAATTCATTCGCGAGAAGTCGGTACAGCCGACACAGAGCCGTAGGCTGTAACACCGCATCGCGAATGAATTCGCTCCCACAGGGCCCAGCGTTCCTACAACCAGACCGCATAAGGGTGGCGATGGAAAATGTCAGAGCGCTATTCATGGCCGTAAGAGCGCCGCCATCGCTTGGGGATTCGACGGGAAATAAAAGTGCACGTACGAAGCCGTCATTCGGCCCTCTCGATACACTGCCTCGGCGCCGCGACCGCCGTTGGGGCTGACGCCTCGGGCGATCGGAGTCAGTTCGGTGCTGGTCAGCGAGTGGTGATAGGTGTGCCCACGCAGCGTGCCTTCCGGCAGCTCCACCGCTTGCAACGCCAAGGCCGCCAGACGTTTCTGCATCACCGCCTCGCCGTCGAGCAAACCCACCAGTTCCGCCCGCTGGCCATCGACATCGGTCAGCGCATTCAGCAGGTACAGCATGCCGCCACACTCGGCGAGCAACGGTTTGCCTGCGGCGTGATGGGCGCGGATCGCGTCCAGCATCGGGACGTTCTGCCCCAGCGCCACATGGTGCAATTCGGGGTATCCGCCGGGGAGATACAGGCTGTCAGCGTCAGGGATCTGCGTGTCCCGAATCGGCGAAAAGAACGACAGTTCAGCCCCCATCGCACGCAGCACATCAAGGCTGGCGCCGTAGGTGAACGCGAAGGCTTCGTCATGGGCGATGGCGATGCGCACGCCCGCCAGCAAGGGCTCGGCCGTCACGAAATCAGGCGCCGAGAACGTCACCGCAGGCGGCAGCGTCGCATCACAGGTGCTGGCCAGCGCATCGGCGGCAGCGTCCAGACGCACGTCCAGATCGTTCAGCTCACTGGCTTGCACCAACCCCAAATGGCGGCTTGGCAGTTCGATGCCGGTTTCCCGCGAAAGCGCGCCATACCAGCGCAAGCCTTCGGTCAGGCTGCCTTCGAGCAGTTGTGCGTGACGCACTGTCCCGACCCGATTGGCCAGCACACCGGCGAACGGTAAATCCGGTTGATAACGCGCCAACCCCAACGCCAGCGCGCCGAAGGTCTGCGCCATGGCCGTGCCATCGATCACGCCCAGCACCGGCACGCCGAAGTGCCTGGCCAGGTCAGCGCTGGACGGCGTGCCGTCAAACAGCCCCATGACCCCTTCGATGAGAATCAGGTCAGCGTCGGCGGCCGCTTCCCACAGCAGACGACGGCTCTCGTCTTCGCCCACCATCCACATGTCCAACTGGTACACCGGATTGCCGCTGGCGCGCTCGAGAATCATCGGGTCCAGAAAATCCGGTCCGCATTTGAAGACACGAACCTTACGACCCTGATTGCGATGCAGCCGCGCCAGTGCCGCGGTGACCGTGGTTTTGCCCTGACCGGACGCAGGCGCGGCGATCAACACCGCCGGGCATTGCCGAGGCTGACGCTCACTCACAATTCGATGCCCTTCTGCGCCTTGATACCGGCCTGGAACGCATGCTTCACCACGCCGATGTCGGACACGGTGTCGGACAGGTCGATCAACTCCTGCTTGGCGCCACGGCCCGTGATCACCACATGCTGCATGGGCGGGCGCGCTTGCAGGTCGCTGAGGACCTGCTCCAGGTCGAGGTAACCGTGCTTGAGGGCAATGTTCAGTTCGTCGAGGACCACCAGACCGATGCTCGGGTCCTTGAGCATCTGCCGGGTGACGACCCAGGCGGCTTCGGCGGCGGCGATGTCGCGCTGGCGATCCTGCGTTTCCCAGGTAAAACCCTCGCCCATCACGTGATAACGCACTTGCTCGGGAAAGCGGCGGAAGAACAGTTCTTCGCCCGTGGCATTGCGACCTTTGATGAACTGCACCACGCCGCACTGCATGCCGTGGCCCATCGCCCGCGCCAGCATGCCGAAGGCGGAACTGCTTTTGCCCTTGCCGTTGCCGGTCAACACCAACAGCAGGCCGCATTCATTCGGGGCGCTGGCAATGCGCTCGTCCATCACCGCCTTTTTGCGCAGCATGCGCGCCAGGTGGCGTTCGTCACGTTCGGGGGATTCGCTCATCTCAGCTCTCCGCTTGAGGGCAAGTGTGGCAAACGGAGGGCACAGGCAAAGACTGACAGCAGGCGCCGGGCGCTAAACGCCCGAGCCTGCGCAGAGCATCGCCCTCCGTGATGCTGTTTGAATGGATCAGGCCGGTCTCCGGACTCATGAGTTGAAACACAAGCCACGCGCCTTCCCATGTTCCATGAACACAGTGGCATCGTGCGTGACCTTACTCATTTACCGTTGCGGAGGCAGCGCCGGGATTGAGCGTGAAATGCGCGCACCGGCTTCCCTGTTTCACCCTGTTGAACGACCGTGGTCGCGGGCACCTGAAACAATCGGCGAAGGTTAGAGGGTTGACTCCAGAGCGTCAATCAAAGCGGCACGCCATGCAGCAATTGAGTGAGCGGTTGAACCCACCGCTCAGCCACGTCTCTATTCCTATACATGCCTGTGCATGACTGCCAGATGCCTCACTGCGAGCAAGCGGAGATCGATCATGTTCAAACTCAGACCCCAGATGGTGGTTTTACTGTTGGTCGCCGCAGGGCTCGCCGCATGCGGCGAGTCGTCCAGGTTGCAGGTTTCGGACGGCACCGGCCCTTCGCCCAAGCTCCCCGAACCGAACAAGACCCTGATCCCTACCGTAAACATCGCCCCGGCCGTTGGCTGGCCGGCGGGCGCCAAACCGGTCGCCGCACCCGGCACACAGGTCGCGGCGTTCGCGGAGAACCTCGATCACCCTCGCTGGCTGTATGTGTTGCCCAATGGCGACGTGCTGGTGGCGGAAACCAACGCCCCGCCCAAGCCTGACGACGGCAAGGGCATTCGCGGCTGGGTCATGAAGAAAGTCATGGGGCGGGCCGGCGCAGGCGTTCCGAGCGCCAACCGCATCACCCTGCTGCGCGACAAGGACCACGACGGCGTCGCCGAAACCCGCACCGTGTTCATCGATCACCTCAATTCGCCGTTTGGCATGACCCTGGTCGGCAACAACTTCTATGTCGCCGACACCGACCGCCTGTTGCGCTTCAACTACGAACCGGGCGAGACGTCGATCAAGGGCGAACCGCTGAAAGTCACGGATTTGCCGGGCGGCACGATCAACCACCACTGGACCAAGAACGTCATCGCCAGCAAGGACGGCAGCAAGTTGTACGTGACCGTGGGCTCAAACAGCAATGTCGGCGAAAACGGGCTCGACGCGGAAGAAGGCCGCGCGGCGATCTGGGAAGTCGACGCCGCGACCGGCAACCACCGCATCTTTGCCTCGGGCCTGCGCAATCCCAACGGCATGGATTGGGACCCGAGTACCGGCAAGTTATGGACCGCCGTCAACGAGCGGGACGAGATCGGCAGCGATCTGGTGCCTGACTACGTGACCTCTGTTCAAGACGGTGCATTCTATGGCTGGCCCTTCAGTTATTACGGCCAGCACGTGGACATTCGGGTGTCTCCGCAGAATCCGGAGCTGGTGCAGAAGGCCATTGCGCCTGACTTCGCGGTGGGTCCCCACACCGCTTCGCTGGGCCTGGCATTCACCGATGGCAAGTCGTTGCCGGCACCCTTCAACGAAGGATTATTCGTCGGCCAGCACGGCTCGTGGAACCGCAAACCTCACAGTGGCTACAAAGTGCTGTTCGTGCCGTTCAAGGATGGCAAGCCGAGCGGGACGCCGGTTGATCTGTTGACCGGCTTCCTCGACGCCAATGAAAACGCACAAGGGCGCCCGGTGGGCGTGGTCAATGACAACAAGGGCGGGGTGTTAGTGGCCGACGACGTCGGCAACAAAATCTGGCGCGTGACGTCGGCGCGGACGGTGCAGGCGTCGAACTCAGCGCCATGAGCAGGCAGCGGGTCGGTGCGGCTCACTCTTGGTGTGGGAGCGCCACCCCGGTCGCCCCTGCATTTGCTGAAGATTGAAATCCAGGATCGTTCCAACGCTCTGCGTGGTAATGCCTGCCAAGACGCTCCGCGTCCACGTTGACGCAGAGCGTCAGCCCCTGCGTTACCACGCGGAGCGTGGGAACGATCAGAAACCTGAGGTTTATTGCCGAGCCAGATTCGACGGCGTGATCACGCGCTTGGCATTCAGCCAGGCTTTCTGCCAATACGGCTTGTCCAGGCTGTCGAGCTTGACAGTGCCACCCGTGGCCGGCGCATGCACGAAACGCCCTTCCCCCACATAGATCCCGGCATGACTGACGTTGGACCCGCCACCGGTGGCGAAGAACACCAGGTCACCGGTCTGCAGCTGGCTGCGGTCGATGTCCGGGCCGCGCAGGTTGATCATGTCGCGGGTCGAGCGCGGCAGGGTAATGCCCGTTGCGCCCCGATACACGTAGCCGATCAAACCACTGCAATCAAACCCTGAATCCGGCGTATTGCCGCCCCAACGATAGGGTGTGCCGACCAGACCGATGGCGCGCAAGAGCACGTCATCCGCGACCGGAGAGGAAAATTGCGAAGGAGCGGATACCACAGGCCTGGAAACGACCTTGGGAGGGGATGGCGGTGGGTTGCTGGAACAGGCGGCCAGCAATACAGCCAGTGAAGCAACAACCAGGCGAACCGTAAACGACATAAACACAACAACCTTTGCGGGATGCGGCTTACTCTGCCGGGAGCCGGGACTGCGTGCAATCAGGATTTCCCCGGTTGCACGCCCGGTATTAACGGTGTTGGCGCTTGAGTGTAGTCGAGGTCATCGCGGTTGTGGTTTCTGGAACCTTGGAAGGTGCCATGGCCAGCGCGCGCTTGGCTTCGATGAACGTACGTGCCCAGTAAGCGTCGTCGAGGCTGTCGACACGAACGCCACCACTGCGACGGCTGCTGGAATGGATGAACTGATCATCGCCCAGGTAGATGCCGGCATGGCTCACGCGACCGCGGCCTGCGGTGCTGAAGAACAGCAGATCGCCAGGCTTGAGGTCATTACGCTTGACCAGGGGTGCGTCGATGTTGATCATTTCGCGCGAAGAACGCGGCAGGCTCATGCCAGCCTCTTCACGGAACAGGTAACCAATGAAACCGCTGCAATCAAAACCGGAAGTGGTCGAGGTGCCGCCAAAACGATAGCGGGTGCCTATCAGCGATTTGCCGCGTTCCAGAATGCTGTCAGCCAATACCGGCAACCGGTAAGGCTTGTTGTCAGCAAACTGAGCCAGTTCGTCTTCGGTGGCGATTTCGTCATCCAGCACGGAAGCCGAATAATCAGCACGCTTGGCAGCGGTTTGCGCGGTGACAGAATCCTTGAACTGAGGGTTCTGCGACTGCTGTTGCGACGCTGGCATCTGGGCCGCGCAGCCGAACAGCAGCGAAACGAGTGCGAGAGGCACGAGGGGTGCGAAGCGATTTAGCATGGGCACGACCGTGGCTAAGGTGTAAAGAAGCCGAGACTATGCCTTCTATCGTCATCATTTGCAAATTCAATCGAATCAAATGTGACTTACCAGGTCTTCCATCACATCTAAGGCTCTACACCTCAAGAATGCGTCCATGTGAATGGAGTGATCGGTCGACGAAGGATTGATCTCGGCGGTAAAGCCTCCTGAGACCCGCGTGCGCAGCATCGGCTCGTGGATATAAGGGAAGCTGGCGGTGGTTCCAATGCTGAGAACAGCGTCAAAGCCTTTCGCCATCTCCTCATACAGCACGTTCAATGCCAGTTCTGGCAGCATTTCCTCAAACAAGACGACCGGCGGTCGCAAGACCCCGTGACACTGCGCGCACAACGGTGGCAGTGGCCGTTGCAGATGCTCGCTTAACTGCGGGTCTTCAGCGCCACAAGACTGACAGTAGAGCGGTGCCAGTTGACCGTGGATCTCGATCAGCCGCTGCGGCGGACTGCCCGCCGCGCGATGATAGCCGTCGACATTTTGCGTCAGCACCCAGCACTCAGGCTTGCGCCGCTGCAATTGAGCGATCGCATAATGCGCTGCATTGGGCTGCCCGCCCAGGCAAGCGCTGCCTAATTGGGCAATATATTTCCAGCACAACGCAGGATCGCGACGCAGCATGGGACCGGACAACGCCATTTCGATGGGCAGTCCGTCGTCGGTATGACCGTTATAGAGCCCGCCGACGCCACGGTACGTCGGCAATCCCGAATCAGCGGAAAGGCCCGCGCCGGTGATGATCAGAATGCGATTGGCGTTGCGCAGGGCTGCCGCCGTCTGCTGCACCAGGGCGGGATCGACGACAGACGGATTCACTGAGCGCTCCCCACTACCAACCCAGCGTTTCTTTAAGGAAAGGGATGGTCAGCTTGCGCTGCGCTTGAAGCGATGCCTGATCGAGCTGTTCGAGCAGGTCGAACAGCGCGCTCATGCTGCGTTTGCCGCGGGTCAGGATGAAATGGCCGACTTCGTCGGTCAGGTGCAATCCACGGCGCGAGGCGCGCAATTGCAGGGCACGGAGTTTTTCTTCGTCGGACAGCAGGCGCATCTGAAACACCAGCGCCATGGTGAGTCGCGACTTGAGGTCGGCCAGCTTGACCGGTAGCTCGCGAGGCGAACAGGACGCGGCAATCAGCAATCGACGGCCGCTGTCACGCAGACGGTTGAACAGGTGAAACAGGGCTTCTTCCCATTCCGGCTTGCCGACCACGGCCTGCAAGTCGTCCAGGCAGACCAGTTCGTATTGCTCAAGGTGATCGAACAACTCGACGCCTTCATCAATGACTTCAGCCATCGGCAAATAAACGGCCGGCTCGCCCATCTGCTCGAAACGCAGACACGCCGCCTGGAGAAGGTGCGTGCGCCCTACTCCCTGCTTGCCCCACAGATAGATCAGGCTTTCGGTCCAGCCGGCCTCGGCTTCGCACAGCCGCTCGACGTAGCCGAGTGCAGCGGCATTGGCGCCTGGATAGTAATTGATGAAGGTGGCGTCATCACGCAGACGCACACTCAGGGGCAGCTGAACTGGTTTCATGCTGGCTGAACGGTTCAATGACGAACCGCCAAGGGGCCTCTGTGTAAAGTGTGCAAAGTTTATACCCGCAAGGCGGGCCGCACAATGCGCCAGACCGCCTGCAAAATCAAAGGGTTGCGTCTACACCGGGCCAGGCCGCGATTTACGTGCAGAAGACACGGATTAAAAAGCTGATCCAACGCCCGTGTTGCGCCATGTCGAACACACAACCGTATGGGAGTGAGCGCTCGTTCACTCGTTACAGTTCCGGGTCTTCCATCCCGCCATAAATGTCCGAGTCCTTGTACAGATCATGGACGTGACGCACCAACACCATGATCACCGCCGCCACGGGCAGGGCCAGCAGGATGCCGGTGAAGCCGAACAGTTCGCCGCCCGCCAGAATCGCGAAGATCACCGCTACCGGGTGCAGCCCGATGCGATCACCCACCAGCAGCGGCGTCAGCACCATGCCTTCTAACGCCTGGCCGACCATGAACACCGCCACGATGCCCAGCATCGGATACAGGTCGCCGCCAAACTGGAAGAAGCCCGCCAGGATCGCCGAGCCGATGCCGATCACAAACCCCATGTACGGCACAATCGCCGCCAGCCCGGCAATAACGCCAATCAACAGCCCCAGCTCGAGCCCGACCAGCATCAGACCCGCCGCATAGATCACGCCCAGTGCCACCATCACCAGCAGCTGTCCGCGAATGAACGCACCCAGCACCTCGTGACACTCATCGGCCAGCGCCACGATCTTCTTCTCGCGATGACGCGGCAACAGGCTGCGCACCTTCGCCATCATCACGTCCCAATCGCGCAGCAAGTAGAAGCAGACCACCGGAATCAGCACCAGATTGGTCAGCCAGCCGATCAGCGCCAGCGTGGACGTCGTGGCTTGCGCCAGCACGATCCCGACAATGTCGCCCGTCTGGCCCATGTGTTCGGAAATCGCCGCCTTGACCTTGTCGAACTTCCAGAAGCCGTCCGCCAGCCCCAGTTTGGCCTGCGTCCACGGCAATGCGGTGTGCTGCAACCAGTCGAGAATCTGCGGCGCCAGTTCGTACAACCGATACAGCTGCTTGGCGAGCATCGGCACCAGCACCAGCAGCAAGCCCATGAAGATCAGGGTGAACAACACAAACACGGTCACCACGCTGAGCGTGCGCGACATCTTCAGTTTTTCCAGACGATCAGCAAGCGGATCGCCCATATACGCCAGCAACAGCGCCACCAGAAACGGCGTCAGGATTGCATGCAGCAACCAGACGAACAGGCACAGCAGAACGACTCCGCCCAGCCAGAACCAACGACGCGTATCAGTCATTACAGCCCCTTAATCCAAAAGATTTGCTTCGTGCAACGTCGCTGTGAACGCTTTTACCAACGGAAGTGCAGTGTCTGCGCAGCCGGTTGTTGCGGCGCAGGTGCGGGCGCCGTACCCGGCGCGGCGCCCGGAACAGGCATTTGCCCGGCATCGACCGGCGCGCTGGCGATTTCACCGGCTGGCACTTCCTGCAGTTTGGCCAGCGCCAACTGCGAACGAAGCTGATCCGGGCTGCCGCTCACGTCGAACACCACACGGTCCGCGTCCACGGATTTCAAACGCCCGCCGAAAGGCTCCAGCAAGCGACCCAGTTGAGCGTAACGCTCCAGGTTCATGCCCTGGACTTCCAGCGCCATGCCCGACGACGCTCCCGGCTTGACCACGAAACGCGGCGCCAGACGCTGACTCACCGACAGCAGTACGGCATCGGCAAGCTCAGCCGAACTGGCGCCGGTCGCGCTGCCTTGCTCCATTTTGTCGCCCAGCCAGAGATGCCATTTGCCCTGCCACTGCCCGCCGTTTTCCAGTGCATGGACGGCCAGAATCGCATCGGAGCCGTAGCGCTCGGACGCCTGTTTCAACGGGGTAACGTCGTTGCCATCCAGGGTCTTGGCGTTGCCGATCCCTTGCTCGCCCAAATCAGCCAGCGGCAGACGCAGCGGCAGGCCCCGATGCTGCGCGGCACGTCGCAGCGGCTCAGCCGAAGCCTGACCATCGCCAACCAGGTTCGCACCGTCGGTTGCATCGTTCAGCCACCAGGCCATGATCACCGGGCGGTTGGAGCCCCAGAGCGGCAACCCCGCCTGACGCAAGGCGCGATCGGTACTCGCCGGGTCGAAATCCACCTGCAACGACTCGGGCGGACCTGCGTCATAGCCGTACTGACTGATGATTTGCTGTGGATCCTTGCGCACCGCAGCCAGGCCCGGGCCTTGAGCGGCCTTCGGGTCACCGGTCAGACGACCGACCAGCGTTTCCAGTGCGGCCTGCGTGGCCCGGGTTTTCTCGTCCGGGGTCTGTCCGCTGACGGGCTCGCGCACCTGATAGAGGTTGTTCACCGTTTCGGCCAGGGCCGGCAGGCTCATGAGGGACAGACAGCCTACGAACAGGCAGTTTTTCAGGCGCATAGAAGATTCCCAAACGAAGCGTATTAATAGCTGCATAAATGTAACTGGCTCGACTCAGACCGCAGCGCGGCACGAATCGCTCACTCTGGCGATGAAGTTACACCTTTTATAGCGCCCGACGAACGGCGGAACCCTGAACAGACGGGTTATTTTTTCTTCATCATGCCCCTGCCCGTCGGCCCAAGGATGGCCGCTTGGGCCCAACCCTGATAAAATCGCGCGCCTTCGCAGACCGGCGATGACACGGCCACGCGCTGTTCCAACTCGGTCGTTACCCCGAATCCCCCCTAAAGGCCTGGATAATGAGCAAGCAACCCTCCCTGAGCTACAAAGACGCCGGTGTAGACATCGACGCCGGTGAAGCATTGGTCGAACGCATCAAGAGCGTCGCCAAGCGCACCAAGCGCCCGGAAGTGATGGGCGGCCTGGGGGGCTTCGGCGCTCTGTGCGAAATCCCGGCCGGCTACAAGCAGCCTGTTCTGGTGTCTGGCACCGACGGCGTCGGCACCAAGCTGCGTCTGGCACTGAACCTGAACAAGCACGACAGCATCGGCATCGACCTGGTCGCCATGTGCGTCAACGATCTGGTGGTCTGCGGCGCTGAGCCTCTGTTCTTCCTGGACTACTACGCCACCGGCAAACTGAACGTCGACACCGCCGCTCAGGTCGTGACCGGCATCGGCGCGGGCTGCGAACTGGCCGGTTGCTCGCTGGTCGGCGGCGAAACCGCTGAAATGCCAGGCATGTACGAAGGCGAAGACTACGACCTGGCCGGCTTCTGCGTCGGCGTCGTGGAAAAATCCGAAATCATCGACGGCTCGAAAGTTGTCGCCGGCGATGCCCTGATCGCCCTGCCCTCTTCCGGTCCGCACTCCAACGGCTACTCGCTGATCCGCAAGATCATCGAAGTCTCCGGTGCCGACATCGAAACCATCCAGCTGGACGGCAAACCACTGACCGACCTGCTGATGGCGCCCACACGCATCTACGTCAAGCAACTGCTCAAGCTGATCAAGGACACGGGCGCAGTCAAGGCCATGGCCCACATCACCGGCGGCGGTCTGCTGGACAATATCCCGCGAGTCTTGCCTGAAGGCGCACAAGCGGTGGTCGACGTGGCCAGCTGGACGCGCCCGGCGGTCTTCGACTGGCTGCAGGAAAAAGGCAACGTCGACGAGCACGAGATGCACCGCGTCCTGAACTGCGGCGTTGGCATGGTCATCTGCGTCGCCCAGGAACACGTCGAAGCCTCGCTCAACGCGCTGCGTGAAGCCGGCGAGCAGCCTTGGGTCATCGGCCAGATCGGCGTCGCCGCCGAAGGCGCCGCGCAAGTCGAGCTGAAGAACGTCAAGGCACACTGATGCCCGACGTTGCGATGCCTGACACACCCCAATCGTGTGATGTCGTGGTGCTGCTGTCCGGCACCGGCGGCAACCTGCAAGCGATGATCGACAGCTTTCAGGACAGTTCGAGCCCGGCTCGCATTCGCGCGGTGATTTCCAACCGCGCCGACGCCTACGGGCTGGAGCGCGCCAGGAACGCGGGGATCGAAACCCGCGCGCTCGATCACACCGCCTACGAAGGTCGAGAGGCCTTCGATGCGGCACTCATCGAGCTGATCGACACCTTTGCGCCCAAGCTGGTGGTACTCGCCGGTTTCATGCGCATTCTCACGCCCGGCTTCGTGCGTCACTACCACGGCCGCTTGCTGAACATTCACCCTTCCCTGCTTCCAGCGTATAAAGGCTTGCACACGCACCAACGCGTGCTTGAAGCTGGCGATGCCACACACGGTTGCAGCGTGCACTTCGTCACCGAGGAACTCGATGGAGGGCCTCTGGTCGTACAAGCAGTTATTTCGGTAGAGTTGCACGACACGCCTGCCACCCTGGCGCAACGGGTTCACGCCCAGGAGCACCTGATTTACCCGCTGGCGATCCGCTGGTTCGCCGAAGGCCGACTGGCCCTGAGCGAACACGGCGCCTCACTGAACGGCCAGCCACTGGGGCCTGGCGGCCATTTGATTCAGGCCACTTAATTTAGCTCTTTAGTCCAAAGACAGGAGATTCTATGCGTCGCGCTTTGCTCTTCGCTTTCGCTCTGTTCGCAATCCCTGCGGTCAATGCGGCAGACCTTCAACCCTTCTCCGCCAGTTACACCGCTGATTTCAAACAACTGCCCGTCGGTGGCGGCAGCGCCACCCGCAGCCTGGAAAAGAACGCCAACGGCAGCTGGACCCTGAGTTTCAAGGCATCGATGATGATCGCCAGCCTGACCGAGGTCAGCACCCTGAAATCCGAAAAGGACACGCTGCTGCCGCAGACCTATCACTTCGAACGTGGCGGTCTGGGCAAGAGCAAGACGGTCGACCTGGTGTTCGACTGGCCGACCAAGTTCATCACCGGCACCGACCGTGGCGACGCGGTCAAAATCCCGCTGAACACGGGCATTCTGGACAAATCCACTTACCAGCTGGCGCTGCAGCATGATGTCGCTGCGGGCAAGAAGAGCATGACGTACCAGGTGGTTGACGGTGACGAAGTCGACACCTATGACTTCCGCGTGCTCGGCACAGAGAAAGTCGACACCAAGGTCGGTTCGATCGATGCGATCAAGGTAGAGCGTGTGCGTGATCCGACGCAGAACAAACGCATTACCGTGATGTGGTTCGCCAAGGATTACGATTACCTGCTGGTTCGCCTGCAGCAGGTTGAGACCGATGGCAAGGAATACAACATCATGCTGCAGGATGGCACGGTGAACGGGAAGGCTGTGAAAGGCAGCTGATCCGGGTTGTACTGCGTCCTTCGAGAACCCCGCTGATTGGCGGGGTTTTTTATGGGGTTGGCGCTGACTATTGAGTGTTTTTCCTTTGTCGCTTTTGGTGCTGATGGTTGTTCTGCCTAACGGCAGAAGCGTTCCGCCTCAGGCGGATCACTTGAAAAACGGAATGCCGGACCATCCCCCAAGGATTACGCCACCCCAAACGGTAGGAGCGAGGCTTGTGCCTGGGCCGCATCCGGACGATGCATGATCATTCCCACGCTCCGCGTGGTAATGCCTGCCGGGACGCTTCGCGTCCACGTTGACGCAGAGCGCCAGCCCCTGCGTTACCACGCAGAGCAGAGGAGCGATCAGATCACCGCGAAATTGGATGAGCACGGATAGAGCATCCCTACTCACCTCACCTGCACAACCAAAACCGCCAGTTTTGCGACGCCCAATGTTCCCCAACCGAACATGAAACTTTCTTCACCCCCTCCAAACGAATGCGACAATTCGTCGCACGCCCTTTTAAAACAATCCCTTAGCGATTCTTCCCAAATCCGAAAATAACCTTTACCAAAATCGTCGGTTTACTTAGCCAGCTACCAAAATCTATAAAGGAACCACTGCGACGTCCTGCCGCAGATTTCAAAGAGTCAGGAGTTTTCAATATGACGGTAACGGTTACTGAACGCGACGACGCCCATATCTCTCATGAAAGCATCGCGGATGGCATTCAAATCTGGGATGTTCGCCAGCAAGACCAACTGGTAGGGATGTTTCACCACGAATCGGACGCACAGCGTTACGCAGCAGAGCTCGCAGAGCTGGAAGCCAAGAAGGCAGCGAGCAACTCGCAATAACGGAATCGCGATAAAACAAAACCCGCCTCGGCGGGTTTTGTTGTACTGGGGTTTACCACATCAGATCGTCAGGGATCTTGTAGGCCGCGTACGGATCGTCGCCATCCGGCTCCTCCGTCGGCTCACTGAGCATCACGATGCGGCGAGGGTCGCGCTCCTGCACCTTCAGCGCCGCTTCACGAGGAATGACTTCGTACGTGCCGCCGTGGTGCACGATCGCCAGCGAGCCGTTACTCAGCTTGCTGCGCATCAGCGTGTTGACCGACAGGCGCTTGACCTTCTTGTCGTCGACGAAGTTGTAGTAATCCTCGGTGGTCAGCTTCGGCAGACGCGTCGCTTCGATCAACTGCTTGACCTGCGCGGCACGGGCTTTTTGCTCGGCCTTTTCTTGCTGCTGACGGTTCAGCTCCTGGTCACGCCTGGCCTTCTCTGCCATGGCGTCCTGAGCGGCGCGCTGGCTGGCGTCGTCGGCGACAGCCTGGCCCTTGTGCACCAGACGCTGTTCTTTCTGCTTGGTTTTGGCGACCTGTTTGGCCTGCTTTTCGTTAACCAGACCTGCCTTGAGCAACTGATCACGAAGGGAAATACCCGCCATTTATCTTCTCTCTCTAAATAGTCAACTCAACCGCAGTTGGGCGTGTTCTTTTCCTGACGCTTGGCTTCGCCCCAGAGCGCATCCATCTCTTCGAGGCTGCAATCTTCGATGGGGCGAGCAGTGTCGCGCAAGGCCTGTTCGATAAAACGAAAGCGCCGCTCGAATTTGCCGTTGGCGGCGCGCAAGGCATTTTCCGGATCGACCTTGAGGTGACGGGCCAGATTGACCACGACAAACAGCAGGTCGCCAATCTCTTCCTGGATGCCCTCACTGTCGTTGTCGGCCATGGCCTCGAGAACCTCATCGAGCTCCTCGCGCACCTTGTCGATCACGGGCAACGCTTCTGGCCAGTCAAACCCGACCTGCGCCGCGCGTTTCTGCAACTTGGCCGCCCGCGACAAGGCAGGCAGTACGTTCGGTACGTCGTCCAGCAAGGATAACTGCTGCGGAACGCGGGCCTTCTCGGCACGCTCCTCGGCTTTGATCTCTTCCCAGCGATGCTTGACCTGATCCTCGCTTAGGCGCGGCGTTTCAAGTGGCGCATACAGATCGCCCGTGGGGAATACGTGAGGGTGGCGGCGAATCAGTTTGCGGGTGATCCCGTCGACCACGCCATCGAACTCGAACCGCCCTTCTTCCCGCGCCAGCTGGCAGTAATACACCACCTGAAACAGCAAGTCGCCCAACTCGCCGCGCAGGTCATCGAAGTCCCCGCGCTCGATGGCGTCGGCGACTTCATAAGCCTCCTCAAGGGTGTGCGGCACGATCGTCGCGTAATGCTGCTTCACGTCCCACGGACAGCCGTATTGCGGGTCGCGCAAACGGGCCATGAGGTTTAGCAGATCCTGGAGCTTATACATGGGGTTCAACTCAAGTCATGCGGCGCTGGAACCAACGTCATCGCGACTGAATTCGCTCCCGCAGGAGCAATCCGATCACCTGTGGGAGCGAATTCATTCGCGATGCGCCCGTGCAGACGCCATAAATCTTCAAGGCGTACGGTTACGCCGCGTCTCGATGATGTTCGGCAACTGCGAAATCCGTCCCAACAATCGCCCCAAGGCGTCCAGCCCCGGAATCTCGATGGTCAGCGACATCAATGCGGTGTTGTCTTCCTTGTTCGAGCGGGTGTTGACGGCCAGCACGTTGATGCGTTCGTTGAGCAGCACCTGCGACACGTCACGCAGCAACCCGGAACGGTCGTAGGCTCGGATGATGATGTCCACCGGGTAGGTGAGCACCGGCACCGGGCCCCAGCTGACCTGGATGATCCGCTCAGGCTCGCGCCCGCCCAGTTGCAGCACCGACGCACAGTCCTGACGGTGAATGCTCACACCGCGGCCCTGGGTGATGTAACCGACGATGGCATCGCCCGGCAGCGGCTGGCAGCAGCCGGCCATCTGGGTCATCAGGTTGCCGACGCCCTGGATCTGAATATCGCCGCGCTTGCCCGGCTTGTAACCGGACGCCTTGCGCGGAATCAGTTCCAGTTGCTCGTTGCCGCGTTCAGGCTCGACCAGTTGCTGCGCCAGATTGACCAGTTGCGCCAGGCGCAGGTCGCCGGCACCGAGGGCCGCGAACATGTCTTCGGCGGTCTTCATGTTGGCTTTGTCCGCCAACTTGTCGAAGTCCACCTGCGGCAGCGCCAGACGCGCCAGTTCGCGCTCCAGCAAGACCTTGCCAGCCGCGACGTTCTGATCGCGCGCCTGCAGCTTGAACCAGTGGACGATTTTCGCCCGCGCCCGCGAAGTGGTGATGTAGCCCAGGTTCGAGTTCAGCCAGTCGCGGCTCGGTGTGCCGTGCTTACTGGTGATGATCTCGACCTGTTCACCCGTCTGCAGGCTGTAGTTGAGCGGCACGATCCGGCCGTTGATCTTCGCGCCACGGCAGTTGTGGCCAATCTCGGTGTGTACGCGATACGCGAAGTCCAGCGGCGTCGCGCCTTTGGGCAGGTCGATGGCGTGACCGTCCGGGGTGAACACGTACACACGGTCAGGCTCGATATCGACGCGCAACTGTTCCGCCAGACCGCCGATGTCGCCCAGTTCCTCATGCCATTCCAGCACCTGCCGCAACCACGAGATTTTCTCTTCGTAATGGTTGGAGCTGGATTTGACGTCAGTGCCTTTGTATTTCCAGTGGGCACATACGCCGAGCTCGGCTTCTTCGTGCATGGCGTGGGTGCGGATTTGCACTTCCAGCACCTTGCCCTCGGGGCCGATCACGGCCGTGTGCAGCGAGCGGTATCCGTTCTCCTTGGGGTTGGCGATGTAGTCGTCGAACTCCTTGGGAATGTGCCGCCAAAGGGTGTGGACGATCCCGAGCGCGGTGTAGCAGTCGCGCATTTCCGGAACCAGCACCCGCACGGCGCGAACGTCGTAGATCTGGCTGAATTCCAGGCCCTTGCGCTGCATTTTGCGCCAGATCGAATAGATGTGTTTGGCCCGGCCACTGATGTCGGCGGTCACGCCGGTGGCCAGCAGTTCGTTTTCAAGCTGACACATCACGTCAGTAATGAAGCGCTCGCGATCGAGACGACGCTCATGCAGCAGCTTGGCGATCTGCTTGTACTGCTCAGGCTCCAGGTAACGGAAGGACAGATCCTCCAGCTCCCATTTGATATGACCGATGCCGAGGCGGTGGGCGAGTGGCGCATAGATGTCGAAGACTTCCCGGGCAACGCGGTTGCGCTTCTCGTCGTCGGTGTTCTTGACGGCACGAATCGCGCACGTGCGCTCTGCCAGCTTGATCAGGGCAACGCGAACGTCATCCACCATCGCGACCAGCATTTTGCGCAGGTTCTCGACCTGCGCCTGAGTGCCCAAAACCAGCGATTGGCGCGGACTGAGACTGGCACTGATGGCGGCCATGCGCAGCACACCGTCGATCAGCTTGGCCACCGTGGGGCCGAAACGCTGGCTGACGTCCGGCAATGGAATCTTGCCTTCGCGCACGCCCCGATAAATCACGGCCGCGATGAGCGAGTCCTGATCGAGCTTGAGATCGGCCAGAATTTCAGCAATTTCCAGGCCCGTCTGAAAACTCGACGTGCCTTCCGCCCAGAGGTTCTTGGCGGCGTTGTCCTGTTGCTCGGCCTGCCGGGCAAATTCGCAGGCCTCTTTCAAGGCCTGTCGGTCCACTGCGAGGTCGACGCTGACCACATGATCAAGCCACGCGTCGAGATTGATACTGCCGTCTGTGTTTATCGGCTGGTGTGCTCTCACCTGTACCATGTTGCTTACCTTCCCTACGGCGCGATGAAATGCGCCATCAGTCGCCAGCCTTCTTCAGCGCACACACCTTGCGGGCCATGCAAGATCGCATGCGCGGGCCAGTCGGATTAAACGAGAGTCCCTGTAAGGCACCGGTCCGTTTCCTTGAACCGCACCGCCTCACTTACTCGCTTCAAATAACGCCATCGCCTCGACATGCGCTGTCTGCGGGAACATATCGAGGATTCCGGCACGTTTTAATCGGTAGCCCTGCTTGATCAATTCGACCGTGTCGCGCGCCAAAGTTGCCGGATTGCACGACACATAAAGTAACCGTTCAGCACCCAACGACTTGAGCTTGCCGACCACTTCAAACGCCCCGTCTCGCGGAGGATCGAGCAGCACTGCGCGGAAACCTTCCGCCACCCAAGGCGCCTTGTCCAGCGGCTGCGACAGATCCGCCTGAAAAAACTTCACATTGTGCAAATCATTGCTGACTGCGTTGCCGGTTGCGCGCTGGACCATGGTCTCAACGCCCTCCACTGCCACCACCTCGCGGGTGATCTGCGCCAGCGGTAAAGCGAAGTTACCAAGCCCGCAGAACAAGTCCAGTACTCGTTCGTCCGCACGCGGTGCGAGCCACTCCAGTGCTTGTTGGATCATCGCGGTATTGACCTGCGCGTTGACCTGCACGAAGTCGCCGGGCCGGTAGGCCAGCTCCAGATTCCAGGGCTCAAGACGAAAGCCCAGTTGTGCCGAAGCGTCCACTGGCTGCGGACCATTTTCGCCGTGCAACCACAGTTGCGCGTCGTGGGTCTCGCAGAAGGCGTTGAGGATGTCGAGATCCTTGTCGGCCAGCGGCGCGGTATGACGCAACAGCACGGCGCTGGCCGATCCGCTGAACAACTCGACATGACCCAACGCGTGCGGTTTGCTCAAGCGCCTCAGCATCTCCGGTAACGCGGTCATGATCGGTTGCAAGGCCTGTACCAGCACCGGGCAGTGATCGATGGCGATGATGTCCTGACTGGACGCTGCGCGAAACCCGACGTCGAGGCGTTTGCCTTTGGCGTCCCAGCGAACGGCGATGCGGGCACGCCGACGGTAGGCGAATTCGTCGCCGGTCAATGGCGCGGCCCACTCATCGGGCTCGACCCCCGCCACGCGGCTCAATTGCTCGGCGAGCATGCGCTGTTTCAGGGCAAGCTGTTCGTCGTGGGGCATGTGCTGCACGCTGCAACCGCCACAGCGGCCGAAGTGCGCGCACGGTGCCGGACGCCGTAAAGGGCTGGCGGTGAACACACGCTCGGTGCGCGCTTCGACCACCTTGCCGTGGGCACCCAGCACGCGGGCTTCCACCTCTTCGCCGGCCAGGGCGCCGGCCACGAACCACGTGCGACCGTCGACAAAGCCGATGCCACGGCCGTCGTTGGACAGCCGCTCAAGGGTCAGACGTTGTTTTTTACCGGTAGGGACCTGCGTTGTCCGGGTGCCGCCGCTGGGCTGGAAACGCAGGCCGGCATCACGCTTGGCCATCAGTTGGGCGCATCGTAGACACCGGTCGACAGGTAACGGTCGCCACGGTCACAAATGATCGCGACCATCACCGCATTCTCGACTTCCCGGGACAGGCGCAACATGCCGGCGACGGAACCGCCCGACGACACGCCACAGAAGATGCCTTCTTCGCGGGCCAGACGACGCATGACGTCCTCGGCCTCGCTCTGGGCCATGTCCATGATCCGGTCGACGCGCTCGGCCTGATAGATCTTCGGCAGGTACTCCTGCGGCCAGCGGCGAATGCCGGGAATCGCCGAGCCGTCCATGGGCTGCAGGCCGACGATCTGGATATTCGGGTTCTGCTCCTTGAGGTAACGCGAGGTGCCCATGATGGTGCCGGTGGTGCCCATGGAGCTGACGAAGTGGGTGATGGTGCCGCCGGTCTGCCGCCAGATTTCCGGGCCGGTGCCGACGTAATGCGCTTCTGGATTGTCACCGTTGGCGAACTGGTCCAGCACCTTGCCACGGCCTTCGGCCTGCATGCGCTCGGCCAGGTCACGGGCGCCTTCCATGCCCTCCTCCTTGCTGACGAGAATCAACTCGGCACCATAGGCCGTCATCGCCGCCTTGCGCTCGGCGCTGGAGTTGTCGGGCATGATCAGGATCATGCGATAACCCTTGATCGCCGCGGCCATGGCCAGGGCGATGCCGGTGTTGCCGGAGGTGGCTTCGATCAGGGTATCGCCCTGATGGATCTGTCCGCGCAGTTCGGCGCGGGTGATCATCGACAGCGCCGGGCGATCCTTCACGGAGCCGGCCGGGTTGTTGCCTTCAAGCTTGAGCAGCAACGTGTTGCTGGTGTTCCCGGCCATGCGTTGCAGACGCACCAGCGGGGTGTTGCCGACGCAATCGGCGATGGTTTGATACTGCAGGGTCATGGCGTGTTCGCGATCCAGACGTGCGGGGGTCGCCTATCATACCGGCAATCGCTCCAAGCCCATATCACGCAAAGTGAGTTCGATATGGCTAAAAGGAATAAGTGAACCATCGCGAGCACTGGGCTACTGCGTAATAACCACGTCATTGCATTCAACCTGTAGGAGCGCGCTTGCCCGCGAGACGTATGGATGAGCGACACATCTGTGCAAGATGCACCGGCCAATCGTCCGGATGCGGCCCAGACCAAGCGCGCTCCTACAGGCTGGCGGCGATTCAAGGCGTGGCTTCGACCTCACGCGCAGGCAATCGCATGATCATCCGCAACCCCTGCGCCGTGTTCTCGGCCCACATGTCGCCGCCCTGAAGCCGCAGCGAATTGCGGGCAATGCTCAGGCCGAGGCCGAAACCACCGTCACCGGGTCGAGCGCCGTCGAGGCGAATAAAGGGCGCAAAGATGCGTTCCAGATCGCTGTCGTCCACACCACCGCCCTGGTCTTCCAGCCAGAGCAGCCAATCGTCACCGTCACGCCGCCCACCCAGGCGCACGATGCCTTGCGGCGGCGAATGACGAATGGCGTTGCGCAGGATGTTTTCCAGTGCCTGAGCCAGCGTATTCAGATGGCCGCGCACCCAGCACTGGCTGTCCAGGTCGCACACCAGTTGTCGGGAAGGCCAGCAGCTCTCGAAGCAAGCGTTGTCCACCAGCATGTCCCATAACGCCAGGACCTCGATGTCCTCGTCCGGCAGTTTCTCCCGCTCGGCGTCCAGCCAGGCCAGGTGCAAGGTGTCGTCCACCAGCCGACGCATGCCTTCGACCTCACGGCTCAGCCGGTCGCGCAATTCAGGCAGGCTTTGTTCGCTGTCGCAGGCCACACGAAGGCGGCTCAGCGGCGTGCGCAACTCGTGGGACAGATCGCACAGTAACTGCTGCTGAATCTGAACGGTGGACTGCAAGCGGCTGGCCATGTGATCGAACGCCCGGTTGAGCTCGCCCAGTTCGTCCTGACGCGAGGTCATCTGCGCCGACAAGCGATTGGAAAGACGGTCGGCACGCCAGGCATTGGCCTGTTCGCGCAGTTGATTGAGCGGGCGAATCAGCAAACGGTACAATCCGACGCACAACAGCAGGGTGAACAGCGCCGGAGTCACTACGCTGGTCAGCAGTTGCCAGACCAACGCATACCGCCCCGGCTTGAAGCGCTCGGGCAATTCGATGACCAGGCTGCCCGCGCCGGGCAGGTTAGGGAATGGAATCTTCAGCCAGGGCATCGTCTTCTGGCGCCGGCTCATGGGCCAGTCGACGCCGCGCATGAACGTCAGACGCTGCATCTGGCTGTCATCGAGCGGTACGCTGCTCAGCGACTGCAGGTCACGGCCGATCACCCCGACCCAACCCTTTTCCTGACGGCGGATCTCTTGCAACCAACAGTCTATCCCGCGCTGGTTGTCTGCACGCCAGGCCTGCTCCGCCTCGGCGGCATAGCCCTTAAGCACGTGACGGGCCTGCGCGGTCAGGTAGGCGTTTTGGGTTTCGACGTAACGGCCCCAGTACCAGCTGAGCCAGATCATGAGCAAACAGAACCCCACCAGCAGGAAGGCCAGTTTCCAGAACAGCGAGTGCCTGCCCGGCAGGCGTGAACGCTGCTCACGCATCCGGTTCGGCTTCCGTCAGCACATACCCTTTGCCCCACACGGTACGCACCTGATGGGCTTCGTAACCGATCGCCTTGAGCTTGCGGCGAATCTGGCTGATGTGCATGTCCAGGCTTCGGTCATGCTGCGAGTAGCCGCGCTGCAGGACATGCTGATAAAGGAAGGGTTTACTGAGGACGTCCTCCGGATTGCGCCACAGGGTTTCCAGCAACCGGTATTCGCTGGGCGTCAATTGCGCGGGCTTGCGACCGAAGCTGACATCGCACAGGCCCTCGTCGAACCTGAGTTCATCCGGGCGTGGCACGGCCGCAGCGGCGACCGGGGCATGAAAGCGGCGCTCAAGCTCGACCCGACGCAGGATCGCTTCGATACGGACCCGCAACTCGTCGACGCTGAAGGGTTTGGGCAGGTAATCGTCCGCCCCGTTGCGGAAACCGGTGATGCGATCGGCTTCAGCCCCAAGCGCGGACATCAGGATGATCGGCATCGTATGGCGACGGCGCAGGCGGGACAAAATGTCCAGGCCGTTCATGCCCGGCAGCAGGATGTCCATCAGGACGACATCGAAGGGCTCACGCTGGGCACGCTCCAGCCCTTCCGCGCCGTTCTGGCACCAGGTGACGCGGAAGCCGCAACGGCCCAGCGAGTCGTGTACAAACGCACCGAGCACGGGATCGTCCTCGATGGCGAGTATGCTGGGGCGGTGAATGATGGCGGGATTCATTGGCGTCTGCGACTGATTCTCAGGACGCGATTATTCAAGATTGCGTGGCCACCGGCAATGGGGACTGATCGACACGTGTTGTCAGTGCATTCGCTGACCGCCATTTAGCCAGGATTAGCCGCGCGCAAGTGGCTACACTGCGCACATCACCCAAGGCGCTTTGCAGCGAAGAACAGGCAACCATGGCGCAGGTCTTGCTAAACGTCCTGTGTGCGTGACTCAAGATTGCCGGAGAAAAAAGTGTGCTGAACAAACTGGGCATCAAAGGCCGCGTATTGCTGCTGACCCTGCTCCCGGCCTGCCTGATGGCGGCGCTGCTGGGCGGTTATTTCACCTGGATGCAACTCTCGGAGTTGCAGACCCAGTTGCTCAAGCGCGGCGAAATGATCGCCAACGAGCTGGCCCCGCTCTCTGCCACCGCCCTGGCCAGCAGCGACAAAGCGGTGCTCGAACGCATCGCAGGCCAGGTGCTGGAACAGGCCGATGTGCGCGCGGTGTCCTTCCTCGACGCTGACCGCAACCCGCTCGCCCATGCGGGGCCGACCATGATCAATCAACCGCCGGTCGGTAACAGCACGCACATGCTGCAACGCTCCGAGAATGACGCCACGCGCTATCTGATGCCCGTGTTCGGGCGCAATCGTCACCTGACCGGCGACGTCGTTCCCGCCGAAGCCGACCGCTTGCTGGGCTGGGTTGAACTGGAACTGTCCCACAGCGGCACACTGCTGCGAGGTTATCGCAGCCTGTTTGCCAGCCTGATCCTGATCGCCATCGGGCTTGGCCTGACTGCCACCCTGGCGTTGCGCATGAGCCGCACCATCAACGGCCCTGTCGCGCAGATCAAACACGTGGTGGCTCAACTCAAAGACGGCAATCTGGAAGCCCGATTGCCCCCCATGGGCAGCAACGAGCTGGACGAACTCGCCTCCGGCATCAACCGGATGGCCGCGACGCTGCAGAACGCGCAGGAAGAACTGCAGCACAACATCGAGCAGGCCACCGAAGACGTTCGCCAGAACCTGGAAACCATCGAGATCCAGAACATCGAACTGGACCTGGCGCGCAAAGAAGCGCTGGAAGCCAGCCGGATCAAGTCCGAATTCCTGGCCAACATGAGCCACGAAATTCGCACGCCGCTCAACGGGATTCTTGGTTTCACCCACCTCTTGCAGAAGAGTGAGCTGACGCCGCGCCAGCACGATTATCTGGGCACCATCGAAAAGTCCGCGGACAGCCTGCTGAGCATCATCAACGAGATCCTCGACTTCTCGAAGATCGAGGCTGGCAAGCTGGTGCTCGACACCATCCCGTTCAACCTGCGCGACCTGCTGCAAGACACCCTGACCATCCTCGCGCCCGCGGCCCACGCCAAGCAGCTGGAGCTGGTGAGTCTTGTTTATCGCGACACGCCGTTGTCGCTGGTGGGCGACCCGCTGCGACTCAAGCAGATTCTCACCAACCTGGTGAGCAACGCCATCAAGTTCACCCGCGAAGGCACGATCGTCGCGCGGGCCATGCTCGAGGACGAGCAGGACGACAAGGTCCAGCTGCGCATCAGCGTGCAGGACACCGGCATCGGCCTGTCCAGCCAGGACGTGCGCGCGCTGTTTCAAGCGTTCAGCCAGGCCGACAATTCGCTGTCGCGTCATTCCGGCGGCACCGGCCTGGGCCTGGTGATTTCCAAGCGGCTGATCGAACAGATGGGCGGCGAGATTGGCGTGGAAAGCACCCCCGGCGAAGGGTCGGAATTCTGGATCAGCGTGACCCTGCCGAAGACCCGCGACGACCTCGAAGACCTGCCTGCACCGCCGTTGATCGGCCGTCGCGTGGCGGTGCTCGAGCATCACGACCTCGCGCGTCAGGCACTGGAACACCAGCTGGAAGATTGCGGTCTGCAACCCATGGTGTTCAACAACCTGGAAAACCTGATCAATGGCGTGACCGTGGTCCACCAGACGCCTCACGCCATCGACATGGCCGTGCTGGGGGTCACCGCCCACCAACTGCCGCCCGAGCGTCTGCGTCAGCAGATCTGGGACCTTGAGAATCTCGACTGCAAAGTGCTGGTGCTGTGCCCGACCACGGAGCAGGCCCTTTATCAGGTCTCGGTGCCGGACGCGTACAGCCAGTTGCAGGCCAAGCCTGCGTGTACGCGTAAATTGCGTCGGGCGCTGTCGGAGCTGATCAACCCCAAGCAGCTGCGCAACGAGGTGCCCGAACCCCTGTCGAGCCGACCGCCGCGGATTCTCTGCGTCGACGACAACCCTGCCAACCTGTTGCTGGTGCAGACGCTGCTCGAAGACATGGGCGCCAAAGTGCTCGCGGTGGACAGTGGCTATGCCGCCGTTCAGGCGGTGCAGGAAGACACCTTCGACCTGGTGCTGATGGACGTGCAGATGCCCGGCATGGACGGGCGCCAGGCGACCGAGGCGATTCGCAGCTGGGAACTGGAACGTCAGGCGACTTCGCTGCCGATCGTCGCCCTCACCGCCCACGCCATGGCCAACGAGAAACGTGCGCTGCTGCAGAGCGGCATGGACGACTACCTGACCAAGCCGATCAGTGAACGGCAGCTGGCACAGGTCGTACTGAAATGGACCGGTCTTGCGCTGCGCAATCAGGCGCCGGAGCGCCACCAGGAGGTCAGTCAGGGCGGTGTCAACCTGCAAGTGCTGGATCATGAGGAAGGTTTGCGCCTGGCCGCTGGCAAAGCCGATCTGGCCGCCGACATGCTGGCGATGCTGCTGGCGTCACTGGAGACTGACCGTGAGGCCATTCGGGCCGCACGCGAGGCAGGTGACCGGGTCGCCCTGATCGAGCGCGTCCATCGTTTGCACGGCGCGACCCGTTACTGTGGAGTGCCGCAACTGCGCGCCGCCTGCCAGCGCAGCGAAACCCTGCTCAAACAGGACTCGTCAGACAGCGACAAAGCGCTCAATGATCTGGAGAAAGCGATCACGCGGCTGGAGATCGAGGCGCGGGTGAGTGCTTGATGTGGATCAGCGCGCAGGCGAAACGGATGAATACCCTGCAGGAGCGCGCTTGCCCGCGATCGGTGGTGAATCCAAAACATGCGGATCGGATGTACCGGCCATCGCCGGCAAGCGCGGTTCTACAACTGTGACGGGTTGACTGCGAGACCTCCAGAAAGGAACCACCATGCGCACCCTCCTCTACAGCAGCCAGACCTACGACCGCGACAGTTTCCTCTCGGCCGATGTGCCCGCTGACATCGAGCTGCACTTCCAGCCTGCACGGCTGACGCTGGACACGGTCGCCCTCGCGGACCAATACCCTGTCGTCTGCGCGTTCATCAATGACGACCTCAGCGCCCCCGTCCTCGAGCGCCTGGCGGCGGGCGGCACCAAGCTGATCGCGTTGCGCTCGGCCGGTTTCAACCATGTGGACCTGCCGACGGCCCAACGCCTGGGCCTCAGCGTCGTTCGCGTCCCGGCCTACTCACCCCATGCCGTCGCCGAACACGCCGTGGCCTTGATCCTGTCGCTCAACCGTCACCTGCACCGCGCCTACAACCGCACCCGCGATGGGGATTTCACGCTGCACGGGCTGACCGGGTTCGACCTCGTCGGCAAGACCGTGGGTGTGGTCGGCACCGGGCAGATCGGCGCAACCTTCGCGCGGATCATGGCCGGCTTCGGTTGTGAGTTGCTGGCGTATGACCCCTTCCCCAACCCGCAGGTCGAGGCGCTGGGTGCACGGTATCTGCCGCTGGATCAATTGCTCGCCCAGGCGCAGATCGTCAGCCTTCACTGCCCGCTCAACGAGCATACCCGCCATCTGATCAATCAGGCGTCGCTGCAGTGCATGAAACGCGGGGCGATGCTGATCAACACCGGTCGCGGCGCGCTGGTCGATACGCCCGCGCTGATCGAGGCGCTGAAGAGCGGCCAGTTGGGTTACCTCGGGCTGGACGTGTACGAGGAAGAAGCGCAACTGTTCTTCGAAGATCGCTCGGACCTTCCGTTGCAGGATGACGTGCTTGCCCGCCTGCTGACCTTTCCCAACGTGGTGGTGACGGCGCATCAGGCCTTTCTGACCCAGGAAGCCTTGGGCGCGATTGCGCAGACGACGCTGGATAACATCATGGGTTGGGCAGCAGGAACTCCGCAAAACAGTGTCTGAACCGCTATCCAGTCCAACGAATAACCTTCTGTTAACACGGCACCTGTGGGAGCGAATAAGCTTTTGTGAACACGGCGCCTGTGGGAGCGAATTCATTCGCGAAACATCTTTCAGGCGACGGTGATGTGTCGACCGTGCGGACGTCTCGCGAATGAATTCGCTCCCACAGGCGTTCGCATTAACCTCACAATGCCAACCGGGCCGCCCACCGGCAGCGGGCATCGGCGAACTAAAGTGGTAGCATGCGCGCCTATTTGGAGACCCCCATGGCCGAACACGATTTTCGTTACAGCATGCTCACCCCGCAACACACCCTGATCGAATGCCGCAGCCTGGCCATCGGTCGCTATCAAGTGACCGGCAACGGCGGCTCGATCAAGCACGACGACGTGCTGCTGGTCACCGTCAAAGGCAGCAAAGACCTGTACATGCGCCTGAACGTGGAAAAAGTCCGTCACCTGATCAACCCACCGGGGCAATGGGTGGCCGTCGCCAACGGTCCGGCCTTCACCGAGCTGGCGATCCATCAGTGGAAGGTCAACTGCAACGGTTGCGGTAAAGAGCAGGACATTGAGTTCATGGTCGACGGCAAGGAAGGCAAGAAAGCCTTGAAGCCTGCCGCCACCGCGCGCATTGCCGAACTGGGCTGGAAAACCGTCGGCGAACAACACGTATGCCCGGCCTGCGCGAAAAAAGCCGCATGAAATCGCGTGTGCTGAGCGTGCTCGCGGCCGTCATGCTGGCGGGTTGTGCAACCGACACCGATGCGCTCAAGCGTGATCACGGTTATGTGCTGGAGTGGATCGGCGAACGTCCGCTGATCGACAACAGCCACCTGACCATGACCCTGGGCAACGATGGCCGCGCCTATGGCAATGCAGGCTGTAACCACTGGTTCGCGTCGTACCGGCTGGAGGGCAGCCGCATCCACTTCGGCCCGGTCGGCAGCACCCGCAAACTCTGTGCACCGGCCTTGATGGAACAGGAACACCGGTTTCTGGAGGCCATGGGGCAGGTGCAGCGGTGGGATGTGTCGAACATTGAGCAGCTGCAGTTGTGGCCTGCGCAAGGATTGCCGCTGCGGTTCTGGCTGGAAGAAGGCTGAGCCTCGCCCTGTAGGAGCGTGGCTTGTCGCGCGATTTGGTGCGAAGCGCCAACAAACCCATTGAATGCGGTGTGTCAGCCTGACCACGGTCGCATAGATCACGACCGGTCCCCGGCCGATCGCGGGACAAGCCACGCTCCTACAAAGGTTAGTGGTGCTCAGCCCTTCCCTTTCAACTCCGCCAGTTTCTGCGCCACGCCTGCGGCGGTCTGCTCGCCCATCAACTGCTCACGAACCTTGCCCTTGTCGTCGATGATGTAAGTCACCGGCAGCGCTTCGCTCTTGGGCAGGTCGTACTGTTCGGCCGGATCCTGGGCCAGCACGGTGAACTTGATCCCCAGCGCATTGCTCGCGGTTTTCAGGTCTTCACCCTGCAAGTTGTCGAAATTGACCCCGAACACGCTGACCTTCTGGCCGTTCATCTGGTCGGAGAGTTTGTTCAGTTCCGGAATTTCCGTGCGGCACGGGCCACACCATTCAGCCCAGTAGTTGACCACCAGCCAATGTTTGTCGACGCGGTCGCTGGCGACCTTCTGACCGTTCTGGTCAGTCCCCAGATCCACGCCACACCCGCTGAGCAACACACTCCCGATAAGCGCTACCGCTGCTGCCAACCGCCTTGCCATGATGCTTGTTCCTTTTATAGAGACGCGACGCAGACCTGATGTTCGTCCGGGTCGTCACCTATGTAGAATAGCCGCCACCTCACGCAAGATGCGACCTGCAAATGACCGATCTGACGCTTTATCACAACCCGCGCTGCTCCAAATCACGTGGTGCGCTGGAATTGCTTGAAGCCCGTGGCCTGACGCCGACTATCGTGCGTTATCTCGAAACCCCGCCCAATGCTGCCCAACTGCGTGACCTGCTGGGCAAGCTGGGCATCGGCGCGCGCGATCTGCTGCGCACCGGCGAAGACGAATACAAAACCCTGAACCTGGCAGACGCCAGCCTGAGCGACGATGACGTGATCGCCGCCATGGCCGCGCACCCCAAGCTGATCGAGCGCCCGATTCTGGTCGCTGGCGACAAAGCCGTGATTGGCCGTCCACCGGAAAAGATCCTGGAGATCCTGCCGTGAGCACGCCGTACATTCTGGTTCTGTTCTACAGCCGCAACGGTTCGACCAGTGAAATGGCCCGACAAATCGCCCGTGGCGTCGAGATGGGCGGCATGGAAGCGCGCTTGCGCACGGTGCCGGCGATCTCCACCGAGTGCGAAGCGGTGGCGCCGAGCATTCCAGACACGGGCGCGTTGTACGCCACGCTCGACGATCTGAAAAACTGCGCCGGCCTGGCGCTGGGCAGTCCGACCCGTTTCGGCAACATGGCGGCGCCGCTCAAGTACTTCCTCGACGGCACCAGCAACCTGTGGCTGACCGGTGCGCTGGTCGGTAAACCTGCCAGCGTGTTCACCTCCACGGCCAGCCTGCACGGCGGTCAGGAAACCACGCTGATGTCGATGCTGCTGCCGTTGTTGCACCACGGCATGCTGGTCACCGGCCTGCCCTACAGCGAAGCGGCGCTGATCGAAACCCGCGGCGGGGGTACGCCGTACGGCGCCAGCCACCACGCAGGCGCCGACGGCAAACGTCCGCTGGACCCGCACGAAACCACGCTGTGCCGCGCGCTGGGTCAGCGTCTGGCCAAGACTGCGTTGCTGCTGGAGCCGTCGCGTGGCTAAAAAGCCCAAGGCATTGCCCGCGCTGGAATGGCTGGAACCTCGCGTCCGCTGGAGCCGGGTTGCTGCCTTGTTGTGCTTTTTCGGGCTGATCGCGCTGCTCGCGGTGTATTACCTCGGGTTCGCCGATCTGCACGGTGCCCGTCCCTGGGTGATCCTGTCGATTGAACTGGTGCCGCTTTTGTTGCTCTCACCGGGGATGATCACCGGCAGCGCGCGCGGGCATTCGTGGACCTGCTTCGTGGTGAACCTGTACTTCATCAAGGGAGCGCTGGCCGCTTACGACCCGAGCCGCTCCTGGTTTGGCGTGCTGGAAATGCTGGCGAGCCTGGCGGTGTTTACCAGTGCACTGCTGTACGTGCGCTGGCGGTTTCAGTACAACCGCAAATTATCTGAACCCCCGCGACCGTTGTAGGAGCGCGGTGGACATACATCTTTGTGTTGGAGAGGGCATGCAAGACTACAAATGGCTCAATGAATACTGCTTGAATCGCTTTGGTTCCGCCGCCGCCCTCGAGGCGCATCTGCCGACTCCCGCCACCTCAAAACAGCTCAAGGCCCTGAGCGACGACCGTTATCTGTCGACCATGGCCCTGCGGGTGTTTCGTGCCGGGTTGAAGCACAGCCTGGTGGACGCCAAGTGGCCGGCCTTCGAGCAAGTGTTCTTTGGCTTCGATCCGGAAAAGGTCGTGCTCATGGGCGCCGATCATCTGGAGCGTCTGATGCAGGATGCGCGAATCATTCGCCACCTTGGCAAACTCAAGAGCGTGCCACGCAACGCGCAGTTGATCCTCGACATCGCCCATGAACACGGCAGCTTCGGCAACTTCATCGCCGAGTGGCCGGTGACCGACATCGTCGGGCTGTGGCGTTACCTGTTCAAGCACGGTAATCAGATGGGCGGACTCTCGGCCGCGCGTTTTCTGCGCATGGTCGGCAAGGACACGTTTATCCCCAGCTACGACGTGGTCGCAGCCCTCAACGCGCAAAACATTGTCGACAAGGTGCCCAGCAGCCAGCGCGATCAGGCAGCGGTACAAGCCGCGTTCAACCAGTGGCATGCCGAAAGCGGCCGCCCGCTGTGTCAGATTTCGATGATGCTGTCGTACACGGTCAACCACTGATCTTTTTTTCGTCAGGCAACGGCGACATCGGATGTAACAAATCGAAGGTCGTATACAATATCCGCCATTCGTCCCTTGCCTGAGTCGCTCGCGTGCCCTTTCTCCTTCCTGACGCCCCCAACCTTGGTGTCGCACCGTCTGCGTCCGAGGTGATTTCAAAGTACCTGCGTGAGTCGATCATTTCCGGCCAGTTCGCCGAAGATGAGCCGATTCGCCAGGACGACATCGCCCGCGTGTTCAACGTCAGCAAGATCCCTGTGCGCGAAGCCTTGAAGCGTCTTGAAGCTGAAGGGCTGGTGCAGTTCCAGCGCAACAAGGGGGCCGTGGTCACGCGGATCTCCGAACCGGAGCTGGCGCAGATCTTCGAAGTGCGCGTGTTGCTGGAGGTTCAGGCCATCCGGCTGGCCGTGCCACGGATGACCCAGGCGCAGATCGATCGGGCCACGGCCATCTGTGACGAGTTCGTGGGTGACGACGACATCGGGCGCTGGGCAGAACTGAACTGGGCGTTCCACACCTGTCTGTATGAAGCGGCGCAGCGGCCGTTTTTGCTGAACATGATTCGCTCGATCCACGACAAGGTCGAACGTTACCTGCGCGTGCAAATGAGCTTCGACGAGGGCAAGGAACGGGCGGATCAGGAACACCGAGAAATCCTCAAAGCCTGTGCCGATCGTGACGTGGACAAAGCCGCCGAACTGATCGAACACCACATCATCGGTGTTTGCCGCGCGCTCTACGCACACCTTCCCAACGCGGTGCTCAGCGAAATCTGAGTCGCCCGCGACTGTGCCGATTTCGTCATTTTCAGCGGCGAAATCGGTCAAGACCCTGCCGCGCTTTAACGCCAATCTGGATGGCAGCTAAGGGAGCGGGGCGAGCTTGCTCACCTTGAGCATGTGTCTGGCAAATCTCTGACTGAATGGGAAAACTCAGACTGTGGGAGCGAATTCATTCGCGAGACGCTTGTTCAGTCGACACATCCTCGTCGCCTGGAAGATTTTCGCGAATAAATTCGCTCCCACAGAAAATCCAATCACCACGCTTTAACGGAACTCAGAACGAGCAACTGCGTACAACCTTGGGGTGAATTCATGAAGCGCATCCAGATCCTCGACTCCCACACCGGCGGCGAACCCACGCGTCTGGTGCTCGACGGTTTTCCTGACCTTGGCAACGGCAGCATGGCGGAACGTCGCCAGTTGCTGGCGGATGAATTCGACGACTGGCGTGCGGCCACCGTGCTGGAACCCCGCGGCAGCGATGTGCTGGTCGGCGCGCTGCTGTGCAAGCCGGTGGACCTGGAAGCCTGCGCCGGGGTGATCTTTTTTAATAACGCCGGTTATCTGGGCATGTGCGGCCACGGCACCATCGGGCTGGTCGTGTCGCTGGCGCACCTGGGCACGATCGACCCCGGCGTTCACCGCATCGAAACCCCGGTCGGCACGGTGCAAGCCACCCTGCACGAGGATCGCTCGGTCAGCGTCAACAACGTCCCTTCCTACCGCTATCGCAAGAACTTCATCGTCGATGTCCCGGGGATCGGCAACGTCACCGGCGACATCGCCTGGGGCGGTAACTGGTTCTTCCTGATTGCCGACCACGGCCTGAGCGTCACCGGCGACAACCTCGACGCCCTCACCGATTACACCTGGAAAGTCCGTCAGGCGCTGGACAGCCAGGGCATCCGTGGCGAAGACGGCGGCCTGATCGACCACATCGAATTGTTCGCCGACGATGACGTGGCCGACAGCCGCAACTTCGTCCTGTGCCCCGGCAAAGCCTACGACCGTTCACCGTGCGGCACCGGCACCAGCGCCAAACTGGCCTGCCTGGCCGCAGACGGCAAACTGGCGCCCGGCGCGATCTGGCAGCAAGCCAGCGTGATCGGCAGCCAGTTCGAGGGCAGTTTCCAATGGCAGCATGGTGAACGCCAGATGGGTGACCGCATCGTGCCGACCATCCGCGGTCGCGCCTACATCAGTGCCGAAGCGACGTTGCTGCTGGACGAGGAAGACCCGTTCGCCTGGGGCATTCGTTCTTGATCCAGGGCACCGATATTCGAGGCCAGGCCGCCGATGTGATCATCATCGGTGGCGGAATCATTGGCGCTGCCTGTGCCGATGAACTGGCCAGCCAAGGCCTGCAGGTGTGCGTGCTCGATTGCCAGCGACCGGCTGCCACCGCTGCCGGGATGGGGCATCTGGTGGTCCTGGACCACAGCCCCGCCGAGTTGGCACTGGGCGAATACTCGGTGCGCCTGTGGCGCGAACTGGCGCCGCAGATGCCCGAGAACTGCGCCATGCGCAACAACGGCACGCTGTGGCTGGCCTGTAACGAAGAAGAAATGGCCGAAGCCGAACGCAAACACGCCGCGTTAAGTGAGTTCGGTCTGGCGTGCGAATTGATGTCAGGCGCTGCATTGGCGAAGGCCGAGCCTTCCCTGCGCCCCGGCCTGTTTGGCGCCTTGAGGGTCACCGGAGACGGGATTCTGTATGCGCCGAACGCCGCGCGCTGGCTGTTGCAGCGCCAACCCGAGCGCGTGCGTCAGCAGCACGCCGAGGTGGTGGAGGTTCAAGGCAACCGCGTGAGGCTGGCCGATGGACAGTGGTTGCAGGCCGGCGCCGTGGTGCTTGCCAATGGCATCCATGCCCGCGACCTGTGCCCGGACGTGCCGCTGCACGCCAAGAAAGGCCACCTGCTGATCACCGATCGCTACCCGATCCAGATCACCCACACGCTGGTCGAACTGGGTTACGTCACCAGCGCGCACAAGGGCAACGGCCCTTCCGTGGCGTTCAACGTGCAACAACGCCCGACCGGCCAGTTGTTCATCGGCTCGTCCCGGCAGTTCGACAACGAAGACCCCACGATCGACGCCGCCATGCTAGGTCGCATGCTGCGTCGGGCCATGGATTTTTTGCCCGACCTCGGCCAGATGAACGGCATTCGCAGCTGGACCGGTTTTCGCTCGGCGAGCCCGGACGGCCAGCCGCTGATTGGCGAGCACCCCGAGCAGCCGGGGTTGTGGCTGGCCGTGGGGCATGAAGGTCTGGGCGTCACCACCGCCACCGGCACCGCGAAGCTGCTGGCCGCGCAACTGCTGCACACGCCACCGCCGCTCGACCTCGACGCGTTCCTGCCACAACGTTTTATCGGAGCCCCTGCCCATGCTTGAGTTGAGCATCGACGGTCAGCCGTTGCGCGTCGCCCAAGGCACCACCGTTGCGGCGGCCTTGACGGCGAGCGGTGACCATTGCAGTCGCACGTCAGTCAGCGGTCAACGCCGAGCGCCCTTGTGCGGGATGGGCATCTGCCAGGAATGCCGGGTGACCATCGACGGCCTGCGCCGCCTCGCCTGCCAGACCCTGTGCCGCGACGGCATGCACGTGGAGACACGGCCATGACCCGACCTGTGGACCTGTTGATCATCGGCGCAGGCCCTGCCGGCATGGCGGCTGCCTTGGCGGCGGCACCGAGCGGCATCAGCATCGTCGTGCTCGACGACAACCCGCTGCCGGGCGGGCAGATCTGGCGCGACGGCCCGAACGCACAACTGCCCACTGTGGCGACCGAGATGCGCGCGCAGTTGCAGCGCTACAGCAATATTCATCTGCACAGCGGCACCAAGGTGGTCGCGATCGCCGGCCCCAAACGCCTGCTGCTGGAAGACGCCGAACGCGGCTGGGTGCTGGGTTACGAGAAACTGATTCTGTGTACGGGCGCTCGCGAGTTGTTGCTGCCCTTTCCCGGCTGGACCTTGCCCGGCGTCACCGGCGCCGGTGGGTTGCAGGCGTTGATCAAGAGCGGCGTACCGGTGTCGGGTGAACGCATCGTGATCGCGGGCAGCGGCCCCCTGCTGCTGGCTTCAGCTGCGACCGCCAAGAAGAACGGCGCCGAGGTCGTGCGCATCGCCGAGCAAGCGGGACGCCGCGCGGTCAGCGGCTTTGCGCTGGGGTTGTGGCGATGGCCGAACAAAGCCTTTCAGGCAGTGACGCTGGCCAGTGGCGCTTATCGACTGTCAGCGCACGTGATCGAAGCGCTGGGCTCGGATCGGCTGGAAGCGGTGCGCATGCAAACGGGCTCGCGTGTCGAAGAGATCGCCTGCGACCGGCTCGCGTGCGGTTTCAGTCTGGTACCCAACACCGAGCTGGGCAGCGCGCTGGGTTGCGAGGTGCGCGATCGCGCGATCGTGGTGGATGAGTGGCAAACCACCGGGCTCACCGACCATTACGCGGCCGGTGAATGCACCGGTTTTGGCGGCAGCGAACTGGCCCTGGTCGAAGGCAAGATCGCCGGGCTGGTCGCCGTCGGCAGGCAGGAGGAGGCGCGGGCACATTGGCCGGAGCGCCAGCGTTGGCAGCGCTTCGCCGACCGCTTAAACCAGGCGTTCACCCTCGATCCTGCACTGAAAACACTGGCGACAGCCGACACGCTGGTTTGCCGTTGCGAGGACGTGCCCTACGCCGAACTCGCCGACCACGCCAGCTGGAACAGCGCCAAGCTCAACACCCGCTGCGGCATGGGCGCGTGCCAGGGCCGTATCTGCGCCACCGCCGCGCACACCCTGTTCGGCTGGGAACCACCGCGCCTGCGCCCGCCCTTCAGCCCGGCGCGCATCGCGACGCTGGCGTGCCTGGATGAGCCTGCGGCCTGACGATCGGTGACGTCCTTCCCACGGGCCGGACACCGCGCCACCTGTGGGAGCGAATTCATTCGCGATTGGCCAGCACGGTCAACACATCGCCTTCGCCTGGAAGATTTTTCGCGAATGAATTCGCTCCCACAGTGGCTGAGCTGCCGGCCTTTGGATATCCGTCTTTTCTGACTGCTGCTTTCTAAGCAGCCCCCTATTGCCGCATCATCGACCTCGTCCCCCACTCTGGCCGACCTGCTGTGAACATGATTGACCTGCTCCCCACCTCGCCGCTGCACAACCTCGATCAGCTGTTGACCAGCCTGGAAACGGTCGCGCCGCTGTTCGATGCGATTCCCGGGGTGGTGTTTTTCGTCAAGGATGCACAGGCGCGGTATGCGCTGGTCAATCAGACGCTGGTGCAGCGCTGCGGCTTCAAGGAGAAGAGCCAGGTCGTCGGGCGCACGGCGGAAGATGTCTTTCCGGCGCGTTTCGGGCCGTTGTACACCGCGCAGGATCGGCGCGTACTGGCCGATGGCCGACAACTCAGCGATCAACTCGAACTGCACCTGTATTACGGTAACCAGCCCATCTGGTGCCTGACCCACAAGATCGCCCTACGCGACGCCCAAGGGACCATCATGGGTCTGGCCGGCATCTCCCGCGACCTGCAAGTGCTGCAATCGCACCCGGCGTATCAAAAGCTGGCCGAGGTCGACGCCTACATCCGCGAGCACTTCGCGCGCCCCATCACCCTTCAGGAACTGACTACCCTGGCCGGGCTGTCGATTGCGCAACTGGAACGCCACTGCAAACGCATCTTCCAGCTCACGCCAAGGCAGATGATTCACAAGGCACGGCTGGGCGAAGCCTCGCGGTTGCTGCGTGAAGACCTGTCGATCACCGAGGTCGCCCTGCGCTGCGGCTACACTGATCACAGCGCGTTCAGTCGACAGTTCAAGGCATTGACCGGCGTGTCGCCGAGTGAATACCGGGAATCGCAAGGTTGACCTTCGCGCGCTCCGTCGTGCGGGATGAACGTGCATCTATGAAGCACCGCGCCCGTTTTTGCTCCTTTATGTAACACCGTCGTCGCCCCGCACACGCGGGCAATTTCCACAAGCCGCCGATCCAAAGCCCTGCAGCCCATAGTGGCAAAACGGGCACGCACCGTGCATATAAAATATCGTATACGAAATTACTTATCCGGCCGTTCCATTACTTGCATCCACCGAGGCTTCTATGAAAAAGCATGCTGTTGCCGTAGCCCTCCTCGCTGTAATGAGTTCCTCCTTTATCAATGCCGCCTTCGCCGACAAACTCGATGACATCATCGACTCCGGCAAGCTGCGTTGCGCCGTGACCCTGGACTTTCCGCCGATGGGTTCACGGGATGAGAAGAACAACCCGGTCGGATTTGACGTCGATTACTGCAACGACCTGGCGAAGGTGCTGGGCGTCACGGCTGAAGTGGTCGAGACCCCCTTCCCGGACCGTATCCCTGCGCTGGTGTCCGGTCGCGCCGATGTGATCGTCGCCTCCACCTCCGACACGCTGGAGCGTGCGAAGACCGTGGGGATGACCATTCCCTACTTCGCCTTCCAGATGGTGGTGCTGACCCGCGACAACACCGGCATCACCAAATACGAGGACCTGAAGGGCAAAAACGTGGGTAACACCAGCGGCACCTATGAGGCCATCGCGCTGGAAAAAGACCAGAAAGCCTGGGGCAGCGGCACCTTCCGCGCCTACCAGACCCAGAACGACACCATCCTCGCCGTCGCCCAGGGCCATATCGATGCAACCGTGGTCACCAACACCGTGGCCGCCGCAACCCTCAAGTCGGGCAAATACAAAGGTCTGAAAGTCGCGGGCAACGCGCCTTACGTCATCGACTACGTGTCGCTGGCCGCCAAACGTAACGAATACGGCCTGATCCATTACCTGAACCTGTTCGTCAACCAACAGGTGCGTACCGGCCGTTACGACGAGCTGTGGAAGAAGTGGGTGGGTGACGAAATCAAACCCGCGAACCTGACGGTGCCGGGGGTTTATTACTGATTCGGGCTCGCAGCTTTAGCGTCCGACGCAATATTCACGCTGGACGCCGAACGTGTAGGAGCGCGCTTGCCCGCGAATGCGATCTGTCTACGACACATTCATCGACTGACACACTGCATTCGCGGGCAAGCGCGCTCCTACAATGGTTAGGGGTCGTTACCACACGCTGCGCGGTTTGACTCACTCACACAGGAGCCCAGGATGTCTGAAGTTTCGTTAAACGGCCGTTGTCTGGTTTCAGGCAGTGCCCAGGGCGAGTTGCTGTATGCCGACATGGCCTTGAGTTTCTGGGGCGGGGTCGAGCCGTTTACCGGTGAGGTGATCGACCGTCACCATCCGCTCAGCGGCCAGATCATCACCGGGCGCGTGTTGGCGATCCCGAGCGGGCGGGGTTCGTGCACCGGCAGCAGCGTGTTGCTGGAACTGATCCTCAATGGGCATGCGCCCGCTGCACTGGTGTTCGAACGGGTCGAAGACATCCTCACCCTCGGCGTGCTGATCGCCGAACAGATGTTCGGGCATTCGATTCCGGTCATCAGCCTCGGCGAAGCCGGTTTCGCGGCACTGCGCAAGGTGAAGTTCGCACGGGTCGAAGACGCGCGGGTCACCGGCTTCGACAACCCGCCGACTGCGCTTGCTGCCGCCCGATCCCCCCGCGCGCCCCACCGCGTCAGCACCCAGATCACCCTGACCGAAATGGATCAGGGCTTTCTCGACGGCGCCTACGGCAAGGCTGCACAAGTGGCGATGGGCATCATTCTGCGCATGGCCGAACTGCAAGGCGCGACCGAGCTGCTGGACATCACCCAGGCGCACATCGACGGTTGCATTTATACCGGCCCGGCGAGCCTGCGGTTCGCCCGGCAACTGGTGGACTGGGACGCCAAGGTGCGTGTGCCCACCACCCTCAATTCCATCTCGGTGGACAAACGCCGCTGGCGTGAACTGGGTGTCGACCCGGCACTGGGCGAACCCGCCAGTCAGTTGGGCAACGCTTACCTGGACATGGGCGCGCGCGTCAGTTTTACCTGCGCGCCTTACCTGCTGGACAGCGCGCCGGAGCTGGGCGAGCAGATCGTCTGGGCCGAATCCAACGCCGTGGTCTACGCCAACAGCGTGATCGGCGCGCGCACGCTGAAATACCCCGACTACCTCGACATCTGCATCGCCCTGACCGGCCGTGCGCCGAAAATCGGTTGTCACCTGACACAACAACGCCTGGCGACGCTGCGCATCGACATTCCCGAACTGGGCACGCTGGATGACAGTTTCTACCCGCTGCTGGGCTATCACGTGGGCTTGCTCTGCGGTGCTGACATCCCCGTGGTCTGCGGGCTGGAACACAAGGCGCCCACGCTCGATGACCTGAAAGCCTTCGGCGCAGCGTTCGCGACCACCTCCGCCGCCCCGATGTTTCACATGGCCGGTGTCACGCCAGAAGCCACCACCGCTGAACTCGCCCTGGGCGGACACGCGCCAGCCCGAACCCTGAACATCAGCGCTGCCGATTTGCTGAGCAGCTGGCGCGAACTGAACAGCGCGCAGAGCCCGGAAGTCGACGCCGTCACATTGGGCAATCCGCATTTTTCGTACAGCGAATGCGCCACCCTCGCCCGTCTGTGCCACGGCCTGCGCAAGCTCGACAGCGTGGCGATGGTCGTCACCTGCGGCCGCGCCACGCTGGAGCGCGCGCAGCAGGCCGGGTACGTGACAACGCTTGAAAACTTCGGCGTGCAGTTCGTCACCGACACCTGCTGGTGCATGCTCGGCGAGCCGGTGATTCCGCCCACCGCGCGCAACCTGATGACCAACTCCGGCAAGTACGCGCACTACGCGCCCGGTCTGGTGGGCCGTCGGGTGCACTTCGCCAACCTGGCCGAATGCGTCGAAAGTGCCTGCACCGGCCTTGCCAGCGCGCGCCTGCCCGTCTGGCTGCAGGCCGCCGAACACGCGGAGGGGCTGACGCATGTTTGATTACAACTTCCACTGGCGAGCGGCGTTCAAGGCCTTGCCGGACATGCTCAACGGCGCCGTCGTCACCTTCGAAACCGCCGCGTTGTCGATGATTCTCGGGGTGACCATCGCCCTGTTTCTGGTGTTCATGCGCCAAGGCAAAAACCGTCTGTTTCGCGGTTTTGCCGCCACCTGGATTTCCATCGCCCGTAACACGCCGTCGCTGTTTCAGGTGTACATCCTGTACTTCGGCCTGGGCTCATTCGGGCTGCACATCAGCTCATGGGCCGCCTTGCTCGCGGGCATCACCATCAACAACGCGGGCTATCTGGCGGAAAACTTTCGTGGCGGGCTCAAGGCCGTGCCGGACACCCAATTGCGCGCAGCGCGCTCTCTGGGCATGAGCGCACCCCAAGCCTATCGGCTCATCGTAATCCCGCAGTTGCTGCGCATCGTGTTCTACCCGCTGACCAACCAGATGGTCTGGGCGGTGCTGATGACCTCGATGGGCGTGATCGTCGGCCTCAACAACGACCTCACCGGCGTGACGCAGGACTACAACGTCAAGACGTTCCGGACCTTTGAGTTCTTCGCCATTGCGGCCGTGCTCTATTACCTGATCGCCAAGCTGATCGTGGCCGTCGCACGGCTGCTGTCCTGGCGGCTGTTCCGGTACTAAGGAATTGAGGAACTGACCATGTTCAATAGCAGTTTCAGCTGGAACGACATGCAATTCATGCTGCAAGGCGCGTGGGTCACGATCCTGTTGACGATCATCTCGATGATCATCGGCACGCTGGCGGGCGTGGTCTGCGGCATGGCGCGTGCGTTGTTGCCGCGCAGCACCATCCCGCTGGCGTGGTTGCTGGACGTGTTTCGCAGCGTGCCGTTGCTGATCCAGTTCGTGCTGTTCAACGCCCTGAAAAGCATCGTCGGCCTGAACTGGAGCGCCTTCGCCGTGGCGTGCGTGGTGCTGGGGTTGTACGTCACCGCCTACTGCACGGAAATCGTTCGCAGCGGCGTGTTGTCGGTGCCGCTCACGTTGCGCCGCGCCAGCCGTTCGTTGGGCCTGAGCTACTGGCAGGACCTGCGCCAGATCGTCATGCCGATGGCGACCCGCGTCGCGTTCCCGGGCTGGGTCAACCTGTTGCTCTCCGTGATGAAGGACACCGCGCTGGTGATGTGGATCGGCATCGTCGAACTGCTGCGCGCTTCGCAGACCATCGTCACGCGTATTCAAGAACCGCTGCTGGTGCTGTGCATCGCAGGCCTCATTTACTACGTCATGAGTCTGGTGATCGCCCGTCTGGGTGCGCGCCTGGAAACGAGGTGGCAGGAAAATGATTGAGATCGACAACGTACACAAATCGTTTGGTGAGCTTGAAGTGATCAAGGGCGTGAGCCTGCAAGTGCAGAAAGGCGAAGTGGTGTCGATCATCGGCGGCTCGGGCTCGGGCAAGTCCACGCTGCTGATGTGCATCAACGGCCTGGAGTCGATCAAGAGCGGCAGCATCCGCGTGGACGGCACTGAAGTGCACGCCAAAAGCACGGACATCAACAAGCTGAGGCAGCGGATCGGCATCGTCTTTCAGCAGTGGAATGCCTTTCCACACCTGACGGTGCTGGAAAACGTGATGCTCGCGCCGCGCACCGTGCTGGGTAAAAGCAAGGCCGAAGCCGAGGCGCTGGCGGTCAAGCAACTGACCCACGTGGGCCTGGGCGACAAGCTCAAGGTGTTTCCCGGCAAGCTGTCGGGCGGTCAGCAACAGCGCATGGCAATTGCCCGCGCCCTGGCGATGTCGCCCGACTACATGCTGTTCGACGAAGCGACCTCAGCGCTGGATCCGCAGTTGGTGGGCGAGGTGCTGGACACCATGCGCATGCTTGCCGAAGACGGCATGACCATGATTCTGGTGACCCACGAGATTCGTTTCGCCCGCGATGTGTCGGACCGCGTGGCGTTTTTCCGTAACGGTCTGGTGCATGAGATCGGCACGCCCGATCAGGTCATCGGCAACCCGCAGCGGCCGGAGACGGCGGATTTTTTGCGGTCGATCAATTAACGGGGTTTGGCGATCAAAACTGTAGGAGCCGGCTTGCTGGCGAACGCGGTCTGTCATCAAACGTTGTAGGGCCTGACCTGACGCATTCGCCAGCAAGCCGGCTCCTACAGATCCCGTCAGGCCGCAAGACACATTAAAGGAGGCCCGTTAATGCGCTCATCGAAAGTGATTCATGTGGTCAGTTGTCACGCCGAGGGTGAAGTCGGCGATGTGATCGTCGGCGGTGTCGCGCCGCCGCCGGGCGATACGATCTGGGAGCAGTCGCGCTGGATCGAGAAGGACAACGTGCTGCGCAACTTCATGCTCAATGAGCCACGGGGCGGGGTGTTCCGTCACGTCAACCTGCTGGTGCCGCCGAAGAATCCGAAGGCGCAGATGGGCTGGATCATCATGGAACCTGCGGACGTGCCGCCGATGTCCGGCTCCAACTCCCTGTGCGTGGCCACCGTGCTGCTGGACAGCGGGATCCTGCCGATGACCGAACCGCAAACCCGCCTGGTCCTCGAAGCGCCGGGCGGCCTGATCGAAGCCATCGCCCAGTGCCGTGACGGCAAGGTGCAAAGCGTCGAAGTGCACAACCACCCCTCGTTCGCCGATCAGCTAGACGTGTGGATCGAGGTGCCGGGGTTGGGTTCGATTCAGGTCGACACGGCCTACGGCGGCGACAGTTTCGCCATCGTCGACTCGGTGAAACTGGGCTTCTCGCTGACCGCTGATGAAGCGAAGGACCTGGTGGAGACCGGCCTGAAGATCACCAAAGCGGCAAACGAACAACTGGGTTTTAACCACCCGACAAACAAAGACTGGAACCATATTTCGTTCTGCCAGATCGCCGCGCCCGTCAATTACGACGGCGGTGTGGCGAACGCGGCCAACGCCGTGGTCATTCGTCCCGGCAAGATCGACCGCTCGCCCTGCGGCACAGGCTGCTCGGCGCGTCTGGCGGTGCTGCATGCCAAGGGTCAGTTGAAGGTGGGTGACCGGTTTATCGGTCGCTCGATCATCGGCTCGGAGTTCCACTGCAAGATTCAGAGCGAAACCGAGATTGCCGGGCGTAAAGCGATTGTGCCAAGCCTGTCGGGCCGCGCGTGGATCACCGGCACGCACCAGCACATGCTGGACCCGAGCGATCCGTGGCCGGAGGGGTACAAGTTGAGCGATACCTGGCCGGTTGGGTTGAAGCTTTGAACACGAGGTGATTCGGGCCAAAGCCCGTAGGAGCCGGCTTGCTGGCGAAAGCATTTGACCGGTCGTGTTTGCATCGACTGACACTCTGCCTTCGCCAGCAAGCCGGCTCCTACGGGCTGCGCCCAGAAGCAGATAGGCGTCGCTGAGATTTGCAGATTGCAGAAACAGATTTTCAAACCGGGCCTGATACGCCCAAACCAAAACGTATACGAAATACCTTAATCCGAAAAAGGAGTCACTCATGAGCCAGTCCGTATCCTGGAGCGGTGTTTTCCCCGCCGTTACCACTCAATTCAACGATGATTTCTCCCTCAACCTGGAGGCGACGCACACGGTCATTTCCAACCTCGTGCGCGACGGCGTGTCGGGTCTGGTGATCTGCGGCACCGTCGGGGAGAACACCTCGTTGAGCGTGGCCGAGAAGATCAGCCTGGTGGAGGTCGCCAAAGACGCCTCGGCCGGGCGCGTGCCGGTGATTTCCGGGATCGCCGAATTCACCAGCGCCAACGCCAGCGCGGTCGCCAAGGACGTGCAAAAGGCAGGGGCCGACGGAATCATGCTGATGCCGGCGCTGGTCTATTCGTCCAAGCCGTTCGAGACCGCCGCGCACTTCCGCACCGTGGCCGCGGCCACCGACCTGCCGATGATGGTGTACAACAACCCGCCCATCTATAAGAACGACGTGACGCCGGACATCCTGATTTCCCTGGCCGATTGCGACAACATCGTCTGCTTCAAGGATTCGTCGGGCAACACCAACCGCTTCATCGACGTGCGCAACGAAGTCGGCGACCGCTTCGTGCTGTTCGCAGGCCTCGACGACGTGCTGGTGGAAAGCGTGGCCGTGGGCGCGGTGGGCTGGGTGTCGGGCATGTCCAACGCCTTCCCGAAAGAGGGTGAAACCCTGTTCCGTCTGGCCAAGGCAGGACGTTTTGCTGAGGCGATGGCGCTGTATGAGTGGTTCATGCCGCTGCTGCACCTCGACGCGCGTCCGGATCTGGTCCAATGCATCAAGCTGTGCGAAGCGATCATGGAACGCGGCAGCGCCCTCACCCGCCCACCGCGCCTGGCGCTGCCGGACAGCGACCGTGAATACGTCGAGAAACTGATGAAGACCGCGCTGGCGAACAAGCCGGTGCTGCCGGATGTGGGGTTGTAATCAGCAACACCGATAGCGAGATGCATGCACGATCCTGTAGGAGCTGGCTTGTCCTGCGATCGGCGACGCAGTCGTCGTAAAACCCGGCATCTCGGTGTGTCAGACCTACCGGGTGTGCAGGGTTTACGACGGGTTACCCGCCGATCGCAGGACAAGGTGGAGCGCCACCCCGGCAGATCCTACAAGGGATCGCGCGTTTAGAGATTCACCACATTCACAAACCGCGACGCCGCTGCCTCGTCGATCTTCAGGCTGGTGAAGTCGAACAGGTTGCGGTCCGCCAGTTGCGACGGGATGACGTTCTGCAGGCTGCGGAAGATCATTTCAGAGCGGCCCGGGGTCTTGCGGTCCCATTCCTGGAGCATGTCCTTGACCACCTGGCGCTGCAGGTTTTCCTGCGAGCCGCAGAGGTTGCACGGGATAATCGGGAACTGCTTCATGTCCGAATACGCCTGAATGTCCTTCTCGGCGCAGTAGGCCAGCGGACGAATCACCACGTTGCGGCCGTCGTCCGCGCGCAGCTTGGGCGGCATGGCTTTGAGGGAGCCGTTGAAGAACATGTTCAGGAAAAACGTCTCGACGATGTCGTCACGGTGGTGACCGAGGGCCATCTTGGTCGCCCCGATTTCGTCGGCGAAGGTGTACAGCGTGCCGCGACGCAGGCGCGAGCACAGGGAGCAGGTGGTCTTGCCTTCCGGAATCAGCTCCTTGACCACCGAATAGGTGTCTTTCTCGACGATGTGGTACTCGACGCCGAGCTCCTTCAGGTAGGCCGGCAGCACGTGCTCAGGGAAGCCCGGCTGTTTCTGGTCCATGTTCACGGCGACGATGTCGAACTTGATCGGCGCGACCTTTTGCAGGTGGATCAGCACATCGAGCATGGTGTAGCTGTCCTTGCCGCCGGACAGGCAGACCATGACCTTGTCACCCTCTTCAATCATGTTGAAATCGGCCACGGCTTCGCCCGCTAGCCGACGCAGGCGCTTCTGCAGTTTGTTCTGATTGACTGAAAGGGTGCCCATGGCGCTGATATCCGCTCGCTGTGACTCTGGAAAGGGTCGGCATTTTACGCATAAACGTGGCGGCAGGTAATGCCTGCGTGGGTGCCACACAACCTTGTGGGAGCTGCCGGAGGTTACGACGGTGGCGATAGCGATATGACTGACACACCGCATTCGCCACTGTCGTAACCTCAAGCAGCTGCCACAGGCTCAGTCGCAACGACACCTACCATTCATCCACCCATATCCGTCTGTTGATCACCATCGGCTATTAACAGGCGCCGGATAGTCCTAATTACTCTAAAGCCCACGGTTTTCGTGGCTTCCAGCTTTCTATACTGCCAGTAAGGTCGCAGCGGTTCCCCTGTAGAGATTGTGGCCTTGCCCTGACGGCATCTGGCCGGTCAGGGGCGATGGCACATCATCAGGAGTAACGGGCATGATCCATCACGTCTTGGGGCTGTTCACGCACCCCGATCAAGAATGGCAACAGATACGTGGCGAAAAAGAAGAAAGCATCAGCCACATGTACCTCACCCACACGTTGATCCTCGCTGCGATACCTGCGGTGTCCGCCTACATCGGCACGACCCAGGTGGGCTGGGTCATCGGCAGCCGCGCGCCGGTCATGCTGACCAGCGAAAGCGCGATCTGGATGACGATCATGTCGTACATCGCCATGCTCGCCGGAGTCGGTGTGATGGGCGGATTCATCCACTGGATGGCGCGCACCTACGACGCAAGCCCGAGCCTGGCGCGCTGTGTAGCGTTTGCCACGTACACCGCGACCCCACTGTTCATCGGCGGCCTGGCGGCGCTCTATCCACACATGTGGCTGGGCATGATGGTGGGCCTGGCGGCGGTCTGCTACACGGTCTACCTGCTGTACGTCGGCTTGCCGGTGTTCATGAACATCCACCCCGACGAGGGGTTCATGTTCTCCAGTTCGGTGCTAGCGGTGGGCCTGGTGGTGCTGGTGGCGATCATGGCGTTTACGGTGGTGCTGTGGGGGATTGGGGTCGGGCCTGAGTATACGAATTAAGGAAACGCGGCCGAACTTCTGTAGGAGCGCGCTTGGTCTGGGCCGCATCCGGACGATTGCGGTGTTTCTGCTATTCATTTGGCGACTGACGCACCGCAATCGCGGGCAAGCGCGCTCCTACAAGTGTTAGCGGCAGATTTACGACCATTCGGCAGCTCAGGTTTTCGAGAAGCACACGCTTTGCGGCATAATCGCCTCCTCTGGAGACCGATGAAGCATGCTCGAGCCACTCAATACCCGCGTCGAATCCTGTTACCAACAAGCTGAAGCCTTTTTCAAACGCCCTTTCAAACGCCCTGTCGTCAGCCTCAAATTGCGAGGCCAAAAGGCCGGTGTCGCGCACCTGCACGAAAACATGCTGCGCTTCAATCCGCAGCTGTACCGCGAAAACAGTGAAGACTTCCTGCGCCAGACCGTGGCCCATGAGGTCGCGCATCTGGTCGCCCATCAATTGTTCGGCGACACCATTGCGCCCCATGGCGAAGAGTGGCAATTGATCATGCGCGGCGTGTACGAACTGCCGCCCAACCGCTGCCATACCTATGAAATTCAGCGCCGCCGCGTGACCCGCTACATCTACCGCTGCCCGTGCCCGGAAAGCGATTTCCCGTTCTCCGTGCAGCGGCACAAGCTGGTGCGCAAGGGACGGCGGTATCTGTGCCGTCGCTGTCGGGAGATTCTGGTGTTCAGTGGTGAGACGCGGGTGGAGTAAACGTCATCCCACCGCTCCCGACTCCCGCAGCGCCGCAATTTGATCTGCACTGAAGCCCACCTCCCTCAACACCTGCTCACTGTGGGCGCCCGCCGCGACGCCGATATGCCGTGGCGGCGGCAAGCCCTCCGAGAACTTCAGTGGGCAGGCCATCTGCGGCTGCGCGCTGCCGTCGCCTCTCGGCACTTGGGTAACCACCGCCCGAGCCTGGAGTTGCGGATGCTCGACGGCTTCTGAAAAACTCAGCACCGGCTCAACACAGGCGTCGATCTTCGCGAAACAGGCGTCAAGTTCCTCAAAGCTGCGGCGTTCGAACTCGATGATCAGTTCCTGCTTCAAGGCCATCTGGTCCACCGATGCCGGCGACAGACCTCGTTTGGCCAGCTCAGGCCGGTCCAATGCCTCGCACAGCGCCTGCATGAACGCCGGCTCAAGGCTGCCCACCGAAAACCAGCGCCCGTCGCGGCTACGGTAGTAGTCGTAAAAGCTGCCGCCGTTGAGCATTTGGCCTTCGGGTTGCGGTTCGACGCCTGCCGCCAGCCAACCTGCCCCCGACAGGGCATTCAGGCTGAACGCGCAGTCGGTCATGCTGACGTCGACGTACTGGCCCAGCCCGGTCTGAGTGCGCGCCACCACGGCTGCCAGCAGGCCAATCACGCCGTGCAGCGAACCGCCCGCCACGTCGGCGACCTGCACCCCCAATGGCAACGGCCCGCTGTCCTTGCGCCCGGTGTGGCTGGCCAGCCCCGCCAGCGCCAGGTAATTGATGTCATGCCCGGCGCGCTCACGGTAAGGGCCTGTCTGGCCGTACCCGGAGATCGCCACGTAGATAAGCCTCGGATTGATCGCCTTCAGCGCTTCATAACCGATCCCCAGACGGTCCATCACGCCGGGACGAAACTGCTCCAGCACGATGTCGTATTCCGCGACCAGCCGTTTGACCACCTCGATTGCCCGAGGCTGTTTGAGGTCCAGCGCCAGACTGCGCTTGTTGCGGTTGAGGTAGGCGTGGCTGGCCGACACACCTCGGTCATGGGGAGGGAGGACGCGAAGCAGGTCAAGTCGGGTCGCTGATTCAATGCGCAACACCTCGGCGCCCATGTCCGCGAGTAACAGGGAAGCGAACGGGCCAGGCAACAGCGTGGAGAAATCGAGGACTTTGAGCGAAGACAGCGGACCTTGCATGCGACGGCTTCCCTGATGATCGGCGAATGGGATCAGAGTAGGCAGTGGCGCGGCATGGGGCAATGACGCAAGACGCCATCCGCTTTGACGCCGATCAGATAATCGCGGGCAAGCGCGCGCCTACAGAGAATTGCGGGCATCTGTGGGAGCGCGCTTGCCCGCGAGACGTCGGCTCAGGCGCTAAAAATTCCAGCCAACAAAAAGCCCGCCCGAGGTTTCCCTGGGGCGGGCTTTTCACATCAGCCTGAAGCTAACCGATTACGAACGACCCACTGGTGCAGGGCCTTCGGCCACGCCCAGATCATCTTCATAACGGGTTTCTTCGATGGCACGACCGCCAGAGGCCAGTTCGGCTTCCATTTGCGGAACGTCCAGCTCTTTCACCCACTTGGCGACAACCAGCGTTGCCACGGCGTTACCGACCAGGTTGGTCAGTGCGCGGGCTTCCGACATGAAGCGGTCGATACCCAGGATCAGCGCCAGACCGGCCACCGGCAGGTGACCCACGGCCGACAGCGTGGCCGCCAGCACGATGAAGCCCGAACCGGTAACGCCCGCAGCGCCCTTGGAGGACAGCAGCAGCACCAGCAGCAGAGTGATCTGGTGGGTGATGTCCATGTGGGTGTTGGTCGCCTGAGCGATGAACACCGCCGCCATGGTCAGGTAGATCGAGGTGCCGTCCAGGTTGAACGAGTAACCGGTCGGGATCACCAGACCCACGACGGATTTCTTGGCGCCCAAGCGCTCCATCTTGATCAGCATGCGTGGCAGCGCCGATTCAGACGACGAGGTACCCAGCACGATCAGCAGTTCTTCGCGGATGTACTTGATCAGCTTCAGGATGCTGAAACCGTGCGCGCGGGCGATGCTGCCCAGCACCAGCAGCACGAACAGCAGGCAGGTGATGTAGAAGCACAGCATCAGTTGACCCAGCTGCACCAGCGAGCTCACGCCATAAGCACCGATGGTGAAGGCCATGGCACCCAGCGCACCCAGCGGCGCCAGTTTCATGATCATGTTGATGATGTTGAACATGACATGGGCGAAGCGATCGATGAAGTCCAGGACCGGCTTGCCGTAGGAGCCCAGGCGGTGAAGCGCGAAACCGAAAATCACCGAGAACATCAGCACTTGCAGGATGTCGCCGTTGGCGAAGGCGCCGACGATGGTGTTCGGGATCACGTTCAGGATGAAGCCGATCACGCTCTGGTCTTTACCTGCGGTGACGTAGGCAGCGATTTTGGAGGCGTCGAGGGTGGAGACGTCGACGTTCATGCCGGCGCCCGGCTGAACAACGTTGACCACGACCAGGCCGATGAGCAGCGAGATGGTGGAGACGATTTCGAAGTACAGCAGCGCGTAGCCACCGGTCTTGCCCACGGATTTCATGTTCTGCATGCCAGCGATGCCGCTGACCACGGTGCAGAAAATGATGGGGGCGATGACCATTTTGATCAGTTTGATGAACCCGTCACCCATCGGTTTGAGGGCTTTACCCGCGTCGGGGTACCAGTGACCGATGGCAATACCGATGATGATGGCAACGATCACCTGGGCATACAGGGATTTGTAGATTGGCTGACGAGTCGTCATTGCAGTTTCCTCAAGAGCATCGCTTGCATCATTCCTGATGTCACGACGCCTAAAGTGCGAACCCACCTGCTCGGAGGGATTTGTTTTTGTCGAGCTGCGCGGAGCAGACCTCTGCGCCTTGTATCGCAAGCCCCGTGCCATTTATCGAAAATCCCCTGAAAGCCCCGAACGGCATGGACTGCTCAGTTAATACCCGCTAAAAACCCCCTGGCGCGATGGCGGATTTCCGCCCATTCTCGACAAATTATCCCTTCCATTGGCGGGTATCCGCCTTGCCCCTGTGTCCGGCCACTGCCTACCATTCGTCTACGCACCCGCATCGACGCACACAACGAGCCCTCCATGCGCCATCGAACCATCGCCAGCCATTTCGCCCGCGCCGTCCTGCACGGTGCGGCGCGGTATGGCCTCGATATCCAGCCGATTCTGGCGCAGGTCGGCCTTCAGCCAGAACTGTTGAGCGAGCCCAAAGCCCGTATCGCGCCAGAACAGTTCGCGCAGCTGATTCAGCGGGTGTGGCGGGCGCTGGACGACGAGTACATGGGGTTCGGGCTTGCGCCGAGCAAGCGCGGCACCTTCGCCATGATGTGCCACGCCTTGATTCACTGCCGCACGCTGGACAAGGCCTTGCAGCGCGGCTTCCTGTTTTACGGGCTGTTTCCCGACTCGCCGCGCCTGAGCCTGCAACGTGATGGCGATTGGGTGCGCCTGTGCCTGGACGACTCAAGCCTGCGCGACCCGATGCATTTCCTGAGCGAGTCGCTGTTGGTGATCTGGCATCGCCTCGCCAGTTGGCTGATCGGCCAGCGCATTCGTCTGGAGCAGGCGACCTTCGCTTACGCCAGGCCCGCCCACAGCGCCGAGTACGACTTGCTGTTCGATTGCCCGATGCAGTTCGAGGCGCCACAGACCGCGCTGACGTTTCACTCGCGTTACCTGCAGCTGCCGCTGTTGCAGGATGAACGCACGCTCAAGCGCTTCCTCGAACGCTCCCCCGCCGACCTGCTGTCCCGACCGGATGACGGCGACAGCCTGAGCAGCCAGTTGCGTCGGCTGCTCAGTCGCGATTGCAACCAGTGGCCGGACCTGGAAACCGTGGCCGACCATCTGCACATCAGCCCACAAACCCTGCGCCGCCATTTGCGCGACGAGGGCACGAGTTTTCAGGGCCTGAAGGATGAGCTGCGACGGGACATGGCGATTTATCACCTGGGACAGGCAAACCTGTCGCTACAGGAGATCGCCGAGCAGCTGGGGTTTTCAGAGCCGTCGGCGTTTCATCGGGCGTTCAAGAAGTGGACGGGGCTGACGCCGGGGGCGTATCGGGCGCAGGAGGTGTGATGCGACACGATCACCTGTAGGAGCGCGCTTCAGAACACCCTCAAATCGCAAACTGAATCCTGAACGCCGCGCCGCCCAGTTCCGAATCCCCAAGCGTCAGCTGCGCGCCGTAGCTTTCGATGATGTCCTTGACCACCGCCAGCCCGATGCCCTGCCCCGGATTTTTCTGGTCCAGCCGCTCGCCGCGCTCCAGAATCCGCGCGCGCTGGTCATGGGGCACGCCGGGGCCGTCGTCTTCGATGCACAATTCGTCGCCCATGATCGACGGCTGCCAGCGGACCCGCACTTCGCTCAGGCACAGGCGATAGGCGTTTTCCAGCAAGTTGCCGAGCATTTCCAGCAACGCGCCCTCCTCCATCTGCACCTGACAATCGTCCGGCAGATCGAGCACCACCTTCACCTGCTTGTCGCGGTAAACCTTCTCCAGCGTGTTGCACAGGCTCTCCACCACCGGCTTCAACGCCACGTGATGCCGCACCAGCCCACTCTTGCGCAGGCTGGCCCGCTGCAATTGATAGCCGATCTGCTGACTCATGCGTTCGATCTGCGATTGCAGAATGCGCGCTTGCTCCAGGTCTTCAGGGCGCTTGGCGATCTTCTCGCTGACACCCTGCAACACCGCCAACGGGGTTTTCAGGCTGTGCGCCAGATCGCCCAGGGAATCGCGGTAGCGAATGCGCTGTTCACGCTCGCTGCGCAACAGCCGGTTGAGCGAGCCGGTCAGGCGCAACAGTTCGCTGGGGTGTTTCTCGCTGAGCCCTTCCCGGGACCCGGCTTCCACCTGGTCCAGCTCCTGAGTCATGCCTTTGAGCGCACGCAAACCCCAGGTCAGGCCGACCCACAGCAAAATCAGCAGCACCAGCAACGCACCGCCGAAGCCCAGATAAAGCTTCTCGCGCAGGCCGGAAATGGTTTCCTGATACTCACGCACCGGCTGCAAGGCCACGATGCTGTACGCCGCGTTGCGCCCGCCAAGGAGTTTGATCTCCACGTCGTAAACGAAGAACTCTTCGCCGTTGGGCTGGCGAATCTTGGCGAACTCAGTACCCCGGCCGTCATAACGAGGCTGGTAATCGATGGCTTCATCCTCGGTCGCCCGGGAACGCCACACCAGCTTGCCGGCGCGGTTATAGATGTAGCCGAGCAAACGGCTGTCAGGGAGGCTGAATTGTTCGCCGGGGAGCAACGCCGGCATCAGCAGCCGATCGTCTTCAACCCGCGCGGCGGAGATCAGCGTGGTCACGTCCGAGGCCAGACGTTTTTCGATGGAGCTTTCAAGCGCCAGACTGAAGGCGCTTTGCAAGGCAGGCAGCATCAACAACATGAAAATGACCGCCAGGGTGGCGGCGGCCAGCATCAACCGTACGCGAAGCGAACGAATCATCGACAGCGCTCAGTGAACAGGTAGCCCAGACCGCGCACGGTGTCGATCGGCTTGAATCCGTCGGGACCTTCCAGCTTGCGACGCAACCGGCCGACCAGCACCTCGATCACGTTCGGATCGCGCTCGTCGTCGTCCGGGTACAACTGTTCCATCAAGCGCTCTTTGGGCACCACTTGCTGATGGTGGCGCATCAGGTATTCCAGAATCCGGTACTCATAGGCCGTCAGCGCCAGCGGCTGTTCATCCAGCGACGCCTGCTTGCGGTTGAGGTCCAGCAACAGCGGACCGGCCACGATCGTCGACTGGGTAAACCCGCTGGAGCGACGCAGCAAAGCGTTCATGCGCGCTTCGAGCTCTTCGAACTGAAACGGTTTGACCACGTAATCGTCGGCCCCGGCGGCCAGGCCTTCGACCTTGTCCTGCCAGTTGCCGCGGGCGGTCAGGATCAGAATCGGGAACGCCTTGTTCTGCGCACGCAGCTGACGAATCAAGTCCAGACCACCCATGCCTGGCAAGCCCAGATCAATGACCGCCAGATCGTGATTGAACTGGCCGGCCTGATACAACGCCTCCTCGGCATTGCCCACTGCCTCGACCACATGACCGCTTTCGGTCAGACGGGTCTGCAAGTGATGACGCAACAGGGCTTCATCTTCGACAACCAGCAGTTTCATGACGCTCTCCCGGGCACAGGCATACCTCTCGATGGGTGATCCTTGGACGCTGACGACTTACAACCGGTGGTAGACGGGCAAATAGCTGTCGGGGCTTTCAGTCAGGCTCGTCGACTGCGCAGCATACGCCGCGCTCATCGCGGGCGCCGCGTCAGACAGTTTAGCCGTGCTTGCCATCATTATTCCTGTCAGTTTTTTATGGCTTCTGGCGAAGTCGGTGCGCGACACATCGACATTACTCTCCGCCGCCTGAGTCGCGGCGCTGCCGCCCAGAAACGCCAAGGCCAGAAAAAACTTGTTGAAATTCAGCATGTGCAGGTCCTCCGGCGCCAGGCGCCTTGTTGGGTACGGGACCGAGAATACGCAGCAGGCGCTGAACCCCTCCTGAACGCGGTCTGAACCCGCGCTGAACATCCGGGCAATGGGCGAGTCGGAACCTGAACAGCACAATCGTCTAGGCTCAATGCCAGACGCGTCCCTCAACAGAAGGAGAACACCATGCGGCTGCTGATAGCGTTCACCCTCATGTGCCTTGCGAGCATCGCTCAAGCCGAGGTCAAAACCCGCACCCTCGATTACCAGAGCGCCGACGGCACCAAGCTGGTCGGCTACTACGCCTATGACGACGCGATCAAGGGCCCGAGACCCGGCATCGTGGTGGTTCACGAATGGTGGGGCCTGAACGACTATGCCAAGCGCCGCGCCCGCGATCTGGCTGCGCTGGGATACAGCGCCATGGCCATCGACATGTATGGCGAAGGCAAGAACACCGAACACCCGAAAGACGCCATGGCCTTCATGCAGGCCGCAACCGCCGACGCGGGCGCCTCGAAGAAGCGCTTCGATGCCGGCCTTGAGCAGTTGAAAAAACAGCCCGAGACCAACCCACAGAAACTCGCGGCCATCGGCTATTGCTTCGGTGGCGCCGTGGTACTGGACGCCGCACGACGGGGCGAACCGCTGGACGCCGTCGTGAGTTTCCACGGCGCCCTGACCACCAAGACCCCAGCGAAGGAAGGGGTGACCAAAACGCCGATGCTGATCGAGCACGGCAATGGCGACACCATGGTGACCGCCCAGAACGTCGCCGACTTCAAGAAGGAAATGGACGCTGCCAAGGCTGACTACAAGTTCGTCGGCATCGACGGCGCCAAACACGGCTTCACCAACCCCGACGCCGACAAACTGAGCCACGGCGACCATGGCGGGCCGGACATTGGCTACAACAAAGCGGCTGACATGAGCTCGTGGGCGGACATGAAGGCGTTTCTGAAAGAGCAGTTTGCGAAGAACTCGACGATGTAATCGCTACAGCCCTTTATAGGAGCGTGGCTTGGTGCGGGCCGCGCTTGGATGAATGCGGTGGGCCAGCGTTATCTATGGCGACTAAAGCACCGCATTCGCTGCCCTCGTAACCTCGGACGTCTCCTACAGGTATTGGCGGTGTTCCGGAAATCTGAGGCAGGCATCGAACCAGTGGGAGCCGGCTTGGTGCGGGCCGCGTTCGGACGAATGCGGTGGGTCTGCAACATCAATTTTGGCTGACCCACCGCATTCGTCCGGATTGCGGCCCATACCCTCGTAACCTCGGACGTCTCCTACAGGGTTCGCGGCGCTCCCAAGGCTTGAGCATGACGCCGATACTGTAGGAGCCGGCTTGCTGGCGAATGCGGTGGGTCAGCCGCATTGATGCTGAATGACACACCGCATTCGCTGCCCTCGTAACCTCGGACGTCTCCTACAGGGACCGAGTTGATGCATAAATCTGTGCACCGACCTCAGACCTGTGCCGGCTTGCTGGCGATGCGGTACACGCGGTCATTGATGATGACCCCATTCCCCCGGCAAAATGCCGCCCATGACCCACTCCCACGACCTCCCGCCCTGCTGCCCCACCCTCACCCCTCACTGGCCACTGCCCCAGACATTGGCGAATGTGGTGTTGGTCAGCAGCCCGTTCGACCCGCAGAAACTCGCCGACGGCGATTTTCAGCGTTGCCTGATCGAGCCGCCCGCGAGCATTCAGCGCTCGGTCGCCAAACGTCAGACGGAATTCCTGGCCGGTCGTCTGTGCGCCCGGGAAGCCATGCGCCGGCTCGACGGCCGTCTGCATGTGCCCTTGATCGGAGATGACCGCGCACCGGTCTGGCCGCAAGACCTGTGCGGCTCGATCACCCACAGCACCGGCTGGGCCGCCGCCATCGTGGCCAACAAGCAGCATTGGCGCGGGCTGGGCATGGATGTGGAACAGGTGATGAGCAGCGAACGCGCTTCGCGGCTGGCGGGTGAAATCCTCACGGCCGATGAACTGCAGCGCATGGCGGACGGGCCTGAACATCAGGTTGCGTTGCGGGTCACGCTGACCTTCTCGCTGAAAGAAGCGCTGTTCAAGGCGCTGTACCCCATCGTGCTCAAACGCTTCTATTTCGAAGACGCCGAGTTGCTGGAATGGTCGGAAACCGGCCATGCACAGCTGCGCTTGAAGATCGACCTGTCGCAGGAATGGCACAGCGGCAAGGTGCTGGATGCGCAGTTCAGCGTGCAGGGTGGGCAGTTGTTGAGTCTGGTGGCGATCGCGAACTGATCCAAAGCTTAAGGCCACCGCCAATCCCCCTGTGGGAGCGAGCGGGACCGAACGAATGCTGAGGGCCAGACACATCACCGCTGAATGACACTCCGCGTTCGTCAGCAAGCTGACTCCCACCGGTTTGATGCACAGCCAGCCATGGATGCATTGAACTCAGATCTGTGGGAGCGAATTCATTCGCGATTGGCCGGCAGGGTCGACATCTGCAGGTCGTCTGCCAGATGCTTCGCGAATGAATTCGCTCCCACAGATTTATTCCCGTGGTCCGACCCCGCGATGCAATGGACAATGCTCACACCGCCCCACCCACTCGACCCGATGACTCAAACAGCAACTGCGCCGCTGCCTGACCGACTGCCCGTCTTTCCCTTCTCTATAGGTAACCGCGTTGAACAGCGGATTGCGCTGCCCGTCCGGCCGTAGCCTTTCGCGCAACAACCCGTAACCGGGTGCCAGCGACACGTCGCTGACCGCCGCCAACTCACGCAGGCAGGTTTCCAGATAATCCCCGGCATTGCCCCACAGCACGCCGGGCGCAACATTGCCGTAGGTGCTCAAGCGCTCAATGACCTGCTGCAAATTGTCGAGCAGCGGGGCAAAACGCTCGAACGGATCATCGGAGTTCGACGCCTCAAAGGGCGCGCCCTCAAAACGCACGCCATCGAGAAATCCTCGCTCATGCAGCGCGAACGACACCTGATCGACGGCTAACGGCCAACTGACGCCATGCACCAGACTCGCCACCGTCACCGGCGCAATCAGCTGCATGGCGTAGTACTTCATCCATTGCGACACCAGCACCGGTTGCTGCTCGGGCATCAATTCCGCGCCGTACACCTGCAATAACAGGCGATCCAGCGTCTGCTCACGCAGCAACTCAACCAAGGGCACCACCGGGCGTGCCTGGTCGAGCACCAGGGTTTTCGCAACGTCGGCCAACGGCCCTTCAAATAAAGCCCGACTCACGCTTCACCTTGCTGACGCGGCCAGGCCAGGCTGAAACACGCGCCGCCCAGTGCCTGGCTGCGCCCGATCAGCGCCCGCCCGGCGTGCCAGTGAATGATGCGTCGCACGATCGACAACCCCAGACCATGCCCGCCCGACGCCCGTGTACGGCTGTCGTCCAGACGCATGAACGGCGTGAAGATGCGGTCCCAGGCGCCTTCCGGCACGCCGGGGCCGTCGTCTTCGACATCGATGCGGCAGCGCTCCTGACTCAACTGGTAACCCACCCGCACCTCGGATTCGGCATGACGCATCGCATTGCTGACCAGATTCTGTAGCGCCCGATGCAAATAGCGCGGTTCGGCTTCCACCCACGCCTCATTCCCTGGCGAGGCATCGTCACTGACAGCGATGCACTGTCCGCGCGTCACCTTCACATTGGCCCGCAGCGGCGACAGTTCGGCGATGACCTGATTGATCAAGGCGTCCAGGTCAATGCGCTGGAAGTTCAGGTTCGGCGAGCCCTGCTCAAGCCGCGCGTAGGTCAGCATCTCGTCCACTAGCTTGTCGAGGTCCTGAATGTCATTGTCCATGCCGACCATGTACTTGTGCCGCGCCTCCGGGGTGCTGGCGTCGGCGATCATCTCCAGGCCGAAACGCAGGCGCGCCACCGGCGTGCGCAATTCGTGGGACACCGCGCGCACCAGTTCACGCTGAATGGTCAGCGAGCGCTGCAGATGCTCGGCCATGCCGTTGAACGCCTGCGCCAGCCGCCCCACCGAGTCAGTGCCCGTGCTCGGCACGCGGGTTTCCAGGCTGCCCTGAGCGATCTGCGTCGCGGCGGCTTCCAGGCCGCGCAAGCGATGCTCCAGACGGCGCACCAGCAAATACACCACCAACCCGATCAGGCACAGGCCAAGGAAGGCAATCAGCACCAGTAATTCAGGTGGATAGAGGTTGAACTGGTACAGCGGGCCAATCTCCAGCACCCACGGGGTTTCACCCACGCCGGACAGCACGCGGATCGAGTCGCCGCCCTTGCCCAGCGCCATCACCGTGTCGCCTTCATCGATACGCCGACGCTGGTCATCGTCGACATCGACCTTATCCAGCGTAATCAGGTGCATGTCGAAGCCGAAACCCTTGCTCAGGCGCAGGGTTTCCAGCCTCACCGGCTGTTCATCGACGGGATAGCGCACCAGCTCATCGAGCAGCAGGAAAATCGTCGCGCGGGCCAGTTGTTCGCTGATCTGCTGCACTTCGCCGGTCAATAACACCGCGCTGCCCGGTTTGTCGGACGCGGCAGGCTCCACTTCACGAAACACCCGCGCGGCGTGAGGGCCGGTCTGTTCCACCACCACCTGGCCACGGCTCAGGCGATTGCGCGCGCCGCCGTCCAGATGCGCCTGCTCGGCGGTTTCCAGCGCCAGCGGAATGCCCAGCAAACGTTCCCACACCGCCAACGCCCGGGTGCGCTCAATGCTGTCCATCAATTTCAGGTTGTCGGCCATCAACGTGAAGGTGCCTTGCGCCAGATGCTCGCGGTACTGCTCGCCACGCACTTTGTTCGCCAGGTGCAATGTCAGCACGCCGAGCAGCGCCACCAGCACCAACACGCCGAGCATGCCGCCGTAGATCCGCAGGAAGATGGAATGCATGGGTCAGCCGTTGAGCATGAAGTTGTTCATGTCCCTGGCGGCTTCCGGCACAAAGAGATAGCCCTTGCTGCGCACGGTCTTGATCAGGCGTGGGTGAATCGGGTCATCGCCGATCCTGGGGCGGATTTTCGAGATGCGCACATCAATGGAGCGGTCCTGGCCGTCGTAGCCCACCCCTCTCAGCGCCGTGAAGATTTCTTCGCGGGACAGAATCCGGCCGGCATTGGCGACCAGCAGCCACAACAGGTCGAATTCGGCGCTGGTCAGGTCGATGCTCTTTTCATTGAGCCACGCCTCGCGCAACGCGTTATCCACCACCAGCGGACCGAACACCAGTCGACGCTGCTCCCGCGCTGGCGCCTCGGCCGCTTCGCTGCGCCTCAACAACGCATGAATACGCGCCAGCAGCACGCGCGGATGCACGGGTTTACAGACGAAATCATCGGCGCCCATGTCCAGCCCCTGAACCTGGTCGCTGTCGTCGGTGCGCGCGGTGAGCATCAGGATCGGGCCATCGTATCGATTGCGCACCTTGCGGCAAATGCTCAGACCGTCCTCGCCGGGCAGCATGAGGTCGAGAATCACCAGATCCGGCTGCTCCTCGATGATCCGCTGCGCCGCTTGCGCGCCATCACTCTCGACACCGACGCGCAGGCCGTTGCTCTCAAGGTAATCGCGGGTCAGTTCGGCGAGTCGTTGATCGTCCTCGACGATCAGCACCTGCCAGGGTTCTTGCTGCACGGTGCGTGTCTCCTGATGATTGTTCTTATTAATAGCAGCGCGGGATATCCATTGTAGGAGCGTGGCTTGTCCCGCGATCTGTTGCGCAGCAACAGTCAAACCGGAGAATGCGTTGTGTCAGACAACACCACTGGCCGGTTTTACGACCGGTTCCCGGCCGATCGCGGGACAAGCCACGCTCCTACAGGTACAGCGTTCAAAAGGTATAGCGTCGTTCAAGAGGTACAGTGTCGATCCGTCGCAATAGTACCCACTCGCCCAACATGACACACGACATGCCAAACCACCCGTCCGTCGCCCTTGCCAGCCCTATATTTTGTGATAGGGTTCGCGCCCGCAAAAAACCGGGAAATTGATTTTCACCCTCGAAAAAACACGCGCCGGCAGCTCATCCCAGTCCCCATGCGGCCTACACGCGATTTCGCCGTTTCGCACACAAATTACACACAGCTTTATCCACAGGTTGAGCCTGTCAGGAACGTTGCAATTGTTGTCCGAAACGCATTATCTTGTACCCCGTCGCTCGTGGAGACCCTACATGTAGGGGTTGGATCGAAAAACCAAACACAAGTGACCGAGAGATTTCAAGCACTTTTTCTCGCATCAAACGGGTTGAAATGCCCCGGTTTTACCGCCTGACCGCTCACACGCGAATGGCAGATACTCAGGCTTCATGATCTGCGCGTAACGGTACAAGTGTTGCAACATTAAATGTGCATTCTGCATCGAATTTTTACAGGGCGACGGGCTCAGAACCGCGCCCTTTTGGACTTCAAAGCCAGGGTCGGCCTCCTTCAGCCTTCCCATCCGTTTTGAAGTCATTGGACTGGCGTTTGTCAGTCAACTGCCTCAAGACGGAACGGTGGACGCCCCCAGCGTCCAAATAAACATAGAGAACGTGGAGACACCCATGCAAACAGACACAACTCGCGAGAATCCGCAGGCCATTGCGCCGCAGACAGGTGCGACCCAGCAGGACCTGTCCGCGACCGCACCGGGTCAGCTGCGCGTGATCAAGCGTAACGGCACCGTTGTTCCGTACACCGATGACAAGATCACCGTCGCCATCACCAAGGCTTTCCTCGCAGTTGAAGGCGGTACCGCCGCCGCGTCGTCGCGCATCCACGACACCGTTGCACGCCTGACCGAACAAGTCACCGCGACCTTCAAGCGTCGCATGCCGTCGGGCGGCACCATCCACATCGAAGAAATTCAGGATCAGGTAGAACTGGCGCTGATGCGCGCTGGCGAGCAAAAAGTGGCTCGCGACTACGTGATCTACCGTAACGACCGCTCCAAAGAGCGTGCCGGTCGTGGCGGCGAAGCCCCTGTGCAGGCTCACCCGTCGATCCGTATCACCGCCAAAGACGGCAGCCTCGCGCCGCTGGACATGGGCCGCCTGAACACCATCATCACAGAAGCGTGTGAAGGCCTGGCCGAGGTTGATGCCAACCTGATCCAGAACGAAACCCTGAAAAACCTGTACGACGGCGTTGCGCTGACCGACGTCAACACCGCGCTGGTGATGACCGCGCGTACCCTCGTGGAACGTGAGCCGAACTACTCGTTCGTGACCGCGCGCCTGCTGATGGACACCCTGCGTGCCGAAGGCCTGGGCTTCCTGAACGTTGCCGAAAGCGCCACTCACCACGAAATGGCCGACCTGTACGCCAAGGCACTGCCGGCCTACGTCGCCAAAGGTATCGAGTTCGAACTGCTGAACCCTGTGCTGGCCGAATTCGACCTGGAAAAACTGGGCAAGGCGATCAACCACGAGCGCGACCAGCAATTCACCTACCTGGGCCTGCAGACCCTGTACGACCGTTACTTCATCCACAAGGATGGCGTGCGTTTCGAACTGCCGCAGATCTTCTTCATGCGTGTGGCCATGGGCCTGGCAATCGAAGAGAAAGCCCGTGAAGACCGCGCCATCGAGTTCTACAACCTGTTGTCGTCCTTCGACTACATGGCCTCGACCCCGACACTGTTCAACGCCGGCACCCTGCGTCCACAGCTGTCGAGCTGCTACCTGACCACCGTTCCGGATGACCTGTCGGGCATTTACCACGCCATCCACGACAACGCCATGCTGTCCAAATTCGCAGGCGGTCTGGGCAACGACTGGACACCGGTTCGCGCGCTGGGCTCGTACATCAAGGGCACCAACGGCAAATCGCAGGGCGTTGTGCCGTTCCTGAAAGTGGTCAACGACACCGCTGTGGCAGTGAACCAGGGCGGCAAGCGCAAAGGCGCTGTCTGTGCCTACCTGGAAACCTGGCACATGGACATCGAAGAGTTCATCGAGCTGCGCAAGAACACCGGTGATGACCGTCGTCGTACCCACGACATGAACACCGCCAACTGGATCCCTGACCTGTTCATGAAGCGTGTCTTCGACGACGGCAAATGGACCCTGTTCTCGCCGTCCGAAGTGCCTGATCTGCACGACCTGACCGGTAAAGCCTTCGAAGAGCGCTACGAGTACTACGAAGCGCTGACCGAGTACCCAGGCAAGGTCAAGCTGTTCAAGACCATCCAGGCCAAAGACCTGTGGCGCAAGATGCTGTCCATGCTGTTTGAAACCGGCCACCCATGGCTGACCTTCAAAGACCCGTGCAACCTGCGTTCGCCGCAGCAGCACGTGGGCGTGGTTCACAGCTCGAACCTGTGCACCGAGATCACCTTGAACACCAACAAGGACGAGATCGCGGTCTGCAACCTGGGCTCGATCAACCTGCCGAACCACATCGTCAACGGCAAGCTGGACACCGACAAGCTCAAGCGCACCATCGACGTAGCCGTTCGCATGCTCGATAACGTCATCGACATCAACTACTACTCCGTGCCGCAAGCCAAGAACTCCAACTTCCGTCACCGTCCGGTCGGTCTGGGCATCATGGGCTTCCAGGACGCGCTGTACCTGCAGCACATCGCCTACGGTTCCGACGCGGCGGTGGAATTCGCCGACCGCTCGATGGAAGCCGTCAGCTACTACGCGATCCAGGCTTCCTGCGATCTGGCGGACGAGCGCGGTGCCTACGAGACGTTCCAGGGTTCGCTGTGGTCCAAAGGCATTCTGCCGTTGGATTCGCAACAGATCCTGATCGAAGCCCGTGGCCAGAAGTACATCGACGTCGACCTGGAAGAGACCCTGGACTGGGCGCCTGTGCGTGCTCGCGTTCAGAAAGGCATTCGTAACTCGAACATCATGGCCATCGCACCGACCGCGACCATCGCCAACATCACCGGCGTGTCGCAGTCGATCGAACCGACCTACCAGAACCTGTACGTGAAATCGAACCTCTCGGGCGAATTCACCGTGATCAACCCGTACCTGGTTCGCGACCTCAAGGCACGCGATCTGTGGGACTCGGTCATGATCAACGACCTGAAGTACTACGACGGTTCGGTACAACAGATCGAGCGCATCCCGCAGGAACTCAAAGACCTGTACGCCACTGCGTTCGAAGTGGACACCAAGTGGATCGTTGACGCCGCCAGCCGTCGTCAGAAGTGGATCGACCAGGCTCAGTCCCTGAACCTGTACATCGCAGGCGCTTCGGGCAAGAAACTGGACGTGACCTACCGCATGGCCTGGTACCGTGGTCTGAAAACCACCTACTACCTCCGTGCCCTGGCCGCGACCAGCACCGAGAAGTCGACCATCAACACCGGCAAGCTCAACGCCGTTTCCAGCGGCGGCCACGGCCCGGACGACTCGGCGATCACCGCCCCGCGTCCAGCCGAAGCAGCGCCAGCCGGTCCAGCGCCAGTGCCTAAAGCCTGCGCGATCGACGAGCCGGACTGCGAAGCCTGCCAGTAAGGCATACGCGCTCCTCTTGCAGGAGCGCGCTTGCCCGCGAAAGGGCCAGTCAATTCACGCAACATTGACGGCCCCAACGCAGCCCCTTTCGTAGCGGTCCGGCTTGCCGGCGACATCGCCCCCAAGCCGAACCGCTACAAACGGCCCTACACCGCAGACCTGTAGGCGTGAGCGTGCTCACGAAGAGGCCCGCACAATCACCAAAGATTGCCGCCAAAGCCTCCAGCTGAAGCTCAACCCGCTTCAGTCATAAAGAAACACCGAGGGCCACCCCTCACCTATTCATGTGCTTTGCGTGCAATGCCCAGCGACACCATCCCCCGCATCGAATCCGCTACAATTGCCTCATCGCAAAACGAGGCCTGTTTATGCCAACCCCCTCTCTCGAAGCCAAAAAGGCCTATTGCGCCAAAACGCGCAAATCCAACTACGCTGCCAGCCTGCGCCTGGAAGGTTTCCCCAGCACACCCGCTGATGCTGAACGGCCCCTCCCCAGTCGAGAAGAACTGTTGAACATCTACAGTGGCAAAAAGGCGTGACGCTCGACAAATACGGCACCGGCCAAGATCCCTATTGCTTTCCCGATACAGCGCTCCTGCGTAACCGTTTCGGAATCCATGACGAACAGATCCTGGCTGAAGCTGAACGCGCGCTGTCAGAAGTAGCAGCCGATTCCATCGACTTTGCACCGCCGCCCTACGATCTCGCCTACCTCCAGCAAATCATCACAGGCTGTTTTCAGACCTGTACGATTGGGCCGGCCAACTGCGCACCGTCGACATTTCCAAGAATGACACCCACTTCTGCGTCACCGGCCGCATCGAGCCCGAAGCCAACAAACTGTTCAAGATGCTTGCCGACGCCAACGGTTTTCAGGGCATGGACCGCGGCAATCTGATCAACGCCAGCGCGGAACTGTTCGGCGACCTGAACGTGGTTCATCCCTTCCGCGAAGGCAACGGCCGTGCACAACGCATCCTGTTCGAACACATCATCGTCAACGCAGGGTATGAAATCAGTTGGTGGCCGGTAGAGCCCGTCGAATGGATACAGGCCAATATCGACGCCGTGGGGTGTGATTATGAGGGGTAGTACGGCTGTCTGAGGGGTGTATGGGAAAACGATTGGAGTTGCGGCTTGATGAAGATGTTCGCTTGAAACATCCGAGTGTGAGCACCTTTTGTCAGGTCGATCTTCATCGAAATGAGGTGCGTGAGAACTCGCGCTTCCATGGACGTCAGGCTTCTTGGGCGTTTTCAGGCTCAAGCAGCATTCATCAGTCGTAGACCTGCGTCACAAACACCGAAACATGAAGAAATACGCAGTTTCATAAACACCATATCGTGTGTATTCTTACGCCTCAGACCACAACATAGACGATTCGCAATCAGTGAATCCGTAATAGGTCAAGAAGAACTCAGCGCGCTTTCATAATCTTGAGCTGCGGCTGAAAAATGATGGATAGCCGGGTCGCAACACTGACGTACGGAGCAAATTTCCGTATACTCGCGCCCCCCAATCAAGGACAACGCTATGACGACCTGCGCAGCCAAAGCCGACCGGATTTCCATGGTCATCACGCGTCTGCCGTGTCAGCGTTCTGCTCCTCTCCCGGAAGACGGCCCTCGCGCCTGACAGCCTGTACCGGACCCCAAACACACAGATTTCCGAGAGCCTTCTCTCGACCGCTGCATGCCCCGAATGTGTGGCAACAGCCAAACGACTACTCAAATCCACAGGCCGCTTAAAACCGGTCCTCAAGCAGGAGCCTCATCACCATGCTGAGCTGGGACGAATTCGACAAAGAAGACGCCGCTGAACCCGCCAAAGGCGCCAACGCAGGCCACGCTTCTGAAGCCGCCATGGACAAACTCGACAGCGCCGGTGGTGCTGCCGCGCTGGAAGCACGCGCTGCCAACGCCAACGACTCCGCCGCCGTGGCCCGCGCCAAGGCTGCCCTGAACAAACTCGACGTCGCCGAAGGTCTGGCCGAACTCGAAGGCTCCGCTGCCCGCGTTGCCGTCGACGAAAAGCGCATGATCAACTGCCGCGCCGACCTCAACCAACTCGTACCCTTCAAGTACGACTGGGCCTGGCAGAAGTACCTCGACGGCTGCGCAAACCACTGGATGCCGCAAGAAGTCAACATGACCGCCGACATCGCCGTATGGCGTAACCCGGAAGGCCTGACCGACGACGAACGCCGCATCGTCATGCGCAACCTCGGCTTCTTCTCCACCGCCGACTCCCTGGTTGCCAACAACCTCGCGCTGGCAGTGTATCGCCTCATCACCAACCCTGAATGCCGCCAGTACATCCTGCGCCAGGCCTTCGAGGAAGCGATCCACACCCACGCCTACCAGTACTGCATCGAATCGCTGGGCATGGACGAAGGCGAGATCTTCAACATGTACCACGAGATTCCGTCGGTCGCGAAGAAGGCCGCCTGGGGCCTCAAATACACCCGCGCCATCTCCGACCCGGAATTCAACACCGGCACCGTCGAGACCGACAAAGAACTGCTGCGCAACCTGATCGCCTACTACTGCGTTCTGGAAGGCATCTTCTTCTACTGCGGCTTCACCCAGATCCTCTCCATGGGCCGCCGCAACAAAATGACCGGCGTCGCAGAACAGTTCCAATACATCCTGCGCGACGAGTCCATGCACCTGAACTTCGGCATCGACGTGATCAACCAGATCAAAATCGAAAACCCGCACCTGTGGGACGCCGAACTGAAGGAAGAAGCCTCGCAGATGATCCTGCAAGGCACCCAGCTCGAGATCGAATACGCCCGCGACACCATGCCTCGCGGCGTACTGGGCATGAACGCAGCGATGATGGAGGACTACCTCAAATTCATCGCCAACCGTCGCCTGTCGCAGATTGGTCTGAAGGAAGAGTACCCAGGGACCACCAACCCGTTCCCTTGGATGAGCGAGATCATGGACTTGAAAAAGGAGAAGAACTTCTTTGAGACGCGAGTGATTGAGTATCAGACGGGTGGGGCGTTGAGCTGGGATTGATGTATTGAAACGCACCTAAAGCCCAGCTTACGCTGGGCTTTTTTTTGCGTGAACAATAAGAGCCACCGCGAACCAATCAAATTATTTGCATATAAAAAGTCAAAGATGGCAAAATAACATATGTGATGTGATCCAATCTCAAAACTTGTCAAAAGAAGGATTTATGGCGAAGATAAAACCTAGGGCTCGTATTGTAAGAACTATCGGAGACCAGCTAATCAGTGGCCCAGACGCCGCACTCATTGAGCTTGTAAAAAACGCCTATGACGCAGACTCCCAGTCAGTCACAATAAAAATAACTCCACCCGTATCGAATCACCAGCAAGGGGAGATTATCGTTAGCGATCAGGGACATGGTATGTCCTATTCAGACCTGCTAGATAAGTGGCTAGAGCCAGCTACGACAGATAAGGTTCATCGCAAGATTAGTCCTACCAAAAATAGAAAAATGCTCGGAGCCAAGGGTGTAGGCCGATTTGCTACAGCTAGACTCGGAAAAAGGCTTCAACTCTTCAGCACAACTATGTTTGACGGCGCACTTGAATCGTCGCTTATGATTGTAGACTGGGAGTGCTTTGAAAAGGTGAAGTATCTTGAGGATGTTGAAATAGACATCAAAAAGATAGCAACAGAGAAGAACACAGGCGTTAGACTAGTTATAAATGAACTCAATGACACTTGGACAAAAAGCCGACTAATCAACCTAATAAAAGAACTGAGAAGAATAGCCTCACCTATAAAATCACAAGATGAAAATTTCAAAATTTATCTTGACCTCTCAGACTTCAAGCCTTCTGAATGTGGTTTCAGCGGTGAAGAACTTCTCGTCAATCCATTTGAAAAAAACACCTTTGACACCATACAAGAAATAATACCCCTGACAATCGAAAACCTATTTCACTATTGTGTAGAAGGTAATTTTGACGAAAGTGGAGCGTTCAGAGGCACATTCATAAATAAACGTGGAGAGAATATAAAGCACGAGCTCCAGATGCCAGCAACCAAGTTAGATCCCGACGAGGATCCTTGCGGGCGAGTCGAAGTAAGACTTAATATTTATGATAGAGAGCCGGATGCTATCCAACAGCTGTTCTCCAACCTTGGATTTGGAGCACTGGGCAGAATGGAGTCTCGCAAGCTTCTCAATGAAAATATAGGTGTGGGCATTTACCGCGACGGTTTTAGGATCAGGCCTTATGGAGATGCGGAAACTGACTGGCTGGAAATGGAGCGTAAACGCGTACAAGACCCATCACGAAAGCTCGGCCTGAATCAACTTGCAGGTATAATTTCTATAAGTGATGAGACAGAATCCGGACTAGTAGAGCGAAGTAGCCGCGAAGGCCTAGAACATAATGGCTCATTTTTAAGACTAAAGCGTCAAATTTCAAATCTTCTAAGTCATGTCGAGGCGCTCAGACAAGACTTTAGAGAAAAAGCCGGATTAAGCAGAAAAAAACCAGGCGGGACGATCGATGTCCACAATACATCAGCATTGGAAGAAACGGCGAAAGCAATTTCCGAACTGCCAGATGCCTTTAGAGACAAGGTACAGAAAGCCTTTATAAAGGAAACAACAGCATTAAAGACAGCCATTGAAGATTTGGAAACCTATCAACAAGCATTGATTTCTCACTCTTCCCTAGGCCTAGTAATCACACAAGTTTTACATGATGGCCGTCACTTCCTGTCACATATAACTACCCGCTCGACAGAGTTAGCCAAGGACTCACCGCGCATTCTAGAGAATTCGAAATTTGGTGACTACATCCGCAAAAACTTGCCAGGAAGCGCTCAAGAAATTCTAAACTCTGCAACCGACCTAGCATCATTATTCAGCGCACTAAACCCAGTATCAGGGAAAAAGAAAGTTGCAGCCACAAAGCAAAATATCACAGCCACAATACATCGGTGCATCAAGCTCTTTGAAAAAGAATTAGCCACATCCAACATTGCTGTCGAATTTAGCCCAACCAGAGAAGATATCTTTTTCCTAGGTCATGACGGGGACTTGATGGCAGCAGTCCTAAATCTTATGGACAACGCAATCCATTGGCTATCCCTAGCGAACATTGATAACCGGCGGATATCAATACGAATTGAGGAACCGGAACAGTATATACAAATTATAATCTCGAACAACGGCCCTACTATCGACGCAAAATATATAGATAAACTTTTCGATGCTGGCTTTACTTTAAAACAGGGTGGATCAGGAATTGGTCTTGCTATAGCAAGAGAAGCGCTCAGGGCAAGCAAGGCCGATTTAGCATTCGATGACAGCGCAACTGAAACAAGCTTTATTATTGAAATGGTGAACGCCAAAAATGACTAAAAAAGAAACCCCGTCACTTAACATTCTAATAGTCGAAGATGAAGAAAAGCTCCTTGCAGAATGGGCTCGAGTCATCGAGCGCCACAATATGGATATCGAAAACATTGGCTACGAGATAACGTTCAGCACATCTAGTACTGTAGAAGCCACCCTGAAAACTTTAAAAAACGGTCATTTTGATGCTGTGGTAGTAGACTTGGGCCTGAAGCGTGACAATAATGAAATAAATGACGACGGCAACAAAATCGTTGAAACAATATTGAACAATCACCCCATTGGGGTGGTTATTTTTACGGGACAACCCCAACATGCTAACGTAGATTTTCCCAAAGCCCTGGTCCGAGTCATCGACAAGTCTGCTGGGCTCCCTACAGTAATCGAATGGTTATCTGAGAACAAAAGCCTATTCCTAGGAATTAAAGCAGCCGAATCAGTCTTTCGAGTTGAAACTGCAAAAGTATTCTTTAGTCAAATATGGAACAGATGGAAGTATTGGACCGAGGGAGCAGAAACATCGGGAACTGACATTTCAACTTCAGTTGCTCGTCATATTATGGCTCACGTGCATGATTCCCTACTAAGCGCCGACGGGGACTTCGCACATCCTGAAGAAGCATATTTTGTGCCTCCCCTAAAGTCGCGGCTTGATACAGGAGACATTGTAGAGATAGAAAACGAAAAATGGATTGTGGTCAGCCCAAGATGCGATCTTGCGAACCCTCAAAAAGTCGACACAATACTATTGGCAAAATGCCAAGATTTCACTTCGGAATGGGAAGCCGCTAACGACAAGGTGAGGAAAAAGCAGATACAGCATGATGGCTCACCTAAACAGCATTTTCTCTTTCCGCTACGGGATAACTCAGGTCACGCTCACGGACCTTGGATGGTACAATTTCACAACATAAAGAGCACTTCACGTGATTATGCCATCGAAAACTACCCTAGATGTCGATTTGCGTCTCTATCTCCCCTATATGTTCCGTCACTTGTAGAGCGCTTCGGCAGCTACTTCAGCCGGATCGGAACTCCTGGCTATTCGGCTGCGCAATAATAGAAATGGGGCTGCATTAGTAATATGAACAGCCCCTGTTCAAAATGAGTAAAACGCATATAGATTGTGAAAATGAGTCGCAGCTAGCCTGCTTGAAATTCCAGAAACACATCCTCTAAATTTTTACCACTACAGCCAACTACAAATACAGGCCTCGTTAAATAACTGGCTTTGATTTACAAACTATAGCGTATACAATCGAGGCTATTTTACTAGCGAGTAGTGGTGGTACAGCATTCCCAACTTGGTGAAACTGCTGTGTACGATTACCTTGAAAAAAATAATTATCAGGAAAAGTTTGCAGTCGTGCCGCTTCCCTGACTGTCAAGCTACGGCATTGCTTCGGGTCATAGTGAATAAAATAATGGCCATCTTTTGAAATATGGCTAGTCACCGTTGTCGCCGGAATCTGCTCCAACTGCACCCTGAAGCGATCACTAAACTTACCCGTCTCCCAATTCTTATGAGCCGGCGCAAGGCCCGATAGCCCGAACTGCTGATGCCCTTTAGGAGATACGTGATACGCGCGAGCATAGACACTCGCAAAAATATACCGACGAAGATCCGAGGCCATATGCCCACGTGCATCATGGTTTAGCCAATAATCAAGCTTCTCGTCTCGATACCACTGATCCAAATCTTCACTTCCAGTTTTTCCGTCTGATCCTTTGCGCAGGACTCGAATCCCTCCGACCTCCAAAGATGTCGACAACAGCGAGTCTCTCGCGATCTTCATCGCCGCGGCTAGTTTCGGCTCAGCCTTGGCATCAACCTCTGACTTGAGCCCATCCAAATGATTGGCAACCTCGCGATACCAAGCCAGGCGGTCATCACTCTGTTTGGTCAAACGACTTCTCAACTCTGGAAGCGTACCGATGACCTCTTTAGTGCTAATCTTTCTGACGACTTCAAGCAAGCTTCCATGCACGGGGATATTTCCATCCTCATCTAGGGCGATGCCCAAGAGGATGACTCGGTGCCTAGCTTGAGGAATGCCATGGTTTTCAGCTCTGATGATGAACCCACGCGGATCAACTTTGTTTACATCATCACCAGGGCCGAAAGACTGGTCACTCACCAACGAGCAAATTCGGTATTTGACTCCAGGCGAGGCATCCCCCAAAGCCTTATTTGGATCCGTGAGATCTTGCAGGATCTGAGAGAAAATGCTCTCGCCTGCGACCTTCGATGAAAGAATACCCTTCACGTTTTCCATCACGAAGACGGTCGGCTTTCGCTCCTTGATGATTCTCAAGTATTCCTTGTAGAGAAAATGACGATGATCATTTTCGGCGCTGTAGTCAGCTTTTCCCTTGTTTCGGGAACGACCGACGATCGAATAGGCTTGGCACGGTGGCCCACCAATCAGTACCCAAGGCCGGTCCTTCAGCCGTTTTTTGAGAGCTTCATCAAGCGCCAAATTGCCTTCTTTGGACCCTAGCGTGATGCATTTCGCCTCTTCATCCGCCTCATCCCACTGCGGCTTGCTCTCATTGCTATATGGGATGTCCCTCAGCCCGTTGCAGAAGTCGTAGTAATCGCATAACCGGGTGGGGTTTTTCTGTTTGAGCAGCCGAAAAAATGCTCTCAGCTTGAGCGTTTGCCTAGCCGAGGGGTCCATTTCTGCAGAAACCACAATTTCAAAACGGTTGCCATCACCGGATGACGAAAATCCTTCTCCAAGCCCACCGGGGCCAGCGAAGAGATCGACGATCTGGATCGGCTCCGAGAGCTCAACAGGGCAATCAACAGCAATTTCTCGGCCTAACGGCAAATTCATCTGGGGTTCAGTCATGGACATAGTCAGTAAAGAGGTCAGGTCTCGCATGATGGCCGCCATTCGTGGCAGCAACACATCTCCCGAGATGAAGGTCCGGAAGCTCTTGCACAAGCATGGCTTCAGGTATCGCCTGCATCCTCGTGAGCTTCCAGGTAAGCCAGATGTCGTACTACCGCGCTACAACGTCTGCATTTTCATTCACGGCTGCTTCTGGCATCGCCATCCAAGGTGCAGGTATGCCACAAACCCGCGTACTCGCGAAGAGTTCTGGCGCACGAAATTTGACCAGAACGTGAGGCGCGATCTCAGAAACAAGACAGCGCTACTCGAGCTAGGCTGGCGGGTCTTTGAGCTTTGGGAGTGCGGGATACGCAAGCCGGAGGTAGAGATGACATGGCTCTTGGAGGCCGTGCAGGATTTTAATCAAAAATGTATCTCGTGGCCCGAGTTTTCTACGCCCTCGCCCCGACTGAGTACTACTGTCGGACCGTAGGGCAGATGACCCGGTACAGGCAACCAGTTTCTATAGCCCTTGAGACGCCAAGCCAGAAAGATCAACCTTGTACTCCAACTGAACAACGCCTGCCGGCAGCGTCCCATCTACGAAACTTTCAGGTACGACTCTCGGAAAACTGCCATCAACTACATAGCATCTGGCCTCCAGCACGTTGTACTCTTCTTTCCGGGCAGAGCATCCTGCCTCCATTCCAAGCTGCTGGAGTCCGTTTTCAAGCATAGAGGCATCGATACCGAGTGTTACGAGGCGATCACAAACCAGATCGATCGACGTTCCATCATCGACAGGCTCAAACCTGAAATGAATCAATTGCAAAGGTTTGCCAGTCGAAGCGGCCAACTGAAACTGTCCGGAGATGTTGATCACTGAGCCGTACCGACTGATCGTCGATTTCACTTCATAATCACCCGTCGGAGTCTTGATATCGACCACGCCCCCGAAGGGACCACTCCATTCGACAATTGCCCCATTGATAACCAGCGCTTCTAGGGCCAACAGCTCAGCGAGCACGTCATAGCCATGCTTGTCGACCAGTGCGTTACCCAACAAGTGTCGCCACCGCTGCCACCATACCAGCGGGTCAGCCACAAGCGCTTCGCGTGTGGCAGTACCAGATACGACGGTCACCATGTGCTCGCAGATTATTCCGAACTCATTGCGCAGCCATCCCATGGATGACTCCAGTCTTAGGAAGTGTCTCTCTCGGCCCTCGACCACCCGCCTCAGCGTCCGAAGCCTAGCGCCAGCGAAGCCCTCTGAGACCTGCAATGATTCGGAGCACTCGACAGCAACTCCAAACTTGTCATCCTCCCGGAAGACCCATGCTGGATAGCCTGAAGGCATCTGCTTGATAGGTAGCATCCGACCACTCTGACCAAGGTTCGCAAAACCTCGTTGAATTTCTTTCAGCAAATCAGTCATGGTTGGCATTCCTAGCTATCGGCGGGCATCCCACGTCAGTGAATAGCGCATCGACGTATCCAGCCATACCGCCATGACACAACATAGGTTCCTTCAAAACGATCTGAGCCGTGTTGAGTTTCATGATTGCTCTGAACTGATCCTGAGAAGGCTTGCGCAACCTTCTGACCCTGAAAATCTGCCGCGTTAGGTCGATTCTGAATCCCCCCTTGCCTGGGCGTTCAACTAGTTGCACGACCGTATCTGTGGTCACATCTTCTAGTACTTTCTGGGTATTCTCCTCAGACTCCTGCCATGTCAAGTGAACAGTCCACCACAGCGCCCGTAGCCAGATTCGACTTCGCCCCACCCAGAAGCGCACTGGAGGTGCAGCTTCCCAACGGCTCTTCACTAGGTCCGGCAGAACGCGTAAGGAAAGAAAGCGCCACCAGCCATCGTCAGCTGCTGTTCGAATATCCATCCCGGCATCTCTCAAAAGCTTGTAGAGAGCGAGGCCCACTTTGATGTCGTAAACGCCAGGCCCTGACGCGTTGCTTCCTGCTGTGGAGTCATACAGCGGCACGATTCCAAGCATTTTGTTACGTAAATCCTCCATTTCCGGATTGAGTATGTCAGGGCGAAACTCGCCTTTTTTGACCATTGCGTCGAATTGGCGCTGCGAAAGTTTGAGATTCAATGTCGGGAACGTCATTCCAATGTCTCCAATTCCCGAACTCGACGATCAAGCCAGCATTGAGTGGATACGAACAACTCTGGCAGTGAGGCTGTATTCAAGCCACCCAATCTAATGAATGAACTCACGGCGTCAGCAATGCTTCCAACCCCGTCATCGGAATTCAGCACGCCCAGAAAGGTGTCGAACTGAGCCCCCATATCCTCTTTCACCTTGGATATTACTAAAGAAAGCCAAGCAGCGAACACCTGCCTCATCAAGGGCGACTGCTCTAGATTCAAGCCTCGCCGGTCACGAAGTTGATCGAAATGCGGGTGATTGTTGTTCAGTACAAGAGCAACGTAGTCGCTAGTGAATGGTTCATCCTGTGGATCGCTCCAGAATGCTTTTAACTCCCACAGTGGCCCGTTGGCACCTAGCGGCTCTTCCAGTACAGGGAAAAGCGAACCGTCGCCGTCAATAACAATTTCAATTGCTGATGCCAGCGGACCCAATCGCGCGCCTAGTTGATGCGCAAATCCGGGAACGAATGCGCCTTGATGCTGGCCCAGAAAGGCTTGGATCGATAAGAAACCGCTACCTCTGACTGTCCCAGGCTCTAGTTCGATATCTAATAAAACTGGCCCAATTTTATCTGAGGTTCTCATGGAAATAACCGGCCCAAGCGTTCTCCAGCAAGAGTCTGCGGATGTCCACTCCAGCGCAATCAACACCTCAGCATCAATTCCCGCCACACCGTCGGCGCCAAAAATAGCCTCCAAGAGCAGGGCCCGATCAGTCGAGCATTGAATCACCAAAGGGTGTTCGGCAGGGTTCCAGTCGCTATCCTTGCCTAAGGAAAATTGATCGCGACTCAACGGTAGCGCGCCCGGATCAAGGCCATCATGCGATCGAAATCCATAGCTTACTTGCGCTTCGTTTCCACGCCCCATTGGCGCATCCAGCATTCGATACAGTGGCAGGCGAGTGCTCACAACGCCGCTCCGTACTTATCTGAAATCCGTACATCAATCACCGGCCGCAACAACTTGCTCCCATCAGAATCAGCCATTCTCACGCGAAGGTCACCCTCCAGAACCAACCCCAGTTGCTCAACCGTGCCCTTAGGAAGGCTGATAACTATTCTTTCGGACGCTTCCTCGATCTTCACTGAAGCCGAGGCACTGCTGATGGTCGGTGACTGCAACTGAAATGGAAACGCGCCAAGCTTGCTTTCTGCCCATTTGGCAGGAGTGATCGGCCCAGCTTCAGAATCAACACAAAGGGTAATCTCCCTAGGTAAATCTGGCTGTACCATGCCCCATCTCAAGCGCCACTTCATGACGATGGTGGACGCTTCGTACCGTAGATCCAACACCTCCAAATCAGGAGAAGGTACCGCACTCCCCCTAGAGGCCGAGCCAACCGTTGAACGCCGAGATGCCTTGCCAAAGCGCCCATCACCACCAAACCCACGGTTGGGCAGCACAAGCTCGGCAAGTTTGCGCGACATCCGCATTGAAGGCTTGACAGTGATACTTGGCTGCGGTGGCACCCCGAACTCCTTCAAAGCCCTGCCGCACTGGGCACGAATCTTCTCAACAACTCTCCCACCGCTTATGTCCACCCAAGCGGCATGATCCGCACGCTCACAACTCCTCAAATATCCTTCGAGGCTCTGCACGGTCGAGCGTAATCCCCGAGCTTCCGATGGCTGAAGTTCCTGACTAGACTCCGGAAGAAACAGGGCCACAACATATCGGCCATCTACAAAGCCGGCAAACCCGCCAGCCCAGCCTCGCGAATCTATACTGTCCTCCCAGCAGATATTCATTCCTGGAGAGCGCATGAATGTCACGATCGGTCGATGGGGCGCAGCGCTGTCAACTTTGCCAAATATGCAGAGTTCCGGGTTAGGTGCGTTATCTGGGGCATCCATATGCAACTGGCTCGGAGTGATTGCCACGGCACGGAGTTCACCTGCCGAGCCATTGCCGACAAACTCATTACGTAACTGGATGGATCTGCAGAGCACGTCGTCATCTTTGACGCCCCTAGTTGCCAAGTAATCCCCAGCCTTAGGCACTTCCCCTACTGCCCGGTCGTACAAGCACTGACTCACTCGGAAGATCGGCAACATGTCCTCGCAGGCTATTTCCTTACCGTTAACCGATGCTTGCAGATACCTCCCTCCAGCGAAGAACGGGTTATCCAGCCGCGCGCTGAACCAGCGCTGGATCGCGACATTGACGTAATCTTCGTAACTACTGAACCACCACGGTGCGCGGGCGCTATCTTCATCGAATATTGGTAGAAGGTTGTCCTTGAGCAACGGGATTATAATTGCCGTTCCGGTTGAGCCACCTGTAAATGGCTGAGCACCCAATGCAGCGAGGATTTCATGAATGCGCTCGGGCGCCGTGATTGCTTGCTGGCAATCGCTTGCCCCCCACCAAGCGATGCCGGTCTGAGTCTTGAGCTGCAAGCGGTCGGGACGGCTTTCGTCTTCCACCAGTGAACCCACCAGCCGCTCTTCATATCCTTCAGCCGTCTTGATCCGACTGTAGTAAATGACCAGGCCAGCCCCCATACGGAAGTAACAGGTTTTCCCCAGCCCCCAAGAACCGCCAGCGCCATCGTCCGAGCGCGTTCGGCCGATCTCGAACACAAGCTTCAGGAAGTTGCCATGTTGGCCATTGGCTCCAACGCTATCGAAAGTCATCGGCCCCGTTAAACCCTCGGTCCCGGAATCGCGAATCTCAAGAAGCTTCGGAGTACGCGGATAGCGCTTCGAAAGCATTTGCAAGTTCAGTCCTTCACCAAACGTGGATGCAATAGCCTCAAGCGGATGTTCGCGAATGTGGAAATCTACCGAGACCGCGCTCCCCTTGTTACCGTTGCGCCCTGCATCGAGCGCATTCTGAACGGATTCGCGTACCAGAAGGTCCAGCAACGGTGTTTCTTCGTTCTGCAACGCGCGAAGTAGGAATGCACCGGATTCCTGCATGGGTTGGAGTGGCAGGCTGTAATAATTCATGGGTTAATCAAGCCTACCGTTTCTTCAAGACTCTCTTCCGCCCCTGAAAAGGTTTCCGGGACATGGACCGTCACGTGAGTGACGTAGTGTTTCTGCTTACCATGTGAGCCCGGCAGATAAAGGCTCAAGCCTACGATGTCTGCCTTCGCTTTGAGCGGTGCTCTTGCTCTACGTGGTGCTGCGGCAACTTTGGGTTCACGCGGTTTACTGTCCTTATCGATCAGATAAATCAGCAGTTGAGGTATTGTCCCAACCTCACCATCGCGACGAAGCCTCGCCACCGCTTCATTACTAAATCCTGCCTTAGGAATATCATCCTCTCCAAGTCCCCGAGCGTCCGCGAGTAGATCTCTCGGATCTCTCAGCGCACCGATTGAAACTCCCTCATCAGAACGTCTATCACCCAATCGGCTACGGTTGACTCGACCAACCGCCTTATCTGAAATCTCCCAGCGGTTGTCTGGCTTCGGCGCGCTGCCCGCCACTACCACGTTCCATTTCATGTAGCCGGCGTTCTGAGCGTGCTCACCAAGCCATTTCAGAAATGCTTCCATGTCTGAGAAGAACTGGTTTCCAGCATGAAATGACATGCTGGCGAGATAATCCGCAATCTGGTCAACATCAACATTTCGCCAGACAAGGCTATTAGCCCCCTTCATCTCGGACGGCTCGAGGTTGGCTCCTGCCGAACCGAGAAACTTCTCCGTCGAAGCTAAGTTGGCGCCAAGCACCTCAAACGCATCGTCGCCGTCATGGAAAACGGTTGTTTGCCGGCTGATACCTGAGAAATCGAATTCCGCCTTGATCGCTTGCTGCATCTTGTTCGCGCCTGTCGGACGAATCCAGGCAAGCCTCGAATGCACTCGGACGCGAGGCCCGAACTCTTCGGGCCTCGCGCCGCCATACATGAAACGCTGGAGATCGTCACGAAGCTCCTCTTCAGCCACTGTCATGAATTCGTACTTTTCCCTCGTGTCATCAGACATCCAGATGCGAGGTAACAATTCATAGCCTTTGCGGTAACCAAACCAGCGTCCCATTTGCATCAGGGAATCTGCTTGCGCGGAGCCACGCAGAAAAAAGGTGCTGACTAGATTTTCTATCGTCAATCCACGAGAAAGCGTCCCGCCACCAATGACGATGAAGGCAGTGCAGAAATCCAATTGTTGCTGTGAATCGGGATAGAACAGCCGACGAACTTCGTTCTCATTAGTCACCCCGTTATTCGCACAGTTGTCGACGCACACGTGAATACCGCGGTGATACCTGCGCTCAAATTGTTCGTCCAGCTGGATAGCCGTCACCGTGTCGAGAAGCGTGCGTATTTCTGCGAAAAAACTCTCGAAGGCAGGCAGCTCATGGAGCTCTGACAACCGCCCATACTTGGGGAAACGCTCGGAAAACTGCGCGACGTTCAGATCTGATGAAATCTTGTCCCACACAGGCTTCAAAGTAGCTATCAGTTGGTCATCTCTCAACTGTGCCCACGCCTCAAGCGCTGCCTGGACCGCGTCGCTCATGGCTTCGTGGTGAAGCTGCCTTGCACTCGTATGGATTAACATACTCACAGGCTTCGCTGCTCCAGATAAACGCATAACAGCAACGCAGCACAGGTACCAGATTAAGCTTTCCCTTAACGCGTGGGGGAGTGCGAGCGCTTCACCGCTGTGAAGACTGCCAACCTGCTCCAGGTCTTGGTCCGAGACCTCACGAATGATACCCAGAGGCTCCATCTCATTTTCTGGATAACCGAAAATCTGCACAGGCCCGAAATGTTCGTCTGCTTGCGGCAGGGCAGCGATGAAATCACTTGGATACAGGGTATCTCCTGGTCCTTCATTGAGAAAGTTAGCGGCAGGTGTGGCGGTGAAGGCGACATAGTTAACACTTTGCAGCGGCAACTTGGTCAACTGGAGAATAAGGCCGTTGATGACCGTACGTTCTGCCGTTGAAACGTCATTAGAGTTGATCCCTGCCTGATCAGCCTCATCGTCAATCACCACGAGCCGCATCTGTGCCATCCCAAGCTTATGCGCCTCGACCCAAGCGATCAGATGTCTCAGGCGAGCAGGATTTTTCAAACAAACAACAAGATGCCGGTCTCTGCGGCCAGCATCAAACTGCATGTCCTGGGCTCGCGCTCCGTAGGGGCTGTTCCGCGACGGATGCTCAATCGACTTCCAACTGAGATTACCGTCATGCTGAAACAAGTCGCCAATCAAGCGCCTGCTGGTTTGTACTCGTAGGTTTTCGAGGGTTCCAGTGAGCACTACGAACAGGTTCCAGCGGTAATCGGCTGCCATGGAAATCAGGCCAGCCATATTGGCTGTCTTGCCGGACTGAACATGCCCGACCACAAGCCCTTTTACGGCTGATCGGTCTTTTGTGTTCTGGCGAAGATGCTTGAGGATCCGCAACGCTGAAGCTTGAATATTGTCGACTGAAGCTTCCTTCCAGCCTTGCGCGACAAGATGCTTTCTGTATAGCTGCCAAGCACTGCGCGTGTCCTGCGGTACAGCCAATCCCGGATCAGCCTCTTCAGGACCGACAACGATCAATGGCCTGCCAGCAGCGACAGAGTGTTGTTCCGCTCGTTCCTTATGACGAACGATCTCTTTCCACCGCTCGAAACGCTCTTCCGGGCTTTCGCCAAGCGATGGCCAGTCAGACATTTCCTCTTGTGAGACGAGCCACTCATTAGCCGTTTCGAGTGATTCTCCTTTTCGGCCAAGCATGGCTACAAATTCCCAACTCCTACCTTGCGCACGCCATTCATCAATAAAAGCGCGGCATTTGTCATACGCTGGGTCAATGCTGTAATCAACCATTAGTATCCCTACTGTTCGGAGAAAGACTCGGAGCAGGAAATGAAAAAATCCAAGTCAGGGATGGAAATAGTGGCATAGCGCTGGCAACCTTGCAAAAAACCATTATCAGGCTTCTGCGACTTATAGCCTTGCGGCCTTGCCACATAACCCTACTTTCCCAAGCGCCTAAGAAACGCAGACAAAAAAGTACAAAGCAGCGGCAGTTGTGTTCCCGACAGATGCAGTATTTTAGGCCTACGTCCTCCGGCTGCGCTTCCCAAAATCTCAGCTAATTCGGGAGTAGTCTAATAGACCGGTGAGGGGAATGCGTCCCGCTCGTTTACTACTTTGGGGTTTCTTAGCTTCCGAAACCCTTAGCCATGAAAGGTCATCAAGAAGATATACGGACATGGACAAGTCCGCCTCTCCCACCCCTTTCCACCGCCAACCGTCCCCTACGCACTTTCCTCCTGGATTCCGGAGTCTGATTCTGCCCCGTGATCTTGGCCGGCTCATGGGCTGGCTGCTGAACGAGCGCACAACGCGCAAGCTGGATGCGGATCAGCATATGGTGGTGACGCTGGTCGATGGGCAGGGTGAGGAAGAGGCATTGGTGATGAGCGAATCGGCGGTGTATGCGCTGATGAAGGGATAGCGCCAGAATCGATCAGCCCTTGTTTGAGCTTTTTGCAGTTTGCTCTCTCGCTGCAACGTCGTGTTAGCGCTCAAACCACGATTATGTAGGAATGATGCTTGGCTATAGGTAGGGCGAATCCGGATTTTTTTGAAGACGGTTGGGCATTCAAAAACGCTGGTAGGGTCGCGACTTTCAAGTCAAAACCCAAATCAAGGATGTGGAATGAACCGGCCGCTATTCAGTTTCGCTTGGTCTGCTTCGCAGCGCATATACGATCCTTCTAATTCCGGCGCCAAGGTTGCCAAAATCATTGGGGGCTTCGTTGAGAAAAACATCAACAACCCTGACCCGGCGCAGCGCTGGAGCAATACCTGCGCTGTTCGTATGAGCTACATATTCAATGAGGCTGGGCTGGTCATTCCCGCTATTGCCGGGCAAACCGTCTCTGGCGCGGACAAACGACAGTATTTTTTCCGCGTTAGAAACCTGATTACCTTTTTGCGTCAACGATGGGGTGAGCCGGACGTTGTGCAGTATCCGCCTTCGGGAGAGTTCTCCGGTAGGAGAGGCGTGATCCTTTTTGAGGTTTCGGGCTGGTCTGATGCGCAAGGCCATGCGACGTTGTTCGATGGAGGTCGATGCTACGACCAGTGCTACTTCAACTCACCCGAATCGCACTACCGGACTGATCGAGCCAATTTCTGGAGTTTGCCGTGAATTTGCACTTATCTCCCTCTCTCGCCTTTTCAAGCGCTTTCGTATTTTTGTCGCTTTGCTGCTCGATGGCAGGCGCAGTTGATTCTCCACAAGCTGGCGCCCGTACCAACGCGCAGAACTTCAAAGACATGGTGCTGGCCACTTGCGTAGCGAATGCCTACAAAGGCGACAAACCTGCAGCCACTGATGCGGGGAGCAGCGTCAGTGCGTTACGGGATTGGACTGAGTACGACCTGGAGAAGGCGCCTGATGAGATCAAGCGCTTGGTGGATGAGTATCTGGCGAAGGACTATCAGAATCCGTTGGTTGAGGCGGAAATCAAGGGCGTTCGTTTCGATCTGTTGAAGTGCCTGGATCTGTATCACAGCGATGAGTTGGACAGCCAGGTCGAGCGCTTGGTTATTGATCCCGTGAAGACCTACCGGCAAGACAGCCCATCGTCTGCGCAGCCCTAGCCCATTCGCTGAGTGTGGCGGAACATTGGTCGGTGTTATGGCAGTCCGTCGGGCTGTGCCGGGGTGCGAGAGCAACGCAAGCCTACGGGCAGTCCCTTCTTATGCCCTACCAGTAATAGTCTTTGTATTTTTCACAGTTGAAGAACAGTTCGAGACCTATAACCCACGCGACGACAAAGCCCCAGATGAAGAAGTCGTCGATGTGTGTGTCGAGGGTGAAGGTTGCTGTGGCACCGACGATGATGAGGGCGAGGCCAGTCCATTTGCGGGGGCGTTTGTGTATGAGTTTGCGGTTGAGCACGAAGTAGGCGGTGTAGGAGAGGAATATCCCCAAGATGAAGAGCATGGGATCAGTCCTCTTCCTTCGTGAATTGATCGCGGGCAGAGAACAGGCTGTAGCCAGAATTGAACAGCATTAGAAGCGCTGCGAACAGTTCGTGACTTTTATCGAAGAGCTTGAAAAAGGCAATAACGCCGGTGGTCAGCATCATCAACCCCAACCACTTCCGCCAGAATCTCGGTTTGAGTTTGTAGATGAGCGCTAGGCTGATGGTCATACCCAGACCAACGATCATGGGCACTGTCACTGAGCGCCTCCTGTGTTTTTGATGAGCATGGTCCGCGATGAATGCTGTTGGCCGATACCGCCTTCCACCCATGCTTGAACCGCGACGATGACGTCACCGGCGTGTCGCGTATCGAGCGCAAACTTAAGAGAAAATCCCGACGCAGCTCCGGTCGCTTTCCTCTGCCAGGGCTTCAGTACCGGAAATGCCTTTCCTATGATGCCGGCTGTCGCGAGCGCTAAAGCGTCGTTCTGATCATTGAACAATTGCGCTTGATCCCGCGTTAATGGCCTCGATACTGCGACGACCATTTCACACGGCCGCTTTTGCGCGAGCATGCGGTCGTAGGTTTCGGTGATGAAGTCTTGGACTCGCCAGTAGTCGCATCCAGCGTCGCAGAAGTGCAGCGTTCGAAGTGCCAGGCGGTCTTCGGGCATGACGGTGAATCGTGTGACGGAGAAGTACACGCCGAAGTGGCCGCGGTAGTGAGTCCTTTCCTGTTTCACTGAATGCGTTCCGGGATGTAGGCGGACGCGGAGTTTGCGCGAGGAATCGGCGTTCAGGAATGTGGGTTGGGATGAAACAGACAAGACCTACCAGAAGCACGGATGAGTCCTACGAACGCCGAAATCAAAGCTTTTGGAAACACCCTGATCATTCTCGCTCTGGAGAGCTGAGCGTAACCTTCTCTCTGCGCTACGGATCGTCCCCACGCTCAGGGGTGAGGCGGCTTAAAGACTTTTCGTTTGCGTCCGACTTATTTGGGGTATCGAGATTACGATCGCTGCCGTCGGCAAGCCGGACTGCTACGGCGTGGATTTTGCGGCATATGTTGACTTACTTTTCCCCTCACGGATTACGAAACAGACCACGGACATGGCTAAGAAAACCTCTGCTCTTGAAGGCTTCATCTACCTCGCCAGCAAGCTCCCTTGGTGGGTTTGTCTTGCCCTCGCAATTGCATCGGGGCTTTATCTGCATTCGGTCGCCAGCACACCGATGCCGACCACGGTCGATGTGCGGCATATGGATACGGTACTGACGACGTCGGCGTTTCGGGGAATGGCGACGTTTGGACAGTTCTTTGTGCCGCTGATCTTTATCGGCGGCGCGGTTGCTTCGATCTTCAAGCGCCGAAAACGCCGACATCTTCTGGATTCAGTCACCACGCCCGGAGGCAATACGCTGCTGAGCATCAGCTGGCATGACTTTGAACTGCTGGTCGGTGAGGCGTTGCGGCGCCGGGGTTATGCCGTGCAGGAAACGGGTGCTAACGGGCCAGATGGCGGTATGGATCTGATTGCACGAAAGGACGGCGAGACGTACCTGGTGCAGTGCAAGCAGTGGCGTTCGGTGCAGGTGGGTGTGCCGGTGGTGCGTGAGTTGTATGGGGCGATGGCGGCTGAGGGCGCTGTCGGCGGTTTCGTGGTGACCAGTGGGACGTTTACCCAACCGGCGCGGGCGTTTGCGTCGGGGCGCAATGTGCAGTTGGTGGATGGCGCGGTGTTAAGGCAGTGGATTGCGGAGATGAAGAAACCGGGTCCGCGGCCGACGGTTGAGGTGGTTGCAGAGCGGGTTGAGCAGCCAGTGGTTGCGCCGGATATTAAAGCCCCCGTGGTGAAAGATAGGGTTCCGCAGGCAGTGCCTGAGGTGAAGGTTGAGCCCAAGGCGCCGGCCTGCCCGTTCTGTAAAAAACCGATGGTGACGAAGCTGGCACGAACTGGGAAGAACGCTGGCGGGAATTTCTGGGGCTGCGTGGATTATCCGAAGTGTCGGGGGATTCGGCCGATTTTTGCGGCGATGAAGGTGCGGTGAATCAACTGTGCAGTCTCAGGTCGATCCAGGTCAGGTCATCTTCCGCCCCCGGAGACTCTGATTCAGGGAAGGCCAGTAAAGTTGCCTGATGGACGTCGCTCAACTCCGCCCAGAAACCATCTGTGGCCAGAATAATCCTGGCATCGGGCTCGTTCTGTTGGCTCATGGTGTCCGGCTCGGGCTTTCTACCAACGCGCAAGCTTCGAGTCAGACGATGCCGCCCGCGATCTGACGCTATATCGCTGTGTGTTCGGTTCCGCCGCCAGTTCGCCATGCAATGTGGAGAATTCAGCCATTCAATTTGCCCTCCGGCTCGCACAAGACCCGCGCAGCAGTCGCCCTCATACGCGAGCGTCAGCACCTCATTTTCAATGAGTGCTACTAGATAACTTGCCGAACCTTGGCACGGGTCGGTGAATAACTCAGCATGTGTGTCATTCAGCATCGTTTCGAGGTATTGGGCGGCCGTTTCGAGGGTGGCGCCTTCGCTATGTGCGCGCCCTTTTTCATAATGAGCGATGACATGGCGCACAAATGCCTCGGCCAATAGCGTGCTGTGGGGCCTCGAAGTGCCATCAGCAATGACGAACAACCCTGTGGAGCCTTCATACGAAGCACCTACATGGTCACTGGTCACTTCGCATTTGCGTCCCTGGATGGAGCGTGTGAAGTGGATCATGAGAGGTCAGCCAGCGCCTTGAAGCGGTCGAAGATCAATTTCCCGCGCCCAGGGTTGGCTCTTACCGAACTTGAACTCTCGATGGCATACGACGCCGTTTTCAGCCCCACTAATTCGAGCATTCCCTGAGCGATATACGACCGCAGCTCGGGCTCCGCCAGCCTGACCTCATTCAGCAACTCTTCACGCCCGTCCACCAAAACTAGAATGTCCTCGAAGTCCTTGTGATACGCGGTTCCGCACCCTCGCCCTCTGAACGCTTCCAGCTTCGTCGCCAGGAAATAGGTTGGCTTGAAGATCTGAATCCTGTGTCCGCCTGGAAGCTGAAATTGCTCAGCTTGCGCCAAGCCATCCACGAACCACCGATTCGCATAGCCCAATATTTCAGGAATCGATGGCATGACATCGACGATCAGCTCGTGGAATCGGAATCTGCAGGTGTAATCGCTGTCTTCCCGGGTGATCTTGAAGCCCTTGGTCGCCAGCCGCTCGGTGAGAGCCTTCCAGTCCGCTATCCCCGCGAGTTCGATCACCAGATCGACGTCTTCGGTATAACGGATGTCATCCAGTACGGCATCATCCGTGCAAAGCAGCCATGTCGTGGCCCCACCCACGAAAGCAACTTCCTTAAGAAGCTCCTCCCCCAAACCGTCCGCCACGTGGCCGAGCATGTCGAAATTGTGATTCGCCGCCTCGCTCATATCCTCATCCCTGCTTTCAATAGTTTGACTGCTACGGCCGTTTCCCTCGGCCCGCCGAGTCGAATAGCATCAACCAGAGCCAGATAGTGATACAAGGTTCGATCCTGTTTCACCGCATGAGCGACGGTTTTGTAAAGAGGCTCGACGGCCTGTCCTTTTTCTTTTCCGTGAGGATCCGGCCAGACGATGATCTGATTACCGGCACTTTTCAGGTGTTTCGTGAGTACAGGCGAGGCAAAACCCGTCGGAATGCCTCTCGTCAATGCGCCCGGTTTCACAGGGAAAAAGTATTTCAGTGCGTATTCGGTGATATTAAGCAGCTCATCCCGATTCACCTTGGGCAAGGAGGTCTGGTAGTCGCTCGTCAACAACCCAGCCGTGCGGCAACGGTTGATCGAATTTGAAATCTCGCTTTTGCTGATCCCTAGTGAATCTGACAGAGACCTGAGGGAATAGCTGTCGGACCAGCGCTCAGGTACAGGCGAAACCTGCTCATCGTTCCCCTCCCATCCTGTCCATTCGGCCGATACAGCCTCCCCTAGACGGTTGATGGTGCTAACAAGATCTTCCGGCTCCGCTGAAACAGCCGTAAACCGAGAGCCCGTTGTGAAGCGACGATCCAGTAAATCAATCTCCGAAAGATTGCCGAAAAGGCTGTTCCCCCCAGGCCCTTCCGGTCTCATCTCCTCCTGCGCATGGAGGCTCGCCATTTTGAACAGAAGCAATACGTCCTGGCCCTTCATATTGACCGACCTCCAGAGTGTCCACATTCCATGAAACGTGGACACATGACGCTTGGTTTTTTTAGCCTTGTCAAGGAAGGATCTGAGCGAACTGCCGCGGAGCTGTTCGACGCACGAGCCTGCCACCAGGAAGCTCAACCTGTACTCAGCATTCTAGAAAGCAATCAAAAGCAGACAGGATGAATCTGCACGGTTAATTAATTCCCACCTCTGTACATAACATTTTCGCTAACCAATATTTACCCGGGTTTCATTTGATCCGTGAGGCCATGGTTCTTAAAGTGGCCTCACCTAATCGAACTTGCACGAGCAAGAAGGTTTATTCAGATGTTCAAATCCATTGGTATTGCCAGCGCTCTTATTGTTTCTTTGTTCTTAACGGCACCTTTTGCAATGGCGGAAGAGTCGCCAGCGTTTGTTGCCCGTAATGATGTGATTCATGCAAACCTGGAGCAGTACGAGGAAGCCCTCACCGCCCAGGCGAGGGAACAGAGCAGGAATCAGCAAGCCTCAACCTATAACCCTCAAGCGGAGAATGCCAAGCACACCTGACCTGTACGCCGTTTCAGCCTCTGTCCGTTTCACGTTGTTGTTTCATCCAGTTCCGCGTTGCTCCCGACGTGGGGTCTCAAAGCTCCAAACTTCAGCCGCTGTCCCCAGCGGCTTTTTTTTGAGCGCGAGAAAGTTGAAACAGTATGAGAAGTAATGAGCGCTTCTCTATCAAGCCACTGTCATTCACCAATACAGTCTGCGAGGAATAGTTAACAGTGAACGACTCTTTCAGACACAGCGCGTTATTCATTGCGATGGCGGCAACGCTGTCGACGACAGCGCCGAACCTGAACAAGGGCAACCTGTAAGGCGTCCGGCGAAACCAACCGTCACCGAGATGCACGGCGTCTGAATGTTGGACATGAACCTATCTACGGCTTCTCTGCGTCAGGCAAAATGCCGACCCTCTGTAGGAATTGGCTTTTAACGAGGTAGGAATGCGCTCGCTCAATCTGAAAACTGTCGTGGTCAGTGGTGTTCTGGCTCTGTGCCTGGGCATGACCGGTGCGCAGGCGGCGACTGACACTGCGCAGCCCGCCACCTCGACCAAAACCACTCAGTCGTCCAAGACCTCGAAGACCTCAACCCCTTCGAAGACCGCCAAAACCTCGAAGACGTCCACAACGTCAAAAACCGCCAAAAGCTCAAAGACATCAAAAACCTCAAAGACGACCAAGACCTCCGCGACCTCCAAGACGTCCAAAACCTCGAAGACATCGAAGACGTCGAAGTCCGCCAAGACCGTGCCCAAGCCCGTGCCCGCGCCATCCGCGACGCAGCAGGTCACGATGCTTGGCGGCAAGTACGTTTTCGCCCTGCCGAAAGATTACGTCGAAGGGCCGATGGAAGAGATTGACGACAAGGCCCGCGCCGCTGGCGTCACCGGTTCGCTGTACATGAACAAACCTGAGAAACGCGTGGTGATCGTGACCGAAACACCGTTGCCGGATGGGCAGAACGCTCCGTCCAACGACTCCCAGACCCTGGACAACATCATCGCGGAGACCCTCGTCCAGCAGCAGTCCAGCTACAAGGACTTCAGCAAGCTGGGCGAGAAAAAGATCGTCCGCCAAGGCCTCGATCTGCGCCAGCTCGACATTTCCGGCAGCGTTGAAGGCGGCAAGGTGCTGAGCACCACCATTGCCGCGATCTCAGGCAATCGCACTGCCGTGGTTAACGTGATTTCGCTGGAAAAAGACGTCAAATCGCATGAAGCGCTGGTGAACAGCTTGACGGGCGGCAGGTGAGGGTTGCTGCTTTTTTGGCAGCGATTGCAGCCTTAAAAGCAGCGTAAAATCGAGCGTTATTGGTTACTTTTCATCCAGACCGTTATGTCATTCATGAGGGCTCGGGCCTGGTCTAGAGCGTCTTGCGCCATCGATTCGCTTACGGGATCGCCGGAGTAATCGCTGAGATTGCGCTGTTTACGCAGCCCATCCAGGGTAATCATCCGAGTCCTCTCCAAACCAATCGTCAACGGTAATGTCTGGATCATCGTCTGGTGATGCCCGGGTTTGCTGGTTAATGTGCGAAAGCCGTTCGCCTGCAATACAGCGTTGGCGGCTTGCATGATCGACTTGTACGCCATGTCGAACCGCCCCTCAGAACTCATTCCCGGAAGCTGCGCGTCTTCAAGACTTCTCTTCGCGACCGCCATGAGTCGCTCTACATTTCCAACATCTTTGGGAATGCTTTCCAAGCCCTGCCAAGCAGGTTATCCAGTGTCATTGCTCACTCCATGTGATGGGTCAGATTGTCCTCCGAACCTATGACGAACATCTTAGGCTTGGCCATCAGATCGCGCACGAAGCCACCTTGCTCTGTTAACAATTGGAACCACTCTTGCTGTTGGTACTGCTTTGGATTGATCTCCCGTCCCACGCGGTCCTGCAATGAATACAGGTGCGTCACCAGCTCGCTAAAACCGACGTTGCCGATGACCATCAGATCAATATCACTTTCGGAGGTCGCTCTGCCGTTCGCCATCGAGCCGAACACGAATGCGCAGGCAATTCGATCTGACAACGGAGCGAGCGCTTGAGCCAGTGCTTCGACCACCCCGTCGGTCTTGAGCAAGATGCTGACGAGCTCGGGGAAAATAGGGCATTGCCGGTTCGCCCGATACTGCACCTGGTTGCCGACACGCTCCTTTAGCAGCACCCCCACCTCTACCATTTTGGTCAGCTCGCGACTCAGCGTTCCGGACAGGGTGTCAGTCAGTCGTGCAATTTCTCGCAGGTGATATTGCGTTTCAGGGTGCAGCAATAGCAGTGCCAGCACTTTTCTGCGGTACTCAGAGAACAGAAATGTAGACAGCACGTTAATCACCTGACTGCTGCTTTAAAGGCAGCAATTGAAGCCTTAAAAGCATCACTTTTCAAGCTTGGCACCCACGCCCCTCACCTACGCCCCTCCACCGCCATCCGTACTGCAAATCCAAACAACACCGTTCCCATCAGATAGCGCTGAACGTTGGCCCAAGTCGGCTTGGTGGAGAGGAAGACTGCGATCGAGCCTGCGGCCATGGCGACCATCGCGTTCACGGTCAGGCTGACGCCGATCTGCGCGCTGCCCAGCACCAGCGACTGGCTGAGGACGCTGGTGCCGTTGCCGACCGTGATGAACTGCGGCAGCAGTGACAGGTAGAGCACCGCGACTTTCGGGTTGAACAGGTTGGTCATCAAGCCCATGAGGAACAGTTGTTTGGGGCTGTCCTGCGGCAGGTTTTTGACCTGAAAAGGCGAGCGGCCGCCCGGTTTGACGGCTTGCCAGGCGAGGTAGAGCAGGTACAGGGCGCCCGCGATGCGCAAGGTGTCGTAGGCGTAGGGCACGGCCATGACCAGGCCGGTGATGCCGAATGCGGCGCAGAGCATATAGAAGATGAAACCGATGCCGACGCCGCCAAGGGAGATCAGACCGGCCTTGCGACCTTGTGAGATGGATCGCGAAATCACGTAAATCATGTTCGGCCCCGGTGTCAGGACCATTCCGAGTGAGATGAGGGCAAAGGCAACGAGGTTGGCGAGTTCTGGCATGAGGAGGTCCGGCGGCAGGTTCGGAGAGCCGGCGAACGGCGCTCGGCGGGTCGCGCCATTGCATCGCACCACCGGCAGCCATAAAAGACACAGATCACGGAAAAATCGACCCTGACAGATGAGCTGCCCGGTGGTGTACCCACCAATACCGACTACGCTTGGCGCATTCGACTGGGCGCTCGGGGCTGAACAGAGCGACAGCCGGTGTCGATTATTTGGTTAATAGTGGCAAATGGCTCTTCCCAGCATCCAGCAGGCAAGCGACACTCTGAATCGTTGGTGTGGCCGATGTTTCAGTCGGGATGCGGCGTCATGAACCCGGTGAAGAGCTATGAACACCTCACGTCATAAAGGTCTCTCGTTTGCTCGGCGAATGTACGTGCCGCGCACGGTCGGGCTGGGCATCGGCTTCTTCACGGTCGCCGCCGCGCTGTACCCTTCACACCCACCTGCGTGGGTATGGGTCGCGCTGGTTCTGCACGGATACGGCTGGTCACACATGGCGTACCTGCTGGCCAAACACTCAAAAAAGCCCTACGCGGCCGAGCGCCGTAACCTTATTTACGATTCGCTGTTAGGCGGATTCTGGGCCGGGGCAATGGGCCTCAATCCCTTGCCTACGGTCACGGCGCTGTCGATGCTGGCGATGAATAACATTGCGGCGGGCGGCCCACGATTGTTTCTGGTTGGCTGCGGGGCGCAAATAGCCGGCGCGCTGGTGGGCTGGTTCATGCTCCTGCCGGCACTGTTTCCGGCGATCACCCAAGTGCAGGTGTACGCCTGCCTGCCGATGCTGGTGATTTACCCGATGGCGATCGGCCTGGTCTGCTATCGCGTGGCGGTGCAATTGTCCAAAAGCAAGAAAGCACTGGAAAAGCTCAGCACCACAGACAGCCTGACCGGCCTCATGAACCACGGCGCATGGAAAGACCTGCTGACCGTCGAGTTCAACAACTGCCAGACCCTGAACCGGCAGAACAGCGTGGCGCTGATCGACATCGATCATTTCAAGACCATCAACGACACGTACGGCCACATCATCGGCGACAACGTGCTCAAACAACTGAGCGGCGTCCTTACCGCCGGCCTGCGCGAAACCGATCTGGCGGGTCGCTACGGGGGCGACGAATTCTGCGTGATCCTCCCCGACACCACACTGGCCCAGGCAACCGATATTCTCGAACGCTTGCGGCGCACGGTCCACGAGCACACCCACTCAGCCCTCCCCGACCTGAAGCTCAGCCTGAGTATCGGCATCGCGCCCTACGCCTCGCACCTCACCGACGCGGGCATGTGGCTGCATGAAGCCGACATGGCGCTGTACGACGCCAAGAGCACCGGGCGAAACCGAGTGACCTCGGCCAAGCCCGGTGTGAGGGCGTGTGAGACATTGAGTCCGGAGCTTGAGTGAGTCAGCATCGGAGACGAGCGATCATGTCAAAGAGTGTAGGGATACCGCTTTTTTGCAGGTACTTCTGAATGACTTGTCGCAAAGTGGTTGATAGATCCTGAGGGATGTTTACGTAGCCTAACGGGTCCGGCTTTTGGGAGGCTTTACCAATATCCGTTTTTGATCCATTCGCGATTCGCCTGGATGTACAAATGTCGTACACCTCCTTGGAAACATGCTTGATGTAATTTTTCTCGCCGCGCTGAAAATGAGAAAAGCGATTGCCTAAGTCAGTGACCGTCGCGCCCACGTCCGAAAATCGGTTCACGACCTGCTCAAGAAAATCGAAGTTGAGGGTGCTCATCGGACTATAAGCAACATCGAGCGCAAATCGCAAAAAGCCTTTGTCAAACCCCGTACTTTTGATGCCTTCTCCGGCCATGATGCGGTTCGCCGTGGCAGCGGCCTTCTCATTGAACGTGTAAGTCACTTCATGCCCCTCCATGTCGAATCGCATAAGGGGTCGTTGAGGCAAAACTTCTTTTCCATTATCGGCTCGGCGGTAATGGGCAATCCCCCCAGCAAGATCATCGACGTACGCGAGATCGATACCTTCGCCCTGTGCAAACTCATAGACACTGCCCAGAAGCTCTCGATCACCTTGAGTCAGAAAGTACGTGGGAAACATCGAATCCAGCCCAGGCGCATAGTGGACAACCGCAGGTTCAAGAACATGCCCCTCAAACAGCCGCGCCATAACGAAGGCTTTGCCGCTGATGGAGACAGGAGACGCCGGTGCTGCCCCGGAGCTCGTTGCTTCCGGAGTAGGTCTGGAAGTGCTGAGCCGCTCCTTATTCGATACGGGTAGAGGTACGGCGGGATTTTGTTCCGATGTGGAAATGCGCATAACGACTCCCTGAAAAAACGAGTGCCCGTCCTCGCACTCCGAGGACGGGCTATTCGATTAATAACTAATATTAAATCGCACCGTATCCTGCCCAGAGGGCTGACTATTTCGGGCGCTTCCTGCGGTGGTAGTGTGTCGAATATTTACACCAGCACCTGGATAGAAAGACTCGTCATTAAAGTCGTAACTAACGCCATAAGAGTTAGGGGCAATAGGAACACATCGAGTGCCTGCCCCATAAGTACGGAAGCACAGTTCTACAGCTTCACCAATGCTTCGCGGATAACCTGTGGTACTCCATTCAATCGAATCAATTTTAGCGATGGTCTGGCCCTGCATATCCCGAGAGCCGATAGTATAAACAGAAAGGCCCGTCCCTCCTGGTAGCACGATTCTATTGGGTGTATCAACTTTAGTGACGGACGCCTGGCCTGCCATCCCCGACACCGACACGAACAACAATGCAAACGGCAATAACTTTTTATTCATGAATAATTTCCAAAATTTTTATTTTACAGGCAAAGGAAACCCTTTAAGCGAAGCTCAATAAAAAACTCCAAGCCTATTTATTACGGGTGAAAAACTTCCACGCGAATAACTAATTCATACTCACCTCCCTTCTTACAAAACCGGCTTCCAAGCCAAACACTTCAACGCCTTGTGCGGTCGTTTTGCCCAAGGTGACGGAACGACGCACACCGGGTTGATCTAAAGCAGGTCGATGAAACACATAGTGCTTGCCGCCCTCTTCGCCGATTGCATCAGCAGGCAGCACCACGGCGTCGGGGTTCTGGTAGCTGAGAATCGACAGGCGGGCGCTCATACCCAAACGCAATCCAGAGGCGCTTGGCGGCTCATGCGCCGCCATCGCGACGGTGACGTGATAGGACGCGCCATCGCCGTGCAGGTCGGAGCCGACAGCGTGTGCGCCGACCGAGCTGATGGTGCCGCGCAACGCGCCTTCAAAGCCGTCACCGCTGATATCGACAGCCATGCCCTCCCGCAGCTGGTTGATGTCCATCTCATCGACTTTGGCGATCACGCTCAGGTGTTCGACGCTGGCAATGCCGAACAATGCCTGCCCTTGGTTCAAGCGCACGCCGGGTTCGACCGGCTTGTCAGCACTGCCCGAAGGGCCTTGCGGCAGGCGCACGATGATGCCTGCGAACGGTGCCCGAACTTCGCCACGCTGCGCCAAAACCAGCAATGACTCATGGCGCGCACGAGCGTTGGCCAGTTGCATGTCGGCGATTTGTCGATGCTCGCCTTGCCCGCGCTTGCTTGTCTGGAGCAACTCGGCCTGAGCGGCCTTCACATCGAGACGCTGGGTGTTCAACTGCTGCTCGAGACTGTCGACCTCCATCCGCGGGACGATGCCTTGCTCCAGCAATCCCTGGGTTTCGACAAGCTTGCGTCGGGTGTCGGCCAGCCCCAGCTGGCTGCTGCTCAATGCCCTGCGCGCTCGCGCCATTTCCTCTCCATCAGCCCAGTTTACAAGCGCATTCACTGCGCTTTCGGCTTTGAGACGTTCGGCCAACGCGTCGCGAATCTGCATGCCCAGCAGGTCGGTGTTGAGTCTGAGCAGCAATTGCCCCCTGGCCACTCGTTGGTCGTCGGAAAACAGTTTTTCCTCGACGGTCCCCTCGAAGGGCGCGCTCAGGGTGATCGATGAAGCGGGCACAATTCGCCCGATCAGGCCGATCCTGTGTTCGAGCGGTGCCGCCACGACCGGCAGCCAGCCGCGATCCGAAGCAGGTTCAGAGGACGTGGTCAATCCCGTGAACGCAACGGCGCCGAACATAAGGATCATCAGGGGGATCCCAATGAAAAACACCCCGGACCTGAAACGAGACCGATCAGTCATTGAGGGCGATCTCCCAGCTGTCCAGCGTCGTGCCCAGGCGTTCATCCAACTGAGTCTGTGCATTGAGGTAGGCGATCAGCGCGTTGAGCACAGCATTCTCCGAGCGCCGCAAATCCTCTTCGAAACTGAGCACCTGGAAGTTGCTGGTGCGACCGGCCTGCAGCTTCTGTTGCTCCACGGCCAGTTTCCGCTGTGACAGGCTGCGGCTGCGCAAGGCGATCTCGTACTGCCGCCAGTGTGCCTGCAAGGTACGGATAGCATCGCCAACCTCACGCTCCAGCGATTGCTGTGCTTCAGCGTGCAGAAGGTCCTGACTGTCCACCGCGACCTGAGCGCTGACCAGCCGTTGACGCTGCCCGGGATCGCCGATAGGAACCTCAAGCTGCACCCCGGCATAGGTGCTCCAGCGTCGGTCGACGCCGCGTTTCGCGTCGGAGGACCAGGCATCACGAGCCTGCTCCGCGCCTGCGACCAGTGAGAGATCCCACAACTGCTGGCTTTTTGCGACCAGCAGATCGACCTCTGCGAGCTCTAGCGCAATACGCTGTTGAAGGAAGCCGGGCTGCCGCTGGCGCGCGATCTCGAGCGCCTGATCCCGGTCGATCTCGACAGAGGTGGCGGTCAGCTCTTCGCTGGCACGCAGTGGCGTTGAAAGATCGAGCGCCAGCAATTGCAATAAAGCCCGGCGGCTGGACGCCAGATGATGAGCAGCCTGCTCCGCGTTGAGCTCCTGATACGCAAGGTCCGCTTCGTTCTGAAGACGGTCCACACGCGCCATGCGCCCTGCTGCAATCAGTGCATCGTTGACCTTCAATTGCTCGCGGGATCGCCCAAGTGCATCGCTGACGATACGCAATTGCTCCTGCGCCTTGAGCAACTCGCGGTAAGCGGAAACGATCTGCGTGACGCTTTGCGCCACAGACGCCTGTAAGCCAAGCCGATGGCTGTGCTCGCTTAACCGGGCTCGACGCCGAGGCGCAGTGACGACGTCGTGCCCGGCGTTTCTCAACAATGGCTGAATGACTTCGAACGTCAATCCGCGTTGCTGTTTGTGACCGCCTTTTTGCGCCTGATTGAAACGCTGCGCCCAAGACAAGCTGAACATCGTGCCCCATTCGTTGTTCAGCGTGACCTTGGGCGCTACGCTCAGTTCACGCCCACGGTCATGGGAGCTCCGCTGCTCGCGGTGCTGGCTGCCCAGCACCAGCCTGGGCGAGAAAAACGCCTCCGCCACCTGTAAGTCGAATTTCTGCGCCACACGTTGCAGATAAGAACGACGAATGTCCCGGTTGCGGCGCAAGCCCAGCGCCACTGCATCGGCAAGGCTCACGTTCACACTCGTTGCCTGCGCTGCACGCGGCATTGAAGGCTGATGGGCCATGGTCGGCCGACTAGCCGCCGACAGCGGCGCGGTATCACCTCGTGCCTGTCCCACGGCCACTGCATTCATCAACACCATCAACGGTGCAGCGCATCCCAGCCAGCGCACCGAGCGAGGATGACGGACTGCGGACGATCCGGATGACTTGCCAGCCATCGTGTTCACAGCAATGGGTCTATCGGGCTTTGTATCTGCTTGAGGAGATCGAGTGGCGTGACCGTTTCAAGCAGCGTCACCAGGCTTTCCTCAAGCTTCAGTGGACCGTACAGCCCCTCTTCACGCTCCAGGTGAGCCAACTGTACCTCTCGGTAAGCACCGGGATAGATGCTCTGTTCAATGGGCAGCAGACGATCGAAATGCTCCAGCAACCCTTGAAAAACAATGCGCCGCTCCACCACGCCGCGCGTGGTCGCGATCAGTTTTATAAAGAACTCTGAATCACCCTGGCGCATGGCTTCATAGGCTGCGTATCGCTCGACGAGCGTGTAGGCACCCGACTCATCGAAAATGACGCAGCAAAGCGCTTCGCGTGTACGCCCGTTGAACGGGTTGTGCGCTGCAACACGGCGGTTGCTCTGGGCAAGCGCAAAGGCAACGGCGAGCTCAGCCTCTTGCCGCCGCCGTGCGCTGCCGAGACGAGTCAGGTCATCCAGTGAAGGCGCCTGCCGCCCCAACCGCTCGATTTCGGCGCAAAACGTGGCAAACAACCCTTGCGGGCCGAACCACTTTCGATGGATGGCTTGAAGCTGATCCCTGGACATTGCGCCTTGGCGGTCCAGCAATCGCCGGAAATCACGGGTTAATTCCCTATTACCCTGTTCTTGCGCATGTCGCGGCGTGTCTTTCGCCCTGTCGCCTTGAATTGAGCTGTATGCAGTCATTTTTATCGTTCCTTGTTGTTTTCAATTTATTGTTTGGGCATCACTGCACCGAACGGTCCATTAGTCATCCCGAAGCGCGGTAGCTGGAGAAAGGCGCGCAGCCACCACGGCGGGGTAGCTGCCAAAAAACAGTCCGATCAGCAGCGAACTGCCAACGCCCAGCAACAGCGCGTCGAAGGACAGGCTCAAAGGCCAGCCACTGCACCGGGAGAAGCCCCACGCGACGACGCTGCCCAAGAGCGCGCCTGACAAGGCGCCCACCACGGAAAGATGCGAGGCTTCCAGCAAAAACAGGGCGCGAATATCGCGAGGACGGGCGCCTAGCGCCATGCGCACGCCAATCTCTCGCCGACGCTCACGAACACTCATCAGCATCACGTTCATCACCCCGACACCCGCAACGATGAGGGAGATGCCCCCCAACCCCGCCAGTAACCAGGCAAAGGTTTGCGCCTGATGCTTGAGGCTTTCAATCAGTTGTCGAGGGATCTGCACCGCCACGTCACGACCGCCCAGTTGCGCGCTCAGGCGCGCTTCAAGGGAATCCGCCACCGATTGCAGGTCTGCCTGTGGCGACGCCCTGGCCACGACATTGCCGATGCGAGCCGTTGACGACAGCCGCCTCATGCCAGGTGCCGGAATAAACACCGACGAATCCACGGACACCGGGATCAGGGGGTTATGGGGTTTGGGCGCCAGCACACCGATGACCTGATATTGGTAATCACCCATCGTCAGCAGGTCCCCCGGATGCGCTGCACGGCCTGAAACGGTGAGGGATTTCGCAACCTCTGCGCCCAGCACAACGACCAACGCGTGGCCGTCCATCGGCGAAAGGAAACGTCCGGAAGCAGGATGCAGGTCGATGATCATCGCCAGCGCGGCCGTGGTCCCGATCACTGAAGCGTCGTAACGGACACCCTGACGACCGATACGTGTGCCGTACTGACTGACCGAAGTAATGTGCATGAGATGCGGAACCGAATGCATCAATGCCGGCGTGTCCACGGTTTGGGGCAACAACATTTTGCGCCCGGAAAAACCAGGAAAATTCGCCACCAGCGTCTCCGTGCCCATGCCCTTGAACGTGCGCATCGTGTCCTCGGAGGCGCTTCGTCCGATGTCCAGCAGTGCGACCACAGAAGCACTGCCTACAACGATTCCCAGCAACGCCAGCCAGGACCGCTGCCCCATCGAGCGCAAATTTTCCAACGACTCGGCCCAGTGCATCCGCCACCTGCGGCACGCCGCGAACTCAAGCGGTGACATGCTCGACACGCTCTTGAAGCCGACCCTCGGTGACCTCGATCCTACGGGCAAAACGCTGCACCAGGCTCGCATCATGGGTGACCATGACCAGTGTGACCCGATGGTGATGGTTGAGCCCCAGCAACAGCTCGAGAATGTCGTTGGCGCAATGCTGGTCGAGATTGCCGGTGGGCTCGTCGGCCAGAATCAACGTCGGTTTTCCGACCAGTGCCCTGGCAATCGCCACGCGCTGGCGCTGGCCGCCCGACAGGTCGGCGGGCCGGTGTTGTGCACGATGAGCCAAACCCACCGCCTGCAAGTGTTCTGCAGCCAGCGCCCGCGCCGCGTCACGGGTGTGATTGCGGTAAAGAAGCGGTAACGCGACGTTGTCCAACGCGCTCAATCGCGGCAATAAATTAAAGGACTGGAAAATGAACCCCAGGTAACGATTGCGCCACTGCGCAAGGCTGTCTGCGGAGGCGGTCATGACATCGTGGCCGAAAAACTCAACCTGCCCACCTGCCGGACGCTCGAGCAGCCCCAGGATATTCAGCAGCGTGCTTTTGCCTGACCCGGATGCGCCGACCACTGCACAGGTGTCGCCCCGGTGGAGGGTAAAGTCGACCGAGTCGAGACCACACACGGCCGAAGCACGCTGAGCGTAATGCTGATGGACGCCTCTCAATTTAAACAAAGCCGATAAACAATCACCCGACACTTCACCCATAGCCACTCCCTGGCACCCGCCTCGTAAAACGCATTATTAATATTCGATCAACTACTTTTCACACACGCACAGAGTCACTCCCGAAAAACCATTCCCGAGGCACAATCCATTCTCACAAAAACGAAAAACTCAGAGCGCTTATTATGCGCATATCAATCAGCGATACAATCCGTCAAATGTAGGGGGTGTGGGTGTTTTTTTCTTACGGGATGACGCGACGTGTAATGCCAAGAGTTGTGCGCGATTCTTTACCTCGTTCTTCTTCAAAAGCGCCGACACATGGTCGCGAGCCGTGTAATCGCTGATGCCCAGCTGCTGGGCGATGTCCTTGTTGGTGTAGCCCAATAACACCAGTTGCAGCACCTCACACTCCCGTGGTGTGGCCCGGGTTAATCGTTTCCGCTTGCGCTCTTGTCCCAGCATTGCCGTGTACCGACCTCGATTAGTTATCTGCCGTGGCTTAAACAACCATCGGCTTCGGAAGATTTTTATTGAGATTATCTTCGTGTTTTTTTGACGTATTAATACCAAGAGCTCACAAGGTTAATATGAGCACCTAAAGAAGTAATTATTCCTACAGCAATGAAAGAAACTTCACAGGGCCAGTCTTACAAATAGGACGATCGCGCACACAACGTCACCTGCGAACGATAAGTTCACGTGATCATGGGCTGGATAGTTGTATAGACAGGAACGATATACGTCGCAAATGATAATTACAATCATCTGTTACAAATGAGCTGTCGGTGCATCAGGCAGGGTGTGGGCCGCGGCGGGAATGCAGCCACGGCCTGCGCCCGAAAAAGCGCGGACCGTGGGATCGGAACGGATGTGTCTGACAGGGTTTCAGGACGCCGGCTGGCCAAACATCTCCATCGCACGCTCGCGAATCTCATCCGGCGAAAGGTCTTCCTTGTGCGTGCCAATGAACCAGAGGTGCCCGAACGGATCGCGTACGCTGCCACTGCGATCCCCGTAAAACATGTCCTGCACCTCGGTCACGACGCTGGCGCCCGCCTCCACTGCGCGCTTGAACTGTTCGTCGACATCGGGCACGTACAGGTGCATCGCGAACGAGGTCTTGCTGCCCGGTGGCGGGCTGACAAATCCGCCTTGATCACAGGGCTCGGCCAGCATCAGCCGTGAATCGCCGATCTGCAGTTCGGCGTGGCCGACGCGCCCGCCGGGGGCGTCCAGACGAAACATTTCCTGGGCACCGAAGGCTTTCTTGTAAAACTCGATGGCCTCGGCTGCGGGTGAAACACCCATGTAGACGGTCAGGCTGTGCTGACCTTCGGGGATCGGTTTAACGCTCATGACAGGTCTCCTCTAGCGTGTCTTATCGGATCAGGTATCAGGGCTGAAGGTCGAACAGCGCCTTGCTGGTCGCCATGTCAAAGGGCGCGGAAAAGTGTTCGTGGACGGCCTTCCAGCCGTCGGAGGTTTTGCGGTAGCCCGCCGTGGCGCGCATCCAGGACGACTTCACCTCGCCCTGCTCGTCTGTGCCGCCGCACTTGTTTAGCCAGTGCGCGAATGCGACGTCGCCGTCGGCGTGAATCGTCAACTGATGGGTTTCGAACAACATCGCGCCCTCACACATGCCCAGACAGAACGCCCAGTGCTGGCGGTAGGCATCCGCGCCCTTGAATTGCAGCTGGATGATCGCGTCGTAGGCCACGATGTCGGGCGCGTAGTAACGCATGATCGCGTCGAGATCCTTGTCGCGGACCGCTGCGCACCAGCGCTCCAGCAGCGCCTGAATCTGTTGCGGGTCGGTACTGACAGGGGATGACTGGCTCATGACTGACCTCCCGCGGCAAGGGCCGGCGTTGGTTGTTCGTCGTGCTGCAGGTTCAACGTCCTCACGGGGCGTACTTCCACACTGCCGACCCGTGCGGCCGGAATGTGCGCCGCGACCTGTAAGGCCTCGTTCAGGTCGCGCGCCTCGATCAGGTAGAAGCCCGCAAGCTGCTCTTTGGTTTCGGCGAAAGGACCGTCGGTGATCGACACTTTGCCGTTGCGCATTCTGACGGTGGTCGCGGTTTCCACCGACTCCAGCGGTTCGGCGGCGAGCATGCGGCCGCTGGCCTGCACGGACTGCGCGTACGCCAGGCACTCGTCATCCCGAGGGCTGTCCGGGTGCGAATGCAGGGTGTGCTCGTTGCTGTAGATCAGACACAGGTATTTCATGACGACCTCCATCAGGCGCGTAAAGCCGCCCTCAATGAATGTATGGCTCATGACGCTGGACTGCTCAGGGGTATTGTCTGCCCTGTTACAGAGCTAGTCGTTTGACGATCAGGCAGATCGACATCGGTGAACACGTTTTTCCTGCGGCTGACCAACGGTCATGCTTAAGTCGGCAGATCGTTCAGGCAGCGCTGCAGAAACCGTCGATCTACGCCCTGTTGTGCCAGTCCGATGGCCTTGAGGTAAGCGATGCGGGCGTCGTCATAACGCCCAAGCCTGCGGCACATATCAGCGCGCGCGGCCCACGCCAGGTGGTAACCCTCTAGTTCGCCACTGGCCAGCAATGCATCCACCCGCGTCAACGCCACTTCAGGGCCCTGCACCATCGCCAAGGCAACGGCCCGGTTGAGTTGCACCACGGCCGAATCGTTGAAACGCAGCAACACGTCATACAGCCCGACGATCTGCGGCCAGTCGGTGTCTTCGGCCCGGCGGGCCTGTGCATGCACCGCGGCAATGGCGGCTTGCACGCTGTAGGCCCCGCCCCTGCCGGAACGCAGCGCCTGTTCCACCAACCCTTCCCCCTCCTTGATCAACGGGCGGTGCCACAGGCTTCGGTCCTGCTGATCGAGCATCACCGGTTCGCCGTCGGAGGACAGCCGCGCTGGACGCCGGGACTCGACCAACAGCATCAAACCGAGTAAACCCGCGACTTCAGGTTCTGGCAGCAGATCGAGCAACAGGCGACCCAACCGAATGGCCTCAGCTGACAGATCGCTGCGGGTCAAATGCTCACCGGACGACGCGAAATAGCCTTCGTTGAACACCAGATAAATCACCCGCAGCACCGCCTCCAGCCGTTCGGGCAACTCGCTGTGGGTGGGCACTTCGTAGGGGATGTGCGCGTCGCGAATCTTGTTCTTGGCGCGCACGATGCGCTGGGCAACGGTCGATGGGGTGATGAGAAAGGCGCGGGCAATTTCTTCGGTCGTGAGGTCGCACACTTCACGCAAGGTCAGTGCGACCTGGGCATCGGGGCTCAAGGCCGGGTGACAACAGACGAAGATCAACCGCAGTCGGTCATCCTCCACGCTGTCGAGGTCGGCGCGATCATCGTGCAACTGGTCTTCGAGTTGGTGCGCCAGCTCGCTGAGGGAGGCGTCGAAACGCGCGCGACGACGCAGGCTGTCGATGGCCTTGAAGCGGCCCGCCGACACCAGCCAGGCGCGCGGGTTGTCGGGCATTCCCGCGTGCGGCCATTGCTCGACGGCCGCGATGAAGGCGTCCTGCAACGCCTCTTCGGCCCGTTCAAAATTGCCCAGCAGACGAATCAGGGTGGCGAGGACACGCCGCGACTCCTGACGATAGAGGTTATCGACATGCGCACGAATGACTGCCGTGGTGCCGAGATCGTTCTTATTAGGGTTGTCGCTCATGCCCACACTCGCCGACGACTGTTCCGATAGTGGTCGGCCAAGCGTAGTAGGGGATCGGGCGTCGCTCAACGACGCCCCGACGGTCAGTGACCGCAGTGCGCCGCTGCGGTGTCGTCCACCTGCATGCCTTTGCGCAGGCCGAAGAACAGCGCGGTCATCAGCCCCACTGCGCCCATGATCACGCAGTAGCCCACGCACACCCACGGGCTCCACGGCATCAGTGCGATCAGCGCCAGCGGCGTGGTGCTGGCCCACAGCGCGTAACTGATGTTGTAGGTCAACGAGATGCCCGACACGCGAATCGTCGCCGGGAACAGTCCGACCATGACTGACGGCACGACGCCGACGATGCCACAGGCCAGCCCCGCCAACGCGTACGCCAGACTGATCGGCAACCACTGAATCACCAGACTGGCGTACAACAGGCCGACGCCGAGCGGCAGCAGCAGGCTGTACAGGATCACGCCGCGCCAGGCACCGATGCGGTCCACCAGCATGCCCGCCAGCACACACCCGATATTGAGAAAGACAATGCCGACGCTGCTCAGCGCAAACGTGTCGCTGGCGCTCATGCCGAATCGCTGCTGCATGACGGTTGGCGTGATCACCACCAGGGTGACGACCGCCGAAGTCAGCACGCAGGTCAGCAACGCCGCCGGCAGCAAAGACTGGCGATGCCCGCGCACGACGGCGCGCAACGGCAGCTCGGTCATGCCTTCGCGTTGCGCGTGCAACGCCATGAACACCGGCGTTTCGCTCAGCCAGCGACGCAACCAGACGCCGATCACGCCAAAGACCCCGCCCAGCAGAAACGGGATGCGCCAGGCGAAATCGAGGATTTCCGCGTGGCTGTACACGTTTGCCAGCCAGGTCGCGGTCAGCGCACCGATCAGGTAACCGAAGGTCAGGCCCGCTTGCAGCACACCCAGGGCGTAGCCGCGATGACCTTTGGGCGCGTGTTCGGCGACGAACACCCAGGCGCTCGGCACTTCACCGCCCACCGCCGCGCCTTGCAGGATGCGCAGCGCCAGCAGGATCAACGGCGCCCAGTAGCCGATGTCGGCGTAGGTCGGCATGACGCCAATCAGCAGACACGGCAACGCCATCATCAGGATGCTCAGGCTGAACACCCGTTTGCGGCCCAGTTTGTCGGCAAAGTGCGCCATCAGGATGCCGCCCAGCGGGCGCGCCAGATACCCGGTGACGAAGATCCCGAAGCTTTGCAGCAAGCGCAGCCACTCGGGCATTTCCGGCGGAAAGAACAGCTGGCTGAGGGTCAGCGCGAAGAACACGAAGATGATGAAATCGTAGATTTCCAGCGCCCCGCCCAATGCCGCCAGGCCCAGGGTCTTATAGTCGCCCCGGCTGATCGGTTGTGGACGTGGTCGAAGAATGGCTGTCATGAAAGACCCCATTTGGCAGGTGAGAACGGCAGTTAGGTGCGACAAAGGCGCGCAGGATAACAAAGCTGGCGACAGGAGGGTGGCTGGCAGACCACTGGACTTGCGTCACTTCACACGGCATACACGCCGGGGGTCATGCCGAACTGCGCGCTGAAGGCACTGATAAACGTACTGACGCTGTCGTAACCCAACCGCTGGGCCACGCGATTGACGTTGTCCCCCTGTGAGAGCAGTTCCAGCGCCCGCTTCATCCGCGCGAGGATGCGCCACTGCATGAGCGACATGCCGGTTTCGGCCCGAAAATGGCGGGTCAGGCCGCGTCGGGACATGCCCACGCGACGTGCCCAGTCGTCCAGGCTCAATTTGTTGGCCGGGTCGGCGACGATAGTCAGGGTCATGCCGACCAGGTGCGGACTGCTGGGCATGGGCAGGAATAACGGCGTTGCCGGGGAGATCTTCAGTTCATCGAACAGCACATCGAGTTGGCGATGCTGGGGCGCGGTGAACTCAGCCGGGCGTTCACGGCCGGCATCGTTGCCCCAGGCGGCAATGCGCTCGAGCAAGGCGCTGGACAGCGCAGTCATGTCGAACACCGTGGGCGTGACGGGAAACAACGGGCACATGTCGGGACGCAGGTAGATCATCCAGCCCTTCGCCGCCTCATGCACGCGCGCGGCATGGGCAACACCCGGCGGAATCCAGCCGATGTGCCGCGCGGGGACCACCCAACTGCCGGTGTCCAGCTCAGCCGTGATCACGCCCTGCCTGACCGCCCATAACTGCCCTTCGCGATACCGGTGCAACGTGTCATCACTGCCCGACTGCAACGGCTCGGCGTTGATCAGCAGCGGGCGTCCATCCTGGATACGGCGTTGCAACGGGTACTCTGCTGGCATGGCCCGGTTTCCCTGTTGAGAGGCCAGCCGACGGTACCAAGCCAACGTGATCGCCGCAAACCCGTTCGATCAATGCACGGAGTCCGCAGGCATCGCCCGCTCCATGTACAGGCTGCGCAGGGTGATCCCGCTCGGGTGTTGATAGGCTTCGTCGCGGACCGCCACAAAGCCCATGGCCCGGTAGAAGTCGGCGGCGTTGAGCGAAGAATAGAGATACAGCCGGGAGAAATGCTCTTCGATGGCCATGGCTTCAAGCCCTTCCATCAATCGCTTGCCGATGCCTTTGCCCGCCTGGGCGGGTTCGACGAACAGCGCGATCAACTCGCCGCTCTGCCGGTCCAGAATCCCGTAGCCGAGCCGCTGACCGTCTTCCTCCGCGACCAGCGCGCAGCGGGTGGCGAACAACCGCAGATAGGATTCCGGCGGCGGTGATTCGCTCCAGATCCCGATCTGCTCGGGGGAATAGTGGCTCGCGCAGAGCTGCCGCACCGCGCGCGTACGCAGCGACCACAGCAGAGGAATCTCAGGGACATCGCCCGTTCTCAGTTCAATCATCTTGCCGCTCCAGCCCTCAAAAACGCACGGACAGCCGTGTCCGCGTACTGCCATTGGCTCAGGGCGACAGGATGCGCTTTTGAGCTCATGGGTGAAAGGTGCGGGCGCGTTTGGACGAATGCGGTGGGTCTGCAACATCAATGGTGGATGACCGACCGCATTCGCTGCCCTCGTAACCTCGGACGTCTCCCACAGGGACCGGGTTGATGCATGAGCCTGTGTCCTACCTCAGACCTGTGGGAGCCGGCTTGCTGGCGAATGCGATGGGTCTGCAACATCAATGTTGAATGACCGACCGCATTCGCTGCCCTCGTAACCTCGGACGTCTCCCACAGGGACCGGGTTCCTACCTCAGACCTGTGGGAGCCGGCTTGCTGGCGAATGCGGTGGGTCTGCAACATCAATGGTGGATGAGCGACCGCATTCGCTGCCCTCGTAACCTCGGACGTCTCCTACAGGGACCGGGTTGATGCATGAGCCTGTGTCCAGGTCGAAGACCTGTGAGAGCCGGCCTGCAGCAAGCCGACCCCAACCCTTCAACAATGCAGGGTTGTTGCCTAGAAACTCACCGTCGCTGACAAACGTGCCGTGCGTGGCGCGCCGAGGAAGATGTAGTCGTCGCCCAGGTATTCACCGACGTCGCGCCAGTAGCGTTTGTCGAACAGGTTATCGACGGTCAGGCGGAACACCGTGTCATAGCCTTCCAGCTTCGTGCTGTACCGACTGCCTGCGTTGAACACGGTGTAGTCGTCGACCTTCACCGAGCCTTCGCGGTTGGCGTATTTGCTGGCGCTGTATTGCATGCCGCCCAACAACGCCAGCCCCGGAATCGGCAGGCTGTAGTCGGCGGACAGGCTGCCGCGATACTTCGGCACGTTGATCGCCTGGTGGTCTTCATAGGCCGCTGTGCCGCTGTCTTCTACCCGCGCACGAATCGCCGCGACACTGGCGGCGATTTGCAGTTGTGAGGTCAGCCAGCCATTGGCGCTCAGCTCCAGACCGGTGTTTTTCTGCTGGCCCTGCTGGACGAAGGTGAGGCTGCCGTCGTCGTTGGGTCTGGAGTATTGATAGGCCTGACGCGTCTGGAACACCGCAGCGGTGAAGCTCATGCGGCGCCAGTCGTACTTCATGCCTGCCTCCAGCTGGCGAGAGAGCGTCGGTGCCAGAATCTCGCCCACGTTGGTGTCGAACACCGACGCCGTGCCACCCAGCGACAAGCCTTTGCTGTAGCTGGTGTAAAGCGAAACGTTGTCGATCGGCTTGTAGATCAGCGCTGCCTGCGGCAGGAAGATCGAGCGTTGGGTGTGACGATTGTCGCTGCCGTCTTCGTTGTACGCTTTCTCGTCCAGACGCACCTGACGCCCGCCAATCACGGTCTGCCATTGATCGTTAAAGCGGATGCGGTCAGTGGCGAACAACCCGTACTGACGGCTGTCCAGTCGCCGCTCGGTATGACCCACTGGCAGATCGGACGGCGCGAAGGCGTCCGGCGTCTCATGGATGTTGCCCGAACCAACGTATTCGCTGAAATACGGACGGGTGTCGACCGTGCGGCGGAACGCGCTGGTGCCGAAGGTCAGCTCGTGTTTAAGCCAGCCCGTGTCGAACAGGCCGGTCATCGCCGCCTCGACTTCATCGTTGCGTCGGGTGTCGTCAGGGCTGCGGAAGTCGTAGATGTCATACCCGCCGTCGGGCGTGAAATGCCCGGTGACCGGTGTGCTTGGGCAATCGGCCTGGTAATAGCAGCCGTACGCGAACGAACTGTAATCGTCGATCACCACGCGACTGCGAGAAGCGCTCAGGCTGGCTTTCCAGTCATCGCTGAAGCGGTACTCATAGCGGCCGTTCATGTTGAGCGAATCAATGCCCACCGGGTCCGACCCGCTCTGATAACCCAGCAATTTGCGGGGCGAGGCATCGTGCGGCAGCGCGGTGCCGCCGAGCAACTGATAGCCCGGCACCGAGCGCTGCTCTTTGGTCTGGTACTCGACGTCCAGTTGCAGGGTCGATTGCTCATTGATGTTCCAGTCGAACGCCAGCGATGCAAAATCGCGCTTGCCATCGGCGTGATCAACGTAGGAACGAATGTCTTCGTGGGCGACGTTGGCGCGCAGGCCGAACTGTTTCTCGCTGCCGAACCAGCCGCCGACGTCGGTGGCGATGTAGCGCTCGCCATGTTCGTTGGTCGACACGGTCACCGAGCGCACGTCTTCCGGGCGTTTGGTCTTGTAATTGACCACGCCAGAAGGCTCCGAAACGCCGCTTTGCAGACCGGACAGCCCCTTGAGCAGCTCGACCTGCTCCTTGTTTTCCAGCGCGACGTTCTGTTCGCCGGTGATGCTGCGGCCGTTGATGCGATAGCTGTTGGCGGCGTTGAGCGAGAACCCGCGCACCACGAAGTTTTCGTAGTAACCGACCGGCGCATAACTGTCGCCCACCGAAGCATCGTTGCGCAGCACATCGCTGAGCAGTTTGGCCTGCTCGTTCTTGAGCCTCTCTTCGCTGAACACCGAGATCGAGGCAGGCGTGTCGAGTAGCGGCGCTTCGCTGAAGCCACCCACCGACGCGCTGCTGGACTGGTAGCTCGACGGCTGCTCACCCGACACCCTCACTGCCTCCAGGGTCAGCGGCTCGGCTTCCTGCGCGGCCAGCCAGGGCGAGGCAAACGCAATGCTCAGCGGCAACAGGCGTCGCGAGAAGCCTGCGGCGGGTCGGTGTGGGGTGGTCATCAGGGGTGAAGCTCCAGGCGGGATTTTTTGTCGGCGCCTCTTTTACGTTCTGCGCCGATTTTTTACAACCTCGACACACCCCCGATAAATGCAGGAAACATCTCGCCGCTTGCCCCTCGAAAAACAGGCGGCGGCTCATCTACACTCCAGCGCTCACCTTTCAGGAAGTCTTCCGATGACGCCCTCGCTGCTCATGGCCGTGCTCGCTTCAGGATTTATCTACGCCATTTCTCCGGGCCCCGGCGTGCTGGCGGTGTTCGGCATCGGCGCGTCGAAAGGGCGCCGAGCTGGCGCCGCGTTTCTTTGCGGGCATCTGTTGGGGGATGTGATCTGGTGCAGCACGGCGCTGGCCGCGATCATTGGCGCCAGGGTCATCGGCACCACGGCGTTCGACGTGCTCGGCCTCATCAGCGGAATGTTTCTGTTCTGGCTCGGCTGGCGCGCGATTCGCGCCAAGCGCAGCAACGAAGACGAGCCAAAAGCGCCAGGCCGTCATCCGTTCTGGCACGGGATCATGTTCGGCCTGACCAACCCGAAAGCCTATCCGGTGGCGGTCGCCACCTTCACGGCCCTGCTCTCCAGCCGCGCCGACATGCTCAACTGGTCGATGCTGCCGCTGTTGATTCTGGTCAGCACCCTGGGCGGAATCGCGGCCTACGGCATCATCATCGGCGTCGTCGGCGCCCGCCACGTACGCACGGTGTATCAACGCCACGAGCTGACGATCACCCGCCTGTGCGGGGTGATGTTCATCGGCTTCGCGATCAATGCCTTGATGCACGCAGTGCCGAGCCTGCTGCCGCGCAAGCCTTGATAAGCAGCCAGCAGGATGTCGATGCGCGTGAGGCTGGCGTCAACGCAAGGCACGCTGCAGCATCTTGGGGGAGCGAATTCATTCGCGAGACGTCCGTAAGGTCGACACAGCACCTTCGCCTGAACGATTTTTCGCGAATGAATTCGCTCCCACAATGCGGCATCAAACCGTCAGGACGTCAAACCATCCGGGTGGCAGCAGCTCTGCGGTGACCCGGGAGCGCTTGCCCACGAAGACTTGTGTACATCCGACATCAATGTGTGAACCCTTGGTTCGTCTTCGCGGGCAAGCGCGCTCCTACACAGGCACTGCGTTCCGTGGGCTTACTGCGCCAACCCCACTTTCAGCAATTTGCCATTGTCCTCGTCGGTGAGCACGTACAGGTAACCATCGGGCCCCTGGCGTACATCACGGATGCGCGATTTCAGTTCGCCCAGCAGGCGCTCTTCATGCACCACCTTGTCGTCTTTAAGCTCCAGGCGGATCAACACCTGAGCCGATAGCGCGCCGATGAACACGTTGTGGTCCCACTGCTTGAATGTGTCCGAGCTGTAGAACGTCATGCCGCTGATGCCCGGGGACTTTTCCCAGACGTGGAACGGATTTTTCACACCGTCGACGATCTTGCCTTTGGACTCGGAAATCGGCTGGCCGCTGTAGTCGATGCCGAAGGTCGAGATCGGCCAGCCGTAATTCGCGCCACGCTCGATGATGTTGATTTCGTCACCGCCCATGGGCCCGTGTTCGTTGGTCCACAGGGTCCCGGTCCACGGATTGAGCGCCGCGCCCTGCTGGTTGCGATGGCCGTAGCTCCAGATCTCCGGACGCACGTTTTTCTGACCGACGAAGGGGTTGTCCTTGGGCACGGTGCCGTCGGGGTACAGGCGCACGACCTTGCCTTGCAGCTTGTCGAGGTCCTGCGCGGTCGGGCGATTGTTGTTTTCGCCGAGCGCAATGAACATGTAGCCATCACGGTCGAAAACGATGCGCGAACCGAAGTGATTGCCCACCGACAATTTTGGTTGCTGCTGGAAGATCCGTGTGAAGCCTTCCAGCCGGGTCATGTCATCCGACAGCCGCCCGCGCCCTGCGGCGGTTCCGCCGGTTTTGCCGTCGCTGCCGGCTTCGGCGTACGTCAGGTACACCATGCGGTCCTTGGCAAAGTCCGGCGACAGCTCGACGTCCAGCAGACCGCCCTGCCCTTGCACCCAGACTTGTGGCACACCCGAGATCGGTGCCGACAGTTTGCCGTCAGGGCCTACGCGCCGCAGGTTACCGGTGCGTTCGGTCACGAGCATGCCTTTGTTGTCGGGCAAAAACGCCACGGCCCACGGGTGCTGCAAACCGCCGACCACCTCGTCCACGGTCAGCGTCCCTTCCTCACTCTGGTAAGTGGCGGCGAGGCTCTGGAACGACAGGCTGAGCAATGCCGAAGCACACAGGCTGGCGAGCAGGGTCTTGCGGATCGTCGGTTTACGCAACATAGGCGGTTCCTTTTGGCGAAAAAATGGACTCTGGCTGTCGTGTTGCCGGTTCAGTTGCTGCGGCGTTCGGTGCCGCTTGAAGGTCGCGAAGCGGGTTGTCTTGAAGGGTAGCCGTTACCGATGCCGCCGTTTTCCAGCGTGGGCGGACGTGGCTGGGTCGGCCCGAGATTGGGCCCGCGCATCGTGGGGGAAATGGACTGCGTGCCTTGGCGGCTATTGGGATTGGCCCGGCGTATGGCGCCGTTGTCGCTATTGCTCGGACGGTTGGGGTAGCTCGCCGAAGCCAGCAACTGCGGGGAAAGCGTGACAGCTGAACGCACGCTGTCGTGCGCCTGCGCTGCGTTGAGACTGAGCGCGCCGCAGAACGAGACAAGCGCGAGGTGTCGCAGAAAACTGTTCATCATTTACCTTCTGAAGAATGGGTAACGATTCCGGTCTTTGATGGCGATCAGGCGCTTAGGTTCGCGCTGTGAGGGTGGATGAGCAACGTGTAGGACGATTCGCTTTGTAACAAGAATAGTCGAGCAGCCGTCCGGAAAAACGGCTGCCCCGCGCTTATCTGGCCGACGATTGTGTACTCTGCGTGCACTCACTTTTTGTCAGAGCGCCTTCATGTCCGACTCCCCCGCCCTCAAGGAAATCTTCAACCGCGACCGCTTGCAGCACATCGCCGATGAAACGTGGGCGGTGTACCCGGCGTTTGATCGCAACGGGTTCATGGCCCGGGCGTCGCAGGGCCTGGACGGGCTGTCGGTGATGCAACGCCTGAACCGGGTCAGCCAGAGCCTGCATGCTGACTTGCCTGAGGACTACGCCGTCGCACTGGAGATTCTGTACGCACTGGCACCGCGGCTGAACAGCGCGTTCGTCAGCATGATTCTGCCGGAGTACGTTGCGTTGTTTGGCCAGGACAACTTTGCGCGGTCCATGGATGCACTGAAGTTCTTCACCTCGTTTGGCTCATCGGAGTTTGCCGTCCGGCACTTTCTGCGCAAAGACTTTGCGCGGGCCATCGAGGTGATGCACGGCTGGTCACTGGATGAAAATCCGCACGTTCGGCGGCTGGCCAGCGAAGGCTGTCGGCCGCGATTGCCGTGGTCGTTCCGGCTGGAGAACCTGATGGTCGATCCGACGCCGGTGCTCGACATCCTCGATAACCTCAAGGCCGATGACAGCCTCTACGTGCGCAAATCGGTGGCGAACCATTTCAACGACATCACCAAGGACAACCCCGAGTGGGTGCTCGACCAACTGGAAGGCTGGTCGCTGGACAACCCCAACAGCGCGTGGATTGCCCGCCATGCGTTGCGCTCGCTGATCAAGCAAGGCAATGTCCGGGCGCTGACGTTGATGGGCGCAGGCCAGAAAGCGCAAGTCACGCTGGAAAACCTTAAAGTGACGCCCGACGTGATCAGTCTGGGCGACAGGATCAACCTGTCGTTCACGCTGAAGTCGACCTCCGACAAGGCGCAGCGCCTGATCGTCGATTACACAGTCCATTACGTGAAGAAATCCGGCGGCACCTCCGCGAAGGTGTTCAAGCTCAAGACGTTTGAGCTCGGTGCCGGTGAGTCGGTCAACATCAGTCGCGAGCAGCAGGTGCGCAACTTCACCACCCGGGTGCATTACGCCGGTCGCCATGAGGTCGATGTTTTGATCAACGGCGAGTGCCTGGGCCGCAGCGGTTTTGATTTGAACGCGTGACTCGACGCTGGTCGGTTGCTGCACAAATCTTCCAGACCCGGCGTTAGTCTGCACGGTAACGTAGATCAGCCTGATGCAACGCCTGTCACGAGGAACCCCATGCCCGAACGCCACTGGATCGATCTCAAGCAGGACGCGACGTCCGGCATTGAGACGATGCGCGCGCATTTCGAGGGGCATGCGTACGATCCGCACTGGCATGACACTTACCTGGTAGGCATCACCGAGCAAGGCCTGCAGCAGTTCAATTGCCGTCGACAGCAGCACAACAGCACACCCGGCAAGGTGTTCCTGCTCGAACCGGGCGATATCCATGACGGCAACGCTCCGCACGCCGACGGTTTCACCTACCGTACGCTTTACCTGGACCCGCACTGGCTGGACCGTGAGCTGCACGCCCAGTTCGAGGAAGCGCCGCACAACGCGCAACTGGGTTTCGCCGCGACCCTCGCGGACGACAGCCGTCTGGCGATCGCCACTGCCAACGCCTTCGAAGCCCTGCACAACGATGAACTGCGCATCGTGCGACAGACCGCGTTGGACAATCTGCTGTCGAACCTCACCCGCCACTTACACTGGCGTGCCCTGATCAGCCCCGATCCGCGCCTGCCGCTGGTGGCGCAGCGCGCACGGGATTACCTGCACAGTCATCTGCATCAGGACATCGGCCTGGACGATCTGGCGGCGGTGACCGGTGTGGACCGTTTTCGCCTGAGTCGCGCGTTCAAGGCGGCGTTCGGTCTGGCGCCGCACGCCTATCTGATCCAACTGCGCCTGGCCCGCGCCCGGCGTCTGCTGGCCCGCGGCGAACTGCCCGTCACGGTCGCGGCCGCGCTGGGGTTTGCCGACCAGAGCCACCTTGGCCGCTGGTTCCAGCGTGCCTACCGGATGACGCCTGCCGACTACCGCAGACGCTGCTCAATTCTTCCAGACTGACACCTGCCTGCGCCGCGATCATCTCTGCATGTTCACTGCCTGCCGAGACGTCCCATGCACACCTTTCTGCCGTTCCTGCTGTTCGCTTTCGTGGCTTCCATCACGCCCGGCCCGACCAACATTCTGGTGCTGACCAACAGCTCGCGGTATGGCCTGCTGCGCACGGCACCCATCGTATTGGGCGCCTGTGGCGGGGCGGCGTTGCTGGTGCTGATGGTGGGGACCGGGCTGGGCGATGTGCTGGCGCGTCACCTGCAGGTCCAGACGTTCATGTCGTGGATCGGCATCGCCTGGCTGACCTGGCTCGCGTGGCAGATCTTCAGTGCGCCGGCCGAAGCGGTCGATCCTTCTCAGGCGAAAAGCGGCCCACGGCTGGGGCTTTGGGGGGCGGCCAGCCTGCAACTGGTCAACCCGAAAACCTGGATGATGGCGCTGGCAGTGGTCAGCGTGTTCGCCGGCACCGACGCCGACCGCCTGTTAAGGGTGGCGTGGTTGTCGCTGATGTTCTTCCTGGTGTCGATCCCGTGCATGAGCGCCTGGGCGTATCTGGGTGTCAGCGCGGCGAAGTTTTGCCGCTCGGCACAGAGCATGAAGCGGTTCAATCAGGCCATGGCGGTGCTGTTGCTGGTGTCTGCGTGGTTGACGTTGGTGGTGTGAGCGACGGCGCTCATTGATCATCTGATCCGGGTTGACGCGGAGCATCAGTGGCTGCATTACCACGCGGAGCGTGGGCAAGATCAACCTGTGGGTCCGAGGCTCGTCAAAGAGATGGGTTCAAACCAGGATGCAAAGCCTGATTTAATACCGGTTTTCTACCTGCTGCCCCGGACCCCGCCATGGCCCCTGTCTACGACGCACGCGGCAATATCTACGCCGTGATTTCTCCGGATGCCTTGCGCGCATTGGGCATCGACGTCCCCGCATCCGCCGCCGACGCCGCGCTGACCCGGCAAGCCTGGACCGCCAGCGCCGTTGCGGCCATTTGCGACTGGCCCGAAGGTCAACGCCCTGCCGGCAGCAAAACGCATCGATCGGACGGCTTGCTGGTCGGGCCGTTTCAGGACGCGGCGCCCTTCGACGTGCTGATCGTCAACACCGACGGCACCCTCGCCGAACGCAGCGGCAACGGTTTGACCATCTTCGCCCAGTCGTTGACCGACGCTCGCCGCTCCTTGAGTGACGAAGGCTTCACCCTGAGGGTTCATCACGACAACGACGACTCGGCCAGCCCGGTCCCGACTGACGTCGTCCCGGCTGTGATCGACGGTGTTTCAGGGTTCTGGCTGGACATCGGCACACCGGGTTTCGGTGCGGCGGCAGTCGGCGCGAAGGGTTCGGGCGTAAGCGACACCACACTCCATCAGCACCCGGTCAACAGGGTGGAGCGTCTGGCCCGATTGCATCCCGACTGGCAGACCAGCGTGTTTGTCCGGGTCGGTAATCCACACTGCGTGACGCTGGTCGGCGACGCGGCCTCGCTCCCGGAATTTGCACACCTGCACCAACAGCCGCTGAACGATGCACTGACCCGAGTCGCGTTTGCCGCCGGAGCCTTGGGCGAAGGCGATCCGTGCGCCGCCGGCATCAACCTGCAATGGGCGGCGAAGGCTGCACCGAACCGCATCCTGGCCCGTGTCTTCGAGCGCGGCGAAGGGCCGACGGCGTCTTCCGGCACCAGCGCCAGCGCGGTTGCTTCTGCTGCGTGGCTATGCGGGTGGGTTCAGGCAGGTCTTGTGGAAGTGGTCATGCCCGGCGGGACGGCGCCGGTCCGCCTGATTGAACAGGACGGACGATTGCAGCAGGTTCAGCTGTTCGGCGCGGCACACCTTCAGCACTGAAGTGCGCAAGACTGACATTTCGGGCCATAGCGCTGTCTTCGTCACAGACAGCGCATGTCGTTTTTGATGTTTTGCGAACACCCACGCAAATGAGTGTGAAATTGCCACTACAGAGATTGCATCTGTCTTGCCCTTGTCTATGATCTGATCATTCGCCGCCGCACTCGAACAGAAGAGCGCGCGTGCGGCGTTAGTCACCGACAATGGAAGTCAGGCGCCCCTTATGGATTTCCCGGCACACTTCGCTCATCCGCAACCATTTATCGCTTCGACAACCATCAGACGATCGGCCCGTCTGTTGTCGAAACGCCCGTACCCGCTCTGCCACACTGCATTGAGCACTTTGCGCCACTGCACCCTGCCAACCGATGTCATACCGCCATGACTCAAGCTCGCCTTTAAACAGTCGACTCTTGTAACAGCCCATCAAGGAAGACGGTCACTTTGACCGCGCTTCGCAATCAGTGAGGTAGGTGGCAGATGTTCAATTCACACCGCAAAGCCGTCGAAGCCGAATTGCAGGTCTCCACCGCTGCTTTGTGCCAATCGAAGGCCAAGCTGGCGGCGATCAGCCGTTCGATGGCGATGATCGAGTTCTCGCCCGACGGCATCATCCTGGATGCCAACGAAAAGTTCTGCCTCGCCATGGGCTACCAGCCCGGCGAACTGGCGGGCAAACATCACCGCATCTTTTGCGAAAAAGCGTTCTGCGACAGCGAAGCGTACGGCAAATTATGGCGTGATCTGGCCCGGGGTGAACCCCTGTGCGGGACGTTCATGCGCCTGGATAAATCAGGGCGCGAGATCTGGCTGGAAGCGAGTTACATGCCGGTCTTCGACACTGACGGCAAGGTACAGAGCGTGATCAAGGTCGCCGCCGACATCACCGTTCGCTCGCAGAGGGATCACGAAAACCAGAGCATGATCGATGCGATCAGTCGCTCCATGGCAATGATTGAATTCAGCCCGGACGGCCGGATCATGACCGCTAACGAGAACTTCCTGAAGACCATGCATTACTCGCTTAGCGAGGTCGTCGGCCAGCACCACAGTCTGTTCTGCACGCGAGCTGAAGTCGAGTCGCCGTCCTACAAGGCATTCTGGGCGTCGCTCAACCGCGGCGAATACCACTCTCATCGCTTCGAGCGGGTGAACAAACTGGGCGAGACGGTTTACCTGGAAGCCACCTACAACCCGTTATTCGATGCCAAAGGCCGTTTGTACAAAGTGGTGAAGTTCGCCAGTGACATCACCGAGCAAGTGACGGTGCAGCGTTGTGCCGCCACCACCGCCCACGACACGTCGGTGCGCACCGACGCCTGCGCACAGAAAGGCTCCAGCGTGGTGCAGCAAACGGTGGAAGTGATCGAGCAGATTTCCGTCGACCTCAACGAAGCGGCCCGCAGTATTGATGCCGTGAACAAACAGTCGGAAATCATCGCGACCATCGTGCAGACCATTCGCGGGATTGCCGACCAAACCAACCTGCTGGCCCTCAACGCCGCCATCGAGGCCGCGCGCGCAGGCGAACATGGACGCGGTTTCGCGGTGGTTGCCGACGAAGTGCGAGGCTTGGCAGCGCGAACCAGCAAGGCCACGGTCGAAATCGTCGACGTGGTCAGGCAGAACAACGAACTGGCGAAAAGTGCGGTGTCGAGCATGCAATCCAGCCTGAGCCGAACGGGCACCGGGGTGGAACTCGCCAACGAGGCCGGCGAGGTGATCCTGGAGATTCAGCAAGGCTCACGGCATGTGGTAGACGCGATCAGCCAGTTCAACTCAACGTTGCGGATTGATTAAGCGTCGATAAACACAACCACTGTGGGAGCGAATTCATTCGCGAGAGGCAGGTATACACGACACACCTCTATCGTCTGAACCACCGCATCGCGAATGAATTCGCTCCCACGGAACCTGAGCCAATATTTCAGGGGTTACTCCCCGATGTCCTCATTCCACAGCTCGGGCTTGTCGGCGATGAACTGCTTCATCAGGCCGATGCAGGTCGCGTTGTGCAGCACGTCCACCTGCACACCGCGCGAGCGCAGCAGGTCTTCTTCGCCCATGAACGTCTGGTTTTCACCGACGATGATCTTGCGAATGCCGTACAGCAGGATGGCGCCGCTGCACATTGCGCAGGGAGAAAGCGTGGTGTACAGCGTGGCTTCGCGGTAGACCTTCGCGGGCTGGCGGCCAGCGTTCTCGAAGGCGTCCATCTCACCGTGCTTGATCGCACTGCCTTCCTGAACCCGGCGGTTATGCCCGCGGCCGATGATCTTGCCGTCGTGCACGATCACCGAACCAATGGGAATCCCGCCCTCGGCCAATCCCTTCTGCGCTTCTTCAATGGCGGCCTGCATGAATGGGTCCATGGTCTCTCCTTCCCGTTGGTTCACAAAATTCAGCCCCGAATCCACGGGGCGTGCGGCGCTAAGGCTTGGCTTTTTTCAGCGCATTGTCCAGTGCCGTGGACACATAGACCTTGAGCAGCTCGCTGGAGCGGCCCTTCATGTCCATGCCGACGTCACGTTGTTTGCTGCGAAATTTATTCGCGATGTCCTGCGGGGGATCACCGACGTTGAGCGCGGTGAGTTCTTCAGGCGTAAACGATGCTGCATAGGCCGCCGCCAGGTTGCGGTCCCACTCTTGCTGATACTGAGGCTGCAAATACTGCAGCTCCTCCTGAACGATTTCCTGGGCCTTGGTACGCCCCACGGTCTCGACGATCGTGGTGAACGTCACGGTGCGCGACGCCACCTGATAGCCCAGCCAGCCGAGGCTCTCACCCAAATGCCGATCCTGCACGAACGCAAGCGCGCTGGGCGGAACCGGCGGGACCGGAGCGGCTTCGGCGGCCAGTGCAAAACCGGGCGCCTCCAGCAGCAGGCTCAGCAGTAGCCCTGCTGCCACATTCAACATCATCAACGCAGTCGATCTGCGATATCCCATGTCCTCTCCCCGGCGACTTTATCTGTGTGATCAACTCATTGACTGCGGGTGACGCTAGCAGTTGAGCAACGGTTTGCCACTCGGCGAGGCGGACAACGCGTGGCCATCAACCTCTCACGGAAGGCCGCGCCGACCATTGCTGCGCATTCATGCGGTAGATCCTGACGCCCTGCCGGTGGTACTGACTGTGGATGTAGCCACTGAACCCCAGCTTCTGGATGACGTTGACCGACGCGACATTGGCGGGCTGGACAATGGCGATCAGCGAATCGATGCCCACGGTGTCGAAACCATGGGCCAGCGCTCCCCGTGCCGCTTCGGTGCCCAGTCCCTTGCCCCAGAACCCTGACGCCAGCCGGTAGCCGATCTCGATTTCATCGGCGTCGTCCACGCGCTCTGCATTCAGACCGCAGAATCCGGCCAAGGTTGATGTCGACGTGTCCACCACCGCCCACGGCCCGAAACCGTGTTGACGATAGGACAGCCGACACCAGTCGATGAACTCACGCGTCGCCTGTTCCGACAACACGCCGCGCACGGAGTGACGCATGACCTGGGCATCACCCAGAATCTGCGCCAGAGCTGGAGTGTCGTCAGGTGTGAGCTCGCGAAGGATCAGGCGTTCGGTGTTAACGGAGGGGATAGGCGTGTTCATGATGGCGGGTCTCACGGTTGATCGAATGACCAGCCATGAGCATGGCGCAGGCCGAGGCGAGTCGCCAGTTTAAAGGTTCGCGGTGATCCTGCCCTCACACTGAACCTGTAGGAGCTGCCGGAGGTTACGACGGTGGCGAATGCGGTGGGACAGGTACATCGTCGCTGACCGACACACCTCATTCGCTGCCCTCGTAACCTCGGACGTCTCCTACACGTATGGCGTCGCACGTACCCTGTGATGGCGTCGCACATACCCTGTGGGAGCTGCCAGAGGTTACGACGGTGGCGAATGCGGTGGGACAGGTACATCGTCGCTGACCGACACACCCCATTCGCTGCCCTCGTAACCTCGGACGTCTCCTACACGTATGGCGTCGCAAGTACCCTGTGATGGCGTCGCACATACCCTGTGGGAGCTGCCGGAGGTTACGACGGTGGCGAATGCTTTATGCCTGACACAGCGCTTTCGCTACCTGCGTAACCTCACACCGCACCTCGCAGCGTGTGGGGTGGCCTGAAAACCGGTTACAGCCCCGCCGTCACCTTCTTCGCCACATCGGCCGGGACCCACGCGGTCCAGATTTCCGGGTGATCTTTCAAAAAGCTTTTCGCCACGGCAGAGGGCTCCAGACGCTTCTCGCTCATTTCACCCAGCGTTTTGTTCAACTGGTCGATCGGCAGGTCCACCTTCTGGAAAAAACTCACCAGCTCCGGGTACTGCTTGTGAAACGGTTCCGACACGCCGATTGCCAGATGCGCAGCCAGTGAGCTGGAGCCGATCGGGTTGGGGTTGCTGGCGTCGGCCAGGGTTTTCCAGGCGGCTTCGTTAAACGGCGGCTCTTGCAGCTTGATCAGCTTGAAGCGACCCAGAAGCGGCGTCGGCGACCAGTAGTAGAACAACACCGGCTTGCCCCGGCGGATGGACGAAGCGATCTCGGCGTCCAGCGCCGCGCCCGAGCCTGTGCGGAAGTTCACGTAACTGTCGTTGAGCTTGTAGGCCTTGAGTTTCTGCGTGTTGACGATTTCCGAGGTCCAGCCGCTCGGGCTGTTGAGGAAGCGCCCTTTGTCCGGCGACTCAGGGTCCTTGAACACGTCTTTGTATTTAGGCAGGTCGGACACCGACTTCAGGTCCGGCGCCAACGGTTTGATGCCTTTCTCCGGGTCGCCCTTGATCACGAACTCCGGCACCCACCAGCCCTCGGTCGCGCCTTTGACGATATCCCCCAGGCCGTAGACCTTGCCTTCGGCCTCAGCCTTGACCCACGCCGGGCTGCGTCCGGCCCACTCTTCTCCGATCACCTGAATGTCGTTCTTGGCCAGCGCGGCCTCAAGGCTCACGGTGCTGCCGGGCAGTTTGTCGGTCGGATAGCCATAACCCTTCTCGACGATGGTGCGCAGGATTTCGGTGATCAGGCTGCCGCTTTCCCACGTGATGTCGCCAAAGAGAATCGGCGCCGTTTTTTCCGCACTGTGGGCTGCACCGGACAACGCGGACAATGCCAGCAGCGAAGCGCCGAGCAGGTGTTTGATCGAGGTCATTGTGGTCTCTCGTGGCTCAAGAATAGAAAAGGCTCAGTTGTGTTTAGCACAGCACACGCTTCATTCCAGACAAGCGCGCAGGCAACAGGTTTCAGCTTTATCGATGTAGTCGCTGACCGAGCGCGCTGAAATGCCCAGGCACTGCGAAATCTCAGGGTAGGTCATGCCGCTGCCACGGGAGAGCACGAAGGTCGTTCTGACCTTGGCGGGCAGGCGATTGAGTCGGCGGTCCAGACGATCAAGGAGTTGCAGGGCGGCGGTCAGGCTTTCAGGCGACGGCGCGTCATCGCACTCTTCCCACGACAGCGCATCGAGGTAATGTCGCTCCAGATCCCGCCGGCGCCAGCGCTGGTAAATCAGCCGCTTGGCGATGGTGGTGAGCAAGGCGCGAGGCTGTCGAATGGGGACGACGTTGGGTGAAGCCAACAGTTGAAGGAAGGTTTCGGACGCGATGTCTTCAACGCATTCACGCGAATCCAGATGACGCCGCAGACGGTCGCACAGCCAGGCGTAATGAAGCTCGAAGAGCTCGCTGAGGGTTTGGCGATGGGAGACGTCGGCACCGGACATGAGGGCTTCCCTTGGCATGGATGATAGTTCTGTCCGGCAGTCCGGTGGCGCCATGCTAACAAGGGCTTTTATGCAGTAAAAATATTTAAAAGCGATTCTTATAGCTCGAAATCGAATACCCCAGCCTCACACTCGTACTGCAGCAGCAGTTCGTAATCCGCCTCGGTTGCGGGTATCACCTCATCAATCGCCAATACTCGGGCGACATCTGGCAGGTCTTTCAGGGCCTGGTTCATTGCATGCCGAATCGCCTCTGCATCGCCCCCGAGGCGGGTGATGTAGGGCAGACACGGACCCTGTGCGGTACGGCCGATGACCTTGATGCCCGCCACTTCTTCACTCGCCTCTCTGGCCAAATAATCGAACGTTACGCTGTCGATGGCCGCCAGATCGCCCCTTCCCGCCTTGATCTCGGCGAGGCTGTTGCGGTGTCCGCCGGTCAATGACACGTGCGCGAAGAAGCGTCCGTCCGGTTGCAGAGGCGCCAAAGCGTGGCGGAACAGGTTCATGCCTGAGTTTGAATCGCGGGAATTGAGCAGGCCGTGACTGCCACGAAAGTCTTCAAGTTGCTGACGAGGGTCGTCGGATCGCGCCACGAGCAAGCTGCAATGATTGCCGCCAGCACTGTTGGGCAAGCGATAGACCGGGCGACCGACCACCTGCACCTGGCCGCGCAACGCGGTCATCAACGGGTAACCGCAGGTTTGCGTGATCAGCAATGACGGGGACAGCCACAGCTGCTTGAGGTCCAGCCCTTGCGCCTCCAGACGCTCTGCCGACAGCAACTCGAGGACCCGCGTCAGCCACGCCTCCTGGGCGGTCTGCACCCGTGGCGGCGCGACGTACATCCGTAATTCGGCGAAACCCTGAGACATGTTCGAGCACCGGCACTAGGTATGAGGATGTTGAGGACTGTCGATGGGACAAAAGCTGTAGCGCCGAAACAGTTCAGCATACCCAGGCACCAGAAAACCACCGCTGCGTGCCAGCCATTGCTCACGCCGCGCGCGATAAACGGCCGGGATGTGATACCAGGCCAACCCCGGCAAGTCGTGATGCACCAGGTGCAAATTGAGGTTGAGGAACAACCACCGCCACGGCCACGACGCCTCGTTGATCACCGTGCGCTGCTCCGGATGCTCGCTGGGGCGATGCTCGTAGTACGAGCGTACCATCGAGATCGCCAGCGCGGGCACGGTGATCAGCAGCAGGTAATGCAGGCTAGAAAAAACGCTGTAGCGCGCGATGAAGGCAAACATCAGGATCAGGAAAACCCCGTGGGTGGACCACATCCACCAGGCTTGGCGTTCGCCCTTCAGAAGCCGCCGGGACTCTCCCCTGATCAGGCTGCCAAGCGCCAGCGGCACGCCAAATACCAGACGTCCCGGCGGTGTTTTGTCGAGCCAGCGCAGCACGCGCATCACAGGGCCGGTTTTCTGCCACTTCAACTGGCTGAGGTAGCGGCTTTCCGGGTCGAGTCCCGGCAGGGTCAGGTCTTCATCCCGGTGATGCTGCAGGTGCGTGTCGCGGTACAGCGTGTACGGGTACCAGACCGCGAACGGTGCGTAGCCCAGCAGCTTGTTCAGCCATAGGTGGCGAGTGGGATGACCATGAAGCAGTTCGTGCTGCAGCGACATCCACAGCACCGTCAACGGAATCATCAGCGTCGTGGTGGGCCAGGTACCGAGCCGTGGGCTCAGCAATAACAGGGTTGGCCAGGCGATGTAGACCCCGATCAGCAATGTCCACGTCGGCCACTCCGTGCGGCCGGTGAACTGCGTGCGCAGATGGACGATGTCATCACGCTGGGCGTCATCAAGGTAGTGAGGCATTGCGGGTTCCTGCGTGCTGGCTGCTAACCCTCTGTGCAACGACGCAGGAAAATCTTGTAGATCGATTGGTTATGACGGTAGAACGTAAGCCCGAATGCCCAGCCTGAACCCGGTCCGTCATGCAGTATTACCCCGTCCCCGATCTTCAACGCCCGCTGGTGGACAAGTTCTACCGCGCGCATCGCTCGTCCATGCGGGGCAAGGGCGAGGCAACGCTGTGGGTCGCGAAGGACGGCGAGATCGTGGGCGCGCTGAACCTGACGCCCATGGCCGGTGGGCACTGGCTGACAGGCGTGTTCGTGGCGCCGTCCCGGCGCAGAGCGGGTGTCGCCGGGCACATGATCAATGCGGCGCTCGGCGAGATGGAAGGTCCGGTCTGGTTATTCTGTGACCCTGAACTCAGCGGGTTTTATCAGCGCCTCGGGTTTGTCGCGACAGAACACCTGCCGGCCGAACTGACCGGTCGCCTGATGCGCTATCGGCAGACCAAAACCTTGATCGCGTTGGTCCATCAACGCTGACCCGGCTTAGATCCGTTTGCGCACTCGACCGAACCAAATGTGTGATCCACCGCTGAATCCCGCGTGCTAGCCTCGCCCATCACCTTTTGCCATTGATGTAGCGCGTGTGCGGCCTTGGCTGCCGGCGGCAGAACGAGTCCCGCAACTCAAACGCTCGCGCCCTCTTCAATCGTCCGCATTCGGGTCCATGTCGGGGAACAGCACTTCGGTGAAACCAAAGCGGCTGAAGTCGGTAATGCGTGACGGGTACAGACGGCCGATCAAATGATCGCATTCGTGCTGAACCACGCGCGCATGAAACCCCCGGGCGATGCGTTGAATGGCCTTGCCGTCCGGGTCGAACCCTTCGTAGCGGATGTGCTCGTAACGCTCCACCACGCCACGAAGGCCTGGTACCGACAGACAACCTTCCCAGCCCTCTTCGAGCGTCGGTTCAAGCGGCGTGATCAGCGGGTTGAGGAGAATGGTCTGCGGCACGGCTTCCGCTTCCGGGTAACGCTCACTGCGCTCGAATCCGAAAATCACCAGTTGCAGGTCAACGCCGATCTGTGGCGCGGCCAACCCGACGCCGCCGACACTGCGCATGGTTTCGAACATGTCGTCGATCAGGGTTTTCAGCTCATCGGAACCGAACATCGACTTCGGCACAGGCGGCGCGACGCGCAGCAGGCGTTCGTCACCCATCTTGAGAATTTCACGAATCATGGAAGGACCTTTTGAAGGGACGGATGCGCCGTACAGACGCGCATCCTGCCACAGTATCGATCAGGTTTTGTCGGTCTTGAGTGGATGCAGATGCGGGTCGTAATCGTGGTCATGACTCTGATCGCCGTGATCACTGTGGTGGTCGATGTAGTCCCGACTGTGATCGCGCCCCAACCCTGACACATGCTTTTTCTGACCCGCTGGCACCTCGGTGCCCGGCTCGGCGTCGACACCGCCGTCACCAGCGACCTTCTCGCCCTTGTCCTTGCCCTCTTGGGACATATGCTCGATCACCGCATTCATCTCCGCGCCCAACAGCAGCACCGATGCGGAAATGTAGAAATACAGCAGCAGCACGATGATCGCACCGATGCTGCCGTACATCGCGTCGTAGTTGGCGAAGGTTTTCACGTACCAGGCGAACGCCAGCGAGGCGACGATCCAGACCACGACGGCCAGCACCGAGCCGGGTGTGATGAAGCGAAATTCCTGCTCAACATCGGGCATGACGTAATACATCATCGCCACCGAAACCATCAGCAGCAGGATGATCACCGGCCAGCGCAGGATGGTCCACAGGGTCACGATGAAATCTTCCATGCCGATCTGCGCCGCCAGCCAGCCCATGACTTGAGGGCCCAGGACCATGAGCGCTGCGGCCGCCAGCAGCATGCCAGCAAAGGCGATCGTGTATAGCACGGACAAGGGAAGACGCTTCCACACCGGACGCTCTTCGACCACGTCATAGGCGGCATTCATCGCGCTCATCATCAGGCGCACACCGGCCGACGCACTCCAGAGCGCGATGACGATACCAATCGACAGCAAGCCGCCCTTGGATTGCTGGAGCTGATCGATGACCGGGTTGACCTGGTCCAGCGCCTGCGGCGGCAGCACCAGTTCGGACTGCAGACGCAGCCAGCTGAAGAAGTCAGGCAGGTGAAGGAAGCCGATCAGGGCGATCAGGAACAGCAAAAAAGGAAACAGCGAGAACAACGTCTGATAGGCCAACGCCGAGGCGTACGTCGACATCTCGTCGTCGAGAAACTCTTTGACCGTTCTGACCAGCACCGTTCTGAAACGTAGCTGGCGCAAATCCGGGAATATCATGGCGTCTCCTTTCGCGACGTAGACGTATCTGAAGCACATTTACCTATACGAGCGGGCAAACGCTTTGAAATTCCGTATGCCCGCCACACCGGGCCGGCTTTTTACATTGAGTTAAGCACTTTTGCCATGGCCGACACGTTTCCAACCATTTTTGGCCGGACACAATAACGGCCATCACTGGATGGCCGCTAGAGGTCACGCTGTGCTCGCCAGAGGTGCCTTACACCTCAAGCGCCCAGGCCATCAGGCCTTGTCGACGCCTTTTTTGACGGCATCTTTGGTCTTGCCGACCGCTTGCTGCGCTTCGCCTTTGAGCTCTTGTGCCTTGCCTTCCGCACGCAGTTTGTCGTTGTCAGTCATTTTGCCGACACCTTGCTTGACGTTGCCCGCTGCTTCGTTGGCCATGCCTTTGACTTTATCGCCCGTGCTGCTCATAAGAATTCTCCAGGGTAATAATCGGTGTCATAACCTCGACGTAAAGATTGACTGGCGGCTGTTCCCGAGAGTTTCAAATATTTTTCGAGCGGTGAGGGGGCAGGTGTAACGGCGCTTTTCATCGCACGGCTGCCTCGCACCGACAGTTTTGGCTTTATGTTTGCCCGACAACCTCGGAGAATGCGCGGCCGAGCCGGACGGTGCCTATCATGCACCCACGGGTTCAACAGATTCTGATCCACAGGAACGCTATGAAAATCGACAAGCAGCAAGCCATTGCGCGTCGCAATGAGCAACTGGGTGGCGCCGTACTGGGCACCAATAACACCCACTTCGCCGTTCTGGACCCCAAGCGCAACATCTGGTGGTTCGACCTGCCCGTGAGCCGTCTCGCGGTGGGCCAGTACGAATGGCTGCACCTGCTGCTGCACACGCCAAGCACCGACGAATTGATTCACTTGAAAGTGACCACCAAGTTCCTGCGCGAGCAGAAAGACGGCGTGGTCATTCGCAATGAAGGCAAACGCAAATCGACCGTCAGCCTGGAGCTGTCGGCAGACAAGGATTCGTACCTCAAGGACATGCGCCCGAACGGCGCGAACCTGAGCTTTGCGGCGTTTGTGCAGAAATAGCCTTCCGCAAAGTCTGTAGGAGCGCGCTTGCCCGCGAACAAGAGGGGCTGCATCCAATTCGCCGGATGACACGACGCAATCGCGGGCAAGCGCGCTCCTACACAGGGCTCATCAACCGAGCTTGCGGCTCACCCAATACCCCACCGCCCCCGCCACACCCGATGCAAACGTCCCCCACGCCCAGTCCACCAGTGCGAGTTGCGAAGGCCAGCCCTGCAAGGTCGCCCAATTGGTGAGGTCGTAGGTGCCGTAAGCCATCAGCCCCAACAGCGCGCTGTAGCCTGCCGCATATCGCAGGCTTGCACGCCCGACGCCCGGCAATACGCCGATCAGCACGATGCCGACGATATAGATCAGGTAAAACAGTACCGCTGGGAAGATCACCGGTCGCGCCAGCATCAGAGGCCCGAGCCAGTCGCGGTAGGTCGGCCCCATCAGCACGCCCAACCAAAGACCGTCGAGCACCAGGAACGCAAGAAGCGTCGGCAGATAAGCGCTGAGAAATCGTTTCATGAAAAAAGCCCCGAAGTCCGCATGGTCGCGTACCGGAAGGCACGCTCAAGGCTGTGACCCTGCGTCATCGCCGATAGCTGCAAAAAGCGTTGCACTTTTTACCCGGCGATAACGCTGGCTCAGGTCAAATCAGGTCCGTCACACCAACTCGATACGGTCGGCATGAATCACAATCTGCCCCTGCTTGTACAACGCGCCAATGGCCTTCTTGAAGTTGCCCTTGCTGACGCCGAACAGGTTGCTGATCACGGCCGGGTCGCTCTTGTCGCTCACCGGCAACACGCCGTTGTTCTCACGCAACTTGCCGAGGATCTTGGCGTTAAGGCTGCTGGACAGTTGTTCGCCCACCGGCTGCAGGCTCAGGCTGATGTTGCCGTCGCTGCGCACTTCCTTGATGAAGCCCTTTTCCTGTTTGCCCGAACGCAGGAACTTGAACACTTCGTTCTTGTGGATCAGGCCCCAATGCTTGTTGTTGATGATGGCCTTGAAGCCCATCGCGGTTTCTTCCGCCACCAACAAGTCCACTTCCTGACCGACCGTGTAGTTGGCCGGCACCTTGTCCAGATAGCGGTCCAGGCGCGTGGTCGCGGTGATGCGGCGGGTGTGCTTGTCGAGGTAGACATGCACCACGCAGTAATCACCGGCTTTCAGCGGACGCTTTTCTTCGGAGTAAGGCAGCAGCAGGTCCTTGGGCAAACCCCAGTCGAGGAAGATGCCGATGCTGTTGACTTCGACCACTTTAAGACTGGCGAACTCGCCCACCTGAACTTTCGGTTTTTCAGTGGTGGCAATTAACTTGTCGTCGCTGTCCAGATAAATAAAGACGTTGAGCCAGTCTTCATCTTCGCTGGGAATATCTTTGGGGATATAACGATTGGGCAGCAATATTTCGCCGTCCTGCGCCCCGTCCAGATATAAACCGAAGTTCGTGTGTTTTACCACTTGCAAACTGTTGTAACGCCCGACTAAAGCCATGTCCAGATACCCTCAATGCGTGGGCGGCATTCTACCCGAGTTTGCCGTCGGGTTGCCGCTCGCGCGCACGCCGTTTTCAAGCACTGTCTGGATGCCTTGAAAATCAAGGCTTTGGTGAACGCTCAACCTTCAGGACAGCTGTACGAAGGGCCATTCGTCAGGTGACACGGCGGATATACAAAGATATTTTCAGGCAATTTCGACCACCGAGGGCGCAGCCGTTGGCAATTAAAACAGGCATTTAGCCGGGATTTTTGCGAAATGATTTGCGTCTTCAGGATAAATCGGTCTATGGTCCGCACGGATATTTACCAAGCAATTCTCCTCACATTCCGATAAGATGGCCGGCCGTATTAATTTTATATAGGTCAATAGCAGCCATGCGTGTAAAAGCATCCAACTCGAAAGCCAAGCCAGCTCCTGCCGTTGAGACCAGCGATTCGATCAACGCACAAATTGCGGCTTTCCTGAAATCCGGTGGCGAGATTCAACAGATCGCCAAAGGCGTCAGCGGCCAGACCTTCGGCCCTTCGAAACAGATCTCCCTCGGTAAAAAGTAAATCTTTCTCCGCCTGCGCGGTCGACATCCAGGCGCTTTGATCACAAAGCGCCAGGTCCATCGCCCCTTCGCTCCATCAAAGCTCTGCTTTACTGTCTGCTGATAGACCCTCGTCCCAGTCTCGTGCTGGCGTGTCGACAGATCAGACAGGACGATGCCCTGATCACTGGACGTCTTTGCGGAAACCGATATGAAAAAATGGATGTTCTTCGGCGCCTTGCTTTGTCTTGGCCTGGGCGGTTGTGCAACACACGGGTGTGACACCTCGGCGCCAGGCAGCCCATGCCGGGCGGACTATCTGCTTTATCAGAACGACATGCTTCAGGCCAAACTGCTGATCAATGAGCGGCGTGAAGAGAACTACGAGCTGGCCAGTGCCCTGCTCAAACGCGCAGCGAAGCAAGACGCCACCGGAGAGGCCGAGTTTTATCAGGCGGTGCTGCTGATTCGGCTCGGCGCCGATGAACATCAGGTCAACGACATGCTGAAAGAATCGGCAGATCGCAAGTATCCGTTGGCCATCGCCCTGCTCGCCGAGCGGACCGCCACGCGGGATCAGGAAAAAGCACTGATCTACCGATCGCAGTACGACGAACTGGACGTCGCCAAGAGCGGCTATCCCTCGTTTGCGCAGGCGCTGATCGTGGTCAACAAGCTGGTCGCGCGCAACAAGTGATCGCAAGGTTCACATTTTCTGTGATGAATCGACCAGCGGTCGATTCATCACCGCATTCGCCGGTATGCTTGCGGGGCTCTAGCTCGCGGTTCTTATCCGGCCTCCGCCTGACGATATGACACCTTGGATCCACTCCTCTGAAACTGAAAGGAGTGACGCATGCCTTATGCTCGCTGTTTTTCGCGTTATACCGGCGCCGTGCTTGCCTGCGCCGTGGCGGTGCACCAGCCTGCCCATGCTCAAGTGATAGAGCGCGAACTGGGCGACTTCAGCCTCAAACTCGGCACGACGCCGAGCCGCTCGATGGCTCAGGGTCTGGTGACGCCGGGCAATGGTGACTCTGCCTTCCATGGCGGGCTGGACCTGACCCACGACAGCGGTTTCTACTTCGGTCAGTGGTCGCCCAGTGCTGGTCTTTCGCCGGACACCAACCTTGAGGTCGACTCCTACATGGGCTTCAAAAAGCCCTTCGACAAAACCTTGGGCTATGAGCTTGGCGTCATCCGCTACAGCTACCCCAACACCGATCAGATCGACAGTCACGAGCTGTACGCAGGCTTCCGCATTTTCGACAGCCGCATCGGCACTGCGGTGAGTACTGACGCAGGGCGCCAGGACAGCACCCTGTTCCTGGACCTGGGCGGCCTGCCGTACCTGGGGCTGGACGTACGCATGCAATACGGCAACCACCAACTCGACTCGCCGACCTTCATCGACGGCGGTGGCGCTATCAGCGCCTACAACGATTGGTCCTTTAACATCTCGCGCCCCTGGCTCGGTATGGACATGAACCTGATGTACAGCGGCTCCAGCCTCACGGGCGCCGATTGCAGTGCCTACAGCGGGCACAACAGCCAGTGCGAAAGCGCGGTGACGCTGAAGGTCGTGCGCTCGTTTTTCTGATGGGCTGAACTGGCATGACATCGCTGGCTCTATAACTGGGAGACAAACCGGCAAGGAGCTGTCATGCGCAACGTGTTAAGGACCTGCACCTCACTGTGGCTTGGATTGCTGTTGATCACCGGCTGCAGCCAGATAGGCCTCACGTACCGGCATCTGGATCTGATCATTCCGTGGTCGCTCAACGACTACCTGGACCTGGACGCCACCCAGAAGGACTGGCTCAACGAACGCCTCAAAGAGCACCTCAGCTGGCACTGCAGCACGCAGATTCCCGATTACCTGACGTGGCTCGATCGTCTGCAGGGCATGGTTGAAACCAATAAAGTCAACGAGGCCCAGCTCAAGGCGCGCACGGCCGAAGCACGACAGGCCATCGCCACCATTTCCCAGGAAATCACCCCGTCCGCCGTCGAATTGCTGCGCCAGCTGGATGACCAGCAAGTGGCGGAGATGGAAGCTGCGTTCGCCAAAGACATGCGCAAACATGAGGCCGATTTCGTCGACCAACCACTGGATCGGCAAGTCAGCGATCGCGCCCAACGCATGGAAAAACGCCTGAGCCCGTGGATTGGCAAACTGAGTCCGGCCCAGAAAGACCGGGTGATGCAATGGTCGACCTCACTGGGCGAACAGAATCGCTTGTGGACCGATAACCGCGCGCACTGGCAGTCGTTGCTGGTGGACGCCGTCAAACAGCGACAGCAACCGGGTTTCGATCAGAAGATTGCGAAGCTGTTGCAGGATCGCCAGACCTTCTGGACCCCGGAGTATCGTCAGGCGTATGACCATACCGAACAGGCGGCGATTTCGCTGATCACCGACCTGGTGGCACAGAGCTCGCCGGAACAGCGCCAAAAGCTGCTGGAAAAGATCGCAGACGTTCGAAAGGACTTCACGAACCTGAGCTGCTTGAAGGGGCTTAAGAAAGCGTAAAGCGGGACGCCTCCCTACAGGACTGAGGTCTGGACACAATTGCGTGCATCAACCTGTTCCGCGTAGGAGACGTCCGAGGTTACGAGGGCAGCGAAGGCGGCGTGTCATTCACCGTTTGAAGTGCTGACCTGACGCATTCGTCAGGACCAGCCTCGATCAAGCCACTTGCGCTTTGGACGACACCTCATCAAACGTATCCGGATCCAGCGCATCGGCTTGTTCATCCAGCACCTGCCGTGGGTGGTCATTGCCGGGGATGCTGCTGTCGATCATCGCCAGCAAGCTTGAGCCACGAGGGGTCAGCACGAAGTTTTCGCCATTGCCGCCCTCCTCTTGCGGCCTCGACTCAATGAACCCGCGCTTGAACAACAACGCTTCAAGGTCCGCGGCCTCCATTTTCAGGGTGTCCAGATTGCCCGTGCTCTCGCCCTCGGCCGCTTTCGCAGCGGCATGTTCTTCGGCGTATTTGCGAGGAACGAAAGGCTTATCGGCGCTGTTCTGGACTTCATGCAACAGGCGCTCGATCAAGTCCCAGTCATAGCGTGTGTTGTCGGATTCAGCAGACATAGTCCAACCTCCAGGAAGGAAAGGGGTGACCCGTGACGTCCGGTCTTCGGGCTTCACGCTCTTGAGGTGTGACCGGCCGCAACGCCGCCCGTTCAGCCCACGGGCCCAGCGGTCGAATGATGAACTTTTGCCTCGCACACGCCCTCCATTTCAATAAGCCCGCAATGGATACAGAGGCAATCATGAAAACCCTGATGAGCATCACCGCAGCCGTGACGCTGCTGGCGGCGTTACCGGTCTGGGCTTGCACGCCTGAGGAGGCGCAGGCCAAACGGGAACAGCTGGCGCAAGAGGTGCAGAAACTGACCCAACAGAACCCCGCGAAGGCGAAGGAGTTGAATCAGGAGATCAAGGACATGCAACTGGAAACCGCCAGCAAGGACCTGCCGGACAAATGCCAGCTGATCGATCAGCGGTTGAAGGAGATGGATGAAGCGGCGAGGAAGGCAGAAGGCTAGATCAAACTGACTGATGTAGGAGCGCGCTTGCGGCAGGCCTGATTAATCGTTGCCCACTGACAGAATGCAATCGCGGGCAAGCGCGCTCCTACACGTCTTTATTCCGAGACAGGCGGACGGATGACGCGCTTCTTCAGCGGTGCCAGACCATCCTGGCTCACCAACGGATCGGCCTTCGGACGGTTCACCGTCTTGCGTTTGGTCGGGCCCTTGGCGGCGGTTTTCTTCTTGTCGCCCTTCTTGTCACCTTTGCCGTCGGCCTTTTTCTTCTTCACACCTACGGCTTTGCCGGATGCCTTGACCTTCTTCGGCCCGGTGTAGGTGCCTTTGACTTCCTTGATGGTACGGCGCTCGAACTTCTGCTTGAGGTAGCGCTCGATGCTGGACATCAGGTTCCAGTCACCGTGGGTGATCAGGGAGATCGCCAGACCTTCGCCGCCCGCACGGCCGGTACGACCGATGCGGTGAACGTAGTCATCGCCGGTGCGCGGCATGTCGAAGTTGATGACCATGTCCAGACCATCAACGTCCAGGCCACGGGCCGCGACATCAGTGGCCACCAGGATCTTCACGCCGCCCTGCTTCAAGCGATCGATCGCCAGCTTGCGGTCCTTCTGGTCCTTGTCGCCGTGCAGGACGAACGCCTTGTACTCCAGCGCAACCAGACGGCCATAGATGCGGTCGGCCATGGCGCGAGTGTTGGTGAAGATAATGGCTTTCTGGTAGGTCTCGTTGGCCAGCAGCCAGTTCAACACTTGTTCTTTGTGAACGTTATGGTCGGCGGTGATGATCTGCTGGCGCGTACCGGCGGCCAGCTCGCTGACGCTGTTGACCTGCAGGTGCTGTGGATCTTTCAGCACCTTGGCGATCATTTCGCGCAGGCCCGAACCACCGGTGGTGGCGGAGAACAGCATGGTCTGCTGACGATTGGCACACTCGCCGGCCAGACGCTCGACGTCTTCGGCGAACCCCATGTCCAGCATGCGGTCGGCTTCATCGAGCACCAGCAATTCAACCTGCTTGAGGTCCAGGTTGCCGGCGTTCAGTTGTTCCAGCAAACGGCCGGGCGTGCCGATCAGGATGTCGGGCACCTTGCGCAGCATGGCGGCCTGAACCTTGAAGTCTTCGCCACCGGTGATCAGACCGGCCTTGATGAAGGTGAACTGGGAAAACCGCTCGACTTCCTTGAGGGTCTGTTGCGCCAGCTCACGGGTCGGCAGCAGGATCACCGCGCGAATGTCGACGCGAACCTTGGCCGGGCCCATTAGGCGATTGAGCATCGGTAATACGAAAGCGGCAGTCTTGCCACTGCCGGTCTGTGCCGTCACCCGCAGATCGCGTCCTTCCAGCGCCAGCGGAATGGCCGCTGTTTGCACAGGCGTAGGCTCGAGGAAATTGAGTTCGGCCACGGCTTTGAGCAGGCGTTCGTGCAGGGCGAATTGGGAGAACACGGGTGTTACCTCGGCGGAATACAAAAAAACAGTCGCATAGGTTACCGGTTTAAGCCGTGTTCGCCGAGTCTCTTTACCTCAAAGGGCCTATTTTGTTACGGGATTTACCCTGTGCAGCTTTCACTGGCGCAACAATGCTCTAATCGCGCCCCCTTTTTCATCAGGAGATCATGTGCCCATGGACACTCACTCACTCTGGCTGCGTGCCCAGGAACTCTGGGCCCTGCTCGAACACCAGCCGATGCTGCGCACGACCCTGGGTTTGCTGATCTTGCTGGTCGCCGCATTCGCCCTCGGGCGTCTGGTGCGTTTCATCGTTCTGTCCGCCATGAAGGCGCTCGGTCGTCAGCCGGCGCTGTTCTGGCTCAACGATTTTTTGCACAACAAAGTGTTTCACCGTCTGGCGCAGGTGACGCCGTCGCTGGTGATCCAGTTCGGGCTGAACCTGGTGCCCGAGCTGAACCCGGCCGCCAGCCATGTGCTGGGGAATGTCGCGCTGGCGTTCACCATCCTGTTCATGATGCTCACCGTCGGCGCACTGCTCAACGCCCTGCTCGACATCTACGCCCGCACCGAGCACGCCCGAACCCGCTCGATCAAGGGTTACGTCCAGCTGGCGAAGATGATCTTGTATGTGTTCGCCGCGATCATCATCGTCGCCACCCTGATTGACCGTTCGCCGCTGTTGTTACTGTCGGGCCTGGGTGCAATGTCCGCGGTGATCCTGTTGGTGTACAAGGACACGCTGCTGTCGTTCGTTGCCAGCGTGCAGTTGACCAGCAACGACATGCTGCGGGTGGGCGACTGGATCGAAATGCCTCAGGTCGGCGCCGACGGTGATGTGGTGGACATCACGCTGCACACGGTCAAGGTGCAGAATTTCGACAAGACGATAGTCTCCATCCCCACATGGCGCCTGATGTCCGAGTCGTTCAAGAACTGGCGCGGGATGCAGGCGTCAGGCGGGCGCCGGATCAAGCGCGCCCTGTTCATCGATGCCAGCGGCGTGCGGTTTATCGCCGAAGCCGAAGAGCAGAAGCTGACGCAGGTGCGACTGCTCACCGATTATCTGGGCCGCAAGAAAGCAGAGCTCAAGGCGTGGAACGAAGCGCAGGGCAATGTCGCCGAGCTCTCGGCCAACCGTCGTCGAATCACCAACATCGGCACCTTTCGCGCCTACGCGCTGGCGTACCTGAAGAGTCATCCGGACATTCATCCCGACATGACGTGCATGGTGCGTCAGATGGAAGCGACCGCGCAGGGCGTTCCGCTGGAAATCTACTGTTTCACCCGCACCACCAGTTGGGCCGACTACGAACGGATTCAGGGAGATATCTTCGATTACCTGTTGGCGGTGTTGCCGGAGTTTGGTCTAAGCCTGTATCAACAACCGAGTGGGACGGACATGCGGGTAGGGTTGGCGAGGTCGTCGAAAGACAGTGTCGCCTGACCGTTATTGTACGCAAACAAAAAGCCCGGCATCTGCCGGGCTTTTGCTGTGCGTTCAGGTCAGACCGAACTTGGCACGTTATTCGTAACGCTGATAGCTCGAACCGAACTCTTTGCGATTTTGCGCAACGATCACGGTGCTGGAAGATTTGCTGTCGAAAGGTTTAACCGCATCTTTACTGGCGACTTTGCTGTCCAGAACAGTGGCGCTGGAAGCATCGACGATAGCGCGCTGATACGTTTTTTCAGGACTGGCAAACGCCGAACCTGCAGCCAGAATGGAAAGTGCGAAACCGAAGGCGATGGACTTTTTCATGATTTAGATCTCCGCAGAACTGTTGGTAAGTTGGGTAATTCGTTTCGTTGGAGCTAAGTTAATGGTTGGCGGCGGTAATGAAAAACCACCCGTTGAAATATTCAACATCAGCGTCACTGATATCAGGCACCCGCTGCTCTAGCTCAATGATTTCGGGACGTTCAAGCCACAGCGAAACAGATTCGGGATTGCACAATACGGTTTACAGCAGGCGTATCGAGCAGCATTTCTCGGGGGTCGGGGCTACGTCTCGCGAATAAATTCGCTCCTACAGTGTTTCGATACACGGGTCGTAATATCGGCACTGTCGGCACGCGCTATTGTTATGGGTAACAGCCGTCCGGACGTTTTTCCCAGACAGCAAAAAGCCCGGCATTTGCCGGGCTTTGAGTGTGCGCTCAGTTAAGACTGAGCTGGCACATTACTCGTAACGCTGATAACTCGAACCGAACTCTTTGCGGTTCTCAGCCACGATGACAGTGCTGGACGATTTGCTGTCGAATGGTTTAACTGCATCTTTACTGGCGACTTTGCTGTCCAGAACAGTAGCGCTGGAAGCATCTACGAGCGCGCGCTGAGTTGTTTTCTCTGGACTGGCGAAAGCAGAACCGGCAGCCAGGATGGACAGTGCGAAACCGAAGGCGATTGATTTTTTCATGATTAAGATCTCCGCAGAACTATTAAGTAAGTTTGGTATTCGGTAAGTCGGTGATTCGTTTCGTTGGAGCCAATCTATTCGGTTGGCCGGCACATGAAAAACCAAGCTTGGGAATATCAAACATCACTCTCGATGATGCAGTCGTGCGGGGTGTCTAGCTCAAGGATTTCGGCGTTTTAACCCGTGTTTGGCGAGGCGCTCGACGGCTGATTCGGACGGAAAAACGTGATCAGTGAAGCGCATGAGTAGCTCGATTCGAAGCTTTCGAATCCGCTGACTGCTGTAGGAGCGCGCTTGCCCGCGATTGGCCGGTGCATTCAATACATCTATGTGGCGGTAACAATTATCGCGGGCAAGCGCGCTTCTACAGACAGCGTGCGCATCCAGCAGGCAATAAAAAACCCGATGACCCGGCGCAAGGTGGCGGGTCTATCGGGCGATGCACTCAGGAGCGTTTCAAGTGCCAAGGGAGAGTCGATGAACGCGAGAATGATCACGCGCCGGGATTAACGGACGATTAAGCCCCGGCGCTTCGGACCCTCAGGCCACTTGAGCGAGCTTGGCAACCGCCTGATTCAGGCCCTTCTCGGAGAAGTCGCCGCCCATGTTCAGGCCTTCAGCGTGAATGAACGTGACGTCGTGGATGCCGACAAAACCCAGTACCTGACGCAGGTACGGTTCCTGGTGGTCCGACGGGCTGCCGGCATAGATGCCACCGCGCGCGGTGAGGACGTAGGCGCGCTTGCCGGTCAGCAGGCCTTGAGGGCCCGTGTCGCCATATTTGAAGGTCACACCGGCGCGCAGCACGTGGTCGAACCAGGATTTCAGCGTGCTGGGAATCGCGAAGTTGTACATCGGGGCAGCCAGCACCACGACATCGGCGGCAACCAGCTCGTCAGTCAGCTCATTGGAGCGATCCAGTGCGGCCTGCTCAACCGGGCTGCGCTGACCTGCTGGCTTCATCCAGCCACCCAGCAGATCGATGTCCAGATGCGGGACCTGCTTGACCGCAAGATCACGCACGGTGATCTGGTCGGCAGGATGGGCCGCGCGCCATTGGCTGATGAATTGCTGAGTCAGTTGACGGGACACGGAGTCTTGCTGACGGGCGCTGCTTTCGATGATCAGGACGCGAGACATGGGGTGGGGGCCTCCAGCGAAATGGATGTAGATGAGTTCGATGGAGTGAAGGTTAAACGTGACTATATCGATTAAAAAGCGTAAAAAACTGCTTCTAAACATCTAATAATTTGTTTCATCGACAGAAGAACATTAGTCTCTTCTGTCACCTGATGGGCGAATTATTGCGGTTCACAGCTGAGCTTGATCCGCAGCTTGACGATCTCGCGGCTGAATTTGACGGTGACGTTACTGGTGCTTTTTGGGGCGATTTGCACACGACGCGTGCGCGGCGCCTCCGGGCCGTTGCTGAAGACCACCGTGCACTTGGCCGGAACATCGCCATAGTTGTTCACCGTGATATTGCCGATGTCGTAAGCGGTGTCATGGCTGTTGTAGTCGATTTGCACGCCGTTGATGTGCTTTTCCACATCGATCGGGTAGGCAAAGGCGCTCAGGGGCAGCATCGTCAGCAGCACACAACAGAATTTTTTCATACGGCAGTCCTCATTATTGGACTGCCAGCTTAGGACAACAGGAGCGAAAGATGAAAGCGCCCCGCGTGACCCTTGATCAATGGCGCACATTGCAGGCCGTGGTCGACCATGGCGGCTTTGCCCAGGCAGCCGAAGCCCTGCACCGCTCGCAGTCTTCGGTGAGCTACACCGTGGCCAGAATGCAGGACCAGTTGGGCGTGCCATTGCTGCGCATCGATGGCCGCAAGGCCGTATTGACCGAGGCCGGTGAGGTGCTGCTGCGTCGCTCGCGTCAATTGGTGAAAAACGCCAGTCAACTGGAGGACCTCGCCCATCACATGGAACAGGGCTGGGAAGCCGAGGTTAGACTGGTCGTCGACGCGGCTTATCCCAACGCCCGGTTGGTCCGCGCGTTGACCGCGTTCATGCCACAGAGCCGCGGCTGCCGGGTGCGCTTGCGTGAGGAAGTGTTGTCCGGCGTTGAAGAGGTCTTGCTCGAAGGCGTGGCGGACCTGGCGATCAGCGGATTCAATATCCCTGGCTATCTGGGCACCGAGATGAGCTCGGTGGAGTTTGTGGCGGTCGCCCACCCGGAGCACTCGCTTCACCAGATGCAACGCGAATTGACCTTTCAGGACCTGGAAAGCCAGTTGCAGGTGGTGATTCGTGACTCGGGCCGCAATCAGCCCCGGGACGTCGGCTGGCTGGGTTCCGAACAACGCTGGACCGTGGGCAGCCTGGCGACCGCGGCGACCTTTGTGAGCAGCGGTCTGGGTTTCGCCTGGCTGCCTCTGCACATGATCGAGCGCGAGATCAAAGAAGGCGTGCTGAAGATTCTGCCGCTGGACAAGGGTGGCAGTCGGCGTCCGACCTTCTACCTTTATTCCAGCAAGGACAAACCGCTGGGACCTGCTACCCAGATTCTCATCGAGCTGATACAGACATTCGACACCGCACCGCTGGATGCCGCATTCGCGGCGCCGCAGCAGGCGGTTTGAGGCCGCACGACCCGATGTACACAGGATGACTGTGGGAGCGAATTCATTCGCGAATGGCCGGTACATCCGACGCACGTCTATTGTCTGTACCGACCTCTCGCGAATGAATTCGCTCCCACAGGGGGCTCGTGCGCTCGGAAACCTCAGCCAGCACAAGGATGTAAACGATGCCCTACTTCGACCACGAAGGCTGTTCACTGCATTACGAAACGTACGGCCATGGCAGCCCGGTGTTGCTGGTCCACGGCCTGGGTTCGAGTGCTCAGGACTGGGAATACCAGATCCCTGCCCTCGCGGCGCATTATCAAGTGATCGTCGTCGACGTGCGCGGCCACGGGCGATCGGACAAACCCCGTGAGCGCTACAGCATTCCCGGCTTCAGCGCCGACATCGAGGCGCTGCTGGAGCATCTGCAACCGGGGCCGGTGCATCTGGTAGGCCTGTCCATGGGCGGCATGATCGGCTTTCAACTGGCAGTCGATCAGCCGCAATTGCTCAAGAGCCTGACCATCGTCAACAGCGCGCCTGAAGTGAAAATCAAACGCTTCGACGACTTCAAACAGTTCGCCAAACGCTGGTTGCTGGCCCGGGTGTTCAGCATGGAAACCATCGGCAAGGGCCTGGGCAAGAACCTGTTTCCCAAACCTGAGCAAGCGGACTTGCGAAACAAGATCGCCAGGCGCTGGGCGCAAAACGACAAACGCGCGTACCTGGCGAGTTTCAATGCGATTGTGGGATGGGGTGTGCAGGAGAAGCTTGCGCGAATAGTCTGCCCGGCATTGATTGTCACCGCCGATCACGACTACACGCCGGTTGCGCTGAAACAGGCTTACACCCGGCTGATTGCGAACGCAGAACTGATCGTCATCGAAGACTCCAGGCACGCCACACCGCTGGACCAGCCAGAAGCGTTCAATCGGGTGCTGCTGAGATTCCTTGGCGACCATTGAAAATCGTCAGCAAGCAAGTCCCCAACGGTCCGTGCAACGACACAAAACCTGTAGGAGACGTCGGAGGTTACGACGGCAGCGATTGCGTCAGGTCAGGCGCAGAGAACGTTCCTGGCATCACGCAATCGCCAGCAAGCCGGCGTCTGTACACTGAGCAGCGGCCGTACCGTTTGTGTGAACCGACCCCTGTCAAAATCGCCCCAAACGTGCTTCCCTTATGGCCTGTTTTTCGCAGTCGAAATCACTTTCAGGACATCTGCCCCATGCTGAAAAAAATCGCCCTCTCCGCCGCTGCCGTGCTGTTCGCCTCCAATCTGATGGCAGCCCCTGCTCCTCATGTGGTGCTGGACACCAGCCTCGGCCAGATTGAAATCGAACTGAACCAGGACAAGGCACCGATCAGCACTAAAAACTTCCTGACCTACGCCAACGAAAACTTCTACACCAACACCATCTTCCACCGCGTGATCCCGGGCTTCATGGTCCAGGGCGGCGGGTTCACGGCGCAGATGATGCAAAAGCCGACGGACGACCCGATCAAGAACGAAGCCGACAACGGCCTTCATAACGTGCGCGGGACCATCGCCATGGCGCGCACGTCTGATGTGAACTCGGCCACCAGCCAGTTCTTCATCAACGTCAAGGACAACGACATGCTCGACCACGGTGTGCGCGACTTCGGTTACGCCGTATTTGGCAAAGTGGTCAAAGGCATGGATGTCGTGGACACCATCGTCAACTCCCAGACGGCTAACAAAGGCGGCATGCAGAACGTGCCGGTCGACCCGATTCTGATCAAGTCGGTCAAAGTCGTGAACTAAGCTGATCAGGTGCAGGAAAGCCGGGCACTTGCCCGGCTTTTTACTTTTAGAAGCCAACAACGTGAATCAGTGCGAGCAATCGCGCCTTCACGCGGTCAGAACAAGGGACATTTTTTTCGGTCCCGCCACAAAGGAGAGCCCGCCCAAGCGTGGGCGTCATAGCCAATGCTCTATCGTCGTTTCGAAAAACTGATCGATATCTTCCGCGATGCGCCCACCGCCGCCCCACCCAACCAGGTCATGGCGTTCTACATCTATTACCTGCGCCAGGTCTGGCCCAGCTTCGTCGCCTTGCTCGTGGTCGGTCTGATCGGCGCGCTGATCGAGGTGTCGCTGTTCAGCTACCTGAGCCGCATCATCGACCTGGCGCAAGGCACTCCGAACCCCAACTTTTTCAGTGACCATGCCCTGGAGCTGACCTGGATGGTGGTCGTCGCCCTGGTCCTGCGGCCGATCTTCGTGGCCCTGCACGACCTGCTGGTGCACCAGACGATCAGCCCGGGCATGACCAGCATGATCAACTGGCAGAACCACAGCTACGTGCTCAAGCAGAGCGTGAATTTTTTCCAGAACGATTTCGCCGGGCGTATTGCCCAGCGCATCGTGCAGACCGGTAACGCCCTGCGCGACTCGGCGGTGCAGACGGTGGATGCCATGTGGCACGTGCTGATCTACTCGATCGGTGCGTTGGTGCTGTTTGCCGAAGCCGACTGGCGCCTGATGATTCCGCTGCTGAGCTGGATTCTCGGCTTCATTCTGGCGCTCTGGTATTTCGTGCCACGGGTGAAGGCGCGTTCGGTGGTCTCCTCCGATGCCCGCTCCAAACTGATGGGCCGCATCGTTGACGGCTACACCAACATCACCACCCTCAAGCTGTTCGCCCACACCAGCTCCGAGCAGCAATATGCCCGCGAAGCGATCAGTGAGCAGACCGAGAAGACCCAGCTCGCCGGCCGCGTCATCACCGAGATGGACACCGTGATCACCACGTTGAACGGAATCCTGATCGTCTGGACCACCGGCCTTGCCCTGTGGCTGTGGACCCAGTCGATGATTTCCGTCGGCGCGATTGCGCTGGCGACCGGCTTGGTGATCCGTATCGTCAACATGTCCGGCTGGATCATGTGGGTGGTCAACGGCATCTTCGAAAACATCGGCATGGTGCAGGACGGCCTGCAAAGTATTTCCCAACCGGTGGGCGTCACCGATCGCGACGCCGCGCCGAAGCTGTTGGTCAGCCGCGGCGAGGTGAAATTCGAGAACCTGGCGTTTCAATACGGCAAGGGCAAAGGCGTGATTCACGGCCTGAACCTGGACATCAAGCCGGGCGAAAAAATTGGTCTGATCGGACCTTCCGGCGCCGGCAAATCAACGCTGGTGAATCTCTTGTTGCGCCTGTACGACGTGCAAGGCGGCCGGATTCTGATCGACGATCAGGACATCGCCCACGTCGCCCAGGAAAGCCTGCGTTCGCACATCGGCATGATCACCCAGGACACGTCGCTGTTGCACCGCTCGATCCGCGACAACCTGTTGTACGGCAGGCCGAACGCCACCGAGGCCGAGTTGTGGGAAGCCATGCGCAAAGCCCGGGCCGACGGGTTCATTCCGCAGCTGACGGACTCCGAAGGCCGCACCGGCCTGGACGCGCATGTCGGGGAACGCGGCGTGAAGCTGTCCGGTGGTCAGCGCCAGCGGATCGCGATTACCCGCGTACTGCTCAAGGACGCGCCGATCCTGATTATGGACGAGGCGACCTCGGCGCTGGACTCGGAAGTGGAAGCTGCGATTCAGGAAAGCCTGGAAACCCTGATGGAGGGCAAGACGGTGATCGCCATTGCTCACCGACTCTCGACCATTGCGCGAATGGACCGGCTGATCGTGCTGGAGGACGGCCGTATCGCCGAGAGCGGCACCCACGCCGAACTGCTCGCGCACAAAGGGCTGTATGCGCGGCTATGGGCGCATCAGACCGGCGGGTTTGTCGGGGTGGAAGATTTCCCTGTGGCACCGCAGTCGTTGTAGACCTGTGATGGCTGGCCAGAAATCTCCGGCCAGCCGACAGCCCTGTAGCAGCCGGTTGGGCGCGGGCGGCGTTCCGACGAATGCGGTGGGTCAGTCATTATCAATGTGTATGACCCACCGCATTCGCCAGCAAGCCGGCTCCTACAACCGGTAGGTGCCGCTTCCGGTTATTCTCACTCGACCTGCCGATACGGCAGCGCCGCGCGCGCTTCCTCGGCGTACGCCAGAATCCCCGCCCGCTCCTGATTCAGGAAGTCCGCCACGGCCTCGCGCAGGCCGGGATGGGCCAGGTAGTGCCAGGAATGGGTGATCACCGGCTCGAACCCACGAATCAATTTGTGCTCGCCCTGCGCGCCGGCGTCGAAGCGTTTGAAGCCGTTGGCGATGGCGTAGTCCATGCCTTGATAGAAACAGGTCTCGAAGTGCAATCGGTCGAACTCGGCCAGGCAGCCCCAGTAGCGCCCGTAGAAACTGTCGCCACCGATCAGGCTGAAGGCCATCGCCACTGGCCGAGCGCCTTTTCTGGCGAGCACCACACGGATCGCTTCAGGCATGCGCTCGGCAACCAGGCTGAAGAACGCCCGCGTCAGGTACGGCGCCTGTCCGCGAATCTCGTAGGTGTTGGAATAGCAGGCATACACGAAATCCCACTGAGCCTGACTCAGCTCGTACCCTTGCAGCCATTCGAATTCAAACCCCTGCCCCGCCACTTGCTCGCGTTCTTTGCGCATCTGTTTGCGCTTACGCGAACTCAACGCATCAAGGAAATCCTGAAAATCCCGGTAGCCGCGATTCTGCCAGTGGTACTGACACCCGATGCGCTGCAACCAGCCCGGTTGCTCGGCCAGCAGCGTATCGGCCACGGGGTCGGTGAAGTTGACGTGGACGCTGGAGAGCGTTTCAGCCTCGGCATACCCCGGCAGACAGGCCAGTAACTCGCGGCCATCCTCCGGTGTCCTCGCCAGCAATCGCGGTCCACTGACGGGGCTAAACGGAACGGCAATCAACAGCTTCGGATAGTAGGCGATCCCCGCGCGGCGACAGGCATCGGCCCAGCCATGATCGAACACGTACTCACCGTAGGAATGCCACTTGCGATAGGCCGGCAATGCCGCCATCAGCCGGTCGTTTTCGTAATGCAGCAAATGCTCGGCACGCCAGCCGGAACGCGGTCCCAGACTGCCGCTGTCTTCCATCGCACTGAGGAAGCCATGACGCAGAAAGGGCGAGTCGCCAGGAATGAGCGCGTCCCACTCTTCGGGCTTCAGGTCCGACAGTGCATCCAAACGGTGTAACGACATCGCCTCCTCCCATCCCCTCGCCAACGTTTGCGCAGTATCACCTATCGGACACGTTTGCACATGAAATTTGCGCTGACAGCGCTCTAGTCCGCGGGTTCCAGATTTTTTTCACATGTCATCGACATGCCATCACATAGCCATCCCCCTGTCATAAACGGCCGTAATACTGGCGCCTGTTTTTAGAGCCCCCTGTTCTAAAAACCAGACTTCTTTTCCGTCCGCCTTCGGTCGGTTGTTCCCTGGATGGCTTTGTCATCCCTTCTCATCTACGGAGATTGATATGCGTCTTGCTTCCACTAAAACTGCGGCAGCCCTGTGTGGCGGTCTGTTGCTGGCCATGAGCGTTCCGGCCAGCGCCGCAGTCGACGCGAAACTGCTCGACATGCTCAAGGCCAACGGCTCGATCTCGCCAGCCCAGTACGCCGAACTGCAATCGGAGCTCGCCAAGGATCAGCAGGCTCAGCAACAAGCCCAGAAGGCGACAGCCGACCAGATCGCCGCCGCGACCACCGCCAAGTCTTCCGAACTGTCGGCCTTCGAACAGAAAGTCGCATGGGCCGCCAAGACCCAATTCAAAGGCGACGTTCGTGTTCGCCAGGAAACGGTCAAGATCGACGACCAGAACAACAGCCAGGACAAGAACCGTCAACGTATCCGTGTACGTCTGGGCGCTTACACCGACATCAACCCTCAGGTCAGCACCGGCATCCGCATCGCCACCGGTGGCGACAACAAGGCCAACTCCACCAACGTCGACCAGAACGACTACTTCACCAAGAAAGACCTGTGGCTGGATCAGGGTTACATCGACTACCACCCGACCGCCATTCAGAACCTGCACGTTATCGGCGGCAAGATGGCCCAGCCGTGGGTCAGCGAAGGCGACGTGATCTGGGACAACGACATCAACCCGGAAGGTCTGGCCGCCACTTACAGCGTGCCGGTCACCAAAGGTTTCGAGTTGTTCGGCAGCGCCGGTACCTACACCCTCAAGGACAACATCAGCGGCGACGGTACGCAGTTCAAGAACGACCTGCGCCTGAATGCTGCCCAGTTGGGTACGCGTATCGCGATCACCGACAACGTGAAGGCAACCGTCGGCGGTTCGGTGTACCAGTACCAGAACTCCAACGACTGTAACCCGGCCGCTGCAAGCACCAGCACCACGTTCTGCGGCTTGAGCATCAACGGCAACAACACCACCGACTTCCGCCTGTACGAAGGCTTCGGCCAACTCGACCTGACCGGCATGGTCGTTCCGGTCAGCCTGTACGGTCAGTACGTGGTCAACAGCGCTACCGACAGCAATCAGGACACCGCCTGGCTGACCGGTGTGAAGACCAAGGTGTTTGGTTTCGGTCTGGACTACAACTACCGCGATACTCAGCGTAACGCCGTGGTTGGCGCGTTCACCGACTCCGACTTCGCCAACGGCACCACCGGTTCGCGCGGCCACAAGCTGAGCGTCTCGTACGATGTCGACAAGAACTTCACCCTCGGCGCGACGTACTTCCTGACCAAGGCAGACTTCGCCTTCGCCAACGCCCCGCGTGACGAAGACGCGAATACGCTGCAGCTGGACGTGGTTGCGAAGTTCTAAGAGCAGAAAGCGTCACGTTACAGCCTCAGACGGCAAGCTCCCGCCGCCTGAGGCCGCTCCAGACTTCAGCCCGGAGCTGGCCTGTCGGATCCCCATCATCCGTTCCGACAGGTCAGCTTCGGGCTGCTTTTATTTCCGGCCCACCCACAATGATCATCTGCCGAACACAAATACTGTGGAAGCGAATTCATTCGCGATTGGCCGGCACATCCAACCCACTTTTGTCGAATCTACCGGCCTCTCGCGAATGAATTCGCTCCCACAGGTTGAGATCCTGGTCAGCTCATAAGCAGAGCGTGATCACTTCTTGCGCAGAATCACACTGCCGATCGAATACCCCGCACCGAACGAGCTCAATACACCCAGCGCGCCGCTTGGCAGATCGTCCTGGTAGGAGTGAAAGGCAATGACCGAACCGGCAGAGCTGGTGTTGGCATAGCTGTCGAGAATCACCGGGGCTTCTTCGACCGAGGCGTCGCGGCCCAGGAGCTTTTTCACGATCAAGTGGTTCATGCTCAGGTTGGCCTGATGCAGCCAGAAGCGCTTCACGTCGCTGACGTTCAGGCTGTTCTCTTCCAGATGCACACCCACCAGTTCCGCCACCATCGGGCAAACGTCGCGGAACACCTTGCGGCCTTCCTGCACGAACAGCTTGTCCGCCTTGCCCTCGCCTTCTTCCGCCGTGCGGTTGAGGAAACCGAAGTTGTTGCGGATGTTGTTTGAGAAGGTGGTCAGCAGCTTGGTGCTGACGATGTCGAACTGGTGCTCGGAGGTCGCCAGGTCGGCGCGTTCGACCACGACCGCCGTGGCGGCATCGCCGAAGATGAAGTGACTGTCGCGGTCACGGAAATTCAGGTGCGCCGTGCAGATTTCCGGGCTGATCACCAACAGAGCGCGAGCCTGACCCAGCTTGACGCTGTTGCAGGCGGTCTGAATGCCGAAGGTGGCCGAGGAACAGGCGACGTTCATGTCGAAACCGAAACCCTGAACACCGAGCGCCAACTGAATCTCGATAGAGATCGCAGGGTACGCACGTTGCAGGTTGGAACAGGCGACGATTACGCCGTCGATGTCGGCGGCGGTTTTACCCGCGCGCTGCAAAGCTTGTTCGGCGGCCGCGACGCCCATCTGGCAGAGGATTGACCACTCGTCGTTGGAGCGCTCAGGCAAACGGGGCTTCATGCGTTGCGGGTCGAGGATGCCGTCCTTGTCCATGACGAAGCGGCTCTTGATGCCGCTGGCTTTCTCGATGAAGGCGGCGCTGGACTCGGTCAGTGCCTGAACCTCGCCGGCTTCGATGGCGGCAGCGTTGTCGGCATTGAATTGCGCGACATAGGCGTTGAAAGAATGCACCAGCTCATCGTTGGAAATGCTGTTGGCCGGGGTGTAGAGCCCTGTGCCACTGATCACGACGTCGTACACGGTCGTTCCTCTCTTATTGACGGCAGCAGGCAAAGGGCCTGCGTAAGCACGGTGCTGGCTGTTTTTCTGGAACGACAGTACCAATGCAACGATAAATTTCCCGTAGACGGGCGTGGACCTTGTGAGCGCTTCGAGCTTTTAAGCCGCGAAGTTTGCCATATCGGCCGGGATTTGGCGCTATCGGGCTGCTGGAATGCACACTCTCGGGCTCCACCCTCATCAACCCTGTGGGAGCGAATTCATTCGCGAAAAATAGTTCGGCCGCCAAAGAGGCGTCGGCTGTACCGGCCAATCGCGAATGAATTCGCTCCCACAGGGGTTCGGGGTTCGGGGTTCAGGGTTCAGGGATCGAAGTTCCGGCCCAGACAGTCAAGCCGCAGGTCGAGGGCATCAGCCCTCGACCTGACTCCACTGCTTGTTCAGGCGCTTGTCGGAAATCGGCACCTTGGTCCCCAGTTGCTGGGCGAACAGCGACACGCGGTATTCCTCCAGCCACCAGCGGTAGACCACCAGTTCGTCATCGCGCTTGCCTTCCTGCGCGTGCTTGTCGGCGCGGGTCTGGTATTGCGCCCAGAGGTTGCCCAGTTCAATGCTCCAGACCCGGTCTTTCTGCACTTGGCTGCCCAGCTTCTCAAGCCGCAACTCGATGGCCTTCAGGTAGCGCGGCAACTCCTTGAGCCACTGCGCCGGGGTCTCGCGCACGAATCCGGGGTACACCAGCTTGCCCAACTGCCCTTTGATGTCATTCAGGGCGACGGCCTGGGCCAGATCGATCTTGCCCTTGAAGCGTTTTTGCAGGCCGTGCCAGAGCTTGAGGATCTCCAGCGTCAGTCTCGCCAGACGCTCGGCGTGCTCGGTCAGACTGCCCCGCTTGCGCTCGGCCAGCGACAGGAGGCCTGCGCCATCACGCGGCAAGCTGGCTTCGCCTTCCAGAATGCAGGTGTCCAGGCTCGCCAGCAGGATGTCCTCGATCAGCGCATCGACCCGGCCCATGTCGCGGTACAGCAACGCCAATTCCGTCTGACCCGGCAATTTGCTGCGCAGGAACTTCGCAGGTTCTGCCAGTTGTTGCAGCAACAGACGCTGCAAGGCACGGCGATGTTGATACTCGGCTTCGGTCTGCGTCGAGAAGCGCCCTTCCTTGACCGTGCCGCCCTCTTCCACCAGCGCCGGATACACCGTCATCGAGAGGCCGGCGATCTTCTGTTGCGTCTTTTCCGCGACCGCCGCAAAGCCCTTGGCTTCTACCGGTTGCTGGCTCTTTTCGGTTTGCGGCACAGCCAGTGCGGCCTGTCCGGCTTCGGCAAAGCGCGCCGTCAGCTCATCCAGATCGCGGCCTTCGCCCAGGAACTTGCCGTTGGCGTCGACCACCTCAAGGTTCATCTTCAGGTGATTTTCCACCTGTTGCGCCGCCTCGGCCCACGCCTCGTCGGTGACGCGCGCGCCGGTCATGCGCAGCAACTCGCGCCCCAACGCCTGAGGCAACGAACCGTCAGCGAACACCATGCGCTGCAAGGCCGCCTTGACGAAGTCCGGCACCGGCACGAAGTTCTTGCGCAAGGCTTTAGGCAGGTTACGCACCAGGGCCACGCATTTGGTTTCCAGCAGGCCCGGCACCAGCCACTCCAGACGCTCGGCCGGCAATGACAGCAACAACGGCGCAGGCACGCGCAGGGTCACCCCGTCACGCGGGTGATTGGGTTCGAAGTGATAGGTCAACGGCAAGGTCAGTTCGCCTAACCGCAACGTGTCCGGGTATTGATTGGCCGTGACCTCGCTGGCTTCACGGGCAAGGACATCTTCCTCGCGCATGATCAGCAACTGCGGGTTCTTCTGGCTTTCCATCCGGTACCAGGCGTCGAACGTCGCGGTCTGATGAATCTCGGCCGGCAGGCGCTCGTCGTAGAAACGGAACAGGGTTTCTTCGTCCGCCAGAATGTCGCGACGCCGGGCCTTGGCTTCCAGTTCGTCGAGCTCTTCCAGCAACCTGGCGTTGGCGCTCAGGCACTTGGCGCGCGACTGAATCTCGCCACGCACCAGGCCTTCACGGATGAAGAACTCCCTCGAGACGACAGGGTCGATCGGGCCGAAATGCACCGGGCGGCGCCCGACCACGATCAGCCCGAACAGGGTGATCTGTTCGAAGGCCACGACCTGACCACGCTTCTTCTCCCAATGCGGTTCGAAGTGGTTCTTCTTGACCAGATGCCCGGCCAGCGGCTCGATCCAGTCGGGTTCGATCTTCGCCACCATGCGCGCATACAGCTTGGTGGTTTCGACCAGCTCAGCGGCCATGATCCACTGCGGGCGCTTTCTGCCCAGCCCGGAAGACGGATGCACCCAGAAACGCCGCTGACGCGCGCCGAGGTAGTCGCCCTCTTCGGTTTTCTGTCCGATCTGACTGAGCAGACCGGAGAGCACCGCCTTGTGGAATTTCGGGAAGTCGGCCGGCTCTTTGTTGACCGTCAGCTGCAGGTCACGACAGATCAGGCTCAATTGACGATGGGAGTCGCGCCACTCGCGCAGACGCAGGTAGTTGAGGAAGTTGCGACGGCACCAGTTGCGTAACGGACTGGCCGTCAGCGCCTGGCGCTGCTCCTCGAAACCGCGCCACAGATTGACCAGCCCGGCGAAGTCCGAGTCCTGATCTTTCCATTGCGCGTGCGCCTGATCGGCAGCCTGCTGACGCTCCGGCGGACGCTCGCGCGGGTCTTGAATCGACATGGCGCTGGCGACGATCAGCACTTCCTGCAGGCTGCCCTGTTTGGCCGCTTCCAGCAGCATGCGGCCCATGCGCGGGTCCACCGGCAAGCGCGCCAACTGGCGACCCAGCGGGGTCAGCTGGTTCTCGCGGTTGACCGCCGAGAGTTCCTGCAACAGGTTGAACCCGTCGCTGATCGCCTTGCCGTCCGGCGGTTCGATAAACGGGAAGTCGGTGATCTCGCCCAGACGCAGGTGCAGCATCTGCAGAATCACCGCCGCCAGGTTGGTGCGCAGGATTTCCGGATCGGTGAACTCAGGGCGCGAGAGGAAATCCTCTTCGCTGTACAGCCGCACACATAAACCCGGCTCGACCCGCCCGCATCGGCCTTTACGCTGGTTGGCACTGGCCTGAGAGACGGCTTCGATCGGCAGACGCTGAACCTTGGCCCGATAGCTGTAGCGGCTGATGCGCGCAGTGCCGGTGTCGATCACATAGCGGATGCCCGGCACGGTCAGCGAGGTTTCAGCGACGTTGGTCGCCAGCACCACCCGACGGCCCGGATGCGACTGGAAAATCCGCTGCTGTTCAGCCGGCGACAGCCGTGCGTACAACGGCAGGATTTCAGTGTGTTTGAGCTGAGCCTTGCGCAGCATTTCGGCGGCGTCACGGATCTCGCGCTCACCCGGCAGGAACACCAGCACATCGCCGGGCGACTTGCGTTCGCTACGTTCAAACGCTGCCAACTCATCGAGGGTCGCGAGAATGGCCTGATCGACGGTCAGGTCGTCTTCGACGCTGTTGCCCTCTTCGTCCTGCTCAGAGGTCAGCGGGCGATACCAAGTGTCCACCGGAAAGGTCCGGCCCGAGACTTCAATTACGGGCGCCTTGTCGAAGTGCTCGGAGAAGCGCTCAAGGTCGATGGTCGCCGAAGTGATGATGACTTTCAGATCAGGGCGGCGCGGCAGCAGGGTTTTCAGGTAACCCAGCAGGAAGTCGATGTTCAGGCTGCGTTCGTGGGCTTCGTCGACGATGATCGTGTCGTAACGCTCAAGAAAACGGTCATGCTGGGTCTCGGCCAGCAGGATGCCGTCGGTCATCAGCTTGATCAGGGTGTTGCTGTCGCTCTGGTCCTCGAAACGGACCTGATAACCGACCAGTGCTCCGAGCGGCGTACCGATCTCTTCGGCGACCCGGCTGGCGACACTGCGCGCAGCGATTCGGCGCGGCTGGGTGTGGCCGATCAGACCGTGCTGGCCACGACCGATTTCCAGGCAGATTTTCGGTAACTGGGTGGTTTTACCCGAACCCGTCTCACCGGCGATGATCAGCACCTGATGCTTGAGCAACGCCTCCTTGATCTCATCGCGCTTGGCGGCAATCGGCAGGTTTTCGTCGTAACGAATGGTCGGCACGCTTTGCTTGCGGCTCACGGCTTGCGCGCACGACGTCTGGACACGCTCAACCCATTGCGCAAGCTTCGCCTCGTCAGGCTTCTTGCGCAGTTCGTGCAACTGGCGACGCAGGCGATGACGATCACTGATCATCGCGTGGTCGAGGCTTTTATACAGTTGGTCGATGGCGGTCGATTCGTCGGTCATCAGGGCGCGAAGTCTTTTCTATCTGAATGCAGGGCGCGGATTGTCGCAGATTTATCCACGATCATGCACAACCCTGTGGGAGCGAGCTTGCTCGCGAAGGCTGTATGTCTGGCGCAGCAGGTGTGTCGGATGTAACAGCCTCTTCGTGAGCAAGCTCACTCCCACAGATGCCGTGTGATCAGCGAAGTCTGCGCCCTTCCTTAAAACAACAAACCCCGCACGCTGGCGAGGTCTGTGGTCTTGCCGCTGACTTACGCGGGCTTCTTCAGCGCCAACTTTTTCAGCTCTTCGTCACGCAACTCGCGGCGCAGGATCTTGCCGACGTTGGTGGTCGGCAGCGCGTCGCGGAACTCCACGCTGCGCGGGACTTTGTAGGCGGTGACGTTGGCGCGCATGTGCTCCATGACCTGCTCCTTGGCCAGCGTCGCACCCGGCTTCACGACCACGAAGATCTTGATCGCCTCGCCTGACTTCTCGTCCGGCACGCCAATGGCGGCGCACTGCAACACACCCGGCAGGGTCGCCAGCACGTCTTCCAGCTCGTTCGGATAGACGTTGAAGCCCGACACCAGAATCATGTCTTTCTTGCGATCCACGATGCGCATGTAGCCGTCTGGCTGGATCACCGCGATATCACCCGTCTTCAACCAGCCTTCGGCGTCGAGCATTTCATCGGTGGCTTCCTGACGCTGCCAGTAACCCTTCATCACCTGAGGGCCTTTGACGCACAGCTCGCCGACTTCACCGAGCGGCAACTCTTCGCCCGCGTCGTTGATGGTCTTGCACAGCGTCGAGGGCACGGGAATGCCGATGGTGCCCATCTGGATTTTCTGGATCGGGTTGACCGTCGCCACCGGGCTGGTTTCGGTCATGCCGTACCCTTCGCAGATGGAGCAACCGGTCACGTCTTTCCAGCGTTCGGCGGCGGCTTGCTGCAGCGCCATGCCGCCCGACAGGGTGACTTTGAGCGAGGAGAAATCCAGGTTGCGGAAGTCGGCGTTGTTGCACAGCGCCACGAACAGCGTGTTCAGGCCGACAAAGCCGCTGAACTTCCACTTCGACAACTCCTTGACCATCGCCGACAGGTCGCGCGGGTTGCTGATCAGGATGTTGTGGTTGCCGATCAACATCATCGACATGCAGTGAAAGGTGAAGGCGTAGATGTGATACAGCGGCAGCGGTGTGATCAGGATCTCCGTGCCCTCATTGAGGTTGGAACCCATCAGCGCCTTGCACTGCAGCATGTTGGCGATCAGGTTACGGTGGGTCAGCATGGCACCCTTGGCCACGCCTGTCGTGCCGCCGGTGTATTGCAGGACCGCGACGTCGCTGCCTTTCGGCGAGGCATCGTTGACCGCCTTGCCGTGCCCCATCGCCAGCACGTCGTTGAACTTGACGGCTTTGGGCAGATGAAACGGCGGCACCATCTTTTTCACGTACTTGATGACGCTGTTGACCAGCAGGCGCTTGAGCGGCGGGAGCAGGTCGGCGACTTCGGTGACGATAACGTGCTTGACGCCAGTCTTGGGCACGACCTTCTCGGCCAGGTGCGCCATGTTCGCCAGGCAGACCAGCGCCTTGGCACCGGAGTCGTTGAATTGATGTTCCATTTCCCGCGCGGTGTACAGCGGGTTGGTGTTGACCACGATCAGGCCCGCGCGAATGGCGCCAAACACGGCGATCGGGTACTGCAGCACGTTGGGCAACTGCACGGCGATGCGGTCGCCCGGTTGCAGGTCGGTGTGCTGCTGAAGGTAGGCGGCAAACGCACCGGACAGCTCATACATCTCACCGTACGTGAGTGTCTTGCCCAGATTGCTGAACGCAGGTTTGTTGGCGAAACGCTCGCAGGACTGTTTCAATACCGCCTGAACGTTTGGATACTCGTCCGGATCGATATCGGCAGCAATGCCAGACGGATATTTATCCTTCCAGAAGTTTTCGATCATGGAAGCCGACTCCTCAGCGACAGCGTTTCTACACACCGCTTAATGCGATGATTTCTTGTGTTTGAATGATGTAGCCACAGCTTTCTGCGTATCGACAGGACAAAAAGCGGGCCGAGCGTAGCAGCTTTGCCAGAGGCCGCCTAGAGCCAATAGCGGCCCGAACAGTCACAAAAATGACTCTTGAACGCTTAAACGTCACGTTTAGAGCAATGAACCTAAATGTCGGAAAATGCCCAACAATTGTAGGCGCGCGCTTGCCCGCGAAGGCGTCAGCACATCCGACACGATTATTGACCCACGCACAGCATTCGCGGGCAAACGCGCTCCTGCACAGGTCTCATGTGTCCCATAAAAAACGGCGTGTTTCTCAACACGCCGTTTCTGTTTATAGCCCCGTCACGTTATAGCCCCTTCACGCGGTGTCGCGCAGCTCTCTTCGCAGGATCTTGCCCACGGGCGTCATGGGCAACGACTCACGCAGCACGATCTGCTTGGGGATCTTGTAGCCGGTGAAGTTCTCTTTGCAATACGCCTTGAGTTCTTCGCAGGTCAGGCTCGGATCTCGCGGCACCACGAACAGTTTCACCGCTTCACCCGAGCGCTCGTCCGGCACGCCGATCACTGCGCAGTTGGCGACTTTCGGATGACGCGAGACGACGTCCTCGATCTCGTTGGGGTAAACGTTGAAGCCCGAGACGATGATGAGGTCTTTCTTGCGGTCAACGATGCGAATGAAACCGTCCGGATCAATGACCGCAATGTCCCCGGTCTTGAGCCAGCCTTCGCTGTCCAGGACTTCAGCGGTGGCATCGGGCTTGTGCCAATAGCCGAGCATGATCTGCGGCCCCTTCAGGCACAGCTCACCGCGCTCGCCCACGGGCAACTCAACGCCTTCATCGTCGATGACCTTGGCCGTGGTCCCCGGCACCGGCATACCGACCGTGCCCAGTTTCGACAGGTTGCCGTACGGGTTGGCCGTGGCGACCGGCGAGGTTTCGGTGAGGCCGTAGCCTTCCACAATCGGACATCCCGTGAGCTGCAACCAGCGTTCGGCCGTGGCTTTCACCAAGGCAGTGCCGCCGGAGTTGGTCAAGCGCAGGCTGGAGAAATCCAGCGTCTTGAAGTCCGGATGATCCATCAATGCAACGAACAACGTGTTGAGGCCGAGCATCGCGGAGAATTTCCACTTTTTCAGCTCTTTGATGAAGCCGCCGATGTCACGAGGATTGGTGATCAACAGGTTGTGGTTGCCGCTGACCATCATGCACATGCAATTACAGGTGAAGGCATAGATGTGATACATCGGCAGCGGCGCGACCATGATCTCGCTGCCTTGCCTGAAGATCGGCAAACCGTCCGGACCGTGCTGGAGCATGCAGGCGTAGACCTGTTGCATGTTGGCAACCAGGTTGCCGTGGGTCAGCATCGCGCCTTTTGGCGAACCGGTGGTGCCGCCGGTGTATTGCAGAACGGCGATGTCTTCCAGGTCCAACTGAACGCGTTGCAGGTGATCGCCCCGCCCCAGTTTGAGCACGCTCTTGAAGGCCACGGCCTGCGGCAGGTCGTACTCGGGCACCATCTTCTTGACCTTCTCGACGACCGTGTTGATCAGCCAGCCTTTGGCGGCGGACTGCATGTCGCCCATCTTCACTTCGATGAGGTACTGAATGTCGGTGTCTGGCAGCACTTCCTGAACGTTCTTGCCGAAGACGTTCAGGTACACCAGCGCGCGGGCGCCGGAATCCTTGAACTGATGGCGCATTTCACGGGCGGTGTACAGCGGGTTGGTGTTGACCACGATCAACCCTGCGCGCATCGCACCGAATACCGCGATGGGGTACTGGATCAGGTTGGGCATCTGAACGGCGATGCGGTCGCCGGGCTTGAGTTCGGTCTGCTGCTGCAGGTAACCGGCGAACGCCGCCGAGTGTCGCTCCAGCTCTGCGTAGGTCAGGGTCACGCCCATGTTGCTGTAGGCCGGACGGTCCGCATACTTCTTGCAACTGCGCTCGAACACCTCCACCACGGATTTGTAAGCGTGCAGGTCCACCTCAGAGAGGACGCCTGCCGGGCGTTTGTCGTTCCAGAAATCAGGTTGCATGTTCTTTTTATCCTCTTACCTGAGAGTGCTGGCCCCGCGATGAAGCAGGTGCTTGCCGGACGTTAGCAGCTGCCACCAGGAAGGCAAATCGTCATCAATGACGTGAATCTTGCGGGTGATCAGGCTGCCATCTGACAAGCGCTATACACTGCAATCAGGCGACCGACAGAGCGCTATTTCAAGACAAATCTTTACAGGGCCAGGGAAACGCCATGAAACACGATGCTTTTTGGCTGGACGCCAGTGATCACACTCGCCTGTACGTCAACGCATGGATGCCGCTGACCAGCCCGCGGGCCGTGGTGATGCTGTCTCATGGCATGGCTGAGCACAGTGGCCGCTATGCCCGCCTGGGCGCAGCGCTGACCGACGCCGGCTTTGCCTTGTACGCCCATGACCAGCGCGGTCATGGCCGTACCGCTGCCAACGGCGTGCTCGGTCACTACGCCGACCGGGATGGCTGGAACACCGTGGTGGGCGATCTGGCCAGCCTCAGCGCCTCGATCGGCCAGCGTCATCCGGACGTCCCCGTCTTTTTACTGGGACACAGCATGGGCAGCTACATTGCTCAGGCGTACCTGTTGCACCACAGCGCCAGCGTTCAGGGTGCGGTGCTCAGCGGCTCGAATTTTCAGCCCGTGTCGCTCTACCGCAGCGCCGCCGTGATCGCCCGCCTGGAACGCTGGCGGCAAGGCGCTAGAGGGCGCAGCGCGATCATCGAGTTCCTGTCGTTCGGCTCGTTCAATAAAGCCTTCAAACCCGTGCGCACGCCGTTCGACTGGCTTAGTCGCGATCAGGAAGAAGTCGATAAATACGTCAACGACCCGCTCTGCGGCTTTCGTTGCACCAATCAGTTCTGGCTGGACATGCTCGGCGGGCTGCAACAGATCAGCAAGAAATCCAACCTGGCGCAGATCGATAAGAGCCTGCCGCTCCTGATCATCGGCGGCGAATGTGATCCGGTGAGCGAAGGCAAACGTCTCAAGGATCTGGCAGGTGCGCTGACGGACACCGATCACGCGCTCGTGACGCTGAAGCTATACCCGCAGGCGCGGCATGAAATCCTCAACGAAACCAACCGCGAGGAAGTCACTCATGATTTACTCGCCTGGCTCGAGCAGGCGCTGAGCGAACCACGACCGCGCCGAACCGAATGACCTGTCGGGATTTCAGCTCTTTTATTCACTTTTCATTTTCATGTCACAGGACAGCAACATGACCGAAGTCACCAACACGCCGTACGAAGCCCTTGAAGTCGGCCAGACCGCCAGCTACAGCAAGACGGTCGAAGAACGCCATATCCAGCTGTTTGCCGAGATGTCCGGCGACCGTAACCCGGTGCATCTGGATGCGGAGTTCGCGGCCAAGAGCATGTTCAAGGATCGGATCGCTCACGGCATGTTCAGTGGCGCGTTGATCAGTGCCGCCGTGGCCTGCGAGCTGCCTGGGCCGGGGACGATTTATCTGGGTCAGCAGATGAGCTTTCAGAAGCCGGTGAAGATTGGCGATACATTGACGGTGCGTTTGGAGATTCTGGAAAAACTGCCGAAGTTTCGGGTGCGGATCGCGACACGGGTTTTTAACCAGAACGATGAGTTGGTGGTGGATGGCGAGGCCGAGATTCTGGCGCCGCGTAAGGTGCAGACGGTGAGTCTGGCTGAGTTGCCGACGATTACGGTTGGCTGATTTTTTGTTGCGCTGATCGTGTTCTGCCTAACGGCAGAAGCGTTCCGCCTTCGGCGGGTTACTTGATAACCCCAAGTAACCAAGGTCAGGCTCCCGGTTGGGCCCGACTTCGTCGGGTTCCTTCTCTCCGGCGACGCTCCGTGGGCGCGCCGCCTGCGTTCACCCTGCACCCAAGTCGCGTTTGGTGGTGCCTGAACCGTCGCGTACAAGGGCAACGCGGGCTGGAGCTAACGCTCCTCGCTTTCTTGGTTCGTGCATCCATTTCCCGCATTCCACTCTCCACTGTAGGAGCGCGCTTGCCCGCGATCTACCGCGCAGCGGTAGCAAAACCAGGCGACTCAATCATGCCTGACACACCGCATGCACAGGGTTTGCTGCCGGTTCCCGGCAGATCGCGGGCAAGCGCGCTCCTACGCCTTCGGCAGAATCAAAAGCACAGCGGATATCCATGACTTGTGTTGCGACTGCCTTTGCTTTTGATTTTCCTGCCTCGTCAGTCCAGACACCACAAATCGCGACTTGGGTGCAGGCCAAACGCAGACGGCGCGGAGTGGGTCGAGCGGCATGGATGCCGCGAGAGCGCCGTCAGGACATGGATGTCCGTTCGGCGCGGGCCGACGGAGCGTCGTCGGAGTGCGGGAATCCGACGAAGTCGGACCCAACCAGGAGCAAAGCGTTTTTGGTAACTTTTGTCGCTTTTACAAAAGTGACCCGCTGTAAGAGCGGAACCGTAATCCGCGCCACCAAAAACAAGGGATATACACCCGACCTGAACGCCTCTACGCCAACCAAAAAAAACGCACAAAAAAATGGGCAACCGAAGTTGCCCAAAATGCCTTGCGTGCTCTTTTTATAAGAAAGACTCAGCCCTTGCCGCCTTTGTGGCTCGAGTCTCTCCAGATGAACAATCCCAAGCCTGCAAAAAAGCTCAGCATCAACATCACCGTCATCACACCGGCTATCACCGCATGATCGAGAAACATAAGCGCCCCTCCTGCCGTAACCCTGTTCGATGGGTGCAGATTAACCAGAGGCGAAAAAGAGAGTGTTGACCCAGGTCAATGCCGCTGCGCATGACCGCGCAGCGGATCGACGGGAACAATAAGAAAGGAGGTCTAGCGTTTTTTCGGCTTGCTCTTCGGCTTTTTCTTGCCCTTGCCCAGCGGCATCGCCTGCTCGAAGGCCTGACGCACTTCGTTGAGCCGTTTGTCATTGAGGTCGTGAACACGCTTGGCGCGCTCGACACTCAGGTCTACCAGTTTTTCGTCATCGCTCATGGCGTGCTGCTCTCGAATGCCCAATGGCGACAATAATGCGTAATCCCGGCGGCGCTGACCAGCACCTCAGACTTTCAAATCCACCCACAAGCCCTGGCGCGGCTCGTCATCGATGATCGGCACGACCGGGACGGTGTTGTCGGCGTTCAGATAATCCCCGGGCATGGCCGGGCCCGCGTGCTGAGGCTCGTTCGGGGTGTCTTCAGCCAGATCGGGATGACGATCGGCGGTGCGGCGGTCACGCCGACGCCTTTGCTGTCGGCGCTGTTCTTCGCGCAGCAGCAACAGGGCCTGCTCGGGATCGCGCTCGCCCATGTTGATTGTGCTTTCGCTGGAGCTCGGCTGCACGGGCGTAACGGGCGGAATGTCCGGGGTGGGCTTGACCGGGTCCTGCTGCGCAGTCACGGGGGCTGCACTCAAGGGAATCAGCGGTGGCAGCATGGTAATGGTCTCCTGTTATCAAGCTGTCGGCTGCCGTTTCGTCGACTTGAGCCGTTGGAAGAGGAAGTTTGGACTATGTTTTTCGCAACAAGTGCTAGCCCACAGCCACAAACCCAATAAATACGGGCGTTTTTACATTGTGGCTTTGGCCTGGGCGGCTTGTTCCGTTACCATAGTCGGCTTTTTCAAGGCGGGAGTCAGGCAGCATGGCGCAGCAGTATCAACCGGGGCAACGCTGGATTAGCGACAGCGAAGCCGAGCTGGGTTTAGGCACCGTTCTGGCACAGGACGGCCGCTTGTTGACCGTGCTCTATCCGGCCACTGGCGACACCCGCCAGTATGCTTTGCGCAATGCGCCGCTGACGCGGGTGCGCTTCTCGCCGGGTGACACGATCACCCACTTCGAGAACTGGAAAATGACCGTGCGCGAAGTCGACGACGTCGACGGCCTGCTGGTCTATCACGGTCTCAACGCGCAGAACCAGCCGGTGACCCTGCCGGAAACCCAACTGTCGAATTTCATTCAGTTCCGCCTGGCCAGCGATCGCCTGTTCGCCGGTCAGATCGACCCGCTGGCCTGGTTCTCGCTGCGCTACCACACGCTGGAGCACACCAGCCGTCAGCTGCAATCCTCGCTGTGGGGCTTGGGCGGTGTGCGTGCCCAACCGATCGCGCACCAGTTGCACATCGCCCGTGAAGTGGCCGACCGTATCGCGCCGCGTGTTTTGCTGGCCGACGAAGTGGGCTTGGGCAAGACCATCGAAGCCGGTCTGGTGATTCACCGCCAACTGTTGTCAGGCCGCGCCAGCCGCGTGCTGATCCTGGTTCCCGAAAACCTGCAGCACCAGTGGCTGGTGGAAATGCGCCGCCGTTTCAACCTGCAGGTGGCGCTGTTCGACGCCGAGCGCTTCATCGAAAGCGATGCCAGCAACCCGTTCGAAGACACCCAGCTGGCCCTGGTGTCGCTGGAGTGGCTGGTCGATGACGAGAAGGCGCAGGATGCGCTGTTCGCCGCCGGCTGGGACCTGCTGGTCGTCGACGAAGCCCACCACCTGGTCTGGCATGAAGAAAAGGCCAGCCCGGAGTACTCGCTGGTCGAGCAACTGGCCGAAGTGATTCCTGGCGTGCTGCTGCTCACCGCAACGCCGGAGCAACTGGGACAGGACAGCCACTTCGCCCGTCTGCGCCTGCTCGACCCGAACCGTTTCCACGACCTGCACGCGTTCCGCGCCGAGAGCGAAAACTATCGCCCGGTCGCCGAAGCCGTTCAGGAACTGCTCGATCAAGGCCGCCTCTCGCCGAAAGCGCACAAGACCATTCACGGTTTCCTGGGTGCCGAAGGCGAAGCACTGCTGGGCGCCGTGGCCGATGGCGACACCGAAGCCAGCGCGCGTCTGATTCGCGAACTTTTGGACCGTCACGGCACCGGCCGCGTGCTGTTCCGCAACACCCGTGCCGCCGTGCAGGGTTTCCCGGAGCGCAAGCTGCACCCTTATCCACTGCCGTGCCCGGCCGAATACCTCGAATTGCCGATGGGCGAACACGCCGACTTGTACCCGGAAGTCAGCTTCCAGGCCCAGGGCGAAACCAGCGAGGAAGAACGCTGGTGGCGTTTCGACCCGCGCGTCGACTGGCTGATCGACACCCTGAAGATGCTCAAACGCGTCAAAGTGCTGGTGATCTGCGCCCACGCCGAAACGGCCATGGACCTGGAAGACGCACTGCGCGTGCGCTCCGGCATCCCGGCCACCGTGTTCCACGAAGGCATGAACATCCTGGAACGTGACCGCGCCGCCGCTTACTTCGCTGATGAAGAGTTCGGCGCACAGGTACTGATCTGTTCGGAAATCGGCAGCGAAGGCCGCAACTTCCAGTTCTCCCATCATCTGGTGTTGTTCGACCTGCCTGCGCACCCGGACTTGCTGGAACAGCGTATCGGCCGTCTGGACCGTATCGGCCAGAAACACATCATCGAACTGCACGTGCCCTATCTGGAAACAAGCCCGCAAGAGCGCCTGTTCCAGTGGTATCACGAAGCGCTCAACGCGTTCCTCAACACCTGCCCGACCGGCAACGCGCTGCAACATCAGTTCGGCCCGCGCCTGCTGCCGCTGCTCGAAGGCGGCGATGATGACGACTGGACAGCACTGGTCAGCGAAGCGCGTGCCGAGCGCGAGCGTCTGGAAAGCGAGCTGCACACCGGCCGCGACCGCCTGCTGGAACTCAACTCAGGCGGCGCCGGTGAAGGCGAAGCCCTGGTCGAGGCCATCCTTGAGCAGGACGATCAGTTCACCCTGCCGATCTACATGGAAACCCTGTTCGACGCCTTCGGCATCGACAGCGAAGACCATTCGGAAAACGCCCTGATCCTCAAGCCGAGCGAGAAGATGCTCGACGCCAGCTTCCCGCTGGGTGACGACGAAGGCGTGACCATTACCTACGACCGCAACCAGGCGCTGTCCCGCGAAGACATGCAGTTCATCACCTGGGAACACCCGATGGTGCAAGGCGGCATGGACCTGGTGCTGTCCGGCTCGATGGGCAACACCGCCGTCGCGCTGATCAAGAACAAGGCGCTGAAACCCGGCACCGTGCTGCTTGAGCTGCTGTACGTCAGTGAAGTGGTCGCCCCGCGTTCGCTGCAACTGGGTCGTTACCTGCCACCGGCCGCCCTGCGCTGCCTGCTGGACGGCAACGGCAACGACCTGTCGGGCCGTGTCTCGTTCACCACCCTGAACGATCAGCTGGAAAGCGTTCCGCGTGCCAGCGCCAACAAGTTCATCCAGGCCCAGCGTGACGTGCTCAACCCGCAAATCACCGCCGCCGAAAGCAAGATCGCCCCGAAACACGCCGAACGCGTGGCAGAGGCACAGCGTCGGCTGGCCGCTGACACCGACGAAGAGCTGGCACGTCTGACCGCCCTGCAAGCGGTCAACCCAACCGTTCGTGATAGCGAACTGACTGCCTTGCGCGAGCAGCGTGAGCAGGGTCTGGCGATGCTGGACAAAGCGGCGCTGCGGCTGGAAGCGATTCGGGTGTTGGTCGCGGGTTAAACCGCTTCGCCGCAGATGAAGCGGCGAATACCAATATGTAGGAGCGTGGTTTGTCCCGCGATCTGCTGCGAAGCAGCAGTAAAAACCGGACACCTTGGCAGTATCAAGTAAACCGCACTCACAGGTTTTGCGACCGGTTCCCGGTCGATCGCGGGACAAGCCACGCTCCTACAGGTCCGTAGAAAACCGGAAAATCACGCCACCGACGGCTTCACCCCCTGCCCCACCGGCTCATCGGCCACCATCCCTTCGCGCATCCGCTGCGCATCGCGACTGAAGCACTTCGACGCCCGCACCAGAAACACCAGCGCGAAAAACAACGCGACCGGGATCAGGTACATCGCGTCATGCAGGCCAACCGCCTTGAATGCCTCGGTCATCTGCTCCACCTGCGCCGCGTTCATCGCCGTATGCGCAAAGTGATCGGACAGCAAGCCCACCACCACCGGCCCCAGACCGCCACCCAACAGGTAAAGCCCGGCAAAGAACAGCGCCATCGCGGTGGCTCGCAGCCTGGGCTGCACGACGTCCTGAATCGCGGTGTAAACGCAGGTATAGAAGTTGTAGGAAAACAACCAGCCAACGCTGAACACGCCCACAAACACGCCGATCTCGATACGCCCGGCGTGCAGGGCATAGCCGGTGCACAGGCTCGCGACGGCCATGCTCAACGCTGCGAACATGAGCCGGCCGTTGGCAAATCGCTGATGCAGCTTGTCAGCGATCCAGCCGCCCACGGTCAAACCCACGAGCCCGGTCACACCGACGATAATCCCCGTGGCCATCGCGGCGTCCTGTAGCGGCAGCAGGAAGTAACGCTGGAGCATCGGCACCATGAAGGAGTTACACGCGTAGGTTGAAAAATTGAAGGCAAGACCCGCCAGCACCAGCCAGCGGAACGTGGGAATCGACAACACACGACGGATTGGCCGGTCGATTTTCTCCTGCGACACCGCCACGCTTTCCGCCGCCCCGCGGGCGGGCTCACGGATGAAGAACATGAACACCGCCAGCAGCAAACCCGGTACGGCGGCAATGAAGAACGGCGCGCGCCAACTGTCGAACGCCTTGACCATCGCACCGATGGTAAAGAACGCCAACAACAGGCCCAACGGCAAGCCGAGCATGAAGATCCCCATCGCCCGCGCCCGCTTGTGCGCAGGGAACAGGTCGCCGATTAGCGAGTTTGCCGCAGGCGCGTAGCTTGCTTCTCCAATCCCCACGCCCATGCGCACCAACAGGAACGCCCAAAAGTTACCGACCAGGCCATTCACTGCTGTCAGGCCGCTCCATACCGCCAGCCCCCAGCCCATCAGCTTGCGGCGTGAACCGTTGTCCGCCATGCGCCCCAGGGGCAAACCCGCGATGGCGTAGACCAGGGTAAACGCCGTACCGATGATGCCGAGCTGGAAGTCGCTCAGCAGCCATTCCTTGCGGATGGGCTCGATGATGATCGCGGGAATGGTGCGATCGAAGAAGTTGAACAGATTGGCCAGAAACAGCAGGAACAGAATGCGCCACGCGTTCGCTGCCTGAGTCGAATGATCCATGTGTCGATCTCTTTATTGTTTTTGTTGGGCCAGACACCATCAAGCCGGGAAATGGAAATCTAGTCAGGGATGTCGAACCTGTCTTTGATCATTCGCAAGGCTGATATGGGCCCATCGCACGGGCGTTTCCCTACGATCAGGCTTCCCCCTGATGCCTGCGGATTTCAAGCGTCATACATATCCAGAAATATTTTTTCGGCCTACTTCCCAGCCGCCATGGAAAGCCTAGAATAGCCCGCCGATCCATCCCCCTTCCCGACTCATTCCCCTCGGTTAATGTCCATGTCCGAAGCCAGTCCGTGCCTGAATTGTGGTGCCTGCTGTTCACACTTTCGTGTGTCTTTTTTTTGGGGTGAATGCGCGTCGGCCGGTGGAACCGTCCCCGATGAGCTGGTAAGCAGCATCAGCCCCAGCCGCGTGGCGATGTTGGGAACCGACTGCAAATCCGTGCGCTGCACCGCGCTTGAGGGTGACGTTGGAACAGGCACCCGTTGCTCGATCTACGAACAGCGCTCCAGCACCTGCAGAGAGTTCGAAGCCTCGTGGACCGACGGCCTGCACAACCCGGACTGCGACGCTGCCCGGGCGGCGTTCGGGCTGGCGGCCATCGTCCAGCCAACCGTTTCCCCAGAAACATGGCCGCTACTTGCCGATGCTGCCTGCGTCGCTTAGAACATTTGGCTATTGACGTTATTTCAAAAAAATTGGTACGTCCGTCTCCAGAGGGCTGTTTTAAAACCTGCCGCCTCTATAATTCATCGCAAAGTGCCATCAGTTACCCAGACTGAGGTTACCCGCCGTTGACACATGGAGCGTGCTATGGATTGGCTGGGGCTGCATTTTTTACCCTCTGTACCGGCGGATGCCCGGATGCTGCTGGAATGCAGCCATAACCCTCTGCTCATCGTCCTCGCCTATCTGGTTGCCTGCTCGGCCAGTTTTGCGACCCTGGACATTGCCGAGCGGGTCGGACACGTTGACAACCGTCGGGCCAGGATTCGCTGGCGGGCGTTAGGCGCCCTGTGTCTGGCGGTCGGCATCTGGGCGATGCATTTCATCAGCATGCTGTCGTTTCAGACCCCGCTCGAAATGCACTACGACCTTCCGGTGACGATCGCCTCATTGGGGATCGCTCTGATCTCCGGCATGGTCGCGATGGAAGCGCTGAGCCACCCTCATTTACGCGCGGCTCAGTACCTGTTCGCTTCGTTGTGCATCGGTCTGGGCATCACCGCCATGCACTACGTGGGCATGTCTGCGATGCGCTCGAGCGCCACGCATTATTACGAACCGGTCCGCTTCGCGGCGTCGATCATCATCGCTGTCGCCAGCAGCCTCGCCGCGCTGGTCCTGGCCATTCATCTGCGCCAGGGCAGCGGCATGTTTCACCAATTGCTCAAATACGGCGCAAGCCTGGTCCTCGGCGCGGGCATCGTCAGCACCCATTTCATGGGCATGTGGGCGCTGCACCTGATGGTGCCCGCCGACCTGCCATTGCAAGGCCCGTCGACCGACAACAGCCTGCACTTGAGCCTGACCATCGCCCTGATCGTCCTGCTGATCATCGCCGGCAGCGTCAGCGCGGCGCTGGCCGATAAAAAACTGCAAGCCAAGGAACGCGATCTGCGAAGGGTCAACGCCCTGCTCAGCCAGCTCGATCAGGCACGGGTCTCCTTGCAGCAGGTCGCGCACTACGACGCGCTGACCAACCTGATCAACCGTCGCGGCTTCAACCAGATCTTTGCCGAGCGTCTGATGGAGCGGAAGTTGACGGAGGGCATGCTGGCGGTGATGTTTCTCGACATCGACCACTTCAAGCGCATCAACGACAGCCTCGGCCACGATGCCGGCGACGAGCTCCTCAAGGTGATCGCCGAGCGGATCCGCAGCGCGACCCGCGCCCATGATGTGGTCGCCCGATTTGGCGGCGACGAGTTCTGCATCCTGATCGCGCTGCACAACACCGATGAAGCCCAGCATCTGGCGCAACGTGTGATGCAGAAGATGAAAGAACCCATCGCGTTGTCGGGGCGGCGGATGGTCATGACCACCAGCATCGGCATCAGCCTGTACCCGCAAGACGGCGACACCTCGGAAGAACTGCTCAAGCACGCCGACCTGGCGCTCTATCAGTCCAAGGGACATGGCCGCAACAGCATTCATTTCTTCAGCGCCAACCTCAAGACCAAAGCCAGCCTGGAATTGCATCTGGAAGAAGAACTGCGCGCCGCGTTGCGGGAGGAAAACGGCCTGCAGCTCTACTACCAACCCATCGTCGACCTGCGCACCGGCCATGTCGCCAAGTTCGAAGCGTTGGTGCGCTGGGAACATCCGATCCATGGCCTGCTGACGCCGGATCGCTTTATCGGCATCGCGGAAAACAATGGCTTGATCGCCGAACTCGACAACTGGGTCCTGCGCCGGGCCTGCCGAGACTTGGGGCTACTGACCGAACCCGGGTTCGAGAAGCTGGTGATTGCAGTGAACTGCTCTGCCCTGAATCTGGCGCGGGACGAACTCGTGGATGAGGTGTCCAGTGCGCTACGGGAAGCCAACGTCGCGCCGCATCGCCTGGAACTGGAGGTGACCGAGAATGCGCTGATGGGCAATATCAGCAACACCATCCTGCTGCTCCAGGAGATTCGCGCGTTGGGCGTCGGGCTGTCCATCGACGACTTCGGCACAGGCTATTCCTCGCTGGCCTATCTCAAGCGCCTGCCGCTGGACACGGTCAAGATCGACCGTTCGTTCATCATCGACATCCCGAAATCGCCGCAGGACATGGAAATCGTTCAGGCGATCATTCTCATGGCCCACACCTTGCACCTCAAGGTCGTCACCGAAGGCGTCGAAACGCCCGCGCAGCTGGAATTCCTCAGTCAGTACGGCTGCGATTACGTGCAGGGTTATCTGTTCAGTAAACCAGCGCCCCTGAGCAACCTGAGGCCGCTGGTACAGCAGCTCAACCTGAGTCGACCCGCCGGCCTGTGGCCCTCGACGACCATGCTCGAAGCGGTGAACTTGGCCGTCCAGGGACCGGTCAATCCGTTGGGCCTGACCGACAGCAGTGATCCACACACGGACCGGTTCACCAAAGCCTCGCGTGCTGAACCCGCCGGGTAACTGTGATCTGTCCCACAACCCCGCGACATTGAGCCTTCACGCACTCAAGAAAGACCGTTCGTCGCCGATCATCCGAGGGATTCCCTTAGGCGGCGCTAGGGTTCGGCCCTATCGCTCGCCGTCGATACCCCGCTGTACAGTCGGGTTTTCATTTTGGTGATGGCGCGATGACATTCCTGCGCCCTCCTTCAGGCATGGCGTGCGATGAACAATAAAACCGAGGCAGCAGGCGCTGTATCCGAACTTCTGCAGACCGTACTTACCGAGCACAGCGTTGTGCCCCAAGGGCACTACCGTCCTGAGCCTGTCCCTGCACAGTCGTACCTTTACTTCACGGAAACCGATACCGACCGCATCCTCGATAACCTCGACGGACTGCGCGACATGGTGTTCCCGCCATCGATGCATTTCGAAGAGGCGGAAAACCGCAGTGATCAGCAGTTTCCCTCGGTTTGCCTGATTGGCCTGGGACGGTGCGGTTCCAACATCGCTTTGGATGTGGCCGAACTGGTCTACAACGCGCGCACGTTCTACCTGAACCAACTGAACAACGACGATCGCCTGCGGGACGACAAGGGCTATAGCCCGGCTCGCTGGATTCGCAACAACCTGCGTCTGGTGCAGAACAAATCGAGCAAACCGGTGTTTCTGGTCGAACCGCTGGTGATGCTCGGCGACCTGGACAAGGACATCGCGGGGCGGATCCGCTTCTCACGCAAAGGTGAAAAAAGCGGTTTCATCAAGGACTACAGCAAGATGAAGATCATGGACCTGTCCGAGGTCCATGCAGGCGGCGCCGGTAACGCGCCGATCCTGGGTCAGTACTTGGCCAAGATCATCCTCAACAAAGACACCGAGCACTTCTCCAGTGCTGACTGGAAACTGATTCACTCGTACCTGATCGACTCCTGCGGCATCAAAGCCAACCAGTCGCGCCTGTATTTCTACATCTTCAGCGCCGGCGGCGGTACGGGCTCGGGCATGGCTTCGGAATTCGGCCTGGCCCAGCAGTTCTCGTACATGAACAAGACCTTCGACACCAAGCCCGCCAGCGAAAACGACGGCAAGCGCGGCCGCTCATTCGTGTTCGAACCGATCTTCACCAGCGGCATCTGCGTGCTGCCGAACATTTCCGATCACCGCAGTGAAATGTCCGAAGCCCTGCACATCAACGCCGGTCGCTTGCTGTGCAAGTACCTCGCGGAAGAATGGGACTTTTCATACAACTTCGAGAATGAAGACAGCAGCGAGGCCAGCGTCATGGGCCGTATTCGCCCATGGAACGCGATGATGCTGATCTCCAACGACATCATGCGCTACGCCGAAGAAAGCGATGACGGCACCATCGAGAACATCGACGTCAACGCCATGGAGCGTCACGCCAACCAGTACATCTCACAACAGATCTTCAACATTCTGACGGCGCAGGCGGTGACCACCGACTACGACCAGAACTATTTCCGTCGGGCCGGCATCGACATCGGCGAAACCATTCGCCTGGACGCCAACGATCTGTTCATGAGCCTTGCCGGCCCGGTGGCCATTGCCTACGCCGAATCGGTGGTGCCGGAAACGCCAGTAGCGGGTTCCGACAAGCTCAAGCTGTTCGAAAAAGAGCAGCCACGCCTGGACATCGACGACCTGTTCTTCCGCTCCATCGACCTGCCGCACTTCAACAAGATGACCCAGGCCATCGAAGGCATCAGCTTGCTGCCGATCGAATCGCGCCGCTATCGCGCGGCACTGGAGCAATACAAGTCGTCGGGGTACGACGCCGCCGCGCTGCACGACCTCCACTTCTTCAAGAATTGCTCGTCCGTGGTGTCGATCGTCTCGTTGCCCAAGGACTACAAGCTGTCGTACATGGACCTGAACCGGCTCAAGACGCACCTCAACAGCCTGTTCCCCAACACCACGCTCAAGCGTTACGCCTTGGTTATCGGCGCGTCGGCCAACCTGTCGCTGACAACCCTGATCGCGAAAAGCCCGTGCCTGTCGGATGATTTCCTGACCTTGATCGTGGCGTTCATCAAGCGCTGCTTCGCCAAGCAACCGTATCGCTTCGATGACACGCTGGATAATTCGATTCTGGATTTCATCATGAGCGAGGAATTCGACGAGGGCCGGATCGACGATCTGCTCAACGAATACGAGAACCCGGCGAAGATCCTGGACACCAACTGGTACGCGATCAAGCCGATGTATGAGAAGAAATACCGTGAGTTGATCGATGACAAATCACGGTTCATCTCGATCAACGACATTCGTATTTCGCGGGAGAGCGTGAAGAAAGCGGTGAAGTACCTGAGAGAGATTTACCGTCACCGGATTGGCAAGACGCGCGTGATTTCGCTGAATCAGCACACGGGGAAGACGGGGTATATGGCTTGAGATCGCTGGGTCTCGGGTTGGAATCGCTACATTGATGCCCTTCGGGCGCATTCGCGGGCAAGCGCGCTCCTACATTTGTTGCAACGTGCCACGGCCTGACAGACCGCGTCGGTAGCTTCTGATTGATCGTTCCCACGCTCCGCGTGGTAACGCATCGATTGACGCTCCGCGTCGACTTGGACGCCGAGCGTCCTGGCAGGCATTCCCACGCAGAGCGTGGGAAGGATCACGAAGCAAGCACTGCGAATGACCGGTCTGCTTTTGATTCTGGCCGGAGGCCGTAGGAGCGCGCTTGCTCTGGGCCGCACTCGGACGATCTACCGCGCAGCGGTAGCAAAACCAAGCGACTCGATTCTCCCTGTCACCCCGTATGCACAGGTCTAGCTGCCGGTTCCCGCCAGATCGTCCGGATGCGGCCCAGACACAAGCCACGCTCCTAAAGGTGAGAGTGGCGTAAGGGAGATATCAATGGCACTTTCCGCTACCCATCCCCACGCCACCAGTTACTGCCCTACCCACTTTGCCATCATTGTTCGCACCAAATCAGCGCGCCAAAAACCCTCACGCCCTTTCCTGGATCAACACCCAAGGCGCAACTACGACTGCCCACAACGGCGGGTCGCGCTCCAGCAAGTCCAGAGCCGTTGATTCAGAGACCTTCCCGACCTCCCCCGTGCCCAGCCACGCCGCGACTTTCGCCTCGGCGTTCTCGGCAAATGCCTCGGCGACCGCGATCAAATCCTGCGAAGGCTCGACCCACAACAGGGCACCCTTGGCAAAGAAAGGTTGCAATTCTTTCCACGTGATCGAAGCCGTTTCGCCAAGCAGTTTGGCATAGAGGGTGCTAGGTTCTTGCGTCATGGGTTTCACCGTTTGGAAAATCGGCGTAATGATACCGCCGCCTTACCGACCGACAAACCCGGATTCAAGTGATTGATTGCAGAGAACTTCGCTCAGGCCGATAGATTGAACGACCCGGTTCGTCGATAGACCGGCTTGATTGTGTATCTTTCTTTCGATTAAGCGACATCAACAGGTTTTGCCCCCTGCAGCCAGCTTTTCAAGCGCTCGACCGGCGCTCTAAACTGTTCCGGTACAGTTGCTGGGGGTGTGGCCTGGGTAAATCAATCCGGTCCTGCAGCTTCTGGCCGTCAGGATTATAAAAACTACAACGCAAGAGTGGAGCATCATGACTAAGGGTATTAATCAGATTTCCAAGCTGTTTGCCGCACTGGTTCTGGCGGGGGTTGCCAGCCATTCGTTCGCAGCTGACACCATCAAGATCGGTATCGCCGGCCCTAAGACCGGTGCTGTTGCCCAATACGGCGACATGCAGTTCAGCGGTGCCAAAATGGCAATCGCTGACATCAACGCCAAAGGCGGCGTTGATGGCAAGAAACTCGAAGCCGTTGAATACGACGACGCCTGTGACCCTAAACAAGCGGTCGCGATCGCCAACAAGGTGGTCAACGACGGCGTGAAATTCGTGGTCGGTCACCTGTGCTCCAGCTCCACTCAGCCAGCGTCCGACATCTACGAAGACGAAGGCATCATCATGATCACTCCGGCTGCCACCAGCCCGGAAATCACTGCTCGCGGTTACAAAATGATCTTCCGCACCATCGGCCTGGACAGTGCACAAGGCCCGGCCGCTGCCAACTACATCGCCCAGCAGGTCAAGCCGAAGATCGTTGCGGTCATCCATGACAAACAGCAGTACGGTGAAGGCATCGCCACTGCCGTTAAACAGACCCTGGAAAAAGACGGCGTGAAAGTCGCCCTGTTCGAAGGCATCAACGCCGGCGACAAGGACTTCTCCTCGCTGATCGCCAAGATGAAACAGGCTAACGTCGATTTCGTGTACTACGGCGGCTACCACCCAGAGCTGGGTCTGATCCTGCGTCAAGCACAGGAAAAAGGCCTGAAAGCCGGCTTCATGGGTCCGGAAGGCGTGGGTAACGCTTCGATCTCGCAGATCGCTCAGGACGCGTCCGAAGGCCTGCTGGTGACCCTGCCGAAATCTTTCGACCAGGACCCGGCCAACAAGGCGCTGGTAGAGGAATTCAAAGCGAAGAAAGAAGATCCGAGCGGTCCTTTCGTGTTCCCGGCCTACGCCGCTGTTGAAGTCATCGCCGAAGGTATCAAGACCGCCAAGTCCGAAGACACCGCCAAAGTGGCAACCGCCATTCACGCCGGTACCTTCAAGACCCCTACCGGCGATCTGTCTTTCGACGCCAAGGGTGACTTGAAAGACTTCAAATTCGTCGTTTACACCTGGCACAAAGATGGCACCAAGACTGAAGCCCCTGTGAAGTAATCACACGCCCAGTATTGCCCCAAAGCCCACTGCAACCGCAGTGGGCTTTGTTTTACGAGGGGGGATGGATTTCACAAGAGTCCAGACACCTGAACATCTTGAAACCGCACCAGTGAATCACTGGGCTCGTGCCGAACGCGGACGTAGATCACGACGCGCGAGCGGGAAAAAGACTTCACCAGTGAAACACCAGGCAGGTTTTTAGGAGCACTCCGCAATGTCGATAGACCTCTATCACTTTCTTCAACAGCTGGTTAATGGCATGACCATTGGCAGCACTTACGCCTTGATTGCCATCGGCTACACCATGGTCTACGGCATCATCGGCATGATCAACTTCGCCCACGGCGAGGTGTACATGATCGGTTCGTACGTGGCGTTCATCGCCCTGGCGGGCCTGACCATGCTTGGTATGGACAACCTGCCCCTGCTGATCACGGCTGCGTTCGTCGCCAGTATCGTGGTGACCAGCGCCTATGGTTACGCCATCGAACGGGTCGCCTACCGTCCGCTGCGCGGCAGCAACCGTCTGATCCCCCTGATTTCCGCAATCGGTATGTCGATCTTCCTGCAGAACACCGTGCTGTTGTCGCAGGACTCCAAGGACAAATCGATCCCCAACCTGATCCCCGGCAACTTCGTCTTCGGCCCCGGCAGCACGCACGAAGTGGTGATCTCGTACATGCAGATCCTGATCTTCATCGTTACCCTGGTGGCGATGCTCGGTCTGACCTGGTTCATCTCCCGCTCCCGCCTGGGTCGCGCCTGCCGCGCCTGTGCCGAGGACATCAAGATGGCCAACCTGCTCGGTATCAATACCAACAACATCATCGCCCTGACCTTCGTCATCGGTGCGGCGCTGGCGGCGGTCGCTGCCGTACTGCTGAGCATGCAGTACGGCGTGATCAACCCCAACGCCGGGTTCCTCGTCGGCATCAAGGCCTTCACCGCAGCGGTACTGGGCGGTATCGGCAGTATCCCGGGCGCGATGCTCGGCGGTCTGGTGCTGGGTGTGGCTGAAGCGTTCGGTGCCGACATTTTCGGCGACCAGTACAAGGATGTGGTGGCGTTCGGTCTTCTCGTATTGGTGTTGTTGTTCCGGCCAACCGGCCTGCTCGGCCGTCCGGAGGTTGAAAAAGTATGACCAGGAATCTCAAATCGGCCCTCTTCAGCGCAGTGCTGGTACTGGCCGTCGCTTACCCGATCCTCGGGCTCAAACTGGACATCGTCGGGGTCAACCTGGCAGTCGTCGGTGCAAGCACCACCACGGTGCTGGTGATTTTCGCCGCCGCGCTGCTGATGTTCCTGCGCGTGCTGTTCAATGAGCAGATCAGCGCCATGTGGCGTTCACGCCCGCAGAAGCAGCTGGTGTCGGACAAGGCCAGCAACTTCCTGACCCTGCCATCGACGCAGCGCTGGTTCCTCGGCGCGGTCGTTGTCGCCGCCCTGGTCTGGCCGTTCTTCGGCTCCCGCGGCGCGGTGGACATTGCCACGCTGATCCTGATCTACGTGATGCTCGGCCTGGGCCTGAACATCGTGGTCGGTCTGGCGGGCCTGCTGGACCTGGGTTACGTTGGCTTTTATGCCGTCGGCGCCTACACCTACGCCCTGTTGCAGCACTACTTCGGCTTTGGTTTCTGGATCTGCCTGCCGCTGGCCGGTTTGGCGTCTGCGACCTTTGGCTTCCTGCTGGGCTTCCCGGTGTTGCGTCTGCGCGGCGACTATCTGGCCATCGTGACGCTGGGTTTCGGCGAAATCATTCGTCTGTTCCTGCGTAACCTGACCGACATCACCGGCGGCCCGAACGGCATCAGCAACATCGAAAAACCGACGCTGTTCGGCCTGAGCTTCGAGCGCAAGGCCGCCGAAGGGATGCAGACCTTCCACGAGTATTTCGGCCTGGAATACAACTCCATCAACAAGGTGATCTTCCTTTACCTGATCGCCCTGCTGCTGGCGCTGTTGGCGCTTTTCGTGATCAACCGCCTGCTGCGCATGCCGATCGGTCGCGCGTGGGAAGCCCTGCGCGAAGACGAAATTGCCTGCCGTGCACTGGGCTTGAACCCTACGGTGATCAAGCTCTCCGCGTTTACCCTCGGTGCGGCATTCGCCGGTTTCGCTGGCAGCTTCTTTGCCGCACGCCAAGGCCTGATCACCCCGGAATCGTTCACGTTCCTTGAGTCGGCGATCATCCTCGCCATCGTGGTACTGGGCGGCATGGGCTCGCAGCTGGGCGTGATTCTCGCCGCCGTGGTGATGATCCTGTTGCCTGAACTGCTCCGCGAATTCAGCGAATACCGGATGTTGGGCTTCGGCGCCTTGATGGTGCTGATGATGATCTGGCGTCCTCAGGGCTTCCTGCCAATGCAGCGTCCCGTCATGAAACTCAAAGGGGAACGCTGATGAGCCGTCCACTTCTGCAAGCCTCGGGCTTGAGCATGCGCTTCGGCGGCCTGTTGGCGGTCAACGGCGTGGGTCTGACCGTGAACGAGAAACAGGTGGTGTCGATGATCGGCCCTAACGGCGCCGGCAAGACCACCGTGTTCAACTGCCTCACGGGTTTCTACAAGCCGACGGCGGGGACCATCCTGCTCGACGGCGAACCGATTCAAGGGCTGGCCGGTCACGAGATCGCTCGCAAGGGCGTCGTGCGCACGTTCCAGAACGTGCGTCTGTTCAAGGAAATGACCGCCGTCGAGAACCTGCTGGTCGCCCAGCACCGTCACCTCAACACCAACTTCCTGTCCGGTTTGTTCAAGACCCCGTCGTATCGCAAGAGCGAACGCGAGGCCATGGAGTACGCCGAGCACTGGCTCGAAGCGGTTGACCTCAAAGCCTTCGCCAACCGCCCTGCCGGTACGCTGGCCTACGGTCAGCAGCGTCGCCTGGAAATCGCCCGCTGTATGATGACCCGTCCGCGCATCCTGATGCTCGACGAACCGGCTGCCGGTCTGAACCCCAAGGAAACCGAAGACCTGAAGGCACTGATTGGCGTATTGCGTAACGAGCACAACGCCACCGTGTTGCTGATCGAGCACGACATGAAGCTGGTCATGAGCATTTCCGACCACATCGTGGTGATCAACCAGGGCACGCCTCTGGCCGACGGCACGCCCGAGCAGATCCGTGACAATCCTGAAGTGATCAAAGCCTACCTGGGGGAAGCGTAAATGCTGCAGTTCGACAACGTTTCCACCTTCTACGGCAAGATCCAGGCGCTGCACGGCGTCAGCATCGATGTGCAACAGGGTGAGATCGTGACCCTGATCGGCGCCAACGGTGCCGGCAAGTCCACCCTGCTGATGACCCTCTGCGGTTCGCCGCGCGCGCACAGCGGCAGCATCCGTTACATGGGTGAAGAACTGGTGGGCCTGGAGTCGTCGGTGATCATGCGCAAGAGCATCGCGGTGGTGCCGGAAGGCCGTCGCGTGTTCGCCCGCCTGACCGTGGAGGAGAACCTGGCCATGGGAGGGTTCTTCACCGATAAAGGCGATTATCAGGAACAGATGGACAAGGTCCTGGCCTTGTTCCCGCGCCTGAAAGAGCGCTTCAACCAGCGCGGCGGCACCATGTCCGGCGGCGAACAGCAAATGCTCGCCATCGGTCGCGCACTGATGAGCAAGCCCAAGCTGCTGTTGCTCGACGAGCCGTCGCTGGGTCTGGCGCCGATCATCATTCAGCAGATTTTCGAGATTGTCGAACAGCTGCGTCGTGATGGTGTGACGGTGTTTTTGGTTGAGCAGAATGCCAACCAGGCGCTGAAGATTGCTGACCGTGCGTATGTTCTGGAGAACGGCCGGGTGGTGATGCAGGGTTCGGGGGCTGAGTTGCTGGTTGATCCAAAAGTGCGGGATGCGTATTTGGGGGGGTGATTCCCCTGCTCTCTGGCGTTTTGGAAGATCGTGGAAAGGCCCCTTTTTTGGGGCCTTTTTTATTGGGGGTTGGGATTGGGATTGGGATTGGGATTGGGGGTATATCCATTTCTGCGGTAACGGCGGCTTAGGGTTCCGCTCTTACAGCGGGTCACTTTTGAAAAGGCACCAAAAGTAACCAAAAGTGCCCTGCTCCTGGTTGGGTCCGACTTCGTCGGATTCCCGCACTCCGACGACGCTCCGTGGGCCCGCCGCCATCCGCCATCCATGGCGGGGGGCGGCTCTCGCGGCATCCATGCCGCTCGGCCCACTCCGTGTCGTCTACGTTTGGCCTGCACCCAAGTCGCGTTGGGCGGTGTCTGGACTGGCGAGGCAGGAAGATCAAAAGCAAAGGGATTTTGATCTTCCCACGCGGAGCGTACGAAGCAAGCGTTGCGAATAACCGGTCTGCTTTTGATTCTGGCCGGAGGCCGTAGGAGCGCGCTTGCCCGCGATCTGCCGCGCAGCGGTAGCGAAACCAAGCGACTCGGTTGTACCTGATACACCGCATGCACCGGGTTTGCTGCCGGTTCCCGGCAGATCGCGGGCAAGCGCGCTCCTACGCCTTCGGCAGAATCAAAAGCACAGCGGATATCCATGACACTTGTTTTGCGGCTGCCTTTGCTTTTGATTTTCCTGCCTCGTCAGTCCAGACACCACAAAACGCGACTTGGGTGCAGGCCAAACGTAGACGACGCGGAGTGGGTCGAGCGGCATGGATGCCGCGAGAGCGCCGTCAGGACATGGATGTCCGTTCGGCGCGGGCCCACGGAGCGTCGTCGGAGTGCGGGAATCCGACGAAGTCGGACCCAACCAGGAGCAAAGCGTTTTTGGTTACTGTTGGCTGGGCCGGCATTCCGGGCGCTTTTGCCAAAAGTGACCCGCTGTAAGAGCGGAACCCTAAGCAGCCGTTACCGCAGCAACGGATATACACCCAGAACCAAACCCCTATCCCCATAAAAACCTCGTTCGGACATTCAAAGCCTCTCCAACGCCGCCGTACTCCGCTCAAACCACTGCGTCAGGTAATCAGCCATCACCTGAATCCTTCTCGGCAGATGCCCTTCGAACGGATGCACCAGATACAACGACGAAACCGGCGTCTGATAATCCCGGAGCAACCACACCAACCGCCCCTGATCCAGTTCGTTATGCACCATATAGGACGGCAACCGCGCAATCCCCGCGCCTACCAGCGCAGCCCTCTTCAGCAGACCGTAGTGATTGCTGGCAAACGTGCCCCGCACCTTCACCCTCGTCACTTCGTGATTCTGGTGGTAGCCCCACGTTTCACGACCGGCGTAGTGACTGTTCAACAGACAGCGATGCACTCGCAGCTCATCCGGCGTCTGCGGCGCGCCGTGCTGGGCGATGTAGTCGGGGCTCGCGCACGTCAGCTCCTGCAACGACAACAGCGGCTTCGCCACCAGCCGCTCATCAATTCCCACACTGGAGCGAATACCCAGATCGAACCCGTCGCGGCGCATGTCGCGGAACTGGTTGTTCAGGTCCAGTTCCACCTGCACATCGGGATAGGTTGTCGAAAACTCTGTCAGCAGCCCCTCGAAAAACGTCTCGCCCAATGACACTGGTACCGTCAGGCGCACCGTGCCCACCAGGCTCTCGCTGAGGTACGCCATGGCGTCTCGCACCCGATCCCGTTGGGCCAGCAGCGCACGGGCTTCAGGCAGCAGAATCGCCCCGGCCGAGGTCAGGGTCAGGCTGCGTGTGGTGCGGTGCAGCAGCGTCACGCCGTAACTTTTTTCCAGCTTGCTGATGCGTTTGGACAGTTGGCTGGTACTGGTGTCCAGCCATTGCGCGGCCAGGGTGAAGCTGTTGGCTTCCACCAGCATGGCAAACGCCGCGAGGTCGTCCATTTCACTCATGATTGTTTCCTTTCTGACAAACCGGGATTGCCGTTTGGCCCATTTATCTGTGGGAAAAGGCGGTAGAGACTGAACGCCTGATCCACTGACGAGAAGGACTGCAACGTGAAGATTCTATTGATTGGCGCTGGCGGAACCATCGGCTCAGCGATCGAGAAGGAATTGGCGCCACGCCATGACATCGTTCGCATTGGCCGTAACAGCGGTGACGAGCATGTCGATATTAGTGACAGCGCATCAATCCGCAAACTGTTCGAACGGACAGGTCCTTTTGACGCATTGATCTGCGCAGCAGGCAACGTCACGTTCGCCCCTTTGGACGAGATGACCGAGGAATCCTTTGGCCTGGGCCTGCGTGACAAACTGATGGGGCAGGTCAACCTGCTGCTGATCGGTCGCGAGTTCGCCAATGACGGCGCCTCGTTCACCTTCACCACCGGCATTACCAGCCACGACCCGATCCGGACCGGCGCCTCCGCCAGCCTGGTCAATGGCGCCATCGACGCCTTTGTGTGTGCTGCCGCCATCGAGATGCCGCGCGGGATGCGGGTCAACTCGGTGAGCCCGAACGTACTGGTCGAAGCGATGGGCAGCTACGCGCCTTACTTCCGCGGCTTTAAACCCGTGTCGGGCGCCGATGTGGCGCTGGCCTATGCGAAAAGCGTTGAGGGGCTGCAAACCGGACAGACCTATCACGTCGGTTAATCGCCTCTTGTGATGAGCGAGCAGCCTGAGTAACGTGGCGGCACTTGTCTGGAGACCCGCCACATGTTCGCTGCTCGTTCCGTCCTGATGTTCGCCTTGCTGCCAGTGTTCGCCGGCTGCCAACTGCTCCCTTCGCCCTCCTCCGACAGCACAGTCTCCACGGCCGGGATGCTGCGCATGCAGGGCACGCTCAGCGGCGACGGCGGCAAGCTGTTCTTTCAGCCGTGCAGCGAGCAACGCCGCTACGCGGTGACCGACAAAGGCAATACCGGCATCCTGCAGGAAGCCGCTTCGGTGGTGGACAAAAGCGGCAAGGCGTTCGCTGATGTGCGCGGCAACTTCGTCGCCAGCAAGGCGCAAGGCAGCGACGGTCAGGCTGACGTCTATCAGCTGTACCGCGTCGAGCGTCCGGGCAATGCCTGTGAAGACCCCAATTTCAAGCGCCTGACCATTCATGCCAGCGGCAACGGTCCGAAATGGAACCTCAATGCCAGCGGCAAAGGCATGGTGCTGGAACGTGAAGGCCAAGACGAATTTGCGGTGCCTTATATGGAGGAGCAGATGCCCGAAGGCCGTTTCAACCTGATCACCGACGCCAATGATCAGCATGTCGAGCTGTACGTTGCCCCGCAGCGTTGCGTCGATACGGTGAACGGTTCTGTGCAGCATCTGACGGCCGAGCTGCGCGTCAACGGCAAGGTACAGCGCGGGTGTGCGTATTTCGGGGCGATGCGCAACGATTAATAGTCCACGTCTCTTGAAGGAGCGCGCTTGTCCGCGATCAGAGTATGTCTGCACGCGAATCGTCGAGGGCATAGCGTGATCGCGGGCAAGCAAGCGCCGACGTTCGGACTTGCGCACGCCTGAACGGGCGATGTGTTGCTTACGTCGTCGCTCCGGTCAACGCTCACCTTGCAATCTGGCTTATAATCGCCGGTTCTTGTAGCGCTGCCGGGCCGACCCTGCGGCCCGAAACCGGACTTTTCAATGTTACGAATCACCGAACTCAAACTGCCGCTCGACCATGCGGATGACGCACTGCGCCCTGCGCTCGTGCAACGCCTGGGCATCGACAGCGACGAGCTGCTGGATTTCACCCTGTTCAAGCGCAGCTACGATGCGCGCAAGAAATCCACCGAACTGCAGTTCATCTACACCATCGATTTTCAGGTTCGCGACGAAGCGGCCCTGCTCAAGCGCCTGAGCCACGACAAGCACGTCACGGCCGCGCCCGACGTCAGCTACAAAGTCGTCGGTCATGCGCCAGCGGACCTCAACGAACGCCCGCTGGTGGTCGGTTTCGGCCCTTGCGGCATCTTCGCCGGGCTGTTGCTGGCCCAGATGGGTTTCAAGCCGATCATTCTTGAGCGTGGCAAAGAGGTCCGTCAGCGGACCAAGGACACCTGGGGCCTGTGGCGTAAAAACATCCTCAACCCCGAGTCCAACGTGCAGTTCGGCGAAGGCGGCGCAGGCACCTTCTCCGACGGCAAGCTCTACAGCCAGATCAAGGACCCGCAATTTCACGGTCGCAAGGTGCTGCACGAGTTCGTCAAGGCCGGTGCGCCGGAAGAAATTCTCTACGTCAGCAAACCGCACATCGGCACGTTCCGCCTGACCGGCGTCGTGGAAAACATGCGTCAGCAGATCGAAGCACTGGGTGGCGAAGTGCGTTTCGAACAACGCGTAACTGATGTGCTGATCGAGGATGGTCAGTTGCAGGGCGTGGTGCTCGACAGCGGCGAGCGTATTGATTCGCGGCACGTGATCCTCGCGCTGGGCCACAGTGCCCGCGACACGTTCCGCATGCTCCACGGCCGTGGTGTGTACATGGAAGCCAAGCCGTTTTCGGTGGGTTTCCGCATCGAGCACCCGCAAGGTCTGATCGACCGCGCGCGCCTGGGCAAATACGCCGGCCACCCGAAACTCGGGGCCGCGGATTACAAACTGGTGCACCACGCCAAAAACGGTCGCTCGGTGTACAGCTTCTGCATGTGCCCAGGCGGCACCGTGGTCGCGGCCACCAGCGAACCGAACCGCGTCGTCACCAACGGCATGAGCCAATATTCGCGTAACGAGCGCAATGCCAACTCGGGCATCGTGGTCGGTATCACGCCTGACGAAGACTATCCGGGCAGCCCGCTGGCGGGTATCGAACTGCAGGAACGTCTGGAGTCCCACGCCTACATCATGGGCGGCGAGAGCTACGAGGCGCCCGCGCAACTGGTGGGTGATTTCATTGCTGGCAAGGCATCGACCGAACTGGGCAGCGTCGAGCCGTCCTACAAGCCCGGCGTGAAACTCACCGACCTGGCCGACGCCCTGCCCGCCTTCGCCATCGAAGCCATTCGTGAAGCGTTGCCGGCGTTCGACAAGCAGATCAAAGGTTTCTCGCAGCACGACGCCGTCCTGACAGGTATCGAGACCCGCACCTCTTCGCCGCTGCGCATCACCCGTGGCGCGGACATGCAGAGCCTCAACGTCAAAGGACTGTTCCCGGCCGGTGAAGGCGCCGGTTATGCAGGCGGCATCCTGTCGGCGGGTGTCGACGGGATTCGAATTGCCGAGGCACTGGCGAAAAGCATGTTGGGAATCACCGGCTAACCGACGAAATCGATGATTCCTGTGGGAGCGAATTCATTCGCGATACGGTACGACGGCCGGTGACTGACTGCTGGCTGAACTGACGTCTCGAGAATGAACCTGCTCCCACCGTTGTTTCTGATGCTCGCAAGGAAAATTCCTACAGCCTGCGCAGAATAAGCCCTGTAGCACTCTGTAACTAATTTATAGGATTCTTTGTATACAGTTACCGCTCGACTTTTTAATAACCAAATCGAATATAACTTTTGTTTTCAGAAATAAGCCGACGGGTTAGGGTGTCGCTCCTTTTGCGCATGTCCATGGAGAGTGACCTTGCCCGTACGCAATACATTCAAACGCTTTTTCCAGCTCGAGGCGGCTGGCGGTCTGTTGTTGATCGCTGCTGCCGCCCTTGCCCTGGTCATCAATAACTCACCCCTGTCCTGGCTGTACAACGGCCTGCTTGATGTGCCCGTGGTGGCACAAATTGGCGCCTTGAAAATTGCCAAACCGTTGCTGCTCTGGATCAATGACGGCCTGATGGCACTGTTCTTTCTGCTTATCGGCCTGGAGGTCAAGCGCGAAGTGCTTCAAGGGCATCTGTCCCGCCCTTCGCAGATCGTCCTGCCCGGCGCTGCCGCGATCGGTGGAATGGTGATCCCTGCCCTGTTTTTCTGGGCGTTGAACAAAGACAACCCCGCCGCCATGAGCGGCTGGGCCATTCCGATGGCGACAGATATCGCCTTCGCGTTGGGCGTGCTCGCCTTGCTCGGCAAACGTGTCCCCGTGTCGCTCAAGCTGTTCTTGATGACGCTGGCGATCATCGACGACCTCGGTGCGATCATCGTGATTGCCCTGTTCTACTCGGGTGAGCTGTCTAATCTGTCGCTGGCCATCGCGGCCGCTTCGCTCATCGCACTGATCAGCATGAACCGGCTGGGCGTGGTGAAGCTGGCGCCTTACCTGCTCGTGGGTCTGGTGCTGTGGGTATGTGTGCTCAAGAGCGGCGTGCACGCCACGCTGGCGGGCGTCATCCTCGCCTTCTGCATTCCACTGAAAACCCCAAAGGATGTGCCCGCGCCACTGCAGCAGTTGGAGCATGCGCTGCATCCGTGGGTGGCCTACGCGATCCTGCCCCTGTTTGCGTTCGCCAACGCAGGCGTTTCACTGGCGGGTGTTAGCCTTGAAAGCTTCACTCATCCCGTGCCGATGGGCATCGCGCTGGGGCTGTTGATGGGCAAGATGCTGGGCGTTTTCGGGCTCACATGGCTGGCGGTCAAGGCAGGATTGGCCGCGCTGCCCGCAGGCGCCAACTGGGGTCAGGTGCTGGGCGTCTCGATATTGTGCGGAATCGGCTTCACCATGAGCCTGTTCGTTGGCTCACTGGCGTTCGTCCCGGGACAGAGCGAATTTGCCGGGATGGACCGAATGGGCATTTTGACCGGTTCGATACTGGCCGCTCTGATCGGTTACGCGATCACGGCGGTCTCCAGTCCCCGCTCTACCCACCCGCACATCTGACCGAATTGCAGCGGTAAGCAGAAACAAAAACGCCCCGACACATCGGGGCGTTTTTGTGTAAGCAGGTATTACATCAACCTGCTTCGGGCCAAACGGCGTCGCTTAGTGGGACACGCGGCTGGTGCCGTTGACGGTCATGATGCGCACACGCTCGCCCACGCGGAAGATCTCGTTTTCCTGAACTTCCTGTACGTAGGCACGCATGGTGCCGTCGTCTTCACGCACGGTGATCTCGACACCCTGCGCGCGGGTCAAACCGCCTTCGGCCGCCGAGCCCAGCAAACCGCCAGCGACTGCACCGATGACTGCGGTGACGATGCTGCCACGGCCGCCACCAATGGCGCTACCACCCACACCACCGACGATCGCACCGGCGCCCGCACCAATCGGGGTTTTGGTGCCTTCAATCTTCACCGGGCGCAGCGATTCGATCGTACCCAGGCGCACGGTCTGCACTTGGCGAGCTTCATCGCGCGAGTACGAGTCGCCAGTCAGGCTCGAGGTACAGCCGCCCAAGGTCAGCGCCATGGCGGTGAACGAAGCAGCCAACAGAACAGACTTACGCATAACATTTGCCTCCAGGGGAACAGGTAGCCATTAGACTCCGCGACGCCAATCGATGTCACGGTCCTGCACCGATAATTTACGTTTATTCAGGCGCTATACAGAAAGTCGCCGGCGTCTACGAGTATGGACGACGACCCACTGGATAGATTCAAAGAATTGTTGTGTGTGCCGCCGAAGCGCTATGGCGCGAGACGCTCTCGCGTCCACTGCCCATCGACCAGACGGTAATTCAAGCGATCATGCAGACGGCTTGGACGACCCTGCCAGAACTCGATGCGATCGGGGACCAGACGATAGCCGCCCCAATGCTCGGGGCAGTCAGGTTGGGTGTCGCTGAAGCGTGCTTCGGTGGCCTTGAGCAGCCCTTCAAGCGCCTCACGATCCGCGATGACCTGGCTCTGCGGCGATGCCCAGGCACCGAGGCGGCTGCCGAGTGGCCGGACCTGGAAATAGGCGTCGGACTCTTCGTGAGAGACCTTCATGACCCGCCCTTCGATGCGCACCTGACGCTCGAGCGTCGGCCAGAAGAAGGTCATGGCGGCAAAGGGGCGTGCAGCCAGCTGCTGCCCTTTGGCACTGTCGTAGTTGGTGAAGAAGGTAAAACCCTGGGTGTCGAGGCCCTTGAGCAGAAGGACCCGGCAGTGTGGGCGACCGTCACCATCGACAGTCGCCAGCGTCATCGCGTTGGCTTCAACCGGCGCCTGCTCGGTCTTCACCGCCTCGCCAAACCATTGGTGGAACAACGCAAAAGGTTCTTCCGGCGCCTGCGACTCGGTCAAACCTTCGCGGGCGTAGTTGCGACGCATATCAGCCAGACGCTGGCTCATCACTGCCTTCCTTTATCGAAATCCGTGAGCGGGATAGCGATATTACCCTCAGTTGCTGCTGGCTTGCGCGTTGGCTGCAGGTTTCTTGGCGGCGGCTTTGGCGGGCGCTGCCTTGGCCTTGGTGGGCGCTGCTTTTTTCGCCGGGGCCTTCTTGGCCGTGGACGCCTTGGCCGGTGCGGCTTTCTTGGCAGGTGCTGCGGATTTGGCTGGCGCTGCCTTGGTGGCCGGGGCCGGTGCGACTACCGGTGCAGCTTGCTTCACGGCGACCATGGTCGGAGCAGGCGCCGGCGTCATGTTGTACTTGGCCATCAGCGCCACCATCGTGTCCTGTGGCGTCATGATGATTTCCACACGGCGGTTCAAGGCTCGACCGGCCGCGCTGTCATCCGCCGCACGTGGCATGACGTTACCCAGGCCGCGCAGGTTCAGGCGATTACGTTCCAGGCCGCTCAGGCGGAAGATGGCGGCGACGGACTGCGCGCGCTGCTGGCTGATCTTCAGGTTCGCATCGCTGGCGACGTCGCTGTGGCCCAACACCAGCACCGCGGACTTCTGATCGCCTTCCACGAGCTTGGCCATGCGGGTAATAGGCCCGAGATTGACGGGCAGCAGCATTTCCGGACGATCCGGGTTGAAGGTGCTGTCAACCGGGGCCGTCACAACCAGTACGTCTTCACGGCGCTCGAGTTCGAACTTGCTGTCCTTGATGGCTTCACGCACGCGTGGCTCGTATTGGTCGAGCCAGGCCTGGGTGACCTTCGGGTCGACCTTTGGCACGGCGGGTGCGGCATCTTTTTTGGCTTCGCTGCCGCCGAACGGCCACCACCACTTGTTGCCATCATCGGCTTTTGCCACGGCAGGCTTGGCGGCAGGCTGGGTCGCCGCGAGTTCGGGTTTCTTCTCGGTCGCGCCGTGGTCAGAACCGAATGGCCAGTACCAGTGAGTGCCGCTCTCGGCTTCTGTTTTTGCGACTTCTGCGGCAGCAGGGCTGGCGGCAGGTTTTACCGGGGCAGCAGCGTCAGTACTTTTTCCGGAGCCGAATGACCACCAGTGGTCATTGCTGGCTGACGAGTCCTGGGGAGTCTGTGCGCAACCGGTAACGGCAATACACAGTGCAAATGCGAGGCTTTTGTTGGCAGACATGGGTGACCCACACAAATAATTGATCAGAAAATGAACGAAGCAGCGCCCATATAACACGCATAAACGCTGAGTTGGAAAAAGAAACCGCCCTACGGTTCCGTTATGGGCGGTTTAACTGACAGTCGGTAGAACAAGCACTTATCGGCGATAGTTATTGCAAACACTCACCAAGCACCCGGACCAGACGTTGCGCGCGCGGATCCATCAACACATACGGGCCCAACGTGTTGGTCACGAAGCCGAAAGCCACGTCACGTTCAGGATCGGCGAAGCCCACCGATCCCCCGGCACCCGGATGGCCGAACGACTTTGCGCCCAGGCCGAACGTCGCATTGGGCACGGTGGGCTGATCGAGCATGCAACCCAGACCAAAGCGCGTCTGGGTCAACAATGTCTTATCCTGGCCGACGCTGTGCTCGCGGGTCAGTTCGTTGATCAGATCGGCTTCCAGCAGGCTGCCATCAAGCAATCCGCTGTAGAAACCCGCCAGGCTGCGGGCGTTGCCGTGGCCGTTGGCGGCAGGCTGTTGCATGCGTCGCCACTCAGGCTTGTTGGTGCTGGTCATGATCGACGGCGGGTTGGTAAACGCCCGCGCGGTCATGGACGTGGGTTCACGCATCGTGGTCTGGACCAGACGCTGGGCAGCTTCATCGCCCATATTGCCCTTGCCCCGCGCGATATGGGCCACTCGATGGAATTCCTCATCCGCCAGACCGACATGGAAATCCAGTCCCAGCGGCCTGGCAATACGGGCGGCGATTGACTCACCCGGCCCGCGGCCGTCGGCGCGGCGAATCATTTCACCCACCAGCCAGCCGTAAGTAATGGCAGCGTAGCCATGGCCCTGACCGGGCTTCCACCAAGGCTCTTCCGCGGCCAGCGCGTCGGTCATCGCCTCCCAGTTGTACAAGGCCTCAGCGGGCAACATGTCATGAATCGCAGGCAAGCCCGCCTGATGGCAGAGCAACTGACGCAGAGTGATCGTCTGTTTACCAGCAGCGGCGAACTCGGGCCATAGCCGTGAAACCGGTTCGTCCAGGTGCAACTTGCCTTCGCCCACCAACTGCAACGCGGTGACCGCCGCAAAGGTCTTGGTGCAAGAGAACAGGTTGGCAATGGTATCGCTGTGCCAGACCTCGGCACCGTCCTTATCGGCCGTACCCGCCCACAGGTCGAGCACGGTTTGCCCACCGACCTGCACGCACAAGGCCGCGCCACGTTCTTGAGGATCGTCGAACAGCGCGGCAAACGCTTCGCGTACAGCTTCAAATTGAAGCTCGAAATGACCTTGAATCTGCACGGTTTCGCTCTCCGGTCGGGGCCTGCACAAAATGGCGTGCATTGTTCCAGCGATTTGAGGGTTTGGGAACAGCCACGCGCCATCAGGCGCGCAGCAAATCCTGTAGGAAAGGCGCCATTACTGAGCCTTGCCGATCACCTCGCTCACCTGCCCATTGGCTTTACGCACAGCCTCCACAAAGCCTTGGTACGGAACGTCCGTAATCCCGACCAGGCCCAGGTGGCCGTTTTCCCCGTCCAGCATGCGGCCGGTCGCAGGTTGGTCCAGGTACTGGAACCAGTGCACACCGACGATGGAAGGCTCGGCCAATGCGCTCTTCAGGAAGTTCGAATAAGCGGGGCCACGATCCTCCTCGCGGGCCACCTCCATGGCGCCGCCCCAGAAAGGTCCGCGATCACGCGAGCCGAAGTGGAACTCACTGACCAACACGGGCTTGTCGAGCACGCGCAATTTGGCGAAGTCCATCCCGTCCTGCGGCTTCGGCGTGTAGAGGTTGAAACTCAGCACATCGCAGAACTTGGCGCAGGCCTCGATGGCCTCGGGCGTGCTGACGCCGAAACGTCCACCGAGCAGCAGATGGTTGGGTGCATGCCACTTGAGCGCGTCGGAAATGGTTTTGAAATAGGTCTCGGCAAACACCCGCTGGAAATATTTGAAGTCATTTTCGATTTCCGGGTGCTCAGGGCTCGGCAATGGCGGCTCAAAGCCGGGGTCTTCCATCAGCTCCCACGCGGGCAAGTCTATCCCCCACGCTTTGGAAAGGCCTTCCTGATTGCGGTACTTGTCACGCAATTGCTTGAGGAACGCGCGCTTGGCAGGCACATCCGTCGTGAGCTTCAACGTGCCGTACGCCAGCGCATAACGGTCGTGAGGGTCGTCCCCCGGCGCGGCCCACGCCAGTTCGTTATCGGCGAAATAGCCAATCAGGTAGGGATCGTCGCGGTGATCGCGCGCAGCAATGGCTACAGCACGTTCAGTGGCCATCGCGAAACGGGGATCGAACGGATCAGGCATCCCGCCCCACCAGTCGTGACCGGTACTGATGCTGACGTAATCGCCGACGATGGACAGCGGCAAGGTGTAAGGCACATGGCTTTGCGAGCTCACGTCCGGATTCTCGAGCGCGGGCTCGCTCCAGTTGCCAATGGTGTTGAAGCCCCACGCCTGGAGGCGCTGCAACGTGTGGTCAGCCCAGTGTTGGGTATCAAACACGCCGTAGGTGCGCTGCAGGTTGGCGCCGTAGAAATCGAACGTGCGGCCCTGGTCAAAGTGCCGATCCTTGCTCGCGCCGGTGTCGCGGTGATCATTCCCCTTGCCATAGAACGTCGCCAACGGATCGTCGTCTCCCGGCAGACTGCTGAACATCGTCTCGCGGCCCTCGACGTAGGTCTGGCTGTCGTCCGCCGTGACAGCATTGACGCCCAGCGAGTAGAACGGATGCCCTTCGGGCGTTACCAGATACCACCGTTCGTTGCGTTTCTCGGTGCGGAAAAAGCCCTTTGCCTCGAAGGTCGGCCCTTTGAGCAGGCCGCCATATTTGTCCTGGGCCGGACGCTCTTTCAACCACGCCTTGAGCTGCGTTTGTTCCTTGCCGGCCAGGGCCTTGAGTTGATCGTCGTTGTTGATCTTTTCCGGCCATTTGCCCCGCGTGTACTGACCGTAACCGTCGAGCAGGTGGGTGTAGGCGGCTTTTTGAACCCCATCGCCTTCCTGTACGCCGAACTTTTCGATCAGGACACTTTGCGCCACGTCGGGCCGGGACATCGACACCGTAACGGAACTGACCTGCGCAGGATTCAGCTCACCCTCGGTATTGGCCAGCAACACGTGCTGACCTTCATAGGTCCACGGCATGGGCGGTCCAACCCGCATACCCTGGCTCAGCGGCGAACTGGCTTGCAGCGGAACGATGAGGGTTTGCGCGGGCCCTGCCGGGAGGTCGATCCGGCTGTTGAGGGTCTTGCCGTCACTGCTCTGGATTTGCACATACAGCGTCAGTGCCCAGTCCATGGCGCTCTGTACCCGCAAGGTCATGGCGCTGTCTGCACTCCAGTCCCAAACGCCGCTTTGGGGTGTCAGCCGCAGGCTGGGTTTTTCGACCGGATTGAAGATGACCCGCCGCAGCACCTCGCCCTCGGCGGTCTGCTCGGCGTTGGCTTGCGGCAACGTAGCGTCCTGTGTCGTGACTTGCACCACATCGGCAGGACGCACGAAATTGAACAGCGTCTGCTGGCCGTCGGGCGCGGCATACACAGGTCCCGCGCACGCGATGGCGAGGACGGCAGACAGTGAACGGCGAATCATTTGATCGGGTGCTCCTTGATCATCGGACACTCCATCGCGGCGTCAGCGCTGACGATGGAGCAGGCCGAGATAAGACCCGATCAACCGCGTTTCATCCCCGACACACGTCAGGAAATTTCGCGGCGGAAAGGCGGCAGCGCGTTGAGGATCGCCTTGCCATAGCGCTGGGTGACCACGCGACGGTCGAGCAGCGTGATGATGCCGCGGTCCTGTTCGGTCCGCAGCAGGCGACCACAGGCCTGAATGAGCCGCAAGGAAGCGTCGGGCACGGCGATTTCCATGAACGGGTTGCCGCCGCGGGCTTCGATCCACTCGGCCAGTGCCGCTTCCACCGGGTCGTCAGGCACCGCGAACGGGATCTTGGCAATCACCACGTGCTCGCAATAAGCGCCGGGCAAGTCGACCCCTTCAGCGAAGCTGGCCAGACCGAACAACACGCTCTCATCGCCGCCGTCGACCCGAGCCTTGTGCTTGTTGAGGGTTTCCTGTTTCGACAGGTTGCCCTGGATGAACACACGCTTGCGCCAGTCGCGCTCCAGACCGTCGAAGACTTCCTGCATCTGTTTGCGCGAAGAAAACAGCACCAGCGTGCCTTTCGACCCTTCGACCAGACCGGGCAACTCACGAATGATCGCGGCGGTGTGCTCAGCGGCATTGCGCGGATCGGCCTTCAAATCCGGTACGCGCAACACCCCGGCATCGGCGTGATGGAACGGGCTTGGCACCACCGCCGTGACGGCGTCCTTGGGCAGGCCGGCACGCATGCGGAAACGGTCGAATTTGCCCAGCGCCGTCAGCGTTGCCGACGTGACCAGCGCGCCATAGGCCACGTTCCACAGGTTGCGACGCAACATCTCCGCCGCCAGGATCGGACTGGCGTTGACTTCGATGTCGAACAGCGAGCCGCTTTCGGCGAGGGTCAGCCAGCGCGCCATGGGCGGGCTGTTTTCCGGGTCTTCGGCGGTGAAGGCGGTCCACAGCTCCCAGTTACCGTGTGCACGGGCCAGCAAGCTGCCGAACAGCGGGTACCATTCTTCGGCCTGATGGCTGGCGATGCCGATATTCACCTCGCCATCCATGCCTTCTTTGAGCAGTTCGGTCAGGCGCGTGAACAGATCGTCCAGACGGGCGAACCCCTTCTTCAGCTCGATGCCCATCTCGCGCATGTGCTCAGGCACCACACCGCCGACGAAACGATGGCGCGGGCGCTCCCGCCCTTCCATGTCTTCGCCCGCCTTGAAGTCGGCCAGTTGCTCGCACGCCGTGAACATGAATTGCTGGTGGGTCTTGATCTCCCGCGCGAGCTCCGGCACCTGCTCGATCAGCTTGCCCAGGTCGCCGGGCAGCGGATGCTGAGCCAGCAGCTTGGTGAGGTTCTTGGCCGTTTGCTCCAGCCAGTCCGCCGTTGAACGCAGACGGCTGAAATGCGCGAAGTGGCCGATGGCCTTGTCAGGAAGGTGATGGCCTTCGTCGAACACATAGAGCGTATCGCGGGGATCAGGCAGGACGGCGCCCCCGCCGAGCGCGAGGTCCGCCAGGACCATGTCATGGTTGGTGACGATGACGTCGACTTTTCCCATGCCTTCGCGGGCTTTGTAAAACGCGCACTGCTGAAAATTCGGACAATGCCGGTTGGTGCACTGGCTGTGATCGGTCGTCAATCGCGCCCAATCCTGGTCGGCCAGCTCCTGAGGCCAGCTGTCGCGGTCGCCGTCCCATTTGTTCCCGGCCAGCTTCTCGATCATGGTGGTGAACAGTTTCTGGCTGGCCTCGTCGACCTCGATCTTGAAGCCTTCTTCTTCGAAAAGCTGCGCCGTGGCGCTTTGCGCGTTGCCTTCCTGCAGCAGCACGTCGAGCTTGGACAGGCACATGTAGCGGCCACGCCCCTTGGCCAGCGAGAACGTAAAGCTCAGCCCGCTGTTGCGCATCAGGTCGGGCAGGTCCTTGTGAACGATCTGTTCCTGCAACGCAACCGTGGCGGTGGCGATCACCAGGCGTTTGCCGGCTGCCTTGGCCGTCGGGATCGCGGCGATGGCGTAGGCGACTGTCTTGCCGGTGCCCGTGCCGGCCTCCACCGCGACCACTGCCGGGTCGCCCGAACGCCGGCCTTCCTCGTCGGTGTCCACGTCTCCCAGCACTTTGGCGACCTCGGCGATCATCAAACGCTGGCCGTAGCGAGGTTTGAGGCTCTTGGCTTCGAGGAAACGCGAATAGGCGCCCTGAATCTGGGATTTGAGTTCGGTGCTGATCATGGGCTGGGTCGTTGGCTCGGCGTCACGGTGCTGAATGAAAACATAAAAAAACCGCTGGATATATCTCCAGTCTTCGGAGGGCGGCTATCATACCGCGCTAATTCTTTCTGCGCAGAACGGAGTTTCCGATGTCGCTTGTAGCCTTTGTCTACACCTTGCACGTCCTGTCAGCTGTTGTCTGGGTCGGAGGAATGTTTTTCGCGTGGATGATTCTACGACCGGCGGTCATCGCGGCACTGGAAGGCCCCTCACGCCTGAAGCTGTGGCTGCAGGTCTTTCCGCGTTTTTTTGTGTGGGTCTGGTGCGCCGTGGTTCTGTTGCCCGTGACAGGCATCGGCATGATCCACCTCAATTTCAGCGGTTTTCAGACGGCGCCGCGCTATGTGCAGGTCATGATGGGCTTGTACGTGGTGATGGTGGCGCTGTTCCTGCGCATCTCGACGCTGAACCTGCCGCAACTGCGCAAAGCTGTCGCCGCCGAACAGTGGCCTGATGGCGTGGCGGCTCTGGGGAGGATCAGGCGTCTGGTGGGGATCAACCTGATTGTGGGGATTGTGGTCGTGGCGATTGCTGCCATGAGACCGACATTCTGATGGGCAGGAGCGCGCTTGCCCGCGAAAGAGGCGTCTGACGATACAAGCAGATGGATCGTACTGACGTCATCGCGGGCAAGCACGCGCCTACCGGGTCAAGCGGTGCGATTACAACTTGCGAACGTTCACAGATCCAGCAGGCCCGGTCGAACCTGGCTGGCCTTTCTCGCCGTTCTTGCCTGACTTGGCGCCGTCCGCGCGGTAGACGAGACAGCCTTTGGAAGTGCCGCCCTTGCCGCCTCGGCCGCCCTCACCGCCAGCACCGCCCGCGCCGCCCTGCACATTGACCTTCACACGGTCGTCCGGGAACGTCTGAGGCAGCTCCAGACGAACCAGAGCACCGGGTGCGCCGTCCTTGCCGTTGCCGCCGTTATCACCGTCGAAACCCCGGCTCGCCGAGCCCCAGGTGCATCCCGGGTCTTGACCGTTGCCGCCATCCAGCCCCACATAACCGGGCGAGCCTGCACCACCGCGCGCGTCGATGAACAACTCATCGGCGTTCAACTGTTCCATGCGAAGGTTCAGATTACGCCCTGGCAAGGGCGGCTTTTCAAACGTGCCCGGCGCACCGCGGGCGGTGATCTGCGCGCCACTGCCGAGGTCGCCTCGTTTGACCTGCAACTTGAACGGCTCGGCGCCCGGGACAATGGCGATGCGCGACTCATGGCCCATGACCAGTTGTCCCACTTGCACTTCCGTGAGCCCGGCGGGGATCAGCAATGTTCCGTAATCCGCCACCTCCAGACGATCCAGTTGCAGGACGCTGGTGTTGCTCGGCAGGCGCATCAGCGAATGCGGCTCCACCGAAATGCCCTGCGCCATCACCCAGGAACTGCTCAGGGCCGACAGCAGGCCCGCCGTCATCAGCAACGCATTACGCATGGTGAACCTCCGCCTGACGGCGACCGAAAGATTGCAGGTGGAAAATACCGAAAATCAGGATCTGTAAACGATCGAACCAAGGGTGCGAACGCCCCCGCAGGCTGCCGTTGAAAAAAAACAGTTCCATGACGTGGGTCAGCAGCAACACACTGCCCGCCAGTTTGATCAACATCTCAAAAGGAATCGGCAAGACAAAGACCTGATTGGCCAGCACCACCGCCCAGAACCCCAACGTCAAGACTTTCCCCAAGCCCCAAAACAACTTCATGACACGCCCCTGGTATTGTTTTATTTCTGTGCCGCGAAAAGCTTTGCGCACAGTACGGCGACGAGCGCGACTATGCCAGAGGGTAGGGATAAAAGTCGTGGGTTTAGGGATTGCGCAGATACGCGTTACAGCCGACGAGGCGCGCTGTGCCTTGATCCGCCTTTGATGCCCGCCAAAAAAAACCCCGACACGATGGCCGGGGCTTTCTCACACATTGAACCGTGAACTCAATCAGCGATTAAGCTTGATCTCCACACGGCGGTTCAAAGCACGGCCTTCGGCAGTTTTGTTATCCGCCACGGGACGCGCTTCACCATCACCTTCCACCGACACAAACGCACTGCGAGCAATACCGGCGCTGACCAGGTAATCCGTCACCGAATGCGCACGTTTCTCCGACAGTTTCTGGTTGTAGGCATCACTGCCCACGCTGTCGGTGTGCCCGCTCACATGCATCTGCACGTTAGGCGCTTCGGTTTTCAGTTTGGTCGCAACCATATCCAGTTGCTGCTTGTCGCTCGGAGTGAGCGTCGCCTTGTTGAACTCGAAGTGCACGTCACGGATGGTAATGACTTCTTCTTTTGGCAACACCACCGGAGCCATCGCAGGCTCTGGCGCTGGCGTCACGAGTGGGCAACCGGTCGCATCCACCGGGGTGCCTTTCGGTGTATCCGGGCACTTGTCGACGCTGTTCAGCACACCATCGCCATCATCATCGCCATCACCGTGAGCCCAGCAGTAAGCGCCCGCCATCACACCGACCGCACCGCCCAGACCCGCTGCGACCGAAGCGGTCTGGAACGCGCCTATCGCTGCACCGGTGAGAACCCCGCCCGCAGCACACAGTGGCCAGTCGGTCTTTTGCAAGCCGGCACAGCCCGTCAATACACTGGTAACCAAAATCAGAGGTAACGCTGTCCGAATCATGCTCATACAGTTCTTCTCCTTTGGTATCGGCTAAAACCGACTGAAATGGAGTAAAGACGCCGTTGGGGCCATTTGCCACCCGGAAACAGGGGGTTTTATGGCTTTTTCAGTGCACGGTCTGGCGTGTTCTTCTAGAAATAGCCTTTTGCCTTCACTCCGTACGCTTTGTCCGGGCAACCGTTAAAAAAGTTCAAGCACTAGGCCACGATCCTTCAGCAGGCTAACCTTGCGAGCTCAATGAGGGATTTCGATGACCGACAGTTTTTCCACCCGCACCCCGCAGCAGGCCCTCGCCGCCCTGCTCGACCGGTATGCGCCCAAACGTCTTCTGCTGATTGGCGCAGACAGTTTTCCTGCCCTGCAGGCGTTTCAGGAAGCGCACCCGGACACCCATCTGGCGCAGGCCGCGCCGGGCGCATTGCCGGCTGAACTCGCAGGACAGCGTTTTGATCTGGCGCTGGTGGTCGATTGCCTGGAGCACATGCCCAAGCGCGCGGGGCTGGAATTGCTGGGTGGCATTCGCAACCTCAATGCCAGCCGCATTGCCGTGCTGGCCGACATGAAGGCCTGCGGTTGGCAGACCACCGACTTCTATTCGCTGGCCCTGCAAGCCAGTGAACGTTTCGCCCGGGACGAACAGGTGCTGACCCTCTTCACTTACGACCTGCGCGAATACAAACAAGTACCGGACTGGCTGAACGCAAAGTTTTGGGCCAACCCGGAGAATTTTGGCAAGTACTGGTGGTGAGACACGCATCATGAGCAGTGCAATTTGTCCCTGTGGCAGCGGCAATCTTCTGGACGGTTGCTGCGCCCGTTTTCACGCGGGTCAGCCCGCGCCGAGCGCTGAAGCCTTGATGCGCTCACGTTACAGCGCGTATGTGCTGGGCCTGGTGGATTACCTGCTGGACACGACCCTTGCGGTGCAAAAAAGCAGCCTGGACCGAGCATCGATCAGTCAGTGGAGTGCACAGAGCACCTGGCTCGGTCTTGAGGTGGAAAGCGCCGAGCTGTTGGGCGGCAAGCCCGAGCACGCTTTTGTGACATTCACGGCGCGCTGGCACGACGCGACGGGCGAGCACAGTCATCGGGAGCGCTCGGCGTTCGTTCAGAACCATGGCCGCTGGTATTTCATCGACCCGACCGTGCCGCTCAAGGCGGGGCGTAACGACGCGTGCCCCTGTGGCAGTGAGCAGAAGTTCAAGAAATGCTGTGCTGCCTACATGGCTTGAGCGTCAGAACAGCGCGCGCCGGACGATCACGCCAGCTTTAAATGCGAGATGTCCGGCAACAGCACGTGTTCGACTTCCGTCTTCTGCCCCATGTCGCTGCCCGCCGGCGCCAGGCTGAGGCCTGAAAGGTCCAGTCGAGGTGGAACGGGCGGTGCTTTCGGGTCCTGCACGTCTTTGCCCAGCGCTGAAAGCGTAAAATCCGGCGCCTGGACATCGACGAAGGCCGCCATATAGACGTCTCTGGGTTCGAGCCTGGATCTGTGCTCAGGCTTGGCGACGCTGCCCGGTCCCGGCACTAAAGAGGACGTTTTTCTCGTCCAGGTCGGTTCGTCGGGCGGCGGGGCAAGCTCGACTTCCTCGACCTCCATCTCGGCGGGCGCGGGAACGTCGATCTGGCCCGGCATCTCTACCACATCAGCCTTAGCGCCTGCGCGCTCCAGGGTGGAGCGGTATTTTTCTGCCGCAGCCTGATCCAGGTTGTTTTTCAGCACCAGACGCCGTCCGGAGAACAGCAGCGCGATGCGTTGTGCGTCCGCCTGAAACAGCTTGGCCAGGTTCGCCTGGACCCGGTCCAGTTGTGCGCCAGGTACCAATTGGCCGGAAAAAACAATTTCGTACATCTTCATGGGTCAATACTCCTTCGACACATGGCATGAGTATGGCGCAGGCTCTAGGGAACAGCGAGCGGCCCACAATCAGTCGGTGCCAGGCTAAGGCCAGCAACGTGCTTGCTAGACTGCAGACTGACAGGGAGTGAACGAATAGTGTTTCAGTTACGCGTCATCAAACTGCTTTGCCTCTGCGTGATATTTGGGCTATCCGGCTGCTCGAGCCTGATCACCGGTGGCGAGCAAGACCCGGAAGTCAAGCTGCTCAAGGTCGATGTGGTCAAGGCCAAGTTGCTGCGCCAGGACTTCAAGCTTCGCTTTCGCGTCGACAATCCCAATGACTCGAGCGTGCTGGTCAGAGGCCTGCGTTACAAGATTCTGCTCAACGACCTGCTGCTCACCGAGGGCGAGCACAGTGACTGGTTCATTGTCGAAGCGCACGGCCACAAAAACTTCTCGGTGCCGGTGCGCACCAACCTCTGGGAACACCTGAAAGATATTTCGAAGATGCTCAGAAAGTCCGATCAGCCTATTCATTACCGGCTGGAAGGCAAGCTCAAGACCGGATTTTTGTTTGGACACAGCGTGCGTATTCAGCGCAACGGCGAGATAATCCCTGGCGATTTAATTCCGGAGTAGCTCCATGAACCAGCAAGCCCACGTGCACGGCCCTGATTGCGACCACGATCATGACCACCACGAGCATCATCACGACCACGGCCACGTGCATGGCCCGCACTGCAACCACGAACCTCAAGAGCCGGTCCGTAACGCGCTCAAGGACGTAGGTCGCAACGACCCTTGCCCCTGCGGCAGCGAGAAGAAATTCAAGAAGTGCCACGGCGCGTAAGTACAGGCACGATTTAACCTGTGGGAGCGAATTCATTCGCGAAAGATTGGCACGGCGATGCATCGGCATCGTCTGTACCGGCCTCTCGCGAATGAATTCGCTCCCACAGTGTTTTGCGCGGTCACTCGAAGACTATGAAAAATCCTGAAATAAACTCCCTCCCCCCGCTTGCGTGGCGCCTGCCTGCTCTCTAACGTAGCGCGTTTCCAACGCCTACCCCCGCAGGAGCTCCATCATGGCCTCGCCAGCCCTCTCACCCCTGAAGACGCGACTCAGTACTGCCGCCGCCATGATGGGCCTGTTGAGCCTCGCCGGCTGCCAGCTCGGCGGTGAAGACCGTGACAACCTGCCGCCAACCAGCGGGGTCTTCGCGATCAAGGGACTGGCGCAGAACGTGTCGGTGCGCCGCAATAACCTGGGCATGCCGCTCATTGAAAGCAGCACCTTTCACGACGCGCTCTTCACCCTGGGTTACGTCCACGCCAGCGATCGCATCTCGCAAATGGTACAGATGCGCCTGTTGGCGCAGGGCCGCCTGTCGGAAATCGCAGGACCGGGAGCGCTGGATCTGGACCGCATGATGCGCGCCGCCCAGCTCAAGCAGAACGCGAGCGACCTGTACAACGCGTCATCGCCGCGCTTGAAGCGTTTCTTCGAGGTGTATGCACGGGGCGTCAACGCCTACCTGTTCCGCTATCGCGACAAGTTGCCGTCCGACCTCGCCGACGCGGGTTACAAGCCCGAATACTGGAAGCCCGAAGACTCGGCGCTGATTTTCAGCCTGCTCAACTTCAGCCTGTCGGTAAACTTGCAGGAAGAAATCTCCTCGCTGGTGCTGGCGCAGACAGTCGGGGCCGACAAGCTCGCCTGGCTGCTGCCGACCTACCCCGATGAAGCGCTGCCGTTCGCGGAGGCCGACAAGCTCAAGGGGTTGAACCTGGGCAGCCAGATGCCGGGGCTGAGTGATCTGGACAAGGCGGCGCTGCAACTCTCGGACCTCAACCTGTTGGGCGTTTCGGCCTCCAACAACTGGGTGATTTCACCGCAACGCGCCCGCGCGGGCAAAAGTCTGCTGGCCACCGACAGCCAACTGCCCGCCACCTTGCCGTCCATGTGGAATTTCGTGCAGATCCGTTCGCCGAAATACCAGGCGGCCGGGGCCACCGTCGCGGGTCTGCCACTGGTGCTGTCCGGCTTCAACGGCAAGCTGGCCTGGGGCATGGGCCCGGCGATGGGCGACAACCAGGACCTGTTCCTGGAAAAACTCAAGCGCGAAAACAATCGCCTGATGGTCATGGTCGACGGCAAATGGGTTGCGGCCGGAGCCCACGAAGAAACGTATTTTGTCAAAGGTCAGTCGCCGGTGCGCGAGCCTGCGTATGAAACCCGTCACGGGCCTTTGCTCAATGCCAGTTCGGCGCAACTCGCCAGCGGTCTGGGCGTTGCCCTGCAAATGCCAGACGCCAAGGACGACAAAACCCTGGATGCGTTGTTCGACCTGACCCGGGCACAGAACGTTGAGCGGGCCTTTGATAACACCCGGGAAATCCGCGCGATTAACCTGAACATCGTGTTCGCCGACGCCTCGAACACCGGTTGGCAGGTCACCGGGCGTTACCCGAACCGCCGCGAAGGCCTGGGCCTTATTCCCTCGCCGGGTTGGGAAAGCCGTTTCGATTGGGACGGTTACGCCGACGCCATGCTGCACCCGTATGATCAAGACCCGCAGCAAGGCTGGATCGCCACTGCCAACCAGCGCACCGTACCGAAGGGTTACGGGATGCAGTTGTCCAATTCCTGGGACTACCCGGAACGCGCCGAGCGGATCGCCGAGTTGGCCAACACCGGCAAGCAGGACACGCGCAGCACGATCAGCATGCAATACGACCAGACCACGACGTTCGCGGCGAAGCTCAAAAAGATGTTCGAAGCGCCGGGCATGTCCAAACCGCTGAAGCAAGCGATCGATGCGCTCGCGCCTGCGGACAGGGACAAGGCGCGCGAGGCATTGAGTCGTCTGATGGCATTCGACGGCCGGTTGTCGCCGGTCTCGTCAGACGCCGCGATTTATGAGCTGTTCCTGCAGGAAAGCACCAAACAGATATTCCTCGATGAGCTGGGTCCGGAAAGCAGCCCGGCATGGAAAGCGCTCGTCCAGACGGCTGACCTGTCCTACTCGCCACAGGCTGATCACTTACTGGGGCGCGAGGACAGTCCATATTGGGATGACGTCAAAACCCCGCAGAAAGAAGACAAGCCGGCGATTCTGGCGCGCAGTCTGGCCGCTGCGATCAGCGCGGGGGAAAGTCAGTTGGGCGCTGATCACAAGGCGTGGCAATGGGGCAAGCTGCATCAGTACACGTGGACATCGCAAAGCGCTCAGTTGACGGCAGCGATCGGCGGCAGCAAAGCCAGCGTGATCAAAGGCCCGATGGCCGCTGGCGGTGATCACACGACGTTGAATGCCTCGGGCTTCCATTGGGGCCAAGACTTCAACGCCGCGGTGATTCCCGCGATGCGCATGATCGTCGACTTCGCTCAACAGGAGCCGATGATGGCGCAGAACGCTGCGGGGCAATCGGGTAACCCGGCGAGCCCGCACTTTGCCGACGGGATCGAGCCGTGGGTGAAGGGGCAGTACATGTCGGTGCCGATGCAGCCGGAGAACTTTGAGAAGGTGTACGGGAAGCAGCGGTTGACGTTGACGCCCGGTAAATAGCGCTTTTGCGGTAGTGGTTGGGTGTCGGCGCTGGGCTTTGGGTCTAGCCCGTTATTTGTGTCGGCGCTTTATATGTGTTCTGGCTAACGCCAGACCTGTTCCGCCCTTGGTTACTTGGGGTCTTTTCAAGTAACCCGCCGAAGGCGGAACGCTTCTGCCATTAGGCAGAACCTGTAGCGCCGCTCCGATGCTCGGATGCCCGCACATCAACGCAGGCCAAAACCAGAAGCCAGCCAAAAACCCCGAACTTCCACCCGCCCAACCGCTCTACCTGACAAGCCCCTCAATCCGGTCATCCCATGGACCTCGTCATCGCCCGCCCCGAAGGCCTCTACTGTCCGCCCGGCGATTTTTACATCGATCCGTGGCGCCCGGTCGAACGATCGGTCATCACCCATGGCCATGGCGACCACGCGCGCACCGGCAATGAGCACTACCTCGCGGCCGCCCCCGGGGAAGGCATTCTGCGTGCCCGACTGGGCCAGGACATCAACCTGCAGACCCTCGAGTACGGCGAATCCATCACCCACCACGGCGTAAAGCTCAGCCTTCACCCCGCGGGTCACGTGCTCGGTTCGGCGCAGGTTCGTCTGGAGTACCAGGGCGAAGTCTGGGTCGCGTCCGGCGACTACAAAGTCGAACCCGACGGCACCTGCGCGCCCTTTGAACCGGTGCGTTGCCATACCTTCATCACCGAATCCACCTTCGGCCTGCCGATCTACCGCTGGCAGCCGCAGTCGGAAATCTTCACCGGCATCAACGACTGGTGGCGCGCCAACGCGGCCGCCGGCAAGGCCAGCGTGTTGTTCGCCTACTCATTTGGCAAAGCACAACGCATCCTCCACGGCATCGACCCGAGCATCGGACCGATCCTGGTTCACGGTGCCGTCGAACCGCTCAACCGGGTCTACCGCGAAGCCGGGGTACGGATTCCCGAAACCCACTACGCAGGCGACTTCAAAAAGACCGACCCGGCCCTGCGTCAGGCGCTGATCGTCGCACCGCCCTCCGCGGGCGGCAGCACCTGGATGCGTCGTTTCGGCGATTTCAGCGACGCCTTCGCCAGCGGCTGGATGATGCTGCGCGGCACGCGCCGGCGCCGTGGGGTGGATCGCGGTTTTGCGCTGTCTGACCACGCCGACTGGCCGGGCCTGTTGTGGGCCATCGAAAACACCGGGGCCGAACGGGTGATGGTGACCCACGGTTCAGTCGCCGTTCTGGTGCGTTACCTCCGTGAAAAAGGTCTGGATGCGCAAGGCTTCACCACCGAATATGGCGACGAGGAAGACGACGCGCCTGCCAAGCCCGACACCGTTCGAGAGGCCTCCGCATGAAAGCCTTCGCCGAACTGTATGCCCTTCTGGATGCCACGACGTCCAGCAACGCCAAGCTTGCCGCCATGCAGCACTATTTCGCCCACGCGGCGCCGGAAGATGCGGCCTGGGCGGTGTATTTCCTATCCGGCGGGCGCCCGAGGCAACTGGTGCCGACGCGCTTGCTCCGTGAGCAGGCGATGATGCTGTCGGGGCTGCCCGAGTGGCTGTTCGAAGAAAGTTACCAAGCGGTGGGCGACCTGGCAGAAACCCTGTCGCTGCTGCTCCCTCAAGCCGAACACAGTTCTGACGAAGGCCTGGCCAGCTGGATGGAAAACAACCTGCTGCCCTTGCGCGGCCTGCCGCCCGAAGAACTCCTCGAACGGCTGCCGACGTTTTGGGCACAGCTGGATCGCCAGAGTCTGATGGTGTGCCTGAAATTGATCACCGGCAGTTTCCGTGTCGGCGTGTCGAAACTGTTGGTCACCCGCGCCCTGGCAGCCTTGGCGGACATCGACAGCAAACGTGTGGCGCAGCGCCTGGTGGGCTATACCGATCTGTCCCATCGCCCTAGCGCCGAGGGCTACCTGAAGCTGATCGCCGAAGAGTCCGAGGATGAGCACGCGCAACGGGGCGGTCAGCCCTACCCGTTCTTTCTCGCCCACGCGCTGCAGCAGCCGGTCGATCAGTTCGACAACCTGCTCGGCCCTGCCGAGAACTGGCAGGTGGAATGGAAGTGGGACGGGATTCGTGCGCAGGTCGTCAAGCGTGAAGGTCGGCTGTGGATCTGGTCCAGAGGCGAGGAACTGGTCACCGATCGTTTCCCCGAATTGCAGGCCCTCGTCCAGTGCCTGCCAGATGGGACCGTGATCGACGGCGAGATTGTGGTCTGGAAGGCGCCTGCCGATCAGCCGGGCACCAGCCCGAATGATTTCGCGCTCAGCACCCCTGCGCCGCAAGCGACCCAAGAACCCACGCCCTCCGTACAGCCCTTTGCCTTGTTACAGCAACGCATCGGTCGCAAAACCATCGGCAAGAAAATCCTTGAGGACGTCCCCGTGGTCGTCCTCGCCTATGACCTGCTGGAATGGCAAGGTCACGACTGGCGCAGCAAACCCCAGCATGAGCGGCGTGCACAACTGGAGCACGTGATCGTCGGCGCGCAGAGCCCAGTGTTGATGCCCTCGCCAGTCCTGAGTGGCAAAGACTGGCTCGACCTCGGCAAACAACGTGAAGCCTCCCGCAGCCTCGGGGTTGAAGGCATGATGCTCAAGGCCCGAGATTCGATGTACGGGGTCGGCCGGACCAAGGACATGGGCGTGTGGTGGAAATGGAAGATGGACCCGTTCAGCGTCGACGCCGTGCTGATTTATGCCCAGCGCGGCCATGGCCGTCGCGCCAGCCTCTACAGCGACTACACCTTCGCGGTCTGGGATGGCCCGCCGCAGTCCGGTGAACGCACGCTGGTGCCTTTCGCCAAGGCCTATTCGGGCCTGACCGACGAAGAAATGCGCAAAGTCGATGCAATCGTGCGCAAGACCACGGTCGAGAAATTCGGCCCGGTGCGAAGTGTTACCCCCACCCTCGTTTTCGAGCTGGGATTCGAAGGCATTGCCCTGTCCAAACGCCACAAAAGCGGGATCGCGGTGAGGTTTCCCAGAATGCTCAGATGGCGACAGGACAAGCCTGTGGCCGAAGCGGACAGCCTGGCGACGTTGCAGGATCTGTTGTCTTGAGCACCACTTTGGTGCTCAAACCCCTTTTTGGGTCACGCGCACTGCGCTGAGTAAGGGCGTGTCAGCCCCCAGTGCCTGGGGGTCAAAGTCATCTAAAGTGTTTCGAATGTTCCTACCGCTGCAACGCCCATGCGCGGGCAAGCGCGTTCCTTCAATTTTTACGCACTCTGACCGGCCGTTTCGGCTACTCTCCCACTGCCTCCGGCGCACTGAAAAAAGACAAGAGATGGCTCAAAGTCATCATTGCGACAACTCCGTACATTTAAAACGCACGTTCGTCTCTTTGGTTCGGAAATTGCTATCTTTTTGCGGTCTGGCACCTGCCGGTAGCAAGCCTTCGCGTGTTCCCAACGCTCAATTTGGTTTTAAGGACTGAACGATGAAAAAAGCATGGCTGACCCTTTCCGCACTCGCCATCTGTCTGGCCGCTGGCAACGCAATGGCCAAGGAATACAAGGAGCTGCGTTTCGGCGTCGATCCTTCGTACGCTCCATTCGAATCGAAAGCCGCTGACGGTAGCCTGGTCGGCTTCGACATCGATCTGGGCAACGCGATCTGTGCAGAACTGAAGGTCAAGTGCAAATGGGTCGAAAGCGATTTCGACGGCATGATCCCCGGCCTGAAAGCCAACAAGTTCGACGGCGTGATCTCCTCCATGACCGTGACCCCGGCTCGCGAGAAAGTCATCGACTTCTCCAGCGAACTGTTCTCCGGCCCGACTTCGCTGGTTTACAAGAAAGGCTCCGGTCTGAGCGCTGACGTCGCTTCGCTCAAAGGCAAAACCGTTGGCTACGAGCAAGGCACCATTCAGGAAGCCTACGCCAAGGCCATCCTGGACAAGGCTGGCGTGAAAACCCAGGCCTACGCCAACCAGGATCAGGTTTACGCCGACCTGGTGTCCGGTCGTCTGGACGCTTCCGTACAAGACATGCTGCAAGCCGAACTGGGCTTCCTGAAATCGCCACAAGGTGCTGGCTACGAAGTCAGCAAGCCAATCGACGATCCACTGCTGCCAGCCAAAACTGCAGTCGGTATCTCGAAAGGTAACAAAGACCTGAAAGCGCTTTTGGACAAAGGTATCAAAGCGTTACACGATGACGGCAAATACGCCGAGATCCAGAAGAAGCACTTCGGCGATCTGAATCTGTACAGCGGTAAATAAGTAAACTAACGCCCGTCGACTCAGGGGTCATCCGAATCCCCCTCTGAATCGATGGGCGTTTTTATTGACTGTATAGGTTCCACATGTTCGAAACTCTCCTGCAAAACCTGGGACTGTCCGCGTTCAGCCTCAAGGGCTTCGGCCCGTTGCTGCTTCAGGGCACCTGGATGACCGTCAAATTATCGGTAATGTCGCTGCTGCTGGCCATCGTGCTTGGCCTGCTGGGCGCCAGTGCCAAACTGTCCAAAGCCGCGATCCTGCGTATCCCGGCGCAGGTCTACACCACGCTGATTCGTGGCGTACCGGACCTTGTGCTGATGCTGCTGATTTTCTACAGCCTGCAGACCTGGCTCACCAGCTTCACCGAAGCGATGGAATGGGACTACATCGAAATCGATCCCTTCGCCGCCGGTGTCATTACGCTGGGCTTCATCTACGGCGCGTACTTCACCGAAACCTTCCGCGGCGCGATCCTCGCGGTGCCGCGTGGCCAGGTCGAAGCCGCCACCGCCTATGGCTTGAGCCGTGCTCAGCGCTTCCGTTTCGTGGTGTTCCCGCAGATGATGCGCTTCGCCCTTCCCGGTATCGGCAACAACTGGCAAGTGGTGCTCAAGGCCACGGCGCTGGTGTCGATCATCGGTCTGGCCGACCTGGTCAAAGCGTCTCAAGATGCAGGCAAAAGCACCTATCAGCTGTTCTATTTCCTGGTGCTCGCCGCGTTGATCTATCTGGTCATTACCAGCGTCTCCAACTTTGCCCTGCGCTGGGCTGAACGGCGTTACGCCGCAGGCAGCCGGGAGGCTCAACGATGATCGAATTGCTTCAAGAATACTGGCGCGCCTTCCTTTATACGGACGGGCAGAACATCACTGGCCTGGCCATGACCCTGTGGCTGCTCAGCGCGTCCATCGCCATCGGCTTCATCGCTTCCATTCCGCTGTCCATTGCCCGCGTCTCGCGCAACCCGCTGGTTCGCTGGCCGGTGCAGTTCTACACCTATCTGTTCCGGGGCACGCCGCTCTATATCCAGTTGCTGATCTGCTACACCGGCATCTACAGCCTGGAAGTCGTGCGCGATCAGCCGCTGCTCAACTCGTTCTTCCGCGACGCGATGAACTGCACCATTCTGGCGTTCGCCCTCAACACCTGCGCCTACACCACCGAGATCTTCGCCGGCGCGATTCGCAGCATGAACCACGGCGAAGTCGAAGCGGCGAAGGCTTACGGCCTGACCGGCTGGCGACTGTACACCTACGTGATCATGCCGTCGGCCCTGCGCCGTTCGCTGCCTTACTACAGCAACGAAGTGATCCTGATGCTGCACTCGACCACCGTGGCCTTCACCGCCACCGTGCCGGACATCCTCAAAGTTGCCCGCGATGCGAACTCGGCCACCTTCCTGACGTTCCAGTCGTTCGGCATCGCCGCGCTGATCTACCTCACGGTCACCTTCATATTGGTGGGCCTGTTCCGTTTGGCCGAACGCCGCTGGCTGGCCTTCCTCGGCCCGTCTCACTAGGACCTGCCCATGCGACACCAGACTCATGATTTGCTGGCCCCGGTGCCAGGCACCGCGCGGCAGATCCACAGCTTTCACTACGGCCCGGAAAACGGCGCCTGCAAAATCTACATTCAGTCCTCCCTGCATGCCGATGAACTCCCCGGCATGCTGGTCAGCTGGTACCTGAAACAACGTTTGGCAGAGCTTGAAAAAACCGGCCAGCTGCTGGGCGAAATCGTCGTGGTTCCCGTGGCCAATCCCATTGGCCTGGAACAGGTGCTGATGGACATTCCACTCGGACGTTATGAGCTGGAAAGCGGGCAAAACTTCAACCGCCGGTTCGTCGATCTCAGCCAGCACGTGGGCGATGAAGTCGAGCCGTTGCTGACCGACGACGCGCAGCACAACGTCGCGCTGATTCGCAAAAGTCTGCGTGCCGCGCTGGAGGGTTGCGTCGGCACCACTCAGCTGGAATCGCAACGCCTGACCCTGCAACGTCTGGCCTGTGAGGCCGACATGGTGCTCGACCTGCATTGCGATTTCGAATCCGTGGAACACCTGTACACCACGCCAGAGGCCTGGCCGCAGGTCGAGCCGCTGTCGCGCTACCTCGGTGCGCAAGCCAGCCTGCTGGCGACGGACTCCGGTGGCCAGTCGTTCGATGAGTGCTTCACGCTCGTCTGGTGGCAATTACAGCAGCGCTTCGAGAACCGCTTCCCCCTTCCACTGGGCAGCTTTTCAGTGACGCTGGAATTACGCGGTCAAGGCGATGTGTGTCACGCCCTCGGCAGCCGCGATTGCCAGGCCATCATCAGTTACCTGATGCAATACGGCGCCATTGCCGGTGAGCCGGTGGCGCAACCCGAACTGATTTATCCGGCGACGCAACTGGCGGCGGTCGAACCGGTTGCCACGCCTGTCGGCGGCCTGCTGGTGTTCTGCACACTGCCAGGCGAATACGTCGAGGCCGGGCAACTGATCGCTGAGGTCATCGACCCGATCAGCGACGCGGTGACCCCGATCCACGCGGCCTACGCCGGCCTTATGTACGCCCGCTCTTTGCGACGCATGGCGACTGCCGGCATGGTCATCGCCCATGTCGCCGGCACCGAAGCCTACCGCAGCGGCTACTTACTTTCTCCTTAAGGATTGCCAGTCATGTACAAACTGACCATCGATGGCCTGCACAAAAGCTACGGTGAACACGAGGTGCTCAAAGGCGTGTCGCTCAAGGCCAACGTCGGTGACGTGATCTGCCTGATCGGCGCCAGCGGCTCGGGCAAGAGTACTTTCCTGCGCTGCATCAACTTCCTCGAACAGCCCAACGACGGCGCCATGAGCCTGGACGGCCAGCCGGTTCGCATGGTCAGCGATGCAACCGGCATGCGTGTCGCCGATCCGGCTGAACTGCAGCGCATCCGTACACGCCTGGCCATGGTGTTCCAGCACTTCAACCTGTGGAGCCACATGACGGTGCTGGAAAACATCACCATGGCGCCGCGCCGCGTGCTGGGTGTTTCCAAGGCCGAAGCCGAAGACCGCGCGCGCAAATACCTGGAAAAGGTCGGCCTGCCGGCACGTGTTGCCGATCAATACCCGGCATTCCTGTCCGGCGGTCAGCAGCAGCGCGTGGCGATTGCTCGCGCGTTGGCGATGGAGCCGGAAATCATGCTGTTCGACGAACCGACGTCGGCACTCGACCCGGAGCTGGTGGGTGAAGTGTTAAAAGTGATTCAAGGCCTTGCCGAAGAAGGCCGCACGATGATTCTCGTGACCCACGAGATGGGCTTCGCCCGCAAGGTCGCCAACCAGGTGGTGTTCCTGCACCAGGGACAGATTGAAGAGATCGGCCATCCCGACGACGTGCTGGGTAACCCGAAGAGCGAGCGGTTGCAGCAGTTCTTGAGTGGCAATTTGAAATAATCAGGTTCGCCATTGGATGCTGACCGACGCGGACTACTGTGGGAGCGAATTCATTCGCGATGCGATCGTACAGCCGCCCCCCTTTTTGGCGCCTGAAAAATCCTTCGCGAATGAATTCGCTCCCACAGGATTCCTGTACGACGAACCGACACTAACGATCATCCAACCAAACTAATCCCCTGCCCCGACGGTCTCTGAATGAACACCTTTCAGAGCCCGCGCATGCCCAGATCCGTCAATGTTGCCCAGCGCTGGTTCGCCGCTCGCGGCTGGAAGCCCTTCGCCTTTCAGAAAGACGTATGGGCCGCCGTGGCCCGTGGCGAATCCGGTTTGCTGCATGCCAGCACCGGCGCCGGCAAAACCTATTCGGTCTGGTTTGCTGCCCTCAATCAGTTCGCCAGGCCTGCGCCCTCCCCGGTCGAGGAAAAACCTCGTAAACGCAAGCCCGCCCCGACGCCGTTGACGGTGCTGTGGATCACCCCGATGCGAGCCCTTGCCGCCGACACCGCGCGTGCGCTCGAAGCTCCTTTAAGGGATCTCGAGATCCATTGGAGCGTGGGGCTTCGCACCGGCGACACCAGCAGCAGCGAGCGCGCAAAACAGGGTCGGCGGCTGCCCTCTGCGCTGATCACCACGCCCGAAAGCCTGACCCTGCTGCTCACCCGCGCCGATGCGCAAGCGACGTTTTCCACGCTGAAGATGATCGTCGTTGACGAATGGCACGAGCTGATCGGCAACAAGCGGGGTGTTCAGTTGCAGCTGGCACTGGCAAGACTGCGCCACTGGAACCCTGCACTGGTCGTATGGGGACTGTCGGCCACGCTGGGCAATCAGCAACACGCGCAACAGGTGCTGCTCGGCGAGGGAGGCACCGCCGTGCAAGGCAAGGTGGTCAAGGACCTGATTGTCGACACCTTGATCCCGCAGGGCATCGAGCGCTTCCCCTGGGCCGGCCACATGGGATTGCGCATGTTGCCGCAGGTGGTTGCCGAGGTGGACAGCAGCGCCAGTTGCCTGGTGTTCACCAACACCCGCGCACAATCGGAAATCTGGTATCAGGCGTTGCTGGACGCCCGCCCTGACTGGGCCGGCCTGATCGCACTGCATCACGGTTCGCTGTCACGCGAAGTGCGCGACTGGGTCGAGCGAGCGCTGAAAGAAGGCCACCTCAAAGCGGTGGTTTGCACGTCCAGCCTCGATCTGGGCGTGGATTTTCTTCCGGTTGAGCGCGTGTTGCAGATCGGTTCGGCCAAAGGCGTCGCGCGCCTGATGCAGCGCGCAGGACGTTCCGGCCATGCGCCCGGCCGACCTTCTCGCGTGACGATGGTGCCGACGCACAGCCTTGAACTGGTCGAAGCGGCGGCAGCACACGATGCGGTCGAGGCCCGAATGATCGAACCCAGGGAATCGCCTCACAAACCGCTGGACGTTCTCGTACAGCACCTGGTGAGCATGGCGCTCGGTGGCGGCTTTTTGCCCGACGACCTGCTGACTGAAGTTCGCACCGCCTGGGCCTACCGTGATCTGACCGACGAGGAGTGGCAATGGGCGTTGGCATTCGTGCGCCACGGTGGCCTGTCACTCACGGCCTATCCTGACTATCGCCGTGTAGAGCCTGACGAACATGGCGTCTGGCGAGTGCCCGATGCGCGGCTGGCACGGCGTCATCGCATGAGCGTGGGCACCATCGTCAGCGACGCAAGCATCAACGTGAAGTACTGGAGCAAGGGCGGCGGAGGTGGTTCGCTGGGCAGCGTCGAAGAGGGTTTTATCGCTCGTCTGAAGCCCGGAGACGGATTTCTGTTCAGCGGCCGCCTGCTCGAACTGGTCAGGGTGGAAAACATGACCGCTTACGTCAAACGCGCCACGAGCAAAAAAGCCGCTGTCCCCCGCTGGAATGGCGGCCGGATGCCGCTTTCCAGTGAATTGGCTGACGCGGTGGTGGACAAGTTCGACGCAGCGGCGCAAGGGATTTTCGACAGCCCCGAGATGCACACCGTGAGCCCGTTGCTGGACGTGCAGCGCGAGTGGTCAGCGTTACCGCGCAAGCACACGCTGCTGGCCGAAGTACTGAGGTCCCGGGAAGGTTGGCACCTGTTTCTCTATCCATTTGCCGGCCGTCACGTCCACCTGGGCCTGGCGAGCCTGCTGGCGTGGCGCCTGAGCCGGGATACGCCACTGACGTTTTCCATCGCCGTCAACGACTACGGCTTCGAGCTATTGAGCGCGACCGAAGTCGATTGGTCGCAACGACTGACTCCACACTTGTTCAGCGAGGACAACCTGTTGACCGACATCATGGCCAGCCTGAACGCCGGAGAGCTGGCGTTACGTCGCTTTCGTGAAATCGCGAGGATTGCCGGCCTGGTGTTTTCAGGGTATCCCGGCGCCCCCAAAAGCAATCGCCAACTGCAAGCCTCCAGCGGGTTGTTCTTTGAGGTCTTCAAGCAATACGACGCGAGCAACCTGTTGCTGACCCAGGCACAAGAGGAAGTCTTGCGACAGGAGCTGGACGTCAACCGACTGGAACATACGCTGCAACGAATCAACAGCCGCACCCTCGACCTGCACCTGATCAAACGCCCGACGCCGATGGCGTTCCCGCTGCTGGTCGAGCGCATGCGCGAAAGCCTCAGCACGGAGAAACTCTCTGACCGCATTGCGCGCATGGTGCGGGATCTGGAAAAAGCCGCCGGGCCCGAGGTGACGTCATGAGGCCTTATCTCTCCATCCAGCTGGCCGGCGCCGAACTGTGGCTGCTGGCGGACAAAGCGATCTATTACCCCGCCGAACGCGCCTTGCTGATCGCCGATGCGCATTTCGGTAAAGCAGCCGCCTACCGAAAATTGGGGCAGCCGGTGCCCCACGGCACCACAGACGACAACTTACAACGCCTGGATGCGCTTCTCGCCGCCTATGACTGCGAACACCTGATTTTTCTAGGAGATTTCCTGCACGCCCCCGAGTCGCACGCTGCAGGCACGCTGGCAGCCTTGCAGGCCTGGCGCGAGCGACATGCGTCACTGGCGATCACCTTGATTCGCGGCAATCACGACAAACGCGCCGGCGATCCGCCGCAGCACTTGGGCATCATCGTCGTACCGGAACCGCTCCTGCTAGGGCCTTTTGCGCTGCAACATGAACCCGATCCTCATCCCACTCACCACGTTCTGGCGGGCCACGTACATCCGACCTACAGACTCTTTGGCAGAGGCCGACAGCGTCTGCGCCTGCCGTGCTTTTACGTGTTGCAACACGTCAGCGTGCTTCCCGCGTTCGGGGCCTTTACGGGCGGCATGAACATCGAGCGGCAGGAAAACAGCAGGGTGTATGTGGTGGGCGACGGAGCGGTCTGGGAATCGCTTTGAAGGTGCGGGCACATCGCGGAAGCGGTGAGCTGAGACTGTGCAGGGAATTAAGAACGAAGCCCGCCGATGCCGAAGCACCGGCAGGCCGCCGGTGTCAGGCCACCGGAGCGGGAGGAGGCTCGTCGGGTAGGGTCGGCACACCAGGCTCTGTAGGCTCTGGGTAATCGGGGCTGTCAGGATTGGGCTGGCCTGGAATACCGCCAGCAACCATGTTGTTCAAATGGGGATGCGCTAACAGCGACCAAGCCAGCAACCCGACCTGGTTCTGTCCGGGGTCGGCTTCCTTGCTGCTGGTTCTGATTTGTCTCTTCATAGGGCACTCCTGAGCGTTGGCCCCATCCGCATGGTGCGGACGGGAACAGTTCAGTCAATAGAGTGCAGTTTTCGAGACTAATTCCGTTTCAAAGTGACCAACGGTGAAATCTGGCTCAGCGGCTCAGGTGCGTGGCAGGGTGACACCACGTTGGCCCTGATACTTGCCGCCACGATCCTTGTAGGAGACTTCGCATTCTTCATCCGACTCCAGGAACAGCATCTGAGCGACGCCTTCGTTGGCGTAGATCTTCGCTGGCAACGTCGTGGTGTTGGAAAACTCCAGCGTGACGTGACCTTCCCACTCCGGTTCCAGCGGCGTCACGTTGACGATGATGCCGCAGCGCGCGTAGGTGCTTTTACCCAGACAGATGGTCAACACATTGCGGGGAATGCGGAAATATTCGACGGTGCGGGCCAGCGCAAACGAGTTCGGCGGGATGATGCAGACATCGCTCTTAATGTCGACAAAGCTCTTTTCGTCAAAATTCTTGGGATCGACGGTCGCCGAATTGATGTTGGTGAACACCTTGAATTCGTCGGCACAACGCACGTCGTAACCATAGCTGGAGACACCGAAGGAGATCAGCCGGTCAGCGCCCTCACCGCGCATTTGACGCTCTACGAACGGCTCGATCATGCCGTGTTCCTGCGCCATGCGGCGAATCCACTTGTCCGATTTGATGCTCATGGCGATGTCCTGAATAGCGAGGTGAAAAAAGATGTCCGGCATCTTACCGGTCCAAGGCGCCGGGTTCAAAGATTGCGCGCGACCCGCACGGGAAGGTTTATGCCTTCCGTCGAAATAAACGAGACATGCCCATTGGCACATCCGGAAAAAAGGGTTAAGGTGGGTCCACTGTGTTGCTTGTGTCACTGAGAATCTCTACACGATGTTGAATTTCGATCCAACCATCTCCAAGAATTTTTCCTGCTCTTTGCACTCAGTCTCGGCCAGGGTTCTTCCTGAGTCGCAGTTAACTTTGTCCAAGGAGATACACCATGTCTAATCGCCAAACCGGTACCGTTAAGTGGTTCAACGATGAAAAAGGCTTCGGCTTCATCACTCCACAATCCGGTGACGACCTGTTCGTACACTTCAAAGCAATCCAATCTGACGGCTTCAAAAGCCTGAAAGAAGGCCAGCAGGTCTCTTTCATCGCTACCCGCGGTCAGAAAGGCATGCAAGCTGAAGAAGTTCAAGTTATCTAACTTGCACTGAATCGCTTAAAAGACCCCGCCCTCAAAAGCGGGGTTTTTTTATGCCCGCAGTTTTTGCAGCTGCTCTAAAACCCCTGCGGGAGCGAGCTTGCTCGCGAAAGAGACGCTACGGAAACCCGAACGTTACACCCCCGCGAACAGCCCCGTTTTAAAGCGTCAATCGTCGCTGATCGAAATATTCGGCATCGCCGGTGTTGCCGCTTCCTGCAACACAATCCGCGCCCCGACATGGCGCGCCAGCTCCTGATACACCATCGCAATCTGGCTTTCCGGCTCAGCAATGGCCGTCGGCTTGCCACCATCGGCTTGCTCGCGAATCAGCATCGACAGCGGCAGCGAAGCCAGCAATTCGACGCCGTATTGCGAGGCGAGCTTCTCACCGCCGCCCTCACCGAACAAATGCTCGGCATGACCGCAATTCGAACAGATGTGCACCGCCATGTTTTCCACGACGCCCAACACCGGAATGTTGACCTTGCGGAACATCTCCACGCCCTTCTTCGCATCCAGCAATGCCAGATCTTGCGGCGTGGTCACGATAACCGCGCCGGCGACCGGGACTTTCTGCGCCAGCGTCAGCTGAATGTCACCCGTGCCAGGCGGCATGTCGATGACCAGATAATCCAGGTCATTCCAGGCCGTCTGCGTGATGAGCTGCAGCAACGCGCCAGAGACCATCGGCCCACGCCAGACCATCGGCGTGTTGTCGTCCGTGAGGAAAGCCATCGACATGACCTCGATGCCATGGGCCTCAATCGGCACGAACCACTTCTGATCCTTGATCTTCGGCCGCGTGCCTTCAGCGATACCGAACATCACGCCCTGACTCGGACCATAGATATCGGCGTCGAGAATCCCGACCCGCGCGCCCTCACGAGACAACGCCAAGGCCAGGTTGGCCGCCGTGGTGGATTTGCCGACGCCACCCTTGCCCGAGGCAACGGCGACGATGTTCTTGACGTTGGCCAAGCCAGGGATTTGCCCTTGGGCTTTGTGAGCGGTGATCAACGTATCGATCTGAACCTTGGCCGAGGCAACCCCCTCAAGCCCTTCAATGGCCATCTGCAGCATCTGCGCCCAGCCGTTCTTGAACAGCGCTGCGGCATAGCCCAGTTCCAGCTGCACGTTGACGCGATCACCCTCGATGTCGATGGCACGCACACAACCGGCGCTGACAGGGTCTTGGTTCAAATAAGGATCGGTGTACTGGCGAAGGACGGCTTCCACCGTTGCGCGGTTGACAGCGCTCATGGGTCACTCCCGAAAAAGACTGAGCAAAACAGGCGGCTATCCTACCGCGTTCATCGGAATAAGAGGGGCCGTGTTTTCCCAAAGGGGTGCGAAGCCGATTCCGACACGCGGTGTGGGATGAAAAAAAACGCTTAGACCTTTATAGTGGCCGACCTCCGTTTCACTTCAAGTAGCCGAGCCCCATGTCCGAGCCACGCAAGATTCTCGTCACCAGCGCCCTGCCCTATGCCAATGGTTCCATTCACCTTGGCCACATGCTCGAGTACATCCAGACCGACATGTGGGTGCGCTTCCAGAAGCACCGCGGCAATCAGTGCATCTATGTGTGCGCGGACGATGCCCATGGCTCGGCAATCATGCTGCGCGCTGAAAAAGAAGGCATCACGCCTGAACAACTGATCGCCAACGTTCAGGCTGAACACAGCGCCGACTTTGCCGACTTCCTGGTGAACTTCGACAACTTTCACTCGACCCACGCTGAAGAAAACCGCGAGCTGTCGAGCCTGATTTATACCCGTCTGCGCGACGCGGGCCATATCGCCACGCGCTCGGTAACCCAGTATTTCGACCCGGAAAAGAAAATGTTCCTGGCCGACCGCTTCATCAAAGGCACCTGCCCGAAGTGCGGCACTGAAGACCAGTACGGCGACAACTGCGAGAAGTGCGGAGCCACCTACGCACCGACTGACCTGAAAGACCCGAAATCGGCGATTTCCGGCGCAACCCCTGTGCTCAAGGACTCGAAGCATTTCTTCTTCGACCTGCCCGCCTTCGACGCCATGCTTAAAACATGGACCCGCAGCGGCACGCTGCAGGACGCCGTGGCAAACAAGATCGCCGAATGGCTGGATTCGGGCCTGCAACAGTGGGACATCTCCCGCGACGCACCGTACTTCGGTTTTGAAATCCCCGACGAGCCAGGCAAATACTTCTACGTCTGGCTGGATGCGCCGATCGGCTACATGGCCAGCTTCAAAAACCTGTGCGATCGCACGCCGACGCTGGACTTCGATGCCTTCTGGAACAAGGACTCGACGGCCGAGCTGTACCACTTCATCGGCAAGGACATCGTCAATTTCCACGCGCTGTTCTGGCCGGCGATGCTCGAGGGCTCGGGCTTCCGCAAACCGACCGGCATCAACGTGCACGGCTACCTGACCGTCAACGGCCAGAAAATGTCGAAGTCGCGCGGCACCTTCATCAAGGCGCGTACCTACCTTGAGCACCTGTCGCCGGAATACCTGCGTTACTACTACGCCGCAAAGCTGGGCCGTGGCGTCGACGACCTCGACCTGAACCTGGAAGACTTCGTGCAGAAGGTCAACTCCGACCTCATCGGCAAGGTGGTGAACATCGCCAGCCGCTGCGCAGGCTTTATCCACAAAGGTAACGCAGGCGTTCTGGTGGCCGGCAATGCCGCACCAGAGTTGACCGACGCCTTCCTCGCCGCTGCGCCAAGCATCGCAGACGCCTACGAAGCCCGAGACTTTGCCCGTGCCATGCGTGAAATCATGGCGCTGGCCGACCGGGCCAACGCCTGGATTGCCGACAAGGCACCCTGGTCGCTGGCCAAGCAGGAAGGCAAACAGGATGAAGTCCAGGCCATCTGCGCTCTGGGCATAAACCTGTTCCGCCAACTGGTGATCTTTCTGAAGCCGGTCCTCCCTGATATGGCCGCCGACGCAGAGCAATTCCTCAACGTCGCGCCGTTGACCTGGGACGACCACCTGACGCTGCTCAGCAACCATCAGCTGAACCCGTTCCAGGCCCTCATGACCCGTATCGATCCGGCAAAGGTGGAAGCCATGACCAACGCTTCGAAAGAAGACCTGACGGCCAGCGCCACCGACACCGGCTCAGCCGCTCAAGGTAACGGCGAACTGGCCAAGGATCCGCTGTCACCGGAAATCGACTTCGACGCCTTCGCCGCCATCGACCTGCGTGTCGCGCTGATCGAGAAAGCCGAACACGTCGAAGGGGCCGACAAACTGCTGCGCCTCACGCTGGACATCGGTGACGAGAAACGCAACGTGTTCTCCGGTATCAAGAGCGCTTACCCGAACCCGGCGGAGCTGGAAGGTCGTCTGACCATGATGATCGCCAACCTCAAGCCTCGGAAAATGCGTTTCGGTATCTCCGAAGGCATGGTGATGGCGGCCGGTCCTGGCGGCGAAGAAATCTACCTGCTGAGTCCTGACAGCGGCGCCAAGCCGGGTCAGCGCATTAAGTAACCCTGAACGCGGCCGACGACCTCCAGGGTCGTCGGTCTGGTCAAAGCATGAGCCTGATTCAGCGTATCGATGCCCTCCTGCCGCAGACCCAATGCGGCAAATGTGGCCATCCCGGCTGCAAGCCCTACGCCGAAGGCATTGCCAGCGGCGAATCGATCAACAAATGCCCACCGGGCGGCGATGAAACCATCGCAGCGTTGGCGCGCCTGTTGGATGTGCCGGTCCTGCAACTGGACACCGAACGTGGAAGCGCCCCTCCCCAGGTTGCATTCATTCGTGAAGCGGAATGCATCGGCTGCACCAAGTGCATTCAGGCTTGCCCCGTCGATGCAATCGTCGGTGCTGCAAAACTGATGCACACCGTGATCGTCGACGAGTGCACCGGCTGCGACCTGTGCGTGGCGCCCTGCCCCGTCGATTGCATCGACATGCTGCCTCTGCCATCGGCCACCGTGGTGCCGATAGTCGGTGGCTTGGCGTTTGACGAAGCCCAGCAGGTCGCGCGAGCAGCCAAACGCGGTCACGCACGTCAACGCTTCGAAACCCGCAACGCCCGGCTGGAGCGGGAAGAACAACAGCGCCAGGCCGAACGTCTGGCTCGTCAGCGAAAGCCCGCAGCCTCGACGCCAGCTCAAGGAGATCCCGTGCAGGCGGCGCTGGAACTGGTTCGCACGCAGAAGACGGCTGACCACGATGCAGCATTGAAGCAGGCGCGCATCGAGGTCACGATGAGCCGCGCCCAACTGAACAAGTCACTCAAAGCGTTCGGACACCCGCCCATCGCAGAACAGGCGGCGCGGTTGGTGGAGCTGCAAAGGGAACTTGACGAGGCCGAACGCGCCCTGGCTGCGCTTCAGGGCGTTGGGCGATCCGACCAGGCAACACCAACCGTGGCGCCAGTTAACATTGAGCCCACTGCAAAAGCTGACAAGGCCGCCTTGAACAGAGCGAAAATCCAGCTTGCCATGCGCCGTGCCGCCCTCGCCAAAGCTCAATCTGCGGAGCTGCCGCCTGATCAGGTGGCGGCACTGATCGCCGAGGTCGCACAGGCCGAACAAGCGTTACAGGCGCTTGAAGCCTCATAGACCGACCCAAGCCTGCCAATCGGCCCGATGCCACACTTGATACGACTGTTACTCAGGGAAAGCGCATTTCATGAACGCAGTAAAACGTCTGGAAATTTTTCGTCGCCTCCACGAAGACAATCCCGATCCCAAAACCGAGCTGTCCTACAGTTCGCCGTTCGAACTGTTAATCGCGGTGATCCTGTCGGCGCAAGCCACGGACGTCAGCGTGAACAAGGCGACGGCCAGGCTGTACCCGGTCGCCAACACCCCACAGGCGATTTACGACTTGGGTGTCGACGGGCTGTCCGAGTACATCAAGACTATCGGTTTGTACAACAGCAAGGCGAGGAACGTCATCGAGACCTGCCGCATGCTGGTGGAACTGCATGGCGGCGAAGTACCGCAAAGCCGAGAAGCCCTGGAAGCGCTGCCGGGCGTGGGTCGCAAGACCGCTAACGTCGTGCTCAATACTGCCTTCCGCCAGTTGGCCATGGCCGTGGACACGCATATTTTCAGGGTCAGTAACCGCACAGGAATCGCTCCGGGCAAGAACGTCATCGAAGTGGAAAACAAACTGATGAAGTTCGTCCCTAAGGATTATCTTCTCGACGCCCATCACTGGTTGATCCTGCATGGCCGTTACGTCTGCATCGCGCGCAAGCCTCGGTGCGGCAGTTGCAGGATCGAAGACCTGTGCGAATACAAGGCAAAGACATCCGACGATTGAGCGATAGCGTTTTCAGCGGTTGATCGATTGAAAAAATCTTTTTTACCCGGTCGAAGTTTGTCGCTATAAGGTCCGCCAATGACAGTCTAAGCCTGGAGTCAACTTGATGAGCACTGGCAAAGAGCAGATGGACGTAGAGGACGACTTCGTGGCCGGGGATTCCGACGACGCCGCCCAAGTACCTGTAGAAACGGCAAAAACCAATCTCAGCAAGCGCCGCACCATCGACAACCTGCTGGAAGAGCGTCGACTCCAGAAGCAACTGGCCGACTACGATTTCGACCTCTGACACGCCCCGCAAAAAGACACTGTTCAAAGCCTCTCCTGTACTTGAGAGGCTTTAGCCTGTCGGCAAAATTCATGGATACCGCCTGCAGCGTCGCGACATCGCTGACACCTGTTTCGAGCCTGGGCTCCTTTTGTTACACCAGCCCATTACGCTGGGCCAGCTCAATGAGATCCACCAGCGAATGCGCGTTGAGTTTCAATAGCAGACGCGTTTTGTAAGTACTGACTGTCTTATTGCTGAGAAACATTCCATCGGCAATTTCCTTGTTGGTTTTCCCCCGAGCCAGCTGCTGCAGGACCATCATCTCCCGCCCTGAGAGCCGATCAACCATCTCAGCCTCGCTGGCGTTCCCCAGACTCGAACGCACCGTGTGCAGGGCCTGATTTGGGAAATAGCTGTAGCCGGACAACACCGCTTTGATTGCACTGAGCAACTCAGTGAGGTCTTGCTGCTTGCAGACATATCCCGCAGCTCCCGCCTGCATGCAACGCATCGAAAAATGCCCGGGGGCCTGAGAGGTCAGGATCAATACCTTGAAAGGCAGCGTCATTGCCGTCAAACGGGCAATGACCTCCAGGCCGTCCAGCTTGGGAATACCAATGTCCAGTATGACGATGTCGGGCAAATGCTCGCGTGCCAGTTGCAGCGCATCCACGCCGTTATCCGTCTCGGCGATGACTTCGTAGCCATGACGCTCCATTAACATCCGTACAGCGAGCCGAATGACAGGGTGATCATCCACGATCAACACTTTATTCATGAGCAGTCCATTTTTTTCTGTTCGAATTTTCAGAGCCCGCACAATAGCTTAGTCGTTTAGTGCTTTGCATGGCGCTCCTCCCTACGGACTAGCAGGCAAAGACCTTTCCTACTCAAGCAACAGAAAGATCCTACAAAACCTGACTTATCCATCCTCACTTGGAGGCTGTTCATATTTTTTGCTTCCTCATTGGCAACTCTCGGAAACGACGAAAAGACGAGTCCGAAATAAATCCGGAATGACAGACGTGATGCTTGCAGCACTCAGGATCACACAGCCAGTGCCTCATCGAAGCCGTCCACCCCGTCAAGCGCTGAATAAAGAATAGCCAACACGCTCTGGTGCACTTTTTCCCGATCTCGTACCCGTCCATTGCCGACGGCCCTCCATTGCTGTTCTGACGGTGCACCTGACCTGCCATTTCGAAAGCCACCGTACGAATCAACATCCTTGACTGACAGGATAAGCTCATCCGCAGAACATGCGAGTAGACAACATCCATAAAATATTGCGGCCCCGTTCCTTCGTGATGCTCCTGAGGCGCGTTGAAAAATTACACACCTGAAAATCCTTTTCTTCATACATATTTATTTAGAGAAATGGCCTACACGATGATCGGATTAATCCGATGCCCCTGAATCGCTTGCGCGCAGCAGCAGTGTTTGCTGACAAAGCCCCCAGCGTGCTGACAAACCCGCTAACACTTCAAAAAATGCTTTTCATACGCTATACAAAGCTATTGCCGTTAATTAACATTTTATTGATACAGTTCTTCCGCCCACCACGTAATACCATCCCACCTTGTAAATCCAGCTAACTTCCTGCAAACCAGAAAAATACTACACAACTAACAGACCGCAACATCGGCCCTGTAAGACTAAAAAAAATAACAAAACTCAAATTGCCGTGATTTGATTTTTTACTTGCCAAAACTATTTCCAGTCGTTACTTTTTTCTGCAAACGAACTTTCGGTTTTCGACAACTACCGACATTCATTAGCTGCTTTAACCGAATCAACATTTGCCCTTAATCATCTTTCTATTTCCTTGCCTGGACTTCAAGCGCGAGCAGGGTTCGGCCGGCTCGAAGAAGCCTGTCCAGCCCTGAAATAGTTGATGACGGACAACGGCGCGCTGTAGGCGCCGTCTTTATCAACCTGTTCAAAGGAATAAACCATGACTAAAAAAACAGGAGTATTTTCAGCGATCACCTCCGAACCTCTGAAAATAGCTGAAGCCATAGAGCAATACGTCGCCCAGGGCGGTGTCATTAACGTAGTCCCGGAGGGTGAATCTGGAGAAATGGGCTGCGAGGCAACAAAGACGGCTCAGGAGCTGGACCCAGAAGCGCAGATGAAAGCCAAGCTCGAACAACTTAAAGGTTTAGTCGCGAAGGGTGCGGGCGTCTCGGCGCTCCAATACTCGTTGCGGATGAACCGCAAGGAGATCAAGCGTCTGGCGAACGAGAACGGTCTGAAAATCCTCTACAGCCGCCCGGTAAGACCCAGGCCTGCTCGTAGCCAGGACCCGGTTTTGGTCGATGATTCTGTCGCCGGTCATGCCATGCACTACTCCTCACTGGGCTACACGGCGCAGGAAATTGCTCAGTTGCTCGATCTGAGTGTGCGTGATGTCTGGAACATCGGTAAGGCGTATCGCTTCGAGTTCAAAAGCACGGATAAAATCAACGCGTCCGGACGTTCATCTTCTGACGTGCCGGAGCCGGAGAAATAGGTCGTCATCGAGCAAGGCCTGAATAAAACGGAGTGGCCGGGCGTAGGGAGCATCTGAAAGAACGGTGCAACCCCGGGCGGGGCTGCACCTCTACACGCTGACGGCGATCAGAACAACTTGCGGTTCTTGTTCGCGGCAATGCGCATGCGCAGTGCATTGAGCTTGATGAAGCCAGCGGCGTCTGCCTGGTTATAGGCGCCGCCGTCTTCTTCAAAGGTCGCAATGTTGGCATCGAACAGCGAATCATCGGACTTGCGACCCGTGACGATGACGTTGCCTTTGTACAGTTTCAGGCGAACGACACCGTTCACGTGAGCTTGCGACGCGTCGATCATCTGTTGCAGCATCAGACGCTCAGGGCTCCACCAGTAACCGGTGTAAATGAGGCTGGCGTACTTCGGCATCAGCTCATCCTTAAGGTGAGCGACTTCGCGGTCCAGGGTGATCGACTCGATGGCGCGGTGAGCCCTGAGCATGATGGTGCCGCCCGGGGTTTCGTAGCAGCCACGGGACTTCATGCCGACGTAGCGGTTCTCGACAATGTCCAGACGGCCGATGCCGTGTTCGCCACCGATGCGGTTCAGGGTTGCCAGCACGGTGGCCGGGCTCATTTCGACGCCGTCCAGCGCGACGATGTCGCCGTTACGGTAGGTCAGTTCCAGGTACTGAGCCTTGTCTGGAGCCTTTTCCGGGGAAACGGTCCAACGCCACATGTCTTCTTCGTGCTCGGTCCAGGTGTCTTCCAGCACGCCGCCTTCATAAGAAATGTGCAGCAGGTTGGCGTCCATCGAGTACGGAGACTTCTTCTTGCCGTGACGCTCGATCGGGATCGCGTGTTTCTCGGCGTAGTCCATCAGCTTCTCGCGGGACAGCAAGTCCCACTCACGCCACGGAGCAATCACTTTGACGCCGGGCTTGAGCGCGTAGGCACCCAGTTCGAAACGCACCTGGTCGTTGCCTTTGCCGGTCGCGCCGTGGGAAATGGCGTCGGCGCCGGTTTCGTTGGCGATTTCAATCAGACGCTTGGCGATCAGAGGACGGGCGATGGACGTACCCAGCAGGTACTCGCCTTCATAGACAGTGTTGGCGCGGAACATCGGGAATACGAAATCGCGCACGAATTCTTCGCGCAGATCGTCGATGTAAATTTCTTTTACGCCCATGGCTTGCGCCTTGGCGCGTGCTGGCTCGACTTCTTCACCCTGACCCAGGTCAGCCGTAAAGGTCACCACTTCGCAGTTGTACGTATCCTGCAGCCACTTGAGGATTACCGAAGTATCCAGGCCACCGGAATACGCGAGAACTACCTTGTTAACGTCCGCCATGCCATCACTCCAACGCGTTGTACGGAAAACCGCTGATTCTACCGTTCAAACCCGTGGAATTACAGTGTCGCGACAGCTCCTGACGACGAAGCGACAGAATCTGTCGAACACACGACTGTCGCCGCGCGATCAGGAGGTCTTGGCGGCCGGCGTGCCGGATGCGGCCGTAGGCGCGGGGGTAGCGGCCGGCGGCGGGACAGGGGCCGGTGCAGGAACCGACGCGGGCGCGGCGGTCGGTGCCACCGCGGGTTTCTGTTCGGCGACGCGATCCAGATGGATATTCACCCGGCGATTGCGCGCGCGATTGGCGTTGGTGGTGTTCGGGACCAAGGGATACTGCTCGCCATGGAAGCGCACGGTGATCTGCTCTTCCGGCACGCCTTGAGCCTTCAGGTAGTCCATGACCGCCAGTGCACGACGCCGCGACAGGTCACGGTTGGTCAGACGATTGCCGCTGTTGTCCGAATGTCCGTCCAGCTCGACACGGTTCACAGAAGGGTCGGCCTTCATATACGCCAGCACGGTGTCGAGCCGACGCTTGGCCTGAGCATCGAGGTCGATGCCTCCGCCCGGGAAGCCGATCTCGGCTTGCCGCACTTGTTCGAAGTTCATCGGCAGCAGTTTGGCGGTGCACAGTTGAAAATCGCTGTACGCATGGCTGAATTTGACTGGAAGCAACCGCACTTCCATTGCCCCACCGCCATCACGCAGGACGTGGCGGATCACGGGACTGCGCCCTTCCATCAAGCCCGCGATCAGACGACCGGCCTGGGCCTGACTGGTATTGAACGGGATGTCCCCATTGCCGACTTTAACCGCACCAAGATTGAGATCGCCTCGACCCGGCTGCCATGGTGCGGCAGCCGCAATCAGCGTTGCCGATCCGGAGGCCAGGCTGTAGCCGGACGCCTTCAGTCGGAAAGTCGCTTGTTCACCCGCACGACGCACGAACTCGCCCGCGCCGAAGTCGGTGATCGGCTGGCTCAGACGGCATTCGAACTGATCGCCTTCTACCTTCCACTCGATATTCTCCAGACGTGTCTGGAAAGTGAGAGCCATGGCCGGCAGGCTGGCAAACACGCTGAGCAGGGCTAGATATCGCTGGCGCACGGGAGGCTCCACTAAAAATTCACCGCGTTACAAAATTTATCGCTTACACGTGTCTATCGGTTACTTCCTACAAAACTTGATAGCGAGTGCCTGGAAGAGTCTTTTCCGGTAGCATTCCCAGCGAGTTTGACCCGCCTGGAATCCCCAATGTCCGAACGCCTGACCCTCCTGCGCCCCGACGACTGGCACATCCATCTTCGTGATGGCGCCGTCTTGCCCCACACCGTCGCTGACGTAGCGCGCACTTTTGGCCGCGCCATCATCATGCCGAACCTCGTGCCGCCGGTACGCAATGCAGAACAAGCGGATGCCTATCGCCAGCGCATTCTTGCTGCACGTCCTGCCGGCAGCCGTTTTGAGCCCTTGATGGTGCTTTACCTCACCGACCTGACCCAGCCGCAAGACATCCGTGCCGCCCAGGCCAGTGGCTTCGTGCATGCCGCCAAGCTGTACCCGGCCGGTGCGACAACCAACTCCGACTCCGGCGTGACCAGCATCGACAAGATCTTCCCGGTGCTTGAGGCGATGGCCGAAGTGGGTATGCCGCTGCTGATTCACGGCGAAGTGACGCGTGGCGACATCGACGTCTTCGACCGCGAAAAAATCTTCATCGATGAGCACATGCGCCGTGTGGTCGAGCACTTCCCGACGCTCAAAGTGGTGTTCGAGCACATCACCACAGCCGACGCGGTGGAATTCGTCAACGAGGCTTCGGCCAATGTGGGCGCGACCATCACCGCTCATCACTTGCTCTACAACCGCAACCACATGCTGGTTGGCGGTATCCGTCCGCACTTCTATTGCCTGCCGATCCTGAAGCGCAATACGCATCAGGTCGCCCTGCTGGATGCCGCCACCAGCGGCAGCAGCAAGTTCTTCCTGGGCACTGACTCGGCGCCTCACGCGCAACACGCCAAGGAAGCCGCTTGCGGCTGTGCCGGCTGCTACACCGCGTATGCCGCGATCGAGCTGTACGCCGAGGCGTTCGAACAGCGCAATGCGCTGGACAAGCTGGAAGGCTTCGCCAGTCGCAATGGCCCGGCGTTCTATGGCCTGCCAGCGAACACCGACACCATTACCCTGGTTCGTGAAGAATGGACCGCCCCCACCAGCCTGCCTTTCGGCGAGCTGTCCGTTATCCCGCTGCGCGCCGGTGAGAAACTGCGCTGGCGCCTGCTGGAGGAACACGCGTGAGTGAAGATCATTACGACGACGAACAGGAAGGCTCTGGCGGCGGAACAGGCTCCAGGCATCCGATGGCAGCCCGTTTTCGCGGCTACCTGCCCGTCGTTGTCGATGTAGAAACCGGCGGTTTCAATTCGGCCACCGACGCATTGCTGGAAATTGCCGCGACCACCATCGGCATGGACGACAAAGGCTTCGTGTTTCCCGAACACACCTATTTCTTCCGTGTGGAGCCGTTCGAAGGCGCCAATATCGAAGCCGCGGCCCTGGAATTCACAGGCATCAAGCTCGATCACCCTTTGCGTATGGCTGTAAGCGAAGAAACCGCGCTGACCGATATTTTCCGTGGCGTACGCAAGGCCTTGAAGGCCAACGGCTGCAAGCGGGCAATTCTCGTCGGCCACAACGCCAGTTTCGACCTGGGCTTCCTCAATGCGGCGGTTGCGCGGCTGGACATGAAGCGCAATCCCTTCCACCCGTTCTCCAGCTTCGACACCGCGACGCTCGCCGGGCTTGCCTACGGACAGACCGTCCTGGCCAAGGCCTGTCAGTCCGCTGACATCGATTTCGACGGTCGCGAGGCCCACTCGGCGCGTTACGACACCGAGAAAACCGCCGATCTGTTCTGCGGCATCGTCAACCGCTGGAAAGAAATGGGCGGCTGGCACGACTTCGACGATTGAAGTTCACGCACGACCAAAAACCGGCCCAGCGGCCGGTTTTTTTACGCCCGGCAATCGCCAATAACGGACCACTCATCGGCCGTCATCTGATCCGCATGAAGTAGTTTTGACAAGCATTCTCATTAACATTAGTATCCGTGGCATTGAGCCAATCACTCAGCGACGGTCTTTTCTATATGTATGTCTGCCTCTGCCAAGGTGTTACCGACGGACAAATCCGCGAAGCAATCATGGAAGGATGCTGCAGCTATCGTGAAGTGCGCGAGACCCTGGGTGTCGCCAGCAAATGTGGGAAATGTGCCTGCCTGGCGAAGGAAGTGGTGCGTGAAACACTGACCGAACTGCAAACGACACAAGCCGCACTTGCCTACCCCGCAGGATTTTCTGCCGCCTGATTCACCCGTTTTTAAAGAACCGGACTTTGTGTCCGGTTTTTTTTATGCCTGTAATTCAAATGGTTAGCGGTAAGATGCGGAACACAAACATTCTTATTTCTATTTATTTTCATTTATTATTCAATAACTTAGGTTTGACAGGTGTTTATAGGAGGCTCAGACTTGCGCCTTATAGATAAACATCTTCGACAGGACCTCGATCATGAAAGGCGACATTACCGTCATCCAGCATCTCAACAAGATCCTCGGAAACGAGCTGGTCGCAATCAACCAGTACTTCCTGCATGCGCGTATGTACGAAGATTGGGGCCTGAACAAGCTGGGCAAGCACGAGTACAAAGAATCCATTGATGAGATGAAGCACGCGGACAAGCTGATCAAGCGCATCCTGTTTCTGGAAGGCCTGCCGAACCTGCAGGACCTGGGCAAGATCCTGATCGGCGAGCATACCAAGGAAATGCTGGAGTGCGACCTGAAGATTGAGCGCAAAGGTCACGCTGATCTGAAAGCCGCGATTGCCCATTGCGAAACCGTGGGTGACTTCGGCAGCCGTGAGATGCTGGAAGACATCCTTGAGTCGGAAGAAGAACACATCGACTGGCTGGAAACGCAGCTGGGCCTGATCGACAAAGTCGGCATCGAGAATTACCTGCAATCGCAGATGGGCGAAGAAGACTGATTTCGGTTTTTCGCCCCGATAAAAAGCCCCGCCTGGTGTTGAGTCAGGTGGGGCTTTTTATTGGGGTTGGGGTTGGGTATAGATCCGTTTCTGCGGTAACGGCTACTTAGGGTTCCGCTCTTACAGCGGGTCACTTTTGTAAAAAGCCGAAATGTCGGACCACGAAAAAGTAACCAAAACGAAGGCGGAACAGCGCTGACGTTAGCCACGCCTATCAGCGCCAACACAGACAACGGATACGATCGTTCCAACGCTCCGCGTGGGAATGACTGCCAGGACGCTCCGCGTCCACGCTGACGCAGAGCGTCAGTCGCTGCGTTACCACGCGGAGCGTGGGAACGATCAAACTTGCTGCGCTTCTTTTAGCTCTGGCGTTAGCCCGAGCCCATCAGCGCCGACACAGACAACGGATAGTCCCCCCTCATCAGTGCCAACAAATAACAACAAAAAACCCCGACTCTCAACCGAGAGCCGGGGCTTTTCGAATACCAGACTGGATCAAGCAGTAGCGTTCTTCTCGACCGCTTCCTTGACCAGCTTCTGCAGCGAACCATCAGCATGCATCTCAACGATGATATCGCTACCGCCAACCAACTCACCGTCCACCCACAGCTGTGGGAACGTCGGCCAGTTGGCGTACTTCGGCAGGTTGGCGCGGATTTCAGGGTTCTGCAGGATATCGACGTACGCGAACTTTTCGCCACACGCCATCAATGCCTGAGACGCCTTGGCCGAGAAGCCGCATTGTGGGGCATTCGGAGCGCCTTTCATGTAAAGCAGAACGGTGTTTTTGGCAATCTGGTCTTTGATCGTTTCGATGATATCCATGGAGCACCTCGGCTTAACTTTACGACTGTATGAGTCGACACGGTGGCGCATTGTAACGGAATCCCTAGCGTAACGCTCGGTCTTGGCTTTAATCGACCCGATAAATATGATGAGCGTCATGCCGCCGCGACAGTCACCGGAACCCCGTTCAGCGCAGCGTTGCCGGACACGGCGTCCATCTGCCGTTCGTCGGTCAGGTCGTTGGCGCTTTCTCCCGGCTGATCGCGAGCAATGTCCATTTTTACGCCGGGACGCCCATGCCCCCAACCATGCGGCAGGCTCACAACGCCCGGCATCATGTCCGTGCTGCCCATCACCTCCACCTCGATCATGCCGACCCGCGAACTGACGCGAACTCGCTGCCCATCGCACAAACCTCGGCGGGTCAGATCGTCCGGGTTCATCAGTAACTGGTGCCGTGGCTTGCCTTTGACCAAGCGGTGATAGTTATGCATCCACGAATTGTTGCTCCGCACGTGGCGGCGTCCGATCAGCAACAACTCATCGCTTTGCGGCGTGGGCAGCGTTGCGAAGCGAACGAGGTCGGCGACGATCACCTCCGGCGCGGCATGTATACGCTGATTGGCGGTCCGCAGCCGTGCCGCGAGGTTGGGTTTCAGCGCGCCGAGGTCCAGGCCGTGGGGATGATCGTAAAGCGTTTCCAACGACAGCTTGAACGCCGACGTGTCCCCGTAGAACCCTGCACGCAGACCACGATCCACGATATGAGCAGGCGGTATCGTCGGCTTCAGTTCCCGCTCGGTTTTCGAGGCGAAGGCCTTGGCCAGGCCCACAAAAATCTCCCAGTCGTGCAGCGCGCCGTCGGGTTTGGCCAGAATGGCGCGGTTGAAACGCGTGACGTTGCGCACCGCGAACATGTTGAAGGTCGTGTCGTAGTGATCGTTCTCCAGTGCGGACGTAGAGGGCAGTATCAGATCGGCGTGGCGCGTGGTTTCGTTGATGTAGAGATCGATGCTGACCATGAACTCCAGCCCCTCCAGCGCTTGATCGAGGCGACGACCATTAGGCGTCGACAACACCGGGTTGCCGGCAACCGTGATCAGCGCCCTCACCTGCCCTTCTCCCTCGGTCAGCATTTCTTCTGCCAGGGTCGAGACAGGCAATTCACCGTTGTATTCCGGCAGCCCGGATACGCGACTCTGCCACCGATTGAATCCGCCACCCGAGGTGGAAGCCACCAAGTCCAGCGCGGGCTCCGTACACAAGGCCCCGCCGACGCGGTCGAGATTGCCGGTCACCAGGTTGATCAGTTGCACCAGCCAGTGGCAGACCGTTCCAAATGCCTGGGTAGAAATGCCCATGCGCCCATAACACACCGCGCTGTTGGCACCGGCAAAATCCCTTGCCAGTTGTCGAATCTGCTCAGCCGGGACACCGCAGCGCAGGCTCATGGCGTCGGCATCCATAGGGGCAACGGCGGCGCGCACCTCCTCCAGGCCATCGACAGGCAAGTGGCTCTCACGCGTCAGCCCTTCTGCGAACAGCGTGTGCAACAGACCGAACAACAGCGCCGCATCGCCGCCGGGGCGGATGAACACATGTTGATCGGCGATGGCGGCTGTCTCGCTGCGACGAGGATCGACCACCACCACCTTGCCGCCGCGGGCCTGAATGGCCTTCAAGCGCTTCTCGACGTCAGGCACGGTCATGATACTGCCGTTGGACGCGAGCGGATTGCCGCCCAGGATCAGCATGAAATCGGTGTGATCGATGTCCGCGATGGGCAGCAGCAAGCCGTGGCCATACATGAGGTAGCTGGTCAGGTGATGCGGCAATTGGTCCACCGACGTCGCGGAGAAACGATTGCGGGTCTTGAGCAAACCGAGAAAGTAATTGCTGTGGGTCATCAGCCCGTAGTTGTGCACGCTGGGATTGCCTTGATACACGGCGACGGCGTTCTGCCCGTGACGCTGCTGGATGTCATGAAACCGTTCGGCGACCAGCTCAAAGGCCGCATCCCACTCAATAGGCCGCCATTGATCACCGATACGGCGCATGGGCTGACGCAGACGATCAGGGTCGTTCTGAATGTCTTGCAGCGCCACCGCCTTGGGGCAGATATGCCCTCGACTGAAGGTGTCTTGCGCGTCGCCCTTGATCGAACTGATACGCACCGATTCGTCGTCGTCGCGGGTGGTTTCGATGGTCAGGCCGCAAATGGCCTCGCACAGGTGACAGGCACGGTGGTGGAGAGTCTTGGTCATCGCCAGTCTCATATTTTTGTATGGCGATCAGCGTGATCGCGGAAACAAAACTATGGAGCCTGGCGCGGCACTTCGCCAGAAACGTCAGTGCCGTGAATCGGACAGCATCAGGCGAGCCGATAGCTCACCTGAGCGAAAAAGAGGGACGTGCGTGAAAAGACTCAGGAAGCCGAACCGCCAATGGGCGTTACGACCTTACGCTGCATCTGAATCTCGTGAACGGTTTCGACCTGTTCCTGTGACACTTGAACGCCGGTGAGCTCACCGATCAAACGCCAGTGGTCATCCAGGCCAGCGCTGATTGTCGCCATACGATCAATCATCCGACGACCTGCCGAGCGTGTCACTTCGTCCTCACTGCGCATCAGCTCGAACGACATCGATGTCATGGAAGCAGTGAGGTGCGTGAGGGTGCGGGCGGTGAGCCCGAGCAGTTCCGTCAGTTGTTTCTCTTTTGAATCCATTCCCCACCCCTTTTGGAGGACATAAGCGGCCTTTATAACCCACACCAGTGCATCAGGAAACGTCCGGGTTTCCGCGGCGTGAAGCATGTCGCATAAGGTTCTGCAGCCATTTGAAACTGTTACGGAATCGGCAGTAATTGCCACCGCGCAATGCGAAGGTGTAAAAAGACGACCGACCCGACAGACGAAGATGGCTAAGTGCCTCCGCGTGTACGCAACTGTAGCACTTCGTTACATGAAAAGCGTACTGAACGCGCCACTTTCCGGCGACCGAACGTCTGACGAACACTTTCCCTGAGCGCGGCCCTTGGCACGAGGCGACATTTTCTTATACCCTCGCGCCTTCCCTATTCGTCGCCCCGTGCGGCTTTTGCCGCAGGTCTCGCCCGTTTTCCCGATAAAACCCGGCTTTGAGGATCTGCGGTCTGTTGCAGACAAGGTAGTTAATGATGAGCGCAAGGCACTTTCTCTCGATGATGGACTACACGCCGGATGAGCTCGTCGGCATGATTCGTCGCGGCATTGAGCTGAAGGACCTGCGGAATCGAGGCGTGCTCTTCGAGCCGCTGAGAGGACGCGTGCTGGCGATGATCTTCGAGAAATCTTCGACTCGTACCCGTGTTTCGTTCGAAGCCGGCATGATTCAACTGGGCGGTCAGGCTATTTTTCTGTCGCCTCGGGACACCCAGCTAGGCCGAGGCGAGCCGATTGCCGACGGTGCACGCGTGATGTCGCGCATGGTCGACGCGGTCATGATCCGTACCTTCGCGCACAGCAACCTTACCGAGTTCGCCGCCAATTCCCGCGTGCCGGTCATCAACGGTCTGTCGGACGACTTGCACCCCTGCCAACTGCTCGCCGACATGCAAACCTTCCTTGAGCACCGGGGCTCGATCAAAGGCAAGACCGTGGCCTGGATAGGCGACGGCAACAACATGTGTAACAGCTATATAGAGGCCGCGATCCAGTTCGACTTCCAGCTGCGTGTGGCCTGCCCGGAAGGCTACGAACCCAACCCGCAGTTCATGGCACTGGCCGGTGATCGCGTCACCCTGACCCGCGACCCGCGTGAAGCGGTGAAAGGCGCGCACCTGATCAGCACCGACGTCTGGACCTCCATGGGCCAGGAAGAAGAAACCGCCAAACGTATCGCCCTCTTCAAACCTTTCCAGGTCACCCGCGCCTTGCTGGATCTGGCCGCGGACGATGCGTTGTTCATGCACTGCCTGCCCGCCCACCGTGGCGAAGAAATCAGTGAAGACCTGCTCGACGATGTACGTTCGGTCGCATGGGATCAGGCAGAGAACCGCCTGCATGCGCAGAAGGCGCTGCTGGAGTTTCTCGTGGCGCCAGCCTACCAACCTGCTTGAGTGATCCCATGCTGCTGAAACTGAGCAACCTCGCCTGCGGCTATCAGGGTCAGCGGGTGGTGCAGAACCTGAATCTGCACCTCAATGCGGGTGACATCGGTTGCCTGCTGGGCTCCTCGGGCTGCGGCAAAACCACGACACTGCGTGCCATTGCCGGCTTCGAGCCGGTGCAGGAAGGCGAAATCGTGCTGGCCGGAGACGTGATCTCCAAAGCCGGTTTTACCCTTGCCCCGGAGAAACGCCGGATCGGCATGGTGTTTCAGGATTACGCGCTGTTCCCGCACCTGACCGTTGCCGACAATATCGCGTTCGGCATCCGCAATCACCCTCGCCTGACCCAAGTGGTCAGCGACATGCTGGAGCTGGTCAATCTCGGGGCGCTGGGCAAACGTCACCCTCACGAACTTTCCGGAGGCCAGCAACAACGCGTTGCCCTGGCCCGCGCACTGGCGCCTGAGCCGCAGTTGCTGTTGCTCGACGAACCTTTCTCCAACCTCGACGGCGAACTGCGTCGGCGCTTGAGCCATGAAGTTCGCGACATCCTGAAAGCGCGCGGCACCAGTGCGATCCTGGTGACACACGATCAGGAAGAAGCCTTCGCCGTGAGCGATCACGTGGGTGTGTTCAAAGAGGGGCGGCTCGAGCAGTGGGACACGCCCTACAACCTCTATCACGAACCCGCCACGCCTTACGTCGCAAGCTTCGTCGGGCAGGGCTATTTCATTCGTGGTCAATTGATCGACAGCGAGTCCGTGCAAACCGAACTGGGCGTGCTGCGTGGCAACCGGGCCTATCGGGGCGTGCGCGGCATGCCGACGGAGGTGCTGTTGCGTCCCGACGATATCGTGCATGCCCCGGACAGCGCATTGAAAGCCCGGGTGGCGAGCAAGACCTTTCAGGGCGCAGCGACGTCATATCGCCTGCAATTACCCACCGGCACGCTGTTGGAAGCATTGTTTCCGAGCCATGCGGATTTCGGCGTCGGGGAAGAAGTCGGCATCCGCGTGTCAGCCGAGCATCTGGTGTTATTCCCGGCGGCCGGCAGTGTTCCGGTGCATCAGGATGTGAAGGGCTGAGAGCTCCCCATTCATTGATGAGAATGGTATCCCTGTGGGAGTGCGCTTGCTCACTTCCACAGGTCATGTGTCTTGGCGAAAAGTGACGGTCACCCCAAGCTTAACGTTCCGCTCGCCACCAGCGCCGCATGTCCGCCGATCTTCACTCGATCCCCCTCCAGGCGGCAAAACAGCTCGCCACCACGCGCCGAGCACTGATAGGCCGTCAGGCTGAACTTGTTCAACCGGGCTGACCAGTAAGGAATCAGGCTGCAATGCGTCGAGCCGGTCACCGGGTCTTCCGGGATGCCTATGGCCGGGGCGAAATACCGGGACACGAAATCGTAGCGTTCGCCATCGCCCTTGGCGGTGACGATCACCCCGGGCCAGGGCAGTCGGGCAATCGCAGCGAAGTCGGGTTTGCATTCCCGAACCGCCTGCTCGGACTCCAGCACCACCAGCAACTCCGCCGATCCGAGCACATCCACGATCTCGGTTCCCAGCGCACGCTCAACGTCCACCGTGACGCCCACTTCGCTGGGAGGCATCGCCGGGAAATCCAGCAGAAGGCGTCCATTTTCTCGCGTCACACTCAGAGGACCTGATTTGCCCACGAAGTCGATGGTGTCGGCTGTCTCGCCATAGACCTCGAAAAGGACATGGGCGCTGGCCAGCGTCGCGTGCCCGCAGAGCGGCACTTCGTGGGTCGGCGTAAACCAGCGGATATGCCAACCCTGGGCCTCACGCACCACGAAGGCGGTTTCCGACAGGTTATGTTCGGTCGCAATGTGCTGCATCAGCTCATCCGACAGCCAGGCATCGAGGCGATAGACCATCGCAGGATTGCCCGCGAACAACCGATCGCTGAAAGCGTCGACCTGATGAAATTCAAGCTGCATGGAAGGCGTCCCCAATCGTTGATGTCCGGCAGCGCCCTACTCTGGTCGCTGTAAAGGGTCACTGCGTGAAGGCCTCAGGCATTTCTGACCATGCCTGCGGATCATTCACGACCAATCTGAGCGAATGTTGCCTGGGTGTGTTGTGCAAGTACCGCGGCCGACAGCTCAACCTCAAGCCCGCGTCGACCAGCGCTGACAAATATGGTCGCGAACGGTTGAGCGGTCTCATCAATGAACGTTCGCAGTCTTTTCTTCTGCCCCAACGGACTGATGCCACCCAGTAAATAACCGGTGGCACGCTGCGCCGCGGCCGGGTCAGCCATTTCTGCCTTCTTGGCGCCCGCAGCATGGGCAAGCGCCTTGAGATCCAGCGATCCCACGACGGGAACGACCGCCACCAGCAGCTCACCCTTCTCCGTGCTGGCCAACAACGTTTTGAACACTTGAGCGGGTTGCAACTTCAGCTTTTCTGCGGCTTCCAGACCGTAGGACGCGGCTTTGGGGTCGTGCTCGTAACTGTGTACACGGTGTTCGGCGCGAACCTTTTTCAGTAAATCCAATGCGGGGGTCATGCAGCACTCCAGACGACCGGGAGGTTGGGTATTCAATGCCATTACTTTAGGCCATCCGCCGTCGAAACGCCTTAGCCGGACAAGGCGGCGAGCCGTAAAAACGGGTGGGCGTGTAAAACTCACCCTGGTTCGCTTTCGACCTTTGACAAGGTTCGTTTACGTCTATATTTTTTCGAATACGAATATTCAGCCATCATCGGCAATGCCACCCGCGCACTGAACGCGATTTCGCACGTAAACTGATGGCAGTTCCCGGATACCCGCTTTATCACCAGGCCACCGACATGACCGATAACGACAACAAGAATTACATCATCGCCCTCGATCAAGGTACGACGAGCTCTCGCGCCATCATCTTCGACCGCGACGCCAACGTGGTGAGCACTGCCCAGAGCGAGTTCGTTCAGCATTACCCGCAGCCTGGCTGGGTCGAACACGACCCGATGGAAATCTTCGCGACCCAGACGGCCTGCATGACCAAAGTCCTGGCCCAGGCCAACCTGCATCACAACCAGATCGCCGCCATCGGCATCACCAACCAGCGTGAAACCACGGTGGTATGGGAAAAAGAGAGCGGCCGACCGATTTACAATGCGGTGGTCTGGCAATGTCGACGCAGCACCGAGATCTGCCAGCAGCTCAAGCGCGATGGTCTTGAGGACTACATCAAGGACACTACCGGTCTGGTGATCGACCCGTACTTTTCCGGCAGCAAACTGAAGTGGATTCTGGATCACGTCGAAGGCAGCCGCGAGCGCGCGCGCCGTGGTGAACTGTTGTTCGGCACGGTCGATAGCTGGCTGATCTGGAAATTCACCGGCGGCAAGGTTCATGTCACCGACTACACCAACGCCTCGCGCACAATGATGTTCAACATCCATACCCTGGAATGGGATCAGCGGATGCTGGACGTGCTCGACGTTCCACGGGAAATGCTGCCCGAGGTCAAATCCTCCTCCGAGGTCTATGGCCACAGTAAAAGCGGCATTGCCATCGCGGGCATCGCTGGCGACCAGCAATCGGCGCTGTTCGGCCAGATGTGTGTGGAGCCGGGTCAGGCGAAAAACACCTACGGCACCGGCTGTTTCCTGCTGATGAACACCGGCAAGAAAGCCGTCAAATCCAACCACGGTTTGCTCACCACCATCGGCTGCGGCCCGCGTGGCGAAGTGGCTTATGCGCTGGAAGGCGCGGTATTCAATGGCGGCTCGACCGTGCAGTGGCTGCGAGACGAGCTGAAGATCGTCAATGACTCCATGGACACCGAATATTTCGCGACCAAAGTGAAAAACAGCAACGGCGTGTACCTGGTCCCGGCCTTTACCGGCCTCGGTGCACCCTATTGGGACCCGTACGCGCGCGGCGCCTTGTTCGGCCTGACCCGTGGCGTGAAGGTCGATCACATCATTCGTGCTGCGCTGGAATCCATCGCCTATCAAACCCGCGATGTTCTGGACGCGATGCAGCAAGACGCAGGCGAACCCCTGAAAGCCCTGCGCGTGGACGGTGGCGCGGTGGCGAACAACTTCCTGATGCAGTTCCAGGCCGACATTCTCGGCACGCCGGTGGAACGCCCGAAAATGCGCGAGACCACGGCGCTGGGTGCGGCCTACCTGGCGGGCCTGGCCATCGGGTTCTGGAGCGGGCTGGACGAGTTGAAGGACAAAGCGGTCATCGAGCGGAAATTCGAGCCGCAGTGCGACGATGCCGAAAAAGAGAAGCTGTACGCAGGATGGCGCAAGGCCGTGGACCGTACTCGCGACTGGGAGCCGCACGAAGACGCGGAGTAACCTGCCCCACTGCGACTCTGTTGCTGGACCGGTCTAACTGTGGGAGCGAATTCATTCGCGATGCTGTGGTACATCCGATAGACCTCTATCGAATCTACTGGCCTCTCGCGAATGAATTTGCTCCCACAGGTTTTGATCGCCCCGATCCTTGAGATTCTTTTTCCGGCTGACAGGTAATGGCTGCCTGCGGCATCATGAGCGCCCTTGCCCGAAGGAAAAAAAATGAATCTGCCACCCCGTCAACAGCAGATCCTCGAGCTGGTCCGTGAGCGCGGCTACGTCAGCATCGAAGAAATGGCCCAATTGTTTGTCGTGACGCCGCAAACCATCCGGCGCGACATCAACCAGCTGGCGGAAATGAACCTGCTGCGTCGCTATCACGGCGGTGCCGCTTACGACTCCAGCATCGAGAACACCGCGTACGCCATGCGTGCCGACCAGATGCGCGACGAAAAGCAGCGCATCGCCGAAGCGATTGCCGCGCAGATCCCTGATCACGCCTCGTTGTTCATCAACATCGGCACCACCACCGAATCGATTGCGCGCGCCCTGCTCAACCATAACCACCTGAAGATCATCACCAATAACCTCCATGTGGCGTCGATCCTCAGTGGCAAGGACGATTTCGAGGTGTTGCTGGCCGGTGGCAATGTGCGTCGCGACGGCGGCGTGGTGGGTCAGGCGAGCGTGGATTTCATCACACAGTTCAAAGTCGACTTCGCGCTGGTGGGTATCAGCGGGATCGACGAAGACGGCAGCCTGCTGGACTTCGACTACCAGGAAGTGCGCGTTTCTCAGGCGATCATCGCCAATGCGCGCCAAGTGATTCTGGCGGCCGACTCCAGCAAGTTCGGGCGTAACGCCATGGTCCGCCTGGGCCCGATCACCCTGATCGACTGCCTGGTGACCGATCAGGCGCCGGTGCCTGCATTGGCGCAACTGCTCACGCAGAACAAGATTCGGCTGGAAGTGGTTTAAACATACCGTTGCGTTTGCGCTCTCACCCTGTGAGAGCGACTTCCTTCGCAAAAGATTTTCCAGCCGACGAATAGCTCACGAATGTAACGGCGTCTCGCAATTGAGTTCGCTCCCACACGTCCGGCGCCTGTCTGCCTTTACCCGCCAACCTCCCTCCTCCATGTTCGTTTTTGTTCCTTTCTTGCCCCTCCCATCAGTATTTTCAATCAATACCGAGTGGCCGGGTGCTCGTTATTGCGTTACTATTTTCGAAAATGAACATAAATGTTCGAATTCGCCTTTAGCGAATGCCAGGCGTGATCGAATTCAGACAGGAGGCCCCGATGGCCCATTCCAACTTGCCCACCCCGCCTCTCTCCGAGGTCTATGACATCGCTGTGATCGGTGGTGGCATCAACGGTGTCGGGATTGCGGCAGATGCATCGGGACGCGGCCTGTCGGTGTTCCTTTGCGAGAAGGACGACCTGGCCAGCCATACCTCGTCAGCCAGCAGCAAGCTGATCCACGGTGGCCTGCGCTATCTCGAACACTATGAATTCCGCCTCGTCCGCGAAGCCCTGGCTGAACGTGAAGTGCTGCTTGAAAAAGCGCCACACATCGTCAAACCGATGCGTTTTGTGTTGCCCCACCGCCCGCACCTGCGCCCTGCGTGGATGATCCGGGCAGGCCTGTTTCTGTACGACCACCTGGGCAAACGCGAAAAACTGCCTGCGTCGAAAAACCTGCGTTTCGGCGCTGACAGCCCGCTGAACAGCTCGATCACGCGCGGTTTCGAATACTCCGATTGCTGGGTCGACGACGCACGTCTTGTTGTGCTCAACGCCATGGCCGCCCGCGAGAAAGGCGCACACATCCACACCCAGACACGCTGCCTAAGCGCTCGCCGCAGCGGCGGGTTATGGCACATGAACATGGAGCGTGCCGACGGCAGCCTGTTTTCGATCCGTGCCAAGGCGCTGGTCAACGCGGCTGGACCGTGGGTCGCCAAGTTCATTCGCGAAGACCTGAAACTGGAGTCGCAATACGGGATCCGCCTGATTCAAGGCAGTCACCTGATCGTGCCCAAGCTGTATGAAGGCGAGAACGCATTCATTCTGCAGAACGAAGATCAGCGAATCGTTTTCGCCATTCCGTATCTGGAACGCTTCACCATCATCGGCACCACCGACCGCGAATACACCGGCGATCCGTCGAAAGTGGCGATCACCGAAGGCGAAACCAATTACCTGCTGAAGATCGTCAACGAACATTTCAAGAAGCAGCTCAGCCGCGACGACATCATCCGCACCTATTCGGGTGTGCGTCCGCTTTGCAACGATGAATCGGACAACCCGTCGGCGATCACGCGTGACTACACGCTGTCGCTGTCAGGCAGTGCCGAGGAAGCACCGATCCTGTCGGTGTTCGGCGGCAAGCTGACGACCTACCGAAAACTGGCTGAATCGGCGATGCAGCAACTGGCACCGTTTTTCACGCAGATGAAGCCGAGCTGGACGGCGAAAGCGAGTCTGCCTGGCGGCGAAAACATGACCACACCGGCTGCACTGGCCGCCGAACTGCAGCAGCGCTGCAACTGGCTCAGCGCAGACATCGCCAACCGCTGGGCGATCACCTACGGCTCGCGCAGCTGGCGGATCGTTGAGGGCGTTCAAGGCGCAGCGGACATGGGCGAATACCTGGGCGGCGGTCTCTACAGTCGCGAAGTGGATTACCTGTGCAGCGAAGAATGGGCGACCAAGGCCGAAGACATTCTGTGGCGCCGGACCAAGTTGGGTCTGTTCACCACGGCGGAGGAACAGCAGAACGTGCAGGCGTACCTCGACAAGGTGTCTCGCAATAAAGGTGCTATTGAAGCTGCATAAGTGATCGCAAACCTTTGTAGGAGCGCGCTTGCCCGCGAAAAATCGGCCTGACGGCACAGATGTGTGATCTCGCCGCCACAATCGCGGGCAAGCGCGCTCCTACAGTTTGATGCGCCAGCCCCACCACCATTCGGATTTCCGAACGAAACTCCCCTCCCCATTCGGCATCCCGGACACGGAAATGCCTGCCAGCGTCAGACCACAAATAAATATCCTTTAAATTCAGACGCTTATTCTCTGTCACGTGCTTGGCATGACTCATGCTCTACACTCATTCACGATTGCTCCGATGTAGCGTGCCGCCTGTATGGGCCGCCGTTGTAGCGTTCTGAAACCGATAGGGCCGTCCAACCCGGACCCATAAAAAAAACAAAGTCGAGGATTCACAGATGCGTATCGTTCCCCACATCCTGGGCGCAGCCATCGCTGCCGCTTTGATCAGCACCCCGGTTTTCGCCGCCGAACTGACCGGCACTCTGAAGAAAATCAACGATTCCGGCACCATCACTCTCGCTCACCGCGACTCCTCTATTCCGTTCTCTTACATCGCTGACGCTTCCGGCAAGCCGGTCGGCTACTCGCACGACATTCAGATGGCCATCGTTGATGCGATCAAGAAAGACCTGAACAAGCCTGACCTGAACGTCAAGTACAACCTGGTCACCTCGCAAACCCGTATTCCATTGATTCAAAACGGCACCGCGGACATTGAATGTGGTTCGACGACCAACAATGCCGAGCGTGCGCAACAAGTAGATTTCACCGTCAACATCTTTGAGATCGGCACACGTCTGCTGGTCAAGAAAGACAAAGATGGCAAACCAAGCTACAGCGATTTCGCCGACCTGAAGGGCAAGAACGTCGTCACCACCGCAGGCACCACCTCCGAGCGCCTGATCAAGGCTATGAACGCCGACAAACAGATGGGCATGAATGTCATCTCCGCCAAAGACCACGGCGAATCGTTCCAGATGCTGGAGAGCGGCCGTGCTGTCGCTTTCATGATGGACGACGCCCTGTTGGCCGGTGAGGAAGCCAAGGCCAAGGAGCCCAAGAACTGGGTCATCACAGGCACCCCACAATCCTTTGAGGCGTACGCCTGCATGGTTCGCAAAGGAGACCCTGAGTTCAAGAAAGCCGTCGATGACGCGATCATCAGCCTCTACAAATCCGGCGAAATCAACAAGATCTACAGCAAGTGGTTCGAGAGCCCGATTCCACCTAAAGGCTTGAACCTGAATTTCCCGATGAGTGACAAAGTCAAAGAGCTGATCGCCAACCCAACCGATAAGCCTGCGCCAGAAGTCAAACCTGCGGCGGACGAAAAGAAGGCCTGAGCCCTTCACCGCACATCATAAAAACGTAGAAGCCTGATTCCCGGGAAAGCCCATGGCTTTTCCCGGGAGCCGCTACCAAGCGTATGCGTGCATAACGATCGATCAGAGGGGAGACCCTGATGAATTACAACTGGGACTGGGGCGTGTTCTTCAAGTCCACTGGCATTGGCAGCGAGACCTATCTGGACTGGTACATTTCCGGTTTGGGCTGGACCATCGCAATTGCCGTTGCCGCCTGGATCATCGCGTTACTCCTGGGCTCGGTGCTCGGGGTCATGCGCACGGTGCCTAACCGCATCGTTTCGGCCATTGCCACGGCCTACGTGGAAATCTTCCGTAATGTGCCGCTGCTGGTTCAGCTGTTTATCTGGTACTTCCTGGTGCCTGATCTGCTGCCTGAAGGCATGCAGGAGTGGTACAAGCAAGACCTCAACCCGACCACCTCGGCGTTCCTGAGTGTTGTCGTGTGCCTGGGCCTGTTCACCGCCGCACGGGTGTGCGAACAAGTGCGTACCGGTATCGAGGCGCTGCCGCCCGGCCAGGAATCCGCCGCGCGCGCCATGGGTTTCAAGCTGCCTCAGATCTACTGGAACGTGCTGCTGCCGCAGGCCTACCGGATCATCATTCCGCCGCTTACCTCCGAATTCCTCAACGTGTTCAAAAACTCGTCCGTGGCCTCGCTGATCGGCCTGATGGAGCTGCTCGCGCAGACCAAGCAGACCGCCGAGTTCTCCGCGAACCTGTTCGAAGCCTTCACCCTCGCCACCCTGATCTACTTCACCCTGAACATGAGCCTGATGCTGCTCATGCGCCTGATCGAGAAGAAAGTCGCGGTGCCGGGCCTGATCTCCGTGGGAGGTAAATAATGGACTTCTCTGGAATCATCCCCGCCATTCCCGGCATGTGGAACGGCATGCTCATGACCTTGCAGCTGATGGTCATGGGCGTGGTCGGCGGCATCATCATCGGTACGATTCTGGCGTTGATGCGTTTGTCGTCGAGCAAGCTGATGGCCAATATCGCGGGCGCTTACGTCAACTACTTCCGCTCGATCCCGCTGCTGCTGGTCATCACCTGGTTCTACCTGGCAGTGCCGTTCGTGCTGCGCTGGATTACCGGCCAGGACACCCCGATCGGCGCGTTCACCTCCTGCGTCGTGGCGTTCATGATGTTCGAGGCCGCGTACTTCTGCGAAATCGTCCGTGCCGGTGTGCAATCGATCTCCCGTGGCCAGATGGGCGCGGCGCAAGCGCTGGGCATGACGTACAGCCAGATGATGCGCCTGATCATCCTGCCGCAAGCGTTCCGAAAGATGACCCCGCTGCTGCTTCAGCAGAGCATCATCCTGTTTCAGGACACCTCGCTGGTTTACACGGTCGGTCTGGTGGACTTCCTCAACTCGGCCCGCTCCAGCGGCGACATCATTGGTCGCTCCAATGAGTTCCTGGTTATCGCAGGTCTTGTGTACTTCACGATCAGCTTCGTCGCCTCGCGCCTGGTCAAGCTCATGCAGAAAAGGTTAGCCGTATGATTTCCATCAAAAATATCAACAAGTGGTATGGGGACTTCCAGGTGCTGACCGATTGCAGCACCGAGGTCAAAAAAGGCGAAGTGATCGTGGTGTGTGGCCCATCGGGTTCGGGCAAATCGACCCTGATCAAGTGCGTGAACGCGCTGGAGCCGTTCCAGAAAGGCGACATCGTGGTCGACGGCACCTCCATCGCAGACCCTAAAACCAATCTGCCGAAACTGCGTTCGCGCGTCGGCATGGTGTTCCAGCACTTCGAGCTGTTTCCTCACCTGACCATTACCGAGAACCTGACCATCGCGCAGATCAAGGTACTGGGTCGCAGCAAGGAAGAAGCCACCAAGAAAGGCCTGCAATTGCTGGAGCGCGTTGGCCTGTCGGCGCATGCACACAAACATCCCGGCCAACTGTCCGGTGGTCAGCAGCAGCGTGTGGCGATTGCCCGCGCGCTGGCGATGGACCCTGTGGTCATGCTGTTCGACGAACCGACTTCCGCGCTTGACCCGGAAATGGTCAACGAAGTGCTCGACGTGATGGTGCAACTGGCCCACGAAGGCATGACCATGATGTGCGTCACCCACGAAATGGGCTTCGCTCGCAAAGTGGCCGACCGTGTGATCTTCATGGACAAAGGCCAGATCGTCGAAGACTGCGCCAAGGAAGAGTTTTTCGGTGACGTCAACGCACGCTCCGAACGTGCCCAGCACTTCCTCAACAAAATCCTGCAACATTAAAGGATCTTTTCGAAAAGTCGGCGAGCGAAGGTCAGGCAAGGCAAAAACAGGCGAGCAAGCGCAGTTGAGACACCTCAATGAGCATTGCGAGCCTGTTTTTAACGCCGCATGGCCGAGCGCAGCCACTTTTAGTTAGAGACAATGCCTCAAAAGGGCAAAAAACCCTCCCGCCCCTCGTGTCGACATCAATGACACGAGCGGCTGGTCGGTCCAGGACGACTGTGATGAAATGCGATCCCCCTCTTAGCGCGCCGCCATCACTTGCCGTGAAACCCCGCCTGATCCGCCACCTGTTCCTGCCGCCACTGGTCATCCTGCTGATGATCGCGCTGGGCTATGTCACCTATCTGTACAGCGAAAAGAACGGCATCAAGGCACTGGGCGAGAACGGTGAACGTCAGCTTGAGCTGCACGCCCGGACCGTCGAAAGCGAAATCAACAAGTACAACTACCTGCCCAGCGTGCTGGAGCTCGAATCCAATGTCTCTGACCTGCTCAACGACCCGTCGCCGGAATTGAGAACCAAGGTCAACGACTACCTCGAAGGCCTGAACCGTCGCAGCCGTAGCCGCGCTATCTATGTGCTCGACACCACCGGCCGCGTGCTGGCCACCAGTAACTGGCGTGACGCCGACAGTTATCTGGGCGAAGACCTGTCCTTCCGCGCGTATTACCAGGACGCCATTCGCGGTCTGCCCGGTCGGTTCTACGGCATCGGCAGCACCACCGGCGAGCCCGGCTATTACCTGGCGCACGGGCTGGAAGAGAAAGGCAAGATCATCGGCGTGGCAGTGATCAAAGTACGCCTGGAAGCCCTCGAAGAACGCTGGCAACGTGCGCGCCTGGAAGCGTTCGTCAGTGACGAGAACGGCATCATCATCCTGTCCAGCGACCCGGCCAGACGCCTGAAATCGGTTCGTCCGCTGACCGCCGAAGTCAAAGAGCGGCTGGCGCGCAGCCTGCAATATTACTGGTGGCCGCTGAACGAGTTGGTGCCGCTTGAGCGCGAATCAATCGCCGACGGCGTCGAGAAGCTGACCTTCCCCGCCAACAGCAGCGTCGACCATGAACACACCGTGGTGAGTTATCTGGCGCAGACCCGCGACCTGGCCGACACGCCGTGGCACCTGACCTTGCTGACACCGCTGGAAGACCTGCGTCGCGAAGCGGCCAATCAAGGCATGCTGGTGGCCGTTGCCTGTGCGCTGGTGGCGTTCCTGCTGATCGCCTGGAACGAGCGCCGCAAGGTGATTTCCACCCGCCTCGCCGCGCGTGAGGCCCTTGAGCAAGCCAACAACGAACTGGAACGTCGGATTACCGAACGCACCGCCGACTTGCGCGCCAGCAACGAGCGCCTCAAGGGCCAGATTCGTGAACGACGTCAGGCGGAGGAAACCCTGCGCCAGGCGCAAGACGAACTGGTTCAGGCCGGCAAGCTCGCCGCCATCGGGCAGATGTCCACCAGCATCGCCCATGAACTCAACCAGCCGCTGGCAGCATTGCGCACGCTGTCCGGCAACACCGTGCGGTTTATCGAGCGCGGCGCGCTGGACATCGCCAGCACCAACCTGCGAACCATCAACGATCTGGTCGACCGCATGGGCCGAATCACCGCCAGCCTGCGGGCCTTTGCCCGACGCGGCGAAGACAAAGGTCAGGCGTCGTTGGGCAAGGCCGTTGCAGCGGCCTTGCAGTTATTGGCCGGACGCCTGGAAGCCAGCGCCCTGGATCTGCATCAGCAGATCGACGATGTCGAACTGGCAATCGATCAAACCCGCCTTGAACAGATTCTGGTCAACCTGATCGGCAACGCGCTGGACGCCATGCAGGCACAACCGCTGCCCGTGCTGTGGCTCGAAGGCGACCTGTTCGAGGGCCGATATCGCGTGCGTGTTCGCGACAACGGCCATGGCATTGACGCCGAAGCACGCAAGCACCTGTTCGAACCGTTTTTCACCACCAAGCCCGGCGAGCAGGGTCTGGGGTTGGGCCTGACGCTGTCAGCCAGTCTTGCCGCTGCCGCAGGTGGCAGCCTCAACGCTGAAGACCCGGCTGAAGGGGGCACGATGTTCGTGCTGATTTTGCCGTTGGTTAACAGCGGGGCTCCGATCATATGAATCACATCCCGGAAAGTCGCCGACCGGGCCATTTTTTCGCGGATGAATCCGCTCCCACAGAGGATTGCATTCTTTCTGTGGGAGCGAATTCATTCGCGATGAAGGCAACGCTGATGGATTGGATTTGCACATGAACACTGAACTGACCGTCCTCATCGTCGAAGACGATCCCCATGTTCTGCTCGGCTGCCAGCAGGCGCTCGCGCTGGAAGACATCCACAGTCAGGGCGTCGGCAGCGCCGAAGAGGCGCTGGCGCTGGTCGGCGACAATTTTGCCGGCATCGTCATCAGCGATATTCGTCTGCCAGGCATTGACGGCCTTGAGCTGCTCAAACGCCTGAAGGAACGTGACCGCACATTGCCAGTGGTGCTGATCACCGGCCATGGTGACGTGTCGATGGCCGTCGGCGCGATGCGCGATGGCGCGTACGACTTTATGGAAAAACCCTTCTCCCCCGAACGCCTGGTGGATGTTGCCCGACGCGCGCTGGAACAACGCGGGCTGGCGCGGGAAGTCTGGTCGCTGCGTCGGCAACTGGCTGAGCGCGACTCGCTTGAAGGCAAGATCATCGGCCGTTCGGCGGCCATGCAGAACCTGCGCGCGTTGATCGCCAACGTCGCCGACACCTCGGCCAACGTGCTGATCGAAGGCGAAACCGGCACCGGCAAAGAGCTGGTTGCCCGCTGCCTGCATGATTTCAGTCGGCGTCACGCCAGTCAGTTCGTTGCGCTGAACTGCGGCGGCCTGCCGGAAAACCTGTTCGAGAGTGAAATTTTTGGCCATGAAGCCAACGCCTTTACGGGCGCGGGCAAGCGTCGAATCGGCAAGATCGAACACGCTCACAACGGCACGCTGTTCCTTGATGAAGTCGAAAGCATGCCGATCAATCTGCAGATCAAGCTGCTGCGGGTCTTGCAGGAGCGCACGCTGGAGCGACTGGGTTCCAACCAGAGCGTGGCCGTCGATTGCCGGGTGATCGCGGCCACCAAGTCCGACCTCGATGAACTGAGCAAAGCCAGCCAGTTTCGCAGCGACCTGTATTACCGCCTCAACGTGGTGACCCTGGAGCTGCCGCCCTTGCGCGAACGTCGAGAAGACATCCTGCAACTGTTCGAGCACTTCCTGCAGTTGTCCTCACTGCGTTTCGACCGTGAACCGCCACAGCTCGACCCGCAGACGATGTCTGCACTGATGAGCCACGACTGGCCCGGCAACGTCCGCGAACTGCGCAACGTCGCCGAACGTTACGCGTTGGGCCTTCCGGCGTTCAAGAAGTCAGGGCTGACGGCGGCCAGTCAGAGCCTGGGCTTTTCCGAGGCCGTCGAAGCCTTCGAGAAGAACCTGCTCACTGAAGCCTTGCAGCGCAGCGGCGGAAATCTCAGTCAGGCGAGCCATGAGCTTGGGATGGCCAAGACCACACTGTTCGACAAGGTCAAGAAGTACGGGTTGGGTTGACCTCAATCCCCCAGGAGCGTCTTTCCAATCAACTCATCCACCTCCGCAGCCTTTGGCGCGGTGGCCGGGCCCCAGCGTGTAACCGCAATCGCCGCCGCCGCATTGGCGCGCACAGCGGCCGTTTCCGCAGAAAGGCCTGCCGCCAACCCGGCCAGCAACACACCGGCATGGGCATCGCCCGCACCATTGGTGTCGATGGCCGTGACCGGAAAACCGCCCACGTGTTGCGCGTTGCTTCCCTGACGAATCCAGCAACCTTGCGGGCCGTCGCGCACCACGATCAATGCGCCCTGATTCAACCACCTCGACAATTGCTCCAGCGCATCGGCAATCGCCTCGCAGCCGGTGAAACGCAACGCCTCTTCGCAGTTGCTGGTCCACAGCGTGATCATCGGCAGCACGGCCTGCATCTCGGCGCTGTCCGGTGAATTGACCAGCGGCCCCGGGTCGAACACCACGCCTGCGCCCTTCGGCAACTCAGCCAGCCAGCTCAGCAAGGCCGACACTTTATGCTTGTGCAGCAGGCTGTAACCGCTCACGAACACATAGTCGTCGGGCTGCACTGCCACGCTGTGCAGGTCGTCGCGGGACAAGCCGCCCTCCGCGCCGACGTAGGAGATGAAAGATCGCTCGGCGGAGGGTTCGATCAATGCCACCGACAAGCCCGTGTCCTGATCGTCCGAACCTGGCGTAGCGATTTCAATGCCTTCGGCGGTCATCGCCCCACGGGCCAGGTCGCCGAAGCGGCCGGTGCCGTGACGACCAAGATAGACCGTCTGCAGGCCGTTACGGCAGGCCGCGGCCATGACGTTGAAACCACCGCCGGTCTCGAACGTCGCCGAGCGGGCAAGCACATCGCCCCCCGAGCGCGGCAAGGCATCGAGCGCCATGACCAGGTCCACCACGACCTGGCCGGTGTACAGCAATCTAGCGGGCATGAGCAGCCTCTTTGGTGACGACACGGCGGTCGCGGGAACCGCCGAGCAACGCATACAGGCCGCCAGCGACCACGAAGGTCACGATCCAGCCCAAGCCGTTGTGGCCGAACCAGGAATCAGACAGGAAGCCCTTGAACAGCACGTTTTCCGGCGTGGTCGCGACGGTGGTGAAGCTGAAGCCCAGCACGATCGCCAGTGCCCACGCACCCAGCGCTCGCCATTCGATACCGCCGCGATACCAATAGGCGCTGCGGGGCGACACGTCCATCAGGTCTTTGGCGGAATAGTAGTGGCGATGAATCAGGTCGACCACAAAGATCCCGACCCACGCCGTGATCGGCACGGCCAGCATCGAGATGAAGGTGATGAACGGGCCGTAGAAGCTGTCGGCTATCAGCATGAAATAAATCGAGCCGGCGAAGATCGCCACGATGTCGACGATCACCGCGTGAACGCGCTTGATCTTCAGCCCCAGGGTCAGTGTGGTCAGGCCCGCCGAGTACACCGACAGGTTGTTCGACAGCAGCAGGCCGCCGAATGCTGTGATCAGGTAAGGAACGGCCATCCAGGTCGGCAGCAGTTCGCGGATCGCGATGATCGGGTCGGTCGCCGAGGCCAGGTGATCGTTGCCGACCGACAACAGACCGCCAAGGGTGATCAGCAATACCAGCGGAATGCCCGCGCCGAACGCGGCTGAGGCAACCAGGCGAGTGGCCTTGACGCTGCCGTGCTGATAACGGGACATGTCAGCACCTGCGTTGGCCCAGCCGATCCCGGTGCCCGCAGCCATGGTGCCGACGCCGATGATCATCGCGCTCAGCGGGGCTGGCGCGGCGTTGAACACCGCCGTCCAGTCGATGTGTGCGATCAGGAAGCCCCCGACAATGACGTTCAGCGCACCAAAAATGTAGGTCGCCCATTTCTGGATGACCAGCAAAGTGGCGTGGCCCAGACCCGAGACGGTCAGGGTCATCAGCACGAAGATCGCGATGAACAGCAACGTCAGGCCCGGCGAGTTTTTCGCCTCGACCGCCGTGCCGAACAGGATCGAGCACAACGACAGCAGCACGAACGCCGCCGTGGTGGTGTTCACGGTTTCCCAGCCCAGACGGGACATCAGCGAAACGATGGTAGGACCGATGTTGCCGCGCACCCCGAAGATGGCGCGAGAGAGGGTCAGACTCGGCGCGCGACCGCGACGCCCTGCAATGGAAATCACACCTACCACGGCAAAGGAGCCTGCCGCCCCAAGAATTGCCACGATGATTGCCTGCCCGATCGACAGACCGCGAAAGGCCACCAGTGTCGCGCCCAGCGGCAAGCCGAGAATGCTGATGTTAGCGGCGAACCAGACCCAGAACAGTTGCAGCGGATGCCCGTTGCACTCGTTTTCCGGAACCGGCTCGATGCCGCGTGTTTCAAGCTGTCCTGCGCCTTGAGCGGCGTTGGATGACGTCATGGGAAATGCTCCTGTTGCCATTTGTTCTGGTTGTGGGCAGTACGCAACGCAAGTGACATCCGTGTCGCAGGACGCCTTCGGTGTCCGGTCTGGACAGTAAAAGGCTCCGGATCGCCGCTGTGATCAGGGGCAATGGGGGTGTCTCTTATTTAATTCCGCTTGTCAGTTCAGTTTGCCAGCGTCGGTCAGACCGCACGCAGGGACAGCAAATGCTCGACCACTGGGTAAAGTTCGAGCCCGTTCACGGTCTTGATCCGTTCGATCAACTCGGTCGGCCAGGCGCTCATGCCCTGGCATGCACCCAGCATCGCGCCAAGAATCGCGGCGATGGTGTCGGTGTCACCGCCCAGGCTTGCGGCCATGCAGACGGCATCGAAAGCCGTCAGCTGACCCGACGCGACCTGATGTGCCAGCGCGAAAGCGGCCACCACCGATTCCTGCGAGGCCACTGACGTGCCGATCACGTCGTAGATCAGTTCAGGCAGTTGGTCATTGCTGCAGTCGGCGCAGAGCTTTTTCGCCCAAACGATCCGCGACGCGATGCGACCGCCCGCAATCCAGTGACCGTGACGCTCGGCGCGTTGCGCAATGCGCACGGCGATGTCCAGCGCATCACTGAGGCTGACGCCGTTGATGCCCGCCGACACCACCGCCGCGACGGCGGCGGCACTGGAAATGCCAAGGGTGGTGTTGTGGGTCACCTGACACGCCTGCATCACCGACTCGACAAACTGCGCTTCTTCCTGCACATCAGCGGCAATGCCGACCGGCGTGATGCGCATGGCGGCGCCATTGGTGGTGCCAAAACGGCCTGACTCCTCAGGGCTGTGGCCTGCCAGAATCATTTCAATGGCGCGCTTGGTGGACGGGCCAAGCAGGTCTTGCGAGCCTTTGGCCTGCATGACCACTTCCCAGTCGATCAGGCTCTGCGCCAGGTCAGACGGCTCAATGCGTCCGCCGCCGGCAATCAGCAGCTCCGCCACCAGGACCGCCTGCTCGGTGTCATCCGTGATCGAGCCGGCCACCATGTTCGGGGCGATGGGCTGGTCGGCATCGGCAGCGGTGAGCGTGGTAATGCAGTCAAAGCGTTGCTTGATCTGCTCGCGACTCAACGACTGCGTGGGCATACCCAACGCATCGCCAAGGGCCAGGCCGTAAAAAGCGGCCAGCGCGCGGTCGCGAATGTCGATCAATGCGGTCATGTAGACGATCCAAAAGCCAGGTGAAGACGAAAATGCACGGGATCCAGAAGGCTTTCCACGTGCTCCATGAAACGGTGTCGCCGGTCGAACGTGGTCCGTGTCGCCTTGAGAAACACCGAGCCGGGTTCGCGCAGCATCAGCGCGGCATCGTCGTTGCTCAACGGCTCCGCGCCGATCCATTGGTCGCCGCGATCACCGACGTACCCATGAGCCGCCAGTGTCACGGTCAACGAGTCATCGATAAGCCCGTCGCGGGGCAGGTTTTCGAGGCCATTCATGGCCGGGATCAAGACGCGCTCAAGCGACACCACACTGCCGTCCGCCGCCGTGCGACGGCGATCCAGCGCAATGTAATCCGCCGTGCCGAAGCGGCCCTCAAGATCAGGACGCTGCACGGCAACCAGCCGCAGGATTTCAGTGCTGACCCGAGCGCCAGTGTCAGCCAGTGCCTGCGCCCAACCCGCGCGCTGATCCAGGGAAATCCCGTCGTAGGTCACGATCGAACCCACGCCCGTCTGGGTCGCGATGTAATTACGGCGTTTGAGTTCGGACAGCGCCTCGCGCAGGGTGCCGCGGCTGACGTTGAATTCCTGGGCTAGCAGGTTTTCGCCTGGCAGCAGCTCACCGGAACCCATCTGGCCGGTTTCAATGCGACGGGCGAGCTCATCGACCACGCGTTTTTTCTTGTCAAATCGAACCTGTCTAATCATGTACAAATTGATATCCGAAAGAGGTGGATGGGAGCAAGCGGTTTTTTTAACGAGGGTTGGAAATGTGTGACAGCGGTTGCAGTGCGTCGCGAGCAGGCTCGCCCTCACCCGGGCAACGAGGAGCCCTGTGGAAGCGCGCCTGCTCGCGAACGCGTCAGTCAGCGTAGCTCATCATTCGTCGGCATTAACGACACTCGACTGTTCGCTGATGATCTGACGAATGGCCCCCACAAACACGTCAACCGGCTGCCCCCCGGTCACGGCGTATTGGTCGTTGAAGACGATGGTCGGCACCGAGCTGACACCGCGCGTGACCCAGAGCTCTTCCAGCTCGCGCACCTGGGCGGCGTATTGGTCGGACGCCAGGACCGCCTCGGCCCGGACACGGTCCATGCCGACTTTCTGCGCGACGTCCGCCAGCACCTTATGGCTGGACACATCGGCGTGCTGGCTGAAATACGCCGTGAACAGCGCCTCTTTCAGCGCCTGTTGCTTGCCTTCCAGCTCAGCCCAATGCAGCAGGCGATGCGCGTCGAAGGTGTTGTAGATCCGGCGGTCTCCCGGTTTGAAGACAAACCCCAGTTCCGCGCCGCGCTCACGAATGTTTTCGGCATTGGCTTGGTACTGCTCATGCGTCGAACCGTATTTCTCGGCGATGTGCTCGAAGATTTCCTGACCTTCAGGGACCATCTTCGGGTTGAGCTCAAACGGCTGGAAGTGAATGTGCGCCTGGACTTCATCACCCAGGTGCTCAAGCGCCTGATCCAGCGCCCGCAAGCCGATGATGCACCACGGGCAGGAAACGTCGGAGATGAAATCGATTTTCAGCGGAGTGCTCATGGCAGCCTCATGCAAAAGAGGAAAAACGCCACGATACGCCGATCAGGCTCAGGCACAAACCTGTAGGCGCGTTTGCCCGCGATCGCGGCGCGTCAATGACGGTGATGGCGTCGGACACGCCTCATTCGCGGGCAAGCGCGCTCCTACACATACGGCGCATCACGTTCAAACACAGTGAAGCCTTGAAACAACCCGAAGCAGCCGAACGACGCGGTCCCTGTAGGAGACGTCCGAGGTTACGAGGGCAGCGAACTGCGCATCACGTTCAGACACCGTAAATCCCTGAAACACCCCGAAGCAGCCGAACGACGCGGTCCCTGTAGGAGACGTCCGAGGTTACGAGGGCAGCGAATGCGGTCTACCCATAACCCTCAGTGTGCCGGCTTCAAAGTGCCGCCACGTGCGACGCGTCCTCACGATGCTCACGCAGGTAAGGCAACACGGCAGCGAGCAACGGGGCCTTGAAGGCTTCCTGGAAACGATGCGCCAGCCCCGGGATCAGCTTCAACTGGCTGCCCTGGATATGCGCGGCAACATGAATGCCGTGCATCACCGGCAACAGCGGATCGGCGGTACCGTGCACCACCAGCGTCGGAACGCGCAGGCGGTTCAATAATTCGACGCGGCTGGGTTCGGCGAGTATCGCCAGAATCTGCCGCTTCACGCCTTCAGGATTGAACGCACGATCGTAGGAAATGGCCGCCTGCTGCAACAGCTTTTGCCGATCATCCTTAACTTCCGGACTGCCCAGTGCCGCCAGCAAATCGGCTTGTTGTTCGAGCGCTGTCTGGCGATCGGGCGCCCCACGACGCGCGAGCAGTTGCAACAGCGCAGGGCTTGGCATCGGCAAACCGGGTGCGCCGGAACTGGTCATGATGAGGGTCAGGCTTTCGACACGCTTGGGCGCCATGTCCGCCAGATGCTGCGCGATCATCCCGCCCATGCTTGCGCCCAGCACATGGAAGCGCTGAACGTGCAGGGCGTCCATCAGCCCCACGGCGTCCTGGGCCATGTCGGTCAGTGAATACGGCGCCGACACCGGCAGGCCGATCTTGTAGCGCAGCACTTCGTACGTCAGGTTCGCGGTGGCAGGCGCCTGGACCCACGTCGACAGACCGACATCGCGATTGTCGTAGCGAATGACCCGGAAACCTTGCTGACACAGCGCGACCACGACCTCGTCCGGCCAGTGAATCAGCTGGCCACCCAGCCCCATGACCAGCAGCAGCGCCGGGTCCGAATCTCGACCGATACTTTGATACGCCAGGTGCACCTCATCGAGCTCGGCCACTTGCGTGGGAACGTTGACATCGCATCGAGAAGCCGCAAAAGACGGCAAGCTGCACAAAAGCGCAGCCAGGAAAAATAAAACCCGCATGAAAAACACCGAAACGCAGAACCCCAGTAAGCCGCGAGTCTGATGAAGTTTTCCCAAGCGCGCTGCCACAGTTGCATGACATTTTGATGAAGGGGGCTCAACGGTCGTGAAGCAACCGCAAGCGGCAAGTTGGATGCGGCAAGAAAAGCAGACCGCGTCTGCTTCGGTGCCTCTGTTGAAGGTGATTGAAACGGTGGGCGCACTGCTATGCAATAAGGGTTGTTCGAGGATCTACGTCCTGCATCGCAGTTGTGAGTGCGAGCTTGGATGGTGTGCATTTCCGCTATTTGGGGTGACGCTGAGGGCTTGGTTTGTCCTAACGTCCAAACTGTTCCGCCTTCGTGAACTGACCCCCGAAAGTTGGACAAATTACAGACTCATTATCTGGTCTCGGAATTGTACCGGACTGAGGCCGTTGAGCTTCATGCTGATCCGCTCGTGGTTGTAGTAATGGATGTACTCGTCGAGCCCGGCTTCTAATTGCTCAAC
>NZ_FNCO01000035.1 GCF_900100795.1 Pseudomonas abietaniphila
CTTGCGGGCTTAGCGTCTTCTTGTTCTGCCATTCCGACCTACCCCCGAGAAACATCCATGATTGAAAACGATGATGGCAAGATAAGATCATATTAAGGTCATTTGCCTCAATTTCAAGAGAATCTGTGGGTGACGAATGCTGAGTCGGCTTTGAGTCAGAACGCTTTTCTGGGTCATCGAAACACAGTGGTGGCAGCGTTCGTTTTCTGGCAAGTGCTGGTGGGTTAATGGCACTGACCACAGCGTATGTATCGAAATTAGCGAGTTTATGCAAAAGACATAAACTCGCTAATTTCAATACACATCGCGCACAGGCCTGATGAAAACGAGCTGTGCAGCTCAAACGAGGCTGCAAGAGCAGCCCCTTTTGTGCATTTTCTCCGCGTCAGTCCCTGCCAAGCTCAGCGGATAGGTTTCGACGGCGCATGAGCTGATAGGCAGCCGGAATCACAAACAGCGACAGCAAAGGCGCCGTGACCATACCGCCAATCATCGGGGCGACAATGCGGCTCATTACCTCGCTGCCGGTACCGCTTCCCAAAAGTATAGGTAACAAACCAGCGATAATCACCGCCACGGTCATGGCCTTGGGGCGAACGCGCTGCACAGCGCCTTCACGAATCGCGGCCATTAACCCGCGTTCTGTGTTGTCACCGAGGTCTTGACGCTCGGCCCAGGCATTTTTCAGGTAGAGCAGCATGATCACGCCAAATTCGGCAGAAACGCCGGCCAAGGCGATAAAGCCAACCCCGGTGGCAACCGACAGGTTGAATCCCAACAGATAAAGAAACCATGCACCGCCCGTGAGGGCAAATGGCAGCGTGGCCATAATCAGCAGGGCCTCGTCGAAGCGGGCAAATGTCAGGTAAAGCAGGACGAAGATGATCAGCAGCGTGGCAGGGACCACCAGTTTTAGTCGTGCGTTGGCCCTCTCAAGAAATTCGAACTGACCTGAGTAGCTCAGGCTCATGCCGGGCTGCAACTTGACCTGCTCGCTGACGAGCCGGCGCAAATCGGCGACTACGGAGGCAATATCCCGGCCGCGCACGTCGATGTACACCCAGCCTGAAGGCCGTGCGTTTTCACTTTTGAGCATCGGCGGCCCGTCGTTGACCTTGATCTTCGCCACTGTGCCAAGGGTGATCTGGCTGCCTAGCGGGGTGTAGATTGGCAACTGCTCCAAAGCGCCAAGCGAATCCCGCCATTCCCGAGGGTAACGGACGTTGATTGGGAAGCGTGCAAGCCCTTCAATGGTCTCGCCGACATTTTCACCGCCGATAGCGCCGGACACGATCGACTGCACATCGGCGATATTCAGTCCATATCGGGCGGCGGCTTTTCGGTCGATATCAACGTCGATGTAACGTCCACCGGTCAATCGCTCGGCCAGCGCCGAACTGACACCGGGTACGCTCTTGGCCACTCGCTCGACCGCCTGAGTCGCGGAATCAATCTCCGTCAGATTGGTGCCGGCAATCTTTACACCAATGGGGCTTTTGATCCCCGTAGCCAGCATATCGATTCGGTTGCGAATCGGTGGTATCCAGATATTGGTCAACCCAGGAACTCGCACGACTCGGTCCAGCTCTTCCACCAGTTTTTCCTGAGTCATGCCTGGGCGCCATTGCTCCTGTGGCTTGAACTGGATAGTGGTTTCGAACATCTCCAGCGGCGCCGGGTCGGTGGCAGTTTCGGCACGTCCCGCTTTACCGAAGACATGTTCGACCTCCGGCACGGTTTTGATGAGGCGGTCGGTCTGTTGCAGCAGTTGGGCCGCTTTCTGTGCGGACAATCCAGGCAGAGCCGAAGGCATATAGAGCAGGTCGCCTTCATTCAAAGGCGGAAGAAACTCGCCACCTAAGCGCGACATTGGCCAAAGCGCACTAAAAAACACCAACGCCGCCACCAGCAGCGTGATCCTCGGTCGCCGCAGCACTGCATCCAGAGCCGGCTGGTAGATCCGAATGAGCCAGCGGTTCAGCGGATTGTTTTTTTCACTAGGAATCCGTCCTCGAATCCAATAGCCCATCAATACCGGCACCAAGGTCACTGACAATCCTGCTGCGGCGGCCATGGCGTAGGTTTTTGTGAAAGCCAGCGGGCCGAACAACCGCCCCTCTTGCGCTTGCAGGGTGAACACCGGAATGAACGAAAGGGTGATGATCAACAAACAGAAGAATAGAGCTGGTCCAACTTCAGCCGCTGCTTCGGTCATTACATGCCAATGACGCTCACCCTTCAGTTCCTCACCAGGATTGGCGACGTGCCAGGCCTCAATCTTCTTGTGTGCGTTTTCGATCATTACCACAGCAGCATCGACCATGGCGCCGATGGCGATGGCTATCCCGCCCAAGGACATGATGTTCGCGTTAATCCCTTGGTAGCGCATGACAATAAAGGCCATCAGCACACCGACCGGCAGGGAAATGATCGCCACCAGGGACGAGCGCAGGTGCCAAAGAAAGATCCCGCAAACCAATGCGACAACGATGAACTCTTCGATGAGCTTGTGGCTGAGATTTTCCACAGCACGGTCGATCAGCTTGCTGCGATCGTAGGTGGTGACGATTTCCACCCCGGCCGGCAGGCTGCTTTTCAGTTCGTCGAGTTTGGTTTTGACCGCCGCAATGGTCTCGCGAGCATTCTTACCGCTGCGCAAAATCACCACGCCGCCAACCGTCTCGCCTTCGCCGTCGAGTTCGGTGATGCCACGGCGCATCTCCGGCCCCAACTGGATCGTGGCGACATCGCCCAAGTTCACCGGCACACCGCCCGATCCCAGCTTGAGTGGGATCGCCCGAAAATCATTGAGCGTTTTCAAGTAGCCGGAAGCCCGCACAATGAACTCGGTCTCTGCCATCTCCAGCACTGCACCACCAGTTTCCTGGTTAGCCTTGCCGATCGCTTCGCTCACCTCGGCCTGCGTAATACGAAGGCTGGCCAATTTGAGCGGATCTAGCTGTACCTGGTACTGCTTGACCATGCCGCCCACAGTGGCCACTTCCGCCACATTGGGCAGGGTCTTGAGTTCAAACTTGAGAAACCAGTCCTGAAGGGCGCGTAGCTGTGCCAGATCATGCCCGCCACTGCGATCCACCAGCGCGTACTGGAAGATCCATCCTACGCCTGTCGCATCTGGCCCCAACGCCGGCTTGGCGCTGGCCGGCAAGCGGCTTTGTACTTGGCTCAAATACTCCAACACCCGCGAGCGAGCCCAGTACAAATCAGTGCCGTCTTCGAAAAGCACATAGACAAAGCTGTCACCGAAAAAGGAATAACCACGCACCGTCTTGGCACCTGGTACTGAGAGCATGGTGGTGGCCAACGGATAGGTGACCTGGTTCTCGACAATCTGGGGTGCTTGTCCCGGATAAGGGGTGCGGATGATCACCTGCACATCGGACAAGTCTGGTAGCGCATCAATGGGCGTGCTCTGCACCGACCAAAGGCCCCAGGCCGTGATAAACAGCGTCGCCAGTAGCACCAGGAATCGGTTGGTTACTGACCAACGAATAAGGGCAGCAATCATGGCTGGCCCCCTGATTTGTCCAGACGCTCAACACGCAATCCGTCGTCGGTCTGATTCACACCTATCCGGACCTTGTCGCCCGTTTTAAGGCCCTGCATCAGAGCGGGATTGGCGAGCGGGAACGTCATCGTCATGCCAGGCATGCCCAGCGTCTTGAAAGGGCCGTGAGCGAGAGTGACTTCCTTATCGTTGATCTCAACGATTTGCCCATCCGCTTCATGCAAACCCGCGGCAGCTGCACTGGTGGGTGAAGGTTCCTCTGATTTGGCCACGATGCCCTTAAGACTGGCCTCCGAGTCGAGCAGGAACTGGCCAGAGCTAACCACTTTCTGGCCCTCTTCCAACCCTTTCAATATGGCCGTCTTGCCATCGCCTTCCTGCCCAAGTTGCACCTCCACGGGACGATAGCGACCGGCGCCTTCAGCGAGCATCACCAGGGCACGTCGACCGGTGCGAATGACCGCCTCGCTCGGCACCCACAGCACACTTTGCTCCGTTGAGCGATTGAGGCTCACTCGTGCAGTCATACCCGGCCTTAGACGGCCTTCTGGGTTAGGTAATTCGACGCGCACGCGAAGGGTGCGACTATCGGGATTGGTTTCTGGAAGAATCGCGCTTACCACGCCATTGAGCACGACGCCTGGGAACGCGGGCAAACGCGCCTCAGCCACTTGCCCCAGCTGAATCGACCCCGATTCAGTCTCCGGGACCGCCAGAGCCAGCCAGACGTTACTCAAACCATTCACGCGTGCCAGTGTTTCGCCGGCAGCAACTGTCATACCTTCGCGCACATCGAGTTCTTGCAACACCCCACTGATGGGGCTGGTGAGGGTCAGGTTTGGTTGGACTTTGCCACTGCGCTCTACTTGAGCAATCGATGCCGCCGGCATCCCGGTGAGCCGCAAACGTTGGCGAGCCGCTGCCAGCAAGCCCGCATCGCCACTACGCTTGAGTGCGAGAAACTCCTCCTGAGCCGCAGACCACTCCGGGACAAGAATATCCGCCAAAGCGGCGTTGGCTTTAATCACATCGCCAGGAGCGCGGGCATACACACGCTCGACGAAACCCGCCGTACGGGCCTGGATGACGGCAACGTCGCGCTCGTTGAAGGTCAATACACCCACAACATCCAGACTCGAATCAAACACACCTCGACTGACAGTAGCCAGTCGCACGCCAAGATTCTGGGTCAGGCTTGGATCAATGCGAACAGTGGCGCTGTCCCCCTTGCTATCCGCGTACTGAGGGACCATCTCCATGTCCATGAAGGGCGACTTACCCGGCTTATCGAATTTCTGTTGTGGGTACATGGGGTCGTACCAATACAGAACCTTGCGATCGACTGATGGCTTCGGCTTCTGCTCCGATGCTGCATCCGGTACTGCGCTCACCCTCGGTTGGGCCAACCAGTAACCACCGGCGACTCCCAAAGCAATTGAGATGCTGACAACAAAAACCCCTTTCCATGTTCGAGAGATCATTGAGCGGACTCCCCATAGGCGAAATACAGGCGAGCGCTGGTGAGAGCACGCTGCTCTTCAACATCAATCTGCTTGAGTCGGGCTTCGATAAGCTCGCGCCGAGCGGCCACGACGGAGTTCAAATCGCCCTTGCCGGCGCGATAGCTAGCCATAGTGAGCTCGACCTTTTCTTTAGCCAAAGGGAGCAGACTGCTCTGGGATCGATGGACGGCGCGATTCAGGCGCTCATAGTCGGCCACCTGATCTTCTAGTTGCTGGGTGTGCTCGCGTGAAAGGACTTCACGCTCAGCCTCAAGCTGGTTGAGTTCCGCGTGCTTGGCTGCAATTTTGGGGTTTTGTCGTGAGTCAGGAAACAGCGGTAGATCCCATGAAAATCGCACGCTGACCATGTCGCCGAACTCTCGGCCGCGATTCTGATAGTCGACTTCCCAGCTCCAATCCGACTGTTTTTCCGCTTCGGCTTCACGGGCCTTGGCTTGCGCTTCGCGGGTCATTGGTTCAAACGCTGCCAATTCTGGGTGATGTTGCAGCTTATGAGAGTAACCAGATGCGTCGACAGGCCATTCAGGCAAGCTACCCACAGGTTTGTCGTTGGCGGCTGGTCCAATCCAGCGCTTCAGGGCCGCTCGGGCCTGCGCTCTCTGGCGAATCAGATCGTCCTGCTGCTCTTCCAGTTGTGCCGCTTCCTGTTTGGGCGTTACTGCATCAGCAGGTTGAGCGCGGCCGCCGGCAATTTGTGCCCGGACGGTATCGGCCAGCAGACGGTTTTCTTTGTAGAAGTCCTGAAACAGCGTGTCTTTGCGCTCAACCGAGTAGCTGTTGATCCAGGCCAACGCCGTGGCCTGACGAACCTTTAGACGTTCGACCCGGCGCTCAGCGGCTGCGCGGTCAATGGCCGCATCAGCGACCTCGACTCGGGCTTTGCGCTTGGCGCTGTTGGGCATCTCCTGACTGACTCCGACCATTCGCATAGTCATGAAGTCCTGGTCGATGCTCCAGCGATCCGGGCCCCCAATGGGGTAGTTCTGTACGCCTAGCAGCAACTTGGGATCGGGTAGTTCACCAGCGGGGATGGCCGCACTACTGGCAGCCTGAATTTTCGCGTCTTGTGCAGTCAGCGACGGCGCATTGTTTTCAGCCAGCTGCAAAGCTTCATCGAGTGTCAATGCAGCAGCGAGACTCGGCAAGGCCAGTACGCTTGCCGCCAAGATGGTCACGAGGGGCCACCCTGTGCAATAGCACTTGGATTTCATGGTCACGATTCCTGTGATGATCCACCGCGCGCCTCATGAGACATGCGCGCAGATATGCCATCCCGCATGACGCGGAATGAGGCTCAGTGTGGTACAGGAATCAAATGCGGGGAGGTCGCCATACCCCTGATGGGGTTTGCACAGGATGGGAATCTATGGAGATGGACGCTTCGAGGGGGCTAGATAGGGTCACCGGAGGCTTGACGATGGAGACTTGCAGCATCCCGCCGGTCTTGCACTCCTGGCCCGGCTTACAGGGTTTTCCGTGCTCGGTGGGACTTTTCATGTCATGGCAGCAGTCTTGGCCCATGCCGTCCATCATTGCCATGCCCATGGTTTGCATGGGGCACGGCTCTGTCGGCGCCTGAACACCCGCCATCCCGCTGAGGGGAAGCGCAAGGCTAATCAGTAAAATCAGGCAAAGCCGTAGATAGCGTGTCATGTGCTGAAGTGTAGCCAGTAGAAATGGTGCTAACAATCACGTTCCAGGCTACTTGGTTAGGTGCCAGACACCTCTATTCCGCGCTCATTTCCATTTCAGGACTTAGCGTGCCTAACCATGCGACAAGACAGATGATGAGGATTGCCATCAGGAATTCGAATTTCATGCTGCGGCGCAAGGCATTGACCGCTACAGAGTATTGACCATTGCGAACTGAGCGCTCCAATAGCGGGCTTAAGTGAAAGCGGTTCAGCGTGGCTAAAACGATCATTCCAGCAAAGAGCAGGATCTTCAAAAACAGCAACTGACCATAGGTACTCAGCATGACCTCATCAAGGTTGGGACCGACGATGAAAAGGTAATTTACTACTCCCGTTACGCTTATGATCGCAACGATCACACCGCCGGCCGACTCAAAGCCAGTCAGCACGCGGGCAAGAATTCGTGCTTCCTCTTCACCCTTCAGTGATTTCAACCGCAGCAGTAGGGCGAAGGCCGCTAGAGCACCCAACCAGCCACCCGCCGCTAATAAATGGAAAATATCGCTGAGAAAATGCCAGTAGCGGCGGCTGCCTTCGTCCATGGCACCATGCCCTGTCCAGGCTAGCGTGGCCAACGCGATTGCTCCACAGACGGTGACGATCCAGAGGCTGGGTGTCGGAAATCGTTTATTCAACGCGACGCCCAGAATTGCCCCCACCAAGGCGGCTATCCGAACCATCCAGGTCAACCCAACATCGGTGCCCATGATGACCATTTCAAAAATGTGATGATGTAGCTCCATAAGCTCCGATACACCGCTCATTGCTTTTGCAAGCAACAACATCGCAGCAAGGGACAGAGCTACACCTGCAACAGAGGTACCGTAAAGAAGCGACTCAAAGTTCAAGACCGTGCCCGATACCCTTTCCTTTCCCCTGAGGCTGTACAAGCCAAATATGGCCAGTCCAAATAACAACATCAGGTCAAAATAGAGAGTAAAGCGAACCACGATATTTAATGAGTCGCTCATGGATCATTTCACTTTGAATGAAAAGTTGCCGGTGATCGGGTGAGTATCCGAGGACACTGCACGCCATTCAACTTTGTAGGTGCCGGTGGTCAGCGGTGCAGCCGGCGTAATCACCATAGTTTTCGGATCACCACCAGCAGCGACGGCGGCCTTTACACCCATGGGTGAGTTAGGCATGCCAGGCATGTCGGTCATGATCAGCTTTGCACCGGAGAACTGAGTGGTGAGATTCTCAGAAAAATGCAGTTCGATTTTCGACGGAGCCGCCGCATCCGAGCCTTCTGCCGGAGTGGAAGCAAGAAGTTTTGGATGTGCCTGGGCCACTGCACTCAGAAGCAAACCAGCAGTGATTGCAACCGCCACGGACGTAGTTTTAAGGAATGACATGCAAGACTCCTCACAGCAAGCGCTGTTGATTCGAGGTTTTTTGGGAGGAACTAGTTTTTAATTTCGTTAAAAACCACTGTTGATTAACTCGGAGCCCCCGTCCTCTTCGCCAAGTTGAACAGGAGAAACTCGCTAGCCCTAACGTCACAGTGCGAGAACACGATGCCACACGATCACAAACTGTTCGATTACATTTCAGTCAGCTTGATACGATGTTTGGCATCTAATCGTTGAGCGTAGCAAGGCCTGGAGAAGAGACGGCGTACCGCAGGACCGGGGAGTTCAATCACTCCGCAAATTCGCAGAGGCGTAGCTAAGCGCAGAACGCCAAGACGCCGTTGATCACAAATGTTTCCTCGCTCAGCTAACCGTGGAATCGACGGCCGGAAACTCAAGATGAAAAGCCGTTTTCCCGTCGCCTGACGTACACCAGATCTTGCCATTGTGCGCTTCGACAATTGATCGGGTAATCGACAGACCTAGCCCTGCGTTGCTCGGACTTCCTTCTCGCCGCGCTGGGTCCACGCGATAAAAACGATCAAACAGCTTTTCAAGATGTTCGGGGGCAATGGGCTCACCATGGTTTTCCACGACAACCGTTACCGACGCGTCCTTGTGCTGAATATCGACACTGATTGACGTCCCTTCATAGGTGTAGCGCAGCGCATTTGAGAGCAGATTGGAAATCGCTCGGTGGAGCATAAGGACATCACCTCGCACGCTCCCCCGTCCTGAAACCTTAAGCTCGATCCCTCGTTCATCAGCCAACAGGCGGTAGTACTCAAGCAATTTTTCCACGACAGCCACCAGGTCTATTGGCTTGTTCTCGTGCGTAATTAGACCATTGTCAGATTTCGCCAGAAAAAGCATGTCATCAATCATCCGGCTCATGCGCTTCAAGTCATCAAGATTGGAGTACAAATTGTCTTCGTAGTCCTCGATGTTTCTTTTTCTCGAAAGCACCACTTCAGTGTGGGTCATCAAGTTGCTCACGGGGGTCCGTAGTTCGTGGGCAATGTCTGCCGAAAAGTTGGATAACCGGACAAATGCATCGTCGAGCCTGGATAACATGGCGTTGAACGACAACACCATCTGTTGAAGCTCTTTCGGAACGGGTGCCAGGGGAATACGCTCCTTGAGTGATTTTGCTGACATGGAGGCAGCTACCCGTGTGACCTGGCGGATAGGCCGCATGCCACTGCTAGCTACCATCCAGCCGAGTGCAGCACTGACCAATGCGCTGATCACCAACCCTATCCAAAACCATCGTTCGAGCGTCTCGAAAAAGGACATATGCTGAGTAACGTCAAAAATCAACATGACAGTTAATGGCCTTTCTTGTCCCGTCACTACGGATTGGGCAGTCACACCACGGAACATCTGCTCTTGCTCCCGCCATTCCCAGACGGTTGTGTTTGTGGTTGTGCGAAACGCCTTCGGAACGTCGACCGGGCCGGGATCCGCAAACAGCACCTTGCCGTCGCCATCGATGATAAGCGCAGTCAAATCACGGTGTGCGCCCAGCAGCGCTTCTAACTCCGGTTTAGCCTCGCTGAATTGATCGATGTTGCTCAGCCCGGACAAGATCCGCTGAGTCGAGTGGAGTTTTTCGTACAATGCCTGCTGATCCAGCATCTTAAAATGATGCCGGCTGAGGTTATTGAAACTGAGTCCGGCGACCGTGAGCACAGCCGTTACCGCGAGCATAAACATCAGACTCATACGAGTCGTCAGGGACATCCGGTTCATCACGACTCCGAATCTGGTGCATCGAGCATGTAACCCATTCCCCTTGAGGTATGAATCAACTTGACCTCAAAATCGTCGTCTATCTTGGCCCTGAGCCGTCTCACTGCAACCTCGATAACGTTGGTATCGCTGTCGAAGTTCATATCCCAAACCTGGGAGGCGATAAGAGACTTTGGCAGCACCTCCCCTCGACGACGCAGCAGAAGCTCAAGCAACGCAAACTCTTTGGCCGTAAGGTCTATGCGTTTGCCTCCTCGGATGGCTCGACGCTTGAGCAGGTCCACTTCAAGGTCAGCCAGTTTCATAAAGGTTTGCGAAGGTGCGCTGCTACCGCGACGCAGCAACGTTCTGACTCGAGCAAGCAATTCAGAAAACGCGAAGGGTTTGATCAGATAGTCATCCGCACCGAGTTCAAGTCCCTTCACTCGGTCTTCAACGCGGTCTCTGGCGGTGAGAAAAAGCACCGGGACGTCTTTCCCGGAAGCGCGAACCTTCTGCAGGACTTCCCAGCCATCCAAACCCGGCATCATGACGTCGAGAATCAGCAGATCATAGGCTTCGCTCAAAGCGTGCTGAAGCGCCTCTTTTCCATTCGTGAAACGGTCGACATTGAACCCGGCCTCGTTGAGCCCTTGCTGCAAATAGATACCTATTTTTGGTTCGTCTTCAGCGACAAGAAGTCTCATGAGGTCGTTCTCAGATAATAGTTAAGCGGAGTCTGCAACGAAAACTGGCAGCCAACCAGCAACTGACAGAAAAGTAATCTTGGCTTCAGGTAGATGTCAGCGAGTGCTGGCTAGGGTTCAGACATGAGTACTTCATTGGTGCTCGACCGACCTCTGAGCGATGAATCGTATGGAAGTCGGATTCCCTCATGAGGAGCTACCCCTATGAACCGCCTGAAAATGCTGTTTTTTGTAAGCTCGATACTGGTCTCGGCTTCTGTGTGGGCTGAAAGCGGCGGAGATCGAGTCATTGAGCGTATGGAAGGTTTGCGCGACAAGGCCGAAGCCACGTTGATGAAAGCTGAACAAGCCCCTGAAGGAGAGCGTCACGTCCACATGGCAGAACACATGAAGATGCTTGGGGACATCATGAGCCAGCTCCACAACGATCACCCAGATGCCTCAATGTCACCCCAAGAGCATCTAGCCTGGATGGAGAAGCACGACAAAATCGTTGATGACGTTTTGCGCCAGATGCAGCGCGAGCACAAATTGATGCTTTCAGAAAACCATCAATAAACGCCCCCTGGATAAGTACTTGTCAGCATCTTGTTGCGGCGTCAATTGGACGCCGTATCTATTTAGAAAACTGACAAAGAAGTAATGCCCAAGTCAGTTAGCTGGCAGCTGAGCATCATTAGCATAGCCAATGTTCCCACGTATTCCTGAGGTCACCATGAAAACTACGCTCGCTACTCCGTTCATCGCAGCAATGACCCTGTTTTTCGCTGCCACGGCTATGGCTAATGCAGGGCATGGACAAGACGACATAGGCCAGCCTGGTGTGGCCTCTGACGTTACCCGCACGGTTGAGGTCGAGATGGGCGACATTTTTTTCAAGCCTAAAAGCATCGACGTAAAACCTGGTGAAACAATCCGCTTTGTCCTTCGCAACGAGGGTTCGCTGCTGCATGAGTTCAACATCGGCAAAGCCGCTGCTCATGCAGCACACCAGAAAGAAATGGCAAGCATGTTCAAGAACGGAACACTAAGCCCTACCGGTACCGGGAAGATGAGCGGCATGAGCCACGGCATGGGCGGAATGAAGATGGTCGCAATGGAGCATGACGACCCTAACAGTGTCCTGATTGAGCCTGGCTCAACCCAAGAGCTGATCTGGACCTTCAACGACAGTGCAGGGCTTCAGTTTGCCTGCAACGTGCCGGGGCATTACCAATCGGGAATGGTCGGCGAGTTTGATCTGAAATAAACCGGAGTCGGCTATTTCTGCCGGCCCGACGCAAGAGTTGGCTACGCTAAGTCGCAAGTAACATAGCAACGCTTACTCAGCCGGGGTCCGTGCGGAAACATCACCGCACCACTGTGGAGCCGCAAATAATCGTTGTACTGAATATGCTCATTTCTAGTAGCACCTTACAAGGGGAATAGACATGCCTACCACCTCTGGCCATCACGACCATAATCACACCCATGCTGCTTCCCGGGATGATGCTGATCTACATGACCCGGTGTGTGGAATGGCAGTCACTTCGTCGAGTAAATTTGCTGAGACTTACCAGGGACAGACGTATCGGTTCTGTAGCCTGAAATGCCAGGAGAAGTTTCGAGCGGACCCTGAGCGCTACAGTGGCCACGTGGTGCGCGACGAGTCAGGCAGCACAACGCCGGAGTCTGCGGTACAAACGGGCGCTGAATTTACGTGCCCGATGCATCCTGAAATACGGCAGACCGGACCCGGTAACTGTCCTAAATGTGGCATGGCACTAGAGCCTGTCATGCCGGCGCTTGATGAAGAAGAAAATCCTGAACTCCGGGATTTCAATCGCCGCTTCTGGTGGTCGCTGCCCTTAACCGTGGTCGTAACCGTGCTCGCGATGGCGGGTCACTCGTTACAACTTCTTCATGGTTCAGCTCAAAACTGGATCGAGTTCGCTCTGGCGACACCCGTGACCTTATGGGCAGGATGGCCTTTTTTTGTAAGGGGACTGGCCTCGGTTAAAAATCGCAGTCCCAACATGTGGACTCTGATTGGGTTGGGCACCGCCGCAGCTTATCTGTACAGCGTCATAGCAACGCTCTTCCCCCAAAGTTTTCCCGCCAATTTCATGCAAGATGGACGTATCGGCGTTTACTTCGAAGCGGCAGCGGTCATCATCTCGCTCACGTTGCTTGGGCAGATCCTTGAGCTCAAAGCCCGATCACAAACTTCCGCCGCCATTAAATCTCTTCTCGGCCTTTCGCCCAAAACTGCACGTCGGATCAATGCCGATGGCCAGGAGGAAGATATTCCTCTCACCCATGTGCACCTGGGAGACCACTTACGGGTCAGACCAGGTGAAAAGGTGCCAGTTGATGGTTCGGTACTTGAGGGTGAAAGTGCGGTGGATGAGTCGATGCTCACTGGCGAGCCAGTCCCGGTAATGAAGAAAGCTGGAGATAGCCTGATCGGTGCCACGCTGAATACGCATGGAAGCCTGGTAATGGAGGCGCAGAAGGTCGGTGCCGAAACCATGCTGTCCCAGATCGTACAGATGGTCGCGAGAGCTCAGCGTTCCAAGGCTCCGATGCAACGAATGGCCGACTCGATTGCCGGCTACTTCGTGATGGGTGTTATCACGATTGCGATAATGACATTTATCGGTTGGGGGCTTTTCGGCCCTGAGCCCAGTTGGGTGTTTGGTCTAATCAACGCTGTCGCCGTGCTGATCATCGCTTGTCCCTGTGCGTTGGGACTTGCTACGCCTATGTCGATCATGGTGTCGACAGGTAAAGCAGCAAGCATGGGTGTTTTGTTCAGAGATGCCAGTGCGATTGAGAGCCTTTGCAGAATCGACACGCTGGTTGTCGACAAGACAGGCACCCTGACAGAGGGACGGCCCGTGTTTCACAGCGTGGAGGCCACTCCCACCTTCAATCGCGACGACGTCCTTCACCTGGCTGCCAGCCTTGATCAGGGCAGCGAGCATCCTTTAGCACATGCGATCGTCGATCACGCCAGATCCGAGAACATCAAGCTGACCAAGCCGGAATCCTTTGAGTCTGATTCGGGTATCGGGGTCAGTGGCGTTGTCGATGGCAAAAAGCTCCAGCTGGGGAACACCGCGTTGATGGAAGCCGCAGGCGTGACCACCAGCCCCCTACAAGAGCGCGCTGAGGTATTGCGACTTGACGGCATCAGTATTGTCTACCTCGCCGTCGACGGCGCATTGGCAGGTTTGTTGGCCGTCTCAGATCCGATCAAGCCAACCTCAAAAGAGGCCGTCACCAAGCTTAAGGCTCACAACGTTAAAATCATCATGGCTACTGGGGACGGGCTTACTACCGCTCGGGCTGTCGCTAGGGAAATGGGGATTGAAGAAGTCCACGGTGAAGTCAAACCCCAAGACAAGGAGCGCCTGGTGGCAGACCTACAGCAATACGGGCGAAAAGTGGCCATGGCGGGTGACGGTATCAACGATGCTCCGGCCCTAGCGCGAGCAGATGTGGGGATAGCCATGGGAACGGGGACAGACGTGGCGATGAATAGCGCGCAACTCACGCTGGTAAAAGGTGACCTGACGGGGATCTTACGAGCACGAGCTCTTTCGGTCGCCACAGTTAAAAACATGCGCCAGAATTTGGGCTTTGCTTTTCTCTACAACTCAATGGGTATACCTCTTGCCGCTGGTTTGCTCTATCCATTGACGGGGCACCTCCTGTCGCCAATGATCGCTGCCATCGCCATGAGCGTCAGTTCTGCATCTGTAGTTTTCAATGCATTGAGGCTGAGGAATACCCGAGTTGACTGACCTTCAAAATTGCAGCGGTTTTAACTCGGGGGAATGGCTATCCATGTGCTTTCTTCAGTCCCTTTAAGCGCGCATTCGCCCGTTGCACAGCGGCCATTTTTTCAGGCCGCTTCATGCGCTTCCACTTTCTGATGTCTTCCTTGCTTCGCCCGCAGCTCACACACAGATCACCACTGAGTTGGCAAACCGAGATACAAGGATTCTCGATTTCTTTTGCCATGGTCAGTCCCCCTTAGCTTTATGTAGTTGAGCCATGCGACGTTTCCAGTCGCCTATGTGCGTGCGTTGGCACTCTTGCTCCGAGTCAAAGCGGACATTGCGGTCTGAAACAGGCAGGTCAAGATTGGCCTCTTTCAAGGCGATCGCCGTCAACTCAAAGATGCGGGCCTTCGCATCAATCTCGGCCCGCTTCCTGTCAGCCAGGGTTTCGAACACCCAGATGACCTTTAGGGTTTCAGCCAACGCACTTAGGTCAGCGGTGTGAGTGAGCCAAATAAAGCCCTTTATCTCGTCCTTTGCTGTTTCGCACGCGTCGGTGAGCGTGACGATCAACTGGCGCTCGATTCGAGCCAGCTCACGTTTACCGGGCGGCATCGGTGTTTCCTATAGAGGCTGTGCTGGACAGGCGCTGAGTCATGTTTGTCGGAACTCGACGGTCAGGTGGCTGACTTCGTGAACCGGTTTGAGACGTTCACGAATGCTGTCGGCGTTCACAGTGGCTTCACCTAGAACGCTGACGATCGCCGCGCGCGCTTGAGGACCCACCCTCCAAACGTGCAAGTCTGTAATGGTAGCGCCACCCGGTTTCTCAACGAGTTCGCGGATTTCCTCGGCAACGTGGGCGTCGGTCTGATCGAGCAACACGCCCGCAGTTACCCCCATCAAGGTCCAGGCCCAACGCGCGATAACGATAGCGCCGACGATACCCATGACCGGGTCGAGCCACACCCAGCCCAGATACCGACCGGCAAGCAATGCAGCGATGGCCAGAATCGACGTCAACGCGTCTGCAATGACATGGACATAGGCCGACCTCAAGTTGTTGTCGTTTCCGTTGTGGGCATGAGGGTGATCGTGGTCGTGGTCGTGGTCGTGCCCATGCCCCAGCAGCAGGGCACTGACAATGTTGACGAGCAAACCGACAACGGCGATGAGGGTCGCGGTGCCAAATTGAACCGGTGTTGGCTGCAACAAACGCATGACCGATTCAACGCCAATGCCCAACGCAACAATGCCGAGAATCAGCGCCGAGGCGAACCCGCCCAAGTCTCCAACCTTTCCTGTACCGAAACTGTAGCGCTGGCTGGTAGCGTGGCGTTTTGCGTATCCGTAAGCGGCCGCCGCGATGCCCAATGCGCCGGCATGGGTTGCCATGTGGAAGCCATCGGCCAGTAACGCCATCGAACCCGTGATATAGCCGGCGGTGATCTCCCCGATCATCATTACCACCGTGAGTGCTACAACCCAAAGCGTACGCTTGGCATTCTCGTCGTGCGCTGAGCCTAGAAACACGTGGTCGTGTGTGTAATCGATGTCTGTCCTGCTCATACGTGTTTACCTGGATGCATTCACTTGGAGTACCGGCGGATAGCTTCAAGAAGCTCTTCGACGCCCTTGTTACGCTCTTCTTCGCTGAGCGCAGGGTTCGCGACATGCTCTCGTGCGTGATCCTCGATGATCTCTTCCATCAGCCCGTTGATGGCACCCCGAGTGGCCGCAACAAGATGGAGTGTCTTGGCGCAGTCGAGATCCGATTCCAATGCTCGTTCAACAGCTTGAATCTGTCCGGCAATACGTTTTACGCGTTTAAGAAGATCGTCTTTGTGTGATGCGATGTGGCCCACGTGATACCCCCCTGGCTATATTAGCTCGCATGATAGGCGTACCCCCTATACCTATGCAAGGTTCGCGGGAGGACAGATCAAAGCTTTTTGACGGAACGAGAGGCTTACAAAATCGAGGGATCAAGCAAGAGAGCCGCAATGTGCCGTTAGGCGACCTCAACCGACCAGGGCCATAGGGCGCACTGGTCGAATCCGTTCAAACGGTAGTGAGCTGATTAACAACCGGGTGGTCAAGTTTGTGAAATTTCTCGAAATGACGCTCACGGCCTTGATTAGATAATTGTTGACCTTGCCACGGTGTCAACGTCGATGCTTTAGCTGCGGGGAAAAGACACCGCTCAGCACGAGGATAATTAACATGGTCGTCTTAGATGTATCAGGCATTGGTTGCGGCAGCTGCGTCGGCAAAATCACCAGAGCGATCCAGGCACTGGACGGCAACGCTACGGTCTCAGTCGATCGATCAACCGGTAAGGTGAGTGTTGAAAGTAGCGAAAACGCGGAACAGCTTCGTAAAGCTGTGGAGGCGGTTGGCTTTCCTTCCAAGATCAGCCATTGAACGGAGATTCCTGCTCCTGAGTAGAGCGCCGTCTGGAGGAGAATACCTCTGAATCTAGGAGTACTTAAGCTGCTGTGTCGGTCAAAATGGGCTCGCATGCGCCTGCGCTGCTAGTCACCGCGCAGAGCTTTGAGCAAACCCTTGAATGCTCCATTCAACCGAGTAAAAGCCGCGTTGAAACGTATTGCGTTTTCTGTGTATTTGGCGACCTCGACCTGCTGATCGACAGTATTTTGGTCCAAGGCAGGCTGAGCCGGCGTGCTGTAAAGCAAGTCGCGCCCGTATATAGCCACCGCCGATTCTTTCTTAAGAAAATGCTTTGCGTTTGTTGTTTTCAAAGAAAACGCAGTGGTAGCAGGTTCTTTGGTTTGGCTGGCGAGCACAGTAGAAAAATCCAAGTCCTGGGCTTTGAAGTTCGGAGTGTCAGCGTTCGCGATATTGTTACTCAAGATCTCAGCTCTTTGGCCACGATAAACTAACGCTCTTTCTGCGGAGCCTAATGCTTTCTCAAAATTAATACTCACAATTAATCACCCTCGGTGGCATTACTATCTTCTGTGATCATTGAACATTCAGCTGTTGCAGCAGCGCATTCAAGTCTCCTATTAATTTTAATGGAGAGACCTAGAACATCGCCTCCGTGAGAATTAATGGAACCCAAAGCAAGGCGGCGGCAAAAACTGAGTGCAACACCTGACCTTTCCGGTACGGTGCTGCCCCTATGTCTTATTCCGAACTCAGCGTTGAAGAACGCGCCACCA
>NZ_FNCO01000036.1 GCF_900100795.1 Pseudomonas abietaniphila
CGTGGATCTCCATTGCTGTTTCGGCTCGGCGATAGCCGATGCAACCTTACGCGCGAGACTGCAGGACGACAGGCTCGCCAAATGACAGACAGGGTGAATCCGGATTTAACTGCCAGGCCCGGAAGAACGCTCTATTTTGACGCACGACAATTTGTCTTTGATATCACCTTGATCATTTTCCTTGCTGATCATGATGATGCCCGGGGCGATCACTTCATTTGGAAGCTTCTTGGCTGCTTCCGTCAGCTCAACGGCCTTCAATGTCGTGGTCGGATGTTTCACGGTTTTCATTTTAATAATGAAGTTGTCATGAGAGGCGCAATCAGGCGCATCGTAAAAGGTAATGAAGGCCGCAGAGGGCACCTCTTCAAGTATAAAATGAGAGGCTTTATCATTCTCGCAACCCTCGATATCCTTGAAGTTAAAGCTCCCATTTTCGAAAGCAAGCGTGCAAGTAAGCTCACTCCCATCCTTGCCTTTATATACTTTCAGCCGACCGTGATATACGGGATCTTCCAGGGCCGCACTGATCGCCAATTGCGAAGAACACGCTGCCATCAAAAAAGATGAAAAGAGCATGAGCCTGATGCTTTTCATAATGCCATCCTTGCCATTGAGCAAATGATAAGAAACTGCCGGTGGTCGTGCAGTAATTGTCATCACTAACGCTAGCACTGGACGGTGCCAGCGCCACCTATCAGTTCTACTAGGTTACAGCGCGGTATCGGGCGAGTAGAACAAGTGCATGGGTATTTCACCGCACACGTTAAGGTAATCAACATGGCCGATAAGCCTGCCCCTAATATACCGACGCTGGTAGATGACACTGTCGATCTGATTGAACTCGGCACTAAAAACCTGTTGGCCTATATCCGCTACGGCACCAATGATGAAATGGACGGCGACCTGGTTACGTTTTCCTGGGTCGGAAGGACATCGGCCTCCGGGGGTCTGGACTTTAGATCGATCCCCACAAGGGTCGACAAAGATCAACTTCCGGTAGAGGGCCTTGAGATCGAGATTCCCAATACTGTCGTGGTCGGTCTGCGCGACGGTCAGGCTTTTTACTCGTACACCGTGGACGACCAGGGCGTTGTGGAGGAGTCCAAACGCCTGATACTGTTTGTCGGACAACGCCCGGCACCGGCTGCGCACCTGCCGCTGCCGCAGGTCAAAGAGGCTCATCGCGGTTTTCTGGACCCTAAAGCGCAGGGTCCGGTTCAAATCGTTGTCGCGCCTTACCATGCCATGGCAAAAGGCGATACCGTCAAGTTGACCTGGCAGGCCTACCAGGCAGACGGCAATCCTCTGTCCCCCTACGTCAACACCAAAACTTTGGGCGACACAGACGTCGGCTTTCCACTGAGTTGGTCAGTCAGCGACAACTACTTCAGCGGCGCAGCAGATGGCCGCGTCGAAATCAGTTACGCCGTCACCTATTCCACGAGCGGAAGCACCGACTCTTCCCGCCTGCAACTGAAGCTTTCCGTGCCGCCAGATAACCGGATGCCGCTGCCGCGTATCCGAGACCTGACCGGAGACATCCTGGACCCGGCGGGGTTTCCCAACGGGGCCATGATTGAGGTGGATCCGTACCCGGACATACAGGTCGGTGACGATGTGCTGGTTTACTGGAGCGCAGCCCGGCCGACCAACAGCAGTATCCAGCACGTACGTATCGATCAGTCGAACATCGACAGCAGGAGAATCGAGTTCAGGATCGAGAAGAGCGTGCTCGACGCCAGCATTGGCGGCAACGTAATGCTCACCTGGCAATACGCACGGATCGGCAGCAGCGCGTCCTCCGAACCCCGGGAGTTGTCCATTGTCACGCCGTTGAAACTGGCCGCACCCTCGGTGGTGGAAGCCACCCCTGTGGCGGGAACCTCAACGCTCGATCCGCTGGGCGTTACCGAAACAGGTGCCACCGTCCGCGTCCCTGCCAACCCCGGTTTGGGGCCAGGCGACCTGATTACCGTCATCTGGGATGGCATTGGCGTGACCGGTAATTTCGAAACGTCAACGCCCTTGGTGGGCGGCGGGCTGGATTTCAGGATCCCCACCACCGCGATTCCGGCCAATCTGGGAAACACATTTGACGTGTATTACACGGTCACGCGCGCGACTGTCACAGTTGTGTCTGACAAACACCGGCTTTTCATCTCTGAGATAGCGCTCGACAAACTGCCCAAATTGCAATGCACGGAATCGGCAAACACGCCTGGCAAACTTAGCCGGAAAACAGGAAACGCCGCCAACGGAGCTCATTTCACACTGGAACCCTGGGTCTACATTGCCGTCGGTCAAACCGTGGATCTGGAGCTTTCGGGACTGGCCCTGGATGGCGCGTCTGCTGTGGAATACAACATCCTCAAAGATTATGCAGTGTTGCAAAGTGATGTTGTCGTCGGCGTGAACCATGGCGAATTGCCGATGGCCATTCTTGACCAACTAAAGATGGACGAATCCTTTGATGTGTATGTCTCGGTTCGTTTTGATGACAGCGCTTCACCTCAACAGTTTCTGACATTGAAACTCACACTGATTGACTAGCCAGACCCTCCTTGACAATTAAGAACGCACGACTGAAGAGGTGTGAAATGGGTAACAATTCTCGGCAGAAAATCCTTGAGGCGATGAAGTCCAAACGCTCTACACTCGACTGGGACGCCATCGTCAGCTACAACCGCAACAAGGTCAATGCGTTGTTGACGCAACAATATATATCCCGCTACCTGCTCAATGATGCATTGCCCCCGTTCGACAAGACCATCGTCATCGGCGGAAGCTTCACGACATTCAGCTCGGTCTTATTAAGTCCGCCGCGGTTGTCCTTTGAAAATGCCAACCTCGATCATGCAAAGGCCCGGCTGACCTATCACCTGATGGGCGCCAACATCGTTGAAACGGCGGCCCCTGATACCGTTGACTTCACCTATACGACCAAAATCATCAATGCCCATGCAGCGGCCTCGATGACCGCGCCCAAGTTATTCCTGACCGTCGACCTTCGCTCCAATACCGGGGAGGTTGGACGTGATGGCGAAGTCTTCTTCAACATCGCTCAGGGTAAAGAGTTTGCGGGAGACTTTGTCGAATCTCCCGCCGACCAGGCGCTGGTCGGCACATTTTTCCAGGAGTGGTTTAACGAACAAGAAGAGAAGTACCAGCGCTACTCCCTGGGGTACATGGACGGCGTCAGCAATGATGTCATGACCCCTAAAGCTTTTCATGTACTGACTCAGCCTGACCCCAACGGCGGCAGCTCGGGTGCCGTGGTCCTGTTCGTGGTGCTTCGGGATGGCAAGCACGCCGGGCTGCCCACTAAAGAGACCGAAATGCCGTACTTCATACCGGATGATGTCGACGCTAACGGGGAGAGCCTATACTCCGCAGCGGTCATTTTGTCGAACGACCTGATCTTTAACAGAGTGATAAAAACTCAGATTACTGCAGACTTCGGACTAGGACTCAGCCTGACGAATACCGATACCAAAGGCATTTTAAGCGCTCAGTCAGGCGGACTTTCCTTCAACGATTTTGTGTACAAGTACACTGTGCGAAATGGCGATTTTGATGCGAAATTCTGGGTCGAGACCCTTGCATTACCGTTCACTGCAAACAACGCAACGAATGCTTTCCGGGTTTTTCCCGCTGACAACCTGCTGCGTATCACATGGAATAATCAGCCACGCTCACCGTGGGGCAATGTCATTGAGTTTGATCCCCCCACGAGTCCAGAGTACAAGTCTGGCGACCTGATCATCGCCCATTCCTACACGGTGGATTTCACTCCCTCCATCGACCCACAAACGCACGTGGTGAGCTTTACACGCAAAGAAATGCCGCTGACGTTGTCAGAGTCGGGGTATGAGGAACTCGATTTTTTCGACCAACCCAGCGTGGAAATTCATGCCAGGCTCGATGCACTCATCCGGCCACATATGACGAATAAACTCAGTAGCGTCAAAGCGCCCGATATCAATACGTTCATGGTCAGTAACCTGCTGTTTCCGGAAAGCAACAACATGCGCATCAGCGATGTCAGTCTGCCGACCGACATGGCCTTGTTCGGTCAACTGGACGCCAGTCTGACGTCATTTCAAATATCGCCCCTGGAGCCCAGGGTGCTTGCCGGGAAAACCGAGCAGTTCACGACCAGCGCCATTCAGACACGGCGCACCCAGAATCTGCAGTGGAGTGTGAAAGGCATTGATGGCGCCACCTCAGGCGTCGGCACGATCAGCGCCAGCGGTTTGTACACCGCACCAGCGGCAGACACGCTCGATACACCGTTCATTCGAGTCATTGTGACCGCCCACGACATGGACGGAAGCAGCAGCTCATCGGCGCTGGCGACCGTTGTGACCTCTTCGTTGACGGTCAACCCGCTTTTCCAGACCTGCGCAAAGAGCCAAGGCGCGGTGATTCGTGTGGAGAATCTGGATGGAGGCGATATCACCTTTACGTTGACCAGCAACGTCGATCACGAAGCGACCCTCACGCCCGACCCCGACAACCCCGGCACTTACGTCTACAGCCCGGGAACGAGCCCGAACCAACATATCACCGTGGACACCGTCGAGTTCACCGCTACAGCGACAGGCGCCAAGGCACGTGCCTTCATCCTGGTGTGCTGGCAGAACCTGAGCTATGGCATGGAAATCATCGAGCAAGACCCTGAGCAGGGCGTCCAGCTTGCATTGATGGAATCAGATTGGGGAGAGCCACAACCCATTGAAGATGAACTGGAGTGGTCTTTGCTGGGAGGCGATGGCGAGGTGGATCAGACAGGCGTATTCACAGAGCCTGCACCGGCTGCGCTCAAGGACGGTGTGGCCATTGTCATGGCGAGGGTGGGGCCTAAAGGCCACGATCCGTTCGGGTTTATGGCGCTGTCCTTACCGCTGGCGCGCTTTGCGCGCCATGCATCGCGTTATCTTCCGCCACGACCTGATCTTGAAGCACGGTCTGCGCGTCGCGCAGTTGCCGCCAAAATGCGAACCGCTGGCAAGGGTGTCAATTCGCGCGATGCCTTGTTGAGCTGGATGCAGGGTAAAACCGTTACCTATGGCTGGAACGCGCTGATTACCTACAGCCGGGCCAAAATCAACCGGATGCTTGAACAGCAATATGTCGCCAAATTCAACGCGGACAGTTTTCTACTGCCGATTTTTGGCACCGTCCCGCTGATTCCCGGCAGTGCCGGGCGAGAAATGCTCGAACTGTCCGGGTTGGTGCTCGGTGCGCCTCAGATCTCATTCGAAAACGCCGACCTGCTGGACTCCAGGGTGCTCGTCACGATGGACATCGTGTCGGGGTCCGTGGCTTACATGTCCTATCCGGACGCTAGCCCGGCGTACCTCAAGTCCAGTTTCAATGTCAGCGTGCAGCAGCAATTCAAGGTGCAAATGGAAGTTCGCCTGGACGCCGTGACCGGCGAAGTGGACAAGGAAGGCAACGTGGTGGTCGATCTGGGCGAAGGTTTTAACTTCACCAGTAATCTGGTCACTCAGACGTATCCGCAAGAGCAACTTGGCCTGTTTTTTGAGGACTTGTTCAAGCGTCAGCCTGCGTCGGACCGCCGTTATCTGATCGGTGTACTGGACTATATCGGTGACGATATGCTGACACCGAGCAACTTCTATATCCGCACGCAAGCGGCGCCCAGTGGCAAGAACATCAATTCAAGCAGTTATGGCGAGGGCGGTGTCATCCTGTTCGTGCGCACGCGCAATGACTTCTATGACGGTACGTTGCCCACCCCTGAAAACGCCGCCACGTTTCGCTACCTGATCCCCGACGACGAGACGATGGTGAGTGGTGAGCCCGATTACTCAGGTTCCGTCGTACTGTCGAGCCGGATGGTCTTCGAGAATGCCATCAAACCTTACCTGACGAGTTATATCGCTCGGGGATTGAGCTTGTCTTCCAATACCCCTCCGGGGTCCAGCTCGTTGTTGAAAGCGACCAATGGGAAGTATGACTCGGGCAGTTGTCATTTCCAGGCAGACCACTTGCTGGGAGAGCAGAGTAATTTCATGATGGGGGAAATTTACTTCCCATTTCACCCCAACCTGATCATCTCGTCGGATGACGACAACCTCGTTATAAAGCTGAAAGACACCATCAGGCTTCCGTATCACTACAAACTGCACATACCCGCCTGGCCGGATAGAAACATCATGGACGATGTGATCTTTAACTATGATTTAACGCTGACTTACACGCTGATCCCCGACCCTGTAAAAAACCTGATTACCTTTGAACGGACGGGGCAGACCTTTACTCACAGCATGCACATTCAAAATTACGACTACGACGATGACAATCAACTTCTCGCCGAAGTGAGATGGAAGTTTGAAGCGTTTATCCAGGCTGAAATGCAAAAATTCGAAGACCTGTTTTTCGGCATTGAATTACCGGACCTGGACTTTTATGCGCTCAATCATCTGCTGTTCCCAGGGCAGAATGCCTTCCTGGCCACCGAGGCCCACCTACCCGGCGATGTGGTGTTGTTCGGACAGATCGACCCGACCAACACATCGTTCACGCTGGAACCGCTGCAGTCGATCATCAAGGTGGGTAACAGTCAGCGTTTCGAGATCCGCCAGTTGAAGCGGACCGCTGCACCGATCACCTGGACCGTTCGCGGTATCGACGGCAGTCGCGCCCAGGGCGTGATCGATCAGACCGGCGTGTTCACCGCCCCGCCCTTGCAGAGCCTGGAAGGCTCAGCGGTGCGCAATGTGATTACGGCCAGCTATGAAGACCCGGCCACGGGTGAGTTGCGCACGGCTTCGGCGCTGGTAACGGTCGTTGCGGAGTCCATGGCGGTGGCCCCTGCGATGTCAACCCTGCGTATCCGCAATGAGGCCGCACCCGTGGAGCTGCGGGCATCGAGCCTGAGCGGCAGCCTTCTGGCCTGGCGTCTGCTTGATGAGGCACCCGGTGAACTCGAGGTGGCCGAGGACACGCTGTCGGCGCTGTATACCGCCCCCGTATCCTTGCAGAGCGACATGCTGCCGGCACTGATCGAGATTGAAGACTCAGGCACGGGCGAAAAAGTGCTGGCAACGGTATTGCTGATCAACGCCAACTACGCCCTTGATATCGCCCCCGTGTTCCATCCCGGTCTGGCAAGGAATGCGACGGTTCAGCTCAGTGTCCTGGATGAAGAAGACTACACCTATGAATGGAGCGTTATCACCGGACAAGGGACTGTTGACACGTTCGGACTGTTCACCGCCCCGGACGACATTTCAACGCCCTACAGTGTGGTCGGGTGTAAGGAGGTCGACAATCCACGTTTCCGCGGTTTCGGTGTCGTGCACCTGTCCAATACAGCGTTGAGACCCACCTGGTCGGACTTCACCACGTTTACCGTCAAGCCCGAATCACCCACCAAGATGGCCTACGCCAACGGGTTACAGCAGGTTCAGGTGAGAATCGCCATCAAGACCAAACCCACCGACAGCGGCGAAGAGACCGCCCTCACCCCTGCCGAGCGCGCCAGCCTGACGCTGGTGGTGGCTGAGACCAAAGAGGTGCTGCCTCAGGTGGGCAGCGAAGGGGTACCGATTGATGGCAGCGTCACGCGGTGGGGTGTCAACGCCAAGCGCAATGAATACGACTTCTACACCAGCAAGTTCCCGCCGGCTCAAGTGCAGGAGGACGCTCTTGATCTGGATGGCGATGCAAAAACGCTTTACATCCAGACCCGCAGCGACACCGAAATCAGAATCGCGGCCCGGGTGACACGGGCGGACAACACGTTTTTCTATTCAACGGACCATTCGGGTTCCGAGGAAAACGACGCCATCATTGTCATCCAGCCGCTGCCGGTGCCGGTCTACCAGGACAGCGAGTACCACATGGATGTCAAGCGACCCGAAGGGTTAGGCGATCCAAAGACGGATGAGGACTTCGACTTGTACCTCACCACCGTCGACTATTACTACCTCAGGCTTTTGTCGGCCTCGGTGCAGGAACCCATCGGGTTCAGGAACATTGCCTTCGAGCGTGGCTTCTCGATGGTTCAGTGGGAAAGCCGTCAGTATGCCGAAGAGGTGGGCAGCTACACCGGCTACGCGCTGCCCATGTCGGAGGAACTCAACTTTGAACCGTTGCTGTACAACGGCATACCGGATGCTGTGAAACCGAGCAAAGTGGTCAAGGACAGCTTTGCGAGCGCCGACGGTGAATTCCTCTTCAGTCTGCATCGTCGGCTCGACTTCCCGTTCGACGAGTCCAGCAAACTGGCTGAGGCTTTGCGTATGCGGCTGATTGACCGGTTTGGCAATCCGCATCAGTTGCAACTGAGTTTCGCAAGTTTCAATAACCGCAACAAGCTCATCATCAAACGGATGTCCAACGATTAACCACTGTGACAATTGCCTTGGGGCTACTGGCCCCAAGGCAGCGTTTCCAATGGAAGGAGACT
>NZ_FNCO01000038.1 GCF_900100795.1 Pseudomonas abietaniphila
CCCGCCGAGACCAGCCCGCTGTTCACCAGGTCATTGCCAGCGACGGCGGACAGGTTGTTGGTGGCTTTCAGGGTGCCGACGTTGTCGAGGTTTTGGCCGGCGATAAGGGTGACGTCTTTGCCGGCAATCAGTGCGCCGTTAGGTGCGAGGCGGTTGTCGGCCTGGGCCAGATACAGCACCGGTACCAGCACTTTTTCGCCATTCACTTCGTGCTCTTCGAGCCAGACGATGTCGTGGGTCAGCGCTGCGACCTGCTGAGCCCTCCTTACTTGGCTTTTTGTTCGCCGGTTATCTCTCGACTTTGGTCAAGCTCGAGTAATCACCAAACGCTGGAAAAGCTTCGTAATTGCCTGCTGGATCAAAGGTCGACTGGGCCTCCTCAAGCGCGTGAGGACTCATATGACTATGTCGAATATAGAGCTCCCCATTTTCCTTAAAAATATAACTGTCTCCCGAAAGCACACGATCGCCTTCCCCATCAAACTCTCGATAAGTCGCCATGCTTAGAAATAGCTGAGTTTCAGATAAAATCCTGAATTGATATGTCAAATATTCTCGACCTCTGACATCTAGAAAACCAACACCTATCATTTTTGTATCCAACAAGCACTCAATAAAACATGCAGGATAGTCCCCTCCCTCAACGAGAGCCGTATATGACCCACCGGAAACATGCATTTCTAATGCTTGTGCCTCAGACAAAGGGTCGATGGCGATTTTTTTCATAATGAACCATTTTTTACAATATCTAATAAGTTCACTCATCAGTAGATCCTACCATTCGAATCACGAAGAATAACACCAGCCTTATTGGCAGCATCCAGAACCGCTTTTGGTACACCTCCTATCTGCGGAGGTATTTCTAGTATCAAAGTACCATGGAGCTGCTCGCCTCCTAACGATTTACTGGACGGAACCTTGGCTATTGTAGCACCTGGCGGATATTTGGAAACAGCTTCACTGATGTACTTCATAGCTGTCGCCTTAGAAACCTCTGAAAGCTATGTATACTTCCGCGAAACAATCTCACCAGATTCAGGACTGTACGAACAACCCGATAATAACCTTTGCCATCCGCTCGCTGGATATAAAGCTCATTATAAGGATATTCTTTCTCCCTCACTTTATTAAAATCGTTCCCGGCCTGTAGACGGCGCAGCCATTCGGGCTTGAGCGAGCCTGACTGTACTTTTTCGCCTGCAACAGTAATCACCTTCCCAGTAGCCTTCCCTCCCAGCGACCGCAGCCCTCCACCCACAAGGTCAATCAGAAACTCAGTCGCGACAACCTGAGAGTCACCATCCAGTTGGAAAACACTGTGGTCAGAACTTGCGTACAGTCGCTTGGCGTCATCATGCGCATCTTGTATCTGTTTACGCTCTGATTCCGTCAGCTCGGCCGTCAACGTGATCGCTAGCTCTTCCTTGAGTTTTTCGTATTGCTCGCCGAAAGCAGCATGCGCCAAAGCATTCAGCGTGATACTCAGCGCAGCTTTGGCCGGCCCCATGGCTGCTTGCATGGCGAGCATTGCGACCTGAGCTTCCTGCACCGGGAGCTTGTTGATCTCCTGAATCAGGTCGCTTGTTCGAGTCAGGAACAATGCCATGTAGGGCGTGACGCTTTGGGTCACGGTCGGATCAAGTGTAATCGCCGTTCCCGATAACGGATCTGCTTCGTTTAGCTGACCACCACTATTCGTTGTTACAGGACAGGTGCCAGCCGCGCAGTTCGCCCAATCATTGAGATCCGTCTTGAAGGTGGAAGGCAGAGTGTCCAATAAGACCGGATCAAGCCCTGCACGTACGAGGTTTTTGCCCATATCCAGCGCACGTTGATCTCCCAACACATTGCGTGACGCTTCTGGGATCTCATCAATAGTGACGCGCTGAGCTTGAATCTCGCCCCATAACCTATCAGCAGATGTCGTGACCTCTTCTATGCGGCTTTTAATCACTTGATCAAAATTTAACGCAGCATCTTTCCAACGCTTTAGGGTTTGCAGCGGATGGGTCACCAGATCAATCGACGAACTCGACACATACAGGTCAGTCCGATGCTCGTCGTCTCGTGTGATCTCGTACGCCTTGCTCACGTCGCGGTTGAGGCCCGCCGTTGAATCACCCCCTGTCTTGGCATCGTCACGCACGGTGATATCGCCCGCGCCCACCGTGGCGCGCACAACCTGCTCACGATCCTTGTTGTAGTCGTAACCCGAGACGTTCCAGCCGCTTTCGCCTTCCTTGCCCTTGCCCGCCTGGCTGGCTGGCATCCTGAGTGGCGGTGCCGCTGGCGCCCCAGCCATAGGTGCCACCCACGTTCAAGTAGTAACCGTGCTCCTTGTCGCTGCCTCCGATGTCGCTGAAACCAAAGGTGCCAGTATCGAGCTTGAGATTGCCCGTGTCCGAGGCGAGCACAGCACCATCGAGCTGGGTGTGTTGCTCAGTGCGGATGTCGAGTTGGTCTTTGGCGGTGATCGAGGTCTGGTTGCCGACCCAGTTCGTGCTGCCTGTGGTCTGGCCGTAGCCGGGTCTACAGCTATTCGCCGGTACCTATCAGGCAGATTCCTGCCGAGCAGTTCGCCCAGTCATGAGCGGTTTCCAGCGCAAGCATTACCAGATCAATTGACGCGCGAAACGCATAGACGATCTCTTGAATCAAATAATCCAAACAATATGGAAGATTATCAATAAAATATGAAAAAAAGTCTTTCAACTCTTCAGGCGGCAACACTGCAAAATCTTTAGTTACCGGAGAGTAATGAAAAACACTATCAACCTTCAAGGCATCACCCATTTTAACATTAATTATTGCCACACCCAGTCATAGTCGGCGACGTGAAGAATTAAGAATCCAGTTTTTCGCACCTACAATGCGCTATTGTAAGAAAGCATACTTTGAATCATAACTTGATAGCGGTGCAACAGGCAGCCATTCTGCAGGAATGTAGACCGACTCTATCTTCAAGCTAAATCCATGCCGCCAAGCGATTTTGGAATACATCACTGCAAAGGAAGAAATGAGGCCGTCAGTAAAACCGCTCTCATAGTTCGATCTTCCTGAAACTCGCTTTGAAGACGCGATCACATCAAGAGCTCCTGCCATCCCAACTTCATCTTTTCGAGCGAGTTCTAAGTAGAACTGTACATCTGGCAAAAATTTTTCTACCGCAGCTGCTGGATTTGAAACTATGGCTTCACAACGCCCCTGCAGTATCGACCAGTCTCCACGGATAGCGAGTATAGCTAGATACGCAAAGTGATCTATAGTCGCACAGTTTGAAACTCGCTTCATATCGAAACAACTATCAGTTTCTTTACAAAACCAATCAATCAGTTGTGTATTATCTGACATCAATGGTGTCAGCATCTGCAGCATTTTCCCTAAAGGGCCAGACGTATCGGTTTTCAGATCGTAAACATATTTACGAAGCATCCCTGCCACGTAACACCACGACTTAAAAGCTTGCAAATTTTTATTGTCAAACCATTCCCACATAGCTTTTGCTAACGCATGCGATGACAAACGACTCGCGCATGCTTTTACATCACCTTGGCCTGTAGTTACTAGTTCGACTATTCGATCCAGATCAAAACCGTCCTCCAAATGAGAACGGATATGTTCCAAGCGTGCTACAGCCTTCTTTTCGTAGTTTTTATCCATACACACCTCATTCAATATGTGCAATTATCAAAGTACCTTTGTCACGATCAACGCCGGCCACCCCTTTCACTAGCGTCCCGTTCACCCTAGCTTCGCTCACAGCTTTGAATGCTGGAGAGTTTTTATCCAATCAATCTAAGACTCTATCGATCCAATCATCCGACATTTGAACATATCCATCAGCTCCTTGAAACACGCGGTCGAAACCGTCGTTACTACCATATTTACCCCTTTCAAAATCTGTCATGTGTCATTTCAGAAAATCGTATTCCGGACTGTAAAAGGGCAGCGGAGCAATAGGTATCCATGCAGCTGGAATGTAGGGTGATTGTACGTCAAGCTTGAAACCATGCAGTGCGGCAATCTTCGAGTACAATACCGCAAATGTAGAAATCAGGCCTTGTGAGTACCCGCTCTCATGCGCGGCTCTGGCTTTTATCATTTTTGGAGAGACCAGCTCGGCGATGACTTCCTCCATACCGGCTTTATTACCATCCGCCAGCGATTTAAAAAAAAGGTTGTCTGATAGGTATCTTTTAGCATCGCCTTTCGGTGGATTGTTATCCACACGTTCACACCGTGAAACAACAGACTCAAAGTCCCCTTTCACCGACAATATTATCTGGTACGCCGTAAAGTCCGGAGTTGTGACAGATTCAATTCGCTTTGCGTCACGGATCTCAGAAAACCCACAAAACCATTTAGTTAATTTATCATTATCAGAGACTAAAATCTTTGAAAACTGAAGCACCTTGTGAAGCAGGCTCATTTTGTCACTTCTCAGTTCAAATTCATACTTAGTGAGCAACCCCCAATTGTAAAACCAATTTTTTGCAGCATTAAGGTCACCCAACTCAAACCACGCCTGCATGCCTTTCGCGTACGAATGGCGAGATAAAGTACTTGCACACCCCGCTGCGTCGCCCGTCCCGGTTTCAATGTAATTAACACACCGCTGAATATCAAACCCTCCATCCAGATGTGATTTTATGTGATCCAACCTGATTAACGACTCTTTGGTATCCAGCATGACTGCTCCAAATCACTTCAAACGAGCGATGACTAATTTCCCAGTTTTCCTATCTACACCAGCTACACCTTTGATCAGGGTGCCTTTGTCGACACTTTCCAGTACTGCTGCATATGCTTTCGATGATCTATCCAAAGATTCGAGCACCTTCGATACCCATGCATTAGACATCTGAACCACCCAATCAGCTCCTTGAGTCAATGCAAAACCACCATTGAGTTGCTTCGATTCCAGAATCACGATCTGACCATCCTTGTTAAGGTAAACATGGTCAAAACCATTATTGCCTCCATACTTACCTCCATCCAACGGCTGAAGCCCTTGCCGCGCAGCAACTGATTCTACAAGCTCCTCGGTCAATGTGCCCTTGGTGTCCAAGCCATTCGTAATATTTTGTGCAAGGCTCTTCTCAGTGTCAGTCAAGTCGGTTATCGCAACCAATGTATCCAAATCATCCATGATGCGATCTCTCGCCATTTTGGCTCGTTGAGAGTCTGCAATATCCTTCGCATACTCCATATTGCCTGTACTGTCTTCGTCAAACTTTCCCTGTTCCCATTTCTCGCGTGAGCACTCGTCATCAGTCCCACAACCGCCCATTGCTTTGGCAAAGGCGACTCTCTCTTCGTGTTCGAGGTAATTGAACTTTGTTGCTTGCGACGCAACCCATCCCGCAATAGCCTGATCCTTGTCGTTGCCGCCAGCAGCGGCTGCAACCGTCAATCCGATCAGTTGCGAGGTCATCGCCAACAGCTGATCGTGCATACCGTTGCTGAATATCTTGTCGCCCACGGACGCCACGAAGGCTTCGTTCGCACCGGCAGCCAAAGCGCCAGTTCGGAAATCTCCACCTGCAAGTTCGGCGATCAATCCGCCGACCAGTGCGTGCCCCCCCATTTTTCCGGGCAGCCCCGAGAACTCCAACTGAGTGCCCAGCGGTTGTAAATTCCGGCGGACATGACATCGACTCCGGAACTAATCGCCGATTGTGCAACGTTGTCCTTGAGGCTTCCTCCGTTATTAGCGGTATTGGCAACTGCGCTGAAACCGTTCTGAGCGAAGGTGTATTCACCGAATTTGATCAAATCAGCTGTCTTTCCAAGATCGAAGCCATGCGTCGCCTTGGCTGCATCTTCTGGCGCCACACCGAAAGCCTTATCCAGCACCCCGGCTGCAAATCCAGCTGCCAGTCCTGTTACCAGATACCTCTTCATGCTCTCGGCAGAAGTCACGTCCTTAAACACAGCGCCGATGTTCCCTTTGTTATTAACGACGCTGACTGCTGCCTGCGAAACCGCCGCAGAAAAACTAGCAACAGCTGCGGCGCTCGCAGCACTGGAAATGGTTGCGGCGTATGCGCCAAGTCCTGCGGTCGTTGCCGCTGTGGAGGCAGCACTTCCTGCGGCCGTACCGATCGTTGCAGCCGTGCCCGTGCCAGCAGTCAACACGGTCACGATTATGATGATTGCCAATCATTGCCCCTGACCCAAGCCGGAGTGGCTGTACTTGTACGAATCGTGCGCCTCTTTGATCAGCTGCCAATCCACGTCACCGCGCTTCTCGGCATCCTTCAGCCAGACAAGGCTAGGGTCTGCCTTGACCATGGCATCAATGGCTTCGCTGACGGTCTGCTGGCTCACCTGCTTCACATCAATGTGCAGGCCATCCACCGCCTTGATCGCCAGATTGCCTTTTGCGATCAGCTCGCTTTGGCGCAAGGTCTCATCGGTACTGCCCTTGCCCGACATGGAATTCCAAGCCAAGTCGCTTTTGCTCTTCTCATGGCTCTCCTGATGCAGGTCTTTAACGCCTTCAAACAGGATGCTACCGCCGCTGTTGAGCGTGAGATCATTACCGCTGTTGAGCTTGGCCACCTGATAGTGCTGATCCCCGCCACTGACCAGCATCATGTTGCCGCCGGAGGTGATCTCGCTGCCGATGTTGGTGACCTGCGTCACCTCATCGCGCTTGGTTTTCTTGCTACCAAAAGAGCCTTTGCTTTTCTTGTCGTACAGCGAGTAATCACTGTCCTGCGCTG
>NZ_FNCO01000024.1 GCF_900100795.1 Pseudomonas abietaniphila
CCGATGGTAGTGTGGGGTTTCCCCATGTGAGAGTAGGTCATCGTCAAGATTAAATTCCGAAACCCCATTTGCGAAAGCAGATGGGGTTTTGTTTTTGCGCGCGGAAAAAACTCGCGCAGTGCTTGCCGCCTTACGCCAGCGTCAGCCCACCCCATCCCTATCCCAGTATCAACGCCGTGCCTCTATCCAAGGATGGCTCATTGCTTGTATGTCGACCCTCAGCCTACCCCAGCGTCTAGAGTTGCCAATCAACCGGAGTGATAGGGCTCTAATCACCATGCCGTTGCTTAACAAAAGATAACGTCATGTCGATTGTCATACGTTTCTAAAGCTGGATAGGATGGGCTCGCTTCGGTAAGGCCACGTCTGACGCAGGCTAGAGCGCTCGCTGCTCCTGCACTGGCCCTCAGGAGAACCTAATAAAAATAAAGGAAGGGGAAGCTCCATGCGTGAGCCAGTCATTCGGCGCACTCGGTCCGCGGTCATTCATGGCAATGACGGTTCCCGGACGTTTTACACGAGCAAGCCTCTGCACGTTGTGGTGGCGCTGCTCATCTCCATGACCTTGTGCGGCACCGCGTTAGCGGCTGACAGTACCCCGGCCGATGCCCAAGGCAATGCCAGCGATGCAGCTGTCTTCGCGCTCGAATCTGCGAAAGCCTCCCGTAGCCTTTTGCTGGACGTCACCCATGCTGGCAAGCGCATGGTCGTCGTGGGGGATCGTGGGCACATTCTCTATTCCGACGACCAAGGTAAAGCCTGGACTCAGGCCAGCGTGCCGACCCGCCAACTGCTTACTGCCGTGTACTTCGTCGACGACCAGCATGGCTGGGCGGTCGGTCACGATGCGCAGATTCTGGCCAGCGCCGACGGTGGTGCAACCTGGAACAAACAGTTCGAGGACCTCAAGCGCGAAGCGCCGTTGCTGGATGTCTGGTTCAAGGACTCGTCCACCGGCATCGCTGTGGGTGCGTACGGAGCGATGCTGGAAACCACCGACGGCGGTCAGCATTGGGAAGACATCGGTGAGCGTCTGGACAACGAAGATCAATTTCACCTTAACGGCATTGCTTACGTGAAAGATGCCGGCCTGTTCATCGTGGGTGAAATGGGCAGCATGTTCCGTTCGGCCGACGACGGCCAGACGTGGGAAAAGCTTGAGGGCCCTTATCAAGGCTCGCTGTTCGGCGTAATAGGTACAGCGCAGCCCAACTCGCTGCTGGCCTACGGGTTGCGCGGCAACCTGTTCCGCTCTACCGATTTCGGCAGCAACTGGGAGGCGGTTTCCTTGCAGGGGGAGCGTGGGCCGCTGGAGTTCAGTATTGCAAATGCCTCTCTGCTACCCGACAACTCCATTGTGCTGGTAGGCAACGGAGGCAGTGTCATGAGCAGCACCGATGACGGAGAAAGCTTTACGGTCTCCAATCGTTCGGACCGGCTCTCGCTCGCGGGTGTCGCCGAGGGCGACAAGGGCACTTTGATTCTGGTAGGACAGGGTGGCGTTCACGTCACCTCGCCAACGGGCGCAGATGTCACTCAGCAGTAAGAGCTGATTGCGCTCAACAATAAGAACTGACCAGGCCAGGACGCTTTCGCATGACAAACCTTCAACACCCTCACGATAAACCGACGCTGCTGGAGCGGTTGATCTTCAACAACCGTCCGACCGTGATCGGCATTTGCCTGCTCGTCAGCATCGTCTTGTTCTGGCAGGCGACGTTGGTACGTCCCTCCACCAGCTTCGAGAAGATGATCCCGCTGAGCCACCCGTTCATCCAGAACATGATGGAGCACCGCAATGATCTGGCGAACCTGGGCAACACCGTGCGAATTTCGGTCGAAGCCAAGCAGGGCGACATCTTCTCCAAGGAATACATGGAGACATTGCGTCAGATCAACGATGAGGTCTTTTATATCTCCGGTGTCGACCGCTCGGGCCTGAAGTCGTTGTGGAGTCCAAGCGTGCGCTGGACGGAGGTAACCGAAGAAGGGTTCGCCGGCGGTGAAGTCATCCCACAGAGTTACGACGGGTCGCAGGAAAGCCTCGACAAGCTGCGAAACAACGTTCTGAAGTCCGGTCAGGTCGGGCGTCTGGTCGCCAATAATTTCAAGTCCAGCATCATCGACGTACCGTTGCAGGAGTTCTACCCGGACCCCGCCGACCAGGGGAAATTGCTGCCGCTGGATTACCGGCAGTTCTCCCACCAGTTGGAAGAGAAGATCCGCGACAAATATGAGGCACAGAACCCTAACGTCGAAATCCACATCGTAGGTTTCGCCAAGAAGGTGGGCGACCTGATCGACGGCCTGATCATGGTCGTGATGTTCTTCGGTGTCGCCTTCCTGATTACCCTGGTGCTGCTGATGTGGTTCACCCGCTGTACGCGCAGCACCGTGGCGGTATTGAGCACGACGCTGATCGCGGTGATCTGGCAATTGGGCTTGATGCACGTGGTGGGTTTCGGCCTGGATCCTTACTCGATGTTGGTTCCGTTTCTGATCTTCGCGATCGGGATATCCCATGGCGTGCAGAAGATCAACGGTATCGCGTTGCAGTCCAGCGACGCAGAGAACGCATTGATGGCTGCACGCCGGACGTTCCGTCAGCTCTTTCTGCCGGGAATGATTGCAATTCTGGCGGACGCGGTCGGTTTCATCACGCTGCTGATCATCGACATCGGTGTGATCCGCGAGCTGGCGATCGGCGCTTCCATCGGCGTTGCGGTGATCGTGTTCACCAACCTGATCCTGCTGCCCGTGGCGATTTCTTACGCGGGTATCAGTAAAAGGGCAGTGGTACGCAGTAAAGAAGATGCGGTCCGCGAGCACCCGTTCTGGCGCCTGCTGTCGAACTTCGCGGCGCCAAAAGTGGCGCGCGTGTCCGTAGTGCTGGCCTTGCTCGCGCTGGCCGGAGGCCTCTGGTACGGCCACAACCTGAAAATCGGTGACCTCGACCAAGGGGCACCGGAGCTGCGGCCGGACTCTCGCTATAACCAGGACAACAACTTCATCATCAGCAACTACTCGACCAGTTCCGACGTGCTGGTGGTCATGGTCAAGACGCCGCCTGAGGGGTGCTCGGCCTATCAGACGTTGTCGGCCATCAACGAGTTGTCCTGGAAAATGGAAAACACGCCCGGCGTGCAATCGGCGATATCCCTGGTCACGGTGTCCAAGCAAGTGATCAAGGGCATGAACGAGGGCAATCTGAAGTGGGAGTCGCTGTCGCGCAACAAGGATGTGCTCAACAGCTCGATCTCTCGTGCCGATGGTCTCTATAACAACACCTGCTCCTTGGCACCGTTGCTGATCTTCCTCAACGATCACAAGGCCGAAACCCTCGATCGCGCGGTGCATGCCGTTCAGGAGTTTGCAAAGGTCAACAACAAGCAAGGCCTGGAATTCCTGCTGGCTGCGGGTAACGCCGGGATTGAGGCGGCGACCAACGAAGTCATCAAACAGGCAGAGTTGACCATTCTGATTCTGGTCTACATCTGCGTCGCGGTGATGTGCATGATCACCTTCCGCTCGTGGGCGGCCACGCTGTGCATCGTGCTGCCATTGGTGCTGACGTCGGTACTCGGCAACGCGCTGATGGCGTTCATGGGGATTGGCGTGAAAGTCGCGACGTTGCCTGTGGTGGCCTTGGGCGTGGGCATCGGTGTCGATTACGGCATCTACATCTATAGCCGCCTGGAAAGCTTCTTGCGTGCCGGGTTGCCGTTGCAGGAAGCCTATTACGAAACGTTGAAATCCACGGGCAAAGCGGTACTTTTCACCGGTTTGTGCCTGGCCATCGGCGTTTGCACGTGGATCTTCTCCGCGATCAAGTTTCAGGCGGACATGGGCCTGATGCTGACGTTCATGCTGTTGTGGAACATGTTCGGTGCGTTGTGGTTGTTGCCAGCGCTCGCACGGTTCCTGATCAAGCCGGAGAAGATGGCTGGCAAGGTGGGCAATTCGCTGTTCTCACACTGATCTGCGGATGAAATAAAAAACCGCAGCCTGTTGAAGGGCTGCGGTTTTTTTATGGGTAAAACACGAGACTTGTAGGAGCGCGCCTGCCCGCGATTGCGGAGTGTCAGCTTCAAATCCGGAGACTGAAACAATGCAATCGCGGGCAAGCGCGCTCCTATAGGTTAGATGCTCGGCACTAGAGGATTGATTGCCGCAGTCCTGTGTGGGTCTTGGCAGGAGTGCCAACTGAGGCCGGGTTTATCAGTTATAGACAAAGAACCCACGCCCGGTTTTGCGTCCCAGATAACCCGCGGCAACCATCTCTTTGAGCAGTGGAGCAGGGCGGTATTTGCTGTCGTTGAAGCCATCATGAAAGGCTTCGATGATCGCCAGCAACGTGTCCAGGCCGATCAGATCCGCCAGCGCCAACGGCCCGATGGGCTGGTTGCAACCCAATCGCATGCCGTCATCGATGTCTTGCGCAGTCGCCAGCCCTTCCTGCAATACCAAGATCGCTTCGTTGATCATCGGGACGAGGATCCGGTTGACCACGAAGCCTGGACGGTTGCCGGCCGTGATAGCGGTCTTGTTCAGTCGCTCGGCCAGCTTGATCGCTACCAGATGCGTTTCATCAGCGGTTTGCAGGCCGCGAATCACTTCAATCAGGCCCATCATCGGCACCGGGTTGAAGAAGTGCAGACCGATGAAACGCTCCGGGCGGTCGACACTGGCCGCCAGCTCGGTGATTGATAACGATGAGGTGTTGGACGCGATCACGCAGTCTGTACCGACGTTCTCGGCAATCTGCTTGAGCAGGCGCAGCTTGAGGTCGAGGTTCTCGGTGGCGGCTTCGATCACGACCTGTGCGTCGCTGAGCAGCGCATAGTCTGTGGTGCATCGGATGCGGCCCAAGGCATCTTCTGCCCGTTCGGCCGTCAGCGTGTGCTTGTTCACCTGGCGTTCCAGGTTTTTGCGCACGGTCGCCAAGCCTCGCTCAAGCGCGGCGTCGTTGATGTCCAGCAGCGTGACGTCGAAGCCGGCAATTGCGCACACCTGGGCGATGCCGTTGCCCATGGTGCCGGCGCCGATCACGGCAATGTGGTGCAGCGTCATGGAAATCTCTCCTTTCACACGCGTTCGAAGATGACGGCGATGCCCTGACCGCCGCCGATGCACATGGTCACCAGCGCATAACGGCCGCCGATACGGTGCAGCTCATGGATGGCTTTGGTGGCGATGATCGCGCCGGTAGCGCCCACCGGGTGCCCGAGGGAGATGCCCGAGCCGTTCGGGTTGACCTTCTCCGGATCGAAGCCCAGCTCACGGGCCACGGCGCAGGCTTGCGCGGCGAAGGCTTCGTTGGACTCGATCACGTCCAGATCGGCGACGGTCAGCCCTGCGCGTTCCAACACTTTGCGGCTCGCCGGAATCGGACCCAATCCCATCATCGACGGCTCGACGCCGGCATGGGCGTAAGCGACCAGACGCGCCATGGGCTTAAGGCCGTGCTCACGCACCATGTCGCCGTTTGCCATGACCAGCGCAGCCGCGCCGTCGTTCAGGCCTGAGGCATTACCCGCGGTGACCGTGCCGTCCTTTTTGAACGCGGTTTTCATTTTTTCCAGCTGCTCGGCGGTGACGTCCCCGCGCACGTGTTCATCTTGTGCGAAGGTCACGGTGCCTTTACGGGTGGCGATTTCAATCGGGACGATCTGGCCTTCGAATCGGCCTTCGGCGATGGCGCGGGCGGCGCGTTGCTGACTGGTCAGCGCCAGCGCATCCTGATCGGCGCGCGTGATGCCGTAGTGCTCGGCGATGTTCTCCGCCGTGATGCCCATGTGGATGTTGGCGAACGGATCATGCAGCGCGCCGAGCATGTAGTCATACGCCTGCACGTTGCCCATGCGCGCGCCCCAACGGGCCTGGGGCATGATGTAGGCGCCACGGCTCATGGACTCCGCGCCACCGGCCAGTACGGCCTGGGCATCGCCGAGCATCAGCGACTGTGCAGCAGAGACAATGGCCTGCAGGCCGGAGCCGCACAGACGGTTGACGTTCATGGCCGGCGTTTCTTTGGTCAGGCCGGCTTCCAGGGCAATGACCCGAGACAGATAGGCATCGCGCACTTCGGTCGGAATCACGTGCCCCATGACCACATGCCCAATGTGCTCAGCGGCCAGGCCTGCTTTCGCCAGGGCGGCGCGGCTGACCTGGGTGCCCAGCTCGATGGGCGAGACGTCCTTGAGAGACCCGCCGAATCCACCGATGGCGGTACGCAGTGCGCTGACGACGAAAACTTCGGTATTGCTCATGTCGACTCCTGAAACCTGTTGAATTTATTGTGGGTGGCACCGACAAACGGCATTTCGGCCAGGTGCTGTTTGCGGGCAAGTCTAGATCGGCGTTCGAGGCGGGCCTATGCCAAAACTGTCCAGATCGACTGGCGTTCTTTACCATCGGTGCCTTGGCGCGTTTGGAGCGCACCACGAGAAAAGGAAAGGCGGCTCATGCGGGAAAAGGATTCGGTGTCGATCTACTTCGTCCAGTTGGTGGTTCATGCGTTACGCGACCAACCGCTGCGCCTGCAATCGGTGCTGGAAGCGGCCGGGATCGACATGGCGCTGCTCAATGATCCTGAGTCGCGGGTTCCGGCCAGTGCATTTGCGACGCTGTGGCTGATTCAGATCAAGGAACTCGGGGACGAGTTTTTCGACCTGGATTCCCATGGCATGCCGCCAGGCAGTTTCGCGCTCATTTGTCGAGGGTTGATTCAGGAGCCCAACCTGGAAAAAGCCCTGCGTCAGTGCCTGGCGAACTTCGGGCTGTTCCTGCGCGACTTTCGCGGCAGCCTGATCGTGCGCGGACAGCGCGCGATCATTGCGGTGGACAATCACGCCACCGATCCGGTCAAACGGCGCTTCGGTGAAGAGACCTTTCTGCTGTTGATGATCAGCCTGTTGTGCTGGTTGGGCGGGCGTCGTATCACCATTGATCGAGCACAGTTTCGTCACAGCCGTGACCGGCTGAGCGACGACTCATTGCTGTGGGGGTTCAACCTGAGCTTTGGCGAGCCGCGCACCGAGGTCGAGTTTTCAAGCCACTACTTACGGCTGCCCGTGGTGCAGTCGTTGCCTTCACTGAAGTCTTTTCTGCGCACCGCGCCACAGTGGCTTGTCATCCGTTTTCGCAATCAGCGAGGGCTGGCGGCGCAGGTGTACCAGCGTCTGAGAAACAGTCATTACGGCCATTGGCCAACATTGCTTGAAATGGCGGATGAACTGAAACTCAGTCCCACCACGTTCAGGCGTCGGCTTGAACGCGAGGGCTGTGCCTTTCAAGGGATCAAAGATGACGTGCGACGCGGTATCGCTCAGCAGAAGCTGCGAGAAACCGCCATGAGCGTGGTCGAGATCGCGGCGCTGGTGGGTTTTCAGGAGCCCAGTGCGTTTCACCGGGCGTTCAAGAAGTGGACGGCGGAAAGTCCGGGACGCTATCGCGCCCGGACTGCACGTTGAGGGTGAGCGGCTGCTGACACATCCCGGACCGGTGTCAACGCAGCCACGCCGATTGCCAGCTTTGCAGCGCTGCGTCGTCTAGCATCCCGTCACGCAGGACCTGCTCGCGCAGCCGATCACCACTGAGTGTGGCAAACGCCGGATCTTGCGTATGGAGGCGTATAGCGTCGATCCATGCGCTAAGCGAATCGGCAACCCGCGTGACCTGGAACGGCCCTTCGTAGGCCCGAACGTCACTGCACACCACCGGCACACCGCAACTGCCCAGTTGCAACAGGTTGATGTTGCTTTTGCAGGCATTGAAGAGGTTGTCGGCGGCTGGCAGTAGCGCCAGATCAAGGTTCAGACCCGCGATGGCTGCGGGATACGCGTCGGCATTCGGCAGCGCATACCGTTCGCGGATATAGGCGCGCAGCACGTCGGTGTGATCGCCCATGACGACCCATTCGACTTCATCGGCCAGGTGCTGAATCACCGGAATTATCAGGCGCAGGTCTTCAGCCTGCCAGTGATCACTCACCAGCCCCACCCGAGGCGTGTGGTGGGGGACTTGGCGTGGCGCCTGCTTGCCCCAGCGGTCGGTTGGAAGGCGAGAAGGTAAAAGACGGACATCGGGATGAAATTCGCGCGCCAGATCAGCCAGCAAAGGCGTCGCGGCAATTACCCGGTCGGCGAGCTGCACACTCTTTTTCAACAGTTCGACGTGCCGGGCACTGAACGAGAAGGCGTCATGGGGATCTTCCGAGGCCAGTTGAACATTGTTCAGGTCCAGCACCACGAAACTGCCAGCCTGCACCTTGGCCAGGGCAAGGGTGCGCAGATGCTCGTCATCCAGGTCTGCCTGAAAGACGATGGTGTCTGGTTTGAACCGCGCCTGCTGCAGGACTGAAAGCCGATGGCCGCTGAGCAGGCCATTCACGCGGCCTGAGCGCTGTAAGTGCTCGAAAGGCGCAATGACGCGCTCCTGAGGCGATGCCGACGCCACGTCCGTGTAGGCCAGCACATTGGGGCGCTGTTGCCAGTACAAAGGGCGCCAGACCTGACGCAGACCGACCTCCAGTTCGACAGAAGGCAAGTCGAACGACAAGTGGGTGTTGAACGCGGGGTCGTCAGCCAGTCGGGGTAACCATTTGGCGTACATGGACAGTTGTTCACCCAGAAAGCGTGTGTTCTTGGCCTGCTGGGTGGCGGTGTCGACGCTGTTCTGGCTCACATTGCCTTCATGGATCAATACGGCGTGGGGTGTCCATACGGTCAGGTAACCACGCTCGCCGACTTTCAGGCACAGATCGACATCGTTATAGGACACCACGAATGTCTCATCCAGACCGCCGACTTCTTCATAAACGGAGCGCCGGATCATGAGGCAGGCGGCGGTGACTGCGCTCAGGTTCTGATCGACCTGAGTGCGCTGCATGTAACCCTGGATGAAATGCGGTTCTCCCAATTGGGGATGACCGGCGGGACCGTCCATGCCAAGGCGCACGCCGGCATGTTGCAGCCGACCGGTGGGGAATAGCAGCTTGGCGCCCACGATGCCCACTTCAGGGCGCAAGGCATGGTTGAGCATTTCGTCCAGCCAGCGTTCATGGACGATGGCCGTGTCATTGTTCAACAGCACCAGGTATTCGCCTTTGGCGTGTGTGGCCGCTACGTTGTTGATTCGTGAATAATTGAAAGGGTAGGGGTAACGCAGTACCCGAACCCTGTCACTGCCCTGTGCCTCGACCGCCGCCAGCCAAGCCAGTGCTTCGGGTGTCGAGCTGTCGTTGTCGACGATCAGCAGTTCGTAGTGGGGATAGCGCGTTTTGTGCAGCAGGGTCTCGACACAGCGTTGTATCAGGGGCAACTGGTCCTTGGTCGGAATGATGATCGACACCAAAGGCGCTTCAGTGTGGCCGTACAGCACGTGGTAACGACGTGCCAGCGTTTGCAGTACGCTGGCATCCGGATAGCCGCGCACTTTCAAATGGCGTTTCAGCGCCGCAATTTCCAGCGTGTTTTCCAGTGCCAGCGGCGTGTCACAGATCAATATCGGTTCGCGGATATGCAGGATCTGACCGGCACCTTCGCGTTCGATCCATCGCAGGATCAGGGCGAATTGCGTCGCATCGCAGAACTGCGGGTCGAATCCGCCCATGTCGAGCAACATCTGCCTGCTGAACAGCCAGTGTCCGGCCGTAAGCAAGGGATAGCTGAGCAAATAGTCGAGGTTGAAGTCGGGACGCATCGCTGAGCTCAGTTCCCCCTTGGGCGAGCGATGCATTTCATCGGCAAACGCTGCGCGGCGGTCCGGTGATTCGATGAGTTTGAGCGCGCAGGCGGTGAGCCCGAAAGGCGTGAATTGCGTGCCAGCCTCGATCACGATCATCCAGTCGAAATGGTAGGTATCGACAATGGGGTTCAAAGCCTGGGCGATGTTCGTGCCGTTATTGATCCGCTGGCTCAGCGTTATACCCGGTGCCGGGGTGAGCGGTAGATTCGTTTCGCACAGCACCACCACCTGCAATGTGTCGCCCAACGTGTCGAGCGAACTCAGACTGTCGAGGGTGCGCTGGGCCCGCTCCGTGGAAGGGTGGCTGTTCTGGACGACAATCAGTAATCGGGGAATGCCCGCCTGAACCAGATGCTCGCTGATATGCGTTCGTTCCTGGGCAGTGAGCATGCGGAAATCGAGCCATGCCTGAACCTGTTCAGGCGTCAGTCGTTGCGGCAGCGGGGTGCTCAGTTGCGCGAGCAGATCGAATTCGCTGAAAGGCCCACGCGTCGAGGCCGCGCGCACACGAATCCGGCCATTTTCCAGCGAGGGGCTGCCCCAGCCTGCCTCGCGGATCAGCCGATGAAACTGGTGGGCAGATTCAGTCTCCACGCCCGCGGTTTCGATCCCCTGATCAACGAAATTTTTAGGCGCGATGCGTGTGTTGCTCAGCAAGGCAGGCAACAACAGTAAATCGCCACGCTGCAGCAACTGGGCATACATCGCCAGATCCTTCAGCGCATCCAACGGTTGCCCATTGAGCGAAAAAAGGTCATTTCCGAGTGCGACGAGATCGGCCCGACGGCACATGACACTGCTGAGTTCACCGATGAAGTTGCATGTGAACTCCCCCAGAAACGCGACGACGTCCGCCCCGTTCAACAAGGTGGGGACGGCGAAACGCAGCCGCGTGAGCAGATTTTCACCCAGCGGCACACCGTCTGCGTCGATCCAGTGACGGGCCGCCGAGACCAGGCTCGCTTGGGGTTGGGCGCTCAGGGCCTCGACCATCTGCTCAATGCAGTCGGGCGCCAGGGTGGCGCTGTCGGTCAGCCACTTGATGTATCCGCCGCTGGCCTCGTTCACGCCCCGAATCAGCGATGCAGCCTCGCCCAAACGACGCTCGTTGCGTACATAGCGGATAGGCCAGGGACAGGACGACTGGTAGAGGCCGACAATGCTTTGCGCCACGCCGCCAAGCGTGTCGTCACAAATCACGATTTCGATGCCGGGGTAAGTCTGTTCGATAACGCTTTGCAGCGCAGCGTCGAGGTATTCCGTTTGGCAGACAGCAATGACGACGCTGACCAGTCGCTGAGATTCCATCTTCGTATCCGGTAGGCGAAGGATGACCTTTGCCGATGCACATGGGAGGGTGAGGCTCAGCGCCGTGAGCCCTGTAGGCACGTGCCTGCCATGAAAATGACGCTGAACATAGGGTTTTCAGCAGAAGCAATAAATCGGCCAAGCGAGCGGTCTTTGGTAAACGCCCCACAAAGGTGTCAATGCGCTTGATATTCCGAACGGCTGATGCTTATTTTGTACGCCTTGCCGCCGTACGGCCTGCACAACCATTAAAGGACTGAGTCATGAGTAGCGATGGCCACAATTCACTCGCGCAGCGATTGATGGGCATTGATGAAATTGAATGTGTCACCCCGGATCTGAACGGCGTGCCACGCGGGAAAGTGATGACGGCCGAGGGTTTCCTTGAAGGCCGACGCTTGCAGCTGGCGCGCGGTGTGCTGCTGCAATGCATCATGGGCGGCTATCCGCCGGCTAAATTTTACGGCAGCGACGACGGTGACCTGGCGCTGATCGCAGACCCTCGGCAGATTCATCGATTGCCCTGGAGCGAGGAACCCCGTGGGTTGGCGATCTGCGATGCCGACGAACTGGACGGCGAGCCTTCGAACCTGTCGACGCGGGGGCAGCTCAAGTCGGTCATTGCCCGTTATGCGCGTCACGGATGGTCGCCGGTGGTGGCCACCGAGCTCGAGTTCTTCGTCTTTGCGCCCAACAGCGACCCCAATCAGCCGTTCAAGCCTCCCATTGGTCTGGACGGTCGCCGTGAAGATGGCCAGTCGGCGTTCAGTGTCAGTTCCCATAACGGCCTGCGTCCGTTTTTCAGCGAAGTCTACAAGTGCATGGCGGCGCTGGACCTGCCGCGCGATACGTTCATGCACGAGATGGGCGTCAGTCAGTTCGAGATCAATCTGCTCCACGGCGACCCGTTGTTGCTGGCCGATCAGACGTTCCTGTTCAAGCACATGCTCAAAGAAGTGGCGCTCAAGCACGGGCTGACCGTGGTGTGCATGGCCAAACCGCTGGCGCATACGCCGGGCAGCTCGATGCACATTCATCAGAGCGTGGTCGACAGCGTGACCGGGCAGAACATTTTCAGCGACGCCCAAGGCGAACCGACGTCGGCATTCCATCACTTCATTGGCGGTCAGCAGGCGGCGATGGCAGATTTCACCGCTTTGTTCGCGCCCAACGTCAATTCGTATCAGCGTTTGTGTCATCCTTTCGCCTCACCGAACAATGCGTGCTGGTCTCACGATAACCGTGCGGCAGGTTTGCGCATTCCGGCCAGCGCACCGGTCGCGCGTCGTGTCGAAAACCGTTTGCCGGGCGCAGATGCCAACCCGTATCTCGCCATTGCAGCTAGTCTTGCAGCCGGGCTTTACGGAATGGAGCAACGGCTGGAGCCGTCGGATGCGATCCAGGGCGAATTCTCCGTGCCGGACAATCTTTCGCTGCCATGTACCTTGCATGCCGCGCTGGAGCGTCTGAAACGCAGCCCTTTGGCCAAGGAACTGTTTGGTGCCGAATTCATCGAAGGGTACATCGCGTCGAAGACGCTGGAATTGACCAGTTTCTTCAACGAAATATCGCCTTGGGAGCGACGAGTGTTGGCTGCCCAAGCTTAAAAACCGTGGTTCGGAAACCCTCCATTGAAGAGGGTTTCCTCTTTTGGAAAGCCGATGCGCCAAATCTGGAAGTCCTTTCGAGCGCTGTATTTTGCCTCGCTGATGATGTTGATCGGCTCGGGCCTGCTGAGTACCTACCTTGCCTTGCGTCTCGCTGCCGATCAGGTCGATGGCCTGTGGGTCGGTGCGCTGATGGCCGCCAACTATGTGGGCCTGGCGCTGGGCGGCAAGATCGGTCACCGGCTGATTGGCCGGGTCGGGCACATCCGTGCCTACGCCACCTGCGCGGGTATCGTCGGCGCGGCGGTGCTCGGGCATGGCCTGATCAACTATCTGCCGGCCTGGATCTTCCTGCGGATGATCGTCGGTCTGGGAATGATGTGTCAGTACATGGTCATCGAGAGCTGGCTCAACGAGCAGGCATCGCCCAAGCAGCGGGGGCTGGTGTTCAGCGGTTACATGATTGCGTCCTACATGGGCCTGGTGCTCGGTCAGCTGATTCTGGTCATCCATCCTCAGTTGGGGCTGGAACTGCTGATGCTGGTTGCGATGTGCTTCACCTTGTGTCTGGTGCCCGTGGCGATGACCCGCAGCATTCACCCCGCACCGATGCGTCCTGCGCCGCTTGAGCCGTTGTTCTTCATGCGCCGCGTCCCGCAATCGCTGACGACCGTACTGAGCGCCGGGTTGATCATCGGTTCGTTCTATGGCCTGGCGCCGCTGTACGCCGCTCAGCAGGGGTTGTCTACGGAACACGTCGGTCTGTTCATGGCGTGCTGCATCGGCGCCGGTCTGCTGGTGCAGGGCCCATTGGGCAAGCTCTCGGACCGTTATGACCGTGCCTGGTTGATTCGCGGCGTCGCGGGGTTGCTGGTGCTGGCGGCATTGCCGCTGGCGATCTTTCCCAATGTGCCGATGGAAGTCCTGTTCGCCGTCGGGTTCGTCGCGTCGCTGCTGCAGTTTTCGTTGTACCCGCTGGCCGTGGCGTTCTCCAACGACCACGTCGAAGGCGAGCGCCGGGTTTCGCTGACGGCCATGCTGCTGATGACCTATGGCGTCGGGGCGAGTATCGGGCCGTTGGTGTCGGGCGTGTTGATGAAGCAGTTTGGCAGCAACATGCTCTATGCCTTCGTCTGTGTCACCGCGCTGGTGCTTGTGCTGCGTATTCGTCCGAAAGCTGTCACCAACCTGCACCAGGTCGAGGACGCGCCGCTGCATCACATTGCGATGCCTGACAGCATGTCCAGCTCGCCCTTGGTGGTCGCGCTCGATCCGCGTGTCGACGAACAAGTGGTTCAGGACCAGATGCAAACTGCAACGGAGCCTGCTGCGCCGCCGGAACACGAGCCTGAGGTTGAAGGTGAGGCGCCGGAGCGGGTTGTGCCGTCAGGCGAAGGCGTTGTGCGCCCAGTGGCGGTCGTCGATGAAGCCGTCAGCGCCGAACCCCAGGCGGCACGACCCGACGCCGCACACGATGCATCACGGGACGTCGGGGTGGACCGGCCGCTGTAGCGGCTCGTCTCAATGCGGCAAGCCTGTGTTGCGCATCCCCAAAAGGTACTCAGTCCATGCCACATCCTCCGTCGGGCACGCGGCTTTGCCGGTCACCTCGACCACGGCCCCTCGGCGGCGCCTCATGAATCCTGGCTTGAGCGCCCGCCAGAGGCCGCTGGAGCAGGACAGGGGAGCGGCGTAGTTCACCAGCAGCGTGATGCTGGCGTCCTGACTCAAAGCGCGCGCTATGCGCTGGCGGTCTTGCTCGACGCTCAGATTGCCTGCTATCACCTCCACGGACTGACCTGACGCATCGGTGATGCGTCTGGCCAGTGTGTGGAGCCGCTCCAGGTCCTGAGCGATCAGGATCAGGTCGTAACCGTCGACGGCCATTTGGCGGGCGTAGGCCTGGCTGCGGGCTGACGATACGCCGGTGATGACGACGGTGCCTCGGTGCTTGAACATGGTGGGTCTTCTGTCGCAGCGTTCTCAGGCATAAGGGTAAGAGGATCTCCGACCGTAGATCGGCCATAAAACCCACCTATCCAGACGTCTTTTCCGGCCTTGCAGCGAATGGCCGAAAAGGGTGGTTTTACGACAGATGCCGGGTGGTTCATCGCTCTAACATCGGTTCTCGAAATGCACGACACGGCTCGAGCTGGCACGTGTTGCGCATCACCCCTTTCCCTCGGAGAACCGACATGAACCTCACTGACAACACCATCTTCATCACCGGCGGCACTTCCGGCATCGGTCGTGCCTTGGCCGAAGCGCTGCATGCTCGTGGTAACAAAGTGATCATTGCGGGACGTCGCAAGGCGTTGCTCGAACAAGTGACCGGCGCCAACCCGGGCATGGAAGCCGTGACACTGGACGTGGGTGATGCGGCCGAAATCGCCCGGGTTACCGCTGACATCATCCGTCGTTTTCCGGACTTGAACGTGCTGATCAATAACGCCGGCATCATGCAGATCGACGACGCGAGCAGCGCGATTGACGAACAACTGCTGATCGATACGCTGACCACCAACGTGTCTGGCCCGATCCGTGTCACCTCCGGTTTGATCGAGCATCTTAAAACCAGGCCCCAGGCCGTTGTCATGAACGTGTCGTCGGTACTGGCGTTCGTGCCGCTGGCCGTGACGGCCGTGTACAGCGCGACCAAAGCCGCCATGCACTCGTATTCGATGTCCCAGCGCTTCATGCTGCGCAACACGTCGGTACGGGTTCTGGAAATCGCGCCGCCTTGGGTTCAGACCGACCTGCTGGGCAGCAACGACGAACCGCGCGCCATGCCGCTGGCTGAGTTCATTGAAGAAACCATGGCGGTGCTGGCAACCGACGCCGATGAAATTCTGGTCGAACGCGCCGTTCCCCTGCGCGCCGCCGTAGGGCCGAACGAAATGGGTTTCGTGACTGCCTTCAATGAGTCATTCCTGGCGGGCTGAATCGTCCAGAAAGTGCGCCGCCACATCAACCGGTGTGGCGGTCAACCGTCCGTTATCCAACGCGCAATACCGAGGCCTTGCAGGCAACGCTTGCGTGCAAGGCGCCGGGGTCTAGAATCGACATCTTTGTGGCGGACCCAGCCCTCATGCAAACCGTTGCTCTCATTGTCAGGCCTGACTTTCAGGTCATGAGCCTGGCAGCGCTGTCGGCGTTCGAGTTCGCCAACATTGCCGCCGAAAAAAAGCTGTATGACATCCATCTGCTGTCAGAGCACGGCGGCCTTGTGGCGGCCAGCTCGTTGTTCACGTCGGTGTCGACCCAGCCATTGGATCATGCGCAGTTCGACACCTTGCTGATCAGCGGCGCCATGGATCGCTCATCGGCATCGCCGGCCATCAATGCGTTTCTGATCGAGGCTTACGCCCATTCCCGCCGAGTGGGCGCTTTGTGCGTGGGGGCATTTGCGCTGGCGGAAGCCGGACTGCTCGACGGTCGTCGGGCGACGGTGCACTGGGCGCGGGCGCCTGAAATGCGCCAGAACTTTCCGGCGATCAAGGTCGAGGAAGACCGGATCTACATCGTTGACGGCAAGATCTGGACGTCGGCCGGGATGTCGGCGGCGCTGGATTTAACCATTGGCATGGTGGAAAAGGACCATGGCCCGGAGCTCGCGCGCAAGGTGTCGCAGCATCTGGTCCTCTACCACCGCCGTGCCGGCGGTCAGTCGCAGCACTCCGCAATGCTGGAAATGAGCCCCAGCTCGGACCGGATCCAGATGTCCCTGGAATACGCCCGCAAGAACCTGCGTCGCGAATTGTCGGTTGAAGAGCTGGCCGATGCCGCGTGCTTGAGTGCGCGTCAGTTCAGTCGTTCGTTTCGGGCCGAAACCGGGATTTCGCCCGCCAAGGCGGTGGAAAATCTGCGCCTGGAGGCCGCACGTCTGATGATGGAGCAAGGGCGTCACTCGCTGGAAGCGGTGGCCAGTGAAACCGGGTTCGGCGATCGGGAAAGGATGCGGCGGGCGTTTCTGCGCGTCTACGGGCAATCGCCACAGTCATTACGGCGCAGTTTCGGGCCGGTGGTGGATGCGTTTTAGCCAGGTGGGACGTTGAGGCAGCGCCCACAGGTTTATCCCGTGCAGGTGGGCTTGATGGCTTTCAGATGAAGAGAGGGCAGGCCCACAGGATTTGCATTGGCTACAAACCCTGTGAGCGACCTGATCAGAAGTCGTCGTCTTTATCGAAGCGACGGGCTTCGCGTTGCAGCTGGTAGACGAAACGCTCGACCTGACGCTGCACCAGTCCACTGATGTTGTGAAAGCGCACGCCGGCAAAGGTGGTGTTGATTCGTTCTTCGAAGTGCAGATACCGCAGCTCGACCGGCGTGGTCATGCTGCCGAAGGGCAGAGAAGCGATGAAGCGCTCGTAGACCTGACCCAGCTGCATGCGTTCGGACACATCGCCTTCGAAGCGCAGTTTGCAACCGGTCGCGGAAATGTCCAGCAGCTTGCCCCTGAGCGGAAACTTCAACTTGTCGCCACCGATTTCGATATCGACCAAAGACGCCAGTTTCAGGGCGGCGCGGAAGGCATTGCGGCGCTGGTGATACACCACTTCTTCAGGCAGGGGCCCACGATAACAATGCGGGTCCTCGATGATGGTCATCTGCGCTTTGACTTCCCAGGCGATGCGCACACCGTCATGGAAACCTTCGACACGGAACGCTTCACCGTTGGCCAGGAAGCGTTCACCGTCACGCGGGATCATCTCATCGAGCGAGATCTCGTTGCTGTCACGGTCGACGTCGATCACATAGCTCTGGAAGCGTTGGCTGCGTTCGTGGAAGGTGATGATCAAGGGATCATGGCTTTCCATCAGCAACCGCAGGTTGGCGGCAATTTCCAAAGGCGTAGTAAGTACCTTCGGGGGCTGCGGAACATCTTCCGCGCTTGAGGCATTCACGGTTTATCCATCTCCAGGCAAAAAACGACAGCGTGCGGCGGGCGGCATTTTGCCATCATGTCGCACGCCTTGATACAAGAACTTACGCCTGGCTGAGCGGACGTGGTCTGATCTTCCCGGACGTCGATCCCCGGCTGTCGTACAGCGCTGGAGTATCGCCACCGTTGAGGATTCTGAGCTGTTGGGCCGTGGTCAGCTGCTGGAGCTGGATCAGACTGCCATTCTGCTCGTTGGCGGCCTGACATTCGGTCATCAGCGCGCTCAGCGCATCACCCGCTTGCAACAACGCTTCACCGACCGATGAATGCTTGGCCACTTCTTCGAGTCCCGCGCGATTGGCGGGCAGGCCTAGACTGGTCATCAGTTGGCTACGTCTGCGTCCGTGCTGTTCGAGCACGATCACCAACGCCTGCTTCTGCGCCAGGATGTGTTCCATTTCGACCATATTGCGGCCGTGAAGCGCCAGTGACTCGGCCCTCAGGATGTCCAGCAGATGCCGGGTCGGCGCAATATCGTCCGTGATCAGTTGAAGCAATGTAGTGTCTTGCATCGCATGCCCTGGGATTTAAGCGTCCAGAAGCCCCTGCGCGTACCGGGGGCTAGCGCTGGGCTTCGAAATTAAGCAGTTTGTTCGCAACACGGTTGCTGTCGACCTTGTAGCTGCCGTCCGCAATAGCCTGTTTCAACTCAGCCACGCGGCTGTTGTTGACGACGGGCTGATCACGCAACGAATCAGTGATCTTCTGCAACTGTTGAGCTTCACTGCTCAAACTGACTGTCTCGCCGCTACCGCTGACGCTTCCAGAAGTGCTGACCGTCGCCGGGGCTTCGGGTTTGCTGGCTTCTTTGGTGTTGACGGTACGTGGAGTACCTCCAACGGTAGTGGAGTTATTCAAACGACTGAAGTCGATGACCATGATTGAAAACCTCTGGGTTCTAGGACGCTTGCCTTGGTTTCGGCCAAACCCGGAATAACTTTAGGGCCCGTGCGAAAACAGTCTTGAATTGACTTCGCACTGGGCATATCGGTTCCGAGTGTAGAAAAAGCGCAGGCGTAGCGCCAGAGGTCAATAACCGTCACATAGCAACCTCTACCTGGCCGGGGGCCACGATGTTGGCCTTGATCACCCGTTTGGAGTTCAGGTTTTTCACCCGTATTTGCTCGTTGAAACCGCCGTCGGACAAGGCTTCGCCCGGCATGCGCACGCTCATTGACCCACTGCGTGCGCTGATCACGACCTGATCGCCCTTGTGAACCATTTGCGGTTGTTCCAGGTGGACGGGCGTCAGCACTTGATCGATGACCGTTGGTCGGACAACTTTCTGCCCGACCGCCTGATCCAGCGAATCAAGGAAACCTTGTCCCAGCGTGCCTACGTCGCGCTCGCGCATCGCCACATCAGCCTCGGAAACGATCGCGTCCCGCTTCATGGGGCGGATGGCCGTCACCACGTTGCGAAACAAATGTACCTGGGCTGGCACGAACACCGTCCATGGAGCACTGCCTTCGCAACGCAGCTTCACGGTGACCCGGCCAATTGGCTGCGCCGGGCTTTCCAGCGACGCTGTCAAATCCCTGTCGCAATGCGGCATCCGCAAACGGGGATCGAGCTGTTTGACCTCGATTTCATAGCGGCCCTGGGTTTGACTCGTCGCCAAATAGTCTTCCACTGTGAATTCAAGAAAGCCCTGGGTGACGCCGATAAGTTGTTCAGGCAGGGTCGCGTTGTCTGCTCGGCTCAGGCCGGCGGTGCCCAGCAGGCACACTGCAGCCAACACGCCCAAGAAATGGCGGGTTGCGGATGTCGGGCGTCGAGATACTGTCGTTTGTGTGTTCATGACGGGATAAATAGCAAGGCCCGTGCCGTTTGCCATCTGGCAGCGCGCAATTGGTCGTTTTGGGAAGGAGTGGGGCATGGCTGGTGTTTTGGATTCAGTGAACCAGCGCACTCAACTGGTAGGGCAGAACCGCCTTGAATTGCTGCTGTTCCGTCTGGACGGCAAGCAGTTGTACGGGATCAACGTGTTCAAGGTAAAAGAGGTGCTTCAGTGCCCAAAACTTACCCACATGCCCAAATCCAGTCCGATTGTGCGCGGAGTGGCAAATATTCGAGGCGGTACGATTCCGATCCTCGACCTGGCGATGGCCACCGGCTCGGCGAAGCTGGGCAGCATTGACAACGCGTTCGTGATCATCACGGAATACAACACCAAGATTCAGGGTTTCCTGGTGCATTCGGTCGAACGCATCGTGAACATGAACTGGGAAGACATTCATCCGCCGCCCAAGGGAACCGGTCGCGATCACTACCTGACGGCGGTGACGCGGATCGACAACCAGTTGGTGGAAATCATCGACGTGGAAAAAATCCTCGCCGAAGTGGCGCCGGTGTCGGAAAACATTTCCGCAGGTGTGGTCACCGAGGAGGTCGCGCACAAGGCATTGTCGCTGCGGGTACTGACGGTCGATGACTCGTCGGTGGCGCGCAAGCAGGTGACGCGTTGCCTGCAAACGGTGGGCGTCGAGGTCACTGCGTTGAATGACGGTCGTCAGGCACTCGAATTCCTGCGCAAACTGGTGGACGAGGGCAAGAAACCGGAAGAGGAGTTCTTGATGATGATCTCCGACATTGAAATGCCGGAGATGGACGGCTACACCCTCACTGCTGAGATTCGTAGCGATCCGCGCATGCAGAAGCTGCACATCATCTTGCACACGTCGCTGTCCGGGGTGTTCAACCAGGCGATGGTGAAGAAAGTAGGTGCCGATGATTTTCTGGCCAAGTTTCGGCCGGACGATCTAGCAGCTAGAGTGGTAGATCGTATCAGGGCGGCAGATATCAGCTGAGGAAGCACTTCCTCGGCTGTTCACATGATTTGAGAGGCGGCATGTCTACAGGTAATTTGGATTTTGAACAGTTCCGGGTCTTCCTGGAAAAAGCCTGTGGCATTTTGCTGGGTGAAAATAAGCAGTATCTGGTCTCCAGTCGCCTGAACAAGCTGTTGGAACAGCAGGGCATCAAGTCCCTTGGGGAGTTGATCCAGCGCATCCAGAGCCAGCCGCGCAGCGGGTTGCGCGAGCAGGTGGTGGACGCGATGACCACCAACGAAACCCTGTGGTTTCGCGACACCTACCCGTTCGAGGTGCTGAAGAACAAGGTCTTGCCGGAGCAGTTGAAGGCAAGTCCCGGCCTGCGTCCTCGTATCTGGTCCGCGGCGTGTTCGTCGGGGCAGGAGCCGTATTCGCTGTCGATGTCGATCGATGAGTTTGAGCGCAGCAACCCGGGGCAGTTGAAGGCCGGTGCGCAGATCGTGGCCACGGACTTGTCGGGCAGTATGTTGAATAACTGCAAGACGGGTGAATACGACAGTCTGGCGATCGGGCGCGGTTTGTCGCCTGACCGTTTGCAGCGTTATTTTGACCAGAAGACGCCTGGGCGCTGGACGGTGAAGGCGCCTATCAAGAGTCGTGTGGAGTTTCGTTCGTTCAACCTGCTGGACAGTTATGCGGCGTTGGGCAAGTTCGATATCGTGTTTTGTCGCAACGTGCTGATCTATTTTTCGGCTGAGGTGAAGAAGGACATTCTGCTGAGGATTCATTCAACGTTGAAACCAGGCGGGTATTTGTTCCTGGGGGCTTCGGAGGCGTTGAATGGTCTGCCGGATCACTACCAGATGGTTCAGTGCAGTCCCGGGATTATTTATCAGGCCAAGTGAGTCTGGTATTTCGGTTTGTCGAGAGCCCCGCTTTGGCGGGGTTTTTTATGGACGAGATTTGAGTTGTTTTGGGTTGTTGTTGGCGCTGGTTTTTGAGTGCTTGGTCGTTATCGATGGCGGCACGAATTCACTTTTCCGCCCCTCGGCGGGTCACTTTTGAAAAGGCGCCAAAAGTAACCAAAAGCGCCTTGCTCCTGGCTTGGCCCTCGTTCCTCGGGTTCCTTCTCTCCGGCGACGCTCCGTGGGCCCGCCGCCATCGGCCATCCATGGCCGGGGGCGGCTCTCGCGGCATCCATGCCGCTCGGCCCACTCCGCGCCGCCTGCGTTCAGCCTGCACCCAAGTCGCGTTTTGTGGTGTTTGACCCGTTGGTGTACAAGAACAAAATCAAAAGCAGGAGCGGAACAAAGCATCAGGATTTCGCAATCTCTGTAGGAGCGCGCTTGCCCGCGATCTACCGCGCAGCGGTAGCGAAATCAGGCGACTCGGTTGTACCTGATACACCGCATGCACCGGATGTGCTGCCGGTTCCCGGCAGATCGCGGGCAAGCGCGCTCCTACAGGTATCGCGTCATCCGATGCTTTTGATTTTGCTTTTCTAGCGCGATAGTCCAGACACCACAAATCGCGACTTGGGCGCAGGCAGAACGCAGGCGGGCCCACGGAGCGTCGCCGGAGTGAGGGTACGACGACGAAGGAGTCGCCAAACCAGGAGTTCAGACCCTTGATTACTTGGGGATGGTCCGGCATTCCGGTTTTCAAGTAACTCGCCGGAGGCGAAACAGTTCGGCCGTTAGGACGAATTCTCGCGTTTACGGATATGTCCCAGTTCTCAAATACAAACTGGCAGTTACCGCGTCAGCGGCAAAAAAACGGCACCCACCTTGCCGCTTGCCTCCCCACCAGCGGAAATCGCTTGCCGCTTTTCTGGCATCACCCTTGCCGATCGCCTCCGAACCCCCCGGAATACGGGCGTTTCTAAAAGTGGCACGCCGCTTGCTATCTCTCTGTCACGAACATCTGGTCAACCGGTAAAGGTTTCCCGACATGAGCATCAGCTTCGACAAAGCACTGGGCATTCACGAAAAGGCGCTGAACTTCCGCGCCCAACGTGCCGAAGTGCTGGCCAACAACATCACCAACGCCGACACGCCTAACTACAAGGCGCGCGACCTGGACTTCTCCAAGGTGTTGGCCGCTGAAAGCGACAAGGCCAACAACGGCACCTTCGCCCTCAACATGACCAACAATCGTCATATCGAAGCGCAAGGCATGACCGATGGCGACGCCAGCTTGCTGTACCGCACGCCGTCGCAGCCTTCGCTGGACCAGAACACCGTCGATTCCCAGGTCGAGAACGCCAACTACGCCGAGAACGCCATTGGCTTTCAGGCCAGTTTCACGTTGCTCAACAGTAAGTTCAAAGGGCTGGTAGCAGCCCTGCGTGGAGAGTAATTCATGTCGCTATCCAGTGTTTTCAATATCGCCGGCAGTGGCATGAGTGCGCAGAACACTCGCCTGAACACCGTCGCCAGTAACATCGCCAACGCCGAGACTGTTTCGTCCAGTCTGGACAAGACCTACCGCGCCCGTCACCCGGTGTTCGCCACTGTGTTTCAAGGGCAGGAGTCCGGCGGCAGCGCGTCGCTGTTCGAAGATCAGGGGCAGGCCGGCACCGGCGTGCAGGTGTCCGGCATCGTCGAAGATTCTTCCAATCTGGAAGCACGTTACGAGCCCAACCACCCGGCAGCCGACAAGAACGGTTACGTCTATTACCCGAACGTCAACGTCGTCAATGAGATGGCTGACATGATTTCGGCGAGCCGCTCGTTCCAGACCAACGCGGAAGTCATGAACACCGCCAAAACAATGATGCAGAAGGTCCTGACTCTGGGTCAGTGATAAGGGGCGAATGCAATGAGCGTGACTAACGACACGACGACCAGCGACTACCTCAAGTCGTTGCAGACGGTGACCTCCGGCAAGACCGGCGACTCCGCCACGGGCGCCAGCACGCTGGGCAAGGACTCGTTCCTGCAGCTGCTGGTCACCCAGATGCAAAACCAGAACCCGCTCGACCCGCAAGACAACAGCGAATTCGTGGCGCAACTGGCGCAGTTCAGCAGCCTGGAAACCATGCAGAACCTGAGCACATCGGTTGATGCGATTGGCGGCATGTACCAGTCATCGCAAGCGCTGCAAGCGTCGTCGCTGGTGGGTCGCTCGGTGATCGTCGACAGCGGTTCGACCAACGTGGACACCACTAAGGGCATGACCGGTCAGGTCGTTCTGCCTTCTACCAGCACCGTGACCAGCGTCGATGTTTACGACAGCACCGGCACCATCGTGCGCACGATCGACCTCGGTGAGCAGAAAGCCGGCAATGCCAGCTTTACCTGGGATGGCAAAGACGACGCGGGCCAGACACTGGCGACCGGTAACTACAGCTTTAAAGCGTCGGGCAGTCTGGACGGTACGAAAACAGGGCTCACGACCTACCTCCCTGCGACGGTGACCAGCGTCACCATGGGCACGGCTGGCACTGCCATGACGCTTAACCTGGCCAACGGCGAAAACATCGCCTTGTCCAAAGTTCAACAAATCGGAATCTAGAGCCGACTCGACGGCGCAGGAGTGATACATGTCTTTCAATATCGGTCTGAGTGGGCTCTACGCAGCAAATAAAAGTCTCGACGTCACCGGCAACAACATTGCCAACGTCGCGACCGTCGGCTTCAAGTCGTCCCGTGCCGAGTTCGCCGACCAGTACGCGCAATCCATTCGCGGTACGTCCGGTGGCACCAGCGTCGGCAGCGGCGTGACCACCGCAGCGGTCACGCAGAACTTCACCCAAGGTGCGTTGACCACCGGTACCGGTCGTGATCTCGACCTGGCAATCAACGGCAACGGCTTCTTCATGGTCAGCAACAATGGCGAGAAGCTGTACACCCGTGCCGGTAACTTCCACACCGACACCGCCGGCAACGTCATCGACACCAACGGCAATAATCTGCAGGGTTATGGCGTTGATGCCAATGGCAACGTGAAGACGGGCGTTTTGACCAACCTCAAGGTCGACACCTCGAACATGCCGCCGAAGGCGACCAGCGAGATCACCATCAGCTCGAACCTGAATTCCGCTACAGAAATCAACACCGCTGCGGCGTTCGATCCGGCGAAGGTCGAGACCTATGACCTGACCTACAGCACCAAGATCTACGACAGTCAGGGTAACGAACACCAGCTGAACCAGTATTTCCGGAAGACGGGACTCAATACCTGGGACATGTACACACAGATCGACGGCCGCAGCATCAGTGACCCGACGCAGACCACACCGGATGTGACCAATCTGACGTTCGATTCGGCGGGTAACATGGTCACCACGCCAGCGCCGACTTCGACTGCCAACATGGTGGTGAACGCCGACGGTACGTTCACCATCGCGAACTGGATCCCAGGCCAAAGCAAGACCGTAGGCTCCACCACTACCTGGGCAGCCAACGGCGCCGCCGCAGCAGCGGGTGGCATGAAGTTTGATATGTTAGCGACCACGCAGACCAATGCTACTGGCGGTGCGATCTCCAAGAATCAAAATGGTAACTACACCGGCCAGATCAGTGCGATGAGCGTTGACTCCTCGGGTAAGCTGTTCGCTACCTACACCAATGGTTTGTCTCAGACTATCGGCCAGGTAGCGTTGACATCTTTCGCCAACGTCCAGGGCCTGTCTCCGGCGGGCGGTACCATGTGGCGTGAAACCTACGCTTCGGGCATTCCCGTGACCGGCGCGCCGGAGTCCGGTACGTTGGGCAACATTACCGGTTCGGCGCTGGAAGAATCCAACGTTGACCTGACCACCGAACTGGTCGAGCTGATCAAGGCGCAAAGTAACTATCAGGCGAACGCGAAGACCATTTCGACTGAAAGCACCATCATGCAGACCACGATTCAGATGACCTGATAACGGTTCTTTTTTATTGAGCCCCTCCTTGGAGGGGCTTTTTTTTTGAGTGTTAGAAACTGAATCGGGTTCGGCCCTCAGGACGAACCATCAGCGTCATTCCAAACAGGATCTTCATCCGAATCACAGCAGCACAGCCGCCCCATGCGGTGCAAAAAACATCAAGAGTCATCCCACTCTCTTCCTGGAAATTTCCTACTTCCGTTAATGCGAGACTCAAATTCGCTGACAAATTAATGCCATTGAAAGGTCGCTTTCGATCGCATTCGTTTGCCTGCGAAACCCATGCATTGACGGACGTGCCGTGCATAGCGGCTCAGGGAGAGTTCATGTCATTCAACATCGCAGTGGCCGGTCTGCACGCGGCGCATAAACGAATGGAAGTTGCCGGCAATAACATTGCCAACGTCCATACCTCAGGTTTCAAGTCTTCGCGCGCGGAATTCGCCGCGGTTTATTCTTCTGCAGGCCTGGGGAGCGGTCGATCTTCAGGTGATGGCGTACGCGTGGCGGATGTCTCGCAAAACTTCGCGCAGGGGGGCGCTAAATCGAGCGAGGGACGCCCGTTAGACATGCGGATCCAGGGCCAGGGGTTTTTTGTGATGAGCGACGGCGGCGCATTGAGCTACACGCGCTCGGGGGCCTTTCACATGGACAAGGAAAACTTCGTGGTCGATGCCCAGGGCGGTCGGTTGCAAGGGTATGGCGTCAATAACGAAGGCGAGCTCATCAGCGGGGTGCGAAGTGACCTGAAAATCGACACCGCCAATCTTGCACCTGAGCCCACGAGCAAGGTGGGGCAGACCGTGAACCTTGACGCCGCCACGGCTTCGCTGGCGGCTGTTCCGCGTTTCAATCCCGATGATTCACGTACGTATACACGTATGGTCAGCCGCACGATTCAGGACGCGGGCGTGCCGGAAGTGAAGGAGGTTCTGGGTATCGACGCTGCGGGGAACAGCACCGTCGTGATCCCGGCAAAAGCCGCTGTGCCACCGCAGGATCATGAGCTCACGCAGTACTTCGTCAAGCTCGACGACAACACCTGGACCTCGTACATCTTCATCGACGGCATCAACCCGCTGGACCCGTCCAACAGGTCACCGCTGGAGGTCGGGTTGCACACCCAGTCCAACGGTGCACTCTCGCTGACCGGCAATTCGGCGGCGATCGACAAGACGTCCAACACTGAACTGGCCCTGCGAGACTGGCGCCCGGCAATCAAGGTCAATGGCGGCTGGGTGCCGAGTGACGCGGCCAATGCCGGTCCGATTTCCATCCCGCTCAGCGATGCCAGCGGCAGTTTGCTCAGCCCGACGGACGCCGTCATACCGCGTCCGGTTCCGACGTTCAACCCGAACGACCTGTCCACCTACAACAAGGTGTTCACCTCAACCGTATTCGACAGCCTTGGCAACGCGCACCCGATGGCGCAGTACTTCGTCAAGGATGGCAGCAACAGCTGGAAGATGCATGTGCTGGTCGACGGTCTGAACCCCCAGGACCCCAGCCGCAAGGATCCGGTGACGGCGAGCATGCTGTTCGACAGTCGTGGCAACTTGCAGTCGTTGGTTGGCGGTGCCGGGTTGGTGGGGGCGAGCCAGACATTGACCCTGACGGGCTGGGTGCCGGCCAAGCCGATGGAGGGCGGTCGCCCCGGCAGTTCGTGGGGCAGCAATGGCGCTTCGGCCAACGGTGACGGGATCGTCATGGACATGAGCAAGCTCAGCCAGTACCGCGCACCCACGGCCTTGACCTCGCCGGTGGTCGATGGGCATGCGCCGGGGGAAATCCGGGCGATCTCGATTGATCGCACGGGTGTCATCAGTGCCGGTTTCAGCAACGGCCTGCACCGCAAGATCGGTCAGGTCATGCTTGCCAGTTTCACCAACGAACAGGGTCTGCAGGCCATCACCGGCACGCGCTGGAAAGAAACCCATGAATCGGGCGTCGCCCAGTACGACGGGGCGGCGATCGGCAGTCTGGGCAGTATCGCCGAGCAGTCACTGGAGGGCTCCAACGTCGATTTGTCGCAGGAGTTGGTGGAGCTGATTCAGGCGCAGACGGCGTACCAGGCGAACTCGAAAACGCTGTCCACTGAGGCCGAGTTGATGCAGACGTTGATCCGGGCGACGTGATCGAGAGGATGGCGGCGTGCGCGGATGCCGGGTGCGCCGCCTTTCCAAAGGCTATCGACTAACCCTGTGGGAGCGAATTTATTCGCGATGCGGTCGAGCTGGCGATGGATCTCTATCGCCTGCCCACGCCTCTCGCGAATGAATTCGCTCCCACAGGCGTGGACTGGATGCTTGCTTAAAGGGTTAATGATTGTGCCAGCACCCGATTCAACTCAAATAGAACAATCAGCCTTCACAAACCCTCTGCTGACCTTGGTCCAGCCCTTGCCAGGGCTGGTCTGTGCGCAGACGGTTTTGTCCTTTCCTTGCCAAAGGTAATACGGCGCTCGCGCGGCAACGGCCACGGTGGAGCAGGCGAGGAGGAGGGCGAGGACGAGCGGCAAGCGCATGGCAGGTTCCTGTGGCAAAAAAGGCCGGTGAGCAAATCGCTGCAATTATCGCTCCTCGGTTAAAGCGCCTCACGCGAAATTTTTTTGGCGGCGCAGACGACGGATTTCGCACAAAGCGGCGGTCCACCGTCGCGGCTGGAAATCGTCTCGGTCAGCGACAGTGATTTGGCCCCGTAAGCATTGGAAAATCAGCACTTTGTATCGCCGCTGAAAAACTGGTTCGATTATTGCTATGACCTCTGCAGTACAGCTACAGGCGGCAAACGTCTGTCGGAGGAGGAAGACTGTGGACAAGTTGCTTTACGTGGCCATGAGCGGTGCGTCGGAAAACGCCATTGCGCAAAAGGCCCATGCCAACAACCTGGCGAACGTCTCGACCAACGGATTTCAGCGCGACCTTGAACAGGCCCGCTCGATGCCGGTGTTTGGCGAGGTTAACCCGTCGCGCGCCTATGCCATGAGCGAGCGTCCGGGCACCGACTTCAGCCAGGGTTCGATGATCGACACCGGTCGTGAACTGGACGTTGCCGTCAAGGGCAATGGCTGGATGGCGGTCCAGACCCCCGACGGCGGTGAGGCCTACACCCGCACTTCCAGCATGAACATTGACGCCCTCGGCGTGCTGCGTGATGGCAATGGTTTGCCGGTCATGGGCAACAGCGGGCCGATTGCCGTGCCGCCTCAGCAGCAGATCGAGATCGGCGCCGACGGCACGATCAGCGTTCGCTCCCTGGGTGAAAGCCCGCAGGTCATGGCTGAGATTGACCGCATCAAGCTGGTCAAGCCGAACCTGGCGAACATGGAAAAAGGCCCCGACGGTCTGATGCACACCAAAGACGGCAAACCGGCGCAGGCCGATGCCGATGTGCAGGTGGAATCCGGGTTCCTGCAGTCGAGCAACGTCAACGCCGTCGAGGAAATGACCTCGGTGCTGGCGTTGTCCCGTCAATTCGAACTGCACATCAAGATGATGAAGACCGCCGAGCAGGATGACGAGTCGATGGCTCGCGTCTTGCAAATGGGCTAATGACTGACAGCTTGCGCCGATAATCAGGCGCTCGAGGAGAAACACGAATGCTTCCGGCACTGTATGTAGCGAAAACCGGCCTGGCGGCTCAGGACACCAACCTGACCACCATTTCGAACAACCTGGCCAACGTCTCGACCACGGGTTTCAAAAGTGATCGCGCCGAGTTCCAGGACCTGCTCTACCAGATCAAGCGTCAGCCAGGTGCTCAGTCCACTCAGGACAGCGAGCTGCCTTCCGGTCTGCAACTGGGTACCGGTGTGCGCATTGTCGGCACGCAGAAAAACTTCACGGCGGGCAGCCTGCAAACCACCAACCAGCCGCTGGACATGGCCGTGAACGGCCGCGGTTTCTTCCAGATCCGTCAACCTGACGGCACCCTGGCCTACACCCGCGACGGTACGTTCCACCTCGACCAGAACGGCCAGATCGTGACCTCCAACGGTTACGCGCTGGAGCCTGCGATTGTCGTTCCACAAGACTCGCAGACCTTCACGGTCGGTGAAGACGGCACCGTGTCGATCACCACGTCGACCAACACCGCGACGCCACAGGTCATCGGCAACATCCAGACCGCCGACTTCATCAACCCGGCCGGCCTGCAATCGCAAGGCGGCAACCTGTACCTGGAAACTGCTTCCAGTGGTGCGCCGCAAGTCGGTACGCCGGGCCTGAACGGTCTGGGCGTGGTCAAGCAGAACACCCTGGAAAACTCCAACGTCAGCACCGTTGAAGAGCTGGTGAACATGATCACCACTCAGCGCGCCTACGAGATGAACTCCAAAGTCATCTCGACCGCCGACTCGATGCTGCAGTACGTGACGCAGAACTTGTAATCCGGCGTTGTAAACGGAGCCTGAGACACCTGATGTTCTTCAACGAAACACCTGATCAATCCGATGGGGCGACTGAAAACCGCCTGCTACACCGCGAGGTTTTAAGTGTCATGAAACGGCTTTCTGTATTGCGGCTTTCCCTGTTGGCAGCACCGCTGTGCGGTATCGCGCTGCTGACAGGTTGCGTTGCGCCTTCGGCCAAACCCAATGACCCTTACTACGCGCCGGTGTTGCCACGAACGCCGCTGCCTTCGGCGGCGAACAACGGTTCGATCTATCAGGCCGGTTTCGAGCAGAACCTCTATGGCGACCGCAAGGCCTACCGGGTCGGTGACATCATCACCATCACCCTGTCCGAGAGAATGGCAGCCAGCAAGGCGGCCAGTTCCGGGATCAGCAAGACCAGCAAAACCAGTGTCGGCCTGTCGTCGCTGTTTGGCGTGGGCGTGAACACCAATAATCCAGTGGGCAGCGGCGACCTGAGCCTGGACGCCGGTTACTCCGGCGACCGCGCCACCAAGGGCGACGGCAAGGCCGCGCAGAGCAACAGCCTGACCGGTTCGATCACCGTTACCGTGGCCGATGTGCTGCCTAACGGCATTCTGTCGGTGCGCGGCGAGAAATGGATGACGCTCAACACCGGTGACGAGCTGGTGCGTATCGCGGGCCTCATCCGTGCCGATGACATCGCCACCGACAACACCGTGTCGTCCACTCGCGTGGCCGATGCGCGCATCACATATTCCGGTACAGGGGCGTTTGCCGATTCCAGTCAGCCAGGCTGGTTCGACCGATTCTTCCTCAGCCCGTTGTTCCCTTTCTGATACCGGGATAGCCATGATCACGTTCAAGCAACTGATAGCGGCAGCGCTGCTGTTCACCACGGCCATGGGCGCACACGCCGAACGCCTGAAGGACATCGCCAGCATTTCCGGCGTGCGGACCAACCAATTGATCGGTTACGGCCTGGTGGTGGGCCTGAACGGCACGGGTGACCAGACCACCCAGACCCCGTTCACCCTGCAAACCTTCAACAACATGCTCTCGCAGTTCGGCATCAAGGTGCCGGCGGGCTCGGGCACGGTGCAGCTGAAAAACGTGGCGGCCGTGGCGGTGTACGCCGACCTGCCACCGTTTGCCAAACCGGGTCAGCAGATCGACATCACCGTGTCGTCCATCGGTAACTCGAAAAGCCTGCGCGGCGGCAGCCTGTTGATGACCCCGATGAAAGGTATCGACGGCAACGTGTATGCGGTCGCTCAGGGCAACCTGGTGGTCGGCGGTTTTGATGCCGAAGGCCGTGACGGTTCCAAGATCACTGTCAACGTTCCGTCGTCGGGTCGTATCCCGGGCGGTGCATCGGTGGAACGCGCGGTGCCAAGCGGTTTCAATCAGGGCAACTCGCTGACGCTGAACCTTAACCGCAACGACTTCACCACTGCCAAGCGCATCGTCGACAAGATCAACGACATGCTTGGCCCTGGCGTTGCTCAGGCACTGGACGGCGGCTCTGTGCGCGTGACCGCGCCGCTGGACCCTAACCAGCGAGTCGATTACCTGTCGGTGCTGGAAAACCTGGAAATCGATCCGGGTCAGACCTCGGCCAAAGTCATCATCAACTCGCGTACTGGCACGATCGTGATCGGTCAGAACGTCAAGGTGTCGCCTGCTGCGGTGACCCACGGCAGCCTGACCGTGACCATCACCGAAGACCCGGTGGTCAGCCAGCCGGGTGCGTTCTCCAACGGCCAGACCGCCGTGGTCCCGCGTTCCAAGATCAACGCGCAGCAAGAGCTGCACCCGATGTTCAAGTTCGGTCCCGGCACCACGCTGGACGAAATCGTGCGTGCAGTTAACCAGGTGGGCGCAGCCCCGGGTGACTTGATGGCCATTCTCGAAGCACTCAAGCAGGCCGGCGCATTGCAAGCCGATCTGATCGTGATTTAAGGGCGCAGCGATGAGTATTCCAAGTGGCGGTCCGTCCAGTACTGCTGGCGATTCGGGGGCGTATACCGACCTCAATCGTCTGACCGCCTTGAAGACAGGCGACCGCGACAGCGATGCCAACCTGAAGAAGGTGGCGCAGGAATTCGAGTCGCTGTTCGTCAGCCAGATGCTCAAGGCCATGCGTTCGGCCAACGAAGTGCTGGCCAAGGACAACCCGATGAACACCGCAGCCACGCGGCAGTATCAGGACATGTACGACCAGCAATTGTCGGTGAGCATGTCTCGCGAGGGCGGTGGTATCGGTCTGCAGGACGTGTTGATGCGTCAACTGTCCAAGAACAAGACCACCGAAATCGCGCCAGCGACCAACGCACTTAATGCCGCTGCCAAGCCTGACGCCGCTTCGGCACAGCCGGGGTTGGCAACTCGAATTGCCCAGCGTCCGCTGTGGGCCACACGTTCCGTTGCCGCGCCTGCCACGTCGGCCGACGGCACGCCGCACAACGACGTCGCCGCCCTGAATTCCCGTCGCCTGTCACTCCCGAGCAAGCTCAGCGACCGGATCCTGGCAGGTATCGTGCCGAACACCTCGGGCACGCAGGATGCCGCTGCCAGTGCGACCACGCTGAAGAATCGCATCGCCGTTGCCAATGCCGTCGACGCCGCCAAAAAAGCGGGCAGTCAGGGCAATGGCGACTGGACCATCGGCCCGGAATTCAACGCCCAGGCCAATGCCTATGTGCGCAGCCGGGTGCAGACCCCGTTGGCACCGGGCAAGGCGGCGTTCGCCAACGCCGACGAATTCGTCTCGACCATGCTGCCGCTGGCCAAGGACGCCGCCGCGCGTATCGGCGTCGATCCGACCGTGCTGGTGGCGCAGGCGGCGCTCGAAACCGGCTGGGGCAAATCGATCATGCGTCAGTCCGACGGCAGCAGCAGTCACAACCTGTTTGGCATCAAGGCACAGGGTAACTGGCAAGGCCCTGAAGCCCGCGCGATCACCAGCGAGTTCCGTGACGGCAAGATGGTCAAGGAGACGGCGGACTTCCGTTCCTACGACTCGTACGCCAGCAGCTTCCATGACCTGGTGAGCTTCCTGCAGAACAACAATCGCTATCAAGCCACGCTGAAATCGGCCGATAACCCGGAACAGTTTGTGAAAGAGCTGCAGAAGGCCGGTTACGCCACGGACCCGGACTATGCCAGCAAGATTTCTCAAATCGCGAAACAGATGAAGAGTTACCAGAATTACGCAGCCGCATCGGGCTCTTCCACGACTTTATAAGGTTTGAACCATGTCACTGATTTCAATTGGGCTTTCGGGACTGAACGCCAGCAGTGCAGCGATGACCACCATCGGCAACAACACTGCGAACGTGGGTACGCTGGGCTATTCGCGTCAACAGGTAATGACCAGCGCGGGCGCGCAGCAGAACATCGGCGTCGGCTTTATCGGCACAGGCACGACGCTGTCCGATGTCCGCCGGATCTACAACAGTTTCCTTGATACCCAGTTGCAAAGCAGTACCTCCCTGAATGCTGATGCCCAAGCCTATCTGGGCCAGGCGAGCAAACTTGACTCGATCTTGTCGGACAGCTCTACCGGCGTAAGCAAGGTATTGAGCAGCTTTTTCACTGCCATGCAGGCGATGTCCACCGATGCAACCAACAGTGCCGCCCGTAATACTTTCCTGAAAAGTGCTCAGAGCCTGTCAGCTCAGTTCAATAGCATCTCTGGGCAGATTAAAGATCAGAACACCCAGATCAACAGTCAGATGACCAGCGTTGCTGGGCAAGTCAACTCTTTGGCTTCTTCGGTAGCCGACCTCAATTCGCAGATTATCCAGGCCAGGGCCTCGGGGAACGAACCGAACTCCCTGCTTGATGCGCGTGAAGAGGCCGTGCGTCAGCTTAATGGCCTCGTTGGTGCCAAAGTTGTCGACAACAACGGCAGCTACGACATCTACATCGGCACAGGGCAACCGTTAGTGACCGGGAATAAGGCAAGTACACTCACCGCTGGCCCAAGTGACTCTGATCCAAACGCTTACTCGCTGAAAGTCAATTATCAGAACAGCAGTCTGGACGTTACGTCTGTAGTGACCGGTGGCACCCTCGGCGGCTTGGTCCGGTATCGCAGCGACGTCTTGCAACCAGCAGCCAAAGAACTGGGTCGCTTGGCGATAGTGGTGTCCGATCAAATCAACAGCCAACTGAATCAGGGTATCGACGCCAATGGTGATTTTGGCGCCAACCTGTTCAATAGCATTAATGACCCTAGCCTGACCGCTTTGCGTAGCCTCGCTAACAAGAATAACGACGTCTCGTCGGGCAATCTCGCCGTGTCAATTACGAACTCCGGATTGCTCACCACTGATGACTATCAAGTGACTTTCTCCGGTGTTGATGCCGGTGGCAACGCTACCGGATACAGCGTCAAGGTGATGCCCAATGGTGCGAGTCTTGGGCCATTTAGCATCAACGACGGTGCACCTAAAGAACTGACGGACAGAGGTTTTTCGCTTTCCTTCGTACAGGCAAATAGCGCGTCTGGACCTGCTACTTTCAAGGCGGGTGACAGCTTCCAGGTCAGCCCGACGAAGACAGGTGCCGACGGTATCAAAACCGTCATGACTGATCCCAAGACGCTCGCCGCCGCTGCGCCGCTAACCGGCAGCGTCGGTGACGGCAATAAAGGTACCGGTCAATTCGGCCAGCCCGTTCTTGTGAGCCGTACGGACATCTACCAGTCGCCCGCAGCCATGGCTGACATGCGCAATGCGTTGAAAAACTCCATGCCCATTCGCATGGTGATGGGGGATAAGGACGCAACCACCGGGGCGCAGAGTTTCAAGTTGCTCGATGCGTCCGGGAAGCCAGTGCTCAATGACAAGGGTGTAGCAATCACCGGCAACATCACGCCTGGGCAGAGTAACCCTTTGAGTTTCAAGGTCGGCTACAAGGACTTGGCCAACAACGATCAGTTCTATGAGTTCAGTATGACGGTCTCGGGCTCGCCGACGTCAGGCGACACCTATAACATTGACGTTACTGGCGCTGGATCATCCGACAACCGTAATGCGCTCACGACGCTCGGTCTTCAAACCAAACAAACGGTCGATATTGCTGCGGACAACGGCACCGGTATGAGCATGGTTGGGGCTAACACGCACCTGATCTCCTCAGTAGGCGCACAGGCAGCTCAGGCGAAAAGCGATGCTGATGCCACCACCGCAGTGGTGGGGCAGGCCAAAAGCGCAAGGGACAGTGTTTCTGGCGTGTCGATGGATGAGGAAGCGGCAAACCTGGTCAAGTATCAACAGTACTACACCGCCTCATCGCAAATCATCAAAGCGGCCCAAGCCATTTTCAGCACACTGATCAACAGTCTTTAAGGGGGCGTAATCATGCGTATTTCAACTGCTCAGTATTACGAAGCCAGCGCAGCAAACTATCAGCGTAATTACGCGAACGTCATCAAGTCAGGCGATGAAGTCTCCAGCCAGGTAAAACTCAATACCGCTGGCGATGACCCGGTAGGCGCGGCGCGTGTGCTCCAGCTTCAGCAAATGAATGCCATGCTGACCCAGTATCAGACGAATGCTAGCGCGGTGAATACCAAAGGTACGCATGCTGAATCGGTGTTGAGTTCAATTAATACCGCGATTCAGCGCGCGCAGGATTTGGTGATTGGCGCGGGCAGTGCGGCTTTTTCTGACAAAGACAGGCTGGCAAACGCGGCCGAACTCAAAGAGTTGCAATCGCAGATTCTGGGGCTCATGAACAGCCAGGATGCTGATGGTAGCTACCTGTTTGCGGGGTCTAAATCTACGACGGTGCCGTACGCAATTAATCCTGACGGGACCTACAGCTATCAGGGCGACCAGTCCAAGAATAACGTTGACATTGGAAACGGTATTTCGACCGCAACCAATACAACGGGGTGGGAAGCCTTTGAGCAGGCAGTAAACACGACCCGAACGAGCGCGACCCTGACGTCCCCAGCCACCAATGATGGACTGGTGTCGATGTCTGGAGGCGTAGTGACCTCCAGTGCCGATTACAACGCCAAATTCGTAGGCGGTCAGCCTTATTCCATCACGTTTACCAGCAGTACAGAGTTCGTGATACGGGATAAAGACCTTAACGATGTCACGGCCGAAGCGTCTGGTAAGGGCTCTATTTCTTCAGACTCTGCTGCCAGCCAGAACGTGACATTCCGCGGGTTGCAATTTAGTTTGAACGTGAACCTGACGGATGCCCAGAAGGCGGATAAGGGGCTGGCGGACGCTGCGATGAAAACTCACAGCTTCGATCTGGCTATTTCCCCCAGTTCCATTTCGACGGCGCGCATGCCGGGGAACGCTTCTTCGTCAGTCATCACCGGCTCCAGCGTGACCGATCCGGTTGCGTTCAACGAGTCCTTCCCCCAGGGCGGAGCGATACTGAAGTTCACCACCGCAGATGACTTCGAGGTTTATGCGTCTCCCTATGACGCAGCGACCAGCAAGCCAATTACCACGGGAACTGTGGTCGGTAATACCGCCACGGTTGCCGGAGTGACATTCAATTTCAGCGGTCCACGGATTGCAGGCGATCAATTCACCGCGCAAGGGTCTACGCAGCAAAACCAGAATATTCTCAACACGTTGTCATCCGTGATAAACGCCCTGACAACGCCGGTTGATGGGGATGTTTTAGGGCAGCAACGTCTTCAGGCCAGCCTTTCTTCCGCAATCGGCAACCTGCAAAGCGCATCAGAGCAGATCGGGACGGCGTTGGGTGATATCGGCGCCCGGACGGATGCGGCGACAAAACAGCAGGTTACGAATCAGACGTTGCTCGACAACGGAAAACTGGAATCCAGTTCGATCACGGCCTCGGATCCCGCAGAAGCTATAACCCGTCTGACGTTGGAGCAAAGCATGCTCCAGGCATCACAGTTGGTCTTTACGAAAATCTCGACCTTGAATCTGTTTAGTCAGTTGTGACACCGGTTTAGCCTATTGCGATTTCCGGCCCGCTTTGCCGACCTCAGTGGTCGCTTCCGCAAAGCGGGCGGACTCTCTTGAATCGGGGCCGCTCCTACCACCCTCGATCCGCGTAATTCATGACATCTTCATGTCTATTCCCTGTCTGATAGGCAATCGACCCTTGCACCGGACCCATCGGTCAGCTAAAAGCTTGTAAAACTTTTGGTGACCTATGAGTCATAACGGGCATCTTCACTGTATCGTGCTTGCAGGCGATGAAGGCATCAGGCTGATTTCAGAGACTTTCTGAAGCGGCCAGAGTCTTCCGGTTGCCTTTTTTTTCGGCTTCAAGCCCCGGATTTTTAATGCCCCGCCTTTGGGCGACGGGTGATGTTCAGCAGTTTTTGATTGGGAAGCCATGATGATTGGCATTAAAAGCATAGCGAGTTACGTGCCAGCAGCCGGCGTTGACAATTACGCGCAGGGTGCCAAATTCGGGAAGGATGAAGACTTCATCCTCGGCAAGATCGGTTCTGCTTTTCTGCCACGCAAGGACGATGCTCAGGAAACCTCCGACCTGTGCGTCGAAGCAGCCAACCAGCTGTTCGCCAACAACCCTGAGCTTTCGCGCGACGCCATCGATGTTGTGATCGTGGTCACCCAGAACGGTGACGAAGAAGGCCTGCCGCACACCGCAGCCATCGTTCAACATAAACTCGGCCTGCCGACCCATGTGGCGGCCTTCGACATTTCGTTGGGCTGCTCGGGTTACGTTTACGGTATCTACGCGCTCAAAGGCTTCATGGAAGCTACTGGCCTGAAAAATGGCCTGTTGATCACCGCTGACCCGTATTCGAAGATCGTCGACCCCGAAGACCGCAACACCACCATGCTGTTCGGCGACGCCGCGACCGCGACCTGGATGTGCGAGGGCGCGCCGTGGCAACTGGGCAAATCCAAGTTCGGCACTGACGGCGGTGGCGCAGAATTCCTCAAAACCACCGACGGCGCCTTCTTCATGAACGGTCGTCAGGTGTTCAACTTCGCGCTGGTCAAGGTTCCGGCGCATCTGAACGAGCTGCTCACCGATTCGGGTCTGCAATCGACGGACATCGATGCGTTCTGTATCCACCAGGGCAGCGCCGCGATTGTCGACGCGGTGGCCCGCCGTTTCGAAGAAGGCAGCTCGCCTGAGAAGTTCGTCAAGGACATGCTCGAGACGGGCAACACCGTGTCGTCGAGCATTCCGCTGCTGCTGGAAAAACACGTGCTCAACGCCACCTGGAAGCGCGTGGCACTCAGTGGTTTCGGCGTAGGCTTGTCCTGGGGTTCGGCGATCATTTATCGTCCTTGATCTTTCGCGGGCAGCAGTTGAAACGGCGATGCTGACAATCAGGTCGCCGTTTTTTTATGTCTGGATTATCTCTATATCCAAAACTAATCTACGAAACGTCTTACAGCATATTTCTAATGCTCTGACGGGCTATAGATGTCTACCGGATTTTTATTAAATATTTTTCTTTTTTTTTAATTGCAGCCCAGTGAGTAAGTTGCGTCATTTTTAGCCCTACATGTGTAGGGGATATGGGTTTGCTGTGCGAGGTGTACCGTTAAAGCCAATAAGTCTGTCGTCGATAACGAAAGTGTAGGTTTTCTGGGAGAAATGGACTTCCCCGTTTTTGAAAGCCAACCATTTCTATCAACGAGGGAACTTGAAATGGCTTTGACCGTAAATACCAATATTGCCTCTCTGTCTGTGCAGCGAAACCTGAATCGCTCATCCGATGCGCTGAGTACGTCAATGACCCGAATTTCAACGGGGCTGCGCATCAATAGCGCAAAGGACGATGCGGCTGGCATGCAGATCGCCACGCGCTTAACCACGCAAATCAAGGGGCTGACCGTCGCCGCGAGAAACGCAAACGATGCTATCTCGGTAATTCAAACTACGGAAGGTGCGTTGCAGGAGTCATTGGGCAACCTACAACGCCTCAGGGAGTTGGCCATTCAGGCGAAGAATGGCACAAACAGCCCAAGCGACCGTGAGGCCTCCAACAAAGAGTTCGGTGAAAAAATGGCCGAGTTGAATCGTCTCGCCGGCAGTACGCGATTCGGTCAGGACTTGAAGTTATTGAATGGAACAGCGGGTGTTCTGACATTTCACGTCGGTGCCAATATCGGTACGGATGAAGAGATCACTCTGGAGTTGACGCAAGATTTTTCCGCCGACGCACTCTTTACCGCGAAGAAGGATGATGCTGCGGTGGTTGCCCTTCTCGGAGATCCAGCAACTTCCGTCGCTCAAGTGGTCGGAAAAAAAGACGTGAAGGCGGGGGATGTTGTAACGCCGAGGATTGACGGGACCGGTATTTATGAGGGCATCGCGCGCGTCGATCCACTCAAGCCGACCAAGGCGGAGCTGCAGCTTGAGTCGGCGGTCGCCGCAAAAAACATCGACGATGCAATCGCATGGCTGGACGGTGCTCTGGCAACGGTGTCCGCAGCGACGGCTGAATTGGGAGCCAAGCAAAATCGGCTGGCTTCTACCGTTGCCAACATCAACAACATTGTTGAAAACGTCACGGCTTCCCGTGGGCGCATCGAAGATGTCGACTTTGCAGCCGAGACAGCCCAACTGACCAAGCAGCAAACCCTTCAGCAAGCGTCCACTGCTATTTTGGCGCAGGCCAATCAACTGCCGGCAGCGGTGCTCAAACTCCTGCAGTAGTCCAAAAGTACTACGCGCTCTTTAATAATCGATTCCATGCCCTTTGAAAAAAGGGAAGCAACCACAGTGTATCCGCGCGCTTTTGGGGCGCGCGGCTCCTCCCATTGGGGAAGTTTGATCGTCGGGCCTAAAGGTTGTGGCGCCATGGCCGAAATCCTTTGCAAGTCCCATGGATTTCAGGGGATGGCAAGCGGTGGCAAAGCGGTGGCAAAAAATTTTCAAATTGCCCTCAAGCTCCTGGCAAATACGACGATAAACATTACGAAGGTTCTCTAGGCCACACCCGGCGGTTGCCAGGGCCGGAAAGCCGTAGTACCCCAATACAACGAGGAATTCATCATGGCTTTAACCGTTAACACCAACATTGCGTCGATCACTACTCAAGCCAACTTGAACAAGGCTGGTAGCGCCCTGGCAACTTCGATGCAACGCCTGTCTTCCGGCCTGCGTATCAACAGCGCCAAAGACGACGCAGCTGGCCTGCAGATCGCCAACCGCCTGACCAGCCAGATCAACGGCCTGGGCCAAGCCGTTAAAAACGTTAACGACGGTATCTCCATCGCTCAAACTGCTGAAGGCGCGATGCAAGCTTCGACCGACATCCTGCAGAAAATGCGTACCCTGGCTCTGTCCTCGGCGACCGGCTCCCTGAGCGCCGATGACCGTAAATCGAACAACGACGAATACCAGGCGCTGACTTCGGAACTGACCCGTATCTCGCAAACCACCACTTTCGGCGGCCAGAAGCTGCTGGACGGTTCGTTCGGTACAAAAGCAATCCAGGTTGGTGCCAACGCCAACGAAACCATCAACGTTAGCCTGGATAACGTTGCTGCTAACCAGATCGGTTCCCAGCAGCTCAAGTCGGCTGGTATTCCAATCAACGCCAACGGTCTGACTGGCGATACGCTGCAAGTTACTGGCAATGGCACAACAAAAGGTTTCACCTACACTACCGGTGCTTCGGCTAAGACTATTGCTGCTGGCCTGAACGGCGCAATTGGTGGCTTGACTGCTACAGCCAGCACAGAAGTGAAGCTTTCGGTTGGCGCGGCAGCAGCAGCGCCGGGCACTCCAGCTAGCTTCTCTCTGGCTGTTGGTGGTGGCACCGCTGTTAATTTCCTGGTAACTGATAACGCCAGCTTGGCCGATCAATTGAAGTCTAACGCTGCTAAGCTGGGTATCAGCGTTAACTACGACCAATCCACTCAAACGCTGGAGGTCAAATCTGATACTGGCGATAACTTGGTGTTTACCAGTACTACTACCGACGCAGCCGCAGTTTCTGTAAGTTCTAAAGATGGCAACGGTAATTACGGTACCGCAGCTACCCTTAACGCTACCGCAGCCGGCGCAACTGTAGTCACTGGCCAAGTTTCTCTGGACTCTGCTAAGGGTTACTCGATCACTGGTGCTGCTACTGGTGCAGGCGTGCTGTTTGGTGGCGGTGGTACTTCTTTCGCATCCACCAAAACCACTATTTCGAACACCGACGTAACCAGCGCCACCATGGCGCAGAATGCTCTCGCTGTTATCGATAAGGCAATTGGCTCCATCGACAGCGTTCGTTCGGGCCTGGGTGCTACCCAGAACCGTCTGACCACCACTGCCGACAACCTGCAGAACATTCAGAAGAACTCCACCGCTGCACGCTCCACTGTTCAGGACGTCGACTTTGCCTCCGAAACTGCCGAACTGACCAAGCAGCAGACGCTGCAGCAGGCTTCGACTGCGATCCTGTCGCAGGCTAACCAACTGCCATCCGCTGTACTGAAACTGCTTCAGTAATCAAAACGTCTGAGTGATAACGGAAGGGCGCGTATACGTGCCCTTTCGTTTTTCAGAGGAGATTGGTCATGGACATGAGTGTCAAACTGAACCTGTCTTATCCATCCGTCCTGCCGAGCCTAGATGCCCGGCCGCCGGTTGATACAGTCCCATCGGTATCTGCGCCGTCTTCTGTGCCTGATGCGGTGCAGTCTCAGCCAAAGCGCGAAGAAATGGAAAACGCCATCGCCGACATCCGCAAGTTCGTCCAGAACCTGCAGCGCAAGCTTGATTTTTCCATTGATGACTCGACGGGCCAAACCGTGGTCAAGGTCATCGCCAGCGACACCGGCGATGTCATCCGCCAGATCCCATCGGAAACGGCCCTAAAGCTGGCGCAAAGCCTGACTCAAGCCAGCAGCCTGTTCTTTGATGCAAAAGTCTGAGTGGCATGGATCGTGAATAAGTCGCTTCCAGGGCGCTTTTAGCCAAGGAAGCGACGCTCACCGTTTAGGAGAAGCAAAATGGCGGGTTCAACCGTTAGCGGCATCGGCTCCAATATTGACACGCAGTCCATCGTAACCTCGCTGGTCAACTCCGCGAAGGCGCCGAAGCAATCGCAAATCAACACCCAATCGCTGAAAGCAACCACCACACTCACCTCCATCGGCAAGATTCAAGCCGCGCTTGATGCATTCCGTGGCGCCATGACGTCCATGGCAACAGACACCAGCTATGGCGGACTTGTCGGCAAGTCTTCAAATGAAAGTGTTGCCACCATGACGGCAGGTTCAAAAGCGTCCAATGGAAGTTTTTCGTTGGTCGTGAACCAGCTCGCGTCGGCCTCAAAGCTGAGTACTGCGAGCTATAAGGATGGCGCGTCTGCTGTTGTCAACAAAGGCACTTCACCCACGACCCTTACTGTTTCTCAAGGGACCAAGAAGTACGATTTGAGCGTCCCCGTCGGTGCGACATTGCAACAAGTACGCGACTCGCTCAACTCACAATTTGGTACCTCCGGCCTGAGTGCGAATTTGCTCACCGACTCCACCGGTTCCCGGCTGATCATCACCTCCACTACGATGGGGGAGGGCTCGGACCTCACGCTCTCCGGTAATTCGGGAATTGATACCGGTTACACCGTGGTAGACAAGCCGCAGGACGCCAAGTACACCATCGACGGCATCGCCAACACATCGAAAAGCAACTCGATCGATGAAGCGGTGAGCGGCATTAGCATCAAGCTCTTGTCAGTATCGCCAACGGCCAGCGGCGCAACCAGTCCGACCGCCACCACTATTTCTGTGACTACCAGCACCACTGCGCTGAAGTCAGCCGTCAAAGGCTTTGTGGATACCTACAACGCGTTGATGACCGCGATCAATGCTGAAACGAAAATCACCACGAATCCCGATGGCTCTATCACCGCTGGCGCGCTGAGCGGCGACTCGACGATGCGCTCGTTAACCTCGGCGATTCGTGGCGAGTTGAACACGTTGTCTGGAAGCGGAACGCTGAAGTCACTGGCTCAGTTTGGTGTCACCACCTCTGAAAGTGACGGCACACTCAGCATTACCGATGCGAAATGGGATAAAGCTGTTGCGACCAATGCTGCGGATATCAGCAGCATCTTTACCGGCAGTACTGGTCTGCTGGCCCGCATGACCGCCGCGACCGATGGTTTCGCGAAAGCCACGACTGGCGTCATGGCACAGCGCAGCACCACGTTGAAGGACAACTTGACCGATTTGGCCAAGCAGCAAGATGCGTTGAATGAGCGGATGGATGCCTTGACCAAAAGCCTCTCCGATAAGTACAACGCCATGGACACTCTCGTTGCCCAATTGCGTCAGCAGAGCGACAGCGTCCTGGCCACCCTCAATGCGTTGAATAAAAGTAAAGATAATTAGTAGCGGTGGTGCTTGAGCCTCCGTTTTTTTGTCACTGTCACGAGATATCACCATGCATCCGAGTCGAGCCCTTCGTCAGTACCAAAAGGTCAATTCACACGCCCAGATCTCCGAGGCCAGTCCTCATCGTCTGGTCCAGATGCTCATGGAGGGCGGGCTTGATCGTTTGGCACAAGCCAAGGGTGCACTTGCACGCGGCGACATCGCTCAAAAAGGTCTGATGCTGGGCAAGGCCGTTGACATCATCATTGGTTTGCGTGATGGCCTGGACGCTGAAAAAAGTGGCGATCCTGCCTATGTGCAGCAACTCGATAGCCTCTATGCCTACATGACAAATCGGTTGATAGAAGCCAATTTGAAAAACGATGTGCAAATCGTCGATGAAGTCGCCCGCCTGTTGATTACTGTGAAGCAGGGATGGGACGCCATCGGCGAACCCCAACCTGCGTTGTGAGGATACGTCCATGAACGCTGCACTCAAGCGAATCGAAGAAACCCGGGAAGCCTTGATTGACGCACTCGCCGAGCGTGACTGGGAGGCAATCGGCAAGCTGGATCAGGCGTGCCGAGCGTGCATGGATGACGTCATCAACGAGAAATCGATGGATGAAAATGAATTGCGCAGCAATCTGGAGGAGCTGCTAGGTGTCTATCGACAGCTCATTGACAGCGCTGTTGGCGAGCGTCAGGCAATTGTCGATGAAATGTCGCAGATCCAGCGAGCGAAAAGCGCTGCAAAGGTTTACCATCTGTTTGGTTGACGCTTGGTTGATCTGAAAAATTTGTGCGCCATAAAATTGACTGTGTACGGTTTTTTGACTTAACTAGTGATGTTCACTAATTTCTGGTTGATGTAGCGTCCTGCGGACAGTACAAATGCCAAGCTTGCCCCTGATGGGCATCGAGTTGACTAGGGAAGTTGCTATTGCATGTGGCGTGAAATCAAGATTCTGCTGATCGATGACGATAGCCAGCGCCGCCGTGACATGGCGGTGATTCTGAATTTTCTCGGCGATGAGAACCTCTCCTGCTCCAGCACTGACTGGCAGCAAGTCGTGGGTTCTTTGACCTCCACTCGAGAAGTCCTCTGCGTGCTGGTCGGCTCGGTGAATTCGCCGGGCAGTCTTCAAGGGCTGCTTAAGACCGTCGCTGCATGGGATGAGTTCCTTCCTGTCTTGCTGATGGGCGAAAATTCTTCTGCCGAGTTGGCCGAAGACCTTCGCCGACGCGTGTTGTCCACCGTCGAGATGCCGCCCAGCTACAGCAAATTGCTGGACTCCCTGCACCGCGCCCAGGTCTATCGTGAAATGTACGATCAGGCCCGTGAGCGGGGTCGTCAGCGCGAACCCAACCTGTTCCGTAGCCTGGTCGGCACCAGCCGCGCGATTCAGCACGTGCGTCAGATGATGCAGCAAGTGGCCGACACCGACGCCAGCGTGTTGATTCTGGGCGAGTCGGGCACCGGTAAGGAAGTGGTTGCACGCAACCTTCACTACCATTCAAAACGTCGCGATGCGCCGTTCGTGCCCGTCAACTGTGGCGCGATTCCGGCCGAGCTGCTGGAAAGCGAACTGTTCGGCCACGAGAAGGGCGCGTTCACGGGCGCGATCACCAGCCGGGCAGGGCGCTTTGAGCTGGCCAACGGCGGCACGCTGTTCCTCGATGAAATCGGTGACATGCCGTTGCCGATGCAGGTCAAGTTGCTGCGGGTCTTGCAGGAACGCACCTTTGAGCGTGTGGGCAGCAACAAGACCCAGAGCGTCGATGTGCGGATCATTGCAGCGACCCACAAAAACCTCGAAGACATGATCGAGACCGGTGGCTTCCGTGAAGACCTGTATTACCGCCTGAACGTGTTCCCGATCGAAATGGCGCCGTTGCGTGAGCGCGTGGAAGACATCCCGCTGCTGATGAACGAGCTGATTTCGCGCATGGAGCACGAAAAACGCGGTTCGATCCGTTTCAACTCGGCCGCCATCATGTCCCTGTGCCGCCACGGCTGGCCGGGCAACGTGCGTGAACTGGCCAACTTGGTGGAACGCATGGCGATCATGCACCCCTACGGCGTGATTGGCGTTGCCGAGCTGCCGAAGAAATTCCGCTACGTCGACGATGAAGACGAGCAATTGGTGGACAGCCTGCGCAGCGATCTGGAAGAGCGCGTGGCGATCAACGGTCACACGCCCAACTTCGCCAACAGTGCGATGCTGCCGCCGGAAGGCCTGGACCTGAAAGACTACCTCGGTGGTCTGGAACAGGGCTTGATTCAGCAGGCGCTGGACGATGCCAACGGTATCGTGGCGCGCGCCGCCGAGCGCTTGCGTATCCGCCGCACCACGCTGGTGGAGAAGATGCGCAAGTACGGCATGAGCCGCCGCGACGGCGATGATCAGGTCGACGACTGACACTCGTTTGACGCGCTAAAAATAAGCCGCTGATTTCTCAGCGGTTTTTTTTCGGCACGAGGATTGCTAAGTCTCTTGCAACATACCGTTTACTGACGGTTCGCCACGCGAGAGATCAACACTATGCCCCAGGCCGCTCAGATGTCTTCCGAACCTGTTTTACCGGGTTCGCAAGTGCAGCCGTCCCCGGAAGTGGAAAGTCGCCAAGGACTGGAACAGGCATTTGCCCTGTTCAACCAGATGTCGACACAACTGACTGATTCCTACAGTTTGCTGGAGGCGCGGGTCACCGAGCTCAAGGGTGAGCTGGCGGTCGTCAGTGCTCAGCGGATGCAGGAGCTGGCCGAGAAAGAGCGTCTGGCCAACCGCCTGCAGAACCTGCTCGACCTGCTGCCGGGCGGTGTGATCGTCATCGATGCTCACGGCAGGGTCCGCGAGGCCAACCCGGCAGCCCTCGATCTGCTGGGCGAGCCGCTGATCGGCATGCTCTGGCGCCATGTCATCGCGCGTTGCTTTGCGCCGCGAGAGGACGATGGTCACGAGATCTCGCTGAAGGACGGTCGTCGCCTGTCGATTGCGACCCGATCCCTCGATGCAGAACCCGGCCAACTGGTGCTGCTCAACGATTTGACTGAAACCCGTCATTTGCAAAGTCAGCTGGCGCGCCATGAGCGTCTGTCGTCGCTGGGCCGCATGGTGGCTTCGTTGGCGCATCAGATTCGCACGCCCTTGTCTGCCGCGATGATTTACGCCAGTCATTTGACCGAACAGGCGCTGAATGTGGAAACGCAGCAGCGTTTCGCCGGCCGTTTGAAAGAGCGGCTGCACGAACTCGAACATCAGGTGCGCGACATGCTGGTGTTCGCGCGCGGCGAGTTGCCGCTGACTGACCGCCTCACGCCCAGTCAACTGGTCGGTGCCCTTGAGTCTGCCGCGCAGACCCATGTGCGTGATGCGGCGGTGCGTTGGCAGTGCGATGACCTCAATGGCGAACTGCTGTGCAACCGGGACACGTTGGTCGGCGCGTTGCTCAATCTGATCGAGAACGCGGTGCAGGCGAGCGCCGGTCGGTCGCGCATCAAGGTTCATGCGTACAGCCGTGGCAATACGCTGCGTCTGTGTATCAGCGACAATGGCAGCGGCATTGACGCTGCTGCGTTGGCCCGCATCGGTGAGCCATTTTTCACCACCAAGACGACGGGCACCGGGCTGGGTCTGGCCGTGGTCACCGCCGTTGCGCGGGCTCATCAGGGGCAGGTGCAATTTCGTTCGCGTCCGGGGCGCGGCACCTGTGCCATCGTTTCCTTGCCGCTGATTCCGGGTCTCAGCGCAGCGGTCGCCACGGTGGGTGATGACTCATGACGATCAACGTACTGCTGGTCGAGGACGACCCTTCACTGCGCGAAGCCTTGGGCGAAACCCTGACGCTCGCGGGGCATGACTACCACGCGGTCGGTTCGGCGGAGGAGGCCCTTCTGGCCGCTGCCCAGGCGTCGTTCAGCCTGGTGGTCAGCGACGTCAACATGCCTGGCATGGACGGGCATCAATTACTCAATCAGCTGCGAACGCGTTACCCACAGCTGCCTGTGCTGCTGATGACGGCGCATGGCGCGGTGGACCGTGCGGTCGAGGCGATGCGTCAAGGCGCCGCCGATTACCTGGTCAAGCCGTTCGAGCCCAAGGCATTACTCGCCCTGGTAGCGCGCCACGCCCTTGGGCGTCTCGGGCCGGCCGACGGCGAGGGGCCGATTGCGGTCGAGCCCGCCAGCATACAACTGTTGAACCTGGCGAGCCGCGTGGCCAAGAGCGACTCCACGGTGTTGATTTCGGGTGAGTCGGGAACCGGTAAAGAAGTGCTGGCGCGTTTTATTCACCAGCAATCGCCTCGTGCCGGGAAGCCATTCATTGCCATCAACTGCGCGGCGATCCCGGACAACATGCTCGAAGCGACCCTGTTTGGTCACGAAAAAGGCTCGTTCACCGGCGCTATCGCGGCCCAGCCCGGCAAATTTGAACAAGCCGATGGCGGCACCATTTTGCTCGACGAAATTTCCGAAATGCCCATGGGTTTGCAGGCCAAGCTGCTGCGCGTACTGCAGGAGCGGGAAGTGGAGCGGGTCGGTGCGCGCAAGCCCATCGAGCTGGACATTCGAGTGCTGGCGACCACCAACCGCGATCTGGCGGGTGAGGTCGCTGCGGGACGCTTCCGAGAAGACCTGTTCTATCGCCTGTCGGTATTCCCGTTGGCGTGGCAGTCGCTGCGTCAGCGTCCCGCCGATATTTTGCCGCTGGCCGAGCGTCTCCTGGCCAAACACGTCAATAAAATGAAGCACGCGCCGGTGCGTCTCTCGGCCGACGCGCAAAAGTGTCTGGTCGGATACAGCTGGCCGGGCAACGTGCGCGAACTGGACAACGCAGTGCAGCGGGCGCTGATTCTGCAGCAGGGCGGGGTGATTCAGGCGGAAGATTTTTGCCTGACCGGCCCCATCACCTTCGCATCCCTGCCGACGCCTGCGCCGGTCCTTCAGGTTCTGCCGACGGTGCCGACACCCTCCGGCGCCATGGATTCGTCGTTCGAGACGCCCAGCGGCGATCCGGGCGGTGCATTGGGTGAGGACCTGAGGCGTCGTGAGTTTCAGATGATCATCGACACCCTGCGGGCCGAGCGCGGTCGCCGTAAAGAAGCCGCCGAGCGCCTGGGTATCAGCCCGCGTACGTTGCGCTACAAGCTGGCGCAGATGCGCGATGCCGGAATGGATGTCGAGGGGTATCTGTTCGCTTCCTGAATGAACGCAAGCCTGTAGGAGCGCGCTTGCCCGCGATTGCGGTCAGTCAGCCAGGTCTTTGTTGACTGACCTGCTGCGATCGCGGGCAAGCGCGCTCCTGCAGGTTCAAAACCTGCAGCGTTGCAATCCTCCCAATACTTTCATGAAAGCTGGCACTGTGCCTCCATTGGTCTGGCACCGTTGTTGCTACTACATGGGTAATCGCTAAATCCGTGTCAAAAATTTGCGGGCCCTTTGAGAGAGAAGTCCATGAGCCAAGGTGTTGAATTTAATCGCTTGATGTTGGACATGCGCTCCATGCAAATGGACGCCATGGCCAAGCCCAAGGCTATCGAGGCGCCGGAGCAGACGGGCGCGACCAGCTTTTCCGACATGCTCGGCATGGCGGTGAACAAGGTCAACGATACCCAGCAAGCGTCAGGCCAATTGGCGACGGCCTTTGAGATGGGCAAGAGCGGCGTGGATCTCACCGACGTGATGATTTCCTCGCAGAAAGCCAGCGTGTCGTTTCAGGCGCTGACCCAGGTACGCAACAAGCTGGTTCAGGCGTACCAAGACATTATGCAAATGCCGGTTTGAGGACGATCTAAGTCATGGCTGAAGCCGTCGCCGATAACGTACCCGCCAAAACGGGTGCGACAGGAAGCAAACCGCCGATGTTCGGTTTGGCGTTCCTGCAAAATCTGTCCGAGATGACCATGCTGCGGCAGGTCGGCCTCATGGTCGGTCTGGCTGCGAGCGTGGCGATTGGTTTTGCCGTCGTGCTTTGGTCGCAACAGCCGGACTACAAGCCGCTTTACGGCAGTCTGTCCGGGATGGACACCAAGCAGGTCATGGACACGTTGGCGCAGGCCGACATTCCGTACACCGTCGAACCGAACTCCGGTGCGCTGCTGGTCAAGTCCGATGACCTGGCCCGCGCACGCATCAAGCTCGCCGGTGCCGGCATCGCGCAGACCGATGGCAACGTCGGTTTTGAGATCCTCGACAAGGACCAGGGGCTGGGCACAAGCCAGTTCATGGAAGCCACGCGTTATCGCCGTGGTCTGGAAGGCGAGCTGGCGCGTACCATCTCCAGCCTGAACAACATCAAGGCCGCTCGTGTGCACCTGGCGATTCCGAAAAGCTCAGTGTTCGTTCGCGACGATCGTAAACCCACCGCTTCGGTGCTGGTGGAGATGTACGCCGGTCGCAGCCTTGAGCCGGGTCAGGTCATGGCCATCGTCAACCTGGTGGCAACCAGTGTTCCGGAGCTGACCAAGTCCCAGGTCACCGTGGTCGACCAGAAAGGCAACCTGCTGTCCGATCAGGCGGAGAACTCCGAGCTGACCATGGCCGGCAAGCAGTTCGACTACACCCGTCGCATGGAGAGCATGCTGACTCAACGCGTGCAGAACATCCTGCAGCCGGTGCTGGGCAATGACCGTTACAAGGCTGAGGTCTCGGCAGACGTTGACTTCAGTGCAGTCGAATCCACCGCTGAGAGCTTCAACCCTGACCAACCTGCATTGCGCAGTGAGCAGACCACCAATGAACAGCGCTCCAGCAGCAGCGGTCCGCAAGGCGTTCCGGGTGCGCTGAGCAACCAGCCACCTGGCCCGGCGACTGCTCCGCAGAACGCGACCGCTGGTGCGGGTGGTGCCACAGGCCCGATCGCTCCCGGTCAGCCGCTGCTGGACGCCAACGGTCAACAGATCATGGACCCGGCCACCGGTCAGCCAATGCTGGCGCCATACCCGTCGGACAAGCGTAACCAGTCGACCAAGAACTTCGAGCTGGACCGTTCGATCAGCCACACCAAACAACAGCAGGGCAAGATCAATCGCCTGTCGGTTGCGGTGGTCGTGGACGATCAGGTGAAAGTGAACGCGGCCAATGGTGAAACCACCATGGTGCCGTGGACCGCCGACCAGCTGGCACGCTTTACCCGTCTGGTGCAGGACGCCGTGGGCTTCGACGCCAGCCGTGGCGACAGCGTCAGCGTGATCAACGTGCCGTTCTCGGCCGATCGCGGCGAAGTGATTCCGGACATTCCGTTCTACTCGCAACCGTGGTTCTGGGACATCGTCAAACAGGCCATGGGCGTGCTGTTCATCCTGGTGCTGGTGTTCGGTGTGCTGCGTCCGGTGCTGAACAACATCACCAATCCGAAGAGCAAGCACGGTGACGGTGACGTCGAACTGGGCGGCATGGTCGGCCTGGACGGTGAGCTGGCAAACGACCGCGTAAGTCTGGGCGGTCCGCAAAGCATTCTGCTGCCTAGCCCGAGCGAGGGTTATGACGCGCAGCTCAACGCAATCAAGAGCCTGGTGGCTGAAGACCCGGCTCGTGTGGCTCAGGTCGTAAAAGAGTGGATCAACACAGATGAGTGATAGTCGCGCTGCAGCGGTCAAAATGACCCGAGTTGATAAGGCCGCCATCCTGCTGCTCACCCTGGGTGAGACAGATGCTGCGCAGGTGCTGCGTCACATGGGCCCTAAAGAGGTTCAGCGTGTCGGTGTGGCCATGGCGCAAATGCGCAATGTGCACCGCGAGCAGGTCGAGCAGGTGATGAGCGAGTTCGTCGACGTCATCGGTGACCAGACCGGCGTCGGCATCGGCTCGGACGGCTACATTCGCAAAATGCTCACCCAGGCCTTGGGCGAAGACAAGGCCAACGGCCTTATCGACCGGATCCTGCTGGGCGGCAACACCAGCGGTCTGGACAGCCTGAAGTGGATGGAGCCGCGCGCGGTGGCGGACGTCATTCGCTACGAGCACCCGCAGATCCAGGCCATCGTCGTTGCGTATCTGGACGCCGACCAGGCCGGCGAAGTGCTGAGCCATTTCGACCACAAGGTGCGCCTGGACATCATCCTGCGTGTCTCGTCGTTGAACACCGTGCAGCCAGCGGCACTGAAGGAATTGAACCAGATCCTCGAGAAGCAGTTCTCGGGCAACGCCAACACGTCGCGTACAACCCTGGGTGGTATCAAGCGTGCAGCGGACATCATGAACTTCCTCGACAGCTCGATCGAAGGCCAGCTCATGGATTCCATCCGCGAAGTGGACGAAGACCTGTCGACGCAGATCGAAGACCTGATGTTCGTCTTCAACAACCTGTCCGACGTCGACGACCGTGGCATTCAGGCCTTGCTGCGCGAAGTGTCCTCCGATGTGCTGGTTCTGGCATTGAAGGGGTCGGACGACGCCATCAAGGAAAAGATTTTCAAGAACATGTCCAAGCGTGCCGCCGAGCTGCTGCGCGACGATCTGGAAGCCAAAGGCCCGGTTCGCGTCAGCGACGTGGAAGCAGCTCAGAAAGAGATCCTCACCATTGCCCGTCGTATGGCGGAGGCCGGGGAAATCGTTCTCGGCGGCAAAGGTGGCGAGGAAATGATTTAACAGTAGGTGCAGTCGATGTTCAGCTCCGATAAAGAAGCACCCAGCGAGCTCATCCGCGCCAAGGACCTGCGCGGATTGGATGTCTGGGCCTTGCCCAGCTTCGATCCTCAGGTGGCGGAGCCAGAGCCTGAACCGGTGGCTGAAGAGCCGGAGCCTGCCGAAAGCGAAGAAGTGCCGCTGGAAGAAGTCCAGCCACTGACCCTGGAAGAGTTGGAAAGCATCCGCCAGGACGCCTACAACGAAGGTTTCGCCATCGGTGAGAAAGAAGGTTTCCATAGCGCGCAGCTCAAGGTGCGTCAGGAGGCGGAAATCGCCCTGACCGCCAAGCTGGAGGGCCTGGAGACCTTGATGACGCACCTGTTCGAGCCCATCGCCGATCAGGACGCGCAGATCGAAAAATCCATGATTCAACTGGTTGAGCATCTGGCTCGCGAAGTGATCCAGCGCGAATTGAAAACCGACTCCAGCCAGATCGGCAAAGTGTTGCAGGACGCATTGCGCCTGCTGCCGATGGGCGCCAACAACGTTCGCATTCTGGTCAATTCACAAGACTTCGCCCAGGTCAAAGCCCTGCGTGAGCGTCACGAGGAAAGCTGGCGCATTCTTGAAGACGACACCTTGCAGCCAGGCGGTTGCCGGGTCGAAACCGAACACAGCCGCATCGACGCCACCGTCGAGACCCGGCTGAGCGTGGCGATCGCCAAGATGTTCGATCAGTTGCATGAACAGGCCCTGCACCCGGCTGCGCCGGACGTCAGTGTCGACCTGGAAGCGGCGATCAAAAGCGCCGAAGAAGTGATGCACAAGCACGCGGACGCTTCCGATGCGTCTTGATCGCACCAGCTTCGGCAAGCGCCTGAGCACCTACGCCGACGCGATTACACTGCCGGTACAGCCGGTGGTCGAAGGGCGCCTGCTGCGCATGGTCGGCCTGACCCTCGAGGCTGAAGGTCTGCGCGCCGCCATGGGCAGCCGCTGTGTGGTGATCAACGACGACAGCCATCACCCGGTGGAAGTCGAAGCCGAAGTCATGGGGTTTGCCGGCGGCAAGGTGTTTCTGATGCCGGTGGGCAGCGTCGCCGGGATCGCGCCGGGCGCGCGCGTGGTGCCGTTGCCGGACACCGGGCGTCTGCCGATGGGCATGACCATGCTCGGCCGCGTGCTCGATGGCGCGGGTCGTCCGCTGGACGGCAAAGGCGGCATGAAGGCCGAGGACTGGGTGCCGCTGGACGGCCCGACCATCAACCCCCTCAAGCGTGACCCGATCAGCGTGCCGCTGGACGTGGGCATTCGTTGCATCAACGGTTTGTTGACGGTCGGTCGCGGTCAGCGTCTTGGCCTCTTCGCCGGTACCGGCGTGGGTAAGAGTGTGCTGCTGGGCATGATGACCCGCTTCACCGAGGCTGACATCATCGTCGTCGGGCTGATCGGCGAACGGGGCCGGGAGGTGAAGGAATTCATCGAGCACATCCTGGGCGAAGAAGGCCTCAAGCGTTCTGTGGTCGTGGCATCACCTGCGGACGACGCGCCACTGATGCGTCTGCGCGCGGCCATGTATTGCACGCGCATTGCCGAATATTTTCGCGACAAGGGCAAGAACGTCCTGTTGCTGATGGACTCCCTGACCCGTTTCGCCCAGGCCCAGCGGGAAATCGCGCTGGCCATCGGCGAACCCCCGGCGACCAAGGGTTATCCGCCTTCAGTGTTCGCCAAGCTGCCAAAACTGGTGGAGCGTGCGGGTAATGCCGAGAAGGGCGGTGGTTCGATCACGGCGTTCTACACCGTACTGTCCGAAGGCGACGACCAGCAGGACCCGATCGCCGACTCGGCGCGGGGCGTGCTGGACGGGCACATCGTGCTGTCCCGGCGCCTGGCCGAGGAGGGGCATTACCCGGCCATCGACATCGAAGCGTCAATCAGCCGGGTCATGCCGTCGGTGGTCGATCCGCAGCACATGGTGCAGGCGCAATACTTTAAGCAGTTGTGGTCGCGTTATCAGCAGAGCCGCGACTTGATCAGTGTCGGTGCGTATGTGGCCGGCGGTGATCGCGAAACCGACCTCGCCATCAACCTGCAGCCGCAACTGGTGCAGTACTTGCGTCAGGGCCTGCACGATAACGAAAGCATGCAGAGCAGCGAAGCTCAGTTGGCGAAGATCTTCAATCCCCAGGGTGGGAGCTGATAGGTCATGACGCAGAGTCGCGCGGCCCGCCTGGCTCCGGTGGTGGACATGGCTGAAAAAGCCGAAAAAACCGCGGTCCAGCGTCTGGGGCATTTTCAGGGGCAGGTCCGGCTTGCCGAGACGAAATTGGGCGATCTGGAGAAGTTTCGTTCCGATTACCAGCAGCAGTGGATCGACAAGGGCGCGCATGGTGTGTCGGGTCAGTGGCTGATGAACTATCAGCGCTTTCTCAATCAACTGGAAACGGCGGTCAGTCAGCAGCGTCAGAGCCTGGCCTGGCATCAGAACAATGTGAACAAGGCGCGCGGTGAGTGGCAGAAGGCTTATGCGCGGGTCGAGGGTTTGCGCAAGCTGGTGCAGCGGTATATCGATGAGGCGCGTGCGCTGGAGGACAGGCGCGAGCAGAAGCTGCTGGATGAGTTGTCGCAGCGGTTGCCTCGGCATGAGGCGTTTTGAGGTTTTGAGTTTTTGGGCTATCTGGCTTTTGGATTGCGTGTGGATCCTTTTTTTCGGTTGGGGCGATTGGGTTCTGGCTAACGCCAGATCTGTTTCGCCTTCGGCGAGTTACTTGAAAACCGGAATGCCGGACCATCCCCAAGTAACCAAGGGTCCCTGGCTCCTGGTTTGGCGACTCCTTCGTCGTCGTTCCTTCACTCCAGCGACGCTCCGTGGGCCCGCGCCGAACGGACATCCATGTCCTTGCGGCGCTCTCGCGGCATCCATGCCGCTCGGCCCACTCCGCGCCGCCTGCGTTCAGCCTGCACCCAAGTCGCGTTTTGTGGTGTTTGGGCCATTGATGTCGAAGAGCAAAATCAAAAGCATCGGATGACGCGATACCTGTAGGAGCGCGCTTGCCCGCGATCTGCCGCGCAGCGGTAGCAAAACCATGCGACTCGATCATGCCTGACACACCACATGCACCGGTCTTGCTGCCGGTTCGAAATATCAGGCTAATGCAGTCACTGTAGGAGCGTGGCTTGTCCCGCGATCTGCTGCGAAGCAGCAGTAAAACCGGACACCTTGGCAGTATCAGGTAAACCGCATCCACAGGATTAGCTGCCGGTTCCCGGCAGATCGCGGGACAAGCCACGCTCCTACAGTGACTGCATCAGCCTGATATTTTCGCTCCTGCTCCTGCTCCTGCTTTTGATTTTCCTGCCTCGTCAGTCCAGACACCACAACGCGCGACCTGGGTGCAGGCTGAACGCAGGTGGCGTGGAGTGGGCCGAGCGGCATGGATGCCGCGAGAGCCGCCCCCCGCCATGGATGGCGGATGGCGGCGGGCCCACGGAGCGTCGCCGGAGTGAAGGAACGACGACGAAGGAGTCGCCAAACCGGGAGCCAACCCTTGGTTACTTGGGGTTTTCAAGTAACCCGCCGAAGGCGGAACAGGTCTGGCGTTAGCCAGAATCACCGCAAGCTCCCGGGCTTCCTGGGTGGTGCGGCAACCCGACTTTTCTAGGTCACTCGCCGAAGGCGGAACAGGTCTGGCGTTAGCCAGAATCACCGCAAGCTCCCGGGCTACCTGGGTGGTGCGGCAACCCGACTTTTCCAATTAACCCGCCGAAGGCGAAACAGGTCTGGCGTTAGCCAGAACTCAGAACAGCGCGCAACCCGCAATCTTCCATTTGCCGCGCCGCACAAGCAGTGCTAAAACTTCAACCGTCTGACGTCGTTTCATATAAAGGATTTGTCCATGTCAGTAACTTCCAATCGTTCACCAGACGAGCAGCAACTGACCATCAAGATCAAGGGACGCTTCGATTTTTCGACGCATCAGGACTTTCGCGGTGCTTACGAAAAAGAGACCAAGGCCAAGCGTTACGTGGTCGATCTGAAAGAAACCAATTACCTCGACAGCTCGGCGTTGGGCATGCTGCTGCTGTTGCGCGATCACGCCGGGGGCGAGCGGGCGGATGTGCGGTTGGAAAACTGCAGTGCCGACGTCGTCAAAATCCTCGCCATCTCCAACTTCTCCAAACTCTTCACAATCGGCAAATGACGGGATCTGTGCCACCTGAGCGCCTGAAGATTCTCATCGCCGACGACAACGCCACTGACCGCATGCTGCTCTCGGCGATTATCAGTCGCCAGGGGCATGAGGTACTGAGCGCGAGTGATGGTGCCGAAGCGGTGGCGCTGTTCGAGCGCAACCGTCCGCAATTGGTGCTGATGGACGCCTTGATGCCCGTCATGGACGGTTTCGAGGCGGCCCGGCAAATCAAGGCGCTGGCAGGCGAAGCGCTGGTGCCGATCATCTTCCTGACCTCCCTGACCGAAGGTGAAGGGCTGGCCCGTTGCCTGGATGCCGGCGGTGACGATTTCGTCGCCAAGCCTTACAACCAAGGCGTACTGGCCGCCAAGATCAATGCGATGAACCGCCTGCGACTGCTTCAGGAAACCGTCTTGCAGCAGCGTGATCTCATCGCCCGGCATCACAAATACCTGCTCAACGAGCAGCGTGTGGCGAAGGCCGTGTTTGACCAGATCGCCCATTCCGGTTGCCTGAGCGCCCCGAACATTCGCTACCTGCAATCGCCTTACGCGTTGTTCAACGGCGATCTGCTGCTCGCGGCGTGGGCGCCCTCCGGCAACATGCATGTGTTGCTCGGCGACTTTACCGGCCACGGCTTGCCTGCGGCGGTGGGGGCAATGCCGTTGGCGGAAGTGTTTTACGGCATGACTGCCAAGGGCTACGGCTTGCCGGAGACCCTCCGCGAGATGAACGCCAAGCTCAAGCGCATCCTGCCGGTGGACATGTTCTGCTGCGCGGCGCTGATCAGCGTGAATTTCAAACAGCACCTGGTGGAGGTCTGGAACGGCGGTCTGCCGGACGGTTATCTGCTGCACGCCGATGGCCGGCCGCATACGCCGCTGGTGTCAGCGCACCTGCCGTTGGGTGTGTTGAGCGCCAACAGCTTTGACGACAACACCCAAGTGTATCCCTTTGGCGCGGGGGATCGGGTGTTTCTGTTGTCCGACGGGGTGGTCGACAGCACCGACGAAAGCGGCGAGATGTTTGGCACCCGGCGCCTGCAGAACGTATTTGTGTCCAACCGCAATCCCGCGATGCTGATCGAGGAAGTGCAGTGGGCGCTGGCGCGGTTCCGCGGGCAGGTGCGTGATGACGTCAGCATGGTCGAAGTCGGCTTCACCCAGCCTGAGTTGCTGGGGCCGCCGTCGGTCATTTACACCGACAGCGGCGATTCAAGCCCGCTGGACTGGTCGGCGAGTTTCGAATTCCGCGCCTCGACGCTCAAACGCTTCAATCCGTTGCCGTACCTGTTGCAACTGCTGCAAGAGGTTCACGGGTTGCGCCTGCAGAGCAGCGAGTTGTACATCGTGCTCTCCGAGCTCTACAGCAATGCGCTTGAACATGGCGTGCTGGGACTGGATTCCGCGCTCAAACGCGATGCTGAAGGTTTTGCGCTTTACTACCAGCAACGTGGCGAGCGACTGGACGCGCTGGCGCAAGGGTTCATCCGCTTTAATTTTCAGATAATCCCGGTCGGGCAGGGTGGTCGCCTCATCGTCGAGGTGCAGGACAGCGGCAGTGGCTTCGACGCTCAGCAGGTCTTGTCGCTGCCGCCGGCGATTGACCAGTTGTCCGGCCGTGGCTTGAGCCTGGTCCGTCAACTCAGCGACCGCTGCCAGTGGTCGCCGGATGGCCGTACGGCCTGTGTGGAGTTTGCGTGGGAGGGTCTGGCATAATCCCGCGATTCTTGATCAAGGAGCGAGCAAGTGTCGGAAGAGCATGTGGATATGAGCGTTCTCGGAACGTTGCGTGAAGTGATGGAGAGCGAATACCCGTCATTGCTGGACGTTTTCATCAAAGATTCGGAGAAGCGCGTCAGGGCGTTGAACCAGCTCATCCGCACACCTGGTTTCTCGGCCGAGTCGGCCGCGCAATTGCAGCCGTTGGGCATGATGGCCCATAGCTTTAAAGGCAGCAGCAGCAACATGGGCGCTACGCGACTGACCGAGTTGTGCCGTTTACTCGAAGAGCTAGCGCGCAACCAGTCCGCCGCCAATGGCGCGGCGGTCAATCAACTGGTGCAGGCGATCACGGACGAGTTCAGCGTGGTACGTGACCTGTTCGACGTCGAGTTGCAGGCCTGCACGCTTCGGTAATGTCCCCGTCCATCATCGCTTTGCCGACCTGGCCCGCCATTTGCTAGATCTCTGTGCAATCGTGCTCTTGCGGAGATCAACATGGCCCTTGCCAACAATCCTTTACTTGCGGCTCTGACGGCTGCCAAAGCCCAGAAAGCCAGTGCCAGCACTTCGGTAAAGGCGCCCGACCCCGTCAAGGACAAGACTTCCAGCTTTTCCAGCGTCTTTGCCAAACAGGCAGCGCCCAAGCCTTCCAGTGTCGACGATACGCCGGCCAAGCCTGCGAGCGCCAAGAGTTCGGCAGTCGACAAGAAGGACAGCGTCAGTCATTCGTCTGCCGCTCCTGACAAGACCGTTGCCGATAGCGGCAATGGCTTGCCTGCCAAAACGGTCAACGGTAAAGACGACAACGGCGCCGGCAGCAGTGGCAGCGACGATAACGACGATGACACCGAAGACGACACCACGAGCGCAGCGGATGCGTCCGTCGACGCGACGCTGGCGGACGCGCCGGTCACCGACCCGGCACTGGACCCCACGCTGGTCGTGACCCCGCCCGTTCAGGATCCTGCCCCGCAAGTGGTGGCATCGCAAGCCGTGGTGGATCCCGCAACGTTGCTGTCCAACAGCGGCGCACCGGTTGTTCCGCCTCCGGTCGTGCAGGCGCCGACTGACGCCACCGACGCCAAATTCGACCCGTCGGCCGACCCCTTGGAAGGGCTGACGGCCGTGCAAGTCGCGCTGGCAAACAAGGCGCAACAAAACGCCCAGGCCACAGGCCACACTGCCGAGTCGGGCAAGACGTCAGGCAAGCAGGACCCGAACACCGATCCGGCGCAATTGCTGGCCGGGAATCTGGCAGCGGCAGGTGATCAGCCGGTTGACAAGAGCACCACCGAGGGCGGCGGCGACAAGGCGTTCAGCGGCTTGCTCGCTGACGGCTTGAAAGACGTGAAAGGCGCGACCAGCGATACCCGCGTGGATAACTTCGCCGAGCGTCTGGCGGCACTCTCCCAGGCTGCTCAGACCAAAACCAGTGCCGCCAACCCTGCGCCTGCGCCATTGATGAATCAGCCTTTGGCGATGAATCAGGGCGGTTGGACCGAGGGCGTGGTCAACCGCGTGATGTACCTGTCCAGCCAGAACCTCAAGCAGGCGGATATTCAACTGGAACCGGCCGAGCTGGGACGCCTCGACATTCGCGTCAATATGGCGGCGGACCAGCAAACCCAAGTGACCTTCATGAGCGCCCACGTCGGCGTGCGTGACGCACTGGAAAGCCAGATGTCGCGTCTGCGTGATTCCTTCGCCCAGCAGGGCATGGGGCAGGTCGACGTCAACGTTTCGGATCAGTCGCGCAACATGCAACAGCAGGCGCAGCAACAGTCCGGCGGTGACGCCCAGCGCGGCAACGGCACGGGTCGATCCAGTGGCGGCAGCGACCTGATCGCTGACGGCGCACCGGTCGATGCGGCCGCCGCAGCAGCCAATGCGCCGTTGACGGTGGTGGGGTCGAGCGCGGTCGACTATTACGCCTGATCCTGCGTTTGAATAACTGTGGGAGCGAGCTTGCTCGCGAAGGCTTAAGGTCCGGCACTGGAGAATTATCCGCCGGGCCTGCGTTTTCGCGAGCGAGCTCGCTCCCACAGGTCGTTTCATGGCCGACAACCGGCGCTGTCGGTCCATCGGCTTTGATTTGAAAGCTTCAAACTCCTCCTGCGCCAACTCTGGCACAACCCTTGCTCTTCCTCTGTCACGCAACACTGAACCCCTTGGATAGTGACGGATTATTGGCATGGCGAAGAGCGACGACGCAGTTAAAGACCCCGCGAAAAAAGGCAAGCTGAAAGTCATCATTCTGGTGGTGGTGGGCTTGTTGCTGGCGATCGGTCTGTCGGTCGGCGCCACGTGGTTCATCATGCACAAGGCGCAAAGCAAACCGGACCCTGCGGTTGCCGCCGAGGCTGCCAACGTCAAGAAGGAAGCGATCTTCGAGCCGCTGACGCCGCCCTTTGTCGTTAACTACAACGTCAATGGCCGTCAACGTTACATGCAGGTCAGCATTACTCTGTTGGCTCGTGATCACGCGGATCTGGAAGCGTTGAAGGTTCACATGCCGGTCATTCGCAATAACCTGGTCATGATGTTCTCCGGTCAGCCGTTCGACACCATCGCGACCCCGGTCGGTATGGAGATGCTGCGCCAGAAAGCCGCTGCCGTCGTGCAGGAAGTCGGCCAGAAGGAGCTGAACAAAAGCGTCATCGAACAGGTTCTTTTCACTAACTACGTACTGCAGTAGGACCACGACATGGCCGTGCAAGACCTGCTGTCCCAGGATGAAATCGACGCGCTGCTGCATGGCGTGGACGATGGTCTGGTGCAGACCGAAAGCGTTATCGAACCCGGCAGCGTCAAGAGTTACGACCTGACCAGTCAGGACCGCATCGTCCGTGGACGCATGCCGACCCTGGAAATGATCAACGAGCGTTTCGCCCGCTACACCCGCATCAGCATGTTCAACCTGCTGCGTCGCTCTGCCGACGTGGCGGTGGGCGGTGTGCAGGTGATGAAGTTCGGCGAATACGTGCACTCGCTGTACGTGCCGACCAGTCTGAACCTGGTGAAGATCAAACCGTTGCGCGGTACCGCGCTGTTCATCCTGGACGCCAAGCTGGTGTTCAAGCTGGTGGACAACTTCTTCGGTGGCGACGGCCGCCACGCCAAGATCGAAGGCCGTGAATTCACGCCGACCGAGCTTCGGGTGGTACGCATCGTCCTCGATCAGGCGTTCATCGACCTGAAAGAAGCCTGGCAGGCGATCATGGAAGTCAACTTCGAGTACATCAACTCGGAAGTGAACCCGGCCATGGCCAACATCGTCGGCCCGAGCGAAGCGATCGTGGTATCGACCTTCCACATCGAGCTCGATGGCGGTGGCGGCGATCTGCACGTGACCATGCCGTATTCGATGATTGAGCCGGTACGCGAGATGCTCGACGCCGGTTTCCAGTCGGATCTGGACGATCAGGACGAGCGCTGGGTCAACGCGTTGAAACAGGACGTGCTCGACGTGGCGGTGCCGATGAGCGCTACCGTCGCCCGTCGTCAGCTGAAATTGCGCGACGTGCTGCACATGCAGCCCGGCGATGTGATTCCGGTGGAACTGCCGGAACATCTGATCATGCGCGCCAACGGGGTGCCGACGTTCAAGGTCAAGCTGGGTTCGCACAAGGGCAATCTGGCCCTGCAAGTGGTCGAACCGGTAGAACGCCGCTGACGAAGTGCCGTCAGTGTCAGAACGTAGTCTTAAAACGATTTGCTGTGTCAACGAATATTGCTCGCCGAGGAAACCATGGCTGATGAAAACGAAATGAATTCCACAGACGACCAGGCACTGGCCGACGAGTGGGCTGCTGCCCTGGGTGAAGCGGGAGAGGGTGGTCAGGCTGATATCGACGCGCTGCTGGCCGCCGACGCCGGGAACGCCTCCACCAACCGTCTGGCGATGGAAGAATTCGGCAGCATGCCGAAGAACAATGCCCCGGTGACGCTAGACGGTCCGAACCTGGATGTGATCCTCGACATTCCGGTGTCGATTTCCATGGAAGTGGGCAGCACCGACATCAACATCCGCAACCTGCTGCAACTCAACCAGGGCTCGGTGATCGAGCTGGATCGTTTGGCGGGTGAGCCGCTGGATGTATTGGTCAACGGCACGTTGATCGCCCACGGTGAAGTAGTGGTGGTGAACGAGAAGTTCGGCATTCGCCTGACCGACGTGATCAGCCCGAGCGAACGCATCAAGAAGCTGCGTTAAGTGGGCGTGTTTCTTGTGAAGGGGCTCAGGGCGCTCTCAGGCCTGTCGTTGCTGGCGCTGTCATGGGCGGTCATGGCCGCTGATCCCGCAGCCCCCGCGGCGAGTGCGCCTGCTGCACCGGCTGCGGTCGCGGCAGCAGCCCCGGTGACCGTGCCGCCTGTGTCGAGCGCGTTGAGCAGCGGGGTGGGCAGCCAGTTGCTGCAACTGGTGCTTGGCCTGCTCTTGGTGGTCGGTCTGATTTTCGTCCTGGCCTGGCTGATGCGTCGGGTGCAGCGCGCCGGCCCTGCAGGCAATCAGGTGATTGAACTGGTGGGATCGCGAGCACTCGGTCCGCGTGATCGACTGGTGCTGGTTCAGGTCGGCAACGAGCAGGTGTTGCTGGGTGTTTCGCCGGGGAGCATCACGGCGCTGCATGTGATGAACGAGCCGGTCGCAGTACCCGAAACGCAGAACGCCACGCCAGAGTTCGCCCGTCGCCTGATGGAAGCATTGGGCAACAAAGGCATCGCAGCGCCGCGCGCCGACAAAACGCGTCAGGGCGCAGACGGTTCCGGCAACCCGGGTCAGAAGGATAAGAACTGATGCGTATTGTTTTGACGCTGCTGTTGCTGCTGGCAGCGCCGCTGGCGTTCGCCGCCGACCCGTTGTCGATCCCGGCGATCACGCTGGGTACGGGTGCCAATGGTCAGCAGGAGTATTCGGTCAGCCTGCAAATCCTGCTGATCATGACCGCGCTGAGTTTCATTCCGGCGTTCGTGATGCTGATGACCAGCTTCACGCGGATCATCATCGTGTTCTCGATTCTGCGTCAGGCCCTGGGCTTGCAGCAGACGCCGTCGAACCAGATTCTCACCGGCATGGCGCTGTTTCTGACGATGTTCATCATGGCGCCAGTGTTTGACCGGGTGAATAACGACGCCTTGCAGCCCTACCTGGCGGAAAAACTCAGCGCGCAGGATGCGGTGGCCAAGGCCGAAGTGCCGATCAAGGACTTCATGCTGGCGCAGACTCGCTCCAGCGACCTGGACCTGTTCATGCGCCTGTCAAAACGCACTGACATCCCGACGCCTGATGCCGCGCCGCTGACGATCATCGTTCCGGCCTTCGTGACCTCGGAGTTGAAGACCGCGTTTCAGATCGGCTTCATGATTTTCATCCCGTTTCTGATCATCGACCTGGTGGTCGCCAGCGTGCTGATGGCCATGGGTATGATGATGCTGTCGCCGCTGATCATTTCGCTGCCGTTCAAGATCATGCTGTTCGTGCTGGTGGATGGTTGGGCGCTGATCATCGGTACGCTGGCCGGCAGTTTTGGTGGTGTATGAGCCTGTTTGACGAGGAGTGCGCAGCATGACCCCAGAAGTTGCCGTTGACCTGTTTCGCGAAGCGTTGTGGTTGACCACCACGATGGTGGCGATCCTTGTGGTGCCGAGCCTGATCGTCGGCCTGATCGTGTCGATGTTTCAGGCGGCCACCCAGATCAACGAACAGACATTGAGCTTCCTGCCGCGTCTGCTGGTCATGCTCGTGACCCTGATCGTCGTGGGTCCATGGCTGGTGCGGACCTTCATGGAATACATCATTTCGCTGTACACCAGCATTCCTCAAGTCATCGGCTGATTTTCGAATGGAACCTGTGCTGGCGCTGACCGACACGCAGATCAGCACGTGGGTCGCAGCCTTCATGTTGCCGCTGTTTCGCATCGCGGCGGTGCTGATGACCATGCCGATCTTTGGTACGACGCTGGTGCCCAATCGGGTGCGTCTTTATCTTTCCCTTGCGATCACGGTGGTGGTCGCGCCCAGCCTGCCGCCGATGCCAGCCGTGCATGCGCTGGACCTCAGCGCGCTGCTGTTGATCGCCGAGCAGATCCTCATTGGCGCTGCGCTGGGGTTGTCGCTGCAAATGTTCTTTCAGGCTTTTGTCATCGCCGGGCAGATTATCGCCGTGCAGATGGGCATGGGCTTCGCGTCCATGGTCGACCCGGTCAACGGCGTCTCGGTGGCGGTGATCGGCCAGTTCTTCACCATGCTGGTGACGCTGTTGTTCCTGGCGATGAACGGCCATCTGGTGGTCTTCGAAGTGCTCATTGAAAGCTTCACCACACTGCCTGTGGGCGAGGGCCTGGTGGTCGCCAATTTCTGGGACCTGGTGCTGCGTCTGGGCTGGGTGCTCGGTGCGGGGCTCATTCTGGTCTTGCCGGCGATCACCGCGTTGCTGGTGGTCAACATCGCCATGGGCGTGATGACCCGCGCCGCCCCGCAATTAAACATCTTCTCCATCGGTTTCCCGCTGACGTTGGTGCTGGGCATGGGGATTCTGTGGATTACCCTCGGCGACATTCTCAACCAATATCAACCGCTGGCGGTCGACGCTTTGCAGTTGCTCAAGGAAATGATCAGGGCGCGCTGACATGGCTGAAAGCGAGAGCGGTCAGGACAAAACAGAAGATCCCACGGACAAACGAAAAAAGGAGTCCCGGGAAAAGGGCGAGATCGCCCGTTCCAAAGAGCTCAATACCGTCATCATCATGATCGTGGGGGCCGCCGGTTTGCTGGCGTTCGGCGGTTCGATGGCCGAGATGATGATGCAGTTGATGCGCGACAACTTCACCATCACCCGCGAAGCGCTGATGGACGAACGCACCATGGGCCTGATGCTGATGACGTCCGGCAAGGCGGCGCTGTTGGCGGTTCAACCGATCCTGGTGGCGTTGACCATCGCGGCGTTGGTCGGTCCTATCTCCCTTGGTGGCTGGCTCTTCGCGGCAGGCTCGCTGGCGCCCAAATTCAGCCGGATGAACCCGGCGGCGGGCCTCAAGCGCATGGTGTCGCCCAAGGCATTGATCGAGCTGCTCAAGTCGTTGGCCAAGTTTTTTATCGTGCTGGTGGTGGCCCTCGTCGTGCTGTCCAAGGACAAGTCCGATCTGGTCTCCATCGCCCATGAACCCATGGAAATGGCGATCGTGCACAGCCTGCAGCTGGTGGGCTGGAGTACGTTGTGGATGGCGTTCGGGCTGGTGATCATCGCCGCCGTGGACGTGCCTGTGCAGTTGTGGGAAGCGCACAAAAAGCTGCTGATGACCAAGCAGGAAGTCCGTGACGAGCATAAGGACAGTGAGGGGCGGCCGGAGGTCAAACAGCGGATTCGTCAGTTGCAGCGCGAGATGTCGCAGCGGCGGATGATGTCGGCGATTCCCGAGGCCGATGTGGTTATCACCAACCCGACCCATTATGCGGTGGCGCTCAAGTACGATCAGGACAAGGGCGGGGCGCCGGTGTTGCTGGCCAAGGGCAGTGATTTCATGGCGCTGAAGATTCGTGAGATTGCGGCGCAGCATCAGATCCTGTTGCTTGAGTCGCCTGCGCTGGCGCGGTCGATCTACTACAGCACCGAGCTTGAGCAGGAGATTCCGGCGGGGTTGTACCTGGCGGTGGCTCAGGTGTTGGCGTATGTGTATCAGATCCGGCAATTCAGGCAGGGCCGTGGCAAGCGGCCTGATCCTTTGCGGGATGATTTGCCGATTCCGCCGGATTTGAGGCGGGATTCTTAACGGGCGCTTGAGGCTTGAGATCAAGATCAACGGCGGTTCGTCCTGACGGCCGAACTGTTTCGCCTTCGGCGAGTTACTTGAAAAGACACCAAGTAACCAAGTGTCCTGGCTCCTGGCTTGGCCCGACTGCGTCGGGTACCCGCACTCCGACGACGCTCCGTGGGCACGCGCCGAACGGACATCCATGTCCTGACGGCGCTCTCGCGGCATCCATGCCGCTCGGCCCACTGCGCGTCGTCTGCGTTTGGCCTGCACCCAAGTCGCGTTTTTGTGATCGTTCCCACGCTCCGCGTCACTAGTGTCCGGGGAAAATTTGTCATAGCTGAAGGCTGCCTTGGGCAGCCTTCAGCTCTTGATCTTTCTGCCTTCGTCGAGCACGGCTCTCGCGGGTAAGTGGCCGCTCAAACCAGACGCAGGCCAGACGTCGCGTCAGGTCAAACAAAGACTCACGCAAACCCGTGCGCTTATGAAAAAAATGCAGCAGCAGATAGGTGATAACCGCGCTGTAAATCTGCAAACAAACTGCATTTTCCGAGAAGGCGTAGAATCGTTTGAGCTTCAAATGCTGCTTCATCCATTTGAAAAACAGCTCGATCTGCCACCGTTGTTTATAGAGCTCGGCAATTTCTTCTGCCGGCCTGTTCATGTCGTTGGTGATGAGCGTGAGTGGGTTTTTCCACTCCTCGATCCTCAACGAAATACGCCTGACCGGCGTGTCCTTGAAGGCATTTTGTCTTCGCCCAAAGTGCACCACTTCGTCGGTATTAACCGGGCTTCCAGGCACTGGGCAGGAGTGCTCGTGGCAGATTCGGATGTTGGCGTTGCTCTTTAACCGCGTTACGAAATAAGCCCCGGCGGCATGGAGTTGGTGCCACCAACCGTAGTCGCAATAACCCTTGTCGAACACATAAGTCATGCCCGGCTCAATCGGCATGCCCAGAGCATCGGTCGAGTCATTAACGTTGGCTGGGGTGATGTTGATGTAAGTCGGTGCAAGCTGCACCGGATCGAAGCCGGTATGGACCTTGAGGCCTTGAGTTATCCGGGTTTTGGTGGGAGCGGTCCACTCATCAAACCCCGGGCCGCGCAAGGTGATGGAGGTCGAGTCGATCAAGCTGATCATCCGCCCGATACTTCGACTTTGCTGGCCGCCGACGCATTTCAACAGATGCTCCGAGGCTCTCTGGAACGGCAGGGTGCTTCGCTTTTTTAACGCATCGGAAAGCGTCGAACGAGGGATGGACCGAGCATTCAGGTGATATTGGTGCTCATCGATGGTTTGCGACATCGATGTCAGGCTGCGCAAGCTGCCAGCTTGCTTCAAGTGCCCGATCAATAGCGTGATCAGCAAATCACGTGAGGTGCAGTTTTTGGCGTATCGATCCGCCTTGCTGGCTTCGACTTGCTGCTGGAAGAGTTTGCTGGGGAAAGCAGCGAGCAACAGGCCTAGATTGGTATTGGAAAACATCGCTGAAATCGAGTCTGAAAAAAACGATTATGGCGCAATCCCGCAAGGCTGAAGGGGCTCAAGCTGCCCCTTCAGTTTTTCCCCGGACACTAGTGACGCTCCGCGTGGTAACGCAGCGACCGACGCCCTGCGTCAATGTGGACGCGGAGCGTCTTGGCACGCATTCCCACGCAGAGCGTGGGAACGATCCTGACGCCATCCCAAACTGTAGGAGCGCGCTTGCCCGCGATCTAGCGCGCAGCGGTAGCAAAATCAGGCGACTCGATGAGGCCTGACACCCCGCACGCACAGGTCTTGCTGCCGGTTCCCGGCAGATCGCGGGCAAGCGCGCTCCTACAATTTGGGGTGCGTTCGGACGTTTGATGATCGAATCAAGAAGCGAAGAGCGTTGGCTCCAGACCAGAAACAGCAACGTCAGGTTGACGCAGTCCCTGTAGGAGCGCGCTTGCCCGCGATCTAGCGCGCAGCGGTAGCAAAATCTGGCGACTCGATGAGGCCTGACACCCGCACGCACAGGTCTTGCTGCCGGTTCCCGGCAGATCGCGGGACAAGCCACGCTCCTACAGGGACTGCGGAATCCTGATGTTTCCGCTTCGGCTTTTGCTGTTGATTTTGCTTTTCGACATCAATGGCTCAAACGCCGCAAAACGCGACTTGGGTGCAGGCTGAGCGCAGGCGGCGTGGAGTGGGTCGAGCGGCATGGATGCCGCGAGAGCCGCCCCCGGCCATGGATGGCCGATGGCGGCGGGCCCACGGAGCGTCGCCGGAGTGAGGGTACCTCGACGCAGTCGAGGCCAAACCGGGAGCCAGGACATGAACTGACCCCCGAAAGTTGGACACCCAGTCCAACCGAGGGGACAGCCATGACGAAGTACGATCCAGCCTTCAAACTCAAGCTGGTTAAACAAT
>NZ_FNCO01000046.1 GCF_900100795.1 Pseudomonas abietaniphila
TTGGTCAGCTTGAGGGCTTTTTCATCGCCAAGGCTCGCCTTCATCGCTGGGATGATGTCACCTAGCGTGATCGACTCAGCCCTAAGGCGGTTAACGCCGTCCAATAGAACCTTGGCTTGCTGATGGCTGTAGTTCTCGGCGTTGTCTTTCCAGACCGCCCACGTTTCCAGCGGATGCGTCACCAGATCAATCGAGGAACTCGACACATACAAATCCGTCCGGTGCTCGTCGTCTCGTGTGATCTCGTACGCCTTGCTCACGTCGCGGTTGAGGCCCGCCGTTGAATCACCTCCTGTCTTGGCATCGTCACGGACGGTGATATCGCCCGCGCCCACCGTCGCACGCACGATCTGCTCACGATCCTTGTTGTAGTTGTAACCCGAGACGTTCCAGCCGCTTTCGCCTTCCTTGCCGTTGCCAGCCTGGCTGGCATCCTGAGTGGCGGTGCCGCCGGCGCCCCAGCCATAGGTGCCACCCACGTTCAGGTAGTAGCCGTGTTCCTTGTCGCTGCCTGCGATGTCGCTGAAGCCGAGGGTGCCAGTATCGAGCTTGAGATTGCCCGTGTCCGAGGCGAGCACAGCACCATCGAGCTGGGTGTGTTGCTCAGTGCGGATGTCGAGTTGGTCTTTGGCGGTGATCGAGGTCTGGTTGCCAACCCAGTTCGTGCTGCCTGTGGTCTGGCCGTAGCCAACCGAACCACTGACGCTGCCCCCATAGCCCACGGTGACCGTTGCGCTGACATCGAACTCTTTGCCCGTCACCTTGCCGGTGTCTGGTACGGAAGAAACGGTCATGTCGCGCCCGACTTTGCCGATTACGTTATCGCCGCGCAGTGTCGCACCGGCCACAGTGGTGTCTCGGCCACTCTCAAAGCCCAACGTGTTACCGGCATAGAGGTAAGCTTCCTGTTGCTTGGCAGCTTCCCGGTCGAGATTACCTCGGCCCAGATTGACGCTGGCGTATACGCCTATGCCTCCGTGCCCTGATGTCAAACCGACTTCGCCTCCGCCACTGTGACGGTTCTCCTGGCTGCTTGAATCGTTCTGCGCAGCGCGGATGGTCAGGTCGTTGCCGGCTTTGAGGTTGATATAGCGCTCGGCTTCGACGCGGGTACCGATCAGACTCAGGTCGTTGGAAGCGTTAAGATTAACGTCTCGCCCGGCGTACAGTTCGGTTGCGCCATATGTAGCTTGATTGCCATCTAGGACACCCCAGCTTTAACTTCAACAAGCTGGGTTTCACGTCAGCACAAACCAATGCCTCAAGTATAAATCTCACGGAAAAAAATCGAAGACCTCTTCATTCTGGAAGACCATTGATGCATCTTCGTATAATTCTAAATCATCCGCAAAAAATGATTCACCACTTCTGACTTTATGGAACTTTATCAAAACACCGAACTCGTCTTTCATCACCATAAATCTCACCCCTCCCAGAGCCCCAAACCCCCTCCAAATCAAATACAACTCGCGCGCAAAAACACAAGCACTTTCAAGATAATCACACGTCACATAATCATCAATATGTATCGAGTTTATGAAACACTCATAGCCCGTTCGATCGGGAAAATCATGTAATTCAGCATTGGTGTCTATTGACAAGAGTGATAGCAAAAAAACACAATCGTCGACGACACACAACCCCATCTTAAGAATTTCGGAGAGCTCCTGGGGTAATTCTGTTACCTGCGGAAGCGTCTTTTCAAGTTCACTCCTCATTTTTTGATTTACTTTCACTACATCATTCTCCTAAATATTTACTCATACCTTTGGATATAGCCTGCATAAATCTCGGGTTATCCAATAACTTATTCACAGCCTTGGGAGCGCCAGGAAATGTATTCGTTAACGGATCATATAAATATTTATTACCCGCATTGTCCTGATAGTGAATCTGACCTGCCCGCTGCCCTGGATTCGGATTTTCCACATCCAAACGTTCTTTTCCAGTTCCTTTCCATATTGTTTTACTAAAGGTTTTTACGCCATTTTCACCTAACATTCCACCATTGGTGCTAGTCATACCAATCGCACGAACTGTCGCTTTCCCGACGCTCCCTACAATCGCATCTTCCACACTCTCGATCAGGTATTTCACACCGACAACGTCGGTGCTCCCCTCAAACGGCACGTCCATTTCGCCGTTTGCGTGGCGCGCTTTGTCGTCTTCGTTGAGCTGGGCTATTTTGGTCGAATCTAGGTCTTTCCACCGGGCGACCAGCGCGATGGCAGCCTCTTCGTTCTTTTGGTCAATCTCATCGCCAACAGTGGCGTCCAGTGCAGCCTTGGCCGCCAGGTT
>NZ_FNCO01000025.1 GCF_900100795.1 Pseudomonas abietaniphila
AGCTTATCCACAATTGCTGGGGCAAAAATCAGCAATCCGTCCTGGGTCAATTTTCAATCGGCAGGGTGGGTCAGTTTTAAATCAGCGCCAACAGCGCTACGCTGTAACTGGCGGCAAGCCAATCCTCTGAGCGGATATCCCCCCTTCATGAATGCTCATGACCAGGAAATGCAGAACAGGCGTCATCCAGTCGATGAGGATATTGCACTCCAGCGCCAAATCTGGCGCTTCCAGCGGGTGGGTTGGTACGCGCTGGTCGCGGTTGTTCTGCTGACGCTGTTTGGCCTTTTCTCACATGGGTTGCTTAGCTCGACGACAGCAACGTCTGCGCAAAAGGATCTAACGGTGGACTACGAACGGTTCCACCGCAGCGGGGGCGTTAATGCGATGGTTATCCATAGTCGCGGAGAACCCGGTAAGCCTCACACTGTTGTCCTCGGTAACGCCATGATGCAGGGATTCAGCATCGACTCCATTCAGCCTCAGCCCGTCAGCTCAGCGGGTACTCGACAGGGGCTGAGATTGACCCTGATTGGCGATGGGAACGGTGAGAGTGTGCTCTATCTGGCATGGCGAAGTGACGGCTTGGGCCTTTACGAAAGCGACATCTCAGTCGAAGGCGGTGGCCACGTTTCCTTCAACCAATTCATTTACCCGTAGGTAGAAAAACATGGACGCGGTCTTGCGGGCAGGTGCCATCTATATAGCTCTAATGGTGCTGTTTCGAATTTCGGGTCGTCGCTCGTTAGGCGAGATGACTTCATTCGATTTTGTGCTGCTATTGATCATCGGTGAGGCAACCCAACAAGCACTGTTGGGCGACGATTTCTCGATCACCAATGCCATCCTGGTCATCGTTACGCTTCTGTCCATAGACATCGGTTTTTCCCTCTTGAAAAGACGCTCGAAGCGCATAGGGAAGTTGATCGATGGAGGGCCCACCATTGTGGTGGAGAACGGCATTTTCTTGCGCCATCGCATGCATGAGTCCAGGGTTCAAGAAGACGACATCATGCAAGCGGCGCGGCTAGGGCAGGGAGTTGAGAACGTTGACCAAATCAAATTCGCCATCATCGAGCGCAATGGCAAGATTTCGATTATCACTCGGTGAGCAGGCCGTTTTCCACAGCAGCGATAGGGCATTCCAGTAACAGGCTGCGGTGTCTCTCCTGAGTGCTTTAGGCGGGCGTCTATGGGCATGAGGCCGGCCGCCGATCTGTGATCGCCAGCGCAAGCCCCTATTTGCTAACCCTTGCTATGCTCTTCAGAGGTCGGAGGTTCTGCAACACCCCGTGGCCCCGCGATGCCCCAGATGACCAGGCCAACGACTGGAAGCACCAATAGCAGAATCGCCCATCCGACTTTTGTTCCTGAAGATTTTGTCGTGTGCCAGACACTCGCGATGGCCCATAGGTCGACCAACAGTACGATCACGGCCAGCGCGGCCCAGAAAAATGTCACCTCCATCTCACACCTCCTTTGCCAATTACACAGCAGGCACAGTCGCAAATGAGTCGATTTCCGGCAGCGCGATATCGCTGCCGCCCGGCGTCAGAATGACCTTACGGCAGTCTTCCTTTTTCTTGTCGAAAATCTTGTAGCCCTCAGCCGCCTGCTCCAGCGACATGCGGTGGGTAATGATCGCTTCAGGTTCCAGACGGCCCATCTCGATATGCTCAAGCAGTTCCGGGAGGAAGCGCTGAACGTGCGTCTGGCCCATCTTGAACGTAAGCCCTTTATCGAACGCATCGCCGAAGAGGAAACCGTGGATGAAACCCGAATACACACCGGGAACGCTGACCACGCCACCACGTCGCACTGCTGCAATGCATTGGCGCAGCGCTTTACCGCTGCTGCCTTCGAGCTTGAGCGTCGCCAAGACAGCTTCTGTGGTGCTGCCTTTGGCTTCAAAACCGACAGCGTCGACGACGCCATCGACACCGCGCATGCCAGGCGTCTGGCGGATGATGGTATCCGCCGGGTCGTCGTCTTCATCGAAATTGATCGGGATCACACCGTACGTTCGCTGGGCATAGGCGAGGCGGTAGGGGTGATGGTCAACCATGAAGATCCGGTCGGCGCCTAGCATACGAGCGACCGCAGCGCTGAGAAGCCCGACCGGGCCGGCGCCGTAAATGGCGATGCTTGAGCCTTGACCAATACCGGTATTTGTCACGGCCTGGAACGCAGTGGGGAGGATGTCGGAAAGGAACAACACCTTCTCATCGGCCAGCGTCCCCGGCACTTTGAATGGCCCGGTATTGGCTTTTGGCACCCGTACATACTCGGCCTGACCGCCGGGAATGCCTCCGTACATGTGGCTGAACCCGAACAACGCCGCGCCTGGGGGAATTGCCTTTTTATTGATGATCGCACCGCGTCCGGTATTGGTGGTCTCACAGGCAGCATAAAGGTCTTGCTGGCAGAAGAAACAGTCACCGCACGCGATCACGAAGGGAATGACAACCCGATCACCCGGTTGGACAGCCGTCACCGCAGATCCCGTCTCCTCGACGATGCCCATGAACTCATGGCCGAAAATGTCACCGTGTTCAACGGTCGGTATCTTGCCTCTGTACAGATGCAGATCCGAGCCGCAAATAGCGGTAGCAGTAACGCGCAGGATGATGTCGTCGGCGTCTTGAATCGTGGGGTCTGGAACGGTGTCCACTTTCACGTCATGCGCGCCATGGTAAGTCAGTGCTCTCATATCGATCTCCGCAGTTTGAAGGGCCTGTAATTAGCGGAGCGGGTATGAGCGCTATTAGTTCATGAAGTTGATAGGCAGCGGGGATCAGCGGTAGGGCTCGCGAACTGATTTCACGAAGCCTTCAGCTCGCTTGTAAGTATCTGAGACGAAGGTATTGCTCACGTGTCCAAAATCAAGCCAAGCCTAAAAGAGGTGCGCGTGATGGTCGAGGACATTGTTTACTACCTGAGGCAGCACTCACTCCTGCTGGCAACGGCTGAATCTTGTACGGCGGGCCGGGTAATCGCTTTGCTTGCCGAGGTTCCTGGTAGCGGCTCACTGGTCGAGTGCGGATACGTGGTTTATTCGCCCGAGGCCAAACAACGGCTGCTAGGGGTTCGTGCAAAGACTATTGAGCATTTCAACCTCACCAGTCTTGAGGTGGCCAGGGAGATGGCGCTGGGCGTCCTTCAGGATAGTCCTGCAACGGTCGCCATAGCGACCACTGGACTGTGTGGGAATGAGGATGTCGATGGTATCCCTGCGGAAACTGTTTGCTTTGCTTGGGGGTTTCAGAGCGACGGTCGCACAAATGTGTTCGCGCGTAGAGAGCGTTTCTTTGGGGACAGGAAAGAGATGCAACAAATGGCGGCGCTCCATGCACTCAAGCTTTTGCCTCATTTTCACCAAAGGATGCTCGCAGGCGAAACCAGCTGAGCATAGTCTCAGTGCATCTTCACACACTCATTTTGCTGTCGTCTCGCTCTCATTTGCGTGGGGTTGCTCCTCAGATTTGCCTAATACGTAGCACGGGTGAAGCTGCCCGTTCGAATGAGTCTTCACTACGACGCTGAGGAGCTTCCCGCCGTCCTGAAGCGTCACATTTGCATCGTTCGCGGATAAGGCGTCAATCACGTCGGATGCTTCAGAACATTAAAAAAGCTCTCCCGTGACTGCGGAAAACTCATCCGCACGGGGCAGGCTTCATGCAATCAACCCTTGGTCTTCGCTGGGTCTGCACTGCGCGGATAGGTACGCTCTTCCTGGATTGTCCCGTCTTCCTTGTGGACTTTGAGCGATGCCGTTTTGTCCGAGAGAAATTCGCCTGCGAGCATCATGATCTCTGCCTTTGTAGTAGCTGTTTTTGACGCTCGCTGGGCACCCTGCTTTGTCAGCGCCCATCCGCTCTCAGATTTGGTGATGTGATAATTGTCCACCATGTTTCTCCCGCGTTGATTGCCACCTAGTTAGGGCTACCCATATTTTAGGCAGCCACTACAGGCCGACCTCAAAAAGGCCGACCCTTTGTGGTTTTGCGAATTGTCATATCAGCTTTTCGACATCATTTTGCGGCATCGCCGCCATGAGCTTTCGACAGTGCCTGAGCTTCGGACAGATGCGCTTTCAGCTTTGGCAGCGTCTCAGTTGCAAAGGCTTTCAGATCCGCATCCTTACCGTTTGCAGCTTCTTCTTCGAACAATTTGATCGTGGCTTCATGAGCCTTGACCTGATTGTTCGCGTAGGCCTGGTCAAAAGATTTTGCGCTTCGCAGTTCCAGAATCATGGCCTTGGCCTTATCCATCAGCTGGGCGTCATCGGACACTTTCAGGTTCTTGGAGGTCGCCAGCGTTTTGAGTTTGTCGTTGGCGGCGGAGTGATCCTTGATCATCATTTCAGCGAAGCTCTTCACGTCGGCAGCTGTACCTTTCTCTTGAGCAAGCTTGCCAGCTTCGACTTCGGCTACACCCTTCGCAGACGCGTCTTCCACGAAGTCATCGTTGTCTTGAGCCGCATAGGCTCCTTGGCTTGCGATCCCGATAAGAATCGCCAGCACAGAGGTACGTACTAAGTTGGTCATTTGATCATTCCTTTGCTGATAAAAGATGGGTGCCCCAGGCACCTGAATCTCGACTGGCTAATTTTTTCACGGTTCCGAGAATCTTCATCAACGGTCAGCAAGCGTGTCGGTAACCGTCAAGAAGTGCATTTCGTCGGCGTGCTTCGTGCGCGCTCGAACGTCCCTCGTTTTTGCAGGGTCGAGTGTTTACTGGCGCGCAGTCGCCCAGTACACCATTGACTAACCCCTTCATTGGATGAGGATGTAATCATGGCAAGAACCACCGTTGACGATCTGTTTATCCACGAACTGTCCGACGTTTACAGCGCGGAGAAGCAAATCACCAAGGCGCTTCCGCGACTGGCCCGTGCGGCGACTAACCCTAAACTTTCAGAGGCGTTTACATCCCACCTGGAGGAGACCCAAGGTCAGATCGAACGCATTGATCAACTCGTTGAACAGGCCGGACTGAAGCTCAAACGCATGAAGTGCGTGGCCATGGAGGGGCTGGTCGAAGAGAGCAAAGAGTTACTCGATGAAATCGAGAAAGGCGAGGTGCTGGACGCAGCGCTGATTGGTGCCTGCCAGAAAGTTGAGCACTATGAAATTGCCAGCTACGGCACGCTGATCGCGATGGCCAAACATCTCGGGATGACCGACGCGGCTAACCTTCTGGCTGAGACGCTGGCAGAGGAGAAGTCGGCTGATGAGAAACTGTCGGCTATTGCTGAGCAGGGCGGGAACCAAGCGGCGACGATGACCAAGAAGTGAGTAGGGTCTCGTGGGTTTAAGTATTTTTATGAATTTGCAATGGGGCGCATTAGCTTGGCAATACCCCGTTTTTTGCACTAAGTCATGACCGTGCCATAGGCATCTAAAGAGAAGTTCGCGTGCAGCCAGTTGCGTGTATTTATGCAGCGAGGATCTGCTCGTCTCATGAAAAGTTCTGATGGGAGAATCACCATGTTTCTTCACAACAAACGACTTCAATACACCGTGCGAGTAGCCGAGCCGAACCCCGGTTTGGCGAATCTGCTTCTTGAGCAATTCGGCGGGGCCCAAGGTGAACTTGCAGCCGCTACCCGCTACTTCACCCAAGCGCTGGCTGAGGAAGATCCAGGCCGCAAAGATCTGCTGCTCGACATCGCGACGGAAGAATTGAGCCACCTTGAAATTATTGGCTCGATCATCGTGATGCTGAACAAAGGCGCTAAAGGCAAGATGGCAGAGGGCGTCCAAGAGGAGGGCGAGCTGTACAGAGATATCAATGGTGCGGGCAATGACTCACACATCACCAGCCTGCTCTACGGTGGGGGTGCGCCATTGGTCAATTCTGCGGGTGTTCCCTGGACGGCGGCCTACATCGATACCATCGGTGAGCCTACGGCTGATTTCCGCTCGAACATCGCCGCTGAAGCCCGCGCAAAGATCGTCTACGAACGACTCATGAACGTCACTACCGATCCCGGCATCAAAGACGCTCTCGGCTTTCTGATGACCCGCGAGATCGCTCATCAGTTGTCATTCGAAAAAGCACTTCATTCTATCCAGCCGAACTTTCCTCAAGGAAAGCTTCCGGGCATGCCTGAGTTCTCTCGCACCTATTTCAGCATGTCCAATGGCGAGCCGAACGTCCGGGGGCCTTGGAACAGCGATGCCGAGTTTGAGTACGTCGAGAATCCGCATCCAGCTGTAGACGGAGGTGACGGAACGGCGTCGGTGACCCTGAGCGAAGACGACTCCGTAACGCTCACCATGATGAAAGAGCGAACCAAATCCGACACAGAGAATGATCCGGTGACCGGCGCAGACCTGGGTTCTGGATTGGCCCAGGGAGTCAAGGAGTGAGCGGCGGTGTGAACGTCCGCGACTGATCCGCGCAAGCCGGCATGAATAAACACTGTGAGGGTGACAGCCATGAGTGCATCGACAAAGACCACCATTACGAGCGGCGACGCCGATGGAGCAGAACGCCAGATAAGCTATGAGGCGTATTTGCGACGCTTCGAGGTTGAAGCGGCGGCCTTCGAAAGGGGGTTCAAAACGGCGTTGTTCATCGAGCAGTTCAAAGCGGGTTTGCTGCCAAACGCTGATCGCAAAAGCCAACGCCTGCAGTAGCCGTTCATCTCATTTTGGTAAAAATTCGAAAACGAGATCACTGGTTTATGACTCAGATCTTTTGAGTCTCCATTTGTAACTCCTTCACTTGCCCGCATTTGATGCGGGCTTTTTTTGCTCTTCGCAAGGTATGTGTCTTCGGCAAGCCTGCACGCACGCGCGAACAGCCACGTGAGAAGTCCTAGGAAGTTGCACCGATGAGGACATGAGCGACGCAGAGGGGAATAATTTGGTCGCCGCAGCTCATCCAACGCAACTTTACGTAGAAGCTAACGACCCCGACGTTGTGCCGGGGTCGTCTCTGTGTCGCGCCTCCGGCATCGCGGTAAAGCCACACGCCAGTCAGCAGCGGATTGTCGCCATTCTGCTGTTCAAAAAGGGAATTTTTTCTGTGGCGGACAATCTTTGGCTTATCAGAAGGAGCATGCCAAGGAGTAAAAATGGCTCAGGAAAAACATTACCGCGTCGACTACCTGCTGAATGGGAACTACAAGACCTTTTACATCCGCGCCTCCAAAATGGACAACGCCGAAGCCTGGCATTGGGCGACCGTCGACGCTGGTGTGGGGCAGTTGCCAAAGTACAGAACTGACCCGGTTACGAAGCTCAGCAAGCCGCAGGCTGAGAAGCATGGCATCACTGATGTGGAATGGCGCTCGGCTTGAGTATCCCTGACGGTCGACCCTCTGCATATTTGGGCAGTTCTGTCTTAAGTCCCCGCCGGTGGTAAGAGGCGACTCTGGGGAATTGGGCCTCAGCAACATGGGCAGCGTGTGTTTCGATGCTGGACGACCGTCAAGGGTGCTGTGCCCCGAATGTCCACTCGTGGATCCCAAGGGGTTCACTGAATGGAATTTTTTGCGTCCATCTGTACAAAAGATGTGACTCGCAAATCATTGCTGCAGGCTTACGTACGTTGATCAGAGTTCGCTGACTTCTCCAGTGGCTACGGCCACAGAGGCGAGCCCGTTTCCCATATCAGTGATCGAGTTTTGAAAATTGGCGAAACACTGGGAAAGCGATTGCCGTGAGTCGACAGTTTGGTCGCCCGTCAGGTGCTTTACATGGGCCAACTCGAATTGCTCAAGCTCATTGACCGCATCGCGCAGTGATCGTAGCAAGGACGCGATCTGGGTAATGTGTACTGCGTTGGCTGAAGTCATGCGCGCTCCTGGAGATGCGAAGACCGGAAACATTTGGACACCATGAGTTCTTTCGAGTGCGTAGCAAATTGGCTAAACAGACAGCGTATGGTCGCCAGGCATTTGCCCACTTAAATATCTCGAATCTTCCGGTAACACGAGAGTCCACCATGAACAACAACAAGGAGTTTTCGTCATGGCAATATCACCCCTAGAGCTGCGCCACATCGTTGAGTGTGGATTTCTGCCCATGCAATGCCGATGCTCGATTGACGAGAGAGGATTTTTATCGATTGATCTGGTCGACCCAGCCTCTGGCAGGAATCTCGTAGCAGGCGGCATATCGGTTGCTGAACTCAGCACGAGTCGCGCCATTGCGAATTTCATTGCCGAATTGAAGACTAAGGTCGCCTCCAGCTCCGATGCGAATATCAGAAATACTGCGTAACCGCGCGGTGTACCCAGGTGCTGTGGATAGCTGAGAGAACTTTTGGTTTGGGTACGCTGAGAGTAGGATCAGGCATCGGCATGGGAGGGAAGGCGATGCAGTCAGGATCAGTCAAAGTGGTGCTCACATTGGGGGCTCTGATTTCCTGCATCGGTGCTATTTACACTTTCCGAGTTGTTGCGGATGAGGTCAGCTATCTCTACATCATCTTGAAATTGCCGGTTGAAGCCCACTCTGATGTCGTTTCAACATCTTGGCTGCTCCCCGCCTCAACGCAAGATACGCCCTCCCTGGTCTCCCAGGATGCGATCCGAGAAGTCCTCGGGACGAGTTCTATTATGGCGATCAATGGTGTTTCAGAAGGGGGGCGGTAGTTTTTCTTCACACCCTTTTCACAATGGGTGAGCTAGCTTTTTGATGATGCTCCTGCAAGAAAACTTAAGCCCGCTCCCCGATCGCGGGTTTTTCTTTGCCTCCAATTTGATCGTTTGAGATGACGAGTGATGTCTGGCTCAGCATGTTTGGCAGCATGTCTACAACTCTGAGCGTCCGGCGTTGGCTGTATGCCCGGCGACTCCGCTACCCGGTTGCTTGATCAGGCACAGTCTGCAAGATGTTCAGAAAAGGAGCAGACGTTTTCCTTTGGACGCCGACTTGCCAACGCAGACGCTGCTGGGTGTTGGTGCTAAAGGCGATTTGGTTATAGATAACTCGCTCAGCTCACAAGCGCCTAGGATGGCTCGAATCACGCTTTCTTGAGCAAGTCGATTATTTTCTGATGACCCTTGGCAGGTATGTCATGGTCAGCAGTTTTCTAAGGTCTTAGCGATCTGCGCGACAATCTCAGAGTTGGCGGGCCTAGCTCTGTTGCCCTCACCACTTTGCGATTCATAGCTGGCACCATCTAGGGCTAGGATCACCGGACGTAACCGCTATTCCCTAAAGTGCGGGCTCTGTCCGGCTGCCAAGATATTAACGAGGTTGTGAATGGATCAAGAAAACACTGCACCACCATCTCCAGCACAGCTTCAGTCACACGAGTTTTCAGCAGACGCTTCTGAACGTCTGCAACTCGCATTGGAGGCCGGCGCGATAATCGGCACTTGGGTGTGGGACATTCCAACTGATTCCGTGACTGCTGATGAGCGGTTTTCCCGCTCATTTGGCCTGTCGGCTGAACGGTGCAAAATTGGAATTCCTATCGCAGAGGCATTCTCGTCTATTCATCCCGACGACGTTGATCGCGTTGCTAGAGAAATACAGGAAACGATGGAGCGCGGGGGTGCATATCGATGCGAATACCGCGTTCGCCAAGACGACGGGAATTACCGGTGGGTTGAGGCTAGTGGACGCGCCGAGCTTAATGCAGACGGAGAGGCCGTTCGTTTTCCTGGGGTGCTGGTTGACATCGAACCGCGCCGAGCGGCAGAAGCGGATCGGGATAGAATGTCCGCGTTGCTGCGAACATTTGCAGCTGCTGTCCCAGGTGTTGTTTATGCGAAGGATTTGGAGGGCAGGATGCTGGTGGCCAACCATGGCACGACTGCGCTAATTGGGAAACCACCGGAGTTTTACCTGGGTAAGACGGATCTGGAGTTCTTGCCAGACAAGACCCAAGCGCGCCAGATAATGGAAACGGATCAGCGCATCATGCGAAGTGGTAAGCCAGTGCAGATTGAAGAGTCTGTCGATATGCCTGATGGATCGGCAACGATATGGCTCTCGGCAAAAGCCCCGCTGTTGGATGACTCTGGCGAAATCATCGGGCTGATCGGTTCGTCAATTGATGTGACTGCGCGAAAAAAGGCAGAGACTGCACTTCTGGAGCTCAATCGCGATTTGGAAGCTCGTGTGACTGAAGTCGTGGCTGAACGTGAAGCCGCTCACGCCGCGCTGCGTCAATCACAGAAAATGGAAGCGATTGGGCAACTCACCGGTGGTATCGCCCATGACTTCAATAACCTCCTTGCTGGTATTACAGGCAGTCTGGATCTGATCAAAATGCGCCTGAATCAAGGCCGTACTGCCGATGTTGAGCGCTATGTCTCAGTTGCGTACGGGGCGGCGCAAAGGGCAGCAGCGTTGACTCACCGGCTGTTGGCCTTTTCCCGTCGTCAAACCTTGCTCCCTGAACATACCGATGTTCATACCTTGATCGCCGAGATGGAGGAGCTCATTCGCCGAACTGTCGGGCCGACCATTGATTTGCAAGTTGACCTGACGGCTATGTCGAGCACTTGCCTTGTCGATCCAGCTCAAGTGGAAAATTCTTTGCTCAACTTGTGCATAAACGCGCGGGATGCGTTAGGGGAGGGTGGAAGGATTTCGATCAGCACTTTCAATCAAGTACTCGAACAAGGGCCCGAGCTTGATGCTGAGCTGCTTCCAGGAGCGTATCTGACTATCTGTGTTGCTGACGACGGTGCAGGGATGAGTCCAGAAACTCTTTCCAAAGCCTTCGAGCCTTTTTTCACAACCAAGCCGGTGGGCGCAGGAACGGGACTAGGGTTGTCCATGGTCTACGGTTTTGTGAAGCAATCGGGCGGACAGATGAAGATTGACTCCGAGGAAGGCGTAGGAACGCGTGTCTATTTGCAATTGCCAGTTGAGGCCGCCCAGGCTGAGGCCCTTAAGCAGACCGCGCCGAAGACGGACGTCGATTTGAACTTGTCAGGAGAAACAGTGCTTGTAGTTGATGATGAACCGTCCGTTCGGATGTTCGTAAGTGAGGCTCTCGGGAGCCTCGGCTATAGAGTCATTGAAGCCGCTGATGGGCTCGCGGGACTTCAGCTTCTCCAATCGGACACTCCCATTGACTTGCTGATCACCGACATAGGTCTTCCGGGCGGAATAGATGGGCGTCGTATGGCAGAATCGGCACGTAAATGTAGGCCACGCCTGCCAGTGTTGTTCATGACAGGGTACGCCGAACCTTCCGTCGCAGGAAACCAACCCCTAGAAGCTGCCACGGCAGTGTTGATCAAGCCCTTTGCGTTGGAGGCACTCACCTTACATGTGAATGGACTGCTTCGTAACACATAGTCGAATGCTTTGTGTCGCTGTCGAGTGGTGTCTCGGGCTGCACTTTTCGCAACTGTTACATGTCCAAGACCTACTAAAACGACTGACGTCATTAGGATAATAGGAGCATCACATGTCCCGTCTCGCCGAATTCCGCAAACTTGAACAACAGCTTGCCGCCCAATTGGCTGAGCTGGAAACACTGAAAAACGACGACGGCCTGAAAAAGGAAATCGAGTTTGAAACCAAACTGCGCGACCTCCTGGGTGAGTACAGCTTCAGTCTCCGTGACATAGTCAACATCCTAGACCCACAGGCAGGCAAAGGCCGTAAAGCGGCACCGGTCGTGGCGGAGAAAACGACTCGCAAGGCCCGCTCTGTAAAAGTCTACAAGAGCCCGCTTACAGGCGAGGTTGTAGAGACCAAGGGCGGCAACCACAAACTGCTCAAAGCGTGGAAAAATCAGTTTGGTAGCGCAGAGGTTGAGTCTTGGCTGGTCAAGTGATCTGTTGACCTAACGTTGAGAGCCGCCTTAGTGGCGGCTTTTTTGAGAGTACGATTTGGCGGAAAGGGGGCACGCCGAGGATCTTGCTGAAAAAGGTAGCACATCAAACATCTGACATGGCTTCATGAGAAAATCCAGATTAACAACTGAGCTACTAACTGATCAAGGATGCAGCATCCGTGGCCACGATCACTCATAAATACAACCTCGCAGTAGCGAATCAGATTGCGGGGAATGACCAGGAAATCGCCGACTGGCTACAGGGAGCCACCTTCGCGGAGGCGTCCACCGGACATTGGCTTGCCTGGCATGGTGATCTGCCCGATCGAATCGCGGTTTTATCACCGGATTCTGTTCCTGGTGAGAATCGCTATTGGATGTACCCTGAGGATGGCGAGTCAGTTGATATCGCCATAGCTCGCGTGGAGTCTGGAGAGTTTGATGAGACGGAAGTGTCAGAGCTCAACATCCATATTTGCGGATCAACGGATAGCCCGCTATTGCCCCTGAAGGATTACTCAGACATCGCTGTGGCCAGAGCGTATCTCCAAGGGTTCGTCCACGGGAACGTTGATTTTGGCGAGCCGCATCAGGCTCTGGGTAGGCTTGAGTTAATTTACGAGCGCTTCGGGCAAGGGGAGTTGAAAGAGCTTTTTGCTCAGGCTGCTGTTGCGTACAGCAATTACGCTCTCAGGGTAACCGCTGATCTAGGGCCTAAAGCGGGGCAGTAATTGATCAATGGCCTTGATCGACGGGACGTGCCGATTGATGTGGTGGAGAGGGGTTTCTATCTATTTTTGTTATTAAAATCAAATAGTTAACGCTATTTTTTTGTCACATTGCGAATGCTACTGTGCAAATCTGACGTCACAGGCACCGAATATTCGGGCCGCAACGTGAGGCAAGCTGAGCGCGCAGGCTGAAGGCCGCAGGTGTAACGGATGGAAGCTCGGAGGGCCAAAACGCGTCGCAGCTTGATTCACGACAGCCGGCCCCGGCGGGGAACACCAAGACCAACTTTTTCCATAAGAGCGCTTTCAGCATCCTCTCCAATGTTTGGTGCTCCCACGTGCTGAGCAGGGCCACGGGATCAGTCCCGAAACGATCACCAGGATCAAATACCCATCGCAAACCATCGGGGCTTGTAGCTGATTTGCAGTAATCCAGCGTATCGGAATCGCTGGAGAGGTGGCGCCGGGGGCGGCAGTAACCTCAGTCAAACAGCCTCACTAGCAGCAACTCAATCTGAGTGCCTTTGTACCTGGCTTTTAAATCTTCCAGCTTTGCTGCTCGTCGGTCGCCAGTGACGAGGCTAAGTCCGTGAAGGGCATTAACGAGTTCCTGGTGCTCGCCCACTTCCCGCTCCACCGCCAGCCAAGCCGTATGTGCGCGACGAGCTATGTCGTTGCACTCCTTACTGAGGCTTTGCGATTCAATCAGCTTATTCGCGTGAACCGTTACCCTAAGCTCACTTACCTTTTGCTCAAGCTCGGCCAGGCGCTCTGTAAGCATCGCTGTCTGATCAAGAGATACTGATCGCCCATCTACGTAAATCGTGTCGTCCTGAGGGCAATAGATCGCCAGAGGCCCGTCTCCCCCGCCCGTGCAGTCAAGCGCAAGCACATTCCCCAAGCGTATAGGGTTTGGTACCCAAGTATGTCCCGTGCACACTCTCCAGACCCCTGAAATACCTTGGCGGTGATGTCTTTTGATGCGCTCGCGTCCCCAGAGGGCAATCTCTTCAATCTGCGGATTGTCGATATCCCGCACGAATTCAGGCCATGCCATTCCGCTGGGGACATCGGCGTGAACGACCCCAACCAACCCACAGGAAGTTTCGATCTCGATAATGGTTGGGAGGCTCTCAAGCTTCGCAATGATCATTGCCTTGGATTCATCTTGAATCGTCTGCCACCAACGGGCGCCATGGGAGGAGTAGGGGAGATCGGGATTCGTCCGGTAGGCATCGATGAGCATCAGCTCATGATTACCCTTCACCGTGAAAAACCAGGGTTCTCCCAAGAGCTTGAGACCATCCAGGACGCCCGACCCACGGTCAATGAGGTCGCCCACGCCAATGAGCCGGTCTTTGGATCTGTCGAAGCCAAGCTTGTGCAAAGCGCGGTGGAGATCGATAGTTTTGAAGTGAATGTCGCCAACAATGAAGTCACGTCCAGCATCATTCTTTGGAAGTCTCAGTACTCTCTGATTCATGCCGGCAGTACCCTCAAGCAGTGCGTCACCCAGCAGGTAACGGAACCTGTATTGTCTGACTTCCGGCGACCAGTTCCAATCAAAAGCGAGGTGGTAAGCGTGGAAATGCTTCAATGGTTTGTTGACTTCGAAGCTTCCGGTATCGCACCGGATAGCTATCCCATCGAGATTGCGGTGGTTTCAGCCAACGCGGAGTATCAGTCGCTAATCCGCCCGGTTCGATACTGGACGCACTGGTCTTTCGACGCTCAGGACATGCATCAAATTTCTAGGGATCACCTGCTAGCGGATGGCCTCGATCCAGGCAGGGTCGCAGCGGAACTGAACAAGCTTTTTAAGGGTGCCAGGCTCTGCTCGGACTCACCTCAAGATGTCTTTTGGCTCAATACTCTTTATGAAGCTGCAGGTCTGGAGCCCACGTTTGAGCTACTGCCGTTGGAGAGCTTTGTCGGACGTGTCATCGCCGATCAGATCTATCGAGCGCTCCCGCCGAGGCGCCAGCATAGGGCTTTGCCAGACGCCAGAGAGCTCATGTCGGCTGCCCTTGCGTACATGACAAGTAAAGGTGGGTTGACCGGGTGCTGAACGGGCATTACGAGGCAAAGGGAGGAATCATGACGACGCACAGACTTACCATCAAAGATATTCAGGTGAACGTTTCAATCTGCGGTCAAGGCTCGCCGCTGCTCTTACTCAACGGCCTAGGTGGTTTGATCCGTACCTTCGATCCCCTGCGCGATGGACTGGCGGACTACACAACGATTACGTTGGACGTACCCGGGGTTGGCGACTCGCAAATGCCTCGGTGGCCGATGCGTTTACCGCGCCATGCCGATTTCATCGCCGAGATGCTCAAGCAACTGGGATTCGACCAGGTCGACGTGTTCGGCGTAAGTTGGGGCGGTGCACTTGCCCAAGAATTCGCCCTCCGTCACCCGACGATGGTGCGCCGCTTGATCCTCGCGGCGACGTCAGCCGGCCCGATAGTGCTGGTGAAGTCTGCAGATATTCTCGATTTTTTTGGTAGTGGGAAAGGCCACACATCGCGCAGGAAAGAGGGCTCGCGTAATTCGATACAGACGCTGCTACGCTTCGGTGTGGTGAAAGGCATGCTCACCACTAACCCTCGGACTTATTACTACCAGCTCGCAGCACTGGTCGGCTGGACGAGCTTGCTGCGGCTGTTCCGTCTGCGCCATCGCACTCTGATCCTCACCGGAGACCGCGACCCCTTAGTACGAATCTACAACGCTCAAATATTGCGCCGCACCATTCGCCGTGCCGAAGTGCACGTTCTGGCGGGCGAGGGGCATTTTTTCGTTGTCACGAGCGCGAAGCGAACCGCCGAACTAATCCGCAAATTTCTTTCCCAGCAGCACGATGATGTAAGTCCCGCCGATGACCGAGATCGGCAAGGTCAAGGAGCTGAACTCGAAAGCCATGCCACCTCAGGTGAAGCTAACCTGAATTTGTTGGCGTAGGGAGCGGCTCGCCCATCACCGTAGCGTAAATTTCACTTTGTTCGGTTTCTGAGAGGAAGCCTGAGGCAGGCGAGAAAAGTCGAAGTTGATGTGCATGATCATCATGCTTCAACACAGTTTCTGAGATCTCTTGAACTGTGTAATTAGTAAGCAGCACTCGCCACTCTTCGACTTCTGCCGAATTGCCTACCAGTGAAATACTGGTCTCGAATTTTGCCTCTACCTGTTCCCACAACCCTTCGTCAGCAACGAGTTTCGCGAGATTTGCCTTTTGAAGCTCATACGTAAGGATGTAGTTTTTGGCCTGCCCCACCTTGGCCGCTGCCTCGCGGAAGGGTTGCAGATCAATGGCATGGAGATCGTCCATTTCAAGCATCGCTTGAATCAGCAGTTCGGTCGCGCGCTGTTCCCCAAAGATGACATGAAGACCATCGCCGATATTGATCATCACACTGTCTTTCTTGACCATGATGCGTGGCTCACCCACATATTCATCAGAGGTGCTTTGTGTGATCGGTGCCAGCGCTGTCATTACATAGATCAGGCTAGTGGCCTTGATTGCCATCAGGAACAGTCTCTCGAAGTCTGGTAGTAGCATCTGGTCTTACTCCACAGATAACGGATTCGACGACTCGACATCACCTCCATGTCTCGAGCCGGAGCACGGACGTGAAGCTGAGGTCACCCCTTTATCCCGGACTCCGTGTGCCATACGATCCAATCGTCAGGCTCAAATCCAAAAGAGCGAGACTAGCGTGAGATCACGATGGCGCCAGTGCAAGCGGAGCGCGCAGGCGCGAAGGGTGGAAGCCCGGAGGGCCGAGACGCCCGGCCGAGGGCGGCCCGGTTCACGACAACCTGGCCGATAGGCGCGGCAACTCAGCCATAAACTCTCCTCAATCTACCGACCCGGTGAATTAATGGACTCCACCCAACCGGCTGCCAAAACGCCGTGGCTCTAGCGACGGTAATGGTGGCTTGCCTGTGGATGATGACGCTCCCAATCTCTACGGCGTTCAGCTTCTCTACGGGCTTGCTCTCTGCGCCAATGGGCTCGACGCATTTCTTCTCTGCGGGAGTGCCATCGACCGTCGTGCCAGTAACGGTCGCCCTGGGCTAGCATTGACCCGGATGTTGAAGTGTCCAAGCTCGCCAAGTTAGGCCAGGGGTTTTCCACGGGATGGGATGTGGACTGGGCAACTGTCGGATCCGCCGGCGTAGCTGCACCGTGCCGCATCTGCATGGCTGATACGTTGCTCACCACCGTGAGCGAGAAGAGACCTGCCAGCAGCACTTTGGGAATGTAGGATTTCATTCAGGAATGCACCTCAGCTGAACAATGGAAGGCATGAATATCGGCCTAGCTTGATCAAATAGACCTGAGGTAAAGAAAAAGTTCGGAAGGTGGTTCGGTTGAATAGCCATATAAAACAACAATTTACATGTTTCTTACACTGTCTTGACAGAGGCGGTGCTCGACACAACGTCGCGTCGGTGTTCGAAAACAAGAGTCAAACCACCTATGGGCCGTCAACGGGTCGGAGGTCATCGCTTGCTCTAAGTCGTTCAGCGTTCATCAGATGGGTATCGCTGGGTAGTGCCGTAGGGTTTGTGAGCAAAAGCGCGTGAGGATAGAAGCCCGCAGGGCCAAGACGCCGTTTGGCGGCTTGGTTCACGATAGCCGTGCCGCAGGCCACGCCCAACTGATGTGGCACTCAATGCTCTAACCTGGGTAAGAACTGATTATCGATGGGGCAGGGCGCAAGCCTTCTGTCCAAGGAAGGGAGATGTATGGGATTTCTGGATAGATTATTCGGTGGCCGCTTCACTCAACCTCCTCCTGACGAGCCACCGTTGAGTGACGCCGCAATCATGCGAGAGCTTCATCCTTTCCGCGCTGAGCTCAAGGCTTTCACCCAAAGTCTACTGGCACGTCTCCCTGAGAAGGAGCAGGCGCGTCTCGTCCGACGAGTTATGCGTCGCTATGGGCAAGGAGAGGAGCCATCCAGCGCGCTGACAGAAGGCTTGCTGGATACGGATAAAGGGCAATCACTCGAGCACCTCATCCTGCTCGCCATAGATTGGAAAGGATTCGATGGTTTCGAATATCTGGCCCCATATCTGACCAAAGTCTGCGGCATCCAAGAGCTGTATCCCTACGAGCAATGCGAAGGGATGACCGTTGTGCAGGTGCTGGTTGAGTTTGATGAGTGGCTAACCAAGTTCGGCAAACGCTATCTGCACCTGAATACCGGTGGTGACGAGTACGCAGGCTTCATCGTGGATCTCGACCGCGTCGAAACCATGATCGCTATGGCCAAAGACGCCGGCATTCAGGCGAGGCTTGAGGCCTTCTAACGCAAGGCGAATCGCCTCTATCCCGATTGCACTTTCCAGTTCCAACCGATGCTACTGGCGCAGGGATCTGACCGACCCTGTCGATTGGATAACCGCCTCAAAATGGGTTGTAGATTAACGGCTCTTCGCTGTGTTGTCGGGGGAGTATCATCAATGGCTTATCTACCTATGAGGGTGCAGTCATGTTCATCAGCGTAAAGGCGAGTGACTGCCCGTCGGCAATGCTTTAAGTTCCTCCCGCAAAAAACGCCACCGCGTTCTTGCAGTGGCAATACAGCATGGAGTGCGCTTAATGCAGACGTTCAAATCACCTCTTCGTTACCTGGCTGCGGCGGTAGGCTTCACCGTAGCGGCGACCTTCGGTGGATGCGTGATGATCCCCTACGAGACGCCTGAGGCTAAGACCCAAATCCAACACGATCTGAAGCTTGAGCCCTCGGATATCCAGGCCGTATCAGAGACCAACTGGTGTTTTCATCCATACGGTAGCGAAGCAAGTTGCAAAGCCACGCAAGGCTTGGGAGTGCTGACCAGCAAGGGCTTGATCCTCAGCCTGTATAGCGACCACACGTATACCGAGGTCACTCGCATCCTCCCCGAGCAGGTGCAGTGCGTGAAGACCGCTGCTGGTCGCACGGGTGTCGAACCATTCATGGTCTTCACCGAGGACAAAGCAATCATGCTCGCAGCCATCACGCCCGGTGGCCAACTGAATGTGCCCGTGAAACTCAAATTCTTTGATTATCTTGCGAGTCGTGGGCAGCACGTATTCACAGGATCGGAGGGGTCGTTTGTGCGTAAAACCGATCGACAGCAGACTGTCGGTGGCGTCGTATCAGGCACGACTGTTCCTTGGCATGCAACGCTGGACGTGTGGGAAGTGGTTAATCCCTGCCCGCAGGTAAAAGACTGATAGGACAAGCTTCCCATCAGGCACGTGAGCATTAAGGTGATGCGCGCGTTTTCCCCCACTCAAACTTGTGCGGAGCGAGTAGGCCTGAAAGGCCGAAGGGGAATGCAGCCGCGCGCTCCTGGCTGAAAGGCCTTTGAGTTAGCTAACTTTTCTCAGTCCGTTGCTTGCAACACGGTCGCATCGGCGGCGGGCGCTGGCGCCACGGCTTTTGGCTGAACGCGATTTCGCCTGTCTTGGCCACGTTGCCGAGAGGCTTGCCGCTTCGCATGAAGCGCTTGTGACGCCGTCACGATCCCAACTGGCTGCCCGTTCAAGTCCACGCGCGGTGCATTTTCCATCATGCATTTCCAGTACCGGGATCCTTGGCACCAAGTGGAGATGCCTAGCTTGAGCTGTTCGCTGGTCAACCCTAGCAGCTCCAAGTGTTGCTCGGCATCCTTGAGAATGCCTTCTTTGAGCGGAACCTTCGGAGCCGGATTGACGGGGAACGCCAGTGGAAAATGCTTCTGCAATGGCCAGATTGCTTCTACGGCTGGATCTTGATTGCGAGGCTTCACCTGTGGAGGAGATTTACGCTTGGGGTGTTTCGCGCGTTCGGCCTTTTGGGGCTCCTTTTCAGCCCGCAAGCGGTCACGTAGCTCAGCTAGTTGTTCAAAACCCATCGTTCTATTCACTACTTCTAGGTTGATTGCGTGGCGCAAGGATATTGCATGGAGGCCTAGGTCGCAGCAGAAACAGGACAAACTGCTAATTCGCCGGCGTCTCGAGTGGCTGTCCATGACCAGGCGTGACGTGATGGATGGGGGGATGCGCCTGACGAGCACCGTTTCGTTCAGACTTCCCAGTAGGTGATGCACAGTCGCGGGAAACGATTCGCGCCGGAAATGGCCAAATCAGTAACCCCCTAAAATCGAGCATCGATGACTAGGAACGAATGTTGGGTTTACAGACGGAGAGCATGGGCATTCGCATTGTGTCTGTGGGTGGTAGGCGCAGTGCTGATTGGCTATGTCCACATGAGCCTTCCAGGTCGCGGTTGGGGAGTCTGGATGAGCTATCTGATGTACTTCCTGGAATTCTGGTATCTGCTCGGCCTAGGCGAAATGCACAGGTGGTTTTACAGCTGGTTTACTCGGGATTCCGTGTAGGAAAGTTCGGAGAGCTTGCTGGCGCAATGGCGAGCGGGAGGAGACGTCAGAGTCGTATGCCAAGGCGGTCGTCCGCTAAGCCAGATTCGAGAAAGTCCAGCCAATCCCAGGCTCTCGTTGCAGATGAGAGTAGTGTCTGGCTCCTCGGATCGAATTATTTGAAATTATGGCTCAGCCATAATTATTGCTGAGCGATAATTTTGCGAAGGAGGGCGGTCGTCAAAAGATGAAAGCCCGAAGGGCCAAGACGCCCTCTGGCAGCTTGGTTCACGACGTGCCGGAGGCCACGCCCAGCAGCTTAGAGTCTGAATCGCTGCGACCTTATTGGTACACGCTTTGACGCTTGAGCCAGTGACTAAGCCGCTGCTGTTCGGTGTACTCAAGCTTGCTTAGCGACGACTCGAGCATTCGTACGACAGTGGTGTGATCCTCATGCGCTGGAAACCAGTCTGCGAGCTCGACATTGCAATGCTCATTTTGACCAATTGCCCAGGCCGTAACCATGTCAGCAGCGGCACGGAAATGGTCTGCCATGTAGATCGCTGAATCGATATGCTAACCACGTTTTGCGAGTTCTTCGCGGGCATCAAGCACACCAGTGGCACCGAAAAGAAACGAAGTGTCGGGGCAGTGGATGCCCGCTAACGAGGCTTTCACCTGCCCAGTGTCTCTGTTCCACTACCCAAGGAAATGCCATCCTCCGGTAGTCGAACCCGGCCAAGGAAAATTTATCGCTGCTTTCCCGGTGATGTAGTGAGTTTTAGTGACCCGAGTAAGGTCGAGATCGAAGTTCGCCAACAGGTAGTCCTCGAACGATTAGAGCTTAAGGCCGGCAAGCGGAGCGCGCAGACGCGAGGATGTCTGCCCGCAGGGCCAAGACGCCGTCAGGCGGCTTGGTTTACGACAGCCGTGCTCGCAGAGCCGCGCCCTCAGCATCCCTCGATGTAAGCCTCCAACCACTATCACTTTGTCCGTACATGAGTTGGTACCCGCCACAATTCTCCACGTGATTAACGATCTCATACTCTCGCCAATCCACCATCGCGCGACTATCGATCTCTGTAGGCTGTCGCTCGATCAACCACGCGACGGCGTTGATGAACTGCCCATGCGAGAAAACCACAATGTCTTCCGCCGGATGAGCCGCAAGCCGCCTCAAAAACGCTTCTGCCCGCGATACAAACTCAAGGAATGACTCTGCACCATCACCGTCTACGAACGTGGGATTGGCCTGGTTCCAATACTCCCGCACCCAGTCCCGCCGCTGAGCCACTGAAGTGTTTACGCACCTTGCCGGCTCCAGGTATGTGAACTCCTGAATTGGCCACGTCTCCATGGGGACAGACGGGAATGCGCTCGCTGTGAACTGAGCGGTGGCCAAAGCGCGAGAAAAGGGCGAAGTGACGATCAAGTCTGGAGCTGTGGCGAATGAATGGGCGACTCGGCGAGCCTGATCAACGCCGTGCTCAGTGAGGGGTATGCTTTGGTGATCCTGAGTAGCCGCACCGGCGTTTGCTGCACTTTCACCGTGTCGTATTAGCCTGACCAACTTCATCATTCGCCTTATTCTCAGAGAGGCTGGGGGAGGGCCGACCTACGCGAAAAGTCGAATCCAGTGCAGGGCGGCAGACCAGATCCTAGCATCCACAAGGCCTAGGTTAGCCAGAGCCCTCGTCAAGGTCTGTCACACCTTGCTGACAGTGGCAAAGATACCGCTACGCATGAAGAAATGACGAACCACGTTCATAACGAATTTCCGGTTTTCTTTCGCCTCGGCATGGGTTAAGCCAGCAAAGAACATTTGCCTGTCCGTCTCAGCTTTGATCTCTTCAAGGAAAATGACCGTTTCCTTTTTTGAGAGCGTTGCACTGAGCTCACGGGCCGGCCACTTCGCGACATAGCCCATAAGCAAGCTGTAGATAAGCTCAACGTCTGTCCGCGCCTGGTACGCGTCTTTGTCCTTGAGGTAGTCAACAAACCGATCACGAAGAAATTGTTGAGACGACTCGCTTAGGGTTGAGTCGAGGTAGGAGAGATCAATGACGAATGAGCCGCCACGAATCTCGAACCGCTCGCTGTAGTAGTTGATACGTTCTGGCAATGGCGAGGCTTCTTGGTACAAGCGCATGGCACAAGTCTCATCCTGGCTCAGCGCAAATTGAACGTCCTGCTCACTGATCAGCCCACCCGTCAGTAGCCAGTCACCGACAGCCCAGACGATTTTCAGAGCATCTGCCGCTGGCAAGTCGACTTCAGCAGCGAGAAACCCTCTGAATTCCAGGAGCGCTCTTGAGGTAAAGAGGTGATCATCTGGGGCATCGGTGACGCCAAGAAAAGCGTCGAAGAAATGCAATCCCTCAATTGCTTTCTGTAGCCTTTCCGGCTGCTGCGCATAGATCCCCGGCAGCACTGCCATGACCTTATCCAAACTCAGGACTGCCCATTCAGATGCGAGTATCTGGCTTGGTTTCAGCATGGCTGCCTCCATTCTTTTGAATTGCGACCCATGGGGCGCATATGGTCTGAACAGCGAAGTGTTCGCTGTTCTCCGGTAATCCATGAGCGGCAGAACAGCTCTGTAGCAAGCTCAGCGGAGCACGCTTGCGTGAAAGTATGGCTCTTATAGCTAGTGCGCCGACTTCTCCTAAGTTGTCGCTGACAGCGGTGCTCGAAAAGGCCCCCATCTAAGCAAAGACCTTGTTCCAGTCGCGCTTGTACAACTGCAAGCACGCACTGGCTGCGCCGCCGAAACAGCGGTTCGAGACTCGAGCCATTTGCGTATCCGTCTCGTACCGAATGGGAAGGCCGTTCTCGTCGATCAGGACGCCCTTCGAGCCAACGAGCAAGGCATGGCCGGCGACAACGTCATGTGCGCTCACGGAGTACAGCGAGACCCCACAAACACCATCCCCGGCAGCGACCCGCGCAAGGCGATAAGCGATCGAAGGCATTGCATCAAAATGGCCAGGCGCACAAAGCTCCCTGTTGATTTCCGGCTTGCGATCAGCCGCTGCGCTGACCATCACCTTGCTCTCTCCAGAAAGCTCCTGGTTCGACAGATCCACGACCACCGGCTGACCATTCCTCACCAGATGATCCATGCCCACAGCCCAAGCTATGCAATCCGGAATTCCATGAGGCGTCACTGGTGCATACACCACACCCAAGACCGGTTGCCCGTTTTGCAGCAAGCCAACAGAAATCGCGGAACCCTTCAGTCCACTCAGGAAATCACTCGTACCGTCGTTAGGATCAACAACCCAGCACAGGGCCTTGCCTGTCAGCGAGTGAGGCGTTTCTTCGCCCCACCAATCGGCGCTGACAATCTCCAGCAGCTCCTTCCTGAGCAAGACCTCAATCACAATGTCAACGTCGGCCTTGTCCCCCGACCCCCTCGGGCCGCCAGGTCGAGCTGACTCAGACGAGATCAAAACCCCTGTGCGCTGTACAACCTCGATCACTGCCGGCAGGGTCTGTTGAAATTCCAGAGTGGCCATATGAGTTCCGTTCACGAAGTGGGGGAGGGAGCGGCCAGCCAAACGTCGGAATGGATTTGGCTGGTGGCAAGCTCACTGGTTTTGGAGCGGGTGGTACTGAGAGAGTTAGTCCAGCGTCCTTGTTGGCGAGCCATGGCCCATCATCTCCGCAGCACGTTGCAGCGTTAACGAGTGGCTAGGATGAGCGAAAGATGAGCGAATGCTGCTCGGCGTGAGCTGTTGTCGCTCGATTTGAGCGTCGCGAAGCCAGCGGTTAAACACCACGCTGACCTCCCGAATACTCAAAGGCTTTGAGGCATCTCTGGCAGAGGGGAAGAGGTAGTCCGTTGGAGACAAGTGGTACTCCTGAACGTACGTGCGGAGCAGTTTGGGAGTAATGGCTGGAGCCAAAAAACGGTGCATTGATCTGTGGGATTTGAAGGCGTTGATCCGCAACTTCACTACCGCCTGTGAGATGCTGACGTCTTCGACCTTGATTGACGTCAATTCAACCATGCGGATACTCGTCGACATAAGCATGGCTCGCAAGCAAGCCTCGCGAAGGCTTTTGCAGCTGTGCACCGTATTTCCCAAAGCCATCAGCGCGGTGTTGCTCAGCAATCTTGGGTCGGCACACAGCGATCTGTCCATCCAGGGCTCACAAGGCACGCATGGACTCTGATCTGGGAGTTCATGTGGGCTAGCCTGAGGGCGTATGTTGCCCGCTGCTAACGTATCTTGGTGCTCCGAGGCGGTGTCGAGATGAGTCTCTTTTTTGTAAGTATGGATCGAGAGCTCTGCTCCGTCGCGAGCCGAGGAGTCGAATGACTCGATACCTAGCGAATAAGATTCCAAGACTTCCTTTGCATCATCCCAGCACTTGAAATCAGAGCCGCCCGAAAGCGCCTCGGTTTCGGTTGCGAAACTTACCACCCAAGACCCGTCGCCAGTTGCAACGACGTTTGCCCACAAGCTCTCAATTATAGGAACGGTGGCACTGGCCACGGCTGAGTCCAAAAAGATGTAGAGCTTGTTCTCTTCAGCGGCGATGAGTTTCACCGGTGACAACGTACCTGAGGCATAAGCCCGCTCCAGGACTCCAATTAGGTCGTCATCCAACTCTTCGCCGTACAACACGGCAAACCGTTGGGTGCCAGTCGCCGGCAAAACTTCGAGGTTTGGGCCTTTGGTTTGTTGGCAACAGAAGACCATGTGCTTCATGGCATCGGTAGGTTCGACAGGGTCGTATTCGAGGTGTAGCAGGGCTGAAAGCGGCATGGCAATTTCTCCTCTGTGGTGAGGGAAGCCAAGCTCATGGAGCGCACTCGGTCAAGGTTTTTTTTAGAAAAAAATCTTATTAATCATGATATTACGTAAATTGACAGATGCCATCCATCAGGATTGTTCAGTCTCTTTGAACGTCCAAAAATCAGCCGATTTTTGGATGAATTGACGGAAGAAACGGACGAGCAAAAAATATCTCCAGACCCATTTTTCAGGCGCCTGTTTGTTCGGGTTTGCTGCGGTAATGAATCCGTGAATTGCCAGACTTGGGGTCGATACTTTTTCGAGTTTCAAACAGCCCTGATTTATGGATCACCTCACGCCAGCTGGCACATCCATACCGACGTAGTGTCTGAGCGGGATACGTCATCGAGCACCAGCGGATGGCCTCTGACAGAGGCGTCCAACCACCTTGTGATAGGGCTTCCTCGGCGTAGATCAAGCTGTCGGTCAGACCGTTCACCGGCCAGGAAACTGAACCATCCTGATCAATGCCATCAAGGAAATCCTGCAGTGCTGAATTGAGCAATTCTCGGATATTGTCAAACGATTTTGCCCAGTCCAATAGGCTGAAGTAATGGTTTGCGATCGATTCGAGGCTCTCTTCCAAGAACGCTTGCGCTTGATTACATCCATGCAGACTTCGAATATCAAAACGCTCAATGAAATGGTGCGCGAGCAGATTACGAAGACTCACCAATTCCGTCAGTGCGGATTTGGTTTCCAGAAAACTTTCCTCAGATACGAGCATTTTCGATCTGAACCGAAACCATCCCGCTTGGCCTGAAGATGGAGCATCAGATCCCTCGCCATCAGACGCGACCATGTAGTCGTCGGTGAGAATTCGTACGAGCTGGCCAAGGGTTTTGTTCTGCAGACCTTCGGCCTTCTTCTGCTGCAGGCCCAGGATCTCGTCGACTGGGCCTTGAAGATCAATGTGGGCCGCTAACCTTTTCAGCAGCATCTCGTACTGTTGAATACGCAGCAGGCAGCGGCCCAGTGCTTGTTGCACCAGGATCTGAGCGTCGGCTATCTGTGGAGCGGGTTCATTCATCTGAATCTCGAGTCAGTCGCCCCTGAGGCGGCTAAGTCGCGCTTCCAGCGTAGCGCCGCTATAGATATGAACTGACTTATGGCTAACGAGCCTCTCTCGTTCCTGGCCTTCGAGCCAGGATGCGAGAGCGCCGTTTCCACTTTCTCACGGCTGGCCTCGTACATTGCGAATGCGTTGAACTCAGTATCGAGCAGCACCAACAGCACAAAGTCGAACTGCTGTTGTAGATTGATAGCTCCCATGCGACCGGTGATTCTCGCAGGATTTAGCACACACCGACCTTTGATCTGGATGCTTACAGACCCATGCTCTCGGGTTTCGGTTGCGTCATACCCAGCCTGCCTTGCGGGATGGAGAAGAAGGCCGAGTTTGGTGGCTGCTTCGTATTCGGCGACCTCACCGGTGATTCCAAGTGGCTTTCCGGTCAGGAGGTAAAACCTTCGTGCAAGCACCTTCGCTTCGCGGAGAACCTCTAAGACTTCGTCTTTGATCACGATACTGGACTCCCCCGACAGCACAGCGTTCGACACTCAATTGGTTCTAGTGGTCGTGCCTGGCGCAGGGCCTTCGCTGTACGTGTAGTTGATCACGACATCGTTGCGGATCAACACGTCTAGGGTCTTCTGGGTGCCCGTCGTGGTCACCTTCATGGTCACCACATAGCTCTGGGCATGAGCAGAACCGTTGGTGTAGGTGTAGACCCACTTTTCGTCAGTCTCGCTTACCGGGCTTTTAGCGTACGGCTCGCCAAAGAGCGACTTGAGCTCGGTTACTGTCGTTTTTCCTTTGGTGATACTGGAGACATTGGCCGAAGGGAAATCCCGGCCAGCGGTGAAGTTTGATGTGGCGCAACCTGACAGCGCGACCGACAAACATACAGCTGCGATGAGCTTGATCATCTTCGTCCTTGAGAATAGAAAAGAGAAAATACTAACTGGCGATCATGTTAAACGCCATTGCAGTCGTGAACTGCTCTGCCTGACATGCATGGTTGGATTAGTCGACCTCGAAATGCGGTTGTGCAATAGGGTTGAGCGACAAGCCTGGCAGTTCGTGAAAGCAACGACAGGCTGACGCAAGCGGAGCGCGCAGGCGCGAGGATGGAAGCCCGTCAGGGCCGAGATCGCGAGAATCGCGAGCTCGGTACACGACAGCCGGCCCGCAAGGGCGCGCTCACCTCATCGCCAGTCATGTAAACCATCCAGCTTTTCAGCTATCTCTATTGGCAGAGAATGTGCACGACCTCGACGCTCAGAGGAAGGCCATCCAGATTAGGAGGAATGCACCATGACCGACGACCACGCTGATACAGATCTCAGAGAACAAGAGAAGCTCCGAAGGAAAGCGCTGTGGCCGCTATCAATGCTTCAGCCTGGCGATCCTAAAGCGAAGCCGGTGGTTGATGTCCTCGATGGCATTGATCGCCGGGCCGCGAGCGATAAAGCGGGAGGTGTGGATGAGTTGAACATCGTCGTGGTGACTGAGCTTAAAGCACACGGTTTGCAGATCGTCCGTGAAGCCAGCATCCCTCAGCCATGGCGTGAACGATTCCTACAAGCAAGTATGGGATCTACTAGGCACGCGGACGGCCCGTACCTGCACGACTTTCAAAAGTTTATCGTGATGTGAAAACAAGAAATGGAGCACCTGCAGGCCCATCGAATCGCCGAGGTGTCAGAGCGGAAGATGTAGGAGGGCAATGATAGTCGGGTGAATCAGCTCCCGTTTTTCAGCCAATATCGCCTCACAGTGGTCGCCGGCATGCCCAGCTTTTTCGCGGTCTCACTGATCGACATTCCTTGATCTTTACACACCAGCACCGCAGCCAATTTTTCCTGATTGACTTGAACACCTGCGGGCCGAGACACAAGCTGACCCTCTTGAAACTGACGTTTAAAAGACTCAGCGTCGACCTTCAGAGCATCCAAAGCCTTGATGTCATGCTGGATCTCTTTGAGGACATCTGCCGGCGACCCATCAGCCCCAAAGCCTGAAGAGAGCACCAACAAAGAAATGGGGTTAACACCCAACACTTTGGCCACACCTTCCAACAAAGGGACAATTGTCGTAGATGGTGAAGCTATTCCCAATGTCCAGTTAACGAACAAGTTCTACGAAGAGCTAAATGCTGGCGAAAACTTTACTCTCTACGGTGTTTTTAAAAATCTGAAGCAGAAAGATAAAAACAGCGGTGTCTTGTATGGCCTTCAGAAAGAAAATGGCGAGAAGATGTTCGCCACTCATTTTCGGCTGCTGGGGCCTATGATGCTGTTGCTTTACGCCTTTCTAGCTTTCTGTCTTGTCTTTGTTGTCGGGTGGGTTGCGTCCTGTGTGCCTGTGATCTGGATTTGGGGCAAAGATGACGTCGACGGGCTTGTATATCACGCGACTGCCTTTGCAATCGTAGAAGCATGCCTGGCCGCCGGATTCTATTTGTGGCGCGCTTGGACGCTTATAAAAATCACAGATGACCCAGATAGTTGGGATGTGATGTCCTCGGCAACACTTTCGAGCCGCTTCTCTAAATTTCACAAGTAATGGCATGAACATGAATATGAGCAAACCAGCGACCAAGGGTATCTTGTTCGCCACCCTGACAGCCTTGAGTATCACGGTGCTAACGGGATGTGGACAGGAGTCTGCGCCCGCGCCGAAAGTCGATACGAGAACCGAGAAGCAAAAGAAAGCAGACGCGATTTACAATCCAACACCTGAGCAAAAAGCACAGCAAGCCGCAGAGCGCCAGGCGCGTATTGACGCTGATCTACCACGTCGAATTGATTTTTCTGATCCCGGTACTGCTGATGATTCGAAGTACGTAGACATCAGTGAGACGTTTGTTGCGTACAAACTGTACAACGCGAAAAAGGCGTGGGATGAAACGCCCGAAGACATCGCAAAAAGTACTATGATTTTGCAAGACACGAATGGCGTCGATCCGAGGATCTCCGCCATCGGCGGTAAACTTTGGCACGCACGCGACGCGTTTGAGAAATCAGACTTGCAGAAAGAGCAGGCCGCGATTGTCACAGAGATTTCTCAGCCATACCACGATACCCAGTGGGTGAAGGCATCGCTGCCGGCTAACGTCGCAAGCCTTGAGTCATATGACTTCAACCAGAAAGGGTTTCCCGTCGCTGCGGCGCTGTTAACGGATAAGCTGTCATTGACTGAAACAGACAGCAAAAATCAGCAGTACGGAAATTTCAAATCCGTAAAGCCGGTCAAAGCCTATCTGTCTAACATTCCGTCCGACTATAAAATCGGGTTCGCGGGGGCGGCTGATAAGACGCTGATTAGCGTTGAAGATGAACAGCTCGCGCGTAAGATCGAAGCCGCCCGGCCCACCGCGAACGTTGAGATCTATGGGTACGTTGAGAGCATTCAACGCCGCCGACTGAATGGTAATGATCAAAAAGAACGTTTCGTGATGATGCACGTTCAAAAGATTCAGATCGTGGACGGCAAAACTGGTGAGGTGCTGGTGGCTACAAAGATATAACTTTTGGTGTTCAGAGCGCCCTTAACGTACGCCTCACAGCGGTATTGCGAGAAGGGTGCTCGATCTTCAGAGTGATTGAACAGCGAGATTGTCTATCTCTAGATTTTGGGTCTTGGATTTTTTTGAAATAAATGCGTTGAAAGATTAAAGTTTGGATGGGTGTGATCCGTTTACATCAATATCAAGATAGTATTTGGTGATGATTATGAACGGTTGTGCCAGCAATATTTCGACGTCTACCTTTCGAGCAGCGCGTTTTATGTCGCTGTACGAGGAAGAGTACGAACAGAAAAATCAGCGTGTTTCCAAATATTTAGTGTCAGTCACACTCATTGATTACACTGAGATTCTCATGGCTATCGGTGGCTCAGTGTACAGTCTGACAGCGGCTCAGTCATGTGCTCTAGCCAAAGGTTTCTTTCTTCTGCTCGCAAGTCATCCTCATCGATTGAAAGACGGCTTGGATGAAATACCACTTGCACATGAAATCTTCGAACGTTTTCTCGAACAATCACGGTATGTGTTCGAGCATGCCCCGGTAGAATCCGGAAATGAGATCGAACTCTATGCGTATGATTGGTCGGAAACAGAACATCATTGCGTGGGTGGGCTTCAGTGCATTGAGCTAGGCTTCGGTCGTGCGCGCGGCCATGTTGTAGATCTTTTCATAGACGATTTTAACGATCTACCTGCTTTCGTATTTGGATACCTATTCGTGATTTTTCAATATGAAGAGGTGGTTTGGTTTCTTGAACAGCTTTGCTCTGCTGCAAATCTATCGGTTAAGCAATCATTGAGTACCTCTGATATCGCTGAAATATCGCACTGAACGATCTGAACGAGTGATGTTTTTTGGAAGATGCTGGGCAGAGCAGCCCCGGTAGGAGTCAGCGGCTAAGGGAAGCGCAGCGCGCACGCCGAAGGGAGAGAGGCGAGGATGGTAGCCGGAAGTGTCGAGATTCGGCGTTAAGCCACGAGGCTCGGGTCATGACAGCCGTCCTTTGGAGGACGCACCCAACCAGAGGGTGTCTAGGTCTAGGATCTGACGTGTCGCCTATCACTCCGCCGATCTTCTGTGTGCGGAATCTACGAATTGCCTATTTTGCGTGCGACTCTCGAGGACTTTTTGCTGCAGTTCTTCGGGAGCAATCGAGACGCCGCCACCTTCCGTAACCTCGAAATTTTTGAGTTTTTTGATGGCTTCGATGAACGAGCGTTCTTGCTTGTCGTGCCATGACTCGGGCCTTGACGGTCTGTTTCTCCAAAATAGCCAGGCCATTTACCACCTCAATGCGGATTCGATGTCAAGCGATAGTATGAGCGACCTGTTCGCTGAGTCCAATCCAAAGGACGTCTGGACGACCTAGCCTTGCGAGCCGCGATCGATTAAGTCATGACTGTGGTAGGTACGGTTCTTCGTAAGCGGAGCGCGCAGGCCATGATGGCCGAAGGCGTGAGGATGTCAGCCCGCTAGGGCCAGGACGCCGTCTAGGCGGCCAGGTTCACGACAGCCGACCCGGGTAGGGCACGCCCAGTTCAAGTCGCTCCGGCGCGTCGTTGAAGGGCTAGAATGCATCAAGAACCGGCGGTCTAGACTTAGCCGCAGCTGAAAGAGGCCCTACGACATGGCTACTGATCCAGACGACACCGTTTACTGCGACATCCAGATGCCTCTAGCGGAAGGTGAGCAACTGCTGAGGCTCGTGGCTGCCTTGCGCGAAAGTAAAGCTCATCCAGGGTTGGATACGGTTCTGCAGCGCATGCAGTACGAGCTGGAGCTATCGATCGATTTGGTCGTGAATCCACCCGATTGGCTAAATTGGGGCGCGACCAAGCATTGATCAAAGCCAGGCTGCTTTCCCGAGATGTCAGCGTGGCCTTCTGGATTCGATCTAAACAACTGCTGTTGCGTCAACGCTGTGTTGCATCAACGTCATCAAACACAGCGTCGTCACGGTCAAGGTGTGAAAGGACAGACTCTCACATTCCTCCGCCAAGTACTGAAGCTCCGCCTTGCGCATAAGGTCAGTCATACACCGCCGGATAACCCCCACGGACGTTTTCAAGGGGTTGATCTGATCTGAAGTAAGCCAGTCGTAATAGATCTTCTCCAACTCGGAAACGCTCATTGCTGCCCTCGAACCATCCGCCGATGGGAACAGAGGGTCGGTCTCAGACAGTTTTTTGGCCCTGATGTACATGGCGATTACGCGACCAGCCATCGGTGGCAGGTCAATCTCATCATCTTGGCCTCTGAACAAGCCAGGTTCCAAATTTGCTCCCACAGCCGAGTGCATGTAGATGACGTCACGGACTGTGAGCTCCGTGATTTCATGAATCTTCGTCTTACTCATCAGTGCATGCAGATTGGAGTTTCGAAATTTTTCGGGTGGGTGGGTACCGTCTTGAAATCCCTGAGCAGCATTGCTGAGCTGTTTAGTAATCAGCGGCGAAACGTTGGACTGCGGGCGCTGTGGATGCGCAGGGAGTTGTTGGCTCGGATCGGAAACCTCTTCGACATTCTCTTCGTCCGGATCCGGATCGAGCGACGGGAGTTTGTAGTTGTTGATCCCCAAGGAATACATCTCGTGAACCTGCTTCGCCTGTTCTGGGAGTGGAATGATCGCCTTGCCGGAGTAGAGATCGGACTCACTGAAGATATTTGCTGCCCAAGGCTGGCCTTGGTCAATCCCCATGACCTTGGCCCACAGGTTGATCGTGGGGCGGATAGTGCCATTGGTCACAGCTGAGTCCACAAAAACATAAAAGCCAGATTCAAGGTCTACGATCAGCGTGACTGGCGGGAGCGCTCCCAGAATGAGTGCCCGTTCCAGCATCCTGATTCGGCGATCATCTAGCGCCCCGTCATACACCAGGGCGAAACGCTGGTGGCCAGCATACGTCCTCGTTTCCAGATTGGGGCCGCTCCATTGCAGGCAGCTGAAAACTACATGCTTGATCGCGCCGCTGGTCTCTACGGGGGAACATTCTTGGCGTAACAGGTGTGAGTGAGGCATACGGGATCCTTCCATTCTATTCAGCTGGACGTTCTCGTGACCCTCTGGAGAATGTTCCAGGGCGACGGTGAGATTGATGCAGACAAGTATTAACGCTGGCCCCCGGCTGACCTGCTTGGGGCTTGAGCATCGGCGCAGGGGTTCTCCGTATCGGATTGATACGGCGCATTACCTATGCCCTTAACGCCGTGCGTAGCTGATGACTTCTCCCTCGTGATGAACATCGTCCTTATGCGCAAGCGGAGCGCGCAGGCCGGGATGGCCGAAGGGCCTGAGGATGGAAGCCCGCAGGGGCAAGATCGGCGAAGCCGAGCTTGGTTTACGACAGCCGGCCCAGCGGGCAGGCCAACTAAGATTTCCCTCGCTTAATGACCCTAAACTGGAACATTAACCCCCTGAAACTTAATTAATGTTCCTGATTAGGGCCATTGTGGCTGCTACGTGAACTTCGAAAACCCCGTGTCGCCGCTTCTAATGAAGTGTCGGTGTGGCTGGTTCGTCTTCTACAGACTTGTCCCGAGAATCGGGCATGTAGAAGTGGAAAGTTGTCTGGCTGTCGAAGTGCCCGAGCTGTTCCCGGATCTGGTCAAACGTACTCTTAGGCTTCAACTTTTGGCGTTTGCTACGGCCAGTGGATTCAGGTTTATCGCCCATTTTCTCATCCTCTTAGAATGGATTCGGTGTGATATTTAACTGCTGCTTTTTAGGCCCACTAGCGTTAGTAGCAGACGTCGCTATGCTCGAGCCTTACGTCACTTTGGCTGCGACCCATTCGCCACTTACCAAGCACAGGGCTAACGAGTAGTTTTGGATCCCCAACGCACCATATTTGAGAATCTCGGGTGCATATGACCTCAGCAGACGCCCCCCGTCGACGGCAGGATGCATCTTGCCCTCAGTGAAGACCGCTGCTGTCCAGGCTCCCATCATTGCCTTACCCGCGAGAGCTCCCCAGGCATATTCGAAAGCTTTCTTTTTGTCACCGCTCAGGTTGTTGTCAGCAATGATCTCAAGATGGCTCTCTGAAACATGTAAAAGCCTTACTGGAGACATCACGCGCGCAGCGATAGCTTCTTCGATGATTTGGATCATTTGGTTATCCGGAGCCCCATCCCAAAGAACCGCAAAGCGTTGCAGTCCCACTTCCTTTCGAAAGCCCAAAGACGGGGTAAGAAATTGCGGTGTAGAAAAAATCGCGAATCGACCCTCATCATTTTCATGTTTGAAGGGGGACTCGTACTCGGTGTAGAAAAAACGGGAGTAGGTCATGGGAACTCCAAGTTCAAAGCGTGCGGCAAGGTAGAGTAGAAGCGCTCCGCCAAGCAGCCAGATATTGGGTGGCGGGTCTGTGAGTGTTCTCCTCTCTGCCTCTAATGAAGTCCAAAAGCTGGAAGCAGTCAAGAAAATTTTTTTGAGGGTTTGAATGTTTTTTTGGTTTTTATGAGCGGCAATTTAGTTGTATGTAAAGTTTTAATATTTCCTCGGCTTTTTCTCAATATGTCAATTAGGCGTCAAATTCAATTATTGGTTTGTGGATGGTGAAATATAAAAATATATAAGATGCTTTGATTTGATGGTTATATGTCAATATAGCGATAGATTTGTATTGAATTTTCACATTTCTCGGCGACATCAAAACCTGTGATCCGAGCGCTTTTTCGTTGGCAGCCAGATGCTCTCAAGCCATTGGGGGGGGCGGTTTGCCTGCTCGTCAATATCAGCATCTCTGCGGGGAATATATAGGCAATGAATAACCTTGGATTCGCGCCAGGAAATGATGATCTTGATGCGTGATGAGGATGCTATAGAGGGGGGCTCGATTGATAGCCGAATGGCTTTTATAAGCAGCAATGGCCTCTTCGGGCGGTTCGCCTATATGAGGAGGAGTAATGCGTTGACTACCGAGATGTTCCACAGCAGGCCGCTCAAGACTTTCACTGCGGTACACGCTTGCGGTGGCTGGCTGCCAATGAGCCCGAGAGGTCGGGAGCCTTCCTTGATGATTTCGCGGTTCGGTTGAGGGGTAATGGAGGAGGAGGGCTTGTGGGAGCGATTGGTCTATCCGATCTCGCGGGAGGTAGAGCGGGATGGTACTACCCCGCCGCGTGGGGCGTCAGTGTCGCCGACGAGTACGAGGGGTTGTGCGCCTGCGTTTTTCTCACCCAGACAGCGTTGGCTCAAACCTATACAATTCGATGCCCAGCAGCAGGTAGGTTTACATTTTCGGCCTGTGAACATGGCCAGAAGGTCGCGATTTTGGAGAATCATCGCTGCATAGGTTTACATTTTGGGTTCCAAATCCTCGGGATTCCAGGCTGGTTGACGTTTTTTCAATCTTTACCTTTTTTATTTTTCATTTTTTCGAGATAAACCATTGAATTTGATAGGTTTGTTTAGGTTTTTACTGATTCAGGCTCGGGTATCTCTTGGGTTTACATTTTATAATAGAGAGATATTAGGCGGTGGCAAGAGCACTAACCGCGAGTACCTGGCCGAGCGCCTGCGCAGCCAGGGTGTCGATGTGGTGCTGACTCGCGAGCCGGGCGGCACGCCGTTGGCTGAGCGCATTCGTGAATTGCTGCTGGCGCCCAGTGACGAAGCGATGGATGCCGACACCGAGCTGCTGCTGGTGTTCGCGGCCCGTGCGCAGCATCTGGCGGGCGTGATTCGCCCGGCGCTGGCCCGGGGTGCGGTGGTACTTTGCGATCGTTTTACGGACGCGACGTATGCCTATCAAGGCGGCGGCCGTGGCCTGTCGGTCGAGCGCATCGCTGCGCTGGAGAACTTCGTTCAGGGCGATCTGCGCCCCGACCTGACGCTGGTGTTTGATCTGCCGGTGGAAATCGGCTTGTCGCGCGCGGCGGCGCGGGGGCGTCTGGATCGCTTTGAGCAGGAAGGCCGCGCTTTCTTCGAGGCCGTGCGCACGACCTACCTGAATCGTGCCGCCGCCGCGCCTGAACGCTATCGTCGAGTGGATGCCGCGCTGCCGCTGGATCAGGTTCAGGCGTCGCTCGATACGCTGATGCCTGATCTGCTGAACCTGTTGGCGGCACGCCGAAATGGCTGAGGCCTACCCGTGGCAGCACGCGCTCTGGCAGCAACTGGCAGGCCGTAGCCAGCATGCCCATGCCTACTTGCTGCACGGTCCGGCGGGCATCGGCAAGCGGGCGCTCGCCGAGCGTTTGATGTACCTGTTGCTGTGCCAGCAACCTCAGGGGCTGGAAGCCTGTGGTCACTGCAAGTCCTGTTCGTTGCTGGCGGCGGGCAGTCACCCCGACAATTACGTGCTGGAACCGGAAGAGGCGGACAAGGCGATCAAGGTCGATCAGGTGCGTGACCTTGTCAGTTTCGTGGTTCAGACCGCGCAGATGGGCGGGCGCAAGGTGGTGCTCATCGAGCCGGTGGAGTCGATGAACATCAACGCCGCCAACGCCTTGCTGAAAAGTCTGGAAGAGCCGTCCGGGGACACCGTGTTGCTGTTGGTCAGTCATCAGCCCAGTCGTCTGTTGCCAACCATCAAGAGCCGTTGCGTGCAGCAGGCCTGTCCGCTGCCGAGCGAGGCGATGAGTGTGGCGTGGCTGGCGCAGGCCTTGCCCGAATGCACTGAAGAGGAGCGTGTCGAACTGCTGACCCTGGCCGTCGGTTCTCCGCTGGCTGCCGTCAGTCTTCAGGCTCAAGGTGTGCGGGAGCAACGCGCCCAGGTGGTGGACGGGGTGAAGAAGCTGCTGAAAGGCCAGCAATCACCCACTCAGCTCGCCGAAGGCTGGAAGGACATCCCGCTGTTGCTGCTGTTTGACTGGTTCTGCGACTGGTCGAATCTGGTGCTGCGTTACCAGCTTACCGAGGACGAAAGCGGCCTCGGGCTGGCGGATATGCGCAAGGTGCTGCAATACCTTGCTCAAAAATCGCGTCAGTCCAGTGTATTGGCCATGCAGGACTGGGTGCTGTTGCAGCGTCAGAAGGTGCTGTCGAAAGCGAACCTGAATCGTGTTTTGTTGCTTGAAGCCTTGTTGGTGCAGTGGGCATCCTTGACCGGACAGGGTTAGACTGGCCATCTGCATGACATCAGTATTGCCCGAGGAAGTTGAGATGAGCGTGCCACTGAGCCCAGGTCCCCGTAACGGCATCCTGTCCCTGACCATCAAGGACAAGTCTGTCCTGTACGCAGCTTATATGCCCTTTATCAAGAACGGCGGACTGTTCATCCCGACCAGCAAGAGCTACAAGCTGGGCGATGAAGTGTTCATGCTGCTCAACCTGATGGACGAGCCGGAAAAAATCCCGGTTGCGGGCAAAGTGACCTGGATCACGCCCAAAGGCGCTCAGGGCAATCGCGCGGCTGGCGTCGGCGTGCAGTTCAACGACGGCGACAATACCGCGCGCAACATGATCGAAAATTATCTGGCCGGGGCACTCAAGTCCGACCGTCCTACCCACACGATGTAAGTGGCTGCGATTTCCCATGCTTGTAGATTCCCATTGCCACCTGGATCGTCTCGATCTCACCGAACACGCCGGCTCACTCGATAACGCCCTGGAGGCAGCGCGCGGCCGTGGTGTCGGTCATTTCCTGTGCATCGGCGTCAGCGCCGACAATGCCGGGGCGGTCAAGGCGCTGGCGGAGCGTTACGAGGACGTCGATTGCTCGGTCGGTATTCACCCGCTGGACCTCAAGCCGGGCGAGGCGCCCGCGATGGAGTGGCTGCTCAACGAGTTGAATCATCCTCGCGTGGTCGCCATCGGCGAGACCGGTCTGGATTATCACTACGAGCCGGAAGCGGCGGAGTTGCAGCAGGCGTCGTTCCGGTTGCATTTACAGGCGGCCAACGTGACGGGCAAACCGGTGATCGTACATACCCGCGGCGCGCGCGAGGACACGCTGACCCTGCTGCGTGAAGCCGCCTTGCCCCAGGCAGGCGTGCTGCACTGCTTCACGGAGGACTGGGACATGGCCAAGGCCGCGCTGGACCTTGGGTTTTACATCTCGCTCTCCGGCATCGTCACGTTCCGCAATGCCGACGCCCTGCGCGATGTGGCGAGCAAAGTGCCTGCCGACCGCTTGCTGGTCGAGACTGACTCGCCTTATCTCGCGCCGATTCCCTACCGTGGCAAGCCCAATCTGCCGCAGTACGTTCGCGAAGTGGCGGAGTTTCTGGCGATGCTGCGAGGCGAGAGCTACGAGCGATTTGCCGAGCAGACCAGCGATAATTTCAAGCGCCTGTTCCCGATGGCTCGGGTCAAACGCGCCGCTTGAGGCAGTGCTCTGAGAGACCACGCCCTGAGACCAAGCGTTGAAGCGTTAAATCGCAGGCAAAAAAAACCCGGGTTCTGGGGGGTGAATCCGGGTTAAGACCATTAGGAGTAAAACAAAGACACGCTATCCATTGGTGCCTTTACCGATGCCGGCACTTGGGGGAGATGCCGCATCAGCGAATTTAAGTATTGGTCATATTCCACAGGCGTCCAGCGCCGCGCTGTACGTTTTTTAAACAGTTTTGGAATATCAGACCGCTGCTGATACCTCAATGCATGGCGATGCGACGCACTATCGCCAATGTCTCTTCGATCACCCGTGATTGTGTATAGAAATGCGGTGAAAAGCGTATCCCTGGTCCTCTGGGCAGGCACACCACCTGATTTTGCATGAGCTGCTGCCACACGGTGTTTGCCTGTAAGCCATCGATGCTGAAAGTGAGGATGCCGGAACGGCGCTTGGCTTCGCGGGATGAATGCAGTTGCACACCGCTGATCGCGCTCAGGCCTTCTTCGAGCCATTTCACCCGTTCAAGGACGGCGTTTCCCACCCGTTCCATCCCGACTTCTTCGAGCAGTGAAAGGCTCGCGTCCAGCGCCATCGCGCCGAGTGTGTTCGGGCTGCCGCATTCGAACCGCTGAGCACTGGCGGCGGGCTGCCAATCGTGACGTCCATAGTCACCGGAGTGTTCGAGCATGTGCCAGCCAAACGCGTGCAGCTTTAAGTGGGGCCTTAACGCGGCGCGACAATAGAAAACGCCCAGTCCTTCCGGGCTGCACATCCATTTGTGCCCGTCCGCCATCGCGAAATCGCACTGGCTGGCCTGAACATCGAACGGCAGGGCGCCAATGTGTTGAATGGCGTCGATGCAGAACAGCACGCCGAGCTGCTTCAAACCGTGGCCCAGGCGTTCGACATTGAGGCGCGTGCCCGTTGCGAACTGAACCGAGCTTATGGACAGCAGGCGTGTGCGCGGTCCGCACGCCGCCAGCAATGCCCCTTCCGGGTCGTCGCCTTTCAAGCTGACTTGAACCACGTCGACACCCTGCGGTTTGAGGGCCTCCCAGACGACACGGTTGGACGGGAATTCCTCATCGCTGATCACCACGTTGTCGCCCGCTTTCCAGTCGAGGCCAAAAGCGACAAAAGACAGGGCTTCCGAGGTATTTTTGACCAGCGCAATGTCATCGGTCGACGGTGCGTTCAGCAGTCGCGCCAGTCGTTCGCGAAGGCGTTGCTCGATCTTCATCCAGTCCGGATAGTCGCGCGCGCCCAGCAAAACGTTCTCTTCAGCGAATTTGCCGACGGCGGCAGCAGTGCGTTTCGGCCATGGACCGACGGCTGCGTGGTTTAAATATCGCAAGTCGGGGGCTTGGGCGAATTCGTCATGAAACGTAGACATGGTCGGATGATCCGTGCAATTTGCTGCAAGTTAGGCATAATGTGCGGCTTCGATTTTGAACCCACAGCCTCTTCCTATGCAGAAAGAACCTCGTAAGGTCCGTGAGTTTCGGCGCCGTGAGCAAGAAATTCTCGATACCGCGCTCAAGCTGTTTCTCGAACAGGGTGAAGACAGTGTCACCGTCGAGATGATTGCTGATGCCGTGGGTATTGGCAAAGGCACCATTTATAAGCACTTCAAGTCGAAGGCGGAGATCTATCTGCGTCTTATGCTCGACTACGAGCGTGATTTGAACGAGTTGCTTCACTCTGCCGACGTCGACAAAGACAAGGAAGCGCTCTCGCGCGCCTACTTTGAATTCCGCATGCGTGACCCGCAGCGTTATCGTCTGTTCGACCGTCTGGAAGAGAAGGTGGTCAAGGGCAATCAGGTCCCGGAGATGGTGGAGCAGTTGCACAAGATCCGCGCCTCGAACTTCGAACACCTGACCCTGCTCATCAAAGGCCGGATCTCCGAAGGCAAGCTGGAAGACGTGCCGCCTTACTTCCACTATTGCGCCGCCTGGGCGTTGGTGCATGGCGCGGTTGCGTTGTACCACTCGCCGTTCTGGAGCAATGTGCTGGAAGATCAGGAAGGTTTCTTCCAGTTCCTGATGGACATCGGTGTGCGTATGGGCAACAAGCGCAAGCGTGACCCGGAATCCGGTCATGACCTCAAGCCGGAAGTCTCTGGTACTTGAACTTCGTTTCGCGATAGTTCACCTCTTGGGCAGGCACGCGGGTGTGCTCTGCTCTGGAGCTGCCTCGTGTTTGCCCGGAATGCCGCTTGCTAAAAGTTGATTTATGAGTCAATTTTTTGCGCGCTGTGCCATTCCCGGAGTTTCTCATGATCGTTGATCGCCAAGGCCGACGTTTCCGCAACCTGCGGATCAGTCTGACGTCTGCGTGCAATTACGCCTGTACCTACTGCGTGCCAGACGGCAAGCGGCTGGTTGCTGCGCAGAATGAACTGTCGGCGGACGCCATGGCGCGCGGCGTGGAGTACCTGATTGAAGCGGCCGGCATCGAACGCTTGCGTATCACGGGCGGCGAGCCGCTGGTGAGTCCGCGTCTTGAGGGTTTCATGAGCCGAATAGGTCGAATGGGTCTCTCCGACATCAGCCTGACCACCAACGGCCAGTTGCTCGCGCGCAAGCTGCCGATTTTGCTGGACGCCGGCATTCGTCGGATCAATGTCTCGCTCGACACGCTGGATCCGGGCGCATTTCGCGCGATCGCTCGGGGCGGCGACTTGAACGCCGTGCTGGACGGCATGGAGCAGGCGAGGGCGGCGGGCATTCGGATCAAGGTCAATATGGTGCCGTTGCGGGGTCAGAACCTGGATCAGGTCATGCCGCTGCTCGAGTACTGCCTGGCGCGTGGCTACGAATTGCGCTTCATCGAGCTGATGCGCATGGGGCATCTGGCAGGCGATCAGAACGCCTTTCTTCAGCAATTCGTCAGCCTTGGGCAACTGCTGTCGCTGATCGGCGAGCGCTACGCGTATTCGCAGGCCGATGCGCCGGTCGATGCGACAGCGGTACGTTATCGCATTCCTGATCAAGGCCATTTCGGCGTCATCGCCAACGAAAGCGTGCCGTTCTGTCGCACGTGCTCACGTCTGCGTCTTTCGTCGACGGGATGGCTGCACGGGTGCCTGTCGTCCAGCCATCGGCATTACGTCGGCGATCTGTTCGATAAGCCACGGCACGAGGCGTTGCCGGCGTTGCAGCGCTTGCTGATCAAGGCACTGGGCGACAAGCAGGCGGTTGCGTTTTCCGGTGGCGCGACCGTCATGAAGATCATTGGCGGTTGAGTCCTGCCCTTCGCGAATCGAACGGTTTGCGAGAGACCGACAGGGTCGAGAGACATCTCTTCTGACTGCAAGCATTTTCGCGAAGGAATTCGCGTCCAAAGAGCCTGATGCCTCTGGTTTGCCCAGAGCTGGCGCAAAAGCTGCATTACCCGGCCATTCGCCGGTTTTCCGTCGCCGGACTTTGGAGGAAGTAATGCGTAGCCTGGTTTTACTGCTGACGTTGTTGGCATTGAGTGGCTGCATGCACGTCAGCGATCTGGCACAAGGCGCCCACGACGAGCTCAGCGATGCGGGTCTGCTGGACCATAGCTCGACGCGCCGGATCAATAACTTCCGCCTGCAGCCGGACTCGTTCATTTATATCGCTCAAGGCGCCTTTGCTCCGCCGGGTGGCGCGTATCCGCGTCCTAACGTGGTGGCCGAAGAAGCCTTCAACGGTTTCATCGAGTACTTCCCGATGGTTCGCCGCGCCCGCGCACCGGAAGGTCTGGATGATGCGATGAACGAGGCCCGTGCGGCCGGCGCGCATTATCTGCTCTATACCCGCTTCGCCAAGGCGGACGACCGCATTGGCAATTTTGACGAGTGGTCGGACCAGGAAGCGGTGGATCGTCTGGGGATCGACAGCGGCGTGATTCAACTGATGCTGATTGAAACCAACACCCGCTATCTGATCGATTCGGCGCGCATTCACAGCCGTGGTGGCTTGTTGACGCTGCACGATACCAAGCCTGAGGATTTGCTAGGTCCACCGATGGAGGATTACGCTCGCAGTTTGTTGGGCGTCGAAGCCCGCTGAGGAATAGCGAATGAGTGATCCGGGCAAAGCCAACGACCTGCTGGCGCAGATCCCCAAGAGCGGCAAAGGTTTGCCGCCTGTGCACCTGTGGAATCCGGATTTCTGTGGCGATATCGACATGCGGATCGCCCGTGACGGCACCTGGTTCTATCTGGGGACGCCGATCGGGCGCAAACCCATGGTCCGGCTCTTTTCCACCATCATCCGACGCGACGGCGATGACTATTTCCTGATCACGCCGGTCGAGAAGGTCGGCATCACGGTCGATGACGCGCCTTTCGTGGCCGTATTGCTGGAGGTGCAGGGCGAGGGCGAATCACAGGTGCTGCGTTTCACCACCAATGTCGAAGACGCGGTGGAGGCGGGCGCCGAGCATCCTTTGCGCGTCTCGATCGACCCGGCCACCCAGGAACCTGCACCCTACCTTCATGTGCGCGCCAACCTGGAGGCCTTGATTCACCGCAATGTCTTCTATCAACTGGTTGATCTCTCGGTCACCCGCGAGATCGACGGGGAGCGCTGGATGGGCGTCTGGAGCCATGGCGAGTTCTTCCGTATCGGTCTGGAACCCTGACGGATCGAAGCGTGTTGCTGTGTGTTTTGCCAGGTCAATTGCCTGGCACCTCTCTCGCGGTTAAAGTGCCGCCCCCCGATTTTTCTGAGGTTTTTGCATGAGCCAGTCCATTGATATCGCCGTGATCGGCGCCACCGGTACTGTCGGCGAAACCATCGTCCAGATTCTTGAAGAGCGCGATTTCCCGGTGGGTGATCTGCACCTGCTGGCCAGTGCGGAATCGGCGGGCAGCTCGGTCGCGTATCGCGGCAAGAACGTCCGCGTGCGTGAGGTCGACGCGTTTGACTTCAACAAGGTAAAGATCGCCTTTTTTGCCGCAGGCCCGGCCGTGACCCGCAGTTACGCCGCACGCGCGACCGCGGCGGGTTGTGCCGTGATCGATCTGTCTGGCGGTCTGCCGGTCGAGCAGGCGCCTAACGTGGTCCCCGAGGTCAACGCTCCGTTGCTCGCCCGCCTGACAAAACCCTATCAGGTCGCCTGCCCGAGCCCTGCAGCGGCAGCGTTGTCCGTCGTGCTGGCGCCGTTGCATGCGCTCATCGATGTCCAGCGGATCAGCGTGACCGCCTGCATGGCGGTGTCGAGCCTGGGCCGCGAAGGCGTCACCGAACTCGCGCGGCAAACCGCTGAATTGCTGAATGTTCGACCGCTGGAACCCAAGGTGTTTGACCGGCAGATGGCGTTCAACGTGTTGGCGCAAGTCGGCACGCCAGACGCGCAGGGTCATGTTCCCCTTGAAAAACGTTTGGTCGCCGAGTTGCGAGAGTTGCTCTCGCTGCCTTTAATCAAGGTCGGTGTGACCTGCATTCAAGTACCTGTGTTTTTCGGCGATAGCCTGAGCGTGTCGGTGCAGACGTCGGCGTCCGTGGATGTTGCAGCGGTCGCTGCGGCGCTCGATGCCGCACAGGGGATCGAACTGGTCGACGCAGGGGATTATCCGACGCCGGTCGGCGATGCGGTTGGCCAGGATGCTGTCTACGTAGGACGCTTGCGTGGCGGGATCGACGATGCCTGTGAGCTCAATTTCTGGGTGACGTCGGACAATGTGCGCAAAGGTGCGGCGCTGAACGCTGTGCAGGTGGCTGAATTGTTGATAAAAGACGTTGTGTAAAAGATACTTGCCAACAATTCAAAGAATCATTCTAGCTGCGGCGTGTCGAAACGCCCTACGCCCTAGCAGGCTTTATCTTCTCGGTTGCCGGGGAAATTTTAAACAAGGGATGGGCTATGGTTCAGGTTCGTAAACTGGTTTTAGCAATCGCTGCGGCTTCGGCGCTGACGTCCGGGATGGCCCAGGCGCTCGGGCTCGGCGGTTTGACCGTCAAGTCGACCCTGAATCAGCCGCTGCTGGCCGAAATCGAACTCACGCAAGTTCAGGACCTCAATGCGGCGCAGGTCGTGCCGAGTCTGGCCACTTCTGCCGAGTTCGCGCAAGCGGGCGTCGGCCGGATGGCGATCCTCGATGACTTGACGTTTACCCCGGTGGTCAATCCCGGTGGCAAGAGCGTGCTGCGGATCACGTCGACCAAGCCCATCCGCGATCCCTATGTGAAATTCCTCGTGCAGGTGCTCTGGCCCAATGGCCGTGTGCTGCGCGAATACAGCCTGTTGCTTGATCCGCCGAAGTTTTCGCCACAGGCGGCCGCTGCCGCCGCGCAATTGCCGTCCACTGCACCGAGCGCCGCGCCCGCGCAGGCTCCGGCCGCACAAACCCCTGCGCCTACGCCTGCCCAGCCACCGGCTGCACCGGCCTCGCCGAAATACACCGAATACACCACGGCCAACAACGACACGTTGTGGGAGATCGCCGAACGTGTGCGTAACGGCGGTACCGTGCAGCAAACCATGCTGGCGATTCAGGCGCTCAATCCGGATGCGTTTATCGCAGGCAATATCAACCGGCTGAAGAAAGGCCAGGTGTTGCGCCTGCCTTCGTTGCAGGAAGTCACCGCGACGCCGCAGCCGCGCGCCGTGGCCGAGGTCGCCGAGCAGAATCGTGCCTGGCGTGAGGGCCGTCGCATGCCAACCGGCGCGCGTCAGGTCGATGCGACCCGCCGTGATCGCACCGACGCGACGCCTGCCCAGATCGACGCCAAGGACAACCTCAGTCTGGTCGCGGCCAACACCAAGCCAGGTGCGAAGGGCGCTGCCGGTGATGCCGCCGAGCTGAACAACAAGCTCGCGGTGACCCAGGAAAGCCTGGACAGCACCCGTCGCGACAATGCCGAGCTGAAGAGCCGCATGAGCGATTTGCAAAGTCAGGTCGACAAGCTGAATCGCCTGATCCAGTTGAAGAACGATCAGTTGGCCAAGATGCAGGCCGCTGGCGCAGCGGTTCCACCGCCTGCTGCCGACGCGAACAGCACCGTCAGCCCGAACAGCGTGACCAATCCGAACAACGCCGCCAACCCGGCGATGCCAGCCGAAATCGTTCCGCCGTCAGCCGCGCCGGACGCGGCCGGCAAACCACCGAATGAAATCGCGCCGGAGGACGCGCTGCCGGTCGAGGGCGCCAAGGTGACGGGTGCGACGCCGGATCAGCCGCTGGCCGTTGTGCCGCCTGACGCGTCGAGTAACGCTGACAACCAGAGCACCCTCGACAAGATTCTGGCCAGTCCGATGCTCATGGGGCTGATCGGTGGTGGTGCGTTGTTGGTGCTGCTGTTGCTTCTGTTGCTGTTGGCCCGTCGTCGCAACGCGTTGATTGAGGCTGAGAAACATCGACAAATGGCTCGCGCTCTGTCGGAAGAGTCTGACTTTGCGTCAGACATGGACATGCCTGAAAGCAGTTTCGAGGGTCTGGAGGTGCCTGCGCCCAATGTAAAGATGGCACCGCTGGCGGCCGTGATCGTCGAGCCGACCCGCGAACGTCCCGCTGATGTCCTCGTGCAGGCCGAAATCCACATCGCTTATGGCCGCACCAATCAGGCTGCCGCGTTGCTGGAAGAAGCCATCAAGGAAGAGCCTCTGCGCAGCGATCTGCGCCTCAAGCTCATGGAAATCTACGCCCAGCAGGACAACCAGGCAGGTTTCGTCGCTCAGGAGCGGCAGCTGGTTGCCACGGGAAAGAACCACGCTGAAGTCGAGCAGCTCAAAACCCGTTATCCCGCCATGGCAGCTGCGGCTGCAGCAGCGGCGGGTGTTGCGTCAGCGGCGGCTTTGGCGTCGGAAATGGATGCAAAGTACGTTGAGGATCTGCTGAGCGATAAAGATGAGCCCGCGCCGGCAGTAGAACCTGAGCCTGAGCCTGAGCCTGCGCCGGAGCCTGTCGTGCAAGCGCCCGATGACTTCGACACCGCGTTCGATTTGAGCCTGGACGACCTCGAGGCCACGTCGCCTGCAGAGGTTAAGGACCACTCCGCGCACGTGGCGGATGACGGCCTCGACGATCTTGATCTGGACGCGCCGTTTGGCGGTTCGACCCCCGACGACCTGGATTTCGATTCGATCCTGCGCGAACAGACCGAAGCCAAGAATACCGAGCCGACCGACCTGGCGGACTTCGACCTGAACCTGGCCGAAGATCAACCGGGGCTAAAGGCTGAGGACGATTATCTGTTGGGCATGGACGATGAGTTGCGCGATCTGCCAGCCTTCGACGAGACGGCGGACCTGGGTGCCAGCAAACCTGCCTCGGAAGATGACCTTGAGTTGCCGGCCGATTTCGATCTGTCGCTGGCCGACGAGATGGAGACCGAGCAGGCTTCGCAAGCCTTTGCCTCCGAGATCGATGACGTGAACGCCGAGCTTGATCGCCTCTCGCAGAGTCTGGAGCAGCCTGCCATCGCCAAGCCGTTCGACAGCCCGCCGGCCTTCACGGAAGACGACGCGTTGCTGGCCGATGACGAGCCTGAGTTCGATTTCCTTTCGGGCACCGATGAAGCGGCAACCAAGCTGGACCTGGCCCGTGCCTACATCGAAATGGGCGACGCCGACGGCGCTCGCGACATTCTCGATGAGGTCGTGGCGGAAGGGGATGACGGGCAGAAAACCGAAGCCCGGGATATGTTGTCGCGACTCGCCTGATCCGGATGTGCTTTGTGTGAAAAACGACCGCCTCGGCGGTCGTTTTTATTTGGAATGCGGAAATCTGTGGGAGTTAGCCTGCTCACTCCCGCAAGGCAGCTGTAATCCTGTGGCTTCGTGCTGTGTCTGAGGTGGAGGGGTGTCGGGCGGTGTTGGGGAGGGGGGCTAGAGGCGGTGACCACTGCCAATGGCGTCTTTTCCCGGCATCCGTATAATGGCCGCCCTTGCGCATCTCGACAGGCTTCAAGCTCTTGGCAACTACAGACACAGAGGCAGAAACAGCGGCAGCCGAAATGGCGGCCGAGGGTTTTTCCAGAATCGCACTGGGCGTGGAATACAAAGGTTCGCGTTACAGCGGCTGGCAGCGGCAGTCCACCGGCGTGCTGACGGTTCAGGAAACGTTGGAAAACGCCCTGTCCAGAGTGGCCGATTCGCCCGTTTCGCTGATGTGCGCCGGTCGTACCGATGCGGGTGTGCATGCCTGCGGGCAAGTCGTGCATTTCGATACCAGGGCCGTGCGCACGATGAAAGCGTGGACCATGGGCGCCAACATCAACCTGCCTCACGACATCAGCGTGACCTGGGCGAAAGAAATGCCTGCGCATTTTCATGCCCGCTTCAAGGCGATTGCCCGCCGCTATCGATACGTCATTTACAACGACCAGATCCGCCCGGCGCACCTGGGCCAGGAAATCACCTGGAATCACCGTCCGCTGGACGTCGAACGTATGGCGCTGGCGGCCGAGTATCTGGTGGGGACTCACGACTTCAGTGCGTTTCGTGCCGGGCAATGCCAGGCCAAGTCACCGATCAAGCAGATTCATCACCTGCGCGTCACCCGCCACGGCAAGATGATTGTCATCGATATTCGTGCCAACGCCTTCCTTCACCACATGGTGCGCAACATCGCCGGTGTGCTGATGACCATCGGGGCAGGGGAGCGGCCGATCGAGTGGGCCAGTGAAGTGCTCGAGAGCCGCGTGCGGCGTACCGGCGGTGTGACCGCGCATCCATTTGGTCTGTATCTGGTCCAGGTCGAATACCGGGACGAGTTTCCGTTGCCCGAGCGTTATGTCGGTCCGCACTTTCTCACCGGGTTCACCGAACTGGAAGGCTGACGCCCGGTACAGCATTTGCTACCATCCGGGACTTTCGCAAGGCTTGAGGTCTTCACTACATGTCTGCCGTTCGCAGCAAGATCTGCGGGATTACCCGCATAGAAGATGCGTTGGCCGCTGTCGAAGCGGGAGCCGACGCCATCGGCTTCGTGTTCTACCCCAAGAGCCCGCGCGCCGTCACCGTTGAGCAGGCGCACGCGATCATTGCCCAATTACCGCCGTTCGTGAGCACCGTCGGGCTGTTCGTCAATGCTGAGCGGGAAGCCCTGAACGCCTTGCTCAATGAAGTGCCACTGGACCTTATCCAGTTTCACGGAGACGAAACCCCGGAGCAGTGCGAAGGCTACCAGCGCCCTTACATCAAGGCGCTGCGTGTGCAGGCCGGTGATGACATCGCCGCCAGCTGCGTCCTGTATGAGAAGGCGAGCGGTATCCTGCTGGATACCTACGTCGCAGGCGTACCCGGCGGTACGGGCGAAACGTTCGATTGGGCATTGATTCCAAAACATCTGAGCAAGCCGATCATTTTGGCCGGTGGCCTGACGTCGGCTAATGTCTCTCAAGCCATCGCGCAGGTCCGTCCGTACGCGGTGGACGTCAGCGGTGGCGTGGAAAAGACCAGAGGCATCAAGGATCACGACAAGATCCGCGCCTTCATGAGCGCGGTCCACGGCACATGACGTTTTTTCCGATGGCGTGGCCCGTTGATGTGACGACAGACCAGCGGTCGCCGTCCACTAGCCTGCGACCACGGTTTGTGGGCAACCAATATTGAACAGGCGAAGACGCTCAGGCGTTTCGCGGTAAGAAGTTGAGCGCAGTCATCGGCATATGTGTCGTTACAGCAGGTCAGGCCAAGGCGCCGATCGTTGTGCGACGGTTTGCCAGGCTGCAGACGAAATTTGATTAGGCATGCGCGTGGCATTGATCGCCATCGCGTTTCGGCCACCGGTACTGGAGAAAGAAAGCATGAGCAACTGGTTGGTAGACAAACTGATCCCTTCGATCATGCGTTCCGAGGTCAAGAAAAGCTCGGTACCTGAAGGCCTTTGGCACAAATGCCCGTCCTGTGAGGCGGTGCTGTATCGCCCAGAGCTGGAAAAGACCCTGGACGTTTGCCCGAAGTGCAACCACCACATGCGTATCGACGCCCGCGCGCGTCTGAACATTTTCCTCGACACCGAAGGTCGTCAGGAGATCGGTGCGGATCTTGAACCGGTCGATCGTCTGAAATTCCGTGACAGCAAGAAGTACAAGGACCGTCTGACCGCCGCCCAGAAGCAGACCGGCGAAAAAGACGCACTGATTTCCATGAGCGGCACGCTGTTGAACATGCCGGTGGTGTGCAGTGCCTTTGAATTCTCGTTCATGGGCGGTTCGATGGGTGCGATCGTGGGCGAGCGTTTCGTTCAGGCCGCCAACTACGCGCTGGAAAATCGTTGCCCGATGATCTGCTTCGCCGCGTCCGGTGGCGCGCGCATGCAGGAAGCACTGATTTCCCTGATGCAGATGGCCAAGACCTCGGCGGTCTTGGCGCGCCTGCGTGAAGAAGGCATTCCGTTCATTTCCGTACTGACCGACCCGGTCTACGGTGGTGTGTCGGCAAGTCTGGCGATGCTGGGTGACGTAATTGTCGCCGAGCCTAAGGCCCTGATCGGTTTTGCGGGTCCTCGCGTGATCGAGCAAACCGTGCGTGAAAAACTGCCGGAAGGCTTCCAGCGCAGTGAGTTCCTGCTGGATCACGGCGCGATCGACATGATCGTTCACCGCCAGGAGCTGCGTCAGCGCCTGGGCAATCTGCTCGCTCAGATGATGGGCCTTCCGACCCCTAAATTCGTCGCCCCGAAACTCGAGCCGATCGTTGTTCCGCCGGCTCCGGCGAACATATGACCGCACGCTCTCTGAGCGACTGGCTCAGCTACCTGGAGCAGCTGCATCCGTCTGCCATTGACATGGGGCTGGACCGTTCGCAACAGGTAGCGCTGAACATCGGTCTGAGCCGCCCCGCGCCTCGCGTCATTACGGTCACCGGCACCAACGGCAAAGGCTCGACCTGTGCCTTTGTCGCCTCGTTGTTGCAAGCGCAGGGCTTGAAGGTCGGCGTCTACAGCTCGCCACACCTGGTCCGTTACAACGAGCGGGTGCAGGTGCAGGGCGTTGAAGCCACCGATGAGCAGTTGTGCGAGGCCTTCGAGGTGATCGAGAAGGCGCGTGGCGACATTTCCCTGACTTACTTTGAAATGGGCACGCTGGCGGCGTTCTGGCTGTTCGAGCAGGCGGCGCTGGACGCTGTGGTGCTGGAAGTCGGTCTGGGCGGGCGGCTGGATGCGGTCAACCTGATAGACGCCGACATGGCGCTGGTGACCAGTATCGGTGTCGATCATGCCGAGTGGCTGGGCAACACCCGAGAGTCGGTGGCGTTCGAAAAAGCCGGTATTTTCCGTGAAGGGCGTCCCGCGCTGTGTGGCGATCTTGATCCGCCTCAGCCGTTGCTGGATCGCGCGCAGGCCTTGAATTGCCCGCTGTCCTTGCGCGGCACTGATTTCGATCTGTCCGTCGAGTCGGCGTCCTGGAACTGGTTTGGCACCGATGCCAAGGGGCAACGCGTCGAGTTGCGCGACCTGCCGCTGCTCGACTTGCCGATGCAGAATGCCGCGCTGGCGTTGCAGGCCTATCTGTTGATGGGGCTGCCGTGGAATGAGGCATCCATTCGTGCTGCCTTGCTGGATACGCGTGTCACCGGCCGACTGGATCGGCGTACGTTTGAGTGGCAGGGTAAGCAGTTGCACCTGTTACTGGATGTTGGGCACAACCCGCATGCGGCGGTCTTCCTGGCTCAGCGCCTGGATCAGCGGCCTGTCGCGGGCGAGCGTCTTGCGGTGTTCGGCCTGCTCGGCGACAAGGATCTGGACGGCGTGCTGAGCGCGCTGACGCATTGCTTCATCCGTTGGGCGGTGGCGCCGCTGCCGACTGCGCGCAGTCGCTCGGAGCAGGAAATTGCTCAGGCATTACAGAACCTTGGCGCGACCGTGACGTCCTACCCCAGTGTCGCGCAGGCGCTTGAGGCGCAGTGTGCACACGCGACAGCGGACGACGAAATTGTCCTGTTCGGGTCTTTTTATTGCGTAGCCGAGGCCCTGGAATGGCTTGCTGGCGCGTCACGGAGGAAGTGACACATGGCTTTGCTGGATAAGGCGTACAAACAACGCATGGTGGGTGCGCTGGTACTGATTGCCATCGCGGTGATTTTCCTGCCGATGCTGTTTTCGCGTCAGGATGAAGCGCGCCATGTGCAGGTGGATGCGCCCGCGGCCCCGCAAGCGCCCGCCGTTTCTCAGCTTAAAGTCGAGCCGGTGTCGGTTCCCGAGCAGCAACCGCTGCCACAAGAGCCCGTACCGACCGATGAAGAGCTGGCGCATCCCAGCCAGCCGACGGTCAACCAGCAACCTCCGTCCATGCCGATCGCGCCGGCGCCGTCCAAGCCTGTTGCGTCTGCGCCTGCTGCGAAGGCCACACCGGCGCCGGCTCCGGCTAAAACGGCACCGGCCCCTGCTGCGCCAGCACCTGCCCCGGCAGCGCCTGCCGCTGAGCCGAATCGGGTCGATGCCAACGGCCTGTCGATCACCTGGGCGGTTCAGGTCGCCAGCCTGTCCAACCGGGCCAATGCCGATAATCTGCAGAAAACCCTGCGCACTCAGGGCTACAACGCCTATATCCGCACGTCTGACGGCGTGAACCGGGTGTTTGTCGGTCCGCTGATCGAGCGCGCCGAGGCGGATCGCTTGCGTGACCAACTCGACAAGCAGCAGAAGCTCAAGGGTATCGTCGTTCGCTTCGTGCCTGAACGAAAGTAATCCCGAGCCGGCAGCACGTCTCTGTTCGCGAGCAAGCGCGTTCCTGCATAGGGAATCGTGGGCTTGCTCGGCGAGCGGGCGCGATTCGAGGCTGTGGCGCCTGCCAAAGTCCAATAGTTCGCGTTAATTGGCGACCATCCGTAATCCCTGCTTACCGCCGGGCGAGCGCTCTGCTAAAATGCGCCGCCTTATCCGTCTGCAGGCTTCAACGTGGCATTTACTCCGGTTGACTGGGCGATCCTTGCGATTGTCGCCATCTCCGCATTGATCAGCCTCAAGCGTGGCTTCGTCAAGGAAGCGCTGTCTTTGCTGACCTGGATCATTGCCGGTGCGGTTGCCTGGATGTTTGGCGGGTCGCTTTCGCAGTATCTGGTCAACTACATCGAAACACCTTCAGCCCGTGTGATTGCCGGCTGCACTATTCTTTTCGTCGCCACCTTGCTGGTCGGCGCCATGGTCAACTTTCTGATCGGGGAACTGATTCGCGTCACCGGCCTTTCCGGGACCGATCGTTTTCTGGGTATGGTCTTCGGCGCGGCGCGCGGAGGCCTGCTGGTCGTCATCGCGGCCGGGCTGTTGAGCCTGGGCCCGGTACAACAGGATCAATGGTGGCAGCAGTCCAGGCTGCTCCCACAATTTGTCACGGTCGCTGACTGGTCGAAAAACCTGATTCTCGGGATGTCCAGCAAGTGGCTAGCCAGCGGAGTCAGCGTACCTGTTGATATCCCGTTCAAGGATCACCTCCTGCCGCCTACAACGCCGCAGGAAGTGCTCGGTAAATCCAGTTCCACTAAGTAGGGGTTGTGTCGCATGTGTGGCATCGTCGGTATCGTCGGCAAGTCGAACGTCAATCAGGCGCTGTATGACGCGCTCACCGTCCTCCAGCACCGCGGCCAGGACGCTGCCGGTATCGTGACCAGCCATGACGGCCGGTTGTTCCTGCGCAAGGACAACGGTCTGGTTCGTGATGTGTTCCACCAACGCCATATGCAGCGTCTGGTCGGCCACATGGGCATTGGTCACGTACGTTATCCAACCGCGGGCAGCTCGACTTCGGCCGAAGCCCAGCCGTTCTACGTCAACTCGCCGTACGGCATCACGCTGGCGCACAACGGCAACCTGACCAACGTCGAGCAACTGGCCAAGGAGATCTTTGAATCTGACCTGCGCCATGTAAACACCAACTCCGATTCGGAAGTGTTGCTCAACGTCTTCGCTCACGAGCTGGCCGTGCGCGGCAAGCTGCAGCCGACCGAAGAAGACATCTTCGCGGCCGTGACCGACGTGCACAACCGTTGCCGTGGTGGCTACGCCGTTGTGGCGATGATCACCGGTTATGGCATCGTCGGTTTCCGTGACCCGGACGCCATCCGCCCGATCGTGTTCGGCCAGCGTCATACCGACGAAGGCGTCGAGTACATGATCGCTTCAGAAAGCGTTGCGCTCGACGTGCTGGGCTTCACGCTGATCCGTGACCTGGCGCCGGGCGAAGCGGTTTACATCACCGAAGACGGCAAGCTGCACACCCGTCAGTGCGCAAAGAGCCCGAAATACGCTCCGTGCATCTTCGAACACGTGTACCTGGCGCGCCCGGACTCGATCATCGACGGTATTTCGGTCTACAAAGCGCGTCTGCGCATGGGCGAAAAGCTGGCTGACAAGATCCTGCGCGAGCGTCCCGATCACGACATCGACGTGGTCATCCCGATTCCGGACACCAGCCGCACGGCCGCCCTTGAGCTGGCCAACCACCTGGGCGTCAAGTTCCGTGAGGGCTTCGTCAAGAACCGTTACATCGGCCGGACCTTCATCATGCCGGGTCAGGCAGCTCGCAAGAAGTCCGTGCGCCAGAAGCTCAACGCCATCGAACTTGAGTTCCGTGGCAAGAACGTGATGCTGGTGGACGACTCCATCGTGCGCGGCACCACGTGCAAGCAGATCATTCAGATGGCCCGCGAAGCCGGCGCCAAGAACGTGTACTTCTGTTCCGCAGCTCCCGCTGTGCGCTTCCCTAACGTCTACGGCATCGACATGCCGAGTGCTCACGAGCTGATCGCTCACAACCGTTCGACTCAGGACGTGGCCGACCTCATCGGTGCCGACTGGTTGATCTATCAGGACCTCAGTGACCTGATCGAAGCGGTGAGCGGCAGCAAGAAGATCAAGATCGATAACTTCGATTGCTCGGTCTTCGACGGCAAGTACGTGACCGGTGACATCGACGAGCACTACCTGAACAAGATCGAGCAGGCGCGTAACGACGCCTCCAAGGTCAAGACTCAGGCTGTCAGCGCGATCATCGATCTGTACAACAACTAATTCAGACAAGGAGTAGGCGGCATGACTCAGCAATGGGATGCCGGTCGACTGGACAGCGATCTGGAAGGCGTAGGGTTCGACACCCTCGCTGTTCGCGCTGGTCAGCACCGTACGCCGGAGAGCGAACACAGCGATCCATTGTTCTTCACCTCGAGCTACGTGTTCCGCACGGCAGCCGATGCGGCCGCCACGTTTGCCGGTGACATGCCGGGCAACGTCTATTCGCGCTACACCAACCCGACGGTGCACTCTTTCGAAGAGCGCATCGCCGCGCTGGAAGGCGGTGAGCAAGCGGTCGCGACGTCGACAGGCATGTCGGCGATTCTGGCCACGGTGATGAGCCTGTGCAGTGCCGGCGATCACGTGCTGGTGTCCAAGAGCGTCTTCGGTTCGACTATCAGCCTGTTCGAGAAGTACTTCAAGCGCTTCGGCGTGCAGGTCGACTACGTGCCGCTGGCCGAATTGTCCGGTTGGGACGCGGCAATCAAGCCGAACACCAAGTTGCTGTTCGTCGAGTCGCCGTCCAACCCGCTGGCCGAATTGGTCGACATCGCAGCGCTGGCCGAGATCGCTCACGCCAAGGGCGCGATGCTGGTCGTCGACAACTGCTTCTGTACCCCGGCGCTGCAGCAACCGTTGCGCATGGGTGCCGATGTGGTGGTGCACTCCGCGACCAAGTTCATTGACGGTCAGGGTCGCGCCATGGGTGGCGTGGTCGTGGGTCGCCGCGAGCAGATGAAAGAAGTCGTCGGCTTCCTGCGCACCGCCGGGCCGAGCCTGAGCCCGTTTAACGCCTGGTTGTTCCTCAAGGGCCTCGAAACCCTGAACATCCGTATGCGTGCGCACTGCCAGAGCGCGCTCGAGCTGGCGCAGTGGCTGGAGCAGCAGGACGGCATCGAGAAAGTGCATTACGCCGGTCTCGAAAGCCACCCGCAGCACGACCTCGCCAAGCGTCAGCAGAAGGCATTCGGTGCCGTCGTCAGTTTTGAAGTCAAGGGTGGCAAGGACGGGGCCTGGCGCTTCATCGATGCGACGCGTCTGATTTCGATCACGGCAAACCTGGGCGACACCAAAACCACCATCACGCACCCAAGCACCACCTCCCACGGCCGTTTGTCGCCGCAGGAGCGTGAAGCTGCCGGCATTCGCGACAGCCTGATCCGGGTTGCCGTCGGCCTGGAAGACGTTGCCGACCTCAAGGCCGACCTGGCGCGTGGTCTGGCTGCGCTGTGAGTGAGTTAGTGGTCGAAGCGGCCGGGGTTCACAACGGCCGCGTCGCGTTGGTGACGGGCGCTGCGCGCGGGATCGGACTGGGCATCGCGGCCTGGCTGATCACCGAAGGCTGGCAAGTCGTGCTGGCCGACGTGGACCGTCTGCGTGGCGAGACCGTGGCCGGTGTGCTTGGCGATAATGCCTCGTTCGTCGCTATGGACGTTTCCAGCGAGGAGCAGGTGGCCAAGGGTGTTGCCGAGGTGCTCGGCATGTTTGGCCGTCTGGACGCGCTGGTGTGCAACGCGGCGGTGGCCGATCCCCGCAACAGGGTGCTGGAAAGCCTTGATCTGGCCCACTGGAATCGCGTGCTGGCGGTCAATCTCAGTGGTCCCATGCTATTAGCGAAACATTGTGCGCCGTATCTGCGGGCGCACGGTGGCAGCATCGTCAACCTGAGTTCGACGCGCGCTCGGCAGTCTGAACCCGACACCGAAGCCTACGCGGCGAGCAAAGGTGGCCTGCTGGCACTGACGCACGCGTTGGCCATGAGTCTGGGGCCTCAGGTGCGGGTCAATGCGGTCAGCCCGGGTTGGATCGATGCCCGTGATCCTTCCCAGCGCCGTGCCGAACCGTTGTCCGACGCCGATCACGCTCAACATCCGGCGGGCAGGGTGGGGACGGTCGAGGACGTTGCGGCGACGGTCGCCTGGTTGCTGTCGAAGAACTCGGGGTTCGTCACCGGGCAAGAGTTTGTGGTCGACGGCGGCATGAGCAAGAAAATGATTTATGTGGATTAAGCGCACCCGCACGCTTCAAGCGTGAAGTTGCAAGTGGAATCAAAAGCGAGCCTCGGGCTCGCTTTTTCGTTCCCGGCTTACCCCTGAAGCTTTTAGCTAAAAACGGCGCCTTTGAAAAAAACTTCAAGCAGGCTATTGACTTAGGTTCGGTACCTGCGTAAATTTCGCGGCCTCAGCGAAGCAAAGGGTGATTAGCTCAGCCGGGAGAGCGTCTGCCTTACAAGCAGAATGTCGGCGGTTCGATCCCGTCATCACCCACCATCGTTGAGCACTGAGTAGCTAACGCTATGAGGTTTGAAAGACACGCTGAAGGTTACTGAGATTCAGCAGGACGCAAGTCCACCACTGCGCAGCGGTAGTTCAGTCGGTTAGAATACCGGCCTGTCACGCCGGGGGTCGCGGGTTCGAGTCCCGTCCGCTGCGCCATATTTTCCAGATCGGATCTAGCATCCGGTTTGAGATTGAACGCCACGGCAATCAATCAGTGTTATACGAAGCAGGCTTGATAGAAGCCGGTTTCAACAGAGTTAAACAGACGCAAGTCTGTGCGACACGCAGCGGTAGTTCAGTCGGTTAGAATACCGGCCTGTCACGCCGGGGGTCGCGGGTTCGAGTCCCGTCCGCTGCGCCATACATAGCTTCAAGGCCCTTGAACTCCTTGAAGCGACAAAGAAAGCGACCTTAGGTCGCTTTTTTTGTGCCTGCGATTTGGCCCTACAGTCTGCGGTTGATCATGCGATGCTGCAGATCACGAGGATAAATGACATCATTGCCGGCTTGTTAACGCCGCGCTGACTTCGAATTTGGAGAGCTGGACCCATGGGCATGAACCAAACCATCACTGTGATCCCGCCGGGTGTTCCGTTGACGGGGCATGTTGCGCCACCTGGCTCCAAGTCGATCACTAACCGTGCCTTGTTACTGGCTGCGCTGGCCAAAGGCACCAGCCACCTGCGCGGCGCACTGAAAAGCGACGACACCCGGCACATGTCCAATGCCCTGCGGCAGATGGGTGTCACCATCGAAGAGCCTGACGACACCAGTTTCGTGGTGACCAGCAGTGGCAGCCTGCAGGTGCCTGAAGCGCCGTTGTTCCTGGGAAACGCCGGCACGGCGGTGCGCTTCCTCACCGCAGCGGTGTGCACCGTCAACGGTAGCGTGACGCTGGATGGCGACCATTACATGCAGAAGCGTCCTATCGGTCCGTTGCTGGAGTCCTTGCGCAAGGGCGGTGTGAACGCCGAGAGCGCCACGGGTTGTCCGCCGGTGATCATCCACGGCAGCGGATCGGTCAAGGCCACGCGTTTTGAGATTGATGGCGGTTTGTCGAGCCAGTATGTCTCGGCATTGCTGATGGTTGCCGCCTGTGGCGATGCACCCATTGAAGTCGCGCTGACCGGCAAAGAAATCGGCGCCCGCGGGTACATCGACCTGACCATTGCCTGCATGCGAGCGTTCGGGGCTGAGGTGGAGGTCGTCGACGAGGCGCTGTGGCGCGTTTCACCCACCGGTTACACCGCGTGCGATTATCAGATCGAGCCCGATGCTTCAGCGGCGACTTACCTGTGGGCGGCCGAAGCGCTGACGGCGGGCAAGATCGATCTGGGCGTGGCTGCCGAGGCGTTCACCCAGCCCGATGCCAAGGCGATGGACGTGATCGCACAGTTTCCGAACATGCCGGCGGTCATCAACGGCTCGCAGATGCAAGACGCGATCCCTACGTTGGCAGTGCTGGCAGCGTTCAATAAAACGCCGGTGCGTTTCGTTGATCTGGCCAACTTGCGCGTGAAGGAATGCGACCGGGTTCAGGCGCTGCATGACGGTCTGAATCAGGTGCGTCCTGGTCTTGCGACTGTAGAGGGCGATGACTTGCTGGTTGCGTCGGATCCGGGGTTGGCCGGGACCAGCAGCAATGCGTTGATCAACACGCACTCAGACCACCGCATCGCTATGTGCTTTGCCTTGGCAGGTTTGAAGGTCTCTGGCGTTCGTATTCAGGACCCTGACTGCGTGGGCAAGACCTATCCGGGTTACTGGCGCGCCCTTGAATTCCTCGGTGTGCGCATGGAGCACGGTGAGGTCTGAAGTCTGTTACCCCTGATGGGCATGAGGACGACCGTCAGTCGACTCTTCTGCCCGCTGGGCGTTTTCTCGGCCGTGCTGTGGGGTGACCCAGACGGCCGTGAAACCCCCCCACGCAGCCCGGCGCAGGCTCTGCGGAGCGCTTCTGCCCGCATGGATGTATCCACCTGGTTGCAAACTCTGCGTTGATCCGATGCAAGGCTTGTTGCAGACTTACCGGCGATTTCTCCGGTCCACTGTTCTGTCGACCTTTTTCCCCGGGATGTTTGATGTCTAAATTACTGAGCTTTCGTACCGCATGCTGGGTGCTGGCCCTGCTGGCCGCCGCAGGCTGCTCGTCAAAGAAGCCCACGGTCTATGAGCATGAAAACTTCGATGACGCCGGGACTTTCTCGCGCAATTACCCCGTTTCTGATGCTGCCACTTGCGAGGCAGGGCGCAGGGCGCTACTGAGCCAGGGCTACATCATCACCAGCAGCGATCCGAAAATGATCAGCGGCCACAAGAGCTTCCAGCAGACAGGCGAGACGCACATGGAGATCAGCTTCAGTGTGGTCTGCGCGGCAGATGGCAGCGCTGATGGCAAAGCCACCATGTTCGCCAACGCCCTTCAGGATCGTTATGCGCTGAAGAAGGTGAATAATTCGGCGAGTCTGGGGGTCGGAGTGCTGGGTTCGGTGTCGATGCCGATTGGCTCGACGGACGATTCGATGGTCAAGGTCGCCAGTGAAACGGTGTCTTCGTCCAAGTTCTACGATCGTTTCTTCGCGTTGGTGGAAAACTTCCTACCTCCTGAAGTGAAGAAAGCTGCGCACATCGAAGACAAACCCAAGGCCGATATGGGGATGCCGGAACCTGCGCCTGCCGCAAAAGCGGCGGCGTTGACCGAGCAGAAGCCCGCCGTCGCACCTGCGCCTGCCCCGGCGGTTGTGCCTGCTCCGCTGACCACACCGTCGACCGCGCCAGCGGCGGCGGCCGAGCAGAGCAGTGAACCCATGCCAGCCCCCGCTGAGCCTGAACCGCTGAAGACTGAAACCGCCGCCCCTGTGGAAACACCTGCGCCGACAACAGCACCCACACCGGCACAGGAACCGGCGCCCGCCATCGAGCCAGCGCCCGAGGCAGTGACGCCGGCGCAGTGAGGTCAAGCACACGTTTGGTTCTCTACACGCCCCCTGTGGGAGACGTCGGAGGTTACGACGGCAGCGAATGCGGTGTGTCAGTCGCCGATGATGTGACTGACCCACCGGATTCGCCACTGTCGTAACCTCCAGCAGCTCCCACAGGTTTGCGCCAGTCACACATTTGAGGCAGTTACAGGTCTTGTGTCAGTCACACATTTGAGGCAGTTACAGGTCTTGTGTCAGTCACACATTTGAGGTAACCACAGGTTCTGCGGCAGTCACAAGCCTTGCGGCAACCGCGGGTTCTGGGTGTGCCCGGTTCATGTGGGAGACGTCGGAGGTTACGACGGCAGCGAACGCGGTGTGTCAGTCATGGATGTGTTCACTGAGCCACCGCATTCGCGGGCAAGCGCGCTCCTACAGAAGAAGCGGATCCGTTTCAGCCCAGAAACAGCCTGTACGCCGGGTTGTTCGTCTCATCCCAGTACGGATAACCAATCTCCGCCAGCGCCTTGGGCACCAGATGCCGTTCATCCTCCGGCACCACCAGTCCCGCGACGACGCGCCCGTCCGCTGCGCCATGGTTGCGGTAGTGGAACATCGAGATGTTCCATTTGCCGCCCAGCTTGTTGAGGAAGTTGAACAGCGCGCCCGGCCGCTCGGGGAATTCGAAGCGGAACACCACTTCATCGCTGACCCGTTCCGAATGCCCACCCACCATGTGCCGCAGGTGCAGCTTGGCCAGTTCGTTGTCGGTCAGGTCCAGCACCGGGAAGCCTTGCGCGGTCAGGCTGGCGATCAAGGCCTT
>NZ_FNCO01000026.1 GCF_900100795.1 Pseudomonas abietaniphila
CCGATGGTAGTGTGGGGTTTCCCCATGTGAGAGTAGGTCATCGTCAAGATTAAATTCCGAAACCCCATTTGCGAAAGCAGATGGGGTTTTGTTTTTGCGCCCGGAAAAATCCCTTCAGCTCGTGCAGATGATTGTTCTATCTAACTGCCTGTCAGTTGCCGAAGCTCCTCGTTCTCATGCCTTTCCATCGTCGAGAGTCGTCGGGGGTGGAGGTTGCCCACATTTCACATCGCTATTTATCACGCCTCCCTTGCTGTTAAAGGTTGCCTTTAGGTTGGTATCTGTCTGTCCTAGGCGCGTACTGCGTGGGTAGATATCATGCATGTCTCTCAACAGGCGAAATAAGAATGCAGATGTTACTGAAGCTTCTGAAAGATGGAGAGTTTCACTCTGGCGAAGACCTGGGAGCGGTCATGGGGGTAAGTCGCAGTGCTGTCTGGAAAAAGCTACAGCAGCTCGAGGCTGAGACGGGACTGGAAATCCACAAGGTGCGCGGTCGCGGCTACCGGCTTGCCGACCCTCTATTCATGTTAGATGCGCAGTGGATCGAGAAAAATCAGGCGGACGCGGATTGGGCTGTTCATGTTTACGACAGCATCGACTCCACTAACGCCCAGGCCATGCGTTTGATTGAAAGCGGGGAGCCGTTACCTCTCCTGGTTCTTGCAGAGCGGCAGACGGCAGGTAGAGGCCGGCGAGGTCGCAAATGGGTGAGTCCGTTTGGCGAAAATCTCTATTACAGCCTGGCAATGCGTGTCGATGGCGGGATGCGTCGTTTGGAGGGTTTGAGTCTCCTTGTTGGTCTGGCTGTTGTCAAAATGCTACGAGAAATGGGAATAAACGGAGCAGGATTAAAGTGGCCTAATGACGTACTAGTGGGCGGTCGCAAGCTGGCTGGCGTCTTGCTGGAGCTGACGGGGGATCCAGCGGATGTTTGCCATGTGGTGATAGGCATTGGTATCAACGTCAACATGCGCGCCTCTGAGGAGGTTGATCAAGCCTGGACGTCTATGTTGCTCGAATATGGTGGCGTTATAGATCGTAACGAAATCGTGGCGCGCCTGAATAAAGAGCTAAGTGCCTATTTGTCTGCTCATCGCGAGGCAGGGTTCGGTGCTTTCCAGGCAGAGTGGGAAGCCAACCATCTTTGGCAGGGGCGGCCCGTGACACTGCTCGCAGGTTCGAGCGCGGTGGAGGGTGTGGTTGTCGGGATTGATGCAGTCGGTGCGTTGCGCCTGAAAGTAGGCGCTGAAATTCAAAGCTTCAGTGGTGGAGAGCTGAGTCTTAGGCTGCGCGCTGCCCCCGAAACGTGATTTGATTTTATTTAAGGGTGGCGAGGCCGTTGTGGCAGCCTTGAGTGCCGTATCGCTGTTGTTTGGGTCGTGATGAGGTTGCTATGCGCTGGTTTTTTTTGCTCTTGGTAATGTTGAATGTCTTTTACTACGTATGGCATCAGCAAGAAGCGCCCTTGAGGCCGAAGGAGGTGGCGCCTCTGTCGCTGTTCAAGGGCGCTCAGCAGAATATCCGTCTGTTGAGTGAGTCTGGCGCCCAGTCCTCCGACTCGTTTCCCCGCCAGGCTGACAACCAATGCCTCTATCTCGGCGGTGGCGTTGCGCAAAGCGAAGCGAAGACAATCGAACAACGCTTGACGAGCCTGGATATCCGTACTCGATTTGGCAGGCGGTCGGATGATCTGGGCGCTATTTATTGGTTAAAAGTTGAACCTGACAGTCGTCGTCTTGTGGACGATGTTTTGCTAGGTGGGTTGAAGCAGGACTTCCCGCAGTTAAAAAGTAAAATAATGTCATGTGAAGGCATTGCAACTGCAGATTAGTTTGCATAGAATGGCGCCCGCTTCGCAGTGCAGGACAAATTGAAATGCACGTGAAGCAAGAGTCAACGTTTGTAACCTCAAGTTTTTATTGAGAAAATGGTTGACAGAAGGGCGGCATGAGATAGAATGTCGCCTCGCTTAGGAGGGGTTCCCGAGCGGCCAAAGGGATCAGACTGTAAATCTGACGTCTACGACTTCGAAGGTTCGAATCCTTCCCCCTCCACCAAATTTCGAGCGTAAGCAACATGCTCGGCGGGTATAGTTTAGTGGTAGAACCTCAGCCTTCCAAGCTGATGATGCGGGTTCGATTCCCGCTACCCGCTCCAAGTTTTGTTGGTTGTGCAATGCGTTTCGCTCTTGTAGCTCAGTTGGTAGAGCACACCCTTGGTAAGGGTGAGGTCAGCGGTTCAAATCCGCTCAAGAGCTCCATTACTAAGGCAGATATGAAAGTATCTGCCTTTGTTTTAGGTGGTTTGTCAGGGGCGGTGTTTCGGCTAGAGGCCTGGTTCTGATTGATCGCTGGCAGTATTCGATGGTGTCGGAAGGTTGGGCTTGTCGAATAGCTGTTGAAATCTTCCTGTCAGGCCAGCATAATGGTCGGCCTGATTTTGCTTTTAGGTCAGTAGCTCAATTGGCAGAGCGACGGTCTCCAAAACCGTAGGTTGGGGGTTCGATTCCCTCCTGACCTGCCAGATTCGCGTAACGTTTCTGGCTTTCTTTTCACAGGATTTTAGTAGATGAATCCAAAGGCTGAAGCCCAAGACTCCCGTTTTGATGTCGTAAAGTGGCTCGTAGTAGTCCTTTTGGTCGTTGTGGGTGTTGTTGGAAATCAATACTACTCGGCGCAGCCAATCCTGTATCGCGTACTTGCTTTGCTCGTAATTGCAGCTGTTGCAGCCTATGTGGCGTTGCAGACAGGCAAGGGCAAGGCTTTCTTCGTGTTGGCCAAGGAAGCTCGCGCCGAGATTCGTAAAGTCGTATGGCCTACTCGTCAAGAAACCACCCAGACTACCCTCATCGTGGTAGCTGTGGTTCTGGTTATGGCGCTGCTGCTGTGGGGTCTAGATTCCCTGCTCGGCTGGCTTGTTTCCTTGATCGTCGGCTAAGGGTGTCCCGTGGCTAAGCGTTGGTACGTAGTGCATGCCTACTCGGGTTACGAGAAGCATGTTATGCGCTCTCTGATCGAGCGTGTAAAGCTGGCAGGCATGGAAGATGGTTTCGGCGAAATTCTGGTCCCTACCGAAGAAGTGGTAGAGATGCGTAACGGCCAGAAACGCAAAAGCGAGCGTAAATTCTTCCCTGGTTATGTGCTGGTCCAGATGGACATGAATGAAGGTACTTGGCACTTGGTCAAGGACACTCCTCGTGTCATGGGCTTCATTGGTGGGACGGCAGACAAACCTGCCCCGATCACCGATAAAGAAGCTGAAGCAATTCTCCGTCGTGTTGCTGATGGCAGCGACAAGCCGAAACCGAAGACGTTGTTCGAGCCGGGTGAAGTGGTTCGCGTTACCGATGGTCCGTTCGCGGACTTCAACGGTACGGTTGAGGAAGTTAACTACGAAAAGAGCCGGATCCAAGTGGCTGTGCTTATTTTCGGACGCTCTACTCCGGTGGAGCTCGAGTTCAGTCAGGTCGAAAAGGCATAACTGAGCTAGAAATCCCATACCCCGCAGCCTTGGGCTGTGGGGTTTTTTCGTCACTGGGATAAACGCGCAAGTAACCGGGGAGCCTTTCGAGGCGTTTGAACCCGTAATTGGAGTGCCTCATGGCCAAGAAGATTACCGCTTACATCAAGCTTCAAGTGAAAGCCGCTCAGGCTAACCCAAGCCCACCTGTTGGTCCGGCTCTGGGTCAGCACGGCGTGAACATCATGGAATTCTGCAAGGCTTTCAACGCCCGTACTCAGGGTCTTGAGCCAGGTCTGCCGACTCCAGTGATCATCACTGTTTACAGCGACCGTAGCTTCACTTTTGAAACCAAAAGTACCCCTGCTTCGGTTCTGTTGAAAAAAGCAGCTGGCCTGACCAGCGGCTCGGCTCGTCCGAACACCGTCAAAGTTGGCACCGTTACCCGTGCTCAGTTGGAAGATATTGCGAAGGTTAAAAACGCTGATCTGACCGCTGCTGACATGGAAGCTGCCGTGCGTACCATCGCCGGTTCTGCTCGTAGCATGGGCCTTAACGTGGAGGGTGTGTAATGGCTAAGCTGACCAAACGCCAAAAGGCAATTGCTTCCAAAGTTGAAGCTGGCAAGTCCTATAGCTTCAATGACGCCGCAGCTCTGCTGACCGAGCTGTCGACCGTTAAATTCAGCGAGTCCGTTGACGTTGCTGTGAACCTCGGTGTTGACCCGCGTAAATCTGACCAGGTTGTTCGTAGCGCTACCGTGCTGCCACACGGCACTGGCAAGACCGTTCGCGTCGCTGTCTTCACTCAGGGCCCAGCTGCTGAAGCTGCTTTGGCTGCCGGTGCTGATCGCGTTGGTATGGACGACCTGGCTGCCGAAATGAAAGGCGGCGACCTGAACTATGACGTCGTTATTGCCTCCCCGGACGCAATGCGTGTTGTAGGTCAGCTGGGTCAGATCCTCGGTCCACGTGGTCTGATGCCAAACCCGAAAGTCGGTACCGTTACTCCAGACGTAGCTAACGCGGTCAAAAACGCTAAAGCGGGTCAGGTTCGTTATCGCACCGACAAAAACGGCATCATCCACACTTCCGTAGGCAAAGTTGGCTTTGATGCCGACAAGCTGCGTGAGAACGTTGAAGCACTGATCGCTGATCTGAAGCGTATCAAGCCAGCTTCCTCGAAAGGTATCTATGTCAAGCGCGTTACCCTGAGCACCACCATGGGTCCAGGCCTGGTCATCGACCAAGGTTCGTTGAACGCGTAAGACCGGCAGGGTGCGGGTAACCGCACCTTTGCAAATATTGGGGTCCCTGCCTGGCGGGGGCTATCCAAGACCGTAGGCGGCGCAAGTCTTAAAACACAAGCCTACGCAGATGGTGCTCCCGGTTCCTTACCGAATCAGACACCAAAACGACATCAGGCTTCGGCCAGATGAAACGGTAACAAGCAGGAGTTAAACCCGTGGCAATTAAACTCGAAGACAAGAAGGCCATCGTCGCTGAAGTCAACGAGGCTGCCAAAGTCGCTCTGTCCGCTGTCGTGGCTGATGCCCGTGGCGTAACAGTAGGCGCGATGACCGGACTCCGTAAAGAGGCTCGTGAAGCTGGCGTTTACGTACGTGTCGTACGTAACACCCTGCTCAAGCGCGCCGTTGCTGACACTGAATACAGTGTCCTCAACGATGCGTTCACCGGCCCGACCTTGATCGCGTTCTCCAACGAACATCCAGGCGCTGCTGCCCGTTTGTTCAAAGAATTCGCTAAGGGTCAGGACAAGTTCGAGATCAAGGCAGCTGCGTTCGAGGGCAAGTTCCTCGCAGCTAATCAGATCGACGTACTGGCAACCTTGCCGACCCGTGACGAAGCAATTTCTCAGCTGATGAGCGTGATTCAAGGCGCTACCAGCAAATTGGCTCGTACGCTGGCGGCAGTTCGCGAACAGAAAGAAGCTGCTGCAGCCTAAGGCCGCACACCTCTTCTCGCGTATTTTTGTTTATTTCGAAGGCCGCCTAGGCCCTCACACAATTCAGGAATTAGAGTCATGTCTATCTCTCAAGACGATATCCTCAACGCCGTAGCTGAAATGTCCGTTCTGCAGGTTGTTGAGCTGATCAAAGCTTTCGAAGAAAAATTCGGCGTTAGCGCTGCTGCTGCCTCGGCTGGTCCAGCTGCTGCTGCCGCTGTTGTTGAAGAGCAAACCGAATTCAACGTCATGCTGACCGAAGCTGGCGAGAAGAAAGTTAACGTTATTAAAGCAGTTCGTGAACTGACCGGTCTGGGCCTGAAAGAAGCCAAGGCAGTCGTTGACGGCGCTCCAGCAATGGTTCTGGAAGCAGTAGCAAAAGACGCTGCTGACAAAGCCAAAGCTGCTCTGGAAGAAGCAGGCGCTAAAGTCGAGCTGAAGTAAGCATCGACCTTGCGTCTCCAGCCCAAGCGTTAAGCGAAAGGCTGATGGCTGGTGGCTTCTGCCACCGGCCTTTTTCCGTTATTGGCGACCGATCAGGTCGGTGCCACTAACGTGCTTCAACCACCTCGAACGGTGGCGCAAACCATGGGGTTTGCAAGATTTTCTGGTCACTCCCGTCGGGAGAGGCCAAACAAGCAGGTGACCAAGCTGGGGAACGCTGATGGCTTACTCATATACTGAGAAAAAACGTATCCGCAAGGACTTTAGCAAGTTGCCGGACGTCATGGATGTGCCTTACCTCCTGGCCATCCAGCTGGATTCGTATCGTGAATTCTTGCAAGCGGGAGCGACTAAAGATCAGTTCCGCGACGTGGGCCTGCATGCGGCCTTCAAATCCGTTTTCCCGATCATCAGCTACTCCGGCAATGCTGCTCTGGAGTACGTTGGTTATCGCCTGGGCGAACCGGCGTTTGATGTCAAGGAATGCGTGCTGCGCGGTGTGACGTACGCCGTACCTTTGCGGGTAAAAGTGCGCCTGATCATTTTCGACAAAGAATCGTCGAACAAAGCGATCAAGGACATCAAAGAGCAAGAAGTCTACATGGGTGAAATCCCCCTGATGACTGAAAACGGTACCTTCGTAATCAACGGTACCGAGCGTGTCATCGTTTCCCAACTGCACCGTTCCCCGGGCGTGTTCTTCGACCACGACCGCGGTAAAACGCACAGCTCGGGCAAGCTGCTGTATTCCGCTCGCATCATTCCTTATCGTGGTTCGTGGCTGGACTTCGAGTTCGATCCTAAGGACTGTGTATTCGTCCGTATCGACCGTCGCCGCAAGCTCCCTGCATCGGTTCTGCTCCGTGCACTGGGCTACACCACTGAAGAGGTGCTGGACGCGTTCTACACCACCAACGTTTTCCACGTTCATGGCGAGTCCCTGAGCCTGGAGTTGGTGCCTCAGCGCCTGCGCGGTGAAATTGCCGTTCTGGACATCCTGGACGACAAGGGCAAGGTCATCGTCGAGCAAGGGCGTCGTATCACTGCGCGCCACATCAACCAGCTCGAGAAAGCCGGCATCAAGGCGCTCGAAGTCCCGCTGGACTACGTATTGGGTCGCACGACCGCCAAGGCGATCGTCCACCCGGCTACTGGCGAGATCATCGCTGAGTGCAACACCGAGCTGAACACTGAGATCCTGGCGAAAATCGCCAAGGCTCAGGTTGTCCGTATCGAAACGTTGTACACCAACGACATCGATTGCGGTCCGTTCATCTCTGACACCCTGAAAATCGATTCGACTGGCAACCAGCTGGAAGCTTTGGTCGAAATCTATCGGATGATGCGTCCTGGCGAGCCGCCAACCAAAGATGCTGCCGAGACCCTGTTCAACAACTTGTTTTTCAGCCCAGAGCGTTACGATCTGTCGGCTGTTGGCCGGATGAAGTTCAACCGTCGTATCGGCCGTACCGAGATCGAAGGTTCGGGTGTTCTCTGCAAGGAAGATATCGTTGCGGTTCTCAAGACCCTCGTCGATATCCGTAACGGCAAAGGCATCGTCGACGACATCGACCACCTCGGTAACCGTCGTGTTCGTTGCGTAGGTGAGATGGCTGAGAACCAGTTCCGTGTAGGTCTGGTGCGTGTTGAGCGTGCGGTCAAAGAGCGTCTGTCGATGGCAGAAAGCGAAGGCCTGATGCCTCAGGACCTGATCAACGCCAAGCCAGTCGCCGCCGCGGTAAAAGAGTTCTTCGGTTCCAGCCAGCTGTCGCAGTTCATGGACCAGAACAACCCGCTGTCCGAGATCACCCACAAGCGTCGCGTTTCCGCACTCGGCCCTGGCGGTCTGACCCGTGAGCGTGCGGGCTTCGAAGTTCGTGACGTACACCCGACGCACTACGGTCGTGTTTGCCCGATCGAAACGCCGGAAGGTCCGAACATTGGTCTGATCAACTCGCTGGCAGCCTATGCCCGCACCAACCAGTATGGCTTCCTGGAAAGCCCGTACCGTGTGGTGAAAGAAGGCCTGGTTACCGACGAGATCGTCTTCCTGTCCGCCATCGAAGAGGCCGATCACGTGATCGCCCAAGCTTCGGCGACCATGAACGACAAAGGTCATCTGATCGATGAGCTGGTAGCTGTTCGTCACCTGAACGAGTTCACCGTCAAGGCGCCGGAAGACGTCACCCTGATGGACGTTTCGCCGAAGCAGGTTGTTTCGGTTGCAGCGTCGTTGATTCCGTTCCTCGAGCACGACGACGCCAACCGTGCGTTGATGGGTTCGAACATGCAGCGTCAGGCTGTACCGACTCTGCGGGCCGACAAGCCGCTGGTGGGTACCGGCATGGAGCGCAACGTTGCGCGTGACTCCGGTGTTTGCGTCGTTGCCCGTCGTGGCGGCGTCATCGACTCCGTCGACGCAAGCCGTATTGTTGTTCGCGTTGCTGATGACGAAGTTGAGCCAGGCGAAGCCGGTGTCGACATCTACAACCTGACCAAGTACACCCGCTCGAACCAGAACACCTGCATCAACCAGCGTCCGCTGGTGAGCAAGGGTGATCGCGTTCAGCGTAGCGACATCATGGCTGACGGTCCGTCCACCGACATGGGTGAACTGGCTCTTGGTCAGAACATGCGCATCGCGTTCATGGCCTGGAACGGCTTCAACTTCGAAGACTCCATCTGCCTGTCCGAGCGTGTTGTTCAAGAAGACCGTTTCACTACGATCCACATCCAGGAACTGACCTGTGTGGCTCGTGATACCAAGCTTGGTCCAGAGGAAATCACCGCTGACATCCCTAACGTGGGTGAAGCAGCGCTGAACAAACTGGATGAAGCCGGTATCGTTTATGTGGGTGCTGAAGTCGGCGCCGGCGACATTCTGGTCGGCAAGGTCACTCCGAAGGGCGAGACCCAACTGACACCAGAAGAGAAGCTGCTGCGTGCGATCTTCGGTGAGAAGGCCAGCGATGTTAAAGATACCTCCCTGCGTGTGCCGACCGGTACCAAGGGTACGGTCATCGACGTACAGGTCTTCACCCGTGACGGCGTAGAGCGTGACGCTCGTGCTCTGTCGATCGAGAAGAGCCAGCTGGACGAGATCCGCAAGGATCTGAACGAAGAGTTCCGTATCGTAGAAGGTGCAACCTTCGAACGTCTGCGTTCCGCGTTGGTTGGTCGTACGGTTGAAGGTGGTGCCGGCCTGAAGAAAGGTCAGGAAATCACCGACGAAGTACTCGACGGTCTTGAGCATGGCCAGTGGTTCAAGCTGCGCATGGTTGAAGACGCGCTGAACGAGCAACTCGAAAAAGCCCAGGCTTACATCGTTGATCGTCGCCGTCTGCTGGACGACAAGTTCGAAGACAAGAAGCGCAAGTTGCAGCAAGGCGATGACCTGGCTCCAGGCGTGCTGAAAATCGTCAAGGTCTACCTTGCCATCCGTCGCCGCATTCAGCCGGGCGACAAAATGGCCGGTCGCCACGGTAACAAAGGTGTGGTCTCCGTGATCATGCCGGTTGAAGACATGCCGCACGATGCCAATGGCACGCCGGTGGATATCGTCCTCAACCCGTTGGGTGTACCTTCGCGTATGAACGTTGGTCAGATTCTCGAAACCCACCTGGGCCTCGCGGCTAAAGGACTGGGCGAGAAGATCAACCGTATGCTCGAAGAGCAGCGTAAAGTCGTTGAGTTGCGCAAGTTCCTGAACGAGATCTATAACGAGATTGGCGGCCGTCAGGAAAGCCTGGACGACCTGTCTGATCAGGAAATTCTGGATCTGGCGAAGAACCTGCGCGGCGGCGTTCCGATGGCAACCCCTGTTTTTGACGGTGCCAAGGAAAGCGAAATCAAGGCGATGCTGCGCCTGGCGGACATGCCGGACAGTGGCCAGATGCAACTGTTCGACGGTCGTACCGGTAACAAATTCGAGCGTCCGGTAACTGTTGGCTACATGTACATGCTGAAGCTGAACCACTTGGTGGACGACAAGATGCACGCGCGTTCCACTGGTTCCTACAGCCTGGTTACCCAGCAGCCGCTGGGTGGTAAGGCGCAGTTCGGTGGTCAGCGTTTCGGGGAGATGGAGGTCTGGGCGCTGGAAGCATACGGCGCGGCATACACTCTGCAAGAAATGCTCACAGTGAAGTCGGACGATGTGAACGGTCGTACCAAGATGTACAAAAACATCGTGGACGGCGATCACCGTATGGAGCCGGGCATGCCCGAGTCCTTCAACGTGTTGATCAAAGAAATCCGTTCGCTCGGTATCGATATCGATCTGGAAACCGAATAACACGTGACGCGAATCGAGGGTGGGTCGGTATGACCACTCTCTGCTCCGCCAGGAGGAAAGGCCTTGAAAGACCTACTGAATTTGCTGAAAAACCAGGGTCAAGTCGAAGAGTTCGACGCCATCCGTATCGGATTGGCATCGCCTGAGATGATCCGTTCGTGGTCGTTCGGTGAAGTTAAAAAGCCGGAAACCATCAACTACCGTACGTTCAAACCTGAGCGTGACGGCCTGTTCTGCGCCAAGATCTTTGGCCCGGTAAAGGATTACGAGTGCCTGTGCGGTAAGTACAAGCGCTTGAAGCATCGTGGCGTGATCTGCGAGAAGTGCGGCGTTGAGGTTGCACTGGCCAAAGTCCGTCGTGAGCGCATGGCTCACATCGAACTGGCGTCCCCGGTTGCCCACATCTGGTTCCTGAAATCGCTGCCGTCCCGTATCGGCTTGCTGATGGACATGACCCTGCGTGATATCGAACGCGTTCTCTATTTCGAGAGCTATGTCGTTATCGATCCAGGCATGACCACCCTTGAGAAAGGTCAGCTGCTGAACGATGAGCAGTACTTCGAAGCCCTCGAAGAGTTCGGTGATGACTTCGACGCCCGCATGGGTGCCGAGGCTGTCCGCGAGCTGCTGCACGCTATCGATCTGGAACACGAGATTGGCCGTCTGCGCGAAGAAATTCCGCAAACCAACTCCGAGACCAAGATCAAGAAGCTGTCCAAGCGCCTGAAGTTGATGGAAGCCTTCCAGGGTTCCGGCAACCTGCCTGAGTGGATGGTGTTGACCGTTCTGCCGGTTCTGCCGCCAGATCTGCGTCCACTGGTTCCACTGGATGGCGGTCGTTTCGCGACGTCTGACCTCAACGATCTGTATCGTCGAGTGATCAACCGTAACAACCGTTTGAAGCGCCTGCTGGACCTGTCCGCTCCGGACATCATCGTGCGCAACGAAAAACGTATGCTGCAGGAAGCTGTGGATGCGCTGCTCGACAACGGTCGCCGCGGTCGTGCCATCACTGGTTCCAACAAGCGTCCTCTGAAATCCCTGGCTGACATGATCAAGGGTAAGCAGGGTCGTTTCCGTCAGAACTTGCTCGGTAAGCGTGTTGACTACTCAGGTCGTTCGGTCATTACCGTAGGCCCGACCCTGCGTCTGCACCAGTGCGGTCTGCCTAAGAAGATGGCGCTCGAGCTGTTCAAGCCGTTTATTTTCGGCAAGCTGGAAATGCGTGGTCTGGCGACCACCATCAAAGCTGCGAAAAAGATGGTCGAGCGCGAACTGCCGGAAGTGTGGGACGTTCTCGCAGAAGTCATCCGCGAACACCCAGTGTTGCTTAACCGTGCGCCAACCCTTCACCGTCTGGGCATCCAGGCGTTTGAACCGGTTCTGATCGAAGGTAAGGCCATCCAGCTTCACCCTCTGGTCTGCGCGGCTTACAACGCCGACTTCGACGGTGACCAGATGGCCGTTCACGTGCCGCTGACGCTGGAAGCCCAGCTGGAAGCGCGCGCGCTGATGATGTCGACCAACAACATTCTGTCGCCAGCCAACGGTGAGCCAATCATCGTTCCGTCGCAGGACGTTGTACTGGGTCTGTACTACATGACCCGTGAAGCGATCAACGCCAAAGGCGAAGGTCGTGTGTTCGCGGATCTGCAGGAAGTCGACCGCGTATTCCGCGCCGGCGAAGCTGCTCTGCACGCCAAGATCAAGGTTCGTATCAACGAAACCGTGAATGATCGTGATGGCGGCAGCGTGACCAATACCCGCATCGTCGACACGACCGTCGGCCGTGCGTTGCTGTTCCAGGTGGTACCGGCTGGCCTGTCGTATGACGTGGTCAATCAGCCTATGAAGAAAAAGGCGATCTCCAAGCTGATCAACCAGTGCTACCGCGTGGTGGGTTTGAAAGAGACCGTCATCTTCGCTGACCAGCTGATGTACACCGGTTTTGCCTACTCGACGATTTCGGGTGTTTCCATTGGTGTTAACGACTTCGTTATCCCGGATGAGAAAGCACGCATCATCGACGCGGCGACCGAAGAAGTTAAAGAGATCGAAAGTCAGTACGCCTCCGGCCTGGTAACCCAGGGCGAGAAGTACAACAAGGTCATCGACCTATGGTCCAAGGCGAACGACGAAGTTTCCAAGGCGATGATGTCGAACCTCTCCAAGGAGAAGGTTGTCGACCGCCACGGCGAAACCGTGGACCAAGAGTCGTTCAACTCGATGTACATGATGGCTGACTCGGGTGCGCGGGGTTCCGCAGCACAGATTCGTCAGCTGGCCGGTATGCGTGGTCTGATGGCCAAGCCGGACGGCTCTATCATCGAGACGCCGATCACCGCGAACTTCCGTGAAGGTTTGAGCGTACTCCAGTACTTCATCTCGACTCACGGTGCTCGTAAAGGTCTGGCGGATACCGCGTTGAAAACCGCGAACTCCGGTTACCTGACTCGTCGTCTGGTTGACGTGGCACAAGACCTGGTTGTGACCGAAGTGGACTGCGGCACCGAACAGGGCCTGGTCATGACGCCGCACATTGAAGGCGGCGACGTGGTAGAGCCTTTGGGCGAACGTGTACTGGGTCGTGTCATCGCCCGTGACGTGTTCAAGCCTGGCACCGAGGACGTCATCGTTCCGGCCGGTACCCTGGTAGACGAGAAGTGGGTCGAATTCATCGAGCTGAACAGCATCGACGAAGTGATCGTACGCTCGCCAATCAGCTGCGAAACCCGTTACGGCATCTGCGCCAAGTGCTACGGTCGCGATCTGGCCCGTGGTCACCAGGTGAACATCGGTGAAGCTGTCGGCGTTATCGCTGCTCAGTCGATCGGTGAGCCGGGTACCCAGCTGACCATGCGTACGTTCCACATCGGTGGTGCGGCAAGCCGTACTTCCGCTGCCGACAGCGTTCAGGTGAAAAACGGCGGTATCGTCCGTCTGCACAACCTGAAGCATGTAGAGCGTCTCGACGGTAACCTGGTCGCTGTATCGCGTTCCGGTGAGCTGGCGATCGCTGACGAGTTCGGTCGTGAGCGTGAGCGTTACAAGCTGCCTTACGGTGCAGTGATCTCGGTGAAGGAAGGCGACAAGGTCGACGCTGGCTCTATCGTAGCCAAGTGGGATCCGCACACTCACCCGATCGTTACCGAAATGAAAGGTACCGTGACCTACGTGGGCATGGAAGAAGGTATTACGATCAAGCGCCAGACCGACGAATTGACCGGTCTGACCAACATCGAAGTACTCGACGCCAAAGACCGTCCTGCTGCAGGTAAGGACATCCGTCCTGCCGTGAAGATGGTTGGTATCGATGGCAAGGATCTGCTGCTGCCGGGTACTGACGTACCGGCTCAGTACTTCCTGCCTGCTAACGCCCTGGTCGGTGTTGCGGACGGCGCTCAAGTGGGCGTGGGTGATGTTATCGCCCGTATTCCGCAAGAGACTTCCAAGACCCGTGACATCACCGGTGGTCTGCCGCGCGTTGCCGACTTGTTCGAAGCGCGTCGCCCGAAAGAAGCGTCGATCCTGGCAGAAGTCAGCGGTACGATCGCCTTCGGTAAAGAGACCAAGGGTAAGCGTCGTCTGGTGATTACACCGAACGACGGTAGCGATCCGTACGAAGAGCTGATTCCTAAGTGGCGTCACCTGAACGTCTTCGAAGGTGAGCAAGTGAACCGCGGTGAGGTTATCTCCGACGGTCCTAGCGATCCGCATGACATCCTGCGTCTGCTGGGTGTCAGCGCTCTGGCGAAATACATCGTCAACGAGATTCAAGACGTTTATCGCCTGCAGGGCGTGAAGATCAACGACAAGCACATCGAAACGATTCTTCGTCAGATGCTGCGTAAGGTCGAGATCTCCGAGTCGGGTGATTCGAGCTTCATCAAGGGCGACCAGATGGAGTTGACGCATGTACTGGTTGAGAACGAGCGCCTTGCGGCGGACGAAAAATTCATCTCGAAGTTCACTCGCGTGTTGCTCGGTATCACCAAGGCATCGTTGTCCACCGAATCGTTCATCTCGGCGGCCTCCTTCCAGGAGACCACTCGCGTACTGACCGAAGCGGCTGTAACCGGCAAGCGCGACTACCTGCGCGGCCTGAAAGAAAACGTGGTCGTGGGTCGTTTGATCCCGGCTGGTACCGGTCTGGCTTATCACAGCGAGCGTAAGCGTCGTCGTGATGCTGACAAGCCGTTGCGTGTGAGTGCGAGCGAAGTTGAAGCCGCGCTGACCGAAGCGTTGAACTCAAGCAGTAATTGAGAGTAGGGCCCTGATCTCAATGTCCGCCCAAAACTGACAGGTTGTTTGCTGTGAGCGGGTGGGCATTGAGGTCGGGGCTTTGCCTTGACTGGGGGCAGGATCCTCTTTAGACTCTTGTACCCCTAAATTTGGCGGGACGTGTGTCCTGCCATTTTGCTTTTCTTGTAAGACAATAGCGTCGCAAGACAACAGTGGAGCTAGTAGATGGCAACTATCAACCAGCTGGTACGTCAGCCGCGTAAGCGTATCGTCGAGAAATCCGACGTACCTGCGCTGCAGAACTGCCCGCAACGTCGTGGCGTGTGCACTCGCGTGTACACCACTACGCCGAAAAAACCTAACTCGGCACTGCGTAAAGTATGCCGTGTGCGTCTGACCAACGGTTTCGAGGTTTCCTCGTACATCGGCGGTGAAGGCCACAACCTGCAAGAGCACAGCGTGGTCCTGATCCGTGGCGGCCGTGTAAAAGACTTGCCAGGTGTTCGTTACCACACCGTTCGCGGCTCCTTGGACACTTCCGGCGTTAAAGGCCGTAACCAGGGTCGTTCGAAGTACGGTACCAAGAAGCCTAAGTAGTAGCGGCTTTTTGTAAAACTGAATCATCTTATTTTCTGAGTCGATAAGAGTAAGGTCGGAGGCGTCCCGTAAGGGCACCGATTCCGAGCGAACCTGAAGACCGTTTGAGGGCTTATCCATGCCAAGAAGACGCGTAGCAGCCAAGCGCGAAGTGCTTGACGATCCAAAATACGGAAGCCAGATCCTGGCGAAGTTCATGAACCACGTGATGGAAAGCGGCAAGAAAGCCGTTGCCGAGCGTATCGTTTATGGCGCGCTGGAGAAGGTTAAAGAACGCAAGAACAGCGACCCCCTGGAAATCTTCGAGAAAGCTCTCGACGCCATCGCTCCGCTGGTCGAAGTAAAGTCGCGCCGTGTAGGCGGTGCTACTTACCAGGTTCCGGTCGAAGTTCGTCCGTCCCGTCGTAATGCTCTGGCAATGCGTTGGCTGGTAGACTTCGCGCGCAAGCGCGGTGAGAAGTCTATGGCTCTGCGTTTGGCTGGCGAACTGCTGGACGCCGCTGAAGGCAAAGGTGCTGCGGTCAAGAAGCGTGAAGACGTGCACCGTATGGCTGAGGCCAACAAGGCTTTCTCGCACTACCGCTTCTAATTTCAGCGTCACTAATTTTGCGAGGGCTTTATGGCTCGTACTACTCCGATTAACCGCTACCGTAACATCGGTATCGTTGCTCACGTGGATGCTGGTAAAACCACCACCACCGAGCGCGTCCTTTTTTACACTGGCAAAAGTCACAAGATGGGCGAGGTGCATGACGGCGCCGCGACCACAGACTGGATGGTTCAGGAGCAGGAGCGTGGTATCACCATTACTTCTGCTGCTATTACCGCCTTCTGGCAGGGCTCTCAGAAGCAGCACAAGGACCAGTACCGTTTCAACGTCATTGACACCCCGGGCCACGTAGACTTCACCATCGAAGTTGAACGTTCCCTGCGTGTGCTTGACGGCGCGGTCGTCGTGTTCTGTGGTACTTCCGGTGTAGAGCCGCAGTCCGAAACCGTATGGCGTCAAGCCAACAAATACGGTGTTCCGCGTATCGTTTACGTGAACAAGATGGACCGTGCTGGCGCCAACTTCCTGCGTGTGATCGCTCAGATCAAGCAGCGTCTGGGCCACACTCCGGTGCCTATCCAGTTGGCTATCGGTGCAGAAGACAACTTCCAGGGTCAGATCGATCTGATGACCATGGAAGCGGTTTACTGGAACGACGCTGACAAAGGCATGGCTCCACGCCGTGAGCCAATTCCTGCAGAACTGCAGGATCTGGCTGATGAGTGGCGCAGCAATATGGTTGAGGCTGCTGCCGAAGCCAGCGAAGAGCTGATGAACAAGTACCTCGAAGGCGAAGAGCTCACCAACGAGGAAATCAAGGCCGCTCTGCGTCAGCGTACTATCGCTGGTGAGATCGTTCTGGCTGTTTGTGGTTCTTCGTTCAAGAACAAGGGTGTTCCCCTGGTTCTCGACGCCGTTATCGACTACTTGCCTGCTCCGACCGACATCCCGGCCATCAAGGGTTCCGATCCTGATGACGAAGAAGTCCAGATGGAGCGTCATGCAGACGACGAAGAGCCGTTCTCGGCTTTGGCGTTCAAGATCGCAACCGACCCATTCGTGGGTACTTTGACCTTCGTCCGCGTTTACTCGGGCGTGTTGGCATCCGGCGACGGCGTGATCAACTCGGTCAAGGGCAAGAAAGAGCGCGTGGGTCGTATGGTGCAAATGCACGCTAACGCCCGTGAAGAGATCAAGGAAGTTCGCGCTGGTGACATCGCGGCCTTGATCGGCATGAAGGACGTCACCACTGGTGAAACCTTGTGCAGCGCCGACAAGCCAATCATCCTCGTGCGGATGGACTTCCCGGAGCCGGTTATTTCGGTTGCGGTTGAGCCAAAAACCAAGGATGACCAGGAAAAAATGGGTATCGCACTGGGCAAACTCGCTCAAGAAGACCCTTCTTTCCGCGTCAAGACTGATGAAGAGACTGGTCAAACGATCATCTCTGGCATGGGCGAATTGCACCTGGACATCCTGGTTGACCGGATGCGCCGTGAGTTCAACGTCGAAGCCAACATCGGTAAGCCTCAGGTTTCGTATCGTGAGCGCATCACGAAAAACTGTGAAATCGAAGGCAAGTTCGTTCGTCAGTCCGGTGGTCGTGGTCAGTTCGGCCACTGCTGGATTCGTTTTGCACCTGCTGACGAAGGTCAGGAAGGTCTGCAATTCGTAAACGAAGTAGTGGGTGGTGTGGTTCCTAAGGAATACATCCCGGCTATCCAGAAGGGTATCGAAGAGCAGATGAAGAACGGCGTAGTTGCCGGCTATCCGCTGATCGGCCTGAAGGCTACCGTGTTTGATGGTTCTTACCACGACGTCGACTCGAACGAGATGGCGTTTAAGGTGGCTGCCTCCATGGCGACCAAGCAACTGGCCCAGAAGGGCGGTGGTGAGTTGCTTGAGCCGATCATGGCGGTAGAGGTTGTTACGCCTGAAGACTATATGGGTGACGTGATGGGCGACCTTAACCGTCGTCGCGGCATGATCCTGGGTATGGAAGACACGGTTTCCGGCAAGGTAATTCGCGCTGAGGTTCCGCTGGGTGAGATGTTCGGTTATGCGACCGATGTCCGCTCCATGTCCCAAGGTCGCGCAAGCTACTCTATGGAATTCAAAAAATACAATACAGCGCCGTCGCACATCGTCGAAACTGTAACCAAAAAACAAGGCTGATTCAGCGCCTTTAGGCTAGGAGTTATTTGTCGTGGCTAAAGAAAAATTTGAACGTAACAAACCGCACGTCAACGTTGGCACTATCGGTCACGTTGACCACGGTAAAACCACTCTGACCGCTGCTCTGACTCGCGTCTGCTCCGAAGTTTTCGGTTCGGCTAAAGTCGACTTCGACAAAATCGACAGCGCGCCAGAAGAAAAAGCTCGTGGTATCACCATCAACACCGCTCACGTTGAATACGATTCGGCCGTTCGCCACTACGCGCACGTTGACTGCCCAGGTCACGCCGACTACGTAAAAAACATGATCACCGGTGCTGCTCAGATGGACGGCGCTATCCTGGTTTGCTCGGCCGCTGATGGTCCGATGCCACAAACCCGTGAGCACATCCTGCTGTCCCGTCAGGTTGGCGTTCCGTACATCGTTGTCTTCCTGAATAAGGCTGACATGGTTGACGACGCTGAGCTGCTGGAACTGGTTGAAATGGAAGTTCGTGATCTGCTGAGCACTTACGATTTCCCAGGCGACGACACTCCGATCATCATCGGTTCGGCTCTGATGGCTCTGAACGGCCAAGACGACAACGAAATGGGTACCTCGGCCGTTAAGAAGCTGGTTGAGACTCTGGACAGCTACATCCCAGAACCAGTTCGTGCTATCGACAAGCCATTCCTGATGCCAATCGAAGACGTATTCTCGATCTCGGGTCGCGGTACTGTTGTAACTGGCCGTGTTGAGCGTGGCATCATCAAGATCCAGGAAGAAGTCGAGATCGTGGGTCTGCGTGACACCACCAAGACTACTTGCACTGGCGTTGAGATGTTCCGCAAGCTGCTGGACGAAGGTCGTGCTGGCGAGAACTGTGGCGTACTGCTGCGTGGCACCAAGCGTGACGACGTTGAGCGTGGTCAGGTTCTGGTTAAGCCGGGTACCGTTAAGCCTCACACTCAGTTCGAAGCTGAAATCTACGTTCTGAGCAAGGAAGAAGGCGGTCGTCACACTCCGTTCTTCAAAGGCTACCGTCCACAGTTCTACTTCCGTACTACCGACGTAACTGGTAGCTGCGAACTGCCGGAAGGCACCGAAATGGTTATGCCAGGTGACAACGTTAAAGTTTCCGTCACTCTGATCAAGCCAATCGCAATGGAAGACGGTCTGCGTTTCGCTATCCGTGAAGGCGGTCGTACCGTCGGCGCTGGCGTCGTAGCCAAAATCATCGCCTAAGCGTTGATTTGAGAAAAAGCCCCCGCTTGCGGGGGCTTTTTTATTGGGTTGACACTCTGTTAGCTCGTCTATAGAATTGCGCCTCCTTTTAACGGGCGTATTGCGCTCGGTGGGAAGTAGCCTGGAGTCTGAAATCCAATGCAAAATCAGCAAATCCGTATCAGGTTGAAGGCCTTTGACCATCGCCTGATCGACCAATCCACCCAGGAAATCGTGGAAACCGCGAAACGTACTGGTGCTCAAGTGCGTGGTCCAATTCCACTGCCTACCCGTAAAGAGCGGTTCACCGTTCTGGTCTCCCCGCACGTCAACAAAGACGCGCGTGACCAGTACGAGATCCGTACTCATAAGCGCGTTCTGGACATCGTCCAGCCAACGGATAAAACCGTTGATGCACTTATGAAGCTTGATCTTGCGGCAGGTGTGGAAGTGCAGATCAGCCTCGGCTAAGACTTGGGTCTTAGTCGTGTAACGCTCTGAAATGGGCGGCCATAGCGGGTGAAAGCCCCGTACACTCATGAGGTTTACAACATGACTATTGGTGTAGTCGGTCGTAAATGCGGTATGACCCGTATTTTCACCGAAGAAGGTGTCTCCATTCCGGTCACGGTCATTGAGATCGAGCCGAATCGCGTCACCCAGTTCAAAACCGAAGAAAGCGATGGCTATCGTGCAGTGCAAGTCACTGTCGGTGAGCGTCGTGCTTCGCGCGTGACTGCTGCTCAGGCAGGTCACTTCGCTAAAGCGAACGTTGCCGCTGGTCGCACTGTTCTGGAATTCCGTCTTGAAGAAGGCGAGTACCAGGCTGGTGATCTGATCAATGCAGAAATCTTCGCCGCTGGTCAACTGGTCGATGTGACTGGTCAGTCCAAGGGTAAGGGTTTCGCAGGTACTATCAAGCGCCACAATTTCCGTGGTCAAGATAATACTCACGGTAACTCCGTTTCCCACCGCGTCCCGGGCTCTATCGGCCAGTGCCAGACTCCTGGTCGTGTATTCAAGGGCAAAAAAATGTCCGGTCATATGGGCGCTGAGCGCGTGACCGTGCAGTCCCTGGAAGTGGTGCGCGTGGACGCTGAACGCAATCTGTTGTTGGTCAAGGGTGCTGTTCCTGGCGCTACTGGCGGCAATGTGGTTGTACGTCCAGCAGCCAAGGCTCGCGGTTAAGGGGAAGCTGACATGCAATTAAATGTAAATGACGCTCAAGCGATCGAAGTTTCCGAACTGACATTCGGTGGCGAGTTCAACGAGACGCTGGTTCACCAAGCAGTCGTTGCCTACATGGCTGGCGGCCGTCAGGGCAGCAAGCAGCAAAAGACCCGTTCCGACGTTTCCGGTGGCGGCAAGCGCCCATGGCGTCAGAAGGGTACTGGCCGTGCTCGTGCCGGTACTATCCGTAGCCCAATCTGGCGTGGCGGTGGTACTACCTTCGCAGCGCGGCCTCAGGATCACTCTCAGAAGCTCAACAAGAAGATGTATCGCGCAGCACTGCGCTCCATCCTTGCTGAACTGGTGCGTACTGATCGTCTGGTCGTGGTTCAGGATTTCGCCGTTGAATCGCCGAAAACCAAAGACCTGCTGGGCAAACTGAACGACATGAGCCTGACCGACGTTCTGATCGTGTCGGACGCTGTCGACCAGAATCTGTACCTGGCTGCTCGTAACCTGCCGCACGTAGATGTACGTGATGTTCAAGGTTCCGATCCAGTTAGTCTGATCGCATACGACAAAGTGTTGATCACTGTGTCGGCCGTGAAGAAATTCGAGGAGCTGCTGGGATGAACCAGGAACGCGTATTTAAAGTTCTGCTTGGCCCGCACGTTTCCGAGAAGGCTACGGTTCTGGCAGACAAAAAAGGTCAGTTCGTTTTCAAGGTTGCTACTGACGCAACCAAGCTGGAAATCAAGAAGGCCGTCGAAAGCCTGTTCAGCGTGAAAGTAGAGCGCGTGACTACCCTGAATGTTCTGGGTAAGACCAAGCGTACTGCTCGCGGCCTGGGCAAGCGTAATGACTGGAAGAAGGCAGTTATCTCCCTTCAGCCAGGCCAAGATCTCGATTTCAGCAGCAGTGCTGAGTAAGGAAGGGGTGCATCATGGCAATCGTTAAATGCAAACCGACTTCCCCTGGCCGCCGTTTTGTGGTCAAGGTGGTCAACCAGGAGCTGCATAAAGGCGCTCCTCACGCACCGCTGCTCGAGAAAAAATCGAAGTCTGGTGGTCGTAACAATAATGGCCGTATTACCACTCGTCACGTTGGTGGTGGTCATAAGCAGCATTATCGTCTGGTCGATTTCCGTCGCAACGACAAAGATGGCATCGCTGCCACTGTCGAGCGTATCGAATACGATCCAAACCGTACTGCTCACATCGCACTGCTGCTGTACGCAGATGGCGAGCGTCGTTACATCATCGCACCTAAGGGTGTGAGTGCTGGCGACCAGCTGATTGCAGGCGCTTTGGCTCCAATCAAGCCGGGTAACGCTCTGCAACTGCGCAACATCCCAGTCGGTTCTACCGTTCACGGTATCGAGCTCAAGCCTGGTAAAGGTGCTCAGATCGCTCGCTCCGCTGGTGCTTCGGCTCAGCTGATCGCTCGTGAAGGTGTCTACGTGACTCTGCGTCTTCGCTCCGGTGAAATGCGTAAAGTCCTGTCCGAATGCCGTGCAACTCTGGGTGAAGTTTCGAACTCCGAGCACAGCCTGCGTTCGCTGGGTAAAGCTGGTGCCAAACGCTGGCGTGGCGTTCGCCCAACCGTTCGTGGTGTTGCCATGAACCCGGTTGACCACCCACATGGTGGTGGTGAAGGTCGTACCTCTGGTGGTCGTCATCCGGTATCGCCGTGGGGCTTCCCGACTAAGGGCGCGAAGACTCGTGGTAATAAGCGTACCGACAAAATGATCGTCCGTCGTCGCAAGTAAATAGAGGGATACGACAGTGCCACGTTCTCTGAAAAAAGGTCCTTTTATTGATCTTCACCTACTGAAGAAGATCGAAGTGGCGGCGGAAAAGAACGATCGCAAACCAGTTAAGACCTGGTCGCGTCGTTCGATGATCCTGCCACAAATGGTCGGTTTGACCATTGCTGTGCATAACGGTCGTCAGCATGTTCCTGTTCTCGTGAACGAAGACATGGTCGGCCACAAACTGGGCGAGTTTGCCGGTACCCGCACTTATCGTGGGCACGTGGCAGACAAGAAAGCCAAGCGTTAAGGGGTAAGGAACGATGGAAGTAGCCGCTAAGTTGTCGGGCGCTCGAATCTCCGCCCAGAAAGCCCGCTTGGTCGCCGACCAGATCCGCGGGAAGAAGGTGGGCGAAGCGCTCAACCTGTTGGCTTTCAGCAGTAAGAAAGCCGCCGAGATCATGAAAAAAGTGCTGGAGTCGGCCGTAGCCAACGCCGAGCATAACGAAGGCGCAGACGTTGATGACCTGAAGGTCTCCACCGTTTTCGTCAACGAAGGGCGTTCGCTGAAGCGCATCATGCCACGTGCCAAAGGCCGTGCTGATCGCATCGTCAAGCGGTCTTGCCATATCACTGTCAAGGTTGCTGACAAGTAACGGAGTCGAAGAGATGGGTCAGAAAGTACATCCCATTGGCATTCGCCTGGGAATCGTCAAGGAGCACACCTCCGTCTGGTACGCAGACGGTCGGACTTATGCGGACTACTTGTTCGCTGATCTGAAGGTGCGTGAGTATCTCCAAGACAAACTAAAAAGCGCGTCCGTAAGCCGTATCGATATCCATCGTCCGGCTCAAACTGCACGTATCACCATCCACACCGCTCGTCCCGGCATCGTGATCGGCAAGAAAGGTGAAGATGTTGAGAAACTGCGTCAGGACCTGACCAAGCAAATGGGTGTGCCTGTGCACATCAATATCGAAGAGATCCGCAAGCCGGAGCTCGACGGTATGCTGGTTGCGCAGAGCGTAGCTCAGCAGCTGGAGCGTCGTGTAATGTTCCGTCGCGCTATGAAGCGCGCAGTACAGAACGCCATGCGCATTGGTGCCAAAGGCATCAAAATCCAAGTGAGCGGTCGTCTCGGCGGTGCTGAAATCGCACGTACTGAATGGTATCGCGAAGGTCGTGTGCCACTGCACACCCTGCGTGCCGACATCGACTATGCCAACTACGAAGCTCACACCACCTACGGTGTGATCGGTGTAAAGGTTTGGATCTTCAAAGGCGAAGTAATCGGTGGTCGCCAAGAAGAGCTGAAGCCACAAGCACCAGCGCCTCGTAAAAAAGCTGCTAAGTAAGGGGTACGCCAAATGTTGCAACCAAAGCGTACGAAGTTCCGCAAGCAGATGACCGGCCACAACCGTGGTCTGGCATTGCGCGGTAGCAAAGTCAGCTTCGGCGAGTATGCGCTGAAGTCTGTTGCTCGTGGTCGTCTCACCGCTCGTCAGATCGAGTCAGCGCGTCGTGCTCTGACCCGTCACGTAAAACGTGGTGGCAAGATCTGGATCCGTGTATTCCCGGACAAGCCTATCTCCAAAAAGCCCCTCGAAGTTCGTATGGGTAAAGGTAAGGGTAACGTCGAATACTGGGTTGCCCAGATTCAGCCAGGCAAAGTCCTGTATGAAATCGAGGGTGTTTCCGAAGAGTTGGCGCGTGAGGCTTTCGCCCTGGCTGCTGCAAAGCTGCCGCTCGCCACCTCCTTTGTTAAGCGGACGGTGATGTGATGAAAGCGAATGAACTTCGTGAAAAATCAGCACAGCAACTGAACGAGCAACTGCTCGGCTTGCTGCGCGACCAGTTCAATCTGCGTATGCAGAAGGCAACTGGCCAGTTGGGGCAGTCTCACCTGCTCTCGCAAGTTAAGCGTGACATCGCTCGCGTGAAGACTGTGCTCAACCAGCAGGCAGGTAAGTAATCATGGCTGAAGCCGAAAAAACCGTCCGTACGCTGACTGGCCGTGTTGTCAGCGACAAGATGGACAAGACCATCACCGTTCTGATCGAGCGTCGCGTTAAGCACCCGATCTACGGTAAATACGTTAAGCGTTCGACTAAGCTGCACGCGCACGACGAAACCAACCAATGCCACATCGGCGACAAGGTCACGATTCGTGAAACTCGTCCGATGGCCAAGACCAAATCTTGGGCGCTGGTTGATGTTCTCGAACGCGCTGTGGAAGTCTAAGGGCTAGGGGTCGGAGAAATTATATGATTCAGACTCAATCCATGCTCGATGTGGCCGATAACAGCGGCGCTCGCCGCGTTATGTGCATCAAGGTGCTTGGTGGCTCTCATCGTCGTTACGCTGGTATCGGTGACATCATCAAAGTAACCGTCAAGGAAGCAATTCCTCGCGGCAAGGTGAAAAAAGGCCAAGTGATGACTGCTGTTGTAGTCCGCACTCGCCACGGTGTTCGTCGTGCAGACGGCTCCATCATCCGCTTCGATGGCAACGCTGCTGTTCTGTTGAACAACAAGCAAGAGCCGATTGGCACCCGTATCTTTGGGCCAGTGACCCGTGAGCTTCGTACTGAGAAGTTCATGAAGATCGTCTCGCTCGCCCCAGAAGTGCTGTAAGGAGATCCGACATGCAAAAGATTCGTCGTGACGACGAGATCATCGTGATCGCCGGCAAAGACAAAGGTAAGCGCGGTAAGGTGCTCAAGGTTCTCGCTGACGACCGTCTGGTCGTTGGTGGGATCAACCTGGTGAAGCGTCATACCAAGCCTAACCCGATGTCGGGCGTACAGGGCGGTATCGTCGAGAAAGAAGCGCCACTGCACGCTTCCAACGTCGCCATTTTCAACGGCGCAACCAACAAGGCTGACCGCGTTGGTTTCAAAGTTGAAGACGGCAAAAAAATTCGTGTCTTCAAGTCGACCCAAAAAGCGGTTGATGCTTGAACACTGCTAGGTAGAAGACCATGGCACGACTGAAAGAGATTTACTGGAAGGAAATCGCACCCAAGCTTAAGGAAGAGCTTAAGCTTGCGAACGTGATGGAAGTTCCACGCGTAACAAAGATCACCCTGAACATGGGTCTGGGCGAAGCGATCGGCGACAAGAAAGTCATCGAGCACGCTGTTGCTGACCTGGAAAAGATCACCGGTCAAAAAGTCGTTGTGACTTACGCTCGGAAATCCATCGCTGGCTTTAAAGTCCGTGAAGGTTGGCCGATCGGCGTCAAAGTGACTCTGCGCCGCGATCGTATGTACGAATTCCTGGATCGTCTGTTGTCGATCTCCCTGCCTCGGGTTCGCGACTTCCGCGGCCTGAATGCCAAGTCCTTCGATGGTCGTGGCAACTACAGCATGGGCGTGAAAGAGCAGATCATTTTCCCGGAAATCGACTACGACAAGATCGATGCTCTCCGCGGTCTGGACATTACCCTGACCACCACTGCCAAGAACGATGACGAAGGCCGCGCTCTGCTGCGTGCTTTCAAATTCCCGTTCCGCAACTGATTGGAGTAGGAAAATGGCCAAGAAGAGCATGAAGAACCGTGAGCTGAAGCGTCAGCTCACCGTTGCCAAGTACGCCACCAAGCGTGCAGCACTGAAAGCAATCATCGTAGATCTGAACGCAAGTCCAGAAGCTCGTTGGGAAGCTACCGTCGCGCTGCAGAAGCAACCACGTGACGCAAGCGCTTCGCGCATGCGTAACCGTTGCCGCCTGACTGGTCGTCCGCACGGCGTTTACCGCAAGTTCGGCCTCGGCCGTAACAAGCTGCGTGAAGCTGCAATGCGTGGTGACGTTCCAGGTCTGGTTAAAGCCAGCTGGTAAGTCGTACTTCTCGTTCTGCGCTGATCGGGCTCTCCGGAAACCGACCAGCGTAGGACCTGAATTCGAATCAAGCCCCTTTTGGGGCTTGATTCGTTTCTGGGGTGCGTCTAGAATTGCCGGCTCGCCAGAGCCCGTGTTTTTACGTGGACGAGTTTTTTGGCGACAAGCAGTAGCCGCAAGGCTAATTATTTTGTATTAGGAGCGTCTAGCCCATGAGTATGCAGGACCCGTTAGCGGACATGCTAACTCGTATCCGTAATGCCCAGATGGCTGAAAAGCCCGTCGTAAGCATGCCATCCTCCACTTTGAAGGTGGCTGTAGCTAAAGTCCTGAAAGACGAAGGCTATATTGCGGGTTATCAGATCAGCAGTGAAACAAAGCCCTTGCTGTCTATCGAGCTGAAATACTTCGAAGGCCGTCCGGTCATCGAAGAAGTCAAGCGCGTTAGCCGTCCAGGTCTGCGTCAGTACAAGTCCGTCGATGATCTGCCAAAAGTTCGTGGCGGTCTCGGTGTGTCTATCGTCTCCACCAACAAAGGTGTGATGACGGATCGTGCTGCGCGCGCTGCCGGTGTCGGCGGCGAAGTGCTTTGCACTGTGTTCTAAGGGGGGATAAGCATGTCACGCGTAGCTAAGAACCCCGTTAAGTTGCCAGCAGGCGTCGAAGTCAAACTCGTCGGCCAGCAGCTTTCGGTGAAGGGTGCCAAGGGTACTCTCGACCTGAACATTCACTCGTCCGTTGAAATTGTTGAAGAAGCTGGTGAGCTGCGTTTCGCTGCTCGCAATGGCGATCAACAAACTCGCGCAATGGCCGGTACCACTCGTGCGTTGGTAAACAACATGGTCCAAGGCGTAAGCCAAGGCTTCGAGCGCAAGCTCCAGCTGGTCGGTGTTGGTTACAAAGCGCAAGCAAAAGGCACGGTGCTGAACCTGGCCCTTGGCTTCTCGCACCCAGTGGACTACGAATTGCCAGCAGGCATCACCGCTGAGACCCCCAACCAAACCGATATCTTCATCCGTGGTATCGACAAGCAGTTGGTTGGTCAAGTGGCCGCTGAGATCCGCGACTTCCGCCGTCCAGAGCCATACAAAGGCAAAGGCGTGCGTTACGCGGACGAAGTCGTCCGTCGTAAAGAAGCCAAGAAGAAGTAGGGCATAGCAAATGACCGTCAAAAAAGTTACCCGACTGCGTCGCGCTCGCAAAGCACGCCTGAAAATGCACGAACTAGAAGTCGTGCGTCTCTGCGTGTACCGCTCTTCGCAGCACATTTATGCCCAGGTCATTTCGGCCGACGGCAGCAAAGTCTTGGCGAACGCCTCGACTTTGGACAAAGAACTGCGTGATGGCGCCACTGGCAACATCGACGCGGCCACTAAAGTTGGCCAGCTGATCGCTGAGCGTGCGAAAGCCGCAGGCGTATCGCAAGTGGCTTTTGATCGTTCTGGCTTCAAGTACCACGGTCGCGTCAAGGCGCTGGCTGATGCTGCTCGTGAAGGCGGGCTGGAGTTCTAAGTTATGGCAAATAACGACCAAAAACGCGACGAAGGCTACATCGAGAAGCTGGTTCAGGTTAATCGCGTAGCAAAAACCGTAAAAGGCGGCCGTATCTTCACTTTCACCGCGTTGACCGTGGTTGGTGATGGTAAGGGCCGTGTTGGCTTCGGCCGTGGCAAGTCACGTGAAGTGCCTGCTGCCATCCAGAAGGCAATGGAAGCTGCTCGCCGCAACATGATCCAGGTTGATCTGAACGGCACCACTCTGCAGTACGCCATGAAGTCCGCCCACGGCGCTTCGAAGGTTTACATGCAGCCTGCTTCTGACGGTACTGGCATCATCGCCGGCGGCGCAATGCGTGCTGTCCTGGAAGTTGCTGGTGTCCAGAACGTTCTGGCCAAATGCTACGGTTCGACCAACCCAGTCAACGTTGTTCACGCGACGTTCAAAGGTTTGAAGGCCATGCAGTCTCCTGAGTCCATCGCTGCCAAACGCGGCCTGAACGTGCAGGAGATCATCTGATCATGGCTACCGTAAAAGTTACTTTGATCAAAAGCATGACCGGCCGTATCCCTAACCACAAACTGTGCGTTAAGGGTCTGGGTCTGCGTCGCATCGGTCACACTGTAGAAGTCGTTGATACCCCGGAAAACCGTGGAATGATCAACAAGGCTTACTACATGCTGCGAGTCGAGGGTTAATCGATGAAACTCAATGATCTGAGTCCAGCGCCGGGTTCCCGTCGCGAGAAGCATCGTCCGGGCCGTGGTATCGGTAGCGGTTTGGGTAAGACCGGTGGCCGCGGCCACAAAGGTCAGACCTCCCGCTCCGGTGGCACCATTGCTCCGGGCTTCGAAGGCGGCCAACAGCCGTTGCACCGTCGTCTGCCTAAGTTCGGCTTCGTCTCTTTGAAAGCGATGGATCGTGCAGAAGTTCGCACCTCCGAGCTGGCTAAAGTTGAAGGCGTTGTAACTGTGCAGTCCCTGAAGGATGCCAACGTGATCAACCAAAACGTACAGCGCGTGAAAATCATGCTGTCCGGTGAGGTTACTCGCGCGGTCACCCTCAAAGGTATCGCAGCCACCAAAGGTGCGCGTGCGGCTATCGAAGCAGCTGGCGGCAAGTTCGAGGAATAAATGGCTAAGCAAGGTGCTCTCTCAGCGCTCAGCAAAAGCGGCGGGTTGTCCGAGCTCTGGGCTCGACTGCGTTTCCTGTTCCTGGCGATTATCGTCTACCGGATCGGTGCGCATATCCCAGTTCCAGGTATCAACCCTGACCGGCTGGCGGACCTGTTTCGACAGAATGAGGGGACCATTCTTAGCTTGTTCAACATGTTTTCCGGTGGTGCGCTGGAGCGCATGAGCATTTTTGCACTGGGGATCATGCCGTACATCTCGGCATCGATCATCATGCAGCTCATGACCGCTGTCAGCCCACAGCTGGAGCAGTTGAAGAAGGAAGGTGAGGCTGGTCGTCGTAAGATCAGCCAATACACCCGCTATGGCACCGTCGTCCTGGCACTGGTTCAAGCTATTGGCATGTCCATTGGTTTGGCCGGTCAGGGCGTTGCTTTCTCTGCAGATATCGGCTTCCACTTCGTGGCGGTCACCACCTTTGTGGCTGGTGCGCTGTTCATGATGTGGCTGGGCGAGCAGATCACTGAGCGCGGTGTTGGTAACGGTATCTCGATGTTGATTTTTTCGGGTATCGTCGCCGGTCTTCCGAGAGCGATCGGGCAGTCTTTCGAGTCTGCACGTCAGGGTGATATCAACATTTTCGCTTTGGTCGCCATCGGTTTGCTGGCAGTAGCGATTATCGGTTTCGTGGTGTTCATTGAGCGTGGTCAGCGTCGTATCGCTGTTCACTACGCCAAGCGTCAGCAGGGCCGTAAGGTCTTCGCTGCGCAGACCAGCCACCTGCCGCTGAAAGTGAACATGGCGGGTGTTATTCCAGCCATTTTCGCAAGCAGCATCTTGCTGTTTCCGGCTTCGTTGGGTGCCTGGTTCGGTCAGTCTGAAGGTATGGGCTGGTTGCAGGACATCTCACAGTCGATCGCTCCTGGTCAGCCGTTGAATATTCTGCTGTTTAGTGCAGGGATTATTTTCTTCTGCTTCTTCTATACGGCGTTGATGTTCAATCCGAAAGACGTAGCGGAAAACCTGAAGAAGTCCGGTGCCTTTATTCCGGGCATTCGTCCTGGTGAGCAGTCGGCGCGCTATATTGATGGCGTTCTGACCCGTCTGACCATGTTCGGTGCTCTATATATGATGGCCGTGTGCTTGCTGCCCCAGTTCCTGGTGGTTGCTGCAAACGTGCCGTTCTACCTTGGCGGGACCTCGTTGCTGATCGTGGTCGTGGTTGTGATGGACTTCATGTCCCAAGTGCAATCTCACCTCGTTTCGCACCAGTATGAATCCCTGATGAAGAAAGCCAACCTGAAGGGCTACGGCAGCGGCATGCTGCGCTGAAGCACCCATAAGGTTCGAGGAGTTGGTGATGAAAGTTCGTGCATCGGTGAAAAAGCTGTGCCGTAACTGCAAGATTATTCGCCGCGAAGGTGTTGTTCGAGTAATTTGCAGCGCGGAACCACGTCACAAGCAGCGCCAAGGCTGAGTGTGATCTGTGCTAAAAGCCCAGCAGCTAGTGCGCTGCTGGGTTGATTATTTGTTATTACAGCGATATTATCTCGCGCCCTATTTCTTGGCTTCCGGGGCGTAGGTAGCTGTCAATTGGAGTCCCACTGAATGGCCCGTATTGCAGGCGTTAACATTCCAGATAACAAGCATACTGTTATCTCGCTGACCTACATCTATGGTGTTGGTCGCACGACTGCACAGAAAATCTGTGCTACCACCGGGGTTAACCCGGCGGCAAAGATCAAAGATCTGAGCGACGAGCAGATTGAACAGCTGCGTGGCGAAGTCGCGAAGTTCACCACTGAAGGTGACCTGCGTCGCGAAATCAACATGAAAATCAAGCGCTTGATGGACCTCGGTTGCTATCGCGGTCTGCGTCATCGTCGTGGTCTTCCAGTACGCGGTCAGCGTACCAAGACTAACGCGCGTACCCGTAAAGGTCCGCGTAAGCCGATCCGCAAGTAATCGCCCCAGCGAATCGACAGGAATTAAATCATGGCAAAACCTGCTGCTCGTCCTCGTAAAAAAGTTAAAAAGACAGTGGTTGATGGCATCGCCCACATCCATGCATCTTTTAACAACACCATCGTGACCATTACCGACCGTCAAGGTAACGCTCTTTCCTGGGCTACCTCCGGTGGTTCGGGTTTCCGCGGTTCCCGCAAGTCCACCCCGTTCGCTGCTCAAGTAGCTGCTGAGCGTGCTGGTCAAGCTGCGCTGGAATACGGCCTGAAAAACCTCGACGTTAACGTCAAGGGTCCAGGTCCAGGTCGTGAATCTGCAGTTCGTGCTTTGAACGGCTGTGGCTACAAGATCGCCAGCATCACCGACGTGACGCCAATCCCGCACAACGGGTGCCGTCCGCCGAAGAAGCGCCGCGTGTAATCCAGGAGATTGTAAAGAATGGCTCGTTACATTGGTCCAAAATGCAAACTCGCTCGTCGCGAAGGCACCGATCTCTTTCTGAAGAGCGGCGTGCGCGCGATCGAATCGAAATGCAACATCGAAGCTGCACCAGGTATCCACGGTCAGCGCCGCGGTCGCCAATCCGACTACGGTACCCAGCTGCGTGAAAAGCAGAAAGTCCGTCGTATCTATGGCGTTCTCGAGCGTCAGTTCAGCGGTTACTACAAAGAAGCTGCCGGCAAGAAAGGCGCTACTGGCGAGAACCTGCTGCAACTGCTCGAATGCCGTCTGGACAACGTCGTATACCGTATGGGCTTCGGTTCTACTCGTGCCGAATCGCGTCAACTGGTATCGCACAAGTCGGTTAGCGTAAACGGCAAAACCGTTAACGTTCCGTCCTACCAGGTTCGTGCTGGTGACGTAGTCGCTATTCGCGAAAAAGCGAAAAACCAACTGCGTATCGTCCAGGCTCTCGATCTGTGTGCCCAACGTGGCCGCGTAGAATGGGTAGAAGTAGACACTGAGAAGAAATCTGGCGTTTTCAAAAGCGTTCCAGCTCGCAGTGATCTGTCCGCCGACATCAACGAAAGCCTGATTGTCGAGCTCTACTCCAAGTAAGGGCTAGAAAATAGGTGCATCCATGCAGATTTCGGTAAATGAGTTCCTGACACCCCGCCACATTGATGTGCAGGTTGTCAGTCCAACCCGCGCCAAAATCACACTCGAGCCTCTCGAGCGTGGTTTCGGCCATACCCTGGGCAACGCGCTGCGCCGCATCCTGTTGTCCTCCATGCCCGGCTGTGCAGTAGTCGAGGCCGAGATTGACGGTGTACTCCACGAGTACAGCGCCATCGAAGGTGTACAGGAAGATGTCATTGAAATCCTGTTGAACCTTAAAGGTCTGGCTATCAAGCTGCACGGTCGAGACGAAGTTACGCTGACCTTGTCGAAGAAGGGTTCGGGGGTGGTTACCGCTGCCGATATTCAGCTGGATCATGATGTCGAGATCGTTAACCCCGATCACGTAATCGCTAACCTGGCGTCTAACGGCGCCCTGAACATGAAGCTCGTTGTAGCTCGTGGTCGCGGTTATGAACCAGCAGACTCGCGTCAGAGCGACGAAGACGAAAGCCGCAGCATCGGTCGCTTGCAGCTTGACTCCTCGTTCAGCCCGGTTCGTCGTATCGCATACGTGGTGGAAAACGCCCGTGTCGAACAACGTACTAACCTGGACAAACTGGTTATTGATCTGGAAACCAACGGTACTCTGGATCCTGAAGAGGCAATCCGTCGCGCTGCAACCATTCTGCAACAGCAGCTGGCTGCGTTCGTCGACCTCAAAGGTGACAGTGAGCCAGTGGTAGTCGAACAGGAAGACGAGATCGATCCGATCCTGCTTCGTCCGGTTGACGATTTGGAACTGACCGTACGTTCGGCCAACTGCCTTAAGGCGGAGAACATTTACTACATCGGCGACCTGATTCAGCGCACCGAAGTAGAACTGTTGAAGACTCCGAACCTGGGCAAGAAATCCTTGACCGAAATCAAGGACGTTCTGGCTTCTCGTGGTCTCTCCCTCGGCATGCGCCTCGACAACTGGCCGCCTGCAAGTCTTAAGAAGGACGACAAGGCGACTGCCTGATCGTCGTAATCACCGAACGTTGTGTTTGGTAAGGAATGAACCATGCGTCATCGTAAAAGTGGACGTCACCTGAGCCGTACCAGCTCTCACCGCAAGGCCATGTTCCAGAACATGGCGGTGTCGCTGTTCGAGCACGAGCTGATCAAAACTACCCTGCCGAAAGCCAAGGAACTGCGCCGCGTTGCCGAGCCGCTGATCACCCTGGCCAAGGTTGATAGCGTCGCCAACCGTCGTCTGGCATTTGACCGCACCCGTTCGAAAGAAATGGTCGGTAAGCTGTTCAACGATTTGGGCAAGCGTTATGCAACTCGTGAGGGTGGCTACCTGCGCATCCTCAAGTGCGGTTTCCGCGCTGGCGACAACGCGCCAATGGCGTACGTCGAACTGGTTGATCGTCCTGTCGGCGGCTCTGTAGAAGCTGCTGAATAAGACGTCACTCGTTACAAAGAACCGGGCCTAGTGCCCGGTTTTTTGTTTTTCGCATTTGACGAAATACAACGCGTTATCAGTTACTTTGCGCAACTATTGCGCTAAGTCTAAGTGATAAACGGAACTCTCCTCATTTAGCCGCGTTTTCAGCACCAAATGTCAGAAATTCACGGTATTTCTTCGTTTTTCTGCCTTTGATCGAGTGACCTGTCCGTGATGTTGGTTCAAACTATCGACTTTCACGAAGGAGATTCACGGCGATGCAAGGCCACCCGGACGTCATCGATTACCTCAACACGCTGCTGACCGGCGAATTGGCTGCGCGCGATCAATACTTCATCCATTCCCGGATGTATGAGGATTGGGGTTTCAGTAAGCTGTACGAGCGTATCAATCACGAGATGGAAGAAGAGGCACAGCACGCTGATGCGTTGATGCGCCGGATTCTGATGCTTGAAGGTACGCCGCGCATGCGCCCGGACGATCTTGACGTCGGCACCACGGTGCCTGAGATGCTCGCCAGCGACCTTCGTCTCGAATATAAGGTTCGTGCGGCGCTGTGCAAGGGTATCGCGCTCTGTGAGCAACACAAGGACTACGTCAGTCGCGACATCCTGCGTGTCCAGCTCGCTGACACCGAAGAGGACCACACCTACTGGCTCGAAAAGCAGATGGGTCTGATCAAGTCCATTGGTTTGGAGAACTACCTGCAATCGCAGTTCTGACGCCTACTCAACAAAAAGCCCCTGTCGTGATCTTCACGGCAGGGGCTTTTTGTTGGTGTTGCGATTTACTGATTACGCGCGATCACGCTCGAGCAACGGCTTCAGGTAGTGGCCTGTGTAGGATTGCTTCATCTGCGCCACTTGCTCTGGTGTCCCCGTCGCGATGATCTGGCCACCTTTGGAGCCGCCTTCCGGGCCAAGGTCTACCAGCCAGTCAGCGGTCTTGATCACGTCCAGGTTGTGCTCGATCACCACCACAGTGTTGCCGTGGTCGCGCAGGCGGTGCAACACGTCCAGAAGCTGCTGGATATCGGCGAAATGCAAACCTGTGGTCGGCTCATCGAGGATATACAGCGTCTTTCCTGTGTCGCGTTTGGAGAGCTCTCGGGAGAGCTTAACCCGTTGTGCTTCGCCGCCTGACAGTGTGGTCGCTGATTGGCCGAGCTTGATGTAGGAAAGCCCCACGTCCATCAAGGTTTGCAATTTGCGCGCGAGGGCAGGCACGGCATCAAAGAAAGCTCGCGCTTCTTCAATGGTCATCTCCAGCACCTCGTGGATGCTCTTGCCCTTGTATTTGATCTCCAGGGTTTCGCGGTTGTAGCGTTTGCTCTTGCACACATCGCACGGAACGTAGATGTCAGGCAGGAAGTGCATCTCTACCTTGATCAGCCCGTCGCCCTGGCACGCTTCACAACGCCCGCCTTTAACATTGAATGAAAAACGCCCGGGGCCGTAACCGCGTGAGCGCGACTCGGGCACACCGGCGAACAGTTCACGGATGGGTGTGAACAGGCCGGTGTAGGTCGCCGGGTTGGAGCGCGGCGTGCGGCCAATCGGGCTCTGGTCGATGTCGACGACTTTGTCCAGGTGCTGCAGCCCGTCGATGCTGTCGTGCGTCGCGGCTTCCAGCGTTGTCGCGCCGTTCAGCGCGGTGGCGCTGAGCGGGAACAGCGTATTGTTGATCAGCGTCGATTTGCCTGAACCCGACACCCCGGTCACACAGGTCAGCAGGCCAATCGGGATTTCCAGATCGACGTTGCGCAGGTTGTTGCCGCGAGCACCCTTGAGTTTTACAGACAGTTTCTTGTTGCGCGGCGTCCGCTTGGCAGGCACTTCGATCTTTACGCGCCCCGAAAGGTATTTGCCCGTCAGCGAGTCTGGATGCGCCATGACATCCTGTGGCGTCCCCTCGGCGACGATGTGACCGCCGTGCACGCCAGCGCCCGGGCCGATGTCTACCACGTAGTCGGCCAGCCGGATAGCGTCTTCGTCATGTTCAACGACAATCACGGTGTTGCCGATGTCGCGCAGGTGGCGAAGGGTGTCCAGGAGTCGGTCGTTGTCACGCTGGTGCAACCCAATGGACGGCTCGTCCAGAATGTACATGACACCGACCAGGCCCGCGCCGATCTGACTGGCCAGACGGATGCGCTGAGCCTCGCCGCCCGAGAGCGTGTCAGCACTGCGATCCAGCGTCAGGTAATCCAGCCCCACGTTGACCAGGAACTGCAAACGCTCGCGGATCTCCTTGAGAATCTTGTCGGCGATTTCGCCGCGACGCCCGGTGAGCTTCAATCCGCCGAAATAATCGGTAGCGTCGCCGATCGGGAGGTTGGTCACGGCAGGCAGCGTTTTCTCACCGACCCAGACATGTCGCGCCTCGCGACGCAGGCGGGTACCGCGGCAGTCCGGGCAGGGCTGGGTGCTGAGAAACTTGGCGAGTTCCTCGCGCACGGTCGCAGATTCTGTCTCGCGATAACGGCGCTCGAGGTTCGGGACGATCCCTTCGAACGGGTGCGCGCGTTTAACGATGTCGCCACGGTCGTTCAGGTAACGGAAATCGACGTTCTGGGAGCCGCTGCCATTGAGCAGGATTTTCTGCTGATCTGCAGGCAATTCCTTGAACGGCACTTCCAGGCTGAAGCCATAGTGCTTCGCCAATGAGCCGAGCATCTGGAAGTAATAAACGTTGCGCCGGTCCCAGCCACGAATGGCACCTTCGGCGAGCGTCAGTTCGGCATTGACCAGCCGCTTGATGTCGAAGAATTGCTTCACGCCCAGACCGTCGCAGGTCGGACACGCACCGGCAGGGTTGTTGAACGAGAAGAGCTTGGGTTCCAGTTCACTGATCGCGTGGCCGCAGATCGGGCAGGCGAAGCGGGCGGAGAAGATCATCTCTTCACCGGGCTCGTCATCCATCGGCGCAACCAGGGCGATGCCGTCGGCCAGCTTCAGTGCGGTCTCGAAGGATTCGGCCAGACGCTGTTGCAGGTCGGCACGCACCTTGAAGCGGTCGACCACCACGTCAATGGAATGCTTCTTCTGTTTGTCGAGCTTCGGCAACTCATCGAGCTCGCACAGCTTGCCGTTGACCCGTGCGCGCACGAAACCCTGGGCGCGCAGTTCTTCGAACACGGCAAGGTGTTCACCTTTACGCTCACGCACCACCGGCGCCAGGAGCATCAGTTTGCTGCCTTCAGGCTCCGCGAGTACCAGGTCGACCATCTGGCTGACCGTCTGCGCTTCCAGGGGAATATCATGGTCCGGGCAACGCGGCTGTCCGACGCGCGCATACAACAGACGCAAATAGTCGTAGATCTCGGTGATGGTGCCGACGGTCGAACGCGGGTTGTGCGATGTCGATTTCTGTTCGATGGAGATCGCAGGCGAAAGGCCTTCGATCGTATCGACGTCAGGTTTCTCCATCATTGAAAGGAACTGACGCGCATAGGCTGACAGCGATTCGACGTAGCGACGCTGACCTTCGGCATACAGCGTGTCGAATGCCAGCGATGACTTGCCTGAACCGGATAGACCGGTAATCACGATCAGCTTGTCGCGTGGCAGGGTCAGGTCGATGTTTTTCAGGTTGTGGGTTCGAGCCCCACGAATCAGGATCTTGTCCAAAGTGGCCTCGCACGGCGGGCGTCAAAACGAAGGAGTATACGGCGAAATACTGGATGGATGCACACTATCGGCTTGCACGTCGCCAGGCATGGGGAAAAGAAAATTCCTGCGATGCGCGGCAAAGCGTCGTATGTGCTGTACATCGATGGGACTGGTAGAATCGCCGCCGGTTCACATGAGGTTCTTCCATGCACGATTCTCACAGCGAGCGCATGAGTGGCAGCGAAACCCGCGCGGCGGGCGGTCTGGCCCTGGTCTTCGCGTTCCGTATGCTCGGCATGTTCATGGTTCTGCCGGTCCTCGCGACCTACGGCATGGATCTGGCTGGCGCGAGCCCGGCACTCATTGGTCTCGCGATTGGCGCATACGGCCTGACGCAAGCGGTGCTGCAAATTCCCTTCGGGATTATTTCCGACCGCATCGGTCGTCGTCCGGTCATTTATCTGGGGTTGGTGGTGTTCGCCCTCGGGAGTGTTCTGGCCGCCCAGTCGACCTCCATCTGGGGCGTGATCGCCGGTCGTATTCTGCAAGGGGCCGGCGCAATTTCCGCCGCAGTCATGGCGCTGTTGTCTGACCTGACCCGCGAGCAACATCGCACCAAGGCAATGGCCATGATCGGCATGACCATCGGCGTCTCGTTTGCCATTGCAATGGTGATCGGACCGATTCTGACCAGCGCGTTTGGTCTGTCGGGATTGTTCCTGGCCACAGGCGCGATGGCGCTCATCGGTATTGTGATTGTTGCGTTCGTCGTCCCCAAATCGACGGTGACGCTGCAGCATCGCGAGTCTGGCCTTGCGAAGCAGGCACTTGGCGCGACCCTCCGCCATCCGGACTTGTTGCGCCTTGATTTAGGTATCTTCGCGTTGCACGCGATGCTGATGTCCAGTTTCGTCGCATTGCCGTTGGCGTTGGTCCAGAAAGCCGGTTTGCCCAAGGAGCAGCACTGGTGGGTCTATCTGACCGCACTGCTGATTTCCTTCTTTGCCATGATCCCTTTCATCATTTACGGCGAGAAGAAGCGTCAGATGAAGCGGGTTTTGCTCGGCGCCGTCCTGGTTCTGATGCTCACTGAGCTATTCTTCTGGGAGTTCGGCGACACGCTTCGGGCGCTGGTCATTGGCACGGTGGTGTTCTTCACCGCGTTCAATCTGCTGGAAGCCTCGCTTCCGTCGCTGATCAGCAAGGTGTCTCCGGCCGGTGGCAAAGGCACGGCGATGGGAATTTATTCCACCAGCCAGTTCCTCGGTTCTGCCGCTGGCGGCATCCTCGGCGGGTGGTTGTTTCAGCACGGAGGGCTGGGCGTGGTGTTCCTTGGCGGTGCCGGTCTGGCCGCCATTTGGCTCGCGTTTGCTGTTACCATGCGCGAACCTCCGTACGTGACCAGCCTTCGCTTGCCGTTGTCGCCCGAGGCTCAACGCGACACAGGCCTGGCCGATCGCGTGTTGGCCGTACGTGGAGTAACAGATGCAGTAGTGGTCGCCGACGAGGCTGCCATCTATATCAAATTTGACAAAGAACTGTTGGATCGGGCGTCTTTCGACGAAGTGGTCAATCCAGCGTCGGAAACGTGTGAAGCCTAGGAGAACGTTATGGCCCGTGGGGTTAACAAAGTCATATTGGTCGGCACATGTGGCCAGGATCCCGAAGTTCGCTACATGCCTAACGGTAATGCTGTGACCAATCTGAGTCTGGCAACTAGCGAGCAATGGACCGACAAGCAAACCGGTCAGAAAGTCGAAAAGACCGAATGGCACCGCGTTTCGATGTTCGGCAAGGTCGCAGAGATCGCCGGCGAGTACCTGCGTAAAGGTTCGCAGGTCTACATTGAAGGCAAGCTGCAAACCCGCGAGTGGGAAAAAGACGGCATCAAGCGTTACACCACCGAAATCATCGTCGACATGCAGGGCACCATGCAGCTGTTGGGCGGCCGTCCGCAAGGCGAAGGCGCTCCACAGGGTCAAGGCGGTGGCGGTTATCAGAATTCCGCACCTCGTCCACAGCAACAATCGCGTCCGCAGGCAGCTCCTCAGCCACAACGCGAATCACGTCCAGCTCCGCAACAGGCGCCACAACCAGCGCCTGATTTCGACAGCTTCGACGACGATATCCCGTTCTAGCCCGGATAAAACCTTGCATTGTAAAGCACGGTTCCATTAGTCATTGCTTTTAAACAAGTTTTGTCCAGAAAAAAACTTCTCGATCTGTAAAGGAACGAGAAGTTTTTTTTTGAGCGTGTAAAGCACCGAAATAAAAACGGACAAACGGCTTTTGACAAGAAAAGGAAACGGGCTAAACCAAATGTAAAGATCGGAGGGGACGTGCCATGCGAATCGAGCAGGTTATTCTTGGTACGGGTGAACGCCTGCCGATGCTTGTGGATGACGACGGTCTGCCGCTGGTGCACGCATGCGAGTGGCTGCTTGCGCGCCGTCTACGCGAATTTGCCACCTTGTCTCGCAATGCAAGCGAGCTTCTGGTTGCTCAGCGTTGGGCAGCGAAGCGTCACCTAGATATTTATGAGCGCATTCGCTTAGGTCGACCGTTCAGTGAGGCCGACCTGACAAGCTTGATTGAACATCTCGGACGCCCTCAGCCTACCAGCCATAAGGTTGCCAAACTTGCTGTCTCTCCTGACACGCACAATAAGCGACTGAGCACTACCCATCGGCATTTGCTTTGGTATATCGACGAATTGATTGCCGACCCGAGCACGTCGAAAGAGCGTGCTGAGCAGCTCGTCGCTCAGCGCGCCAAAATAGATAAGATCTTTTTGAGTGCGTTCAAACGTACTGAAGGAGATCGAAAACACCATAAGCGATTAACGCTTAAGCAGGCACAATTTCTCCAAGATGCGTTAGATCCCGACGGAACCATCCGCTTCGGACGAGATGCGAGGGGTCGACTTCGCAATTTCCTGATGGTTTCCCTGTTGATTTTTCTGGGGCTGCGAACCGGCGAACTGCTCAGCCTCCGCGTCCATGATGTGCATTTTGGCGCCATCACCACTATTACAATCCAGAGGCGCTCGATGAGCAAAATCGATCCGCGCAGACGACCGCCCAGGGTGAAGCGACTCGGGCGTAAGTTACCAATTGATTCGTCGCGTCTTGGGATCTTGCTTGATGACTACATAAATAATGAACGGCAGTGGTGCCTCAAACACGGTAAGGCTCAGGAAACTGGATTCCTGTTTCTCAGCGATGAAGGGATGCCATTGTCGGTCGACCGCCTGCAACAGCTGTTCAAGGATCTTCGTCAACGCTTTCCGAAGGAGCTACCACCGCATCTTACCGCCCATTCTTTACGGTACACATTCACCGATACGATCTACAAAGAATTGCGGAAGCAAGGGGTTGAAGAAAGTCGTATCGAAAAAATTCTTATGTGGCTCCGTGGTGATAGCTCACCAGAGTCTCAGGACGCTTACATCGATTTCGGTGCGATGGCAAACGAAGCGGTCGCAAATTTCCAGTCACTGATGGCAAGCAAGGGGAATGCAAACGATGTCCCTTTTTAGCGCGTGTTTACAGCTGGAGCAACTGGTCTCTGATAATGATTGGGCTGATATCCCCGAGCAGTTTGTGACCCGTGAGGGAAGGCTTGCCATCATCAACGAAGGAGCCTGGTATTTGCCGTGCGAGACGCAGTCAGGTCGAATTAACACCATCCGATTTGGCTCGCCGATCCTGCAATGGGTGGCGACCAAATACATGATCCATCTGGCTCAGACGACCTCATCGATCCACGCACTAAATTCCATAAACCAGACCTTCGCGTTGCTGAATCATCGTAACTTTTTCATGAGGTCGACGTACTGTTTCGATCCAGATCTGCTCAAGCTTGCGTTGATCGAGCAGATGCGGATCATGATTGCTCAGGTGAAAAAGGATCGGAATCTTTGGACTGCCTACAGGCCGGTGCGTTGGTACATCTGGGGGGCTGAGACATACCCCGAATTGGGATTTTGCGAGGAGTATGCGAGCGAGCTGGACGCTATCAAAATTCCTGGAGGGCCAAAGGGCGAAGCCGTTCGCTCTCAGGATCCAGAGCAAGGGCCATTGCATCCCCATCTTGAGATGTCGCTTATTACCAATGCACTGAGAACGGACAAAGGTACTGAGTTTGAACACTACCAGCAGCGCGCTGCGATAGCGCTTTGTAAGTCGTACGGGCGCAATTGTGCAAATTTCATCGCTCTGCGTGAAGAGGATATGTTCGACGCAGTGGAAGACCCTGAGGAACCCGAATGGATGCTGAAGATTCCTCGCATTAAAAAAGGGTTCCGATCCGCTCGCTCAGACTTTCTGCTGGAGCCAATGGATGATGATGTAAGGACGCATGTGCAGGCCCTGATTACACGCAACCAAACCTTCGAAAGTCTGGTGGAGGTCAACGACAAACTTATCCCATGCGCTCGTCCGCTTTTCCGTCGATTGGACGCAAACCATGAGCGGCTTCAAGTTGGTGATTATGAGTCGGCTTATCATATCTACACTACTCACTTCGGTAAGCTGTTGCGAGACTTTGCGACGCGGATGGGGTTATTTTCTCCGATAACTCAACAGCCGATGCTGCTGAGTGCGCGCAGGTTTCGGTACACGGTTGGAACGACCTATGCAGCGATGGGGGTCTCACGCAAGGAGCTTGCTCGGCGACTCGATCATTCTGATCTGCAGCATGTACAGGTTTATTACGACATCCTCGACGTCCTGACGTATGCATTGGATAAGGCAGCCGTCCTGGAATACTCTCGTTTCGTCCGACTATTTTTGGGCGGAAGTGCCGTGCACGATCTTTCAGACATTGAACCACAGCGGCTGATTATCACTGACGCACACTCCCATCCAGGAGACGTTGCTTCAGTTGGTGCTTGCGGACTTGACGCGCTCTGTCACAAATATCCCCCTTGGTCATGCTATCTCTGTCCCAAATTCCACCCATATAAATCACCCATCCATGAGTACATCTTGGAGTTTCTGGTGCGTGCGCACAACGAGCGGCCTGAGTCCCAGACTATAGGGGTGCATCGGGTGGATGTGATTTTGGCCGTGGGACAGGTTGTGAGGATGTGTGAGGAGAGCGCATGAGCCGATCAAAAAACACTTACAAGCGCCGTAAGCGCGGCGCGCTCAAGCGTGTAGATCGGTCGGATCCAACCGGAAATCTTCATGCTCTCGTCGAGCGGTTGAAAGATTGCCTGCCAGGGTTAGGAGTGAGCCATGAATGGGGCGAAAGTGTGTGGAGTCTATGTCCCAAGCTTTTTGCCTTAACCGGCAAACACGTTGAAACGGTGAGCCTCAATTTCGATCAATCGAACGACCCCGTTGGGATGGATAATGGCTGGGGGGATGTCGCTAGAGGGTTGTTTGTTGTTCGGGAAAGCGAAAGTCACAAGTCAATCTCTTCCCATCGCACTTTCGTCGCTGTCATCGCATGCATTAGCTCAGTCGCTCAAGGAAGACATCCGGAGCGATTAACTCCGGCCATTCTCGACGTGGCATGTGAAACCATCGCAAGCAACCACAGCGAGGGCGAGGCCTACAAGCGGCAGAACATGGTTTGCGAGGTTGCTCGGCGGTGCAGCGAGCTGGGGCTGTGCAGGGTTGATCTTACTGGCTACAGGTTTCACGGTCACTCAAGGCCTAATAATTATGGGGGGATTTCCGACCGCAGATTGGACGACCCTTCCATTATCTATGAGCGCCCGCCGAGAACGTTGGCAGAGTCGACATTCAAAGTGTTGGGCCAGTTATTCCAAAATGTGCCTCGCGATCACGCTTATCGTGTTTATCTCCTGATTATTACAGTATTGATCTGCCTCGGGCGGCGGTTGAGTGAAGTCACATTGCTTCCCCGGCAAGGCCTGATCAAAAAGCCATCGGGGTACTATTTTCGCTATCTCAAGCTCAAGGCAGCATACGGCAGCCAGCAGTATCAGATGGTCGAGATGCCAGTCATACCCCTCGTTCTGCCGCTTTTACAGAAGGTGTTGGAGGAGCTGGCCGAATGCAGTCATGAGGTTTATGCCTGCGCGGAGGAGATGTGCCGCACCAACGGGCCTGACCTCCGATTCCTGGAAGGAATAGCTGATGAAGAGCCGCTCTACCTAACTCGCCTAGTGGAAATGGGGTTGCCAACGAGCGTATTTTTTACCACCAGCTGGTTTTCCCAACGTGGGTTGGTCAAGCGAGTCTCCTCTGATCCGGAGCGCTTCCGCATACGCTCATGTCTCTTGAGGAGGGACGTAGAGCTTTACTGCCAATCGCATTACCAAGAGCGCATGACGCGTCCATTGTACGTTGCCGGTGGCCAGCCTTTTTACATTAAAGATATGCTTTTCTTGAAATGGCTGGGTACATCTTCAGGGCACTATGTGCGATGGATATCTGACACCTGCACTCCAACCAATTTCGATAAGTTTCTGCTCCAGCTAGCCTCGCTCTGCGAAAAATACGCATCCAATCAGTTCGATCATAAATTTACCTCACATGACTTCCGGCACACGATGAACGATGCGCTGGATAGAGGAGGGCTGCCAGATGTCATGCAGACGGAGTATTTTGGTCGAAAAAATCCTGTAGATACCAAAGCCTATCAGCACACCTCTCCGGAAAAGAAAGCGTTAGAGATTCGCGAGCTGATCAAGCTTGGACAGGTTGGGGGGAAGGTGGCCGAAAGGTACATGCGGTTGCCTGTTGACCGGAGAGAAGCATTCATTGCCAGCAAGGTCAGGGCGGTTCACGACCTCGGCAATGGAATGTGCTTTCATGCTTGGGAGTCAGGCCCATGTGAGAGACATCTGCAATGTGATGGCGAAGGTGGGTGCGATCTCTTTGCTTGGATGAGGCAGCCGGCAGACCCAGCAGAGACTATGGAGGAGCTGTTACATCAAGCCGCGCACCATTTGATTCAACTTGAGATGGGAGAGAGAGTCTTTCCTGACTCATCAGAGCAGCGCGCAAACTGGGAATACCATATTTGCTTAAAGTTTCAGCATTTGCTGGAACGGGGGGCGGAGATGTTGCCGGGTTTTGACTATGACAAGATTTCTGAGTACATAAATACAGGTGGTTTTGATAAGTATTTAGTACCGCAGTTGCTTGAAAATGTAGGCAAAGGTTACGAGCTCTACATGAAGTGTCGAGAATCTATGTATGAGGATGCTCTGGATTATGAGCGGTTTATATTTAAGGATGCTGCTAAAGCAGTTCCGTATGCTCCTGTTAGAGAACGTCCTAAGCAAAACGGGTGAGCTATGACTTATCGAAAAATGACCGAAGGGGACATAAGGTTGATTTTGGCTTTTGTTCAGAATTTTGAGCCAGAATCTAATGTGTTGCGCTGGCGAGATGTGGAGGCGCATTCTAATTTTACTCGGCAGGCCCTTCAGGCCCATCCCCAGATTAAGTCTGCATTTCTGGCTGCAAAAGAACGTCTGATTCAAAAGCGGCCAGAAAATAAAGAACTTGATAGCTCGAGCGCGTCAGTGCCTTCGTCGGAGAAAGTGAGAGCGCTCACCGAAAAAATAGCGCTATTGGAGCATCAGCAAGAGATTTGGCGAAGACGGTGGTATTGCATTGCTTATCATATTCGTCAGCAAGGTATTCAAATGTTCGATGTTGATAAGCCTGTACCCCTTGGCAGGCAAGCCCTGACTACAAAAGATGTGAGAAAAATCCTAGAGCCATTTGACCAAGACATGCCACCAACTCCCGCTCATCGCGGATAGGACAGCGGTTGATTCCCAAACTCGCTGGGCTCATGGCGAGCCCAGCGCAACGTCCCTATCGATATGAATTGTCTAATCCGAAGCACCACGTTCAGTTCTGGCATTGGAATCTGGCAAAGTCAGAGCTGCCTCGACCTTCGCACGACCCGCATCGTACATTGCAAATGCGTTGAACTCAGATTCAAGGTACGCGTCCGGCGAAGTCACCTAGCCGATCAGGGCTCATGGCTAGGCGCATACCTGAGCGAGCTTGATCAGAAAGGGCTGAGCGGCAGGCGAGCGTTATTGATGGCTAAAGGTCAGTGCCCGTGGTGGCAAAATCACAGGGTGACGATGGGCTTCACGGGAGCGTCAGTTCAGAGGTTTACCTGCCCCAACCGGGATGAATCATTCATTCCTTAGACCCAAACATGTTCACATTAAAGCCTACGTCACTTCCCGTTCTGAGAATCCTGATCCAGTAGCCGTTTCCACATGCGATTCACCACGGTCGCCGAAAATCCCAATTCCCTCGCGATCTCCGCTTGCGTCATCCCCTTATCCCTCAGCTCACGGACAGCCTCGAGCTTGTCTGGATCAGTCGGCTTCCCTCGGCCCCGATGAACGAGTTCCTTGCCAACAAACTGCTCGGCTAATACCTCAAGCCCACCCTCTGCCTCGAACTCGCGGATGTGCTTTTTGGCAGAGTCGAGAAGGGAAGAGCTGGGGACGCCATGGCGCGCTGACATGCACAACACCATTAGCGCCACAGGATCGATCTGCAGACTCTCCGCCAGGCTCTCGAATTTTTCGAGAGTGATACTGGTTTCAGCACGTTCTAGGGCGCTGATTTTTGATCTTCCGCTGGCGTCGGAGAGACTTTCGTAACGGAGGCGTCGGTGCAGGCGTAACGCGCGGAGAACGCCAGCGAGTGCGATTTTAAGCTGCATGGCTCTGCCAAAAGTCAGGATATAGCCACACAGGAGGTATTTCGATAAACATCAATTCGAGGTATTATTGTGTATAGCGGGGATCTGGCCTTAGGGCTGCGCCCATCATGAGCGCTCTCTGCCCCCTAGCATGGTGGCCGAGGCCAAGCGGTCTGCGCGTGTCAATTTCCGAGTAATCGTGAGTAGGGGTTGGGGGAGTGGACGATTCCATGAATGACGGCCTGCTGGGTGATCCAGGTGTAGTAACTGCAGGGTCTGACCTCAGCCTCGAAGACCTCTTGGCACACGCCAAAGCCCGTTACCGCCGGATGCCTTGTTGTGTTGTTGAGGACTGGATCATTTTCGACGTGGTCGTGACCGAGGATGAACTCGCCAAGGTTCATGCCGCAGGCTGCCTGCCCATGATCCTGTACGCGCACAACGTTAGGCACGACGAAAACCGGAGGTTTGAACCTGGCTCCTGGGTTCGGTCGACCATCGCGACGAAGCTAGACGAAGGGTTCCTGTTCGTCACTCGAAACACCGTGTACGTACTGAAGGGCAGCGGCCATCGTAAGTCGGCCTCTTTGAAAGCCATCTACGCAATTCACTAAATCGCTCGCTCCGAAGGGGCGCTTGAGATTGAGACACCACAAATGTTCTGCACGCATGAAAGTGAAAAGGCTGGCTCGGTTGGGATGTTCGGAGACGGGCTGGCTCATTGGCATGGCGTTTCCAGAGCGCTGAAAACCCCTTGGTATCACGTTAGTGTGAAGCGCTGGCAGGACGACCGTTTTGTCTCAGTCGAAGAGTTCGTGAATGACGAAACTCGGCTGTATGAGCTCCTGAGCCAGCAAGACGAGACACTCAAAGTCTCTGAGGTGCAAGTAGTCACTCCGTGGTGGGTGAACGGTGGAGAGTCTTGGAAAATGGAGCGTCTTCGATCTCTGAGCATGGGTTGCGACCCCCATGACGTACCAATCTGCATTTTGGAGGTCGAGAGTGGAGCTGTGTATCACGACTCTCACGATCCGGAGTTCGATGAGGCCGCTCTTCGGAAAGTCCGAGTGATTTACCAAAGCCCGTTGGCTAGCCGCTGAGCGAAGTCGGGCTGACGCCAGATAGACAGGCCGCTCAGGCTTAAAAAACATTGTGAAGGCAAGGAGGCATGCGGTGAGCGTAGAGAACGAGTTGACTGCGGAGTTGCACAGCAGGCGCTTTACGGATTTTGACCGGCGTCGAATCCATAGAGCTCAAAGCCAGATATATGAGCACGAAATTACCGCATATCTGGTCAACTCTCAGATTGTCGGCTCTTCACTGGTGGGCGTGGTTTTTGGCCACATCAATAAAGGCCCTCACGGGCGCTATGCGGACGGACATTTCATCAGAACGTCCTCGCTGACTGAACTAACAAAGGTCGGAAGGTTTTGGGTAGCCACGACCCTGAACTCGCGCTATGTCATCGCGTCTTTCAGGAAGGAAAATGGTCGAGCGGTGCTCCTGGAGCTTTTGAAAAATCGTAAGGCAAACGCTGGCTTCATCCATTGAGCAGATAGGGTACGTCCTACAAAGATGTTCTGAGCTCGCAGAAAGCTACGCCATTGTGGCGTGCCGCATTTGCGGACGGCTGTCGTGAACCAAGCCGCATCACTTCGTGTGCGTCTTGGCCCTAGCGGGCTTCCATCCTCACGCCTATGGCCCTTCGGGCCGGCGCGCTCCGCTTGCTTAAGGCGCCATACGAGGATCCCAGTATTCTTCAATGATCCAGGAGTAGCCTTTGACCAATGATCTTTTACCCTCACTACGCGAGCGATATCCTGAGGTTCTTGAGGATGCTCAGTTGAGAGAGATTGCGTGCCTACCGGGTTGGCTCGATCTGCTGGATAAACTTTGTAAAACTCTAGAATTGCATATGCAGGCGCACCCTGAGATCACGCCACTGAAGGTCGTGCGTATTAAAGAAAAGTGGGGCGGCCTACGCTTTAGCTACAACGGGGGCGACGATTTCTGTCGACAGACAGTTGATGCTGCTCAGGTCGCGTCACTGACTATCTGCGAAATCTGCGGTGCCCCAGGAGTGCTTGGTGGAATCCGATATTTCACTGTCCGTTGTCCTTCGCATGTCGACCTGGCGACGGACGATGCTCGATAGGAGCAGGGCGGTGATGGCTGAGCTCAGGTGGGCGTCACTGGCACCGACTGCGCCACTACTGTTCGCAGGTTTCGATGCATTCACCTTTGCTGAGTTGAAGGTATTGATTAATGGCTTGGCCCGTAAGAGCTGCGACGGCTCTCACTAAAACCTAAAACGCGCGGGAGGTCAAAGTGGCAAGGCTTCTGATCCTAAAAGGGGAGATGCTGTGCATAGCGCATGGCGTCTTCGAAGGATACGACCGGCAAGGGCCGTTTGTTGCCAATGAAGACATTGACGTCAATGCGTTAATGGACGCTGAGATTGGATCGTCCGCTGAACCATTGGATGTTGAAGCAACAATGCGAAACATTGGCGCACGACTGCTGAACCGAGGAGTGATTAGTGAGCTTCCCTGTCGTAATGTCTATCTGGGCTCATTCGGTGAGGTCGGAATCAAGGAGGAGGATCTGCAGAGCTACGGGGAAGATTATTAGGCGGGTCGATCACCAGTAACCTTTATATCCGTATCTTCATGCTGGTTGCTCTCGTCTGCACCTTTCATGTTGACACCGCGATCTCAAACAACTTCTAACGGCATAATTAGGGCGCCCCCTGCGGGGCGGTTGTCGTGAACCAAGCCAAGCCACGCCACTGCGTGCTGTCTTGGCTCTTCGGGCATCCATCCTGGCGCCTGCGCTCAGGACTAAACCAACACCAGAGTTGTGCTCCACCACATACGAAAATTTCCGCCTGACCAAGTTCAGAGCCTAACGTGTGCATATATTTTTGAGTACATGGCTAGGACGACCTGAGGGCCGGCAGTTTACCCCAAGCTGCTTTACTCTGTGTTGTCTGGGCCCTTTAGGTTGTATCTTGCCTATGGACGCCCGCGCTGCTGATCCAATTCTACCGCCTTGATTGTTGTCTATCTTCTCCTCCTTTGAGTGATTGGTAATGCGCAGGCCAGTGTTCCAAGCGCTCGATCTATCTGCCTCAACGATGTGTTCAAACGAGTTGTTACGTCCGATAGCTTTGATGGTTAAACTGATAAGAAGTCATACATGCAAGCGGGAGTCTGGGAATAGCTCCTCCCCTTGACCGGCACTTGCACTATGCATCCATATGCTATGCGTGCTTTCCTAGTCAATGATAGATCTTGTCGTTTATACGGTGAATTCCATCGGATTATGTGTTCCCAAATAGCGCGCTGTCGTAGACCTCAATAACAAGACCGAGGTACGGAGCGCGCCATTTTCTTGCTCCCCTTTATCAGTTCAACCCTTGCCGCTTAAAGGCCCTTGGATTTTTCGTGTGTTTCTCCAGCCTCAGGCAGCCGTCCCGCCGGATGATCTTGACAGATGAATTATTGCGGCTAAGGTAAAGCAAGCGGCCTGACATGGTATCAATAGACCGCTTTCCCGCCTGTAGTTTGATCGTAGGCTCAACCTCCTGCTGCCCTGGTACCATAATCAGAGCTTTTCAGGGAAGATGCCATGCGAGATTCATATCGTGTCCTCGCCAGAGTCTTGTGCCCAGTGGTGGCCATATTATCTACTGTCGTCTCAGTCTCTGCAGCCCCCGCAGGCTCCGGGACATCACTCCGTGTAATTATTCGACTTAATTCTTCTCCTGACGCTACGCCAGACTCAGCTTCCGGATTATCCAAGCCTGCAAGCTACATAAAGAAAGAGTATCCATCCGCGATCTCCGCCAAAGTCAAGTCTCTAGACATACCTGATGTTGTGGTAACTCAAATAGCTAAAGAGGATTTGCAGCTTGTAATAAATGATCCAAACGTTGCCGAGGTCTTTGAAGACACTCTTTCAAAACCTTCAGCAGATATAGGCGCTTCGTTGCCAGAATACGAAAAGCCAGTTCCTCCATATTCCGAATCTAAAGACGGTACAGTGATAGCTATTATTGATACCGGCATTGATACCAAACATCCATATCTAAAAAACAAGATTATAGCTGAAGCGTGTTTTTCCAGCTCTAGCTCGGAGGGGATAAAGTCTCACTCTCTATGCCCTAACGGCAAGGATAAACAAATCACTTCAGGGGCGGCGATTGATTGCGATCTCCATATTTCTGGATGTGGGCATGGAACTAACGTCGCTGGAATTGCGGCTGGCGGGCCTGCGACTTCCGATGGAAAGATATTACAGGGAGTCGCTCCTCGCGCTCAGCTGATTGCTATACAAGTTTATAGCAGATTTGATTCGGCAGATGTATGTGGTAATAAGCTGCCTTGCGCACTCAGTTATGCCTCTGATCAACTCAGTGCTCTAAATTACCTGTATGAGTCTCGAAATAAATTTAAATTGTCAGCCATAAATATGAGCTTAGGGCAAGGAAAGTTCTCGCAGCCCTGTGATAAAGATCTCTTATTTAACACGGTGAAAAAGCTTAGGGAGGCCGGTATTGCCACAGTGGTATCGAGTGGTAATGAAGGTTTAACGGGGTTCTCGCCGTCGCCAGCCTGCATTCCTGGTGTGATCTCCGTAGGCGCAGTTGATGCGTCCAAAAATATCGCCAAATACTCGAATACGTCAGATATGGTCACGATTCTCGCCCCAGGGGAGGACATTATCTCTTCTCAGGAAGAAGGAAAGTACGGCAAACAGAGTGGAACCTCTATGGCGACTCCCCAAGTAAGTGGTGCGTTATCGCTGATACGCGCGCAGTCCCCTAATGCTAAGTTGCAAGATTTGATCGACAATCTAGTGGCTGGAGGCACTCGAGTAGAAAATTTGCGGACGAAGAAGCTGCTCGTATCGCTTGATATCCAGAAAACCATGAGCCTGTTAGCTATTGCGAAAGCTAGTAAGCAGCCGATTAATATTAGTGCAGAGCAGCCGCTGAAGTGGGATGGAGTTTCGCCAACTCGGGTCGTGGTCGTACCCGCTGAAGACAATAATCACGACAACTCGCACAAAGCGACCGCCTATTTGGAATCATCCACTGGAAAAGCTACAGCTGTCATCAATAAAGAGGGGTTCTATGTTATCGAGATGAAAGAGGGAATCAATGAGAATGACAAGGCCGCGATACAGGCAGTGTTTGGCGAAAAGTCGAAAATATCACATGAGACGCTCAGCGCTCCTCAGGAGCGTTAGAGGCAACAATAATCTAACGAGTGATGTAACCCATGAAACCATATTGTCTTTTAATCGTGCCTCTAATTTCCTCAGGATGCTCTAGCTTGGAGTCAGTGCCAGCGGAGTCAGAGAAGCACTCGGACGGGCTTATCTACTTTATGCCCAAGAAGGACTTTTTAGTTAAGATGATCGTTGTCAAAAATAAAGTGACGTCGGTAACTCTAGAAACTACTGCTGCCTACCCAGATAAGTCGAAGGCATACCTATTACGCTATAAGGGGAATTTAGCGGGTAAGAATGTTGGCAATGTTGGTATTGACACTAATGGATTGCTGGTTTCGTCGAAATCAACACTTACGAGTGGCGTGTCCGGGGCTTTTCAAAGCATAGGGGAAATCGCTGGATCCTTTAAATTTAGTAAGCCTGCAGGCTTGGCTGAGCAACAATGCCAAGACGGTACGCATTCGTTTATTTTGGAAACAACGTCAACCCGTTACCAAAATGGTGGTGCTTGTGGTCTCAGCATAGTTATAACAAAAAAAATGCCTACAGCTACAATGCTCATTAGATCTTCTTCAAGTACATCGGGAATATATTATCGGCAGGCAGAACCTTATCAGATTGATGTGAGCGGGGGGTATGATACTTCAGCGATACTCTTTTCGCCTTCCGAGTCTCCCACGGCGTTTCTCCCGATATCAAAAAGTTTTTTTGCAAATAATGATGCTGATTTCGGTTTTACGGATGGTATGCCAACAAAATATGATCAGTCAACTGATGGTGAAGTAGTAGGTCTGTTAACTATTCCGGCAACTGTTCTGGCAGCCTATTTCTCGGCGGTTGGTAAAATATTTGACAGCTTTAAAAGCAATGATGACAAACAATCAGAGGCTCTTTCAGCCTCAACTAAGCTTGAAATGGCGAAGATTAAGTATGCCGCTTGCTCTGACGCTATAACGTCGGGAAAAGACGACTCTACTTTGGAGAAGCTCGGATGCGGGAATTAACAGAAGTGTCGAGATAGTCTCGAGTCGTGGTTATCTAGCCAGTCTATCTTGGTAGTTGCTTCACTTCATCGGCACTCCTTCGCACGTTAGTCGTGATACGTCAGTCCTAAGTATTGTCGATAAAAGCCCTTACGCTCATATTCAGCGTTAGAGAGACACGTGCTGCCGATCATCATACCTTTAGAACGGACGGAAGCATATCCAATGTTGCCCTTTGACAACAAAGCTGCCATCAGGCGTTTTTAGATTCATAAGCTACCCGTTTTCTCCTCAAACCGTTCTGATTCGCCCTGCGTAGTTTGAACAAGCGGCCAAACCGCTACTAGGCTGTATTGCCCTTTGTGAGATTGGTAGAGGCCAAACCGGTCAGCTCGGAGAAAGAAGTCTGGCGGGATTCCTGCCTCTGGAACTGGAGACTGATAGTCACGCGCCAAGGTCAAGTGAGGTCTAAATTCTTTATTTTCCTGATCGTGCCCAAACCGCAACATCGCCTGCTCAAGCGCATACGACAGTCGCATCAGCTCTGGCGGAGCATCGTCTGGGGTAAGCACCAATGCCTTTGATTTTCGCCATACCTCCAGGCGGTCAAGGGCTAGCGTAATCGGCTTCCCTGGCGCCTTAATCTTCGATGCGGCTGCGCAAATGTCTGCGATCTGAGCCTGATCAACTGATCCTAGAAAAAGCAGCGTGAGATGGAAATTAGCAGAGGGAACCGGGCGCCCCGCGCGGAGCGAGAGAAGCGCACGCCATTGGGAGATCGCCTTTCTTAGCGGAGCTGAGCATGTGAGCGCGAAAAACAGTCGCGATTGCGGTTCATTGATCAACGTCATACCTCGCTCCACACCAGGTTACTGTTCCTCTGGGCCTTCATGCTTGACTTCAACGGGCTCAATCAGATGCGGCCCCTGATTACGCACATTGCCGACCTCTGTTCCTACTTTGTACCAGTGGAAATCCGCGACGGGGCGGCAGTGCTCGATTGCGATCTCAGCCGCACGCTCGGATGATGTCTCAGGGTCTACCCATTCTCTCGCATGCTCAGGTGCAAGCACCAACGGCTTGCGATCATGGATGTCGACCATCCCCTGATCGCTCGCAGCAGTGATGATGACGAAGCCGTCGCGCTCATCCGGCTCAAGGCCTTGGTGAACCTCAGCCAACCCCGCAAAAAACATCGGCATCTGTTCTTTTAACGTGATGAAGTAAGGCTGTTTCTTCTTCGGATCGATGGGATCTTTGACCCATTCGTACCATCCGTTGGCCGGTGCCAGAATGCGTCCGTTCGGCCAGAGCTGTTTGAAGAACTTTCCCGTCATGACCGTCTCGACCCTGGCGTTTATCGGATCAGGGCGCTTGCCTTTAGCCCAGAACGGGGCCCATCCCCATTTCACCTTGGCGACACTCAATCCGCCCGCAGTTGGACGGATGATCTCCACGCGTGTTGTCGGCGCGACGTTGTAGCGTTCAATTGGCCAGAGGTCGTATCCATTGATCACCAACTGCTTTGGAGCAAGCTCCTTGAGGTAGTGATCCATCGATTCGTAGATCGAGTAGCGTCCGCACATGATGTCACCTGTCGAATTTTCTCTCTTATGAGATTGACCGCAAGCCGAGTAGAACGTTAACTGTATATACGTACAGTAAACCACGACAAGGCTTGCATCATGAGCATCACAATCCTCGGCCCACTGGAAAATGGCGGCGAAAAGCTGCCTCTATACTCGTTCAAAGTGCCGGCAGGCTTCCCATCGCCAGCTGCTGATCACATCGAGAAGCACATTTCACTGGACGAGCTGTTCGATATCCGTGCACCTCATGTCTATCTGGTGAAGATTGAAGGCGACAGCATGCAAGGCGCTGGAATCTACAACGGCGACATGGTGATCGTTGACCGCAGTTTGTATGCGGAGCACGGGGACATCGTCATCGCAGCCCTCAACAGCGAGCCGGTCTGCAAGCGCCTAGACATGCACGGTAACTCGGTGATCCTGAGATCTGAGAACCCCAAGTACCCACCTCGCCATGTGATGGAAGGCGACGAGTTGGTGATCTGGGGCGTTGTGAAATACAGCATTCGCGATCATGACAACACCTGAGCCTGTCTTTGCGCTGATCGACTGCAACAGCTTCTATGCGAGCTGTGAGCGCGTTTTTAGGCCAGATCTTGCTCGGACTCCCATCGTCGTTCTTTCCAACAACGATCTGAGGGGGGGAAATCGTTAGTAAATCCTGTAGAGTCCGCGCCACCTTCTGAACCCCTCTGGAACAACAGTTTCCAGGCTTCATAAGGCCATCCATTGGAAGTGGTTTAGGGCAGCGGTATGAGGCTGGTATTCGCAACAAAAGACCTAGCATTAGCAGGTCGATCCTTTGAAAGCTTTCCCTGACTACTACATCCGCATCAGGTGGTCGTTTAGTTTGAGACCTTGTGCCTGAGGTATCGGCCATCGCCAAGGCGCTTGATTACCGCTTAAAGCACTGGATAGCGCTGACGCGCTATCTTGATGATGGTGCTGTACCCGTCGACAATAATTGGTGCGAAAACCAGATCCGACCATGGGCCCTTGGACGCTCGTACTGGCTGTTCGCCGGCTCGCTACGCAGCGGCAAACGTGCGGCGGCGATCATGAGCTTTATCCAGTCGGCGCGGATCAACGCGCATGATCCACATGCATATTTGAAGGATGTGCTGACGGGTCTGCCGACACAGTGGGCGAGTGAGGTTACGGAGTTGCTTCTGCATAAGTGGACGCCCGTCTAACCACGCAAGGTGTGTTGGGTGGACGCTTACCGATGTTCAGACCACCCCAGCCATAAAGTAAGAATTTCCAGCTCATTGGCGCAACAGCCTCAAGCCATTGCCAACGACGAGCAAGCTGGCCCCCATGTCCGCGAACACAGCCATCCACATGGTCGCGTGACCCGTGAAGGTGAGCGTCAAAAATACTGCCTTGATGCCAAGGGCCAGCACAATGTTTTGCATCAACACCTGCGCCGTTGCACGCGACAGACGCACGAAAGTCGGAATCTTGCACAGGTTGTCATCCATCAGGGCCACGTCGGCGGTCTCGATGGCGGTATCTGTGCCAGCCGCTCCCATGGCAAAGCCGATGTCCGCACGCGCCAAGGCCGGGGCATCGTTGATGCCATCACCGACCATGCCGACCTTGCCGATTTTGGCCAATTGCTCAACTTCGCTCCGTTTGTCCTCTGGGAGCAGGTTGCCTTGGGCACGGTCGATTCCAGCTTGTGCCGCAATGGCCTGTGCCGTATGGGGGTTGTCGCCAGTCAGCATCATGGTGTTGATGCCCAGTGCATGCAACTCGGCGATGGCGTTCCTGCTGCTGTCCTTGATGGTGTCCGCGACGGCGAATAAGGCATGTACCTCTTTTGCGCCTACCAACATCACGACGGTCTTGCCTACGGTTTCCAGCGCTGCGATGTGCTGTTCCAGCTCTGGCGTGCACTGTCCCAGCTCTTTGAGCATTCGGTGGTTGCCAAGATGGTAGGTCTCACCGTTGATTTGGCCTTGCACACCCCGACCAGGCAGCGCGCTGAACTCGGCCACTTCGAGTAAGACAATCGCATCAGTCTGCGCGGCCTGTGCCACCGCTTTGGATACAGGATGGTCGGAGCGGGCGGCCAAACTAGCAGCGATGCTGCGGCTGTCTACGGCGAGTGCATTGCCCCATGTGACAAAATCGGTCTGAGCCGGCTTGCCGTGCGTGATCGTGCCGGTCTTATCCAGAGCCAGCCAACGTAGCTTGTGGCCCTCTTCCAGATAGACCCCGCCCTTGATGAGAATGCCGTGGCGGGCGGCAGCGGCTAAGCCGCTGACAATGCTGACTGGCGTAGAAATCACCAGTGCGCACGGGCAGGCGACTACCAGCAGAACCAATGCTCGGTAAATCCAGTCGAGCCATGCCGCCCCCATGAACAGCGGCGGTAACAATGCGATGGCGATGGCAACACCGAACACTACGGGGGTGTACCAGCGGGCGAACTGATCGACAAAACGCTGGGTCGGCGCACGGCTCCCCTGAGCAGCCTCGACCGCGTGAATGATGCGCGCCAGTGTGGAGTTGCTGGCCACGGCGGTGACACGGTACTCGAATGAACCGGATTCGTTGATCGTGCCCGCGAACACCGGATCACCAGGGGACTTCTCGACCGGGAGGCTTTCGCCCGTGATCGGGGCTTGGTTGACTGTAGAGCGGCCTTCCAGCACCTCACCATCAAGGGCGATGCGCTCACCTGGCTTGACCCGGACGCGGTTGCCAATGGCGATTAGTTTTGCGCCGACCTCGCGCCATGTGCCATCCGCTTGTTGTACCGTGGCCTGTTCCGGGGTCAGGTCGAGCAGGCCACGAATGGCATTGCGAGCACGATCCAGCGACTTGGCCTCGATCACTTCGGCCAGAGCGAAGAGCACCATCACCATCGCCGCTTCGGGCCAGTGACCGATCAACATGGCACCTGTAACGGCAATCGACATCAGGGCGTTCATGTTGAGGTTACGGTTCTTGAGCGCGATCCAACCCTTCTTGTAGGTAGAAAGGCCGCCTGTGAAAACCGCGATGAGCGCCAGAACGACGACCGACCAATGATTGCCGTTGTGGAGCCAGTAGACCGCCTCTGCCGCTGATGCCGTTACCAAGGAGATGCCCAGCGGCCACCAGTTGGTTGGCGTGGTCACAGGGGAAGCAGATGGCGATGCAGATTCTGCCGTGTCCACTACCTGCGCCTCGAATCCGAGCGCTTGCAGTGCCGCGAGCACGTCTGGCAGAACCTGGTTCGCATGGCGTACCGACAGCGTGCGCTGCATCAGGTTGAAATCGAGATCCGCAACCCCGGCCACTGTGCCGAGTTTGTTGCGGATCAACGTTTCTTCGGTCGGGCAATCCATCTTGGTAATTGATAGTTTGGTCGTTTGTTCGGTCGATGCCTGATCTATGCGCACGGCTTGCATGCCGATTGCAGTCAGCCCCTGCTCAACGGGAGCCAGCGAAGGCAGTTCGTGCCGAACGACCAAAGTACGCTGCATCAGGTTGAATTCAAGACCAACCACACCTGTCAGTCCGGCCAGCTTGCTTCGGATCAGTGCCTCCTCCGTGGGGCAATCCATGTTCTCGATGCGATACACCGCTTGAGCCGATTCGGTTGGAAGCGGGGCTTGTGTTGTGGGTTGGATGATCGGCTCAGCCGAGCAGCCACAACCCTTTGAAGCGCATTCGCTCATGGGTAACTCCTGCAAGTCATCTATTCAGACTCCATTAAAATCTCTATAGTCACTATAGAGTCAAGTGATAAATGGGATTGATAAATGGAAATCAGAATTGGCGACCTCGCCAAGCGCTCTGGGTGCGAGGTCGTGACCATCCGTTACTACGAGAAGGAAGGACTACTGCCGAAGCCCGCGCGAAGCGGTGGCAACTTCCGGCTGTACGGTGATGCTCACATCGAGCGTTTGCAGTTCATCCGTCATTGCCGTTCGCTCGACATGACGTTGAGCGAAATTCGGGCATTGTTAGGACTGAGAGACTATCCGACGCAGGATTGTGGCGAGGTCAATGTGCTACTGGACAACCATATCCAGCAAGTGGAAGTGCGTGTGGAAGCATTGTTGCAGCTGAGGCAAAACTTGCTTGCTCTGCGCGGACAGTGTTCGGGTGCTCGACCTGTGCAGGCGTGCGGCATTTTGCTCGGGTTGGTCAATTGCAGTTGCAATTTGGAAAGTGCCGCCAACAGTCAAACATCTGAACAAGCCAAGACCTAGCGTGCTTTTTCCGCTTTCTGAGAAGCCCCTACCAGATGGCCACATTGAAGAGCACAAGTCTGTCATGGAGTCGCTGACCAGGACATCATGGCTGCCTTCGACAAGGCCCGTCGCTAGCCTCTCAGAAACGTAGCGTACGATTTTTCCAAATGCTGCGGGCTCCCCAGATAGTGGGCGCTCACCGAGCAACAGCGTCCCTCCTACCCTAAGTAATCGATTGGTTTTTTTCTCGTTGCGAGTATTAATCAATCAGGTCGTTTTATCGATGCTCAAGCGCAGCGCTCCATGCGGTCTGAGGTCATGAAGGTTGGTTGTGCTATCGATAACACCATCAGCTAGTAGGCCAAAGCGATTATTTGTTCAGGCCTGCTGCGGCAACAGCCTCTCGGCATCCAGCCGCAACAAAGCCCCAGGCACATTGGGATAGAGCAACCTCCAGTGCCAACTGACGGCCATTAGCACCATAGAGGCCCTACCGAGTCAGCCACAAGCCATAGGTGAAAGGGCAAAGATTAGGAGTACGTCCCGAATTAACCGACTACGCACTCCACGATCAAAAAAGCGAGCAAATACCTACTGTCCAGGCTTGGCCGGTGGCTGCCCCTGCATATAGTTTTGATGCCACATCATGTGATCCATCATCATCTGTTGCATTCCCGTGTACCTGTCCATCATGTACTGGCGTTGACTCTTTTGCTCCGGGGTCAAATTCGAGTAGTCCTGCCACCCCATCATGCCACCTCCCATCATGCCACCTCCCATCATGCCACCTCCCATCATGCCACCTCCCATCATGCCACCTCCCATCATGTGGCCTCCCATCATGCCACCACCTCCACAGCATCCCATCATTCCCGGCCCCCACATACCGTTCATCATGCTCATTCCATTTTGCATCGTATTCCAATGCTCCTGAAGCAGCTTCTGACGCTGCTGGGGATCTTGGGTCTGCTGAATTTTCTCCATCTCCGCCTGCATTTTCTGGAAGGTTTCTTGCGCCTGGGACATCTGCTTATCGAACTCGGCAACATTTGGAGTTTGTTGCTGCGTCTCCGTCACTTGAGATTGCTGAGCTGCTAACGCCCATATGGGGGAAAGCGATGCGGCGAGGAAAAGAACGGCCAATTTGGTATTTTTCATTTCGCGCTGCCTTTGTGGGGGTGAGCCGAACCAAAATCTAATGAGCCAAACGATTACGGTGCTTGGGTTCAACCGTATTCGCCCAAATTATAGACTTTGGCATGACAATCGCCTGCTAACACTCAATGATTAGCAGAACTACCCAAATCGACCTTGACATATGTCAAGGCTGAGATGCTTCTCCCAATTCCTCTGTTTGCGCCGGGCACCTAGCAAAGAATCCGTTGCGAACAGGCACTGCTCACCGATGAACACTCGACGATGCCCACCAGCTTCCCACGTCACCACAAACGGCAGCATCCCCCGTAACCATGACCAGTAGAAAGGCCGTGACCATCCGATCTGCACAGACAACGCACATGAATGTGCTCAATGCAAAGTGGTCATGACCGATGCAAATGGCTGGTCAAGTCGAACGCAAATAGGTGGCCAGGTGAATGACGGTGTGGTGACTTGGGCGTCCGTTTAACTACGCAAGGTGAGTTAGCCCGACGCACCGCCATCACACTTGCCGAGCTTGTAGCCCACGTCCTGGAAGGTGCCGATGTAAGCGAAGGCGACCGATTAGTAAGGTCAAAACTGCTAAAAATGTTAGCTGTTTTATTTCTATATAAATCAATAGGTTATCATTTACTAATTGTTAGTATCATTCAGATACAACGATGGCTGTGTTATCGCGCGCTCGTACGATGCAAAGCCCTTCGTGAAAATGGGCCAGCCATACTTCCAGATCAAAGATCATCTGCGACGTAATGGCGTGGTCGCCTTCAGCAGCAACTACGCGCTGTATTAAGTTAGGTGGAATGCTTTTGAGCTAGGCTGAATCCGTTGACGCTCAGGGGGCGCCCATGACCACCACCCCATTGCACAAGCAAGTGTTAA
>NZ_FNCO01000008.1 GCF_900100795.1 Pseudomonas abietaniphila
TATGGGTGAGGTGATGCAGAAGGCCATGACTATGCGGCATGATGCTCCAGCTTCAATTCAATGACCGTGTTGCACTCAGCTCCTGCAACCGCCCAGCTATAAAGAAATCAGGGCCGATCATCGCCATTGAGTTTGTGGCGATGACCGTGCTTTTTTGTCTGTAATCGCCCCATGGCTTAAGCTTCAGTGATAAAGCCACCCCTGCAACTCATCCAAATTCACCACCACAATCTGCTGCGCTGTCGCCTTGGCATGCACCTTGGCCGTGTCGATTTGATAGCGCTGCAGCACGTACTGCACCAGCGCGCCGCGAGTCTCGATTACTAACTGGCCATCCTGCATGCCGTAGTCGGTTTCGATAATGGCTTGCTGCTCGGGTTTCAGGCGTGAGTCCGGTTCGATAATGACCTGCACCAGACTGCTCCAGCCCGGATCTTGCTCGCGAGTATTTTCGGTCTCGTCGTCCATTAACTCCGGCACACCGCGAAAGCGACTGAGCACGAAGTCGCGGTAATCCCTGTTCTTCTCGCAATACGCCCGCACATGCCAGCGCATGCCAGTGTAGATCAACGTGTGCGGGGCGATCAGACGGGTTTCCGCGTCCGGCGTAGTGAAGGACACATACTCACATTCAAGGCGCAGGCCTTCGCGGCAGGCGCGAAGGAGAGGGCGCAGCAGTTCCGGGCGCACGGTGCGATCCGGCACCTGTAGCACTTCGGTATGTGCATAGGCCAATGCCAGGCCGTCCACATGCGGGGCGCGGTCATGGTTTTGGTTGAGCAGGTGCAAGTAGGCGCTGGCGCTCTCGTCGATGAAGAGCGGCTTGAACTGCTTGCTCGGCACATACCCCTTCAAATGCTTGTCATATTCCAGGTTCTTTGGCGCGTGCTCGTTGATGTAGGTGTTGATGTCTTTTGACGCCTGCTGGCGGCTGATGCCGAAGCTCTGCATCAGGTGGTTGGTGGTCAGCCGGCCTTCCCACCAGACCACGGTCTCGATCAAGCGATAACGCAACGCCAAGTCCCAGCGCACCGATTCGATTTCTTGCTTGCGTTTCATAGCCACTCCATCTGCACGAAAACTTTACCTGTACGGGCAAACACTCTAGATATGTCTATTCAGGCTACATATCTTGGCGCTGTCGTTCAAGCCGGCTGCAACATAGAGAGCTGATACAGGGAGAGCTAAGCGTGTTTGGATTTGGGCTGTCATGGGTCGTGATGGGTGTTTGCATACTGCTGGTGCAAGGGGCTGGCGTTGCCCTGTGCTTGCAGGTGCTGCAGCGGCGTGAGGCCTTTGCAGCCTTGCAAAACTCACAGGCCCAGCTTAAGCAAATGCAGGCGCGGGTTTATCAGTTGGAGAATGAGATATGCGAGCTAACTGCTGGCCTGCGGGCGGAAAAGGCACACGTCGAGCAGCTACAGCGCCAGCTTGAGTTTGCGCAGCAACAAGCCCGGCAGATACAACACGACAGCTAATCACCTGCAGACAAATCTAAACGCTGTCGGGTACAACCTCAGGCAACGGATGTTAGTCACAGCGGAGCAAATCAGGATGAAGAAACCAGCATCAGTACAGGCTCTGGAAGATCTGGGTCGGGTCAGGCTTTCCAAGCACTTTTTCATGCGTGATTTCCTGTACTCGGAAATCAGCCAGATTGAAGGTATCCCCAATATTCCGGACTACCCGGATCGCGCCATCGAAGCGGGGCGCGGGCTTTGCGAGCAGTTGTTGGAGCCGCTGCAGGATCGCTTCGGGCGGATCGTCATTCGTTCGGCCTACCGAGCACCAGCCGTCAATGCCAAAGGGGCGGAGAACAGTAACCAATACAGCTGCGCCGCCAACGAGAAAAACTACGCCTCGCACATCTGGGACTACCTGGATGCGGAAGGGCACTTAGGTGCGACAGCCTGCATTGTAGTGCCTGCCTTGTTGCCCTGGTATGAAGAGCACAAAGATTGGACGCCCCTGGCGTGGTGGATTCACGACAATCTGCCTTACACCAGTCAGTTCTGGTTCCCCAAGCTGGCCGCATTTAATTTGCGCTGGAGTGGCAATCCGAATGCGCTCCCAAGCATTAGCACCTATGTCAATAATCCGCACACTGGTGACAAAAAGGCGTTGGTGAAAGATGGCGTTGCCACGTTAAACCTGGATGAGCGCAAAGCAATCGTGCGGCCGTGGCTGGCCAGTCTTGGGGTGGGGGTGGCCTAAGAGTAGGTCGACAAGCTGCTTGGGTCATTCATGGCGCGCATTGATTGGGCGGTTAACAGACCATGCTGGCAGAAAAGCATCGCGCATGGCTTTACCCATGTGCGGCCAATGGATAAGGTGACGAACATCACAGCATGGCAGGCTGCAGTATCCCAGGGATGGCCTCTCCAATCGTATTGGCACACAGCCCAATACTCGTTATACAGCCGTCCCGCATACCCCAGGTCCTTTGCCATCATCGTTTAAGTATCGGCGCGCAGCCTTTGTGCAGCGCGCATGAGGAGTGTTGCATGAGTGGTTTGGCCCAACTTAGCGAAGCCCTGCTGGCCGCTGTGCCGGTAGATGGCAGCAGCATCGGCAATCAAACCTTGTTTGAGCGGCTAAAAGCGCAGTTGCCGGAGATCAGTGAAGAGCAGCTCTGGGCGGCCCGTGATGCGCTGATCGAGCAGGGCGTGCTGATCAAAGGCCGTGGTCGCGGTGGTTCGGTATTGCGCGCGCAAGCCTCGGGCAGCAGCCTGGCGGATCAGGTGTTGAACAAGGCCCGTGAGCGCATGGCTCCCGTGAACACTGAAGAAGTCTCTGCCGGTTATGTGGTGCAAGCCGCTGCAGCGGTGAAAAAGGTCAAAGCGCCCAAGCAGCAAGCCACCAGCATTGAGGCCATGGAGAAAACCCTCTGGGCTACAGCCGATAAACTGCGCGCCAATATGGATGCCGCCGAGTACAAGCACATCGTGCTCGGGCTGATCTTTCTTAAGTACATCTCCGACAGTTTCGCCGGTCGCCGCGAGGAGCTTACGCACAAGCTGCTGGATGAAAACGACGACTACTACCTGGGCGACGATGATCCGGAGGCGCTTAACGCCGAGCTGGAAGACCGCGACTACTACCGCGAAGTGAACGTGTTCTGGGTGCCCGAAGTGGCGCGCTGGGAGTCGATTCGTGCAGCTGCCAAACAGGTGGACATTGGCAAGCGCATCGACGATGCCCTGGCCGCCATCGAGGCGGAAAACCCACGGCTGAAAAACATCCTCGACAAACGCTACGCCCGCGCTCAGTTACCGGACGGCAAGCTCGGCGAGCTGGTGGATTTGATCTCCACTATCGGCTTTGGTGACGACATCGGCAAGGCCCGTGACCTGCTCGGTCAGGTCTACGAATACTTCCTCGGCCAGTTTGCCAGCGCCGAAGGCAAGCGCGGCGGGCAGTTCTACACGCCGGCCAGCATCGTAAAAAGCCTGGTAGCCGTGCTTAACCCGCACCACGGTAAGGTGTATGACCCGTGCTGCGGTTCGGGCGGCATGTTTGTTCAGTCCGAGAAATTTATCGAAGCCCACGGCGGCAAGCTGGGCGATGTGTCCATCTACGGGCAGGAAGCCAACCCCACCACCTGGCGCTTGGCGGCGATGAACCTGGCCATTCGCGGCATCGACTTCAACCTGGGCAAAGAGCCGGCTGACACCTTTGTGCGCAACCAGCATTCTGACCTGCGTGCCGACTTTGTGCTGGCCAACCCGCCGTTCAATATCAGCGACTGGTGGCACGGCAGCCTCGAAGGCGACCCGCGCTGGGTGTATGGCACGCCGCCGCAAGGCAACGCTAACTACGCCTGGCTGCAACATATGCTCTACCACCTCAAACCCAATGGCCGCGCCGGCATTGTGTTGGCCAACGGCTCGATGAGTTCCAGCCAGAACAGCGAAGGTGATATCCGCCAAGCCATGGTCGAGGCCGACGCGGTGGAAGTGATGGTCGCGCTGCCTGGCCAGCTGTTCTTTAACACCCAGATTCCTGCTTGCCTGTGGTTCCTCACCAAACAGAAAACCGCCCGCCCCGGCGAAGTGCTGTTTATCGATGCCCGCAAACTCGGCACCAGCGTCAGCCGCGTGCAGATCGAACTGACGGATACCGATATCGAACGCATCGCCCAAACCGTCGCCAATTGGCGCGGTGAGCCGCTGGATGTGGGCGGCGAGATTGCCGAATACCAGGACATCGCCGGCTTCTGCCGCAGCGTAAAGCTGGCGGAAATCGCCGAGCACGGCCATGTGCTGACGCCGGGCCGCTATGTCGGTGCCGAAGAGGTGGAGAATGACGACGAAGCCTTTGCCGAGAAAATGCAGCGGCTGACAAAGCAGCTAGGCGAGCAGATGGAGAAGGGCGCAGAACTCGACCAGTTGATCCGGCAGAAGCTGGGAGGACTGGGGTATGAGTTCTGATTGGCAAACCACAAGCGTTGAAGACATTGCAGCAAAGCGTTCTAGTGCAATGGCTACGGGGCCTTTCGGCTCAAGCATCAGTTCGAAATACTTCCAAGCCGAAGGGGTCCCGGTTATCCGTGGCTCCAATTTGAGCGCCGATATTCAGATCAAGCTAGATGACTCAGGTTTAGTTTTTGTCTCGAATGAAAAAGCACGCGAGTTTGATCGCTGCTTGGTGGGTAAAGGAGATCTGATTTTCACTTGCTGGGGCACCATCAATCAGATTGGCCTGATTGATGGTGATGCTGCATACGAAAACTACATCATCTCCAATAAGCAGATGAAGCTTACTGTTGATGAGCAACGAGTAGACCCACGGTTCGTTTACTACGTTTTTTCAGGACCAGAAAAACAAGCTGAGATTATTGATAACGGCATAGGTAGCTCAGTACCAGGTTTCAATTTAGGTCAGTTGCGTAAGCATCAGCTACTCCTACCAACACTGCACGAGCAAAAAGCTATAGCTGATACGCTCGATCTATTTACAGACCGCATCACCCTGCTACGCGAAACCAACGCCACCCTGGAAGCCATCGCTCAGGCGCTGTTCAAATCCTGGTTCGTCGATTTCGACCCCGTGCGCGCCAAGGCCGAAGGCCGCCAGCCGGAAGGGATGGGCGCCACCACCGCCGCTCTGTTCCCCGATAGCTTCGAAAAGTCCGAACTGGGCTTGGTGCCGAAGGGGTGGTGTTACTCAACTGTTGGTCTTTCGTTCGTTCTTACAATGGGACAGTCACCGCCTGGTGATACTTACAATGAGACTGGTGAAGGATTGCCTTTTTATCAGGGGCGGACTGACTTTGGCTTCCGCTTTCCTAAGCAACGGATTTTTTGTACTGAACCGACAAGGCTTGCAGGTGCAGGCGATACGCTCGTAAGCGTCCGGGCTCCAGTTGGTGATGTAAATATTGCGCTTGAGGCATGTGCACTTGGCCGGGGAGTGGCGGGATTGCGCCATCCTGAGGGCCACCAAAGCTTTGTTTTTTATGCTGTTCGTTGCCTCAAGCCGTATTTTGAAATGTACGACGGTGAAGGCACGGTATTCGGATCAATCAATAAGAAAGATTTCCAGTCTCTGCCTGTAGTCGTTCCATCTGCAGAAGTCCTGAGTGCTTTTGAGGCTGTTGTCGCGCCACTTGATGCAGCAGTAGAAAACAATGAGCAGAAATTACGATCCCTCACCCAGCTCCGCGACACCCTCTTACCCCGCCTAATCTCCGGCCAACTGCGCTTGCCCGACGCAGAGCAAGCCGTTGAGGAGGCGCTGGCATGACCACACCAGCAGCCGTAATCAACCTGCTGGATGCCGTGCGTATTCGCGCAGCATCCTTGGCCGAAGCCAAACAGCGCTATGCCGCTGAGTTGGCCCCGGACTTTAACCTGGTGGATCACCTGCGCAATAACGAGGTGGCGCTGTCGCGCTATCTCGGTCTGTTGCTGGATATAAAAGGCGAGCACGGCCAAGGCGAACTGTTTTTGCGCGGCCTGCTGCAGCGCTTGGGGCAACCCGGTTTTGAGCCGCAGGATCTGCTGCGCGTTGAGCTTGAACAACGCACCCACAGCGGCCGCTTCCTCGATATCTACCTTGAGTTTCGTGGTGGAGTGATCGGCATCGAAAACAAGCCGTGGGCCGCCGACCAGGACAAGCAGCTCGAAGACTACGCGCGCTTTCTGCAGCTGTCGGCCCGAGGTGGGCAGTGGCTGCTGGTATATGCCTGCAACTGGGACCCTTCCGAAGCCAGTTTGAGCGAGGATCAGCGCAAGGCGCTGGAGCAAACCGGCAACTTCTTGCGCCTGGATTTTTTACGGATTGCCGAATGGCTGGATGACAGCGCCTGCCATGCCCGCGCACCCAAGGTGCGGCTATTTGTGGAGGCGCTCAGCGCCTATGTACGCCAGCAGGTTAATGGAGAGATTGATGTGAGCGAGGCAGAGCAAATCAAGGAGGTCATCCTGCAAAAGCCAGGTCATCTCGAGGCGGCGCTTAAGGTGGCGCAATCTATCGCTCAAGTAAAAGCGCAGTTGTTGAAGGAGTTCAGAACCGCTTTGGAGCAAGCGCTGAAGGCTGAAGAGCTGGGCTTGGTCTGGGAAGATCAGGCGCTCACCAATGGTCGTACGGAGGCAGGTTTTGGTGTGAAACTGAACTCCGGCCACCAGCTAACTTTGCGCTTTGAGTTTGGGGGAGCGGGGCTGAATGCGCTGGACTGGGGGATTTGCCGGGAACACACAAAGATTCAGGTGGATGCTGTCAAAGCTGGGATCGTTGCCGATGCCATGGATAGCGCTTTTGGTGTCAGACAGCGTGGTCATGTCTGGCCGTGGTACGTCGGTACAGGCGCGCAAGATCATGTGTTGAGAGACGACGAACGCAACTGGGCGACCTCCGCTGAGCCTTGGTTGCGCATTGGCGACAAGAGTGAACAGGGTTTGGTAAGCCGAATTGTAAAGCTGGCGCTAGAGGTCAGAGTTGCGCTTGCTGGTGTGGATGCGGCGATGCGTTGAGCAAGCATTTGATCGAACAGACACCAATTGCCGAATAAAGGATTTCGACTGCCATGGCCGATAGCGCAATATGCTTCAAACGAGTGGATTACAGCCTGGATAATCTGCTGAATTACATTGAGACAGGCGATATCGGCCTACCGGATATTCAGCGGCCCTTTGTCTGGAAGAACACCAAGGTTCGCGACCTGTTCGATTCCATGTACCGCGGCTTCCCCGTTGGCTACTTCCTGTTCTGGGCCAATCAAAGCGATGACAAGAGCCGCAGCATCGGCAGCGGTCCTAAGGTGCATGACGTTCCCAATCGTCTGATTGTGGATGGGCAGCAGCGGCTGACATCGCTCTATGCGGTGTTTCGCGGCCAGACCGTGCTCGATGAGAACTACAAGAAGCGCCAGATCGAGATTGCCTTCCACCCGCGGAGTGGGCGGTTCGAGGTGGCTGACAACAGCATTCGCCGTGACCCGGAATGGATCGCCAATATCTCTGTGTTGTGGGCGGAGGGGCAAAATAGCCGCAAGCTCATCAATGCCTTCATCGACAAGCTGAGTGAACGCGAAGCGCTGGATGAAGCGGAGGAAGAGCGGATTGCTGACAATATCCAGCAGCTGATCAACCTCAAGGGTTACCCATTCACGGCGCTGGAAATTGCTGAAAATGTGGATGAGGAGCACGTCGCCGAGATCTTCGTGCGCATTAACAGCGAGGGCAAGAAGCTCAATCAGGCGGACTTCATTCTGACCCTGCTCTCGGTGTTCTGGCATGAAGGGCGGCTGGCGCTGGAGAAGTTCTGTGCAGACTCCAGGCAGCCCGCCCAGGGCAAGTCATCGTTCAATCACTTTATCGAGCCCGATCCTGACCAGCTCTTGCGGGTGTCTGTGGCGCTGGCGTTTCGTCGTGCGCGACTGAAGTCCGTCTACCAGGTGCTACGGGGCAAGGATGCTGATACCGGTGAGTATTCTGCGGCGGTTCGCGATCAGCAGTTTGCCAAGCTGAAGGCAGCGCAGGCCGATGTGCTGAACCTGACCCACTGGCATCAATACCTAAGTGCCTTGGTGGGAGCTGGCTTTCGCAGCCGGCAGATGGTTTCGTCCGAGCTGGCGCTGATGTACGGCTATGTGTTCTACCTGATTGGCAGGGTGGAGCTAAAGGTGCCAGAGGCGCAGTTGCAGCGCCTGATCGGGCGCTGGTTCTTCTTCATCACGCTGAAAGGCCGTTACTCGTCCTCGCCAGAGTCGAAGCTGGACGCGGATCTTGCCGATCTACGGGGTATCACTACCGCGACGGCGTTCGCCGAGCTGCTGGAGAGCAAGATGGCCAGTGAGCTTACCGGAGACTTCTGGGACATCACGTTGCCGTTCAGCATGGAAAGTTCGTCGGCGCGCAGCCCCGAGTTTTTTGCCTTCGTGGCAGCCCAGAATCTGTTGAGTGCTCCCGTGTTGTTCTCGCATAAAAAGGTTAGCGATCTGCTTGATCCAGCCGTTGTGAGTACCAAGGAGTCGCTGGAGCGACATCACCTGTTCCCAAAAGCCTGGTTGGTCAGTTCTGGCATTGTGGAACAGCGCCAGACTAACCAGCTTGCCAACTACGCGCTGATCGAGTGGAGCGAGAACATTCAGATTTCCGATGATGCGCCGACCGCGTATCTGCCGCCGATCAGAGAGCAGTTCAGCCAAGAAGCCTGGCAGCGCATGCATCAATTGCATGCACTGTCTTTGGGCTGGGAAACGCTGGGTTACTTCGACTTTCTCAAGAAGCGGCGCAGTTTGATTGCAAAGCTGGTAAGGCAGGGGTTTGAGTTGCTGTCCTCTGGTGGTGCGGGCGTGTGTGGCGGGTCTTCGTCGACTCATGCTGCGTCTGACCTAGACGCGGCCAAGGAGCGCTTGTGAGCACTGGCAACGCTCGCAGTGTTCAGCCGTTTGGGGCTTGGCTAATGCGTTGTTCGCCGTGCGGGCTGACCGCCGATGAGTAACTGCTCCGGTAACTGGGTGATTCCAGCCGTTTGGTTTGCGAGTTCAGAAGTGGGTTCTCTATGAGTTCAGTGATCAGCCAGAAGCTACAGAGCAGCCGCAAAGAGCTGCTGGACATTGGGCTTCGTAACAACATGCTCAACTTTCGCAAGACAGCTAAGACCTTATTGGTGGTTGATGAGCTGTCCGAGGAGGTGTTCAACATTCTCTATCGCCAAGAGAAGGGCATGACCTTTGCGCCGATGGCGCGCAAAAAGTTGGCGGAACTGGCAAAGACTGCGAAGCCTGGGGATGCAGAGGCTGAATCTGACACTGACTCAGCGAGTGACACTGAATTGCTGCAGGAGCTGGATAGTCTGGGCTGGTCCAGCGTCACGGACGAGGCGGGTGCGGATGAGCCGGGCAAGGCTCGCCGCCATCTGGATACTCGTTTGCAGACTGCCATCGATGACGAGCGTCTTTTCCTGCAGCTGCTGAAGATTCATACCGAGGCCAAAGGTTTTATTGAAGAGCAGGGCGTGAACACGCTGTTTCTTGCTCTTGGTTTCTTGCATTGGTACGAGGCGGACAGCTCCGAAAATCTGCGCAAGGCTCCCTTGCTATTGCTGCCGGTCAGTCTTGAGCGCAGTGGCGCCAAAGATGCTTTCAAGCTGAAGTACTCGGGTGATGAGCTGATGGCGAACCTTTCTTTGGTCGCCAAGCTCAAGACTGATTTTGGTTTGGATATGGCCTCTTGCGCATTCGATGAGGAGAGTTTCGCGACCGATGAGCACAGCCTGGGCCGCTTCTACGCCGACGTGGCTGATGTAGTCAGCAAGCAAAAGCGTTGGGCGATTGCCAGCAACGAGATTGCGCTGGGCTTCTTCTCGTTCGGCAAGTTTTTGATGTTCAAGGATCTCGATCCGAAGAGCTGGCCGGAAGAAAAGCAGCCTGATGCCAATGCTGTGATGAAGCGCCTGCTTGGTTCGGGCTTCGGCGATATGCGAGCCGCATATCCGGAGGATGTGAATATCGACTCGGTGATCAACCCGGGCGATATACGCTTTGTGAAAGACGCCGACAGCAGCCAGACAGAAGCCATTTTGGAGGTGCGTGAAGGTTCCAACCTGGTAATTCAGGGGCCACCGGGCACAGGTAAGTCGCAGACGATCACCAACATCATCGCGGAGCTGATCGGCCAGAAGAAAACGGTGCTGTTCGTTGCCGAGAAGATGGCTGCGCTTGAGGTGGTTAAGCGTCGTCTGGACGAGAGCCATCTGGGCGATGCTGTTCTTGAACTGCATAGCCATAAGTCAACCAAGCAGTCGGTGCTAAAAGAGTTAGGCCGAACGCTGGATCAGGGCAGACCGCTAACTAAAGTGGGCGAGGATGACCTTGCCAGTTTGAAAGAGCTGCAAGATGGCCTCAATCACTATTGCAAGGCTGTGAGCTCAACCGCGGGTGCGAGCGGCTTGCCTTTTGTTGAGGTACTCGGTCGTTATCTGAAGCTGAAACGTGTTTATGCCGGATTGCCGGTCATTTCTTTCGCGCCGATGGCGGCCTGGAGCTATGCCGAGCAACAAAAGCGGCGTGAGCTGATTGAGGAGTTGCTCCTGCATCTGGAGGAAATGGGACGCCCTGATCGGAGTGTTTTCTGGGGAAGTGAGCGGACGTTCTTTTCACCAATCGAACAGAACAGCGCCAACGATGCACTGCAGTTGGCATGTTCTCATCTCTCTGCGCTGCAGTCGGCCGCTTCAGCACTCTCTGAACGGTTGATGCTGACTCAGCCGGCCACCTTGGCAGATGTCGATGTGGTGTGTCGTGCTGCACGGCGTGCGGCTGACGCACCGCGACTGGAAGGGATACAGCTTTCTACTGGCGAATGGCAGTCACGGCGTGATGTGATTCGAGAGCTATTGGATGCTGGTGAGCGTATGACGGCTTGCCGCTCAAAGCACGACAGCCAGTTAATCGACGCGGCGTGGGATCAGGACCTCTTGGAGGTTAGGCAGAACCTGCTGGCCTACGGTGAGAAGTGGTGGAAGATCTTCTCGGGCCGTTTCCGAGCGGCACGTACACGCCTTCAAGGGCTTGCTAGCGAGACATTACCCAAGACCAATGCGGGCATGCTGGAGCTGGTTGATTCAGTACTGGCTTATCAGCAGAACAAGAAGATTTATGACCAGCATGAGGCATTGGGTAGCGCGCTTTTCGGTGCCCAATGGCAACGTCAGAAAACAGATTGGGCAGTGCTCGAACGGTTGAGTGCTTGGGTGATCAAGCTGCATGACGATCTGGGAAATGGTCAGATTCCCCAGGGCATCATTGCCTTTTTAGCCGGGCATACCGATGCCAGTGGCTTGGGCGATGCGGTGAGCGGAATAGAGCAACATGTTGTCGGGTTAGACAAGGCGATTCGGAGCGCGCTTGAAGTCACTGGAATGCAGGCGGAGAACGCCAAAGCCGATGTCAGAAAGCTTGGCCTGGCCTCCCTTGGCACGCGGTTGCAGCTGTGGCAGGAAAGCCTGAATGCGCTTTACCAAATGGCCCGGTTCAATGTGTTGGCGGAACAGCTACGCAAGGCCAAGCTGGACGATTTGCTCGAGATTTCCATCAGCAGTGATGAACCCAAACAGTTAACTGCAATTTTGGACTTTTCCTGGTATTCCGGCTTGGTGCAGAGGGTTTATGCCGAGAACCTAGCGTTGCAGCAGTTCGACCGGATCAAACACGAGCACCAGATCGCACGGTTCAAGACACTTGATTTGGCCTCGCTCAATCATGCCCAAACGCATTTGGCTAAGCAGGTTTGGGAGGGTAAGCCCAATATCAACCAGCCAGGCGAGATGGCTGTTATACGGGCTGAACTGAACAAGAAGCGCCGGCATATTCCAATCAGGCAACTGATTGAGAAGGCTGGCCGGGCGATCCAACAGATCAAGCCAGTGTTCATGATGAGCCCTATGTCGATTGCAAATTTCCTCCCGCCAGGGAAGCTTGAGTTCGACGTGGTGATATTCGACGAAGCTTCCCAGGTGAAGGCGGTTGATGCATTTGGCGCGATCATGCGCGGTAAACAGGTGGTTGTGGTCGGAGATACTCGGCAGATGCCTCCTACCGACTTCTTCAGTCGAGATGTCGAGCTAGATGACGAGGATGCTGCAACCGCCGACATCGAAAGCATCCTGAGCATGTTCAAGGCGGCCGGTAGCCAGGAGCGCTATCTCCGTTGGCACTACCGAAGCCGCCATGAGTCGTTGATTGCGGTTTCCAACGTTGAGTTCTATGACAGCAAGCTGCTGGTCTTTCCCTCTGCGGGCCAGCATCCACATGCCAGTGGAGTCAGCTTTGAATACTTGCCTGATGCTCTGTATGACCGGGGTCGTACCCGTACCAATAAAGGGGAGGCCAAAGCCGTTGCGCAGGCAGTCATGCAGCATGCTATTCGAACGCCTGAGCTATCGCTGGGGGTCGCCGCATTCAGCGTGGCGCAACGCGATCTGATTCAGGTCGAGATCGAGTTGCTGCGTAGGCAAATGCCTGAGGCCGAAACGTTCTTCACAGCGCAGGGTAGTGAGCCTTTCTTTGTCAAAAACCTGGAGAACATCCAGGGCGATGAGCGGGACAAGATCTTTATCAGCATCGGCTATGGACGAAATGAGTCCGGTCGGATTGCCAAGGAATTCGGCCCGCTGAATCGTGAAGGGGGCCATCGCCGCCTCAACGTTCTGATCACCCGTGCCAAATTGGCGATGCGGGTTTTCTGTAACTTCAGAGCCGACGAGCTTGAGCTTGATGCCGGGGCGAGCCTCGGCGTCAGAGCACTGAAAAACTTTCTCAAGTATGCCGAGACTGGTGAGCTTGAAGTGGCTCGAGAGACGGGTAAGGCTGCTGACTCGCCGTTTGAGTTGGAGGTGATAGAGGCGCTTCGCGAGCGGAACTATGAGGTTGAGCCGCAGGTAGGAACTGCTGGGTACTTTATCGACATCGCTGTTAAGGATCCTGAGTATCCGGGGCGCTATGTCCTGGCCATCGAGTGTGATGGTGCTGCATACCACAGCTCGCGATCTGCACGTGATCGTGATCGCCTGCGTCAGGGGGTATTGGAGGGCTTAGGGTGGAACTTCCATCGGATCTGGAGCACGGATTGGTTTCGCAATCGGCAGCAAGAAATCACCCGTGCTGTAGCCGCTATTGAGGCGGCTCGAGCCAAGATTGCTGAGGGCCGTCATGCGCTACCTCAGGTCGTGTCCGAAGCTAAGCATGAGATTGTCCGGGGTTCTCCAGCTGCAGAACCAATGCCTAGTTCGAGCAAACCTTATGTGAAAGCTCGCCTGAGTCCTGTGGCATCGCTGACTGAGTTGCATCAAGAAAAGCCAGAGCGTTTGATGCAAATGATTCGGACGGTGGTTGAGGTGGAAGCTCCGGTGCATACCAGCGAAGTCACTCGGCGGCTGATGGAGGCGTTTGGTGTGACCCGGGCTGGATCGAGGATCACAACTGCGGTGGAGGAGGCTATTCGTCTTGGCGTGCGGCACAGGCTGTTTCACGGGCGTGGTGGCTTTGTGTATTCAGCCGAAAGCCGGGCTATTCCTATTCGCAGTCGTGCTCACTGGGAGTCAGCCGAGCGCAAATTTGAATGGGTCGCGCCTGAGGAGCTAGATCAGGCTTTAGTAGAGGCGGTAACCCTCGGCTTTTCGATGAGTCGCGAGGATGCCATTTCGGGTGCGCTAGGCCTCTTGGGGTTTGGCCGCGCCACATCGAAAATAGCAGGCATCCTAGAAGAGAGGGTCGGTGTGCTTGCCTCTCAAGGCCGACTACGTGTGGTTGATGGCGTTATTACTGCTGCCGCTAATTTGGCATGAATGCTTGTTTCTGCGGCTCGGGGAAGGAGTTACTTATGGATGGATTCCTTTGATTAGGATAGCGAGCAATTGATCAATTTCTCTGCCGGCCTGCTGCGGAACAACTACAAGGGATGAGTGCATGAACCGCTACCAGCCGCCGCTGACCCTTACCTCGCACATGCTCGCCCTGGTCGCGGCAATCGCTGAACAGGTCGGCCGGCTGACGGCGCGCGAGGAGGCGGCAATGACCCCGCAATTGCGCCGGGGCAACCGCATCCGCAGCATCCAGGCGTCGCTGGCCATCGAGAACAACACCCTGAGCGTCGAGCAGGTCACCGCCGTGCTCGATGGCAAGCGCGTGCTCGGGCTGCCCCGGGAGATCCAGGAGGTGCGCAACGCGTTCGCCGCCTACGAAACCATGCCCGGCTGGAATCCGGCCAGTCGTGCGGACCTGCTGGCCGCCCACGGCCGGCTGCTGCATGGCCTGATCGATGATGCCGGTCACTTCCGTAGCGGCGGGGTTGGCATTTATCGGGGTGAGCAACTCATGCACATGGCGCCGCCGGCCAGCCGTGTGGCGCAGCTGGTCGACGATTTGCTCGGCTGGATGGCCGCCACCGACGTGCACCCGTTGCTGGCTAGTTGCGTGTTTCACTACGAGTTCGAATTCATCCACCCGTTCGCCGATGGCAACGGCCGTATGGGCCGCCTGTGGCAGACGCTGATTCTCAGCCGCTGGCGCCCGGTGCTGGCCTGGCTGCCGGTGGAAAGCGTAATCCGCGACCGTCAGGATGCTTATTACGCCGCCCTGTCTGCCGCAGACCAGGCCGCTGAGGCCACGCCCTTCGTGGAGTTCATGCTGGAGGCGCTGCAGCAGGCGTTGGCCGAAGCGCTGGACGCACAGGCGAGCGGTTCGGAACAAAGTTCGGAACAAAGTTCGGAACAAACGCCCTTGCTGGCGTTGCTGGCTGCCAACCCCACGCTGACAGCCAGGCAGGCCGCCGAGCGCCTCGGCTTGTCACCGCGCGCGGTGGAGAAACAGCTGGCCGCACTCAAGGCCGGCGAGCGCGTGCGCCGGATTGGTCCGAATAAGGGTGGCGTCTGGCAGGTCCTGCCGGCGGGTGGGATCGACGCCCCGGAATAAGGCCTCGGTTTCAGTGCTTTGAACATGTTTTGTCGCCATGTCGATGCGTTCGACAGATCAAGGATTGAGCAGTAATGACCGAAGATCAGCTGGAAAAAGAAGTGCTTGGCTGGCTGGCGGAGGTTGGCTACAGCCACCTCTACGGCCCGACTATCGCCCACGATGGCGACAGTCCGGAGCGGGAGCATTACCGCCAGGTGCTGCTGGTTGAGCGCTTGCGCCGCGCCATTACGCGGCTTAATCCGTTGGTGCCGTTGGCGGCGCGTGAGGATGCACTCAAGCAGATTTTGGATCTCGGGCTGCCCATTCAGCTCTCGGCCAACCGTCAGTTCCATCGCCTGCTGGTCAGCGGTGTGCCGGTGCAGTATCAGAAGGACGGCGAAACCCGTGGCGACTTTGTGCGCCTGATCGATTGGGCCGATGCACGCGGCAACGAGTGGCTGGCCATCAACCAGTTCAGCATTCAGGGGCCCAAGCACACCCGGCGGCCGGACATCATCCTGTTCGTCAACGGTCTGCCGCTGGTGCTGCTGGAGTTGAAGAACCCGGCGGATGTGAATGCCGACCTGGTAAAGGCCTTCGATCAGATCCAGACCTACAAGGAACAGATCCCGGACGTCTTCCAGTACAACGAGATCCTGGTCATTGCCGATGGCAGTGAGGCGCGCATGGGCTCGTTGTCGGCAGATATTGAGCGCTTCGCCCGCTGGCGCACCATCGACGGGGTTTCGGTGGACCCGCTGGGTGAATTCAACGAGCTGGAGACGCTGGTGCGCGGCGTATTGCAGCCGGCAATGCTGCTGGATTACCTGCGCTATTTCGTCCTGTTTGAGGATGACGGCCGGTTGGTGAAGAAGATTGCCGGCTATCACCAGTTCCATGCGGTGCGGGCGGCGATCCAGCAGGTGGTCAGCGCCTCGCGTCCAGGTGGTACGCACAAGGGCGGCGTGGTGTGGCATACCCAGGGGTCAGGCAAGAGCATCACGATGACCTGCTTCGCCGCACGGGTAATGCAGGAAGCCGCGATGGAGAACCCCACCATTGTGGTGATCACCGACCGCAATGACTTGGATGGCCAGTTGTTTGGCGTGTTCTCGCTGTCGCAGGACTTGTTGCGTGAGCAGCCGGTGCAGGTGGCAACACGCGGTGATCTGCGTGAGAAATTGGCCAACCGCCCCAGCGGCGGCATCGTCTTTGCCACCATTCAGAAGTTTATGCCGGGTGAAGATGAAGACGTCTTCCCGGTGCTGTCGGATCGTTCGAATATCGTGGTGGTGGCAGACGAGGCGCATCGCACGCAGTACGGTTTTAGTGCTTCGCTAAAAGCCCCCGGCCTGCAGGCTGCCGAGTCCAGTGCCCGCTATCAGGTCGGCTACGCCCAGCACCTACGCGATGCCTTGCCCAATGCCACCTTCGTGGCGTTTACCGGCACGCCCGTTTCCAGCGAAGACCGCGATACCCGTGCGGTTTTTGGCGATTACATCCACATCTACGACATGCAGCAGGCGAAGGAAGATGGCGCGACCGTAGCCATCTACTACGAGTCGCGGCTGGCCAAGTTGTCGCTCAAAGACAGTGAGCTGGCGCATATCGACGATGAGGTCGATGAGCTGGCCGAGGATGAGGAAGAAGACCAGCAGTCGCGCTTGAAGTCCCGCTGGGCGGCGCTGGAAAAGGTGGTGGGAGCTGAGCCGCGTATTCAGAGTGTGGCGGCCGATCTTGTTGCCCACTTTGAGGAGCGTAATCAGGCGCAAAGCGGCAAGGCCATGGTGGTAGCCATGAGTCGCGAGATCTGTGTGCATCTGTACAACGAGATCATCGCGCTGCGCCCAGAGTGGCATGACGAAGATCCGGAGAAGGGCGCGATAAAGATCGTGATGACCGGCAGTGCTTCGGATAAGGCGCTGCTGCGGCCACACATCTACCCCAACCAGGTGAAAAAACGCCTGGAGAAACGCTTCAAAGACCCGAAGGACCCGCTGCAGTTGGTGATAGTGCGGGATATGTGGCTGACTGGTTTTGATGCCCCTTGCGTACACACCCTGTACGTCGACAAGCCGATGAAGGGCCACAACCTGATGCAGGCCATTGCACGGGTAAATCGGGTGTTCAAGGACAAGCAGGGCGGTCTGGTAGTCGATTACATCGGCATTGCTAACGAACTGAAAGCGGCGCTCAAGGAGTACACAGCCAGCAAGGGCCGGGGGCGGCCCACTGTTGATGCCCATGAGGCTTACTCCGTGCTGGAGGAAAAGCTCGATGTGCTGCGTAGCCTGCTGCATGGCTTTGACTACAGCGACTACCTAAGTGGCGGGCACAAGCTGCTGGCGGGTGCCGCCAACCATGTGCTGGGTGAGAAGGACGGCAAAAAGCGCTTTGCCGACAATGCACTGGCCATGAGCAAGGCCTTCACTCTGTGCTGCACGCTGGATGAAGCCAAGGCCGTGCGTGAAGAGGTGGCCTTCCTGCAGGCCATCAAGGTGATGCTGACCAAACGCGAAATCAGCGCCAAAAAGAAAACCGACGAAGAGCGCGAACTGGCCATTCGCCAGATCATCGGCAATGCCGTGGTCTCGGGCGAAGTGGTGGATGTGTTCGCTGCGGTAGGCCTGGATAAACCCAATATTGGCCTGTTGGATGATGACTTTCTCGCAGAGGTGTGCAACCTGCCGGAGAAAAACCTGGCAGTGGAGCTGCTGGAGCGGTTGCTGGAGGGGGAGATCAAGAGCAAGTTCGCCAGCAACCTGGCCCAGGAAAAGAAATTTTCCGAGTTGCTCGACAGCGTGATCAAGCGTTACCAGAACCGCTCCATCGAAACGGCTCAGGTCATTGAAGAGCTGATCGAGATGGCCAAGAAGTTCGCCGCCGCCAGCAAGCGTGGTGATGAGCTTGGCCTGAATGATGACGAACTGGCCTTCTACGACGCACTGGCCAATAACGAGGCGTCGGTGCGTGAGCTGGGTGACGAGACACTCGCTAAGATCGCCCATGAATTGACCGATAACCTGCGCCAGAACGTTAGCGTGGACTGGAGCAGTCGCGACAGCGTGCGTGCGAAGCTACGGCTAATGGTTAAGCGCATTCTACGCAAATACAAATACCCGCCAGATCAGCAGGAAGAAGCTGCCCAGCTGGTGCTGGCGCAGGCAGAGACGCTGTGCGAGGCGTGGATGTAGCTATGGATAGCATGCAGGGATCGTTGTTTCATAAGAGCAGTGTGGAGCAGGCGATCAAGGCCTACTTACCTGCTCGGGCGATTCAAACCATTGCCGGTGCGATGAGCAGCCACGCAAGCATGGCGACCAAATTACTCAGCGATGAGTCGGCGCGGGATGTGTTCTTGGTGATGGAGTATGAGTTGTTGAAAAGGGATGCCGGGGCGGAGTTGTTACAGGGGGCTCGCCAATGAGTTCCCCAGAGGTGGTTGAGACCCTTATGCAGGATCCGGCATTCGCGGAGTTGGCTGATTTTACTCACCAGTTTGAGCCTTTCAGGGCAATGGGTATTCATAGCAAGGAGCTGGTGCATTCCCGCATCCTGGCAACGTTTCTGAATCGCGCCGGGCTCCACAACTTGGGACCGGATTTTCTCAATCGATTCGTTATGGCGCTGCTGCAGCCGCAAACGAGGCTGTTCTCTGGCGAAGCGGTGGATCCAGGGGCGTTATTAGCAGTCGCTAAATCGAATGTGCACTCTCAGGTCTACCGAGAGCTGAATTGCATTGATTTGGTAATCGTCTTTCCTGCGCATCAACTGGTCATTGGCATCGAGAACAAGTTGGATGCCGGTGAGCAGGAGAAGCAGGTTGCCCGGTATCAAGCGACATTATGTGAGCGTTTTCCTGGGTTTAAGCAGGCAATGGTCTTCTTGAGTCCAAATGGGCGAGTCCCCAAGACGGCCAATACGCAGGACGGCGTACCGGTGTATTGCATGGATTATGGGCAGATTGCTGAGATCTGTAGGGCCTGCAAACGTTCGCCTGGGTTGGCTGCAAACGCTGCTGTTTTCATTGACCAGTTTGTAAACCATATCGAGCTACATATGACTGGAAGTACTCGGACTCAAGCGTTGTGCTGGGAGCTTTTCAGTAAGAACGAGGCTGCCTACAAAGAGATCGTGCGGCAATATGACAGCTGTATTGAACGCAAGGTGGTTGGTGCATTTGTCGATTTGGAAGAGCGTCTAGGCAAAGAGCCAGTTCTGGGCGTTGATCCAGACCAGCTTCAAGTTGAGCGTGAGCGATCCAAAGACGATAAGGCCGTCATTTTCTACTCCCTGCACATCCGGCTGTTGCATTGGCCCACTGGGGTTTGGGTAAAAATCTACAAGCACAACTGGTTGGGTGTTTTTCCATTCATCCGAGAGTCGGATCTTGTCGCTTTTGCGGGGGGCTTTCCCTTACCGCTTTCCGCCGAGTCAGCCAAGCATTGGCCGGGGGTACGTTATGTGTCTTCACGGTTAGGGTTGGACGAGGCTCGCAGGGTTCTGACTGATGGTAATGACTTCACCCAAGACGATCTGGCTATCGCTTTGGGGGTCGCGTCAACGTATGTGCAGGAAATCAATGCGGCCTTGCAGGACGCAGCTAATCGGTGAGCTGAGCGCAAAAAAATAGGGGGCAGTGCCAGTGCCCCCTTCGATTTACTGCGTTAGTAATCCCTAGCGGAGCTCGGTTAGCATCTGTGCTGTTCTGGCGAGCGAAACCGCTTCAGTAAGTAACCGAAAAATTAATAAGTAGCAAAGAAATGGGTACTGAGTCCCGTTCTTTGCTACCTGGCCACTCGATCACGGACTCTAGTTACGGCTTCTTACCTTCGTGGCACCATCCCCTCCACTCATCAAGTTGCTCTGAATTTATCATGGCGTCCTCTCCTATCTCTGCTTGATACGCGGAGATCCAAAGCGCTTGGCATTCCTCTATCGAGTTGCTGTTAGGTGCTAGAGTATTATCTTGATTTACAGCTGTTAATTTTGTTAGTTGGGCGATGTCTTTCTTCATCGCGTCGATGTCTTTATTGAGTGGCGCAAAATACTCAGTGAGTGCCTCGGGGGTGCATTTTTCTTGGGCTGCTACGTCGTACTCTTTATCGCGAAGGCCTTGATTTATAAGCCGCTGTTTGCAGTCGTTGCCATATGAGCCAAGTTCGAAGTCGCTTGGTTTAATTTGTTTTTGTGCTTCTAGCTTTTCGAGTTTATTTTCTAGCTCTTTTATCTGCAGTGGGGCTAGACTGTAGTTTAAGAAGTCTTGTGCGCTGTTGAAACAGACTGAATTTTGGCTGTTTGTCCCTTGCTCGCATTCTAATGCATGCTTCAGAGCAAGTTCGGCAGCGTTTCCTTCTATTCCCCTGTTCTTCTGAGCGAGACTTGTTAGCTCGTCTATTATTTCACTCCTAGAGTCCATGACTGCCGGTATTGTTAATACGGCCTGTTCGATGCTGGTTGAGCAGTTGTTTGCGATTATACGTACTGTGTTCTCGTGATTGGACTCAAGTGCGTGCTGAAATGCACTGCGTTGATGTTCAGTGCTGAGTTTGGGGATTGAGTTGACTGTATCGTTTAGGGCGCTTTGAAATGTGCTGCGATCATTCTCTGCAAAGATACTTAGCTCATGCAGCGCTTTAAAATCTTCACAGCCTGGCGTGCCTGATTGGTAGAGGTCTTTACCGTATTTCCTGAGGTTCTCCTGGTGGAGTTCTTCTGATATACGTTTCTTTTCTGCGGCCTCTTGCTCGTTTTTAATCTTTTGCGCAGCTTGCTGTTCGCTAGTGATTGTTTTCAGAGCTGGCTGTGCGACTGAGTCATAAGCGTCCCAGATGCGTTCGTTAGGGTTGTCTTCGCAGTGACTAGGGACTTCATTTGCAAAGTAAGCTGCGCCATAGCGGTTGTCTGCTAGGATAGGTTTTATATTAAGTGCTGTGATGTCACCAAATGGTAATTTCTGACTCGGGTTTTGCATTTCGTTCAGAATTTGTTCGTTGTCGAATTCGTTTCCGAAAGAGCGGCATGTAGCTAGGCGCATGTCTTCAAAGCTTTGTTTGTATAGAGAGTTGAGTCCATCTGTTAGTGCTTGATTTACGCCATTCTCCGGGTTTGCAGCGCATGCCTCGATAGCTTTTTGTCTGAGGATTAGGTGGTAGGTGGCGTTTTTGGTTACTGTTTCTCTGAAGAATGTCTGTATTAATGTTTCTTCCGTGTATGCGGATTTTAGTTGTGAAACTCCGGTATCAATCATCCTCAACGAATTGGCTATGTTGTTGTGGTATTGGCTAAGATTTACTTCTTTACAGCTGAATGTCGAGTCTGCGTCAATGTATGGCGCAGCATCATCTGATGAGCCGCAGCCCTGAGCCATTGCAAGTGCGGATATTAATGCTATTCGCTTCATTTAGTTCCCTCTATATTCTTACTGGACTGGTGGTGTTCACATGCTAGAGATGCGCTCATTCAGTTCTCGGGCTAGCATCTTTTTTGTAGTCTGGTTGTTGCTGGCTCTGACTGCAATACGGCTACTGAAGTAATGACCTCGTTACGCTGGGAGCTGCGGTGCAGCGCGCCGCCTAGCGCTTCTGTTATCTCAAGATGCGCTCGCTGAAATACCCATGGCTGCTTCCTGCGTCAGGACGGCTCTGGACTCGCAGATCAAACACTGTCTGAGCATGGTTCATTCTCCAGATGAGTGAATGCGGCCACGCCCTGGCAGGCCGCTTATGAAGGTTTATGAGGTCACCGCTGCGACGCGGAATCTGACGTGGGGGCATTTGAGCGGAGCGTGTGCAGTAGCTTGAGCAGGCGGTTCAGGATCCAACACGCCAGGACTACGGCGATCAGCAACGGCGGAAAACGCAGCATTAGCAGAATGCTCAGCACTAGAACTCCAGCCGCAGCCAGTGCGCCGATGAAGATGAACAGGCACAGCAGAAATCGAAGCAAGGTCATGACGGCTCTCCGAAAGAGCCCGACTGGCCGATAGGCTCAATCGGGGGGTAGTGCTCAGTTGGTTGATGAGGCGAGCACTTCCAGCTTGCCCGCAAGTGACTTGGTAGCTGGTTGCAGCACTTCACCCTGGACCTTGGCAGTAGTGGTTTCCGCGCTCGAATAGAACTCTTCGATCACGGCACCGGCATCCTCCTCGCAGTCCTCGAATGCGCCGTTGCCAAAGCCACGGCGTGCAGCCTCATCCAGTGCGGATTGATCGAAGCCAGCGTTTTGCCGTTGTGTGTCCAGTTCGTTGGCAGCCTGTAGCGCTTTGGCCATATCCATGCCGCTACGCACGGTGAGGTCGACATAGAAGATCGGCGTGCCATGGCTTTGCCGGGTGGATTTACCACGCAGGCGCAGTTCCAGCGGTAAGCAAGCCAGTCGATTGCCAGAAATGGCCTGGAAGTAATGCAGGCGAGCAGCCAGGGTGCGGATGCTGTTGAAACCGGTGGTGCGAAATACAAAGCTGCCGAGCGGATCGTCATCACCGATCAGCACATTCAGCCGACCATAGGGCTTGCAAGCACCGCCCTTAGCCAGTGGACAGGCGTCCGGTGAGGGGCAAGGCAGTGATTGCATGCCGTCCTGGGTAACTCGCTTACACGTCTCGCCATTACCGACGCACAACGGCCGCCCGGTCTGTCGATCAAACAGCGTGTAGTCAGCGCGAAAGTTCAGTTCCGGTTCGTTGAACAGCAGGCGCACCGGGATGCTGCGCAGTTTGTCTTCCTGGCTTTTGCGCAGCTCATCATTAAGTGGGTGCAGCAGCCAGCCGTCCTTGGCTTGCACCTGGGAGGTGATAGTGAATTGATCATCTTTCTCCGGCAGGCGTTTGCCATTTTTCTCGATGATCTTACCGATAGAAATCCGCCCAAGTACTGGCGGGGTGATTGCTAGACCTTTGAGCATGGTGGTTCTCCTTGAAACGAAAAAAGGCCAGCCACGCAGCGCTAACTGCATGGACTGGCCAAGGGAGGGAATGGTTGAGCGGGTTGGGATTAGCCGACCAAGAAGCGCCGGCTGCCTTGCTTGATTTTGCTGTATCGCGCTTGCAGATGAGGTTTGTCGCTCAGCATGCTTTCGACGTCCAAGACGGTGCTGTCCTTGGATTTCTTCCAGCTGATAAAGCCGTGGCTGAACTCCGCGCGGGTGGCATCCCCCATTGCCTGTTGCAGCATCTGCTTGAGCTGGGCCTCGCGGGTTTCCTTCTCGCTGATGGATTGGCGCACCGCCTTGAGCTCCAGGTAGGCCGCTGCTAAACCGGCACGGCCACTGAAGTCTACGGTCTGGCCGTTGTCCTCCGGGTAGAGTGCGCGCAGTGCCATTTCCGCTGAGGCTGAGCCATCAGCAGGCGGTGGCGTGTCGGTCTCGACGTAGTGCCAGAACTTACGCTCCAGCTCGATCAGGCGAGCGATCATCTGCTCATCCCGTTCGATGCGGTGGATCTCAAGCGTCTGGCCGCCCAGCAATACCGCCACATCTGCCGCCTGCTTGCCGGTGACGGCGAGCTGGTGCATTACCTGCAGCTGCACATACTCAGGCACGCCTTCTTTCCAGAGGCGTGCGCCGTTTATGCCGGCTGTCTTGCATTCAAGAATCTGTACATCGTCAGCACCGATCACCTCGCGGTCGATGTTGGCCAGCATCCACGGCAGTTCAGGATCAGGGTGTTGCAGCACGGCGTTGATGCGTCGCACCTTGTTCTTCGTGCGTTTGCTGTAATGCCAGGCCACGACCGGTTCCAGCACATTGCCCCAGTACATCGGGCTTTCTTCATCGTGCGGATCTGCCTTCGGTAACGTGGTGTCACGACCGGTTTTCTCCATCCATAGCTCGAGCTGCGACTTATAGGGGTTTAGGCCAACGGCCGCGCCAGCATCAGAACTGCCAATGCCCTGCTTGCGCACCGCCAACCAGTCTTCACGCGGTAGTTCCTTGGTACTGATCAAGCGCAGCGCCGGGCGCGGCTTGCTGGTGCTGCTCAACGGAGTAGCTGTCATAGCGTTCACCTTGCGGAAATATAAACGCCCGATCAGCAACCAGGCTGATCGGGCGTTATGGGGTGGGTAAGTAAGCGGTCAGGCGACCAGTTGAAGAGCCGTGTCCAGGGCACGTTGTTTGATCTGCGCGCCTTGGCCGAACCAGGCCGAGTCCATGCGGTACTCGTTGCTACGGGCGCGGCGTTCGTGATCGACAAACTCGGTCACAGAGTTGAGCAGGCCCCAGGCGGTGCCACGGGCAGAGTCCAACTGACTGCCACGACCACGCCCCTCATACAGCTCCTGGACCTTGCGCAGTGCACGTTCGTTGGGAAGCACCTCTGGCAGAGCGCCTGTCGGATTGGTCTCGCACAGCACATTCATAAAGAAACCCAGCGCCTCATGCCACTGCACCTTGCGCTCGGCCAGCGCACGCATGTGGTACATAAAGTCGTCCCATTGCGAGACGGCGATGCCGAGCTGTTTCTTTACCACCGTTGAATCAAAGCGCGTGTTGTGCGGCACCTTGATGGCGCGGCTGGTACCGTCCAGGGCGATGGTGAGGGTGTTGTTGCACACCACACGAACGGTGGTAGGGGTTGCTGTGGTTGCCAGGGTGCCGTCGCAGGATGTGGCAAGCAGCAAGTAGCCGTTCACCTGGTCATTACCCTTTATTGCTGCGCCCTGACCGGTACGCGCTAGCGCCCAGAACTTGCGACCGCCCTTGAGCACGCCAGCGGTTTCCAGCTCATAGCCAGAGACCTCGGTGAGATCCCGGTAGAACTCCAGCACCTCACGCGGCTGCACCGTGTGGTAACGGTTGGAGACCACCGACAGCGGTGCCTTGGTGTCCGAGCGGAACAGCACTTTCTGTTCCGGGAACGAATGGATAGCGCCAAGCGGGCCGATGCTGTCTGATTTGAAATGCACAGGGCTTTCTTGGATCTGCCAGTCCATACCGGCTTCACGTTGCCAGACTTCGATGGGTTGATTTTGCGTGAGCTGATTGCCCAGGCCGTGCCACGGAGCAGCGCCAGCGTAGGCCATAGTTTCGACGAGATGAGCCATGGTTGAGATTCCTTTGGGTGCAGGCCGGCATAAAGCGCCGCGCCCTGCGCAGCACCGTCCGGACGATATGGATAGAAAAGGTGTGGTGTGGCCAGATCAGGCCGGCAAGTTGAAGCGATGACCGCAGAGCAAGCAGAGGTTATGGGCCAATACGTGGCGGTCGAGCGTATCGCCCAGCTGCGCGCCGAGCGCACAACCGCCAACCCCGCCGGCTAGGCCACCGAGGATGGCACCTGATACATAGCCAAGCGTGATGCCGAAAGGTCCAGCGATAGTGCCAACTAGCACACCTGCTTGGCCGCCGGCCAGCGCAGCGCTGACACCACGCGCAACACCGCCTACGGTGCCGATGGCCGCGCCAATTTTCATGGCTTGATGGAATGAAGCAACTTTGGGGGAGTTACAGCGAGGACACTGCAATGACATATGTCGAACCTTCTTGGTGGTGATGTCATTGCAGTAATGTGTGGTTGAGATTTTTTCGGATCGAATGGCTGCTTTGCAGCTGCGTAACCAAAGGCGCAATGGGCTGGAGTCGGCCAAAAGTGGACCTTCATGATGGGTTAAATCCATGTCGCTATGGGGCTGACAGGGCTTGCTCAAGGTTACTAATAGCCCTCTCGGCTTTACCGTGCTGTTGACCCCAGATCGAGAGCAACAGGTCGAGAAAAGAGCGGCATAGTTAGGCGGTTGACGCGACAGCCTCCTTGAAGAAAGCCGATCCACTGTGATCAGATGGACCTTGCAAACTCAAATGCTAGGACGGGATCGGAATACGAATATGGACGTAGAAGAGCTGCTAGAAAAAGCTAGAGATCAACGTAAACGCGACCGATACGAGGAAGCAGTAATTTCTGCCAAATTAGCCACGATCCAGGATCCCGACAATGCTGATGGCTGGTGGCTTCTAGCACTGAGCAATATTTCCCTAGGCAGGAAAGAGGCTGCCCTTGAAGCTCTCAAGGAAACCAACGACAAAGCCCCATACTTTGCCCAGGCGTGGGCAAAACGGGGCAGCTTGGAGTTTGACCTAGGGGCTCCTGAGGAAGCAGCAAGCTCGTACGAAACTGCACTTAACTGTGACAATGATGAGCTTGAGGCGCTACGAGGTCTTGCTCATATCTACGGACAGAACGATGACGCTGAGAAGCGAGCGGAAGAAATCCTCGTACTCACCAAGCTCGATGAACTTCAGGGTCTCAGTTCATGGGAACTTAATCGATTAGGCATCCTACATTTCCTCAACAACCATGGCTTTGATGCCATCAAATACTGGTCGCGCAACGCGCACCAAAGCGACGACACCGCATCGTTGTTCAACCTTGGCCTCGCCTACAACATGGATGACGTTTCCCAAGACGTTGATGCGGTCGACTGTTGGCGCCTAGTCCTGCGCAGAGATGTAACTCACGAAAAGGCACCAGGCCGCATCCAGCCTGTCAAGACTCGACTTTTGGATTTGGCTCGCAAGGTTCAGTCGTCCCGAAAGTCACTCTGCCAGGCGGAAGATCAGTGGTACTCGATCTACATCAACCCTTTCCAGCTCCTGAATTGCCCGAAAGACTTCGATTTCGGTGATCTTGAACCCAAGGTTGTCCAGAAATGGAAAAAGACGTTACTTCAGGAAATTGAGCTTGAGGAGGGAAAACTACATTGGATGCCTGGGCTAACTGTCGATCGTTCAAAGGCGATTGAGTTAGCGGAAAAGTTGTCCGACATAGAGGTCGCCTCCCATCACTGGGAAGTATATAAGTGCAAGCCTCTTTTGGAATTTTTGTCAAAAGGCGACATCAACCATTTCCTTCTGGACGAAGAGTGGTCGCCCCTCGATTTTATCGAGCGAGTAAGTGTTTCCGTAGCGCTCAGGGAGTGGTTAAGCGATCCATTTTCAGCTCAGTACGACCGCATCTTTAGTAAGGCCGTTTCAGCCAGGAATGTGCCCGTCATAGAGGCATTGCTAGATGGCCGTCGCTGGGTCATGCCCTCCTATGCCGATCGCTGCTTTGAAAACGCATTACGAGAGGCGGACTCCATATTGATCCCCCTACGGGAGCTCAAGGATCAGGCAGAGGCTATTAAAGTCACTGTCAAACAGATCGAGGAGGTTCTGGAGACGCACAAGATCATCAGCATCCTGAATCTGCTGCCGCCCTACTTCCGCAACTTGCAAAATGAAGCGGTAGGTTTGGTCAGAAGCATTGCCATTGATGCGCACAACGTCCATGAAGACTCGGAACTTTCTTTGGCGATTATTGAGAAAAGTAAAGATTTTTCCTTCAAGTCCATTGAGCTGACACAGCGTTTGAAAGAAGACTTCGAAGCCATCTCTGAGATGATCAAAAAGCAACGAGAGCACGAGTCTCACTTGACCTTCGGGAATGCTCGTCACTGGAAAATTACGAAGGAAGGCGTTTCCGATAACGGTGACCTGTGCCCAGCAAATGAAATCCGAGCCTTACGCTGGGGAATAATGGTCGAGCAAAATGGTTTACATAACTATTTATTCGCCGCTAAGCGGCGGACTGGAAAGGAGTACATGGTCACATGGACATCTTCCGACCGCGTCAAACAGGATGAGCTGTTCGAAACGCTCATCAATGCCGCGTTTCACTACATCATTCCCGACGTGATGGAAAACCTCCTCGACGAGCTAAAGCGTGGCGGAACCCTGACAATTGGTCCGGTCCAGGTCACCCAATTTGGCATGAGTTTCGAATCAAAATGGCTGATTTTCAGCAGCCAAAATCAAGTGCCTTGGAGTGGGATAGATGTCGTGCTTCAGAATGGCTCAGCCATAGTAATAGACAAATTTAGAGGAAAGAAATCTCCTCCTATCAGCTTACGTGACGTTCCAAACGCCATGTTGCTCCGATTATTTCCAATGTCATTCAACCGCGATTGAGGATAGTCATGTCCATTCCCCCGCCAATTGAAATACCACGATGGACGCTTGTCGTACTGAACAGCCTTTATGAAATAGAACGAAAGCTAGAAGTTCACGGCGACCCTGGACACGCTAAACGCAACATTGACCGAATCAAGGAGGAGTTCGAACAGCAGTCCTTGATTATTGAAGATCCGCTGGGACAGCCCTTCAAAGAGACACGCACTGACCTCGAAGCCACCATTGTCGGTGCAGGCACTGAGAATCTGGTAGTCACTGAGGTCATCAAGCCTGTGATTAGGCTGGTAAATGGCCCGGTTTCACGAGTTGTGCAAAAAGGGATCGTTGTAGTACAGAGCAAGGAGGAGACATCACAATGACAAAGATGATCAATTTCGGGATTGACCTGGGAACCAGCAACTCGCTGATCGCTAAATTTGACAAAGGGTCAGTCGAGGTATTCAAGAATCCCAACGGCTTCAAGGAAACGCTCCCGTCGATCATAGGCTTCCGAAATGACCGAATCATGGTAGGTGACCAGGCTCGCACTTATGCCGAAAAGGACCCGAAGAGCGTTGCCAGCCGCTTCAAGCGAAAGATGGGAACTACAGAAACCGTAAAGATTCAGTCACTGAATGCATCCAAGACTCCGATCGATCTTTCAGCTTTTGTCCTCAAGGAGCTAAAGGGATTCGTTCATTCCGGCGAAGCAGTCGAAGCTGCGGTAATCACCATACCCGCCTCATTTGATACGGTGCAGTCAAACGCCACCAAAGACGCAGGAATATCAGCCGGCTTCAAGCATGTTGTCCTGCTACAAGAGCCGATTGCAGCTAGTTTGGCGTATGCGAACAAGGAAAAGAGCGACGACCTTCGGAACAGCCAATGGATTGTTTATGACCTGGGCGGCGGTACCTTTGACGTAGCATTGGTCAAGATTGTCGAAGGGGAATTAACGGTGGTTGATCACGAAGGTGACAACTATTTAGGTGGATCTGACTTTGACTCGATGATCGTTGAGAAGATTCTGGTTCCGGAGATCAACCGCCGCGGAAACTTCGAGGACCTTCTTGCTCAAATGAAAAGCGAGAAAGGCAAATACAACAAGCTTTGGACTGTCTTGCTGCACAAGGCGGAGGAAGCCAAGATCGAATTGAGCACCAAGGCATCCGCGGAAATCGATCTGGGCATGATTCGTGACCTTGAGGATGACGAAGGCAATGCCATTGACACCATCCTGACCATCACTCGCTCCGAATTCGAAAACGTCATCAAGGACGCAGTGGATGGCACTGTCGATATGATGAAAAAGATCCTGACGCGCAACTCCCTGCAATCGCGTGATCTCAAGTTCATCTTGATGGTGGGTGGCTCGACCTACAGTCCCTACGTTCGCAAGCGCGTTGAGGAGATGATGAACATCCCGGTCAATACATCGATTGATCCGACCAGCGCGATTACCATCGGAGCTGCTTACTTTGCGGGCAGCAAGGAATTCAAGCAGGAAGGCGCTGCGCCGAAAGCCTCGACGAATTCACAAATCAAGTTTCGTGCTGTTTACAACCGCAACTCCCAGGAAAGCGAAGAAACCTTTACCGCCAAGGTAGAAGGGCATACCGCCGGTATGTTCTATCGAATCTTAAATGACGACGGCTCCTTTGACAGTGGTCTGAAGCCCCTCACGACCCGTATCGCTGAAGATCTTCCGCTGCGAGAAGGATCCTTCAATCTATTTACCTTCAAGATCCTTGACGGCCAGAACAACATCATCGATGTTGGCTTTGATTCGATCCAGATTGCACAGGGGCGCTACAGCGTAGCCGGTCAGATGCTTCCTGAAGACATTTGTCTAGTTAAGGACGATCTTTCTAGCAAGGACACACGACTCGACCTTGTTTTTGCTAAGAACTGCGTGCTACCTACCAAAGGGAAGCGCACCGTTGAGATCGCCAAGACCATCGTCAAAGGCTCTCGTGACGCCATCACCATCATGGTCGTTGAAGGACCATCCGAAAAACATTCATCGACCAATAAGCCGATTGGAATATTGGCTATCACCGGTGAGCAAATTAGCCGTGACCTTCTTCGCGGCACAGAGGTAGATCTGACCTTCGAAATGTCGGAGTCACGAGATTTGACGGTGTCCGCCTACCTGAACGTTACTGGACAAGAGTTCTCTCAGGTCTTCAAGGGCCAGGCCCGCCACGTCGATACCCGCTTGTTGGCCACCGAGGTGCTTCAGCTCGAAACGAAGATCCAGGCAGAGATTGATGACGCTCAGGCGAACCAGAACCATGATGGCGCAGCTAAGTTGGAGAAACTGAATGACGAACTCCAGTCGCTTATCGTTGAGAGCGCATCGCTTTCTAGCGATGACGTGACCGATGATCGCTTCAAACTCGAAGACAAGAAGTGCAAGATTGCTCAAGGGATTTTTGAGCTGACAGCATCCAAGCGGATCGATGCTGCAAAAGCAAACTATCTCCAGGTCAAGTCCGATACGGCCTCCATGGTTCAAGAGTCGGGCAACGATCGCGAGCGGCATCAGCTGAAGGAAATCCTGGCGCGAGAGGAGTTGCATATCCACTCAACCAACCCAGAGCGTATTGACGCTGCGACGAGCGAATTGCAGCGACTTCACTTCCAAATCCTAGCTCGCCAGCCCGACTTCCTAGTTGGTATGTTCCAGCATCTGGAAGAGATACGGCCGACCATGAATGATCAAGCGCAGGCCAAGCAACTTATCGACCATGGACGCCGGCTGGTTGCGACCAAGAACTGGGACGATTTGCGTGATGTAAATGGTCAACTGTGGATGCTTGTTCCCGATACCGAGCGCGCAGAGGAAGACGTGCGACTCTATACCGGTATCGTTTAAGCAGCGCCGTTCGCGGCGGGTCTTCATCGGCCCGTCGCTCTACGACCGGCCGGTATGGGTCGATTTCAGGCAGTAACGACAGGCTGCTTTTGGCCGGTTTTTGCCTGTTGCTACTGGCTGCTCAGTAGTCACTTTTGGCTCGTGCAGAACTCGGCCCAGTCCGCCATCAGTATCAATGCCCATCTAAGTGCTTTCCTTTTTCCATTGATCCAGCAAATCAGCCCATTGCTGCATCATTTGTGCTCTGTCGGTCAGGTATTTCGCATGGTTGTAGGTGACGCGCACTGTATTTTGTTCGGTGTGAGCCAGTTGCATTTCGATCCAGTCTGCGGAAAAGCCCATTTCATTGAGTCTGGTGCTGCCTGTAGTTCGAGTGGCGTGTGGGCTGTATTTGCCACCCCAGCCTAGGACGTTAAGCATCTGGCGAAACGAGGCTGAAACCATAGGGCGGGTGCGGACGTCTCGGTGCGGGAACAGATGAGCGTACTTCCCCGTAACGCCTTTTAGAGCCTGCAGCATCTCCACTGCCTGCGTGGGCAGTGGGTTTATATGCTCTTTACGCTTTTTCATTCGTTCGGCAGGAATGCGCCATAGGGCCTTTTCAAGGTCAAATTCTGACCATTGAGCCTCAGCTGCTTCATTGGGCCTGCTTAGAGTCATCCACATAAGTCGGAACGCACAGAGCGTTTCATGGCGGCCACCATGGGAGTCAACGTCCCTGAGCAGCTGGCCGATCTCATCTGTGGAAAGTGCTCGCTTGTGTTGGGTTTTGTTTTTGGGTAGCGCTTTGCGCACTGGATGAACGGGGTCGGTACTGGCGCGAAGGGTGGCAATGGCTAGCTCGAAGATGCTAGACATGGTGCGTTTTGCTTCATTGGCTACTGATAGCCCGTTGTCCTTGGCGGCCGATCTTAGTACGTCCAGGATGTGTGCTGGTGTGATTGCTTTTACAGGCATGTCACCAATTTTCGGGAAAATGACACGTTTCAACATTCCAAGCCGCTTGGACTTAGTTGTTTCCTCCCAGTCTTTTAAGGCCAGCCATTCTTTGGCCACGGCCTCGAAGGTGGTTGCTTTCTCGTGGTCGCGCTTTACACGTTCCTGCTGGCGATGATGCGCAGGGTTGATGCCTTGCACAACCAGTGAGCGTGCTTTAGAGCGTGCTTCGCGCGCCTCGGAAAGCGTAAGAAGCCGGCCGTTGCGGCGATCTTCGGCCTGCTCGGATGTTTCACCCTTGGGGGCGACCACGTATTCCCCAATGGCAAATACGCTTTCCTTCCTCGTATTGCCGTCGCTCAGTTCGAATCGATAGCGCCAAGCCTTAACTCCGTTTGGCTTTACCTCAAGATAGAGGCCATTGCCGTCTGTGAGCTTGTAAGGCTTCTCCTTGGGTTTTGCAGTGCGGCACTGAGTGTCGGTAAGTGGCATATTTGCTCCGGCGCGCTATACCCGGTTAATTTTCCGGGTATGAGATTGCTATACCCGGTAGCGTACCCGGTAAAGGTGTGGATATCAATGTGCTCTGAGGGATGTTGGTGGAAAAGAAAAACCCCTTGAATCGGCTAAATTCAAGGGGTTTGGTGTCCAGCAAGATCCGATAGGATCCGAATGTTTGTTTAGACGTTGAAGCGGAAGTGCAGCACGTCACCGTCTTTGACGATGTAGTCCTTGCCTTCCAGGCGCCATTTGCCTGCTTCCTTCGCACCGGCTTCGCCCTTGTACTGGATGAAGTCGTTGTAAGCGACGCACTCGGCGCGGATGAAGCCTTTTTCGAAGTCGGTGTGGATCACGCCAGCGGCTTGAGGTGCAGTGGCACCGACGCGGACGGTCCAGGCGCGGACTTCTTCGACGCCGGCAGTGAAATAAGTCTGCAGGTGAAGCATTTCGTAACCGGCGCGGATAACGCGGTTCAGACCCGGCTCTTCGAGGCCCAGGGCTTCGAGGAACATGTCTTTCTCTTCGCCGTCGTCGAGTTCGGCGATTTCGGCTTCGATCTTGTTGCAGACCGGCACCAGCATGGCGCCTTCTTCCTCGGCGATCGCGCGAACCACGTCCAGGTGCGGGTTGTTCTCGAAACCGTCTTCAGCGACGTTGGCGATGTACATGACCGGCTTGGTGGTCAGCAGGTGAAAGCCCTTGATCACGGCTTTCTCGTCAGCGCCCATGTTCTTCATCAGGCTGCGCGCAGGCTTGCCTTCGGTGAAGTGAGCGATGAGTTTTTCCAGCAGGCCTTTCTGGACCACTGCGTCCTTGTCGCCGCCTTTGGCGTTACGCGCCACTTTCTGCAGCTGTTTTTCGCAGCTGTCGAGGTCGGCGAAGATCAGCTCCAGGTCGATGATCTCGATGTCGCGTTTCGGGTCGACACTGTTGGAGACGTGAATCACGTTCTCGTCTTCGAAGCAGCGGACCACGTGAGCGATGGCGTCGGTTTCACGGATGTTGGCCAGGAACTTGTTGCCCAGGCCTTCACCTTTGGAGGCGCCGGCGACCAGGCCCGCGATGTCGACGAACTCCATCGTGGTCGGCAGGATGCGTTTCGGATTGACGATGTCAGCCAGCGCCTGAAGGCGTGGGTCGGGCATCGCCACGATGCCGCTGTTCGGTTCGATGGTGCAGAAGGGAAAGTTCTCCGCCGCGATACCGGATTTGGTCAGGGCGTTGAACAGGGTGGACTTGCCGACGTTGGGCAGGCCGACGATGCCGCAGTTGAATCCCATGGTGTTTCCCCTCGAGTGATGTCAGGCCTTCTGGCTGTGCAGGACGCGCATCGCCTTGGCGAAGTCGCCAGCGAGTACATCCGGCAGCACGCCGAGGGCAAAGTCGATACTGGCGTCCAGTTTTTCCTGCTCGGCGCGTGGCGCACGACCCAGGACAAAATTGGAAACCATGCTGGCGTCGCCTGGATGGCCGATGCCGAGCCGCAGGCGATGGAAGCCGTTCTGGTTACCGAGCTGCGCAATGATGTCGCGCAGTCCGTTATGCCCGCCGTGTCCGCCACCCAGTTTGAGTTTGGCGACACCCGGAGGCAGGTCGAGTTCGTCGTGGGCCACCAGAATGGCTTGCGGAGGAATCCGGAAGAAACCCGCCAGCGCCGCAACGGACTGACCGCTACGGTTCATGTAGGTGGTGGGAATCAACAGACGAACGTCTTGGCCTTGATGACTGAATTTAGCCGTCAGGCCGAAATATTTGCGGTCAGCGGTCAGATTGACGCGCTGGGCGCTGGCAATACGCTCAACGAAAAGAGCCCCTGCGTTATGCCGGGTCTGTTCGTATTCGGGGCCGGGGTTTCCCAGGCCGACGATCAGTTGGATGGCGGTCACGTCAGGGGCTCTTCCTTGGGTCGAGTGTGACGGTGCAGGGCACCATCACGGGTTCAACCGGCTAGCGAGTAATAATTACTCTGCTTCGCCTTCTGCGGTGCCTTCTTCTTCCTGAACGACGCGAGGAGCGTGGACGTTAGCGATGTCCAGGTCCTTGCCGTGCGCCAGAGCGACGAATTCAACACCCTTAGGTGCTTTGACGTCGGACAGGTGAACGTTGTCGCCGATTTCCAGCGCGCCCAGATCAACTTCGATGAACTCAGGCAGATCTTTAGGCAAGCAGGACACTTCCAGTTCAGTGGTAGTGTGCGAGATCTCGCCGCCTTTCTTGATCGGTGCTTCTTCGTTGATGAAGTGCACAGGAACGGTAGCGGTCAGCTTCTGGCCAGCGACGACGCGGATGAAGTCGGCGTGCATGATGAACTGCTTGGCAGGGTGACGTTGCATCGCTTTAACGATCACGTTCTGCTTGGCGCCATCAACGTTCAGTTCGATGACGTGGCTGAAAGCAGCTTCGTTTTCGAACAGTTTGGCCATTTCCTTGGCTTCGATGGTGATCGAAGCAGCGTCTTTGTTACCACCGTAAACAACGGCTGGAACTTGTTTCGCGTGACGCAGGCGGCGGCTCGCACCTTTCCCCAGGTCAGTACGCGCTTGGGCGTTCAGAGTAAAGTCAGTCATTTTGTATCTCCAAAATAGCCATGACCGAGCGGCGTTTGCGACCAGCGCCAGACACGGTATGGGCAAAAAAGCCCCGCCCCAACAGGGAGTGTTGGGGCGGGGCGCTTTTCGTCAACGGTGTTTGAAAAGGGCAGGGCCCTTAACGGAACATCGCGCTGATCGATTCTTCATTGCTGATGCGACGCATCGCTTCAGCGACTACCGGTGCGATATCCAGTTGACGGATACGGTCACAGGCTTGTGCGGCGGCGGACAACGGGATGGTGTTAGTGACCACCAGTTCGTCCAGCACGGAATTTTCAATGTTCTCGATCGCACGGCCCGACAGCACAGGGTGTGTGCAGTAGGCAAAGACCTTGGCAGCGCCATGTTCTTTGAGGGCTTTGGCCGCGTGGCACAGGGTGCCGGCGGTATCGACCATGTCGTCGACGAGAATACAGGTACGACCTTCGACGTCACCGATGATGTGCATCACTTCAGAGTGATTGGCCTTCTCACGGCGCTTGTCGATGATCCCGAGATCCACGCCCAGGGATTTGGCAACAGCACGTGCACGCACGACGCCACCGATATCCGGGGAAACGATCATCAGGTTTTCGAATCGTTGGTCTTCGATGTCATCCACCAGAACCGGGGAGCCGTAGATGTTATCTACCGGAATATCGAAGAAGCCTTGAATCTGGTCAGCGTGCAGGTCAACGGTCAGCACCCGGTCGATACCGACGACGGTGAGCATGTCCGCAACCACTTTAGCGCTGATCGCCACGCGAGCGGAACGCGGACGGCGATCCTGGCGGGCGTAACCAAAGTAAGGGATAACAGCTGTGATACGAGTAGCCGAGGAGCGACGGAAGGCATCAGCCATCACGACGAGTTCCATCAGGTTATCGTTGGTCGGAGCGCAGGTCGGCTGAATAATGAATACGTCTTTACCGCGAACGTTTTCATTGATCTCAGCGGTAATCTCGCCGTCGGAGAACTTGCCGACAGAAATGTCACCGAGAGGGATATGCAGCTGACGTACGACACGCCGAGCCAGATCGGGGTTGGCGTTCCCCGTAAAGACCATCATCTTGGACACGCGCAGTACCTGGAGGCTTAGGGTATGCCTGGATGACTATAGGAAAATGGCAGGGGCGGCTGGATTCGAACCAACGCATGGCAGGATCAAAACCTGCTGCCTTACCGCTTGGCGACGCCCCTGTATCTGTTGCACGAGTGCCTGGCACTCGGTTCTCTTAGAGCAGTGTCTGTAACTTGCGGTGCAACATCGAGATGTTGCTGCCTTTTGCTACAAACCCTGTAAGGGTCTCTGTAAGAAGGGCCGAGACTTTATCAGCTTCAGCTTTGTTTGGGAAGGCCCCAAACACACAACTTCCAGTTCCGGTTAATTTTGCTTCGGCAAATTTACCTAACAAATTCAAAGCGTTACGAACATCTGGATAACGCCTTGCTACAACCGGTAAGCAGTCATTTCGACTGTTTCCCTTGGGAACGGGGCGCACTTTAATGGGAGGCGTGTCACGTGTCAACAGTGGATCTGAAAAAATTTCTGCTGTACTTACAGATACTTGCGGCACAAGCACGACATACCACGGTTCTTCAGGGGTTACGGGGGTAAGGATTTCGCCCACGCCCTCAGCAAATGCGGCGTGTCCACGCACGAAAACCGGCACGTCAGCCCCGAGCTTGAGCCCCAGCGCCGCGAGGCGATCTTCGTCCCAGCCCAGTTGCCAGAGATGATTAAGGCCGAGCAGGGTGGTCGCGGCGTCGGAGCTTCCGCCGCCGATTCCACCGCCCATGGGCAGCACTTTTTTCAGCCAGATATCGACGCCCTGTTCACAGCCGGATTGTTCTTTAAGTGCGCGAGCCGCTTTCACGATCAGGTTACTGTCGTGAGGAACGCCCTCGATTTCTGTCTGAAGACGGACTTCGCCATCCTCACGAAGCGCGAAACTCAGTTCATCGCCGTAATCGAGAAACTGAAAGATCGTCTGTAACTCGTGATAGCCATCCGGCCGACGGCCGAGGATGTGCAACATCAGATTGAGTTTGGCTGGAGCAGGCAGTGTCAGAAGGGGCCGGGACATGCTTACTGCCCCAGCTTACGCGGCTGCCAGTCCTTGATGACCAGCGTGACGTCCAGGTCCTGACCGTGCAGTTTCATGCGCTCGGGCAGCGTGTAGCCGTTCTGTTCGGTGTAGCTCAGATATTCGATCTGCCAGCCGTCCTGCTCCAGGTTGGACAGGCGACTGTCGCCGTCCAGTGTCAGGCTGCTCTTGCTGTCAGGTGCGGGGAGGCCGCGGACCCACCAGACCAGATGCGAAACGGGGAGCTTCCAGCCCAGTTGATCTTTGAGCAGGGTTTCCGGATCCGGCGCGTCGTAACGGCCCTGATTGGCAACTTCCAGCGACACGGCACCCGGGCGGCCGGTCAAGCGTGCCGCGCCCCGACCGAGCGGGCCGGAGAGGCGAATGTCGTAATAATCCTGACGTTGCAGCCAGAACAGCGTGCCGCTGCCTGAGTCCTTCGGCGCTCGAATGCCGACCTTGCCGTTGATTTGCCAACCGTCGAGGCTGGCAAGCTGTTCTTTGTTGGCGCGCCACCTGTTGGCGTCGCCCTTGCCTTGAACGGCTTCGTGGGGCGTGATGCCGGCGCAACCGGCGAGCAGGGCGATCAGACTGAATGCAAGTACGTGGCGCAATAACATAAATCAGAGGGTCTCAGAGCCGGTCAAGCGCTTGAGGGTGCTGCGCAGGACCGGGCTGTCAGGTTGCTGTTCGAGGGCCTTGCCCCACACTTTTCGAGCTTCACGCTGCTGACCTTTGGCCCACAGTACTTCACCCAGGTGCGCGGCGACTTCGTGATCGGGATAGCGCTCCAGCGCCTCACGCAGCAGGCGTTCGGCCTCGTCGAGATTACCCAGGCGGTAATTGACCCAGCCCAGGCTGTCGAGCACCGCCGGATCTTCCGGGTTGAGCTGATGCGCGCGCTCGATCAATTCCTTGGCCTCGGCGTAGCGCGTCGTGCGATCGGACAGGGTGTAACCCAGCGCATTGAGCGCCATGGCGTTGTCAGGCTCGCGCTTGAGAATCGCCCGCAGATCGGTCTCCATCTGCTTCAGGTCATTGCGTTTCTCCGCGAGCATGGCGCGGGTATAAAGCAGGTTCAGATCATCCGGGTATTGCTTCAGCGCTTGGGTCAGTACCTGCCAGCCACGGTCGCTCTGATTGTTGTTGGTCAGGGTTTCCGCTTCGATCAGGTACAGCTGAATGGTGTAATCCGGTTGGTCGGCGCGGGCCTGAGCCAAGCGCTTGGACGCTTCGGCGGTGCTGCCGTTGCTCATCAGAATATCGGCCTGACGCAACTGCGCCGGCAGGTAATCATTGCCTGGACCGACCTGCGAATATTCGCTCAGAGCGCTCTGCGGGTCGTTGCGCTCTTCATAGATACGACCCAGGTTCACATGGGCCGAATCGACATGGCTGCCCCGGGCAACCAGGTCTTCCAGATAACCCTGTGCTTCATCCCACGCCTTGTTTTCCAGGCAGACCAGCGCCAGGGAGTAACGCAACTCGTCGTCATCCGGGTACTGCTGAACAAGGCTCGAGAATTGGACCTTTGCGTCTTCCATGCGGTTTTGTTCGACCAGCATGCGCGCGTATGTCAGGCGCAGGCGTTTGTCGTCCGGGTACTTCTTGATGCTTTTTTCCAGCAGCGGCAGCGCTTCCTTGCCGCGATTCATGCTTTGCAGCAGGCGCGCGCGCAGCAGAATCGGTGCGACTTCGCCTTCGCCCGGCGGATTGTCTTCCAGCAGTTTCAACGAAGCGGTGTTGTCGCCTTCCTGTTGCAGCAGAAGGGCTTTGCCGAATATCAGCTGGCCGTTTTTCGGGTACTTGGCCAGCAGGCGATCGAAGCTGGTAAGCAGGCCCTTGCGGGTGTTGGAGTCGGTTTCGGCTGCCGACAGCGCCAGGAAGTCGAAGTGGGTATCACCCTGGCCTTGCAGCACCTTCTCCATATAGCGCATGGAGTCGTCATAGCGCCCGGCGCGCGCCAGCTGGATGGCGGCCGCGCGTTGAGCTTCGAGATTGGTCGGGTCGTTTTTCGCCCAGATCATCGACGTGTCCAGTGCGGCCTGATCGGCCCCCAGGTATTCGGCGATGCGGAAGGCGCGCTCGGAAATCCCCGGATCCTGGGTCTGGATCGCCTGGGTCACGTAGTTGTCCAGCGCAATGTCGAAGCGATTGCGTTGCCCGGCAAGCTCGGCGGTCAGCAGGCTGACGACCGTTTCCTGGGTGAACGAACCGTAAACCTGAGGCTTGGCTTCAGGTGCGGGCGTCGCTTCTTTCGCCGGAGCAGCAGGCTCCGTGGAAACAGGGGCCGTGGACTGACAGCCACCAAGAACGACAAGGGCAAGGAACAACGCGGAGGATTTATTCATATAGAAGAGAGGGCGGCTTACCTGCGGTTTGAAAGCATCATGACACAAGGCAGGGAGCAAACCCACAGCCCACGAGAAAACTAAAGACCCTTAATCTACGGCCTGCGCTTGGACAATTTGTCGCAGGTGCATCGCGGCGAAGCGGATCTCTATAGGGACAATAGACTGTCCTGGTCGTTCTGAATGTATTGCGGTGGTTGTCCTGAATCTATTGAAGTAGGACAATTGCCGGCTTCACGTCACCATCAGCGACCTTGAATGGCCTTTCTTGCTCTGGGTATCAACCATAAGACTGCATCAGTGGATGTCCGCGAGCGCGTGGCATTTACGCCTGAGCAGCTGGTTGAGGCGTTACAGCAGCTGTGCCGCCTGACCCAGAGTCGGGAAGCGGCCATTCTTTCGACGTGCAATCGCAGCGAGCTTTATATAGAGCAGGATCACCTCACCGCCGACGTGGTCCTGAGCTGGCTGGCCGATTATCACCATCTGAACATCGAAGACCTGCGTGCCAGTGCGTATGTGCACGAGGAAGACGCGGCGGTGCGCCACATGATGCGCGTCGCCTCCGGGCTGGATTCGCTGGTGCTGGGCGAGCCTCAGATTCTCGGCCAGATGAAGTCCGCCTATGCCGTGGCTCGGGAAGCGGGGACCATTGGCCCGCTGCTCGGCCGTTTGTTTCAGGCCACCTTCAGCGCGGCCAAGCAGGTGCGTACCGACACCGCCATCGGTGAGAACCCGGTGTCGGTGGCGTTTGCCGCCGTCAGCCTGGCCAAACAGATCTTTAGTGACCTGCAGCGCAGCCAGGCCCTGTTGATCGGGGCCGGCGAGACCATCACGCTGGTCGCCCGACACCTGCACGATCTGGGGGTCAAGCGTATCGTTGTCGCCAACCGGACGCTGGAGCGCGCAAGCATCCTGGCCGAAGAGTTCGGTGCGCATGCGGTGTTGCTGGCCGATATTCCCGCCGAACTGGTCAACAGCGACATCGTCATCAGTTCCACGGCCAGTCAGTTGCCGATTCTGGGCAAGGGCGCGGTGGAAAGTGCCCTGAAGCTGCGCAAGCACAAGCCGATTTTCATGGTGGACATCGCGGTCCCGCGTGACATCGAGCCGGAAGTCGGCGAGCTGGACGACGTTTACCTCTACACCGTGGACGATCTGCACGAAGTCGTCGCCGAAAACCTCAAGAGCCGTCAGGGCGCAGCCCAGGCAGCAGAGGAGCTGGTGAGTCTGGGCGTCGACGATTTCATGTCGCGCCTGCGCGAACTGGCGGCGGTCGACGTGCTCAAGGCGTATCGTCAGCAAAGCGAACGCTTGCGTGATGAAGAGCTGCAAAAAGCGCAACGCATGCTTGCCAACGGCAGTAACGCTGAAGATGTATTGATGGCGCTGGCACGAGGCCTGACCAATAAACTGATGCATGCGCCGAGCGTGCAACTGAAAAAGCTGTCCGCCGAAGGCCGCGTCGATGCGCTGGCCATGGCCCAGGAACTCTTTGCCCTCAATGAGGGCTCCACGGATAAACCCCCGCAATGAAAGCTTCACTGCTCAATAAGCTGGACGTGCTCAGCGACCGTTTCGAGGAATTGACCGCGCTGCTGGGTGATGCGGAAGTCATTTCCGATCAGACCAAATTCCGCGCCTACTCCCGCGAGTACGCCGAAGTCGAGCCGGTGATCCAGGCCTACAAGCAGCTGCAGAAAGTGCAGAGCGACCTTGAAGGTGCCCAGGCACTGCTCAAGGACAGCGATCCGGACATGCGCGAAATGGCTGTCGAGGAAGTGCGCGAGGCCAAGGATCAGCTCGAAGTCCTGGAAAGCGAGCTGCAGAAGATGCTGCTGCCCAAGGACCCCAACGACGGTCGCAACGTCTTTCTCGAGATTCGTGCGGGCACCGGTGGTGACGAAGCGGCGATTTTCTCAGGCGACCTGTTCCGAATGTATTCGCGTTACGCCGAGCGTCGCGGCTGGCGGGTTGAGATCCTGTCGGAGAACGAGGGTGAGCATGGTGGCTTCAAGGAAGTCATCGCCCGGGTCGAAGGGGACAACGTCTATGGCAAACTGAAATTCGAGTCCGGCGCGCACCGTGTTCAGCGCGTGCCTGAAACCGAATCCCAGGGCCGTATCCACACCTCGGCCTGCACCGTGGCGGTGTTGCCTGAACCTGATGAGCAGCAAGCCATCGAGATCAATCCGGCGGACCTGCGGGTCGACACCTACCGGTCGTCCGGTGCGGGTGGTCAGCACGTCAACAAGACTGACTCGGCGATTCGCATCACTCACTTGCCGACCGGTATTGTCGTCGAGTGTCAGGAAGAACGCTCCCAGCACAAGAACCGCGCCCGGGCCATGGCCTGGTTGTCGGCCAAGCTCAACGATCAGCAGACTGCTGCGGCCGCCAATGCGATCGCCAGCGAGCGTAAGCTGCTGGTGGGATCGGGCGATCGTTCGGAGCGTATCCGGACGTACAATTTTCCACAGGGGCGAGTGACGGACCATCGCGTGAACCTGACGCTGTACTCGCTGGATGAAGTTTTGGCGGGTGGAGTCGATGCAGTGATAGAACCGTTGCTTGCCGAGTATCAGGCAGATCAACTTGCGGCACTGGGTGAGTAAATGACCATCATCGCCAGCTTGTTAAGAAACGCTGAACTGCCGGATTCTCCGACAGCCCGGCTGGATGTCGAACTGCTGTTGGCGGCTGCCCTGGGCAAGCCGCGCAGCTTTTTGCACACCTGGCCTGAGCGCATCGTCAGCACCGAAGCCGCGCAGGCATTCGATGGTTTTCTGAAGCGCCGTCGTACGGGCGAACCGGTTGCCTACATTCTGGGCCAGCAGGGTTTCTGGAACATCGACCTCGAAGTCGCGACCCACACGCTGATTCCTCGTCCAGAGACAGAAATGCTCGTGGAAACCGCGCTGGAACTGTTGCCCAGTGCGATCCCTCATCGCTTGCTCGACCTGGGGACCGGGACGGGCGCCATTGCCTTGTCGCTGGCCAAAGATCGCCCTCAGTGGACCGTCACAGCGGTGGATCGCGTCGACGAGGCGGTCGAACTGGCCGAGCGCAATCGCCAGCGCCTGCACCTGGACAATGCGCACGTCATGCGCAGCCATTGGTTCAGCGCAGTGGAAGGTCAGCGCTTTGACCTGATCCTGAGTAACCCGCCTTACATTGCCTCCAACGATCCTCACCTCGTTGAAGGCGACGTGCGTTTCGAGCCGAGCAGTGCGCTGGTGTCGGGCACCGACGGCCTGGACGACCTGCGGCTCATCGTTTCGCAGGCACCTGCGCACCTGGAAGCCGGCGGCTGGTTGTTGCTGGAGCACGGTTACGATCAGGGTGCGGCCGTGCGTGAGTTGCTCAATCGTCATGGTTTCGAGCAGATCCAGACCCGCCGCGATCTGGGTGATCACGAACGCATCACCTTCGGACGCGTGCCGTGCTGACCGATGAAGAACTGCTGCGCTACAGCCGGCAGATTCTATTGCAGCAGGTGGACATCGACGGCCAGTTGCGCCTCAAGCAAAGCCGCGCGCTGGTGGTCGGCGTAGGCGGTCTGGGGTCTCCAGTCGCGCTTTACCTGGCGGCCGCCGGTGTGGGTGAGCTGCATCTGGCAGATTTCGACAGCGTCGACCTCACCAACCTGCAACGCCAGATCATTCACGACACCCAGAGCGTGGGACAGAGCAAGGTCGATTCGGCCATCACTCGCCTGACCGCGATCAACCCTGAAATCAAGCTGGTGCCGCACCGTGCGGCGCTGGATGTCGACTCTCTCGCCGCTGCCGTCGAGGCTGTGGATCTGGTACTCGACTGCTCGGATAACTTTTCCACCCGCGAGGCCGTCAATGCCGCGTGTGTGGCGGCCGGCAAGCCGCTGGTCAGCGGCGCCGCAATTCGCCTCGAAGGGCAACTGTCGGTGTTTGATCCACGTCGCGCCGAGAGCCCGTGCTACCACTGCCTGTACGGGCATGGCAGCGAAGCCGAGCTCACCTGCAGCGAGGCGGGCGTCATCGGGCCAGTGGTCGGCCTGGTGGGCAGCCTGCAAGCGCTCGAGGCACTGAAGTTGCTGGCCGGATTTGGTGAGCCGTTGGTAGGTCGGCTGCTGTTGATCGATGCGTTGGGCACCCGGTTCCGCGAGCTCAAGGTCAAACGGGATCCTGGCTGCAGCGTCTGTGGCGCGGGGGCTTGAATTGAATAGAGCCATGAAGGGAATCATCAGGCATGGCTAGAGACAACGACGCGCCGGTTGCGGTGTTCGACTCGGGTGTCGGCGGTTTGTCCGTACTGGGCGAAATCAGTCGTTTGTTGCCCAATGAGTCCCTGCTGTACGTCGGGGATTGCGGCCATATTCCCTACGGCGAGAAGACCCCGGAGTTCATTCGTCAGCGTTGCGTGGCCATCGCAGAGTTCTTTCGTGATAAAGGCGCCAAGGCCCTGGTGCTGGCCTGCAATACGGCAACCGTGGCGGGTGTTGCCGATCTGCGCGAGCGTTATCCGGACTGGCCGATCGTCGGCATGGAGCCGGCGGTCAAACCCGCAGCGGCTGCGACCCAGAGCGGTGTGGTGGGTGTGCTCGCCACCACCGGCACCCTGCAAAGCGCCAAGTTTGCAGCCTTGCTGGACCGTTTCGCTGCCGATGTGCAGGTAATCACTCAGCCGTGCCCCGGATTGGTGGAGCTGATTGAAACCGGTGATCTGGTCAGTCCGGAAATCCGCCAACTGCTGCACAGTTACGTTCAGCCACTGCTGGCGGCAGGTTGCGACACGATCATCCTGGGCTGCACCCATTACCCCTTTCTTAAATCGCTGCTGCGGGAAATGATCCCGGCTTCGATCACCTTGATAGACACGGGCGCCGCTGTCGCCCGGCAGTTGCAGCGTTTACTCAGCCAGCGCGATCTGCTCGCGAGCGGCCATCCCCAACCGGCGCAGTTCTGGACCAGCGGCGATCCAAACAATTTCAGAAACATCCTACCGTTACTATGGAAAAAATCTGACAGTGTGCGAAGCTTCGGTTCGTGAAAAAAACGTGAATAGCGCTGTTTTTGACTGAACTATTGTTCGCAGGCAGATTTCTACACCACGTCTGTCGATATAAAAATTTCTAACTGCACTCGGAAATGGGAAGTTTCAGATGAAGCGACTGTTTTGTTTGGCTGCGATTGCGGCCGCGTTAACGGGGCAAAGTGCGATCGCACAAGCGGATGGGGTTGAGTTTTCGGTGGGGCACACCGGCGAATCGACAATGACCTATCGTTTGGGCGCGCAATTTGATTGGGACAAGAGTTGGTGGCAAACCGGTGTGGGTCGTCTGACCGGCTACTGGAGTGGTGCCTACACGTACTGGGAAGGTGACAAGAGTTCCAGCAACAACAGCCTGTCGTTCTCTCCGGTGTTCGTTTACGAATTCTCCGGCGAAAGCGTCAAGCCTTACATCGAAGCCGGTATCGGTGCAGCGGTATTCCAGCGCACGGAAGTCGAAGGCAACAAGTTGGGCAGTGCGTTCCAGTTCGAAGACCGCTTGGGCTTCGGTCTGCGCTTTGCCGGTGGTCATGAAGTCGGCCTGCGAGCCACTCACTACTCCAACGGCGGCATGACCACCAATAACGACGGTATTGAAAGCTACGCGATTCATTACACGATGCCGTTCTAAGCGTTCAGTCGCCTGGGATAACCTGTGGGAGCGAATTCATTCGCGATTGGCCAGTACAGCCGACACCTCTTCATCGGCTGAACAATTTTTCGCGAATGAATTCGCTCCCACAGTGGTTGCAGTCCGAACGTGTGGTCACGGGTTACAAATACGCCGTCGCAATCCCTTCCCGCTCAGTGATGCACTCCGGTGCACCCATCTCGAATTCCCTGCAGATCAACGGCCGCTTGTCGTAGATCGTGCACATCATCGTGTCGCGATCCAGTGCCGCGCACCAGCCGTCGTCCAGGCGCAACATGACTTCGCCGCCCCAATCGTCGGTGTCGATAAACCGTTCAGGCACGCCCGTGTCGGTGATGAGCATCACCTCAAGCTGGCAGCAGCACGCGGCGCAGGTTGAACACGTAACCACAGGTTCGGCGGGTTCTACGGGGAGTTGGAGCAGGGGTATGGAAGTCATGCGGCGCAGTGTAAAGCAGTGTCGAACAGGCCGGTGGCTGGTCTGACGGACGCAGCCTTCACGCCGATACCTCATGCGCACGGGCGTCGCGAAAATAGTGGGCCAGCCAGTGCAGCAACGGGAAGATGACGGCCCAGATCGCGCCGAGTATCAGGACGCTTGGCCATACGCCCAGCGGCAACTGAACGTAAGTGAGGTGGGATCCGGCGATGTAGGAGGCCGGTCCTCCGACGGCGCCGAGTGCACTCGCCAGCCACCAGGGCCTGGCCGACCAGGCCAGGCAATGCCCCAGCGTTGTGGCCAGCAGCGGCCACAGCAAGGCAAGCCATAGCGGAATGACCTTGCCGGCTTCCCCGAAATCGAAAACGCCCAACTTGATCAGCGCGCTGTCGAGCACACAGCCCAGCGCGAACACCGTCATCAGCAGCTTCCCCTCACTGCGCCACGAGCCGATCAGGAGCAGGTGGACGACAAAAATAACGAACGTGATCAGCAGCCAGCCACTGTTCCCACCGAGCACACAGGTGAACCAGCCGATTTGGAACAGCGCGGCGTTTGTCAGGTTCTTAAGCATCGAAACGTCCCAGAAGCGGCTGCGGCACAGCCTTGGGTTTTGCCAGTAACAATTGCGCGGTGCCGATGGTTCGTTCCATGAATCCGCCCTCGCAGTAGCACAGGTAAAACTCCCACAGGCGCAGGAAATAATCGTCGTAGCCCAGTTCCGTGAGGTAGCCGGCCGCATGGCGGAAGTTGTCGTGCCACAGGCGCAGGGTTTTTGCGTAGTGCAACCCGAAATCCTCCATGTGCAGCAGATTCATGTCGGTGTCATCGCTGACGATTTCCAGCATTCGGGTGACGGAAGGCAGGGCGCCGCCCGGAAAGATGTACCGCTGGATGAAGTCGACGCTGCGTTTTGCCTGCTCGTATCGCTGCTCCCTGATCGTGATTGCCTGCAGCAGCATCAAACCGTCGTCCTTGAGCAGCTGCGTGCACTGCTTGAAATAGGTCCGCAGAAAACGGTGACCGACCGCTTCGATCATCTCGATGGACACCAGCTTGTCGTATTGCCCGGTCAGGTCACGGTAGTCGCTGAGCAGCAGCGTCACCTGGTCCTGCAGACCGAGCTCGGCGATACGTTTTTCGGTGTAGGCAAATTGTTCCTTGGACAGGGTCGTGGTCGTGACCTTGCAGCCGTAGTGCTGGGCGGCATAGATCGCCATGCTGCCCCAGCCCGTGCCGATCTCCAGCAAGTGATCGGTGGGTTTGAGCGAAAGCTTCTGACAGATCCGCTCCAGCTTGTTCAACTGCGCCTGCTCCAGCGTGTCATCAGGCGTCAGGAACTGCGCGGCCGAATACATCATGGTCGGGTCGAGAAATTGCTCGAACAGGTCGTTGCCCAGGTCGTAGTGGGCCGCGATATTTTTCTGCGAGCCTTTGCGCGTGTTGCGGTTGAGCCAGTGCAGGCCCTGCACGAAAGGGCGGCTGAGACGCGCCAGACCACCTTCCAGTGCATCGAGTACATCCAGATTGCTGACGAATACCCGGATGACCGCAGTCAAATCCGGGCTTGTCCAGTAGCCATGAATGAAGGCCTCGCCAGCGCCGATCGACCCGTTGCTGGCCACCAGCCCCCACACGGCCGCATCCTGAACGTGAATCTCGCCCAGTAGCACGGCGCCCGCAGCACCAAACACCTGCCGCTCATCGCCTTCGTAGACCACCAACTGTCCGTGACGAAGGTGCGCGAGTTGCCTCAGCACGCCACGTCGTAACAGGTTCGAGGTCAGGTTGTTGGTGCTGAAACCGGCAATGGCGCTACTGCTTTTCATGGCGTCTATCCTTGTCAACGGCAGCACTGCGGTACGAGCCTTCGGCGGCCTGATGGGAAAAAATCTGTATGCGTTTGGCGAACAGGCGCAGTGCCTGCCAGTAAATGGCGAGGCACGTCTTGGCGGTCATCCACGGGAAACTCAGCAGATGACGATGCAGGGCAGCGCGGCTCAGCGTTTGACGCTGCAAGTTGAGGGTCGCGTCAAACACTTTGTGCTCGCCCTGCCAGTCCGCCATGTGCACGCCCAGCCGGTCGCTCGGCTGGCTGAAACTCATGCGGTATTCCAGATCCCGGGGCAGAAAGGGTGAGACATGAAAGGCCTTCGCCACGGCGAAATGCTGGTGACCCTCGGCGTCGGCCGGCAGCACATAGTGATAGCGCTCACGCCAGGGCGTGTTGGTGACCTCGCAGACAATCGCCGCCAGGTTGCCGTTACGTTCGAAGCAGTAGAAGAAACTCACCGGGTTGAACGACAGCCCCCAGCTGCGCGCCTGGGTCAGCAGGCACACACGGCCCAGCGGTGCATGGCCCAGCGCCTTGCGCACAATGTCGCGTACGGCGCCGGTCAGCGAGATGCCGCGTCCGGTGTATTCACGCAAATAGTCACTCTGGCGAAAGGAAAACGGCGCCAGACGGCTCATACCGGCGAAGGGCGACAGCTGCATCACGGCGTCCTGCTCTTCCAGGTCGAGATAGAGCATGCCGATCCGGTACGTGAACGCGTGGGCCTTGGGCGAAAAGCGCCGATGGCTCACCCAGCCGCTGTACAGGGCGCTGTTCACAGCGATTCCCCAAAGGCAGAAGCAACGCGCAACGCGCTCACCACGCCGTCTTCGTGAAAACCGTTGGCCCAGTAAGCGCCGCAGTAATAGGTGTGCTGGGCGCCGAACACTTCTTGCCAGCGCCCTTGAGCCTCGATGCCCTTGAGGCTGTATTGCGGATGAGCGTATCGATAGCGCGCAAGGATCTTGTCCGGATCGATGGCTGATGTCTGGTTGAGACTGACGCAGAAGGTGGTATCGCTTTCGATCCCTTGCAGAATGTTCATCGCGTAGGTCACGGCGGCCGATTGATCGCCCGCGCCGCCCAGCCGGTAGTTCCAGCTCGCCCAGGCCAGTGGGCGGCTGGGCAGCAGTCGGGTGTCGGTGTGCAGCACGACGTCGTTGTCGGCGTAGGGCAAGGCGCCGAGTATTTCTTGCTCGGTGGCACTCGGCTCGGCCAGCATCGCCAGCGCCTGGTCGCTGTGGCAGGCGAAAACCACCTTGTCGAAGCGCTCGCTGCCCTGAGCGCTGTGAATCGTCACGCCCTCTTTGTCACGCTCGACCCGGGTGACCGGGCATTTCAGGCGGATGCGGTCGCGAAACGACGCGGTCAGTGGTTCGATGTAACGGCTGGAACCGCCTTCGATGACGCACCATTGCGGGCGGTTGCTGACCGAAAGCAAACCGTGGTTCTTGAAAAAACGCACGAAGAACTGCAGCGGAAAGGCGAGCATGTCGGCCAGTGACATCGACCAGATGGCCGCGCCCATGGGCACGATGTAGTGCTCGGTAAACCGCCGGCCGTAACCTTCCGCTTTCAGGTAGGCGCCGAGCGTGGTGTCCGCGGCAATGCGCTGGCTTTGCAGATCGGCGAATGCCTGTTTATTGAAGCGCAGGATGTCCCGCAGCATGCCCCAGAAGGTCGGCGACAGCAGGTTGCTGCGCTGGGCGAACAGGCTGTTGAGGTTATTGCCGTTGTATTCGGTACGGCTGTGCGGGTCGCAGACTGAAAAACTCATCTCGGTGGGCTTGAACGCCACGCCCAGCTTGCCCAGCAACTTGATGAAGTTGGGGTAGGTCCAGTCGTTGAAGACGATGAACCCGGTGTCGATGGCGTGTTGTTTGCCATTCACGGACACATTGACGGTGTGCGTGTGACCGCCGATCCAGTCATCGGCTTCGAACACGGTGATGTCATGCATGCGGTTGAGCAACCAGGCGCTGGTCAGGCCCGAGATACCGCTGCCGATGATCGCGATTTTCATGAGGTCGCCCCGGTCTTGGCCGATGTGCGGACCATGCGTTTGCACAGCGCCAATTGAAGGCGCAAGGGAAGGATGGCGATCGCCTTGAGCAGCAGAATGAATACGAATGGAAAGGCGATTTCAAGCGGCCGGCGGGGTTTTTCCAGGCGTTCGGCAATGTACCGCGCGGCCTTTGGCGCAGACCAGCGCATGGGCATCGGGAAGTCGTTTTTTGCCGTCAGCGGGGTGTCGACAAAGCCAGGGCTGACGACCGTCACTTCGATGCCTTCCTGCGCCAGATCGATGCGCAAGGATTGAAGCAGGTAGCGCAAGCCGGCTTTCGACGCTCCATAGGCTTCGGAGCGGGTCAGCGGCAGCAGCGCAACCGAACTGGCCACACCGACGAGATGCGGACGATCACCCAGTCTCAGCAGGGGCAGTGCTTCCTGAATGCAATACGCGGTGGCGATCAGGTTGGTCTTCACCACGCGCTCGACCATACCGGCATCGAACTGACTCGCGTCGATGTATTCGCACGTGCCTGCATTGAGGATCACCGTGTCCACGGCTCCCCAGACCTGAGCGATGCGCTCGCCAATGGCGGTCACGGTTTCGGGATCGGCGACGTCGCCGGGTACGAGCAATACCTGATGTGCAAAGCGTTGATCCAGCGCTTCAAGCGGCTCGAGGGTGCGCGCCGTCAGCGCGACCTGATGGCCTGCTTTCAGCAGTTCTTCGGCCAGCGCCAGCCCGATGCCGCTGCTGGCGCCGGTCAGCCAGATACGTCGCTTCATGCCAATCTCCCTTTGAGCCACCGGATCATCCTGCCCATCACGGGGAGGTGCTCATAAAGCAAAGCTCCGGCATCGAAGAAATCGCGATGCTGAAACACCTTGTTGTCCGTCCACAGCAAGTGCGAGCAACCGTGAACCAGGATCGGCTCACCTTGCTTCAAACGGGGATGGCGGTAGCTCATGGTCCAGCGCAAATAGCCCTTGCCTTCGCGTACCTGATCGAAGGCGTGAAACTCGAATTGCAAGTCGGTGACGTTGGCGTACAGGTCCTCGAAGTACTTACGCAGATCAGGCAGCCCGTGAACATCGTGCAGTGGATCGGTGAAGGCGACATCATCGCTGTACAGCTCGCCGAGCAGGTGCAGGTTCCCCTTGTCGAGTTCGGCGAAGCGCCGGGCGTAATCGCGCAGGAATTCACTCATGGTCTTGAGTCTCTGCTTGTCGATGAGGCAGCGATTTGAAGGCGGTCAGCGCGCGTTCGCGACTGGATTTCAGGTCGACGATCGGCGCCGGATAATCGGCAACGCCAAAAAGCCCGCCCAGCGCCGAAGGGTTATGAATATCCCGTTTGTTGAGGTCGGCCAGCTCCGGAATCCAGGTTTTGATGAACCGGCCTTCCGGGTCGAAGCGTTCTGACTGGCTCTGCGGATTGAAGATGCGGAAATAGGGTGACGCGTCGGTGCCGGTGGACGAGCTCCACTGCCAACCACCGTTGTTCGCCGCAAGATCCCCGTCGATCAGGTGCTGCATGAAGAAACGTTCGCCTTCACGCCAGTCGATCAGCAGGTTCTTGGTCAGGTACATCGCCACGATCATGCGCAGACGGTTGTGCATCCAGCCGGTTTCCAGCAACTGACGCATCGCTGCGTCAATGATCGGCAGCCCGGTACGCCCTTGTTGCCAGGCTTCCAGGTCCTTTGGCGCATGACGCCACTTCAACGCCTCGGTTTCAGGACGGAACGCGCGATGGCGCGACACGCGAGGGAATCCGACCAGGACGTGTTTATAAAACTCGCGCCACAGCAGCTCGTTGATCCAGGTCACCGAGCCTGCGTTTCCTGTTTCGAATTCGCCGTTGTTGCTGCGCAACGCCGCATGCAGGCATTGGCGAGGGGAGACGACGCCCGCGGCCAGGTACGCCGAAAGCTGGCTGGTCCCGGGCTTGGCCGGGAAGTCGCGCTCATCCTGGTAGTAATGCACTTGTTCGTCGGTGAAGGCTTCGAGGCGCCGCCGGGCTTCGCTTTCGCCCGCAGGCCACAGTGCACGCAGCGCATCGGACGGTGTGGCAAAACCGGTGACCTGCTCCGGAACATCGTCGCTTTTGATGTGCAATGCCGATTGCTTCCCGGGCAGGCGCACCACCGCTGGCACCGAGTAGTGCAAGCGCGCGTAACAGACCTTGCGGAACTGGGTGAAGACCTTGAAATACCCGCCGCTTTTCGTCAGCACGCTGCCGGGCTTGAAGAACAGCTGGTCCAGATGGCTGTGAAAGCCGATGCCGTGTTTATCCAGCGCTGCGGCGACGTCTTCATCGCGTCGAGTCTCGTTGACGCCGTACTCTTCGTTGACGTGAACCTGCTCGATCCCGTGGGTCGTGCACAGCGTGAGCAGCGCTTTGGGCGCCTTGTCCCAGGTCGCGGCGTGCACGATCACCAGCGGCACGTTCAGCGCTTGGAGTTCGATTTTGAGCGCAGCCAGGTTGCGCAACCAGAAGTCGACCTTGCACGGCGCGTCGTCATGGCTGTGCCACTGCTCGGGACTGATCATGTACACGGCCAGCGTGGGGCCCTGCTCCATGGCAGCGCTCAATGCGGTGTTGTCGTGTACGCGCAAATCGCTGCGCAGCCAGATGAGTTGCATGTTCATTCCTTAGATAAGACCCAGGCTTTGCAGCGTGGCCTGGGCGGTCAAAGGGTCTTCGGCAAGGGTGAGTCCGGGGACCTCACTGACAGATACGGATAACTCGGCCGAATGGATGCGCACCGTGGGTCCGATAATTAATGTCGGGCAGTCGATGTTGTTCAGAAGGCGAGGGAGCTGGGCCAGGTTCAGCGATTTGCTGGAGTACAACAGCACCGCCCGCGGCTTGAGGTACTCGCACGCCAGCGGCAACTCACCCGGCGGCAAAGGCCAGTCGAAGACCTCCACAGGGCAATCGGCGCTGCTCAATAGCCAGGCGGTCAGCCACACATGAGGTTCCATGGGCACGTCGGAATGGTTGATCAGCAATAACGGTGCACCACTGACCTGACGGTTGTTGTGGTAAAGCCGGGCGCCGAATTTGCTGCGCAGCCACGAATAGAAAAACACGCGCTCCAGCTGCGCGCCGAACTGACCCTGCCAACGCTGCTCCAGTGAAGCCAGCAAAGGCATCAGCAGTTGTTCGCACAGGGTGCGCGGCGGGTACAGCGACATCGCCTGATTGAGCGTGTCGTCCAGTCGCCGCTCGGCCAGTGCAGTGATGGCCTCCAGCAGGTTTTGTCGCAGCCGATCCCAGTCGTTTTCAACGCTGAGCGGCGGTGACTGCTCATTGTCGATCAATTGCTTGACCTGACTGACGGAAACGCCGCGGTTGAGCCAGGTCAGAATTGTCAGCACGCGATCGACGTGCGCCGTGCTGTACAAACGGTGACCCTTGGGCGTGCGGTGAGGCACGATCAGACCATAGCGGCGCTCCCAGGCGCGCAGGGTCACCGCATTCACACCGGTCAGACGAGCGACCTCGCGAATCGGCAACCAGCCGTCTTCGAAGGTTTCGGAGTCGGCCTGGGGGTCGTCATCCAAGGGTTCAGAGGTCATATTCTTCATCGGTCAGATCGCGTTACGCAGGCTGAGGTTTTCCGGATGCGGTTGCAGGTAAACCTGTAACGCGATGTACGGGTCGGGGTGTTGGCGGAAGTGATGTTTGAGCAAGGTCAGCGGCACGACCAATGGCACTATGCCTTGGTGGTACTGACGGATGACGGCCTGAATTTCCTGCTTGTCCGAGCCGCTGATGGTGTCGCGCAGATAACCGCACAGGTGCTGCAGGACGTTGGTGTGGGTCCGGCGTGTGGCGGGCTTCTTCAGGGCGTTCATCAGCTCGCTGAAATACCGAGGCGCAATCTCGACGGGGTCGCTGCGTCCCATGTTGCCCAGCATATTGCCCAAGGCTTTGTACTGAACCGGGTCGTTGGCCATCAGTTGGTATTTGTAGCGCGAGTGAAATTCGGTCAGCGCCCGTCGCGTGATGCCGTTCTTCAGCAGTGCTTGCCAGGCGGCGTAGGCGTAAACGCGGGTGATGAAATTTTCCCGCAGCACGGGATCATTCAGCCGGCCGTCTTCTTCCACCGGCAGGTCCGGATGCTTGGCGCAGAACGCCTGGGCATAAATGCCGCGTCCACCGGCATCGAACGGTGCGCCGTTATCGCGGTAGACCTTCACACGCTCAAGGCCGCAGGACGGGGATTTCTGCATGAAGATGTAGCCGCAGATATCGTCCATTTCTTCGGCCATGTGCTCGCCGTATTCGGCGAGGGCCTGGGTGACATTCATTTCCTTGCGCACCGTGCCCACGGCTTGAGGATGCTCCGGGTCGCCGACCAGACGAATCGCTTCGCGCGGAATGCCCATGCCGATCGCAACTTCCGGGCATGCCGGGACGAAATCGAAATACTCATTCAGCGCGCGCGTCAGCAGGTGCGATTCCTTGTGCCCGCCGTTGAATCGAACCTCGACACCCATCAGGCAGGCGCTGACGCCCAGCTTGGGTTTTGACGCGGGTTGCTGTTGTGGGGTCGGTGGCGTGGACATGGCAAAACCTCGATCAACATCTTGTACAACCTTTTTTGGCTGTACAACGTGTCTTCATCATAGGTTCAAGGTTGTACAAGTCAAATTATTTGTACAAGGTTGCTTGAGGGATTTGCTGACTGGGGGGTGGATTGCATGCCCAGAAACTGTGCCGGCTTGCTGGCGAATACGGTGGGTCAGCAGTATCAACGGTGAATGACACACCGCGTTCGCTGCCCTCGTAACCTCGGACGTCTCCTACACGGTTCGCGGCGTTCCAAAGGTTTGAGCATGACGCGGATATTGTAGGAGCCGGCTTGCTGGCGAATGCGGTGGGTCGGTAGCGTCAACGGTGAATGACACACCGCGTTCGCGACCGTCGTAACCTCCGATTGCTCCTACAGGGTTCGCGGCGTTCCAAAGGCTTGAGCATGACGCCGATATTGTCGCCAGCGAGCTGGCGCCTGCCATTGGAGTGTCATTCCCGGAGGGCAGGGCACGCTGGACTATTTCCACCCCATCCGCCACGTCTGCTCATCCTGCAGTGTCTGCCAGGTCAGACGTTCGCTGCGCTTGGTGAGCACGGCCTGCAACTCGATTTCCAGAACGATGCCTTCTTCGTCGCAGAACAGTTCGGTGACCAGGAAATGTTTTTCGCGATGCTGGGGATGAGCTGCTGTCCATTTCGACAGCAGCAATTTGCGCGGGTTAAGTCGATTCATTTCAAGTGTTCGAGCAAGCGACGTGCCGCCTCCTGGCCGCTGAGCCATGCGCCTTCGACACGACCGGACAGGCACCAGTCGCCACACACATACAGACCCAGATCCGGATCGGACAACGCGCCGACTTCACGTCCCCCGGCGGGCCGTGCATACAACCAGCGGTGGGCGAGGGTGAACGCAGGCGCCGGCATCGAGCAATTGATCAGTTCGGCAAATGCACCGTGCAAGTGATCGATCACCTGCTCCTTGGGCATGTCCAGATGCTGACGGCTCCAGGCACTGGTGGCGTGCAGGATCCAGGTGTCCATCTTGTCGTCACGGCCCGGTTTGCTGCGATTGCGCGCCAGCCAGTCGATGGGGCTGTCCTGCACGAAGCAGCCTTCCAGCGGCGTCTCCAAAGGCGTATCGAACGCCAGGGCGACCGCCCAGGTCGGCTCCATCTTCACGCCTGCAACCACGCTGGCCAGCTTAGGCGCGGCGGCGAGCAGCGTGGAGGCCTGCGGAGCCGGAATCGCGATCACCACCTGACTGAACGGGCCATGGCTGCGACCGTCAGCGTCCAGCAAGTTCCAGTGCTCTTCGCCCCGGAATACTTCGGTGATGCGGCAGGAAAACGTAACCGGCATATCGCCCAGCATGGCCCGGGTAATTGCGCTCATGCGCGGCTTGCCGACCCAACGCACTTGCTCGTCGGGCGACAGGCTCAATTGGCCGCCATGGAAGTTGTAGAGCAGTGGTGTCCATTCGGCGACGTGACCGTCGGCCTGCCATTGCTGAACGGCGGCAGCGAAACGGCGGTCGCGAGCGGTGAAATACTGCGCGCCCATGTCCAGCGCACCTGCATCGCTGCGCTTGCTGGACATTCTTCCGCCACTGCCGCGGCTCTTGTCGAAAAGGTGGATGGCATGCCCGGCGGCTTGCAATGCTCGGGCAGCGGAGAGTCCGGCGATACCGGTACCGATGATTGCGATGGGTACAGTCATAGGGGCCTCGTTACCTTGTCTACACAGACTACGCCGTAGTTAAAACCTGTACAATGCCGATCTTCGGTATAACTTATCGTCCTTCGACGCGCAGGACGCTGACCTTTCTCAGGGCTCATTCTTGAGTCTGACGCTTTACCTGAATCGTTCAACTGTTCGAACGGATCAATCGAACGTACGGGTGAGGAGGCGTTCTCTATAGCGTGGCCTATGGTTCCATTATTCGCTTCGTTCACAAGCACATTGTTTGTGAAGAAATAGACTACCGATTTGCGATGAACGCCACGCGAGGAACACCGACATGCACATCTTGCTGACCGGCGGTACAGGGTTGATAGGTCGTCGTTTGTGTCGACACTGGCGCGATCAAGGCCATCAACTGACGGTGTTGAGTCGCAAGCCCGAAGACGTCCCGCGTCTTTGCGGCGCTGGGGTGCGCGGAATTGCGCACCCGGACGACATCAGCGACCAGACGGTCGACGCCGTGATCAACCTGGCGGGCGCCCCGATCGCCGACAGGCCCTGGACCCGTAAACGCAAAATGCTGTTATGGGACAGCCGCATCACCCTCACTGAACAACTCATGACCTGGCTTGAACGACGGGAGCAAAAGCCCCGCGTTCTTATTTCAGGATCTGCAGTGGGCTGGTACGGCGACGGTGGGGAGCGAGAGCTTGATGAAAGCTCGGCGCCGGTCAGCGAAGACTTTGCCAGTCGCCTGTGCATCGCCTGGGAGGAAACCGCGCAGCGGGCGGAGGGGCTTGGGATTCGTGTGGTATTGCTGCGAACTGGCTTGGTGCTGGCCCGTGACGGCGGCATGATGCAGCGCCTGTTGCCACCGTTCAAATTAGGGATGGGCGGGCCGATCGGCAATGGACGGCAATGGATGCCGTGGGTCCATATCGACGATCAAATCGCGGCGATTGATTTTCTGTTGAACCGGGATGACGCCCAAGGTCCCTATAATGTCTGCGCGCCATCACCGGTCCGCAATCGCGATTTCGCCAAGACGCTCGCCGCGATCCTGCACCGTCCGGCATTCATGCCCATGCCCGCTTTTGCGTTGAAGGTGCTCATGGGCGAGTTGTCGATATTGCTGCTGGGCGGCCAGCGCGCCAGCCCGAGCCGGCTGCAGGCCGCCGGATTCACTTTCCGATTCACCGATCTGCACGCGGCACTGAAAAATCTTCTAGGCCGCCACTGACATCAAGGTGTTGCATGACCGATCACGCGTTGCTGCTGGTTAACCTGGGTTCGCCAGCCTCCACCGAAGTAGCGGACGTTCGCCGCTACCTCAATCAGTTCCTGATGGACCCGTACGTTATTGATCTGCCGTGGCCGGTCCGGCGTTTGTTGGTGTCGCTCATCCTGATCAAACGTCCTGAACAATCTGCCCATGCGTACGCTTCTATCTGGTGGGACGAAGGCTCGCCGCTGGTGGTATTGAGCAAGCGTCTGCAGCAGGCCATGACTCAGGAATGGACGCAGGGCCCGGTCGAGCTGGCGATGCGGTATGGCGAGCCGTCGATTGAAACAGTACTGACCCGCCTGGCGGCGCAGGGCATCAAGAAGGTCACCCTGGCCCCGCTGTACCCTCAGTTTGCCGACAGCACCGTGACCACGGTGATCGAAGAGGCGAAGCGGGTCGTGCGGGACAGGAAACTGCACTTCGATTTCTCGCTGGTCCCGCCGTTCTTTAATCAGCCCGAATACCTTGAGGCATTGGTAGAGAGCGTGCGCCCGCATCTGGCGCAGGATTTTGATCACCTGTTACTGAGCTTCCACGGGTTGCCTGAGCGGCATATCACCAAGCTGGACCCGACGGGCAACCATTGCTTCAAGGGCGGCAACTGCTGTGAAAACGCTTCGCCTGAAGTCCTTGCCGTGTGTTACCGCGCTCAATGCATGCGCTCGTCCGCCGAGTTCGCCAAGCGGATGGGACTGCCCGATGGCAAGTGGTCGGTCTCGTTTCAGTCGCGTCTTGGGCGGGCCAAGTGGATCGAGCCCTACACCGAAGCGCATCTGGCTGAACTGGCGGCGCAGGGCGTTAAGAAGCTGTTGGTGATGTGCCCTGCATTCGTGGCCGACTGCATCGAGACGCTGGAAGAAATCGGGGATCGCGGGGCGGAGCAGTTCAAGGAAGCGGGGGGCGAGGAGCTGATTTTGATCCCTTGCCTGAACGATGATCCAAACTGGGCGAAAGCTCTGAATACGCTGTGCGAGCGGGCGCCAGCGATGGTGGTCTGAGCAGAGTGAGATGCGCGTATTTGCTATCCCGGGATTGACTGACTGCATGCGGCCTACTGTAGGAGCCGGCTTGCTGGCGAATGCTGGGTTACAGTCGACATCTTCGTCACTGATCGACGCCATTCGCCAGCAAGCCGGCTCCTACAAAAAACACAACTGCGCAAGCTACGGCAACTGATCATCCAGATGCTTGTTCTTCCAGGCATCGTTGCCCGGCAGGATCAGGTTCAGCACAATCGCCGTCACTGCGCACAGGGCAATGCCCTTCATCCCGAAATCATCCGGGCCGTTGCCCGTGCCGATCAGCACGCCGCCGATACCGAACACCAGCGTCACCGAAACGATCACCAGGTTACGCGCCTCGGCCAGGTCGACTTTGTGCCGGATCAGCGTGTTCATGCCCACTGCGGCGATAGAGCCGAACAACAGGCACAGAATCCCGCCCATCACCGGCACCGGAATACTCTGCAGCAGCGCGCCGAATTTACCGATGAAGGCCAGTGTAATGGCGAAGATCGCTGCCCAGGTCATGATCTTGGGGTTGTAGTTCTTGGTCAGCATCACCGCGCCGGTCACTTCGGCATACGTGGTGTTGGGCGGGCCGCCGAAAGCGCCAGCGACCGTGGTCGCGATGCCGTCGCCCAGCAGCGTGCGATGCAGGCCGGGCTTTTTCAGGTAATCACGGCCCGTCACACTGCCGACGGCAATCACGCCACCGATGTGTTCGATCGCTGGGGCCAGCGCCACCGGCACGATGAACAGGATCGCCTGCCAGTTGAACTCCGGCGCCGTGAAATGAGGGATGTCCAGCCACGGTGCGGCGGCGATCTTGGCGACATCCACCACGCCGAAATAGAACGACAGGGCAAATCCCACCAACACACCGGAGATGATCGGGACCAGGCGGAAGATGCCTTTGCCGAACACCGCAACGATCAATGTCGTCAGCAGTGCCGCCATCGAGATCACGATGGCGGTGTGATAGGGGATCAGCTCAGCCGCGCCGTCACCGGTTCTGCCCATGGCCATGTTGGCGGCAATGGGTGCCATCGCAAGACCGATTGAGATGATGACCGGCCCGATCACCACCGGCGGCAGAAGCCGATCGATGAAACCCGTGCCTTTGATCTTCACCGCCAGGCCCAGGAAGGTGTAGACGAAGCCTGCCGCCATCACGCCGCCCATGGTCGCCGCGAGGCCGAATTGGCCCTTGGCGAGAATGATCGGGGTGATGAAAGCGAAGCTGGACGCCAGGAATACCGGCACCTGACGGCCTGTCACCAGTTGAAAGCACAGCGTGCCCAACCCTGCGGTAAACAATGCGACGTTGGGGTCGAGCCCGGTAATCAGCGGCATCAAGACCAGGGCGCCGAAGGCCACGAAGAGCATCTGCGCGCCCGACAATACGGTGCGCCAGAGTGGATCGTTAAACTCGTCCTGCTTCATCAGGCGTCCTTTTGCTTGGTGCCGAAGATTTTGTCACCGGCATCGCCCAGGCCCGGAATGATGTAACCCTGTTCGTTCAGGCGTTCATCGATGGACGCGGTGTAGATGTTCACGTCCGGATGCGCCTTCTCGACGATGGCGATGCCTTCCGGCGCAGCCACCAAGACCATGGCGCGGATGTCGCGGCAACCGGCTTTTTTCAGCAGGTCGATCGTGGCGACCATCGAGCCGCCGGTGGCCAGCATCGGGTCGATGATCAAGGCCAGACGCTGGTCGATCTCGGGGGCGAGTTTTTCCAGGTAGGTGTGCGCTTCAAGGGTTTCTTCGTTGCGTGCGACGCCCACGGCACTGACCTTGGCGCCCGGGATCAGGCTGAGGACGCCTTCGAGCATGCCGATGCCCGCGCGCAGGATCGGGACCACGGTAATCTTTTTGCCGGCGATCTTCTCGACCTGGACAGTGCCGGCCCAGCCCTGGATGTCGTAAGTCTCCAGCGGCAGGTCTTTGGTCGCTTCGTAGGTCAGCAGTGCGCCGACTTCCTGAGCCAGTTCACGAAAGTTCTTGGTGCTGATATCGGCTCGGCGCATGAGACCGAGTTTGTGACGGATCAGCGGATGGCGGATCTCACGAATGGGCATAAGGGGACGGCTCCAGCGGGCGGGCAAAAAAAACGGCTTAGATTAATCTATTCAGCTGTAACTTGTCTTACCGGTTAGGATCGCGTTTCTGACATTAATGGGACGCCAGTGCAACGTTAGTCCAGAAAGACTTGCCCTGACGTTGTCCGATGCGTACCTTTGCCCGCTTTTCCTTCCACAGCCCCCCTTGGAGAGCGTCATGTCCGCTGATCTCGAGCATATCCGTCAAATCATGCGCGAGGCTGACTGCCTGTACACCGAGGCCGAAGTCGAGGCGTCCATCGCCCGCGTCGGTCAGCAAATCAACAGTGTGTTGGCCGAACGTAACCCGGTCGTCTTCTGCGTGATGAACGGTGGCCTGATTTTCGCCGGCAAGCTGCTGACGCACCTGAACTTCCCGCTGGAAGCTTCGTATCTGCACGCGACGCGTTATCGCAACGAAACCAGCGGCGGCGAGCTGTTCTGGAAAGCCAAGCCCGAGGTGTCGTTCATTGACCGCGACGTGTTGATCATCGACGACATCCTCGACGAAGGTCATACCCTTGGCGCGATCATCGACTTCTGTAAGCACGCAGGCGCGAGCGCCGTCCACACGGCCGTGCTGATCGACAAGGACCACGACCGCAAGGCGCGTCCTGACCTCAAAGCCGACTTCGTCGGTCTGCCGTGCATCGACCGGTATATCTTCGGTTATGGCATGGATTACAAGGGTTACTGGCGCAACGCCGCCGGCATCTACGCCGTTAAAGGCATGTAAGGCGATCAAGGAAGCGTCTGACTTCCTGAATCGGCTTTCTTACATTTCGTAAACGTTCCATTTCAGCAAACTCGGCACAGTACCCGGAGAGACAGAGATCGATCCGGGGCACAGCCTTTTTACTTGAATGGACGTTAGCAACATGAATTTGAAACATATGAGCGCCGGCATTGCCGCCGCGTTCGCCTCGGCAATGTTCCTCGCTCAATCGGCTCAGGCCGCGCAACTCATCGCCACCGTGGACGTGGTCAATCAAGGCCAGCGCGCGCTGGACCTGACCTCCTCGAGCTGGAGCCTGGCCGGTGAGTCGGCAGCCAGTTATCGCGTCACGCCCGGCACGTTTGCGGTCGTCAACATCCCGTTGAACAACCCCACTGTCGATCAGGCCTCGTTCCGCTACAGCAGCGCGCACAAGGTCTGCCTGTTTCGTCTGGGTCACGACATGCGACCGAGTCAGAGCGGCGGTAACGTCACCATCCTCCCTCGCTACTGGGCAGACGCTCAGTCCCAAGGCAGTGAGCCAGCGACCTGTCGCGCCAAGGTCCTCAACAACACCCCGGGTCGCGGTTACGCCGTCCAGGTCGAGATGAATTGAGTCACCTGAAAGCGCACGCATTAAATCGTGAAAACGTCCTGCCCGCCCCGGGCTGAGGCACGTCTTCTCCATGCTAGAGTGCTCCCCTGATTTTTCGGGGAGCCATCATGCCTTTGTCCTTTCGCCTTAGAGCTGCCTTGCTGGTGTTGTTGAGCCTGCCAATGGCCGCGCCTGTTGTCGCCGAACCCATGCACGCCCAATACCTGCCGCCCGATGAGTTGTCGGTGCGTGAAGGAGAACCCGAACAGCAGCAATTGCTGCAGATCACGGACTATTCGGTGGTGGTGGGCAGCCAGCGTCAGTCCAATCAGCAGCCGATTCCTGTGACTTCACCGCTGACCCTGCGCCTCAAGGGCAAGCCGATGAACAAGGGCGCCACGATCTCCGAGGTGCTTGTTCATTTTGACGGCGAAAGCAAAAGCCTGAAAAAACCCGCTTACGACGAGCCAAGCCGCACCTTGACCCTGTATTACCCTGCCAGCCAATACCGCGTGCTGGTGGATTTGCTGCGCAACGAAAAGGTCTATTGCCAGTTTCTCAGTTACGCCAATGGTCATGTCTGGGCTGATGTGCACACCGGCAGTGTACGCGCGCGTTGAGCCTGTGGTCGGGCGAGGGGTAAACTGCCCGCCCGTGAAAATGTCCCGCAAGTCAGTTGGAGTCAGCAATGCGTAAAGATAAGAAGCAGGTGATTGGCGATGAAATCGGCGACGCCCAGATCAAACTGTTCCTGGATTTCGAGCCGGTGGATGCGACTTCCCCGTCCCTGCACAAGCTGATCAAAGCCTATCGTGGCCTGCGCATCGATGACTTCGGGCGTTTTCTGGTGTTCTTCAAGGAAGCGGGCTACGACCTGGATGGCAAAGACGCCCAAGGTCATGACTTTGTTGCACTGATCAAGGATCAGCGTAACGCCGAGGAATATATCGCGTTGATCGAAAAGGCGCGCGGTTAAGTTTTGATGTCTGACGGGCGCCATTGCGGCGCTCGTTTGATACACCGTCTTACTTCATCGTTGAATGATCTTTCCTACTGCATCTAACTGCGTCTTTTCCTTTTAAAAAACGTTGGCATGTTCATACTGACTCGTGTGTCTTGAGACGCATCGGTCCGGGCAGGATGCCCGGAACATCAAACGAAAAGGAATTTAACGCATGAACGTATTCAATCGTATTCTGGGCGGATTCATCGCCTTGCTGGCGGTCTTCGCCATGATCCCTGCTGCCTATGCGGCCTACCCCAAGACCATGAAGGTTGCGGTCGAGGTATGGAACGACAAAGAGCAGGATCTCCACATGACGTACGCCAGTTGGGAGCCTAAGGGAGCGAGTTTAAGCAGCTATCTCATACCGGCTCAAAACAGTGGGCGGGCGATCAACGTGACGTTGAATAATCCCCGCAATGACGCCGCGGTGTTTCGCTATGCGAACACCGAAGGGCAGAAGTGCGAGTTCAGGATGTCTCACAAGGTGGTTTTCCGATGGGTCGGGGTAAACCCCGCACCTGAGAAAACTGCCACTGCCAACTCCATTGGCACCGTACCTGCCGAATGCAGCGCTGCGGTGACCAAAGGCACCGATTCGATGGGCAGTTACACGGTGAAGTTTTCGATGAAGTGATGCGCCATCTGACGCATTAAAACTGAAAACCCCGCTGCGTGGGCGGGGCTTTCAGTAATCTCACCGATTCAGAGCAGGCTCTGAATCAAGCGAAGCTTGCCGCCTGGCTGCTTGGGACCAGGTCCAGGCTCTCGTCGCTCTGGGCGCTGACACGCTGATACAGCTGCGCGTCGGTTTCCAGAATCTTCTCCCGAGCCGGGAAGATCTCATTCAGCTTGGCGGCCCATTCGGTACGAGCCTTTTCAGGGAAGCAGCGTTCGATCAGGTCGAGCATGATCGAAACAGTGACCGAAGCACCCGGGGATGCGCCCAGCAGCGCCGCAAGGGAACCGTCCTTGGCCGAAACCAGTTCGGTACCGAATTGCAGAACGCCGCCTTTCTTCGGATCCTTCTTGATGATCTGCACACGCTGACCGGCCACTTCAAGGCGCCAGTCTTCGGCTTTCGCTTCAGGGTAGAAGCGACGCAGGGCATCCAGACGCTGTTCCATGGACTGCCGCACTTCACTGATCAGGTACTTGGTCAGGTCCATGTTGTCGCGGGCTACGGCCAGCATCGGTGCGATGTTGGCGGCGCGGATCGACAGCGGCAGGTCCATGAGCGAACCGTGCTTGAGGAACTTGGTGGTGAAACCGGCGTACGGGCCGAACAGCAGGGAGGTCTTGCCGTCGACCACGCGGGTGTCCAGGTGTGGAACCGACATCGGCGGGGAACCCACCGCAGCCTGGCTGTAGACCTTGGCTTGGTGACGTTTTACCACTTCAGGGTTGTCGCAGCGCAGCCACTGGCCGCTGACCGGGAAGCCGCCAAAACCTTTGCCTTCTTCGATGCCCGACATCTGCAGCAGCGGCAGGGCCGCGCCACCGGCGCCGAGGAACACGAATTTGGCGTCGATTTCGCGTGTGCCACCGCTGTTGACGTCCTTGATGGTCACGCTCCAGCCATCGCCTTTACGGCTCAGGCCCGTGACGCGCTTGCAATACTTGACCTGCGCATCGGGAGCGCTGGACAGGTGTTTGAGCAATTGATTGGTCAGGTTGCCGAAGTTCACGTCGGTGCCGTGCATGACGCGCGTGGCGGCGATCGGCTCATCAGCCGGACGGCCCGGCATCATCAGCGGCATCCACTCGGCCAGCGTGGCCTTGTCTTCGGTGTACTCCATCGATGCGAACGCGTGGTGTTTGCGCAGCGCTTCGTAGCGTTTTTTAAGGTACGCCATGCCTTTCTCGCCCTGAACGAAGCTCAGGTGCGGCACCGGCGTGATGAACGAGCGCGAGGAACCGAAGGTGCCCGTGCGAGCCAGATAGCTCCAGAACTGCTTCGAGACTTCGAACTGAGTGTTGATATGAATCGCTTTTTTGATGTCGATGGAGCCATCGGCCATTTCCGGCGTGTAGTTCAGCTCGCACAGGCCTGCATGGCCGGTGCCGGCGTTGTTCCATGGGTTGGAACTCTCTGCGGCACCGGAATCCATCAGTTCGACAACCTCAAGCTTGAGGCTTGGGTCGAGCTCCTTGAGCAGCACTGCAAGGGTGGCACTCATGATGCCTGCCCCGACCAGTACCACATCGACTGCTTCGTTATGCGCCATTAACGCGTCTCCAAAATCTGCAGCACCAAATTGACGGCATGGACCCCGAGGTCAGTTGCCGGGTGCGGGCGGCGCGGGGTTCGCGCAGTGCCTCGTACAACCCGGCCGGGATCGGCATGTCCGATTCTTCGCAATTTTTTGCATCTTCAGCGGACGCCACCGCAGGGGCCTGGTCGATGCTTTTGTAGTGCAAGCATGAACGCATTTTTCGGCCCGAACAGCCATTCGACTATCGTCAAGACGTCCGGTTATGCAACCAAATCCGTAGTGGACAGGCTTCAGACTCCGGTTGTGGAGGCTGCGCTGCAGTCGGTCCTTTGCAAGGGGGCTGGGTCAGACGCTAATGGTGCATGTACAAACGCGTAACTATTCATTTGCTCGCCACACTCTTGTGAAGTTGTGAAAACCCGTTTTTTTTGCGCTCTTTTGGAGACGCAAACCTCAAAAAGGGCTGCGCGATGGCAGCTCTGGCAGATCAGGTTCAAACACAGTGTGGGCATTGGCGTGCGCAAAAGGTTCGAGCGAATCGACGTTTTTGCGCCTGCGCCGCGGACACACCGGGCTGCACATGTCTGTGTGGAAGGCTCTCTGTGGGCGATACGGAGGAGTTGATACGCGGTATCAACGATGCTGCGAGGCCCGATCAGGAGACGTCCTTATAATCGGGGGGAGATTATAGCGATGAAACGCGCAGAATTGATCCAGAAAAAATGACTTTTATTCGCCGTTCGGTCAGATGCTGAGCAATTGCCGGGCGGTAATCGCACGCGCGCGGGGCGTGATGCGGGCGCTGGCGGGCAGAGGCTGGTGCAGCCAGGTCAGATTGGCTTCGGTGATTTCCACCCAGTCATGACCCTGAGGTGCTACGGCGCAGTGCTTGAACGAAACGCACACGCCGTATGTGTCCAGGCGAGCATAGTGACGATAACGGCGACGAAGCGAGAACAGAGACCAGAGAAAGTCCATGGGAAGACTCCTTGATGTGGGAAGCGCTGTTGGGCCTTTGAGAAAAGTATGCCGTGCGGCGATGACATCCCCATGACGTCCACATTGCGTAATGGTGTCGACGCGTATCTTTTGGCTGTCACGAATAACGAGGCCGTCAGGAACCGGTGCGATGGCACTTTGTCGTATCTTTACGCTAGTGAGCGACCTTGCGAGGTCGCTATACTGCGGCACAATTTGTGCCTTGGCCCATGGAGAAATGAGCATGTTGCGTCGCGTTTTGTTCGGTTTGCTTGCTGTAGGCAGTCTGACGCTGGTGGGGTGTGCCCACAGCCCGCAGTCGCTTAGCCCACAACCCAAGTTGAACAGCCAGCTGGCGCCTGTCGGGCACGGTCAGCAAGTGGTGGTTCGGGTTGTCGACGGTCGCCAGTCGCAGACCCTTGGCACCCGCGGTGGGCTGTACCCTGAAACCAGTTCGATTACGGTCAACAGCCAGCAAGTGGTTCCGCAGCTCCAGGCCCAGGCCGAAGCTGCCGTGCGTCTGCTGGGCTTTACGCCTGTTCAAGGCGGCAACGGCCCACAGCTGACCATCACCCTTGCGGACCTCAAGTATCAGTCGCCCAAAGAAGGCCTGTACGTGACTGAAGCGAACATCAGTTCGACCTTCCGCGCTGACGTGCAGAACAACGGTCACAGCTACAGCGGTCGTTACGCAGCGTCGCTGGACCAGCGTTTCGGCATGGCGCCCAACGAAGAAACGAACACCAAACTGATCAGCGACGTGCTCAGCGATGCGCTGACCCGTCTGTTCCAGGATCAGACCATCGGTCGCACGCTGGGTCAGTAACTCGACTGGCTGTATGACAAAAGCCCCCGGTTTCGTGAGAAGCCGGGGGCTTTTTGTTGGGGCTTAGGTTTACGCCGCCTGGTAGAAATCCAGAAAGCTGTAACCCGTTTCCAGGTCCATCTCCGGCAGGTCGTTATGTGCGTGGCCACCCAGTGCGCAGTACACCAGCCAATGCCTGTCCTGGACGTTGAAGGCCAGCGCGTCGATGAGCGCTTCCTGTTCGTCACTCGGGGCGATGAGGTAAAGGCGGTCCTGGTTGTGGGCGTGCAGCATGACGCTCTCCGTATCCGGGTGGTCGAGTTGAGGTGCTACACAGTGAACGGTTCAGGTGACGTTAAGGTGACACGCAGTACCTTTATCGTCAGATCCAACTGAACCTGCGGTGCCCTGATCTGGCGCCATCGAGGCCCCATGTCGTTCCTCCAGCACTCCCCCGCAATGGTCCTCAACGCATTGGCGCTACTCGCCGCCGGACCCGGGATCTGGCTGTTGCACACCACCCGCAACCTCGAGCAACGTGAAACCACGCAACTGCACAAACTCACCGAGCAAGCGCCTATCGATGAGCCCATGCACCTGATGGACGTACCCACCCTGCGCATGATCCGCCTGAGTTATCGCATCGGTGCGGCGTGCCTGGGGTTTGCGTTGCTGCTCTCATGGGTGAGCACCAAACTTTGATCTCCTCGCCCATCGCGGGCCGTGCGCTCGGGCCTTTGTGGGAGCGAATTTATTCGCGAAAAGTCTTTCAGGCGCCAGAGATGCGTTGATCCCGCAGGCCGACCGCGAACGAATCCGCACACAGGGTTTGTTGTGGTTGCCGCCTCATCTGTGAGGCAATAAAAAACGGCGCCTGTCGGGGCGCCGTTTTTCGTGAAGCGACTGATGTTAAAGCGGCAGTCCCGCCTTGACCCGATACTGATTGCGCACTGGCGTCGCGTATTGCAGCACCAGATACGGACGGTGCTCTTCGGCGCAGCCCTCCAGGCGGCGTTGCCATTCTTCTTTCGCGCGCTCCAGCTCGTCGGCCGGGAAAATCTTTGCAGCGGCAGGTACTTTCAGGCTCGGATCGGCATCGTCCCACTGCGCGTACGCCAGATAATGCACCGGGAACAGGCGGTAGCCGCCGAGGATCTGCCGGTCCATTTCGATCGCCAGTTGCTTGGTGTCGTCGAACAGCTCGGTAATCGGTGGTGCGAAGTTGACGTGGACGCGGCCTTTGTAGCCGGTGATGCCCAGCGCGATGCTGACATCGTCCTCGCCCGGTGCCTTGGTGTAACTGCCGGTGGTCGCGCGGATGTACAGCTCGCGGGCCTTCGCCTGATCGCATGGGTCGTACTCGTAGCTGATCGAGACCGGCGTCAGGTTCAGCGACTGAATGACTTCGCCAAACGGCTCGTCCTTGCGACTCATGTGGAACATCTTGAGGATCGCCGACTCGGTGCGGTCGTCGCCATCTTTGGCGCGACCTTCGGCCTGTGCGATCCAGATCGACTGGCAGTCGTTGCGAATCGAGTGATTGATGTAGGCCGACAGCAACTGGTACGCCGCCATTTTTTCGCGGCGTCCGGTGATGGAGCGATGCACGATGAAGCTCTTGTTCAGGCGCATCAGGTCGCTGACGAACGGCTTTTGCAGCAGGTTGTCGCCGATGGCGATCCGCGGCGTCGGCAAGCCTGCGTGGTACACGGCATAGTTGACGAACGCCGGGTCCATCACGATATCCCGGTGGTTGGCCAGAAACAGGTAAGCCACGCCGGACTTGAACTGCTCCACGCCGGTGTAGGTCACACCATCGGTGGCCCGTTCAATCGTATGGTCGACGTAATGCTCGACCTTGTCCTGCAAGGCCGCGACGGTCTCGATGCCGGCAAACTGACGGCGCAGCTTGCGCGCGATGGCAGGCTGAAGGATCCAGCCGAGGGAACCGGCCAGACGTGGAAAACGGAAATGCGTGAGGATCGCGAGGAACGCCTTGTCACCCAGTAGCCGGTTGAGTACGGCTTTTACTTCGGTGTCGTCGTACGGTCGGATGGCATCGAATTCGCCCATCATGCTCTCTTGTTGGAAACGGCTAGGGTAAAGGTAGGTCGAGTCCGGTTTTACGCCCGGATGGTGAGAAATTAAGCTCGGCCTGCAAACAAGTCGGCGATTATACGCAAAACTGCTCTCGGAGACTGTGATGCACGAAATACAACCTGCAGCGCCTTACGAGTGCCCTTATTGCGGCGAACCGGGAGAAACGGTCCTGGACCTGTCGGAAGGCGACCACAACTTCATCGAAGATTGTCATGTGTGCTGTCGTCCCATCGAATTTCATCTGCAAACCGATGGCGAACAATGGGATCTGGACGTCCGTGCCGAGAACGACTGATGCGCAAAATCTATGAACCGGAAAACATGATGGAAGGCGAGCTGTTGCAGTCCATGCTCGCCAGTGAAGGCATCGAGTCGCACATCACCGGACGCCACTTGCTGGGCGGGATCGGTGAGTTGCCGGTGTTCGGCCTTTTGGGGCTGGCGGTGCAGGATGACGAGGCCGATCGGGCACGCCAGTTGATCACTGAGTACAATGGCGCCTTTCCGTTGTCGGGCGATGAGCCTGACAGCTACCCCGATGTGTTGTTGTGCTGAGGCCTGTCCTGCGCGGCTTCATTCGCTTTTCAGAAGAGTTGCCCTGAGCCCATGTGTGGACGTTATGCGCTGTTTCGTTGGACGCCCGCGTTTGCGGCCTTGCCCGGATTTCCGGCGGACCAGCAGGCGCAGTGGAATATTTCGCCCCACGATTCGGTGCTGATGGTCCGGGCGAGCGAGGAGGGCGAGGCCGGGCGTCAAGTGGCCAGAGCGCGCTGGGGACTGACTCCGCCTTGGCTGACCGACATGTCGCGAACGCCTGCCCACGCGCGGGCAGAAACCCTGGCCGAACAACCGATGTTCCGTCAGGCGTTTCGTGAGCGCCGCTGTCTGCTCCCCGCCAACGGTTTCTACGAGTGGCGCGGTACGGTGCGCAAGCGGCCGTTCTGGCTGACGCCGGCCGAGGGCTCGACGCTGTATTTCGCGGCGATCTGGGAGGCTTACCCGGTGCAAGAGCACGTCTATCTGAGCGTGGCGGTGGTGACGCAAGCGGCGATGAATCAGCGCAGGCCGCTGATTCTCGATGAAGAAGGGCAGGCTGCCTGGCTCGACCCTGACAGCTCGCTGGTGACGTTGCAGTCGTTGCTCGCCGCACCGCAGAGGCAGCTGCGAGAGCGTCCGCTGGCCAATCTGGTGAACGATCCGAAGCTTAATGCGCCGGAATGCCTGACGCCGCTGTAATACGGGCGCCTATTTCAGACTGTGCGCCGAACCTGTGAGCCGGCTTGCTGGCTCCTACAGATTGGATATCGACCGCAAATCATCGGAACGACGCAGTACCTGTAGGAGACGTCCGAGGTTACGAGGGCAGCGATGCGGTGGGTCAGGTACATAGACGGTGACTGACACCCCGCATTCGCCAGCAAGCCGGCACACTCAGAAAACTGGCGCCCTACTGAAGCTCATCAAACCCTGAACTGATTGATCAACCGGCGCTGCTGCTCTGCCAGTTTGGTCAGTTCGGCGCTCGCCTGGCTCGACTCATCCGCGCCACCGGCCACTTCGTTCGCCACCTGACCGATATTGATCACGTTGCGGTTGATGTCGTCGGCGACCGCGCTTTGCTCTTCCGCCGCGCTGGCGATCTGGGTGTTCATGTCGTTGATCACCGACACAGCCTTGGTAATGCTTTCCAGGGCCTGTGCGGCCTCGGCGGCATGCCCAACACTTTCGTCGGTCTTGCTCTGGCTGTCTTCCATGACCTTGACCACTTGCCGCGTGCCGCTTTGCAGCTGTTGGATCATGGTCTGGATTTCTTCGGTCGCTTGCTGCGTCTTCTGCGCCAGATTGCGCACTTCATCGGCCACCACCGCAAACCCGCGTCCCTGTTCACCGGCGCGGGCTGCCTCAATCGCTGCGTTCAACGCCAGCAGGTTGGTCTGCTCGGCGATCCCGCGAATGGCCGTGAGGATCGCGTTGATGTTTTCACTGTCCTTGGCCAGCGTCTGCACCACGCTCACTGCGCGGCCGATTTCCACCGCCAGCTCGCTGATGGAGGCCGACGTGTTGTGGACGATACGCATGCCTTGGTTGGCGGCGTCGTCCGCATGGTTGGCGGCTTGTGCGGCCTGAGTCGCATTGCGCGCGACGTCTTGCGCGGTCGCGGTCATTTCGTGCACGGCGGTCGCGACCAGATCGATCTCGGCCATCTGTTTGTGCACGCCTTTGTTGGTGCGAATGGCGATGTCGGCGGTGTGCTCGGATGAATCACTGACCTTCTGCACCGACGTGACGACCTGGCTGATCATGACCTGCAACTTGCCCAGGAAGGTGTTGAAACCGCTGGCAATCGAGCCCAGCTCGTCGGCGCGATCGCTGGTCAGGCGACGCGTCAGATCGCCTTCGCCTTTGGCGATGTCGTCGAGCATCGCAACCATCTGCTTCAGCGGACGGGCGATGCCACGGCCGACGAACCAGACGATCAGCAGGCCCAGCGCGGCGATCAACAAGCCAACCATGGTCATCCCGAAAATATCCGTGTCGCGCTGATGCGCCAGGTCGCCTTGCAGCTTCTGCAGGTCCGCCATCACCGCGCTGACCGGCATGCGGATCATCAGTGTCCAGCGTGCATCGGTGTTGCCGATACCGAAGGGCAGGTACAGCTCGATGTGGCCGTGCTCCTTGTCGATGTCGTAACGAACGTCCCCTTTGGTCAGGTTTGTCAGGTTCGCGACTTCGTTGGCGTCGAGGATCTCGCTGGCTTTCTCGCCCAGCTTGCTGGTGTCCTTGGTGTAGGCCACGAGGCGGCCGTTGGTGGCAATCAGCGCCAGATCACCCGCGCCGTTGTAGAGTTTCTTGTCGGCGGTTTCGAGCATGTCCTGAATGAAGTTTACCGACAGGTCGGCCCCGACGATGCCCTGAAACTGGCCGTCCACCATGATGGGCTCGATGAATGAGGAGAGCATGACCATCTTGCCGCCCACCTTATAAGGCGCGGGGTCGATCACGCAGGGTTTGCGGGTTTCACGCGAGCACAGGTAGTACTCGCTCGAGCGAATGCCGGTGGACAGGACTTTCTGGTCTTCCAGGCTCGCCAGTTTCTCCAGATTGAACGTGCCGTCAGGTTTGCGGTACCACCAGGCCATGAACCGGCCGTCTTTGGGGTCGACACCGGTGATTGGCGCTTCGGCATACGCCACGTCATTGTGGTCAAGGGCATTAGGTTCCCAACCGATGTAGGCGCCCAGGATTTTCGGGTTGCGCACGACCGTTTCATGCAACACGTTGAGCAACTGCTCACGGCTGATCTTCAGCAACGGCTCGCCTTTGGCGTCCTTCATGCCGATGACGGCGTTGGTCGTGGCCAGTCCGGCGGCCGTGTTGAGCGGCGCTTCCAGTTCGCGCTGAATGTCGCTGGCTTGTGTGCGTGCAATGGCCGTCAGGCGTTGCTCGGTGGCTTGCTCGAATAGCGCCGTGGTGCGTTGGTCCACCAGTGCTTGCGTGCGGGCGCCTGAAAAGAGCGAGTAGAGCACGAGGGCCGCCACCACGCTGAGCACGATGGCACCCGCCAGTGCGGCCACTGAAAACTGGATTGATTTGAACTTCATAAGGGCTCCGGACGCGAAATTACGCCTGAAAGAGCTATCGCCTTGCCCTGAATTTCCATGAGATGAAAACGACGAAATGGCCGTTTTTGATGCCTATGGGTCGCTTTTGGGCAAGTTGGCTGGATGGCCCGGATTTAAAGGCGTTCATGAGTTTGGAAAGAGAGAGGAGAAGTGTTTTAAAGCTGGTACGGATGTGCGTTTTTTACAGGTCTATTTGCATGGCAAACGGCTGCCATCTGGCACTCGGGCGGCGTACCGCCTAGGATGAGCGCCTTGTTTGGAAGGAGATACACAATGCGTCAGACCTTTGCTCTTTGTGCCTTGAGCGCAGCGCTGCTGGTTGCAGGCTGTCAGGCCGTCAACACCACCAGCGGAGATTCGGTGGGTGTCGAGCGCAAGCAATACATGTTCAGCATGCTGTCGACCGATCAGGTCAACCAGATGTATGCCCAGTCCTATCAGCAGACCGTTACCGAGGCCACGTCCAAAGGCGTGCTGGATAAGAGCAGCGCCGAGGCCAAGCGCGTGCAGAATGTTGCCAACCGGCTGATCGCCCAGGCGCCGAAACTGCGTCCGGATGCGGCGCAATGGCAATGGGAAGTGAACCTGATCAAGAGCGATGAACTGAACGCCAACTGCGGCCCTGGCGGCAAAATCATCGTGTACACCGGGCTGATCGACACGCTGAAGCTCAGTGACGATGAGCTGGCAGCGGTGATGGGTCATGAAATCGCGCATGCCTTGCGCGAACACGGGCGTGAAGCCATGTCCAAGGCGTACGGCATTCAGATGGCGAAGCAGGGCGCGGGTTCGTTGCTGGGCCTGGGGCAGGACAGCCTCGCGCTGGCCGACACCGTGGTCAATTACAGCCTCACGCTGCCGAACAGCCGGGCCAACGAGAATGAAGCTGACCTGTTAGGTCTTGAGCTGTCGGCACGTGCCGGTTACAACCCGAATGCCGCGATTACGCTTTGGCAGAAGATGGAAGCTCAAGCCGGGGCATCGCAGCCGGAGTTCATGAGCACTCACCCGGCTTCGGCGAACCGCATTGCCTCGTTACAGGCCGCCATTCCGAAGGTGATGCCTCTGTACGAGCAGGTGCCGAAGTCTTGAGCTAACACAGATCACTGTAGGAGCGCGCTTGCCCGCGATGCGATTCATCAGTCGACATTGATGTATCTGACTTGACGCTGTCGTCCGATGCGGCCCAGAGCAAGCTCGCTCCCACAGAGGTGTGTCAGCTGCGGGTTACACCCAGCCGCTGACCTGCATCGCCTTGTACACCGCAACGATCGCCAGGATGAAGAACGCACCGGCTGCCAATCGGCGAATCAGCGTCAGCGGCAGTTTTTCTGCTGCGAAGTTACCCGCCAGCACCACCGGTACGTTGGCAATCAGCATGCCCAGCGTTGTGCCCAGGATCACCAGCCACAGGTAGGAGTATTGCGCCGCCAGCATCACTGTGGCGATCTGCGTCTTGTCACCGATTTCGGCGATGAAGAATGCGATCAGCGTGGTCATGAAAGGGCCGAACTTGCGCGCGGTGCTGGCTTCATCGTCATCCATCTTGTCCGGGACCAGCGTCCACAACGCGGTGGCGGTGAAGCTCGCGGCGAGGATCCAGTGCAACATGGCGTCGGAGAAGAAACTGCTGAACCAGGCACCAACGGCACCGGCCGCAGCGTGGTTGGCCAGCGTAGCCGCGACAATGCCGGCGATGATCGGCCAAGGCTTGCGAAAGCGGGCTGCGAGGATAAGCGCGAGGAGTTGGGTCTTGTCACCGATTTCGGCCAGTGCGACGACCGCGGTAGGGACCAACAGGGATTCCAGCATCAGGATTTTCCTAAGGGGCGGGTCGACACGGCTATGACACGTACAACCTCCCCGCCCCGGGTCAGGATGTTCGTGTCATAGGTCTTGTCAAACCACCGATCCGTCTAAGCGGATCTGGGGTCGCACGCACCATGGTCTGAGGACCAAGTATGTTGATGCGCGCCGGACGAGCGTGGCGCTCGTGGGAGACTACTCCCCTAGGACGGAGCGGATTCTGCCTACACGAATCGTGTTCGGCAAGCGCTAATTTTCACGCACGTTTGGCGCGGTAAATCCTGAACCCCTGACCTTCGGCCATGACGGCACATACGCCAAGGTGCTGCTCGATGATCGGTTGATAGCGCAGGAAACTATTGGCAACCAGGCGAAGTTCGCCGCCTTTTTTCAGGTGTTCGCGTGCTTTTCGCAGCAGGTTCTCCGTCGCGGCGTAGTCGGTGTGGACGCCGGTATGAAAGGGCGGATTGGTCAGAATGACGTCCAGATGATGGGGCGCGGCGTCGATGCCGTCACCGGTCAATACGTCGCCCTCAAGACCATTGGCCGCCAGCGTCAAGCGGCTGCTGGCGGTGGCGAATGCGTCGACATCCAGCAGGGTGACGTTCATGTCCGGGCTGCGACGTTTGACCGCAGCACCCAGCACGCCGGCACCGCATCCAAAATCCAGCAAATGACCGGTGGGCAATCGGTCGAGATTCTCCAGCAGCAGCGCCGAGCCCCGGTCGAGCCGGCCGTGACTGAAAACGCCCGGTAGGCTGATCACTTTCAAAGGGCCGCCTTCCATCTCAATCTCGAAGTGTTTAGCGAGGCTGTTCAGCTCGACTGGCTGAGGCGCTTCTTCGACGGTGACTTGCCACAGCTGACAGTGGCGGGCGCTGTCCAGTTTACGCGCGCGTCCGAACGGGCTCAGCTGACGCGCCGCCGCCTCGATGCCTGCGCGTTTTTCGCCGACCAGGAACAGCTCCCGGCCTTGCAGGCGCGAGGCTAGGGCGTTGAGCAGGTAGTCGGTGAGGTCTTTGGCTTTGGGCAGGAACAACACGGCGGCGTCGAATGCTTCACCCGGCGCCTCGGTGCCGAAGTGAGTGCGACCGGCGAAGCGTGCGTCCAGCGCTGCGAAGTCACCCGCATGCCAGCTCCAGCCTCGCGCGTTGGGCAGCGTGTTCAGCAGGTCGTCGGCAGGCAGGCCGGTCAGCAGCAGAGAACCCTGAAACAAATCGGCCTGACGGAGTAACACTTCACTGCGCGGGTCCATCTTCGGCTCCTGAAAAAAAGAGCGAAGTTTATCAGGAGAAAGGGGTAGAGCACGCGCTCCTACCCGATCAACAGGCCTCAGCTGACGACTCTGATGGGCTTGCCCGCATAAAACGCCAAGGCATTCTCATTCACCTGGCCAACGATACGCTGCCGGGCTTCCTGGCTGCCCCACGCGCTGTGCGGGGTGATGATCAGGCGAGGGATATCGCCCGAGAGCAGCGGGTTGCCGTTGACCGGAGGCTCAACGGTCAGCACGTCGGTTGCAGCGCCGGCGAGGTGACCGTTGCGCAGGGCATCGGCCAGCGCCTGCTCATTGATCAAACCACCACGGGCGGTGTTGACGATGAACGCTTTGGGCTTCATCAGGCTCAATTCGTGAGCGCCGATCATGTCGCGAGTGTGTTCGTTAAGCGGGCAGTGGAACGTCAGCGCGTCCACTTGTGGCAACAGTTCGTGCAGGGGCAAACGGTCGGGGCGAGCAGGGCGGCCGGGGATCTGGCCCAGCAGAACGCGCATGCCGAAGGCTTCGGCGAGCTTCGCCACCGCCCCACCCAGTTCGCCATGCCCCAGAAGGCCCAACGTCTTGCCTTCCAGCTCCACAATGGGGAAATCCAGCAGGCAAAACTGCCGGGATTTTTGCCACATGCCTTGATGAATCGCTTGCTGATAGTCCGGCAGTCGCGTGGCCATCGCCAACAGCAACATCAACGTGTGCTGCGCCACCGAAGGGGTGCCATAACCCTGGCAGTTGCTCACCACGACGCCATGCTTGCGGGCGGCCTCAAGGTCCACATTATTGACCCCTGTCGCCGTCACCAATATGAGCTTCAGGTCAGGACATGCAGCGATTGCGTCGGCATCGATCATGATCTTGTTGGAAATTGCTACCTGCGCGCCCTGCAGTCTTTCAATGACTTGATCCGCCGTAGAGCTGGAATGCAGGATCAGTTCGCTGAAGGATTCACGCCAGGGTGCAAGGTCCAGATCGCCGAGGTCCAGTGAGGTGTGATCCAGGAAAACTGCTCTGCTTTGACTCGACATCAGCTGTACCTTTTGCTCGGTGAGTGGGAGGCGTAAGGTAGCGAGCCTACCAGAGCCTGCCGCTCGTAAAAACGCCTGGAGTCCCCACATGTACTGGACGGAATTTCTCACCGTTGCCCTGATTCATCTGCTGGCGGTTGCCAGCCCAGGTCCCGATTTTGCCGTCGTGGTCCGTGAAAGCGTGACCCATGGCCGCAAGGCCGGGACCTACACCGCCATGGGCGTGGGCACGGCGATTTTCCTGCACGTGGGTTATTCGCTGCTGGGTATCGGGCTGATCGTTTCGCAATCCATCGTGCTGTTCAACGCATTGAAATGGGCGGCGGCAGCCTACCTGTTGTACATCGGCATCAAGGCTTTGCGCGCCAAACCGGCCAATGCTTCGGATGCACCAGTGGACATCGCCAAAGGTGAGCGCACGGCGCGCGGTGCCTTTACCGCCGGTTTCGTGACCAATGGCCTGAATCCCAAGGCCACATTGTTCTTCCTGTCGTTGTTTACGGTCGTGATCAATCCGCACACACCGATGCTGGTGCAGGCGGGTTACGGTATTTATCTGGCGCTGGCGACGGGCATCTGGTTCTGCCTGGTGGCTCGTCTGTTCAGCCAGCCACGGGTGCGTGCAGGCTTCGCCCGCATGGGGCACTGGTTTGACCGCGCCATGGGTGGGGTTCTGGTGGCGTTGGGCGTGAAGCTGGCGTTTACCCAGGCAAACTGAAATATCGACCCAGGCCATAACGTGCCCGCAAGACCGTTTTGCCCTTTCAAATGGCGCAATGCCTGCATGGTCACTCGTCATTCGAATCATCCCTTTGGCTGATTTGAGTGGCGAGTGATGGCTCTAGAGTGCATATTTTCAGCACCGCACATGCATCTTGAAAAGGGATTCCTATGCTGCAGACACGCGTGATTCCGCCAGCTGATGGCGCGTACCAGTACCCTCTGTTGATCAAACGCTTGCTGATGTCGGGCAGCCGCTATGAAAAAACGCGGGAAATCGTCTACCGGGACCAATCACGCTATTCGTATCTGACCCTCAACGAGCGCATCTGCCGCCTTGCGAATGTGCTGACCGAGGCAGGGGTAAAAGCGGGCGATACGGTTGCCGTCATGGATTGGGACAGCCACCGGTATCTGGAATGCATGTTTGCGATTCCCATGATTGGCGCGGTGATTCACACCATCAACGTGCGCCTTTCTCCGGATCAGATCCTGTTCACCATGAACCACGCCGAAGACAAGCTTGTGCTGGTCAACAGCGAGTTCCTGCCGCTGTATAAATGCTTCGAAAGCAAACTCACCACGGTTGAAAAGACCCTGCTGATCTCCGATACCGGCGACAAGACCGCCGACTTGCCAAACCTGATCGGTGAGTACGAAACCCTGCTGGCCGCGGCAAGCCCGCAGTATCGCTTCGAGGACTTTGATGAGAACTCGGTGGCGACGACGTTCTACACCACCGGCACCACCGGCAATCCGAAGGGCGTGTATTTCACCCATCGCCAACTGGTGCTGCACACCATGGCCGTGGCCACGATCATGGGCAGCGTCGAAGGGTTGTTGTGCACCGACAAGGTGTACATGCCCATCACGCCGATGTTCCACGTTCATGCCTGGGGCGTGCCGTATGCGGCGACCATGCTTGGCGTGAAGCAGGTCTATCCCGGCCGGTACGACCCTGAACTGCTGGTCGAGTTATGGCGCAAGGAGAAAGTGAATTTCTCCCACTGCGTGCCCACCATCATGCAGATGGTGCTCAATGCCAAAGCGGCCAAAGACGTCGATTTCACCGGCTGGAACATCATCATCGGCGGCAGCTCACTCAACCGTTCGCTGTATGACGCGGCCAAGGCCAAGGGCATTCAGCTGACCGCGGCGTATGGCATGTCCGAAACCGGTCCGTTGGTGTCGGTGGCGCACTTGAACGAAGAATTGATGGCGGGCAGCGAAGACGAACGCACCACGTACCGGATCAAAGCCGGCGCGCCGGGCGTATTGGTTGAGGCTGCGATCGTCGACGGCGAAGGTAACTTTCTGCCCTCCGATGGCGAGACCCAAGGCGAGTTGGTGCTGCGCGCGCCGTGGCTCACCGAAGGGTATTACCGAGAGCCCGAGAAGGGCGCGGAGCTGTGGGCGGGCGGCTGGTTGCACACCGGCGACGTGGCCACGCTGGACAGCATGGGCGGCATCGACATCCGGGACCGCATCAAGGACGTGATCAAAACGGGTGGCGAGTGGGTGTCGTCGCTGGAGCTGGAAGACCTGTGCAGCCGCCATCCTGGCGTGCGTGAAGTGGCGGTTGTCGGGATCGCTGATCCGCAGTGGGGCGAGCGGCCTTTTGCGCTGTTGGTCGCCCATGAGGGGCACGTCATCGATGCCAAAGCGTTGAAGGAACACCTCAAGCCGTTCGTGGAGCAGGGGCATATCAACAAGTGGGCAATCCCCAGCCAGATCGCCCTTGTTACCGAAATTCCCAAGACCAGCGTCGGTAAGCTCGACAAGAAGCGAATTCGCCTGGACATCATCGAATGGCAGAGCACTAACAGCGCCTTCCTCTCTACTCTCTAAACTTTTTTTATCGCGCGCATTGCCCTGATTCCGGTCATGGCAATGTGCCGCGAGCGCTCTCGCCCGGCGTCTTCCTTGCCAAATCCCGAAATTCAGCCATCCTCCCTTTGCCGCGCCGGTCAGCACGTCGAAATCACCGTGCCAGACGCTTTGACGCTGCAAATCACACTTTAGAGGGATCAAGCAGTAGCACCTGCTGGCTATAGTCGGCAGTAGGTTGGAACCGGAGAAAAACGCTACGTCGTTTAGCAGCTTTACATGGGCTGCCCGAACAAGCGTTGACACCCAGGCACTGCGGACTTTTTCGCCTGAGTCGTTTCTGGAAGCACCCACTGCCATAAAAATAAAAGCACATGGAGTAGCGTCGATGACATCAGCAAACCTGTTCTGGCGCCGGGCAAAACTGCCTCTGGCCGTCAGCCTCGCTTCCACGCTCGCCGGTCCTGCATTCGGCGTCAGTTTCAACATCGGTGAAATCGAAGGTAGTTTCGACTCGTCGCTCTCCATCGGCGCCAGTTGGTCGACCGCCAAGCCCAACAAGGATCTAATCGGCGTAAACAACGGCGGCAGGGGGCTGTCGCAGACTTCCGACGACGGTCACTTGAACTTCAAGCGGGGCGAAACCTTCTCGAAGATTTTCAAAGGCGTACACGATCTCGAGCTGAAATACGGGGACACGGGCGTGTTCATGCGAGGGAAGTACTGGTACGACTTCGAGCTCAAGGATGAAAGCCGCGAGTTCAAGGACATCAGCGATTCCGGTCGCAAAGAGGGCGCCAAGTCCTCGGGCTTCCAGTTGCTCGACGCATTTGTCTACCACAACTACTCCATTGCCGATGAGCCAGGCTCTGTGCGCTTCGGTAAGCAGGTCATCAGTTGGGGTGAAAGTACATTCATCGGCGGCGGTATCAACTCGATCAACCCTATCGATGTGTCCGCGTTCCGCCGTCCTGGCTCGGAAATCAAGGAAGGCCTGATTCCCGTCAACATGTTCTACCTGTCCCAGAGCCTGACTGAGAACCTGTCGGCCGAAGCGTTCTACCAGTTGGAGTGGGATCAGACCGTTGTCGACAACTGCGGAACGTTCTTTTCGCAACCTGACGTCATTGCCGACGGTTGCAGCGATAACCTGCGCGTCTTGAACAAACGCTCGACCATTCCAGCGGCAGCCTTGCCAACCCTGACGGCACTTGGCGTGAACGTGAACAACGAAGGCGTGCTCGTCCGTCGTGGTCCAGACCGTGACGCTCGAGACAGTGGCCAGTTTGGTGTGGCCATGCACTATAACTTCGAGCCGCTGGATACCGAATTCGGCGCTTATTTCATGAACTACCACAGCCGTAGCCCGATTTTCAGTGCGCAAGGTGCACCTGGGGCAGCGTTTACCCGTCCATTGGGACCGTTGGCGGCATTGCGCCCATTGATCGTCGCGGGCAACTCCAACTATTTCGTTGAGTACCCGGAAGACATTCGCTTGTACGGCTTGAGCTTCTCGACCACATTGCCTACCGGCACGGCATGGAGCGGTGAGGTGAGCTACCGCCCTAATGCGCCAGTGCAGTTGAGTACCACCGACATCCTCTTTGCGGGCGTTACGCCGATCCCGGGTTTTGCAAATGCTTCCGTGCTTTCCGGCACGCCGGGTCAGGATCTTCATGGCTATAACCGTAAGGAAGTGACTCAATTCCAGACGACCTTGACGCACTTCTTTGATCAGGTGATGGGCGCAAGCCGTTTGACCACCGTGGCGGAAGTTGGCGTTACTCATGTGGGTGGACTGGAAAGCAAATCCGATGCGCGTTATGGCCGGGACCCCGTGTTCGGCCCGGGATCGTTGCCCGGCAATTTCTGTAACGTGCTCAACAACTCGACTGCTCAAGGCGGTGGCTTGCCCAATGCCGCCAGCTTGAACACCAACTGTAATAACGATGGCTACACGACGGCCACGTCCTGGGGATACCGCGCTCGCGCCATCTGGGATTACAACAGTGTGTTCGCCGGTGTGAACCTCAAGCCAAGCGTGGCCTGGTCCCATGACGTCAGCGGCTACTCGCCCGGCCCTGGCGGCAACTTCGAAGAAGGTCGCAAGGCTGTGAGCCTGGGTCTGGAAGCGGAATATCAGAACACCTATACCGCCAACCTTTCCTACACCAACTTCTTCGACGGCAAGTACTCCACAGTGGATGACCGCGACTTCGTGGCCCTCAGCTTCGGTATGAACTTCTAAGGACGACTTATGAACATGAAAATAACAAAGGGTCTGTTGCACGTCGGAGTACTGAGCCTGTCATTGCTGGCGACCGGCGTGATGGCCGCAGTTTCTGCCGATGAAGCCGCCAAGCTGGGCACGACCCTGACGCCGATGGGCGCGGAAAAGGCGGGTAATGCTGCCAACACCATCCCGGCGTGGAGCCCGTTGCCGACCAATGCGGGCGCCGTGGATGCAAAGGGCTTCCTTGCCAACCCGTACGCTAACGAGAAGCCGCTGTTCATCATCACTGCGCAGAACGTGGAGCAGTACAAGAACAATCTGGCGCCGGGCCAATACGCGATGTTCAAGCGTTACCCGGACACCTTCAAAATGCCGGTCTACCCGTCACACCGTGGCGCGACCGTGCCTGCTGACGTGTTCGCCGCCATCAAGAAAAACGCCGTCAACACCAAGCTGGTCGGTGGCGGTAACGGTCTGGAAAACTTCGAAACCGCCGTGCCGTTCCCGATTCCGAAAGACGGCCTGGAAGTGATCTGGAACCACATCACCCGCTATCGCGGCGGCAGCGTGAAGCGGCTGGTGGTGCAGGTAACGCCGCAAACCAACGGTTCGTTCAGCCCGGTGTATTTCGAGGACCAATTCGTCTTCCGCGACAAGATGAAGGATTTCGATCCGAAGAACCCAGGCAACATCCTGTTCTATTTCAAGCAGGAAGTGACGGCGCCAGCACGTCTGGCAGGTTCGGTGCTGCTGGTGCACGAAACCCTCGACCAGGTGAAAGAGCCTCGCGCGGCATGGGTGTATAACGCCGGCCAACGCCGCGTGCGTCGTGCGCCGCAAGTGTCTTACGACGGCCCGGGTACTGCGGCCGATGGTCTGCGTACCTCCGACAACCTGGACATGTACAACGGCGCGCCGGATCGCTATGACTGGAAACTGATCGGCAAGCAGGAAATGTACATCGCGTCCGACAGCTACAAGCTCGACGATCCGAAGCTCAAGTACGCGGACATTGTCCGTCCTGGCCACATCAACCAGGATCTGGCGCGTTATGAACTGCGCCGCGTCTGGCACGTGACCGCCACCCTGAAAGAAGGTCAACGCCACATCTACGCCAAACGTGACTTCTTCATCGACGAAGACACCTGGCAGGCTGCGGTGATCGACCACTACGACGGTCGCGGCCAACTGTGGCGCGTCGCCGAGGCCCATGCCGAGAACTATTACGACAAGCAAGTGCCGTGGTACGCCGTTGAAACCCTGTACGACCTGCAATCGGGCCGTTACCTGGCGCTGGGCATGAAGAACGAAGAGAAACGCGCTTACGACTTCGGCTTCACGGCCACCACCAGCGAGTTCCAGCCTAACGCCCTGCGTCAGGAAGGCGTGCGCTGATCGTGTAACCGAATTGGCGGAGAGCCGTGCACCGTTGATCACAGCTACTGCGCACCGTTGTCCTCCGCCGCTTTACCCTATGGTTGAACCCCATAGCGCAAAAGAAAACACCCCGATTCGTCGGGGTGTTTTTTAATTGGGCCTTCTACGATTTCCCTGTGGGAGCGAATTCATTCGCGAAAAAACCTGCACGCGACATAGATGCATCGACCTCAGGCTCCATCGCGAATGAATTCGCTCCCACAGGCTGGACGAGCCTCTGCAACACCTCCTCAAAACATATAAAGCAACATTCGCCCTGTTGATTGGATATGTTTTCTTACAGTCTTTCGTCTAACAATCTTCAAAAGCGCTGACTTAGCCGCTAGTCTCCCGACATCTGAACGCCGAATAACAAGCACTTCTAACAAGAGCCGGCCATGACTGATCTGTCGCGTTTGCAAGGATTCGCAAATCACGCAGTCACTGCGTTGGAAGGACGTTTCTTCCGCCCACCCCTTCCCGAAGGCTATGTCGCCCGACCGCGACTGTGCGAGCGGCTGAGTGCGGGATTGTCTGGCCGCCTGTTGCTGATCAGTGCGCCGGCCGGCTTCGGTAAGAGCTCGCTGGCCGTGGAGTTTTGTCAGAGCCTGCCCGATCAATGGCAAAACCTTTGGCTGGGGCTGAGTCAGCGCGACAGTGATCCGGGGCGTTTTCTTGAGCGTCTTCTGTCCGGCCTTCAACAATTCTTCCCCCAACTCGGCGGCCAGGCCCTTGGCCTGCTGAAGATGCGTCAGCGGCATCAGCCCTTTGCCTTTGAAGAGTGGCTCGACAGCCTGCTGGACGAACTGGGCATGCACCTGATGTTGAGCAAGCCGCTGCTCCTGGTGCTCGACGACTATCACCTCGTGCAAGGTCCGGTGCTCGACCGCTGCCTGCAATTTCTGCTCAATCATTTGCCTGCCGGCATGATCGTCATGGTCACCAGCCGTCAGCGGCCGGACTGGCACCTGGCACGCCTGCGCTTGTCGCGTCAGTTGCTGGAGCTGTCCGAGCAAGACCTTCGCCTGACTGACGACGAGTCCCTGGCCGTACTGGACCAGCACAGCAGTTCCCTCACCGAGGAAGCGCTGCACACGTTGCTCCAACGCAGCGAGGGCTGGGTGGCCGGTTTGCGCTTCTGGCTGCTGGCCGCGGCCGAAGCAGGCAGCAACACGCTGACCCAGGAACTCAACGGCGGCGAAGGGTTGATCCGTGACTACCTGCTTGAAGAAGTCATCGATTGCCTGCCTGCCGATGTTCAAGCGTTCCTCTATGAAACGGCCTGTCTGGAGCGCTTCTGCAGTGCGCTGTGCAACGCCGCACGCGACAGTCACGACAGCGCCGAGATGCTGAATTTTTTGCAAGCGCATCAGGTATTCCTCGTGCCATTGGACGAGAGCGGGCGCTGGTTCCGTTACCACCATTTATTCTCCGATCTGCTGCGCGCGCGCGCGGGCACCAGCGTTGCGCCGCAACAACGGCGATTGCATTTGAACGCTTGCCGCTGGTTCAGCGAGCAGGGCCTGCTGGATGAGGCGATCGAGCAGGCGTTGCGCGCCGGTCACCTGGATGTGGCGGCCAATCTCGTGCAAAACCTTTCTGAAGAGCAACTGCTCGCCGAGCAAAACGTCGGCATGTTGCTGCGCTGGAAAATGGACCTGCCTGACAGCCTGCTGGTCAGCACGCCGCGGCTGATCGTGCTGTATGCCTGGGCGCTGGGGCTGGCCTGTCAACTGGACGCCGCCGAAGAACTGGGCAATCACCTCAGCCGTTTCCTGCCCGCCCCGTCCGCCACGGCGCAAAAATCCATGCTCGCCCAGTGGCTGGCGCTGAGCGGCATCATCGCCAGAGGTCGAGGCGACAGCGAAACGGCCCACCGCTACTGCAGTGAGGCGCTGGTGAGTCTTCCACAAAAGCGTTATGGACAGCGGCTGCTGTGCCTGTCGACGCTGGCGAACCTGGCGATTGCCGAAGGCGACCTGTGGCGCGCGCGGGCATTGAACAGAGAGGCGCTGGAGCTGGCGCAGCGGGTGGCGAATCCGTTGTTCGAAGCGCTGGCGCATTACGACCGCGCACGAACGCTGCACGCCAGAGGCGAAGCCCTGCGCTCCCTTGATGAGGTGCGCCAAGGGCTGCGCCGTTTGAACGGACTTTCTTCACAGCGCTTGTACGCAGTGCGCGCGCGACTGACGCTGTACGAGGGTTATTTGCTTGTGCAGCTGTTGCAGCCCGATGCCGGGCGCGCGCGACTGAACGCCGGGTTGGCCGAGGCCCGTGCCTGTCGCGACATCAGCGTGTTGATCGGCCACTGCGTGATTGCAGGGCTTGAAGGTCGGGAAGGGCGCTTTGCGGAAGCCTTCGCCGAGCTCGCCGAGGCCGAGCGACTGATGCATATCTGGGACGTGCCCCCGGTGTATTACCTGGCGATGATCACCCTCGCCAAGTGCGAGCTTTGGCTGGCACAGGGCCGTATCGATCTGGCGGATGCCTGGTTGCTGCGTCTCGGGCAAACCTACGGCGGCGATCATCCCGCAGCAGCGCCGGAGTGCCTTCCGCAAATGCCGCAACACATCGAGTTGCTGAGTGCGATGCTCGACACGATCCAAGGTCGAACCGAGCAATCCGTTCAGCGCCTGACCCAGCTGGAAGAGCGCGCACAGCACATGGGCGCGGGTCTGCTGGGGTTGAACGCGATGAATCAGCACATCCTGCTGGCGCTGGACATGGCCGACCGTCCCAAGGCCCAACGCCTGCTTGAGCGCAGCTTTCAGGCCGCAACCGGCGGCGCAGTTCTGCCGTTTCTGAGCCTGATTCGCAAATACCCGGACTGGCTGCGAGAGCAACTGCTCAAACGCCCTGCGTGCCGACTCGTCGAGTACCTGCTCAGTCAACTGCCGCCTGGCACTGGCAAAGACATGCCATGCGTGCGCGACGTCAGTGAGCCTTCAGCCTGCCACAGCAACGACTCACTCAGCGCCCGCGAACTCGGCGTGCTGCAACTCATCGCCCAGGGGTGTTCGAACCAGGAGATCAGCGAACGGCTCTTCATCTCCCTGCACACCGTCAAGACCCACGCGAGCCATATCAACAGCAAATTGGGGGTCGAGCGCCGGACTCAGGCGGTTGCCAAGGCCCAGGAGTTGGGGTTATTCAAGACTGTTTAAATCGGTACTTAAATGCCGATTGTTGTGTCTCTGGCGTTATTTTCGGCATTAAATTGCCTTTTTAGACGTATCGATCTATGGTTTAGGCATTAAATTGCCGAATGACCGCCATGCGCTTGACCTTACAGCTTTATACCTCTGGCTCTTGGCGGGATGTCATGCACCTGGAGTTCGAAAAACCGGAACTGGGTCAGAACAGTCCTTGTAGCTTTGCGTATGACCAACACTACCTGGTCGATCACCTGAATGCGTTAGGGAGTTCCACCGGCCAATCTGTCAGCGCCAGAATTCCCTTGTCTTGGGATTTGTACCGAACGCCAGGTCTGCCCGCATTCCTGTTGGATATTCTGCCCGCTGGGGCGGCCCGCAGATTTCTGTTGGCACGACTGGCGATTCCGGAAAGGAACCACACCTCGGCAGATCTGATACTGCTTGAGCGTTGCACGCCTGCTCCGGTTGGACACCTCAGGATCAAAGAGTCTCTAGAGGCACTAGCAACGGGAAATAGCATCGGTTTCGATCGAAACGAAGTGGTGACCCGTGACAGCCGTTTTCTGGAGTACGCCTATGAACAAGGCGCTGCGGTAGGTGGTGCGACGGGGGCTGGCGGCGAGGCGCCCAAGCTGTTGCTCGCTGAAGATGCCGACGGTTTGATGCATCCCGACGCTACGCTGGCCGACGAGAACGTCCACCAGCACTGGTTTGTGAAGTTTTCCCGGAACAAGGGTAATGAGACGGATCGCACGATCCTCAGAAGTGAGTTTTGTTACTACCAAGCCTTGGAGGTGATTGGCGTAGACGTCGTCTCGTGCGACGGGATGAGTCTGGAGGAGGCCAGAAAACCAAGCCTGTGGATGAAACGCTTTGATCGCAGGGTGACTGCTCAGGGTGTCCGCAGACTGGGCGTAGAGTCGGTGTATTCGCTAGCAGACATCACCCGGCCGGGCAGCTACATGTCCCACGTTCAGGCCATCACTGTTCTGGCCAATGCGTGGTCAAGCAATGGTCAGGACGATGAAATCCCGGCACTCGTTGCCGAATACCTGCGCCGCGATCTGATCAATCAGGTTCTGGGGAACAGCGATAACCACGGTCGCAATACCTCGATATTGCGTGATGAAAAGCGTTTGGGACTGGCTCCGATCTACGATCTTGCACCCATGGTCATGGACGAGGAGGGCGTGACCCGAACGACCAAATGGCCTGATCCGATTGAGCGCGCTGGCGAGGTAGATTGGTTGGCCGCGTGCCGTTCCTTGGCGCCATGGGCGGACCCCGATCAACTGTTTGAGGGGCTCAAGGCTGACGCGCGACGCCTGCTTGCGCTGCCGGACCTGCTGAGCGAGGGGGGATTACCGCAGAAGACCTTCAAGCACCCACGAATTGCCTTGACCCGTTTGCACCCGACGTTTCGGGCCTGGGGGCTCGCATGATGGACGAGATTCGTCAGCGCGGGATCATTCTCGATGAGTTGAAGGAGCAGTTATCGGCAGGGACGATCAGTATCGGCACCGCTGTCAAACGGCTGCGTAACGAGGTCACGGGATTACGGCAGGAACAATTCGCGGGGATGTGCAAGATCTCACTGCGCACGTTGCGCCAGATCGAACAGGACGAAGGCAACCCCACGCTCCAGACGCTCAATGCAGTGTTCAAGCCTTTTGGCATGCGGGTGGGCATTGTGCCGCTGCGTCGTGGGTGAGTCAGGTCGGCCCGCCGTCATCCCGTGCCAACCCTGGACGCGAGAAGTGATCAACTTGCCGTACTGACCGCCCACAGGTTATCCACGTCCCGCACGCCCCACTCTTCAGCCAGTTCGTATTTGACGATGGCATCGGGTTCATTCGGGTCGGCGAGATTGACGACTTCCGGCTGGAACGCGATCTTGGTTCGGGTCGACAGAAATACTTTGACCTTGGGGTGCAGCAACGATTTTTCGCCTTGCTCGATGACCACGGCCAGACGCTCACTTTTCAGTCGGACCAATGCCCCCACCGGATAGATGCCCACGGTTTTGACGAAGTGCTGGAAGATCTTCTCGTCGAAGTGGCCTTTCCACGAGGCCATTTCGCGGATGGACCGGGCCGCGTCCCAGCCTTTTTTGTAGGGGCGGTCGGACGTGACGGCGTCGTACACGTCACAGATGGCGCCCATCCTGGCGAACACGCTGATTTCCTCGCCCTTGAGGCCGTAGGGATAACCGCTGCCGTCGACCTTTTCATGATGATGCAGGCACACATCCATCACGGTCTGGGTGACTTGCTGGCTGCCTTGAAGAATCTTGAGCCCGGCTTGCGGGTGATACTTCATGGCCTCGTATTCTTCGAATGTCAGGCGATCGGGCTTATTGAGGATCGCAGGAGGAATCATCATCTTGCCGACATCGTGCATCAGCCCGGCGACGCCAGCCTCACGCACCAGCTCTTCATCCAGCTCCATTTGCCGGGCAAGCGCTACCATCAGCGCGCAGACCGCGACCGAGTGCATGTACGTGTATTCGTCGGAGGTTTTCAGGCGCGAGAGGCTGATCAAGGCGTGAGGGTGGCGCATCACCGATGTCGAGATTTCCTCGACGAGCAGATCGACGTCTTCGGTGTTCATGGAGCGTCCCATGCGCGCGTCGCTGAACATGGTCATGACTGCCGTTTTCGCGCGACCACAGATCAGCTTCGCGCGCGCCAGCTCTTTCTCCATCGTGGCAGGGGATGTATCGGTGTCCGGTCGCGAGGCCGCGCTATCGAGTTGCGGTGAATGTGTCCCGTCTGGACCTCTGCCCAGCCGGGTATCGATCCACACTTCGCGGGTGGATGCCTGAATGCGCCTTAGCACCGCCTCATCGCGCAATTCGCGCTCGACATGGGTGGTCCAGAAGGGATCGTTGATTCGAGGGCGGCAGAACTCATGGATGTACATGCCCAGTGTCAGATCGGAAACGGCGATTTTTCTTATCATGGGGCGTGCTCTATACGCGTCAGGTCTGGGCTACCGTGCGAGGGTCATCGAGCCGACGTCTTATCATCCCGAACGCCATCCATTCCAATGGTTGCGCAATGCCAGTATATGAGCGGTTTTTTGAAAAATATATCAACGGAATCTGTGCGTGCAATGAGAGGTTTTCGGCTTTTGTTCTGACCAAACAAGGAGTTAGCCAGCACTGCTCGAATGCCACGAAAGACAGATACAAAAATTAAATGCCCGAGGGCTTCCGATTGACCCTGATTATCCTTACCAAGCGAAGCCCAACCGGAAAACTGTAGCCACAAATTTTGAAAAAAGCCTCGGTCAGCAGGCGTTTTCTGTGGGGCCGTCAACGACTGCCCGCTGTCGCCGCGTTGTTCAAAAAATGGCTGGGCGTGCGCCCAGTCAGGCGGCGAAACATGGTGGAAAACGCTGCCGGGCTTTCGTACCCCAGATCGAGCGCAATTCGCGTAATGGGCTCCCCCGAAGAAAGGCGGGACAGGGCCAGCACCACACAGGCACGCTGGCGCCATTGGCCGAAACTCATCTGTGCCTGCTCGCGGAACAACCGGCTGAACGAACGCTCGCTGACAAACAAGTCTTGCGCCCAGTCCAGTGGTGATTGATGAATGTCCGGTCGCTGCAGAAACGCCCGGCAGCGAGCCTGTAATCGCGGATCCGTGGGCAGGGGAATGTGCAATGGCAATGCCTGGGCATGGCTGATCTCTAACAACGCCAGCGTCACCAACACACCGTCGCGACCCTGTTCCTCGTATGCCAGCGGCATCTCGACGGCTTCTATCAACAGTTGCCTCAACAGTGGCGACACACTGATCACCTCAGATGACGAGCGCGAAACAGGCACGGCTGACGGCTCTATATAGAGGCTGCGCGTGCTGACACCGAGCATCAGCACTTCATGTTCGACCTGCGGGGAAATCCACACGGCCTGTTGCGGCGGCACCACCCAGTCGCCTTGTCTGGTGCTGACCTTCATCACGCCGGTCGAGCCGTACAGCAATTGCGCACGCCGATGCTGATGACGGCGCAACAGGTAGCCGTCCGGGTAATCAGTGCCGATTGCGATGACCGGGCGAGGTGTGTTGTCCAGGGTATCGATGGAGGTATTGCGCATGACGGTTCACTTCAAGCGTCTGGCCGAAACGCAAACATCATTGGCTCGAATGCTCAAGTTCGTCGAGGGAAAACTGCCTATGGTTCTCGCCTCTGGGTTGTGAGGATGGATCGCGATGACGTATGTGCTATTGGTGTTGTTCGGTGGCTTGTCGGGCATGACCACCGTGCTGTTCGGGTTTGGCGGCGGGTTTGTGGTCGTGCCTGTGCTGTACGGCGTGTTGAAGAGCGGAGCGGGCGGCGCATTGGCGGAGCAGGCTGCGATGCATGTGGCCGTGGCAACCTCGACGTGTGTAATGATCGTCAACGCAGCCTTGAGTACCCGCCGATCTGCGCGGGTCGGGACGCTGCTCCGGGCGTGGCTCTGGCCGCTCGCCGGGTTCATCGGGATCGGCTCGCTGCTCGGCGCGCTGGCTGCCGGCGTGGTCAGCGGGACGGTGATGCGGATCGCCTTCGTTGTGTACCTGGTCGTCACGATTGCCGATTGCCTGTTTCGGCGTGGATTCGTCGCGCCCGTCACCGACGCTAAGCCTACGTCGCTCAGCCGCGGGGCCACGGTATTTGGCGGCACCGTCATAGGCGCCATCGCGACCTTTCTGGGCGTAGGCGGCAGCGTCATGACCGTTCCGCTGCTGCGTCGTCGCGGGCTAAGCATGACTCAGGCGACTGCCATGGCCAATCCGCTGAGCCTGCCCGTTGCGATGGTCGGCACGGCGGTCTATATGCTCGCCGGTACGTCGAGTGCTACGGGGTTGGGGGCTGGCCATGTCGGCTACGTCGATGTCATCGCGTTTGCCGTGCTGACCATTGGCGCGTGGTTCGGCATGCGCCTGGCGACTCGGTGGGTAGGACGCATCCCGGATCAACTGCATGCACGGGTGTACATCGGGCTGCTGGCCCTCGTGCTGTTGAGCATGCTCGTACCGTAACGGCGGTCTGCGCGTTTATCGCACAATTGGTTCTTTCCCCGCGTGTGCCCGGCCCGTAGTTTCCGCGCTTTCGCCCGCGATTGCCGGGTGCAGGAGGATGGGGATGAATTTCGTGTGGCGCAAAAAAACAGTCTTACCCGATGCGCCAATGGCTCTTGGAACGCCCAGCGGACCGACGCCAGACGAAATAGCGTCTTCACTTCGCGAACTGCGAGCGTTGCGAGAGGACGACCAGCGCCACCGCGATTTTTATCGTGGCCTGTCAGAGAACCTGCTGACGTGTGGTAATTCCCTTTCCCACGTAAGCGAGTCATTTTCTGCGCTGAATAGTCAGCTCAAGGTCAACCACCAGCGCGCCGACAACGTTGCCCGTTCAGCCATCGACAATCGCGAGCAGATCACCCATTTGCAGGAGCAGTCGCGGGTCATGGAGGCGGGCGTCGATGCACTGGAGCAGGTGATCAATCATCTGGTTGGGCGCGCCGGAGAGATCGACCGGATTGTCGATTTGATCAGCGACATCGCCCGCCAGACCAACCTGCTGGCGCTCAACGCGGCGATTGAAGCTGCGAGGGCGGGCGAGTCGGGGCGCGGTTTTGCCGTGGTCGCCGGAGAGGTCCGTCACCTGGCGGAAAAAACCGCGCAGGCCACCCAGGAAATCGTCAAGGAAACCTCGGCGATCCAGCAAGACATCAGCGTGGCCAAACAGGCCATCTCCGAACAAAGCCAAGCGTCCGGCGCCTTCTCCGCGGTCATCGACAAAACCACCCGGGCCATGGCCGGCATGTACGACGAAGCGCAGACCATGCAGCGCGAAATCGACCGGTCGCATCTGCTGTCCAGGGTTGAACTGGCCAACATGGAAGAGCTCACCCTGAAGGTCGCCGTCTACGACCGCCTGCTCAACCCTCGCCCCGAACCACTGATCCTGCCCGACGAAACCGAATGCCTGTTCGGCCAGTGGTACTACGAACAACAAGACCCGACCCAGCCACGCACCGCCGAATTCCGCCGCCTTGAGGTCCCGCACCAACTCGTCCACAGCAGCGGCCAGGCCGCCATCGATGCCCACGCACAAGGCGAGTTGGAAAAGACCCTGGAGCATGTCGGAAAAATGGAAGCGGCGAACGTGACCGTGATGCAGGCGGTGAAGATGTTGTTGAAGAGTCGGTTGGGATCTTGATCAAGGGTTCATAGTCGAGACCCGGTTTGGCGAATTATCGGATTTAATCGTGCTTTTGCCGGAGCCATTGGGTCCGGACGCATAACCCAGGCACTGATATTCAGCCTGCGCACCTTTACCACTTTGCCAACGGTGACTTTACGGCGAGGTTTGGCCGTTGCGACGATCCGGGTCGTGCCATCAGCATCTAACGCTGGGACATTTGTGCCTTGGACTTGCAAGACGGTATGCCCGGCTGCCAAAGCGCGGAAGTACGCAACTGGGGTCGCACCGGCTGCCATCTCGGGGATATGGGCCTCAAGGTTTGAGATAGCTTCCTCTAACGCCATGAGTTTTCCAGCATCGCCGAGGCGTTGCTTGCCTTTCGGCAATCGGAAAGTAGGGTCAGCCAATGCATATAGGAAGCCGTATTTATTGCCCGGCGTGATCATCACCGTGCCAAGATGTGAAATGTTAACCTCTTCGTCTACAAGATAAAAATCTCCCATGGCACCTTCCCAGACCAGGGCGTAGCAAGCCTTGCCTTGAGGAAAGGGGGACATGGCATAAGCCGACATAATATGGGAACGCAGGTGACTGGAACTGAAATACCGTACAGTATTTCCAAAAAAGCTAATATTTTTGGAAATGTTTTTTGCCCCATCGAAACCGTAATAGCCGCTACCAATATCACTGTTGGCAGCAAACCCACCTTTTGCCCATCCACTCACTGCAACAACGTCGGGGAGGGTGTCCAACTGTCGTGCGCAATCCATCAGCAGCGCCGGGTTAAAAACATCGTATCGGGGAAAGCTATCTTTTTCGGCCTCATAGGACCACTCCAAAGTAGCCGTATCAGTATCGATCAGCGCCACGGCACCATCTTGCCCTGGTTTCATGGAAAAAATCTTCAAATCGCTCCTTGATAAGAATCAGCAATCATTTATTTCAGGCTGTGGTGAATAATTTGCCCTGTCGCTCCCACTCCCTGATTTTTTGATAGTCCCTCTGCAGCACCGACGAATCCTGATGAAGGAGATAGAGAACGCCCGGACAGGTGAACAAATCAATAGTCTTGTGCAAGGTATCACCTATCGTAGGACAGCTCACAAACTCATAAAATGAGTCCAGTTTGCAAACAGTATCTTCAATATGGCTGGAAACGATGACTCCATCACTTTTACTGATTAACGAGACCGCCATTAGCTCAGCCGTTCTCGACCTCGTCGTAAGATACTTGTGTAATTTCGGGCGGCTGCCCAACAGAAGAGCTGTTATTGAGATATGGCTTTCACCAATTGCAGTGCTGACTGCCTTATGCGAGATCCCACCCTGCAGCCGCGCACTGACTTCGATCAGTCGTGGCCCCTCTTCTGTACACATCAATTCAACATGTGAAGGACCATGAGTGATCTCCAGCGCATCGAGAACCTGAAAGGTGTAATGATTAATATCTTTCAAGCTGGCATCATCAATGTCCATATTCAATTCTTTATCGTAAATGAGCCCCGCGCCCTCCACTTCGATACGGTCGTCTTTCCATACTTCTGTAATAAAATGCCGGCCGCGCTCACTGATGGTGTTGACGATATACTGCTGACCAAACAACCGCTCTTGTACCAAAAGTTCATCGTTCACACTACCCAGCTTATTAACTTGGCCAAACAGCAGAGCTGCTTTCGTCTTTAGCTCTGTGCCGTTGTGACAAATGCTGACGCCATCACTACCAGCGCTATTTAGTGGTTTCACTACAACAGGCCACTTTTTTATCATGGCGATCTGTTCATCCAGATCATTCCGGGCATTCATCTTTAACTGATGAGCGTGCGGCAAACCAGCGCGCCTCAGCGCCTCACCCATTAAGTATTTGTTGCGACGCTGTTCAGAACTTTTTACAGGATTACCTTGAAGCCTGAGGTGAGCGGCAACTTCATCTGCCAACATGACACCACTTTCAGCCCCGGCGATAACTTCGGTAATCGGATACGCTTTTAACCACCTGTCCAGTTCCGAAAAGTCGCCTGTAAAAATAAAATTAGATTCAAATAATGCCCTTTCAAAGGATGCCTTATAGATAGGCAATATTTGAACCGATGATTGAATGTGAAGAATTCGCACATCATGGTTTTCGTCAAGGTACCTTGCCAATTTCGCACCTGACGAGTAGGCATCGATAAGGCAGATGTATTTTTCATTCATTTCAGGCATGTAATCACCAGTCGATCTGTTGGCTTTTTTTGCGAGCCGTTGAAGTCGCCTGCCAGTTTTATACTTCTGAAGCCTGCCGCCTTAAGCATATTTGACAACTGCTCCTGGCTATACAAGCGGGTAAAGCCGTTATAGCGCTGCTCGCCTTTTTCATAGCACACATAGAGCATTTGATTTTGCCAGTCACAGCGTTACTCTTCCTTAATAATTCCCTGATGATAAGCCAAAGCTTTAGGCGGGTTTTTCACAAGCCCATTCAACAACGATTGCACCGGTTTTCTGTTTTCTGGGCCATACGTTTTATACAACGCAAGAGCAAGTACCTCATCCCCATTCAATACACTGTCCGCAAGTACGCGAGCTAGAGATCGCAAGCCAGCAATCACAACCTCAGGCTGGCCGGTCAAATAATCGTTGTCATCACCCTCAAGCGTAAGGGCGCCGAATTGAACAAGATAGTTCAGTTGCAAGAACATACCATCGCTGTCTGGAAAGTAACCCAATCCCCTGTCGACATACCGCAGGCATTCCGACAAATAGTATTGGATTACTTCTGACCGGGTAACACCAACGTGCTCCGCCCAAACCTCAGCCAAAATTAATATTCCAAAGACGTCTGCAACCACTTCCTGTAGCGCAACCGAGACCCATCTGTTCTTTTTATTGAGCGACTGAAAATTTTTTTCGGGTCTGAAGATAAAATGGCCGAGTTCATGTCCGAACACACCAAGAACCGGAATGGAGTCGGTGGCCAAAGCACTTGTAGTGCTTTGCTCCTTCAGGTTCAGATGACGTTTTGCCAAAGGCGTAGCAAAACATTCAATAAGTGCGAGATGCACGTTGGAAAAATAGCAGGTCTTACGAAAATCAGAATGGCTTACGCCTTCATCCCCAGGTAAAAAATAGGCTATGTGCTTGGGATGGCGGTTCCCCTCTCCGGCCATAAAAAAGAGATTGGTCGAAGAAAAGACCGGTGGCTCACTCAAGGAAAGGTCAGTATGAAGCCCTTTTAAGTAGGCTTGAACCTGGTCCGTGTACTGATAAGTTTTTTCGACAAATTCCTGCTTGCGTTGCTCCTTACCGCACGCAAAAGCTGTGGGCATTCGATTCTTCTGCTTGCCATACCATGTCGAGACCAACCCAGCTACCACGGTACACTCTTCATGTATGGCCAGTAGTTCTTTCAGTATTTGCGGGCTATAGCCCACGGCCAACGCCTTGGCCCTGAGCTCAATCGCTTGCCGGTCTGCACTTGGCGCAAAACATGTAGCCACTTCAAGCATGGCCTGCGAGATAGCGCCAGTATTGTTGAAATTGGAAAGGGCTTGTCCGTCGGCTCGTTTGGATTTCGTCCACTCCGACTCAATAATATCGCCGAGTGAGACCAATTGTTTCATTACATTGGCGTCTACCGCTTTAGCCGCCTCAGTCAGGTCAATACAACACAGCGCGTATTCGCTGCTGAGCGGCCAAAAATCATTTTCATAACCAACGTAATCTGCGATTTTCTGAATATTCAGAAAATAATCGAAACGATTTTCCATAATCTACATAGCTCCAAACAAACTAGTCTGAATAAAACTTAAGCTTTTACTCTCGCGTACTTGTAATGGACATAATTCGGCGAACTCCTGCAGTTCACCAAAGTCTCACAATTTGCCTCACTCAATTCGCAAATTGCATTTGCGCCTAGATACCAATTTTAAATTTTTTCGATATGTACTTCGGTGTCATGTGGCGAAAATTACAATCCTGAAATTGGGATGTCAAGCCCTTCTTATTTTTGATTTTTTCCGGGAAAAGGAGTCAATAAATCGAATGACCTTCCTGGGAAGAACAAAGGCCGGCGCTTCGCGCCGACAATGTTTAATGTTTAATGTTTAATGTTTAATGCTTGAGGCTGTTTTTACACACTCTGGGTCGAAGACGTCGGTATATCCGATATATCTTCATGGGGATTTGCCTGGAGCATGAGGTAACCGCCAACATAGGGAGGCTCGTCAGCCACCTACGTCTATGCCCGACCAATCGCCCAGGATCTCTATGTCAACGCCCAAACCTGCCCTCATCCGCGAAACCTTCCCCGTCGGCCCTTTGCAGTGCAACTGCACGATCATTGGCGATCCCGTCACCAAACAGGCGATTGTGGTCGATCCGGGCGGCAATCATGAGCTGATCCTCGCGAGGCTCGAAGCTCATGGGTTGAAGGTGGTGAGCATCATTCATACCCATGCGCATCTGGATCACTTTCTGGCGTCGGGGCAGTTGAAGGAGAAGACCGGGGCGACGCTTCACCTGCACAAAGAAGATCAATTTTTGTGGGACAACCTGGAAACGCAATGTCAGGTGTTTCGTGTTCCGTATGTGCCGGTGCCTTCGCCAGATCGCTGGCTGGCAGACGACGAAGAGCTGGCCTGTGGGTGTGGTGTGGCGTTGCATACGCCGGGTCATACGCCGGGGTCGATGTCGTTCTGGTTCGAGGACGCCAAGCTGTTGATCGCCGGCGACACGTTGTTCAAGCGTGGCGTTGGGCGTACGGACTTGTGGGGTGGTGATCAGGCGACCATTGTGCGTTCGATCAAGGAGCGGCTGTACACGCTGGACGAGGAGGCAACGGTGGTGACAGGTCACGGCCCCGACACTCGGCTGGGCGACGAGATGCGTGAGAACCCTTTCGTCCGGGCGTAGGGCTGTTCAGGATCGGTTAAGGAATTTTTAACAGGTGTCGTGCTCTAATCGCCTGCATGGCCGGGGCTTTGTCACTTCTTCGACAGTGCCACGCCACAGAAAAGCAAAACAGGAGCTCTCCTTGATGTTCACATTTCGCCGTTTGATCATCGCCGCCACCGCACTCGCTGTGCTGTCGGGCTGCGCATCGCAAAATCCTTATGACAATCAGGGGCAGGCACAGAATTCCGGCGGCATCAGCAAAACCGCCAAATACGGTGGTCTGGGTGCGCTGGCCGGTGCCGTCGCCGGTGCCGCCATCGACCACAACAACCGTGGCAAGGGCGCGCTGATCGGCGCTGCCGTGGTGGGCGCGGCTTCGGCCGGTTACGGTTACTACGCTGACAAACAGGAAGCCGCGCTGCGTGCCAGCATGGCCAATACGGGCGTTGAAGTGCAGCGTCAGGGCGACACCATCAAGCTGGTGATGCCGGGCAACATTACCTTCGCTACCGACTCGTCTGCCATCGCGAGCAGCTTCTATTCACCGCTGAACAACCTGACGGGCTCGCTGAAGCAGTACAACCAGAACGTGATCGAGATCGTCGGTTACACCGACAGTACCGGCAGCCGTCAGCACAACATGGACCTGTCGCAACAGCGCGCACAAAGCGTGGCGACTTATCTGACCTCGCAGGGCGTCGATGCCTCACACCTGTCGGTGCGTGGTGCAGGTCCCGATTCGCCGATTGCCAGCAACGCCGACGTCAATGGCCGCGCCCAGAACCGTCGTGTAGAGGTCAACCTCAAGCCGATTCCGGGCCAGCAGTACCAGCAGCAGTAAGTTGATCGAGTGACACACGAAAACCCCGGCCCGCGTGCCGGGGTTTTTCGTTTAGGCGCGCTCAGCCCGGGTACTGCTCATGCATCTGCGTCAGCCGCGCATCTTTTTCTTCCCACAGGCGGTTGATCCACTGCTGGAATTCCAGGCGATACGCATCGTCCTGGTCATAACTCTTGCCGATGAACTGTGGCGGAATCTGCACTTCTTCGAAGTGCGCGACCACTTCACGCACCTTGCCGCACAGCAGGTCCCAGTAGCCCGGCTGGCCCGCTGGATAATGAATGGTCACGTTGACGATGGACTCCAGTTGCTCGCCCATGGCGTCCAGCACAAACGCGATGCCGCCGGCCTTGGGCTTCAACAGGTAGCGGAAGGGCGACTGCTGCTGGGCATGTTTGCCCTTGGTGAAGCGCGTGCCTTCGACGAAGTTGAAAATCCCCACCGGGTTGTTGCGAAACTTCGCACAGGTGCGGCGGGTGGTTTCCAGGTCCTTGCCTTTCTTTTCCGGGTGTTTGGCCAGATACGCCTTGGTGTAGCGCTTCATGAACGGGAAGCCCAACGCCCACCAGGCCAACCCGATCACCGGCACCCAGATCAGTTCTTGCTTCAGGAAGAACTTTAGCGGACGAATGCGACGGTTGAGGACGTACTGGAGCACCATGATGTCGACCCAGCTCTGGTGATTGCTGGTGACCAGATACGAATGCTGATAATCCAGACCTTCCAGTCCGCTGATGTGCCAGCGGGTATGGCCGAGCAGGTTCATCCAGACATTGTTGTTGCTGATCCAGGCTTCGTGAATGTGGCTCATGAGCCAGTCAGTGACCTTCTGTGCGGCGGGGAAGGGCAGGCACAGTTTGAAGATCGCAACGATGAACAGCGGCGTGCAGCAGACAATCGTGTTGAGCGCCAACAGCAGCGAGGCGATGACGCCGCGCAAAGGGGCGGGCAAGAAATCCATGAGGGATCGAACTCCGAAGGTAAGACAGCCGCCGGTGGGTTCCCGGCGGCGTTATTGTGAGTGGACGATGTTGCAGACCGACATTTATTGCGGCAGGGTCGCCGCCTGAATCGCAGTCAGCGCGATGGTGTACACGATGTCATCGACCTGAGCGCCACGCGGCAAGTCGTTCACCGGCTTGCGCAGACCTTGCAGCATCGGGCCAAGGCTCACGCAGTCCGCACTGCGTTGCACCGCCTTGTACGTCGTGTTGCCGGTGTTCAGATCAGGGAACACGAACACATTGGCGCGACCCGCGACCGGGCTGTCCGGCGCGAGCTGACGAGCCACGTTCTCGTTGGCGGCGGCATCGTACTGCAGCGGACCGTCGATCAACAGGTTGCGTTGGGATTCCTGCGCCAGTTGCGTGGCTTCACGCACCTTTTCCACTTCCTCGCCACTGGCCGAATTACCGCTGGAGTAACTGATCATCGCCACCCGTGGCGACAAGCCAAATGCAACCGCTGAGTCTGCACTCTGCACGGCGATTTCGGCCAGTTCCTGGGCGGTCGGGTGCGGATTCATGATGCAGTCGCCGTACACCAGCACCTGCTCAGGAAACAGCATGAAGAACACCGACGACACCAGTGTGCAACCTGGCGCGGTTTTGATCAGTTGCAGCGCCGGACGGATCGTATTGGCCGTGGAATGAATGACGCCGGACACCAGACCGTCGACTTCATCGAGCGCCAGCATCATGGTCCCGATCACCACAGGGTCTTCCAGCTGCTGCTCAGCCATGGGGGCGTTGAGGGCTTTGTTTTTGCGCAGATCGACCATCGGCGCCACATAGCGCTCGCGAATCAGCTCGGGGTCGAGAATTTCAAGGCCCGGCGGCAGTTCGATGCCTTGGGCGCGGGCAACCGCTTGCACGTCTTCCGGTTTGGCCAGCAGCACGCAACGCGCGATACCCCGAGCCTGGCAAATGGCCGCGGCTTGTACGGTCAGGGGCTCTGCGCCTTCCGGCAGCACAATGCGCTTGTTCGCCGCTTGCGCGCGTTGAATCAGCTGATAGCGGAACACCGCCGGGGACAGTCGCATTTCGCGTGGTGTGCCGCAACGCTGGTGCAACCAGTTGGCGTCCAGGTGGCTGGCGACGAAGTCGGTAATGATTTCCGCCCGCTCGCGGTCGTCGATCGGGATTTCCTTGTTCAACTGATTCAGCTGGTTGGCTGTGTCGTAAGAGCCGGTGCTCACTGATAACACCGGCAGCCCCGCCTGCAGCGCGCCACGGCACAGGTCCATGATGCGCGGGTCGGGCAAGGTGTCGCTGGTCAGCAACAGGCCGGCCAGCGGCACGCCATTCAATGTTGCCAGACTGACCGCCAGGATGATGTCGTCCCGATCTCCTGGCGTCACCACGAGCACGCCCGGTTTGAGAAGCTGCAGCGTATTGAGCACCGTGCGCGCACAGATGATGATTTTGGACATGCGTCGCTGTTCGTAATCACCGGCGTTGATCACCTGAGCGCCGAGCAAATCCGCCACGTCACGGGTGCGGGGAGCGTTCAGGTCGGCCTGGAACGGAATACAGCCCAGCAAGCGGAAATCACCGCTGCGCAACAGCGGCGAATGCTCTTTCAGTCGCGCCGAGAAGACTTCCATGCTTTCGTCGGTGCGCACCTTGTTGAGGATCACGCCTAGCACTTTGGGGTCTTTCGGGCCGCCGAACATCTGCGCCTGCAACTCGACACGCCCGGACAGTTCGGTCAGCACCTCGTTTTCAGGCGCCGACACCAGAATCACGTCCGCATCCAGCGCCTTGGCCATGTGCAGGTTGACCCGCGCTGCGTAACTGGCGCTGCGGGTCGGCACCATGCCTTCGACGATCAGCACGTCGCGACCGACGCAGGCCTCCTGATACAGGTTGATGATTTCTTCCAGCAGCTCATCGAGCTGGCCTTCGCCAAGCATGCGTTCGACATGGGCCAGGCCAAGCGGCTTTGGCGGTTTGAGGCCGTGGGTCCGGGCGACCAGTTCGGTCGAGCGCTCGGGACCCAGATCGCCTGGATGGGGCTGGGCGATGGGTTTGAAAAAACCGACTTTGAGTCCGGCGCGCTCCAGGGTACGTACAAGCCCGAGGCTGATGGACGTCAAACCCACACCGAAGTCTGTGGGCGCGATAAAGAAAGTCTGCATGCGGGCTTCTCGAAAATGAGCAGTGCAAAGGCCGTGATGGACCGGATAAAACAGGACGCTGTTCAGTCGCAGCGTCTCAACGGGGCACAAGGTTATCGTTATCTGCCGCCTGCGCACACCAGCCGCAACGAAAGGACTGACCTATTTTTTCCTGACGCGTGCCGGCATCCAGCACCCAGGGCCGTGACTGCCACGGGGGCTGATGGCGCAGGTGCTGGGTGTGGCCGCAGGACAGCTCGGCAATCCAGTGACCGTCTTCGTCCTGGCGAAAGCCGATAATCGTGGTGTCGCTTCCAGGCAAAGTGGGGTCGTGCAATCGGGGCCGTCCGTCTGAGTTGCGTTCGCTTTCGCGCGAGTGCTTGGTTAGACTTGTTCGCTCATATCTCTATTTGCAAAAGGTCTCGCCCCATGCCGATCGCCGCCAACAAGGCTGTCTCCATTGACTATACCCTGACCAATGACGCTGGTGAGGTCATCGACAGTTCTGCCGGCGGCGCGCCGCTGGTTTACCTGCAAGGCGCAGGTAACATCATTCCGGGTCTGGAAAAGGCACTGGAAGGCAAGGACATCGGCGACGAACTGAAAGTCTCCATCGAGCCTGAAGACGCCTACGGCGAATACTCGGCCGAACTGGTCAGCACCCTGAATCGCAGCATGTTCGAAGGTGTCGACGAACTGGAAGTCGGCATGCAGTTCCACGCTTCCGCCCCCGATGGCCAGATGCAGATCGTCACCATTCGTGATCTGGACGGCGACGACGTGACTGTCGACGGCAACCACCCTCTGGCCGGTCAGCGCCTGAATTTCCAGGTCAAGATCGTTGCCATCCGTGATGCCAGCGAAGAAGAAATGGCCCACGGCCACGTGCATGGCGAAGGTGGCCATCACCACTGATTTGTCCTGCTAAGCTCAATTAGCTGGCCAGGCGTCCTCGCGGGCTTTGCGAAAAACAGTTTGTTTTCGCGGCCTGACAGGGCGCCTTTTTCGGCCAAAGCTTTTTTCTGTATGGTGAGTAGGGGAGTTCGTCATGAGTATATTTCACGACCTGAAATTAAAAGCTCTGGATGGCCAGGAACTGCCTCTCGCGCCGCTCAAAGGCAAAGTGGTCCTGGTGGTCAATGTGGCGTCCAAATGCGGCCTGACGCCTCAATACGCCGCGCTTGAAAACCTGTATCAGAAGTACAAGGACAGAGGTTTCAGTGTCCTGGGCCTGCCCTGCAATCAGTTTGCCGGACAAGAACCTGGCACTCAGGATGAGATCCAGGCGTTCTGTTCGCTGAACTACGGCGTCACCTTCCCGCTGGGCGACAAGCTCGACGTGAACGGCCCTCATCGCCACAGGCTGTACCAGATGCTGGCGGGTGAAGGCGCGGAATTTCCGGGCGACATCACCTGGAACTTCGAAAAATTCCTCGTGGGTCAGGACGGTCGCGTTCTGGCGCGCTTTTCGCCACGCACCACGCCGGATGATCCTGCGGTGATTCAAGCGATTGAAAAAGCGCTTCACTGAAGCCGCCCTTCGTTGCAGCCGTCTACGACGCTCTCACGTAATCCTGAATTTCCTGTGGGAGCGCGATTCATTCGCGATCAGTGGCGCATCGGCAAGACCTTGTCAGCCGTACCGACGCCCCACGCATGAATTCGCTTCCACATCTGATTTGCGTGGCAGCATTGTCTGGGACCCATCTATCCACCCCTGCTTTTAAGCCTTAATCACTCCAATCAATAGTGCTTCGCATCGACGTGCGCTCAGCTCATTCTGTATGACCTTCATAATATTTCCGATGCCGAGGACGCTTGCATGCCAGTCAAAGCCTTGTTCAAACCCTTCCACATGGGCAGCCTGGAATTACCGACGCGCGTTGTGATGGCGCCGATGACCCGTTCGTTCTCGCCCGGTGGCGTGCCGAATGCCAAAGTCATCGAGTACTACCGTCGCCGTGCCGCTGCCGGCGTCGGCCTGATCATCACCGAAGGCACCACCGTCGGGCACAAGGCGTCGAACGGTTATCCGAACGTCCCCCAGTTTTTCGGCGAAGCTGCGCTTGCTGGCTGGAAAAAAGTGGTTGAAGCGGTCCATGCCGAAGGCGGGAAGATCGTCCCCCAGTTGTGGCACGTGGGTGCCGTGCGTCGTCTTGGCACCGAGCCAGATGGCACGGTCCCCGCGTACGGGCCGACTGAAAAGCTGAAGGACGGCAACGTTGTCGTGCACGGCATGAGCAAGCAGGACATCGATGATGTCATCGCAGCGTTTGCCCAAGCGGCAAAAGACGCCAAGGACATCGGCATGGACGGCGTGGAAATTCACGGTGCCCATGGCTATATCGTCGATCAGTTTTTCTGGGAGGGCACCAACCAGCGCACCGACGAGTACGGCGGTGATCTGGCCCAGCGGTCGCGTTTCGCCATTGAGCTGATCAAGGCCGTGCGCGCAGCGGTCGGCCCCGATTACCCGATCATCTTCCGCTTCTCGCAGTGGAAACAGCAGGACTACACCGCACGTCTGGTGCAAACGCCGGACGAGCTGGCTGCCTTCCTTAAACCGCTTTCCGACGCTGGCGTGGACATTTTCCACTGCTCGACGCGCCGTTTCTGGGAGCCGGAGTTTGAAGGCTCCGACCTCAACCTGGCAGGCTGGACGCGCAAGCTCACCGGCAAACCGACGATCACTGTCGGCAGCGTCGGCCTGGATGGCGAGTTCCTGCAGTTCATGGTCAACACCGACAAAGTCGCGCAACCGGCGAGCCTCGAAAACCTGCTCAAGCGTCTGGGTGATGACGAGTTCGATCTGGTGGCGGTCGGCCGCGCGCTGCTGGTCGATCCGGATTGGGCCGTGAAAGTGCGTGATGGTCGCGAAGAAGACATCCTGCCGTTCAGCCGCGATGCGTTGGGTAAGCTGGAGTAACCCGACGTTTTCTTTTCGGAGAAGCCTGGCCGCCGCTTGCTGAATAATCCCGCTGGCCTGGCAGAATGAATACCCTGTGGGAGTGAGCAAACTCACCCCCACAGGTGCGATGTCACACCCCTAATACCACTCCGTCGCCCGTCTCGCTGGCAGCGCGCAAATAGCTCTCGAACGATTCGATGATCCCGGCCCAACCCTGACGGCTGGCGTGTTGCCGGGCGTTCAAACGAACGCGCCGCAGGTTCTCGTCGTCTTCGAGCATCCAGCGCGCAGCATCGATAAAGCCTTCTTCATCGCCGGACATCGCGACGGCGCCGTTGTGCCCGTGCCGAATATGCTGGGCCGCTGCGGCTTCGTCGTAGGCGACGACACCCAGCCCGGACGCCAAGGCCTCCAGGACCACGTTGCCGAATGTCTCGGTCATGCTCGGAAACAAAAACAGATCGCCCGATGCGTAATGGGTCGCCAAGGCCTCGCCGCGTTGTGTGCCACAGAAGATGGCGTCAGGCAGTTGCTCCTGCAGGGTGGCGCGCACCGGGCCGTCGCCGACGATCACCAGCCTGAGTCTTTTCTCGGGGTAGGCGCTCGCCAAGCTGTCGAACGTAGCCTTGAGCACACCGAGGTTTTTCTCCGGCGCCAGACGCCCCACGTGCAGCACCGCCGTGTCGCCAGGCTCCAGGCCCCAGCTTTCGCGCAGGAACGCTGACCGCCTGGATGGGTGAAACAACTGACAGTCCACCCCGCGGGACAACAACGCCAGGCGCTCGAAGCCGCGCCGTTCCAGCTCGGTTTTCTGGCTGACACTGGGCACCAGCGTGGCATTCGAGCGGTTGTGGAACCAGCGCAGGTAGGAGGTCAAGAGGCGGGTGATAAACCCCAGCCCGTATTGGCGTGTGTATTGCTGAAAATTCGTGTGGAAGCCGCTGACGATCGCAATGCGAAGCCGTCGCGCCGCACGCAACGCCGAAAGCCCCAACGGCCCTTCGGTGGCGATGTACAGCACATCCGGACGACTGCGCTGCCAGCGACGCAGCAGCTTGTGCATCGACGACTGACCCCACTGCAACCCCGGATACCCCGGAATAGGCCAGCCGCGACACAGCATCAAATCATCCCCGTTCCCGCGCGATTCGTCGTCGTTCTGCCGCGGCCGAATCACCTCCACCCGATGCCCGCGCAGCCGTAATCCGTCGCACAACCTGCTCAGCGTATTGGCAACGCCGTTGATCTCGGGTGCGTAGGTTTCGGTAATCAGGGTGATGTGCAGGGATTTACTCATGACACCCAGTTTCAGAGGCCGGCGTTGCGCTTGTATGGCGGTTGAGTGATGGATTTGTGACTGTTGAACAATGGCTGTGAGTATCTGCTGCAAAGGGCGCGAGGTGGGCCTCATCCCCCAGCGACAAATGGCACGAGCCGTGAGCTTCCGACCTTCTCTAGCGCGGCCGAGGCGGGCACATAACCAGTCTGAACCGGATTCAGGCTGACGAGATCGAGGTGAGAGCGGGGCTTCACGAGTCTCGACAGTGTGCCGGGCTCGCTCGGGAGCGTTTTTGACGTGGCTGTTTCAACGGCCTCGGCGAGCGCTTGCATGAACTGGGGAGCGTTGGGTTCTGGCTTGGGCTTCTGGGTCAGCAAGGCCGAGGCCGGCAGAGGGAGCTTGGCGGAGGTGGCGTTTATACGGTTCGTTTCCATGGTGATAACACTCCTGATGTCGAGCGCGGTGCCGCGCTTGAAGAGGGAGGTCCATGATTGAACAGGTGGTGCGTGCGACGTAGGGAAGAGTTGAGTAGGAAACGTCCTGATTTTGTTGTTGGTACGCTGGCAGTCGCCCAATAAAAAGGCCTCAAACGAGGCCTTTTCCATATTCGCTTACCGAACCCGCTCCACCTGCGTCTCCGCCCCACGCTCGCGCACCCAGAACAAAGTCGCCCCGGCCACCGCGGCGGGCATCATCAGGATGTTGACCACCGGGATCAGCAGCACCAGGTACACGATCCCGCCGAAGCTCATGCTCTGCCAGCGTTTGGCGCGTAGCCAGGCGAGCATGTCCTGCCAGCTCATCTTGTGGTTGTCGGCCGGGTAGTCGATGTACTGAATCGCCATCATCCAGACGCCGAACAGCAGCCAGAGCGGCGCGGCGATGATGTTGACCACGGGTATCCAGGACAGGATGAACAGGCCGATGGCGCGCGGCAGGAAGTAGCCGAGTTTGCGCATTTCGCGGCTCAGGGTGCGCGGGACCATTTCGATCAGTTCGCCCCAGCTGAACGCCGGAAAGTCATCGTTGCCCCGCAGCACGACTTCGACCTTTTCCGAAAGAAAGCCGTTGAACGGTGCGGCGATGATGTTGGCGATCATGGTGAAGGTGAAAAACACCATCAGCACCACAAGCACCACGAACAGAGGCCAGAGAATGTAATTAAGGAAGCTCAGCCAACTGGGCAGCGTGGGCATGAACGAATCGACCCACATACTGAACTCGTGGCCCGCGAAATAAATCAGGGCGCTGAACAGCACCAGATTGATGGTCAGGGGTAGAAGTACGAACAAACGCAGGCCGGGACTGAGGACCAGTTTCAGGCCTTCGCGCAGGTATTGCGGGCCGGACAGGGCGGGTGCGGGCATGTGATCCTCCAATCGTTGAAAACGCGCCGACCTTACCGGCTTTGCGTGGGCGGCGGAAGCCGGATGAGCGTCGTGACATTCGCCGAAACAATCTGGCGACGGTAAAGTCTATCGACACGCGAGACGAAACGGTTTGTCGGAATAGGTACGGTCTATGAGCTGGATTGTGAAACGATATTTCCTTAATCTTCGCCGCCCCGATAAGCTTGCGGGCAACTTTTAGACCTATTCCCATTCACTTTGAACCTCGAAGGAGTCTCAATGAGCGTTCTGGTAAACAAACAAGCCCCTGACTTCACCGCAGCGGCAGTCCTGGGTGACGGTTCGATCGTCGACAGCTTCCAGCTGTCCTCTTTGCGTGGCAAATACGTCGTGCTGTTCTTCTGGCCTCTGGACTTCACGTTCGTGTGCCCGTCGGAAATCATCGCGCACGACAACCGTATCGCTAAATTCCGCGACCTGGGCGTTGAAGTGGTAGGCGTTTCCGTCGACTCGCACTTCACCCACGCTGCATGGCGCAACACCCCGGTTGAAAAGGGCGGCATTGGCCCGGTCCAGTTCACCATGGTCGCTGACATCAAGCACGAGATCACTCGCGCTTACGGTATCGAACACGAAGACGGCGTTGCGCTGCGCGGTTCGTTCCTGATCGACCAGGCGGGTGTGGTTCAGCATCAAGTGGTGAATAACCTGCCGCTGGGTCGCGACGTGGACGACATGGTGCGTCTGGTCGAAGCACTGCAGTTCACCGAGCAGCACGGCGAAGTCTGCCCGGCTGGCTGGCGTCCAGGCCAGAAAGGCATGAAGGCTGACGCTTCGGGCGTGGCCGATTACCTGGCTGAAAACGCCAAGAGCTTGTAATGAAGCGCTTGTAATACCGTCGCTGCGACTTCGGTCGCAGCTTCCAGATTTTCAGGATTGGCGAGTCAACCTTCCCCAAGCGCGCTCGCGGGTCCTTTTTAATTCAGCCGGTGCGCCGGTCCAGATTTCAGTAACTCCGACCACACGTAACGATGGCCGGTCGATAGGAGTGTGTCATGTCTGATGTACGTCATTCCCGAGTGATTATTCTCGGCTCCGGCCCTGCCGGTTACAGCGCTGCGGTCTATGCAGCACGCGCCAACCTCAAGCCTCTGCTGATCACCGGCATGCAGGCGGGTGGTCAGCTGACCACCACCACCGAAGTCGACAACTGGCCGGGCGATCCCCATGGCCTGACCGGCCCGGTATTGATGGAGCGGATGCGCGAGCACGCCGAGCGTTTCGAAACCGAAATCGTCTTCGACCACATCAACTCCGTGGATCTGGCCGGCAAGCCATTCACCCTCAAGGGCGACAGCGGCACCTACACCTGCGACGCGCTGATCATCGCCACGGGCGCCAGCGCTCGCTACCTGGGTCTGCCGTCCGAAGAGGCGTTCATGGGCAAAGGTGTTTCGGCCTGTGCGACGTGCGACGGTTTCTTCTACCGCAACAAGCCAGTGGCAGTGGTCGGTGGTGGCAACACGGCCGTTGAAGAGGCGCTGTACCTGGCCAACATCGCGAGTAAAGTGACGCTGGTTCACCGTCGCGAGACCTTCCGTGCCGAGAAGATCCTGATCGACAAGCTGCACGCACGTGTCGCCGAAGGCAAGATCGAGCTCAAGCTGAACGCGACACTGGACGAAGTGCTGGGTGACAACATGGGCGTCACCGGTGCGCGTCTGAAGAACAACGATGGCAGCACATCGGAGCTGAAAGTCGACGGCGTCTTCATCGCTATTGGCCACACCCCGAACACTTCGCTGTTCGACGGTCAGCTGGCGCTGAAAGACGGCTACATGGTGGTTCAGGGCGGTCGCGAAGGCAATGCGACGGCCACCAGCGTTGACGGTGTGTTCGCGGCGGGTGACGTGGCTGACCACGTTTATCGTCAGGCAATCACCTCGGCTGGCGCCGGCTGCATGGCGGCACTGGACGTCGAGCGTTACCTGGACGGTCTGGCGAACGCCTCGTTCTGATTGCACGCTCCAACAAAAAACCGGCTCATTGAGCCGGTTTTTTTGTGCCTGTTGATCGCGTTCATTGTAGGAGCGCGCTTGCCCGCGAACCGATTTTTCCAGCGCCACATGCGAAGCGGATACACCTCATCGCGGGCAAGCGCGCTCCTACAGTTGAGCGGCAAAACGTACTTCTGCGTTTGGCTCAGGCCTTGCGAGTGAGCGGCTGTGCGCTGAAGTTGACCCCGGCCAGGCCATGGGCGATCAGCGCACGGATATTGCCGTGGTCGCTGCCTTCAGGGGTCGCAACCACCGAGCGATAGTGCTCGCCGAACGCCAGCAGCGCTTCGTCGTCGCTTAAACCTTCCAGCACAGCCAGACCCAGCGTCTTGCACGAGCCTTCGTTCTGGCCTGCGGCGTTTTCCACCGCACCGTTACTGAACGCCTGCGGCTGGTAGTCGTAGTGCGCAGCAACGAACGCCAGGGTGTCAGCGAATACGTGCTCGCCACTGTTGAGGCTGGCGCGCAGGGCGTTCAGGTCAGTCATGTTTCTTTTCCTTGGCAAACGCGGCCTGCTGGTCGGCGCTGGCTTCTTTCTGATAACGGGATTTCCACTCGCTGTACGGCATGCCGTAGACCACTTCGCGGGCGTCGTCGAGGGTGATGTCGATCTGCTTTTCGTCGGCGGCGGCTTTGTACCACTTGGACAGGCAGTTGCGGCAGAAACCGGACAGGTTCATCAGGTCGATGTTCTGCACGTCCTTGCGGCTGTCCAGGTGCGCAACCAGACGACGGAAGGCGGCGGCTTCGAGTTCGAGGCGTTGTTGCTCGGTCATGACGGGCTCTGTGTGAAAAAATGATGGGGCGGATGATAAGAGTGCCAGGCGGGGCGGGCAATGGCTGTCCGACGTACACGGACATTGTAGGAGCGCGCTTGCCCGCGAATATTCTTTCAGACACCGATGTAGCGCCTGATGTACCGCAATCGCGGGCAAGCGCGCTCCTACAATGTCACTGGCGCCTCCTGGACCGCGATCACCAGCAAGCGTGCTTCTACGGCCGCAACGGTCTAGCGTTCAGCCGCCAAGGTAATGGACACCGACTCCGCAAAGCGCAGGGCATGGGGCTTGTCGACTTCCACTTCGGCGTATTGCACCGGTTCGTGGCTCATCACAAGGTCCAGCACTTCCTGCGTCAACCGCTCAAGCAAGGCAAATCGGTTGTTTTCGACGTGCTGGATGATCGCTTTGGTGATGGTGCGGTAATTCAGGGCGTGATCGATGTCGTTGTCGCGAACCGCTTCCTGAGCCGCATACAGAATCGTCAGGTTGATCAGCACGTCCTGCTTGTTGAGGATTTCGTCTTCGTTGATACCGATGTAGGTGCGCAGGCACAGGTCTTTGACCCGGATGCGTGCGGTGCCTGGTTCGAGTCTTGCCATGGGACTACTTGCTCCGTCCGATCAGTTGCAGGAATTCCATGCGTGTCGTGGTCGATTCGCGGAACGCGCCAAGCATCACCGACGTGTTCATGGTCGAGTTCTGCTTCTCCACGCCGCGCATCATCATGCACATGTGTTGGGCTTCAATCACCACCGCCACACCGGCAGCGCTGGTCACGCCCTGGATGGCATCGGCGATCTGGCGGGTCAGGTTTTCCTGAATCTGCAAGCGACGCGCGAACATGTCTACGATGCGCGCGATCTTCGACAGCCCCAGCACCTTGCCCGTCGGGATGTACGCCACGTGGGCCTTGCCGATGAAGGGCAGCAGATGGTGTTCGCACAGCGAATACAGTTCGATGTCTTTGACGATCACCATCTCGTCGTTGTCGGACGCGAAGAGCGCGCCGTTGACGATTTCTTCCAGCGTCTGGTCGTAGCCGTGACACAGGTATTGCATGGCCTTGGCCGCGCGCTTGGGGGTGTCTAGCAGACCTTCGCGCTCCGGGTCTTCGCCCAGGCCGACAAGGATTTCACGGTAGTGTTGTGGCAGTGACAAGGTCATCAAAGGGTTCCTCGGGGCGGCTTACTTGACGTGCCGTCCACCGTTTACGGTCAGTGTGGTGCCGGTGACGTATGGGTTGTCCATCAGGTAGCGCAGGCTCTGATAGATCACGTCCGGACCGGGTTCGATGCCCAATGCCGATTTGGCCAGGGTGTTAGTGCGGTACGCCGCATCGTCGTCTGGTTTGAACATCAGCATGGCAGGGGCGATGCCGTTGACCTTGATGTCTGGCGCGTATCGGGCCGCGAACGACAGGGTCAGGTTGTCCATGCCCGCTTTGCTGGCGCAGTAGGCGATGTGCTTGCTGCTGCCTTTGCGCGTGACATCGTCACCGATGTGAATAATGTCTGCCGTCGTCGAGCGCCGCAGCAGTTCGGCGCAATGCAGGTTGATCAGGTACGGGGCAAGCATGTGCACGTTGAACATGCGCATGAACACGTCGCCTTCGTCGCCTTGTGTTTCGGCCAGCCATTCTGAGGCGTTGTGAACGATCGCGCGCAGACGGTCGGTGATGTCCTTGAGCTGCGCGATGAACGTCATCACGCTTTCTTGCGACGAAAAATCAGCCTGAATCGCCATGGCGCCCTTGTCTCTGAGCAACTGCACGCCGGGCCGCTCGCTGCGGTAGCTGACAATTACCGGATAACCGTCGTCCAGCAACCGTTCGGCGCAATGCAGGCCGATGCGCTGGCTGGCACCAGTGATCAGGACAGGGGCAAGAGAGGAAGCCATGGCAGCTCACGCGTTGATCAGGGAGAAGAAAACCGGGAGGTTGCGGGCGTGCCGATATCTGAAGCGCTGGCGGCAATTGGTTTCATTGCGCCATCAGAGGTCGACCGCCTGTGGCAAAGTTAACCCAATGGTCAGTGCTGTACAACTATGAGGCAAGAGGGGGCGTTTGGCTGTTACAGATCGGAGCGGTAGGGCAGTCAACGTTGCAGCGTCTTGTCAGGCGCATTCCAGGCCAAGCGCGCTCCTACAGCGTAGGGCGCGGGCCGGAACCGGTGCGATTCGCGTTTCGTCTGCCATTCGTTATGAGCGCGCGCTTGCTTGAGAATGCGCGCTGTCCATCATCGGGTCGACGCGGATTCGGCGGGTGGCGCGGCAGCAGGTGTGCTGCTGTTTAACCAGCCGGACAACAAGTGCGTGGAGAGTGGAATGAACCAGAACACCATCAACGGCGTGAGCATCAAGGTGCTGATCATGATGCGCGGCAGCAAATCGAACTGTGCAAGCAGCGGACCCAGTACATAGTTGAAGATCAGCGACACCGGGAAGAACGCAAGCCAGATGGCCACGGCCTGTTTCCAGCGAGGAGGGCGCTGGCCGACGGTGCCGAACCAGCCGTCCATACCACGCACGCGGTGTACGGAATTTTTTGCGAACAAGCCGCTGCCGCGCACCAACCAGGAGCGTCGGGAGGCGGAGTGCTCCCAGGCGTGCATGGTGGCTTCATCGGCGAAGCGGAAAATGATCTGGAATTCGTCGTCTCCCGGAGGCGGTGCGAGCACACCTGAACCCAGGTAGCCGGGGAAATCGGTAGCGAGTTGTTCGCCTTCATGCAGCCAGGCAATCAATTCCTGATAGCGGCCATGGGCGACGCGACGGGCAACCATCAGCGTGACGGGTGAGGTAGACATTGTGTATCTCCGATAAACGAGTGAGGTTCCCGGGTAGGGAAATCACATGGCGTGACGCCGGGGTGATGGCGTCGCGTCAGCTTCGTTGAGAAAAGCAAGCAAGGATTATTCCTGAATCCCTGTATAAAGCCAGAAGTCTTTGGCCCTCCAGGCCCCTCATACGCCCAACGGCAGGCGTACAATCAGCACCTCATTCGATTTCGCGACAGGCTTTTCCCGATGTCTCATGTGCTCCCCGTTTCCTCGGTCGACGAAGGCCATCAGCAAGCGTTGTTTCCTATCCGTGAGGTTTCACGGCTGACCGGCGTCAACCCGGTCACGCTGCGGGCGTGGGAACGTCGTTATGGGCTGATCGTGCCAACGCGCACAGAAAGCGGTCACCGCCTTTACTCCGCAGCGGATATTGAAACCGTGCGCAGCATCAGGGGCTGGATCGACCGTGGCGTGGCCGTGGGCAAGGTCGGCAAGATTCTGGCCGGCACCCGCGACCTTGACGGCAGCATGCGCGGCCTTCACAGCGTCATCGACAGCGCCGAGCAGGAAGCGTGGCAGGCGCAACTGCGTCAGGCGGTCAACGACTTTGACGAGCGCCGTCTGGATCAGCTCTATGGGCAGATTTTTTCAACGTATCCGCTGCCGGTGGTTTTCGAGGATGTGGTCATGCCGGTCTGGCGTGAATTCGCCCTGCGCCACGACACCTTCGGACAGACCAGCGAGTGGTTGTTCCTGGACAGTTTTCTGCGGGCGCGAACCCTTCAGCGCGTGCAGCTGACGCGGAGCTCGGCGCAACAGCGTGTCTTGCTGGCCGCTATGCCGCAAGGATGTCGCGAGCTTGAGTTGTGGGTCGCTGGTTTGCTGATGACCACGCCTCAGCTGGCGGTCAGTGTGCTCGCGCCCGGGCAGCCGCTGGAAGAATTGAGTCTGGTCTGCGGGAAAATGAAACCCGACGCACTGGTGCTGTTCTCCACTCAGGTGTCGGCGAGCGATGCGCCCAAGCGGTTGATACGGCTGGGGCTGGGTCTTGAGTGCCCATTGCTGGTGGCAGGTGAAATGGCCGACGTCATTCAGGACAGCCTGGCGGGGTCCGCGATTGGGTGTCTGGGCAGCGACGGACTGTTGATGCAGCGCCGCTTGCAGCAGTTTCTGGCGGGACGGATGGACACTTAGGGGCTATCGCGAGCGTGAGCTGCAGGTGAGGGCGCCGCAGCTCTGCCGTGCAGCGTGAGACTGGCAGCGTGTCGCGGCGTTACAGGTGCATCGAAGGATGAATCTTGCGGTGTTCCTGCAGGATGTACTGACGCAGACGCTCGGTGTCTTCTTTGCTGTTCTGACTCAGGCGATAAGCGGCAAGGCCTTGTTCGGTCAGGCGTTCGAATGTGCCGCGCAATGCGATGGGCGCAAGGCCCGTCGGTGTGAACCAGGCAGAGAAGTACTTCGGCGGTTTGGTCTGCTTGCGGATTTCCAGCAAGATGCCCTTGAACGAAATTTCGTGCACCCACAGCGCGGTCAGTGACCCTTTCTCGGTTTCGAGGGCAACGGGCTCTGGCAGGGCAAGACGCCAAGGGCGAATACGCGGGCCTTCTTCGAAGATGCTGGGGGCACCCAGTTCCAGATGCAGCGCGTGGAATTCGTCTTCGACCAGGTGCAGCGGGAAGGTCATCTGTTGATTGTCGAACTGAGCTTGAATAGTGACTTGCTCGTGCGCGGCCAGACGCGTCAGCAGATCCTGGATCTGAACGCCTCCGTTAACCACCAGGCTGCGGGATTTGTCGCGCAGGTTCAGCTTGGGGTTGTGCTGCATGTTCTGGATGAAGTCCAGTTCATCCTGCGTGAGGATCGTGTCGCGCTGCATGGTCAAGCTCGATTAACCGGTTATTGAAAAAGCAGACAGTAAATTCGATTGTTGGTTGCTGCCGTTCGTCAGTTTCAGGATGTTACCGCTTCAACGCGGCCAGTTCAGTGCGAGCTTGCGCCAGTTCGGCCTGCAATTCGACAACTTTTTGTTGCATCAGCACCTGCTCGGTCACGTCCTTCTGGATGCCTATGTAATACATGAGTTTTTCGGCCTCATTGAAGACCGGGGTGATCGACAGCTCATTCCAGAACGACGTGCCGTCCTTGCGATAGTTGCGCAGAACCTGACGGCAGGGCTGGCACTTCTTCAGCGCTTCGCGAATCGCTCGGCGTGCCAGTTGATCGCGGTCATCGCCCTGCAGAAGGCGACAGTCTTGATAAAGGATGTCTTCGGCGCTGAACCCCGTCAGCTCCTCGAAGGCCTTATTGGCGTAGATGACGATGTTATCGTCACCCTCATGCTCGGCAATGACGATGCCGTCGTTTGACGCATCGACCACCAACTGCATCAGTTTTGCGCTGATCATGGGTCGCTCCCTAGGGCATCAAAAAGCCGGCATTCTAAGACATTGCGCCCTTCTGGGGCATAATGCCGCACGATTTTACTCAGTCACAGGATCAGAGAATGAAAGTCGCCATTGTTTCGGGCTCGGTGTACGGCTCGGCCGAAGAAGTTGCCCGACACGCCCAGCAGATTATCAAGGACGCCGGCCACGAGGTCTTGTTCAATCCGCGCGTCAGTCTGGCGGATCTGCAAGCCTTCGCCCCCGAGGCCTTTCTGGCTGTCACCTCGACGACCGGCCTGGGTGAGTTGCCGGACAACCTTCAGCCGCTCTACTCGCAGATCCGAGACGTATTGCCTGCTGCATGGCGCGGATTGCCGGGCGGCGTCATTGCCCTGGGCGACGCCAGTTATGGCGATACCTTCTGTGGCGGCGGCGAGCAGATGCGAGAGCTGTTCATGGAGCTTGGGGTGCGTGAAGTGCAGGACATGTTGCGTCTGGACGCCAGCGAAACCGTTAACCCTGAAGGCGACGCCGAACCTTGGCTGGCTGACTTCGTGAGCAAGCTCGGCGCCTGACATCTACTGCCTTAGCAGCGCCAGCCAGGCTTGGGCGGCTTTGGACAGATAAGCGCCTTCACGCCAGATGAAAGCGATGTCCCAGCGAAGTTGGGTCGGTGCCTTTAACGTGACATGCACGACGCCTGGCCTGACCAGCGCCTTGGCGACCACCTGAGGCAACAGCACCACGCCTTGACCCGCCGCGACCAGTGCAGCAAGGAAGTCGGCCTGTCCGCTACGCCCACCTTCTTTGGGGGTGAAGCCGACCTGCTGGCAAGCCTGCAACAACCGGTCATTGAGCACGAAGCTGCGCTGATATAGCAGAAACGGCGTGTCGGCCAGTTGGCTCAGTTCGACTTCTTTCAGGTGAGCCAGCGGATGGTCGGCAGGGAGCAGCGCATCCAGCGGTTCGTCGCAGAAAGGCTGGGACGCAAACGCGGGATCATCCGGTGTAAGGCTTGCGCCCAACTCGAGTTCGCCCGTCATCACGGCCTGTTCGATGGCGCGGCTGCCGCCTTCAAGCAGGTGAATGGTGACGTTTGGATACAGCCGACGGTATTCGGCAAACGCCTTGGCAAACAAAGTGTCGCTGCCCAGCATGGGCAATCCCAAATGCAATTCGCCGCGCGCCAGGTTGCTCAAATCGTCCAGCTCGCGCAGCAAGCCATTGCGCAGCATGAGCATTTCCTCTGCCCGGTGATGCACGACCTTGCCCGCAGCCGTGAGGGTGACCTGTGAACCGTGCCGATCCAGCAGCGTCACGCCCAGGCTTTCCTCCAGTTGAGCCACCTGTTTGCTCACTGCCGACTGGCTGATGAACAACGTCCGTGCCGCCTGGGTGAAGCCGCCCTCGCGCACGACTTCGACGAAACTGCGCAGCTGTTTGAATTCCATGCAATCGAGCGCCTGCTTCTAATGGATATGGCGCGAGTATGGCGAATTTGATTCCGTTCTGGAATAGTTAAAAGTCTTACAATTCGTTTTTGGGATGGTAGATGAATCGATAGACTGCAGTCCTCAGAGGACTGAAAGACCATGAAACGTTTAGCTCGTCTCGCCCGCATCACGGCCGAACTCACTGCCTTGTTGGCGGTTTATCAGGTTGGCTGCGAGATCGCGTCCTGGCTGAACTGGCCGATCCCGGGTGGCGTGATCGGACTGGCTTTGTTGCTGCTGACCTTCGCTACAGGCCTTGTGAAGCCCTCGACGCTGCAAACCGGTGCAGGCCTGCTGCTCGCCGAGATGCTGCTGTTCTTCATTCCGCCGCTGATGAGTCTGCTGGACTACGGGACCCTGGTGCGCACTGAGGGCTGGCGCATCATGCTGGTGATCGGTTTCAGCACGTTGATGGTGATGGTGGTCACGGCGTTCACCGTCGAAATGGTCTGTCGTCTCAGAGATCGCTCGGAGGGCAAGGCATGACATTCGAGCCGATGCCGATCTTCTGGCTGCTGATCACGGTCCTGGCCTACGTTTCCAGCCGTTGGCTGTACCGCCGCACAGGGCGGTATCTGCTGTCGCCACTGATTCTGGTGCCCACCGTGCTGCTGGCGATTGCTTTGCCCCTGCACACCGCGTACGCCGAATATTCCACCAACACCCATTGGCTGATGCTGGTCCTCGGCCCGGTCACCGTGGCGTTTGCCATCCCCATCTGGCAGCAGCGCGCGTTGCTGGCGCGCCATTGGCATGCGCTGTTGATCGGCATGCTCGCGGGCAGTGCGGCCTCGATTGCCAGCTCGTTCGGTCTGTCCAAAGTGTTTGCCCTGGACACCTCGGTGGCGATGTCGCTGGTGCCTCGTTCCATTACCACACCCTTCGCGATGCCGCTGGCCCATGACCTGGGCGGGGTTCCAGAGTTGACCGCCGTATTCGTGATGTGTACCGGCGTGTTCGGTGCCGCGCTGGGCGGCGTGTTGCTCAAATGGCTGCCATTGCGGACTGCGCTGGCCCGCGGCGCGCTGTTCGGCGTGGGGGCGCACGGCGCCGGTGTGAGCCGGGCGCGAGAAGTGGGCGGCGAAGAAGGTTCGGTGGCCGGACTGGTCATGGTGCTGACCGGATTGTTGAATCTGTTTGCAGCGCCGCTGTTGGTCTGGATGCTCTGAGAGTCTTGTTCCAGAGCCCTCAGAGCGGTGTTGACTCGCCGGGCCATTAAGGTGGCTGCCAAGGCAAGTACCGCGAAGCCAACGGCTGTCTAGACTGCTGATCCATTAGAGCAGAATAACCGCCGAGGAACGCCGATCGTGAATGTCGCACAGGCCGTCGCCGATACCGTCAGCCCCATCAATCCCACCGTCAAGGATCAGGTCAGCCCTGCTGAATGGCAGACCCGGGTCGATCTTGCGGCCTGTTATCGGCTGGTCGCCCTGCATGGCTGGGATGATCTGATTTTCACGCACATCTCGGCCAAGATTCCCGGCACTGAAGACTTCCTGATCAACCCTTACGGTTTGATGTTTCATGAGATCACTGCGTCGAGCCTCGTCAAGGTCGATCAGTCGGGCAAGAAGCTCATGGACAGTCCTTACGACATCAACCCCGCCGGATACACCATTCACAGTGCGGTGCATGAGGTTCGTCACGACGTGGCCTGCGTCATGCACACCCACACGGCCGCAGGGGTCGCCGTTTCGGCGCAGAAGCAGGGCGTGTTGCCGATCAGCCAACAGTCGCTGTTCGTGCTGGCGAGTCTGGCGTATCACGCGTATGAAGGCGTCGCGTTGAATCATGACGAGAAAGCGCGGCTGCAAGCGGATCTGGGCGCCTGCAGCTTCCTCATGCTCAATAACCACGGTTTGCTGACCTGTGGCTCCAGCATTGCCGACACCTTCCTCATGATGTTCACCTTTCAGCGTGCCTGCGAAATCCAGGTGCTTGCCCAGGGCGGCGGGGCTGAATTGATCCCCATCGACGGGCAGATCCTCGCTGGCGCCAAAGCAATGATCGCCGGCGTGACCCGCAGCGCCGAGGGCATGGGCGGAGCATTGGCCTGGCCAGCCCTGTTGCGCAAACTCGACCAGTTTTCGCCGGGGTATTCGCAGTAATGAGGCCGGCGGAGATCCCTCTCAGCGTCTGGCGCACGCAGGGGCACGACTTCGTGTTTCGCGGGCAGACCATTCGTTATTGGGTGGCCGGGCAGGGCGAGCCGCTGTTATTGATTCACGGCTTTCCTACTGCCAGTTGGGACTGGAATTACCTGTGGCAGCCGTTGAGCCGTCAGTACCAGGTGATTGCCTGCGACATGCTGGGTTTCGGTGATTCGGCCAAACCCCGCGATCACGATTACAGCCTCGTGGAACAGGCCGACCTGCAGCAGGCGTTGCTGGATCACTTGCAGGTGCAGCAGCCGGTTCATGTTCTGGCCCATGACTACGGCGACAGCGTGGCCCAGGAACTGCTGGCCAGGCACCGTGAAGGCAGCTTCGCGATGGCCAGCTGCGTGTTTCTCAACGGCGGCCTGTTCCCGGAAACCCATCGCGCGCTACTGGTGCAGAAGCTGTTGCTGAGTCCGGTGGGCTGGCTGGTGGGGCGGACCTTTGACCGCTGCAGCCTGGACCGCGACTTCAGCCGTATTTTCGGGCCGAACACGCGCCCCAGCGAAAGTGAACTGGATGATTTCTGGAGCCTGATTTCAAATAATCGCGGGCACCACATCCTGTACCGGCTGATCAGCTACATTCCCGAACGTCTTGTCCAGCGCGAGCGCTGGGTGCAGGCCATGCAGAGCAGTCAGGTGCCAATGCGCCTTATCAACGGCGCCATGGATCCGGTCTCCGGGGAGCACATGGTCGAGCGTTACCGCGAGCTGATTGCCGACCCGGACACCGTGACGATCCCTGATATCGGTCGTTACCCACACACCGAAGCGCCAGCGCTGGTGCTGCGTCATTATCAACGCTTTCGTGCCGACATTGCCGAGCGCAGGCCTTGCACCGTGCCGCCTCGCGCCGTCCAGAACAACAAAATCCCCGATCATCCCTTTGCGTTATCGAGCACCATTCAGAGTGCCTCGTGTTGATTGTGACCAGCGCATGACTGGTTGACACTCGATGACTGTTTCGCGCGTTCTTGACCCATCTGCCAAGCCAGAGCGCGCCCGCAAGCCGGGCGCGGAGAACGAGCACCACCATCGGGGGAGAGCAACATGAGTGAATCCGTACGTTTCGAAGACAAAGTCGTGATCGTCACGGGCGCGGGCGGCGGGCTGGGACGCGCGCACGCGCTGTTGTTCGCTCGACACGGTGCACGCGTTGTCGTCAACGACCTGGGCGGTTCGGCCCACGGAGAGGGTGCCAATGCCTCGGCGGCCGATCGGGTCGTGGGGGAAATTCGCGAACTGGGCGGTCAGGCCGTGGCCAACCATGATTCAGTCACCGATGGCGACAAGATCGTGCAAAACGCGCTGGATGCGTTTGGGCGAGTCGATGTCGTGGTCAACAATGCCGGCATCCTGCGCGACAAGAGCTTCGCCAAGATGGAGGACGCCGACTGGGACCTGGTTTACCGCGTTCACGTTGAGGGCGCTTACAAAGTGACCCGCGCCGCGTGGCCACACCTTCGGGAGCAAAACTACGGCCGCGTGATCTTCACGTCTTCTACGTCCGGCATCTATGGCAACTTCGGTCAGTCCAACTACGGCATGGCCAAGTTGGGGCTTTACGGCCTGACCCGCACGCTGGCCCTCGAAGGCCGTAAAAACAACATCCTGGTCAACGCCATCGCGCCCACCGGCGGCACGCGCATGACCGAAGGCCTGATCCCGGCCAGCGTCTTCGAACTGCTCAAACCTGAACTGGTCAGCCCGCTGGTGGTGTACCTGGGCAGCGAGCAATGCCAGGACAGCGCCGGGCTCTACGAAGTCGGCGGCGGCTGGATGGGCAAAGTGCGTTGGGAGCGCAGCCTCGGCGCCGGTTTCGACCCGCGGGCAGGCTTCACCCCGGAGGACGTCGCGGCGCAATGGGGCGCCATCGGCGACTTCACCGACGCCGCCCACCCAGCGGACAACGTCGAGGCCTTGAAAGAAATGATGGCGAACTTGCAGAAGTTTGGCGGCTGATTCATTTCTGTGTGGCTGAAAGCGGCCAGTTCGAGTGATCGATCTGGCCGTTTTTGTAGGAGGGTTGTTTCGCTATTTGTAGGATTGTTCTCTAAATAAGGCAATGATTCCTTCTTCGAGAACAACGGTTCAACTTGCCTGGCCCGCGCCCGACATCCCTGAAGACCACGTTTATCTTCGGGAGGCAGCATGATTGGTAATTTGAGCAAGGTGGATCAACGGCTGAAAACGTACTTCGCCGTTCCAGACAAACGCTTTGAGGTGAAGTCTGGGTTAAGTCCTCAGGAAGAAGCGGTGAAGCAGCGGGTGCGTCAGTATTGGGCGGACAAGAGCATCCCGGAATCCAAAAAGCTCGAAGGCCTGAACATCGATTTGAGCGGGTTTGATCCTCGGAAAACCAGTAACCGACAATTGCTGGAAGTCGGAACGTTGTTGGCAGAGCAAGGATTGATCGATACCGACCTTGTCCAGTCACTCTCCAATTTGAATGCAAAGTTTGATGCGGCAGGGAAAAATATCACGATGGATACGGGATTGAACGCTTACGAATATTTAACGTCGCAGTTCAAACGATTGACGGACCCTGTCTATAACGGGAATGAAATAGCCGAGGGCGAGTTGATAGAGGTCAATGCATCCCTTTCTGTATTGATGGCACTCGAGAAGTACGGCAAGGCGCCTCGCGAAAGATCGTTGGTCAATATTCGTGTATGACGCCATGGAAAGCCTGCAGATTTTAGAGTGCCGTTCCTTGTTCTGATGATGCCAAGACCTGCTCTCTCAAATAAGCAGGGGAAACAGGTTCGCTCTCTAATTTTCCTACACGCCACGTCGGTCATAAATTCTCGCGCGATACATAATTATTGATCGAACGTGGCGTCTCTACCGTTTCATGGGTGCTCATTTTCATTATTTGTCTGTTTTCCCGATCGGCTGGATGCCGGGAGGGGGACGAATAATCAACCTTGGAGCTACACCGATGAACGATTCAGCAACTACCTTGACCCCCTCCGAGGGGCGTCCCGAATACATGACGCAGCAACTGGCCAACCTGACCGAGGCCTGCGCGCAGTCCAGTGAGCTGTTGGCTCAAAACATGACCTTGCGGGAAGTCGCGTCGAACCTGCTTGCTGGCACTGTCAGGTCGACCGGTCTGAAGGTTTCCAGTGCAGATGCCATTTTCTTCAACCGCCTCGACAGCGATCAGCACATTGCCTCGATTGCGCTGCCTGATTTGCTCGTAGACGCCATGCGTCACGGTGATTCGGTGCTGGAGAATGTCGGTGCAGCATTCTTTACCCGACACGATTCGCTCGATGCCGAACATGCGCTTTCTCCCGGGCACAATCAGGACTTGAGAAAGGCCGTCGTGCATCTTTCAGGCACCCTGTCCGAGTCCTATCAAGCGCAGCTCGACGGGTTTTGGCAAAAACCTGTTCCGGCGTCTGACGGCCAGCAGCCCGTGGGGACGACGGTCGAGGCGCTGATACGTCAGCAGTGTTCGGCGCTGGACACCGAACTTGTGTTGTGTGGGTATTCGGCGATGGTCTCCACGCAGGAGCAGAAATGGCTGTCAGGCGTGATCGAGGGCAGTTCAACCGATGGTGTATTTGGTCTGACATGGACCATCGCCGACGGTACCCGGGTGAGGGTGCCTTCAGCCTACGTCGTGAGTGAGTCCATACAGGACGACGGGCAACCTGCAGGCGTGACTTTCCTGATCATGCCAGCGCGCGGTATAGAGCGTTTCGAATCCGTTGACAGGCTGCGAGAGGGCTTGAGCAGCAAGCTGGCCGGCCCACTGAAGGATGCCTTATTGATCAGGGACCTCGTGCAGTTTGGCGATCCGGGCGCTGTCGACCCATGCGCGTGGACATTCGAGGCCATGAACGATTCCCTCATCAACACTCATGTGCATGAGGTGCGGCATAAGCAGACCGAGGATTGCCGGTTTTTGCTGGCGCAGGGGCATGACGAAACCGACCGCCAGGTGTTCTATACGCAATTGGAGCGCGTACAAACCTGTGCTCATCTCGACGAGGCCATGGGGCAGAGCTTCAATTCATGGGTAGCCAAACTGAGCGAGATCGCAGAACCCCATTGGCGCAAGTATGGCGATGCCGGAGAGAAAGCGTATTTGATTCGTCTGGAGCATGCTCACGCTGATCGTAGAAGGAAAGTGGACGAGCTGTTCGGTCACCTCCACTCCCTCGAAACATTCGCTCAAGCAGAGATGACGCAGTACATGCGCCACCATTTGGGCCGGGCTATCGATCCGAGTCAGGTCCGGATCAACGTTCACGACACTATCGAACTCAGGCTGGATGATTCACTGCACACCGTTTACGACTACTCGCTCCTGGAGTTCGCTGTCCAGGGGATGCCGATTGTCGCGTCAAGAATGAGATTTTCACCTTCGCCCGATCAGCTACACGCCGATTTTTCCGCCGCATTCGTCAAGGAAATGCTCGATCAGCTGAATCTTCACGCTCGCTATGAAAAAGCGCTGGAGCAGCGCATGAATGACGAAAACGTGTTGCATGCCATGACTCGCCATCGCGACAGCGCGATAGCCCTCAGCGCCCACGCTGCAAAGATGCAGGGGCATTTACAGCAGGACCGCAGTCATGATCTCGTTCACATGATCCGCGGTGACCTGACGCCCGCGGGAACCGTTCACTGCGTTGGCAGCCTCCACCTGACTGCTACCGATTCACGCTTCAGGGACATGATTGTCATCGCGGAGCGCACGCAGACCGATGAGCATTTCGTGCTGTATGCCCCTGGCGGCCCCAACGGACGCGATTTCTTCGAATTTCGTTCATGGCGCGAATTGAGCTTTCAAGTCGGAGGATGGCTGTCTGACGAGTCTGGCCGCACCTACCTCCATGATCAGTTGTTCGGCCCTTCCAAGTCCGAAGCGATTGCCTTCCTTAACGAGACTCAACTGACGCCTTCTCTTTGGGGTGCCGACAGTTGTCGGTTCGTGGGCAGTACGGGGCCGAACTTCGAAAGCAATCTGGCCGGCCTGGTCCGGCAAAAGGCGCTGAGCAGCTTTCCTTTTTTCAATGGGGAGGCAAGATCGGTCGCCGACTTGCCATCGTCTGCCAATGCTTCGATTCTCGCGATGTTAAATGCCCGAATCACCGGGTTGAATAGCGTGTTCGCCAAGCTCAGTCCGAGTTTGATGCCGTTGCGTGATTATGTTCAGAAGGAGACGAGCAAGCTACTCAATGCGTATCTGCAAAGCGCCGGTTATGCGGGGCATGTCGACCCTGACACGTTGTACCTGGGGCTTGGCATTCCTTATACCGAAACGCCTGATTTCGGCGAAAGCAGTGATTTGCGATCGCTGACGGACCTGATGATGCATGGCAGCGACGACATCAAACGCTACAGTCCGCACATCCATCTGTACTCGTCGGTCGGACTGGACGTGACCCGTTTTCCATCGAAGCTGATCAGTTTCATGGATAAACAGATACGGGAGGCGGATCTGGCGGCTCACTACATGAATCATCTGAACAGTGAGTTTCTGGAGCGCAAGAATCCGCTTCATCATCGTCGTAAAGCGTTGCTCGGAAAACGTATTCAGTACGAGATGACCCGGGGAGCGTTGGTCATGTTTCACCAAGGTCATCTGACGTTGGCTCAATATACCTGGCTGTGCCAAACAATCGACGGACTTGCGGTGGGCGCGCCGGTCATCTCCTCAGTCGAGAATACGGCGGTGTCGGCACTCAGGATCGCCGGTCAGATTATTGAGGGCGTCTATATATTCAGGGATTTTAATAGCCAGGACCCGGCATACAACGTGTTGTATACGCCAGGTGCGCCAGATGGACTTGAATATCGACCGCTGTCTGACTTCGCCCAATTGTTGGGTTCCGAGAAGATGCGAACCTATTACGCTTCACGTGTCTCACACGCCGGACAGAAGTTGATGGGTGAGTTCCTTGACCGGTTCATCCGAGGCCGCAGGCACGAACCAGACGTCATCAAGATCCATAACCGGCCGGAATACCGGATAGCCAATGTCGATCAGCTCTACGGCGATATGTTCGAGCGCATGATTGCCGATGTGGACAGCCAGACGCAGAGCGTGGCGGAAAAACGAATGGCGCTGGCGTATACGATTATCAAATGGACGGGGACCATCGTATTTTTGCCCTTCCCTCAATTGAGTTTAGGATGGGGATTACTCAACACAACGCTGACGTTCATCCAGGCTTTTGACGCCTATGGCTCCGGCGACCGAGCCGCCGCGATCCCTTTGTTTATCGCGGGAGCGATGGGCATCGCTCTGGGGGGTGATGGTGTCAGGGCGCTGATTATGGGCGGGAATGGATTGGGCACCATCGTGGCAACCCGCGCGGGTGTCTGGGCCTGGAAAAAGCTCGATCTTGGTGCCGCCTATCGGCTGACGGCCTAATGAATGGCTTGACCCGACGGGAGTTGCACTAACCGCTGGGTCAACCGGATGCGCTGCACGGGATCGTCACTCAATAACAACGCATGCTCCAGGTCGAAACGTTCGGCCTGCGGGCATTCGAGGTTCTGATACAGGCTGGCGCGGGCGAGGTAATCACTGGCATTGCCTGGGCCCAGTTCCATGACCCGCGTGGCATCTTTGAGTGAGGACAGCAGATCGTCGTTGATCTGGTGCAAGTGACGCAGGTTGCGGGATAGCCGTTGAAGCATCGCTTGAGGCGTTGCCGTGCGCATGTGTTCGGATTTGAGCGGCATGTCCGGTCCAAACTGGCGCAGCAATAATTCGCGGCAATCTTTGGGGTACAGCCTGCGGCCATCGCACGGGTCCAGCGTATGGTCGGCACCCGGTACGCGCAGCAGGAAATGCCCCGGAAAATTTACACCCTCCAGCGGAATTTCCATGCGTCTGGCCAGTTCCAGCGCAACCATCGCAAGGCCCAACGGTTGCCCGCGACGCCGTTCCACCACCCTGTGCAGCAACGCCACCTGGGGTTTGGGCTGGGCAACGTCGTCCTGTTGAAAACCGATCGTCGCCATTTGCCGTAACAGAGGCTGGGCCAATTCTGCTGCCGGTAACAAAGGCAGCGAGGCACTGATCCGGCGCTGCAATTGAGCGATCAGTTCCTGTGTTGTTTGCGGGTCGACCGTGGCGTCGTGCTCGACCGATATCCACAGCGCTGCGTCGAACGTCGACGGGGGCGTACGCTGCAGGCAGTCGAGGCAGTGTTGGCGTGGATTCATCGACTTCTCCATCTGGATCAGGCGTCTGAAACAGTGTTCTGGATGCTCCGTTGTAGCCCTGGCGGCGACGTTCGTCCAGTGCCGATTATGGGCTGACGCGCTCCGCCGAACGTATGCCGACAGATTGTCTGGATATGTCCGACGAGGCCCGTCGTTTTTTCTGTCAGCGCCTATACTCGCAATACAAAAAAACGGGAGCACTGCCTATGTTCGCTCTCATGCAAAGCTCACGCGTTCAATCGCTGCACCTGATTGTCGACCCACAGACTTGCCTTAAAGCCGTGGTCGCAATCCACAGCAGTCGGAAGGGCCCTGCTCTGGGTGGCTGTCGCTACCTGTCCTATCCAAATGAAGAGAGCGCCATCGAAGACGCTATTCAGTTGGCCAAGAATATGAGCTACAAGGCGGTTCTGGCTGGCTTGTCGTTGGGCGGTGGAACGGCCGTGATTCTGCGGCCTGCGCATGTACCTGATCGCGCTGCGTTGTTCGAAGCCTTTGGGCGGTTCATCCAGACGCTGGATGGCCGCTATATCACGGCGATGGACAGCGGCACGTCCAGCGAAGACATGGATTGCATCGCTCAATACACCCAGCACGTCACCAGCACCACGGAATCGGGCGATCCTTCGGCGTACACCGCCATGGGCTTGTACGCCGGTATTCGCACCACCGCCATGGCCCGGCTGGGCAGCGATAATCTGGAAGGGTTGCGCGTGGCGATTCAGGGCCTGGGGCATGTCGGCTACGCGTTGGCAGAGCAACTGCATGCGGCGGGTGCCGAATTACTGGTCGCCGATCTCGACAGCGGCAAAGTACAGCTGGCGATGGAGCAGATGGGCGCCAAGCCGGTGTCCAGCGAGGCCTTGCTCAGCACGCCTTGCGACATCCTGGCGCCCTGCGGATTGGGGGGTGTGCTGAACAGCCACAGTGTCACCAAGTTGCGCTGCGCGGCGGTGGCCGGCGGGGCCAACAATCAACTGAGCTGCCCGGCCATTGCCGACCAGCTCGAATCCCGCGGCATCCTCTATGCACCTGATTACGTGATCAATTCCGGCGGATTGATCTACGTCGCGCTGCAACATCAAGGAGAAAACCAGAACACTATCACCGCGCATCTGTCCCAGATAGGAACACGGCTGACTGAAGTATTTGCCCATGCCCAGGCCGAGAAGCGCTCACCCGCGCGGGTAGCCGATGCATTGGCAGAACGCCTGTTGAACATCGAGTAGGCGCCTTACCGGCGCCTTTCGAACCAGGCTCGCGACCACAAGTGGCGAGTGGTGACCATCACGCGTGCGTCCCTCAGGCGTCGTCGCGTGCTCAGGAGTGTGCAATGTCCAATAACAAGATCGATCTTGCGTACACCCGTTATCTGTCCCCCGACGGTCGTCTGACCGGAGAACTCCCTCCCTGGGCCGATGACTTCAACCTGCTCACCCGTCTCTATCGCCAAATGGTGCTGACCCGACTCTTCGACCAGAAGGCCGTCGCATTGCAGCGCACCGGACGCATCGGGACATACGCCCCAACGTTGGGCCAGGAAGCGATCGGTGTTGCCATTGGCAGCCTGATGCACCCTGAAGACGTCTTGATCCCTTATTACCGCGACACCGCCGTGCAGTTGATGCGGGGCGTGCGCATGGAAGAAATCCTGCTGTATTGGGGCGGCGACGAGCGTGGCAGCGATTACGCCGAACCGGCCGTGGCGCAGGACTTTCCGCTCTGTGTCCCGATTGCGACCCAGGCGCTGCATGCCTGTGGTGTGGCCAGCGCGTTCAAGATTCGCGGTGAGCACCGCGTGGCCGTGACCACGTGCGGGGATGGCGCCACCAGCAAGGGCGACTTTCTTGAAGCGTTGAACGTGGCCGGCGCCTGGCAATTGCCGGTGGTGTTCGTCATCAACAATAACCAGTGGGCCATTTCCGTGCCTCGGCGTATTCAGTGCGGCGCGCCGACGCTGGCGCAAAAGGCCATTGGCGCCGGCTTTCATGGCGAGCAGGTGGACGGTAACGACATCCTCGCCGTTTACGACCGCATGCAGATTGCGCTGGAACGCGCACGCAAGGGCAAGGGGCCGGTTCTGCTGGAGTGCCTGAGTTATCGCTTGGGCGATCACACCACCGCCGACGATGCCACGCGCTACCGGGCGGCCGAAGAAGTGAAGCAGGCGTGGCAGGAAGAACCGATCAAACGTCTGCAGTCGTTCATGGCCAGTCAGGGCGTTTGGGACGAAAACCGCGAACAGGCGCTGATCGCCGAATGCCAGGGTCTGGTTCAGCAGTCTGTCGATAACTTCGAAAGCGCAGGCAATCAGGCGCCGGAATCAGTGATCGATCACGTGTACGCGAAGTGGCCGGCACCGCTGGCCGATCAGCGTGAGTGGTTCCTTGAGCGCGTGGCACGTCGCAATGGAGGTGCCGGTCATGGCGAATGACATTCCCACAGCAGATAAAAAGCTGAGCCTGCTGGAGGCGGTGAACCTGGCGATGCACCGGGCCATGAGCGAAGACGAAAACGTCGTCGTGCTGGGTGAAGACGTCGGCGTCAACGGTGGCGTGTTCCGGGCGACGCAAGGCTTGCGCGATGCCTTCGGCTTCAAGCGTGTGATCGACTCGCCGCTGGCGGAAACCATGCTGGGCGGACTGGTCGTCGGCATGGCTGCACAAGGGCTCAAACCCGTGGTGGAAATCCAGTTCATGGGCTTCATCTATGCGGCCATGGAGCATCTGGTTTCCCATGCCTCGCGCATGCGTAACCGCACGCGCGGTCGGCTGAGTTGCCCCATGGTCATGCGCTCCCCAATGGGCGCGGGGATTCGTGCGCCGGAGCACCACAGCGAAAGCACCGAGGCGATGTTCGCCCACGTGCCGGGCTTGCGCGTCGTCATCCCGTCGTCGCCCGCCCGCGCTTACGGCTTGTTGCTCGCGGCCATCGACGATCCTGACCCTGTGATCTTTCTGGAGCCCACAAGGCTTTACCGCATGAATCCGCAGACGCTGGTCGACGATGGCAAGCGCCTGCCGCTGGACACCTGTTTTACCCTGCGTGAAGGCAGCGACATCACGCTCATCAGTTGGGGGGCGAGCGTCCACGAAACCCTGCTGGCCGCGAGTGCTCTGGCCGAACAGGGTGTATCGGCGGAGGTGATCGACGTGGCGTGTGTCAAACCGCTGGACCTCGACACGCTGGAGGCCTCGGTGCGAAAAACCGGCCGCTGCGTGATCGTCCACGAAGCGCCCCGTTCGGGTGGGCTGGGCGGGGACATTGCCGCGAGCCTTTATGAGCGTGTCTTTCTGGACTTGCAGGCGCCGATTCAACGGGTCACTGCGCCGGACATTCCGCCGCCGCTTTACCGGTTGGAGCAGCTGTATATCCCCAGCGTCGAAGACATTCTTCACGCCTGCGACAGCGCCCTGAATTTCGCCTGACGGCCGAGGAGGCTTGCGATGAAATATTTCAAACTGCCCGATCTGGGCGAAGGGTTGCAGGAAGCGGAAATCGTCCAGTGGCACGTCAAGGCCGGGGACACGGTGAAAGCCGATCAGCTCGTGGTGTCTGTCGAAACCGCTAAAGCCATCGTCGACATCCCTGCGCCGTATGACGGTGTGGTGGCGAAGGTCTATGGCGGCGATGGCGACATCCTGCATGTCGGTGAGCCGCTGATGGCGTTCGAAGGCGAGGGCGATGCGGGCACGGTGGTCGGCCGTCTGGAGGGCGGGGGAAACAGCCAGGACGATCAATTCTTCGTCGGCGCTGCGCCTTCAACCCGCGAGCACATGTCGACCCGCGCCACACCGGCGGTGCGTCAACTGGCGCGACAACTGGGCGTGGACCTCAATGCGCTGAGCGGCTCGGGCAGCGACGGTCTGATCACCCGCGCCGATGTGGAAAACGCTTCCCAGGCGGAGCGCGACAGGTTTGGCGGCGAAAAACTGCGCGGCGTGCGGCGCAGCATGGCGCTGAACATGGCCAAGTCCCACGCCGAAGTGGTGCCAGTGACGATTTTCGGCGACGCCGATCTGCATCGCTGGGGTTCAGCGCGCGATCCGTTGATTCGTATCGGCAAAGCGATGGCGGCGGCGTGCAAGGTGGAGCCGGTGCTGAACAGCTGGTTCGACGGCAAATCACTCTCGATCAAGCATCACGACAACCTCGACCTGGGGATTGCCGTGGACACGCCCGACGGCTTGTTTGTGCCGGTGCTGCGCGATGTCGGCAATCGTCAGTCGGCGGACCTGAAAGAGGGCATGAATCGCCTGCGGGCGGACGTCAAGGCCCGCTCGATTCCGCCGCGGGAAATGATGGGTGCGACGATCACCCTGTCCAACTTCGGCACGCTGTTTGGCCGTTACGCCAATCCAGTCGTCGTGCCCCCGCAGGTAGCGATCATCGGCGCGGGTGGCATTCGTGAAGAGCCGGTGGCCTTGGACGGCCAGGTGGTGGTTCATCCGATCCTGCCGCTGTCGCTGACTTTCGATCACCGAGCAGTGACCGGGGGAGAGGCGGCACGGTTTTTCAGGGCGTTGGTGGATGAGCTGGAGAAGCCGGAGTAGCCACGAGGAGAAGGGTGAACATGTCGCAAGCCTGCTTCTGGCCGTAGGCCGTAGGAGCGTGGCTTGTACCTGGGCCGCATCCGGACGATCTGGCGCGAAGCGGCAGTAAAACCTGCGAATGCGGTCGGTTTGGCATTCCGCATACGCAGGTTTTACGACGGGTGCCCCGCCGATCATCCGGATGCGGCCCAGGTACAAGCCACGCTCCCACAGTGATCCCCTTCCTCCCGTTACGCGAACATTTCTCAACGTCGGTTTTATTCCATCTGGCTTTGTATCGGACTGTATACCCATGCCCGGCAGATACATCTGCTCAGGCTTCAGCGCGCCGGGCGACACAGTCGAGATACAGGCCCGCGATTAAATCTCCTCACCGAAAGGCGTCGCCGGTTTCAACGTTGAAACCCAAGAAGGATGCCGGACTCGGCCCAGTCCCTAACGTTTTGGAGATGACCATGAACACTAAATACGCCGCCCTTGCCGCCACACTCGCGTTGTCGCTGACCGCTCTGGCCGGCACCGCTTCCGCTGCCGATCAGGCCAGCCCGAAAGAGAAGTGCTACGGCGTGTCCCTCGCCGGTCAGAACGACTGCGCTGCCGGCCCAGGCACTTCGTGCGCCGCCACTGCGGTCGCGGACTATCAGGGCGATGCCTGGGTGCTGGTCGACAAAGGCACGTGCACCACCATCAAGACGCCCAAGGGCTTTGGCTCGTTGACGGAACAGAAGTGATGCGCGGTTCGATTCTGGCGCCGACGCTGCGGGCCGCCATGCCCAGTGCGTTGCTGTTGATCGCCCGGGTCGGCATTGCGTCGGTGTTCTTCTTGTCGGGCCGTACGAAAGTAACCGGTCTGCTGACGATCAAGCCCTCGACGTTTCAGCTGTTCCAGTACGAATACGCGCTGCCGTTGATCCCGACTGATCTGGCGGCACACCTGGCGACCTATGCCGAGCATCTGTTTCCGATTCTGCTGGTGCTTGGCTTGTTGACACGACCGGCTGCCGCTGCGCTGTTGGGCATGACGGCGGTGATCGAGATTTTCGTGTACCCGGACGCCTGGCCAACTCACCTGACGTGGGCCGGATTACTTCTGCCGCTGGTGGTGTATGGCGCCGGACGATGGTCGTTGGATCACCTGTTTTTCGGACGGCCTCGCGCCGCCCGCCATTGAGTTCGCAACACAAAAAAACTGAAACCTGAGCGGGGCTGAACAGGCCCCCGGAGAGTCACCATGCGTACAGTTTCCAAACTCGCCCTCGGCGTCATGGCCGTGGCCGCTCCGTTTTTCGTCTCTGCGGCGACACCCGCTGCTGCACCCGTCGCACCGACTGGCGCGAAAAACATCGTGATCGTTCACGGTTCTTTCGTTGACGGTTCGGGCTGGCGAGTCGTGCACGACATCCTGATACACAAGGGCTACAAGGTCACCGTGGTGCAGCAGCCTGCGACCAACCTGGACGAAGACATTGCTGCCACCCGCGAAATTCTCGACCAGCAGGTCGGCCCGGTGGTGCTGGTCGGTCACAGCTCGGGCGGTGGCGTGATCAGCGCCGCCGGCATCCGTGACAAGGTCAAAGCGCTGGTCTACGTGGCTGCTCTGCAACCTGAAGTGGGTGAGAGCATGGGCCAGTTGATCGCCTCGATGCCTGCGCCAAGCGATGACGTGCGACCCACTCGCGACGGTCATCTGTTCTTTGATCGCACCAAATTCAATGCCGACTTCGCGGCGGACCTGACCACCAACCGCACCGATTTCATGGCCGCTTCGCAACCTGCTGCGACCGCTGCCACCTTTGGTGCGCAAGCCTGGGCCGCGGCCTGGCACAACAAGCCGACCTACGCAATCGTCGCCACAGATGACCGCGCCCTGAGCCCCGATCTGCAGCGCTGGATGTACAAGCGCGCCGGTTCCAAGGTCACCGAAATCAAGGCCAGCCACTCCGTTTACATCTCGCAGCCTGAAGCCGTCGCTCAGGTGATCGAAGACGCCGCGCTGGCCGTCAAGTAAGCCTGACGTTCACGCCACCGATTCAACACACCTTTGTTGATTTACCCCGACCGCAATTGGAGAACACCATGATCGCTTCGAACAAATCCCGCTTCAGCATCGCCACCGCCGCCGCTCTGCTTGCCTTGGCATCGGCTTCCTTCAGCGTCGGCGCATCGGCTGCCGATGCCAGCGCCGAAAAGCCAGGCCGTTGCTACGGCGTCAACGGTTGCAAAGGTGAAAGCCTGTGCGCGACTGCCAAGAATGACTGCAAAGGCCTGAACAGCTGCAAGGGCCAAGGCGTGATCGTCAAGACTCCCTCCGAATGCCTGAAAGCCGGTGGCACCCTGACCGAGCCTAAATAAGGCGGGTGACAGAGCCCGTCCAGTGCGACGGGCTTTTTGCTTTTTATCTGCCGTCGTTGGTGGCGGCTGCGGCTTGTACAACGCGGAGGATCGACCATTGAAGACTGCCCAGCCTGAATCGATCATCGGGAAGACTCCCGTCGATCGCTTGACCGTAAATCGTTACACCCATGGCATCATCGGCCCGAGTCAGCCGATGCTGGGCCCGCTGTCCGACGGTGGCACCCTTATCACCGGTACCCCGCCGGGATGCTGGGGACCGATGATCACACCTGCGTTTCAGGGTGGCCATGAGGTCACAGAACCCGTTGCGATTGTCGGTGCTGAAGTCGGTGATGCCGTGGCACTGAAGATTACCCGGATGCGCGTGACGTCCATTGCGACATCATCGGGGGTCATGAGCTTTGTCGAGGGACGCTATCACGGTGATCCTTTTGTCTCTAAATTCTGTTCCGACTGCGGCACCGAACACCCGGCGAGTCATGTCGAAGGCGTGGGTGAAGACGCCATCCGCTGCGACAACTGCGGCGCCGAGGTCAACGCGTTTCGCTTCAGCAATGGTTACGTGATCGTGCTGGATCCGGAAAACCAGGTCAGCCTGACGGTCAGTCAGGAGATCGCCAACCGCCTGGCGGGCAATGCATCTCAAATGTCGGCCTTGCCCGAACTCGCCGAACAGCATTCGATCCTGTCGCTGGCTCGCGCCGACATGCCAGGCGTTGCCGCGCACATGCGTCCGTTTCTCGGCAACATTGGTACCACGCCAGCGCGCGATTTGCCGGACTCCCACAACTGCGCCGATTTCGGTCAGTACCTGATCGACGCACCGCATCGTTTCGGCATGACCCGTGAAGAACTGCATGCAGCGAAGACCGATGGCCATATGGACACCAACTCGGTGCGTGAGGGCTGCATCCTGATCTGCCCGGTCAAGGTGCCAGGCGCCGGGGTATACATGGGTGACATGCATGCCCAGCAAGGCAACGGTGAAATCGCCGGGCACGCCACCGATGTCTCGGGCGAAACGGAACTGACCGTCGAGGTGATCAAGAACCTCACCATCGAAGGGCCGATCCTGCTGCAGAATTTCGATGACCTGCCACCGATGGCCAGACCCATGTCCCCCGAACAGCGGCGCAAGGTGCAGGCGTTAGGCGCACGCTGGGGGCAGACCGAGATCGAAGAAAACGGTCCGATCACTTTTCTGGGGAGCGGTGAAAACCTTAACGTCGCCACTGAAAACGGGCTGAGTCGTGCTGCGGCTGTGACCGGTCTTTCATACGACGAAGTGCGCAACCGCGCGACCATTGCGGGGTCCATTGAGATCAGTCGCTTGCCTGGGACTGTACGCGTCACGTTTCTGTGCCCGATGCCAATTCTGGATCGTATGGGCATCGGTCATCTGGTGCGCGAGAAATATCATCTCTGATCGTCGTGTTCAAACCCTGTGGGGTTGAGTTTGCTGATGTACGTTTTTGGCCAGACCGACCCCTTCCTTTCGGCGGTCACACTGCATTCGTCAGCCAGCTCAACGCCCACGGCCTTCGGTAAGACTCAAATACTCTATGTCGACATGCATGCCGACTTCTCCCCGGAGGGGGTGGGAGCCCGGCTTGCCAGCGATTTAGCGCGGAGCGACCGCAAAACGGGCCCGTTGGTTTTATGAGCTGGCGCATTCGCCCCGAATTTGTACCGCACTGTGTACGGACTGTCGCTGGATACACGGGCTTGATTTTGCGGGCCTCGCGGGACACAGAGGGGATACAGCGGGACGTTTAAATCTGTACACCGAAAGTCGCTATACAGAGCCCGGTTGAGTGGCTCGTTAAGGCGTCGTAGCAATCCTTTCTGCGGGGTACGCATCATGTCAGCTTTCTTTTCAGGATACGGGCTGGGCCTGCGTCGCGAGCACTACCGTGACTTCCTGGAGACTCAGGTTCCGGTAGATTTCGTCGAGGTCATCTCGGAAAACTTCATGGTCGAGGGCGGACAGCCGCGCAACATTCTGCGTCAAATGCGTGAGCGTCATCCGGTGGTGTTGCACGGTGTGTCCATGTCGATCGGCTCGGCGGACGGCCTTAACCCTGATTACCTCAAGCGCCTGAAAAGCCTGGTCGACGAAATCGAACCGTTGTTCGTTTCCGATCATCTGAGCTGGTCGCGCATCGGCGGCTTCAATTCCCACGACCTGCTGCCAGTGCCGTACACACAGGAGGCGCTGGAGCGGGTGTGCGCCAATATTCATCACGCTCAAGACGTGTTGGGTCGGACCATGCTGTTCGAGAACCCCTCCAGCTACCTGAGCTTTCCGGACGCCGCCATGACCGAGTGGGAATTCATCGCCGAGATGTCCCGTCGTACCGGTTGCGAATTGCTGCTCGACGTCAATAACGTCTACGTCAGCGCCAGCAATCATGGCTTCGACCCGTTGGCGTTTCTCGATGGTATTCCGGCTGAGCGCGTGCGTCAGATCCACCTCGCGGGACACAGTCAGGGGCCCGATCTGTTGATCGACACCCACGACAGCCCGGTGTGTACCGACGTCTGGGACCTTTACGCCAAAGCCATTTCGTTGCTCGGTCCGGTCGCCACCATGATCGAACGCGACGACGATATTCCGCCCCTCGGCGAACTGCTGCAGGAGTTGTCCATCGCCCGTGCGTTGGGCGCTGCCGAAACGACACGCCGCGCAGGAGAAGCCGCATGACCCTCGCCGAGATGCAGCGTGATTTTCAGTCATGGCTGGTCGATGCATCCGAAGACGCGGCCGACCGTTTGAGTGTTCACGCCGCCGCAGGCCTTGCGGTGTATCAGAATAATTACCGGGCACAGTTGGTGAGTTGCCTGGAACATGCCTTCCCGCAATTGCGCACCTGGCTGGGCGAGGAAGCATTCCGTCATACGGCCATCGACCATATCGACCACTGTCCACCTTACGCGTGGACGCTGGATGCCTACGCCGAGCATTTCGGCGAGACCCTGCGTCGACGTTTTCCCGAAAACCCTGACATTCACGAGCTCGCCTGGATCGAACAGGCCTTGAGTGAGGCGTTCGTGGCCAGAGATGCCACACCGCTTTCCCCCGACGCATTGGCGACCGTCGACTGGGACCACGCCCGGTTGTGTTTCACGCCATCGTTACGGATACAAGTCATGACCACCAACGTCGAAGCGGTCTGGTCGGCGTTATGTGAGGGGCGTACGCCACCGGACAGCGAAATGCTAGCAGAGGCGGGCGGCCTTATCGTTTGGCGGCGAGGGTTTACGTCCCGGTTGCGAGAGGTCGACGCCGTGGAGTACCTGGCACTGGTTCAGCTCCAGCAGAACGGCAGCTTTATCGACCTGTGCGAGATGCTCGTGGCTAGGCTGGGTGAGCAGGAGGGCGTGGCAAGGGCGGGTGCGTTACTCGCGAGCTGGCTTGGCAGTGAGCTGATCATTGATGTCGAAGCGGCTGAGGAATGAAAACAATGTCCACGTTCACCCTCAACCGTCGGCATTTTCTGACCTCCTCTGCGGCAGGCGTTGCAGCGTTTGCACTCAGTGATCTGACCCCTGCGATGGCAGCCTATGAGCCTGTCGAAAAAAAGGCTGCGGTGAAATCCTCCGGCACGGCCGCCGCGCTGGGGCCGATCAAGCAGGTCACCACCGATGTGCTCGACATCGGTTACTACGAGGCGGGTCCTGAAGACGGCCGCCCTGTCGTGCTCCTGCACGGATTCCCCTACGACATTCACAGCTACGTCGAGGTGGCGCCGATCCTGGCCGCGCAGGGTATGCGGGTGATCGTTCCGCATTTGCGCGGGCATGGCAGCACGACGTTTCTGGATAAAGACACGCCACGTTCCGGTCAGCAAGCCGCGATCGGGCAGGACGTGCTGGACTTGATCACGGCGTTGCACATTCCGGAAGCGGTGTTCGCAGGGTTTGGCTGGGGTGGTCGTGCCGCGTGTGTCGCCGCAGCATTGAAGCCTTCGCGGTGTGTCGGGTTGGTCTCGGTCAACAGCTACCTGATTCAGGACATCGCCAAGGCAAGCGAACCGTTGTCGGCACAGGTTGAATGGGGTTTGTGGTACCAGCATTATTTTCAGACCGCGCGTGGCCGCGCCGGACTGCAAGCGAATCGACGCGAAATGGCGCGCCTTTTGTGGAAGAGCAATTCGCCGACCTGGCGTTTCGATGACGCGACGTTCGAGCGCTCGGCGGCGTCATTCGACAACCCGGATTACGTCGACGTGGTCATTCATTCCTATCGTCATCGCATGGGCCTGGCGCCCGGTGCGGCCGACTATGAAGAGATCGAAAAAAAGCTCGCTCAAAACCCGCCGATCAGCGCCCGGACCATTACCCTGGACGGCATGGCCGATGGCGTGATCGCTGCCACCGATGGCACCTCATCGGCAGCGCACTTCATCGGGACTCGGGAGCATCGGCAGATCCCTGACGTTGGTCACAACCTGCCGCAAGAAGCACCGCAGGCGTTTGCCGATGCTGTGGCAGCATTGGTGCGCAGCGGGAAGTGGAGGACGTGAGTTAAAACGGTCTTGCTGAGAGAAGACTGACGTGTGGGTGCAAGCTCGCTCCCACACGGGGTTTTAGCGTTACTCCGCCGCATCACTCAATAATTCATTCAATGCATCGGGCTGGTTCTTGAACGCGCGGGCGAAGACGTCGCGGTTCTTCGCCATGTAGATGCCAGCCTCTTCGACCTGTGCTTCGGACAGGGACGGCACGGCTTTGCTCAATACGCTGGACAGCAGCTCGGCGAGTTCGAGCATCTTGTCATGACGGTCAGCTTCGGCTTTATCCATGAACAAACGCTCCAGATCTCGGCTGCTGCGGTATACCACTTCGACGGCCATTTACCACCTCATATGCCTTCACGATAGTTAATCTTCAAGCGGGTACTGTTTATTTATACAGTGCGCAGCATAAGGGAATCGATGCCGCTTGGGTAGTGGCAATTCATACGCATTTTTAGCGCCACAACGCCTTGCGACATCCGGTCACGTTCTCAAAGGTAGCCAATGGCCCCTTTAATGCTTGGCCAATTGCGCAAGCAAAAGCTTCATGCGTGCGCGGCATCATTGCTCTGAATCACTCAAGGAAGTACATCGTGAAAATCAACTGGGCCGAATCCCTTCGTCAGCAGGTGCACAGCTGTGCCGAGTCACTGGGCAATCTGTTCGTCGAGACCTTCCATTACCTGGCGCTGTTCGCCATCGGCGCGGTCACCGCGTGGGCCGCGGTCATGGCCTTTCTGGGGATGCTGGAAAAAGGGCACATCACGGTCGATGACATCCTGCTCTTGTTCATCTACCTGGAGTTGGGGGCGATGGTCGGGATCTATTTCAAGACCAACCACATGCCCGTGCGCTTCCTGATTTACGTGGCAATCACCGCGTTGACGCGCTTGCTCATCTCCGACGTGTCGCACCATGCGCCGCCGGATCTGGGCGTCGTGTACCTCAGTGGTGCGATTTTGCTGCTGGCGTTCGCGATTCTTGTGGTGCGTTACGCCTCCTCACAATTTCCGTCGGTGAAGGTCCCGGACCCTCATGGCAAAACGAAAGGGGCGGTGATCGACGAGAAGGGCGAGTTATAAATGACGTTTTGCCGGCCTGAATGAAAAATGCCCCGTCGATGCGGGGCATTTTTCTTTCTGCATGATGATCAGGTGATCAATTCACCCAAACCCCGACATGGTAATGCCAGCCGTCGCCCCGGTTTTCCCAGTACGGATGCTGGTAGCGGTACCCAGGCCGCACGGCTTCCCAGTGACCATGAACCGGGACATAGCGGTTGCCGTTCCAGCGCCAGTAGCCGCGGGACCAAATGTAGCCGGGGCGCGGCGCCGGTTCTTCTTCAATAATGCGTTCCGGGGGCGCCTGCGGGGCGATGACTTCGACATGCTCGGCGCGCGGCGGCGGCCCGCGCCGCTCATGCACAACCCTTTCTTCCACGCAGCCGGTGGCCATCACCAGAACGCCAGCCAGCGCTAAATACCGTAGATACATTCCGCTACCTCCAACGTGTCCACATCCGGCCACCACCCTCTGCGTTGCTCGGGGCGTGTTGGCTCGATACAGATTTGTTGTAACAGGTCGTCTCTGTCTGAGGGCTGAATCGGCGGGAAGTTAAAGCGGGGAAGCGATCACCGGCATTGCGACAGGACAGCAGGAGCGAAGGGGGAGGCGACGGGAAATGTTCGCCTCCATTAGAAGATTTGAGCCATCGATCAGAGGCCCATCGCCTGGTTGGCACGGTTGAGCATTGCGGCATTGGCGACCGGCGGTGCCAATTGTTTTACGTCGCCATCGGTCATGGCGGCGAGGATCTTGATGGCGCTGTGACCTTGTTCGATGGCGATGCCGAATTGGACGCTCTCGATCAAGCGACGCAGGCGCTTGGGTGAATTACGTTGTTCAGCGCTGATCAAACGTTTAGCGACCACACCTGACTCGTTGGAAAGTGTCAGCATGATGGTTCCGTCGAGGCCCTGGATACTCAGGTTAACCCGGTAGTCTGGGTGAAAAGCATCGGTGATCTGTTGAAAAGGATTGTCCATGGCCTGTTACCTGATTATCGATCTGCATGAATTGACTGAACGTTTGTCCTTTTAGTTCTCGACGCAGGATCAACGGTATAAACAAACTGCGTCTGTGTTGGCGAGTCAGCTGCCCATCGGGCCGGAAAGGGCGTGGTCTGCAGAGGTTAAAGGCTCGACGTTTTGACCCTTGCAGGGTTCGGGCCATGCGGGACGGGCGGGGCTTTTAAAGCGACCATGAATCCTTTCAGCGCGGAAAGTGTGATGCGGTTTACTCTTTATAACTAATGAGTAAGTAGTAGCGAAGTGCCGTTCTAGTTGCACGCAGGCACCATTAGGGCGCTGTCTGCATGGTTTGTGTGCGCTTCAAATTGAAAATAAAAAGGGCGGGCCTGTCTCCACAGGCCCGCCCTTGTTTATTGAATGATTGAATGTCTCAAGCCGCTGGCTTAACCGTGCAGGGCTTCGTCTTTTTCCAGGAATTCTTCCTGTAGCAGGGCGTCGGGGTTATCCGAGTCGTCGCCTTTAACGTTGCTGAGGGTGGTGACTCCGCCGCGTTTGCTGCGCAGTTTGCCAAACAGGTGTTCCAGCGCGTGATCGAGTTTCACGGCGGCGCCGTCCACGGCCTGATCCAGCGAGTCGGCCTTGTGGGTCACGGAAATAGGTTGGTGTCCTTTTGGCCGGGCTTCCATCTGGCAGCGGATGTCATGCGGGCCGGGCTTATCGCCGTTCTCATCGCGGATATGGACTTCGACGCGGGTGAGGTCTTCTTCGTAGCGTTCGAGCGTGCTTTCAACGGTGGTTCGTACCCACTCCTCCAGTCGGATGCTGCTTTCGATGTGGTTATCGCTGTTGACCTGGATTTGCATAGTTCTTCCCTTACTTTGGCTTGCTCGGGAGAGTCTCGACGACACTGAAGTTTTCGTCTGCCCTCATTCACAGTGTTGGCGCCGATGAAGAAACAATTCAACCCCCAGATGCGAGAAAATATTTCCGGTGCGCAATCTTCACGTTGAAGGACGCGGGGCACCTGTGATGCGAAGAACCACCTAAAGGCGGGATTAGCCCGCAACGACGGGGGTTTCCCGTCAGATTCTTTTGCGCATGAGAATATTTATCATTAATATCGCGCCATGATTGATCTCCCGCCACCCGCCCTCGATTCGGTTTCACCCGAGATCGATCAAAACGCCCCGACAGCTGCGCGCGCACGCTTCCTTGAGGTGTTCCTGACCCAGCGCCCGCAAATGGAAGCGCTGGTGAGTCGGCGTGTCGGGTGCCGTGCGACGGCGGCCGATCTGGTGCAGGACCTGTTCATTCGGTTCTGGCGACGTCCGCTGGTGCAGGTGGAAGAGCTCAACACCTACTTGCTGCGTTGCGCGGGGAACATCGCCATCGATCATCTGCGTAACGAGGGCACCCGCGCCCGGCTTCATGAAGCGCTGATACCTGACGAGCCGCAACTGTGCAGCGACGTACCGCAGGCCGCGCTGGAAGCCAGTATTGATTTGCGACACATCGAAGCGGCATTGCGCGGATTGCCGGAAAAGACGCGGCAGATCTTCTTGCTCAATCGCATCCACGGTCGCAAATATGGCGAGATCGCCACCGTCATGGGGCTTTCGCAAAGCGCGGTGGAAAAACACATGATGCGCGCCTTGCAAGCCTGCAAAGCGAGCCTGGGTCAAGGCACCGCGCAGGCGGTCCCGCTCCGGACGAAGTCCGAGGAGGCGCGTCGATGAAAGCGCCTTCGGACACAACCCTCGTCGTTACGCCTGAACACCACGAAACGGCCCTGAGCTGGCTGAGCGTGCTGCATGATCAGCCGACAGTGGCCGAACAGACCCGTTTCAGCCGCTGGCTGAAGGCCGATCCCGCCCACGCGCAGGCGTATGCCGAGGCTCAAGTGATGTGGGAGATGACCGAAGCACCCGCTGCGAAGCTGGCCGGTGAAGACGCCGTCGCGCTTGAAGCGTTGCTCAAGGCAATGGACGCACCGCGTCCTGCAGGTCGCAGCCGCCAGCCCCTGATGCGCTGGAGCGCGGGTCTGGCGATAGCGGCCTGTCTGGTGCTGATGGTCAGTGTCGGCCTGGGTGTTCAGCCGCAGCGCTGGATCGACGATTTCGGTGCGGATTATGTCTCTGCGCCGGGGCAGGTCCGCAGCGTGATGCTGGCCGATGGGTCGCGGGTCACTCTGGATGCCGACAGCGCCGTCGCCGTGCATTTCACCCCGGGCGAGCGCCATGTGGAATTGCGTCGGGGCGCTGCGTTCTTCCAGGTCACGCACACCGGCGAGCCATTCGTGGTCGAGGGTGGAAAAGGTGAAACCCGAGTGCTGGGTACGCAGTTCGAAGTCCGTTTACAGCCGGGTGGGGCGCAGGTGACCGTGCTGTCGGGGCGCGTCGGCGTCAGGGCGGGCGTGGACGAGCCGCAGCAGATTTTGACGGCAGGACAACGGGTCAGTTATGACCGGACCCATACCCGCGATCCGAGCGTTGTCGACAGTGAAAGCCAACTGGCCTGGCGTCAGGGCTGGCTCAATTATTACCGAACGCCACTGGCGCAAGTGATCGACGATTTGAGCCGTTATTACCCCGGGCGCATCGTCGTGCTCAACGAGCGGTTGGCCGCAAAGACCGTCAGTGGAAGCTTTCCCAGCAAGGACCCGCTAGCCGTGCTGGCGGCTTTGAAGTCGGTGGTCGGGTTCGAGCAGTACGAGGCGTTGGGGCGGGTGATTGTGATCCGCTGATTGATCGCGCAACAGCACATCCCCAGTGGGAGCGAGCTTGCTCGCGAAGGCGTTGTGTCAGTCAACATGAACTGATCTGACGCTTTCGCCAGCAAGCCGGCTCCTGCGGGAATCGTGTCCGCCGATAGATTTTCGGGGGCGAATCTCGAGGTTTGCAGATTGAAGGTCTGGTTCGGAATTTCCATGCTGACTGTCTGGAGCGTGTGCGCCCAGGGGGCGGAGCCTGCCTATGACTTTTCGATTCCCGCCAAACCTCTGCCTCAGGCCCTCAGCGATTTCAGTCGGGTAACCGGACAGGGCGTGATTTACACCCAGGACACGCCGTACAGCATCGATGCGCCGGCGGTCAGTGGATCGCTGACCGCCGAACAGGCACTGAAGCGGCTGCTGGGCACGTCCGGTCTGAGGTTTCGACGCGCCACCGACACCACGTTTACCCTTGAATCCGCATCGAGCGAAGGGGCGATCACGCTAGGGGTGACGCAGATCGACTCGCCGCGCACTGCGCCGCCGACTTACCAGCTGCCCGTCACGGCCTCGGTGATGCGCTCCTCCACGCCTCGACTGGAAAACCCGCAAGCCGTCAGCGTGGTTCCGGCTCAGGTGCTGCGCGATCAAGCGCCGCGCAACCTCGACGATGCCCTCACTGCCATCAGCGGCGTGACTCAGGGCAACACGTTGGGCAGTACGCAGGACACCCTGATGAAGCGCGGTTTTGGCGACAACCGCGACGGCTCGATCATGCGTGACGCAATGCCCGTTGTGCAGGGGCGCAACCTCAATGCCACGGCTGAGCGGGTTGAAGTGCTCAAGGGGCCGGCATCGGTGCTGTACGGCATTCAGGACCCGGGCGGGGTGATCAACGTCGTCAGCAAACGCCCTGAACGGCAGGCGTACAACGCGTTGACCGCGCGCGGCTCCCGCTATGAATCGGGTAAGAATGGCGGAGGTGCAACGCTGGACAGCACCGGCGCGCTCGGCGATTCAGCACTGGCGTATCGCATGGTTCTCGATCATGAGGACGAAGAGTACTGGCGTAACTACGGCGTGCACCGTGAAACACTGGTCGCCCCTTCGCTGGCCTGGTTCGGCGACAGCACCCAGGTGCTGGCGGCCTATGAGCACCGAGAATTCCTGTCGCCTTTCGACCGTGGAACGGCCATTGATCCCCGCACCAACCACCCGTTGAACATCCCCGCGACCCGTCGCCTGGACGAGCCTTTCAACAACATGGAAGGTCGCTCGGACCTTTATCGGCTCGAGGCCGATCACGCGTTCGACGACAATTGGAAAGGCCATCTGGGCTACAGCTACAACCGTGAAACCTACGACGCCAGTCAGGTGCGCGTGACTGCAGTGAACCCGGCCAATGGCACGCTGACCCGTTCCATGGACGGCACCCGCGATTCGTTGAGCACCGACCGCTTCACCACCTTGACCCTGGCCGGTCACGTCGGTGTCGCAGGGATTCAGCACGATCTGCTGGTCGGGTTTGACGACGAGTACCGCAAGATCTATCGCGGCGAACTGATTCGGCAAAAAAGCCTGACCACCTTCAGTTACGTAGACCCGGTGTATGGCCAGGAAGTGGAGGGCACGCAGGTCAGCGCACCGGACAGCAACCAACTGGACATCCTGCGCACCGACTCCGTGTTCATTCAGGACTCGGTTCACCTGACCGATCAATGGATAGCGGTCGTCGGTGGGCGTTATGAGAGGTTCGATCAGCAGGCGGGTAAAGGCATTCCGTTCACGCGCAACACCGACCTGAACGGTGAAAAATGGATTCCCCGCGCCGGGCTGGTGTACCGCTACACCAATGAACTGTCGTTCTACGGCAGTTACACCGAGTCGTTCAAACCCAATTCCACCATCGCGACGCTGGCGGGTGGGACGGTGCTGGATTCGGCCACCTTGCCGGAAGAATCGAAAGCCTGGGAGCTCGGCGCCAAATGGGATGTGGACGATCGAATCAGCGGGACGCTGGCGTTGTTCGACATCAAAAAGCGCAACGTACTGGTCGCCAACTTCGATTCGCTCACGGCCAATACGGTCTACACAACCGCAGGTGACGTGCGTTCGCGCGGCGCAGAACTGGACCTGAGCGGGCAGCTGTCGGAACGCTGGAGCCTGATCGGCAGCTACGCCTTCACCGATGCCTGGGTGGTGCAAGACCCGACGCTCAAGGGCAATCGGCTGCAGAATGTACCCCGGCACAGCGGTTCGCTGTCAGCGGTGTATGACTTCGGCGCGGTGCTGGGTTCTGACCGATTGCGCGCGGGGGCGGGCGCTCATTATGTGGGTGAGCGCGCAGGCGACCCGGACAACGATTTCGACCTGCCGGGTTACACCGTCGCCGATGCCTTCGCGACCTATGAAACGAAGCTGGACGGCCAGAACGTGAAGGTTCAGCTCAACGTGAAGAACCTGTTCGATCGCACCTACTACAGCTCGGCAGTGAGCCGTTATTTCGTGTCGGTGGGGGATTCGAGGCAAGTAATCGTGGCGACGACGCTGGAGTTTTAAACGTTCTGCTGCCTGATGCTTGCTGTTGGGCGTTTGAAGGTGTGGCGGGCTGAGCGCGACCTCTGTGGGAGCGAATTCATTCGCGAAAACTTTCCAGGCGATAGAGCTGTGCCGACTGTACCCCCTCATCGCGAATGAATTCGCTCCCACAGGATGAACCGTGTCCTTCCATGACATTCATGACTGAAACGCCGCCCGGTATTCCCCGGCCGTCGCGCCCATTGCTTGCCTGAAGCGATTGCTGAAATGGCTGGCGCTGGCGAATCCGCACTCCAGGGCAATGTGTCCAAACGGCAGACGGGTGCTGCGCAGCAACTCCCGGGCGCGATTCAGGCGGCGGGCGAGCAAGTATTGATGGGGCGGCAGGCCGAAGCTTTCGCGGAACATACGCGCAAAGTGATATTCCGACAGCGCGCACATCCTCGCCAGTTGCCCCAGGCTCAGCGGCTCCGCCAGATTCTGTTCGATGAACGCCACCAGTTGTCGGCGCAGATGTGGCGCCAGTCCGCCTTTCAAGCGCAGACCGTCACGCAGGCCAACCTGACTCAGGATCATGTGATCGAGCAGTTCGTGGGCCAGGCTGCTGGTCAACAGACGCTCGCCGGGCTCGCTCCAGTTCATGCTGATCAGGCGATGGAAACGCTCGGCTTGCTGCGGATCATCGATAAAGGTGTTTTCCCGCAGCATCATTTCCCGGGGCTCACGGTCAAGCAGGGTGACGCAGTTGAGGGCGAACTGCTCCGGATTGATGTACAGGTGCGCGAGCCTGAGGTCACCGTTGACCACCCACGACGACTGATGCCCGGCGGGCAGCACGCAGAGCTTGCCTGGCGCGCCTTTCTTGTCGGGCTGGTCGCGGCGATACGTCTGCGTGCCGCCCGAAATGTAGCAGGACAGGGTGTGATGGCTGGGGCCGTGATAGTCCTGCGCGTCGTGTCGGTTGTTCCACAACGCCGCGACCACACCGTCACCCAGCGATGCACTCTGCTCCAGCTGCGCGTGAGGCGAGCTGTTCAGGGCTTGAAAGACTTGGATGGTGTCCAGTGACGACATGGCGGCTCCTCTACGGCTCGCATCCTACTCCGTAGCGCCTGCGCTGCCAGCCGTCCGGCGATCAAATGCGCAAGTTTTTGCAAGTGGCGACCGAGGCTGATACGCAGACTGAGGCCTCAATGAGGAGCCTGTCATGAACATCTCGCTGTATCTGCTGACTGTGTTGATCTGGGGTACGACCTGGATCGCCCTGAAACTGCAACTGGGCGAGGTGGCGATTCCGGTGTCGATCGTTTACCGCTTCGGCCTTGCCGCGTTGATCCTGTTCGCGATGTTGCTGGTCAGCGGCAAGCTGCAAAAGGTCAATCGTCGTGGCCAGTTGATCTGCCTTGCGCAGGGGGTGTGTCTGTTCTGCGTCAACTTCATGTGCTTCCTGCACGCCAGCCAATGGATCCCCAGCGGCCTGGTTGCCGTGGTGTTTTCAACCTCGACCTTGTGGAACGCGCTCAATGCGCGGGTGTTCTTCAAACAGAGGATCGCGCGCAATGTGCTGGCCGGAGGGGCCTTGGGCCTCATTGGCCTTGCCTGCCTGTTCTGGCCTGAGCTGTCCGGGCACAGCGCAAGCCACGAGACGCTGATCGGCCTTGGATTGGCGTTGCTCGGCACGCTGTGCTTCTCGGCGGGCAACATGCTTTCCAGCCTGCAACAGAAAGCGGGCCTGCGTCCGCTGACCACCAACGCCTACGGCATGTTGTATGGCGCCACGATGCTCTGCATCTACTGCCTGGTGAGTGGCACGCCGTTCGGCTTTGAATGGAACACGCGTTACATCGGCTCGCTGCTGTACCTGGTGATTCCAGGGTCGGTCATTGGCTTCACGGCCTACCTGACCCTGGTCGGACGCATGGGCCCAGAACGTGCGGCGTACTGCACGGTGCTGTTCCCGGTGGTGGCGCTGAACGTATCGGCGTACGCCGAGGGTTACCAATGGACCGTGCCCGCGTTGATGGGACTGGTGTTGGTGATGGTGGGGAATGTGCTGGTGTTCAGGAAGCCGAAGGTGGTGGCGCCAGTGGCGGCGAAACTGGCTTGAAACGGTTGATCGTGCCCACGCTCCGCGTGGGCATGCATGCACTGACGCACCGCGTCAGCCTGGCCGCAACTGGACGCAGAGCGTCCCGGGCGGCATTCCCCGGGGACTGCGGAAACGATCATCATCAACGCGTTCCAGTGTAGGAGCGCGCTTGCCCGCGAATCGTCGGATCAGGCGCTGAAAACCTTCAGCCCTTCCACACCTGTGCATTCACCAGATCCTGTGGCTTCTCACCCAACAGCGCGGCACGCAGGTTGTCGTACGCACGGTCGGCCATGGCCTGGCGGGTTTCGTGGGTCGCGGAGCCGATGTGCGGCAGGGTCACCGCGTTGCTCAGCTGGAACAGCGGCGATTCAGGCAGCGGCTCTTTCTCATAAACGTCCAGACCTGCGCCACGAATGGTGCCGTTTTTCAGCGCTTCGATCAGCGCCGGTTCGTCGACGATCGGACCGCGGGCGATGTTCACCAGAATGGCGCCTTTCTTCATCAGCGACAGTTCGCGAGTGCTGATCAGATGTTTGGTTTTCTCGCTGAGCGGCACCACCAGACACACGAAGTCGGACTCGGCCAGCAATTGATCCAGCGTACGAAATTGCGCGCCCAGTTCCTGCTCCACGGCGGTCTTGCGGCTGTTGCCGCTGTACAGGATCGGCATGTTGAAGCCCAGACGACCCCGGCGTGCAACGGCGGCGCCAATGTTGCCCATGCCGACGATGCCCAGCGTCTTGCCGTAGACGTCCGTGCCGAAGTGCGGCGCCTCGATGCTGCGCTTCCAGTTGCCAGCCTTGGTGTAGGCGTCCAGCTCGGCGACGCGGCGGGCGCTGCTCATGATCAGCGAGAAACCCAGGTCGGCGGTGCTTTCGGTCAGCACGTCCGGAGTGTTGGTCAGCATGATGCCGCGTTCGGTGAGGTAACCGACGTCGTAGTTGTCGTAACCGACCGAGATGCTCGACACCACTTCCAGCTGTTTCGCGCTTTCCAGCTGCTCGCGGCCCAGCTTGCGGCCAGCGCCGATCATGCCGTGGCTGTGCGGCAGGGCTTCATTGAACTGCTCGTTCAGATCACCCTTTTTCGGGTCCGGGATGATCACGTTGAAGTCTTGCTGCAGGCGCTCGGCCATTTCCGGGGACACGCGGCTGAAGGCAAGGACGGTCTTTTTCATCGGATAGCTTCTCTCGGGCGGTTCAGATGGGAAGTGCGTAGCACGCTAACATTCTTGTTGTTTGATTGGCGAGGGGGAGATAGGGCACCCCGTTTTTGTAGGAGCGCGCTTGCCCGCGATTGCAATGGATCGGGCGATGGGAATGTGTCGGATGTACCGGACTCATCGCGGGCAAGCGCGCTCTTACAGGTGCGCGGCGTTTCTGCTACACCGTCTCCGGCAACACGTGCGTCTGCAAATCCGCCTCATGCGCCGCCATGATTTCCGGCAAGGAGCCACGCAGGTATTCGACCCACGTCTTGATCTTCGCATCCAGGTACTGGCGCGACGGGTAGATCGCGTACAGGTTCAGCTCATGGGAACGGTACTGCGGCAGCACGCGAACCAGCGAGCCGTTGCGCAGGCCTTCGATGGCCGAATAGATCGGCAGGATGCCGATGCCCATGCCGCTGCTGATGGCCGCTTTCATGGCGTCTGCCGAGTTCACCAGGAACGGCGAGCTGGCAATGGTCACGGTTTCCTGGCCTTCGGGGCCGTCGAACGCCCACTTCTCCAGGGGGAACACCGGGCTGACCAGGCGCAGACAGGCATGATTGAGCAGGTCCGCCGGTTTGTAGGCCATGCCAAACGCCTTGATGTAGGCGGGGGAGGCGCAGACGATGCTGTAGGTGATGCCAAGGCGCTGGGACACGAATCCCGAGTCCGGCAGTTCGCTGGCCAGCACGATCGACACGTCGTAACCCTCTTCAAGCAGGTCGGGCACGCGGTTGGTCATGGTCAGGTCGAACGACACGTCCGGGTGATTGCGTCGATAGCGCGCAATCGCGTCGATCACGTAATGCTGTCCAACGCCTGTCATCGAATGCACCTTCAACTGGCCCGCCGGGCGCGCGTGGGCGTCGCTGGCTTCGGCTTCGGCTTCTTCGACGTAACCCAGAATCTGCTCGCAGCGCAGCAAATAACGCTTGCCGGCTTCGGTCAGGGCAATGCGTCGCGTGGTGCGATTCAGGAGTCGGGTTTGCAGGTGTGCTTCCAGGTTTGAGACAGCGCGCGAAACGTTGGCGGTGGTGGTGTCCAGCTGAGCCGCGGCAGCCGTGAAGCTGCCTGCTTGTGCCACGCAACTGAAGGCGCGCATGTTTTGCAGAGTGTCCATTGGCCGTTCTCTGGTGAGATAGCAAATTGTGACATGAAGTTGCTGATCCATGTCAGCCATACCAAAGGATTATCTTCGGTTCGGTAACAAAGATTCACACAAGTCCCGGCTTATCGCCGCACAAGCCGCATCCTAGAATCGCCGCTCGTTCCACTCCCCTTTCATTCAGGTAATTGCAGCTGTGTCGCGTCGCATCCTCAGAGGGCTTAAGCCCCTCAGTGTCTGGGCTTTAACGTTACTCATCAGCGGCTGCATTGGAACCGGCGGTATTGCCCCTCAAGGGACCTCGTTGTCGCCCGACAACCTGGCCACCGATGACGCGATCAAAGCGGCGGCGAAAGATGCCCACTGGCCCGACGGTCAATGGTGGCGCGCTTATGGTGACGATCAACTCAATCACTGGATCGAGCTCGCCGCACTCGGCAGCCCGAGTCTGGCCATCGCGGCGGCGCGCGTGCGTCAAGCCAAGGCCATGGCCGGGATCGCCGAGTCGGCAGAGTCGGTGCACATCACGGGCGACAGCACCCTCAAACGTCATAACTGGCCAACCGACCAGTTCTACGGCCCGGGGGAGCTGTCGAACACCAGCACCTGGGACAACAACGCTTCCATCGGCCTGAGCTATTCCCTTGACCTCTGGGGTCGGGAAAGCAACAACACCGAAGAGGCGCTGGACATGGCGCACATGAGCGCCGCCGAAGAACGTCAGGCTCAGCTGGAATTGCAGGACAACATCGTCCGCGCCTACATTCAGCTGTCGCTGAATTACGCCCAGCGCGACATCGTCGAAGCGACGCTGGCGCAACAACAGCAGATTGTTGACCTTGCGCAACGTCGTCTGAAGGGCGGCATCGGCACGCATTTCGAGGTCAGTCAGGCCGAAACGCCGCTGCCCGAAACCCATCGCCAGATCGACGCGCTGGACGAAGCCATTGCCCTGAGCCGCAACCAGATCGCGGCGTTGGCCGGCAAGGGGCCGGGTGAGGGCGCCAGCCTGCAGCGTCCGACCCTGTCGCTCAACGCCGCGCTCAAACTGCCGTCCGCGCTGCCAGCGCAATTACTGGGTCAACGGCCGGACGTGGTTGCCAGCCGCTGGCGAGTGGCTGCGCAGGCCCGGGGCATCGATGTCGCTCACGCCGGTTTCTACCCCAACGTCGACTTGATGGGCAGCCTGGGTTACATGGCCACGGGCGGGGGCATGCTGGAGTTTCTGACCGGCAAGAAATTCAACTACAGCGTCGGCCCGGCGATCACGCTGCCGATCTTTGACGGCGGACGTCTACGCTCAGAGCTGGGCGTGGCCTCTGCCGGTTACGACGCCGCCGTGGCGCAATACAACCAGACGCTGGTCAACGCGCTCAAGAGCATTTCCGATCAGTTGATTCGCCGCGAGTCGATGAACAAACAGCAAGGGTTCGCCGACCAGTCGGTGGCTGCCGCGCAGAAGACGTATGACATCGCCATGATCGCCTACCAGCGTGGCCTGACCGATTACCTGAACGTGCTCAACGCGCAGACCTTGTTGTTCCATCAGCAGCAGATCCAGCAGCAGGTTCAAGCCGCGCGTCTGACGGTGCATGCCGAACTGGTGGTGGCGTTGGGCGGTGGCTTGATGACCGGTAACGATTCGCCAGCGGCCAACAAGACCGCCGCGCCGAAGACCCCGGCTGCGTTGACGGTGTTTGATAAATGATCAAGCAGGCCCGGATCTGTAGGAGCGTGGCTTGTGTCTGGGCCGCATCCGGACGATCTGCCGTGAGCCGGCAGCAATCATCGCGCGCGGTGTGCCTGACTCAACCGAGTCGCCCTATTTTACGACCGGTTCCCGGCCGATCGCGGGACAAGCCACGCTCCTACAATGGTTTAGCGTCGATTGCGATATTTACGATCCAACACAAAACCTGTGGGAGCGAGCTTGCTCGCGAATCGATCCCCCCGTCGCCGCAGGTCTTGAACTGAAATGAACACGGCACTGACCTGGTTCAGATCCCTGGAATGGCGTCGCGAACTCAACGGCTGGGCGCGCAGTGACGGGGTGACCTGGATCTACATCTTCAAGGTGCTGATAGCGGCGTTCGTGACCTATTGGGTGGCGATGCGGCTTGAATTGCCGCAGCCGCGCACGGCCGTCATCACTGTCTTCATCGTCATGCAACCTCAAAGCGGCCACGTGTTTGCCAAGAGCTTCTATCGTCTGCTGGGGACGCTGGCCGGGTCGGTGGTCATGGTGGTGATGATGGCGCTGTTCCCTCAGGACAGTGAGCCGTTTCTCTTGCTTCTGTCGCTGTGGGTCGCGTTCTGCTGTGCCGGGGCCGCGCGTTATCGCAACTTTCGTGCGTACGGGTTCGTGCTGGCGGGCTACACGGCGGCGTTCACCGGTCTGCCGGCGCTGGCCCATCCCGACACCTCATTCATGGCAGCGGTCTGGCGCCTGCTGGAAATTTCCCTGGGTATCCTCTGCTCGACGCTGGTGACTGCCGCGATTTTGCCGCAGAGCACTGGCGCGGCCATGCGTAACGCGCTCTACCAGCGTTTCGGGACCTTTGCCCGGTTCGCCATCGACGGCCTGCGCGGCAACAGCGATCCGCAGCGTTTCGAAGCCAGCAACGTGCGCTTCATCGCCGACGCCGTAGGGCTGGAAGGCTTGCGTGCCGTCACGGTGTTCGAAGACCCGCACATGCGTCGGCGCAATGGACGCCTGAACCGCTTGAACAGCGAGTTCATGACCATCACCACGCGTTTCAACGCCTTGCACCAGTTGCTTGAACGCTTGCGCAGTCGCGGCCTGACCCCGTCGGTGCACGCCATCGAGCCGGGGCTGAACGAGCTGGCCGAGCTGTTGGAGCCTTTTGCCGGTCGTGCCCTGACCGACACCGATGCGAATCAGCTGGCCAGCCGGTTGAGCGACTTCAAGGCGGGTCTGCCAGAGCAGGTACGGCACCTGCGTGCCGAATTCGTCGACAGCGCGCCAAGTGACGACGAGCTGCTGGACTTCCACACCGCCTACGAATTGCTCTATCGCTTCGTCGACGATATGCACGACTATGCCCAGACCCATGCCTCGCTGGCCGATCACAGCCATGCGCGGGAGAAGTGGGTCGAGCCGTTCGTCAACACCACCAACTGGACGCTGTCGCTGGCGTCCGGGGTGCGCGCCCTGGTGGTGATGGCCGTGATGTCGGTGTACTGGGTGGCGACGGCCTGGCCGAGCGGGGCGACGATGACCCTGGTGTCGGCCGCCACCGTGGCCCTGTCGGCCACCACCGCCAACCCGCGACGGATGTCGTTCCAGATGGCCTGCGGCACCGCGCTCGGCGCTGTGCTGGGGTTCTTTCAAACGTTTTTTGTGCTGCCGCTGATCGACGGTTTCCCGTTGCTGTGCATGGTGTTGGCCCCGGTATTCGCTCTCGGCGCGTTTCTCACGACACGGCCGCAGTGGGCCGGTGTCGGTATCGGCCTGCTGATCTTTTTCAGTATCGGGTCGGTGCCGGACAACCTCACCGTCTACAACCCCTACACCTTCATCAACGACTACATCGCGATGGTCATCGGCATGCTGTTGTGTGCCGTGGCGGGCGCGATCATTCTGCCGCCGAACAGTCGCTGGCTGTGGCGGCGTCTGGAAGACGACTTGCGTCAACAGGTGAGTTTTGCGATCAGCGCACCCTTGCGCGGGCTGCGCTCGAACTTCGAAAGCCGCATCCGCGACCTCGTGCATCAAGCCTACGGTCTGGCGGCCGGGCAACCAGTGGTCCAGCGCAGCCTGCTGCGCTGGATGTTCGTGGTGCAGGAGATCGGCCACGCCATCATCGAGCTGCGTCGCGAGCAGGCCATCTTGCCGGTGCACCCCAGCTACGCTGAGTCCCAGCCGTGGCGTCAGGCGATTCGCGCGATGGGCCGCTCACTGGTGCGTCTGTTCATTCAGCCCGACCGGCACAATCTGGCTCGCAGCCTGTATGCGGTGGACCATGCGATCTTCTGCGTGCAGAACACTGACGAGCCGTTCGCCCCGCATTTCGACACCTCGGCACTGCGCCGGGTGAAGAGCTACCTGCATTTCATCCGCACGTGCCTGTTGGACCCGCAACCGCCGTTAGCGGCTTATGCGCCTGCACAGTCTTCCGTTGAGCCGCCGCAAGGACTTTCCCATGCCTCGTGAAATCGCCTTCCATGGCGTTTACATGCCGACCATCACGGTGATGTTTCTGGTCGCCATGGTGCTCGCCTGGGCGCTGGACCGCTTGATGTCCGGGCTCGATCTGTACCGTTTTTTCTGGCACCCGGCGTTGCTGCGCCTGAGCCTGTTCAGCTGCATTTTTGGCGCGATGGCGCTGACCGTTTACCGTTGAGGCCTATGTGAATTCGAGATGAAAAAGTTCATCAGTCTGATCGCGACATTATTGATTCTGGCGCTGGCCATCTGGATTGGCCGCTTGCTGTGGGTCCACTACATGGACACCCCCTGGACCCGTGACGGGCGAGTGCGCGCGGACGTGATCAACGTCGCGGCGGACGTCAGCGGTGTGGTCATCGACGTGCCGGTCAAGGACAACCAGCCGGTGAAAAAAGGCGATCTGTTGATGCAGATCGACCCCGAACACTACCAACTGGCGGTCAAGCAGGCCGAAGCGATGGTGGCGTCACGCAAGGCGACCTGGGAAATGCGCAAGGTCAACGCGAACCGTCGCAAGGACCTGGACGCGCTGGTGATTTCCGCCGAGAACCGTGAGGACGCCTCCAACGTCGCCAACTCCGCTCAGGCGGATTACCAGTTGGCCGTGGCGCAACTGGAAGCCGCGCAGTTGAACCTGCAACGCACCAAGGTGCTGGCCGCCGTGGACGGTTATGTCACCAACCTCAATGTCCACCGTGGCGACTACGCCCGGATAGGCGAGGCGAAGATGGCCGTCGTCGACAAGAACTCGTTCTGGGTTTATGGCTTCTTTGAAGAAACCAAACTGCCCCATGTCAAAGTCGGCGACCCAGCCGACATGCAGTTGATGAGTGGCGAAGTGATGAAAGGCCACGTCGAAAGCATCGCCCGCGCCATTTACGACCGTGACAACCCTGAAAGCCGCGAGCTGATCGCGGACGTCAACCCGACGTTCAACTGGGTCCGCCTGGCGCAACGCGTGCCCGTACGTATCCATCTGGACCACGTGCCGGACAGCGTTGTGTTGGCGGCAGGGATCACCTGCACTGTGATTGTTAATCCGCAGTGATGATGGGGCCGCCAGTGCTGTGAAGCCTGGCAACGTGTGCCTAAGGGGCGAGGGAGCACGATCTTCCTGTCAAAACGGCGCCTGAAAGTAAGCTTCTGCTTGCAAGCGGGGCGCCGAATCCATTGGGCCGGCGATATACCGACTGTTTTAAGTGGGGTATAGACACGCACGCTTGTGCATGTCCGCGTTTCGCAAGTATCTAATTCGGCCTTGTTCCCGAGTTTGTCGATTTGAAGCTTTATAGCAAATCGCGATTTGATTTATCGAGAAAAATTCTAATTAAAATGCTCGGACGTTTTGTTGTGGTAACTCATTGATATAGATATTTTTTTCCTTGCCAGGTTTTATCTCCCGTCGTCCGCGTACCCGTTAGTTTTCCTGGGGTTGATCTACTTTTAGTTAGGGCGACTGTGCCTGACTTCAGGAAGAAAAAAATGGACGATTTTCTAGTACCTCTCGGCGGTGACGCTCCTGCGCGGCCGGTGACTATTCCACCCGACCCCCAAGACCCTAATCAGCGCACGGGCGTTGAGATATCCGCCATCAATGAGCACCGTGGCACGTGGATGAGCTATTATGCGGGTGCCGGCGATTTGAGGATTGTGGATTTGATACTACCGGGGACTCATGATTCAGGCATGGATAAGGAAGCCCCTTATACTGCGTCTAACGAGAGCACCCAAGATAGATCTCCCTGGTATCAACTGATGTCCGGCATCAGGGTGCTTGACCTACGGGTACAGTTTTTCTCCGGGTATTCTGTAAACGATCCTAGGCGATTTCAACTTTTCCACGGAGCCCCGTCGGGTCGTACCGTAAGGGGCGACGTATTGCAGGCGGTTACCAACTGGCGAAATGAAATATTCCCAAAGGGCGACCCCAAGCGGGAAATTGTCATTCTGGATTTTCATCAATTCAAGAACTTCACCAATGAAGCTCATCATGAACTGATGAAGCTTGTAAAAGATTATTTTGGCGACCTGATCATACGCGAGGATCAGCGTAATCTTTACGTGAGGGAACTTTGGCGAGGGACCGGTCGGGTCGTGGTGTCTTACCATGATGTGATACGCGATGAGACCTTCACTTGGGACCTGGATCAGAAGTATGCTGGCACAGGTTGGATATCGACCGATGATTTGAAGAAATTTATGGACTCGACGTCTACCCGGCATAAACCTGACGGGGGGCTTGAGAGTATTCAGTGCCATCAGCTCGCAGGCCTTGGGGTTCCTGATGATTTTCAAGGGCAAATTGGTGAGTGGTTTTACTCCAATGACGTCGTTGGAATCAATGCGTATATTCAGAAGTTTCACATCATCAACACTGATTGGGCGACGAGGGGGAAGTATATTGATTATTGTATTCATGCGAACTTCGTTAGGGCTAAAATCTATAGTCAGCATCAAAATATTTTTGTGGAATATGATGATGATGATTTCGAAATACCGCCTTTGCAAACCCCTAGTATTTACGTAGTCATTCGAGCCGCGGTGGCGAATGTATACTTGCCTGTCTATCAAGGGTCAGTAGAAGATGGCGCAGTGTTGGGGATTGAAAATGCGTCGGGGAGAAGTTTGATTTTGCATATGTCAGGTTCAGATTACGGTGCGCCCAAGTTTGAGCTGAGTTATCCGGGCGTAGCCCGTCTTAAGTATGATCTGAAATTCAAGGGCTACAGATGTATCGATCCTCCTCCCATGAAGTTTACTAACTTCGCTATCAAGACTCATGACGGCTTCTATCCAATCGAATTGTCGTGGGACCTTCTTCCGTCGCACGCGGGAGGCTATGAGGTTGAGGTCACCTATGAAAACCGCGTTCAACACATTGCTGTTACCAAGCCACCGTTGATTATCGAAAGCGACCACAGGGGGCTTTTTTCGGTGAGAGCTAATGTTTCGGGAAGCTGGGTGTACTCTGAGAGTATTCTATTCACGCCAGAGGTGCCTACCGAAATCAGCAACTTCCGCCGAACCACTCCAGACGTGTCTTACCCCTTGGTATTGGAGTGGGACGCGGTGCCGACGGTATCTGAATATGAGGTTGTTTTGGAGAAAACGGATGGGCGCGTTGAGTCCCGTATTGTTAATCAACCTCGAGTATCAATTGAACGCGGGGCGCAAGGCAAGTGGCATGTTGAAGCGACTGTGATCGGGCAGCGGATTCGCTCAGATACTGTCGGTTTTTCATCTCCGATTCTTGAGTTTTACAAGTTTGAACTGGAGTATTACGGGCAGTATCCTTTTACATTTCAGTGGACTGAGATCGACGGCGCCCAAAAATATACCGTGGTATGGGAGGGCGCCGAAGGAACAACGACTTATGACGTGACTGAACCAAGGCTCGAGGTCAAAAAAGATGGAGTGGGGCGTTGGTATGTAACGGCTTTGGATTTTGAAAATCAGCCTGTTCGCTCGCCGGCCGTCTACTTTCCACCGAAAATTACCAACTTTCGCCTTGAGGACGATGGGCAGTATCCGTTCAGATTGTCTTGGGACCCGGTGCCTGAGGTGATGGTCTACACGGTGAGGCATTTGCCGATTTTCGGGAGGGTCAAATATATAGATGTGACTGACCCATGGTTGGTTGTTGAAAAAAAGGGTGGAGGTACGTGGTGCGTCATCCTTGAGGGGACCGAAGGGCTGGAGCATTTGTTTTCTGAGGTGCGTCGATTCACACCGCCGTTAGCTGAGTGAACACATTCACAGCGCAGCCTCTGGAGATGCTATCCGCTACGTATTCACTCGGCTAACGAACCGAATAGCATGATGTTGGCGGCGGGTATCACCTGCACCGTGATCGTGAACCCGGGCGTCGAGCAGCACTGACGCCCGGCTTGATCTCGAGGCAGCCGGGCCGCGCGGGCTGGCGTTGGCGTCGTCATTCAGCGGTCAATGTGCGCCGGAATTTTTGCGGCGCGCGCTGCGGCTTCTGCCAGTTGAACGCCGATTTCACTCGCTCGGCGCCTTGCAAACATTTCCATGGCGAAGTCGTTGGGAATGAATCGGTCATATTTGTCGTAGGCGCCCAGAATCATGTCTGCGGGGATGTTCTCCCCGTAGTTGATTTCCGTCGGGCTGAGGTTGATCGGGCGGGAGTTGGGGTACTTGGCCATGTGGTGGTTGGCGTAAAGGTGGTAGCCGTCGACATCGACGTTATCGATGATGTAGGTGTAACCGCCTTTTTTTCCTCCATACACAAAGGCCCCTGTGTGTTCACGGTAATAAAACGCTGACGTGGAAATGCCCTTGCCGTCGGGATCGAGCGCATCTCGGCCGCCACCAAAACCGCCCTTTACCCCTGTGATCTGATGAATGTCTTCCTGGATATCTTTCAGCGGGGTGCGAAGTTCGAAGCCTTTTTCGAAGATGATTTCCGGCGGGCGCATGTCACCCCGAAATACCTGGCCCCGGTAGATCACCACGTCATGCCCCTTGATGGTTTTTTTCATGGTGCGCGCATATTCGTACACCATGTCTTGTGCTGCCTCCGGGCCTTTTCTCAACCGCTCGAGCAGTCGGCGCTTCAGATGCATGGCCCCCAGCTCTGAAGGCATGATGTAGCGGCTGATTTTCGGGATGTCCCGATAGACAGGCGGCGTGACGCCGATGAATCGCAAGCGTTTGAGGGCGTTACTGGTGATTGCCTGTCGGGTCGCTCGGCTCGCTGCGATGCCCGTCAGCTGGGGTAACAGCAGCGGAATTATCTCGGTCAGGGCAGCGATTGTGGCGGCGTTGTAGTGCTCCTCCGCGTCGTCGGGGTGGTCCGCCAGACGTCCTCGGGCGATTTCGACGCCCACCGAACACATGCTGAACAGAAAGGAAACGAGTGGTCGAGCCACAAGGCCTGCTCCGATGGTCGGTGTAAGTACGATCATCGCCGCTGCGGTCAGCACTGCGTTCGCGATCTCCAACAACTGGTCGGTTGTGCGTTCAGCATCCGTCGAGACCAGCGTGTCGATATCTGAAAGCAGGCGTTCCTGATTCGTGTGATACAGGTGGGAAAGAATGTCGTTGGACTCATAAAACGTCAGCGACGGATCGCGCAGGTAGTTGTTTCCCCGTTTCTCGATGCCGGTGTAATTCATGTCAAACGTGCCGATTTTCAGTCGGTCGTAAATCGACAAACGAATGAACACATACTCTTCCAACAAGGGTGACGACTCGATGGCTGCTCTACGGGCAGCGCCGTCTCCAGGCAGCTCCATGATCGCCTGATCGGGCGGCGCGCCAAGAAACACGAGCAGTGCCGAGCGTGGCGTCACGTTGGCGAGTGTGTCGGGCGCTTCGAGGCAAGCAGCTTGGGTGACCACGTATTGATCTCGGAAATACACGGTCTTCAGTTTGATTTTGCTGGCCAGGTAGGCGGCGATCAGGTTTCGGCTGTTCTCGCTGGTGGTGTCGAGTTCAGCGTAATCCGCAAGCCGGCTCACCAACGCCTGATCGGCGAGCAGCCGATAGGTGTCTTCGGTGGCCGGGTGCGAGAAGTGTGCGACGACCTGGTCACTGTAGATCCTCTGCATGTTGGCGGTTTCAAGCGCGTTGATCAGGTCCTTGGGAAAGTCCAGCGGCCAACGAACCTTGATGTTGTCTTGCCCCTTGAGCGCTGCCCGATAACGGTCGGTCGCAATTTCCCGGAGCTCGAACCATTTGCCGGTGCGCGTGGGGGGAGCGGCGGCGCCAATCAGTCCCGGACCTGAACTGCGTCTGGGGTTGGACTCGACCAGAATGAGAGTGCCGCCGTTGGTTCTGTTTTTTGTCACTTGAGTCGCACTGGACTGTTGGATGATCCGGTTAATTTCGATTTCGATGAACTTGATCGGGTCCAGCAGGTTCGGCTTGATGTATTTCCCAAGCTGCTCAGCTGCGTCACGGGCCAGCTTGTCCCTGGCTTTCAGTCCAGGATCCAGCCATTGCGGGATGGGGACCCCGTTCTCGGCGTCATAAGAAATGAGGGTTTGCTCGTACAGCGGTAAGTCATTCATACAGTCTTCCTTGACGTTTAACGGCACGGAGTGCCGCCGCCTCGTTCATTCGAAGCGTCAAGAAATACTGGTTTTCAACGAAGCATCTGTCTGTAGGCCTGTTTCGCCTGTCGGGCGTGTTTTCGCCTTTTTTGATGACAGATCGAGCGCAGGCCCCGATAGGAGAGTCGGCGGATGCGGTGTCGTCTGCGCGGGTTTTCGGCCGCGCCGGACAGGGGTCAGAGTTTCACGTTCAAGCCAAACCGCCTGCTCAGGATCCGGTCCCGTAATCGCGCCGGTAGCCAGCGGGCGAGCAGTGGCAGCGCCCGCGAGCCGTTACCCGACCTCAGCAGATAGGGTGGTTTAGGTTGCTGCACGGCGTTGAGCACGTCGTGGGCGAAATCGCTGGCCGGGGTCGGATTCCCTTGTGATGCGTTTGCGCGAGCGCGAATGCCTTCGCGCAACGGCCACCAGGCAGATCCCTCGTGAATCACTTGTTCGGCTTCATGGCTGGCGTTCTTGGCAAAGTGGGTGTCGATGGCGCCCGGCTGGACCTCCAGGACGCGAACGCCGAAGGGTGCCAGCTCCATGCGCAAGGCGTCGCTCATCGCGTGGACCGCCGCTTTGGAGGCACAGTAGGCGCCACCAAATGGGGTGACCAGAACACCGGACACACTGCCGATATTCACCACTAAGCCTTTATTGCGGCGCAGCAGTGGAAACAGCGCGCGCGTCACCCCGACGATGGAAAACACGTTGGTCTCGAACTGCCTGCGTATCGCTTCCACGCCGCCGTCGAGCAACGGGCCGATGGCGCCGTAACCCGCGTTGTTGATCAACACGTCCAGCCCCTTGCCGTGTCGGCCAAGCTCGGCCGCCAGCCTGTCCAGTGCCGCCGCATCGTTGACGTCCAGGTGCACCGCGCGAAACCCCGCGCCGATAAGCCCATCCACATCGGCAGTCTTGCGCGCTGTGGCCCAGACCTCGTGGCCGGCCCCTTTGAACGCATCCGCCATGGCGCGGCCGATGCCGCTGGAACAACCGGTAATCAAGACGAGGGGCATGTGTTTCATTCCTTGAAAGGTGAGGCGTCAGTCGGAAAAGGTGCCTTGCAGCCGTTCGGCGCGAAACTCGAGCGTTTGCGGTCGGTAACCATTGCGCAGAGGCGGCAACGGCAGGCAATCCTGCCATTGGCTGCCCGGCAACAGCTCGCCGGGGCCGCGGTAGCGTGGTGCTGTGTAGGTGTCGTCGGCCAGGTTGACGGTATCGCCTGGGGCATAGGCTCCCACTTTCCAGCGCAGTTCCTGCAACGGGACATCGTTACCGTTATCGATCAGCACCAGCAATGGCCTGCCGGTCGGGCATTGTTGGGGTGCGTAATCCAGACGCAACTGCAGGCGTTCCAGCCGTTGCGCGTCGCGCTTGTCTTGCCAGACCACCACACCCGCCACAATGCCTAGCCCAACGGCTGCCGCCAGTGAGACGGGTAATGCCTTGGAGGGGTAGCGCAGCAAGAGGACCAGCCAGGTAAAGATCAATACGGCGCCGATAATCATGTCTTCGGACTCGCGAATGCAGATGGGGGCATCGTACCTAAAGGGTGTGGGAAGACCAATTGGCGTTTTTATCGCGATGACCATGGATCCAGACTGAAGGTCATTCAGGCGGGATACGTTGCAGCTAGGCTGTAATGAATGATTGCAATGGAATGCATGTGACATGGGCAACCTCTCAGCACTTCACACTCATACCCCCACATTGTCGGTGACCGATCCGCGCGGTTTGGCTGTTCGTTCGGTGTCTTTTCATCGCACGCGTGCCGACGAGTCCGTGGCTGAACGGGTGGACCGCTGCGGCTATGATTCCGCGGGTCGGCTGGTCCGGCGCTGGGATCCGCGGCTGTGGGACCGCGTGGGGCAAGATCCCGGCACGCCGAGCAACCTGAGTTTCATTTCGTCGCTGACGGCTCAGCCGTTGTTGAGTGAGCGTGTTGATGCCGGATGGGATGTGGCGTTCTTTGGCAGCGCGGGAGAGCGCCGTTGTCGCTGGGATGCCAGGGAGAATGTGCAGCGGTTCGAATACGATTCGATGTTGCGTATCGGGGCTGTTTTCGAAAGCGATGGCCTGAATGAGCGCTGCACCGAGCGTCTGGCATATGGTGGCGCCAATGACGCCTTCGCCAATCAATGCGGTCAGCTGATTCGTCACGACGATCGGGCGGGTTCGGTTTCCCACTCGGCGTTCAGTCTGACGGGAGAAGTGACGAAGCAGGTGCGTCGGTTTTTAGATGATCTTGAGGTGCCCGACTGGCCGGTCTTGGTCTCTGAGCGAGATGCCGTGCTGGAGCCGGGTGAAGGTGCTAAATCCATCTGGCGTTTCGGACCGTTGGGCGATGCACTCGACCAGACCGATGCTATGGGCAATGTTCAGGCATTTGCGTACACCGTGGCGGGGCAGCTCACGTCCACAGATTCGCAGTTGCGAGGACAGTCTCCGCAAACTCTGGTCAGCGATATCGCCTACGACGCGCAAGGTCGCATCACATCGGAAACCGCTGGTAACGGCGTTATTACGGCGCTCGATTACGATCCCGTCGATAGCCGCTTGATCAGGTTGCGCGCTGACAACGGCTGTCTTCAGGATCTGAATTACGCCTACGACCCGGTGGGCAATGTCTTGCAGATAGAAGACCTGGCGCAACCCGTTCGCCACTTCGCCAATCAGCAGGTCGAACCGCTGCGCACGTTTGCTTACGACACGTTGTATCAACTGATCGAGGCCACGGGGTATGAGGCGAAAACGATGAATCGTGGGCCTGCCAACGACGCGTTTCGCACGTTCATTCAGGCTGACGAACTCGGCAGCTACACCCAGCGTTATGAATACGACGCGGCTGGCAATCTGCAAACGCTGACTCATACAGGGGCTCAAGGCTTCACCCGACGGTTTGCGACGGCAAGCACGAGCAATCGCAGCGTGCTGCAGACAGCCGATCAGCCGCCGAGCGAAGAACAGATTGCGGAGGCCTTCGATGCCAACGGTAATCTGCGAGCCTTGCAACCCGGCCAGACCTTGCAATGGGATGTGCGTAATCAACTCACTAAAGTTACGCCCGTGGAACGCGAGTCCGGGATCAATGACAGTGAAGTCTATCGCTACGACGCGGCGGGCCTGCGTGTGCGTAAAGTCAGGACCACCCAGGCCAGAACCGTCACCCACCTTAACGAAGTGCGTTACTTGCCCGGCCTGGAAGTCCGCACGAACACGGCGACGGGCGAAGTGCTGCATGTCATCACTGCCACCGCGGGCCGAAGCGATGTGCGCGTGTTGCACTGGCAAGCCGGAAAGCCCGAGACCCTCGAAAACGATCAGGTCCGCTACAGCCTTTCTGACCATCTGGGTTCCAGCACACTGGAGCTGAGCGCGGATGGGCAATTGATCAGTCAGGAAATCTATTACCCGTATGGCGAGACGGCCTGGTTTGCCGGACGTGGCGACGTTGAGGTCAGCTACAAGACGTTGCGCTACTCAGGCAAGGAACGGGATGCGACGGGGCTTTATTACTATGGACTGAGGTATTACGCGCCGTGGTTGTTAAGGTGGATAAATCCGGATCCGGCGGGGACTATAGACGGCTTGAATGTTTATCGCATGGTCAGGGGGAACCCGATCAACCGGGTGGACCATGATGGGCTGATGGGACGCGCTCCGCCCCCGATCCCGGAACGTCCACCTTCAGCCATGCCGCGAGGCGGGCCTCCTCCGATTCCGGACCGCCCACCTTCTTCTATCAGCCGGGGCGTGCTGCCGACCGTACCGCACCAAACCGTACCGGATTCACGTTTGCAGAACGTGCCCCAAAATATGCCCGCCCCCTATGAACGGCTGGTGCCGGGACCCGAGCCATTCACGTTCAGTCCAATAAGAGATGTGTCCAGCAGCTACGAAACCTGGGTGGTTGCGCTTGAGAGTAACGAGTGGGCTGTTCATAAAGACTATTCTTCGATGGCAGCTTTGGATGAGGAGGGGGTGGCCCGACAAAAATCAGGGGCACGCAACGAAGTCTTTGCGTATGAGTTCAGTGAGACGCTGAAGCTGAATCTTGTTCCAGCGACAATATTACAGCCCGGCAAGGACAGAGAGGTCCTGTCACGTTACGTACATCCCGCACTGGCGAAACCTGCTTTTGACCGCAGACGCTCAAAACTCTACGTGTTTGATTTTCTCTTGAATGCTCGTGACCGGCTCGACGATGGTCGGCATGGAAATATAGTGTTTGATGAAGCCGGTAACCCTTTTGCGATTGATCACGACCTGATCCTTGAGCCCGGCTACGAGGCCATAAAGGGCTCTGACCTCAGTGATGCGCAGATAAACCTATTCGTAGAGAACCCTGAGACGAAAGCGAGTCTGCTATCGACGGACTGGGATGCTTTTTTTGAACGTTATGTGTCAAATGATGTCCAGCGTCGAGAATCATCGAAGGCAGAGTTTTTGAGCCGGATTTCATCTGTCAAGAAAAGGGTGGGCGGGTGAGGGTCCACTGAACTCACAGTCTTGTGACCTGACGAAAAGGGTCAAACCCCGGGCAACGATAAAAAAACCACCCACTCTTTCCGGATGGGGAGTACACAGAGGGCGGGCGAGCGGGTGAAGATGCCGGCGGGGTTCCGTGCGCCGTTGAATGCGTGCCGGACTGACGGTATTTCGTCAGCCCGGCGAGGAGCTAGCCTTAAATGGATGACTGCAACGGAGTGCACTCGCCATGCCTGATCTGGACAGCTTACATACCCATACACCGACGCTTGCTGTTGTTGAGCCGCGTGGCCTGCCGGTTCGATCCGTTTCTTTCCATCGTGCGCAGCCAGGCGGGTCGATTTCCGAGCGGGTTGATCGTTCGGCTTTCGACGTGCATGGTCGTTTGATTCAGCGTTGGGATCCGCGACTCGGGGGCGTTTTGGGCAATGCCGCAGAGCGTCCGGCCAATCTGAAGTCTGTCCATTCGCTGACCGGACGGGCGCTGTTCGTTGACAGCGTGGATGCCGGATGGAGCGCGGAGTTGTTAAACGAGGTGGGCCAGCGCGATCACCGTTGGAATGCGCGCGGGCATTGGCAGCGTGTGGAATACGATTCTTTGCTGCGTCCGTCAGCCGTTTTCGAAGGTGATGACACTGTCGGGCACTGCGCCGAGCGTCTGGCATATGGTGGCGCCAATGACGCCTTCGCCAATCAATGCGGTCAGCTGATTCAGCATGACGATCCAGCCGGTTCGGTGGCTAATCGGGTGTTTAGTTTGACGGGCGAGGTGATCGAACAGACCCGCAGGTTCGTGAAAGACCTCAGCGTGCCTGATTGGCCGGTCTTGGTCTCTGAGCGAGATGCCGTGCTGGAGCCGGGTGAAGGTGCTAAATCCATCTGGCGTTTCGGACCGTTGGGCGATGCACTCGAACAGACCGATGCTATGGGCACTGTTCAGGCATTTGCGTACACCGTGGCGGGGCAGCTCACGTCCACAGATTTGCAGTTGCGAGGACAGTCTCCGCAAACTCTGGTCAGCGATATCGCCTACGACGCGCAAGGTCGCATCACATCGGAAACCGCTGGTAACGGCGTTATTACGGCGCTCGATTACGATCCCGTCGATAGCCGCTTGATCAGGTTGCGCGCTGACAACGGCTGTCTTCAGGATCTGAATTACGCCTACGACCCGGTGGGCAATGTCTTGCAGATAGAAGACCTGGCGCAACCCGTTCGCCACTTCGCCAATCAGCAGGTCGAACCGCTGCGCACGTTTGCTTACGACACGTTGTATCAACTGATCGAGGCCACGGGGTATGAGGCGAAAACGATGAATCGTGGGCCTGCCAACGACGCGTTTCGCACGTTCATTCAGGCTGACGAACTCGGCAGCTACACCCAGCGTTATGAATACGACGCGGCTGGCAATCTGCAAACGCTGACTCATACAGGGGCTCAAGGCTTCACCCGACGGTTTGCGACGGCAAGCACGAGCAATCGCAGCGTGCTGCAGACAGCCGATCAGCCGCCGAGCGAAGAACAGATTGCGGAGGCCTTCGATGCCAACGGTAATCTGCGAGCCTTGCAACCCGGCCAGACCTTGCAATGGGATGTGCGTAATCAACTCACTAAAGTTACGCCCGTGGAACGCGAGTCCGGGATCAATGACAGTGAAGTCTATCGCTACGACGCGGCGGGCCTGCGTGTGCGTAAAGTCAGGACCACCCAGGCCAGAACCGTCACCCACCTTAACGAAGTGCGTTACTTGCCTGGCCTGGAGATCCGCACGAACACGGCGACGGGCGAAGTGCTGCATGTCATCACCGCCACCGCGGGCCGTAGCGATGTGCGCGTGTTGCACTGGCAAGCCGGAAAGCCCGAGACCCTCGAAAACGATCAGGTCCGCTACAGCCTTTCTGACCATCTGGGTTCCAGCACACTGGAGCTGAGCGCGGATGGGGAACTGATCAGTCAGGAAATCTATTACCCGTATGGCGAGACGGCCTGGTTTGCCGGACGTGGCGACGTTGAGGTCAGCTACAAGACGTTGCGCTACTCAGGCAAGGAACGAGATGCGACGGGGCTTTATTACTATGGCCTGAGGTATTACGCGCCGTGGTTGATGCGGTGGATAAACCCGGATCCGGCGGGAGAAAGAGGTGGACTCAATCTGTTTGTTTTTGCCGCCAATCGGCCGCTTTTTTTTGTTGATCCGTACGGCCTTAAACCAGAGGAACCTAAAAAAATCGCAATCGGTATTTCAAACTTTCCACAGCCCGCACAGATGAAAATGCGACAAGTTTTGCAGCTGAGCAAAGATGTCCTGGACTTCGTAACGAGTCGCCCCGCGTCAATGGAGCAGCAAACGGCCATTAACGAGGCGCTCACATCGAGTTTTGGGTCTGATAGACCCGCTTATTTTGACCACGAACTGAACAGCCGACTCATTGAGATGCGTCGGTTGCTGGACAGACTTGACAGTGATCAGGAGCGATGGTTGGAGCTCGCCGAATTGCCCGCAAGTCTCAAAGGACATGCATCCAGCGTCAACACGCCTGGGGACAGGTCGATCTCCTTGGCCCAGTGGTTCCTTGAAAAAGGGCATTCGCTTGACGTTGCGAAAACCCTCATTCACGAAACCAGCCACGTGGTCCACCACACGCGGGATTTTGCATATGTCGATTCGAAGCTTGAGACACCAGGAGAAGGGTTCAGCGCGCAGAAGAAATACATTGACGCTTTTAAAAAGAATTCACAGAAATTGCTTTCAAAGGGGCCAAACGAGAAAAACATGAACCCGTTGAATGTGGCCTATTACGAGAAAGTGATCTCGAAATACAGCGAGTCGCCACTCAGCAGCGATCGGAAGCGTGTATTCAGGGAAAATAACCTCGCCCGTCTCGATGTGCTGTTGAACAATGCGGACTCTGTTGCAACGTTCGCGGTCATCGCTTGGCATCAGGGAAATCAACCCAAGGCTTTCTCTCGCAGCCAGCCAGGCGAACATTCCTGGATGCGATCTTCGGCACGCCGTTTTTCCAGGCTATTCAAATAAAAAGCCCCCACCCACCCTCTGCGGATGGGGAATACGCAGAGAGCGGACGGGGGCACGACAACCGGTTGTTGCTGGTTGTTATGACAGATCGATCAGCGTGCGATGGTCTGGGTTCTCACGCCGGCTTCAATGCCGGGTGTCGAGCGACCGTAGACGTCTTCGAAGCGCTCGATGTCGTCTTCGCCCAGGTAGCTGCCCGACTGGACCTCAATGATTTCCAGCGGGATTTTGCCTGGGTTGCGCAGGCGGTGAACCGAAGCGATCGGGATGTAGGTCGACTGGTTTTCAGTCAGCAGGAACACGTTCTCGTCGCAGGTGACCTGAGCGGTGCCCGATACCACGATCCAGTGTTCGGCGCGGTGGTGATGCATCTGCAGCGACAGGCTGGCGCCCGGCTTGACCGAAATGCGCTTGACCTGGAAGCGGCCGCCCATGTCCACGGAGTCGTACGAGCCCCATGGGCGATAGACTTCGAGGTGGTTCTGGGTTTCGGTGCGGCCTTGCTCGTTGAGCGTGTTGACCATCTGCTTGACGCCCTGAACCTTGTCCTTGTGGGCGATCATCATGGCGTCCTTGGTTTCGACGACCACGATGTTGTCCAGACCGATGACAGTGACCAGCTTGCCGTTGCCCTGAACCATGCAGTTGCGGCTGTCCTGGATAACCACGTCGCCTTTGGTGACGTTGCCGTTTGCGTCTTTGTCATGCACATCCCACAGCGAGGACCAGCAACCCACGTCGCTCCAGCCTGCATCCAGCGGCACCACACAAGCGCGTTGGGTTTTTTCCATAACGGCGTAGTCGATGGAGTTGTCCGGGCAGCAGGCGAAGCTGGCTTGATCCAGTTCGATGTTGTCGCCGTCGTGCTTGCTGCGCTCAAGGGTCAGCAGGCAGTTGTCGTAGATGTCCGGATCGTGCTTTTTCAGCTCTTCCAGGTAACGGCTGGCACGGAACAGGAACATGCCGCTGTTCCAGTAGTAACCGCCCGCCTCGACGAATTCGATGGCGCGCTGCTCGTCAGGCTTCTCGACGAACTGGGCCACGCGGCTCACGCCTTCAGGCAGCAGGGCATCGGCGGTGGACTTGATGTAGCCGTAACCGGTTTCCGGCTTGGTGGCCGGGACGCCGAACAGCACCATTTCGCCACGCTCGGCCGCGACGGTGGCCAGCGCGAGTGCGCGTTGCAGGGCTTTCTGGTCGTCGATCACGTGGTCAGCTGGCAAGACCAGCATCAGCTCATCGCGACCTTCGTTGGCCAGCATCATGGCGGTGATAGCGACCGCAGGCGCGGTATTGCGACCGAACGGTTCCATGATCACCGCCTGAGTGTCCAGGCCGAGTGCGCCGAGTTGTTCGCCGACGATGAAACGGTGGTCCTTGTTGCACACCACGATCGGGTGTTGCATGCCGTCGAATACCAGGCGCTCGAGGGTCTGCTGGAACAGGGTGTGTTCGCCGGTCAATGCCAGGAACTGTTTTGGAAACTGTTTACGCGAAAGAGGCCAGAGTCGGGAACCGCTGCCACCTGACAAGATCACTGGAATCATTTTAATTCTCCAAATAGCAATAGCGTTCGAATGGGCTATACGTCGGTTGTTCTGTCGTTTCGTCTGTCTTGTTCTTGTACCGCTGCGGTCGGCGCCCTCGTGGTGTGTTTGCTCCGCATCACCCGGCGCCATCCGCGAAATTCTGTAGGCGCGCGCTTGCTCGCGATTGCGATCTTGCTGCGACAGGGTGGTCGTCTGACCCACCACTGTTCGCGGGCAAGCGCGCGCCTACGGCCTTCGGCCAGAATCAACAGCCGAAGGCGAGGTTTCATTTCTTACTGAGTCGACGTCGGGCGCTTGACCCAGACTGGCGACAGGTTGCTGCCATTGCCGGTGATGTAGAGCACAGCGGCTTCGCCACGCTCCAGGGCAACCGGCTTCAGGTCGCTGACTTTCTTGTCGCCGTCGAACAGCGCGAAGCTGACTTTGACCGGATTGATTTCACGCTCGCCCGTGCCCTTGGCGGAGACGGCTTTGACCACGTCGGTCTTGCCGTCGGCGGTCTTGAGGGTCAATGGCTTGTCGCTCAGGTTCTGCACACGCACCAGCGACTTCTGCTTGTTCTTGAACGGAGGTTCTTCAACCAGCTGCGGCGCGCCCGAGGTGTTGTTGACGATGGTGTAGTAGTGGTCGCTTGCCAGTTTCACCGGCAGGGTGTTGCTACCGATCTTGGCGCTGTAGTCGCCCTGTGGCATGAAGCTGAAATCGCTGCTGGCCAGAGGGCCGATTTCGTTGAGGCTGGTGTTGCCGACGCTGGCGCTGACTTCGGCGTTGCTGGCGTTGTACACACGCACGAAGGTCGAGCCTTTCGGTGCGGTCGGGCCGTACAGGGCAGCGTCGCCACCGGCGAATGCCGAGAGGGAGACGAAGCCCAGGCTGGCGGCCAGGACGCAGGTTTTCAGCAGGCCGGTCTTGGTCGAACGGGTAGGCATACGAGTTGGGTTCTGCAAGGTCATTTTGAGTAGTCCTCTCAGTTTTGCGCCCGGTTGGGCGTCTCGGAAGGGGTGTTGGAGCCAGAAATACTGGCGGTCTGAGCCAGATTTTGTTGAGGGTCACGAGCCTTTTTGAGTTCGGCGATCCACTGCGGGTCGAACTCGGTCAGGTCGTTGTGAGCGGGCAGGTAGCGCTCCGGGAACTCCCAGATGAGCACCTGCGGCGGGCTGCTCTTGAAGGCGTCGGTCTGCAGATACTTGAGCATCGGCAGGATCGGGCCATGGCCGTCTTCGGCGTAATTCACGACATCGCTGTGCAGGGCCTGTTTCAGGGCACCCGCGAAGTTCCAGTTGGGGTTGGCGCTGTAGCTGGTGCCCACCAGACCGACCGCCACCGAGTTGTCGGCAAACAGCGCGTCGCCGCTTTCACCTTCTGCCTGCGCCGGGTTGGTGCTGCGTTGCTGCAGGTCATCCGGTTTTGGCAACAGGTTGCTGAACAACGGGTCCAGCGGCAGGAAGTTGGTCAGGTCACCCTTGTACGGCGCGCTGGACTTGGCTTCGGTGACGAAGGTTTGTGGATCGCCGCTCAACGGTGTCTCTTTGGCGATCACTTCGCCCAGTTGTTGCGCGACCACTTCGGCGCCCATCGGCGTCCAGTGGGTATCGGTGCGCAGGAACACCTGGCCTTTGTCCTTGGCGCTTTGCAGCGGTGCCAGCAGGTCAGGCGCAACGATGCCGGCCTGGCTCACTTTCGCGTGGAACTGTTGATACAGGTCGGTGTGCAGTGCGGCCGGTTTGTTGTCGCCGACGTGCTCCGGGTACAGACGGGTCTTGGCCGGAACAATCGCCAGCACCAGTTGCGTGCCCTGTTTCTTCAAGGTGTCGCGCACGCCTTCGATGATCGCCAGGTTGTCGGCTTCGTTCTGCTCGCCGTTGGCCACCGCGTCGAACTCTTCGTCGGTGTATAGCCACTGATCCTTGCCCAGGATCACGCCCGGACGGCCTTCATTAAAGACCTTGTAGTCCAGCGCGGCCCAGAGGTTGGTGCCCAGACGCTTGATCGGGAATTCCTCGTCGTAGTGGGTTTCCACAGCCTTGGTCCAGTGACCGTTAAGCACCGTGGTTTCCTTGGACGTCGAGAAGCCGATGAAGCTGCGCAGCGACCACAGGCCCAGTACCAGCAGAATGGCCAGGAACAGGAAGGTGTAGAGGAAACGTAATGAACGGGTCATGTCAGGCTCCTCAGAACTGGAAGTACAGGAACGGCGAGAAACTGGCCGCCGAGAGTTTGAGAATCGAGGCTACGAACATCAGCAGGATCAGGGCGCGCATGACGTAGCGCGACCAGTCGGCGGTCCAGTAGGCAGGCTGAACCTGCGCTTCGGTGCCCACGATGTAACCCGGTTGATGAATGCTGCCCGGCGTGTCGCCCGGAACGGCTTTGATCAGGCCTGGCTGCGCGGTGGCAGGACCGTCGGCCTGAACAGGTGCGTCACTGGTTGGCTTGGCGGGTGTGCGGTTCTTGTAGAAGTCGCGCAGGCCGAAGAACGCCAGGGTGATGTAGGCCACGATCAGCGTCGCCACCTGCAAGCCGGTGAGGCTGGCGCGGTTGAGGTCGGACAGTTGCCACTCGCTGAAGCTGAACATCGCGCCGTACATGCGGGCGGCAACGTGCAGGTTTTCTGCGCGGAAGATCACCCAGCCCATCACCACCAGCAAGAAGGTGAAGGCCCAGCGAACGACGTTGAAGGTGCGTGCGTTGGTGTTCAGGCCCAGGGCTTTTTCGATCGCCAGCCACACACCGTGCCAGGCACCCCAGACGATGTACGTGATATTGGCGCCGTGCCACAGACCACCCAGCAGCATGGTCAGGAACAGGTTGCGGTAGGTCGCGACCTTGCCGCCACGGTTGCCGCCCAAGGTGATGTACAGGTAGTCACGCAGCCAGGTGGACAGGCTGATGTGCCAGCGTCGCCAGAACTCGGTGATCGACTGGCTGACGTAAGGCTGTTTGAAGTTTTCCATGAAGCGGAAACCCATCATCAGACCCAGGCCGATCGCCATGTCGCTGTAACCGGAAAAGTCGAAGTACAGCTGCGCGGTATACGCCAGCGCGCCGAGCCAGGCGTCGCCCGTGGTCGGATGTTGCAGGGCGAAGCAATGGTCGGCAACCACTGCCAGGGTGTCGGCGATGAAGACCTTTTTGATGAAACCCTGCATGAACCGCGTGCAGCCTTCGGAGAACTTGTCCAGCGTGTGGGTGCGGTTGTTGAACTGGTCCACCAGGTCGCGAAAGCGCAGTACCGGACCTGCGATGAGGTGCGGGAAGATCGCCACGAACGCTGCAAAGTCGATGAGGTTGCGCGTTGCCGGCGTGTCGCCACGGTAGACGTCGATGATGTAGCTGATGGACTCGAAGATGTAGAACGAGATCCCGATCGGCAACAGCACGTGGGTCAGGATGAACGGCTCAAGACCAATAGAGGTCATCATCGCGTTGATGCTGTCCACGCCGAAGTTGGCGTATTTGAAATAACCCAGGATGCACAGATCGACCGCCACACCGAGCAGCAGCCAGCGCTGGGCGGGTTTGGTCCTGACTCCGGCAGCGCCCACGCGCAGGCCGATCCAGTAGTTCCACAGCGTCACACCTGCGAACAGTGCCAGGAAGTCCACTCGCCACCACGCATAGAACACGTAGCTGGCGACCAGCAGCAGCAGGTTGCGATAGCGTTGCCCGCTCAGGTAGTACAAGCCGAGAAACACCGGCAAGAACAGGAACAGGAACACGTTGGATGAGAAAACCATCCTTATCTCTCCATTTGTCCAACATCAAGGGCCGAAGCCCCCCCAAACCCCCCATGAAAAATGGAGGGGTGAAACATGAATGCGCCTACTGGTTGGATCGTTCCCACGCTCCGCGTGGGAATGCATCTCTCGGCGCTCCGCGCCATTCAACGGCGACACAGAGCGTCAGAGGATGCGTGCCCACGCGGAGCGTGGGAACGATCAACGCGTCGAGCTCAAGAACCGCCTTTCTCACCCTTCTCATGACTCGGGTCATAGGTCCGGGTGATGTCACCACCGAGGCGGAAGTTCTTGAACGGCTGCATCTTGTGCTTCTTGTCCAAGGTGTCCGGGCCGCAGTCGTAGAGTGAGCAGTACGGTTCCAGCCAGGCGAATTTCATGTCTTTCTTCAGGTCCGTCATGTCCTGCTTCTGACCATCCTTGGCCTGGAATTCGTCGCCGGAATCCTTGACGCCAGCCAGCACCCGATCACCCAGACGCTTCAGCGCGCCGTTGTTTTCAGGACGCAGATCGACCCCGTTGGCCTGGGCGAAACTGGCGATCATCGCCAGCGGCGGCAGCGCGTAGTTGTGGTATGCCAGCGCGCGCTGTTTGCGCTTGAGCTCGTTAGGCAGGAAGCCTTGCGGGTCGACCTGGTTGGCGGCGATCTTGAATTCCTTGACCGACCAGTCGAACAAATCCTTGCGGTTAGTCGCCACGGCGGTGGACATCACCGACCAGGCTGCCCAGTACGAGTGGTTGTTGGTCTTGTCGAGCGGCAGGTTGTCCCAGTCGCTGACCACCTGATCAGCCAGCTTGCTGAACCAGGCCTCGATCACTTGCGCGTCCTGCTGGCGGGTCGCCAGTGGATGCGACTCGGAGAACTTCAGGCGCAGGTACGAAGACGACATGCTGCCCAGTGCCCATTTACGCATCGACTTGCCGGTGTGGTTGAAGTCTTTGGACTCCAGCGCATCGGCCTTGGCCCATGTGGTCAACATGTTGAGCGCGCAGTCCAGTTGCTCGGGGCGACCGTCACGCATGTACTGCATCACCACTTTGCTGGTGTTGCGTTCCATGGTGGTGATGTCTTTGGTGGAGTCGCGGAAGGCTTTTTCCGAGACTTCGTTCAGCGTGGAGCGAGCCTTGTCCGAGCCTTCGTACTTGCTGCGAAATTGCAGCGAGCCGGTATACGGCTGCGGAGTGGCCTCACAGCTGAATTTGCCTTCGCCGCTTTTGAATTTCTCGACGCCTTCGTAGTAGCCCTGCGGCGGCACGAGGGTCGACGCAGCGCTGGCGCTGGTGGCGAACGTCGCGCCGGACAGCACGGCCAGCGAGAGAAGGGTAGGGAGCATCAGTTTTGGAGTGTGCATAAGAGCCTCATAACCCGGCTTGCGCGGTTTGATGCGCGACATTCGGGAACACGTTGCGTTTGCATACTTTCGCTTCGACCTGCTGTGGCGCAGCGCCCGCTTCGGGACCCTGCACTTCCAGTGCGAGCAATTGCTGGTCAGCCCAGTCCTTGTCGTCGCGCAGTTCAAACGAGAAGCGCCCGTCGGTTTCAGATGTTTCAGGTTTTTCGATCTTCAGGTCTTCGTGGCGGCCGTTCATGTACCAGAGGCGCGCCTGAAGGGTTTTCACCGAGGTGTCGGCGAACTTGATGTCGATCTGATTACTGCCGTTGCGCACATCCTTGATGCCGTTTTTGCCGTTGACCAACAGCTCGTTGGTGCCTGGCTTGAGCGTCGTGCTGGTGGACATCAGCGCCGGTTTGCCCTCACAACCGTTGTCCAGCAGCGACATCATCTGGCGATAGATGGTCTCCTGGTCCAGGCGGTACAGAGGCGAGAATTCCCAGATGAGAATTTTCGGTGGGTGTTTCTGGAAGTCATCGCTGCCCAGGTACTGCAGCATCGAACCTTCAAGGCCGCCGCCAGGGAAGGCGACGTTCAGCACATCAGCACCGATGTATTCCTGCAAAAAGCCGGCGAAGTTGTAGTTCTTGCCGCTGTGACTGGTACCGACCAGGGTGATTTCCGGGTTGCCGGAATCACCGAACAGATCGCCGTCGCCCGCTTCGCCTTTCGGTTCGGTTTCGAACTGATCCATGTACTGGATCGCGTAGCTGGTGCCGCACAATTGACCGGCCATGTTGTGCAGAGTGCCCTTCTTGCCCATGCGACCTGACAGATGGGTCTCGAACTCACGTCTTGGAACGTCAGCGAAAGCCGGCATTTTTTTCACCGACTCGGCGACGATTTTTGCTGTGCGCTGGGCGCCGTATGGTGTCCAGTGCTGGTCGCCACGGAAGTAGAAATCGTGCGCCTGTTGCTCGTTGGTCAACGGCGACAGGTCCGGCACGGTGTAGCCCATTTTGGCGAAGCGACCAAGCATCGCCTGGTAGTTACGCAGCGCCGTGTTGTAGTCGAACTTGTCGCGTTCGGCCGGGAACAGTTTGTTGCGATCCACCAGACCCCGGGTCGGCTGATACACCACGACCAGCTCCACACCTTTGCTCTTGAAGGCGTCATGCAGCTGTTGCATGCGACGGTAGCCTTCAGGCGTGGTGTCGAACTCGGTGCGCAGGTCTTCGCGGGTCCGGAACAGCCAGTCGCCCTGAGCCTGGACCAGCGTGGTGAAGTTCTGCTGATAGCGAGTGACATAGTTTTTCTCGTCATGCGCTTCAGGGCAGAGGCTGCAGCAAGGTTCTGCGGTGAAGCTGGGCGCTGTGGCGTCGGCGGCATACGCAGCGTTGCTGGCAGCGAACAGTGCAGCGGTCAGGCCCGAGAGGCTGAGCAATTTGATCAAGTGTGCGTGCATAGAAATGGCTTCCTCAGTCCCGGAGTTGTTTCTGGCTTTCGACCGGGTCGATCAACACGGCTTTCTGTTGGCGGACCAGCAGATCAAGGATTTCGTCCTGGCGTTCGCCCAGTACGCCGTTGAAGCTGATCCCGCTGCTCTTGGTCGGTGCGAGCATCGACACTTTGTACAGCTCGACGCTGAGCGGCGAATCGATGGACAGCGGGCCAGACCCGTTGGAGGTCAGTTCGCCGCCGACCATGATCAGCGACACTTCGGCGTCGAACGGGTCGAGCTTGATGTCGCGGTCGGTGTCGGAGAGGTCCTTGATGTGGCCGTAGACGCCCATCAGGCCGTTACCGATGGCCAGGTTCTCGTACAACTTGATGTTGGTGCTGTTGCGGACCCGGATGCCGTGACGTTTGTTGGCGAACACGCGGTTGCCCCACAGCAGGTTGTCGGCACTTTCATACAGCGTGATGCCGTCGGTGTGGTTGCGGTAGATCTGGTTGTACGCCACCAGATTGTTCACGCTGTTACGGTCAAGCACGATGCCGGAGAGGTGGTTTTCGTAGCTCTTGTTGTTGATGATGAAGCTGTCGTTCACCTCACGGGAAATAATGATCCCGTGCTTCTTCTTGGTCCCGTAAACAGTGTTCTCGGCGATGATCAGACCGTGGGAACGGTCGTGCGGGTCGATGCCGTAGACGATGTTGTCGTGGTAGGTATTGCCCTTGACCACGAAGTCCCGGGTTTCATAGCAGTAGTAGCCGTACCACATGTCCGAGAACTCGGAGTTGACGATCCAGCCGGTCGGGTCCGGGCGGTTCATCTGCGCCTTCATGTTCGGGGTGTACTGCGAAATGCTCAGACCGTACGACTTGCTGTTGTTGTAACCCAGGCTCGCCACTTTGGTGTTGAACATGTAGGTCTGGGTACCGCCCCAGGACAGCAGGAACGGACGGAATTCCTTCGGCGCCTTGAACGTCGACGGGCCGTTGGCTTTCTCGCTCCAGCCGGTCAGTTTCGTGTCCATCACGAACAACTGGTTGTCGTTCACCAGAAACGCACCGGCCTCCTGCGACAGGCGCAGTTCGCTGGTTTTCTTGTCGATTTCCAGGATGCCTTTCTTGCCGACCACAATCGGCAGACGCGCCAGAAAGACGCCTGGCGAGGTTTCGCTCAGGTACTGTTTAGGCACCTTTTTCGCGAGTTCCTGAAGGTTCATGTAACCGTCGTCGACGAAGATCGCCTGCGGGATGCCGTGCTGACGGGCCACCCATTCGGACATCTTGTTATCGCCGCCGATGAACTCCTTCAGCGCGTCTTCCTGCATCATGCGACGAATCGAAACCTTCGCCGCCTTGCTGCGCACGATCTTCTTCTGCATGGCCTGTTGGGTATAGCCCGAGAGGTCTGGCAGTTTGGGTTTGTCCATCATCAGCGGGCCGGTTGGCGGGCTGGAGATGGTGTACGTTTTCGCCTGATGCAGACCTTTGACCACTTCTTCACCGGCGGCCGGTTGCGCGGCGGCAGCGGGTGCTACTGGCGCGGTGCTGGCCATGGCCGCAGTGCTTGCCAGCAGTAAGGCGCTGCTGAGTACTGCGCTTTCCAGCAGCGCGTGGGGCCATGCCCGGTGACGCACACTGTTTGCTTGGCTGTTCATCTCATTGCACTCCTATCGCGGCTTGCATCAGAAGCGCCAGATAACGTCGACGATGGCGCGGTGCATGTAATCGTCCACGCCGCTGTGGTAGGCATCGCCAGGCTTGAACACGCCTGCGCGCAGACGAATCAGGGCAGACGGCTCGTCGAACGACTGGCTCACCGAAGCAGGCAGCAAGCCCTGCTTGAAGTACTTGGTCACGACCAGATCCATTTCCTGACCCAGATCCTTGCGGCCGTCTTCCAGCGGCAGGGAGTCGAACGTGCTGACGCCATCGGAATCGACATTCTCGCGGGCCGGGTTGACGCCTGCGCCGCCGATACCTGCGTGACCGTCGACACGACGGAACTTGTGGTAGATCAGCGAGGCGTCGTACTCGTCCTGCATCTGCCAGGACGCGAACAGCGAGCCGGATTCCACGTTGGCCATTTCGCCCTGGAACGCCTCGCCGAAGCGATGCACGCGCGAGCGAGTGCCGGTCCAGTTCGAGCGGTTGCTTTCCAGGCCGTTCTGTTCGTAGTTCTTGCTGGCGCGAGAGTAGGCACCGCCCACTTGCCACATCGGGTCCAAACGGAAACGCAGACCCAGATCGGTGGCCCAGCCGTTGACGTTTTCGTTGTTCTTGTCGCCCGCGACGTATTGATCGGCAGCAGGGTCGTAGGTGGTGGCGAGGCGATCGCGATCACCGGTCAGCCAGGTCACGCTGCCCCAGTAGTTGACGGTGTTCAGGTTGCGATAGTTGTACGCATCGCTGTTGGCCTGAAGGCCCAGCCAGGTCAGGTCGCCACGGGAGGTTTTGTCCAGATCGTCCACGGCTTCGCCCGGGTGTTTCAGACTGCCGCCGTCGTGACTGTGATGAGCACGAACGCCTGCCCATTGGCCCGGTGTCCATTGGTACTCCACGTCACCGAACAGGTGCTGGCGATCCTTGTCCTGAGCCGACAGTTCGGTCAGGTCCGTGCGGTATTCGCTGAAGCGCTCGGCCGCGCCCACTTCTGCCTTCAGCAGGGTGGTGTCGAACGTCCAGTTCAGCGCTTCGATGTTGGTGTCGTGCCATTGGCCGTCGTCATTGCGCAGGCGCTGACGACCGAACTTGAGGATCTCGCCGGGGTAGGGCGTGAAGCCGCTGTAGCCAACCCAGAACTCACGCAGGGCCGCATAGCTGTCGTCCACTTCACGGCTGCTTGAGGTTTTGCGGACACGCTGGGTGGTCTGGCCGTTGGCATCGGTGGCCTGCTGGTCCAGCGGGTCGGTCTGGATGGTGTCGGTGGCAGTGACCACCTGGCCCATCGCGTAGCCGCTCCAGTTACCCCACTGACCGTACATCCATGGGCGCAGGTCCAGACCGATACCGTTGACGTCGCCACCGCCTCGGGTGCCCAGGTCACGGTCATCTTCCATCTGGCCGGTGGCCTTTACTTCGATGCCGAAGTTCTTGTCTTCGGTCAAGGCAGCCAATGTCGGCGTGGCCCAGATCAGGGAGAAACCCAGACCAAGCCCGGCCGCCATCAGAGGATTCAACTTAAGCTTCATAGAGGTGCGTCCTCGCCGTCTTTTTCTTCTTGCAGCGTCTGCAAGGCCAGCGCGTTCTGCGCCGTGGTGCCACGGACCTGCTGTTCTCGTTGGAGAAGGCTCTGCGCTTGCGCGCGCTTCTCAGGCGGCAATTGATCGTTGAGCTGTTGCGCAAGGTCCGCCGCTTGTGGCGTGCCTTGGGTCTGAGCGAGCTGACCGAACACCCAGGCGTTGACCGGGTCGGGCTTGATGCCTTTGCCCTGCGAGAACAATTGCGCCAGGGCGAAGTCGGCGCTGTTCTGGCCGCCGCGCGCGGAGGTCAGCAACTCGTCGACGGCTTTCTGGGCGTCGGGGTGGCCGAGGTAGCCACGGCGGTACAACTGACCCAGGTAGTAATGCGCGGAGATCTGCGTGGGCGCGGCCTTGAGCAGGTGCTCTTCGGCTTTCTTCGCATCCGGCAGGACCAGCTTGCCTTCGTAATACAGCTTACCCAGCAGCAACTCGGCGCGCGGTTGGTCCGCGGCACGGCCGTTGTCCAGGTATTCCATCATCTTGTCGACGTCGCCGAGTTCGGGATAGTCGTACAGCAGCTGCGCCAGGCTGACCCACGAAGCCGGGTAGCCGGGGGCGACTTTTTCCAACAGTTGCTGGGCGGTCTTCTCGTCGGGCTTGCCGATTGTCGAGTCGGCCAGTACGCGAGCGACGGTGTCGACGCGCATCGCCGGGACGGAGCCCATCGAATAACCGCTCTGCATCTGTTCCAGCAATGCCGCCTGCTTGTCCGCTTCGCCACGTTTCTGGTAGACCGTCGCCAGTTCCATGTAGCAAACGTCGTTGGCACGCAGGGCCTGTTTGCAGATGCTTTCGACTTCACCCAGATGCTGGTCGTAGGTGCCTTGGGTGCGATAGAGCAGCACTTGGGCAAGACCCGCTTCCGGATAACCCGAGGCGCGCCATTCGTTGATCTTTTGCTGCGCGTTCACGTTGGGGAACGTGTGCGGGTACTGCAGATACAGCATTGCCAGCGGGATCAGCGTGCCGGTTTCGCCGTTGGCGAACGCCTTCTTCAGCAGGCCCTCGGCTTCGCGTTGCTCGGCTTCGGTGGAGTTGGGTTTGACGGCCAGCAGCTTGCCCAGGCGCGATTGCGCGCGGGGCGACGTTTCTGCGGCGGCGCGATAAGTCGCTTCGGCCTGCTTGATCAGCTCCGGGTCGCGTGTGCCGACCTGGATGTCCGCAAGACCTACCTGTGCATCGCTATAACCCAGGTCCGCCAGTTGCCGATAGTTTTGCTCCGCCGTCGCGGTGTCACCGCGTTTGAGGGCTTCATTGGCCAGGCGTTGATCGGGCAGGCCGGCACAGCCGCCCAGACCGATCGCGATCGCCAGGCTCAACAACGTAGGGGCTGACAAGCTTCGTAGTGGGCTAGCCATGTTTACAAACCTGCGGCCGTGGCTTTGTCGATCAGCCAGTTCAGGGACGGGCCGCGATCGCTGACCACTTCCACTGGACGACCGGCCAGGGTGCTGCTGAGCGATTCGTCAGGCTGGATCTGGACGCGCATGTCCGAAGACAGGTCCGCCGGGCTCAGTGCCGTGGAGCTGACGATCTTGCCGCTGTGAGTGCCTTCTTCGCCGGCGACCTGGAAGTTCACGCGGGCACCCGGCTGGACGTCGGCGAACTGGCGGTAGGTAAAGCGGGCGTCGACGGTGGCGGGAACGTTGCGCGGCACCATCTGGAAGATCACATCGCCCTTGGCGGCATACTGACCATTGGCAACCAGTTGCTTGCCGACGACGCAGTCACATGGGCTGGTCAGCGTACCGGCGAGTTGACGGCCGAAGAGCTCTTCGATCTTTGCCGGCTGCATTTCGTCCGGGTCCAGGTTGCCCTTGAGTACGTCCAGCATGCTGGTGTTGAACGACGCCAGTGGCGCGCCTTTTGCGACATCGCCGTTCGGTGCGATGAGGCTGGTCACGGTGCCGTCACGCGGCATGGTCACGTCCATGGTCGGCACACTGACCAGACCGGACGTCGAGTGGCTGACGAAGTACATGCCGTAAACCGACTTGGCGACGAAACCGAACGCCGCCAGACCGACGACGAAGATACCGGCGCTGAACGTCACGGCACGCAGACGACCGAATGCGCTCAGGCCGCTGCCGCTGTCTTTCTTCTTGCGCGCCTTGGTGAAGTTGTCGCGCTGCAGGGTGGCAAGCACTTCGCCCATGCTGACGATGTCGCCGGACAGGTGAGAAGTGATCAGGTGGCGCAGGGTCGCGATGTCCTGAGCCTCCAGATGCTGGAACTGGCAACCGACACGGCCGCTGCTTGCGTCGACGGCGCGAACCTGAAGTTCGACGTCCATGGCCAGGCCCAGGTTATCGATCAGGAACTGCAGACGACCCTTGATGACCTGACCGGCAGCAAACTTCACGCCGCTCGGTGCGACGAAGCTCAGGCCGCCGGCAGAGAGGTCTTCGACACGCACCAACGGTGCATTTGGCTGGCCATTGAGCAGGCGCAATTTGGCTGGGATCTTGACCCGTGCGTGTTGGCGCTGGGCTTCGGATTCATGGACGACGTTCACATTCACGGCTGTATTCATGGCGGTTTATTCCTGATTAATCGAGTTGATCCATTGTGCTTTCAGAGCCCGTCAGAACCCTTTTCATACCAGCGTCAGCAACACTGCAACGAAGATGCTGCCAGCCGAGAAAGTCATGGTTCGAGACGACCAGGTGTTGAACCAACCCTGGAAGCTGGCCATGTCGCGGCTCAGTTTTGTGTCCTGGCGGGTCCAGGACTGACGGTCGAGGCGGAAGAAGACATAGATCTTCATCAGTGCGCCGACGATCTGGTTGTAATAGAGAATCATTGGGTAAGCCGGGCCGATGGCATGCCCGGAACACGACAGCAACAACGTGAGAATGAAACGGGTGATACCGATCCACAGCAGGTAAACCAGCAGGAATGCCACGCCGTATTTGAAGCTGGCGAGCAGAGCGACGGTAAGGCCGAGAATCGAGGTCCACATCGACACGCGCTGGTCGAACAACACGATGCTGGTGAAGACACCGAGGCGGCGAACGCCAAGGCCCAGCGCACGCGAGTTCTGACGCAGGTTGTTGCCGTACCAGCGGTACATCAGTTTGCGGCTCGCCTTGAGGAAGCTCTTCTCAGGCGGGTGTTCCACGGTGTTGATGGCGGCGTCCGGCACGTAGAACGTGTCGTAACCCAGGCGCATGAGGCTGAACCAGCTGGACTTGTCGTCACCGGTCAGGAACTTGAAGCGGCCCAGGCGCCAGTGCTGCAGCGAGTCGCTTTCGACGTCTGCGATGAAGTCCGGGTCGGTGACCACGGTGGCGCGAAACACCGACATGCGACCGGTCATGGTCAGTACGCGCTTGGACAGGGCCATCGAGCACATGTTGATGTGGCGCTGGGCGAATCGCAGCTTGTGCCATTCGCTCATGATGTAGCCGCCGCGTACTTCACAGAATTCGTTGGTGGTCAGACCGCCGACGTTACCGAACAGCTGGAACCACGGAACGGTTTTGCGGACCACGCCTTCGGCCAGCACGGTGTCGCCATCGATCACGGCCACCACGGCACGGTCATCCGGCATGTGGCGCGAGATGGCGCGAAAGCCGAATGCCAGGCCGTCGCGCTTGCCGGTACCGGCGATGCGCACGAAGTCCAGGGTCACGTGTGGAGGCGGGTTGTGTTTGGCCCACATCGCCTTGACCAGCAGTTCGTCGGACATCTCGACCAGCGAGCACACGACGGTGGTCGGGTAGCCGCAGGCGATGGCCTCCTCAATGACCGAGTTGTACACCTGAGCGGTGGTCAGCGCGTCGATACGAAAGCTGGTGACCATCAGGAACACGTGCGACGGATCTGCAGCCTTGCCGAGTTTGCGTACTTTACGGCGCAGGTGCGGATAGACGATGTAGAGAAAAATCATGCCGCGCACAAAGTGCGTTGCGCCCATCGAGTAACGCCAGATACCGACGATCCCGACCAGGAAAATAAAGTCTTTCGACTGTGAGTCGAAAAGAGTGACCGGCAGCGCCATCGCGATGGCGGCCAGCACGGTTAAATAAAACAGCCAACCTGCGGCCTGAAGTAAGCCGTGTTTTAGCCTGAGCATAATGGGGGTCCCTGAGTCAGTTACAACCAAGCCGCAAGCCCCACACCTCGAGCAACAAGCGCGTGAACGCCTGAAGCTCGGGGCTTGAACTTGAAACTTGCAGCTTGTGGCTTGCCGCGTGCCGCTGCTTCTTACCAGCAGATACCTTCGGTCTGACCGTCTTCGGTGGTGGTGCCTTTCATGAAGCCCACCAGATCGATAACGCGTTTGCCGGCGGGTGCCTGGTTGGCCAATGCACGGAAACGCTCGTCGCGGTTACCCAGGATGATCACGTCGGAGTTTTCGATCACGGCGTCGAAGTCCGAGTTGAGCAGGGACGAAACGTGCGGGATCTTCGACTCGATGTACTCTTTGTTCGCACCGTGGACGCGAGCGTACTCAACGTTCTTGTCGTAGATGCTCAGGTCGAAACCCTTGCCGATCAGCATTTCAGCCAGTTCCACCAGTGGGCTTTCACGCAGGTCATCGGTGCCGGCCTTGAAGCTCAGACCCAGCAGCGCGACCTTGCGGGTGTCGCTTGCCGCGACGATGTCAAAGGCGTTCTGGACCTGGGACACGTTGCTGCGCATCAGGGAGTTGAGCAACGGCGCTTCGACGTCCAGGCTGCTGGCGCGGTAGGTGAGGGCGCGCACGTCTTTCGGCAGGCAAGAACCGCCGAAGGCGAAGCCTGGGCGCATGTAGTACTGCGACAGGTTCAGGGCCTTGTCCTGGCAGACCACGTCCATCACTTCACGACCATCCACGCCGACGGCCTTGGCGATGTTGCCGATTTCGTTGGCGAAGGTGACTTTGGTCGCGTGCCAGACGTTGCAGGTGTACTTGATCATTTCGGCGACAGCGATGTCCTTGCGGATGATCGGTGCGTCGAGTTCTTCGTACAGCGATTGCAGAACGTCACCGGACGCTTTGTCGAATTCGCCGATCACGGTCATCGGAGGATGGTCGTAGTCGGCGATCGCGGTGCTTTCACGCAGGAACTCAGGGTTCACCGCAACGCCGAAGTCGACGCCGGCTTTCTTGCCCGAGCAGTCTTCCAGAATCGGGATGACAACGTTTGCGACGGTGCCCGGCAGAACGGTGCTGCGCACGACGATGGTGTGACGCGAGGTTTTTTCACGCAGGACGAAGCCGATTTCGCGGCAGACGGACTCGATGAAGTCCAGTTCCAGATCACCGTTTTTCTTGCTTGGCGTGCCGACGCAGATCATCGACAGATCGGTCGCGCGGATGGCCTCGGAGAAGTCCGTGGTGCCGCGCAGTTTACCGGTCTTGATACCGGTTTCGAGCAGTTCGCCCAGACCTGGTTCCACGATTGGAGACTTGCCCTGGTTGATCAGGTCGATCTTGGCGCTGGAGATATCCACACCGACAACATCATGACCACGCGCCGAGAGGCAACCAGCACATACTGCACCGACATAGCCCAAACCAAAGATGCTGATATGCATCGTAATCTCCTCGATTTTCACGCCATTAGTTGGCTGGATATAAAAATTGTCTTACAACTTTCGCGCACTCGTTCGCACGGCAGGTTAATGTCGTGAACAAGCACAGGCAGAATTTAAAGTTGGGCGCCCTGTTCCAGAGGCGGGCCCGGATGTTACAGATCTAAAGCGTCGAGTAATCCATATATATGTATATGAACTCCCGATCTGGGATATGGCATAGCACTCCGGCGGATGGTTGCGAGTCGCTGCCGCGCCTCTGGCTCAAGGCTTTTGGCCATGATTCAGTATTGTCTTGCTCGTCAGTGGCTGCAGGCACCCGGTTGGTGCTTGCTCGATTTACCTCAACTAGTTTGGTGCGTTCTCTCCTTGTACGAACCACAATGACCCTTCGGTCTAACTACTTGAAAAGCAACTTTCAGATTCGTCCTGCCCGAATGTAAGAGATGTCTCACAAGGTGGGCGAGAATTGTTACGGGATGTAGGAGCATAGGCCTTCCCCATAAGTTCCTGGCCGCTCGTCCTCTTTTTGAGATTTTTTGAAATATCTTTCTTGTTGGAGATGGTTGCACTCTGATAGCACTTCCCGTTCAGCCCCTAGTTATAAAGGGTTTTCGGGTAGTTAATGTAAGAGTGCCACTAGAGCAAAATGGCTATGCGCCACTGCTCGAAAATGCTGTTAAATTTTTGAGAAAAATCTCGGGGGCTTTTTAGTTGCCTTTTTATTGGCGCCAAAGGCTTGTCAGTGTGGCCGTTCGTCTGACAGAACAGTCTGATTGGAACTCTGGTAAGAGCCTACGTGAGCCGTAGTCAACGCTTGGTATCCGTGCCTCATCCTCGCCCTCACTCTGCGCGCCTTTATTCATAGGAGCGCTTTTTGTGAGCACATGGACCCGCGCCGGACTTGTCTGCACCGGCGTGTTGTTGAGCCATTGCGCCCTGTCGGCGCCGTTCAGCAACCCTGGCGATCAGGGACTCATTCTCGACAGGCAAGAGCGGTTGCTGGAGGACCAGCGCCGCAAGCTGGAAGCACTTAAAGACCTTCAGGGGGCTGCGCCAGCGTCTGCCAACCGTCCTGAAACTCGTGACTCCGCCTGTTTCCCGATCAGCAACATTACGCTGGAAGGTTCGAGGAGTTTGTCGCCACGCGATCAAAAAAAGATGCTTGCTCCCTTTGAGGGCAAATGTCTGGGTGTGGAGAAACTGAACGACCTACTCAAGGCTATTACCGCTCGCTACCTGAACGGCGGGCGGGTCACCAGTCGTGCCTATCTACCCCGGCAGGACCTGTCGCGCGGTCAGCTGACGATTTTGGTGGTTGAGGGCCGTCTGGAGAGGCTCATGGGGTATGAGAAAGGTGCTCCAAGTGATCGTGAGTTGCGCATGGGGTTTCCCGGCAAGACCGGCGACTTGCTCAACCTGCGTGAGTTGGAGCAGCTGGTCGATCAGCTCAACCGATTGCCGTCCAGTCGTGCCCGCCTCGAACTCAAACCTGGAAAAGAGGTAGGGGGCAGTGAGGTCTTGGTGCTCAACGAGCGGCAGAAGCCTTGGCGAGTCAGCGCGTCGCGCCATAACGACGGACAGAAGAGCACTGGTCAACAGCAACAAGATGTCGGGCTGGAGTGGGACAGCCCGATGGGGCTGGCGGATCGACTGTCCGTGCGCACCGGCGGCGACGCGGTGAGCGATCGCCATCGCCACTCGGAAAACGCGATGGTGTATTACGACCTGCCTTACAAGTGGTGGAGTTTTAACTATGCCCAGAGCCGCAGCCACTATCGTTCTCGCGTTCGGGCCAATGGCTTTTCCTTCTCCCAGACAGGGGACACGGTCAGTCATCAATGGCATGCCGAGCGTGTCCTTCACCGTGATGCGGTGGGTAAGACTTCGCTGCAACTGGGTGCCTCTCATCTGCGTAGCAACAGCTACATCGAAGGCAGTCGGTTGATCGGTAGCAGTAACCGGCTCAGCGAATTACAGCTTGGTTTGAGTCACGGGCGCCGCCTGGGATCGGTGTTCGCCAACGTTTCGCTGGGCATGCAAAAAGGCGTCGGCGCTTTTGGTGCGCAGCGTACCGCGCCTGCGAATGCTCGTAACCCGAATACCCGTGAACCGCAATCGCGATATCGCAAATACAGCGCCACGCTGAGCATGCTCAAACCCTTTCAACTGGTTGGCGAGTCATTCAGTTTCAGCAGTCTTGCCACAGGGCAGTACAGCAAAGACGTGCTGTTCAGTCCCCAGCGTTTGAGTCTTGGCAGCGAATCTTCAGTGCGCGGTTACAAAGAGCAATTCCTGTCGGGTGACAGCGGCGGTTACTGGCGCAACGACCTGCGCTGGAGCCGGCCGGTCAAGATTGACTGGCTGCGCCCGGTGGTGTCCGGCTACGGCGTAAACCTGGGATATGACCGCGGTGTCATCCGCCACAGCCGCTTCGATGGCGGGCAACACGGACGCGTATCCGGTCATGCCGTACAGCTGTTCGCCAACAGCAAGCATGCCAGTGCCAGCCTCACTTTCGCCCATTCCCTGGAACGACCCAAAGCCCTCGCCGAGCGCGAGACGCCGGTTTCTTTCCGCCTGGATTTTTTCCTGTAACCGTACCTGCTGCCCTGGATTTTCTTGAACATGGATCTTCGCCACTTTGCCTTTCTGGCGCGCCAGCCTTCGGCCGCGCTGACGTCTCGTGATCGCTTCTGCGGTATTCCCAAGCGCGGACTGGCGCTGATTCTCGCCAATGCGATGTTCTGGCATCCGCTGTGGGTACACGCCGACGGCATCACCGGCGGACCGGGTCAGCAACAGGCTGGCAATGGCGTACCCATCGTCAACATTGCCGCGCCCAACGGGCAGGGGCTGTCGCACAACCAGTTCCAGGACTACAACGTCGGGCCGCAAGGTCTGATTCTCAACAACGCTACCGGGCCGACGCAGTCCACTCAATTGGGCGGGCAAATTCTTGGCAACCCGAACCTGCACGGACAGGCCGCCGGGATCATCCTTAACGAAGTCATTGGCAACAACGCCAGCCAGTTGCGCGGCGCAACTGAAGTGGCGGGGCAGGCCGCCCACGTCATCGTCGCCAACCCCCACGGCATCACGTGCAGTGGCTGCGGTTTCATCAACTCGCCGCGCGCCACGCTGACCACGGGCAAACCCGTACTGGAAAACGGGCGGCTTGATCGTTTTCAGGTCGAGCAGGGTGAGGTGATGGTGGATGGTGCAGGCCTTGATGCCACCGCCGTAGACCGGTTCGACATCATCGCCCGCTCGGTCAAGATCAATGCGCAGATCAATGCGCGGGATCTGAATGTCGTCGCCGGACGTAATGCGGTAAATGCCCAAAGCCTGGATGCAAAGGCGCTGGCCGATGACGGCAGGGCGAAACCACAGGTTGCCATCGACTCTTCGGCGTTGGGTGGCATGTACGCCAACAGCATCCGGCTGGTGGGTACTGAAGGCGGTGTCGGGGTTCGTCTAGCTGGCGATGTTGCGGCCAGCGCCGGAGACCTGCAACTGGACGTGAATGGCCAACTGACCATGGCCAACGCGTCGTCTTCGTCGGCGGTGCGGGTTCAGGCAAAAGACGTCACGCTCAATGGCGACCACGTCAATGCACCGGTGATCGAGATTCGCAGCGCAGGCGAACTCGTCAACCGCAGCAAGCTCACCGCCCGTGATCGCATTGCCGTCACCGCCGCTCAGGTTCGGAACGAAGGTGCAATCCGCAGCACCGACATCGCGTTGAGCGCCAATGCGCTGGTCAATCGCAATGAAATCGCCGCCGAGCGGGCGCTCACGGTCACCGCCACACAGGTCGATAACCATCGCGGCAAGCTGCGTGGCCAGCAGGTCAAGGTCGCAGGCGCCGATGCGATAGACAACCGTGGCGGCAACATCGTCGGCAGCAGCGTTTCGATTCAGGCCGGTTTGCTCGACAACGGCACGCTGGCGCAGGCTGCCGGTGAAATCACCAGCCTGATGGGCGACCTGACGGTGTCGGTCGACACGCTTCTCAATCAGGCCGGTTCGATTTTCGCCAAAGGAGTGATGCGCTTCGACGGTTCGACGCTGGACAACAGCGGCGGGCAACTGGCAGGCGGTGCGCTTGACTTCAATGTGCGGGGTAGTCTGTTCAACCGTGGCGGCGTGATTGAGTCCAACGCAGATTTCAATGTACGCAGCGCGTTATTTGATAACGGACGCGACGGGCTGATCAACGTGCTCGGCAGCGGACGCTGGGCGTTGGGGGCGGTGGCCGACCTGGGCACTGTGCAGTTCACCGGGCCCTTGCAGCTCACGCTCGACAATGGACTGACTCTGAAAACAGGGGACCGTCTGTTCAGTGCGGCGGGACTCAACGTGTCAGCCGCAAGCCTGGACAATGCGGGCGAGTTGCTCAGTGATGGCGACCTCAACCTTGCGTTCGTGGGCGATGTTTACAACAGCGGACTGATTCAGACCCTGAAACAACTGACGTTGTCGGCGTCCGGCGTGCAGCAAAACGGTGGTCGTATCGGCAGCGCCGGGGATGCCACGTTGACCCTGAGTGGTGTGCTCGACAACCTTGGCTACCTGACCGCCAGCCAGAGCCTGCAGATCAACGCCGCGAACATCGACAACCGCGGCACGCTCGGCGCACAAGGCGCCCTGACATTGCGCGCGCAGAACGGCATCAGCAATCACGCGGACAGCCTGCTGTTCAGTGGCGGTGATATGACACTGCGTGGCGGCCGCTTCAGTAATCTGTACGGCGACGTCTACAGCCAGGGCAATTTCAGGTTCAGCGCGCTGGAGGGCGGGTTTGCCGAGGTATTCAGCAACCTCTCCGGCACTGTGGAAAGTGAAGGCAACCTCGACATCAAGGCACGCTTCATCGAGAACGGCAAAGCCGAATTCGAGATGGGCCGTGAGCTGGTGGCCGGCGATCTGGACTGGGTCTGCGGTCAGCATTGTGACGGTCACGACAGCTTCAAACGTGGCTTGATCACGTTGCTGCAAACCTACATCGAGCGCGCGACGCAGGATTCGGCTTCAGCGCGGCTTGTGGCTGGCAAGTCGATGACCCTCGACGCCGATCAGGTTCAGAACCGCTACAGCCTGCTCGCTGCCAACGGCGACCTGACCATCACCGCTCACGATCTGCTTAATCAGGGCGCAAGTACGCGCGTCGGCACAAACGTCACGCAGATCGGTACGCCCGGACAGATCGACACCGCGTTTTGGGATCAGATGGAATTCGTCGATGTTCCTGCTTTCAAGGCGGCGTTGGCGGCGGGGAATTTCGATCTGGCGTGGTTTGAACTGCTCAAGGCGCGATCCAGTGATGGTCGGTTTGAAGAGCTGAGCAACGTCACCGAATGGCGCGACAGCGGCGATATGGCTTACGCCGCGACCTTGCAGTCGGGCGGAAAAATGACGCTCAACGTTGCCAACAGCGTGCAGAACGGCACGATCCGCGAAAACACACTGGCACAGCTCACAGGCCAGATGGGCGACGATCAGACCGGGCCGGTTGACATCGACCTGAGCAAGCGCGTGGCGGATGGCGATGTCCTTGCAGGGGCGGGTTTCGATCCAACGTCGGCCAGCGGCTTCCGTCTGCCGCAAGGCGACTATGGCCTCTTTATAAAGAGCAAGGACCCGACCGCACGCTACCTGGTGGAAGGCAACCCGAACCTCACCGATCTGAGCCGGTTTCTCGGCTCGGACTACCTGCTCGGCTTGCTCGGGTACAGCGCCGACGGTACATGGCGTCGTCTCGGCGACGGGTTCTACGAATCGCGACTGATCCGCGATGCTGTGCTGGCGCGCACGGGGCAGCGTTTTCTTGCCGATGATCTGAGCAGCGACGAAGAACAATTCCGCTACTTGATGGACAACGCCGCCGCCAGCAAAAAAGCGCTCAACCTGAGCGTTGGCGTTGGATTGTCCGCCGAACAAGTTGGCGCGCTGACTCACGACATTGTCTGGATGGAGAACCGTGTCGTCGAGGGGCAGACCGTGCTGGTGCCCGTCCTGTATCTGGCGCAGGCCGAGTCGCGCAACGTACGAGGCAACTCCCTGATTCAAGGCCGCGAGCTGGCGCTGGTCAGCGGCGGTGACTTGCTGAGCGTCGGCACCTTGCGGGGTAAAGACACGGTCAGCATCAATACCGCAGGCAGCCTGTATCAGGGCGGTCTGATCGACGCCGGAAACGCCCTGGCGCTGCTCGCTCAGGACAGCATTCGTAACGCCATGGCCGGCGAGATTCGGGGCAGCGACGTCAGTCTCGTGGCGATCAACGGCGACATCATCAGCGATCGCACGGCGGCTCAGGTTCGAGACGGCTCTGGTATGCGCACGGTCCTTGATGGGCCGAGCGTCATTCATTCGAATAACAACCTGACGCTGCTCGCCGGCCAGGACATCAGCAATCGCGGGGCAATCAGCGCAGGCACCGACGCCAGCCTGACCGCCGGACGCGACATCAATCTGCTCGCCACGGTCAACGCACGCGAACGACATGACATCGCTGACGGTGGCCATCGCTACACCGTCAGCACCGATGTCGAAAATCTCGCCGCCACTGTCAGCACCGGCGGCAATCTCAGTCTCGCCGCTGGACGCGACATCAATGTCGTCGCCAGCAAGGCTTCCGCCGCGCAGGACCTGTTTCTCAACGCTGGCCGTGACATCGCCGTTGTCTCCGCCACTGACATTCGCAGCGTCGAAACACGCAGCAAGAACGGCCACAAACGCGTCACCGAACGCGACGATCGGCAGACGCACGTCGGCAGCCTGCTCAGCGCCGGTCATGACTTTAACTCCACCGCCGTCGGCGACACCACGCTGATCGCCAGCCACATCGAGGCGGCTAACGACGCGCAGCTCTACAGCGGCGGCCGGATCAGCTTGCTCGCCGGGCAAAACAGCACCTCGACCCTGTACGACATGCAGGAAAAAGGCGGCTGGGGCGCCGAGAAAAGCAAGCGTGATGAAGTCACCGACGTCACCCACGTCGGCAGCGGGATCAAGACCGGCGGCAACCTTAGCCTCGTCAGTGGCGGCGATCAGCTTTATCAACGGGCGAAGCTGGACAGTGGCAACGACCTGACCCTTACCAGCGGCGGCGCGGTGACGTTCGAGGCCGTGAAAGACCTGCATCAGGAAAGTCACGTCGAGAACGACAGCGACCTCGCCTGGTTCAGCATGAAAGGCGAGGGCCGAACCGACGAAACCGTTCGCCAGAGCGAACTGACGGCGCAGGGCAACCTCGTCATTAACGCCGTGCAAGGGCTGAAGATCGACGTCAAAAAAGTCGATCAACAGACCGTCAGCCAGACCATCGAGGCGATGGTGACGGCCGACCCTCAACTGGCGTGGCTTAAGGCTGCTGAACAACGCGGCGACGTGGACTGGCGCCAGGTCGCCGAGATCCATGAATCGTTCAAATATGACAATGCCGGTTTAGGGCCTGCGGCGCAGATCGCGGTGGCGATTCTGATGGCATGGGCGGTGGGACCGACTGTGATGGTCGCGGCGACCGAAGCAGGCGCCGCGGCCAGCATCGCCGCCGCTGCCGGTGCAGTCGCGACCAGCGCCAGCACGACGGCAGCGGTGTCGGTCGTCAATAACCGCGGCAACCTCGGCGCGGTGCTCAAGGAAGTGACCTCGTCCGACAGCCTGAAGGGCTATGCCGTTTCAGGCATCACCGCCGGGCTGACCGCCGGGCATTTCGATGCGCTGACTGGAGCGGCGGGCAAGGTTCCAACATTCACCTTGCAAGGCATTGGCGGATTTGCCGCGAATCAGGCCCTGCAAGGCGTCACCTCCACCGCACTCAGCAAAGCCCTCGGTCAGGGCGGTAGTGTGAACGAAGCGCTCAAGGGCGCGCTGTTCAATACCTTGGCCGCCACCGCGTTCAACCTCGTCGGCGACTACACCGCAGGCGTCATAGAAACCGGTACACCCAGCAAAGTCGTGATCCACGCCATGGTGGGCGGTCTGCTCGCCAAAGCCACGGGCGGCGATTTCAAAACCGGCGCTTTGGCCGCAGGCGTCAACGAAGCCGTGGTCGGTCACCTCGACGGCCTGGTTCAGGGCAACGAAGCGCTGCTGACCATGAGCAGCCAGATGATCGGCCTGCTCGCCGCTGCCGCCCAGAAAGACACCGACGCCGAAAAACTCCAGCAAGGCGTGTGGGTCGCCAAGAACGCAACGGAATACAACTACCTCCTGCACAAAGACCTGGAGGCCATGCACGCCGAGCTTACCGCGAGCAAGAGCGACGCCGAAAAGCGCCAGATACACGAGAAATACGCCAAACAAAACGAAGACAACAACGCCGCACTGGGTTCGCTGTGCAAGGCCAACCCAGACGTCTGCCGACAGATCTCGGACCAACTGCAGCAAGACGAACCCAAGCTCGACGCCCTCGCCAAGGAGCTTTGCGCCAAGGGGGAAATCCAGGAAGGCACCCTCATCGCCGCCTTCTTCCAACAGGAAAACATGGCGGCCCGCCTGCAGATCGCCAGTGAACTCGGCGCGATCAAAAACGGAGAGGGCAGCCGGCTCCTGAATGAACTGGGCGCGGTTTTGCTCGGCGGCGCCCGCGTTGACAGCGGGCCTTCAAAACCTACCAGTAACAACTCGTCCCGACCGACACACCAAACGTCCGAGTCCGATGTCGGCCCCACCCGCCCTCAAGTGAGCTTTGAAAGCGGACAGGAAGTGCCGTACGGTGCAAAAGCAACGGGTGGTGCAGTAGAGCTAACATTTGACAAGGCCACCCGGATTTGGACAACTCCTGCTGGTCTAGAGTATGGGCAAGGATCGGTTCAAGGAAACAGAGTTTTGCATGTTTTAGAGCATGCGGAGCCGAATCCGGCCAAGACAACGCATAGCGTGTTTAGTATGGACAGAAAAGAAATTTTAGGCGCTGTCGATGAAGCATGGCTCAAGAAAGGTAGTCCCGTAGTAGGTGATCCGGGTGCATATGTTGTTCCGATGGGCCGAGCGATTGGTACGTCGGGAGAAACGAGTATTAAAGTTATTGTTCGACCTGGGACCAATCAGGTCATTACCGCCTATCCTGTAAAGTAGAGACGATTTATATGTTGTGTCCAAGGTGTGAGCAGGGAGATGTTGTCAAGGCAAAAATTATAGCTGAGAAGACTTGCTTGTTCGTATGTCAAGAGTGCGAGGCCTCATGGTTTTTATGCGAAGACATAGGGGTTAAAGCCTTCATCGATTTTGGGGTCTATATGGAAAGTATAGGGCTGAAACCATTATGGAGTGAGTTGCAAATCATGCCTGAGTAGGTGCAAAAGCAATCCCAGAAAGCAGCTAACCGACGCTCGCCAAGACAAATCAAAATGCTGCTTGCAGATGTTTTTTGAGGTGTTTAGTTAGTGCGTGCTCCTAGGGGGTGGCTTTACGGATGTTCCGTTTTAAATCTAAGACGTGAAAAGGGACTCCAAAGATGATGACCTTCTTGCAGGCGACGATTTGCCTTTCTGACGGCGTTAATGGTTTACGGCGTTTAATAATGGGGGTGGTATAACTTTCGATGGGTGTGCATGGACGCATAACTAAAAGCGCTTTTCGCTTTTTTAAAATTAAGGATCGATATGAAAAAAATATTCGCTGTGATGTTGTGCGCTGTTTTATTGGCCGGTTGTGCGGGGCAGAAATTCTCCCCGGAACATCGTGAGCAAATCAAGACGGTCAAGGTGCTTCCTGTCAAATGGGAGCCGGGCGAGATTCATTATTTCGGCCGCGCGCAGAACACCGGTATGGCGTTTGGGGGGTATTTGGGATTTCTTCTGGCGAATAGCCTGTCGACTTCTCCACAACGTGAAATTATCAAAACCCTCGACAGTGAAAAGATCGACCTGGGGGCGCTGGTGAAGCAGCACTTCGTCGCTGAACTCGCCAAGAACCCTTCGCTGAACGTCGTTGGAGATGAAGCAACGGCCGATGCACATATTCAATTGACGGTCGATTATTGGGGCTTCCAGATTTCCCATGGGTTCAGCGGCGTGATTTACCCGGTTATCAAGGTGGGTGCCGTGATGCAGCGAGGCACCGAGCGGTTGTGGGTGCAGAACGAAGGCGTTACCCCGTTCACCGACGGGAACGATCTCGGCTATGTGCCAGCGAGTCTGGGCACGGAACCCGAAACCTTGCGTTTGGCCTTGAACGGGGTTAGCGCCATCGCCAGTCAGTCATTGGCGAAAGGTTTGCGGTGACGCGTGAATAACTCGCTGGGGCCAGACTCGAAACGCCTCGCCCCAGCCTCAGACCCACGCAATTAACCGTGGATTTCATCCCGCAAAAACACCAGCTTGTCCGCCTTGGACAGTTCCTTCGCATACCGATACCCCTGCACATCGAACTGCTTAAGGTCGTCCGGGTTGTTGATGCGCTCCGAGATGACGAAACGGCTCATCATGCCGCGCGCTTTTTTGGCGTAGAAACTGATGATCTTGTACTGGCCGTTCTTCTGGTCGCGGAACTCGGTGTCGATGACGCGGGCGTTGAGTGCTGAACGTTTGACCGCAGAGAAATACTCGTTTGACGCCAGGTTGAGCAGCACGTCGTCGCCTTGTTCGGCGAGGGCCTCGTTGAGCCATTCGCTGATGCGATCGCCCCAGAACGCGTAAAGGTCTTTGCCGCGTGCGTTGGCGAGTTTGGTGCCCATTTCCAGGCGATACGGTTGCATCAGGTCGAGCGGGCGCAGCAGGCCGTAGAGGCCGGAGAGCATGCGCAGGTGTTGCTGGGCGTAGTCGAGTTCGGTTTCACTCAACGTATCTGCGGCAAGACCGGTGTAGACGTCACCCTTGAATGCCAGCAGCGCCTGTTTGGCGTTGCTCGGCGTAAAGGCGGGCGTCCAGCTGCCGAAGCGTGCAGCGTTGAGGCCGGCCAGTTTGTCCGACAGGTGCATCAACTCGCTGATCTGCGAGGGGGTGAGCTCGCGCAGTTGGGTGATGAGTTCCTGTGAGTGGTCCAGGTATTGAGGCTGGGTAAAGCGTTCGGTGGTGGGCGGTGTCTCGAAATCGAGGGTCTTCGCTGGGGATATCACCATCAGCATGCGGTCGTCTCCTTTAATCGTGGGGGCGATTCTAGGGGTTGTGCCCGGATGACTCCAGCTATGGTGATGATAGGTACGGTGCAGATCAGATCGATGCGATCGACTTTAGGAGTGTGGCTTGTCCCGCGAGCTGGCGCGAAGCGGCAGTAAAACCTATGAGCGCGGTCTGTGATTTTGCTGCCGGTGCCCGGCAGATCGCGGGACAAGCCACGCTCCTACAGGTCGGTGTAATCAGCCATGTACGAGGGTCTCACCCAAATCCGCTATAGTGCCTCGCCGGTTTCGGCCTCTTCATTCAAGGATTGGGAGCACGTCGTTTTGCGCATGCCGTTATTGATCGGTGCCTGTCTGCTGGCGTTCAACGCGCAGGCGGCGACCGGAGAGATTGCGACGATGGATCGCAGTGTCTGGCCGGAGGTCCTTGAGACCCCTCAACTGTTCGATGTGGCCTCGCGTGCCGAGATCCTGAGTTTTGCTCATCAGTTGCTTGAGAGCGAAAACATCAGCGACATCCAGCTGGCCGAGCGCCTCGGTTTGCGGCAGATCAACGTGGCCACCGTAAACCTGATCCGGAATCGACTGTGGACACGGTTGTTTGACAACTGGAAAGCCGCCGAGAAGACCTGTGAAGCCGACGCTTCGTTCTGCGTGCTGGTCGATGACGTGCCGATGCTGCGCCAGCGCGCGGCCGAATACAAAGTCGCCGACGATTCGTTTTATGCCCGCTGGGCGGCGCCCGCCGATGCCTTCAACCAGCGTTACCTGAACGAACTGCTGCGCATGGCGGCGCTGTTTCCGCAGACCAGCAGCGAGGTCGAGCGCTACAACTCGGACGAGTTGAGCGGCGACGAGATGCCCGACCGCACCTTCCTGCTTAATTTCGAGAGCGGCCCTACGGTCGCCGATGGCGCCACCGACTGGCTGGCGGATTTCATGCGTCAGCAGAAAATCAACGCCACGTTCTTCGTGCTCGGTAAAAACCTGCAGACCCGGCTGGACGCCAGTTCTGCACAAGCGCTGCAGACGGTGTATCGCCAGCAATGTGTGGGTATTCAAGGCTGGGAGTATCGTTCGCACGCGCACTGGAACGACTGGCAGGACTCAATCGAGCGCAGTGCCGCGCTGGTGCAGCAGACCCTGCCAGACAACTTCGTGCCGCTGTTTCGGCCGCCGTACGGCCATCGCCGGGCGGACAGCGCGCAGTTTTTCCGTGATCAGCAGCTGCGCGTCTCGCTATGGAACATCGACTCCCAGGACGCGACCGGCCGCATCAGCGCCGAACAGGCCGCGCACCGTGTGCTGACACTGATGCTTCTATGGCGCCACGGAAACATTGTGTTCCACGACAGCACGGACAAACCGCAACAGGCCGTGCCATGGCTGATGGCCAATACCGCGCAAAGTGGTGTGGTGTGGGAAGACTGTCATATTTATCCGCAGCAACTGTCGGACGAAACCGATCAGGCGGAGCCCGACGATGAAGACGCTGAGGAGCCTGCAGACGAACAACCGGAGGATCAAATGCCGGATGTCAGCCAGTCTTCGACAAAACAGGCTGAAGAGCCCGTAAAACAAGGGGAATAGGGAAGTAAGCCGGTAGGATCGGTCGGATTTTTTCGAGGATTTCCTCCCGACCGGACTTCCGACTGTAAACGCGTGGGAACCATCCGCCAAGGGCTATTCGTCACGCTGTGAAATAAACTTCAAATTCCACTCAAAACGCTTTTTTATGTCATCGGTTTTGCGGTATTACGACAACAGACCGCCGAACCCTGCAACACAGGTGGCGTCCTTCCAGACCCCACTTTGCGCACGTCTCTTCTGCCTGAAGGAGAGAGCCTCGGCGGCCTTTCCGTAGCGCGACATCGACTGTGTGTCGCGTTACCTGGCTACTACAAAGGTGAGCGAGTATGGATGACCACGGACGCACCCCTTCCTCTAACCAGCCAATCCTCTATGTGCTCGATACCAATGTATTGATTCATGATCCAAACGCGCTGCTGAATTTCGAAGAACACCACGTTGCACTCCCCATGACGGTCCTCGAAGAACTGGACAAGCTCAAGGCGGGCAAACACTCGGTCGCTGCGGAATGCCGCCAGGCTATTCGGCTGATCGACAAGACACTGGGCGAAGCGACCCCGGAGGAGGTCGAACGAGGCGTACCGATTGATCGCGGTACAGGCGTTTTCAAGGGTTATCTGTCCATCCTGATGAACAAGCGCGAAGAGCCTAACAGCCTTCTGCCCGAGCATCTGAACGACAACATCATCATCAATCAGCTGATCGACCTGCATGCGCGCAAAAAGGACATGCGCATCGTGCTGGTCACCAAAGACATCAACATGCGCCTGAAGGCGCGTGCCTGCGGGATCGCGGCCGAAGACTACAGCACCGACCAGTTGGTCGATGACGTGTCGATGCTGTCGCGGGGTTATCACACCATGACCGGTTCCTTCTGGGATCGCGTCAGCAAGGTCGACACGCGCCAGGACCACGGCCGCACCTGGCACAAAGTGCAGATGACGGAGCAGATCCCGGCCGTTCACATCAACGAGTTCATCATCGACGAGCAGGGCTTCGTCGGCTGGGTCAAAGGCGTCAAACCGGATGAATTGCTGTTGCTGGACATGCACCAGGAACCGCTCTTGCACCAGGAAGCCTGGGGCCTGAAACCGCGTGACATCTATCAAGGCCTGGCGCTGTTCGCGCTGCTCGATCCCGATATTCATCTGGTCAACCTGTCGGGCGCTGCGGGCTCCGGCAAGACCATTCTGGCGCTGGCCGCTGCCATTGAGCAGACCATGGTCAGCAAGCGTTATCGCCGCATCATAGCCACCCGCAGTGTGCAGGGTCTCGACCAGGAGATCGGATTCTTGCCAGGCACCGAGGCCGAGAAGATGGAGCCTTGGCTGGGTGCGATCACCGACAACCTGGAAGCGCTGCACATGGACGATGAAAACACCCATGGCAGTGTCGACTACATCCTCAGCAAAGTGCCGTTGCAGTTCAAATCCCTTAACTACATTCGAGGCCGCAGTTTCCAGCAAAGTCTGATCCTGATCGACGAATGCCAGAACCTCACCCCGCACCAGATGAAAACCATCATCACCCGTGCCGGTGCCGGTTCCAAGGTGGTCTGCCTGGGTAACCTTGCGCAGATCGACACCCCTTACCTGTCGGCCACCAGTTCCGGCCTGACCTACCTGACGGAGCGCTTCAAGGATTTCCCCAACGGCGTGCACATTACCCTGCAAGGGGTTCCACGCTCGATCCTGGCTGAGTATGCGGAGAGTCATCTTTAAATCTGTTGCTTGAATCAGCGGGCGCCGACGTTTCGGCGCCCCTTTATTTCACGGGCCAAACTCCTCTTTGAGCACCTGGATAGAGATCCCTTGTAAGAGCGTGGCTTGTCCCGCGATTGCGTTAGATCATCTGCATCATCGTTGGCTGACCCACCGCAATCGCGGGACAAGCCACGCTCCTACAGTTTCTGCGTCTCAGGGTTTACAATCGCGACTCCTGTTCAGGAGTCACTCCGTGCTTACTCATCTCGATTCCCAAGGTCGCGCCAATATGGTCGACGTCACTGAAAAAGCGGTGACGTCCCGTGAAGCCGTGGCCGAAGCCCGCGTGCGCATGCTGCCCGAAACCCTGCAAATGATCGTCGCCGGTGGCCATCCTAAAGGGGATGTGTTTGCTGTGGCGCGTATCGCCGGGATTCAGGCCGCGAAGAAAACCAGCGACCTGATTCCCTTGTGTCACCCGTTGATGCTGACCAGCGTCAAGGTCGAGCTCAATGCCGAAGGGGCCGACACCGTCCACATCGTGGCCCGCTGCAAGCTCTCGGGGCAGACCGGTGTGGAAATGGAAGCGCTGACCGCCGCCAGCGTTGCGGCGCTGACGATCTACGACATGTGCAAGGCTGTTGATCGCGCCATGGTCATCGAGCACGTGCGTTTGTTGGAAAAGCTGGGCGGCAAAAGCGGGCACTTCGTGGCCGATGAAAAAGGGGAGGCGCCATGACTATTCACGTTCAGGTTCAGTTCTTTGCCCGTTTCCGCGAGACGCTGGGAACTGAAAGCGAGGATCTTGAGGGCGGCTTCGCCACGGTCGGGGCGATCCGTGACCATTTGCTCGCGCGCGGTGGGGTTTGGGACGTGCTGGCTGAGCAGAACATCATGTGCGCCCGCAATCAGGCGTTGTGCTCGCTGAATGAACCCGTCGAAGCGGGCGATGAAGTGGCCTTCTTCCCGACTGTGACCGGAGGTTGAAGATGGCGATTCGGGTGCAGACCACGGCGTTCGATCCTGGCGCTGAAGTCAACGCGATGCACGACGCCAACGTGGGCGTGGGTGCGGTGGTGAGTTTTGTCGGGTACGTGCGGGATTTCAACGACGGCCGGGACGTGGCGGGGATGTTTCTGGAACACTATCCGGGCATGACCGAAAAGGCGTTGGGCAAGATCGCCGAAGAGGCCCAGCAGCGCTGGCCGCTGCTCAAGATAGAGGTGCTGCACCGCGTCGGGGAATTGGAGCCGGGTGAGCCGATTGTGTTCGTCGGCGTCGCCAGCGCCCATCGACAGGCCGCGTTCGAAGCCTGCGATTTCGTCATGGATTATTTGAAAACCCGCGCGCCGTTCTGGAAGAAAGAAAACACCTCAGAAGGGCCGCGCTGGGTTGAAGGGCGTGACAGCGATCACGCCGCTGCGGATCGCTGGAAAAAAGCCGAGCTTTAGCTCGATTTTTGTAGGAGCACGCTTGCCCGCGATGGCTGTGTGTCAGCCACATAAATATCGCTGGCACGATCTCATCGCGGGCAAGCGCGCTCCTACAAGGGCAAAGACGTTATTCAGAGTCTGCCGCAGGCTCAACCCGTGGCTTGCGCACCACCGCCCGCAGCAACTCGGTCGGCGGCATTTCGCAGCTGATCTTGCGGCCCAGCTTCTCTTCGATTGAAGGCAGCTGATACGAATCGTCTTCACCGGCGAAACTGATGGAAACGCCGTCGGCGCCCGCACGACCCGTACGGCCAATACGGTGGACGTAGTCGTCTGGCACTTCCGGCAGCGTGAAGTTGATCACGTGGCTGATGCCGTCGATGTGAATCCCGCGACCTGCCACGTCGGTGGCCACCAGCACGCGAATCTTGCCTTCGCGGAAACCTTCCAGGGTCTTGATGCGCTTGTGTTGCGGAACGTCGCCCGACAACTGAGCGGCGTTGACGCCATCGCGCACCAGGCGCTCTTCGATGCGACGCACTTCGTCCTTGCGGTTGGCGAAGACCATCACGCGTTCCCAACCGTTGTCATTGATCAGGTTGAACAGCAGCTTGTATTTGTCCGCCGCAGCGACGGCATAAACATGTTGTTCGACGGTGTCGCTGGCGACGTTCAGCGATTCGATTTCGACGATCGCCGGGTCAGTGGTCCATTGCTTGGCCAGGTTCATGACGTCTTCGGTGAACGTCGCGGAGAACAGCAGCGTCTGGCGCTCACCTTTGTGCGGGGTCTGGCGGATGATCGAGCGCACCTGAGGGATGAAGCCCATGTCGAGCATGCGGTCCGCTTCGTCCAGCACCATGACTTCGACCATGTCCAGATGCACTTCACCGCGCTGGTTGAAGTCCAGCAGACGGCCTGGGGTTGCCACGAGGATGTCGCAATGACGGGCTTCGAGTTGCTTGAGCTGTTTGTCGAAGTCCATGCCGCCGACGAACGTCATCACGTTGAGGTCGGTGTACTTGGTCAGTGCCGCAGCGTCCTTGGCGATCTGCACCACGAGCTCGCGGGTCGGCGCGATGATCAGCGCACGGGGTTCGCCCATGTAGCGTTCTTTCGGCGGCGGGGTCTGGGTCAGTTGCGTGATGATCGAGATCAGGAACGCGGCCGTCTTGCCCGTACCGGTCTGCGCGCGACCGATCGCATCCTTGCCCTTGAGCGTGTAGCCCAGGACACCGGCTTGAATCGGCGTGCAATAAGGGAAGCCCAGATCCTGAATGGCGTGCATCAGCTCAGGGGCGAGCGGGAAATCATGAAAGCGGGTTTTACCTTCCTGCGGCTCGACCACGAAGTCTTCGACTTTCCATGGCGCGACGACAGGTTTGGGCGCGCGCTCACGACGTGGGCGTTCGGCCTTGGGACGTGGAGCGGCGGGTTGACTCGAAACCTCTGCTGGCGCAGCAGGCGCGACAGGGGAGGCTGTTTCCCGGTACGCGCCTTCGGTCGGGCTTTTGGATACGGGGAGGGGAGCAGCGGGTGCGAGCTGCTCAGCCTCGCTTTTACCGAACATTTTTTTAAGTGCTTTGAGCACGGTCATCTCGTCGATTGATTAAGGAATGTACGCCGGGCAGTGTAAAGCAAGAACCCGGCGCGGCGTAGTGCCATACCAAATCCGCACGACAAATGAAAGGAACAAATGGCGTTTTAACGCAGCCGATCCCCGAGCCAGACACCTATGTCAGAAATTTCCTGCGGTAACACTTCGTGGCCCATTGGGTATTCCTGCCATGTCGCGGTGACGTCTTTGGCTTTCAACTGCTCGTAAGCGGTTCGGCCCATGGCGTTTTGAACGACTTCATCGTAGATGCCATGCAAGCAATACACCGGAATACGCTGCTGGCTGGCCGAAAGGACCATTTCATCGCTGAACGTTGGCGCATAGGTCGAGAGCGCCAGAACCCCGCCCAATGGGCCTTCCCAGCGCATGAAGGCGGTGTGCAGAACGACGGCGCCACCTTGAGAGAAGCCGGCGAGGAAGATGCGCGCGGGGTCGATGCCGCTGTCTCGTTGCGCTTCGATCAGGGTCAGGACGCGCTGCGCCGAGCCCTCCAGCTGGTCGCGATCAATCGCGCGCGCCGGGCTCATGGCCTTGATGTCATACCAGCTTGGCATTTCATAGCCGCCGTTGACCGTGACAGCGCGGGTGGGCGCCTGCGGCAAGACGAAGCGCGTGGTTAGCAATGTCTCTTGCAGCGCCTCTGCAACGGGCATGAAGTCGTAGCGGTCGGCACCCAGGCCATGCAGCCAGATGACGCAGGCATCGGCGGTTTTTTCCGGCTCGATGATCAGGGGTTCGCTCATGTGTGCTCCATTTGTGTGCGATGGCTCTGGCGCGGCGCTTTAACGCGGTGCATGGCCGGATTCAGATATGAAAGAAGATGTCGCAAGGTTACAAGTTTTGATCTTGACCTGTCGCTAATTCGACTTTGCCAGCATGGTGGTACGGGCTTTGCTACACATCCCCCGGAGTGAAGGCGCTCACCTCAGGCGGTAACACTAATGGGCCATTAATCATTCAGCCTATTGTTACGTCGGGGCAGCACGGAGTCCATTGATCGGGATTCCAGGCACGATTCGCTTTGAACCTCGGGGTTCAAGGACATCATGGGGCTTCAGTCCGCTTGACCAAATCGAATCCGCAGGCGCGGTGGACGAAACGCAAGATACCGGTTTCGGGTTCGGGTCTTACGTCGCATGACCCAAAAACAAGCCAACACGGGTCATTAATGCCTCACAAGGGTGCGACGGGGCTAAAGCTCCTACACAACAAAGAGCAAACTGGAGGTTTGAATGAAGATGTTGAAATCCACCCTGGCTGTAGTGGCCGCCGCAGCAGCACTCGGTATCACTGGTTTCGCTCAAGCGGGCGCTAAACTGGATGCGATCCAGAAAAAAGGCTTTATCCAGTGCGGTGTGAGCGACGGTCTGCCGGGTTTCTCGGTCCCAGACGCAAGCGGCACCATCAAGGGGATCGACGCCGACTTCTGCCGCGCTGTTGCTGCCGCTGTTTTCGGTGATGCAACCAAGGTCAAGTTCAGCCAGTTGAACGCCAAAGAGCGTTTCACCGCGCTGCAATCGGGCGAAATCGACATCCTGTCGCGTAACACCACCTGGACCAGCTCTCGCGATGCGAGCATGGGTCTGATGTTCCCAGGCTTCGTGACTTACTACGACGGCGTCGGCTTCCTGGCCAACAGCAAGCTGGGCGTGAAGAGTGCCAAGGAACTGGACGGTGCGACCATCTGTATTCAAGCCGGTACCACAACCGAGCTGAACGTTTCCGACTACTTCCGCGCCAACAACCTGAAATACACCCCGATCACCTTCGACACCTCCGATGAAAGCGCCAAGTCGCTGGAATCCGGTCGTTGCGACGTGCTGACCTCCGACAAATCGCAGCTGTATGCACAGCGCTCGAAGCTGGCTAAACCTGCCGACTACGTCGTTCTGCCTGAAACCATCTCCAAAGAACCACTGGGCCCAGTCGTCGCTCGCGGTGACGAAGAGTGGACCACCCTGGTTCGCTGGGTCGGTTTCGCCCTGTTGAACACTGAAGAAGCAGGCATCACGTCCAAGAACGTTGAAGCCGAAGCCAAATCCACCAAAAACCCTGACGTAGCCCGTCTGCTGGGTGCTGACGGCGACTACGGCCCGCAGCTGAAACTGAAGAAGGACTGGGTCGTTCAGATCGTCAAGCAAGTAGGTAACTACGGCGAGATCTTCGAGAAAAACCTGGGCAAAAGCACGCCTCTGGCTATTGACCGTGGCATGAACGCCCTTTGGACCAACGGCGGCATTCAATACGCGCCACCTGTGCGTTGATTGACCTGCACCCGGCTACGTGAATCGTGGCCGGGTGCTTCGTTGCATTTCTTCCGGGGCACTCCATGCAAAATCAAATCAGCGCACCAAAGCAGAGGCTATCCCTCAGCGATCCCAAAGTGCGTGCGTGGCTATTTCAGATAATCACGGTTATCGCAGTAGCCGCGATGGGTTGGTATCTGTTCGATAACACCCAAACCAACCTGCAACACCGGGGTATCAACTCAGGTTTCGGTTTCCTCGAAAACAGCGCCGGCTTCGGCATCGCGCAACACCTGATCCCGTTTACGGAATCGGATAGTTACGCGAGGGTTTTCCTCATCGGTTTGCTCAACACGCTGCTGGTGACCTTCATCGGCGTGATTCTCGCGACCCTGCTCGGCTTCATCGTCGGTGTGGCGCGTCTGTCCAACAACTGGATCATCAATAAACTGGCGACGGTCTACGTCGAAGTCTTCCGCAACATTCCGCCTCTGCTGCAGATCCTGTTCTGGTACTTCGCGGTGTTCCTGACGCTACCGGGCCCTCGCGCCGCTCACAGCTTCTTCGGTTCGTTCTTCGTCAGCAGTCGTGGCCTGAACATGCCCGGAGCGATCGCGACCGACGCTGCATGGCCGTTCGTGATCAGTGTGATTCTGGCAATCGTCGCCATCGTATTGATGGCCAAATGGGCAAATAAACGTTTCGAGGCGACAGGCGTTCCGTTTCATAAATTCTGGGCGGGCCTGGCCCTGTTCATCGTCATCCCTGCGCTGTGTTCGCTGATCTTCGGTGCGCCGGTGCATTGGGAGATCCCTGAGCTCAAGGGCTTCAACTTTGTCGGCGGCTGGGTATTGATCCCCGAGCTGCTGGCGTTGACCCTGGCCCTGACGGTTTATACGGCGGCGTTCATCGCCGAAATCGTGCGTTCGGGCATCAAGTCGGTCAGCCACGGCCAGACCGAAGCCGCACGTTCGCTGGGCCTGCGCCCAGGTCCTACGCTGCGCAAGGTCATCATCCCGCAAGCGCTGCGGGTGATCATCCCGCCATTGACCAGCCAATACCTGAACCTGGCGAAGAACTCCTCGCTGGCGGCGGGTATCGGTTATCCGGAAATGGTTTCGCTGTTTGCCGGCACCGTTCTCAACCAGACCGGCCAGGCCATCGAAGTCATTGCCATCACCATGAGCGTGTACCTGGCGATCAGTATCAGCATTTCCCTGCTGATGAACTGGTACAACAAGCGCATTGCGCTGATCGAGCGGTGAGGAAACGCGCATGACATCCCATACTTTCAAACCCGACATGCCGCCGCCGAGCAAAGTCTTCGGCCCGGTGGCATGGATGCGCCAGAACCTGTTCTCGAGCTGGATCAACTCCCTGTTGACCCTGTTCGCGATTTACCTGATCTGGCTGATCGTTCCCCCCTTGCTGAGCTGGTCAATTTTCGACGCCAACTGGATCGGCACTACACGCGCCGACTGCACCAAGGCTGGCGCCTGCTGGGTGTTCATCGAACAGCGCTTCGGCCAGTTCATGTACGGGTACTACCCGCAGGCACTGCGCTGGAGGGTCGACCTGACCGTCTGGCTGGCGATCATCGGTGCCGCACCGCTGTTCATCAAGATGATGCCGCGCAAGGCCATCTACGGTCTGTCGTTCCTGGTCATTTACCCGATCGTTGCCTACTTCCTGCTGCATGGCGGCATCTTCGGCATGGTCAACGTGGCGACCAGTCAATGGGGCGGCCTGATGCTGACCCTGGTCATCGCCACCGTTGGTATCGCAGGTGCTTTGCCATTGGGCGTGGTGCTGGCGTTGGGTCGTCGCTCGGAAATGCCAGCCATCCGCGTGCTGTGCGTGACCTTCATCGAGTTCTGGCGTGGCGTTCCGCTGATCACCGTGCTGTTCATGTCGTCGGTGATGCTGCCGCTGTTTCTGCCAGAAGGCATGAACTTCGACAAACTGCTGCGTGCCTTGATCGGTGTGATCATGTTCCAGTCGGCCTATGTGGCCGAAGTGGTGCGTGGCGGCATGCAAGCGATTCCCAAAGGTCAGTACGAAGCCGCCGCTGCGATGGGCCTGGGTTACTGGCGCCGGATGGGGCTGGTGATTCTGCCTCAAGCCCTGAAGCTGGTCATTCCCGGTCTGGTCAACACGGTGATCGCGTTGTTCAAGGACACCAGCCTTGTGATCATCATCGGCCTGTTCGACCTGCTTAACAGCGTCAAGCAAGCTGCCGCCGACCCGAACTGGCTCGGCATGGCGACCGAGGGCTACGTATTCGCGGCCCTGGTGTTCTGGATCTTCTGTTTCGGTATGTCCCGCTACTCCATGCATTTGGAGCGTAAGTTGGACACAGGCCACAAGCGTTAGGAGTTATGTGATGAGTGAAGCTATCAGCAAGCCTCTGGGCGCCGAAGGCATGATCCGGATGGAAGGCGTACACAAGTGGTACGGCCAGTTCCATGTATTGAAAGACATCAACCTGAACGTGCGTCAGGGCGAACGTATCGTATTGTGCGGCCCGTCGGGCTCGGGCAAGTCGACCACCATTCGCTGCCTGAACCGTCTGGAAGAGCACCAGCAAGGTCGCATTATCGTCGATGGCACCGAGCTGACGTCTGACCTGAAGCAGATCGAAACCATCCGCCGCGAAGTCGGCATGGTGTTCCAGCACTTCAACCTGTTCCCGCACCTGACCATCTTGCAGAACTGCACGCTGGCGCCGATGTGGGTGCGCAAGATGCCGAAGAAAAAGGCGGAAGAAATCGCCATGCACTACCTGGAGCGCGTACGCATTCCGGAGCAGGCGCACAAGTACCCGGGTCAGCTGTCCGGTGGTCAGCAACAGCGTGTGGCCATCGCCCGTGCCCTGTGCATGAAGCCGAAAATCATGCTGTTCGACGAGCCTACGTCAGCACTCGATCCGGAAATGGTGAAAGAGGTTCTGGACACCATGGTCGGTCTGGCTGAAGAAGGCATGACCATGCTCTGCGTGACCCACGAAATGGGCTTCGCCCGCACCGTGGCCAATCGCGTGATCTTCATGGACAAAGGCGAAATCGTCGAACAAGCTGCCCCGAACGACTTCTTCGACAACCCGCAAAGCGACCGCACCAAACTGTTCCTCAGCCAGATCCTGCACTGAGTCAGCAGCGGTAACACCCTCAGAACCCGGACCTTGTGTCCGGGTTTTTTGTTTTGGGGCGCGCTCCTACAGGTGACCGAAGCCATGAAGGCGATCCTGCTGGAGATCCATTACAGCAGTCGCCGCTCGACACGGATCCGGATTCGGACACAGGCTTCCACGCAGTCTCTGTGGGAGCTGCCGGAGGTTACGACGGTGGCGAACGTGGTGTGACAGTGACATCTGCGGCGACTGACCCACCGCATTCGCTGCCGTCGTAACCTCCGACGTCTCCCACAGGTACCGGGTAGACCACAGAGCTTGTTGCTACCTCGAGCCCTGTGGGCCGTGCAGACCCAGAACCTGTTGCAACCTCGAGACCTTTGGACAAGGCAGACCCAGAGCTCATGGCTGCGGCAAGACCTGTGGGAGCTGCTGGAGGTTACGACAGTGGCGAATGCGGTGGGACAGCGACATCTGCGGCGACTGACCCACCGCATTCGCTGCCGTCGTAACCTCCGACGTCTCCCACAGGTACCGGGTAGACCACAGAGCTTGTTGCTACCTCGAGACCTGTGGGCCGTGCAGCCCCAGAACCTGTTGCTACCTCGAGACCTTTGGACAGGGCAGACCCAGAGCTCATGGCTGCGGCAAGACCTGTGGGAGCTGCTGGAGGTTACGACAGTGGCGAATGCGGTGGGACAGTTAAATCTGAGGCGACTGACCCACCGCATTCGCTGCCGTCGTAACCTCCGACGTCTCCCACAGGTACCGGGTAGACCCAGAGCTTGTTGCTACCTCGAGACCTGTGGGCCGGGCAGCCCCAGAACCTGTTGCTACCTCGAGACCTTAGGACAAGGCAGACCCAGAGCTCATAGCTGCGGCAAGACCTGTGGGAGCTGCTGGAGGTTACGACGGTGGCGAATGCGGTGTGACAGTTAAATCTGCGGCGACTGACCCACCGCATTCGCTGCCGTCGTAACCTCCGACGTCTCCTACAAGGAACGTGCGTGATGGTCGTCTGGAAACCTGACCCTGTGTCCATGTTTTTGCGCCTGCCACCTCGCCAGCAACGACGCGTCACCTGTAGGAGCTGCCGGAGGTTACGACGGTGGCGAACGCGGTGTGTCGTTCATCATGGATGCCGCTGACCCACCTCATTCATCGGAATGCCGCCCAGCCCAAGCTCCCGCAGGTCTAAAGCTCGACGCAGGTTGAGTGCATGAAAGCAGGCCGAGGAAAACTGTACGCAATCTTCGCAAAACTTGTGTTCTTTGCCGAACTCCAACAGGATTACGTCTTTGCGCAATGCGCTGTTACACATCCTGCCCCCACGAGAATCCCATGACGACCAAGGCGCCTTTGGCGAGCGACACGCTATCCCCTTCCCGCAAACATCATGAAATCGAAGAACTGCTGATCGACGCGGAGGCCGATGACGACCACGTCCAGCAGTCTCATCCCGTGTTGAAACGTCCGTGGTTTCTGTTGTTCGGGCTGGTGTTGGTGGCGCTGAACCTGCGTCCGGCGTTGTCGAGCATGGCGCCCTTGTTGAGTGAGGTGTCAAACAGCCTGGGGCTGTCGGCGGCCAAGGCCGGTCTGCTCACGACGCTGCCCGTGCTGTGCCTGGGGTTGTTCGCGCCGCTGGCGCCGATTCTGGCGCGGCGGTTTGGCAGTGAGCGCGTCGTCCTGGGCATTCTGCTGACCCTGACCTGCGGGATTCTCCTGCGCAGTTCATTCGGCGAGGTCGGCCTGTTCGCCGGCAGCATTTTGTCTGGCGCGAGCATTGGCATCATTGGTGTGTTGCTGCCGGGTATCGTCAAGCGCGACTTCGCCAAACAAGCGGGGACCATGACCGGCGTGTACACGATGGCGTTGTGTCTGGGGGCCGCAGTGGCCGCCGGTTCGACTGTGCCGCTGAGCCACTATTTTGGAGGCAGCTGGACCCTCGGGCTGGGATTCTGGATCGTGCCGGCCGTGCTCGCGGCACTCTTCTGGTGGCCGCAGACGCGCCAGCGCCATGGTCAGCATCAAGCGGCCTATCGCGTGCGCGGTCTGTTCCGCGACCGTCTGGCGCGGCAAGTGACGCTGTATATGGGCCTGCAATCGTCGCTGGCCTACATCGTGTTTGGCTGGTTGCCGTCGATTCTCATCGGTCGCGGGCTGACCCCGACCGAAGCCGGGTTGCTGTTATCAGGCTCGATCATGGTTCAGTTGCTCAGCTCGCTGACCGCCCCATGGCTGGCGACGCGGGGCAAGGATCAGCGACTGGCGATTCTGCTGGTGATGCTGCTGACCCTGGCGGGCTTGTACGGCTGCCTGTATGCGCCACTGAATCAGTTGTGGGTCTGGGGCGTGGTTCTTGGGCTGGGGCAGGGCGGCACGTTCAGTCTGGCGCTGACCCTGATCGTGCTGCGCTCCCGTGATTCTCACGTCGCTGCCAACCTGTCGAGCATGGCGCAAGGCGTGGGTTATACGCTGGCCTCGCTGGGCCCGTTCGCCGTCGGTGTGGTGCATGACTGGACCGGCAACTGGAGCGCCGTGGGCTGGATTTTCGGCATCATCGGCGTCGCCGCGATCCTGGCGGGCATGGGCGCCGGGCGCGCGCTGTACGTAGACGTCACCAGCGAGAAAATCTGAGGCGGTTATTCGGGCCACGAATGTCCATGGCAAAAGAGGCGATTGGCGCTTATCGTGCAGTCATCTCTTCCCATGGATGCCCCACGCATGAGCGACCTCAATCAGAGTCAATCCAACACCGACCTGATCTACCGGTTCTACGATGCCTTCAACCGCCTGGATGCCGAGGCGATGGCGGCCTGCTACACCGAGGATGTGCTGTTCAGCGACCCGGTGTTCGGGGAATTACGCGGTCGTGAGGCAGGCGACATGTGGCGCATGCTGACGTCGAAGGCGCGGGATTTCTCGGTTCGTTTCGACCAGGTCCGCGCTGACGAGCGCTCCGGCGGCGCACATTGGGTCGCGACTTACCTGTTCAGCCAGACCGGGCGTACGGTGATCAACGACATCCAGGCACGCTTCGTCTTTCGCGACGGCAAAATCTGCGAGCACCACGACCATTTCGATCTGTGGCGCTGGTCGCGTCAGGCGCTTGGTGCCAAAGGGGCGCTGCTGGGCTGGACGCCGCTCGTGCAGAACGCCATCCGTGCGCAGGCGCAAAAGGGCTTGAAGGCGTTTCAGACAGGGCGCTGACACCGTGCGTTTACGTCCACGCTCAAGGGGCATTCGCCTCTGATGCGGTAACTATGTAACGCGTCCACATGCCGAAAATCAGTTTACGTCGTGTCTTTATTGAGGCTGATAAGGACATCGACTGTGCCCACTTCCCCGGACAACGACGCAAGCAAACTCGAACAACTGCGCCAGCAATTCGCCCTGGACCCCGTTTTGACAACCCTCCAGGCGCAACTGCCTTCAGGCTTCATCGAGGCGTCGCCTTCTGAGCGCAAGGCCTATATAGAGGCGCTTCGACTGAGTCGAACCTGCAAGGCTGACCTCAAAAAGGCGCTCGAACCCCTCAAAGGCCTTGACGCCTTTTGCACACCGCTCCTGGCCGACGCGCTCGATGCCCGCTTCGGCAAGCGCTTCAATCCTGTGCAGGACAGGTTCTTCGGCATCACGTTGCACGGCCACGCAGAGCCTTCCTCGGTGACGCATACGTTGCTGGAGGCCGCCATGCATAACTACGAGCGAGAGGAGTCAGTGACCAGCGGTTTCGACCGCTTCAGCTTGCTCGGTGCCGACGGTTTTCCACACCCTGAGAAGATGAAGTACGAAGAATTTGTCGACCTCAGCCGACACCTGAACCTGGGGCAGAAATACCAGGACCACCTCAACAGCGTGCTGGAGCCTGAATCCAGAGCCGGCGATGGTCCCGAGGTAGCGCGCCTCAACATGCGCGGTCTGTTCATCAGCAACGACCGCGCCGACCTGGAACTGTATGCCCGTGCAGCAACCCTCAGAAAACAGGTCTCTGCGTCATTCGGTTCGGCCATTATTGATCTGGCCATGAATCGCCCCTCCCCAAAACTCGACGGTCACCCGTTGCTGATACAAGGGTTGAGGCTGCTCGAACACGACATTTTGCGGGTGACCGTGATTCGCCCGGCGCGGACCTGGACCTTCACTCAGGTCCCCATCGTGTTGTACATCCCGCAGGACCCTATCTGCCCGATGAAAGAGTACGCCTTGATGGCAGAGATCGAGAGCGACCTTCGCACGCGGTTGATGGACCTCAAGTACCAGCAGTTTTTTGCGAGTTTGATCGGCGAGCGCAACCGGGCCAGTTTTTTCGAACGGTTGAACCGGCACCTGTTCCCCTTGCAGCCCATGGACGGCAACCGCTTCACTACCGGATTGTGGGAGCATCAAGCCGATCACTCCGCCCAACTGTTGATTGAGTCTGATCCGATCGAGGGCAATCTGTTTCGCTCGATGTATGCGCAGCAAATGTCTCTGATCAAGGACAACGCTCGATTCCTGGCAGTGCCTACCGAGGACGAAGATGCACTGACTCGCCGCAAGCGTCTGCAACGCTGGCTCAACCTCGGGCTGACCCTTGCCAACGTGGCGGCGTTGTACGTGCCGTTGCTTGGCAATCTGCTGTTCGTTTATGCCAGCGCCGAGCTGATGAGCGAGGTGTATCACGGCCTGGAAGACCTCAGTCATGACGACTTTGAGCAGGGCGTTGGCCATTTAATGGACGCAGCGACGAACCTCGCGTTCATGGCCGCCCTGGCCAAAGCCGGGGCAACCGCTCGCCTGCCTGAACCGCCTCCCATACAGAGCAACCACTTCATCGCGGACCTGGTTCCCGTGAAGTTGGCGAACGGCCAGACCCGACTCTGGAAGCCTGACATCTCGCCGTTTCAGGTCGATGTGGTGTTACCCGAGGGCCTCAGTCCTGATATCGACGGCGTCACCACGGTCAATGGCAAGCGCTACATTCAGATCGAAGACCGCACCTACGAGCTTCATCATGAAGCCCACGTCAACAAGTGGGCGCTCAAGCATCCCGATCCGATGCGTCACGTCTCATTGCCGTTGCAGCGTAACGGGGTCGGCGCGTTCAAACACTTCGGCGAAGACGTGGCGCAATGGAGTGCCCGCAAGCTGTTCACGCGGCTTGGACACAGCGTCGCGGGGTTGAGTGATGCCGCCGCAGGCCAGATTCTGTCCGTGACGGGTACTGACGAGGCGCTGTTGCGCGAGGTCCACGGGCAGTCAGCGGTGCCACCCGGTCATCTCCGGGACACGATCAAGCGCTTTCAACTGGACGCTCGGGTTCAATCGGAGCCGCATGTCGGCGACCGCACACCGCGCGAACGATTTGCTGAGCTGTATCAGGCCAGCGAGCACTCGGACGATCCTGCGGTGCAACGCATGCAACGCGATTTTCCCGGGCTGCCGTCGCACGTCGCCGAGGACATCGTGGCCGATGCGTCAACGGTCGAGCGACAACAGATGCTGGACACTGGGCGGGTTGCCTTGCGCCACGCCGAGGCGGCCGTCTGGCAGTTGCGTCAGACCCGGCTGAACCGCGCTCTGGAGGGGTTTCACCTCAAGTCTGTGGTGAGTCCCGATACCGACACCCTGCGGTTGCGCCTGCTTGCGAGGTTGCCCGGAGGGTCCGACACGGTGCGCATCGAACTGCGCGATGGCAGTCGACACGGGCCTTTGCTCGACAGCGTGGGCAGTGCCGACGCCGCTGAACCGAAAACGCTGGTGAGACGAAATGGCGGCTACCTGGCGTACGACGCGCAAGGGAATGACTTGAACAGCATGCCGCCTGACGGCAATAACCTGTGTGATGCGCTGATGCACGCGCTGCCGGACGGGCCGCGTCGGGCCATTGGTCTGCCCCATGTCTGGCAAGCCGAGGCGTTGAACGAGCGCCTGGCCAGGCTTGCGGCCTCGGATCGTCAGCAGAGTGCCGACTTGCTCGGGCAGGTCTCCAAACCCCTGCGCTTCAATCAGCCGCAGCGCATGCTCAAGGGGCGACTGGGGTATGGCTTGAGCGGCAGAGGGCGCCTGCCGGGGTTTGTCCTGGAGGATCATCTGCTCGACAAGATCGCGCGGCTGGAACTGGGGCAGATGAACCCGCAGACCGCGCTGGATGCGTTGCGCAGTGCCCATCCACAGGCCTCCAACGGCGACCTCAATCAGCGTCTCGACGTGCTGCTGGACGAGCGATCAGCCCTGCGCGCGGACCTCGACGCGTGGGCATGGCGCTCAACAGAACTGCCAAGCATGAACGTGTTGCAGGAGAACAGCAGAACCTGGATCGCGGAGGCCATTCTTGCGTGGTGGGAGAGCGCCAGCTTCTCGACGGCCCCGGATGCTGCGGTCTTGAAGATATCCGCCGCGTCCATCATGGATTTTCCTGTGCGCCTGCCTGAGTTTTTCTTCGCACGTGTGGAGCGGATATCCCTTAGCTACCTGCTTGCGCACGGCGTGTCCGCTGCCGACTATGCCGAGCAGATCGGCCAGTTTTTACGTCGCTTCACGCGGGTGCACTCGCTGGCCGTGGTCAACCCGTCTGGCATCCCGCCCGTGTTGGCGCCCATGAGCGCGCTCCCTCAGGTGATCGCCGACAGCTGCCCGCTGTTGCGTGAGCTGGACCTGAGCCGCCAACAGCTCACGTTCAGCCTGTCTGACTTCGATCAATTCCGGCGCATGCGACAGTTGAAACGGCTGGATTTGACCGGCAACAACCTCGATTCGCTGAGCCTGACCGTGCGCATGGAACCGCTTGTGCTCGATCGCCTGGTGCTCGACCGAACGCGATTGACCCGCTGGCCGCTGTGGCTCAACGACTGGATACCCGGCCATGTCGGGGAAGTGTCTCTGTCACACAACCGCATCACCGATTTGCCGGATCATGTTCTGCACAACATGCACAGCGCGGCTTCACCGACGGTCATCGACCTGTCGGGAAATCTGCTGCCCCGTCGTACGGTCATCGAAGCATGCCTTTATCAGGCGCGGCCTGGCGCTGCATTTCGCTTTGAATTGTACATACCGGCCCGGCTGCGCCCGCTGATTGACGCTTTGTTGACGACGCAAACCGAGATCGAAACGGCGCTGAGTCGCTGGGTCGCGGATGCGGGCGCATCAATGCCGACGCAAGGCGTCCGAATTGCCCTGCGAGACACGCTGCTGGAGCAATGGCGAAGCAATGCAAGCGGGCGCGTTTCGCTGCCGCTGAGGCTTGACTCGGTCCCTCTCGAAGCTTTCCCGTTGTCCTTGCCAGAGGCGTTCTACCAGACGTTTACAGGCCTGGATCTGCACGATATTCGCGCAGGCGACGAGTCGTTGAATGCGCTGATCCGGCGTTTTCAAAATGCGACGACGGTCGACATCAGTGGCACACGAGTGCCGCCTTTGCTGGCACCGCCAGCCTCGCTGCTTGAGCTGCCCAACCTGAGGGAGATCGGCCTGTCGGGACACGGGATGCTGATCGATCAGGCTGCGTTTGATTTCTTCTGTCAGTTGCCGCAGTTACGTCATCTGGATCTCAGCGCCAATCGCCTGAGCGAAACGATCGACACACAGGCGATCACTCATCGGCGCTGGGAGTCCTTGACGTTGGAAAGCATGGGGCTCGAACACTGCCCTGCATGGCTCACCGAGCTGCTGCCCAATCATCTGTATTCGTTGTCTCTGGCAGAAAACCGACTGACGGAACTGCCAGAGGCTCTTCTGGATAATCCTCGCAGCCATACGGCACGCAGCGAGATCATTCTGACCGGGAATCCGCTGACCCTCGATACGATGGAGCGCGCCCATCTGAGCGAGGGACCCGACCGACCGTTTGCGTTTTACATGGACCTGCCCAATGACTTCATGGAAACCGACTCGGAGGATGACAGCTCTGATGAAGCCCCCGACTCAGTGGATCATTGGCTGGTGGGCGATGACAGCACGCAGGCGATGCAGCGCACGGCCTGGGCGGGAATCGAAGCGGCGGGCGATGCGCGCAGCCTGCTCAGCCTGATCGGTCGACTACGGCGCTCTGCGGATTTCCTCAGGGCAAGGGCGTCGCTGACATCACGGCTATGGGCAGTGTTGCAGGCCGCCGCTGCGGACTCGGATCTTCGGGTGTTGCTCAATGGCATGGCCGAAGAAGCGATCAGCAACAGGACCTGCGAAGACGGCGTTCGTCTGGAGTTCAATCAGATCGAGATTCAAGTGTTTTCGCGCACCTCGCTTCTCGGCATTCCCGACAACGAGCGTGGCGGCACCTTGTATCGACTGATGCGCCGGCTCTACCGTCTGGATACCGTCGACCGAATGGCGCGTGAGAACACCGGCGCGCGCGATGCAGCGGAAGTCAGGATGGCATATCGCGTCGGCCTTGCCGAGCGGCTCGACCTGCCACTGGCACCGGCTAACATGCTGTACCGCGAAGCGGCTGCCCTGACCGAGACTGAAATTTCCGACGTCGCGGCGCGTGTACTGCAGAGCGAAACGTCCAATGAGTTTCTGCGAACGGCCTCGAACTGTGAGTTCTGGCAGAAGTGGTTACGTGAGTCCCATGCTCAGGCGTTCGCTGAACTGGAGAGCGTTTTCGCTCAGGAGCGGGAGCGGCTGGAAGATCAGTTTCCTGAACTGGATCAAGCCTATCTGGAGCGTGCGAAGGCGATGGATGACGATCAGAAACGGCGTGAAGCCGAGCTGATTTCCACCTTGACGATTCAGGCTGGCCTCACCTACGGCAACTGACAACCGCGGCAAAGGCGGCAAGAACAGGAGCAGCGTCTGCTAGAATCGTTGCTCTTTTTCGTTGCTGCCTTTGTTGATGAATGATGCCGACACCCTCCGCTGATGAGACCCAGGCGCCGCCGATCCCTCTGGTGATCAAGCCGTGGTTCGTCTACCTGGTGCGCGCCGCCAACGGGGCTCTGTACTGCGGCATCAGCGACGACCCTTATCGCCGATTCCAAAAACACCAGAGCGGCAAGGGCGCGCGCTTTTTCTTTTCAAGCCCTGCTGTTGCACTGGTGTATGTCGAAGCGTGCCGTGACAAGGGCGAAGCGCTGCGCCAGGAACGCCTGATCAAGAAACTGCGCAAACAGGCAAAAGAAGCGCTGGCGGCGAGCTTTATCCACAGCGGTGATGCGCCGCCATCAGCCTGAGCGGGTAGGCCACGCGCGCCCAGGCAGCTAAGCTGCTGGTTTACCCCTGCGGATGGCCCGAAGCATGTCAGAACTGATTCTTCATCATTACCCAACGTCCCTGTTCTCCGAGAAAGCGCGCTTGATGCTTGGCTTCAAGGGGCTGTCGTGGCGTTCGGTGACCGTCCCGCCGATCATGCCCAAACCTGACGTCACTGCGCTGACAGGTGGCTATCGTAAAACCCCGGTGCTGCAGGTCGGTGCCGATATCTACTGCGACACCGCGCTCATTGCCCGCCGTCTTGAAGCTGAAAAGTCATCGCCGACGTTTTTCCCCGAAGGCCAGGAGTTCACCTCGGCAAGCCTGGCGAACTGGGCGGACACGGTGCTGTTCCTGCACTCGGTCAGCCTGGTGTTTCAGCCGGCTTCGCTGGCGGTGCGCTTCGCCAAAGTGCCGCCTGAGGGCGTTAAAGCCTTCGTCGCCGACCGCGCGACGTTTTTCGACGGCGGTACTGCGACCCGCGTGCCTCTGGAACTGGCACAGCATCAATGGCCGACATTGATGGGGCGCCTGGAGACGCAGTTGGAGCGCAGCGGTGATTTCCTGTTGGGCGCTCCGTCGATTGCCGACTTCTCGGTGGCGCATACGTTGTGGTTTCTCAAGCAGACCCCTGTCACCGCTCCCTTTGTCGATGACTATCCGGCGGTGCTGGCCTGGTATCAGCGCGTGGTGGGCTTCGGTCATGGCGCGGCCAGCGAGTTGAGCCCGGCCGACGCCATCGAGATCGCGCGCAACGCATCGCCAGCGCCTCTGCCGGGTGAGGTCTTCACTGATCCAAACGGATTCGAGGTGGGGCAGCAGGTCAGCGTCTCTGCGGTGGATTACGGGGTAGACGCTGTGCAGGGCGAGTTGGTGTTCAGTGGTCGCGAAGAAATCATTCTGCGCCGTGAAGATGAGCGTGCCGGGATCGTGCACGTGCATGTTCCGCGCTATGGGTTTCGCATCCAGAAGGGTTAACCCTTGCATCGATGATAAGGCGTGAGTGACGTCATGCCTCATCATACAAGTGCATAAGCAAAAAGCTTTTTACGTGAAAGCGTTCTTGATGATGCGTCTTGGATGATGAGTGGCTGTCATTTCTGACAGTAGTAATTGCGTTGGTGTTGTGTATGATTTCTCTGAACGTTCGATAAAGTGAAAGTGATGAGTTACTTTCACATCCTGTGACCGTCCTTGTTGTGAAATCCAAGGGGCTGGGTTGTATGTATTTCAATTGAAGTGCCGCGAACAAGCGGATTTGATTGATGAGTCACCGGACTTTACACCTCCCGTTCGCGTTGAATCACCGAGCGCTGCAGTCGGTGAGTCGTGTGTAGCAGGGTGTTTGATAGTTGACGGGGCTGGTTGGCTGCTGTTAGCTCCTGGGTAAAGCGACAGATAACCGTCGCTTCCCGAGTATTGATATTTCAGTGGTCAGCGAGAGGGTCATGGATGATGAGTAAAATAAACTGGCGATACGGTCGCGATCATAATGCGGACTATATAGAGTATCTTCTCGATGAGCCTGGTTATCCGGAGGGTGCGTATCCCACGCTGATTGTTGATGGTGTTGTGCGTGATGCTACGTTGATGCCCGATCAGAAAACTCTGAGAGTTTTTATCTCTGTTGCGCAAGTCAACAAGATCACAGAGGTTACAACGCCGCACCAGCTGTTCTCCCGCAAGGCTAAGCTGTCGTCACGGCAACCGGCTGCCAGCAACAAGCGTGGTGACCGATCAGCATGGCCGACGGCTCCGGATCCTGCCTCGCTTGGTCCATATAAGGTGACTCGCAAGGAATATGATTTTGGCGATGAAATACTGGCGCTTCCCGGAATTGATGACAAGGTGGAGCTTCGCGCTGAGGTGCATCTGCCGGTTGCGCGAGTACTCCACTGTCCGATCGTGGTTTTTATACACGGAAGGCACCAAACCTGCCTGAGCGAGAGTGGCGGGCCAGGAGCTATTATCTGGCCTTGCGCGGCAAATGAATCTGCCCTCCCTAATTATAAGGGCTACGCCTCTACAGCATCAGCACTTGCCAGCCATGGCTATGTTGTCGTCTCCGTATCCGCCAACGGTGTGAATCGAAAAGAAGGCGGCTATATACCGGACGGTGGGAGGTTACGCGGGCATCTGATCCTGGAACACCTGCAACTGTTGTCGCGTGCGAACAGCGGTAACTGTCCTGAACTGTCTTACCTTACGGGCAGGCTGGATTTGGATAGCATAGGGCTGGTCGGCCACTCTCGGGGTGGAGATGGTATTGCCAGAGCAATTACACTGAATCGAGTTCATAAAATGGGCTTTGGTATCCGCGCGGCTTTATTTTTGGGTGGCACAGCGATGGAAAAGATACCGCTGCCCAATATCCATACCGCAGCCATTCTGCCTTTTCTGGATGGTGATGTTGTGAATCTAGAGTCGCAGATCTATTCTGATATCTCTCGGTATGCCATTGCCGGTGATGCCCTGCACAGTTCGGTTTTTTGGTTGGGCGCCAATCATAATTATTTCAACAAGTACTGGTCGCCTGGTTTTCCTTTGGGCACGGATGATGCGGAAAATGCATGGGGTGACGTTGAAGTTACACGCCTGAGTGCAAGTGAGCAGCGTAGGCTAGCGGAGATATATATCAGTGGTTTTTTTCGCCTGACGCTGGGTAAGGAACCGGCTTTTTTAAGCTTGTTTGACGGCTCACCCGTCAAAGCACCCACATTACCTAAAGCAGACGTCAGGAGCAGTGCGCACTTTCCTTCATCAAGTCGCTATACGTTACAAAGCTTTGAAACGATGTACGCCGATCATCCGTCACCCGGCCAAGGAGATTGGCAATGGGAAATTGTGAAAGGCAGTGGTGAACTGAAAGGCAAACCCTCGTTTGGCGAGGATCTGCGATATGCGCATTACGGCTACCACACGTTTCTAAACCTAAAAAGCGACTCTGGGTCATCTCCAGCCGAGCTGCTACTCAGCCCACCGGAGAAGGGTGTCTCGGTCGATCCCTCGCGTTATACGCATCTCAGTTTTCACGTGGCTCATTTTGCTGTCGAGAATGATAATGCAGGCGTAGAAGTGCAGATTTACCTGAACGGAAGTCGCTTGGACCTCGGCCAGGAAGGCTGCGTGCTCTGGCCGATCCCCGAAATTGTTCCCGGCGTGGATACGTTCCTCAAACAGCAAGTCTTGTTGCCGCTGGGTGCCATGTCGGCAGACTTGCCCAAGGTTCTGGACACGCTGGCGTTTGTTTTGCCTCACGGGGGCAATATTTATATTTCTGATATTGCGTTGGTGACCCCGTCTCTCGGGCAGCCCCAGCCGTTAGCGCTTCCCTTCGTAAGTGTGGAGTCTGTTTCTACCTTGCCTACTGGGCTGGAGCAGGAGATAGAGGTAAAAGTCAGATTATCCGAGGCGAGCTCGAGTCCTGTTTCTCTGCGACTAGCCGTGAACATCCTGCACACCGTCCACAGTTTTATGAGTATTGATACTCCCCCATTGGTTTTTGAACCCGAAACAACCTCGATCACCGCCTCATTCAGAATTCCGGCAGGAGGGTTCAAAGGTGAACACTTCGATCTTGGCAATGACAGGTCCCTGTCGGTTATAAGGACGATGGCACTGTCAAATGCGTTGTTTGACCAGGAGCGCGCACTGCTAATTCTTCCCGCGCACTAGTGCCGGCCGGTCAGCGCGCCAGGGTTTGCATACGGAATGCCGTCCGAACGGACGGCTAGAGAGGACGGTGCGACGTATATCGGGAGCGCAGCATCGGTGCTGGCGTTTTTTTGAAATCGCACTGCCGCAAACCTTCGCTGCGAGGGTCAACTCTGTTTCAACGCCGCCAGAATCTCATCCGGTGAGAACCCTCTGATCAGCGTGCCGTTCACGTCGATCAGAGGGATGCCCCGTCCACCGAGCGCCTCGTAGGCTTTGCGCCCTTCGGCCGATTTCTCGATGTCGTATTCGGTGTAAGGGATGCCCTTGCTGTCGAGGAAGCGCCGCGTCTGTTTGCAGTAGCCGCACCAGTCGGTGGCATACATCACTACCTTCGCCTGAGCTTGAGTCTGCGATGAGACCGCCTGGGACGGATTGACGAAGTGTTCGATCTTGCCCCAGTTCTGGTACACCACGACGACCAGCAGGATCAGCACGAACTTCTTCAGCGTACGCACGAGCATGGGTTCAGCGCCTTTTCAACTGGTCGGTGAGCTGCGTCGGCAGACCTTTGATGATCAGCGTGCCTTTTTCTTCGTCGTACTCGATCTTGTCGCCTAGCAGGTGCGCTTCGAAGCTGATCGACAACCCTTCGGCACGGCCGGTAAAGCGGCGGAACTGATTGAGCGTGCGCTTATCGGCCGGGATTTCCGGCGACAGGCCGTAGTCCTTGTTGCGAATGTGCTCGTAAAAAGCACGCGGGCGGTCTTCGTCGATCAGGCCGGAGAGCTCTTCGAGGGCAATGGGTTCGCCCATCTTGCTCTGGCTGCTGGCGTAGTCGACCAGCGCCTTGGTTTTCTCGCGGGTCGACTCCTCGGGCAGGTCCTCGCTCTCGACGAAGTCGCTGAACGCCTTGAGCAGGGTGCGCGTCTCGCCGGGGCCGTCGACGCCTTCCTGGCAGCCGATGAAGTCGCGGAAGTACTCAGAGACCTTCTTGCCGTTCTTGCCTTTGATGAACGAGATGTACTGCTTGGACGCTTTGTTGTTCTGCCACTCGGAGATGTTGATCCGCGCGGCCAGGTGCAGCTGGCCCAGGTCCAGGTGCCGGGAAGGCGTGACGTCCAGCGCCTCGTTGACCGCAACGCCTTCGCTGTGATGCAGCAGGGCGATGGCGAGGTACTCAGTCATGCCCTGTTGATAGTGGGCGAACAGCACATGGCCGCCGACCGACAGGTTGGACTCTTCCATCAGCTTCTGCAGATGCTCGACTGCAACGCGGCTGAACGCGGTGAAGTCCTTGCCCTCATCGATGTATTCCTTCAGCCAGCCGCTGAACGGATGAGCGCCCGACTCCGGATGAAACAAGCCCCAAGCTTTGCCTTGTTTGGCGTTGTAGCTCTCGTTGAGGTCGGCCAGCATGTTCTCGATGGCCTGGGACTCGGCGAGTTCGGAGTCTCGAGCGTGGAGGACTGCGGGCGTACCGTCGGGTTTCTTGTCGATCAGGTGAACGATGGCATGACGGATCGGCATGGAATTCTCGGCCTTTGAAGTGGAACTGAACGGGTGGAGGCAGGACCCGTGCGAAAGTCGGCAAGTGTACCGCAGACAAGCCCCGGATCGACCCGGGAAGGCCGAAAACACTGCTCAAAACCCCGATATACGACTTTTTTACGCTTCAGACGTGATAAAGCTGACCAAATGGGTAGGTAGGTGCGGATATTTGCTTGGCTCTGTGCTAGTTTTGCCCCGTCTTGCGCACTGAAGCGCGCCAAGCACGCAGTTTGTGGGCGTCCGGCCGAACCAAAGGCCGATTTCGGTATCTACATTTCGCGTCTGTACACACTCTGCAAACCATATGAATTTGATAGGGAAGGAACACCACCATGGCTCTGACTAAAGACCAATTGATCGCCGATATCGCAGAAGCTATCGACGCGCCAAAAACCACCGCGCGCAACGCTCTCGACCAATTGGGCCAAATCGTCGCTGACCAACTGGAATCCGGTAGTGAAATCACTCTGCCAGGCATCGGCAAACTGAAAATCACCGAGCGTCCTGCTCGCACCGGCCGCAACCCGTCGACTGGCGCAGCCATCGAAATCGCCGCCAAGAAAGTGGTCAAGTTCGTTCCAGCCAAAGTGCTGACCGACTCGGTCAACAAGTAAGCAAAACGCTGCTTGTAAGAGAAACCGTGTGACGGAGCGATCCGGACACGGTTTTTTTGTGCCCGGAATTCAGCGATCGGAGCGCGCTGCTTGCGCGGGTCAGTGGGCGCCGCCCCAACGATCCGCCCGCCATGCCGTTTGCTGCGACTTGTCCTGAAACGTCCAGGCGACGAAGCGGCTCTGTTTCTGGCCTTGGGACATCTCCACAACTCGGCTCTCGACCGCTCCCACCTTCTTCAGCGTGCTTTGAATCAACGGCAGATTAGAGGCCTTGGACACCAGTGTGCTGAACCACAGCACTTGGGTCGGCATCAGTGCGCTCTCGCTGATCAGTTGCGTCACGAAACGCGATTCGCCCCCTTCGCACCACAACTCAGCCGCTTGACCGCCGAAGTTCAGCACGGGCAGTTTGCGTTTGGGATCGGCCTTGCCCAGCGCGCGCCATTTGCGTTGGCTACCCCGCAGTGCTTCGTCGGCCGAGGCATGGAAGGGCGGGTTGCACAGCGTGATGTCGAAGCGCTCGTCCGCGTGCAGCAGGTCCACCAGGATGAGCTTGCGATTGTGTTGCTGGCGCAGGCTGATCGCCTTGCCCAGGTTGTTCGCCTTGACGATGGTGGTCGCCGAGGCGAGGGCGATCTTGTCGATGTCCGACCCTACAAAGTGCCAGCCGTAATCGCAGTGCCCGATCAGCGGGTACACGCAGTTGGCCCCAGTGCCGATGTCCAGCGCCTTGACCGCTGCGCCACGGGGAATCACGCCCTCGTTGTGTTCAGCGAGCAGGTCGGCCAGAAAATGCACGTAATCGGCGCGACCGGGAATTGGCGGGCACAGGTAATCCGCCGGGATGTCCCAATGCGCGATGCCATAGAAGGCCTTGAGCAACGCCCGGTTGAACACCCGCACGGCGGCCGGGTTGGCGAAGTCGATGCTTTCCTTCCCGTACGGGTTGGTGATCACGAACGTGCCCAGCTCCGGGCTGCCCTTGATCAGGCGAGGAAAGTCGTAATGGCCCTGATGGCGATTGCGCGGGTGCAGGCTGGCCTTCTCACGCGGCTCGGCAGGCGGCTTTATCGGCTGCGGCTTGGGTTTCTTTCGCGGCTGTTTGGGTGACTCGGGTTTATTCATTACGCAGGTTTCCGGTCAAAACACAAAACCCTGTAGGAGCGCGCTTGCCCGCGATTGCGGTGTGTCAGCCACCACCAACGGCGCAGACATCAAGCAATCGCGGGCAAGCGCGCTCCTACAGGGTTCAGGATTCAGCCAGCCCGGTATCAGGCTGGCTGACTTTTTTCACTTACAAACTGGAAATACGAGCGTGCTGCTCAGCCAGCTTGCCCAGTGCCTGTTCGGCCTCGGTCAGCTTGGCGCGTTCCTTGGCGATCACCTCAGGCGGTGCCTTGTCGACGAACGCGGCGTTGGACAGCTTGCCGCCCACGCGTTGCACTTCGCCTTGCAGGCGCTGGATTTCCTTGTCCAGACGCGCGAGCTCGGCGCCTTTGTCGATCAGGCCGGCCATCGGCACCAGCACTTCCATCTCGCCGACCAGTGCGGTCGCCGACAACGGGGCTTCAGCCCCTGCCGCCAGTACCGTGAACGACTCGATCTTGGCCAGCTTCTTCAGCAGGTGCTCGTTCTCGTCCAGGCGACGCTGGTCTTCAGCGCCGACGTTCTTGAGGAACAATTGCAGAGGCTTGCCCGGGCCGATGTTCATTTCGCCGCGAATATTGCGCACGCCGAGCATCACGCCTTTGAGCCACTCGATATCGCCTTCGGCGGCCGCGTCGATGCGCGACTCGTTCGCCACCGGCCACGGTTGCAGCATGATGGTCTTGCCTTCGATACCGGCCAGCGGCGCCAGGCGCTGCCAGATTTCTTCGGTAATGAACGGCATGAACGGATGCGCCAGACGCAGCGCCACTTCCAGAACGCGAACCAGCGTGCGACGGGTCCCGCGCTGACGTTCGATCGGCGCGTTTTCGTCCCACAGCACTGGCTTGGAGAGTTCCAGGTACCAGTCGCAATACTGGTTCCAGATGAACTCGTACAGCACTTGAGCGGCGAGGTCGAAACGGAACTGATCGAGCTGACGGGTCACTTCGGCTTCGGTGCGCTGCAATTGCGAAATGATCCAGCGATCAGGCAGCGACAGCTCGAAGGCTTCGCCGTTCTGGCCGCAGTCTTCGCCCTTGTCCAGCACGTAGCGCGCGGCGTTCCAGATCTTGTTACAGAAGTTGCGGTAGCCCTCGACGCGGCCCATGTCGAACTTGATGTCGCGACCGGTGGACGCCAGTGAGCAGAAGGTGAAGCGCAGGGCATCGGTGCCATAACTGGCGATACCGTCGGCGAATTCGTCGCGCGTCTGCTTCTCGATCTTCTTCGCCAGCTTGGGCTGCATCATGCCCGAGGTGCGCTTCTGCACCAGGGCTTCAAGCTCGATGCCGTCGATGATGTCCAGCGGGTCCAGGACGTTGCCCTTGGACTTGGACATCTTCTGGCCCTGACCGTCGCGCACCAGACCGTGCACATAAACGGTCTTGAACGGAACCTGCGCGGTGCCGTCTTCGTTCTTCACCAAATGCATGGTGAGCATGATCATCCGGGCAACCCAGAAGAAAATGATGTCGAAGCCGGTGACCAGCACGTCGGTCGGGTGGAAGGTCTTCAGGAAATCGGTCTGCTCAGGCCAGCCCAGGGTGGAGAAGGTCCACAGGCCCGAACTGAACCAGGTGTCGAGTACGTCGTTGTCCTGCTGCAACGCAACGTCCGGCCCCAGATTGTGCTTGGCGCGCACCTCGACTTCGTCGCGACCGACATAGACCTTGCCCGACTCGTCGTACCAAGCCGGAATGCGGTGGCCCCACCAGAGCTGACGGCTGATGCACCAGTCCTGAATGTCGCGCATCCAGGAGAAGTACATGTTTTCGTATTGCTTGGGCACGAACGCGATGCGACCGTCTTCAACGGCGGCGATGGCAGGTTCGGCCAGCGGCTTGGTCGAAACGTACCACTGGTCGGTCAGCCACGGCTCGATGATGGTGCCGGAGCGGTCGCCTTTCGGGACTTTCAAAGCGTGGTCGTCAACGCTGACCAGCAAGCCAGCGGCATCGAACGCCTCGACGATCTGTTTACGCGCTTCAAAGCGGTCCAGGCCGGCGTATTGGGCAGGCAACGCACCGTCGATGGATTCATTCAGCGTGCCGTCGAGGTTGAACACCTGAGCGGCGGCCAGCACGTGAGCGTTCTTGTCGAAGATGTTCAGCAGCGGCAGGTTGTGGCGCTTGCCGACTTCATAGTCGTTGAAGTCGTGAGCCGGTGTGATCTTCACGCAGCCGGTGCCGAATTCCGGGTCGCAGTAATCGTCCGCGATGATCGGGATGCGACGGCCCACCAGTGGCAGCTCGACGAATTTGCCGATCAGCGCCTTGTAGCGCTCGTCGGAAGGGTTCACCGCAACGGCGGCGTCACCCAGCATGGTTTCCGGGCGCGTGGTGGCGACGATCAGGTAGTCCAGACCTTCGGCGGTCTTGGCGCCGTCCGCCAGTGGATAGCGCAGGTTCCACAGATGGCCTTTCTCGTCGTGGTTTTCCACTTCGAGGTCGGAGATCGCGGTGTGCAGCTTGGTGTCCCAGTTGACCAGACGCTTGCCGCGGTAAATCAGGCCGTCTTCATGCAGGCGCACGAAGGCTTCTTTCACGGCTTCGGACAGGCCGTCGTCCATGGTGAAGCGCTCACGGCTCCAGTCAACGGACGAGCCCAGACGGCGGATCTGACGGCTGATGTTGCCACCGGACTGATCCTTCCACTCCCAGACTTTCTCCAGGAATTTCTCGCGACCCAGATCGTGGCGGTTCTGGCCCTGTGCTTCGAGCTGACGCTCTACCAGCATCTGGGTAGCGATGCCAGCGTGGTCGGTGCCCGGCTGCCACAGGGTGTTACGGCCCTGCATACGGCGGAAACGGATCAGGGCGTCCATGATCGCGTTGTTGAAACCATGGCCCATGTGCAGGCTGCCGGTCACGTTCGGCGGCGGAATCATGATGGTGTACGAGTCGCCCGCGCCTTGCGGAGCGAAATAATTCTCGGACTCCCAGGTCTGGTACCAGGAAGTTTCGATGGCGTGCGGCTGGTAGGTCTTGTCCATGCGCGGCGGGAACCTGATCTGCTTTCAGTCGGAAAAGCCGGGAAGTATAGCTTTTCACGGCCGCTGCAAGCTACAAGCTATAAGACGCAAGCTTATGAGTGGTCGCAAGGCAGGGCGGGATCCTGTGTAGGCGATGTCAGTTGTTGTATTGGCTCAACAACCGTTCCAGCCGCGCATCCAGTCGCCGTTTGATTTCGTTTTCGATGTGCGGGGCGAAGTCGTCGATGACGTCCTGCATGATCAACTGCGCGGCCGCGCGCAGTTCGCTGTCCAGGTGCAGCAGGTCGTCCGGGTTGGGCGTGCTGGCCTGAGGTTCTGGCTGAGCGGGTGATGGGGCCGCAGGCGCTGCCTTGGCGACGGGTTCGGGCGTCAGCGTCGGGATATCGTGATCCCGCTCGTCGGCAGACACGACCTGGCCGCTGACCACGTCGAACAGCAAGGGAATCTGGCCTTCGGTGGCGACGGTGTCGGTCAGCAAGGGCGGTTGCAAGCCGTCGTCGCCGAGCAGCTGGCGGATCGACTCGAGGTCATCCAGCAGGTGGGCGGAGTCTTTCAGGTTTTTTGAATTATCCATCGTGTGCTCAAAGACGCTGCAGTCGGTGATCCTGCAGAGGATAGCCCTGTTCACGGTAGAAGCGAAAACTCTCTCGAGCCGCCAGCCGGATGGCAGGGTCTTCCACCACGATCTCCGCGATGCGCGCGAATCGTTCGAAGAATTCGGGGATGCGCAGGTCGAGATTGACCAGCAAATCCTGATGAGTGCCTGGGTCGGTTCCGATGCCCAGCGCCACGGGTGCGTCGCTGTCGTCTTCTACAGGACCATGGGGCACGAACGTCTCGCCCTTGAAACGCCATAAGCGGGCGTCCAGCTCCTCGCGTTGCTGCGCGTCAGTGCAATGCAGGTAGACGCGATGCCCAAGGCGCCAGGCCTTGTCGGTGAGCTTGCAGGCGAAGTCCAGACGCGCGACTGGATCGGCGCTGGGGAGAATGTAGAAATCGACTTGAGTCATGGGCCTTCCAAAGCGTGAAACGAACCGGGCCCTTCGTTAAAACGAGAAGGGCCCAGTGCGTTTCGGAGCGTCTTACACGCCCGCGCGGTCGAGCAGGTATTGGGTCAGCAGCGGAACCGGACGCCCGGTGGCGCCTTTGTCCTTGCCGCTCAGCCACGCAGTGCCCGCGATGTCCAGGTGCGCCCACTCGTAGGCCTTGGCGAAGCGCGAAAGGAAGCACGCTGCGGTGATGGTGCCGCCTTTCGGGCCACCAATGTTGGCGATGTCGGCGAACGGGCTGTCCAGTTGCTCTTGGTACTCGTCGAACAGCGGCAGTTGCCAGGCACGGTCGTCAGCGCGTTTGCCGGCGTCCAGGACCTGGTCGATCAGCGTGTCGCTGTTGCCAAGCAGGCCGGTGGTGTGACCGCCCAGGGCAACGACGCAGGCGCCGGTCAGGGTCGCGATGTCGATCACGGCCTGTGGCTTGAAGCGTTCGGCATAGGTCAGCGCGTCGCACAGCACCAGACGGCCTTCCGCGTCGGTGTTGAGGATCTCGACGGTCTGGCCGCTCATGGTCTTGACGATATCGCCAGGACGGGTCGCGTTGCCGCTTGGCATGTTCTCAGCGGCCGCGACGATGCACACCAGGTTGATCGGCAGTTGCAAGGCCAGCACGGCGTTCAGGGTGCCGAAGACGCTGGCCGCGCCGCACATGTCGAACTTCATTTCGTCCATGCCCAGGCCTGGCTTGAGGCTGATGCCGCCGGTGTCGAAGGTGATGCCCTTGCCGACCAGCACGAACGGCTTCTCGGATTTCTTGCCGTTCATGTACTGCATCACGATCAGGCGTGGCGGCTGGGCGCTGCCCTGACCGACCGCCAGGAACGAGCCCATGCCCAGTTCAGCGATTTTTTTCTCGTCGAAGACTTCGACCTTCAGGCCTTTGTTGGCCTTGCCCAGTGCCTTGGCTTGTTCGCCCAGGTAAGTCGGGTGGCAGATGTTCGGCGGCATGTTGCCCAGATCGCGGGTAACGGCCATGCCGGCCGCGATGGCCTGAGCATGCTTGGCGGCGCGTTCGACGTCAGCGACGCTGGCCTTGGCGGTCAGCAGCGTCACTTTTTTCAGGGCGCGGGGGTCGACCTTCTGGCTCTTGAAGCGATCGAACACGTATTCGCCATCGGCCAGGGTTTCCACCAGCAGGCGCGCCTTGCCATACACGTCACGGTTTTTGACCGCCAGATGATCCAGCGCGAAGGCTGCGTCGGTGCCGCCCAGGCTTTTCAGGGTGTTCAGCACGCCGCTGACAATTTTGCGGAACTGGCGATCCGTCAATTCCGGGTCTTTACCGGTGCCCACCAGCAGGACGCGATCGGCCTTGAGGTTGGGCAGGCTGTGCAGCAGCAGGCTTTGGCCGACTTTGCCCGCCAGGTCGCCGCGCTTGAGTACTGCGCTGATCGCGCCGCCGCTCAGGGTGTCGACATTTTTTGCAGCATCGCTCAGCGTGCGGCCTTCACCGACGGCAACCACCAGGGTGGCGGTCTTCAAGGTTTCTGCACTGACGCTCTTAACAACCAATTCCATGTCGGGGTCCCCGAGTAAACTGTGGGTTATCGCAAAATGAGTACGCGGCGCGGCGCAAGTGGAGGTGTCTCGCATCGCCGTGCCAGCGGCAAGGCCCGCAGTTTGACCCTGCAAAAGGTCAGATGACAACCCCGCAGAGCACCCGTTTGGCACGCTCGTGTCAGCATCGGTTCAGCAAGTATCCCGCGCGCGCAGTGACAGACACACCCAATCACAGGATAATGCCGCATATTTTTTTGGTGGTTCGCCGTCGCGCGCATCATGGCTGATCCATTTCTTTGTCAGGCTGCCTGAGCGTGACAACCCTGGAGTGTCTGGTTTGATTGTCTTCCGTTACCTGTCCCGAGAAGTGCTGGTTACCTTGAGCGCTGTCAGCGCGGTGCTGCTGGTAATCATCATGAGTGGCCGTTTCATCAAATACCTCGCCCAGGCTGCCTCCGGCGCACTCGATCCGGGCGTGCTGTTTCTGATCATGGGCTTTCGTCTGCCAGGGTTCCTGCAACTGATTCTGCCGCTGGGCTTGTTCCTCGGCATTTTGCTGGCGTACGGGCGCCTTTACCTCGAAAGCGAAATGACCGTGCTGGCGGCGACGGGCATGAGCCAGCAGCGTCTGTTGTGGATGACGCTGGCGCCGGCCGCGCTGGTGTCGCTGCTGGTTGCGTGGCTGAGTTTCAGCCTCGCACCGCAGGGCGCCAATCAGTTTCAACTGCTGCTGAACAAGCAGGATGCCATGACCGAGTTCGACACCCTGGTCCCAGGCCGTTTTCAGCTGCTTCGCGACGGCAGCCGGGTCACGTACACCGAAACCATGACCGACGACCGGATCAATCTCGGTGGCGTGTTCATCTCCGAAAAGAAACTCGAAGAAAAGAAAGACCATGGGATCACCGTGCTAGTCGGGGAGAAGGGCAAGCAGGAAATCCGTCCTGACGGCAACCGTTATCTGATCCTGGAAAACGGCTATCGCTACGACGGTAATCCGGGACAGGCCGACTATCGCGTGATCAAGTACGACACCTACGGTGCGCTGTTACCCAAGCCCGACATCAGCGATGAAGTCACCGACCGCGACGCGATTCCGACCAGTGAGCTGCTCAACGGTGAGCCTTCACCGCGTAACTCCGCAGAACTGCAATGGCGTTTGTCGTTGCCGATCCTGGTCTTCATCGTGACGTTGATCGCCGTACCGCTGTCGCGCGTCAACCCGCGTCAGGGCCGGTTCCTTAAGCTGCTGCCCGCGATCCTTCTGTACATGGCCTACCTGACCATTCTGATTGCAGCCCGCAGCGCCCTGGAGAAGGGCAAGACACCGGCACTGCTGGGGCTGTGGTGGGTGCATGCGATATTTCTGCTGATTGGACTGGCGTTGGTGTATTGGGAGCCGTTGCGCTTGAAGATGGCGAGTCGCCGCAGCGTGTCGGAGGTGGCTCATGGTTAAGCTCGATCGCTACATCGGCAAAAGCGTCCTGTTTGCCATTCTTGGGGTTCTGGGCGTCATTCTGGGGCTGGCGTCGTTGTTTGCGTTCATCGATGAAATGAGCGAGATCAGCGACACCTACACCCTGATGGACGCCACCAGCTTTGTGGTGATGACCGCGCCGCGTCGTCTGTACGACATGCTACCGATGGCCGCGCTCATAGGCTGCCTGATCGGCCTGGGCGCTTTGGCAAGCAGCAGCGAGCTGACCATCATGCGTGCTGCCGGTGTTTCCATCGGCCGTATCGTCTGGGCCGTCATGAAACCGATGCTGGTGCTGATGATTGCCGGCCTGCTGATTGGCGAGTACGTCGCGCCCGTGACCGAAGCCTCGGCTCAGGCCGCGCGTTCGCTGGCTCAGGGTTCTGGAGACGCCCAAAGCGCCAGGCACGGTCTGTGGCACCGTCAGGGCGAGGAATTCATTCACATCAACACCGTCCAGCCGGATGGCTTGTTGTATGGCGTGACCCGCTACCGTTTCGATGATCAGCGTCACATGCTCAGCGCCAGCTTCGCCAAGCAGGCGAATTTCAAGACCGATTACTGGCTGCTGAAGGACGTCTCTACCACGCTGTTCCATGAAGGGCGCACCGAGGTGGTCACGGCGCCGGAAGAACGCTGGAACATTGCCCTCAGCCCGCAATTGCTGAGCACGGTGGTTCTGCCGCCGGAGTCGCTGTCGATGACCGGCCTTTACGGTTACGCGCGCTATCTGGCCGATCAGGGGCTGGCCAACGGTCGCTACTGGCTGGCGTTCTACACCAAGATCCTGCAGCCGCTGGTGACGGTGGCGCTGGTGCTGATGGCGATCTCGTTCATCTTCGGTCCGCTGCGTTCGGTGACGCTGGGGCAGCGTGTGTTCACGGGCGTGCTGGTGGGCTTCACCTTCCGCATTGCCCAGGACCTGCTCGGTCCGTCCAGCCTGGTGTTTGGCTTCTCGCCGCTGTTTGCGGTGCTGGTGCCGGCGGGTGTGTGTGCCCTGGCAGGCATCTGGTTGCTGCGCCGAGCGGGTTGATCGCCGCTGGCAATGGAAAAAGCCGACCTCAGGGTCGGCTTTTTTGTGGTCATTTTTTCTGTTTCGGAATCCGCACCAGCTGGGTGTCGGAGTACATGTCATGCCAGCTGCGTTTCTGCTTGTCGAACACGCTCCAGAAGAACCCGAGTCCAACGCACAGCCATGAGGCAATGGCGACAACAAAACGCAGCAGCGCCTGCCACAGGCTGATGCCGGTGCCGTCGGGGTTCTGCACGCGGATGCCCCAGACCTGCATGCCCAGGGTCTGGCCTGCGTGGGTCCAGAACTTGGCGAAGAAGGCGAACAGCGCAAACAGCAGGATGGTGGAGAGCAAAGGGTCGCCGTCCAGCGCGCCGGCCTCGGACAACTGGCGCAGTTTGGCTTCGCCGACAAAGGCCATCCAGATCAGCTTGTAAAGGAACGTGGTGACCATCAGCAGGGCGACGCACAGCAATGCGTCGTAGAAGATCGCAGCGAATCGTCGGCCCAGGCCAGCCGGAGGGAATTCGCCTTGTGGACGCAGCAGGTGTTTAGGCATGGACGGCGCTCGTCACGGTGGAGCTGGCAGTGTACGGAATCGCAGGCATAAAAAAGCCCCTGATGTCGCCATCAAGGGCTTTTATGCTTTCAGCTATCAGGCTTCAGCGATGACTTCGTCAGCTTGCATGCCTTTCTGGCCCTGCACAGCGATGAAGGTAACTTTCTGACCTTCTTTCAGGCTCTTGAAGCCGTTGCCCTGAATAGCGCGGAAGTGGACGAACAGATCCGGACCGCTCTCTGGAGTGATAAAACCAAAACCCTTCTCGTCGTTAAACCACTTAACGGTACCGCTCTGACGTTGAGACATTTTCTTATTCCTTGGAGCATAAATTAATGACAGTCCCTTTCACACGAAAGAGTACTGGGCTGGTTGCAGGAAGAAGAAACGTAGAGCGGGATGTAGCATTGCTTTTGGCGCTACTGCCCAGGTCACGATCCCAGCGACCCATGCAAACACAGTCGAGAAACTCTACGCTAACTCTCGCAGAAAAAACAAGCCCCGAATAAGCCCGGTTTCAGGGGGGTTCGCTGGTTTTTTGAAAACTTTAACCAGCGCCGGTCAATCGATAGTTTTTACTGTTTAAGGGTTTGAGGAAGTGCAGTTTTCTGACAGTTTCATTGCTGTTTCGAAAAGTAGCAAACTGCAGCACGGAAACAGTTTTTGCACTGTTGCAGTGCCGCAGTAGTTTTGACGCGAGGGTCAGCCGCGGAAGTAACGTGGTGCCACGAAAGGCATTTTGGTCACTCGCATCGGGACTTTCTTGCCGCGCACGATGGCCCAGACCGGGGTGTCCAGCGCAGTGAAAGCGGCATCCACGTAGCCCATGGCCAGAGGGGACCCGAGCGTCGGGCCGAAGCCGCCGCTGCAAACCGTGCCGATGATCGTGTCATTGGCGTCGACGATTTCTGCGCCTTCACGCACCGGGGTGCGCTCCTGCGGTAACAACCCGACACGCTTGCGCGCTGCACCGCTTTGGTGCTGAGCGAAGACGTGCTCGGCGCCAGGGAAACCACCGGCACGGGCGCCATCGGCACGACGCACTTTGGAAATCGCCCACAGCAAGCTGGCCTGGATCGGCGTGGTTTCGGTGTTCATGTCGTGGCCGTACAGGCAAAGGCCGGCTTCCAGGCGCAGCGAATCACGCGCGCCGAGGCCGATTGCCGCAACTTCAGGTTCAGCCAGCAGGCGACGGGCCAGCGCGTCGGCCTGGTCTGCAGGGACGGAGATTTCGTAGCCATCCTCGCCGGTGTAACCCGAGCGGCTGACGAAGCAGTCAATGCCGTCGATCTGCGTCGAGGTGTATTGCATGAAGGTCATGTGGGCGACGGCTGGCGCCAGACGAGCCAGTGCGGTCACGGCCTGAGGCCCTTGCAGGGCGAGCAGTGCGCGCTCTTCGAACAGGGGCTTGATCTCGCACTGGCTGCCGATGTGTTTTTGCAGGTGGGCGAGGTCTTCGTTCTTGCAGGCGGCGTTGACCACCAGCATCAACTGATCATTGCCCAGGTTGGCGACCATCAGGTCATCGAGAATGCCGCCTGTTTCGTTGGTGAACATGGCATAGCGTTGCATGCCCACCGGCAGGTCGATGATGTCCACAGGCACCAGGGTTTCCAGTGCCTTGGCGGCGCCCGGACCGGTCAGAAGGATCTGGCCCATGTGCGACACATCGAACAGGCCTGCCTGTTCGCGGGTGTGCAGATGCTCTTTCATCACGCCTAGCGGGTATTGCACAGGCATGTCGTAGCCCGCGAATTCAACCATCTTGGCGCCCAGTTCGCGATGCAGGGCGTTGAGTGGGGTTTTCAACAGTTCTGTGGACATCGATGACTCCTTGAATGCGTTTCCATGCTCCGGCCCAAGGGGCGCGTAGCGCGATGAATATAGGCTGATATCAGCACTCGATAATGTTCACGGCCAGCCCGCCACGGGCTGTTTCCTTGTATTTGCTTTTCATGTCGGCGCCGGTCTGGCGCATGGTGCGAATGACTTTGTCCAGCGAGACGAAATGCTGTCCGTCACCGCGCAGGGCCATGCGCACCGCATTGATGGCCTTGACCGAGCCCATGGCGTTGCGCTCGATGCAGGGCACCTGAACCAGGCCGCCAATCGGGTCGCAGGTCAGTCCGAGGTTGTGCTCCATGCCGATTTCCGCAGCGTTCTCCACCTGCTGCACGTTGCCGCCCAGCACCTCGCAGAGCGCGCCGGCCGCCATGGAGCAGGCCACCCCGACTTCGCCCTGACAGCCGACTTCCGCGCCTGAAATCGATGCATTCTCTTTATAAAGAATGCCGATGGCGGCAGCGGTCAGCAGAAAACGGATCACGCCGTCCTCGTTGGCCCCGGTGATGAAGCGCATGTAGTAATGCAACACCGCAGGGATGATCCCCGCCGCGCCGTTGGTGGGCGCTGTCACCACGCGTCCGCCATTGGCGTTTTCTTCGTTGACTGCCAAGGCGTACAGGTTGACCCAGTCCAGCACCGACAATGCATCGCGCAGTGCCGCTTCCGGGTTCTTGCAGAGCTGACGGTGCAGGGCTGCTGCACGCCGTTTGACCTTCAGGCCACCCGGCAGAATGCCTTCGTTGCGACAGCCTGCCTCGACGCAGTCCTGCATGACCTGCCAGATCTTCAACAGGCCTTCGCGGGTTTCGGCTTCGGGGCGCCAGGCCGTTTCGTTCGCCAGCATGATCTGGCTGACCGACAGGCCCGTGCTCGCGCAATGGGCCATCAACGCTTTGCCGGTCGTGAACGGGTAGGGCAGCGGCGTGCTGTCCTCGACGATGCGGTCGGCACCGGCCGCGTCCTCGTCCACCACAAAGCCGCCACCGACGGAGTAGTACTCGCGGCTGCGAATCTGCAGGCCTGCTTCGTCAAAGGCGCGGAAGATCATGCCGTTGGGGTGATAGGCCAGTGGCTTGCGGATCATCGCCAGGTGCTGCTTCTCGATGAACGTGATGCTGTGTTCGCCGAGCAGATTGATACGTTCGCTGCTGCGAATGCGCTGCAGGCGTTCGGCGACGTGTTCGGTGTCGACGGTGTCCGGGTGTTCGCCTTCCAGGCCCAGCAACACGGCCTTGTCGCTGCCGTGGCCTTTGCCGGTGGCGCCGAGCGAGCCGTAAAGCTCGACCTTGACGCAGGCGGTGGTGGAAAGGAGGTCGTCACGGCGCAGACCTTCGACGAACCGTGCGGCGGCACGCATCGGGCCCACGGTGTGAGAGCTGGAGGGACCAATGCCTATCTTGAACAGGTCGAACACGCTCAGGGACATGATTGGGCTCCGGGGAATTCTTATTATCGTGATGAATAAGGTCCCTGTAGGAGCCGGCTTGCTGGCGAATGGGTCAGGTCAGACAACCTTGAGATGTCTGTCCGAACGCATTCGCCAGCTAGCCGGCGCCTGCAGGGATGAGCGCTCTATGCAAACACATTGGAGCGCTCGGGACTGCGGGTTATGCGTAATCTTCGATCGACGGGCACGCGCAGATCAGATTGCGGTCACCAAACACGTTGTCGACGCGACCGACCGGTGGCCAGTATTTGCCTTCGACCAGCGAAGCGACCGGGTACACCGCCTGCTCGCGGCTGTACGGGTGGCTCCACTCGCCGACCAGTTCGGCCGCCGTGTGCGGGGCATTTTTGAGCGGGTTGTCGTCTTTATGCAGCGCGCCGCTTTCCACCGCGCGGATTTCTTCGCGGATCTTGATCATCGCGTCACAGAAGCGGTCCAGTTCTTCTTTGGATTCGCTTTCGGTCGGCTCGATCATCAGCGTGCCCGCTACCGGGAACGACATGGTCGGTGCATGGAAGCCGAAGTCGATCAGGCGCTTGGCAACGTCATCGACGCTGATGCCGCTGGTTTCTTTCAGCGGACGCAGGTCGAGGATGCATTCGTGCGCCACCAGATTGCTGCTGCCGGTGTACAGCACAGGATAGTGCTCTTCAAGACGGCGGGAGATGTAGTTGGCGTTGAGAATCGCCAACTGCGAAGCGCGTTTCAGGCCTTCGCCGCCCATCATGCGGATGTACATCCAGGTGATCGGCAGGATGCTCGCGCTGCCGAACGGTGCCGCGCAGACCGCGCCTTCCTTGCGTTCCATCTTGCCGTGGCCCGGCAGGAACGGCGCCAGGTGGGATTTCACGCCGATCGGGCCAACGCCCGGGCCGCCGCCGCCGTGTGGAATGCAGAAGGTCTTGTGCAGGTTCAGGTGAGAAACGTCACCACCGAATTTGCCCGGTGCGCACAGGCCGACCATCGCGTTCATGTTGGCGCCGTCGATGTAAACCTGACCGCCGTTGTCGTGGACGATGCCGCAGATCTCGCGGATGCCTTCCTCGAACACGCCGTGGGTCGACGGGTAGGTGATCATCAGGGCGGCGAGGTGTTCGCGGTGCTCGATGGCTTTGGCGCGCAGGTCCTCGATGTCGACGTTGCCGCGCGCATCGCACGCGGTCACCACGACGCGCATGCCGGCCATGTTGGCGGTGGCCGGGTTGGTGCCGTGGGCGGAGGACGGAATCAGGCAGATGTCGCGGCGGTCATCGCCACGGCTCTGGTGATACGCACGGATGGCCAGCAGACCGGCATACTCGCCTTGCGAGCCGGCGTTCGGTTGCAGGGAGATGGCGTCGTAACCGGTAGCAGCACAGAGCATCGCTTCCAGTTCGTCGGTCAGCTGTTGGTAGCCGGCGCTTTGTTCTGCAGGCGCGAACGGGTGCAGGTTGCCGAATTCGGCCCAGGTGACCGGGATCATTTCGCTGGCGGCGTTGAGCTTCATGGTGCACGAGCCCAGCGGGATCATGGTGCGGTCCAGCGCCAGGTCCTTGTCAGCCAGGCGACGCAGGTAGCGCATCAGCTCGGTTTCGGAGTGGTAACGATTGAATACCGGATGGCTGAGGATGGCCGACTGGCGCTTCAATTCGGCAGGCAGGCGCGCTTCGACGCTGGCGGCCAGTGCGGCGAAGTCAGGCAGGGCCTGGCCTTCGGCGGCGAACAGTGTCCACAGCGTTTCGACGTCTGCTTGCTGAGTGGTCTCGTCCAGCGACAGGCCCAGACGTTGAGCGTCGACTTCACGTAGGTTGATCTGCTGAGCGCGCGCCTTGGCATGCAGGTCGGCGGTTTTGGCGCCGGTGTTGAGCGTGATGCTGTCGAAGAAGAAGGCTTGTTCGACGTCCAGACCCAGCTGGCTCAGGCCTTGGGCGAGAATCGCGGTCAGGTGATGCACGCGGTTGGCGATGCGGGTCAGGCCGCGCGGGCCGTGGTAAACGGCGTACATGCTGGCGATGTTGGCGAGCAGCACCTGCGCGGTGCAGATGTTGCTGGTCGCTTTCTCACGACGGATGTGTTGTTCGCGGGTCTGCATGGCCAGACGCAGCGCGGTCTTGCCGAAGCGGTCGATGGACACACCGACCAGACGGCCCGGCATGTCACGCTTGTAGGCATCTTTGGTGGAGAAATAAGCCGCGTGCGGTCCACCGAAGCCCAGCGGCACACCGAAGCGTTGCGCGCTGCCGATGGCGACGTCCGCGCCGAACTCGCCCGGCGGCGTTAGCAGGGTCAGGGCCAGCAGATCGGCCGCGACGGCCACCAGGGCATTGGCGGCGTGGAAGCGTTCAACCAGTTCGCGATAGTCGAACAGGTCGCCATTGCTCGCCGGGTATTGCAGCAGGGCGCCGAAGAATTCGCTGACGTCGGTCAGTTGGCTTTCGTCCGCCACGACCACCTCAATGCCCAGCGGCTCGGCGCGGGTACGCAGCACGTCAAGGGTCTGTGGATGGCAATGCGCGGAGGCGAAGAATTTGTGACTGCCTTTGTTCTTGCTCAGGCGTTTGCAGAAGGTCATGGCTTCGGCGGCGGCGGTGGCTTCGTCCAGCAGCGACGCGTTGGCGATCGGCAGGCCGGTCAGGTCGCTGATCAGCGTCTGGAAGTTCAGCAGCGACTCCAGGCGACCTTGGGAAATTTCTGGCTGATACGGGGTGTAAGCGGTGTACCAGGCCGGGTTTTCCAACAGGTTGCGCAAGATCGGCGCCGGCGTGTGGGTGTTGTAGTAACCCTGGCCGATAAAGGTCTTGAACAGTTGGTTCTTGCCGGCGATGGCTTTGATGTCAGCCAGGGCGTCAGCTTCGCTTTGACCGGCAGACAGGCCCAGTACGCTGGTGCCTTTGATGGATTCCGGGATAACGCTGGCGCTCAGGGCCTCCAGCGAATCAAAACCCAGGGTCGCGAGCATGGCTTTCTCGTCGTCGGCGCGGGGGCCGATGTGACGGGCGATGAACTCGTTGGCGGTGCTCAATTCAATACGGTCAGTCATTGCGCGTTCCTCAGGCTTCGGCGTTGGCTTTGATCAGGCGGTCGTAAGCGTCCTGATCCAGCAGTTGGCCGACAGCGGCGGCGTCGGAAGGGATGAAACGGAAGAACCAGCCCTGGCCCATCGGGTCTTCGTTGACCAGCTCAGGGTTGGCGTCCAGCGCCGGGTTGACCTCGACGACTTCACCGTTGAGCGGCATGTAGACGCCGCTGGCGGCTTTCACCGATTCAACGGTGGCGGCTTCGGCGCCTTTGTCGTAGGCCTGCAGCTCAGGGAGTTGTACGAAAACCACGTCACCCAGTGCGTCCTGCGCGAAAGCCGTGATGCCGACCGTGACGCTGCCGTCTGCTTCGGCACGCAGCCACTCGTGATCTTCGGTAAAACGCAAATCGCTCATGAAAACTCCCCTGAATGGAAAATCGCTCGTCGATGGCGCGAGCGTGATGGGCAGATGCATAGCAAGTTTGCGGCCAAGGTTGCTCGAAGGCCGTAGATCAAGGGTCTCGGCAGGTTTCGGGATTTTTTGCAAGGGATGGGTGTAGCGAAATCGCTACAGATATTCCGGGTTTGAAAAGTGTTGTGTGATCAACGCCTTGTAGGATGGGGACGTGCGCAGGTCGTAACGGTATCGTTCCGGTGTATCGAATTCATTCCGCTGGCCAGATCAGCTTTTCGTTGAAATCCCGTATTTGCGCAATCGATGGGCAATGGCTGTGTGGGACGTCTGCAAGCGGGCGGCGAGTTGGCGGGTCGAGGGGTAATGGCTGTAGAGCTTTTCCAGCAGCGATTTTTCGAAGTCTTCGACGGCGGCTTCCAGGCTTTCGATTTCACCGTCGTTTTCGCGGGCCACTGAAGTGCCCGCGATGTCGAGATCACCAATGTCCACCAGCGAGCGTTCGCAGATCGCGGCCGCCCGAAAGATCACGTTCTGCAGTTGCCGCACGTTGCCCGGCCAGCGGTTGCCGAGCAGGGCAGGGTAAGTGCCTGGCGCGAGGCGACACACCGGGCGCTGAATCTGGGTGCAGGCCTGTTCCATGAAGTAGCGCGCCAGCAACAGGATGTCCTGGCCGCGCGCTCGCAGCGGCGGGACCTCAAGGTTCAGTACATTCAGGCGATAGAACAGGTCTTCACGGAAGGTGCCTTCGGCGACCATTTTTTCCAGGTCGCGATGGGTCGCGCTGAGGATGCGCACGTTGACCTTCACTTCCTTGTCGCCGCCGACGCGACGAAAGCTACCGTCGTTCAGGAATCTGAGCAGCTTGGCCTGCAAGTACGGCGACATCTCGCCGATCTCGTCGAGAAACACCGTGCCTTGGTTGGCGAGCTCCATCAACCCGGGCTTGCCGCCCCGTTGCGCGCCGGTAAAGGCGCCGGGCGCGTAGCCGAAGAGTTCGCTTTCCGCGAGGTTTTCCGGCAGCGCCGCGCAGTTGAGCGCCAGAAACGGTGCGCCGTTACGAGCGCTGACGGCGTGACAGGCGCGGGCGACCAGCTCTTTACCGGTGCCGGTTTCGCCCTGAATCAGCAACGGCGCGTCGAGTGCGGCGACGCGTTGGGCGCGGGCTTTCAGCGTGCGGATCGGTGCGGAATCGCCCAGCAACGCATCAAAGCCTTCGGCGTGATCGTGGTGCAATGCCGACAATCGCTCGCCGATGCGACTGGGCAGGTACAGCGTGAGCAGGGCGCCTGCGTCAGTGATCGGCGTGGCATCCAGCAGCAGGGCTTCGCCATTCAACGTGACCTCGCGCAGGGGCAACCGAAAGCCGTTTTCAAGCAAGGCGGTTTGCAGGGCGGGGTCGGAGAACAGTTCGCCGATTGACTCGCCCGCGGGTTCTCTGCCGTACAACGCCACAAGGGCCGGGTTGGCCAGCAGTACATGGCCGGCACTGTCGAGCGCCAGCACCGGGTCGGTCATCGCCGCAAGCAGGGCATCCAGCTGCAGGTGGCGGCGCTGACCGGGAAGGATGTCGACCACGGTGATCGCTTCTACGCCGCGCACGCGAAACAGCCGGTCCTTGAGCTCTTCGAGGACGTCGTGGCTCAGGGTCGGTGCGTCGATATAGACGTTGGGCGGCACCATTTCCACCGCATCGAGGTTCAGATTCCGCCCGCCGAGGATCGCCAGAACTTCCTGGGTGATGCCGACGCGGTCGATGAACGTAACGTGGATGCGCATGGGGGCGGAGAGATTCAGGCGAAAGACGGGGGCGATTATGCCAGTAAATCTCGCGGGCTTCCTTGAACGCGCTCCTACAGGACCGTGTGAATTACTCCAGATGCTCCGGCTTCACCGCATCGCCCGACTTGAGGTCGAGTTTGTCGCGGATGTCTTCGAACATGGCGTCGTACTGGCCGCCCATCGCATGGAGGTCAGTGTCTTTTGGCAGGCCGTGCTTTTCGGCGATGCGTGAGGCCTCGCTGGCAAAGTTGTACGCCAAATCCTTGGGCAGGTCGAAGGTTTCATTGAACGGCTTGCCGTTGATGTCGCCGTCCATCGTGAAGTGCATGCCGGCATCCGAATCGGTCTGGCTGACTTCGTAGCGCAGATGAATGTCGTAACCGACATCGTCGGGCTGTAACGCGGGGCGGGCGATGTGCAGATGACCTGGCTCGAACATGTGACTGCTCCTTCAGAAATCAATGACAGTAAAGAGCAGACCGTCTGCCAAGGCATGGGTTCAGCGCTGACCGGTGGACTCCGGGCATTCAGCGTTCTGTGTACCCGGTTCCGGCCGGGACCAGATCCACAGGTTGACCAGCACCATGCCGGCCACCGCGAAGTAAATCCACCAGTTGTGTTTGAGCACCACCAGCATCATGACGGCGCAAATCAGCATGGTGACGGTCGCGCTGATTTTCGCGCGGCGTGCGATGAGCTTGCCGTTACGCCAGTTGCTCAACATGGGGCCGAACAGGCGGTGGTTTTCCAGCCAGGCGCTTAAACGCGGCGAGCTTTTGGTCGCGGCCCAAGCAGCCAACAGGATGAATTCGGTGGTGGGCAACCCTGGAATGAAAATCGCGATGATGCCGATGGCGAGGCTGACGTAGGCCAGGATGCCAAAGAGGATACGGGACAGTTTGCTGCCTTGGGGGTGACTGGTCATGAGTCTCGGGTGCTGCCGGATAAAGAAGTGCGTCGAGGGATAACACTCCTCGAAAAGGCGCCCAGCTTAACAGCGCAGGGCGCAAAAGGCGTGCGTTCAGGCGGGTTGGGGTTGGGCAGCCGACGTATAGGCGTGCTCCAGCAGCACGTTGAAACGTTCGAACGCCGCGACGGCGCCTGTGTCGATCTGGCGTTCCTGCTCCTCGGTAAACGGCAGATCGTCGAGGAGGCGGATGAAGCGTTTCCAGCCGTCGGCCCGGCCACCGGCGGGCTCACCCAGATGACGAGCGCCAAAAGTTTCGCTGAGATTGAGCGCCACGGCGCGTTTGATCAGGAATGCCGCACCCAGCTTCGAGCCTTCCGACACAAACAGCCAGCCCAAGGCTTCGGCCAGCGGAGGATGGAGGACCGCGCCGGCGACAGGGCCGGGAATCGGCGTGCTCAGGTCATTCAGGTCGGCCTTTGCCTGTTCCGCACGGCAACGCTCGGGGAGGTCGGCGATGAGTCCGATCAGTTGGTGATCGGTGTAGAGCGCCTTGAGCTCCTGCTGAAACAGATATTGCGCGCTCAGAAAGCGGGTGTAACTGGCCAGTGTTTCGAACGGCGCGTTGGCTTTGACTGCCTTGTCCAGCTGCTCATGCGGGGCGTGGGTGATCTGGTTCAGACGCTGGGAGCGACGAATCGGGGCTTGGGGCATGTGTCTTCCTTGGAAAAAAGGCGTTTGTTAACGAGACGAGTGAGTGCGTGCAAAAACGTAAAAAAACACGGCAGTTGCTTTTGTAGGAGCGCGCTTGCCCGCGAAGAGGCCGGTACATCCGGCACATTTGCGGTGCCTGGACTTCAGCATTCGCGGGCAAGCGCGCTCCTACAGGTGCGTGACCAACGGGGTTAGATATCCCACACCAGATTGATCGCGACGTTGCGCCCCGGCTCGGTCAGGCGGTCCAGGCTGGCGGGCGCGGTTACGCCCGCTTCACCGACGCCGTCGTAGCCGCGCACGTCCTCCCACTGCCAGTATTTCTTGTCGGCCAGGTTGTACAGGCCTCCGCTGACCGTCACGTCGTCGGTCACTTTGTAGAAGCCGGTCAGGTCCAGCACACCAAAGCCGGGTGTCTTGAACTGAGTCGACGAACCGTCCGGTGCATGGAAGTTGGTGTCGTCCACCCGGGTCTTGCGCTTGACCAAGGTCCAGCTCAGCAAGCCGCCGTAGTTGTCGTGGTCATAACCCAGACCGAACACGCCGGTCAGCGGGTTGATGCTGTTGATCGGCTGGCCGGTGTCGTCATTGCGGCCGTACAGGTAGGCCAACGAGCCTTGGGTATAGAGGCCTTCAGGTGCGCCGAAGCTGTCCAGGTTCAGGCGACCTTTAAGCTCCACGCCTTTGATCGTGGCGTGCTTGATGTTGTTGGACTGGAACACCGCTTCGGTCGAGGTCGCCGGTTGAATGGCGTCTTCATTAATGAAGTCGCGGTATTTGTTGTAGAACACTGCCACGTCGAACGAGCCCTCGTCGAAACGCCCACGCAGACCGGTTTCGTAGCTCTTGCTCTTCTCCGGCTCAAGGTTCGGGTTAGGCTCGACGATGTAACCGGTATTCAGGTTCTCGAAGCGGCCATACAGCGCCTTGGCGCTCGGTGTGCGGAAGCCTTCGGCGTATTGGCCGTACCAGGTGTAGGCGTCGTCGATCGCGTACGTCACGCCCAGCTTGGGCGACAGGCGATGCCATTTCTTCTCTTTATCGTTGAACTGGTCCTGGCTGGTCAGGCTGACGGCGCGCAGGAACTCGTCGGTGGCGTGCGGGTTGAGCGTGGTGTAGTCGTAACGTGCGCCCGGCATGAAGGTCCAGTCGCCCCATTTGATCTGATCCTGGGCGAACAGTGCGTAGGTGTTGATCGTCGGGTCCGGGAAGTCGCTGTTCGGCGCCAGGCTGTCGGACGCCGTCGGGCTCGTCGCTCCGATGGTACGGCATGTGCCAAGCACGGCGGCGCAGGTGGCGGTGCCGCTGCGTTCGCCGGTGACTTTCTGTTGTTTGAGCGTGGTGCCGTAGGTCAGCAGGTGCTCGGTGTCGGCGATGCTGAAAGCCTTGTCCAGTTGGGCATCGAAGATCCGCTGGCGCTCTTTGTAGGTGGTATCGCGCGTACGCCAGACATCGCGGCTGCCCGGCACATACCGCTCGATGGTGTTCTGGTCGGTTTTGGCGATCTGGTAATTCAGGCTCCACTTGACGTTGTCGACCAGCAGGCTGTCCAGCGCGAAGGTGTTTTCCAGACCGAAACGTTCACGGGTGATGACGTCGTTGCCTTCGCGTCCTCGGTAGAAACCGAACCCACGGCCACCTGTGAACGGCCCGCCCACCGCGCTTTTCTGATTGGTGTGCGTGTCGTCCTTGTACTTCTCGTAGGTGAACGCCAGCCGGTCGTTGTCGCCATAGTTCCAGCCCAGCTTGGCCAGCACGTTGGTCGCACGAACGTCTTCCGGGTTGGCGGCCGTGCGACTCAGGCCAGTGCCGCCGTGTTCGCCATAGGATTCGGTTTCGCGGCCATTGCGCTGGCTGACGTGCAGCAAGCCGTCGAAATCGCCTTCACGGCCTGCCACCGTCGCTGAGTTCAACCAGCTGTCGTCCGCTGAGCTGTAGCCGGTTTTCAGGCGAGCACCGACGTCTTTGCCCGGCTTGATGATGTCTTCCGGGTCGAGCGTGTAGTAGCTGACCGCACCACCGATCGCGCTGCTGCCGTACAAGGCAGAGGCAGGGCCGCGCAGGATTTCGACGCGCTTGATGATTTCCGGGTCGACGTAGTTGCGATGGGTGTTGGCGTAAGGGCCGGAGAAATAGTTGTCGGGCACTTCGACGCCGTCGACCTGCGTGAGGATCCGGTCGCCGTCGATGCCGCGGATGTTGTAGCCGCTGGTGCCCGCACGTTGGCCCGCGCCGCCCACGGAAACCCCGGGTTCATAGCGCACCAGATCACGAATGGTGTTCACGTTCTGCCGATCCAGTGCTTTGCGGTCGTGCACCGTGACCGTGCTGGGCACCGAGTCCACCGATTGCGCCTGACGCGTGGCGCTGACCGTCACTTGCTCCAGCGCCAGGGCGCCGGTGCTGCTGCGTTTTTCCAGCACGACGTTGTTATTGCCCAGGCTGCGATAGTTCAGGTTGCTCCCCACGAGCAGACGATCCAGCGCTTTTTCTGCGGACATCGTGCCGCTGACGCCGGGCGACGTCACGTTCTGCGCCAGATCCGACGCCATGCCGACCTGCCAGCCCGTGATCTTGCTGAATTCGTTCAGCGCCGACACCAGCGGTTGCTGATTGATCGAGAACGGGTAGCTGCCCGCCACGCGTGCCGGTTGTTCGGCGGCGGCAATGGGCGCGCTGTGAAGACCCGCGGTGAACACCGCGACGGTCAGCAGCGAGAGGGTGAAATGGCGGGTGGTTCGCGGTGAGTCGGGTGTGGCGGGGGTGAACGTGGACGGCATCGATAGCGCTCCCTGTCATGCGGGTCTTTATAGTGTTGGCAAGTGCTTTGTTAATAGGAATCACTTGCATTGGCTATAACGAGACGTACGACGAACGGCTATCGCGTAAAAATAATTGTCCTCAGTTCAGAATGACCAGCGCAGGCAGCTCGTGCAGGCGTGCCGAAGTGATCTGCGCCAGTGAGCGCACCACGTCGATCGGGTTGTCCAGGCGGTAATTGCCGGTCACGGCGACCTGATCCAGTCGGGTGTTGGCGCTGACGATCCAGCCCGGGTAATAGCGCCTTAACTCGGCCAGGACTTCGCTCATCGGGCAGTTATCGAAGATCAATCGTCCCTGAATCCAGGCCAGATCCTTGTTCGGGTCGGTTTTTTCACGATGGCCAACGCCGTCTGGCCCGACCCGCAGGCTGTCCCCGGCGCCAAGACTCACTTGAGACTGGCCTTGGGTCGCCTGCACGTTCACCGCGCCGCGCTCGACCTGAATCTGCGCCACGCCGTCCAGGTAGCGGACGGCGAATGCGGTGCTGCTGGCGCTCATGCGCACCGGACCGGCTTCGACTTCCAGTGGCAAACCCTTGGCGGTCGGAACTTCGAAGAAGGCTTCACCTTGATACAGACGCGCGATGCGTTGGCGGTCATCCAGTTCGCTGGAGAACGCGGATCGGGTATTGAGTAGCACCTTCGAACCGTCCGAAAGCTCCAGCCGCTGGCGCTCTCCGGCGACGGTCAAGTGGTCAGCTTTGAATCGCAAGGGCAGGTCGCTGAAATTGAATAGCCCCAGCAACAACGCCGCCGCAGTGGCCAAGGGCACCCAATGTGGGCGCAGGCGGCGCAGCCTCGAAGGCTTTTTGGGTGCAGCCAGCTGAACGGCCGCTTCCAGCACGGGCTGCGAATTCCAGACCGCCTCGGCCTGGGCGAAGGCCTCGCGGTGCGCAGGGTCGGCCGCCAGCCACGCCTGAAAACGGGCGTGCTGCTGCACGTTGGCATCGTCCAGTTCGATCAGCCAGTTCAGGGCTTGATCCATGGCGCGGTCATTCGGCACGTCGGCCGCCTGACCGGGGCCAGGTGAGTGAGAGTCCGTCAAGGAGCGTCCTCGGGTACACGGTTTGGGGCGGAAGTTTAGCGCTTACAGCCGCTGACGGTCCGCCGGGTTTCTTATGGTATGGATCAAGCCGCTCTCATCAGCGCTCGAGTCGGGCTGCGACACCGACGCAAATCGCCATGATCAGCTTGAGTTCCTTTTGCACAGTGCTGGCCGACACGCCCAACTGCTCGGCGATCTCCAGGTAACTGGCGCCCTGAAGGCGACTGAGTGTGAAGATTTTCTGCTGCCTGGGCGTTAGTTTTTCCAGGCTGGCGCTCAGGCCTTCCAGCAGACGATTGGCGTGGGCAGCATCCTCCAGGGCAGGGTCGGGTGCGACCACGTTATGGATGTCGGCAATCGGCGCGTCGTCGACGATGGTGCGCGAATGGATTCGGTGGGCGCGCAAGTGATCCAGCGCCAGATTGCGCGCGGTCTGGAAAACGAACGGCTCAAGGTGGGCGATCGCGCGTTCACCCAGCGCACGGGTCACGCGCAGGTAGGTTTCCTGCAGCAAGTCTTCGGCGGTGCTGGGGTTGCGGACCATGCGCTGCAGGGTGCGCAGCAGGATCGTTCGTCGTGCGAGAAAAACATCATTGAAGTGAGACTGACTCACGGGGACACCCGACCAGAAATCCAGTGAATGATAATGCTTATCATCTGCTTTATTGGCAAGGTGGAAAGTTGCAAAGAAAATGTAAAGGCAAGTACGGCGAGGCTGTCTATTGTGGGAGCGCGCTTGCTCTGGACCGCATCCGGACGAAGAGGCCGAAACATCCTGCACATTTGCTGTGACTGGACTTCAGCATTCGCGAGCAAGCTCGCTCCCACAAGACATCTCGGTTCGGCATGCAGCTGCGGTTAGCGCGGCCATACCTGTAGGAGCGCGCTTGGTCTGGGCCGCATCCGGACGATTGCAGTGTGTCAGTCACCAGACATGAACCTGACCCACCGCATTCGCGGGCAAGCGCGCTCCTACAAAGGGCCATGCCGGAGTGTTTACTCGGCGTTCATCAACGCCAGGCAGTTGTCGAGCATGCGGTTGGAGAAACCCCATTCGTTGTCATACCAGGCCAGCACCTTCAGCAGGCGACCGCTGACTTTGGTGTGGTTGGCGTCGAAGATCGATGACAGCGGGTTGTGGTTAAAGTCGTGAGAAACCAGCGGCAGGGTGTTGTAACCCAGGATTTTCGAGTGTTGCGCCGCTTCCTTCATGATCGCGTTGACCTCATCGGCCGTTGCATCGCGCTTCAGCTGAATGGTCAGGTCGACCAGCGATACGTTGATCACCGGTACGCGTACCGCCATGCCGGTCAGCTTGCCGGCCAGTTCAGGCAGCACCAGACCCACGGCTTCGGCCGCGCCGGTCTTGCTCGGGATCATCGACTGGGTCGCCGAACGCGCGCGGTACGGGTCGGTGTGGTAGACGTCGATTAGGTTCTGGTCGTTGGTGTAGGCGTGAATCGTGGTCATCAGACCGCTTTCGATGCCCAGCTCACGGTTCAATACCTGTGCCACCGGCGCCAGGCAGTTGGTGGTGCAGGACGCGTTGGAAATCACCTGGTGCGACTGACGCAGCACATCGTGGTTGACGCCGTAGACCACGGTGGCGTCGGCGCCTTTGGCGGGCGCGGAGATGATGACCTTCTTGGCGCCTGCGGTGATGTGGGCCGCGGCCTTGTTGCGGTCGGTGAACAGACCGGTGCATTCGAACACCACGTCAATGTTCTCGGACTTCCACGGCAGCTCGGCCGGGTTGCGGATGGCGCTGACCGAAATACGGTCACCATTGACGGTCAGGCTTTCCTTGTCGTGCTCCACGGTCCCGTCGAACTGTCCATGCACGGTGTCGTATTTGAGAAGGTGGGCGTTGATCTCGCTGTCGCCCAGATCGTTGATGGCGACGACCTGCAGGTCCTGACGATAGCCTTGGGTATAGAGTGCGCGTAGGACGTTGCGGCCGATTCGGCCAAAGCCATTGATTGCGATGCGGAGAGTCATACACCCGTCCTCAGTGAATTTGTTGTTGGAATTACAAGATTATTCTCATAAAAATAGAAAACAAGCCTTTTTAGTGGCAGTATTTTGTTTTATCTACAAATAGAAACCCGTCAGGCCATCACAACTGTCTGAAAATCAAAGCCTTTGCTGAAGCGTTTCATTGGGGGCATGATTCCACGACGGTTTTTTGTAAGCGCCTGAACGGGTGACCACATCCGCTAGCCTGGAGTTCATGACAATGCATCCCCGCGTCCTTGAGGTAACCGAACGGCTGATTGCTCGCAGCCGTGAAACCCGTCAGCGCTATCTGCAATTGATCCGGGGCGCGGCGAGCGACGGTCCTATGCGTGGCAAGCTGCAATGCGCAAACTTTGCGCATGGCGTTGCGGCCTGTGGCACCGAAGACAAAAACAGCCTGCGCATGATGAATGCGGCCAACGTGGCCATCGTGTCTTCGTACAACGACATGCTGTCGGCGCATCAGCCCTACGAACACTTCCCGGAACAGATCAAAAAGGCCCTGCGTGAAATCGGCTCGGTCGGTCAGTTCGCGGGCGGCGTGCCGGCCATGTGCGACGGCGTGACCCAGGGCGAGCCGGGCATGGAACTGAGTATCGCCAGTCGAGAAGTCATTGCGATGGCAACGGCAGTCGCGCTGTCCCACAACATGTTCGACGCGGCGTTGATGCTGGGCATCTGCGACAAAATCGTGCCGGGCCTGCTGATGGGGTCCCTGCGCTTTGGTCACCTGCCGACGATCTTCGTCCCTGGCGGTCCGATGGTCTCGGGCATATCCAACAAGGAAAAAGCCGACGTGCGCCAGCGGTATGCCGAAGGCAAGGCCACCCGTGAAGAGCTGCTGGACTCGGAAATGAAGTCCTACCACGGCCCGGGCACCTGCACCTTCTACGGCACCGCGAACACCAACCAGCTGTTGATGGAAGTCATGGGGCTGCACTTGCCGGGCGCCTCCTTCGTCAATCCTTACACACCGCTGCGTGATGCCCTGACCCGCGAGGCGGCGTATCAGGTGACGCGTCTGACCAAACAAAGCGGCGAATTCATTCCACTGGGTGAGATTGTGGACGAGCGTTCGCTGGTCAACTCGATTGTTGCCCTGCACGCGACGGGTGGTTCCACCAACCACACGCTGCACATGCCGGCCATCGCTCAATGCGCGGGCATTCAGCTGACCTGGCAGGACATGGCGGACTTGTCCGAGGTCGTGCCGACCCTGAGCCACGTCTATCCAAACGGCAAAGCCGACATCAACCACTTCCAGGCGGCAGGCGGCATGTCGTTCCTGATCCGCGAACTGCTCGATGCCGGGCTGTTGCACGAAGACGTCAACACCGTGGTCGGTCGCGGCCTGCGTCGTTACACCCAGGAGCCGTTCCTCGATGACGGCAAACTGGTGTGGCGCGACGGCCCGATCGAAAGCCTGGACGAAAACATCCTTCGCCCGATCGCCCGTCCGTTCTCGCCGGAGGGCGGCCTGCGCGTGATGGAAGGCAACCTGGGGCGCGGCGTGATGAAAGTGTCGGCCGTTGCGCTGGAGCATCAGATCGTCGAAGCACCTGCCAAAGTGTTCGAAGATCAGCAGGACCTGGCCGACGCGTTCAAGGCTGGCGAGCTGGAGTGTGACTTCGTCGCGGTCATGCGTTTTCAGGGGCCACGCTCCAACGGTATGCCAGAGCTGCATAAGATGACGCCGTTCCTCGGCGTGCTGCAGGATCGCGGCTTCAAGGTCGCGCTGATCACTGACGGTCGCATGTCCGGCGCCTCGGGCAAAATCCCGGCCGCGATCCACGTGTGCCCCGAAGCCTCCGATGGTGGCCCATTGGCACTTGTGCGTGATGGGGACCTCATTCGGGTAGATGGCGTGAAAGGGACATTGCAAGTTCTGGTCGAACCGGCAGAATTGGCCGCCAGAGAGCCGGCAATCGGTCGACTGTCCCACAACGTGGGCACCGGTCGCGAGCTGTTCGGTTTCATGCGCATGGCCTTCAGCTCGGCAGAGAAGGGCGCCAGCGCCTTTACTTCGAATCTGGAGACGCTCAAGTGACATTGGCGATGGTGGGTGATATCGGCGGCACAAATGCTCGTTTTGCCATTTGGGAAGACGACCAGTTGCATTCGGTCCGGGTGTTTCCGACGGTCGATTACGCCAGTCCCGAGAAGGCCTTGCTGGTTTATCTGCAGGACCTGGAATTGCAACTGGGGGATGTCGGCTCGATCTGCCTGGCGGTCGCCGGGCCTGTGACCGGTGACGATTTCCACTTCACCAACAGCCACTGGAAGATCAACCGGCAGGCGTTCTGCGCGGCGCTCAAGATCGACAACCTGATCATGGTCAACGACTTCACGGCCATGGCCCTGGGCATGACCCGGCTGCGTGACGACGAGTACCTGACCGTGCGTCACGGCAAGGGCGATCCGAAAGGTGCCCGCGTGGTGATCGGTCCGGGCACCGGCCTGGGTGTCGGCACCTTGATCCGCACCGGCGAAAGCCACTGGACCGCAGTGCCGGGCGAGGGCGGCCATGTCGACCTGCCGATCGGCAATCCGCGCGAGGCCATGTTGTGGATGCGGCTGATGGCCGAGCATGAACATGTGAGTGCCGAAACCATTTTGAGCGGTGCCGGTCTGTTGCTGCTGTATCAGGTCAGCTGTGCGCTGGACGAAGTCGAGCCGGTGTTGAAGTCGCCAGCGGCGATCACCTCGGCGGCGATCAAGGGTGACCCTGTGGCGAGTGCCGTGCTCGAACAGTTCTGCGTATTTCTCGGCCGTGTCGCGGGCAACAATGTGTTGACCGTCGGCGGCCGTGGTGGCGTTTATATCGCAGGCGGTGTGATTCCGCGATTCGTCGACTTTTTCATGCAGAGCGGGTTTAACAAGGCCCTGGCAGAAAAAGGCCTGATGAAGGATTACTTCAAGGATGTGCCGGTGTGGCTGGTGACGGCCGAGTACCCGGGCTTGATGGGCGCTGGCGTGGCGTTGGATCAGGCGCTGGCAGCGCAAGGATAAGTTCGCAACATGCTGTAGGAGCGCGCTTGCGACCTTTCAGTCACAGACGTGTCGTCTGGACTCACGCATCGCGGGCAAGCGCGCTCCTACAGTGGATTGTGCTCGCCGCCATTTTAGCGAGCCAACCCAACCCTTGTAGGAGCCGGCTTGCTGGCGATAGAGGCGTATCTGGCGGCATCAATGTGGCTGCCCGAACGTAATCGCCAGCAAGCCAGCTCCTACACTGTGTTATCTGTGCCCATAACAACAATTTCAGTGCCTACAAGGACGACTAAAGTGAACGCTGTCAGTAAATCGATTCTGGTGGTCGACGATGACCAGGAGATTCGTGAGTTGCTGCAAGCCTACCTGAGCCGCTCTGGCTTTCAGGTGCGTACCGTCGGCGATGGCGCCCAGTTCCGTCAGGCGTTCAATGACGAGCCGAGCGACTTGCTGATTCTCGACGTCATGCTGCCCGACGAAGACGGCTTCAGCCTGTGTCGCTGGGTCCGGCAGCACCCGCGCCAGCCGCACGTCCCGATCATCATGCTCACTGCCAGTTCCGACGAGGCGGACCGGGTCATCGGTCTGGAGCTCGGTGCCGACGACTACATGGCCAAGCCCTTCAGCCCGCGTGAACTCCAGGCGCGCATCAAGGCGTTGCTGCGCCGCGCCCAATTCGGTCAGGAACGTTCGGGTGGCGAGGTGCTGGTGTTCGATGAGTGGCGTCTGGACATGGTCAGCCACCGACTGTTTCACAACGATGGTGAAGAGGTGATCCTCTCCGGCGCCGACTTCGCGTTGCTCAAATTGTTTCTCGACAACCCGCAGCAGATCCTCGACCGCGACACCATCGGCAATGCCACGCGGGGTCGTGAGCTGATGCCGCTGGAGCGCATCGTCGACATGGCCGTGAGCCGCCTGCGTCAGCGGTTGCGCGACACCGGCAAGGCGCCGCGATTGATTCGCACCGTGCGAGGCAGTGGTTACCTGCTGGCGGCCAACGTGCTGCCGCAAGCCGGCAACGGCTACTGATTGCCAATGGTGACCGAGAAAAAGCGTCGTCTGCCGGTACCGCGCTCACTGCTGGGGCGCATGCTGCTGTTGACCTTGCTGGCCGTGCTGCTGGCGCAAACCCTGTCCAGCCTGATCTGGCTTTCCCAGCTGCGCGCCACGCAAATGGAAGGCCTGATCACCAGTGCCCGCAGCCTGGGTTATTCCATGTCAGCGAGCGTCAGTTACTTCCGCTCGCTGCCGGTCGCGTTTCGTCCTTTGGTGCTTGATCAACTGCGCAGCATGGGCGGGACGCGTTTCTTCGTATCGCTCAACGATCGTCCGCTGGACATGCAGGTGCTGGAGCCGACCGTGCGCAAGTCGGCGGTCATCAACGTGGTCGGTCAGGTATTGCGGCAGAATCTGGGCGCTGACCCGGACATCCTCGTCCGCTTCGTGCGTCCGGAAGACCTGCGCATCTTCAACAGCGGCCTGAAACTCGACGAGCTGCCACGTTCATGGGCGCATTACGCGTTGACGCTGGAACCAGTGAATCCGCCGGTTCTGGTGACCCAGATTGAGCTGTCACCGGGGGAATGGCTGTACATTGCGTCGCTCTTGCCCGAGCCGTACACCATGCTCGAAGAGGAAGGCCTGCCGTCGCAGCAGGTCTGGTTCATTGGCCTGACGAGTATCTTCCTGCTGGTGTTTATCGGCTTGCTGGTGCACTGGCAAAGCGGCCCGCTCAAGCGGTTGGCGCGTGCTGCGCGAGACCTGTCGCTGGGCGCCGACGTCGAGCCGGTGGTGGAGGGCGGCGGTAGCGAAGTGATCGAGGTGACGCGTGCGTTCAACACCATGCGCGATCGCATCAGCCGCTACCTGACCGAGCGCGGGCAGTTGTTCAGCGCCATTTCCCACGACCTGCGCACGCCCATCACGCGCTTGCGCCTGCGAGTGGAACTGCTGGAAGACGAGGAAATGCAGGTCAAGTTCACCCGCGATCTCGACGAGCTGGAACTGCTGGTCAAAGGTGCTTTGCAGTGCGTGAAGGACACCGACATTCACGAAAACATCGAGCCGGTGGACCTCAATCACGCACTCGATTGCCTGATCGAACCGTACCTGGCCCCTAATGGTGGCGGCCGCGTGACATTGAAGGGCAAGGCCATGTCGATGTTTTACGGCAAGCCGCTGGCGTTGAGGCGTTGCATGGGCAACCTGATCGACAACGCCATCAAGTACGGCGACAAAGCGCACCTATACGTTGAGGACGATGCAGAAGCGTTCGTGCTGCACGTCGAGGACGAGGGGCCGGGTGTGCCCGAACAACGACTGGAGCAGGTGTTCGAGCCGCATTTTCGGCTCGCGGGCAAGCAGCAGCAGGGCTACGGCCTCGGTCTGGGGATCGCCCGTAACATCGCCCACAGTCACGGCGGCGAAGTGACCCTGCAAAACCTGCGCGACGGTGGTTTGCGGGTGACGCTGCACCTGCCGCGCGGGGTGGAGTGAGCGCCGACCTCGGTCACTGTAGGAGCGCGCTTGCCCGCGATTGCGGTGGGTCAGTTACCAGCAAGGTTTTTGACCCACCGCAATCGCGGGTAAGCGCGCTCCTACGGGTTTAGACGCAAGGTTTCTTGAATGTCACCATCCAGTGACACCCGCGCGTCCCTTCGTTACCGTCCGTGCAAGTCGCTTGTTTAGAATCCATGCAGCGCAAGCGCCAAGACTTGCTCATGCATAACAACAATAAAGGTCAAATAGATGAATTCGATTTCCCGTCTCGCAGCACTCATTTCTCTCGCCTCGTTGTTCCCTCTGAGCGCCATGGCCGCTGATTCCAAAGGCACTGTCGAAGTCGTCCACTGGTGGACTTCCGGTGGCGAAAAAGCGGCTGTCGACGTGCTCAAGGCCCAAGTTGAAAAAGACGGTTTCACCTGGAAAGACGGCGCTGTCGCCGGCGGTGGCGGTTCGACGGCCATGACTGTTCTGAAGAGCCGCGCTGTGGCTGGCAACCCGCCAGGCGTTGCCCAGATCAAAGGTCCGGACATTCAGGAATGGGCCTCTACCGGCCTGCTCGACACTGACGTGCTGAAAGACGTTTCCAAGCAGGAAAAGTGGGACAGCCTGCTCGACAAGAAAGTGTCCGATACCGTGAAGTACGACGGTGATTATGTGGCCGTACCGGTGAACATCCACCGCGTGAACTGGCTGTGGATCAACCCGGAAGTCTTCAAGAAAGCCGGTATCGAAAAAGCCCCGACCACCCTCCAAGAGTTCTACGCTGCGGGCGACAAGCTCAAGGCGGCAGGCTTCATCCCTCTGGCCCATGGTGGCCAGCCTTGGCAGGACAGCACCGTTTTTGAAGCCGTCGTACTGTCCGTGATGGGCGCTGACGGTTACAAAAAGGCGCTGGTCGATCTGGACAATGGCGCGCTGACCGGTCCGGAAATGGTCAAGTCGCTCACCGAGCTCAAGAAAGTCGCCACCTACATGGATCCCGACGGCAAAGGCCAGGACTGGAACCTGGAAGCCGCCAAGGTTATCAACGGCAAGGCCGGCATGCAGATCATGGGTGACTGGGCCAAGTCCGAATGGACTGCCGCCAAGAAAGTCGCCGGCAAGGACTACGAGTGCGTCGCCTTCCCGGGCACCGACAAGGCATTCACCTACAACATCGACTCTCTGGCTGTGTTCAAGCAGAAAGACGCAGGCACGGCTGCCGGTCAGCAGGACATCGCCAAAGTTGTGCTGGGTGAAAACTTCCAGAAAGTCTTCAGCATCAACAAGGGCTCGATCCCGGTTCGTAACGACATGCTGGCCGACATGGGCAAGTACGGGTTCGACTCGTGCGCCCAGACGGCTGCCAAAGACTTCCTGGCGGACGCCAAGACCGGCGGCCTGCAACCAAGCATGGCGCACAACATGGCGACCACGCTGGCTGTTCAAGGCGCATTCTTTGATGTCGTGACCAACTTCATCAACGACCCGAAAGCCGATCCGGCCGATGCCGCGAAAAAGCTGGGTGCTGCGATCAAGTCCGCTAAATAACGCGTAGCAGCAAAGTCTGCAGGAGCGCGCTTGCCCGCAATTGCGGTGTGTCATTGAACGACCATTGTCTGATTTGACGCATCGCGGGCAAGCGCGCTCCTACAACCGGCAGCGTGTTCGCAATCTTCTTTTTCTGTACTGGATTTCACCATGAGTTCTGTTGCTGTGTTCAGCAAAGCCTCGCCGTTCGATGCACTGCAGCGCTGGCTACCCAAACTGGTGCTGGCGCCCAGCATGTTCATCGTATTGGTGGGCTTCTACGGCTATATCCTGTGGACGTTCATTCTGTCGTTCACCAACTCGACTTTCCTGCCGACCTACAAGTTCGTAGGCCTGGCGCAATACGCACGGCTGTTCGACAACGACCGCTGGTGGGTCGCGAGCAAGAACCTGGCGGTGTTTGGTGGCATGTTCATCGGCATAAGCCTGGTCGTCGGTGTGATGCTGGCGGTGTTCCTTGACCAGCGCATCCGCCGCGAAGGTTTCATCCGCACCGTTTACCTGTACCCGATGGCGCTCTCGATGATCGTCACCGGTACGGCCTGGAAATGGTTGCTCAACCCGGGCATGGGCCTGGACAAACTGCTGCGTGACTGGGGCTGGGAAGGCTTCCGTTTCGACTGGCTGATCGACCCTGACCGCGTGGTGTACTGCCTGGTGATCGCTGCCGTCTGGCAGGCCTCGGGCTTCATCATGGCGATGTTCCTGGCCGGCCTGCGTGGCGTTGATCAGTCGATCATCCGTGCAGCGCAGATCGATGGCGCAAGCATGCCGAAGATCTACTGGAAAGTGGTGCTGCCAAGCCTGCGTCCGGTGTTCTTCAGTGCGGTGATGATCCTGGCGCACATCGCGATCAAGAGTTTCGACCTTGTTGCGGCCATGACCGCCGGCGGCCCGGGTTATTCGTCCGACCTGCCTGCGATGTTCATGTACTCGTTCACCTTCAGCCGTGGCCAGATGGGTATGGGCTCGGCCAGTGCGATTCTGATGCTCGGTGCGATTCTCGCCATCCTCGTGCCTTACCTGTATTCCGAGCTGAGGACCAAGCGCAATGACTAGTCTCGCCGCCAAACCTTCCATCAGCCTGAGCCGGATCGCGATCTATGCCGTGCTCATCGGCGCGGTGCTGATTTACCTGATTCCGCTGGTGGTGATGTTGCTGACCAGTTTCAAATCGCCCGAAGACATCGGCAGCGGCAACCTGCTGAGCTGGCCAACCGAAGTCACCGGTATCGGCTGGATCAAGGCATGGGCCACCGTCAAAGGCTACTTCTGGAACTCGATCATGATCACCGTTCCGGCGGTGCTGATCTCCACCGCGATCGGTGCGTTGAACGGCTACGTGCTGTCGATGTGGCGCTTCCGCGGCTCGCAGATGTTCTTCGGTCTGCTGTTGTTCGGCTGCTTCCTGCCGTTCCAGACCGTGCTGCTGCCAGCGTCGTTCACGCTCGGCAAGATGGGCCTGGCCAGCACCACGACCGGCCTGGTGTTCGTCCATGTGGTCTACGGTCTGGCGTTCACCACGCTGTTCTTCCGTAACTACTACGTCAGCATTCCCGATGCGCTGGTCAAGGCTGCACGTCTGGACGGTGCGGGCTTCTTCACCATTTTTCGGCGGATCATTCTGCCGATGTCGACCCCGATCATCATGGTCTGCCTGATCTGGCAGTTCACGCAGATCTGGAACGACTTCCTGTTCGGTGTGGTGTTTTCCAGCGGCGATTCGCAGCCCATCACCGTGGCGCTGAACAACCTGGTCAACACCAGCACGGGCGTCAAGGAATACAACGTGGACATGGCGGCAGCAATGATCGCGGGTCTTCCGACCCTGCTGGTCTATGTGGTCGCAGGCAAGTATTTCGTGCGCGGGCTGACAGCCGGCGCAGTCAAGGGGTAATCATGGCAACGCTTGAGCTTCGCAATGTAAACAAGACTTACGGGGCCGGTCTGCCGGACACCCTGAAGAACATCGAACTGTCGATCAAGGACGGTGAGTTCCTGATCCTGGTCGGTCCTTCGGGCTGCGGTAAGTCGACCCTGATGAACTGCATCGCGGGCCTGGAAAACATTACTGGCGGCGCGATCATGATCGGTGATCAGGACGTCAGCGGCATGAGTCCGAAAGATCGCGACATTGCCATGGTGTTCCAGTCCTACGCGCTGTACCCGACCATGAGCGTGCGCGAGAACATCGAGTTCGGCCTCAAGATTCGCAAGATGAGCCAATCGGCCATCGACGAAGAAGTCGCACGTGTCGCCAAACTGCTGCAGATCGAACACCTGCTCAACCGCAAACCGGGTCAGCTGTCCGGTGGTCAGCAGCAGCGCGTGGCCATGGGCCGTGCACTGGCGCGTCGTCCGAAAATCTACCTGTTCGACGAGCCGCTTTCGAACCTCGACGCCAAGCTGCGCGTCGAGATGCGCACCGAAATGAAACTGATGCATCAGCGCCTCAAGACCACCACCGTCTACGTGACCCACGATCAGATCGAGGCCATGACCCTGGGCGACAAAGTGGCGGTCATGAAGGACGGCATCATTCAGCAGTTCGGTACGCCGAAACAGATCTACAACGATCCGGCCAACCTGTTCGTCGCCAGCTTCATCGGTTCGCCGCCGATGAACTTCATTCCGCTGCGTCTGCAACGCAAGGAAGGGCGTCTGGTGGCGTTGCTGGACAGCGGCCAGGCACGTTGCGAATTGCCGATGAGCATGAGCGATGCAGGGCTTGAAGACCGTGAGGTGATTCTGGGCCTTCGTCCGGAACAGATCGTGTTAGCGTCCGGTGAAAATGCAGGGATGCCGACCCTTCGCGCTGAAGTGCAGGTCACCGAGCCCACCGGTCCCGACACGCTGGTATTCGTCACGTTGAACGAGAGCAAGGTTTGTTGCCGCCTGGCGCCGGATGTCGCGCCAGCGGTAGGTGAAACCCTGACCCTGCAGTTCGACCCGAGCAAGGTGTTGCTGTTCGACGCCAAGACCGGGGAACGGCTGGGTGCGCTGGGAAAGTCGCAGGCCGCTGAGAGCATGGGGAACGTCACGCGGCTTAACCGCAACTGATCCCGCACGCGGGTGCACTGCGTTAACGAGCACATCTGACGGGTCGATTTCTGCCGTAAAAACGGCCCGTCAGGCACACGAGGCAAGTGGTTACAACGCTGTTTAGAGCTAATAACAATAAAACGAGGATTTAAGGGATGAAGAAGGTAAAAGGCAAATCGCTTAACCAGTTTCAGCTGATTGGTGGGTTGTCCGTCTTGGGGGCCTTGACGATGTCGGGATCCGCATTCGCACTTGAACCGTTTAATGCCAACGAGCATATGACCGGTGACTGGGGCGGTCTGCGCAAAGAGCTCCATGACAAAGGTTACGACTTCAACCTTGAGTACGTCGGCGAGATGGGCGCCAACGTCAAGGGCGGCTACAACAACGACAAGACCGCGCGCTATAGCGATCAGTTTGCAATCGGCACCTACATCGACCTGGAAAAGGTCTTCGGTCTGAAGGACGCAGAGTTCAAGCTGACCGTCACCGAGCGTAGCGGTAACAACATCTCCAACGACCGTCTGGGTGACCCTCGCATCGGCACACTCAGCTCCTCGCAGGAAGTCTGGGGTCGCGGTCAGACCTGGCGTCTGACCCAGATGTGGATCAAGCAGAAGTACTTCGACGGCGCACTGGATATCAAAGCCGGTCGTATGGGCGAAGGTGAAGACTTCGGCAGCTTCCCGTGCGATTTCCAGAACCTGACGTTCTGCGGCACCCAGGCGGCGAACTATGTCAGCACCTGGTACAACTGGCCGGTCAGCCAGTGGGCCGTCCGCGTGAAATACAACATCACGCCAGAAGTGTTTGCTCAGGTCGGTGTGTACGAGCAGAACCCGTCGTATCTGGAAACCGGGAACGGCTTCAAGCTCAGCGGTAGCGGTGCGAAGGGCACGCTGGTTCCTGTGGAACTGGTCTGGTCCCCAACCGTCAACTCGCTGGCGGGCGAATACCGGCTGGGTTGGTACTACAGCAGCCCAAGCGCCAATGACTTGAAAGACGACGTCAATGGTCAGCCTCAGGCGCTGACCGGCGCGGAATTCAAATCACACGGCAGCAAACACGGCTGGTGGTTTGTGGCTCAGCAGCAATTGACCACCGTGGGTGGCGATTCGTCCCGTGGCATGAGCGTGTTCTTCAACGCCACCGTGCACGACAAGGCCACCAACTTCGTCGACAACTTCCAGAACGTCGGTCTGGTCTTCAAAGGTCCGTTTGATGCACGTCCAAAAGACGACATCGGCGTAGGCGTTTCGCGTATTCATGTGAACGACAACGTTCGCGATCGTGCTCGCCTCTTGAACCAGGTCAACGGTGTGGACGATTTCGATAATCCGAACTACCTGCCGATTCAGACCACCGAGTACAACTCGGAGATCTACTACGGCGTTCACGTTACCGATTGGCTGACCGTGCGTCCTAACGTGCAGTACGTCGTGCATCCAGGCGGTACCGACCACGTGGACAACGCGCTGGTTGCCGGTATCAAGCTGCAAACCAAGTTCTAAACGTTACATGATTGTGCGGACCGCTCCTCCGCACATCTCTCTCTGATGTGCTTCACAAACGATCAAGGGTCGTGTGTGCTTTACGGGCAGCCAGGCTGCCCGTTTTTTTATGGGGTTATCGCTCCGGATTCGGAGCCTTTTTTATTGTGTGTTGCAGGCGCTCTTACACAGAACAATCGAACCCACTATCCGGACTTGAACTGCAATGGCTATCAGGGACACAGAATCGCTGGAGCATCCTCTTCAGCGCTTTTATACCTCGGTCCGACCTCAGCCGACTTTTCAGTGGGAGCGTTACCAGCAACGTGACGTGCTGGTGATCAATCACCCTCAATGCCAGGCCGTGTTCAGTCGCCAAGGTGGGCAACTCCTGCACTTTCAACCGGCCGGTCAAAAGCCGTGGCTGTGGTGCGCGGCGCAGTGGCCGCAGGTCGGGGCGATTCGCGGCGGCGTGCCTGTGTGCTGGCCATGGGTCGGGCGTCATCCCGGCGAAGGCGGCTGGCCGGCCAACGGATGGGGGCGTCTGCTCGACTGGAAACTGATCGAAAGCCAGGAGCACGATGCTGGCGTTTCGCTGCATTGGCGCCTTTCGTTATGGGACTGGCAGGCCGATCTCTATGCCGAATTGGGCCAGAGCATGGACTTGCGTCTGGAGACGCAACACGAGGACAGCGAACCCTGTCAGTTCGGTCATGCCTTACACGCCTATTGGCGTATAAGCGACATCGCAGACGTTGCGCTGGAGGGCCTGGATGGCGTTCAGGGTTACGACGAGATCAGTCGCAGTGCCTGTGAGCAGAAGGGTGAATTGAGAGTGCTGGGCAGCTGTCAGCGGGTCTTCGAGCATGCCGGTTCACTGCAACTGTACGACGATGCCTGGCAGCGGCGTTTGAACATTGACACCTGCGACAGCGTCAACACGGCGGTCTGGCATCCGGGCAGTCGACCCTTGCTGGGTGTAGCGGGCAATGAAGCGACAGGATTTCTGCGGGTAGAGGCCGTGTCTGGCGTCGACGACTGCCTGAGCCTGGCACCGGGGGAGCAGGCTCGCTTGAGTTTGCAGGCGAGGCTGGTGCATTAGGCAACCCCTCAATTCAATTCATCATCCGCCGGATACCGGCTGGCGTTGAGGCTTTCCTTGATTTTGCGCAGGTGCGGCTGGAAATCCACGCCCCGGCGCAGGGTCATGCCCGTGGCGAGCACGTCCAGTACGGTCAGCTGGATGATGCGTGAGGTCATCGGCATATAGATGTCGGTGTCCTCCGGCAGCGGGATGTTCAGGCTCAGCGTGCTGGCCTTGGCCAGCGGCGAATCGGCGGCGGTCAGCCCCAGCACCGACGCGCCGTTTTCCCGTGCGATGCGCGCCACTTCCACCAGTTCGCGCGTGCGGCCGGTGTAGGAAATGATCACGAACAGCTCACCCGTGTGCGCCACCGACGCCAGCATGCGTTGCATCAACACATCGGCATGGGCCGTGACCGCCAGATTGAAGCGGAAGAATTTGTGCTGCGCGTCCAGCGCAACGGGAGCCGAAGCGCCGAGGCCGAAGAAGTGAATCTGTCGCGCCTGGATCAACAGGTCAACGGCCTTGCTGATCAGGTTCGGGTCGAGCACCTGACAGACACTGTCCAGTGACGCGATGGCGCTGGCGAAAATCTTGCGGGTGTAGGCTTCCGGATTATCATCGGCTTCAACCGCGCGGCTGACGTAGGCGGCGCCGCTGGCCAGGCTCTGCGCCAGTTGCAGCTTGAGTTCGGGATAGCCACTGACATCGAACGAGCGGCAGAAGCGGTTGACGGTGGGTTCACTGACCTTGGCCGCCTGCGCCAGCGCGGCAATGCTGAAGCGCGTGGCCTGCTGAGGGTTGGTCAGGATCACCTCGGCGACCTTGCGCTCGGCCTTGTTCAATTCTTCAAGACGACTCTGGATCTGCTCCAGAAGATTGCGTACGCGGTCCATTCAAAGTCCTTCTCGTGAAGCGGCAACAGGCTGATTAGAGGGCCTTTATTAAAAAGGTGTGCATCAGGCCCTTTAGCCTGTAGCAAAGGTGGCCTATCGTACTGAGGGCCTGTGGTGATCACCACTGTAATGTGGTTTTGCAAGAAATGTTGTGGTTATTACTACATTTGGCCTTGAGTAACGCCTTTAAAAAAGGTATTTGTAGCCTAACTTGATAAAAGAACCAACATTATGCTCTCGATTACGGTTGAACCGTGCACATTTGCCTTGTTCGGCGCCTTGGGCGACCTGGCGGTGCGCAAACTGTTTCCCGCGCTGTACCAGCTGGACCGTGCCGGACTGCTGCATGCCGAGACCCGAATCCTTGCCCTGGCGCGTGAACCCGGTACGCCAGAGGAGCATCTGGCCTACATCGACAAAAACCTGCGCCGCTTCGTACCCGAGGTTCAGCTCGAGAGTGAACACGTGGAGCGTTTTCAAGCGCGCCTGAGCTACCTGCACGTGGATTTCCTCAGAGGCGATGATTACGTCGCGCTGGCTGAAGCCGTGGGCGATGCGCAGACCATGATCGCGTACTTCGCCACGCCGGCCTCGGTCTACGGCGGGATCTGCGAAAACCTGGCGCGGGTCGGTCTGGCCGATCGCACGCGCGCGGTGCTGGAAAAGCCGATCGGTCATGACCTGGCGTCTTCGCGTCGGGTCAACGATGCCGTCGCCAAGTTTTTCCCGGAGAACCGCGTCTACCGGATCGACCACTATCTGGGCAAAGACACCGTTCAGAACCTGATCGCGCTGCGGTTTGCCAACAGCCTGTTCGAAACCCAATGGAACCAGAACTACATTTCCCACGTCGAGATTACGGTGGCGGAGAAAGTAGGCATCGAGGGGCGTTGGGGGTATTTCGACCAGGCGGGCCAGCTGCGCGACATGATTCAGAACCACCTGTTGCAGCTGCTGTGCCTGATTGCGATGGACCCGCCCAGCGACCTGTCCGCCGACAGTATCCGCGATGAGAAGGTCAAGGTGCTCAAGGCACTGGCGCCGTTCACTCCGGAGCGCCTGGCCACCCAAGTGGTGCGCGGGCAGTACATCGCCGGCTACAGCGAAGGCAAACCGGTTCCCGGTTATCTGGAAGAGGAGAACTCCAACACCCAGAGCGACACCGAAACGTTTGTTGCCATTCGGGCCGATATCCGTAACTGGCGTTGGGCGGGGGTTCCGTTTTATCTGCGCACCGGCAAACGCATGCCGCAGAAGCTGTCGCAGATCGTGATCCACTTCAAGGAACCGCCGCACTACATCTTTGCCCCTGAACAGCGGATGCAGATCAGCAACCGCCTGATCATTCGCCTGCAGCCTGATGAAGGCATTTCGCTGCAAGTGATGACCAAGGATCAGGGGCTGGATAAAGGCATGCAACTGCGCAGCAATCCCTTGCAACTGAGCTTCTCCGACGCTTACCGCAGCGCCCGTATTCCGGACGCCTACGAGCGGTTGTTGTTGGAGGTCATGCGTGGCAATCAAAACCTGTTTGTCCGCAAAGATGAGATCGAGTATGCGTGGCAATGGTGCGACCAGCTGATTGCAGGCTGGAAGAAGGCGGGCGATGCGCCCAAGCCTTACGCCGCGGGCTCTTGGGGCCCGATGAGTTCCATTGCGCTCATTACTCGTGACGGGAGGTCCTGGTATGGCGATATGTGAACTTGAATTTCCGGCTGGCCTGAAAACCCGCGAATTCGATAACCCTGAAGGGCTGGCCAGCGCGCTGGCCGACCATGTGGCTGAGCGTCTTGCGGCGGCCATTGCCCATAACCCGCACGGCGTCGCAACGTTGGTGGTGTCCGGGGGCAAAAGTCCCGTGGCATTCTTTCAGGCGTTGGCGCAGAAGCCGATTCAGTGGTCCAAGGTCTGCATCAGTCTGGCCGATGAGCGCTGGGTGCCGACCGAGCATGCCGACAGCAATGCCGGCCTGCTTAAGCGCTACCTCTTTCAGGGGCCCGCAGCAGAGGCCGGTTTTTTCAGCCTGTATCGTCCGACCACTACGCTGGACGAGGCCGCAGCGGCGACGGATGAAGCGCTCAAAGAGCTGCCGAAAATCGATGTGCTGGTCCTGGGCATGGGCGACGACGGCCATACGGCCTCGCTGTTCCCTGATAGCCCAAATTTGGCCGAAGCGCTGGACCTGGACAGCACGCGTCGCTGCCTGCCCATGCTTGCGCCGAGCATACCCCATCAGCGTCTGACGATGACGCGTTCCCTGTTGGCGTCGGCAACGACACCGATCCTGTCCATTTCCGGGCAGGCGAAGCTGGAAACCCTGCGCAAGGCGCTGGCGGGCGACGACCTCGCCGAAATGCCGGTGCGTGCGTTCCTTAACCCGTCTTTAGAGATTTACTGGTGCCCATAAGCAAAGGATCAGCCGCCATGGAAAATACCCAAGTGAAACAGCCGTTGAATAGCATGGCGAGCAAGATTGCCCAGATCGACGAACTCTGCAAAAAAGCAAAGATTCTGCCGGTCATCACCATTGCACGCGAACAGGATGTGCTGCCGCTGGCCGATGCGCTGGCGGCAGGCGGCCTGAACGCGCTGGAAATCACCCTGCGTTCCGAATTCGGCCTCAAGGCCATTCGCATGCTGCGCGATGCGCGTCCTGAACTGAGTGTCGGTGCTGGCACCATTCTCGACCGCCACATGCTCAAGGCCGCGGAAGAAGCCGGTTCACAATTCATCGTCACGCCCGGCAGCACGCAGGACCTACTGGAGGCCGGTGCCCAGAGCGAACTGCCGCTGCTGCCGGGCATCAGCAGCGCGTCGGAAATCATGATCGGTTATGCGCTGGGCTATCGCCGCTTCAAGCTGTTCCCGGCTGAAATCAGCGGCGGCGTCGGCGCGATCAAAGCGTTGGGCGGTCCATTCCCGGAAGTGCGCTTTTGCCCAACGGGCGGCGTCAGCGCCGCGAACCTGAAGAACTACATGGCACAGCCCAACGTGATGTGCGTGGGCGGTACCTGGATGATCGACAACGCATGGGTGAAGAGCGGCGATTGGGGTCGTATCACCGATGCCACGGCCGAGGCGATCGCGTTGTTCGACTGATTGAATGATGTCTACGCCCCAAGGATTGATCTTCGACAGCTCCGGTTCATGACGAAGCTGCTCTAATCATCGACAGATGATGAATTCAGCGCCTTGGGGCGCCGCTACAGAAGTCGTTGTTGCATGGCTATTTTGACGGTGCTCCTTGGTCGGGAGCGCCGTTTTTTTTGCTCTTTTTTCGGGGGCTATAAATATGTACCGCAGTCGAGCCAGATCGGGCGCGTATCTTTGCACTTCCTTTGTTAGTTGGCTTTTCCATGAAGCTCTTTGGCGGTACCTCTTACGCGGGTGGGGGGGCCGCTTTTTTTTGCCTGCTTAATGGGGCGCTTAGCGAATCATGCCAGCGCGCGCAATGCCTTGGTCAGGTGCGCAACGTCGTCGGCTGAGGTGATAAAGCCAGGCGTGATACGGATGCATGGGCCACACGCCGAACCCTGTCTTGCGACGGCAAAGATCCCGTGCTCGTCCAGCAGCCTCTGCGTCATGAGCGGCTGGTCGTGGTGGTGGGTGAAGCGAAACGAGGTGATGCCGCAATAGAGGCGCGGATCATCCGGGGTGAGGACTTCAATGCCTTGCATCGTGCGCGCTTCGCGTACCCACAGGTCTCGCAGATACGCCAGACGTGCACCTTTGACAGCCGAGCCGCCCAGCGCGCGGTGTTCTTCCAACACCTTGGTCAGCGTCATCAGCGCCGGAATGTTCGGCGTGCCGTAGGGCGCAAGGCCCAGAATGTCGTCAACGGGGTAACGTCTGTCGCCCATGTCCGGGTCAATGGCAGACAGCCTTTCTTTCCTGACATGAATGAAACCCAGGCTCAGGGGCGCGCCCATCCATTTCTGCAAATTGAAGCCGGCAAAGGCCACGCCCAACTCCGCCAGATTGAAATCCAGCTGACCCAGCGCATGGGCGCCGTCGAGCATCACATCGATGCCATGCTCTGTCGCGGCGTGTGCAATCGCCTCCACCGGCATCACCAGTCCCGTGCGATGGGTGACGTGGGTCAGGGCCATCAGCTTGATGCGTGGATAAGCCGCGAAGGCGTCGCGATAGGTCCGCAGCAAGGACTCGTAACTGGCAGGGTGCGCATGGGTGATCTCAATCACTTCTACGCCGCGTGTTTTTTCGAGCCAGCGCATCGCGGTCTGCACGCTGTTGTAATCCAGGTCGCTGATCAGCACCTGGTCGCCAGGCTTCAGGCCGTTGTAGTTGCGTATCAGCGATTGCAGGGACTCTGACGCGCAGCGGGTGAGGGCGATCTCTTCAGTTGGCACGCCGATCAGCGTCGCCAGATCGGCACGGATCAGTTCGCTGTCCTGGGTATCGAAGCGCTGGCGTACATACACCGAGTTGCTGCGGTTCACATACGCCAGATGCTCTTCGTACGTTTTCAGCACCTCGCGGGTCATGCGCCCGAAATAGCCGTGTTCAAAGTTGATCGGGCCCGGCTCCACGTCATATTGGCGCGCAACGTCTCGCCAAAAAGACTCATCGCGGGCGCGTTCGAGTGCCGATTCCATTCCAGCAGGTTGAACACTGTTCATCACGTCCCTCGCTCGTCGGGAAGAAATCAGGTAAACCGAATAGGCGTTTTCAACGGGCTTTCGCGCAACGGTTCGCGAGGGCGGGTCCTCAGCGGATCAAGCAAGCCCGACAACCCGTTGTGATCGACCTCGTGCATCAGCGCCAGCAGGCTCCCCAGCTCTCCCGTCGGGAACCCCTGGCGGGCGAACCAGTTCAGGTAATCGCCCGGCAAGTCGGCCAGCAGGCGCCCCTTGTATTTGCCATAGGGCATTTCTCGCGTCACCAAAAGTTTAAGTTTCTCGGGATTCATGGCGCCGCCGTTGGTCTTTTTCAATGAACTTGAACGATACGTGCATTCTGCATGTACGCCAACCTACAGATCATGCAGAACGCGAGATGTCACTGTGTCTTGAACTTCATAAATGATTGATAAATAAGAATATTATCTTTATAAAAAACTGGCACGACGGCTGCAATACCTCTTGTATCGAGTGTTTATCCACTTTAACTCTTCGATTAACCTGCCAGAAAGGAACTGCAAAATGACAGATATCAATAAAGAAGCGATCTCGGTACTGAATGATCTGATCGAGACCAGCATTGACGGCGAGAAAGGTTTTCACACAGCCGCTGAAGATATCAAGAACCCTGAAATCAAAGCGTACTTCCTTTCGCGTTCCTCCGAGTGCAAGTCCGCTGTTGCGGAGCTCCAAGCCGAAGTGCGAGCACTGGGCGGTGACCCGGATGACTCCTCCAGCGCCACTGGCGGTCTGCACCGCCTGTGGGTCGAACTGAAAGCTGCTGTCACCGGCAAAAGCGATGAGGCAGTGCTGAATGAAGTTGAACGCGGTGAAGATCACGCGCTGAAAGCTTACAAAGAAGCCTCGCAAAAAGCGGTCGAGAAGAATCTGCCGGTCAACGTCACCGGCCTGATTCAGCGTCAGCTGACCGGTGTGCAGGCGAACCACGACAAAGTGAAAGCGTTGCGTGATTCCGTGCGTCGCGCCAGCTGATCCCTCGGGATTTTGAAAAAACGCCAGCTTGTCTGGCGTTTTTTTATGTCTGACTTCCGTGTGTGTTCAGGCGGAAGCGGACGTCCCCTCACCAATGTGTTCGACTCGATTGCGGCCTTTGCGTTTGGCGTGATAAAGCGCCTGGTCCGCCTCGGCGAACAGCTGAGCCTGTTGATCTCCGGCCTTCGGTTGTGCGGACGCCACGCCGATACTGACGGTCAGCGGCTGCCCGTCCTGATTCAGCGGCGGTATTGCTTCGATGGCCTTTCTGATCTGCTCGGCAAGCAATCTGGCGCCCGGGAGATCGGTTTCGGGCAGCACCACCAGGAATTCTTCACCGCCATAACGGGCAGCGACATCGCCGGGACGGCGGATGCACGTCTCCAGCGTTTTCGCGACATTGCGCAACGCGATGTCCCCGCCGTGATGGCCGTGTCGATCATTGAAAGCCTTGAAATGATCGACATCGATCATGAGCACTGAGATCGGCCGGTCCGAACGAATGCTACGGGCCCATTCCTGTTTGAAGACCATGTCCAGGCGACGCCGATTGGCGAGCCCCGTGAGGCCGTCAGTCGCCGCCAGCTCGGCCAGTTCCCGTTCAGCAAGGTGTCTGAGGCGCAGCTGTTTGCTCAGCAGCCAGGACAGCCACAGAATGCCCAGGCACAGCAGGCCGGTTGCGCCCATCACGAGCAGCGCGTTGTGTCTCCAGAGTGCGTACACCTCGTCCTGCGACTGCGCGATGACGACGATCAAGGGCAGATCGCCCACCCGAGAAAACGTATACATTCGCCGTTGGCCGTCCAGATCCGAGATGGCACTGAAACTGCCATTGACCTCTTTCAGAATGCGCTGAAAGTTAGCGCGCTGGCTGAAATCCTGACCGATGTACGTGCGCACGGTCTGCTCGGGTTCCCGTGCGAGCATGATGCCGTCTGCAGTGATCAGGTTGATGGTCCCTTTCTGCCCGACATCCAGCCCTCGAAACAAGCGATGGAAGTAAGCCAGCCGCATCGAGGCCGCTACGATGCCGACAAATCGGCCATCAGGGGAGGGGATGCGTCGGCTGAAACTGATGCGCCAGTCCTTGAAGCCCCAGCGCGCTTTGAAGGGCCCGCCCACTCGCAGCGCAAGGGATGGATCCTCGCGGTGCCCGGCGAAGCTGGCGAGGTCGGAAAAGTTATCCTCGCGGGGTATCACGGACACTGAATCGGCAACGATCGTCCCTGTTTCATCCAGAACGACCAGATCACCTTTGTACGGGGCTGCGGTGGAGCGATCAAACATCACCTGCTGGCGCAAAGCCGCGGAGATCGACAGCACTTCCGGTTGCTGCCACGTTGCGATCATGCCCAGCAGCGAGGTGTCATACAGGTCGGCATTACGTTGCACATCGGCATCGATCAGCTGCACCACGTTATTGGCAGACCGCACGGCGGAGTCCGTCGCGTTGCCGTATTCGCGAATCAGCAAGGACGTGACGATCGCCAGAATCGCCACCACTGCCAGCACGCTGCCGGACATCAACATTCTTTCCGAGCGGGACCGGGCGGATTGGGGCGTCTGTACGTAAGCCAGTGTCATCGATCAGCTCTGTGGTGATTCAACCGTTACTCCCGTTCGCGCGGCATGGTGGGCAGCGTCGCCGCCAGGCTGATTCATGCACGGGGGTGATCATTCGCGAAGGGCGTTTCAAGGCGCTGAATTAAAGATCCATCACGACAATTGATCAAGTTTGTTCCTGCCACTCAAGGTGTAGGAATCAGAATCGGTTGATGAGAGACCGAGAGAGGAAATGCTGCTCAAAAAGGTGAAAAGGGCGATTACTCGCCCTCGTCAAACCTGTTGTTGATCAGTTCGATCAAGCCGTCCAGCGCGGCTTGTTCCTCGTCACCTTCCGTCAGGAGATGGATCTCGGTGCCTTTGCCGGCGGCCAGCATCATGACGGCCATGATGCTCTTGCCGTCGACCATGCTGTCGGGGCTACGGCCGACCCTGATCTGGCAGGGGTATTTGCCGGCAACGCCAACGAACTTTGCTGCAGCGCGGGCGTGCAGGCCCAGCTTGTTGATGATGGTGATCTGGTGAGCGGGCATCGCGATGGGGATCCTTTCAGCTTAGGTCGCGGTGGCGGACCTGAACATTCTTGAGCGACTGTTGCAGGGACTGACCCAGGCGTTCGGTCAGGTAGACGGAGCGGTGGTGTCCGCCGGTGCAGCCAATGGCAATGGTGACGTAGGCGCGGTTGCTGGCGGCGAACCGCGGCAACCACTTGGTCAGGTACGACGAGATGTCCTGGAACATTTCTTCGACATCTGACTGCGCGGCCAGGTAGTCGGCTACCGGCTTATCAAGCCCGGATTGCTCGCGCAATTCAGGCTTCCAGTACGGGTTAGGCAGGCAGCGAACGTCGAACACCAGGTCCGCGTCCACGGGCATGCCCCGTTTGAAGCCAAACGATTCGATCAGGAAAGCGGTACCCGGTTCAGGCTTGTTCAGCAGCCGTAACTTGAGCGTATCGCGCAGCTGATAGAGGTTCAGGTGGGTCGTGTCGATGGTCAGGTCGGCGAGATCGATGATCGGCCCGAGCAAGGTTTTCTCGTCACGGATCGCCTCGGCCAGCGAGCGTGTCGCATTGCTCAGCGGGTGACGACGACGGGTTTCGGAGAACCGCTTGAGCAGCGTGGACTCCTCGGCGTCCAGAAACAGTACATCGCACCGGATGTGCCGGCTGCGAACCTCTTCGAGCATTCGCGGAAAACGGGTCAGATGACTGGGCAGGTTGCGGGCGTCGATGGACACTGCCAGCAGAGGTTCCGCCAGCTCCGTGTTGATCAGTGCGCGTTCGGCCAGTTCAGGCAGCAGGCCAGCGGGCAGGTTGTCGACGCAGTAAAAACCGCTGTCTTCCAGAACATCGAGGGCCGTGCTCTTGCCGGAGCCGGAGCGACCGCTGACGATGATCATGCGCATGGTCAGTGCCCGTTCTGTACGTGGAGCACGACGTTGTACAGTTCGTCGCTGCTTTTCGCGTTACGCAGGCTGGCGCGCACATCGGCGCGGTCGAGCATGCTGGCGATCTGCCGGAGCAATTCGAGGTGTGCATCGGTGGCGGCTTCAGGGACCAGCAACACGAACAGCAGATCCACCGGGGCGCCGTCGATGGCATCGAAATCGACAGGCTTTTCCAGGTGCAGCACTGCGCTGACCGGAGACGTGCAGCCTTTGAGTCGACAGTGGGGGATCGCGATTCCGTTACCGAAGCCGGTAGAACCCAGCTTCTCGCGGGCAATAAGGCTTTCGTAGACGGTTTGCCAGTCGAATTCGGGCACCTGCTGCCCGATCATTTTGGCAATCTCTTCGAGGACGGCTTTTTTGCTGCCGCCTGGCACGTTCACGAGTGAACGGCCAGGGGTCAGAATGTTTTCAAGTCGGATCATGGATGGGGAGTGTCAGCGAGCGGCCGCACCTTTGAGGATGCTTTGCTGCTTTTCCTTATGCTTGAGCAATTGTCTGTCTAGCTTGTCAGTGAGCAGGTCGATTGCCGCGTACATGTCGTCATGCTCCGCATTGGCAACCACCTCTCCACCGTGGATATGCAGGGTGGCCTCGATCTTCTGTTTGAGTTTCTCGACGGCCATCGTCACCTGCACGTTGGTAATCTTGTCAAAGTGCCCTTCGAGCTTTTTCAGCTTCAGCTCGATGTACTCGCGCAGGGGCTTGGTCACTTCCAGTTGGTGTCCACTGATGTTGACTTGCATACAGCTTCTCCTTCGTTGCCAGTGCATTAAGAGGCAGGCTTGGTTGCCTGCCACTGGAACGCTGTGGCCTGTGACCCTTACATCAATCGCTTGCGTTCGCTGGAAGGCGCTATCCCTAGAGACTCGCGGTATTTGGCGACGGTGCGACGGGCCACTTGAATGCCTTGTGCCTCCAGTAAACCAGCGATCTTGCTGTCACTCAACGGCTTTTTCTGATTTTCCGCGGCAACCAGTTTTTTGATGATCGCGCGGATGGCGGTAGACGAGCATTCGCCGCCTTCAGAGGTGCTGACGTGGCTGGAAAAGAAGTATTTCAGTTCGTAGATACCGCGCGGGGTATGCATGAACTTTTGCGTGGTCACGCGCGAGATCGTCGATTCGTGCATGCCGACCGCCTCGGCGATGTCGTGCAATACCAGCGGTTTCATCGCCTCGTCACCGTACTCAAGGAAACCACGCTGATGTTCCACGATCTGGGTCGCAACCTTCATCAGGGTTTCGTTACGGCTCTGCAGGCTTTTGATGAACCAGCGCGCTTCCTGCAACTGGTTGCGCATGAAGGTGTTGTCGGCGCTCGTGTCGGCACGACGCACAAAGCCAGCGTACTGCGGATTGACCCGCAGGCGCGGAACGGCTTCCTGATTGAGCTCGACCAGCCAGCGTTCGTTGTCCTTGCGCACGATCACATCGGGAACGACGTATTCCGCTTCGGTGGACTCGATCTGGGACCCTGGACGCGGGTTCAGGCTTTGCACCAGTTCGATGACCTGGCGCAGATCATCTTCCTTGAGCTTCATGCGGCGCATCAGTTGCGCGTAGTCACGGCTGCCCAACAGGTCAATGTAATCACTGACCAGGCGTTGAGCTTCCGCGAGCCATTTGGTCTTCGCCGGTAACTGACGCAGTTGCAGCAACAGGCATTCGCTGAGGTTGCGAGCACCAATGCCGGCAGGTTCGAATTGCTGAATGCGGTGCAGGACGGCCTCGATCTCGTCCAGTTCGATATCGAGCTCTGGATCAAAAGCGTCCAGCAGTTCCTCGAGGGACTCGTCGAGATAGCCTTGGTTGTTGATGCAATCAATCAGCGTGACAGCGATCAGGCGATCGGTGTCGGACATCGGCGCCAGGTTCAACTGCCAGAGCAGATGGCTTTGCAGACTCTCACCGACGGACGTGCGCGTGGTGAAATCCCATTCGTCGTCATCGTTGCTGGGCAGGCTGCTGGCGCTGGTCTGGTAAACGTCTTCCCAGGCGGTATCGACAGGCAGTTCGTTGGGAATGCGCTCGCTCCATTCGCCGTCTTCCAGGTTGTCGACGGTGGGTGCGGATTCCTGATAAGTCGGTTCCTGAACGTCCGGGTTGGGCTTTTGCTCGATGTTGTCGGCCATGGGGTCGACGTTATCGAAGTCGTCGCCTTCTTCCTGGCGCTCGAGCATAGGGTTGGACTCCAGTGCCTCCTGAATTTCCTGTTGGAGATCCAGCGTCGACAGTTGGAGTAAGCGGATGGCCTGTTGCAGCTGCGGCGTCATCGTCAGCTGCTGGCCCATTCTCAAGACTAGCGAAGGTTTCATGGCAGAGACTTAACACCTTATTCGCCGGCGCACATGCGCGCCATCCACTACTGGGGCGCCTGGGCGCCAACTTAAGCAAATTATATGCCTGAAACCGGAGTGTTTGCCTAGGGTGTGATGACAATTAAAACGAGGTTGGCGGTCAGGCGCACACTGCGGTCGCCGGCCAACCCCTTGTCATCGTCCGGTTACAGGCGGAACTCGTGGCCGAGATACACTTCTTTGACCAACTGGTTGGCCAGGATGGTTTCAGCATCGCCTTCCGCGATCAGTTGCCCATCGTTAACGATGTAGGCCGTTTCGCAGATGTCGAGGGTCTCGCGGACGTTGTGGTCGGTGATCAGAACGCCGATACCCTTGGCCTTGAGATGGTAGATGATCTGCTTGATGTCACCCACGGAGATCGGGTCGACCCCGGCAAAGGGTTCATCGAGCAGGATGAACTTCGGCGCGGTGGCCAGTGCGCGGGCGATTTCCACACGACGACGCTCACCACCGGACAGGCTCATGCCCAGGTTGTCGCGGATGTGCGTGATATGGAATTCCTGGAGCAGGCTCTCCAGTTCTTTGCGACGTCCGGCGCGATCAAGCTCCTTGCGGGTCTCAAGGATGGCCATGATGTTGTCCGACACCGACAGCTTGCGGAAGATCGAGGCTTCTTGCGGCAAATAGCCGATACCGGCGCGGGCGCGGCCGTGCATCGGTTGGTGGCTGACGTCCTGGTCGTCGATCAGCACGCGCCCCTGATCGGCCTGAACGAGGCCCACGATCATGTAGAAGCATGTGGTCTTGCCTGCACCGTTAGGGCCCAGAAGACCGACGATCTGGCCGCTGTCGATGGACAGGCTGACGTCTCGCACGACCTGGCGGCTTTTGTAAGCCTTGGCCAGGTGTTGGGCTTTCAGCGTTGCCATTACTGGGCCTTCTGCTGGTCGGTTTTCTTTTTCGGCTGAATCACCATGTCGACACGAGGGCGCGATTCGGTGACTTTGCTGCCTGTGGCTCGGCCGGCACTCGCCAGTTTGCGGACGGTGTCGTAGACGATTTTCTCGCCCTGCGTCACGTTGCTGTCCTTGTCGATCACCTTGGCCTTGTCGATCAGCACGATGCGGTTTTGCGGCGCGTGGTACTGAATAGTGACGCCCCAGCCCTGAACGGGTTTGGTGTCACCGGCCGTCTGCAACTGCTCGAAGTAGGCCAGGTTGCCCACCGAGGTCACGACGTCGATGTCGCCTGCAGGCGTACGGGTCATGGTCACGGTGTTGCCGGTCACCTTCATCGACCCTTGGGTGATGATCACGTTACCGGTATAGGTGGCGATGCCTTGCTTGTCGTCCAGCTGGGCGTCGTCGGCCTGAATGCGGATAGGCTGATCCTGATCGTTCGGCAGAGCCCAGGCGCTCACGCTTCCCAGTGCTGCGCCCAGACCGAGCAAAATAGGGAGGGTTTTAAGGAGCCTCATACTGTCCTCTTGCGTTCGATAGCAGGTGTATCCTGCTTTCTTTTAGATAGGCTTTCATACCCGTACCCGTGCTCACGCCGTTAAAGCCGTCGATTCTAACGGGTTGCGCGGTTTCCGCATATTGCTTCTGGGGGAAGACAGTCATGCGTGTGCTGGTGATGATGGTGGTTCGGTTCTTTTCGTCGGTGCGATTGATGCGAACCTTGTCGATCAGCTCGACGTGATCCCCGCCCGGCGACACTTCGGCGCGCACGCTCTGAACATGCCACGGGAACTCCGATCCGCGAAACATCTGCAGGACCGGGGTCGTCATCAGGGTGACGTCGGTGGCCTTCAGGTGTTCGACCTTGTCAGCGGTCATATCGTATTGCATCGAGCCATCGGGCAGGTACTGAATGCTGTGCGCGTTCATCGCATAGTAGTCGATGGCGCTTTCGTCCACGGCAGCCTTGGGCTGGTCCATGAAACTTTCAGGGCTGATGTTCCAGTAGCCAGCCGCTGCAAGCAGCAGTGCCAGCACACCGAAGATCAAAAACGTACGAAATCGTTTGCTCAGCATAAATGCACTTCTATAAGTAGGCGGCGTGTGCCGCTTCGAGATTGCCCTGAGCGCTCAGGATCAGCTCGCAGAATTCTCGCGCGGCACCTTCGCCGCCTTTGGCTTGTGTGGTGCCGTGCGCATGTTGACGGACAAACCCGGCCGCGTTGGCGACGGCCATGCCCAAGCCTACCCGGCGGATGACCGGAAGATCAGGCAAATCGTCGCCGAGGTAGGCGACCTGCTCATAGCTTAGATGCAGTTGCTGGAGGAGTTCGTCGAGTACCACCAGTTTGTCTTCACGTCCCTGGTACAGGTGCGCGATGCCCAGGTTTTTGGCGCGGCGCTCAACGACCGGGGTTTTCCGTCCGCTGATGATTGCCGTGACGACACCGGAGTTGATCAGCATTTTGATGCCCTGACCATCCAGTGTGTTGAATGTCTTGAACTCGCTGCCATCTTCCAGGAAGTACAGTCGGCCATCTGTGAGTACACCGTCGACGTCGAAGACCGCCAGTTTGATGTGTTTGCCGCGCTGCATCAGTTCATTCATATCGACGCTCATTTACATCACTCCCGCGCGCAGAAGGTCTTGAAGGTTGAACGCGCCGATGGGGCGATCGTTCTCGTCGACCACGATCAGTGCGCCGATCTTGTTGTCTTCCATGATTTTCAACGCCTCGGCGGCGAGCATCTCCGGGCGAACGGTCTTGCCGTGCACGGTCATCACTTCATCGATAACGGCCTGGCGCAGATCGACATCACGGTCCAGCGTGCGGCGCAAATCACCGTCAGTGAAGATCCCGGCGAGGCGACCGTCGGGTTCGACGATGGCGGTCATGCCCAGGCCCTTGCGGGTCATTTCCATCAGCGAGTCGCGCAGCGGTGTGCCGCGAGCAACCTGAGGCAGTTCGGCTTGCGTATGCATCACATGCTCGACTTTCAGCAGGAGGCGACGGCCCAGTGCACCACCTGGGTGGGAGAACGCAAAGTCTTCGGCGGTGAAGCCGCGCGCATCGAGCAACGCAACCGCCAGGGCATCGCCCATGACCAAGGCTGCGGTCGTCGACGACGTCGGCGCAAGGTTCAACGGGCAGGCTTCTTTTTCCACACGGGCATTGAGCCTGACGTCCGCGGCCTTCGCCAGCGTGGATTCGGGATTGCCGGTCAGGCTGATCAGTTTGATGCCCAGGCGTTTGATCAGGGGCAGCAGGGTCACGATCTCTGAGGTAGTGCCCGAATTGGACAGCGCCAGGATGATGTCGGCGCTGGTGATCATGCCCATGTCGCCATGGCTGGCTTCGGCTGGATGAACGAAGAACGCAGGGGTGCCCGTACTGGCCAGCGTCGCGGCGATCTTTTTGCCGATGTGTCCTGATTTGCCCATGCCGACCACGACCACGCGGCCCTGGCTTTCCAGAATCATTTCGCAGGCACGGACGAAATCTGCATCGATATGCGCGAGCAGGCCTTCGACGGCCTCTATTTCAAGGCGGATGGTGCACTGAGCGGATTGAATCAGGTCGCGGGCATTGGTCATGTCGAAAATAGGGTCAGTCTGGTGAAAAGGCGGGGATTATAACGGCAATGTTGAAAACCCTCACGCTTCATCGCAGCAGTTTGTTTATAGCGCTGTGTTTGTTGACGGGGCCGTCCTTCAGGCGTTGCCCAAAACAGGCCGTAAGCTGTGCAGGAATTTTCCGTTCTTTGCGAAATATAACGGAGTTATCACGACTTGCCGTGCGCGAGCTTTGGCGGCATCGGAGAGCGGTGTTATAGTTCGCCGCTTGTTCGGCCCCTCCAGACAGTGTGTCGTTCGTCAAGGACGCGGCATCTGAGAGAGACAGGCTGCATCGCAAGGAGTTTAGATGAGTGCCGATAACGCCTACGCGGTCGAATTGAAGGGTTTGTCCTTCAAACGCGGTACGCGCAGCATCTTCAATAATGTCGACATCCGCATCCCCCGGGGCAAAGTCACCGGCATCATGGGGCCGTCAGGCAGTGGTAAAACCACCCTGCTGCGCCTGATGGGAGCACAGTTGCGCCCCAGTAGCGGTGAGGTTTGGGTCAATGGCCAAAACCTGCCCGAGCTGTCGCGCAGTGATCTTTTCGATGCTCGCAAGCAGATGGGTGTCCTGTTTCAGAGCGGTGCGCTGTTTACTGATCTCGACGTTTTCGAAAACGTGGCGTTCCCGCTGCGTGTCCATACCAAACTGCCTGAAGACATGATTCGCGACATCGTCCTGCTCAAATTGCAGGCGGTGGGTTTGCGTGGCGCTGTCGAATTGATGCCGGATGAACTGTCCGGCGGCATGAAACGCCGTGTAGCGCTGGCGCGAGCGATTGCGCTCGATCCGCAGATTCTCATGTACGACGAACCCTTCGTGGGGCAAGACCCGATCGCGATGGGTGTGCTGGTTCGGCTGATCCGTCTGCTCAACGACGCACTGGGTATCACCAGCGTTGTCGTTTCCCATGACCTGGCGGAAACCGCCAGCATTGCCGACTACTTGTATGTGGTGGGTGACGGTCAGGTGCTGGGGCAGGGGACACCGCAGGAATTGATGCAGTCGGATAATCCGCGCATTCGTCAGTTCATGACGGGGGATCCAGACGGCCCCGTGCCTTTTCACTATCCGGCACCGGATTATCGCGAAGATCTTTTGGGGAAGCGCTGATGCGCAGAAAGTCATTGATGGATCGTGTTCGCCTGATGGGGCGCTCCGCGATCGATATTGTTGCGGTACTGGGACGTTCGGGGATTTTTCTGGTTCATGCCTTGCTGGGGCGAGGCGGAATCGGTGGCGGCTTCCAGTTGTTGGTGCGTCAGCTTTATTCAGTGGGCGTCATGTCGCTGGCGATCATCGTCGTTTCCGGTGTGTTCATCGGAATGGTTCTGGCCCTTCAAGGGTTCAGCATCCTCGCCAAGTACGGTTCTGAACAAGCCGTCGGGCAAATGGTTGCCCTTACGCTGTTGCGCGAATTGGGGCCGGTCGTCACTGCCTTGCTGTTCGCAGGGCGCGCAGGTTCTGCCTTGACCGCTGAAATCGGCAACATGAAGTCCACTGAGCAGTTGTCCAGCCTGGAAATGATTGGTGTCGACCCGCTGAAATACATCGTTGCCCCAAGGCTGTGGGCCGGCTTTATCTCGCTGCCGGTGCTGGCGATCATCTTCAGCGTGGTGGGTATCTGGGGTGGATCGTGGGTGGCGGTTGACTGGCTTGGCGTCTATGAAGGTTCTTTCTGGGCCAACATGCAAAACAGCGTGTCCTTTCCAAACGATGTCATCAATGGTGTCATCAAGAGCGTCGTTTTCGCTTTTGTCGTCACCTGGATTGCCGTGTTTCAAGGCTATGACTGCGAGCCCACTTCAGAAGGGATCAGTCGCGCCACGACCAAGACCGTGGTGTATGCCTCTTTGGCCGTATTGGGCCTGGACTTTATTTTGACCGCCTTGATGTTTGGAGACTTCTGATGCAAAACCGCTCCCTCGAAACCGGTGTCGGCCTGTTCCTGCTGGCCGGGATCCTGGCTTTGCTCTTGCTCGCCCTGCGGGTCAGCGGTCTGAGCGCCAGCGCGACCAACGACAGCTATAAACTTTATGCAAATTTCGACAATATCGCCGGTTTGACTGTCAGAGCGAAGGTGACCATGGCCGGTGTGACCATCGGCAAGGTCACTGCAATCGATCTGGACCACGATACCTTCATGGGGCGGGTGACCATGGAAGTGGACAAACGGGTGAATAATCTGCCATCCGATTCCACGGCTTCTATTCTCACCGCAGGCTTGCTGGGCGAAAAATACGTCGGCATCAGCGTCGGTGGTGATGACCAGTTGTTGAAGGATGGCGGCACAATTCATGACACCCAGTCGTCGTTGGTACTTGAGGACCTGATCGGTAAATTCCTGCTCAATTCCGTGGGTAAAGACGCCAAATGAGGAGTTTTTTCATGATCTCGATTCTGCGCCGTGGTTTGCTGGTGCTGCTGGCTGCTCTGCCACTGTTCGCCAATGCAGCGCCTGCATCCTCCGCTCATGACCTGGTTGACCGCACCACCAAGCAACTGCTGGCGGACCTTGCTGCCAACAAAGACAAGTACAAAACCGATCCGCAGGCGTTTTACGACGCTTTGAACGGCATCGTCGGTCCTGTGATCGATGCTGAAGGTATTTCCAAAAGCATCATGACCGTGAAGTACTCGCGTAATGCTTCGCCTGCGCAGATGCAACGTTTCGAAGAGAATTTCAAGCGCAGCCTGATTCAGTTCTATGGCAACGCGCTGCTTGAGTACAACAACCAGGGCATTACCGTTGCCCCGGCCAAGGAAGAGGGCGCTGATCGCACCTCCGTCGACATGTCGGTCAAGGGCAATAACGGAGCGGTCTACCCCGTTTCCTACACCCTTGTGACCATCAATAACGAGTGGAAGGTACGCAATGTGATCATTAACGGGATCAACATTGGCAAGCTGTTCCGCGATCAGTTCACCGACGCCATGCAGCGCAACGGCAACAACCTGGACAAGACCATTGATGGTTGGGCCGGTGAAGTCGCCAAAGCCAAGGACGCTACCGAAAACTCGCCCGACAAGGTCGTTAAATGAGTGACGCGTGCATCACCGCAGTCGGCGGCGGCGAACTGAAGCTGTTTGGCGTGCTGGATTATCGTACCGGACCTGCACTGCGTGAGCAGGGCGCCGAGCTGATCAAGGCCAGTGATGCCTCGGCTTTGGTGCTCGATTGCTCGGCAGTCGAAAAATCCAGCAGCGTGGGCCTGGCCCTGTTGCTGGGGTTCATGCGCGATGCCCAGGCGGCCGGCAAATCGGTCAGCGTTCGCGCGCTGCCCGAGGACATGCGAGAAATTGCACAGGTATCCGGTCTGACCGAACTGTTCGAACAACATTGATTGCCATCTTCGATCAAGCCCCTCGTCCGGCTCCTATAAAGTAGGGTTCGCAACGAGAGGGCTTTTTTGTATGATGGCCGACCCGCGCGCGTAGGGCGCCGATTGAGGTTAAGCATGCAGGCCGTAGAAGTTAAAAGCTTCCTTGAAGGTAAGCTGCCAGAAATCCAGGTCGAAGTTGAAGGCGAAGGCTGCAACTTCCAGCTGAACGTGATCAGCGACGAACTGGCTACACTAAGTCCGGTCAAGCGCCAGCAGCAGATCTACACGCATTTGAACCCATGGATCGCCGATGGCAGCATCCATGCGGTCACCATGAAATTTTTCAGCCGCGCTGCATGGGCCGAGCGCACCTGAGCCAAATTGGCGTCGAGATTCTAATGGACAAACTGATTATTACTGGCGGCATTCGTCTTGATGGCGAAATCCGCATTTCCGGGGCGAAGAACTCTGCCCTGCCGATTCTCGCAGCCACGTTGCTGGCTGACGGTCCCGTGACTGTCGCCAATCTGCCGCACCTGCATGACATCACCACCATGATCGAGCTGTTCGGTCGCATGGGCATCGAACCGATCATCGACGAGAAACTCAGTGTCGAAATCGATCCTCGTACCATCAAGACCCTGGTCGCGCCGTACGAACTGGTGAAAACCATGCGTGCGTCGATCCTGGTGCTGGGCCCTATGGTTGCCCGTTTTGGTGAGGCCGAAGTGGCGCTGCCTGGCGGTTGTGCCATCGGTTCGCGTCCTGTCGACCTGCACATCCGTGGCCTTGAAGCCATGGGCGCGATCATTGACGTCGAAGGCGGCTATATCAAAGCCAAGGCGCCTGAAGGCGGCTTGCGCGGTGCGCACTTCTTCTTCGATACCGTCAGTGTGACCGGTACTGAAAACATCATGATGGCTGCCGCGTTGGCAAACGGTCGCAGCGTCCTGCAGAACGCCGCGCGTGAGCCAGAAGTCGTCGATCTGGCGAACTTCCTCAACGCCATGGGTGCGAAAGTGTCCGGCGCCGGTACCGACACCATCACCATTGATGGCGTCAAGCGTCTGGGTTCGGCGACCTACCGCGTCATGCCTGACCGTATCGAAACCGGTACTTACCTGGTGGCCGCTGCGGCCACCGGTGGCCGCGTCAAGGTCAAGGACACCGATCCGACGATTCTGGAAGCTGTGCTGGAGAAACTGCGCGAAGCCGGTGCAGAAATCACCACCGGTGACGACTGGATCGAGCTGAACATGCACGGCAAGCGTCCTAAAGCGGTCAACGTGCGCACCGCGCCGTACCCGGCGTTCCCGACCGACATGCAAGCCCAGTTCATTTCGCTCAATGCCATTGCCGAAGGCACTGGCGCTGTGATCGAAACCATCTTCGAAAACCGCTTCATGCACGTGTATGAAATGCACCGCATGGGCGCGCAGATTCAGGTCGAAGGCAACACTGCAATCGTGACTGGCTGCGCGAAGCTCAAAGGCGCGCCTGTCATGGCGACCGACCTGCGCGCGTCGGCCAGTCTGGTGATTTCGGCGCTGATCGCTGAAGGTGACACACTGATCGACCGTATCTACCACATCGACCGTGGTTACGAGTGCATCGAAGAAAAACTGCAGATGCTGGGCGCGAAGATCCGTCGCGTACCAGGCTAGCAGTCCTGAGCGTTTCGCTGTCTGTGCCGCGCTGGCGCAGACGGCGAGGCAGCTGATTGAAGGCATGACCTTTTGATTCGTTTCACTTTGAGTCCTGACGTATCGACTCAAAGGTTGTCGGGCGCCGATTGCGACCCGACACGCGCTTGCTGATAAGGACTGACGTTTCCCATGTTGACCATCGCACTGTCCAAGGGCCGAATCCTTGACGACACCTTGCCGCTTCTCGCCGCAGCGGGCATCGTGCCGACCGAGAATCCGGACAAGAGCCGCAAGTTGATCATTCCGACGACCCAGGACGATGTTCGCCTGCTGATCGTACGGGCGACCGATGTTCCGACCTACGTCGAGCATGGCGCGGCAGACCTTGGCGTTGCGGGCAAAGATGTCCTGATGGAGTACGGCGGCCAAGGCTTGTACGAGCCGCTGGACCTGCAGATTGCCAAGTGCAAGCTGATGACGGCGGGCGCCGTCGGTGCCGCCGAGCCTAAAGGCCGGCTGCGTGTGGCCACCAAGTTCGTCAACGTTGCCAAGCGTTATTACGCCGAGCAGGGCCGTCAGGTCGACATCATCAAGCTGTACGGCTCCATGGAGCTCGCGCCGCTGGTGGGTCTGGCCGACAAGATCATCGATGTCGTCGACACCGGCAATACGCTGCGTGCCAACGGCCTCGAGCCACAGGAAATGATCGCTCACATCAGCTCGCGCCTCGTCGTGAACAAGGCATCGATGAAGATGCAGCACGCCCGCATCCAGTCGCTGATCGACACTCTGCGCACAGCCGTGGAGTCGCGACACCGCGGTTGACTGTTTCGCGCGATATTGAACAATGTCGCGCTCAGCTATCCGTGTCATAGCCAAATTTCTCAGGTGCCTACGCGGATGGCTTGGTAGCTTAGGCTCCCTGCTTTCCAGGCATCTGAGAAAACGCCAATCATTGAGGCCCACGCTATGACCACTTCCAACACCATTCGCCGACTCAACGCTGCTGACCCGGATTTCGCACGACATCTGGCTCATCTGCTGAGCTGGGAAAGTGTGTCTGACGACTCGGTCAATCAGCGTGTGCTGGATATCATCAAGAACGTGCGTGAGCGCGGCGATGCAGCGTTGGTGGAGTACACCCAGCGCTTCGACGGTCTGCAGGTGGCGTCGATGGCGGAGCTGATTCTGCCGCGTGAGCGTCTCGAACTGGCACTGACCCGCATCACCCCGGCGCAGCGTCAGGCGCTGGAAAAAGCCGCCGACCGCGTACGCAGCTACCACGAACGACAAAAGCAGGACTCCTGGAGCTACACCGAAGCCGACGGCACCGTGCTCGGCCAAAAAGTGACGCCTCTGGACCGCGCCGGTTTGTACGTGCCGGGCGGAAAGGCGTCGTACCCGTCATCCGTTTTGATGAACGCGATCCCGGCCAAGGTGGCGGGCGTGGGCGAAGTCGTCATGGTCGTGCCGACGCCGCGCGGTGAGATCAACGAACTGGTGCTGGCCGCCGCCTGTATCGCCGGGGTTGACCGCGTGTTCACCATCGGTGGCGCTCAGGCCGTTGCCGCGCTGGCCTACGGCACTGAAAGCGTTCCGCAGGTCGACAAGGTCGTCGGGCCGGGCAACATCTATGTCGCCACCGCCAAGCGCCACGTGTTTGGTCAGGTCGGTATCGACATGATTGCCGGTCCTTCGGAAATCCTAGTGGTGTGCGACGGCCAGACCGACCCGGACTGGATCGCCATGGACCTGTTCTCCCAGGCCGAGCACGACGAAGACGCCCAGGCGATTCTGGTCAGCCCCGATGCCGAGTTCCTCGACAAAGTCGCGGCGAGCATTGCCAGGTTGATGCCGACCATGGAGCGTGCCGAGATCATCAATACCTCGATCAACGGTCGCGGCGCGCTGATCAAAGTGGCGGACATGACTCAGGCCATCGAAGTCGCCAACCGCATTGCCCCGGAACACCTGGAACTGTCGGTCGCGGACCCTGAAGCCTGGCTGCCGCAGATTCGTCACGCAGGGGCTATCTTCATGGGCCGTCACACCTCCGAAGCCCTGGGCGACTACTGCGCGGGCCCGAACCACGTGCTGCCGACGTCGGGCACGGCGCGTTTCTCCTCGCCGTTGGGTGTCTATGACTTCCAGAAACGATCCTCGATCATTTTCTGCTCCGAGCAGGGTGCGTCCGAGCTCGGCAAGACCGCTTCGGTGCTGGCGCGAGGCGAGTCGCTGACGGCTCACGCACGCAGCGCTGAATACCGAATCGTCGACAACGAACAGGAAGGCAAGTAAGCATGAGCAAGTTCTGGAGTCCCTTTGTCCGTGACCTCGTGCCTTACGTGCCGGGCGAACAACCCAAGCTGACCAAACTGGTCAAACTGAACACCAACGAAAACCCGTACGGGCCGTCGCCGAGGGCCATCGAGGCGATGCGCGCCGAGGTGAACGACAACCTGCGTCTGTACCCCGATCCAAACAGTGACCTGCTCAAGCAGGCGGTGGCTCGCTACTACGGTGTCGAGTCCAACCGGGTGTTCCTCGGCAACGGCTCCGATGAAGTCTTGGCTCACGCCTATAACGCGTTCTTCAAGCACGATAAGCCCTTGCTGTTCCCGGACATCAGCTACAGTTTTTATCCGGTGTATTGCGGCCTTTACGGCGTCGAGTTCGAAGCGGTTCCTCTGGATGCGCAGTTTCAGATCCGTGTCGAGGATTACAACCGCCCGAACGGCGGGATCATCTTCCCGAACCCCAACGCCCCGACTGGCTGCCTGCTGGCGCTGGAGGCAGTGGAGCAGATTCTCAAGGCCAACCCTGATTCGGTGGTGATCGTCGACGAAGCGTACATCGACTTCGGCGGTGAGACCGCTATCGGTCTGGTGGATCAGTACCCGAACCTGCTGGTGACGCAGACGCTGTCCAAGTCCCGTTCACTGGCCGGGTTGCGCGTCGGGCTGGCGGTCGGCCATCCCGACCTGATCGAGGCGCTGGAGCGGGTCAAGAACAGCTTCAACTCGTATCCGCTGGATCGCATGGCCATCGTTGGCGCGGCCGCTGCGTTCGATGATCGCGAGTACTTCGAGCAGACCTGCAAGCAGGTGATCGCGAGCCGTGAAGTGTTGGTTGGGCAGCTGGAAGGCAAGGGGTTTGAAGTGCTGCCATCGGCCGCCAACTTCATCTTCGCCCGTCACCCGAAACACGATGCCGCCCGCCTTGCGGCCAAGGTGCGTGAGCAGGGCGTGATCGTGCGTCACTTCAAACAGGAACGCATCGCGCAATTCCTGCGCATCACCATCGGCACGCCAGAGCAGAATCAGGCGTTGGTGGATGCGTTGGGGGCGTTGTAGCGATTTATTGTAGGAGCGCGCTTGCCCGCGATTGCGCTGGGTCAATGGCTGGTGTGTTGCCTGACCGAACGCGATCGGGGGCAAGCGCGCTCCTACCGTTGGCTGCGGCGGTTCAGCCGAAAATCAGGTTGCCGGCACACCGCCGCTGCATGCCTGAAGCTTAATCCTCAGCCGCAGGCGCTGGCGTCTGTGGCGGACGCAGTCCTACTTCCGCCATCAACTTCAGTTCCTTGCCATTACGCATGACTTGAATCGCGATCTTGTCAGTCGGTTTGGTCCGAGCGACCTGGTTCATCGACTTGCGTCCGTCACCGGCCGGCTCGCCATTGATGCTCAGGATCACATCGCCCAACTGCAGACCGGCTTTCTGCGCCGGGCCGTCGCGGAAGATCCCGGCCACCACGATGCCTGGGCGGTCTTTCAGGCCGAATGACTCAGCCAGTTCTTGCGTCAGGGGCTGCACTTCGATGCCCAGCCACCCCCTAATCACCTGACCGTGCTCGATGATCGACTTCATCACCTCCAGCGCCAGTTTGGTCGGGATGGCGAAACCGATGCCTTGAGAGCCGCCGGATTTGGAGAAGATCGCCGTGTTGATGCCGGTCAGGTTGCCATTGGCATCCACCAGCGCACCGCCCGAGTTGCCCGGGTTGATCGCGGCGTCGGTCTGAATGAAGTCTTCGTAGGTATTGAGGCCCAACTGGTTACGCCCGGTCGCGCTGATGATGCCCATGGTCACGGTCTGCCCGACGCCGAACGGGTTACCGATGGCCAGCGCAACGTCTCCGATACGGATGCTGTCAGAGCTGCCGAGAGTAATGGACGGCAGGTTCTTCAAGTCGATCTTCAGCACCGCGAGGTCCGTTTCAGGATCGCTGCCGATGACGCGCGCAATGGTTTCACGGCCGTCCTTGAGCGCCACGACAATCTGGTCCGCGCCGGAGGTTACGTGGTTGTTGGTCAGCAGATAGCCTTCCGGGCTCATGATCACCGCAGAACCCAGGCTGGACTCCATGCGACGCTGTTTGGGCAGGTTGTCACCGAAGAAACGACGGAACTGAGGGTCTTCGAACAGCGGATGATTGGGTTTGTTGTTGACCATCTTGGTCGTGTACAGGTTGGCGACCGCGGGCGCAGCGCTGCTCACGGCATCGGCGTAGGACACCGGACCCTGCTGGATGAACGCGGTTTGAGGGGCTTGCTGCAGGTTGACGTCCTGGCTGGGCAGGCCGACCCACTGCGGGTACCGCTGGATAATCAGTAAAGCGATAAGCACACCAGCGAGCAATGGCCAGCCGAGAAAACGCAGCGCTTTGAACATTGAACAAGGTCCTGAAGGTAAATACGCAGCGTACCTGCGCCATAATGGCGGGCATTATACGAGGACCGGGACGGTCTGAACTGCATATTTAGGAGACTTTTATGGCTGTTTCTCTGAGCACTCTGGTCGAGGAAGCGGACCGCTATCTGAGCAGCGCCCGCGTGCAGGACTATTGCCCCAACGGTCTGCAAGTCGAAGGCCGGCCGCAGGTCACCCGAATCGTGTCCGGCGTGACGGCAAGCCAGGCCCTGCTGGACGCGGCGGTCGAGGCCAACGCCGACCTGATCCTGGTTCACCACGGCTATTTCTGGAAAGGCGAGAACGCCTGCATCACCGGCATGAAGCAGCGGCGTTTGAAGACGCTGCTCAAGCACGACATCAGCCTGCTGGCTTATCACTTGCCGCTGGACCTGCACCCTGAGGTGGGCAATAACGTGCAACTGGCTCGGCAGCTGGACATCACCGTCGAAGGGCCTCTGGACCCAGACAATCCGAAGGTTGTCGGCCTGGTCGGTTCGCTGGCCGAGCCTGTCACGCCGCGCGACTTTGCGCACCGAGTGCAGTCGGCGCTGGGCCGCGAGCCGTTACTCATCGAAGGCAGTGAAATGATTCGTCGGGTGGGGTGGTGCACGGGAGGCGGGCAGGGCTACATTGATCAAGCCGTGCTGGCGGGCGTCGATCTTTACCTCAGCGGAGAAGCGTCCGAGCAGACGTTCCACAGCGCGCGGGAAAACGACATCAGCTTCATTGCGGCCGGTCATCACGCCACTGAGCGCTACGGTGTCCAGGCGCTGGGCGATTATCTGGCGAGGCGCTTTGCGCTGGAGCACATGTTCATCGATTGCCCGAACCCCATCTGAAGCGGGTCGAAGTGTCCAAAGACTGAGCTATATGGTTATACCGTTTCGATCTATCGGGGTCGCTGATTAGAATCAGGCCTCATGATAAAGTGCCTCGCTCGATAGAGCCCGCAGGCTCTCCATAAAAGTACGTTATCCCGTGAGTAACCATGGTCGACAAACTGACGCATCTGAAACAGCTGGAGGCGGAAAGCATCCACATCATCCGCGAGGTCGCCGCCGAGTTCGATAACCCGGTGATGCTGTACTCCGTCGGTAAAGACTCCGCCGTGATGCTGCACCTGGCGCGCAAGGCGTTCTTCCCGGGCAAGTTGCCGTTCCCGGTGATGCACGTCGACACCCGCTGGAAATTCCAGGAAATGTATCGTTTCCGCGATCAGATGGTCGAGGACATGGGCCTTGACCTGATCGTGCACGTGAACCCGGATGGCGTTGCGCAGGGTATCAACCCGCTGACCCACGGCAGTGCAAAGCACACCGACATCATGAAAACCGAAGGCCTCAAACAGGCCCTCGACAAACACGGTTTCGACGCCGCGTTCGGTGGCGCACGTCGTGACGAAGAGAAGTCCCGTGCCAAAGAGCGCGTGTACTCCTTCCGCGACAGCAAGCACCGCTGGGACCCAAAGAACCAGCGCCCGGAGCTGTGGAACGTGTACAACGGCAACGTCAACAAAGGCGAGTCGATTCGCGTATTCCCGCTCTCCAACTGGACCGAGCTGGACATCTGGCAGTACATCTACCTCGAAGGCATCCCGATCGTTCCGCTGTACTTCGCCGCCGAGCGTGAAGTCATCGAAATGAACGGCACCTGGATCATGATCGACGATGATCGTCTGCGTAATCACCTGTCTGATGAAGACAAAAAGCGCATCGTCAAGAAGAAGGTCCGTTTCCGCACACTGGGCGACTACCCGTTGACGGGCGCTGTCGAGTCCGAGGCCACCAGTCTCACCGACATCATTCAGGAAATGCTCCTGACGCGAACTTCCGAGCGCCAGGGCCGGGTCATCGATCACGATGGCGCAGGCTCGATGGAAGAAAAGAAACGTCAGGGTTATTTCTAATTAGGGTGTCTGAACATGTCGCATCAATCTGAATTGATCAGCGAGGACATCCTCGCCTATCTGGGCCAGCACGAACGCAAGGAAATGCTGCGTTTCCTGACCTGTGGCAACGTCGACGACGGCAAAAGCACGTTGATCGGGCGTCTGCTGCACGATTCCAAGATGATCTATGAAGATCACCTGGAAGCCATCACCCGCGATTCCAAGAAGTCCGGCACGACTGGCGATGACGTCGATCTGGCGCTGTTGGTGGACGGTCTTCAGGCCGAGCGCGAGCAGGGCATCACCATCGATGTTGCCTACCGCTACTTCTCGACCGCCAAGCGCAAATTCATCATTGCCGATACCCCAGGCCATGAGCAGTACACCCGCAACATGGCCACCGGTGCGTCCACCTGTGACCTGGCGATCATTCTGGTCGACGCCCGCTACGGCGTGCAGACCCAGACCCGTCGCCACAGCTACATCGCCTCGTTGCTGGGCATCAAGCACATCGTGGTCGCCATCAACAAGATGGACCTCAATGGCTTCGACGAGAAGATTTTCGAGCAGATCAAGGCCGATTACCTGACGTTTGCCGACCGTATCTCACTGAAGCCGACCTCCATGGAATTCGTTCCGATGTCGGCCCTCAAGGGCGACAACGTCGTGAACAAGAGCGAGCGTTCGCCTTGGTACACCGGCAAGTCGCTGATGGAGATCCTTGAAACCGTCGAGATTGCCAACGACCGCAACTTCGACGACCTGCGCTTCCCGGTGCAGTACGTCAACCGCCCGAACCTGAACTTCCGTGGCTTCGCCGGTACGCTGGCCAGCGGTGTCGTGCGCAAGGGCGACGAAGTCGTGGTGCTGCCGTCGGGCAAGAGCAGCCGTGTGAAATCCATTGTCACCTTCGAAGGTGAGCTGGAGCACGCGGGGCCTGGTCAGGCCGTCACGCTGACCATGGAAGACGAAATCGACATTTCCCGGGGTGACCTGTTGGTTCACGCCGACAACCTCCCTCAGGTAGCGGATTCCTTCGACGCCATGCTGGTCTGGATGGCTGAAGAACCGATGCTGCCGGGCAAGAAATACGACATCAAGCGCGCCACGTCCTACGTGCCGGGCTCGATTGCCAGCATCACTCACCGCGTCGACGTGAACACGCTGGAAGAGGGGGCTGCCAGTGCCCTGCAGCTGAACGAAATCGGCCGCGTAAAAATCGCTCTCGATGCGCCGATCGCGCTGGACGGTTACGACAGCAATCGCACCACCGGTGCGTTCATCGTGATTGACCGTTTGACCAACGGCACCGTCGCGGCGGGCATGATCATCGCCAAACCGACCTCGTCTGGTGCAGGTCAGCACCATGGTGCGCTGGCCCATGTGTCCGTTGAAGAACGTGCTCAGCGTTTCGGCCAGCAGCCGGCAACCGTGCTGTTCAGTGGTCTGTCGGGCGCAGGCAAAAGCACGCTGGCGTACGCCCTCGAGCGCAAACTGTTCGACATGGGCCGTGCGGTGTTCGTCCTTGATGGTCAGAACCTGCGTCACGACCTGAACAAAGGTCTGCCACACGATCGCGCCGGTCGCGCCGAGAACTGGCGTCGTGCCGCGCACGTGGCGCGTCAGTTCAACGAAGCGGGTCTGCTGACCCTGGCTGCCTTCGTTGCGCCGGATGCGGCAGGGCGTCAGAACGCCAAGGCGCTGATTGGCGACGACCGCCTGATCACCGTCTACGTCCAGGCCTCGCCTCAGGTTTGCCGTGAACGCGACCCACAAGGCCTGTACGCCGCCGACAAGGACAACATCCCTGGCGAGTCCTTCCCGTACGACGTGCCGCTGGACGCCGATCTGGTGATCGACACCCAGGCGTTGAACGTGGAAGAAAGCGTCAAGCAAGTGCTGGATCTGCTGCGAGCGCGCGGCGCGATCTAAATCTCGTTTGGTCTCACAACAAACCCGCCCTTGATGGCGGGTTTTTTGTCGGACGCGATTCGCTTCACTGTGTGGGAGCTGCCGGAGGTTACGACGGTGGCGAATGCGGTTTTGATGGGCACGATCAGGTTTTTTGTAGGAGCGCGCTTGCCCGCGAATGCATTTCTTCTGCCAGCACATTTGTTGCTGACCCATCACATTTCGCGGGCAAGCGCGCTCCTACATGGGTCCTTTGCTCCATCCCACAAAAAAGCCCGCCGCTGATTGCTCAGGGGCGGGCTCCGTGTTGATCGTTCCCACGCTCCGCGTGGTAATGCCGCCCAGGACGCTCTGCGTCCAAATGCAACGGACGCGGAGCGTCCCAGGCTGCATACCCACGCGGAGCGTGGGCACGATCAGGGAATTAGACGGCTGCATCCCATCACGGCATGGCTCGGCGGCGGTACGCGGTGCTCCAGGCAGTGTTGATGTGGTCAGTAGCCCATTTTTAGAGTGCCTTCGCGCCCCCCGCATCTTGGATCAACCGATCCGGTCGAGCACTTGTAATCGAGATCAGGGTCATACTTTCTGAGCTCCACGAAGTAGCAGTCAGATACACAGTCTGTTGATACGCAGCCCGCGATCAAGATGCAGCTGACGAGTGTGGTGATAGCTTTCATTAGCCCTCCAAATGATTGGAAAGGCTACGGCGTGACCCGTTTGATCAGCAGTTGGCTGCGTCTGATAAGTCTGTAGGACATGTCTGTTCAGAAACAGCCGTGATTCGTACCAACAAAAAAGCCCGCCGCTGATCATCTCAGCGGCGGGCTTCTCGATGTGTTTCTGCTTACTTCTTCAAACCGTAGTGCTCATCCAGCATGCCGGGGGTGTTTGGCATTTTTGGGGCGTAGTCCCGTGGTGGCTCGGCGGCGGTACGCGGTGGCGTCAGGCGGTCGCGGGGTGCCTGGAGTGCATCCGGGTGCAGGGCGGCCAGCAGGCGTTGGCGGGTCAAGTCGTCGGTGGCCAGACGGTTGGCGCCCTCGGCGAGATGTTCTTGTACATCCTGATAGCTCTGGGACAGTTTCTGCACCAGGTTAGCCGTGCTGTTGAAGTGAGTGACCACCTCGTTCTGATACCTGTCGAAACGCTCCTGAACGTCATCCAGCTGGCGCTGAGTGCCGTTAGGCGCGGCATTGGGCAGCGCACGCGCCACGAAAAAACCGATGGCTACACCGGCGATCAGGGCAATAGTCGGCAGCAACCAAACTAAGAGCGAGTAATCCACGAGTCCTTCCTCTATAAACGGCTTTGCTTTACGTTAACGGCTCGAACCTGCGCTGTATAGCGGCGACGCGTCGCCAATATGCCAGCCACAGACAATCAGCTAGACGAGTCGACCCAATTGAAGGTCACGGAGTTCATTCTTGCTCATGCGTGAAACCCCTGTATTCATCGACGGCCCCGCGGGCCAACTCGAAGCCCTGTACCTTGACCTGGAAGGGGCCAAGGGCGTGGCGCTGATCTGCCATCCTAACCCGGTTCAGGGCGGCACGATGCTCAATAAAGTGATCTCGACCCTGCAACGCACGGCACGCGACGCCGGGTATATTACCCTGCGTTTCAACTACCGGGGCGTTGGCGCCAGTGCCGGCAGCTCGGACATGGGGCAAGGCGAGGTCGATGATGCCGAAGCTGCTGCGTCCTGGCTGCGTGAAAAACACCCGGATCTGCCGATGACGCTGTTCGGTTTTTCCTTTGGCGGGTTCGTCGCCGCGACCCTGGGCGGGCGTCTGGAAGCCAAAGGCGAAACGCTGGCTCACCTGTTCATGGTTGCGCCCGCCGTCATGCGCATCGCCGACCCGAGCGCGCTGCCGCAAAACGGTTCGTTGACCGTGATTCAGCCTGAAACCGACGAAGTGGTCGACCCACAACTCGTCTATGCCTGGTCTGACGCACTGTCGCGCCCCCATGAGCTGCTGAAAGTGGCAGAATGCGGGCACTTTTTCCACGGCAAGCTGACCGACCTCAAGGATCTGGTCCTGCCGCGCCTTTCGAACTGATTGCAGCACCCAAATAAGCGACTAGCCATGACCACTCGTATCCTGACCGGTATCACCACCACCGGCACGCCACACCTGGGCAACTACGCGGGCGCCATTCGCCCGGCCATCGTCGCCAGCCGTCAGAGCGATGCCGACTCGTTCTACTTCCTGGCCGACTACCACGCGCTGATCAAATGCGATGACCCGCTGCGCATTCAGCGCTCGCGTCTGGAAATCGCCGCGACCTGGCTGGCGGCCGGCCTTGATGTCGAACGTGTCACGTTTTATCGCCAGTCCGACATCCCGGAAATCCCCGAGCTAACCTGGCTGTTGACCTGCGTCGCTGCCAAAGGCCTGCTCAACCGCGCGCACGCCTACAAAGCGTCGGTCGACAAGAACGTCGACGCCGGTGAAGACCCGGACGCCGGTATCACCATGGGCCTGTTCAGCTACCCGGTGCTGATGGCCGCTGACATCCTGATGTTCAATGCCCATCAAGTGCCGGTCGGTCGCGACCAGATTCAGCACGTCGAGATGGCCCGCGACATTGGCCAGCGTTTCAACCACCTGTTCGGCAAGGGCAAGGAATTCTTCGTCATGCCTGAAGCGCTGATCGAAGAGAGTGTGGCGACATTGCCGGGCCTTGACGGTCGCAAGATGTCGAAGAGCTACGACAACACCATCCCGCTGTTCAGCAGCGCCAAGGAGATGAAGGACGCGATTTCGCGCATCGTCACCGACTCCCGTCTACCGGGCGAAGCCAAGGACCCGGACAACTCGCACCTGTTCACCCTCTACCAGGCGTTCGCTACCAAAGAACAGAGCAGCGAATTCCGTGGCGACCTGGTCCAGGGCCTGGGCTGGGGCGACGCCAAGCATCGCCTGTTCCAGTTGCTCGACAGCGAGTTGGGTGAGGCGCGCGAGAACTACCATCGTCTGATTGAACGTCCGGCCGATCTGGAGGACATTCTGCAGGCCGGTGCGCAGAAAGCCCGTCGCATCGCGACGCCGTTCCTGGGTGAACTGCGTGAAGCGGTTGGCCTGCGTTCCTTCCGCACGACCACTCAAACGGTCGCCGCCACCAAGAAGAAAGCGAGCAAGGGTGCGCGCTTCGTGAGTTTCCGTGAAGACGACGGCAGCTTCCGTTTTCGTCTGCTGGCGGCCGATGGCGAGCAATTGCTGCTGTCGCGTCTTTTCGCCGACGGCAAGGCTGCCGGCGCGGTGACCAAGCAACTGCAGCAAGGCGGCGAGCTGGACATTCGGACGGAAGGCGACGCCTTCACCGTATGGCTGGAAGGTGCCTGCGTTGCGGACAGTCCGGCGTTCGCCGATGCCGCCGCCCGTGATGCAGCCGTCGAGAGCCTGAAGCTGGCGCTGGCGCCGCAACAGGATTAATTGCCATTGCAACGGGCCATCGCTACAGTGACGGCCCGTTTTTGCTACCTAGCTAACGTAACGAATATGACCCCCCTAGAAAGCTACCAGAACGACCTCAAGAAACCTGAATTCTTCCACGACGCCGCTCAGGAAAACGCTGTGCGTCACCTCCAGCGTCTGTACGACGATCTGGTCGCTGCCCACGAGAGCAAGCCTGGCCTGTTCGGCAAGCTGTTCGGCAAGAAAGAAGTCACGGTGGTCAAAGGCCTGTATTTCTGGGGTGGCGTCGGCCGTGGCAAAACTTACCTGGTCGATACCTTCTTCGAAGCGCTGCCGTTTCAAGACAAGATGCGCACGCACTTCCACCGCTTCATGAAGCGTGTGCATGAAGAAATGAAGAACCTCAAGGGTGAGAAGAACCCGCTGACCCTGATCGCCAAACAGTTCGCCGGTGAAGCCCGGGTCATTTGTTTCGATGAATTCTTTGTGTCCGACATCACCGACGCCATGATCCTCGGCACGCTGATGGAAGAGCTGTTCAAGAACGGCGTGACGCTGGTGGCCACCTCCAACATCGTGCCGGACGGTCTGTACAAGGACGGTCTGCAGCGCGCACGTTTCCTGCCCGCCATCGCGCTGATCAAGCAGAACACCGACATCGTCAACGTCGACAGTGGCGTGGACTATCGCCTGCGTCACCTGGAGCAGGCTGAGCTGTTCCACTTCCCGCTGAACGAAGCGGCTCAGGACAGCATGCGCAAGAGCTTCCGCGCGCTGACCCCGGAATGCACCAAGGCTGTGGAAAACGATGTGTTGATCATCGAGAACCGTCAGATCAAGGCGATTCGTACGTGCGACGACGTGGCCTGGTTCGATTTCCGCGAGTTGTGCGACGGTCCGCGTAGCCAGAACGACTACATCGAACTCGGCAAGATCTTCCACGCCGTGTTGCTCAGCGGCGTCGAACAGATGAGCGTCACCACCGACGACATCGCCCGTCGCTTCATCAACATGGTCGACGAGTTCTACGACCGCAACGTCAAGTTGATCATCTCGGCGGAAGTCGAGCTGAAGGACCTGTACACCGGCGGCCGCCTGAACTTCGAGTTCCAGCGCACGTTAAGTCGCCTGCTGGAAATGCAGTCCCACGAATTCCTGTCGCGGGCGCACAAGCCCTGACACCGCAATACCTGTAGGAGCTGCCGGAGGTGACGACGGTGGCGAACGCGGAGTGTCAGTCCCCGGATCCGGTGCAGACTCACCGCATTCGCCAGCAAGCCAGCTCCTACCATCACGTTTCGCAAAAAAAAGCCCTGCATCGCTGCAGGGCTTTTTTGTTTCAGGCCGCCTGCTGAAACTGCTGGCGATACTGATTCGGGGACAGGTCGGTGTGTTGCCGGAACAGTCGTGCGAAGAAGCTGGCGTCGTCGTAGCCGACTTCGTAGCTGATGGTCTTGATGCTTTTGCGCGACCCGGACAGCAGTCCTTTGGCGGTTTCAATACGCAGCCGTTGCAGATAATGCAGCGGCTTGTCCCCCGTCGCGGTCTGGAAGCGGCGCATGAAATTGCGAATGCTCATGCCGTGTTCGCGCGCGACGTCTTCAAAGCGGAATTTGTCGGCAAAGTGCTCTTCGAGCCAATGCTGGATCTGCAGGATGATCACGTCCTGGTGCAGTTTCTGCCCGCCAAATCCCATGCGCCCCGGTGCGTAGCTGCGCTGGACTTCGTACAGGATGTCTCGCGCAACGGTCTGTGCCACGTTGGCGCCGCAGAAGCGCTCGATCAGGTAGATATAGAGATCGCACGCCGAGATGGTGCCGCCTGCGCAATACAGGTTGTCGGCGTCGGTCAGGTGTTTTTCCTGATTGAGCAACACATTCGGGAAGCGCTCGGCGAACTCATTGAAGAAGCGCCAGTAGGTGGTCGCCTCCTTGCCATCGAGCAGGCCGGCTTCGGCCAGCCAGAACACGCCGCTGGCTTCGCCGCACAAGACGGCGCCTCGGGCGTGCTGCTCGCGCAGCCAGGGCAGAATCTGCGGATAGCGCGCACGCAGGGTGTCGAAGTTCTCGACGAAGGCCGGAAGGATGATGATGTCGGCGTTTTCCAGCGTGCCGTCGACCGGCAACACGACTTCGCTGAAGCTGCGGACTTGCTGGCCGTCCGGGCTGACCAGTCGGGTTTCGAACGCAGGCTTGAGGCCCTGACCCAACTGTTTGCCGTACCGCAGGCTGGCCAGATGGAAGAAGTCTTTGGCTTGGGTGAGGGTGGAAGCGAAAATTCCGTCGATCGCGAGAATGCTGACGCGCCGCAACGGCACGGAGTGTTGAGTAGACATAATCTGTTGTTCTTATATGGGAAAGTGGTCAAGCAACGGCGTGATCGTCTTATTTTTTGTCGGATGTGTCCAGTGTCGTCGTCATCCTGCCCGGCATACGCTCTGTCAGCGATTTGTCCGACAATCCCTCCAGCCCAAGGTGTCCCATGCTTCCAAGAACACTTTTCAGTTCCGAGCACGAGCTTTTCCGTGACAGCGTCCGCAAGTTTCTCGAGCAGGAAGCCGCCCCGTTTCATGCGCAGTGGGAAAAGCAGGGGCATGTCGACCGTGCGCTTTGGAACAAGGCGGGAGAGCAGGGCATGTTGTGCTCGCACCTGCCGGAAGAATACGGCGGCATGGCGGCGGACTTCCTGTACACCACCGTGGTGATCGAAGAGATCTACCGGTTGGGACTGACCGGCATCGGATTTTCCCTGCATTCGGACATCGTTGCGCCTTACATCCTGCACTACGGCAGCGAGGCGCTGAAGCAGAAGTACTTGCCTAAGATGGTGTCGGGCGAGTTGGTAACGGCGATTGCGATGACTGAGCCGGGCGCAGGCTCCGATCTTCAGGGCGTCAAGACGACTGCCGTGCTGGAGGGCGATGAGTACGTGATCAACGGTTCCAAGACGTTCATCACCAACGGCTTTCTTGCGGACCTGGTGATCGTGGTGGCCAAGACCGATCCCAAGGCTGGCGCCAAGGGTACGAGTCTTTTCCTTGTCGAGGCGGGTACGCCCGGTTTCGAGAAGGGCAAGCGTCTGGAAAAAGTCGGTATGAAGGCGCAAGACACGTCGGAATTGTTCTTCCAGGACGTACGCGTGCCCAAGGAGAACCTCTTGGGGCAGGCCGGGATGGGGTTCGCCTACCTGATGCAGGAACTGCCGCAGGAGCGTCTCACGGTGGCCATTGGCGCGATTGCGTCGGCCGAGGCGGCGTTGCAGTGGACGTTGACCTACACGCGTGAGCGCAAGGCATTCGGGCAAGCCATCGCGGATTTTCAAAACACACGCTTCAAACTGGCTGAGATCGCCACGCAAGTGCAGATCGGCCGCACGTTCATCGATCAGTGCCTGGCGTTGCATCTGGAGGGCAAGCTCGACGTGCCGACGGCCGCGATGGCCAAGTATTGGTCCACGGACCTGCAGTGCAAGGTGCTCGACGAGTGCGTGCAACTGCATGGGGGTTACGGCTTCATGTGGGAGTACCCGATTGCACGGGCATGGGCGGATGCGCGGGTGCAGCGGATTTATGCGGGCACCAACGAGATCATGAAAGAGATCATCGCGCGATCGCTGTAGGAAGGGTTAATCACAAGGCTTATATCCAACCAAATCCTGTGGGAGCGAATTTATTCGCGAAAGGGTGTCAGGCGAGACATGTGTATCGACCGTAATGGCCTCTCGCGAATGAATTCGCTCCCACAGGTGTCATTCAGCGTCAGCCAAATGATTAAGGCGCAGGATTCGGCTGATCCTTGTGAATCGCCTCAATACCCGCCAGTACCTCTTCCGACAACACCAGATTGAAGCTCTCCAGGTTGCTCTCGAGCTGTTCCAGCGTCGTCGCACCGATGATGTTGCTGGTCACGAACGGGCGACTGGTGACGAATGCCAGGGCCATTTGTGCCGGGTCCAGGCCGTGTTCACGGGCCAAAGCGACGTAGCGGGCGCAGGCAGCTTCCGACTGCGGGTTGAAGTAGCGGGTGAAGCGGCTGTAGAGGCTCAGGCGACCTTTTGCCGGTCGTGCGCCGTCAGCGTACTTGCCGGACAGCATGCCGAAGGCCATCGGTGAATACGCCAGCAGGCCGCATTCTTCACGGATCGCGATTTCCGCCAGACCGACTTCGAAGCTGCGGTTGAGCAAGTTGTACGGGTTCTGGATCGACACCGGGCGTGTCAGGCCGTGAGTGTCAGACTCAGCCAGAAACTTCATGGTGCCCCACGGCGTTTCGTTGGAGAGGCCGACGTGACGGATCTTGCCCGCCTTGACCTGTTCGTCCAGCGCCTCAAGCACTTCAAGCAGCGGCGTGAACGCGTCGTCGCTGTGGGTGTAACCCAGCTTGCCGAAGAAGTTGGTGCTGCGCTCCGGCCAATGCAGTTGGTACAGGTCCAGGTAGTCGGTCTGCAGGCGTTTCAGGCTGGCGTCGACGGCGGCAACTACATGGTCGCGGTTGAATTTCAGCTGGCCGTCACGAATGTAGTCGATGCCGTTGCCGGGACCGGCGATCTTGCTGGCGAGAATCCAGTCGGCGCGGTCGCCGGTCTTTTTGAACCAGTTGCCGATGATGGTCTCGGTGCTGGCATAGGTTTCTTTCTTGGGCGGGACCGGGTACATCTCGGCCGTGTCCATGAAATTGATCCCCGCCGCTTTGGCCCTTTCGATCTGAGCGAAGGCCTCGGACTCGCTGTTTTGCTCGCCCCAGGTCATCGTGCCGAGGCAGATTGCGCTGACATTGAGGTCGGTTCTGCCCAGTTTGCGATAGTCCATCTGGCTCTCCTGTTTAAAAGAACCATAAAAGCAGGTTGAAATTTTTTTCGCAATCTGCATAATTCCGCGTCTCTTTGCCGTGGGAGTGATGCCCTGCGACACAAGACACCGCTGCGATCGAACGCGCTGACCCGAGCCCCCTATAGCGTTCGTGCCCGGCGGCCTTTGACTTGTCAAAGACCGTACTAATGAGTATGCTCCGCCGTCTATTTTTCAGGGCGGCCTTTGAGGCTATAAAGAATGAAAACTTTTACCGCTAAACCGGAAACAGTAAAGCGCGACTGGTTCGTCGTCGACGCTGCTGGTCAGACCCTGGGTCGTCTGGCCACTGAAATCGCGAGCCGTCTGCGTGGCAAGCACAAACCGGAATACACTCCGCACGTTGACACCGGCGACTACATCGTCGTGATCAACGCTGAGCAAATCCGCGTTACTGGTGCCAAAACCACCGACAAGATCTACTACTCTCACTCCGGTTTCCCGGGCGGGATCAAGTCGATCAACTTTGAAAAGCTGATCGCCAAAGCTCCTGAGCGCGTGATCGAGACCGCGGTCAAAGGCATGCTGCCTAAGAACCCGCTGGGTCGCGACATGTATCGTAAGCTGAAAGTCTATGCGGGCGCTGCACACCCTCATACTGCTCAGCAGCCCCAAGAACTGAAGTTTTAACGGAATAGTTCATTATGTCGGCGACTCAAAATTACGGCACTGGCCGTCGCAAGACCGCAACCGCTCGCGTTTTCCTGCGTCCGGGCACCGGTAACATCTCCATCAACAACCGCTCCCTGGACACGTTCTTCGGCCGCGAAACTGCCCGCATGGTAGTTCGCCAGCCTCTGGAACTGACCGAGACTGTCGAAAAATTCGACATCTACGTCACTGTCATCGGCGGTGGTGTGAGTGGTCAAGCTGGCGCAATCCGCCACGGTATCACCCGCGCTCTGATGCAATACGACGAAACGCTGCGTGGCGCTCTGCGCAAAGCAGGCTTCGTTACTCGCGATGCTCGCGAAGTTGAACGTAAGAAAGTCGGTCTGCGTAAAGCGCGTAAGCGTCCGCAGTACTCGAAGCGTTAATTCGCTTTTCGTTCAAAAAGAACGCTCAGTTTCCTCTTGGAACTGGGCGTTTTTTTATGGGCGTCTATTATTGGGTGTGACGACACGACTCATCCGTGGATGCCCCGTACCATAAGGCCTCCCGTTTTCGCCAAAAGGTAATGCCCTTGCGACTATCAGGGCCTTGTCATTACCATTCGGCAGGATTTTTTTGACAGCTAGAAAAATAATTCAAAGAGAAGCCTGACCAAGCGGGCCTCTAAAAGCTGATGGGAGAGGACGGAATGAGCAATGACGGCGTGAATGCAGGCCGGCGTCGCTTCCTTGTCGCGGCCACGTCTGTGGTCGGCGCTGCAGGAGCGGTGGGGGCTGCGGTCCCGTTCGTGGGGTCATGGTTTCCCAGTGCCAAAGCCAAAGCGGCTGGCGCCCCCGTGAAAGTTAATATCAGCAAGATCGAGCCTGGGCAGCAGATGATTGCCGAATGGCGTGGCCAGCCGGTCTTCATCGTTCACCGCACGCCGGAAATCCTCACGAACCTGGGCAAGATCACCGCCCAGCTATCCGATCCGGAGTCCAAGAACTCCACTCAACCTGCCTACGTTGACCCGGTGGTTCGCTCGATCAAACCCGAGATGTTGTTGCTGATCGGAATCTGTACTCACCTGGGCTGCTCTCCCACCTTCCGACCCGAAGTCGCGCCCGCTGACCTCGGTAAAGACTGGGTCGGCGGTTACTTCTGTCCTTGTCACGGCTCTCACTACGACCTGGCTGGGCGCGTTTACAAAGCGCAACCTGCACCGCTGAATCTGCCAGTGCCGCCGCATTCCTACGAGTCGGACTCAATCATCGTCATTGGTGTCGATCAGGAGAAAGCGTAATGAGCAAATTCATGGACTGGATCGATGCGCGCTTCCCTGCGACCTCCATGTGGGAAGATCACCTCAGTAAGTATTACGCTCCCAAGAACTTCAACTTCTTCTACTTCTTCGGCTCGCTGGCGCTGTTGGTGCTGGTGAACCAGATCGTGACTGGCGTCTGGTTGACGATGAGCTACACGCCGTCGGCGGAGGAGGCTTTCGCGTCCGTCGAGTACATCATGCGGGACGTCGAGTACGGTTCGATCCTGCGCCTGCTGCACTCCACCGGCGCGTCGGCGTTTTTCATCGTCGTGTACCTGCACATGTTCCGTGGCCTGCTCTATGGCTCCTACCAGAAACCTCGGGAGTTGGTGTGGATCTTCGGCATGTTGATTTACCTGGCACTGATGGCCGAAGCGTTCATGGGTTATCTGTTGCCATGGGGGCAGATGTCGTATTGGGGTGCCCAGGTCATCATCTCGCTGTTCGGTGCGATCCCGGTCATCGGCAATGACCTGACCCAGTGGATTCGGGGCGACTACCTGATCTCGGGGATCACCCTGAACCGCTTCTTCGCCCTGCACGTCGTGGCGTTGCCTATCGTGATTCTCGGGCTGGTGGTGTTGCACGTGCTGGCGCTGCACGAGGTCGGTTCCAACAACCCTGATGGCATCGACATCAAGAAGCACAAGGACGAAAACGGCAAGCCGCTCGACGGCATCGCCTTCCACCCGTATTACACGGTGAAGGATATCGTCGGCGTGGTGGTGTTCCTCTTCATTTTCTGCTCGATCGTGTTCTTCTTTCCGGAAATGGGCGGGTACTTTCTGGAGAAGCCGAACTTCGAACAGGCCAACGCTTTCAAGACGCCGGAGCACATCGCGCCGGTCTGGTACTTCACGCCGTTCTACGCGATCTTGCGTGCGATCCCGGACAAGCTCATGGGGGTTATGGCCATGGGCGCGGCGATCGCAGTGCTGTTCGTCTTGCCGTGGCTTGATCGCAGTCCGGTCAGGTCGATGCGGTACAAAGGCTGGCTCAGCCGGATCTGGTTGCTGCTGTTTTGCGTGGCCTTCGTGATTCTCGGGATTCTGGGGGTTCTTCCGCCCAGCCCCGGGCGCGCTTTGCTGTCACAGGTGTGTACGTTCGTGTACTTCGCCTACTTCATCCTGATGCCGTTCTACACGCGCATGGAGAAGACAAAACCGGTTCCGGAAAGGGTGACTGGCTAATGAAAAAGCTATTGGCTGTTTTTATTCTCGCTGCCTTGCCTGTGTTGTCGTTCGCTGCCGAACACGGTGGCCCGGAACTGGAAAGCGTCGACATCGATGTTTCCGACAAGGTTGCCATGCAGGACGGTGCACGCACCTTCGTGAACTACTGCATGGGTTGCCACAGCGCCAAGTTCCAGCGTTATGAGCGGGTCGCGGATGACCTTGGCATTCCTCACGAATTGATGCTCGACAAGCTGGTATTCACGGGCGCCAAGATCGGAGATCACATGGTGGCCGGCATGCAGCCTGCGGATGCCAAGACCTGGTTCGGCGCGGCGCCACCCGATCTGACCCTGGTTGCGCGGGTGCGTGGGACAGACTGGCTCTACGGCTATCTGCGCTCGTTCTACGAGGACCCTGCGCGGCCTTGGGGCGTGAACAACAAGGTTTTCCCCAATGTGGGTATGCCTAACGTGCTCGTCGGCCTGCAGGGGCGTCAGATCATCGGTTGCAAGCAGGTGCAAGTGGTCGAGGGCGACAAGAAGCAATATGACCCGCTGACAGGTTCCCCACTCACGCACGAGGCCTGTGATCAGCTGACGATCGTGCCCAAGACCGGCACGCTCACTGAAGAGCAGTTCGACGAAAAGATCAAAAACCTGGTGACCTTCCTCGCGTATTCGGCGAACCCGGTCAAGCTGCAACACCAGCGCATCGGCACTTACGTGCTCTTGTACCTGGCGATCCTGTTCATCTTCGCGTACCTGCTCAAACGCGAATACTGGAAGGATGTGCACTGAAGGGATGTCGGTTCGGCTGTAGACGTAACGCGCTCTTGAGAGCCTCGTTCGGGTAATGACCGCAGAGCGGGTATAGTGGCGGGCGAAAGATTGCAGAATTTACTTTGAGTAAATGAGCTATCTTGTCGCCCGCGACGAACACCCGCTCATTGTGGATGTTGCCGGAGGCGCCTTCAGGGCGCGTTCGTTGTTTCTGCTTCTGAATATATTTAACAAGCGAGGAGGACCGCCATGGGCGTGACCAATCGGTTGGCCTGTTACTCCGACCCCGCCGACCACTATTCCCATCGCGTGCGCATTGTGCTCGCCGAGAAAGGTGTCAGCGCCGAGATCATCGATGTTGTAGAGGGTCGCCATCCGGCGAAACTGATCGAGGTGAATCCGTATGGCAGCGTGCCGACGCTGGTCGATCGTGACCTGGCGTTGTACGAGTCGACGGTTGTCATGGAATACCTGGATGAGCGTTATCCTCATCCACCTTTACTGCCGGTATACCCTGTCGCACGCGCCAACAGCCGTTTGCTGATCCACAGGATCCAGCGTGACTGGTGCGGTTTGGTGGATCTGATTCTGGATCCGCGCAGCAAAGAAGCTGCTCGTGTGCAGGCGCGCAAGGAGCTGCGCGAAAGTCTGACCGGCGTCTCGCCACTGTTTGCGGAAAAACCTTTTTTCCTCAGTGACGAGCAAAGTCTGGTCGACTGCTGTCTATTGCCCATACTCTGGCGCCTGCCGATTCTGGGTATCGAGTTGCCGCGGCCTGCCAAGCCGCTGCTTGATTATATGGAGCGCCAGTTTGCGCGTGAGGCATTCCAGGCAAGTCTGTCTGCTGCCGAACGCGACATGCGCTAAGGCCTAAGGAACCGTTCGATGAACTCCAGTCGCCCCTATCTGATCCGCGCGCTTTATGAGTGGATCGTGGATAACGATTGCACGCCGCACATTCTGGTCAATGCCGAATACCCGGCGGTGCAAGTCCCGCAAGGTTTTGCCAATGACGGCCAGATCGTTCTCAATATTTCGCCGAGTGCTGTGCGTCATCTGCACATGGACAACGATGCCGTGAGCTTCGAAGGTCGTTTTGGTGGTGTTCCACACAGCCTGTACGTTCCTGTTGCCGCGGTCATGGGTATTTACGCCCGTGAAAACGGTCAGGGCATGGTCTTCGATCTGGAACCTGCCGTGGATGACGATGAAGACCTGGACGTCGAAGATGACATGCCGCCACCGGATGATGAGCCACCGCGCCCAAGCGGCCGGCCGAGTCTGAAAGTGGTCAAGTAGTGACTGCGTGGTAAACAAAAAAAGGCGATCCCTCGGGATCGCCTTTTTTATGGGTTGTCGATTGTAACTGTAGGAGCGCGCTTGCCTGCGACAGCGTTGGGCCAGTGACTGATCCGTTACTTCCAGACCGCAATCGCGGGCAAGCGCGCTCCTATCTGTGTTGAAGCTTCAGTCGATGTACTCAAACAGTTTCACGATCTTCTGCACGCCGGAAACGCCCTGAACCAGGTTGGTGGCGCGGGTGGCTTCGGCCTGAGTCAGCAGGCCCAGCAAGTAAACGATGCCGTTCTCAGTCACGACTTTGATGCGCGAGCCGGGAATGGCGCTGTCGGTCAGCATCTCGGTCTTGATCTTGCTGGTCAGCCAGGCATCGTTGCTGCGAGCCAGCATTGAGGAAGGCGCGATCACTTGCAGTTCGTTGTTGACCTTCTTGACCTTCTGCACTTGGCTGGCGGTTTGTTCGGCCAGTTGCTTGAGGTCGGCGCGGGGTGTCTGGCCGGCCAGCAGGACCACACCGTTGAAGCTGGTCACGACGATGTGCGAGTTGTTGTCCAGGTCAGGGCTGGCCTTGGCGACGTTTACCGCGACCTTGGTTTCGATCAGCGAATCGTCGATCTTGCTGCCGAAGGTGCGTGTGCCGCGATCGTCATCGATCGGGGCCTCGCGGCTGGCGTTGATCACCGAGCTGCATCCGCTGATGCCCAGGCAGAGCGTCAGGGCCAGCAGGCTGAGACGTTTGGATATCATTCTTCACTCCCGAACAATTGGCTGTCGATCAAGTCGCAGAGACAGTGGATCGTCAGCAGGTGGACTTCCTGGATACGTGCAGTGACTTTGGCCGGGACGCGGATTTCGACGTCTTCGGGCAACAGCAGCGACGCGACGTCACCCCCGTCGCGGCCGGTCAGTGCTACGACAATCATTTCCCGATCATGTGCGGCCTGGATGGCCTGAATGATGTTGGCCGAGTTGCCGCTGGTGGAGATCGCCAGCAACACGTCGCCGGGTTGGCCGAGGGCGCGGATCTGTTTGGAAAAGATTTCGTTGTAGCTGTAATCGTTGGCGATCGAGGTGATGGTAGACGTGTCCGTGGTCAGCGCAATGGCAGGCAGGCTCGGTCGCTCACGCTCGAAACGGTTGAGCAGCTCGGAAGAAAAGTGCTGCGCGTCGCCAGCCGAACCGCCGTTGCCACACGCAAGCATTTTGCCTTCGTTGAGCAGGGCGTTGACCATCACCTGGCTGGCTTGCTCGATGTAGGGTGCAAGAACGTCCATCGCCTGCTGCTTGGTATCGATGCTGGCCTGAAAAAGCTGGCGAATTCGGGATTGCATGTCCATCTATGAAAACCTTAATAGGGGCGGCTGGTCGGGGCGACGTCTAAGACAGTCATCGGCTTCCCGGCACAAAACTGTGCAGCCCGCAAAGCAAAGAGCAAAAAAACGGTGTGGGTTTGTGTGTCGGCGAGCGTGCCGGAGCAGGTGGCAATCGGCAGCATTATCAGCTGTCGAAGGCGTTCTGCAGCCAATTCAATGCAGGCCCGTTCCCTGGATCGCCATTGATCGCGACGACATCGAAACGGCACGGTGAGTCTGCCCATTTCGACTCGCGCTGCAGGAACCATTGTGCGGCCAATGTGAGCTTTTCCTGCTTGCGAGCGTCAACGCTTTCCAGTGCGCCACCCCAACCCGCGTGGCGCCGATAGCGAACTTCGACGAATACTACTGTATCGCCGTCGAGCATGACCAGATCAAGCTCGCCGCGTTTGCATGACCAGTTCTGCGTAATCAGCTGTAAGCCGTGTTTTTGAAGGTGCCGCAGGGCATAGGCTTCGGCCTCCTGCCCTGCGGTTCTACGCGTGTTGCCTGGGATCAAGGCGCGGTGTCCGGCAGGCGCTGGACCTTGCCGTCGACGAACTGTGCCCAAGGCAGTTGACGCTCGATGCGCTGACCTTGACCGATGGCCAGACTGCCTGACAGGCCGTCGATGCGGCTATCAGGCAGTGTTTTCAGTTGAGTCAGGCGAGGCGCCAGGCGATAGGCATCGATGCCCATGGCGTACAGACGTCCCAGGCTGCCGCCCGCTTGAGGCCACTGCGTGGTCACTTGCTGGCGCAGGGGATCGGCAGCATTCAGCAACCAAGGGGTTTCGCAGAAGCGCACGCCAGCCAGGTCGTTGTACATCGCCTGGTCGCCGCTGTTGGTAAACAGGTGCGAGGTGGCATAGACGGGCACGTCACCTGCGTACTGGAAGACCATGGTGGGTTTGATCTGCTGGGCTTGCTGCGGCGTTGCAGCGAGGAACATGAAGTCGACGTCCTGGCGGCGACTCGGCTGAGCCGCCATCTGCGCGCCGGTGGTGCTCTGCAGACGTTGTGCGCGACCTTCGCTGTTGCGCAGCTGGAACAGGTCGGCGACTTGCTGGGCCAACGCTACCGGCTGGTCGATACGTTCGACGCCAAGGAAAGTACCGCCCTTGGCCTGCCAGCTTTGACGGAAGGCATCGAGTACGCGATCACCCCATTCGCCTTTCGGCACCATGGCCACGGCGCTGCGCTTGCCGTCTGCCCAGGCACGGCGTGCAACTTCGCGCGCTTCGTCTTCGGCGGCCAGACCAAACTGGAACAGCTCGGCCGGGCCTTGTGCGGTGGCGTCACTGTAGTTCAGGGCCAGCGTGGTAATGGGCAGTTGCGGATGAGCGCTCAGCTGTTTGACCAAGGGTTTTTCCAGGGGGCCGACCACCATTTGCACGCCAGCCGCTTTGGCCTGTGCATAAAACGCGTCCATGGACGTTATGCGTGAGCTGTCGAACACTTCAATGGCCGGTGGTTTCTGACCGGCTTGCTGAGCCTGATAATGGGCCGCCATGAAGCCGTCACGCAGGGCGCGGGCGACAGAGGCGAGCGGGCCGTCCTGAGGCAGCAGCAACGCTATTTTTGTCAGCGGCACGCTTTTAAGGTCGCGCAATTGAGCCAGGGGCGTCGGCAGCTGACGCGCGGCAGGGTGCTGCGGATTCTGCGCTTTCCAGTTGTCGATCGCTGCCTGTTGTTGCTCCAGCGTACCGGCGCCTTTGACCGCGCGGGCAAGGCTCAACCAGCCGCCCATGTCGTCGTTGCTCGTGCTTTGGAGCTGCTCAGGAGGCAGTGCGGCCACGAGTGTCCAGATGGCATCGTTGTTGGCCGTCAGGGCATCGCCTTGCAGCAGTGGCCCCATGAAGACACGTTCGCTGGCAGCGGCGAGGGTCTGGCCGTCGGCTTCCAGTGCGCGGGCGCGAACGGTGTGGGTGCGGGTCTGCAGATCGACCGGCATTTCACCCAGGTGCTGCATGCTCGGATGGTTGAGCGCAGTCAGTGCAGCTTTTGGCTGACTACGGCCCAATGCGAGTTCGGCGGACAGGGTGTTGGCGTAGATCTGTTTGTCAGTCTTGAGCTGATCCATCTGGACCTGCTCGAGAATGCTGGCTGCGCGCCCCGGGTTGTTCTGGCGCGCGGCGAGGTCGGCAGCGGTCAGTCGGAGCAATGCCGCCTGGTCGGGCGACTTCGCTGCGGTAGCTTGTTCGAGCAATTGCTCGATGCTGGCGTCAGGGGTGCGTGGCAATTCGCCAAGGCTGGAGGAGGGCGAACCGGCACAAGCGGCCAACAAGGCAGCCAGGCAGAGGGCAGAGAACAGCCGCAGGCAAGCGATCATGTATATGTTCCTGATACTCGAGCAAATTAGCGTGGAAGTGTACCCAAGCACTGGCCGGGGCGCGACGTTGTAGGCGTTAAAGCGGCGATATAGGTCGTCCTGAAGGGCAAAGAAGCACTTCAGTCAGGTGTTTTCCCTGTCGGTACGCGATCATGGAAACGTGTGAGCGCAAGTGTCCGTACATTTTTCAATCTCCCTGTGAGACTCGCCCGAACCTGTACAATGCCGGCTTTTACCGAACATGAGGTGTGCGCTTTGACTGCTCCGGGTGCTTTGAATTCCACTACAGGCTCGCTTTATGTGGTGGCCACGCCAATTGGCAACCTGGATGACATGAGTGTGCGTGCCCTTAAGGTGTTGCGCGAGGTGGCCCTGATTGCCGCCGAAGATACCCGGCATTCATTACGGCTGATGCAACATTTCGGCATAGCAACGCCGCTGGCTGCTTGCCACGAGCATAACGAGCGTGACGAGGGCAGCCGATTCATTGCGCGTTTGCTGGCGGGTGATAACGTGGCGCTGATCTCGGATGCGGGGACGCCGCTGATTTCCGACCCCGGTTATCACCTGGTGCGCCAGGCGCGTGCGGCGGGTATTCAGGTCGTTCCCGTTCCCGGCGCCTGTGCGCTGATCGCGGCGCTTTCAGCGGCAGGTCTGCCCTCCGACCGGTTCATCTTCGAAGGCTTTCTGCCGGCCAAGACGGTGGGGCGCAAGGCGCGTCTCGAATTGCTGAAAGAAGAACCGCGCACCGTGATTTTCTATGAGGCGCCACATCGGATTCTGGAGTGTCTGCAGGATCTGGAAGAGATTTTCGGGGCCGACCGACCGGCGGTGCTGGGGCGTGAGCTGACCAAAACGTTCGAGACCCTGAAAGGGTTGCCGTTGGGCGAGCTGCGTGCTTTTGTCGAAGGCGACAGCAATCAGCAACGTGGCGAATGCGTGGTCCTGGTGGCGGGCTGGAGCGAGCCGGAAGGCGAAGATGTCATCGGAGCCGAGGCCCGACGCGTGCTGGATCTGCTGTTGCAGGAAATGCCGTTAAAACGTGCGGCTGCGCTGGCTGCCGAGATCACCGGGGTGCGCAAGAATCTGCTGTACCAGGTCGCACTGGAGAAGCAGAAAGGCGAGTGACCGGCCCCCGTCGGCCTGTCATGCAAAAGTGCGAGAGGCTTATTAAAGCTTGTTCTTGTGTCTCCCTGCCATTAACCTTGGCGGCGGAGAGTCGATTGGACAGTCGCTGCCTTTCATTGTTCCGCAATGAAGGGGGGAGGAAAGTCCGGGCTCCATAGGGCGGAGTGCCAGGTAACGCCTGGGGGGCGTGAGCCTACGGAAAGTGCCACAGAAAATAACCGCCTAAGCACTTCGGTGCCGGTAAGGGTGAAAAGGTGCGGTAAGAGCGCACCGCACGTCTGGCAACAGTTCGTGGCTAGGTAAACCCCACTCGGAGCAAGACCAAATAGGGTTCCAAGGCGTGGCCCGCGCTGGAACCGGGTAGGTTGCTAAAGATGTCCAGTGATGGCCATCGTAGAGGAATGACTGTCCTCGACAGAACCCGGCTTACAGATCGACTCTCCACCTTTTCCTTCCTCTGTTTTTTCTCGCGCAGAAACCTCCTCGTAATACCGAAAAAATCTTAAACCTCACAAATCACTTTAACTTCGAACCTTATCTTTTTGAGTGGGCTCGGATTTATCTGTAGGACCGTTCCGAATTTTTTCAAAACTCCTGCATTACCTCTCCTAAATCTCCGTCCTGTAAGGGTTTTCCTTAAGAAGTCGCCTTGACGGTGTGGTGGGCGCATTCCTATAGTGTGCGCAAGTGGCGGAAAGTGGCGTGAAGTGGGTTTTTTGAGCGCAAAAAGATAATATTCGGAGATCGCGCCTGTGTTTCGTGGTGCAAACGCAATCAATCTCGATGCAAAGGGCCGTCTCGCTATGCCGAGCCGGTACCGTGACGAGTTGGATTCGCGTAGCGCCGGCCAATTGATCGTGACCATTGATACCGTCGATCCATGCTTGTGCATCTATCCACTCCCGGAATGGGAGTTGATCGAAGCCAAATTGCGTGAGCTCGCCACTTTTCGTGAAGAAAACCGCCGTCTGCAGCGACTGTTGATCGGTAACGCGGTTGATCTGGAGCTGGATGGCAGTGGGCGTTTTCTGGTGCCGCCACGTTTGCGTGAGTACGCCAAGCTCGACAAGCGAGTGATGCTGGTAGGCCAGCTGAACAAGTTTCAACTGTGGGATGAGGACGCCTGGAACGCACTTGCTGATGCGGACCTTGCGGCCATTCAAAAACCGGGCGCGATGCCTGATGAACTGCGTGATTTGATCCTGTGACTATGAATAGCGGCTTTACCCACATCACCGTACTGCTCGAAGAAGCCGTCGAGGCTCTCGCGGTGCGCGCTGATGGCTGCTATCTGGATGGCACATTCGGGCGAGGCGGGCACAGTCGTCTCATCCTGCAGAACCTTGGGCCGGATGGCCGGCTTCTCGGGTTCGATAAAGATCCTCAAGCGATTGCCACAGGGCAAGCGCTGGCGGCCGAAGACGGCCGCTTTGTCATTGTGCAGCGCAGCTTTGCCGAGCTCGGTTCGGAAGCTCTGGAACGCGGCCTGGCAGGAAAAGTGAGCGGCGTTCTGCTTGATCTTGGCGTTTCCTCACCGCAGCTGGACGATCCCGAGCGCGGCTTCAGCTTCATGAATGATGGTCCGCTGGACATGCGCATGGACCCGTCTCGCGGGATCAGCGCGGCAGAGTTCGTCAACACGGCACCTGCCGAAGAAATCGCGCGTGTCTTCAAGGAATACGGCGAAGAGCGCTTCGCCCGGCGCATGGCCGGTGCGGTGGTCGCCCGTCGCGAAACGCAGCCGTTCGAACGCACCGCTGACCTCGCTGAGGTCCTGAAGGTCGCCAACCCTGCGTGGGAAAAAGGCAAGAACCCGGCGACCCGCGCATTCCAAGGGCTGCGTATTCACGTCAATAACGAATTGGGCGATCTGGAAGCGGGCCTCGATGCTGCGCTGGAAAACCTTGAGGTTGGTGGCCGTCTGGTCGTCATCAGCTTCCATTCGCTGGAAGACCGCATCGTCAAGCTGTTCATGCGCAAGCTGGTCAAGGGCGAGGCGGACAACATGCCGCGTAACCTGCCGATCCGTCATCAAGCATTCGAGCCACGCATCAAAATCATTGGCAAGGCCCAATTTGCCTCTGATGACGAAACCCGTGCCAACCCACGTTCGCGCAGTGCTGTCATGCGTATTGCGGAGAAACTACGGTGAGCCGCGGTTTCTTCAAGCCATTGCCGGCCGGCAGCTTCTTCATGATGCTGCTGTTCATTGCCGTCCTCGTGTCGGCAATCGCCGTTTCCTACAGTGCTCATTGGAATCGTCAGTTGCTCAACTCGCTGTACGCCGAGCTCAGCGTTCGCGACAAGGCGCAAGCCGAGTGGGGACGGTTGATTCTTGAGCAAAGCACCTGGACCGCACACAGCCGTATCGAAGCGCTGGCGACCGATCAGCTGAAAATGCGTATCCCGAACGCCGCCGACATCCGGATGGTGTCGCCATGATGAAGCTCGAAGGGGCACTCTATCCTTGGCGGTTCCGCGTCGTGGTCGGGCTCTTGTCGATCATGGTTCTGGCGATCTGCTATCGCATCGTCGACCTGCAGGTCATCGATCATCGGTTCCTGATCGAGCAGGGCGACGCACGCAGCTTGCGCACTGTTTCCATCCCGGCTCACCGGGGTCTGATCACCGACCGTAACGGCGAGCCCTTGGCCGTGAGTACGCCGGTGACCACCATCTGGGCCAACCCGTCCGAGATGCAGGCCGACAAGAGCAAATGGGGTCTGCTGGCGCAGGCGCTGGGTCAGGACCCGAAGGCGCTCACCGAGCGTCTGAATGAACAGTCCACCAAAGAGTTCATCTATCTGGTTCGCGGGCTTACCCCGGAGCAGGGACAGTCTGTACTTGATCTGAAAGTGCCGGGCGTTTACGGCAAGGAAGAATTCCGTCGCTTCTATCCGGCCGGTGATGTCACCGCGCACATGGTGGGATTCACCGACCTCGACGACCACGGTCGCGAAGGTGTCGAGCTTGCCTATGACGACTGGCTCGCGGGGGTGCCGGGCAAACGGCAAGTCATCAAGGATCGGCGCGGCAGGTTGATCAAAGACCTGCAAGTGAAGAAAAACGCCAAGGCCGGGAAGACCTTGGCTTTGTCTATTGATCTGCGCCTGCAATATCTGGCGACCCGCGAACTGCGTAACGCGATTCAGGAAAATGACGCGAAGGCCGGCAGCCTGGTGATCATGGACGTGAAGACCGGCGAAGTGCTGGCTATGGTCAATCAGCCGACCTACAACCCGAACAACCGCCGCACCATGGTGCCGGCCGCCATGCGTAACCGCGCGATCATCGACGTGTTTGAGCCGGGTTCGACCATGAAACCGATCTCGATGACCGCTGCGCTCGACAGTGGCCGCTGGAAGCCCAGCGACAAGGTCGAGGTCTATCCGGGCACGTTGCAGATCGGTAAATACACCATCCGTGACGTGACGAAGACCGAAGGTCCGATCCTCGATCTGACCGGCATCCTGATCAACTCCAGTAACGTGGGCATGAGTAAAGTCGCGTTCGACGTCGGCGGTGAAGCGATTTTCCGTGCCATGCAGCGTGTCGGCCTTGGCCAGTACACCGGCCTGGGCTTCCCGGGCGAGCGCGTGGGCAACCTCCCGAACTACCGTGAATGGCGCAAGGCGGAAACCGCGACCCTGTCATACGGCTACGGTCTTTCGGTCACTGCTTTGCAACTGGTGCACGCCTACTCGGCGCTGGCCAATAACGGCAAGATCGTCCCGCTGACCATCCTGAAAACCGACAAGCCCGCGGAGTCGACCCAGGCAATTCCGGAAGCGACTGCAAAAACCCTGCAAGGCATGCTGCAACAAGTGATCGAGGACCCGCGTGGCGTTTATCGTGCGCGTGTGCCTTCCTATCACGTGGCAGGCAAGTCGGGTACCGCGCGCAAGACGTCGGTCGGCACCAAGGGTTACGCCGAGAACTCCTACCGCTCGCTGTTCGCCGGGTTCGGTCCGATGAGCAACCCGCGTTACGCGATAGTGGTGGTCATTGATGAACCGAGCAAAGGTGGATACTACGGGGGCCTGGTTTCCGCGCCCGTGTTCAGCAAAGTGATGTCGGGCACATTGCGCCTCATGAACGTGCGTCCGGACAACCTCGCCCCGATTCCACCTGAACAGCAAGCCAACGCCGCTCCGGCCGCCGTTCCAGTCAAGGGAGGGCGCGGCTGATGTCCTTTAACTTGAGCAAGATTTTCTCCCAGAGCGATCGCGACCTGTTGATTCGCGAACTGACGCTGGACAGCCGTAAGGTGCGTCCGGGCGATCTGTTTCTGGCGATTCCGGGTCTGAAGGTCGATGGGCGCGACCACATTACCGACGCCATCGCTCATGGTGCCGCCGCTGTCGCCTATGAAGTCGAAGGCGCCAAGGTGCTTCCGATCACTGATATCCCGATGATTCCGGTCAAAGGGCTGGCTGGGCAGCTGTCGGACATCGCCGGCCGTTTTTACGGCGACCCGAGTCGCGCCATGAACCTGGTCGGGGTGACCGGCACGAACGGCAAGACCAGCGTCACTCAACTGATTGCGCAGGCCCTGGACAAACTGGGTCAGCATTGCGGGCTGATCGGTACGCTGGGGACGGGTTTCTACAGCGATTTGAAAAGTGGTATCCACACCACACCTGATCCGATTTCCGTTCAGTCCACTATCTACGACCTGAAAAAGGCGGGTGCCAAAGCCATCGCCATGGAAGTGTCGTCGCACGGTCTGGATCAGGGTCGTGTAACGGCGTTGGCATTCGACGTTGCCGTCATGACCAACCTGTCGCGTGATCATCTGGATTATCACGGCACGATGGAAGCCTATGGTGCCGCCAAGGCCAAGCTGTTTGCCTGGAACGACCTGCGTTGCCGCGTGATCAACCTTGACGACGCGTTCGGCCGCCAGCTGGCAGCCGCGCCTCATGCATCGCGCCTGATCACGTATAGCCAGGAAGACAGCAGCGCCTATCTGTTCTGCCGCGACGCGCATTTCGATGACGATGGCGTGCGCGCCACGCTCGTGACGCCGCAAGGCGATCACGCCCTGCGCAGCAGTCTGCTGGGTCGCTTCAACCTGAGTAACGTGCTGGCTGCGGTCGGCGCGTTGATGGGCCTTGATTACCCGCTGGACGACATTCTTAAAGTGCTGCCGAGCCTAGAAGGCCCGGTTGGTCGCATGCAGCGTCTGGGCGGCGGGTCGCGTCCATTGGTGGTCGTTGATTACGCCCACACGCCGGATGCGCTGGAAAAAGTACTCGCAGCATTGCGCCCGCATGCCAAAGGGCAACTGACCTGCCTGTTCGGCTGCGGGGGCGATCGTGATCGCGGCAAACGCCCGTTGATGGCCGAAGTGGTCGAGCGTCTGGCCGACAAGGTCCTGGTGACCGACGACAACCCGAGAACAGAAGACCCTGTGCGTATCTTCGACGACATTCGGGCGGGCTTCAGCGCGGTGGATAACGTCGCGTTCGTCGCCGGTCGTGGTCAGGCCATCGCGCAGATCATCGCTCAGGCCCACGCTGCCGACGTGATCGTGCTGGCTGGCAAGGGGCACGAGGATTACCAGGAAATCGATGGCCAGCGTCATCCGTTTTCCGATCTTGAAGAAGCCGCCAAGGCACTGGACGCATGGGAGGCTGCACATGCTTAAGCCACTTTCGTTCAGCGAACTGTTGCTGCCACTCGACGCGCGTCGGGTCGGCGATGATTGCAGCTTTACCGGCGTCAGCATCGACAGCCGGGCAATCACTCCGGGTCAGGTGTTCGTGGCGCTCACCGGTCCGCGTTTCGACGGCCACGACTACCTCGATCAGGTTGCCGCCAAAGGTGCGGTAGGGGCATTGGTCGAGCGCGAAATTCCAGGCAGTTCGTTGCCACAACTGATCGTGGGCGACACTCGCAAGGCACTCGCTCAGTTGGGCGCGATGAACCGTAACGCCTTTATAGACAAGCCGGTGGCTGCCATCACCGGTTCCAGCGGGAAAACCACGGTCAAGGAAATGCTCGCGAGCATTCTGCGTACGCGGGGTCCAGTGCTGGCAACCCGTGGCAACCTGAATAACGAACTGGGTGTTCCCCTCACCTTGCTCGAACTGTCGCCTGCGGTTGACGCGGCGGTCATCGAGCTGGGGGCCTCGCGGGTCGGCGAAATCGCCTTTACCGTCAGCCTGACCAAGCCTCACGTCGTGGTGCTCACCAACGCCGGGACCGCGCACGTCGGTGAATTCGGCGGGCCAGAGAAAATCGTCCAAGCCAAAGGCGAAATCATCGAAGGTCTTGATGCCCGCGGCGTTGCGGTGTTGAACCGCGACGACAAGGCCTTCGACATCTGGGTGGCCCGCGCTGCCGGCCGTAAAGTGCTGAGCTTTTCTCGCAACAGCGGCCTGGCGGACTTCTACGCCACGGATCAGGGCATCGATGCCCGCGGCTGCCCGACCTTCACGCTGAACGGGCCAACCGGTTCGGCGCAGGTTCAATTGAATCTTCTCGGTGCGCACAACGTTGCCAATGCGCTGGCCGCCGCGGCTGCCGCGTACGCGCTGGACGTGTCGCTGCCGGGCATCGTGACCGGGCTCAACGACGTTCAGCCGGTCAAAGGGCGGACCGTTGCGCAACTGGCGACCAACGGTGTTCGCGTCATTGATGACACCTACAACGCCAACCCGGGTTCCGTGGCGGCCGCCACCGATATTCTCGCCGGCTTCGCGGGCCGTACCGTGCTGGTGCTGGGCGATATCGGCGAGCTGGGCGACTGGGCCGAGCAGGGCCACCGTGACGTCGGCGAGTACGCCGCCGGCAAGGTTGATGCCCTGTATGCCGTTGGTCCACTGATGGCCCATGCCGTCAAAGCTTTCGGGCAGGATGCGCGCCATTTTGCCAATCAGGCCGACCTGATCGAGGCGCTGCGCGCCGAGCAAGATAAAAACACAACCCTTTTGATCAAAGGTTCCCGCAGTGCCGCGATGGAAAACGTCGTGGCGGCGCTGTGTGCTACTAGCTTGGAGAAACATTAATGCTGCTGCTGCTGGCCGAGTATCTGCAACAGTTCTACAAAGGCTTCGCGGTCTTCCAGTACCTGACCCTGCGCGGGATCCTTGGCGTGCTCACCGCACTGTCATTGTCGCTCTGCCTCGGTCCCTGGATGATCCGTGCCCTGCAGAACAAGCAGATCGGCCAATCCGTCCGTAACGACGGTCCTCAATCGCACCTGTCCAAATCCGGCACCCCGACAATGGGCGGCGCGCTGATTCTGTCTGCCATCGGCGTCAGTACCCTGCTGTGGGCTGACCTGAGCAACCGTTACGTGTGGGTCGTACTCATCGTGACCCTGTTGTTTGGTGGCATTGGCTGGGTTGACGACTACCGCAAGGTGATCGAGAAAAACTCCAAAGGCTTGCCAAGCCGCTGGAAGTACTTCTGGCAGTCGGTATTTGGCCTGGGTGCTGCGATCTTCCTTTATATGACTGCGCAATCCCCTGTGGAAACCACGCTGCTGATCCCGATGCTCAAGGATTTCAGCATTCCGTTGGGCATCGGTTTTGTCGTCCTGACCTACTTCGTGATCGTCGGCTCCAGCAACGCCGTGAACCTGACCGATGGCCTGGACGGCCTGGCGATCCTGCCGACGGTGATGGTCGGTGGTGCGCTGGGTATTTTCTGCTACCTGTCCGGCAACGTGAAATTCGCCGAGTACCTGCTGATTCCTTACGTGCCGGGCGCAGGCGAGCTGATTGTGTTCTGCGGCGCGTTGATCGGTGCGGGTCTGGGCTTTCTCTGGTTCAACACCTATCCCGCTCAAGTCTTCATGGGCGACGTGGGCGCGCTGGCGCTGGGCGCAGCCCTTGGCACCATCGCGGTGATCGTTCGTCAGGAAATCGTTCTGTTCATCATGGGCGGCGTGTTCGTGATGGAAACCCTGTCAGTCGTCATTCAGGTCGCATCCTTTAAATTGACCGGCCGCCGCGTTTTCCGCATGGCGCCGATCCACCACCACTTTGAGCTCAAAGGCTGGCCCGAGCCCCGCGTGATCGTCCGTTTCTGGATCATCACGGTGATTCTCGTGCTGATCGGTCTTGCCACGTTGAAACTGAGGTAGAACAGAGTGTCGCTGATCGCTTCTTCTCACTTCCGCATCGTTGTCGGTCTCGGCAAGAGCGGCATGTCTCTGGTTCGCTTCCTGGCGAACCGGGGCGTGGCGTTTGCGGTGGCGGACACCCGTGAGAATCCACCTGAACTCGCGACCCTGCGTCGTGACTACCCGCAGGTGGAAGTGCGTTGTGGCGAGCTGGACGTCGAGTTTCTCTGCCGCGCCGACGAGCTGTACGTGAGCCCCGGTCTGGCGCTGGCGACACCGGCCTTGCAGCAGGCTGCCGCTCGTGGTGTGAAGCTGTCGGGCGACATCGAGCTGTTCGCGCATAACGCGAACGCGCCCATCGTGGCCATCAGCGGCTCCAACGCAAAAAGCACCGTGACCACGCTGGTGGGCGAGATGGCCATAGCTGCCGGTAAGCGTGTGGCTGTCGGCGGCAATCTTGGGACGCCCGCGCTGGACCTGCTCAGTGACGACGTTGAGCTGTACGTGATGGAACTCTCGAGTTTCCAGCTGGAGACCACTGATCAGCTCGGCGCTGAAGTCGCCACCGTGCTCAACGTCAGCGAAGACCACATGGACCGTTACAGCGGACTGCCGGCTTATCACCTGGCCAAGCACCGGATCTTCCGGGGTGCGCGTCAGGTCGTGGTCAATCGTCAGGATGCCCTGTCGCGCCCATTGATCGGTGAGGGCGTGCCCTGCTGGACCTTTGGTCTGAACACACCTGACATCAACGGCTTCGGTCTGCGAGAAGAGAACGGCGAGAAGTACCTGGCCTTCCAGTTCGAACACCTGATGCCGGTCCGTGAATTGAAAATCCGTGGTGCCCACAACCAGGCCAACGCCCTGGCTGCGTTGGCCCTCGGCCACGCCGTCGGTCTGCCGCTCGACGCGATGCTGGCCAGCCTGCGCACGTTCGCAGGCCTGGTGCACCGCTGTCAGTGGGTGCGTGAGCTCAACGGCGTCAGTTATTACGACGATTCCAAGGCGACCAACGTCGGTGCCGCGCTGGCGGCCATCGAGGGTTTGGGTACGGACATCAGCGGCAAGCTGGTGCTGATCGCCGGTGGTGATGGCAAGGGCGCCGATTTTTCTGCGCTCAAAGCGCCGGTCGCCACCCATTGCCGCGCCGTTGTCCTCTTGGGGCGCGACGCTGAACTGCTCGCTGAAACCTTCGGCGATTCGGTGCCATTGATACGCGTCAAAACATTGGAAGAAGCTGTGCAACGTGCTGCCGAATCAGCTCAGGAAGGGGACGCCGTGTTGCTGTCCCCAGCCTGCGCAAGCCTGGATATGTTCAAGAATTTCGAAGAGCGCGGACGCCTGTTCGCTCAGGCCGTGGGGGACTTGTCATGATTTTTGGCGTGATCAAGCCTTATCCGTCGCCGATCATCAGCGGTCGTGGTGTAGACGTCGATTTCCCGATGCTTGCCGGCTGTCTTGCATTGCTCGGCCTGGGCCTTGTGATGATCACGTCCGCGTCGTCGGAAGTGGCTGCGGTGCAGTCTGGCAACGCGCTGTACATGATGACCCGCCACCTCATCTATCTGGTGTTGGGGCTGATTGCGTGCGTGGCGACCATGATGGTGCCTGTCGCCACTTGGCAACGCCTGGGCTGGTTGATGCTCATCGGCGCCTTCGGCCTGTTGATCATGGTGATCGTGCCCGGTATCGGGCGTGAGGTGAACGGCTCGATGCGCTGGATCGGCTTCGGCATGTTCAACGTACAACCCTCGGAGATTGCCAAGGTATTCGTGGTCATTTTCCTGGCAGGCTATCTGATTCGTCGTCAGCAGGAAGTGCGCGAGAGCTGGATGGGCTTCTTCAAGCCGTTCATCGTGCTGTTGCCCATGGCCGGCCTGTTGCTGATGGAACCTGACTTCGGTGCCACCGTCGTGATGATGGGCGCCGCCGCTGCGATGCTGTTCCTCGGCGGCGTCGGTCTGTTCCGTTTTGCTCTGATGGTGGCGCTCGCCGTGGCCGCCGTGTTCGTGCTGGTTCAGGCGCAGCCTTACCGGATGGCGCGTCTGATCACCTTTACCGACCCGTGGTCCGACCAGTTCGGTTCGGGGTATCAGCTGACTCAGGCCCTGATCGCCTTCGGTCGCGGCGAATGGTTCGGCGTCGGCCTGGGCAACAGCGTGCAGAAACAGTTCTACCTGCCTGAGGCGCATACCGACTTCGTGTTCTCGGTACTGGCCGAAGAGCTGGGCGTGGTCGGCTCCCTGGCCACCGTCGCGCTGTTCGTGTTCGTGAGTATCCGTGCGATGTACATCGGCATGTGGGCCGAGCGCGCCAAGCAGTTTTTCGCCGCATACACCGCCTATGGGCTGGCGTTCCTGTGGATCGGTCAATTCTTGATCAACATCGGTGTGAACGTCGGTCTGCTGCCGACCAAAGGCTTGACCCTGCCGTTCCTCAGTTATGGCGGCAGCTCGCTGATTATCTGTTGCGCCAGTCTGGGTCTGTTGCTGCGCATCGAATGGGAATCGCGCAACAACATGGGCAGCGAAGAAGCCGAATTCAATGAAAGCGATTTTGCCGAGGAGCCCACCCATGGCCGTCGGTAATGTGCTGATCATGGCAGGCGGCACCGGCGGGCACGTGTTCCCGGCGCTGGCCTGCGCGCGGGAATTCCAGGCGCGTGGTTACACCGTGCACTGGCTCGGTACGCCGCGGGGTATCGAGAACGAACTGGTTCCTGCGGCCGGCCTGAAGCTGCACCTGATCAACGCCACCGGCCTGCGTGGCAAGGGGCGTCTGTCCCTGCTCAAGGCACCGTTCATGTTGCTCAAGTCGCTGTTTCAGGCGCGCAGCGTCATGCGTGAGCTCAAGCCGGTGTGTGTGGTCGGCTTTGGCGGCTATGTCACCGGCCCTGGTGGTCTGGCCGCGAAAATGGCGGGTGTGCCGTTGATCATTCATGAGCAGAACGCCGTCGCTGGTACTGCCAACCGCAGCCTGGCATCGTTCGCAAGCCGTGTGTGCGAAGCATTTCCACAGACGTTCGCTGCGTCGGCGAAGCGCCGCACCACCGGTAATCCAGTCCGTGCCGAGCTGTTTTTCGAAACACCGCGTCAGGCCCTGGTCGGCCGCAAGCCGCGTTTGCTGGTGCTGGGCGGAAGCCTTGGCGCAGAGCCGCTGAATAAATTGCTGCCGGAAGCGCTGGCGCAAGTGCCGGTGGACATGCGCCCTGAGGTGTTCCATCAGGCGGGCAGGAATCACGATGAAATCACCACCGAGCGGTATCGCGCGGCCGGTGTCGAGGCGCAGGTCGCCCCGTTCATCAAGGACATGGCTCAAGCCTATGGCTGGGCGGATCTGGTGGTGTGCCGCGCAGGTGCGCTGACCATCAGTGAACTGGCCGCTGCTGGCTTGCCGTCGTTGCTGGTGCCTTTGCCCCACGCGATCGACGATCACCAGTCGCGCAATGCCGAATATCTGGCTCGTGAAGGCGCTGCCTTCGTGATGCCGCAAGCGACAACTGGCGCTGCCGAGATGGCGGCTCGCCTGAAAGAGGTTTTGATGCAACCCGAACAATTGAAACGCATGGCCGCCACGGCTCGCCAACTGGCCAAGCCGGACGCCACCAACACTGTCGTCGATGTCTGCCTGGAGGTGGTCCATGGTTGAGAATCAACGCGCCATGCCACAACCGGAAATGCGCCGGATCCGTCGTATCCATTTCGTCGGCATCGGCGGCGTGGGCATGTGCGGCATCGCCGAAGTGTTGTTGAACCTGGGCTATGACGTGTCCGGTTCCGACCTCAAGGCATCGCCTGTGACCGAGCGTCTCGAGTCGTTTGGCGCTCAGATTTTCATCGGCCACCGCGCGGAAAATGCTTCGGCTGCCGATGTGCTTGTGGTGTCCAGCGCTGTGAACACCTCCAACCCGGAAGTCGCGACTGCTCTGGAGCGCCGGATTCCGGTGGTGCCTCGCGCCGAGATGCTCGCCGAGTTGATGCGCTATCGCCACGGTATTGCAGTCGCCGGCACGCACGGCAAGACCACTACCACCAGCCTGATCGCTTCGGTGTTCGCGGCCGGTGGCCTGGACCCGACGTTCGTGATCGGCGGTCGTTTGAACGCCGCCGGCACCAACGCTCAGCTCGGCACCAGCCGTTACCTGATCGCTGAAGCGGACGAGAGCGACGCCAGTTTCCTGCACCTGCAGCCAATGGTCGCCGTCGTCACCAACATCGACGCCGATCACATGGCGACCTACGAAGGCGACTTCAACAAACTGAAGAAAACCTTCGTCGAGTTCCTGCACAACCTGCCGTTCTACGGTCTGGCGGTGGTGTGCACCGACGATCCGGTGGTGCGTGACATTCTGCCGTCGGTCAAGCGTCCGGTCATGACCTATGGCTTCAACGAAGACGCGGACGTGCGCGCCATCAACGTGCGTCAGGAAGGCATGCGCACGCATTTCACCGTGCTGCGCCGCGAGCATGAGCCGCTGGACGTGTCGGTGAACATGCCGGGCAATCACAACGTGCTCAACTCGCTGGCCACGATCGCCATCGCGACGGACGAAGGCATTACTGACGAGGCCATCGTGCAGGGCCTGTCGGGCTTTCAGGGTGTGGGTCGTCGCTTCCAGGTGTACGGCGAGCTGCCTGTCGAAGGCGGCAACGTCATGCTGGTCGACGACTACGGTCACCACCCGCGTGAGGTCGCCGCGGTGATCAACGCCGTGCGTGGCGGCTGGCCGGACCGTCGTCTGGTCATGGTCTATCAGCCACACCGCTACAGCCGTACCCGCGACCTGTACGACGATTTCGTTCAGGTGCTCAACGACGCCAACGTTCTGCTGTTGATGGAAGTCTATCCAGCGGGCGAAGAGCCGATTCCAGGTGCTGACAGCCGTCAGTTGGCGCACAGCATTCGTCAGCGTGGACAGCTCGACCCGATCTACATCGAGCGTGGCGTGGAGCTCGCTCCGTTGGTCAAGCCGCTGCTGCGTGCCGGCGACATTCTGTTGTGTCAGGGCGCGGGTGATATCGGCGGTCTCGCACCGCAACTGCTCAAGAGCCCATTGTTCACGGGCGCGATCGTGGCCTCAACCGAAGGTAAGCTGAAATGACAGCCGCCGCGCAAATCTCCCTGCTCTCGACCCTGGAGCCGAAAAGCTTCGGTCGCGTGGCCGTGCTCTTCGGTGGCAAGAGTGCGGAGCGGGAGGTTTCCCTGAAATCCGGCCATGCGGTGCTTGAGGCACTGTTGAGCGCGGGCGTCGACGCATTTGGTATCGACGTGGGTGACGATTTTCTGCAGCGGCTGGTCAGCGAAAAAATGGATCGCGCGTTCATCGTGCTGCATGGCCGTGGCGGCGAAGACGGCACCATGCAGGGTCTGCTGGAATGCCTGGAAATCCCGTACACCGGCAGCGGCGTGCTGGCTTCGGCACTGGCAATGGACAAACTGCGCACCAAGCAGGTGTGGCAGAGCCTGGGTCTGCCAACCCCGCGTCACGCGGTGCTTGGCAGTGAATCGGATTGTATTTCGGCAGCGACGGAACTGGGCTTTCCTTTGATCGTCAAACCCGCACATGAAGGTTCCAGTATCGGTATGGCGAAGGTGACCAGCGTCGATGAATTGATCGCCGCGTGGAGCGCCGCCAGTACCTACGATTCGCAAGTGTTGGTCGAACAATGGATTCAAGGTCCCGAGTTCACCGTCGCTTCTCTGCGCGGGCAGGTATTGCCGCCCATCGGTCTGGGGACTCCCCACAGTTTTTACGATTACGACGCCAAGTACCTGGCATCCGATACCCAGTACCGGATCCCGTGCGGCCTCGATGCAACCAAAGAACAGGAACTCAAGGCACTGACGGCTCGCGCGTGCGAAGCCGTCGGTATTGCCGGTTGGGCGCGCACGGACGTGATGCAGGATGCCGAGGGCAAGTTCTGGCTGCTGGAAGTCAACACCGTGCCCGGCATGACCGACCACAGTCTGGTGCCCATGGCCGCGAAAGCCGCCGGGCTCGATTTTAAACAGTTGGTGTTGGCGATTCTGGCCGACAGTGTCCAGGTGCGAGGGTAAATCATGCACGGCGCGACGCTACGTCATCAGCAATCAACTCCGGGCCGTAAGCCAGTGCCTCGCGGTGCGAGCCGGATGGTGGCCCGCGAGCCACTCTCGTCGCGCATGCCCAAGCCGAGTTTCGGTTTCCTGCGCAGCCTGATGTGGCCGGTATTGCTGGTCGTGCTGGGATTCGGCACGTACGAAGCCGCCCAGCGTCTGCTGCCGTACGCCGACCGTCCGATCTCGCGGATCAACGTTCAGGGCGACCTGAGCTACATCAGCCAGCAGGCCGTTCAGCAACGCATTGCTCCGTACGTGGCGACCAGCTTCTTCAACGTCGACCTGGCTGGCATGCGCACCGAACTTGAGCAGATGCCATGGATCGCCCACGCCGAGGTCCGCCGTGTGTGGCCGGATCAGGTGGTGATCCGACTGGAAGAACAATTACCGGTTGCGCGCTGGGGTGACCAGGCGCTGCTGAACAACCAGGGGCAGGCATTCACGCCGCGTGAACTGGCCAACTACGAACACCTTCCGCAGTTGTTCGGGCCTCAACGGGCTCAACAGCAGGTGATGCAGCAGTACCAGGTGCTGAGTCAGATGTTGCGCCCGCTGGGGTTCTCCATCGCTCGCCTGGAATTGCGTGAGCGAGGCAGCTGGTTTCTGACCACCGGCGCAGGCAGTGCGGGCCCAGGCCTGGAGCTGTTGCTGGGACGAGGCAATCTGGTTGAGAAGATGCGCCGCTTTATCGCCATCTACGAAAAAACGCTGAAAGAACAGATCACGAACATTGCGCGAGTCGACCTGCGTTACAACAACGGCCTTGCCGTCGGTTGGCGTGAACAGGCGTCAGCGCCAACGACGGACAAACCCGCCGTCGCGAAGAATTGATAAGAGGCAGGACCCATGGCAAACGTGCAAAGCGGCAAAATGATCGTCGGATTGGATATCGGCACCTCCAAGGTGGTGGCGCTGGTAGGCGAAGTCGCGGCTGATGGCACGCTGGAAATCGTCGGTATCGGCACCCACCCTTCACGCGGCCTGAAGAAGGGCGTGGTGGTGAACATCGAGTCCACCGTGCAGTCGATTCAGCGCGCCGTCGAAGAAGCGCAGCTGATGGCCGGCTGCCGCATTCACTCGGCGTTCGTCGGTGTCGCCGGCAATCACATTCGCAGCCTCAACTCCCACGGCATCGTGGCGATCCGTGACCGCGAAGTGAGCTCCGCTGACCTCGAGCGTGTACTCGACGCTGCTCAGGCCGTGGCGATTCCGGCTGACCAGCGCGTGCTGCACACCCTGCCGCAGGATTACGTCATCGATAACCAGGAAGGCGTTCGCGAGCCTCTGGGCATGTCGGGTGTTCGCCTGGAGGCCAAGGTTCACGTCGTGACCTGCGCGGTGAATGCGGCGCAGAACATCGAGAAATGTGTGCGTCGCTGCGGTCTGGAAGTCGACGACATCATTCTTGAGCAGCTGGCGTCGGCGTATTCGGTCCTGACCGACGACGAAAAAGAACTGGGCGTGTGCCTGGTGGACATTGGCGGCGGCACCACCGACATCGCGATCTTCACCGAAGGCGCGATCCGCCACACGGCCGTGATCCCGATTGCGGGCGATCAGGTGACCAACGACATCGCCATGGCGTTGCGCACACCGACCCAGTACGCCGAAGAAATCAAGATCCGTTACGCCTGCGCCCTGGCCAAGCTGGCCGGTGCCGGTGAAACCATCAAAGTCCCGAGCGTGGGCGACCGTCCACCTCGCGAGCTGTCGCGTCAGGCACTGGCTGAAGTGGTTGAACCTCGTTACGACGAGCTGTTCACCCTGATCCAGGCCGAACTGCGTCGCAGCGGCTACGAAGACCTGATCCCGGCCGGCATCGTGCTGACCGGTGGTACGTCGAAAATGGAAGGCGCGGTGGAACTGGCGGAAGAGATCTTCCACATGCCGGTCCGCCTGGGCGTTCCGCACAGTGTCAAAGGGCTCGCGGACGTCGTTCGCAACCCGATCTACTCCACCGGCGTCGGCCTGTTGCTGTACGGACTGCAAAAGCAGTCTGACGGCATCTCGCTGTCCGGCCTTTCCGGCTCCGGTAGCAGTTATAGCGATGAACCTAAAGCACCGGTGTTTGAGCGTCTCAAACGCTGGGTTCAGGGGAATTTCTAAGATTCAAAAAGTGGTAGGCAGGCAACAGGCGACATAAAACTAGAGAACTGAAGGAGAGGGAACATGTTCGAGCTCGTAGACAACATCCCACAAAGCCCGGTAATTAAAGTTATCGGCGTTGGTGGTGGCGGCGGCAACGCAGTCAACCACATGGTCAAGAGCAACATCGAAGGCGTCGAGTTCATCTGCGCCAACACCGATGCTCAAGCACTGAAAAACATCGGTGCGCGTACCATCCTGCAATTGGGCACAGGCGTGACCAAGGGCCTGGGCGCGGGTGCCAACCCGGAAGTCGGCCGTCAGGCGGCGCTGGAAGATCGTGAGCGCATTGCGGAAGTTCTGCAGGGCACCAACATGGTCTTCATCACCACCGGCATGGGTGGCGGTACCGGTACCGGTGCTGCGCCGATCATCGCCGAAGTGGCCAAGGAAATGGGCATTCTGACCGTTGCGGTGGTCACCCGTCCGTTCCCGTTCGAAGGTCGCAAGCGCATGCAGATCGCCGATGAAGGCATCCGCGCGCTGTCCGAAAGCGTCGACTCGTTGATCACCATCCCTAACGAGAAGCTGCTGACCATCCTGGGCAAAGACGCCAGCCTGCTGTCGGCGTTCGCCAAGGCTGACGATGTACTGGCCGGTGCCGTTCGCGGTATCTCCGACATCATCAAGCGTCCAGGCATGATCAACGTCGACTTTGCCGACGTGCGTACCGTGATGTCCGAAATGGGCATGGCGATGATGGGTACCGGTGCTGCAAGCGGTCCTAACCGTGCGCGTGAAGCCACTGAAGCGGCGATTCGCAACCCGCTGCTCGAAGACGTGAACCTGCAAGGTGCCCGCGGCATTCTGGTCAACATCACTGCCGGTCCTGACCTGTCTCTGGGTGAGTACTCGGACGTGGGTAGCATCATCGAAGCGTTCGCCTCCGAGCACGCCATGGTCAAGGTCGGTACCGTTATCGATCCGGACATGCGCGACGAGCTGCACGTGACCGTGGTTGCCACTGGCCTGGGCGCAAAAATCGAGAAGCCTGTGAAGGTCATCGACAACACCCTGCAGACCGCTCAAGCCGCACCTGTGCAGCAGCAGGCCGTCCGTCAGGAACAGCCTTCTGTGAACTACCGCGACCTGGACCGCCCAACCGTGATGCGCAATCAGGCTCACGCAGGCGCTACAGCCGCGGCGAAAATGAATCCGCAAGACGATCTGGATTACCTGGACATTCCAGCTTTCCTGCGTCGTCAGGCTGATTGATGAGTTCTATCAGGGGTATAAGGGTGATTGGTGTTCAGCAAAGGCGAGGTCTGCTATCATCGCCAGCCTTTGTTGATACTAATTCGCGATATGCGCTGAAGCGGCCAATGCCATGATTAAACAACGCACCCTGAAGAATATTATCCGTGCCACAGGTATCGGCCTGCACTCGGGGGAAAAGGTTTACCTGACCCTCAAACCTGCACCTGTGAACGCTGGCATTGTGTTTTTCCGTACCGACCTCGAGCCGGTCGTCCAGATCAACGCGCACGCGTTGAATGTTGGCGACACCACGCTTTCCACAACGCTGTTCAATGGCGATGTGAAGGTCGATACGGTTGAACACTTGCTGTCGGCCATGGCTGGCCTTGGCATCGATAACGCCTACGTTGAACTCTCTGCCTCCGAAGTTCCAATCATGGACGGCAGCGCAGGTCCCTTCGTATTCCTGATTCAATCGGCTGGCCTGGAAGAACAGGACGCACCGAAGAAATTCATCCGGATTCTGAAAGAAGTCTGCGTTGAAGAAGATGGCAAATTTGCGAAGTTCGTGCCGTTCGAAGGTTTCAAGGTGGGCTTCGAAATAGATTTCGACCACCCGTACCTGAAGAATCGCACGCAAACTGCATGTGTCGACTTTTCCAGCACCTCCTTCGTAAAAGAAGTGAGCCGTGCGCGTACTTTCGGTTTCATGAAAGACATCGAGTATCTGCGCAAGCACAATCTTGCTCTGGGCGGCAGCGTCGAAAACGCAATCGTCGTGGACAAGGACGGTGTGCTGAACGAAGACGGCCTGCGTTATGAGGACGAATTCGTCAAGCACAAGATCCTGGATGCCATCGGTGACCTGTATCTGTTGGGCAATAGCCTGATCGGCGAGTACCAGGGCTTCAAGTCGGGACACGGTCTGAACAATCGTCTGCTGCGTGCTTTGATTGCACAGAGCGATGCTTATGAAGTCGTGACCTTCGAAGATGCCAGTACCGCACCGATCTCCTACATGCGCCCGGTAGCGGCGGTGTAAAAACGTCTCTTCTTCTGGTTTCATATTTAAGGCCACCTTCGGGTGGCCTTTTTTATGGTTTTCTGGCGGCGCTGGCGGGTGTGCATTATCTATTTCCGGCGATGACTCTCAGAGGGGATCTGGCTAACGCCAGACCTGTTTCGCCTTCGGCGAGTTACTTGATAACCCCTCTCTTTGTTTCAAGAGGCAGCCAAGGGTTCAGGCTCCCGGTTTGGCCCGACTTCGTCGGGTACCCGCACTCCGACGACGCTCCGTGGGCCCGCGCTGAACGGACATCCATGTTCTGGCAGCGCTCTCGCGGCATCCATGCCGCTCGGCCCACTCCGCGTCGCCTGCGTTTGGCCTGCACCCAAGTCGCGATTGGTGGTGTTTGGACTATCGCATCAGAAAAGCAAAAGCAAAAAGTGTCGACTGCGCGAATCCTGTAGGAGCGCGCTTGCCCGCGATCTGCCGCGCAGCGGTAGCAAAACCAGACAACCCGGTTGTACCTGACACACCGCATGCACCGGATTTGCTGCCGGTTCCCGGCAGATCGCGGGACAAGCCACGCTCCTACAACTATGGGTGAGGTGCGGGAGATGGATGCACCAGGAAGGCGATGAGCGTTAGCTCCAGCCAGCGTTGCTCTTGTACGCGACAGTCCAGACACCACAAAGCGCGACTTGGGTGCAGGCCAAACGCAGACGACGCGGAGTGGGTCGAGCGGCATGGATGCCGCGAGAGCGCCGTCAGGGCATGGATGCCCGTTCGGCGCGGGCCCACGGAGCGGCGTCGGAGTGCGGGTACCCGACGCAGGAGGGCCAAGCCAGGAGCCAGGACACTTGGTTACTTGGTGTCCTTTCAAGTAACTCGCCGGTGAACTGACCCCCGAAAGTTGGACACCCAGTCCAACCGAGGGGACAGCCATGACGAAGTACGATCCAGCCTTCAAACTCAAGCTGGTTAAACAAT
>NZ_FNCO01000027.1 GCF_900100795.1 Pseudomonas abietaniphila
CTTGCGGGCTTAGCGTCTTCTTGTTCTGCCATTCCGACCTACCCCCGAGAAACATCCATGATTGAAAACGATGATGGCAAGATAAGATCATATTAGGGTCATTTGCCTCGATTTCAAGAGAGATCTAAGGGTGACGAATGCTGAGTCGGCTATAAGCAGGATGCTGTTTGTGGCTCATCGAAACGGAGTGTTCGCAGCGTTCGTTTTTCTGGCAAGTGCTGGTGGGTAATGGCACTGACCACAGCGTATGTATCGAAATTAGCGAGTTTATGCAAAAGACATAAACTTGCTAATTTCGATACATACCGCGCGTAGGACTGATGAGAACGGGCTGTGCAGCTCAAACGAGGCTGCAAGCGCAGCCCCTTTTGTATGCATTTTTACGCGTCAGTGCTTGCCAGGCTCAACGGACAAGTGTCGACGACGCATGAGGTGATAGGCCGCCGGGATCACAAACAGCGATAGCAAGGGCGCCGTAACCATACCTCCAATCATCGGGGCGGCAATGCGGCTCATCACCTCGCTGCCGGTACCGCTTCCCAAAAGTATTGGTAACAAACCAGCGATAACCACCGCAACGGTCATGGCCTTGGGTCGAACGCGCTGCACAGCGCCTTCACGAATCGCCGCAACCAGACCGCGCTCAGTGCGGTCGCCGACGTCTTCACGCTCGGCCCAGGCATTTTTCAGGTAGAGCAGCATGATCACGCCAAATTCGGCAGAAACGCCGGCCAGGGCGATGAAGCCGACCCCGGTGGCAACCGACAGGTTGAATCCCAACAGATAGAGAAACCATGCCCCGCCAGACAGTGCGAATGGCAAAGTGGCCATAATCAGCAGGGCCTCGTCAAAGCGTGCAAATGTCAGGTAAAGCAGCACGAAGATGATCAACAGCGTGGCAGGCACCACCAGTTTGAGTCGTGCGTTGGCCCTTTCGAGAAATTCGAACTGTCCTGAGTAACTCAGGCTCATGCCGGGCTGCAACTTGACCTGCTCGCTGACGACCCGGCGTAGATCGGCGACTACCGAGGCAATGTCCCGGCCACGCACGTCGATGTATACCCAACCAGAGGGCCGTGCATTCTCGCTCTTGAGCATCGGCGGGCCGTCGCTGACCTTGACCTTCGCCACCGTGCCGAGGGTGATCTGGCTCCCTAGCGGGGTGTAGATCGGCAATTGCTCCAAGGCACCGAGCGAGTCACGCCACTCCCGTGGATAACGCACGTTGATCGGGAAGCGTGCGAGCCCTTCAATGGTCTCGCCGACATTTTCACCGCCGATAGCGCCGGCCACGATGGACTGCACATCGTCGATATTCAGCCCGTAGCGGGCGGCGGCTTTGCGGTCGATATCCACATCGATATAGCGACCACCCGTCAGTCGCTCGGCCAGCGCAGAACTGACGCCGGGCACATCCTTGGCCACCCGCTCGACCGCCTGGGTAGCGGCATCAATCTCGGTCAGGTTGGTGCCGGCAACTTTCACCCCAATAGGACTCTTGATCCCCGTGGCCAGCATGTCGATTCGGTTGCGTATCGGTGGTATCCAGATATTGGTCAGCCCAGGAACTCGCACCACTCGATCCAGCTCTTCCACCAGTTTTTCCTGAGTCATACCTGGGCGCCATTGCTCCTGTGGCTTGAACTGGATGGTGGTTTCGAACATCTCCAACGGCGCCGGGTCGGTGGCAGTTTCAGCACGACCGGCTTTACCAAAGACATGTTCGACCTCCGGCACGGTCTTGATCAGGCGGTCGGTCTGTTGCAGCAGTTGCGCCGCTTTCTGCGCCGACAATCCCGGCAGAGCCGAAGGCATATAGAGCAGGTCGCCCTCGTCCAAAGGCGGAAGAAACTCGCCACCCAAGCGCGACATTGGCCATAGTGCGCTGATAAAAACCAGCAACGCGACCAGCAGCGTGATCTTCGGTCGTCGTAAGACTGCATCCAGAGCCGGCTGGTAGATCCGGATCAGCCACCGGTTCAACGGGTTCTGTTGTTCACTGGGAATTCGTCCCCGAATCCAGTAGCCCATCAACACCGGCACCAAGGTCACTGACAATCCCGCCGCTGCGGCCATGGCGTAGGTCTTGGTGAAAGCCAGCGGGCCGAATAGCCGCCCCTCTTGCGCTTGCAGGGTGAACACCGGAATGAACGATAGGGTAATGATCAACAAACAGAAGAACAGTGCTGGTCCAACTTCAGCCGCCGCTTCGGTCATCACGTGCCAATGACGTTCACCCTTCAGTTCCTCCCCCGGATTGGCCACGTGCCAGGCCTCAACCTTCTTGTGCGCGTTTTCAATCATCACCACGGCAGCGTCGACCATGGCACCGATGGCGATGGCAATTCCGCCTAGGGACATGATGTTGGCGTTGATCCCTTGATAGCGCATCACGATGAAGGCGATCAGCACCCCCACCGGCAGGGAGATGATTGCCACCAGAGATGAACGCAGGTGCCAGAGGAAGATGCCACACACCAACGCGACGACGATGAACTCTTCGAGCAGTTTGTGGCTGAGATTTTCCACCGCGCGGTCGATTAGTTTGCTGCGGTCGTAGGTGGTGACGATTTCCACCCCCGCCGGCAAGCTGCTTTTCAGTTCGTCGAGTTTGGCTTTGACCGCCGCAATGGTCTCCCGAGCATTCTTGCCGCTGCGCAAAATCACCACGCCACCGACGGTCTCGCCTTCACCGTCGAGTTCAGTAATGCCACGCCGCATTTCCGGTCCCAACTGAATGGTGGCGACATCGCCAAGGGTCACCGGCACACCGCCCGATCCCAGCTTGAGTGGGATCGCCCGAAAATCATTGAGCGTTTTCAAGTAGCCGGAAGCCCGCACAATGAACTCGGTCTCTGCCATCTCCAGGACGGCACCACCGGTTTCCTGATTGGCCTTGCCGATCGCGTCGGCCACCTCGGCCTGCGTGATACCGAAGCTGGCCAGTTTGAGCGGATCAAGCTGCACCTGGTACTGCTTGACCATGCCACCCACGGTGGCCACCTCGGCAACGTTGGGCAGAGTCTTGAGTTCGAACTTGAGGAACCAGTCCTGAAGTGCACGAAGTTGCGCCAGATCGTGTCCGCCATTGCGATCTACCAGCGCGTACTGGAAAATCCAGCCCACTCCTGTCGCATCCGGCCCCAACGCCGGTTTGGCGCTGGCCGGCAAGCGACTTTGTATTTGGCTCAGGTACTCCAACACCCGCGAGCGGGCCCAATACAAGTCAGTACCGTCTTCGAACAGCACATAGACAAAGCTGTCACCAAAGAAGGAGTAGCCGCGCACGGTCTTGGCGCCAGGCACCGAAAGCATGGTGGTGGCCAACGGATAGGTCACCTGGTTCTCGACGATCTGCGGTGCCTGTCCCGGATACGGGGTGCGGATGATCACCTGAACATCGGAGAGATCCGGCAGCGCATCGATGGGCGTGCTCTGCACCGACCAAATGCCCCAAGCCGTGACGAACAGTGTCGCCAGTAGCACCAGGAATCGGTTGGCCACTGACCAACGAATCAGGGCAGCAATCATAGCTGGCCCCCTGATTTCCCTAGACGCTCAACACGCAAGCCATCGTCGGTTTGACTCACTGCAATCCGGACCTTGTCGCCCGTTTTGAGGCCCTGCATCAGCGCCGGATTGGCGAGCGGGAACGTCATCGTCATGCCAGGCATGCCCAGCGTTTTGAAGGGGCCATGGGCGAGTGTGACTTCTTTGTCGTTGATCTCAACGATCTGCCCATCCGCCTCATGAAAACTGGAGGCTGCTGCGCTGGGTGGTGACTGTTCCTCTGAGTTTGCAACGATACCCTTGAGACTGGCCTCCGAGTCGAGCAGGAACTGGCCAGAGGTAACCACCTTCTGGCCCTCTTCCAGACCTTTCAAGATCGCCGTCTTGCCATCGTTTTCCTGCCCGATCAACACTTCAACAGGACGATAGCGGCCAGCGTCTTCAGCGAGCATCACCAGGGCACGTCGACCGGTGCGAATGACGGCCTCGCTCGGCACCCACAACACACTTTGCTCCGTTGAACGATTGAGGCTCACTCGTGCGGTCATACCCGGCCTGAGACGGCCTTCTGGGTTAGGTAACTCGACGCGGACGCGAAGGGTGCGGCTATCCGGATTGGTTTCCGGAAGAATCGCGCTGACGACGCCCTTGAGCACAACCCCAGGGAACGCGGGCAAACGCGCCTCTGCCGCTTGCCCCATGAGGATCGATCCAGATTCAGTCTCCGGAACGGCCAGGGCCAGCCAGACGCTACTCAAACCATTAACGCGTGCCAGTGTCTCGCCGGCGGCCACCGTCATACCCTCGCGCACATTGAGCTCTTGCAGCACACCACTAATAGGGCTGGTGAGGGTCAGGTTTGGTTGGACTTTGCCACTGCGCTCTACTTGAGCAATTGATGCCGCCGGCATCCCGGTGAGCCGCAAGCGCTGGCGAGCCGCTGCCAGCAAGCCCGCATCGCCACTGCGCTTGAGTGCGAGAAACTCCTCCTGAGCCGCAGCCCACTCAGGTACAAGGATATCCGCCATGGCGGCATTGGCTTTGATCACGTCGCCAGGAGCATGGGCATACACGCGCTCGACGAAACCCGCCGTACGGGCTTGAATGACGGCGACGTCCCGCTCGTTGAAAGCCAACACACCGACAACCTCCAGACTCGAAGCAAACACACCTCGACTGACGGTAGCCAGTCGCACACCGAGATTCTGAGTCAGGCTTGGATCAATGCGAACGGATGCGCTGTCCCCTTTGATGTCGGCGTACTGAGGGACCAACTGCATGTCCATGAAGGGCGACTTACCCGGCTTATCGAACTTTTGCTGCGGGGACATAGGGTCGTACCAATACAGTACTTTGCGTTCGTCCAGAGAGGGGAGGCTCTGCTCTGGGGCTGCACCAGGTACTTCGCTCATGCCCTGCTGAGCGAACCAGTAACCACCGGCAACACCCAATACCAGCGAGAGGCCTACCAGCAATGCCCCGTTCCACTTTCTAAGGTTCATTGGCTGGACTCCCCGTAGGCGAAATACAGGCGCGCGCTGGTCAGCGCTCGCTGCTCTTCCACATCAATCTGCTTGAGACGGGCTTCGATGAGCTCGCGGCGGGCGGCGACAACGGAGCTCAAATCGCCTTTGCCGGACCGATAGCTGGCCATGCTGAGCTCGACCTTTTCCTTGGCCAAGGGCAATAGGCTGTCCTGGGTTCGATGCACGGCACGATTCAGGCGTTCATAGTCGGCCAGCTCGTCCTCCAGTTGCTGGGTATGCTCGCGTGACAGCGCTTCGCGCTCAGCCTCAAGCTGGTTGAGTTCAGCGTGTTTGGCCGCAATCTTGGGGTTTTGCCGAGAATCAGGAAACAGTGGTAGATCCCAGGAAAGTTGCACGCTGACCATGTCGCCGAACTGTCGACCACGATGCTGATAGTCGACTTCCCAGCTCCAATCCGACTGTTTTTCCGCCTCGGCTTCACGGACCTTGGCTTGCGCTTCGCGGGTCATAGGCTCAAACGCTGCCAATTCTGGGTGATGTTGCAGCTTATGAGAGTAGCCAGAGGCTTCGACAGGCCATTCAGGCAAGCTGCCCACAGGTTTGTCGTTGGCGGCCGGGCCAATCCAGCGCTTCAGAGCCGCTCGGGCCTGCGCTCTCTGGCGAATCAGATCGTCCTGCTGCTCTTCCAGTTGTGCCGCTTCCTGTTTGGGCGTTACTGCATCAGCAGGTTGAGCGCGGCCGCCGGCAATTTGTGCACGGACGGTATCGGCCAGCAGACGGTTTTCTTTGTAGAAATCCTGGAACAGCGCGTCTTTACGCTCAACGGAGAAGCTGTTGATCCAGGCCAGCGCCGTGGCCTGACGAACCTTTAGACGTTCGACCCGGCGCTCAGCTGCGGCGCGGTTAATGGCTGCATCAGCGACCTCGATGCGGGCTTTGCGCTTGGCACTGTTGGGCATCTCCTGACTGACTCCGACCATTTGCATAGTCATGAAGTCCTGATCGATGCTCCAGCGATCCGGACCGCCAATGGGGTAGTTCTGTACGCCTAGCAGCAACTTGGGATCGGGTAGTTCACCAGCGGGGATGGCCGCACTACTGGCAGCCTGAATTTTCGCGTCTTGTGCAGTCAGCGACGGCGCATTGTTTTCAGCCAGCTGCAAAGCTTCATCGAGTGTCAATGCGGCAGCGAGACTCGGCAATGCCAGTACGCTTGCCGCCAGGCCGGCCACGAGGGACCACCCTGTGCAATAGCACTTGGAGTTCATGTTCACGATTCCTGTGATGATCCACTGCGCGCTTCATCAGACATGCACGCAGATATGCCATCCCGCTAACGCGGAATGAGGCTGAGTGTGGTACAGGAATCAAGTGCGGGGCGGTCGCCATACCCCTGACGGGGTTTGTACTGGATGGGAATCTAGGGAGAAGGACAGTACGAGGGGGCTGGATAAGGTGATAGGAGGCTTGATGATGGAGACTTGCAGCATGCCACCAGTCTTGCACTCCTGGCCTGGCTTACAGGGTTTGCCGTGCTCGGTGGGACTTTTCATGTCATGGCAGCAGTCTTGACCCATGCCGTCCATCATCGCCATGCCCATGGTTTTCATGGGGCAGGGCTCAGTCGGCGCCTGAACACCCGCCATCCCGCTGAGGGGGAGCGCCAGGCTAATCAGGAAAATCAGGCAAAACCGTAGGTAGCGTTTCATGGGCTGGAGTGTAGCCGGTGGAAATGGCCCTTACAATTCACCTTCTAGACTCCTTAGTCGGCTGTCACCAACCTCTATTCCGCGCTCATTTCCATTTCCGGACTTAAAGTGCCTAACCATGCGACAAGACAAATTATGACGACTGCCATTAAAAACTCGAGTGTCATGCTGCGGCGCAAGGCATTGACTGCGGCAGAGTATTCTCCATTTCGAACTGACCGCTCCAATACCGGACTTAGGTGAAAGCGGTTCAGCGTGGCTAAAACGATCATCCCAGCAAAGAGCAATATTTTCAAAAACAGCAGCTGGCCATAAGTACTGAGCATCACTTCATCGAGGTGTGGGCCAACGATAAACAGGTAATTTACTACGCCCGTAACGCTTATGATCGCAACAATCACTCCGCCGGCCGACTCAAAACCAGTCAGTACCCGTGCAAGAATTTGAGCTTCTTGTTCGCCCTTTAGCGATTTCAACCGCAGCAGTAGAGCGAATGCCAATAGAGCGCCCAACCAGCCACCTGCGGCTAATAGGTGGAAAATGTCGGTGATGAAATGCCAGTAGCGTCGACTGCCCTCATCCATGGCGCCGTGCCCTGTCCATGCCAACGTCGCCAACGCAATCGCTCCGCATACAGTGACGATCCAGAGACTGGGTGTTGGAAATCGCTTGTTCAACGCGACGCCAATAATTGCCATCACCAAGGCAGCTATTCGGACCATCCAGGTCAACCCGACGTCAGTCCCCATAAGGACCATTTCAAAAATATGACGATGTAGCTCCATAAGCTCCGACACACCGCTCATTGCTTTCGCAAGCAACAACATCGCGGCAAGGGACAGAGCTACACCTGCAACGGAAGTACCGTAAAGAAGCGACTCAAAATTCAAGACCGTGCCCGATACTCTTTCCTTTCCCCTGAGGCTGTACAAGCCGAAAATTGCCAATCCGAATAACAGCATCAGGTCGAAATAAAGAGCAAAGCGAACCACAATATTTATTGAGTCGCTCATAAATCATTTCACTTTAAATGAGAAGTTGCCGGTGATCGGGTGAGTGTCCGAGGAGACAGCACGCCATTCGACTTTGTAGGTACCGGTGGTCAAAGGTGCTGCCGGTGTAATCACCATCGTTTTCGGATCACCGCCACCAGCGACGGCGGCCTTAACACCCATTGGGGAGTTCGGCATGCCAGGCATATCGGTCATGATTAGTTTTGCACCGGAAAACTGAGTGGTGAGATTCTCAGAAAAGTGCAGTTCAATTTTCGAAGGGGCCGCCGCATTCGAGCCTTCTGCCGGAGTGGAAGAAAGGAGCTTTGGATGTGCTTGAGCAACTGCACTCAGAAGCAAACCAGCGGTAAGTGCAACAGCTACGGTCGTAGTTTTAAGGAATGACATGCAAGACTCCTCACAGCAAGAGCTGTTGATTCGAGGTTTGTTTGGAATATCTAATTTTTACTTTTCGATTCTTGTTAAAACCACTGATGATTAGCTAGTAGCCTCCGTGTTCTAGGTCAGGTTGAACACGAGAAACTCACTAGGCCCCAACGTCACAGTGCAAGAACACGATGCCACACGAACGCAAACTGTTCGATTACATTTCAGTCAGCTTGACGCGGTGTTTGGCCTCGAATTGGCGGGCGTAGCGAGACTTAAAGACGAGACCGCGTGCCCCAGATACTAGGGTTTTCACTCATTCAAAAATAACGAAAGTGGACGCTGGGCGCAGGCTGAGAGATCGCCGTTGATCACAAATACGCCGTTGTTCAGCTGACCTCCAAGTCAACACTAGGAAACTCTAGATGAAAGGCCGTTTTCCCGTCACATGACGTACACCAGATTTTGCCATCATGCGCCTCAATAATTGATCGGGTAATCGACAGACCTAGCCCTGCGTTGCTTGGACTCCCTTCTCGCCGCGCTGGGTCCACGCGATAAAAACGATCGAAAAGCTTTTCAAGATGTTCGGGGGCAATGGGTTCTCCGTGGTTCTCCACGACGACCAATACCGACATCTCCTTCTGGAGGATTTCGACACTGATCGTCTTCCCTTCAGAGGTGTAGCGAAGCGCGTTAGAGAGCAGGTTAGAAATGGCTCTGTGGAGCATAAGGACATCGCCTCGGACGCTGCCCCTTCCTGAAACCTTGAGTTGAATCCCTCGCTCATCAGCCAAAAGGCGGTAGTACTCAAGCAATTTTTCCACTACTTCCACGAGGTCTATTGGTTTGTTCTCGTGTGTGATCAGACCGTTGTCAGATTTCGCCAGAAAAAGCATGTCATCAATCATCCGACTCATACGCTTCAAGTCATCAAGATTTGAGTACAGGTTGTCTTCGTAGTCCTCAATATTCCTTTTTCTTGAAAGCACCACTTCGGTGTGGGTCATCAAGTTGCTCACGGGGGTCCGTAGTTCGTGGGCAATGTCTGCGGAAAAGTTCGATAACCGGACAAATGCATCGTCGAGCCTGGACAACATTGCGTTAAACGACAGCACCATTTGCTGAAGCTCTTTGGGAACGGGTGCTAAGGGGATGCGCTCTTTGAGTGATTTTGCTGACATTGAGGCAGCGACCCGCGTGACCTGGCGAATGGGCCGCATGCCACTGCTTGCTACCATCCAGCCGAGTGCAGCACTGACCAATGCGCTGATCACCAACCCTATCCAAAACCATCGTTCAAGCGTCTCGAAAAAGGACATATGCTGAGTAACGTCAAAGATCAAAATGACTGTCAACGGCTTGTCTTGCCCCGTCACAACGGCTTGTGCCGTCACTCCACGGAACATCTGCCCTTGCTCCCGCCACTCCCAGACGTTGTTGTTTGTGGTTGTGCGGAACTCCTTCGGAATATCTACCGGACCGGGATCAGCAAACAGCAGCTTGCCGTCACCATCGATTATTAGGGCAGTCAAATCACGGTGAGCCCCCAGCAGCGCCTCCAGCTCAGGCTTAAATTCGCTGAGTTGATCGATGCTGTTCAACCCGGACAAAATTCTCTGGGTCGAGTGGAGCTTTTCGTTCAATGCCTGCTGATCCAGCATCTTAAAGTGATGCCGACTGAGGTTATTGAAACTGAGTCCGGCGACCGTAAGCACGGCCGTTACCGCGAGCATGAACATCAGACTCATACGGGTCGTCAGGGACATTCGGTTCATTCCGACTCCGAATCAGGCGCGTCGAGCATGTAACCCATCCCCCTAGAGGTATGAATCAACTTGACCTCAAAGTCGTCATCTATCTTGGCCCTCAACCTTCTCACTGCAACCTCGATAACGTTGGTATCGCTGTCGAAGTTCATATCCCAAACCTGGGAGGCGATAAGTGACTTTGGCAGCACCTCCCCTCGACGTCGTAGCAACAGCTCAAGCAACGCAAACTCTTTGGCCGTAAGGTCTATGCGTTTACCTCCACGAATGGCCCGACGCTTGAGCAGGTCCACCTCCAGATCAGCCAGTTTCATATAGGTTTGCGAGGGAGCGCCGTTACCCCGACGCAGCAACGTTCTGACGCGAGCCAACAGTTCAGAAAATGCGAAGGGTTTGATCAGGTAATCATCTGCACCGAGTTCAAGTCCTTTCACTCGATCTTCAACGCGATCTCGCGCCGTGAGGAAGAGCACGGGAACATCTTTTCCGGATGCACGAACCTTCTGAAGTACTTCCCAGCCATCCAGCCCAGGCATCATGACGTCTAGAATCAGCAGGTCATAGGCCTCGCTCAAAGCGTGCTGTAGCGCCACCTTGCCATTGGTAAAGCGATCCACATTGAACCCCGCCTCCGTGAGTCCTTGCTGCAAATAGATACCTATTTTGGGTTCGTCTTCAGCAACCAGAAGTCTCATGAGGGTGGCTCTCGGATAATGATGAAGCGCAGTCTGCAACGAAACACGCCAGCCAACCAGCAACTGACAGAAAAGTAATATTGGCTTCAGGTAGATGTCAGCGAGCGCTGTCTAGGGTTCAAGCATGAGTACTTCCTGGTGCTCGACCGACTCTTCAGCATGAAACGTTAGGGAGCCGGAAAACAATTCCATAAGGAGTTGCCCCATGAATCGCCTGAAAATGCTGTTTTTTGTGAGCTCGATACTCGTCTCAGCTTCTGTATGGGCTGAAAGTGGCGGAGACCGGGTGATAGAGCGTATGGAAGGCCTGCGCGACAGGGCTGAAGCCGTACTGATCCAAGCTGAAAAAGCCCCTGAAGGACAGCGTCATGTCCACATGGCCGAGCATATGAAAATGCTCGGCGACATCATGAGCCAACTCCATAAAGATCATCCAGACGCCTCAATGTCACCCCAGCAGCACCTGGCCTGGATGGAAAAGCACGACAAAATTGTCGACGACGTTTTGAGTCAAATGCAACGCGAGCACAAGCTGATGCTGTCAGAGAACCATCAGTAAGCAACTCCCTGAAAAGAGCTTTTTGAACAGTCCTGTTAAATGCGGCGTCATCTGGACGCCGTATTTATTTCGAAAACTGACAGAAATGTAGTGTTCAGGTCAGTTAACTGGCAGCTCCGCATCATTAGCATAGCCAGTGTTTCCCACTTACTCTCGAGGTCACCATGAAAGCTAAGCTCGTTACCCCTGTCATCGCAGCAATCACTCTACTCTTCGGTGCTACGGCTATGGCCAGCGCAGGGCATGGGAAAGAGGACATCGGCCAGCCTGGAGTCGCCTCTGAGGTTACCCGTACGGTGGAGGTCGAGATGGGCGATATTTTCTTCAAACCTGAAAGCATCGACGTAAAGCCTGGTGAAACTATTCGATTTGTCCTTCGCAATGAGGGTTCGCTGCTGCACGAGTTCAACATCGGCAAAGCTGCTGCTCACGCAGCACACCAAAAAGAAATGGCAAGCATGTTCCAGAACGGAACGCTTAACCCCACAGGTACCGGGAAAACGATGAGCGGTATGGGCCACAGCATGGGTGGAATGAAGATGGTCGGAATGGAGCACAACGACCCGAACAGCGTCCTGATTGAGCCTGGCGCAACCAAAGAGCTGATCTGGACCTTCAACAACAGCACTGGGCTTCAGTTTGGCTGCAACGTGCCGGGGCATTATCAGTCAGGGATGGTCGGTCAGTTTGACCTGAAATAAGCCAGAGCTGGCTGCTAACACCGCTTCGACGCAAGAGTTGGCTACGCTCTGTCGCAGAGATCACAGCAATGCTCACACAGTGGGGTTTAGATCATGAATAACCATCAGCATCCGGATGGAAACACCACCGCACCATTTTGGAGGCGCAAAACAGGCGTTGTACTAATCATGCTCATTGCGATTGGTGCCTTTTACGTTTTGCGGGAGCATTTCAGCCACGTTTATCCATTTTGGCCTTATCTGATTCTGTTGATCTGTCCATTGATGCACTTTTTTGGACATGGACATGGCGGACATAGCCATGGCGATCAGGCAGCAACCCACAAGGACGAAAAAGGGGAATAGCCATGCCTACCATATCGAGCCACCACGACCACAGTCACGCCCATGCTGCTCCGCTCAATGACGATGATCTACGTGACCCGGTGTGCGGAATGGCAGTCACTTCATCAAGTAAGTTTGGTGAGTCTTATCAGGGACAGACATATCAATTTTGTAGCCTGAAATGCCAGGAGAAGTTTCGAGCTGATCCTGAACGCTACAGCGGTAATGTTTCGAGCGCCGAATCCCGCGTCACCTCTTCAGAGTCTGCGGTACAAACAGGCACTGAGTTTACCTGTCCGATGCACCCGGAAATACGCCAGCCCGGACCCGGCAACTGCCCTAAATGTGGCATGACATTAGAGCCGGTCATGCCCACGCTCGATGAAGAAGAAAATCCTGAACTCCGGGATTTCGCCCGCCGCTTTTGGTGGTCGCTGCCATTAACCGTGATAGTGACAGTGCTCGCCATGGCGGGACACTCGTTACAACTCCTCCATGGCTCGATCCAAAACTGGATCGAGCTAGCTCTGGCGACACCGGTGACCTTATGGGCAGGTTGGCCCTTTTTTGTAAGGGGCATAGCCTCTATTAGAAATCGCAGTCCAAACATGTGGACTCTGATTGGTTTGGGTACCGCCGCAGCCTACCTTTACAGCGTCATGGCAACGCTCTTACCCCAAAGCTTTCCCGCCACCTTCATGCAAGATGGACGTATCGGCGTCTACTTCGAAGCCGCCGCGGTCATCATCTCGCTCACCTTGCTTGGGCAGATTCTTGAGCTCAAAGCCCGATCGCAAACCTCCGCCGCCATTAAGTCCCTTCTCGGTCTATCGCCCAAGACCGCACGCCGGATCAATGCCGATGGACAGGAAGAAGACATTCCTCACACACATGTCCACCTTGGAGACCATCTGCGGGTCAGGCCTGGTGAAAAGGTGCCAGTTGATGGCTCAGTACTGGAAGGTGAAAGTGCGGTGGATGAGTCCATGCTCACTGGCGAGCCAGTGCCGGTAATGAAGAGAGCTGGAGATAGCCTGATCGGTGCCACGCTGAATACACATGGCAGCTTGGTAATGGAGGCGCAGAAGGTCGGCGCCGAGACCATGCTGTCACAAATCGTACAGATGGTCGCTCGGGCTCAGCGCTCCAAAGCACCAATGCAACGAATGGCCGACTCTATTGCTGGCTACTTTGTGATGGGTGTTATCGCGATTGCGATACTGACATTTGTCGGCTGGGGGCTTTTTGGCCCTGAGCCCAGTTGGGTGTTTGGTCTGATCAACGCTGTCGCCGTGCTGATCATCGCTTGTCCCTGTGCGTTGGGTCTTGCTACGCCCATGTCGATCATGGTTTCGACAGGTAAAGCAGCCAGCATGGGTGTGCTGTTCAGGGATGCCAGTGCCATCGAAAACCTTTGCAAGATCGACACGCTGATTGTCGATAAGACAGGCACCCTGACAGAGGGTCGGCCAGTGTTTCACAGCGTGGAGGCCACACCAAGTTTCAATCCCCACGATGTTCTTCAGCTGGCTGCCAGCCTTGATCAGGGCAGCGAACATCCCTTGGCTCATGCAATCGTCGATCACGCCCGAACCGAGAACATTAAGCTCACCAAGCCAGAATCCTTTGAGTCTGGTTCAGGTATCGGGGTCAGTGGCATCGTCGATGGCAAGAAGATCCAGCTGGGGAACACCGCGTTGATGGAAGCCGCAGGCGTGAACACCAAGCCCCTACAAGTGCGTGCAGAGTTGTTGCGTCTTGACGGCATCAGTATCATCTACCTCGCAATCGACGGGGTATTGGCAGGGTTACTGGCAGTATCAGATCCAATTAAGCCGACCTCCAAAGAAGCAGTCACCAAGCTCAAGGCTGATGACATCAAAATCATCATGGCTACTGGCGACGGGCTCACCACCGCTCGGGCTGTCGCCAGGGAGATGGGGATTGAAGAAGTCCACGGTGAAGTGAAACCTCAGGACAAAGAGCGTCTGGTCGCAGACCTCCAGCAATACGGCCGGAAGGTCGCCATGGCTGGTGACGGTATCAACGATGCACCGGCCCTGGCGCGAGCAGATGTGGGCATTGCCATGGGGACAGGGACTGACGTTGCGATGAATAGTGCGCAACTCACGCTGGTAAAAGGCGACCTGATGGGGATTTTACGAGCAAGGGCACTTTCGGTCGCAACAGTAAAAAACATGCGGCAAAACTTGGGTTTCGCCTTTCTTTACAACTCGATGGGTATTCCCCTTGCCGCAGGCTTGCTCTATCCACTGACGGGACACCTCCTGTCGCCAATGATCGCTGCCATAGCCATGAGCGTCAGTTCTGCATCTGTAGTTTTCAATGCATTGAGACTGAGGAATACCCGAATTGACTGAGCTTCAATTGCGAAATTGCAGCGCAATTGACCATGCGTTTGCATACGACCTGACCAGTCATTTGCATTTGACTGACCACCGATTGCAGAGGATTGGACCACCCAGACATCAAAGCTGAGAGGCTCATAACGACGCAAAGGAGACATTACGATCGTTGGCGGGAAGATCGCTGTTCCAATGGTTAGAGCGTGCACCCTCTACTCTTATGACCGCACAGCGATAGGCGCCGATTACAACCGTCGATAAATACTCGGCAGTGGCCGGCCCCGATGCCTGATTCCAACTTGCGGAAGAAGTGGAGAATCTGCGAGCTAGCTTTCAGCTGATGAATCGCCAGGCTCAGTAGAGCCACCATTTATATCAGCATCGTGTATTGAAACAGGTAATAAGCCATGTTGGATACTTTTCGTTTCCGGATCGTAATAGGCCTGGTAGAACTGAAACTCTTCACGGCCTTCACGTTCACAGTGGGCCTTGATAATCCTAATAGCTTTGAGTTTGTACTCCAACGGCGTCTTGATCCCAAAAATGACGCCCTCCAAGCTTGAAAACCGATACTTCAAAACTCGATGCTTTTTATCTGTGATGTCCATGCCGGAATTAAGAACCAAGCGGTACTCTTTTTCGGACTCCCACTGAGGAAGCGTTGAGGTCAAAGCGAAATCAAGGTTATTCCAGTGCCTCTCTCGCAGATCACTGGAATCAGTTTTGTACCACTCGCTAGTGGTACTCAGATTTCCTTGGCCATCGTTGTACCAGAAGCCACCTAATGCCTCGTTTGGGACGTTGCCTAATGATCTGAAGAAATCTATTTCCGAGTGTTCTCGATCGTAGAAAACTTCCTTGAACTGCATATTCTGGAAGCCATAAATGATGCCGCTATGACCAAGACCTATCGGCTTATTCATTTCAAGAGATAGTGCTTGGTCTTCACCTGAGACCCTATATTTCAGGCAGATGCCTTTGTGATTGTCTCCGTAGCTACCCCAGATGGCGGAGTTATTACACTCCTTCATAAAGCAGGCTACATACCATTTCGGGTGCATTAGCTGGTCGATTTGATCTAGATATCGAGGAGCAAATGCCGTTATTAGGTCATACACACCGTAATGATCATTGATCCATACGTGCGCAGCCTTGATGGAGAACGCCGAGGTTGTGACAGCAATCTGCCTGTATGACTCAAAATCACGATGCTGGCCATCATCTGCTTCGATATTTGATATTATCTTCAGATGAAAGTCACTGTCCCCTAGTGGGTCTCCAGGATTCTCAGGATGATGTGCACCGGTTAACTCGTACTTGTAACTTACTGAAAGTACGATTGTTAAGAAGCGCGTATGCAGAGAACTGAGGTAGAGCAACAACTGTGGCTTGTAGTGTTTTCTCTCGGCTTTAGAGAGTGCCTTGATGTACCCCTGAAATATCTCACTACTTTGGAGCAGGTAATCCATTTCCTGGAAAGCAAAGAGGTACACACCCCGGAGATTAGCAGGATACTGGCCAATTGGGAGCTCATTAGGAAGTGGCACGCCGCTCATTACCGCGTCATCAATCTCCCAGCTTCGAAGCGCTAGTATCAATAGGTAATGCCTAAAGAAATTCGCCCAGACGATTTCATCACCCGCCCAGTAGATTTCCTTGTACCCCTCTAGAGGATCGTTCAATTGCTCAGGCGGTGCGAAGTAAATCTCAAGCTTCTCAAGCTCACCGGGCACAGCCTCCTTGGTCTCGGTGGCGTCTTTTCCGAGCAGACGATCCGCTGTCCTGAACCTGTAGAGATGTCGATCCATGATTACCCCGCATGTGGCTACGAAAAAGGGCCCCACCGGGCCCTCATTTGTACTCAAACCGATCTTACTGAGTGCGCCAGGACTCAACAATGTCCGCGCCGAATTCAGTTTTCCATTCCTTGAGCTGGCGATGGTTCCCGCCCTTGGTCTCGATCAACTCGCCCGAATTTGGGTTTTGGTAGATCTTGACGTCACGTGCTTTGCGGACACTTTTCGGGGCAGCGGTAGTAGAAGCACGGCTTGCTGCCTGGGGATCGAGGAGAGCGATGACGTTGCGGAGGCTATAACCGTACTCGGCAAGCAAAGCCCGCAGCTTAGTTTCGAATTCAACTTCTTTTTTCAGGCCTTCGTCGCCTTTCATGGCTTCAAGGGCAGCGAGTTGTTCGGCCAAGTGTTTTTCGAGTTGACGGAACTCAGCAAGACGGGACATGAGATGACCTTTATAAAATGATTGAGCAGTATACGAATTGACAAATCTAGCGCAACAACTGAGATCTTAGAAATATCAGGATTAATCGCTATCCCCATGTGATCCGCTTAGCGACCAACCTGGCACGTAAATTATGCTCTTTGAGGCTTTTTCGATTGGTGTAGTGTGTTCGTCGAGAATCACGCTGTCCCTCTCGATTTTCCGTGGCCGGAAGGTGCTTTACTAAGCCAAATCCAATTTGTACAAACATTGGCGTCTTAACTTTCGGCTTTCGGACTTTGGGAGCTTTCGGTTTTTTGATCCGGTGTTCAGATCCTACCGACGTCTGAGGGGGAACATAAGGCGCAAATTGTGGGTATAGATCCTCAAAAAGCTGAACCTGCGCGGATACTGGAGTTACCCTAGTTACCCCGACCTCACCGGACTTGCGCCTAAAGTGATCGTCAGACGAATTCATTCTAGCTACAAAGTCCAGAATCGTCCCCCGAAGAGACCGCCCTGTCACAATGCGACGATGAATTCGTTTCCAGCCATCTTTCAGATTTCCCCTGGTCACGTCCCACTGCTCTGGTGACGAGAACCCCAGCTGTTTCGCGAACTCTATGTAATCTGGTGGTAAATCGTTTGCCATGTCCTTAGCCTCCGATTTTACAAGCATCGATGATGGCATAGAAGAATCAAGGGATGCTATACCAGTTCTGTCGAGAGCCTATCCGTTAGGTAATTGCACAGACTTGCCCAGCCATTTGCATTCGATTTGACCAGTAATTTGCTTCGGATTTGACCTGCAGGCTTCGTGGCCATGACCGGCAGAGGACGACCCAAAGCAGTCATTTGTTTGCGGGATATAGGCTAGAACTTTTCGTCATGCAGAAAAACGAGGCCGCAATCGCGGCCTTGTTTTTTTAGAGTGTTACTCGTGCGAATGTCCGTGCTCAGCGCTCTCGGAGGTTGTGCCTTTCTCACCACCGCCGCATGCCGTCATCAAGCCCAGGAAGCAGAACAGCAGCACAGAACGAATCAGAGTGGTTGGGGATTTCATGGGAATACTCTTCAAAAGTGGATGAAATAAATGGTCTGTGGTCAGGCTGAAGTCCGCGTTTTCGGCAGTAGGACAGCCGTCTCTGTGTCGGATTACTGTTTGACGTTCAGGTAATCACCACTCGTCTTCAACGAAATGGTCACGTCGTTATTGCTGCGATTACGCCAAAACCAACCATGGGTGCCGTCAAAAATGGCGGTGAATTCGCCTTTATTACTTTTGACCTGCTTGCCCTTGTTGTAGCTGTGGAAGTAACCCTTTTCACCGTTGTAGGGCTCGCCATGGGTGTCGTAGTTCACAAGCCCACCAGCCGCTGTCCATTCATAACTCACAGTCTTGTTCTTCAGCACTTCCAGTTTGATCTCTGTCCCTTCACCTGGTTTGAGCGTGACGGTCATTTGATTCGTCTTCATGGCTGGGGTCGGTGCCGACGCTGATTGGGCCACAGGTATTGCAGCAGGTTGGATTTGCGCAATCTGCGGAGCTGGAGCTGGAGCTGAACTAGGAGCTAATGCTTGCGGCGGCGCTGTATCCGCCAACGCCTCTTGGGCAAGGATGATCTTCAATTCGCCCATTTGGGTCAGACCCAGTGCGCGGCCCACACCCGTAGGATCAACGGCGTATTCCGAAGGCATGACAACGGTCATCAGCAGGCCAATAGCAGTCAGCAGTGCAATGACAGTCGAACGAACCAGTTTGCGAGTGCTGGGCAATTCATTAACAGTTGGAAGCGGAGTATTGAACATGGTCAGAATTCCTTAGGCGGAGATAAACAGGCCGGTGATCTGGTAACCCATCAGCAGGAAACCGGCACTCATCATGGCGACGTTGGCGGTATAGGCGTGGCGCCAGAAACTGGCGGTGCGCCGCCAATACCCCATCAGAATGAGAATCGCACTAAGGGCCAGCAACTGGCCGATCTCGACGCCGACGTTGAACGCAAGCAAGTTGGGGATCAGCCCGTCGGGCGAGATCTCGTACTCCTGGATTTTGGTGGCCAGGCCGAAACCATGGAGCAGGCCGAAAATCAGCGTGGCCACTTTGGTATTGGGTTGGAAACCGAACCAGCGCTGGAACGCGCCCAAGTTATCGAGTGCCTTGTACACCACCGAAAAACCGATGATGGCGTCGATGATGTACGAGCTGATGCTGATCTCGGTCAGCACGCCCAGCAGCAACGTCACCGAGTGGCCTACCGCGAACAGTGTGACGTAGAGCCCCACATCCTTCAGGCGGTAAAGGAAGAAGATCACCCCGAACAGAAACAGCAGGTGATCGTAGCCCGTCATCATGTGCTTGGCGCCCATGTAGATGAAGGGCAGCAACATGACGCCGGAACTTTCCTGGATAAAGCCCTTGTCACCTTCCGCGACGGCGTGAGCCATCGCCTCGGGCATCCCGAGGAAAAGTGCAGCGACAAGTAAAAACAACAGCAGTAGCGGGCGGTGCGATGGCGCAGTGAATGCGCCCACGCCGCTCATCGAGTGCGAATGCATGGATAAATCCTACGTTGGAGGGATCAAAGGCCGCTGCGCGGCCATGGTCAGGATGCGAACGAAGGACGGGGTGGACGCTTGATCAAGAATATCGGCGGAGGGGGAACTGCATATTGCGGGGCATCAACCCGCACCGATAGCTTGGGTTGTTCGGCCAAAATCAACAGTGAAGTGAGCTGCGGTGTTTCGTGCTGATGGTCAGGGGTCAGCGGGGAGTGATAGTGATCCGAGCAGCTCGCACACGACATCTCAGTCAGCTCTTCATGAGAGTGATGGGCGTCTTGCGCAACCTCCCAAGCAGGCTGTTTCGACGTCACTGACAACGTATAGGTATGCCCGGCCCAGGCCACAAACATGGCGAGGACAAGCGCGAATACCACCGTTGTTGTCAGTGTTCTGCTGAACATCGTGATCGGGCTTCAACTCGTTTTTCAGGGCTTTGATGCGTTTGACCGCATCCCCTAAGGGGGGATAGGATGCCAGCGTAATTCATTAAGGCCCGAGGCTCAAGTCATGAGTGAAAACGAACACAGCCATCCCCACACTCACCAAAGTCACGAGGCGATCATCAAGCGTCTCAAACGGGCGGACGGCCATTTACGCGGCATCATCACCATGATTGAAGAGGGGCGTCAGTGCGTGGACATCGCTCAGCAGCTGCATGCGGTCGAAAAAGCCGTATGTCAAGCGAAGCGCACGCTCATCCAGGATCACATTGATCACTGTCTGGAGGACACAGTCTCAGCCTTGAACAATGGCGAGCGCGCACCGTTGGAAGCCTTCAAACAAATCACCAAGTACCTCTAGGTCTGACATGCCCAACTTTGCTGAACTGCTGCAACAGGGCGGTACACACGCCTGGCTGTATTTCCCGAGCGCTATCTTGCTCGGTGCCTTGCATGGCCTGGAACCGGGCCATTCAAAAACCATGATGGCCGCTTTCATCGTGGCCATTCGTGGTTCGGTTAAACAGGCCGTTTTGTTGGGTCTGGCCGCGACGCTGTCGCACACCGCCGTGGTGTGGTTGGTCGCCATCGGCGGCATGTACCTGGGCAAAGGTCTGGACGCTCAAACCACTGAGCCGTACTTCCAGCTTGCGTCCTCTGCACTGATCATCGTAGTTGCTCTTTGGATGCTGTGGCGTACCTGGCGCGGTGAGCAGATGTTCAAGTTCGAGCAAGGTGATGACCACCACCACGGTGAGCATGACCATGGCCATCATGATGAAACCCATCGAATCGATACCGGCCACGGGCGCATCGAACTGTCGATTTTTGAAGTAGGTATGCCACCGCATTGGCGCCTGAAAACATTGACCGGACACGCTTGGGCTACATCGGATGTTCGCCTAATGACGACTCGTCCGGACGGCAGCACTCAATCGTTCTCTTTCGTCGAGCGCGAAGGCTTTCTGGAGTCGGCAGTCGATATCCCGGAGCCTCATGAGTTCAGTGCGCGCTTGAGTCTTGGGCATGCGGGCCACTCCCATGATTACGATCTGGCGTTCCAGGAGCATGATCACGGGCACGCGCATTCCGAACTGGAAGGTCTGGAGTTGTCAATTGATGGCTATCAGGATGCGCATGAACGCGCACATGCCAACGATATCCGTAAGCGCTTCACGAATCGTGAGGTGACCACGGGCCAGATCGTCATGTTCGGTTTGACGGGTGGTTTGATTCCTTGTCCGGCTGCCATCACCGTTCTGTTGCTGTGTCTTCAGGTTAAAGAAGTCGCGCTGGGAGGCATACTCGTCCTGTGCTTCAGCATCGGCTTGGCGATCACCTTGGTGGCGGTGGGAGCTGCTGCGGCTATTGGTGCTAAACAGGCTTCCAACCGCTGGCCGTGGCTGGGCACCGTGGCTCGTCGTGCACCGTACCTGTCCAGCGTGTTGATAATCGGTGTTGGTCTGTACGTAGGCTTCCATGGTTGGATCGGCTTGAGCGCCCAAGGCGTCGTTTAAGTGTTCGAACTCGCCAGCTATTTTGGTCTATTTCTGGCGGCATTCGGTGCCGCCACGTTATTGCCCATGCAGTCTGAAGCTGTGTTGGTCGGGATGTTGCTCTCCAACCAATACGTTGCTTCTGCGCTATTGGCGGTCGCCACCTTCGGCAACGTTCTTGGCTCTGCGCTGAACTGGATTCTGGGTCGCTCTATCGAGCGATTTCGCTACAAGCGATGGTTCCCGGTGAGCGAGAGCAAGCTCGAAAAGGCCCAGCAGTCTTACCTGCGCTACGGGCGCTGGTCGTTGCTGCTGAGCTGGGTGCCCATCATTGGCGATCCGCTGACGGTCGTCGCCGGAGTCATGCGCGAGCCATTCTGGAGTTTCCTGCTGATCGTCACCATGGCCAAGGGCGTGCGTTATCTCTTGCTGACCGCCGTCACACTGGGGTGGACATGACGACTGCTCATACAACCCAGCATTCCTCACTCAAGAGCCGAAGCAGTAGCCTGGATCTGATCAAGTGGCTGGCGATGCTGACCATGGTCATCGATCACTTGCGGTTGGTGTGGCCGGAGATGAGCAATCTGTTCATTCTGGGGCGGCTTTCCTTTCCGCTGTTCTGTGTCGCCATTGCTGCCAACGTGGCGCGCTCCAAACCGGGCGAATTACTGACTGCCGCGAATGGACGCTACCTCGCCTTGATGCTGGTGTTCGCCGCCATTTCAGAAGTGCCTTATCGCTATATCAGCACCTCGGGATCATTCAACGTGTTGGTTACCCTGGCATTGGGGCTGGTGATTGCCTGGGGATGGCAACATCGCACCTTGTTGAGCAGCGCTATGGCCTTGATGGCTGCCGCGATTGCCTACGTGCTGGATGACCCGTTGATGTACGGGCTATACGGCGCGCTCGTTCCTGCGGCTGTCTTGTTAGCGATCAAGAGGCCCGGTGCTCTTTGGTTGCTGCCAGCAGTTCTATGCCTGTTGAGCAACACCCGCAGTAGCATCGTGACCAGGGCTATGGATCTTGAAATTCACTCATTGCTGGCCTTGAGCACTGCATTTGCCGCTCCGCTGATCGGACTCTGGCTGCTGCATCAGAAGTTCACCTTCAACGTCTGGCCGGTGCGGCAATGGGGCTACTGGTTTTATCCGGGACACCTTGCCGCTCTGCAAGCTCTACGGTTCTTAATCTGAATGGCAGAGAAAGGACTCTCCCCAAAAACGGTAAACGAGATGCACAGACGTTCATTACTCAATCTATTTTTGGCCGGTTTTGCCTTTGCTTTACCTTTGGGCTTACAAGCCGCACAAGTCCTAAATGTTCGGCTATGGAACACCGACGACAAGCTTCGGCTGGTGCTAGACCTAAGTGGTCCAGCACAGTACAAGACCTTCTCCCTGACGGCGCCGGATCGGTTGATTCTCGATCTGATGGGAACCAGCCTTGCCTTTGATTTGAGCAAACTGCAACTGGGTAACATGCCAATCCGCGCTATACGTTCAGGGCCTCAAGGTACAGGAACGCGGATTGTCCTGGACCTGATAGGTCCCGTGCAGTTGAATACCTTCATGCTGGCACCTGAACAGGCACAGGGGCATCGCTTAGTGCTGGATATTTCCAACTCGGCATCCCCGGCAATACAGCCGGCTGCACCGCAGGTTGTGCTTAATGATTCGGCTCATCCAAAGCGCGACATCATCGTCGTGGTAGACCCAGGGCATGGCGGTAAAGACCCTGGAGCAGTCGGGGCCAATGGCGAGCGGGAAAAAGATGTGGTGCTGTCAATTGCTCGGCAGTTGGCCAAACGGATCGAGCGGGAAAAGGGGTTTACCGTGCGACTCGTACGCGACAGCGATGTTTACGTACCGTTACGCAAGCGGGTGGAGATTGCTCGCCAACACAATGCCGATATCTTCATTTCCATACACGCGGACGCCGCGCCTCGGCGCACGGCCTCCGGAGCGTCGATCTATGCGCTATCGGAAGGTGGAGCCACGTCCACTACTGCGCGCTGGCTCGCGCAGAAGGAGAACGGCGCCGAGTTACTCGGTACGACCAAAAGCCTCGCACTCAAAGATAAGGACCCCATGCTGGCAGGAGTGATTCTCGACATGTCGATGAGCGCTACAGTCGCAACGAGCCTGGAACTGGGCCACTCCGTACTGAGAAGTTTGGCGGGCATCACCACTTTGCACCAGAAGCGTGTGGAGCAGGCGGGCTTTGCCGTACTTAAGTCGCCAGACGTACCGTCAATCCTGGTTGAAACTGGATTCATCTCTAAGGATGGTCTGAAGTAGTTGTGTATTTCTGGCTGACTTCAGCCCCTGCCGATTTTAAAAGCGGCAAATCGATCAAAAACGCTCAGATCACCCGCTTATTTCTGTGTTTTTAGCCGCCGCGAGCACCTCGCGGCAGCCATTTTCCACATTACAGGCGCACCTCTCCTGCATTCGCCAGTAAATGTCGGCGCGCCATCCACAGGTTCGACAGCGCGAACAGCGTCATCAGTTGCGCCGTGTTCTTCGCCAGACCACGGAAGCGCACCTTCACATAACCGAACTGGCGCTTGATCACCCGGAACGGATGCTCGACCTTGGCTCGTACCTGAGCCTTGGCCTTCTCAATCTTGCGCTTGGCTTTGTACAAAGCACTGCGCTTATCAAGCTTCTTGTAAGTACTACGGCGGGCGGCGATCTGCCAGATGCCCCCCCGGCCTTCATGTTCAGGGCGTTTCTCGACGCCGGTGTAACCCGCGTCGGCACCGACCATGTTCTCATCGCCGTGCAGCAGCTTATCGACCTGGGTGACATCGGCCACGTTGGCCGCCGTGCCCACCACGCTGTGCACCAAGCCCGACTCATCATCGACACCGATGTGCGCCTTCATGCCGAAGTGGTGAGTCGGCCGCGGGAACTGCCCCCGCAGCCGCTCGCAGAACCGTACGTGACACTCTCGCGTCATACGGCTCCCGTTATCCAACCTTGCTGCCCGGTCACTCGCCAGTGATGAAACAGCCGGGGTACCACAGTCCGCATCTTGTCCAGCCATTGGCTAATGCGCCGCTTGCGCCTATGAAGAGCCTTGTATTTTCGTCGGGCCCAGCGTTCAAGCGCGCGGTCAATGTGCTGGAAGATGCCAAGCATGGCTGTCCGATAGAACGAGCCATAGTATTGCGACCACCCCTGTATCACTGGATTGTAGAGCCGAGCCACGTCGACCAGCGTCACGTGGGTTTGGCGATTGAGTCGCCACCTGCGTACCGCTTGCCGCATCCGCTTTAAGGCATCCGCACTCGCTCCCGGAAGGAAGCTCGTGAAGAGCTGGTCTTGTTTGCTGAGCGCCTTCCTCGGCCTAAAGGTGAAGCCGAGGAAGGTAAAGCTCACATGCGGATAACCTGCGCGACGGTTACTGTCCTTGCAGTACACGACCTTCGATTTCTCGGGGTGCATCGTCAAGCCACAGGCAGCCAGCCGTGAAGCAATGGAGCGCATCACGTACTCCGCTTGCTTTCGACTGCGGCAGTGCACCACCGCATCATCGGCGTAGCGGGCAAACGGGCAGTTGGGGCTGGTACGTTGCATCCAGGTGTCGAAGGCATAGTGCATGAACAGATTCATCAGGAGGGGACTGATCACTCCACCTTGCGGGGTGCCGCGTTCGCGTCGGACGCGCATACCGTGATCCGTTTCGAACGGCGCAACCAGCCACCGCTCGATGTACAGAAGTATCCAGTCCTCCTTGATGTGCAGGCGCACCGCCTTCATCAGCAACCCATGATTGATCTGATCGAAGGCTGCCTTGATATCAAACTCCACCACCCAGTCGTATCGCCAGCAGCGCTCACGCGTGATCGCCACCGCCTGCTTCGCTGATCGTCCCGGCCGGTACCCATAGGAGTCCGAGTGGAAGATCGAGTCCAGCTCCGGCTCGATGAGAAGCTTGACCACGGTTTGCGCGACACGATCACCAACCGTGGGCACTCCCAGCTTGCGCGTGCCTCCCGATGCCTTGGGAATTTCTACTTGCTTGACCGGAGGCGGGAAGTACGACCCCGACGACATCCGATTCCACAGCTTGTAGAGATTCTTAGACAGATCCCGCTCGAAATCGGCGATGGTTTCATCGTCGATGCCGGCAGCACCGCGGTTGGCCCTGACCTGCTGGTAGGCGTCCCATACCGTGCGTTTCGCTATGTCATAAGGTTTCGCCGAGCTCACGCCACTCATCCCCGGAGGTTGGCAACGCTCGTCGGCCGGATAACGCCGCCCCTTCGCTCCACCTCCATTACAGAGGCTTCATCGCTACTACGGGAGGCTCCGCCCCTCGTTCCAGCATCGGTATTCTTCCTCATGGTGTTGGCCATTTGTCATTTTCCTTCGCATCTGGAACAAGGTTCTCACGTTCCGTACCAAAGCCTGTATGAAGATCATGCCGCCTATACACCGGCTGCCATCGGGTCCGTAAGCAGGTAACGCCCCGACTTGTCCTGAAGCCAGTACTCCACCTCAGTTTCGGCAGCACCTTGGGCATAACGATGCGTCATCGGACGGTTTGCTTTCGCTCATCTTCTCCATACTCACCTGCCATCCTCAGGGATGACTTTTCCTCGGTCGCTCACCACCACACCTTTTGGATGCAGCAGCACCGGGTGGTTTGAAGTCCGCTCCTGCAAGCCGACTTCGGAAGGCCTACTTCCATCTTCGGCACAGCAGCACAGGTCATCTGACCTGTGTTCGTGACACACAGTACTGGTTACCCTTCTTGGTCTGATGCATTTCCGGGTCGCGCTTACCGTCCTTGTTCTTGGTCGAACTCGGCGCATTGATCAGCGTGGCATCGACGATCGTGCCTTGGCGCAGCGACAGCCCTCGGTCGCCCAGATAGCCATTGATGACAGCCAAGATGCCGGCGGCTAGTTCGTGCTTCTCCAGCAAACGACGGAAGTTGAGGATGGTGGTTTCATCGGGGATACGCTCCAAGCTCAGCCCCGCGAACTGGCGCAGGATGGTGGTCTCGTACAGCGCCTCTTCCATCGCTGGATCGCTGTAACCGAACCAGTTTTGCATCAGGTGCACGCGCAGCATCGCCATCAGCGGATAGGCCGGACGACCGCCTTCACCCTTGGGATAATGCGGCTCGATCAAGGCAATCAAACCCTTCCACGGCACCACCCGATCCATCTCGATCAGGAACAACTCTTTGCGGGTTTGTTTGCGCTTACCGGCGTACTCGGCGTCGGCGAAGGTCATCTGCTTCATCGGGAAACTCGGTGGGTGGAATCCGGGTATTTTGCCAAAATCTGGAAGTCTTCTTCAGAGTTTCCCTAGCATTAAGCTGGGCGCGACAACAGACGTCTAGTTGGGCGGCACCTGAAGGTTTCGACCAGCCACATAACGGCCTAGGTCAATCGACGGGCAAGAATAGAATGTCTCCTATAGTCCGCTAGTGTGCGCTCTCTTGCTTGGATGGCATTACGTTCTGGCCCAACGTTACTGTAGCGAATCCGCAGCAGTATCAATCAAAGCCTCCTGTATCCCGCGTGAAGAAAGACGCTACGTTGCGCCCGTTCTTCCACGGCTTCGCTTGCCGCCCCGCTACGGCAGATTCGAAGTATTCATCGAAATGTCATCCTTTAGAAGCAGTGCGGTAACAAGGAATTTCTACCCTTTGCATCGCGAACCGCAATTGTGCGGCCAGCAATATTGCGAAAGGTGATCAAATGACGCCCCATCCGATACAGGACGCCGTGCTGCGGGTCGACCGGTTGAGCGTCGTCTATCCAGGCGGCGTGACAGCCCTACGCGATACCTCGATTGCATTTCGGCGTGGTGAGTTCACCGTGCTGCTTGGTCTCTCGGGCGCAGGCAAGTCGACCTTGCTCCGTAGTCTCAATCGACTCGTCACGCCCACTGGCGGCAGTGTCACCAGCGAACTCGGTGAACTCGGCAGCGGCTCGGCCTTGCGTCAGCATCGTCGGCGTACCGCCATGATCTTTCAGCACCACCAGCTAATCGAACGTCAAAGCGCACTGGCTAATGTGCTTACCGGTCGGCTGGCCTTTCACAACACGCTCCGCTCGCTGTTTCCTCTGCCGCGTGCCGATCAGGAGATTGCGCTCAGTTGCCTCGCTCGGGTCGGTCTGGCAGACAAGGCGCTAAGCCGGGTGGACAAACTGTCCGGTGGCCAGCAGCAGCGGGTAGGCATCGCGCGTGCGCTAGCGCAACAGCCGGCGATCATTCTGGCCGATGAGCCGGTAGCCAGTCTCGACCCGGCCACTTCGGTCCGTGTTCTCGGATTGCTGCGCGACATCTGCAAGGAAGACGGCATCACCGCCATCGTTTCGCTGCATCAACTCGAATATGCCCGCCGCTTCGCCGATCGCGTCGTCGGGCTGGCCGATTCTCAGATCGTTTTCGATGCCGCGCCCTCGGAACTCACCGATGCGCAGCTTGAGCGCATCTATGCAGGCCGCTCTACGACTCAGCCAGCGAATGCTCCGGCTGAACCACCTGTCATGCTCGAACCTTCACTGGAGATGTCCCGATGAAACGCTTATCCGCGCTCTTATTGACTTGCTTGCTGTCCGCTGTTTCAAGTTTGTCCGCCCTAGCGGCCGATGCCGATCCGGATGTGCTAAAGGTTGCCCTGCTGCCGGACGAAAACGCCTCCGAGCTGATCAAGCGTAACCAGCCGCTGAAGGATTATCTGGAAGAGCATCTGGACAAGAAGGTGCAGCTGATCGTAACCACCGACTATTCCTCGATGATTGAGGCGATGCGCTTTGGCCGTATCGACCTGGCGTATTTCGGTCCGCTGTCCTACGTCATGGCCAAAAGCAAAAGCGACATCGAGCCCTTCGCTGCCATGGTCATCGACGGCAAGCCGACCTATCGCTCGGTGATTATCGCCAATGTGGCGTCAGGCGTGAATGAGTATGCCGACCTTAAGGGCAAGAAGATGGCCTATGGTGACCGGGCATCGACGTCCAGCCATTTGATTCCCAAAACCGTGCTTCTTGAGACGGCCGATTTGACGGGTGGGCAGGACTACGAACAACATTTTGTGGGCACGCATGACGCCGTTGCCGTCAACGTGGCGAACGGCAACGCCGATGCGGGTGGGCTGTCGGAGGTAATTTTCAATCACGTAGCCGAACGTGGCCTAATCGATCCGAGCAAGGTGAAAGTACTTGGTTACAGCGGCGAATACCCCCAGTACCCCTGGGCGATGCGCTCGAACCTGAGCCCCGAGCTGAAAACCAAGGTGCGGGATGTATTCGTCGGTATCGACGATCCCGAAGTGCTGCGCAACTTCAAGGCCGAGGCCTTCGCGCCAATCACCGACGCCGACTACGATGTGATCCGCAACATGGGATCGCTGCTCGGCCTCGACTTCGCCACGATGTGAGCACCGATATGTCTACTCATTACGACGTGCAGGCGCTGCCTGCAGAGCAACGCGAGCACATCCTTCGAGGCTTCGGCCTCGGTTGGTGGCGCCAGCTGGGGCAGGTGGCGATTGTATTCGGAGTGGTGCTGTTGGCCTGCTGGTACGTGGGGCTGCTCGATGCCACCACGCTGCTGAACGGGCTGCCCTCCATCGCGACCCTGGCAGGCGAGGCCATGCCGCCAGACTTTTCGGGCTATCGAAGCTGGATTCGCCCCTTGATCGACACCTTGGCGATGAGCATCGCCGGTACGGCCATCGCAGTGGTGTTCTCGCTGGTGGTGGCCTTCGTTGCAGCGCGCAATACGGCGCCGCACCCCCTTGTGTTCGGTGTTGCCCGGGTGCTGCTCAATGCCCTGCGGTCGGTGCCGGAGCTGATCATGGGCATCATCTTCGTTGCAGCCGTAGGGTTCGGCGCCTTGCCGGGCGTGCTTGCCCTGGGTCTGCATTCGGTCGGCATGGTCGGCAAGTTCTTCGCCGAGGCCATCGAGCACGTCGACGAAGCGCCGGTGGAAGCCGCTCGGGCGGCGGGGGCTACGCCGATGCAAGTGCTGCTGCACGCGGTTTTGCCACAGGTGACGCCGCAGTTCGCCGACGTGGCGATCTACCGCTGGGAATACAACTTTCGCGCCTCCACCGTGATGGGCATGGTTGGCGCCGGCGGTATCGGCTTCGAACTCATGGGCTCGCTGCGCATCATGCAGTACCAGGAGGTTGCAGCAATCCTGCTGGTCATCCTGGCCATGGTCACGCTAGTAGACGCCTTCAGTGGCGTGCTGCGCAAACGTTTCAAATAGGACAAACCATGCTGCCGAAACTCGTTATAACTCACCGAGTACACGATGAGATCCTGCAACTGCTGGCGCCACATTGCGAGCTGATGACCAACCAGACCGACAGCACGCTGACGCGCGAGGAAATTCTGCGCCGCTGCCGCGATGCTCAGGCGATGATGGCGTTCATGCCCGATCGGGTCGATGCAGACTTTCTTCAAGCCTGCCCTGAGCTGCGTGTAGTCGGCTGCGCGCTCAAGGGCTTCGACAATTTCGATGTGGACGCCTGTACTGCCCGCGGGGTCTGGCTGACCTTCGTGCCTGATCTGTTGACGGTCCCGACTGCCGAGCTGGCGATCGGACTGGCGGTGGGGCTGGGGCGGCATCTGCGGGCAGCAGATGCGTTCGTCCGCTCTGGCGAGTTCCAGGGCTGGCAACCACAGTTCTACGGCACGGGGCTGGATAACGCTACGGTCGGCATCCTTGGCATGGGCGCCATCGGACTGGCCATGGCTGATCGCTTGCAGGGATGGGGCGCGACCCTGCAGTACCACGAGGCGAAGGCTCTGGATACACAAACCGAGCAACGGCTCGGCCTGCGCCAGGTGGCGTGCAGCGAACTCTTCGCCAGCTCGGACTTCATCCTGCTGGCGCTTCCCTTGAATGCCGATACCCAGCATCTGGTCAACGCCGAGCTGCTTGCCCTCGTACGGCCGGGCGCTCTGCTTGTAAACCCCTGTCGTGGTTCGGTAGTGGATGAAGCCGCCGTGCTCGCGGCGCTTGAGCGAGGCCAGCTCGGCGGGTATGCGGCGGATGTATTCGAAATGGAAGACTGGGCTCGCGCGGACCGGCCGCGGCTGATCGATCCTGCGCTGCTCGCGCATCCGAATACGCTGTTCACTCCGCACATAGGGTCGGCAGTGCGCGCGGTGCGCCTGGAGATTGAACGTTGTGCAGCGCAGAACATCATCCAGGTATTGGCAGGTGCGCGCCCAATCAACGCTGCGAACCGTCTGCCCAAGGCCGAGCCTGCCGCATGTTGAATCCGGTCTGGCTGAAGAGCCTGGTAGCGATCGTTCAAACAGGCAGTTTTCAGAGCGCGGCGAGGGCGTTGGGGCTGGCCCAGCCGACGGTGTCGCAGCACTTGCAGAAGCTTGAAGAGCAGGTCGGCGTAACGCTGGTGCAGCGCAGTCGTAGCGGCTGCCAGCCTACCACACGGGCGCTGGCCTTCATGCCGCATGCGACCGCCTTGCTCGACATGCACGCCCGGGCGCTAGAAGCCCTGCATGGCAATCGTGAGCGCGTCGGGGCCAGCTCCAACATCGGCACCTACCTTCTCCAGCCATTCGTGCGCAACTATCTGACGACCGCAAATGAGAGGGGCGAGGTGGATCTGCGCATCGCCGCCAACCCGGATGTGGCCGACCAGCTACTGGCGGGCCAGCTCGACGCCGCGATCATGGAATGGTGGCTACCTCACCCCGACTTCGAACACCGCCTCTGGCGGGTCGAGCCGCTGGTGCTTATCGTCAGCCCCGACCATGCGCTGGCTGAAGCAGGGTGCATAGAACGTGATCGTCTGGTGGACCTGCCGATGCTGGGAGGTGAACCGGGTAGCGGTACCGGACGGCTTCTGACCGAATACTTTGGCGAACTGGGCGTGCCTCGCAGCGGTATGCAGCTAGGCAGCACCGAGGCAGTCAAACAAGCAGTGAGGGCGGGACTCGGCGTGTCGTTGGTGATGGCTTCCGCAGTACAAGACGAAGTTCGCAGTGGCGCGCTGGTAGCTCTTCCCATCCCGGGGCTTGAAAAGCGTCTCCAACTGATCTGGCGCAAACCTCCCGGAAATCTGCACCCGCCGGGATTTGTGCGGCACTTATTGGAGGAGGCAGATCTAGCTGGATAAGGTGATGGATGGTTGCGATCCAGCGCTTGGCTTGTCAGCCTAGGGAAACTCTGAAAAAGACTTTCTGATTTGGCAAAATACCGCGACCCCACCCACCGAGTTTCCCGATGAAGCAGATGACCTTCGCCGACGCCGAGTACGCTGGCAAGCGCAAGCAAACCCCATGGAGTTGTTCCTGATCGAGATGGATCGGGTGGTGCCGTGGAAGGGCTTGATTGCTTTGATCGAGCCACATTATCCGAAAGGTGAAGGTGGCCGTCCGGCCTACCCGTTGATGGCGATGCTGCGTGTGCATCTGCTGCAGAACTGGTTCGGCTACAGCGATCCAGCGATGGAGGAAGCGCTGTACGAAACCACGATCCTGCGCCAGTTTGCCGGGCTGAACCTGGAGCGCATCCCCGACGAAACCACCATTCTCAACTTCCGCCGCTTGCTGGAGAAACACGAGCTGGCGGCCGGCATCCTCGCTGTCATCAATGGCTATCTGGGCGACCGCGGCCTGTCGCTGCGCCAGGGCACCATCGTCGATGCAACGCTGATCAATGCGCCCAGTTCGACCAAGAACAAGGACGGCAAGCGCGACCCGGAAATGCACCAGACCAAGAAGGGAAACCAGTATTATTTTGGCATGAAGGCCCACATCGGCGCCGATGACGAATCGGGTCTGGTGCACAGCGTAGTGGGCACGGCGGCCAATGTGGCGGATGTCACCCAGGTGGACAAATTGCTGCATGGCGACGAAAACGTGGTCTGCGCCGATGCAGGCTACACCGGTGTCGAAAAGCGGCCCGAGCATGAAGGACGTGAAGTTATCTGGCAGGTGGCGGCACGCCGCAGCACCTACAAAAAACTCGATAAGCGCAGCGTGCTGTACAAAGCCAAGCGCAAGATTGAAAAGGCCAAGGCTCAGGTGCGCGCCAAGGTCGAGCATCCGTTCCGGGTAATCAAGCGCCAGTTCGGTTACACCAAGGTGCGCTTTCGCGGCTTGGCCAAAAACACGGCGCAACTGGTGACACTGTTCGCTCTGTCGAACCTGTGGATGGCGCGCCGACATTTACTGACGAATGCAGGAGAGGTGCGCCTGTAATGCGGGAAATGGCCACCGGAGTGGGGTCCGGGTGGCGAAAACGTAAGAAATACTCGTCGAATTGATTGTTTTTTGATCATTTGGCGAGTTTAAAAGTTGCGCTAGGTGGTATGCCGGGGAAATACATGGCTACTTCAGACCATCCCTAACGCACAGGACTGCCAGCGGTTAGTCAGCGCACGCCATCAGCAAGCGTTGGCGAACTCTTTGTTTGATGGGCTACGGCAACACTTCAGCCGACGCCCTCCAGTGAACACTTATCTAGCTTGGCAGAAGGACCAGGAAAGATCCTAGTCTAGCTTTGTAGTTTCAGGGCGCTGAAAAGAAAAATGAGCAATGACCTCAAGTAGAGAAAAAAACAAACCAATAGTATTTGGTAGCGGCACTATTATCGGTGCCCTAGGTGGGCTGATTGGCTTGGGTGGCGCAGAGTTCAGGCTGCCACTACTCATCGGATTGTTTGGTTTCGGTGCGTTGGAGGCTGTCATTCTCAACAAGGCCATGAGCCTCGTGGTGGTAGCCACAGCTCTTCCATTTCGCGCATTCAGCGTTCCCTACTCTGCGGTCTTTGAACGGTGGGACATCATCGTCACGCTTCTGGCTGGAAGCCTTGCGGGTGCTTGGTTTGGAGCGGGATGGGCAACCAAGCTCAAGAGTAAAACCTTGTACCGCGTTTTGGCAGTGCTGCTCGTAGGCATCGCTGTTGCTTTGCTGTTCGGCCATGAGGCAAGCGCAACTGGGGTCGCCCTGCTTCAAGGCGAGACACTGGCTATAGTCGGGATCGTGGTTGGCTTCGGTATCGGAGTAGTTGCTGCATTGATGGGGGTTGCTGGCGGTGAGTTGTTAATACCCACAATCGTTCTACTATTCGGTGCTGACATCAAGCTCGCTGGCAGTCTTTCACTTGCTGTGAGCCTGCCCACAATGATTGTGGGTTTCACGCGATACAGCCGCGACCAGAGCTTTTCGATAATCCGCGCTCAACGGCCATTCATACTGGTCATGGCAGCGGGTTCCATCATAGGAACATTCATCGGCGGGCAATTACTAGGTCTGATCCCGACAACATATCTCCTCCCGTTGCTCGCCGCCATTCTCCTGATTTCCTCGGTAAAAGTATGGCGTCATAGTTGAACTTTGACTCGGCCGCTAAGGGAAAGGCACTCGCCCATGAACCGAATTTACTGGTCTGGCCAAAAACCTCAATTTAGTAGTACCTGAGCGCACGGCAACCTTGGGCCGCCCTTGTGGTTCGCACTTATGCGGCGGCAATTCTTCAATTTCACTCGCTCGCGGTAGAGGAGGCCACGCCAGCACATCCCTTAAGTAGGTATACGGATCATGGCTTAAAGGTGACGGGTGGATTCTTTGCTAGGATTATCGATAGTGCTCCAAGACAAAATCAGGATTCGCCATGCACGCCCGCCATGTACCAGTTTACCTTGTGCTGCTTGGTGTTCTGAACACGGTCTATGCAGGTTTCGATGAAGGTTTCTCGGCTTTTCAGCGAGGAGATTTCACCGCCGCTTTACGTGAATGGCGACCTTTAGCTGAACAGGGCAACGCTGCCGCACAATCCAACCTCGGAATGATGTACGTCCAGGGCAAAGGCGTGCCGCAGGACTTCAAGGAGGCCATCAAGTGGTATCGCCTCGCTGCCGAGCAGGGGGCAGCCCTCGCTCGATCCAACCTCGGAGTGCTATACGCCAATGGTTATGGGGTGCCGCAGAATCACGTGGTAGCTTATGCGCTCTTTAGCCTGGCGGCCGCGAGCGCTCCTGACAGCATTGCGTTAGAAGAGCGCGATAGGATTACCGCTTCAATGACGCCACAAGAGATTGAGGCCGCGCAGAAGCTGACGCAGGACATGTCTGGCAATCCCATCAAAGCCATAGATGCGTATCTTCACTGAAAAGGCGATGACCTATGGCCCGAAATATTGTGCCGATCATCATCCAGTTCGGCTCAATCGTATGCATAATTCCATTTCAAAGTTGATCAAGACACCCAGCAAGACCATCGCTGAGATTCATCAGCAATTGCTCGTAGTTGTTGGACAAGGGTTTTAGACCAAAGCCCAGCGCATCTAGTTCGGCAAAATGCACTGGCAGGCCATCGCTCAAGGTTTGCGCCAGACGTGGACGCATGGGTGGTTCGCTAAATATACAGGTAGGTCCAGCAGCCTTGAGGCGCTCTCGCATCTCTGCGACGTGGCGTGCACCAGGCGGGACCTCGGCGTTGATTGCGAAAACTCCAGTGTGCTGCAATCCGTAGGCCTCCTCAAAGTAGTCGAAAGCCTGGTGGAAGACGAAGAACGGTTTGCCTTCCAGCGGCTTGAGGCGCGCTTTTAGTTTGATATCGAGGGTTTTTAAGCGTTGCTCGAAGGCATCCAGATTTGCTTGGTAGCGAGCGGCATTGCCTGGATCGACAAGAGCCAGATCCGAAGCCATGTGTTTGGCGATCAACCGTGCATTCTCAGGTCTCAGCCAGAGGTGGGCATCCAGTGCACCGGGTCGATGAAGTTGGTCATGATTATCGACCTGCAATTCTGTTGCCTGCTCTTTTGCATCATGCCCCTCAGATTGATCTCCGACAGGCTCGTCGTCATGTCGATGCTCCTCGCCAAAATGCCTTAGGTGCAGCCCCTGCATGTCCTGCACAGCCACGCTCTTGCCCTTTCGGCCCTCAAGTACGGTAGGCAGAAAGCCCTCCAAGTCTGGCCCGATCCAGTAAACCAGGTCTGCTTCTTTTACCTGACGCAAGTCCGAAGGACGTAACGTGTAATGGTGAGGTGAAGCACCGGCTGGTAGTAACACATCAGGTGTCCCGACACCGTCCTGCACGGCCGCAGCAATGAGTTGCAGCGGTTTGATGCTGGTTAGAACACGGGGTTCGGCGAAGGCCGAGGCGGCCACCAACCAAGTCAGGGTCACGGCGGGCAAAAGGGAAGAGAGGCGAGGCAAGGCGGCATCACTCATTGATTTTTATAGTTACATAATAACATACCGATCAGCCGGCATGTTCAAGTCGATCCGTGAATTCTGGATTGAGCGATGGAGTGCATATCTGCCGTTGCTTTGCAGCACGCAGTACTCCCACGGCAGTGCTTCGAGGAACCGGCCTGCTCCAGGCTGACTTTCAGGGCGAGCTGGTCTCTTCAGATTTTGGCGGCCAATCATGCAGTTTGCCTGGAGCAGCCTTAAAGCAGGTGTTGACGCGGTTACCTATTCGGCCAGCGACGATGTTGATCATCAATGACATATGGATGTTCATGATCGGTGCCGCTGTGTCCGTCCAGGTGAGTATGGTCATCCGACAGATTCTCATGGCTGTGCCTGATACTCTCTTGATCATGGGCCGGACGCCAGATCACGATGCTGACCGCCAATGCGCTACCTGCCACGACAACGAGCCCAACAAACGAGGCCGTGAGGCTGATGTTGGCACCCAGCCATCCCGCCAATGGGTAGGTAATCAACCAGCAGGCATGGGATAGCGCAAATTGGGCGGCAAACAACGCCGGGCGATCTTCGGCATGTGCAGAGCGACGCAACAGTCGACCGCTCGGAGTCTGGGCCAAGGAGTAGCCCACCCCAAGCACCATCCACAGCGGCAGCAGAAAGTTGTAGGTGGTCAGGTTGATGCCAACCGCTAAGCCTGCGACCAATATGCCTCCGCCAAACAGCATGGCCGTTCGGTCTTTGATGTTTTTCAACAATCGAGGCAAGACCAGGGCAGCGACCATCGAGCCGCCACCAAACGCAGCCAGCGCTAATGCCGTAGAACTCTGAGGCAGAGCGAAGCGCGACTGCACCAGCACTACGGTGTTGACGATGACCATTGCACTAGCAGCCGCTACCGTCAGATTGAGAGCCAGCAGCCCCCGCAAGCGAGGAGTGGCCAGGAATATGCGCAGGCCACGAGTGGTTCGTTCGTAGATGCTGCGTCGTGGCGTCGGTTTCGCCTTTGGCAGGAGTACTGTGGCGACCAAGGCCGCTGAGGCAAGGAACCCGATGACGGTGCCGGCGAACAGGTTATGGAAGCTGATCACGGTCAGCAACGCGGCGGCGAGCATTGGGCTGGCGACACTTTCAAGATCGTAGGCGAGACGTGATAGCGACAAGGCGCGGGTGTAATCGTCCTCATCCGGCAGTATGTCTGGAATGGTCGCCTGGAACGTCGGAGTGAACGCTGCCGAGGCGGACTGAAGGACGAAAATCAGCACATAGATTTGCCAGACTTCGGTCACGAACGGCAACGCCAGTGCAACCACGGCACGTATCAAATCCAGCGAGACCAGCATCGCTCGACGGGGTAGGCGTTCTGCAAAAGCGGCGGCAATCGGCGCCACGCCGATGTAGGCCGTCATTTTAATCGCCAAGGCTGTACCGAGGACGGCGCCCGCTTGGGCGCCCGCAAGATCGAATGCCAGTAGCCCCAGCGCGACGGTGGCGAGTCCAGTCCCTACGAGCGCGATTACTTGGGCGAGAAAGAGATGACGGTAGGTGCGGTTGGCTAGGATTTTCAGCATGAGAAATCTCACATGGAGAGGCGTGTGACCACTAGATTGTCGAGCATTTCTCGAAGAAAGAGAGCAACGAGTTTCTCGTTTATAGATGTTCTTATATCCTCCCTAGGGGGATATCACAACATCCTAAACTAGAGGCGGGGACAGCTCAAGAAATAGGCACTCAGCCTTTCATCGAATGTCAGGGAAACAGCGAGGAAGTTGCTTGCTCGATGAAGGCAATTGGCCATACTCTGCAAGGCGTGAGAGGTCTCACGAGTATAAAAACATGAGCATGGAGCAAGCCCTGATGAAACTGTCTGCCCTTTTGATCGCCGCTTTACTTTCGATTTCGTCCGCTGCTGCCTTCGCGCATAGTGGTGGTACTGATTCAAAAGGTTGCCATCGCAACCATAAAACGAACGACTACCACTGCCACTAAACGGCAAAAGCCCAGCGCTAGGCTGGGCTTCAGTGCGAGCTGGTCTCTTTACATTTGAGGAGGCCAGTTGTGCGATTCACCTTGGCATTCCTTGCACCAGGCATAAAGCGCGTCGTACAGGATCAGTCCATGCGAAAGCATTTCATGATCATCGGAATATCGCTGCGACAGCCCCAGTGAGATGGCGTACAGCCCAGCCGATTGTGGCGTCAGATCCAGACGAGAGGTATCTGCTCCCCGCACGATCTTCGCGAGCTGCTGCAAGGCGGGCTCATTGAGCTGGTACTTCTTCACAAACGCGTCGAAGCTGCACAACTCACCCTCATGGGTAAGCTCTACGCCCGGAATGTCGTAGGGTGTCGCATCTTTCTCAGCTGCAATCCGCAGCACATCACCGCTGGGTACGTACAAGAACTCGGCCTGTGGATCGATAAAGCGAGTGATCAGCCAAGGACAAGCAACCCGATCGATCTTGGGTCGTTCACGGGTAATCCACCTCATGGAACACCTCCTGCCTAGCTCAATAGGCTGGGTGGTCAGGCGAGCCCAATGCCCGCCAAAGATTGCTAATCAATTCATGCTTTCTAGCGCAGCAAATGCACAGCCAACCCGACGAGCGCGCAGGCCATCAGTACCTGAATGACGCCTCGCTTGAAGCGGAACAAGGCAATCGCCGCAGCAATCGCGATCAACGCGGAGGGCCAGTCCAGGTTACCGCTGAAGCCTTTCGGCCAAAGTACGTGATAGCCGAAGAAACACGCCAGATTGAGGATAACTCCCACCACCGCCGCCGTAATGGCGGTAAGGGGTGCCGTGAACTTGAGTTCGTTGTGGGTCGACTCCACCAGCGGGCCACCCGCGAGGATGAACAGGAACGATGGTAGAAAGGTGAACCAGGTCACTAGGGCGGCGGCCACAGCTCCCGCCAGAAATACTTGATCGGCACCGAATACTTGCAAGACATAGGCCCCGACAAAGCCGACGAAAGCCACCACCATGATCAGCGGCCCTGGCGTGGTTTCCCCCAGAGCCAGCCCGTCGATCATCTGCGTCGGGGTTAGCCAGCCATAGTGACCGACCGCGCCTTGGTAGACGTATGGGAGCACTGCGTAGGCTCCGCCAAAGGTCAGTAATGCCGCCTTGGTAAAGAACCAGCTCATCTGGGTCAAGGTTCCTTCCCAACCAAAGAGGGCGGTCAAAATCCCCATCGGCAAAGCCCATAGCACGGCGCCGATCAGTGCGAGCGATGCCAATTTCAACCAGCTGAACCGGGCATGTTCCGGGGACGGAGTGTCGTCATCGATCAAGGCTGGGCCGAAGGACTTTTTGGCGGCGCTATGCCCCCCAGCTCTGAACTTCTCGGGAGCCAGGCGACCTCCGACATAGCCGATTAACGCGGCCCCCAAGACGATCAGCGGGAACGGAACATTGAATGCAAAGATCGCGGTAAATGAAGCCGCCGCTATTGCCCACAGCCAATTGTTCTTCAATGCCCGAGAGCCGATTCTATGTGCCGCCTGCACCACGATGGCCGTTACGGCGGGTTTGATCCCATAGAAAAGTCCGGCCACCGCGGGGACATCGCCAAAGGCGATATACATCCACGAAAGAGCGATCAGGATGAAAAGTGAGGGCAGTACAAACAAAGCACCCGCAATAACTCCGCCCCAGGTTCGATGCATTAGCCAGCCAATGTAGGTTGCTAACTGCTGAGCTTCAGGCCCAGGCAACAACATGCAGTAATTGAGGGCATGCAGGAATCTGCGCTCGGAAATCCAGCGTCGCCGTTCCACCAGCTCCTGGTGCATGATCGAGATCTGTCCGGCTGGCCCGCCGAAACTGATGAAGCCGAGCTTCAGCCAGAACCAGAACGCCTCACGCAGACTAATCGGTTCAGGCCTCGACATATCCTCTTCAACCTCTGGTGCCAAAACCTTACTCATTGGGTTGCTCCTCTTTCACGAACCCGGCGAGCAGGCCATCGAAGATGGCACTTGCAGCTGCCAGCAGATGGTCGTCATGGGTAATGGTTTCACGTAGCCCTGCCAGCACCCGTTCGATACCGGCAGCCTCCACCGGCTGGATACCTCCGATATCGAGGTAGTGCACCAATGCGGCGATACGGTTTAGGCCGGGCTCTTGAAGCTCAAAACTGGCTTGTAGGGTTTCGAAGGTGACGCGGTTACCAACATGGCTGAAGGTTGCGTCATCGAAATCAAAACCCAGGGCACCGACTGGACAGTCCTGTGGCGTGTTCAGCCAGAGGATCTGAGCTTGCGCGTCAATGAAGCGACGAATGAGCCAGGCACACGCCAGTCGGTCGACCCAGGGACGCTTGCGTGTTGCCCAGACGCGTCCCTGATAATCATCAACATAGAGTGTCGTTATTGTTTGGTTGCTGCTGTGTGGCTCATCCGGAGACAGGGCCCTGCTAACCGCTGTCTCTAGCTCCTGCAAAGCCAAATTAATTTGCTGCTTCGGCTTACCTGGAAAGTAATCGATGTTGACCAGTTGTTCGTAGGCTTTGCGCAGCTTGCGAATCTGCTTGGTGGTGGCCAGTGCGTTCTCAGCATTGAGCTGTGCACGGCATGCTTCGATCTCAGTGCGTAGCTTGGTGTAGTCCTCGCTACGGTCGAACAGCTCGACAAAGCGCTCACCGTGAGAATCGACGACGGGCAAGACGTAAGCGGTGCCGTTGATGGCCAGGATGTCGCGTTCGACAGACGCTAACGCTTCACGACAGACACCGGTATCAGGCAGCAGGTAAGCACCATCGCGCAAAACTGCCGCACCTGAAGCTTTCAAAGCGCGCCAAGCCCGCATGCGTTCGGTGGCATTAGCGGTGGGTAAGCCAAGAATCAGAGTCAGCCAATTTTTCATGTAGAGATAGCTATTTAATATGTAGTCAGTATTACATTACTCCTAATCTTGGCGTTTGGAAAGCCGCCCTATAGAGCTAGGGTTTTGGCGAGACCAACTGGAGAAGGGGTTGCGAAGGCAGGGTTAATAGGTGCTGTGCGTGTTGGCCTGTCAGTCAGGCTTTCAAGCTTCAGACGTTCGTGATGAGCGTCCGGTTTTGGCCGTTCTCTGCCGGTCATGGCCAAGAAGCGTACTGGTCGAATCCGATGCAAATGGCTGGTTAGGTCAAATGCAAAAGGGTGGTCCAGACTGTGCAATTACCCATGAATGACGCTCACAACCCGAAACAGATAACTATTGACCTTGCCATCGTGTCAACGTTGATGCTGTCGGTGCGGTGAAAAGAGACCGCTCAGCACGAGAGGAATAACCATGTTCGTCTTAGATGTATCAGGCATTGGTTGCGGCAGTTGCGTCAGCAAAATTACCAAAGCGATTCAGTCACTGGACAACGAAGCTACGGTTTCCGTGGATCGGTCAGCCGGTAAGGTGAGTGTTGAAAGCAGCGAAAGCCCAGAGCAGATTCGTAAAGCTGTCGAGGCGTTAGGTTTTCCTTCTCAGATCAGCGCTTGAATGCTGACACCTGCCCCTAGTCAGAGCCCCGTATGCAGGGGGCTCCCCTTGGTGAACCCTCAGGGAGTACCGAAGCAGCCGCGTCGGCCACAATTACCGCTCGCAAGCCCTTGCGCTACTAATCACCTCGCAGAGCTTTGAGCAAACCTTTGAATGCTCCATTCAACCGAGTAAAAGCGGCGTCGAAACGTATTCCATTTTCTGTGTATTTTGCGACCTCGACCTGCTGATCGACAGTATTTTGATCAATGGCAGGTTGAGCTGGTGTGCTGTAAAGCAACGCACCTCCGTAAATATCACCTGCTGATTCTTTTTCGGTAACGTGTTTTACATTTGTTGTTTTCAAATAAAACGGAGTAGCAGGAGTTTCTGTTGTCTGGCTTGCAAGCACAGTAGAAAAATCTAAGTCTCGGGCCTTGAAGTTCGGCGTATCAGCGTTTGCGATATTGTTACTCAGGATCTCAGCTCTTTGACTACGATAAATTAACGCTCTTTCTGCGAAGCCAAGCGCTTTCTCAAAATTAATACTCACGCTAAATCACCCTCAGTAGCGCTACTATTTCCCATGAACATCGAACACTTAAGTGTTGACGCGGTGCATCCAGGTTCAGATATGCAGTTCCAGTAAAGAAACTAAAAAAACATCTTCCCCTTGAAAGTTAACGGAAACTTACAAAGTCACGCACCTCAAACTGATACTCAGTAAATAGCGGTGTGACGCTGGAAGATCGAGACCTTACGGATTAAATAGCGTGTTCCTCAAGAGAAATATCGCAACCTGACACAACTGTAATATTCACCTAAGGTTCCTGACAGGGGATGAGTCTTATAGTCCTATTGAGCCTTAAGCTCACCCCTAAGAATCATCACTTGATGTGGATTCGGGGGTTACCAATACTCATCCGAGGAAATTCAAATGAACCCCATCAAAACTTTGTTCGTCATCGCAGCCCTGACCGTCTCTTCTTTGGCAATGGCTGAAGGCGGTGGTGACCGGGCGTTCGCACGTATGGAAGCGGCTAGGAATAATTCAATGGAATCGTATCAAGTAGCCCAAAAGCAAAGCACCCAACCTCCCATCGCAGAAAGCCAAGCCAAATCGACGGACCACAAGAATTGCTGAATAGCTTGCTGCGCTCCCAAGCTGACAGAAATGTAATCACTGTGGTGGTTCAAATGTGGCAATTTCTGAGCTCGCTTGCCGTAAGAACTCGTTTTTAGTGACGGCGAGCGAGCTCATTCGGGCTCATTACACCCCCCGAGAGAGTGCCTTCACCTGTTTGAGCAACTCATTGGTTGTTTCGCACGGCTTCCCTTTTGACTGATCGGACATAAACGGCATGCATTCCAAAACCTCTAGGCGGACATTCGTTAAAGGCCTGGCCGCTGGTGGCATTCTCGGCGGCCTGGGTCTGTGGCGCACTCCTGTATGGGCAGTGACCAGTCCTGGTCTGCCGAGCGTTCTCACCGGTAACGAATTTGATCTGTTTATTGGTGAAACCCCTGTAAACATAACTGGCTCGCCGCGCACAGCCATGACCATCAATGGTTCGTTGCCCGGACCTTTGCTGCGCTGGCGCGAAGGCGAGACGGTCACACTGCGTGTGAAAAATCGCCTAGACCAAGACACCTCCATTCATTGGCACGGGATCATTCTGCCCGCCAATATGGACGGTGTACCGGGTTTGAGTTTCCATGGCATCGCGCCCGATGGCATGTACGAGTACAAATTCAAGGTGCATCAGAACGGTACGTACTGGTACCACAGCCACTCTGGTTTGCAGGAGCAGGCAGGCGTTTACGGTCCAATCGTCATCGACTCGAAAGAGCCTGAACCTTTTCAATACAACCGCGATTATGTGGTGATGTTGACTGACTGGACCGATGAAGATCCTAGTCGCGTCATGGCCAAGCTCAAGAAGCAATCGGACTACTACAATCACCACAAACGTACCGTGGGCGACTTTATCGACGACGTCAGCAAGCAAGGTTGGTCTGCTGCCGTGGCCGACCGGAAGATGTGGGCTGAAATGAAAATGAACCCCACTGATCTCGCAGACGTCAGTGGGGATACTTACACCTATCTCATGAATGGCCAGGCGCCTAACGGTAACTGGACCGGTATTTTCAAGCCGGGCGAGAAGCTGCGCCTGCGCTTTATCAACGGCTCAGCTATGAGCTATTTCGACGTCCGCATCCCTGGTTTGAAAATGACCGTTGTGGCGGCTGACGGCCAACATGTCGAACCAGTCAGCGTCGATGAATTCCGCATCGCCGTGGCAGAAACGTATGACGTGATCGTAGAACCTGCCAGCGAAGAAGCTTACACAATCTTCGCCCAGTCCATGGATAGAACCGGTTATGCACGTGGAACCTTGGCAGTTCGCGAAGGATTAAAGGCACAGGTACCTGCGATCGATCCTCGGCCGCTTTTGACCATGGATGACATGGGTATGGGCGGTATGGCGGGCATGGACCATGGCAGCATGGCTGGTATGGGCGGCGGCGATATGAAACAAGGTGACATGTCAGGCATGGCGGGCATGGACCACAGCAAAATGGCGGGAATGGACCAAAGTGACATGACCGGGATGACCGGCATGGACAGCGGTGACATGACTAACATGGCCGGTATGGACCACAGCAAGATGGCGGGAATGGACAAAGGCGACATGTCCAACATGGCCGGCATGGACCACAGCAAGATGGCGGGAATGGACAAAGGCGACATGTCCAACATGGCTGGCATGGACCACAGCAAGATGGCAGGGATGGGCGGTATGGGTGGCGAAATGCAAACTCACCCAGCGTCCGAAACCAACAACCCGTTGGTTGACATGCAAGCCATGAACCCAACGCCCAAGCTAAACGATCCAGGCATCGGGTTACGAAACAATGGTCGTCGAGTGCTCACCTACTCAGACCTGAAAAGCACCTTCCAAGACCCTGACGGTCGCGAGCCCAATCGCACCATTGAGCTTCATCTGACCGGTCACATGGAGAAGTTTTCGTGGTCCTTCAACGGCATCAAATTCTCTGACGCCGAGCCGCTTCGTCTGAAGTATGGGGAGCGTCTGCGTATCACCCTGGTGAACGACACCATGATGACCCACCCCATCCACCTTCACGGCATGTGGAGCGACCTTGAAGATGAGAACGGCAAGTTCATGGTGCGCAAGCACACAATCGACATGCCACCAGGTACCAAGCGCAGCTATCGAGTCACCGCCGATGCCTTAGGTCGCTGGGCCTATCACTGCCACCTGCTTTTCCATATGGAAATGGGCATGTTCCGTGAAGTACGGGTTGATGAGTAAAGGAGACGATCTGTGAGCACATACCTAAATCGTAAATCGCTGGTCGGTTGCCTCTTTGCCGTCGGCTTGATGGGTGGACTCTCGTCCGTGGCGCTGGCAGTCGAAGATAGTAGTGTTCATTCACCTGCTACTCCTGCGGAAGCAACGAGCAAGCCTCCAACTGCGACAAACGAGTCAAAGCCCGATCACGGGTCAATGGATCACAGCAAGATGAGCCATGAGTCGATGGATCATGACCAAAAAACCAAAAAGGCAGATTGAGATCATGACCAGTAAGTTTTTACGCCCAACGTTGATAGCACTGGCAGTCTCTACCAGTCCTGCTTTCTTTGTCGTGGTTCACGCCGCTGAAGAGATGGATCACTCCAAGATGGACCACGGCTCAATCGGAGCTATGGACCATAGCAAGATGGGGGCTATGGATCACAGCAAGATGAGTATGGATGACGGGCAAATGGACGGAATGGAAAGTATGGATGGAGGGGCGACTACCACCAGTCGAACCCCAGTCCCCGTACTTACCGACGCTGACCGTGCAGCCGCCTTTCCAGATGTCGCTGGTCATGGTGTCCACGACAAAAAACTAAATTCCTTCATGCTGCTGGATAAATTTGAGTACCAGGATGCTGACAACGGTAGTGCATTGGCCTGGGATGCAAAAGGATGGATCGGCGGTGACGTTGACCGACTGTGGTTGCGCTCGGAAGGCGAACGTACCAATGGCGTAACGGAAAACGCTGAACTCTCAGCACTTTGGGGGCACTCCATCGGTCCATGGTGGGATGTCGTCACCGGCGTACGACAAGACTTCAAACCCGGGTCACCACAAACTTGGGGAGCGCTCGGTATTCAGGGCATGGCCCTCTATAACTTTGAAGCCGAAGCGACCGCCTACATCGGTGAGAACGGTCAAACCGCTGCTCGATTGGAAGGCGACTACGACATTCTGCTGACCAATCGCCTGATCTTGCAGCCGACGGCCGAAGCCAATTTTTACGGAAAAAATGATCCCCAGCGCGGCATTGGGTCTGGATTGGCAAACACCGAAGTAGGGCTCCGATTGCGTTATGAGATTGTTCGCCAATTTGCCCCTTACATTGGTGTTAGCTGGAGCCGCTCCTACGGCAATACGGCAGATCTGGCCAGCGATGAAGGAGAGGATGCCAACGAGGCCCGGTTTGTCGCCGGTATTCGGATGTGGTTTTGAGGGCCTGACATGAAAAGAACATTGAAAACATTGACTGCTGCCGGGGTGGTTGCCGCAATAACAGGTGCCGGCGTGGTTTATTTTGGTGTGATCAATGTTGGGGCGGATGAACCACATTCCGATCCCGTTTACGCGCTACTTTCCACCGCTCGGGATCGCTCGATCGAAGTGCGCTCACGCGACATTAAAGTCCCCGACCTGAGCGAAGAAGCTCTCATCCGCGCAGGTGCTGGCAACTACAACTCTATGTGCATCGGTTGCCATCTGGCTCCGGGTATTGCAGGAACCGAGTTAAGTAATAGCCTTTACCCTGCACCTCCGAATCTTTCAAAACTGGGCGTTGATGGAAACCCTGCCGCAGCTTTCTGGATCATCAAGCATGGAATCAAATCCACAGGCATGCCCGCTTGGGGTAAAAGCATGGCCGATCCCTACATATGGGGAATGGTCGCTTTTCTCCAGCAACTGCCTTCATTGGATGCAGAGCAATACAAAGCTCTAGCAACCAGCAGCGGTGGTCATCAACACGGTGGCGGTGAGAGCAAAATGCATAACCATGAAGGCCAGCATGAGGGCCAAAAAGGCGTTGTCGCGGGGCATCATGACGCGAGTGCAGCCGAAGAGATAGCCGAAGCAGGCGACCATCATGGCGAGAGAAACAGCGCTCATGCCCATGAGGCGGCCGCAGCGCCTTCTCAGGATGAAAGTACCGAACACGCCCATCCTCAGGTTGTGGAGGCTTCACATGACGCCCCTGAAACTCCGGCCACTCAGCCAAAAACTCATACCCACGCTGATGGGAAGGAACATACCCATGCGAAATAACTTTCTTCGTCCCGGTCGGGCACTTCGCCTCGCTGCATTTGCGGCTCTGTTTATCAGTTCAGCTGGTCATGCAGCAGAGTCGCTGACGATCGACGTCCATCGTGACGCTAACTGTGGATGCTGCAAGAAGTGGATCCAGCACCTTGAAGCTAACGGCTTCACCGTCGTTGATCATGTAGAAACCAACATGAGCGCGGTCAAGCAGGATCTCGGTGTTGCTCCACGACTCTCGTCCTGCCACACAGCAATGATCAATGGAAAGTTTGTTGAAGGTCACGTGCCCGCCGAGCAAATCATTGCGATGAGCAAACGTGACGACCTTCTCGGGATCGCCGTTCCTGGCATGCCGGCCGGCTCCCCAGGAATGGAAGTGGACGGGAAACATGACGCTTATAAGGTAATCGGCTTGTCCAAAGCAGGCACAGACCACGTCATTGCTGAATACCCCGGAAACTGATCTTCTAATCTTGTTCCTGCATGGTCAGGGTCATGGCAGTGCAGAGGACATAGCTCATTTTGAACGTAAAAAAGGCGCCACTAGGGCGCCTAAACCGCCTCCCAAACCAAAGGAGAAACAAGGAGGCGGGATGTATCTGGTGGTTGAGCAATACTTCACTGCGCGTTAGAAACCTTTCAACTGACAGAGATGATTTCATAAAATGGATAACTTCAGCCTGTCCTGAAAATTACTTCTACGTCAGCGGGCAGTAAGCTTGTTCGGACAAACGGAAAATTATGTTGCGCTTAAATAATTTGCATGGTCTAGCTTCCATGTGGGCAGTTGTCGGCCATAACCTTATATTCCACGGTGTTAAGCTTGCCGGTAGAGTCTTCGTAGGTCATGCGCGAAGGAGCAATACCACAGGTTTTATTGGCTTGTGTGACACTGACGACCTTCTGGATATCGAGGTTCATACCATATTCATAATGAACAATTTCAGGAGGTGTCTTACCATTTCTTGAGGCGTATTGTTCCATTGCCTGTTGGTTCTCTTGCATCATTCGACCATAAACGCGGTCACCGCCTCCCTCAGCCATGGCCAAAGCAGATAAGGTCAAAATAGTAGCGGCAAAAAATCCTTTCATTGCTGTCATTGCTTTCATAATTATCTCCAGAGCTCAATTATTTCTGAGTTAAAGAGTAACAAGTGAAAGCTTTCAGAAAGCTGCCGCGAATGTTACTAATGTGAAAGGTGGACCCTGCTCCGCGTCTACGCTTAGGAGCCAGATGGGATTTTTATTATCACCTGAGGTTGGCAGACGCTGACGGAATACAGATGCCCTCAAAAGCTTATTGGAACCGGTGGTCCCTCCCAATTCCTCGATACGCCGGTAGATCTGAGCAAGGCCTCCGCGTCGACTCCGGTTCTTGCCAAGCTTTCCAGATCCCACTCGAAGAAACTGGAAAAAACCAGGAAAACCTTGCTTGCTACCGCTGAGGTCAATCTTACCGTCGAGTAATTCACCGGGAGCTTCATCCTGATGAGTTCAGAGACAGTCCACACCAAAGTTCTTAGACGGAAATGCCATACTGACTCTTGATGAATCTTGATCTGTTGATAAGTAAGGGGAAACTTCTGCTTGCGCAGATCCAGTTCATGAGGTAACGAACTTGGGAGCAGCGATTGCAAATTCCGAATGTTCACTCTCTTCGGATCTTTCGTAACTTTGTATAGCTCATCTACGCCCGCTTCGATAAGGGCTGCATACGCGCCGTCTCTAGAGTCGACAGACTTCTCGGCCGTAACTGCAACTTTTTTAGGTGCACGGAGTTTTGCCATTAACCATGCGTTATCATTTTCTAGAATCCATTGCGTAGGTTTGTACGCCTTCTTCCAGAGGTACTCGACATCGGCGTCGGTA
>NZ_FNCO01000029.1 GCF_900100795.1 Pseudomonas abietaniphila
ATTGCCGACGCAGAAAGCTAGTGAGATCGAGCATCTACTGCCGCATCAGTGGATGCCTGGCTGATCTACGCAAGGCGTATTCCCCGTACGCTTACTTTTGGCGTTGGGATTGTGAGCTGATCCATTTTCCTGGGTAGCGCCTAATCACCTTTCCGCCCCTCCGGCGGGTCACTTTTGAAAAGGCACCAAAAGTAACCAAAAGTGCCCTGCTCCTGGTTGGGCCCGACTTCGTCGGGTACCCGCACTCCTACGACGCTCCGTGGGCCCGCGCTGAACGGACATCCATGTCCTGGCAGCGCTCTCGCGGCATCCCTGCCGCTCGGCCCACTGCGCGTCGTCTGCGTTTGGCCTGCACCCAAGTCGCGTTCTGCGGCGTCTGATCTATCGCGTATGAAGATCAAGATCAAAAGCGAACGTTGATCTTGGCCTCGCCCCGATCCCCTTGTAGGAGCAGTCGGAGGTCACGACGGCCGCGAAGGTGGTGTATCAGATAAAACATTTGCAGCTGACCCACCGCTTTCGCGGCCGTCGTAACCTCCGACCGCTCCTACAGGTTCGGCGGCGGGCACAGACCTCTGTAGCAATCCGGCTTGCCGGCGTTGGCGTCCGTGAGATCGCTGCCGCCGGCAAGCCGGACTGCTACAGGAGATCGCACGACCTCCAGCTTTTGTTTTCGCTTTGGCTTTGGCTTTGGCTTTTGATCTTCCTGCGCGATAGCCCAGACACCACAAGTCACGATTTGGGTGAAGGCCAAACGGAGACGACAGGAGGGCTTTTTAGTTTTTGACGTTGGCGGTTGGTGGGTTTGTTGGGGGTGGCGTTGGGATTGTGAGCTGATCCATTTTCCTGGGTGGCGCCTAATCACCTTTCCGCCCCTCCGGCGGGTCACTTTTGAAAAGGCACCAAAAGTAACCAAAAGTGCCCTGCTCCTGGTTGGGCCCGACTTCGTCGGGTACCCGCACTCCGACGACGCTCCGTGGGCCCGCGCTGAACGGACATCCATGTCCTGGCAGCGCTCTCGCGGCATCCCTGCCGCTCGACCCACTGTGCGCCGTCTGCGTTTGGCCTGCACCCAAGTCGCGTTTTGCGGCGTCTGGGCTGTCGCGTCCAAGAGCAACTTGGGCTGGAGCTAACGCTCTTCGCTTTCTTGAGTCGTGCATCTATCGACCGCACGGCATCCTGTAGGAGCGCGCTTGCCCGCGATCTGCCGCGTAGCGGTAGCAAAATCAGGCGACTCGGTTCTGCCTATCACCCCGCATGCACAGGTTTTGCTGCCGGTTCCCGGCAGATCGCGGGCAAGCGCGCTCCTACAGGATTCGCACAGCCGATACTTTTGCTTTTGATTTTCTAGAGCGGAACCATAATCCGCGTCACCATAAATAACGGATATACACCCACCACCACCCCAAAAAACGCCGGCCAAAAAAAACGGCAGGCCACTCAGCAAACCGCTGACTGACCCACCGCATTCGCCAGCAAGCCGGCTACAAAGGGTGCACGAAGGTTAAAGCATCAACCTTCCAGATCACCCATCGCCGTGGTGTTGAAGCCACCGTCGACGTACATGATCTCGCCGCTGACACCGGACGCCAGGTCAGAGCATAGGAAGGCGCCGGCATTGCCGACTTCTTCAATGGTCACGTTGCGACGCAGCGGTGTCTGCGCTTCGTTGGCAGCCAGCATTTTACGGAAGTTCGAGATACCCGAAGCTGCCAGAGTACGAATCGGACCCGCCGATACCGCGTTGACGCGGGTGCCTTCCGGGCCAAGGCTGCGGGCCAGATAACGAACACCGGCTTCCAGACTGGCCTTGGCCATACCCATCACGTTGTAGTTAGGCATGGTGCGCTCGGCGCCCAGGTACGACAGGGTCAGCAGGCTGCCATTGCGGCCTTTCATCATTTCGCGACCGGCTTTGGCCAGCGCCACGAAGCTGTAGGCGCTGATGTCGTGAGCAATACGGAAACCGTCACGGGTGGTGGCTTGGGTGAAGTCGCCGTCCAGTTGATCGCCCGGGGCGAAGCCCACGGAGTGCACGATGCAGTCCAGACCGTCCCACTTCTTGCTCAGTGCTTCGAAGACCTTGGCGATTTCTTCATCGCTGGCCACGTCGCACGGGAAGCACAGGTCGGCGTTCGAACCCCAGCCGGCTGCGAATTCTTCAACGCGGCCTTTGAGTTTTTCGTTCTGGTAGGTGAAGGCAAGCTCAGCGCCCTCGCGATGCATGGCGGCAGCAATGCCGGATGCGATGGACAGTTTGCTGGCGACACCGACGATCAGGACGCGCTTACCGGCGAGAAAACCCATGGTTTGTTCCTCTTCAGGTTAATCGACAGCTGCCGGCGCCAAGAAGGCGGCTTCCAGCAGCTGCTGTGTATAAGGATGTTGCGGTGCGGCGAAGATGTCTTCTGCCATACCCTGTTCGACCACTTGGCCTTGCTTGACCACCATCAGTTGGTGGCTCAGCGCTTTGACGACCGCCAGGTCATGGCTGATAAACAAATACGTCAGGTTGTACTTCGTTTGCAGGGAGCGCAAAAGCTCCACCACCTGGCGCTGAACGGTCCGGTCGAGGGCCGAAGTCGGCTCGTCCAGTAAAATCAGCGCCGGTTTTAACACTAATGCCCGGGCAATGGCGATCCTTTGCCGTTGTCCACCGGAAAACTCATGGGGGTAGCGGTGCCGGGTGTCCGGGTCCAGACCTACCTCCTTGAGCGCTTCGATCACCGCGGCTTCCTGCTCCACCGGCGTGCCGATCTTGTGGATACGCAGGCCTTCGCCGACGATGTCGCACACCGACATGCGCGGGCTAAGGCTGCCGAACGGGTCCTGAAACACCACCTGCATCTGGCGTCTTAACGGACGCACTTGATCCTGCTTGAGACACGCCAGTGAATCGCCCTGAAAGCGTATCTCGCCTTCGCTGCGAATCAACCGCAGAATCGCCAGCCCCAACGTCGACTTGCCCGAGCCGCTTTCGCCGACAATCCCCAGCGTCTGGCCCTTGGGCAGACTGAAGTGGATGCCGTCTACGGCTTTGACGTGATCGACGGTGCGCTTGAACACGCCTTTCTTGATCGGAAACCAGACTTTCAGGTCTTCGACTTCAAGCATCGGCGCGCCGGGAGCGTTGTTCGCAGGGCCGCCTTTGGGCTCGGCACTCAGCAGTTCTTTGGTGTACGGATGCTGCGGCGCACGGAACAGCTCTTCGCACGATGCCTGTTCGACGATGCAACCGCGCTGCATGACACATACTCGGTTGGCAATTTGTCGAACCACGTTCAAATCGTGGCTGATCAACAGCAAGGCCATGCCCAGACGCGCCTGCAATTCCTTGAGCAGTTTGAGGATTTTCAGCTGCACCGTGACGTCCAGCGCCGTGGTCGGTTCGTCGGCGATCAGCAGTTCCGGCTCGTTGGCCAGCGCCATGGCGATCATCACACGCTGGCGCTGACCGCCGGAGAGCTCGTGTGGCAGGGCTTTGAGGCGTTTCAGAGGTTCAGGGATGCCTACCAGTTCCAGCAGCTCCAGTGTGCGCCGAGTGGCGGCTTTGCCGGTCAGGCCCTTGTGCAGGCCGAGCACCTCGTTGATCTGCTTTTCGATCGACTGCAACGGATTCAGCGAGGTCATCGGCTCCTGAAAGATCATCGCGATCCGGTTGCCGCGAATGGCGCGCATACGTTTCTCGCTGACCGTCAGCAATTCGTTGCCCGCGTACTGAATCGTCCCGGTGGGATGCCGCGCGAGCGGGTAGGGCAGCAGGCGCAGGATCGAATGCGCGGTGACTGACTTGCCGGATCCGCTTTCGCCGACCAGCGCCAGGGTTTCGCCCTTGGGGATGTCAAAGCTGACGCCTTCGACCACGCGCTGGACCTTGTCGCCGGTGACGAACTCGACGGACAGGTTGCGGATTTCGATCAGATTGTCCTGATTCATCTCATTTCCTCGGGTCGAATGCGTCACGGGCGGATTCGCCGATGAACACCAGCAAACTCAACATGATCGCCAGCACGGCAAAAGCACTCATGCCCAGCCACGGCGCTTGCAGGTTGGATTTGCCCTGTGCAACCAGTTCGCCCAACGAGGGAGAGCCGGCAGGCAGGCCGAAGCCCAGGAAGTCCAGCGCGGTCAGCGTTCCGATCGCGCCGGTGAGGATGAACGGCATGAAGGTCATGGTCGAGACCATGGCGTTGGGCAGGATGTGGCGGAACATGATCGCGCCGTTCTGCATGCCCAGCGCCCGCGCGGCGCGCACGTATTCCAGGTTGCGCCCGCGCAGGAATTCGGCGCGTACCACGTCGACCAGGCTCATCCACGAGAACAGCAGCATGATGCCCAGCAGCCACCAGAAATTGGGCTGGACGAAACTGGCGAGGATGATCAACAGGTACAGCACCGGCAGGCCTGACCAGATCTCCAGAAAGCGCTGGCCAACCAGATCCACCCAGCCGCCATAGAACCCCTGCAATGCACCCGCGATGACGCCGATGATCGAACTGAGGATGGTCAGGGTCAGGGCGAACAACACAGAGACGCGGAAGCCGTAAATCACCCGCGCCAGCACGTCCCGCCCCTGGTCATCGGTGCCCAGCAGGTTCTCCCGCGAAGGCGGGGCGGGCGCCGGGACTTTCAGGTCGTAGTTGATGCTCTGATAGCTGAACGGGATCGGCGCCCACAGGGTCCAGCCGCCTTTGGCTGCCAGCAGTTCTTTGATGTACGGGCTTTTGTAATTGGCTTCCAGCGGGAACTCGCCGCCGAAGGTGGTTTCCGGGTAGCGTTCCAGCACCGGGAAATACCAGTGGCCGTCATAGCGCACGGCGAGCGGCTTGTCGTTGGCGATCAACTCGGCGCCCAGGCTCAGCCCGAACAGAATGAGGAACAGCCACAGCGACCACCAGCCACGTTTGTTGGCCTTGAATCGTTCGAAACGGCGTCGATTGAGAGGGGACAACGTCATATCAATGATCCCTGCGGTCGAAGTCGATACGTGGGTCAACCAGCGTGTAGGTCAGGTCGCCGATCAGTTTCACCACCAGCCCCAGCAGGGTGAAGATGAACAGCGTGCCGAACACCACCGGATAGTCGCGGTTGATCGCGGCTTCAAAGCTCATCAGGCCCAGGCCGTCGAGGGAAAAGATCACTTCTACAAGCAGTGAGCCGGTGAAGAAGATGCCAATGAAGGCCGACGGGAAACCCGCGATCACCAACAACATGGCATTGCGGAACACGTGCCCGTACAGGACCCGACGCTGGGTCAGGCCCTTGGCCTTGGCGGTGATCACGTACTGCTTGCCGATTTCGTCGAGGAAGCTGTTCTTGGTCAGCAGGGTCATGGTGGCGAAGTTACCGATCACCAGTGCAGTGATCGGCAGGACCAGGTGCCAGAAGTAGTCGCCCACTTTGCCCAGCCAGGTCAGCTCATCGAAGTTGCTGGACGTCAGGCCGCGCAACGGAAACCAGTCGAAATAACTGCCGCCGGCAAACACCACGATCAGCAGGATGGCGAACAGGAAGGCGGGGATGGCGTAACCGACGATGATCGCCGAACTGGTCCAGACGTCGAACTGGCTGCCGTGCCGCGTGGCTTTGGCGATTCCCAGCGGGATCGACACCAGGTACATGATCAGCGTGCTCCACAGCCCTAGGGAGATCGAGACGGGCATCTTCTCGACGATCAGGTCGATCACCTTGGCGTCGCGGAAGAAACTGTCGCCGAAGTCCAGACGGGCGTAGTTCTTGACCATGATCCACAAGCGTTCCGGCGCCGACTTGTCGAAGCCGTACATGTGCTCGATCTCCTTGATCAGGCTCGGGTCCAGGCCCTGCGCGCCACGGTAGGTCGAGCCTGCCACGGAGACTTCCGCGCCGCCGCCGGCGATCCGGCTGGTGGCGCCCTCGAAGCCTTCGAGCTTGGCGATCATCTGTTCCACCGGGCCGCCCGGCGCGGCCTGGATGATCACGAAGTTGATGAGCAGGATGCCGAACAGGGTCGGCACGATCAGCAGCAAGCGCCGCAGCATGTACGCCAGCATGTTATTGCTCCGTGCCTTTGGATGGCGCAGCTTCAGGTTCGGCGAGGTCAGGCGCGGTCTGCACTGGAATCGCAGGCGTCGCATCGGGTTTGACCCACCAGGTCATGGTGCCGATGTCGTACAGCGGCGATTTTTTCGGGTGACCGAGATGGTCCCAGTAGGCCAGACGCCAGGTCTTGATGTGCCAGTTGGGGATCACGTAATAACCCCACAGCAGCGCGCGGTCGAGGGCGCGAGCGTGGTCGATCAGGCTCTGCCTTGAATCGGCGTTGATCAGGCCGCTGACCAGGGTGTCGACGGCGGGGTCTTTGAGGCCGATCAGGTTGTAGCTGCCCGGTTTGTCCGCAGCCGACGAGTCCCAGTATTCGCGTTGCTCATTACCCGGTGAGCTGGACTGCGGGAAACTGCCGACGATCATGTCGTAGTCGCGCGAGCGGCGGCGGGTGATGTATTGCGAGACATCGACCCGACGGATGTCGAGGTTGATGCCGATGTCGGCCAGGTTGCGCTTGAACGGCAGCAACACGCGCTCGAATTCAGTCTGGGCCAGCAGAAATTCAATGCTGACCGGCTTGCCTTCGGTGTCGACCATCTTGTCGCCGACGATTTTCCAGCCCGCGTCCTTGAGCAGCTGGAAGGCTTTGCGCTGTTGGTCGCGAATGATGCCGCTGCCGTCAGTCACCGGCAGCTTGAACTCATCCGTGAAGAGCGGCGCAGGCAGCTTGTCGCGCAGCGGTTCGAGGATTTTCAGTTCGGCGTCCGACGGCAGGCCGCGCGAGGCCATATCCGAGTTGTCGAAGTAACTCTTGGTACGGGTGTACGTGCCAAAGAACAGCTGTTTGTTGGTCCACTCGAAGTCCAGCAACAGGCTCAATGCCTGACGCACGCGGACGTCCTGGAACATCGGCTTGCGCAGGTTGAAGATGAAGCCCTGCATGCCCTGCGGGTTGCCGTTTGGGATTTCTTCCTTGATCAGTCGGCCTTCGCGCACGGCGGGCACGTCGTAGGCCGTGGCCCAGTTCTTGGCGGTCATTTCCTGCCAGAAATCGAAAGCCCCGGCCTTTAGCGCTTCGAGCGCAACGGTGTTGTCGCGGTAATAGTCGGTCGACAGCCTGTCGAAGTTGTAGAGGCCTTTGTTGACCGGCAGGTCCTTGCCCCAGTAATCCTTCACCCGCTCATAGCGCACCGAGCGCCCGGCCTTGACGTCGACCACCTTGTACGGCCCGCTGCCCAGCGGGATTTCCAGGTTGCCCTTGTTGAAATCACGGGACGCCCACCAATGCTTCGGCAGGACCGGCAACTGGCCAATGATCAACGGCAATTCGCGGTTGTCGTTGTGCTTGAACTTGAACAGCACGGTCAGCGGATCCTCCGCGACCACCTGATCGACGTCGGCGTAGTAACTGCGGTAGAGCGGCGAGCCATCCTTGATCAGGGTGTTGAAACTGAACACCACGTCTTCGGCGCGCACCGGATGGCCGTCGTTGAACTTCGCTTCGGGGCGCAGGTAGAACCGCACCCAGCTGTTGTCCGGGGCTTTTTCAATTTTGCCCGCAATCAGGCCGTATTCGGTGAACGGTTCGTCCAGGCCCTGACGCGCGAGGGTGTCGTAGATCAGGCCGATATCATCGGCAGGCACGCCTTTGCTGATGAACGGGTTGAGGCTGTCGAACCCGCCAAAACCGGCACTGCGCAGAATCCCGCCCTTGGGTGCATCCGGGTTCACGTAGTCGAAGTGTTTAAAGTCGGCCGGGTATTTCGGTGGCTCGTTGTACAGCGTGATGGCATGTTGCGGGGCCGCCTGGGATGAGCAGGCCATCCCCAATAGAAGAGGGCCGAGCAGGAACAGGCCGCCGGCCCGTGTCACGGCGCGCAGTGCGGTCATTGAGTTTTCTCCGAAGGCTTGAGCCACCACGCACGCAGGCCCAGGGTATAGGGCGGGGTGGTGACGAAGGCGAACCGGTTGCGGTACGCCAGGCGATGATTGTTGAGGAACCAGTTGGGAATCATGTAGTGCTGCCAGAGCAGAACGCGGTCCAGTGCCTTGGTGGCCGCGACCTGATCGTCCCGGGTTTTCGCCGCCAACAGCTGGTTGAGCAGGTTATCCACAACCGGGTTGGCGATGCCTGCGTAATTCTTGCTGCCTCTGATGCTGGCCTGGCTGGAGTGGAAATACTGCCACTGTTCCAGGCCCGGACTCAGCGTCTGGTTCAGGGTCATCAGAATCATGTCGAAATCGAACTGGTCCAGGCGCTGTTTGTATTGGGCACGATCCACCGTGCGCAGCCGGGCATCGATGCCGATCCGCGTCAGGTCTTCGATGTAGGGCTGCAGGATTCGTTCTAGATTGGGGTTGACCAGAAGTATTTCGAAACGCAACGGTTGGCCGGCATTGTTGGTCAGGCCACGGTCAGTGAATTTCCAGCCGGCTTCGGCCAGCAGACCCAGCGCTTTACGCAAGGTGTCGCGTGGCACGCCGCCGCCGTCGGTTTTTGACACCGTGAACGGCTGGGTGAACAGCTTGGGCGGCAGTTGATCGCGATAGGGCGACAGCGTCAGAAACTCGCGACCGGCGGGCAGGTCGGTCGCGGAAAACTCGCTGTTGGGGTAATAGCTGGTCGAGCGACTGTAGGCATTGTTGAACAACGTACGGTTGGTCCACTCGAAGTTGAACATCAGGCCCAAGGCTTCACGCACCTTGATGTCGGCGAAGGTGCCGCGACGGGTGTTCATGAACAGGCCTTGGGTCTGCGTCGGGATCTGATGCGCAATCTGCGCCTTGATCACGCTGCCGTTAGCCACAGCCGGGAAGTCGTAACCTGTCGACCAGTTCTTGGCCTGATGCTCGATGTAAATGTCGAACTCGCCCGCCTTGAACGCTTCGAAGGCGACGTCGGCGTCGCGGTAGAACTCGACTTCCACGCGATTGAAGTTGTACTTGCCGCGATTGACCGCCAAATCCTTGCCCCAGTAATCCTTCACCCGCTCGAACACCAGGCTGCGACCGGGACGCACTTGGGTGATGCGATAAGGACCACTGCCCAGAGGCGGCTCGAAGGTCGTGGCCTTGAAGTCGCGGTTCTTCCAGTAATGCTGGGGCAGCACCGGCAATTCACCGAGGCGCAGAATCAATAATGGATTGCCGGACCGCTTGAACACGAAGCGAATGCGATGCCGGTTGAGAATGTCCACCCGCTGCACTTCCTGCAACGCCGTGCGGTACTGCGGATGGCCGTCCTTGAGCAGCGTTCGGTAAGAGAACGCCACGTCATAGGCCGTGATCGGTTTGCCGTCGTGGAAGCGGGCTTCCGGGCGCAGGTTGAACACCACCCAGCTGCGGTCTTCGCTGTATTCGACCGATTTGGCAATCAGGCCGTAACTGGAGGTGGCTTCGTCGCCGGAAGGATCGTACTGACCGGTACCGACCATCAACGGTTCGTTCAGCTCGCTGACGCCGTACTGACCGAAGTTGGGCGTCGAAATCGGGCTGCTGCCCTTGAAAGTGTAGGGATTGAGGGTGTCGAACGTCCCGTTGGCCATGATTCGCAAGGTGCCAGCCTTCGGCGCCTCGGGATTGACCCAGTCGAAATGGGTGAAGCTGGCCGGATACTTGAGGACACCGAACTGTGCGTAACCATGGCTTTCGCTGATGGTCGCGGCGGCTGTCGTGCTCAAGACCAGGCTGGAAATCAGCAGCAATGGGCGTATCAAATGGGCATTCGATCCAGGCAGCGGTCGGTCACAGTAACAGCTTGTATGGGCTGGAAAAAGGGGAGTCGTGGATGCTCACCTGTAGGAGCGCGCTTGCCCGCGAATGCGGTATGTCTGTGACACATCTGTCGTTTGACACGCCGCAATCGCGGGCAAGCGCGCTCCTACAACGGGATCGTTTTCCAGGCGGGCAATCGGTGAATACTGCCCAGTTGTGCGCCCATCAATGCGGCAGATAAACCGTCAGCGTCTGCCCCGGCTTCAGCGCCTGGCCGCTGCGAGGGTTCCAGCGCTTGAGGTGTTGCATTTCGACGTTGAAACGTTTGGCCACCAGGTACAGCGAGTCGCCTTTCTGGATCTTGTATTGTGTGGCCTTGCCATCTGCGTCATCCGCTTTGCTGTCGTTTTTGGCGACGGCGCGGGAAGGGGTCCTGGCCGGTTTGCTGTTGTCCTGCATGACCAGGGTCTGACCCACTTTCAGGTTGTAGCCCGACAGTTTGTTCCAGTGCTGCAGGTCCTTCACCTCAACCTTGTTGATGCGGGCGATCTGGCCCAGGTTGTCGCCTTTCTTGACCTTGTAGGTGCGCGTGCGAGCGGGTTTTTCGTCCACTTCCGCCACTTCTTCGAACACCGGCATCGCCGTCTTCATGCCCGGCTGAACCGGAATGGTCAGCGCCTGACCACGTTTCAAATGGTTGCTGGACAGCTTGTTCAGGTCTTTGATGGTGCTGGTCGACACTTTGTAGCGGCTGGCAATGCTGGCCAGGCTGTCACCTGGACGCACGCGGTATTGCTGCCAGTCGACCAGCTCTTCAGGCTTCATGTTCGACAGGCTGGCGGTCAGCAACTGCGACTTCGAGGTCGGCACGAGCAAATGCTGCGGGCCGTCGATGGTCAGACGCTTCTTGAAGGCGGGGTTGAGCTGCATCAGCTCGTCTTCGTCGATGTTGGCCATCTGCGCGACCTTGTTCAGGTCCATGCGCTGGTTCAGCTCAACGACGTCGAAGTAGGGTTTGTTGTCGATCGGGTTCAGGTTGACGCCATACGCTTCCGGCGACATGACCACCTGCGAGAGGGCCAGCAATTTAGGCACATAGTCGCGGGTTTCCTGCGGCAGTGGCAGGTTCCAGTAGTCGGTCGGGAGGTTGAGCTTTTCGTTGCGTTCGATGGCCCGGCTGACGGTGCCTTCGCCGGCGTTGTAGGCGGCGAGGGCCAGCAGCCAGTCACCGTTGAACATGTCGTGCAGCTTGGTCAGGTAATCCAGCGCTGCCGTGGTGGACGCCGTGATGTCGCGGCGGCCATCGTAGAAACTGGTCTGACGCAGGTTGAAATAACGGCCGGTGGACGGGATGAACTGCCAGATCCCGGCAGCATCGCTGCGTGAAAGCGCCATCGGGTTGTAGGCGCTTTCAATCACGGGCAACAGCGCCAGCTCCAGCGGCATGTTGCGTTCTTCCAGGCGCTCGACGATGTAATGCATATACAGGCTGCCACGCTCGCCAGCCGTTTCGAGAAACGACGGGTTGTTAGCGAACCAGAGACGCTGTTGATCGATGCGCGGGTTGAGGTCGTTGCCATCCTGCAGCTGGAAGCCCTGACGCATGCGCTCCCACACGTCGTGTGGCGGAGCCAGAGGCGCTGGTTTGCGTGCGACAAATACCGACTTCGGCTTGACGGTGGCGGGCGAGTGAGAGGCGATTGACGCGCCGGCAGGGTCCAGACTGCTGGTGGTCTGGCAGCCTGCCAATGTTGCGCTCGCGACCACCGCGATTGCCTGAGCTAACCGAGTCAATGCGTCGGAATTAAAGGTTCTGCGTATAGATGACGACATTGGCTGGGGGATAGTTCCAGTCGAAAATGTCGGGCGATTCTAGAAAGCGTCTTAACAACGGTCAACCTTTCAGAATTTTTGTGCTGATCCCGACGCGGATTAGAACTTATCTTTCCACGCCCTCAAGGCGGCAAAAACCGCTGTGGGCGAGGTGTTGTCTGTACCGGTCCGTTCGTCTGCTTTTTGTTTCACCGCAGGCTGTGAAACACGTAGAAACGGATTGGTCTTGTGTTCCAGCGCCAACGTGGACGGCAGGCTGATGCGGTTCTCTTCGCGCCATTGGGTCACTTGCTCGAAGCGGCCGGTCACGTCGGGGTTGTTCGGTTCGACGGCCACGGCAAAGCGCAGGTTGCTCAAGGTGTATTCGTGGGTGCAGTAGACGCGGGTGTTGTCGGGCAGTGCGCCTAGTCGGGACAGCGAGTGGTGCATCTGCTCGGGCGTGCCCTCGAACAGGCGACCGCAGCCAGCCGCGAACAGAGTGTCGCCGCAAAACAGCAGCGGTGATTGTGGATCGGCGTGATAAAAGGCGATATGGCCCAGTGTGTGGCCCGGAACCGCATGGACGGCGAACCCAAGGCCGAGTACGGTGATCTTATCATTGTCGGACAATGCGACATCCCGGGCAGGAATTTTCTCGTTGGCTGGCCCATAGACGTTGGCGCCCGTGATGTTTTTCAGCTCGGCGACACCGCCGGTATGATCGGCATGATGGTGAGTCACAAGGATGTCACTCAGTTGCCAGCCGGGGTTGTTGCCCAGCCAGGCGAGGACCGGTGCCGCATCGCCCGGATCGACGACTGCGCAGCGCTTGCTGGCATTGTCTTGTAACAACCAGATGTAGTTGTCGGTGAAAGCGGGCAGAGCATCGATCTGTATCATGGCGCGGTTCGCTTTGTTGAGAACAAAGAAGCATCTTAGAGTCTGAACAGCGTCCAGGCGAGCCGCGCTCGCCGAGGATCACTCATGGAGACCGGAAATGACCGATGAAGCGTTCGCCCAGGCCGACCCCGAATGGCTTGAGTTGATCAGCTCTGCCCGTGAATGGTTGTCCGGGCCGTTGGGGCAATTGCTGCTGGAAGAAGAGCGCCGGGTGCTCGAGGAAGAGCTCGAGCGATTCTTCGGGGGTTATCTCGTGCACTACGGCCCGTCGGCGCAAACGCCGCCTGCCGCCAAACAGGTTCAGCGCAATGTGCGGTTGGGCGCGCCATTGCCGGGGGTCGAGATCGTCTGTGAAGAACAGGCCTGGCCCTTGAGTGAGCATGCCGCGGATGTCGTGGTGATGCAGCACGGCCTGGACTTCTGCCTTTCCCCCCACGGCCTGCTGCGCGAAGCGGCGAGCAGCGTGCGACCGGGTGGCCATCTGCTGATCGTGGGCATCAACCCTTGGAGCACCTGGGGCATTCGTCATTTCTTCGCCAACGACGCGTTGCGCCGGGCGCGCTGTATTTCGCCTTCCCGGGTGGGGGACTGGCTCAACCTGCTGGGCTTTGCGCTGGAGAAACGCCGGTTCGGATGCTATCGTCCGCCGCTTGCTTCGCCCAAGTGGCAGACCCGGTTATCGGGCCTGGAGCGTCTGGGCGACGGTTGGCAAAGCCCCGGTGGCGGCTTCTATTTATTAGTGGCGCGCAAGCTGGTCGTCGGGCTTCGGCCTTTGCGCATGCCGCGTCGCGAGCCCATGGGCAAGCTGCTTCCATTGCCGATGGCCAAGGTCAATCGGCGCAGCCCCGAGCCTTGATCTCCAGGCTGTACCCGGCCTTTAAAATTCTGGAATAAGTCGTAATGAGCGATACCGTAGAACTCTTTTCCGATGGCGCCTGCAAAGGCAACCCGGGCCCCGGCGGCTGGGGCGCGTTGCTGGTGTGTAAAGGCGTTGAAAAGGAACTGTGGGGCGGTGAGGCCAACACCACCAATAACCGCATGGAGCTGCTTGGCGCCATTCGCGGGCTGGAAGAGCTGAAGCGTCCCTGCGACGTGATTCTGGTGACCGATTCCCAGTACGTGATGAAAGGCATCACCGAGTGGATGGTCAACTGGAAGAAACGCGGCTGGAAGACCGCCGCCAAAGAGCCGGTGAAGAATGCCGACCTGTGGAAACAGCTGGACGAGCAGGTCAGTCGCCACAACGTCACCTGGAAATGGGTACGCGGACACATTGGCCACCACGGCAACGAACGGGCCGACCAGTTGGCGAACCGTGGAGTGGATGAAGTGCGTGGGATCAAACACGGTTAATTGTTGCAACCAGAACCGCTGAACCCTTGTGGGAGCGAATTCATTCGCGAGACGTCGGTACATTCGACTTAACGAGGTCGACTGATAAACCGTATCGCGAATGAATTCACTCCCACAGGGCGGGATCGTCGGTCCTGCACATCCCGAAAACACCCATGTTAGTATTCGCGCCTGAAAGTGAGGCGGTAGGCAATGACGGTACAAAACATCATCACTGAACGCAGGGTCGTACTCGACACCGAAACCACGGGCATGCCGGTAACTGATGGCCATCGGGTGATCGAGATCGGTTGTGTGGAGTTGATCGGTCGGCGCCTGACCGGGCGTCACTTTCACGTGTACCTGCAACCGGATCGCGAGAGTGACGAGGGCGCCATCGGCGTTCACGGCATCACGGATCAGTTCTTGATCGGCAAACCCCGGTTCGCTGAAGTCGCCGATGAATTCTTCGAATTCATCAAAGGCGCGCAACTGATCATCCACAACGCAGCGTTCGACGTTGGCTTCCTCAACAACGAATTTGCCCTGATCGGTCAGAACGACCGTTCGGACCTCAGCACCTATTGCACGATCCTCGATACCCTGGCCATGGCCCGGGAGCGTCACCCAGGGCAGCGCAACAGCCTCGACGCCCTGTGCAAACGCTACGATGTCGACAACTCGGGCCGCGAACTGCACGGCGCACTGCTCGACTCCGAGATTCTGGCTGACGTCTATCTGGCGATGACCGGTGGCCAGACGACCTTGTCTCTGGCGGGTAACAATGATGGCGAAGGCGGTGCTGACCGGCCGACGGAAGTTCGCCGCATCGTCAATCGCGCGCCGGGCCGGGTCATTGTCGCCAGCGAGGCGGAAATGGCGGACCATGAGGCGCGGCTCGCAGTGATTGCCAAGTCAGCCGGAGCGCCGGCATTGTGGACTCAACTGCTGGAAGCTCAGGCTCAAGCTTAAGGGCTGCAACGTAGGCGGCGGGCATCATGGATGACCGGCCGCACACGGGTGTGATCCTTTCATCGATGGTGCAGGAGGCCCATGGTGACAATGGCGAACCCGACATTGAACATTCGTGTCGCAGACGAATGCTTCGAAGACTACATCCTCAACTGCGAATTCACGTTTACGGTCACCGGCTACGCCCAGGTGCAGATCGGCACACCGGTCGCGCAATGGCGCATCGACCCGGTCGAACCTTATCTCAAGAATTACGGCATCGACTCGGAAGAGTTCTGCCATTACCGGGACGCGGCGGACGGCACCGTGCTGGTGGCGTGGCTCGACGAGGATCCAGTGGGGCATATTGTCATCAGCAAGCACTGGAACGGCTTTGCACACATTGATGAACTCGCCGTGGACACGGTCGCCCGACGCAATGGCGTTGCACGCAAACTGCTGGACGTCGCGCAGTTCTGGAGCCAGAAACACAACCTGCCCGGCATCATGCTGGAAACCCAGAACAACAACCTGGCGGCGTGCAAACTGTATGAAAGCTACGGATTTGTGGTCGGCGGGGTGGATCATCTGCGTTATCGCGCGATTGATCCGGCCACCCGCGAAGCCGCCATCTTCTGGTATCTGGTGTTTTAGCTGCAAGCCGCAAGCGCTGAGCCGAACGCGGTCGGTGGCCAGATTGCGGACAGCCGTTAACGTGCCACGTAAAGCCTGGTGCCTGTAACGGCTTTTAAACCACCCTGGTCAGTTTGATTCCCGACTGGAGCAACTCGAACTCGTCGCCGCCCAGATGAGTCACGCGGTCGCCAATGGCCAGGCGATAGGTAGACACGGGCTCCTTGCCGTCAGCCTCTTCCGGCTGTGATTCGCGGAATTCATGCACCGGGTAGATGCGGCCTTCCGCATCTCTGGCATGAAATTGCCCAACTAGAACTGAAGCCATTTGCTTTGTAACCTCTGGAAATAACTGCTCGTTTTCGTCCGCATCGTAACACTGCGCGCGAAGGGTCCGTGTCCGCTTGTAAGGGAATTCTGTAGGTTATGTACGTACCTTCCTCACTCAAGCCTCTCAGACCGCTGTTTTAAGGGGGAGTTTTCCGTGGAGGAAAAAATAGTCTCGACCAACGGTATCGCCGCAATACCCGGTATGGGCGTCACGTATCATTTTTTTCGATCAGTGATAACGAAAAAACAGGGCGGTAGACATCGCATCTTTCATCTATAACTGTCCATTCCTCCATTAGAAGAAGGTCAGCTTCATGAGCCAGGTTCATTCGATTGCGGTGATCGTCGGCAGTCTGAGAAAAGACTCACTCAACCGCAAGGTTGCCCGCACACTGGCAGAGTTGGCGCCCTCCAGCCTGAAACTGAGCATCGTCGAGATCGGCGATCTGCCGCTCTACAACGAAGACATTGATCTGGATTCACCGCCCGCCGCTTACACCGCGTTCCGTCAGGCGCTGCAAGGCGCGGACGGTTTTCTGTTCGTCACGCCGGAATACAACCGTTCGGTGCCGGGCGTGCTGAAAAACGCCATTGACGTGGGCTCCCGGCCCTATGGCAAGAGCGCCTGGGGCAAAGCCAAGCCTGCGGCGGTGGTGAGTGTTTCTCCGGGCGCGATTGGCGGCTTCGGTGCCAACCAGCACTTGCGTCAGAGTTTCGTGTTCCTTGATGTGCTGTGCATGCAGCAGCCTGAGGCGTATCTGGGTAACGCTGGCAGCTTCTTCGATGAGCAGGGCAAGCTCAGCGAGAAAACCCGGCCGTTCCTGCAGAGCATTATCGACGGTTTCGCCGCGCACGTGGCCCGGACGGTGAAGGCCTGATCGCATCGTTTCAAACACTGCGAACCCGTGTGAGAGTGAGCGGGCTCACTCCCACACGTCAGGGATTGACGACACGCCCTGCATGATCTCGCCGTTAGTCAGGCGGCCCAGGGCCGTCAGTCAATCCTGAATATCCCCTCTGCATGACAGCGTTATGTAACGCAGTTCGTACGAAATTCGACCATACGCTCCTTTGCCATTGTTGCCCCTGTCAGTTGCTGGCGGGGCGTTATTGTGCAAAAGGAACTGTTATGTCCTCGACGTCTTCTCCCTATTTCCACGCAGCTTCACTCAAGCAGCGGTTCATCGACGCGCTTGGCGAAGCGGTGCTTGAGCAGCGGCTTACGACCCAAGAGCAGCGATGGCTGCAACGCGTGACTCGCCACAGTGAAAGCGAGGCACCAGACCCTGTCCGAGTCGACCGCCTGACGCTTGATTCGAGCAGGGTGACGCCATTCGAACTGGCGGCGGCGTTGCTGCTGAGCCACGCAAATGGCAGCCAGCGGCAGGTCTATCTGTACACGCTGGCCCACGGTATCGAACGCTTCGAACATCGCATCGACCTGTTGGCCGCGCTGCAGCGCTATTTCGCCGACGCGAGTGCGACCGCCAATTTCGAGTACGAAAAAATCGATGACGATCCGTTTCAGGTGCAGATGCTGGAGATCGTCGATTATCAGGCCGAGCGCGTCGCCAGGCTGACTGACGCGCTCTCACAGACACCCTCGCTGTTCACGGCGTTGGTGCGTTCGCTCAAACATCAACTGTCGGACACGCTGCCGCAGCTGAACATCGATGCAGAGAGTCAGTTGCTTCAGGTCGTGGAGCGGGGCTCGGCGAACAATCCGGACATCGTTCTGATGACCCAGACCCTGGCTCAGGCTGCTTTTGAGGATGGCAGCGGCAGGATGTTGCTGCCCGGTGTCGAGCGACGATTCCTGGCGCCCGACGGGCAGCCATTGAGTGTTGAAAATACGCAGATGATGGCCCAGGCGTTGAGCAAGGCGGTGAGCCAGGTTGGCGACCACTATGGCGTGCTGCTCAAGGCGTTCTGGGAAGAAAAGCTGATGCACCAGCGAACCCGCCGTGACCTCGCGGTGGAGAGCTTTAGCGCCAGTGTGCGCCATGCGTTGTATCGGCAGCTCCATCAAACCGAGCTGTCGAAGCAGGCCCGGCACGTGTTGCAGTCTCTGTTACGGTCGGCCCATGGCACGTTGCCTGCTGATGGCAATGCGCGTCTGGCGCGAATGGCGATAGTGGGGAATGACGGCAGGTCGTACTCACTGGCGGGAACGTTCGTGGTCCGTCTCGGCGCGGGTTCCGACGCCCCGTTGCTCTGGTTTTCACCTCAGCACCGGTTGCTGCCGTTCGACAATCTGGCAGCGTTGCAGACCTTTGCCGCGACGCCCGAAGGCTGTGAGTGGTTGCGTCGGTCACTGGCCCTGGACGATCAGGGCATCGTGCTTGCGCCCGACACGTGGCAGCTGGGTCTGAACACCATCGAGACTGCGCTCTTCGCCGAGCGGGTCGATTCGATCATCGCCGTGCAAGCGCGAAATCTGGCGTATGGGTTGAGTGTGGTGATCAACTCCGAAAGTTTTTCGGCGATGGTCGACGACGCGCTCGATGTCCGGTTGCTGATGGACCCTCGGCAACTGCAATTCAGTGCCCGACGCTGGCGGGTGGATGCCCTGATCAATTTTGCCTCGGTCTGGGAAGGCAGCGTCTCCGACGACTTGATTCAGGTCCAGGTGCCCAGATCCCGAAGCGAGCCTGCGCCGTCGTGGGTTGAGCAGACTCAGATTTTTGAGGCCAGGGCCACCCAGCTGCGACACGTGGGCGACGGTCTTCGTCACTACTGCGCTCAATTGCTGCAGCACTATTTGTGCGTCGTGAACACGACGGACGTGGACCCAGCGCTTATTTGGGTGACGTGGCAGGCACCGGCTGCTGTCGATCCTCTGGATCCCCCGGTCAATGGCGAAGCCGCCGCCCCTGTCAGTGTGCAACCGGCGCGTATTTCCAGAGATCTGGTGTCGCTGCTCATCGAGCGAGTCAGTGGTCATTGGAGCGACGCCGTGGTTGCCGATGCGCAAATCGTGCAGCGTCTGTCATCGGGCTCGGACGAGTCGACGCTCAATGACCTTGACGTCCCTCTGATCAACCATGTGCTGGACAGCGCAGCCTTCGACTTCGTCGAGCTTTATCAGCGCTACGTCAAGCAATGCCGGGAGGGCGTATGGCGTGACGGCGATGAGAAGTGGAGACCTGAAACGGTTGCGCGGTATTTGCGTGAAGACATCTTGCGCCTGGATCTGGCGGTCAAGCGTCGCACCAATGACATTGAACTCGATGAGCTGAACATGGCCCAGCAGGTTCTGGATCGCCCGGTTCGTGGTTTGAGAACCGGGCTCCCCGGGCCTGTGACCGAAGCGTTTCTGGTGTCGGTCCTGTACGGCAATAATCGCGCGACCCCGTTGAGTGACATGCTGGTGGTGTGGCAACCGCAGGCGCAAAACGGTGGGGTGATGCTCTGGAACGGGGTGAAAGGCTGGTGCAGTTTTTCCTCTGTCAAACAGATGCAGGACCATGTGCGGAACGGGTTTTACGGAGTACACCGTGACCAGATGCTGGCGCTGACCGGCGCCTACGACCGGGCGTTGCTGCAAAAACACTTGCAGCAAGACGCCGACAGTACGGTGGTGATTCGGCTCGACCGGGTCGACGATCATGCCCTCACGGCCCTTGAAACCCGGGCGCTTGACCGCCAGCGGCAAAATCTCAAGCAGGTCACTGCCAGGGCCCTTCGCTGCGGTCTGGAGGCTGAGCTGTTTGCCCGCATGATCGAGGAGGTTAATTGCGATACGTATCTGAGTCGCGCACTGGACACATTGTCATTGCGAATCGACAGTGCATTGATGCAGGCCATGCTGCCGGACTGGCTGTTGGAGGCCTCCCCCGCAGACCAGATGCTGTATGCCGACAGGCTGCACCGCTTCGATCAGCAGACCCGTGACCAGCCGGATTTTCTGTTCGACATTCCCTCGTTGCAAAGCTACTCCCGTGAGCAATTGCTCCAGCAGTTGAGCAAGGACTTTACGGAGCAATCCTGGGACCCGGACCATATTGTTGTGACGCTGCGCCATTATGTGCCGGGATTGCCAAATGCGGGGCAGACACCGTCGGGCATTCCTGCCTCGACCATCGTCAACAGCGAGTCGTTGACCGAATACGCGCTGAACCGCTTCGTCACCATCCAGGACGCAGCGCTGAGTGTCACTGCGCCGGACCAGCCAAGGGCGGCCGAACTGCTGACGCCGGACTACTTGCGCGGGTTGATCGACAAGCTCGACGTGGGCGGTGGTTACATGACGCTGCTGGAAAATGCGCTGAGCCCGAAAAGCCCCGATTACCCGCTGCGTCACGAGTACTTTTTCGACCAACTGCCCCCGATGATGGCCATCCGGGCACTGGAAGAAAAGCTTCAAGGGAACATCAGTGATCAGGCCTACCACTACATTCTGGCCGTGATCATGATGCCGGACGGGATTGCAAGGGAGCCGGTGGGTCAAACACCCGTCATCATCAGCCCGCTGCAATTGGTGGCTGACGCGGGCATGGCGCCCGACGGTGTTCCGGGCGTCTACTTGATCTGTGCACGCGGTGCTGCCAGCGGGCCCGTGATCCTCCACACCGTTTACAACTCGGACTTCAGTATCAAGGAATACGCCAGTCTGGATGCGCTGCTCGTAGATATTCGCAGTGACGAAGCGCTGCAGAAACTGTTGCTTGCGCGCCTTGATCCGTTCACACGCCGACGTTACGACCAGGGAGGTTTTGTCGAGCCCCATCTGCCTTTCAATGTCGATGGGCTGGGGGAAGTGCCGTTTGAAACACCGGGCCCGGTGACGCTGGCGCTGGCCGAGCAAAAGGGCAACGCTCTGGAGTTCATGTTTGGCAATGCATTGCGTGTGCTGCTGGACATCGGACGCGCAAACACGGTGACAAACGCCGAGGCAAGCGAGGCATCAACCCGGTTTCTGCTGACCCTTGGGGTTGAACAGATCATGAGTTTGATGCCCGGCAAACTCGGTGCGCTGGTCGGTTTGTGGCAAAGCGAAACCCTGCTGCGCGCCTCGGCCGCCTCGGCACAGGGCAAGCGCTGGGGCGAGGCACTCTCGGAGTTTTCTGCGGCACTGGGTGTGATGGCCAGCGCCCGGGAGCAGGTTGACGACGACCTGGTGAGCGGGGGCGAGTCGCGACCCTATGTCATCGAGGCGCTGGAAAACGAGACCACGACGTTCTCCTGGTCTGACCCACGATTGACCCCCGAGCAATGGGTGCGATTAGGCGCGCTGGAAGTCAAGGATGTGGCGCTGAACGAACTCCAGCACGATGAGCTGTTAAGCCTGTACATCGGCGCCGGCGGTACGCGCTTCTACGCGTCGGTCAGGGGGCGGGTGTATCAGGTCGCGCGAACCACGGACGAAACCCGGTGGATGATCATCGGTGCCGATGGCGCGCCAGGGCCAATGCTTGAAATGGACGCCAGTCAGCGCTGGCAACTCGATTTGAAGCTGGGCTTGAAGGGCGGCGGTCTGATCACTCGAATGCGATCAGCGCTCCTGGACCTCGATATTGACGAGGTCATGGTGGTCCAGGCGACCGGTATGCCGGAAATTCGCGCACGTTATCGGGATAAAGCCCTGCAAATTGCTGAAGCGCAGCTCTACAGCAAACGCTATCTGGAGAACTGCCTGGATAACCTTCATATCCATCAGCGAGGCAAACCGCTGGATCCCCGGGTCAATAAGATTCTGACGGATTTCTATGGTGTCGCGACCCCTGACCAGCGCTTGCTGAGCGAAACCGAACGCGTGATCAAGTTGCTGTACGACGGGCTGATGGATGCGTCCATGTCGACGCATTCGTCGTTGCGGTATGTCGTCGGCACCAATCGATCCGTCAAGGACCCGACCACGGGCTTTGTGTTCAAGCGTGATCCACAAAAACGCATGTTCCTGACCGAGCGTTTTTTCAACGTTTTACCTTATTCGCTGAATGCCCGGGCGCGGACCGAAGGTTTCGAACTGGTCCCCCATTTTCAGGCGGCGACATTGATTCATGAGTTTTCGCACCTGGTCGCGGACACCCATGACATCGTCTATCTGGAAACGTCGGCGCCTTATCCTGACCTTCTGCTGGAGGACAACGCGAATAACGTTAGGCTCAAGGCCGATCTGGCACTGGTGCATAGCCAGGGCATGTCGCATCTGACGCAGAAAGCCAACCTTTTTCTGTACCAGAAGGACGGTCAGTGGCGAGATCTCGGTCGCAGCGAGGGCAGCGGCTACGATGCGGTCTTGCGGATCACCGGCACCCGAAACCTTGACGCTGCACGGGATGTGTTTCTGACGGATGCGGTCAAGCGCAGTCAGCTGTTGCTGAGCAATGCCGACTCGGTGACTCTGCTGGTGTTGCTACTCGGTCGCCACAACTACGTGGTGCCGACCCCGTGAAGCAGTCGGCACCGCGCGGGGCTATTACAGCGCGTAGTGCCGCAGCTCGCGGGCGATCAGCAGGCGCTGGATTTCGCTGGAGCCTTCGTAGATCTGGGTGATACGTGCGTCCCGGTAGTATTTTTCCACCGGGTAGTCTTCGAGGTAGCCGTAGCCGCCATGAATCTGTACGGCTTTGGAGCAGACCCACTCGGCCATCTCCGACGCAAACAGCTTGGCTTGTGAGGCTTCCGACAGACAAGGCCTGCCCGCCGTGCGCAAGCGCGCGGCGTGCAGGACCATCAAGCGTGAGGCGTTGATGCGGGTGTGCATGTCGGCCAGCAGGTTCGAGACGCTCTGGTGTTCGATGATCGGCTTGTCGAACTGCACCCGTTCACGCGCATACACCAGCGCCGCTTCAAACGCTGCACGCGCGATGCCCAAGGCTTGTGCGGCGATGCCGATGCGTCCGCCTTCAAGGTTGGAGAGGGCAATCGACAGCCCCTTGCCACGCTCGCCCAGCAGACTGGACGCGGGAATACGACAGTCGCTCAAGGTCACCGCGCACGTGTCCGAGGCGCGGATGCCCATCTTGTGTTCCATTCGGTCGACGCGATAACCGGGGTTGTCCGTGGGCACCAGAAACGCCGAGATGCCTTTCTTGCCCAACTCTGGATCGGTCACCGCAAAGACGATTGCCAAGTGGGCGCGCTTGCCGTTGCTGACGAATTGCTTGGCGCCGTTGAGCACCCATTCACCGTCTTTGAGCTCGGCGCGGGTGCGCAGGTTATGGGCTTCGGAACCGGCCTGCGGTTCGGTCAGGCAAAAACAGCCGATGGCTTTGCCGCTGGCGAGTTTTTCCAGCCACGCTTGCTTCTGTTCTTCGCTGCCGTAATTGAGCACGGGGCCGCAACCCACCGAGCTGTGCACGCTCATCAAGGTGCCGGTCGCAGCGTCACCGGCGGAGATCTCCTCCACCGCCAGGGCGTAGGCCACGTAGTCGATGTAGGTGCCGCCCCATTGCTCCGGGACGATCATGCCCAGCAGCCCCAGCTCGCCGAGCTTGTCGACCAGCCTGTCATCGATCCATCCGGCCTGTTCCCACGCGTGTGCATGGGGCGCGATTTCGTTGCGCGCAAATTCGCGCGCCATGTCGCGGATCATGATCTGTTCTTCGGTCAGTTCAAGGTCTTGCATAGGTCATGCCTCATGACCGCTGAAGAAGCTCGCCACGTGCTCGGCATCCAGGGCCTGCACGGTGGGCGGGTTCCATTGCGGCTTCTTGTCTTTGTCTACGATCAGGGCGCGGACGCCTTCGATCAGGTCGCCCCGTTCGAACCACTGCCGGTCCAGATGCAACTCCAGTTCGAAGCAGCCTTCCAGCGTCAGGTGTCGACCCCGGCGCAGCATCTCCAGCGTCACGGCCATGGCCAGGGGGGAACGGGTTTTCATCAGATTGGCCGTGTCGACGGCCCAGCTGTGGGTGTCGATGACGGTCACTTCCAGCAGTTGCTCGATGATGCTCGGGATGTCCGGCAGGGCAAAGAAATGATCGATGGCCGGGCGCAGTTTTTCCAGCGGCGGATCCGGCAGGCGCTGCACGGCGATTCTCGCCAGCACGCCTTGCAGGTCCTTGAGCGGGGTCAGTGTCCACTTCAGGTTGTCGAGCTGGCGGTCGAGATCATTCAAGCGTGCGCTTTGCAGGTACCAGTCAGCCAGGCCGCAGTACAGCGCATCGGCCGCTTGAATCTGCACGCCGGTGACGCCCAGGTAAATGCCGAGTTCCCCGGGCACGCGCGGCAGGAAATAACTGCCGCCAACGTCAGGGAAATAGCCGATCGCCACTTCAGGCATCGCCAGCCGGCTGCGCTCGGTCACCACGCGCAGGTCCACGCCCTGCGCCAGGCCCATCCCGCCGCCCAGCACGAAGCCGTCCATCAAGGCCATGACGGGTTTGCGGTAGTGATGGAGGGTGAGGTCCAGCGCATATTCTTCGACGAAGAAGTCCTGATGGTGGGGCTCACCGTGTTTGAAGCTGTCGTAGAGTGCGCGGATGTCGCCCCCCGCACAGAAGGCCTTCTCGCCGGCCCCGCGCAACACCACTGCATAGACCTTGTCGTCGGTGGCCCATTCATCCAGCTGGCGTTGCAACTGGCGGACCATGTCCAGATCGATGGCATTGAGCCCTTGTGGGCGATTGAGGGTGATGTGGCCAATATGATTGCGTACGTCGGACAGAACGGTGTCGCAGGCCGGTTCATGACCTGAGGACTTGGCCGATACTACCTGTGCCGTCATTGCAGACTCCCTGTGGCTTTTTATTCTTGCTCGTTCAGGCGGCCATTCGAGCCGCATTCCATGAGGTTCAGCAGGGATGCTAACAGCGCAATTTTGCAAATGACAATGAAGAATCGTGCAGGGTGGGTGTGCAAGTTTGCATGGGAGAACGGGTATTCACCGGTAAATTCCGACCCGGCGCCCTGCAGCAAAGGCTTTCGCTTTCGCCGCTCAGCGCAGGACGCTGGTCGCCAGAATCGTGGAGAAACTGTCCAGCGCGGCGGTGTTGCGCTGAGCCTTGGCCAGCAGAACGGCGCCTTGTACCGAGGCGATGATGAACAGGGCGACCTGCCGGCTGTTGAAGTCCCGGGGCAGGTCGTCCGCCTGAATGGCCTCGTCCAGACAACCGCGAACGTGGTCGCTGAGCCAGTCATAAATCTGCGCCAGACGCGCGCGGATCGGCTCACTGTGTTCGGTGCTCTCAGCGGTGAAGTTGCCGAGCAGGCACCCTTTGTTTACGGCGCATTCGAGCGCGCTTTTGTGGAAGTCGACATAGGCTTGCACGCGCGCGATGGGTGGCAGTGATGGGTTGAGCAAGGTCTGTCCGACCATTTGTCGGGTGCCTTCGAAGTAGAGATCGATAATCTCCAGGCCGAAGGCTTCCTTGGACACGAAATGATTGGTGAACGACCCCTGAGGCACTCCGGCCGCCTGCACGACGTCACGCACACTGGCGCCTGCGAACCCTCGCTGATGAACAACCTTCAGTCCTTCGGTCAGTATCTTTTCACGGTGCGATGGTTTAGCCATGGAGGGGCAAGCTGCCTGTACCCGGTCGGGTCGGTTTTGAAGAGGCCGGACGTTATCAGCCGGGTACGGCTGGCGTCGATAAGCGCCAGAAGGATCGGTTGCGGTGCGCCGGTCAGCGCACCGCAACGTTTCTACGCTTGCAGGCTGAACAACGCCATCTCTGGCGCGTCGCTGATCCAGACCTGGCTGACCGACCACCCTGCACGCGCCGCCAGTTCAGTAAAAGACGCCACCGTGAACTTGTGCGAGTTCTCAGTGTGCAGCCGCTCACCGGCAGCAAAGTGAAAGCGGTGGCCCGCAACGTTTACCACCTGCTCGACCTGACTCACCAGATGCATTTCCATGCGCTCCCGTTCGGCATTCCAGAGTGCCAGATGATCAAATGCCCCAACGTTGAAGTCGGCACTCAGCTCGCGATTGATGCGCGTCAGCAGGTTCTTGTTGAAGCGTGCCGTGACGCCCTCGGCATCGTCATAGGCCGCAACGAGCGTGTGAGCGTCTTTGACCATGTCCACGCCGACGATGAAGTGAGCGTTCTTGCCCAGCACATCGTGTGCCGCATGAAGGAAGTCCACGGCCTGTTCGTGGGTGAAGTTACCGATGGTCGAGCCCGGAAAGAAACCGACGCGGGTGTGGCCATCGGCTTCCTTGGGCAGGGTCAGTACGCGAGTGAAGTCGTCCACCTGTGGTGCAACCACCAGCGTCGGGTACTTCTTGCGTAACGACTGCGCCGCCTTGTTCAACGCAGTGGCGCTGATGTCGATCGGCACGTAAACGGCAATGTGCGGCGCGGCGTCCAGCACCAGTCGGGTTTTCTCGCTGGCGCCGCTGCCAAATTCCACTAGCGCGGCACCGTCGGGGATCGACGCGGCGATCTGATCCGCAATGCCTTTGAGCAAGCCGGTTTCAGCGCGGGTCGGGTAATACTCGGCGGTTTCGCAGATGGCCTCGAACAGGTCCGACCCCATCGCGTCGTAGAAATATTTCGGCGACAGCGTCTTGGTCGGTTCCGATAAACCTGCAACGACATCGCGGGCGAACTCGCTGTCGTTGGGATTCACCACGCCCGGTTGGCGGCTGTCACGGGCCAGGCGCAACCCGGCGACCATCCAGCGTTTTTCGGTCTGGAAGAAGTTGCGATAGGTCAGGCGGCAGTGATCAGGCGAGGTCACGCTGGCGCCACCGCGCAGCACCATCTGGTTGACCATGAATTTACCGTTGTACTCACCCACGGCACCGGCCGAAGGCTTGAAACCGGGGTAGGCGCTGTAGGCACTTTGTGTCCACTGCCAGGCCACATCATCGACCTGTTCCAGTAAACCGGCCCGGGCGGCGGCTTCCCATTCGGCCTCCGTCGGCAGGCGGGCGTCGGCCCACGTGGCGAACGCGGCGGCTTCGTAATAACTGATGTGCGTCACGGGACCTGCCGGGTCGATGGGCTCCAGTCCGCGCAGGCTCATGCGTTTCCAGCCGTTCTCGTCGTGTTGCCAGTACAGCGGCGCGTTCCAGCCGTTTTCCTGGACCATCGTCCAGCCTTCGGACAACCACAGAGCGGCGGTGTGATAACCGCCGTCTGCGATGAAGCTCAGCCATTCGCCATTGGTGACCAGCCGATCGCTGATTTCGAAGGATTGCAGGTACGTGGTATGTCGCGGGCCTTCATGATCGAACGCAAAGCCGTGGCCGTCGTGACCGATTTGCGTCAACCCGGCGCTCAATGGCTTGAACTGGCCGCGCCGTCCAGACGCATCTTCCGGCCAGTCGGGGCTATACGCGGGCTTGAGCGACGACAGGCTGAACAGGTGCAGGATGTCCATCAACAGCAGTTCCTGATGCTGCTCCTCGTGGGCGAGGCCCAGTTCGATCAGACTTGTGATCTCGTCGGACAACGGGGTCATCAGCAAGGCCGACATGTGTTCATCGACGTGTTTTCGATAGGCCATCACCTGATCGACGCCCGGACGGGTCATCAGCCCTCGTTGCGGGCGAGGGTGACGTGGGCCTACGGCTTCGTAATAGGAGTTGAAGAGGTAGCCGAAGGTCGGGTCGAACGGCGTGTAATCGGGGAGGTTGGGGGCCAGCAGGAAGGTTTCGAAAAACCAGGTAGTGTGCGCCATGTGCCATTTCGCCGGGCTGGCGTCGGGCATCGACTGCACCACCATGTCCTCGGCACTCAGTGGAGCAACCAGTTGTTCAGTGCGAGTACGCACGCCCTGATAGCGCTTGCACAGAGGATACGTGGCGGATGTTTCGCGAAGCTGGCGTGAATGGCGCGTCATCGGGTGTTCTCCGGATCTTGCCGGCGCCCGGTTGGCTGAGTCGGTGCAGCCAGGCGGTACGGCTTTCCTGCGTTCTTCTCATGAGCGAGCCGCAACGGTGTTCGTTGCGGCCCGGACGTCGTGTGGCAAAAACGATGGAGCGATGCAGCGAGGCGATGACTGGAAAGGACTCAGTGAATGTCCAGGGTCACCTTGTCCGGGTAGAACGCGACGTGGCCCTCGATTTCTTTCACTGAGGGATACGCCTCTTCATAGGTCCAGACGGCGTTTTCAGCGATTTGGCCGTTGGCGCTCAGGCTGAAGTAGCTGGCATCACCCTTGTAGGGGCAATGGGTTCGATGTTCGGTTCTTTCGTAATGTTCAATCGAAATATCCGAGCGGGGCACAGAAATGACTGGCGGATAGCTGGCTTCCTTCAGTTCCAGTGCCTTGTCGCTTTGCGCGACCTGGACGCCCTTGAACTGAACCGTGACCCGGCCGTTGAGTGGGGAAAGGGTAATGGGGTGATCGGGACCTGGAATTTTCATGACGATAATCCTGTGGCGAGGAATTCTGTTTTACAGAAGAGACCGACAAGCCAATACCCGTCGGCACGTTGACACCGAAGAAGGAAAAGCAGTGTAGTAGGAAGCAATATGGATGAACGTATTTTTTTGCGTTGCTCCGTGCGGGGTGCCTGCGCGGGGTGAGTGAACGCTTGAACCTGAGGCGCTGCCGGCAGTCAGCAAGTAAACGCACCAATATGCTAGGCAGCGATGCCTTGCCGATTGAACAGTACCGTTTCAGCTCATGACTCAGTGGGGACATGCATGAATGATCTATCCAGTTTGCTCGCGGCGCTCGATCAGGCGCAGGCCGGGCAGCAGGAAACAGTGATCGCCACGGTGGTCAAGGTCGAGGGTTCGGCTTACCGACGACCCGGTGCGCGGATGGTCATCGCGCAGGTGGGTGAAGCCACGGGCACCGTCAGTGGGGGTTGCCTGGAAAGTGACGTGAGCAAGAAGGCCTGGTGGTTGACGGCCAGTGGCAAGCCGTCGATTCGTGCGTACAGCACCGGCGAGGACGACGATGAACTGGAAGAAGCCGAGTTGAGTTTTGGCCTGGGCTGCAACGGCACGGTGCATATCCTTTTCGAACGCGTGCTGCCAGAAGGTGAAAGCCTGGTGGTAGACATACTGCGCGAGGTCAAGGCCAGCGGTCACGGCGCCGCGCTGGCGACGGTGATTGGTTCGCACAACGACCGGCAGGTCACGGTCGGTGAGCGGGTCGCATTGTCCCCGTCGAGCGGGTTGCGCACGCACATGCATGAACGCTGGCTGGCGCAGGCGATTGCCGAGGATCTGCGTGCGGTACTCAGTGCTCGTCGTTCTGCCACTCGAACGTATGAAGGGGCGGGCGGGGAGATCGAAGTGCTGCTGGAATACATTCCGGCGCCACGTCGGCTGGTGATTTTCGGGGCCGGTCATGACGCTTCTCCGTTGGTGAGCATGGCGCGCTTGCAGGGCTGGCACATCACGGTGATCGATGCCCGCCCGCATTTCGCCCGGGCTCAGCGGTTTCCCGAAGCAGACCGGGTTCTGGCGGCGCCGCTTCAAGCCTTGCCCGATCTCACCGCGATGGTGGCGGATGCCGCTGTGGTGGTGATGACCCATAGCCTCACGCAGGATCGTCACTGGCTCGGTCAGGTCCTCAACGGTGCGCCGCGCTACATCGGGCAACTGGGGCCGCGCAGCCGCACCGAGCGGTTGCTCGATGAAATGCCTGCTCAACTGCGCGAAGGCCAGGCGTTCTCCACCCTGCATTTCCCCGTCGGCCTGGACCTGGGCGGTGACACGCCGGACAGCGTGGCGTTGTCGATCCTGTCGGAGATCAATGCCGTGTTCAACGGCCGTGCGGGTGCCATGCTCAAGCACCGCGAGGCGAGCATTCATGCGGTGGACGTGAAGCTTGAGCAGGAGCCGGGGTTGCGGATGATCGGGTGAGCCCGGCGACCGTTCGCTCGCAGGTCGCCCTCGAGCGATGTCAGCGTGCAGAATCTGTGGGGTGAGGTTGCTCACGGGCACTGAGTTTCAATCTTCGCAGGCCGGCTGGATGTTCCGGCCTCTTCGTCAGCACGCTGACTCCCACAGGTGATGTGTCTGATATCGCTTATGGGTATCGCTGACAGTCTGCTTGCTTTCGTCGTGGGCAAGCCAGGTTAGCAGCAGGGTTGCAGGTGAACTCCAGGCGCTGCAATTCCTTTGGCTACATCTAAACTCCCTCAAACGGATCCTCAGACACTCGACAAATAATGCCGAATCATCATCACGCGCGAGCGGCCGGTGAGTCATATCGTTCTGGTCACGGTCTCAGGACAGCATCCATCAGGTCTGCTCGATGAACGACAAGTACACGCCTCATAACTGGGCTCCTCATGAGCGGCCGACCATACCGGGTTCGCCTTCCACGCCGTTGCACTCGACGCCCAAGCGGCTGGCGTTTGCGATTGTCGGCGTCATCGTCGCGCTGACCGGCGGGTTGGGTAACGCGCTGGTGGTTGCCAACCTGCAATACCTGCAGGGCGCGCTGGGGGCCACGCAGGCAGAAATTGCCTGGCTGCCAGCCGCATACGTCATGACCAACGTCTCGATCAATCTGCTGCTGGTGAAATTTCGCCAGCAATACGGACTCCGTGCGTTTACCGAAGGCTTTCTGGTGCTGTATGCGTTGGTGACCTTCGCCCATCTGTTCGTCAATGACATTAATTCGGCCATCGCGGTACGCGCGGCGCATGGCATGGTCGGTGCGGCCCTCAGTTCGTTGGGGCTGTATTACATGATTCAGGCGTTCCCGCAGAAGTGGCGGATGAAGGCCCTGGTGCTGGGGCTGGGGACTGCACAGTTGGCGACCCCGCTGGCACGGCTGGTCTCCGAAGACTTGCTGCAGATTGCCGAGTGGCGAGGGTTGTATCTGTTTGAGCTCGGCATGTGTTTGCTGTCGCTGGGGTGTGTGCTGGTCCTCAAACTGCCGCCGGGCGACCGCTTCAAGGCGTTCGAGAAGCTCGACTTCCTGACCTTTGCATTGCTGTCCTCAGGCTTTGCGGCCCTGTGTGCGGCGTTGTCGCTGGGACGGATCGAGTGGTGGCTGGAAGAGCCCTGGATCGGCATGGCGCTGGCGTTTTCCATCGCGACGATCTGTGCAGGGCTGGCGATCGAACACAACCGCACGCGACCGCTGCTCATCACCCGCTGGCTGGGCAGCGGGCGGATGCTGAGGTTTGCCTTGAGTGTGCTGTTGACGCGCATTGTGCTGTCCGAGCAGGCAACGGGGGCCGTGGGTTTTTTACAGGGGCTGAACCAGGGCACGGAGCAGTTGCACACTTTATATTTATTCATGTTGCTGGGCAGCGTCGCCGGGCTGTTGGTCAGCGCCATGACCATCGACCCGCAGCACCTGTTCAAACCCCTGATCATCTCGCTGGCGCTGATGGCCATCGGTTCCGGCATGGACAGCTTTTCCACCAGCCTGACCCGTCAGCCACAAATGTATTTCAGTCAGTTTTTGCTGGCGTTTGGCGGTACGTTCTTTCTGGGTCCGACATTGGTACTGGGCATCAGCGGGGTGATCAGCAACCCGCGCAACATGGTGAGTTTCTCGGTGATGTTCGGGATCACCCAGAACGTCGGCAGTTTGATCGGATCGGCCTTGCTGGGGACGTTTCAGGTCTGGCGCGAGAAGTTTCATTCGTCCTACCTCGTCGAGAACGTGACCTTGCTCAACCCGCAGGTCCAGTCACGTTTGCAGAGTTCGAGCGGGTCGTTACTGTCAGCGATTGCTGACCCGACCTCACGCACCAGCCAGGGCATACGCACCCTGGCGACGGCCGCGACCCGCGAGGCCAATACACTGGCCTACAACGACGTCTTCATGCTCATCGCATTGATCGCGGTCTTGACGATGATCTGGATCACCAGCCGTGCGACCTGGCTGTGGATCACCACAGAACCGGTGGCGCCGTTCACCCCGTCGGCACCTGCACCTTCCTCCGTTCCCTCTTCTGGCGCGCACTCTTCATGACAGAACCCGGCAATCCTTCGGACAAACCTTCAGGCGATGCGCCCGGCAACTCCGCAACCCAATCGGCACCGACCACCGGGCCGGCGCCTGCTCCCGCGGTGATGCCCGCCACCACGCAACCGCGCTCGGCACGCATTCGTCTGGTGTCGTCGATCCTGTTTGGCGGCGTCGCGCTGGCGGGCGTGTTGATCGTGCTGTACGCCTGGCAACTGCCACCGTTCAGCAGCCCCATCGAAAGCACGGAAAACGCGCAGGTGAGGGGGCAGACCACGATCATTTCGCCGCAACTGAGCGGCTACGTTTATGAAGTGCCAGTGCAGGATTTTCAGTGGGTGAAGGCGGGTGACCTGCTGGTGCGCATCGACGACCGGATGTATCAACAGCATCTGGATCAGGGGCTTGCGCAACTGGGGATTCAAAAGGCCGCGCTGGAGAACAACCTGCAGCAGCGGCGCAGTGCCGAAGCCACCATCGCGCAGCGTCAGGCGACTGTTGCAAACGCCGAGGCGCAGAGCCAGAAGGCGGCGGCGGACCTGCGCCGCAGCAACGCGCTGGTGACCGATGGCTCGGTGTCGAAAAGCGAACTGGACGTGACCCGCGCGGCAGATGCGCAGGCGCGTGCAGCGCTGGCTGAAGCCAAGGCAACGCTTGAAATAGCCCGGCAAGATTTGCAAACGGTGATCGTCAATCGAGGCTCGCTGGAGGCGTCGGTCAAAAATGCCGAAGCCGCCATCGAACTGGCGCGCATCGACCTGACCAACACCCGCATCACTGCACCTCGTGACGGTCAGTTGGGGCAGATCGGTACGCGACTGGGCGCTTACGTGAACTCGGGTGCGCAGTTGATGGGGCTGGTGCCGCGTCCGCGCTGGATCATCGCCAACATGAAGGAAACGCAGATGGCCAATGTGCGTCTGGGGCAGCCAGTGTCGTTCACTGTGGATGCCCTGGAGAACCGCAAGATGCGTGGACGTGTGCAGCGGATCTCACCGGCGGCGGGGTCGGAGTTCAGCTTGTTGCCCGCTGACAACGCGACGGGCAACTTCGTGAAGATTGCCCAGCGGATTCCCGTGCGTATCACGGTGGACGGCGATCAGGATGATCTGGCGCGTTTGCGTCCGGGCATGTCGGTGGTGGTCAGTATCGACACCAGTCAGGACGGCCCGATTCCGCCGGATCCGGTGGATGGGTCGGTTGAGCAGCCGTAAACAGTTGGCCTGCCTCGTGCTTGGCAGGGATAGGTGTTTCGACGCGCGAGGCATGAAGTACAAAAGCAGAAGTCATTTGATCGTTCCCGCGCTCCGCGTGATAACGCAGGGACTGACGCTCTGCGTCAGCGTGGACGCGGAGCGTCCTGACAGGCATTCCCACGCAGAGCGTTGGAACGATCCCGGGTATCGGCTTCTGCCGTCAGGCAGAACCAAATGATCAGCCCCCCCAAAATGGCAGAGGTACCGAGCGCCTCTAGCGCCGACCGTAAGCCAACCCAGCACACGCCTTTGTATCGCACTGTATCCACACCCCCCTGCGACACGTAGCGATGCCATTGACCGCTTTGCGGACACATCCGCGATACCTCCAGACCGTTCAATAGGCGCCATCGAGGAACAACGCCTCGGCCCATTTGAACCATCAGCCATCGCTCTGGAGATCGCCATGAACTGGAAAAATCTTTCAATCGCCACCCTGTTTGCCGCCCTCAGCCTGGGCGCTCTGTCCGCTCAAGCGCAGGACTCCGTGAAGTCTGAAACCTACACATACGGTACCCATCTGGACATCAAGAAAGTGATCTCGTCCAAAGAAGGCACCACCCCCGCCTGCAGTGTTGTGACCTCGCAACTGACCTACCTGGATTCGACGGACCAGGTCCACGTCCTCGACTACCTGAGCATGTCGGACGGCTGCCACGACAACTGAGTCGTCCCTTCAAGACGCCGGTTTCCAAGGGGCGAGGTTAACGCTCGCGCCTTTTCTGATTGCAGGTAATGCGTATGTTGCTCATCGCTTTTCTGGGCGGGATCGTCACGGTCCTCAGCCCGTGCATCCTCCCCGTCGTGCCGTTTCTGTTCGCCCGCGCCGACCGCTCGGCCTCTTCAGTGCTGCTGACGTTGCTGGGGCTGACGCTGACCTTCGCGTTGGTCTCCAGTCTGGCGGTGGTGAGCAGTGACTGGGTGGTGACGGCCAACGGCATCGGTCGCCAGGTCGCGCTGGTGGTGTTGGTGTTGTTTGCGCTGTCCTTGCTGTCGGCGAAGGTCGGGAGCTGGTTGATGTGGCCGTTGGTGACCCTCGGCAACCGGCTTGACCCGGCCACCCGGCGGCTGTCAGGTCCTTCGGCTTCGCTGTTGATCGGCGTGGCGACCGGGCTGTTGTGGGCGCCGTGTGCCGGACCGATTCTGGGGATCATCCTGACCGGTGCCATGCTGCAAGGACCGAGTGCGCACACCAGCCTGTTGTTGCTGGCGTACGGGCTGGGGAGCGCAGTGTCGCTGGGCACGCTGATATTTGCCGGACGCGGTGTGCTGACCCGAATGAAACTGTCGTTACCGGTGACCGCGTGGCTCAGGCGCGGCGCTGGTTGCGCAGCGTTGCTGGTGGCTGTCGTGATCGCCAGCGGGAACCAGAATCAACTGCTGGCCGGGACATCCTCAGAAGGTGCAGCGGCCATTGAGCAGCGCGTACTGACTGGCGTGCCGGCGGTCATCGATTACCTGGTGGACAGCGTGAAGGCTGCCACGGCGCCTGATGTCAGCAACAAAGGGGACATGCCATCGCTGTCCGGCGCGGTGCAGTGGTTGAACTCGCCTGCACTGAGCAAGGAATCATTGAAGGGCAAGGTGGTGCTGGTGGATTTCTGGACCTTCGACTGCATCAATTGCCAGCGCAGCATTCCCTACGTGAACGGTTGGGCGAAGAAATACGAGAAGGACGGTCTGGTGGTGATTGGTGTACACACACCCGAGTACCCCTACGAGCGCGTCATCGACAACGTGCGCAAGAACGTGGAGAAGCTGGGCCTGAGCTACCCGATCGCGATCGACAATGACTACGCCATCTGGCGCGCGTTCGGCAATCAATACTGGCCCGCGCATTACATCATCGATGCGCAGGGCCAGATTCGATACACCCACTTCGGTGAGGGCAGCTACGACACCCAGGAACAGGTGATCCAGCAACTGCTCGACGAAGCCAAGGCCCAGGCCAAGCCCCAGGGCTAGTGCCGGGTGGGGTTACACCATGCGCCGCACGGTATTGTCCTTGCGCACGAAGTGATGCCAGACCGCAGCGACCACGTGCAACCCGATGACGTAATAGAAGATTGTGCCCAGCAACACATGGAAGTGTTCCAGGGTTTGCGCGGTGTCCTTGGCGATATCGAAGGGCGCCGGAATGGTCAGCGACGTCAACGGGACCGGCAGCGCGCCGCGTTCGAGCAGCACGGTGAACAACCCCAACAGCGGTTGCGCGAAGAGGAATGCATACAACGCGTAGTGCGACAAGGTGGCGGCCAGCCGCAGGATGCCTTCCAGCGGCGGGGTAACCCCCGGCGGCGTATGACGATGACGCTCCGCCACCCGGAAAAACGCCATGATCAGTACCACGATCCCCACCCAGAAATGCGATTGCACGACAAAGGTTCGCAGGTCGGTACCCTTGGCGAACTGACTGCGGCTGAGTATCAGGGCATACGCCAGCACAATCAGGGCAGCCATCACCCAGTGGAACCAGCGAGCCCGGTAGCTGTAGCGTTCAGTGTTCAGTGGTGTCGTCACGGTCAGGTCCCTCGATTTTTTGATGTTCTCGCCTGATTTAAGCAGGTTGCCGATAAGAACACGATGCTCGCTACAGGTTTCAGCAGGCCTTCACATGAACGCCTCGACAGGAATGACGAGTGCAACTTGCAAGCGCTGTAAGAGTTATTCCAAGACGTGGATGTTCTGTGCATCAGGCCGATCTCATAATGGCGATTGAATAACTGTCCATTAAACGGCTTAATAATGTCATTAAGCCTTCAATGAATTTTTCCCGGCTGGCCACGTTATATGGGGGATATCATTGATTCGTTTGTTAATGTCGGTTGTACGATGTTCTAATAGTATATGTCTGAATGTTTCTTATTCTTCTCCATATGAAGTTATTCAAACGAGGGGGTGAAACGTGTTTGAACGCGTTTGCTAATGGCGTCATATAAAGTTCTGTTCTTATACGTATTCGTGATTAACAAACCATCAAAACGAGTTTGACAGGTAATCCGCTTGGATCCATCTTTACCCCGGAAGGTTCAGAGCGTCTGACTATCAGTCTGATCAGACTGGCATTTTGCCCAGCTTTGCTGGGGCCCTCGTCATCATTAATGGATACCTGCATACAGGACTCTTCACATGGAAGTCCCCGGATTCGCTTGTCTTTTGAAAAAGAACACTGTGGATTCCGAACTATGGTGGGATTCGTCTCCGACGATCTATGGCGCCTTTAAAGATCGAATGATTACCCAATACCCGAGCATGTTTGACGTGATCGAGAGTTGGCTTCCCGATAACTTTTCAGCCAGTCAATCAGGCCTCAGCGGTGCAACTACCAATCCCCGACTGGTTGCACGTGCGGTGCTGGAAGATCCTCAACGGTGGCAGGATTTTGCCGACCGTCTTCCCTCGCAGCTGACGGATTGCGACAAAGCGCGTCAGCTCTACGACCAGGTGATCGTGGAGGGGGCGGGGAAACTTCGCGCGTTATGGGATGCTACGCAGCAACGTCAGGGCTGGTTGTCGGCACAAATCGAAGGCGGCGAATGGATGCACGAACGCCTGCTCGTCACACGCGGGCTGCAACTGGCCAGTCTGGCCCCCAACGTGATGATCAAGGTGCCCGGCAGCGAGCAGGGGTATCGGGCGATCGAACAGCTGGTCGCCCAAGGGTGTTCGATCAATAACACCTTCTGCTTCACCGTTTCGCAGTTCGCGGCTTGCCTGAAGGCCATCCACAGCGGTCGTCTGCGCGCACGGGTGACGGGGGTGAACACGGACCGGGCCCGCTACGTCATCACGTTCATGATGGGGCGGCTGGGTGCCGAACAGGAATTTGAACGTCAAGCCGCGCAGCGGCGGCTGTGCCTGACCGCGACGGACCGGCGCTGGGCGGAACTGGCGGTCTATCAGGCGATTCAGGCGTTGTTGCGGCGTTGGCAGACACCGGCGCGGTTGTTGCTTTGCAGCCTGAAAGTCGACACCGATGTGCGCGGGCGTGAGCATTGCTGGCACCTGCAGCGCACGGGCGCAGACACGACCTTGTACACCCTGACGCCGGACATCCTTGAGTTTCTCATCCGCCGGCAACAGCTCAATCAGCCGGTGACGCCCGCCACCGAATGGGTGCAGGTACCACGGCGGGTTCTAAATCGGCTGATGGCGATTCCTTACTTCAACCAGGCGTACTTCGAAGGTGAACTGGCGCCGTCACGGTTCGCGCTGCATCCTGCGTTCGTCACCGCCAGCCACGACGCCCGAGAAGGACAAGCGCAACTGCTGGCGTTTGTGAAAGGCCCCAGCAACACGGCGTTGTTCCCCGCGCTGAGGCCCCTGAGCGATCTGGCCATGCGTGATATGGCGATGGGGCGTGTGTCATGAATCGCATGATCGCGCTGTGGGCCCATCCGCGTTCGCGCTCCACAGTGCTGGAGCGCGTGTTCATCGAACGGGGGGACTTCGAGGTCTTCCACGAACCCTTCGCGCACATGGCTTTCAATGAGCAGTCGGCCATTCCCCACGACGACTTGGACTGTGGCCTGCCGCGCACCTACGAGGGGATCAAGTCCTTGCTGCGCAGCACGCGTGAGCGGCGCAACGTGTTTCACAAGGACATGTGCTACCACTGCCTGGATGAACTGAAGACAGACACCGACTTTCTGCTTGAGCAGCAGCATGTATTCATTATTCGCGAGCCAGGTCGGGCCATCGTTTCGCACTTCGCGATGTTTGCTCAGATGCCCTTGCACGCCATCGGCCATAAAGCCCTGTACGACGTGTTCTGTAGGGTCACCAAGCTCACCGGCAAGATTCCGTACGTGATCAACGGGGACGATCTGGCGAACCAGCCGGAAGAAACGCTGCGCAGGCTCTGCGATCACTTGCAGCTGGAGTTCCTCCCCGAAGCGCTCAGTTGGGCGCCGTCCTGTCCGCCCCAATGGCAGGCCTGGCGCAGCTGGCACAAAGACGCCGAACGCAGCACGCACATCGTCGCGTCGACATCGGATTTCGACGAGCGACAGCTCACCGCCCATCCGCATCTGATGGGTTACTACCACGCGCACCGGCCGTTCTACGAACGCATGAATCAATTCACTCAGCAGGGACGCTCATGAAAAAAATTGTCATCACTGGCGCTGCCAACGGCATAGGCAAAGCGACCGCCATTGCCTGTGTGGAAGCAGGTTATTACGTCATTGCCGCCGACAAGGACAAACAGGGTTTGCGTAACCTCCAGGACCTTTTGCCCGCCCACCGGCTGGAGGGGCATGTTGCCGACTTTTCCAGGCCAGACACTTATCGGTCCTTTATCAGTGAACTGTACCAGCGTGACGATCGCCTCGCGCTGCAGGGACTGGTGAACAACGCGGGTCTGTACCACGGCAAAAGCGTTTACGAATACAGCGATGAGGAAATGGAAGAAATGTGGTCCGTGAACCTCAAGTCACTGGTCTATCTGTCGAGGGACTTCGCCCGTCACGAGCTGCAAGCGCCGCACGCGCGCTGCATCGTCAACATCACATCGGTGGCCGGTGAGGTCGGCAGCATGGATGCGCTCTATGGCGCCACCAAGGCTGGCGTCATTGGCCTGACCAAGGCCAACGCCTGGAATTTCGCGCCCCGTGTACGCGTCAATGCGGTCTCGCCGGCCTTGATCCGGCAGACCTCGATCCATGACCGCATCCCCGAACATCGCCGCAAGGAGTACGAGCGACAGGAGGTGCTCAAAGAACCGATTCATCCGGAGGGGGTCGCCGGTGTCCCTGTTTCTGTTGTCCGATCAGAGCCGTCATCTGACCGGAAAAATCATACCCGTGGACAACGGTGCCTACCCGCGCTGATGCGCAGTCTGGACACTCAGGGAGATGAAACATGCAACGCAAGAAATTGCTCATCGTGGGCGGCGGTAACCTGTGCCTGCAGGTTTTGCAAATCCTCGCGCCCCGCAATCAGTTCGACTTTCATGTGGCCAGCCGCAACCTGGAACAGGCGACCCGCCTGTGCAACCTGGTCAGCCTGGGTGCGTTGCAGCTGAATGTGTCGGTCCGCATCCAGGCGTGGGAAATGGACCTGACGGAATCCGCGATCGAACGCAACGCCGAAACGCTGTCCCGGATCAAACCGGATGTCATCCTCAATTGCGCGTCTTTGCAGTCCTGGCGCGTCATTACGCAACTGCCCAAAGCGACGTTTGACGCACTGGATCAGGCTCAGCTGGGGCCCTGGCTGCCGATGCACCTGGCGCCCGCGTACGCATTGATGCGTGCCGTGAAGCAGTCCTGCCCCAAAAGCCTGGTGGTCAACGCGGCATTCCCCGACGCGGTCAACGCCGTGTTGTACAAGGTCGGGATGGCGCCGGACGTCGGCGTGGGCAACATCGCAAACCTGATTCCCGCAACGCGCTGCGCCATCGCCCGTCTTGCGCGGTGCGAGCCGTCGCGGGTCTGCGTCAAACTGATCGGCCAACACTTTTTCAGTCACTACGTGCCACGCCATGGTTTGCCACAGCAGGCGAACTTCAATCTGTCTTACTGGATCGATGGCCGGGAACGCACGGATGAATTCAATGCGGACGTGATCTTTCGCAGTGTGGCGGACAACTTCCGTCGCCTGGGGGGCGTCGATGGACAGTACCTGACGGCGATGTCGGTCATCAGTGTCCTGGAAAACCTGTTCGCCGACGAAGAGGTGCATGTGCATGCACCCGGACCACATGGTTTGCCGGGCGGGTATCCGGTGAAGGTCGGGATGGGTCAGGTGCTGCTTGGCCTGCCTTATGGCGTCCGGCGTGAGGAAGCCATTCAGGTTAATGAGGCCGGGCAACGACAGGACGGCATTCAGTCGATCATGGCCGATGGCACGGTCATGTTCGGGAGTGCGCAAATGAACGTCATGGAGCAGATGCTCGGCTACTTCGTAGCGGGCATGAAGGTCCAGGACGCCGCCGAATGCGCCAATGAGCTGGGTCAAAAATATCAAGCGTTTGCTCACAACATCAGCCAACAAGGAGTCAGCCATGTTCCCCAGCAACGCATCCTCACCCGTCAATTCGGCTGATTGCCCTGACCTGAGCAGTGTGGGTCAGGCCGTCGCGCCTGCCGCCTATACCGAACAATACAACGCTGATTTTGTCAGTCGCTGGGACGAGTTGATCGACTGGAACAAGCGCGCGGAGGGAGAGGGGACGTTCTTTTCGCAACTGCTGTTGCAGGCCGGCGCGTGCCGGATATTCGATGCCTCCTGCGGCAGCGGTTTTCATTCGGTACAGCTGCGTCGCGCAGGGTTTGATGTAACGGCTTGCGATGGCAGCCCGACCATGGTCAGGCAAGCGAAGGCCAACTTTGCCAGCCGAGGCCTGGACATTCCCACCCTGTGTTGCGACTGGAATGACCTGGACCCTCGGCAATTGGGCACCTTCGATGCGGTGCTGTGCCTGGGCAGCTCGCTGTGTCATGTCTTCGAGGAGGCCGAACGCATTGCGGTGTTGAAGCGGTTCCGTCGGCTGCTCAATCCGGGAGGCGTGCTGCTGGTGGATCAGCGTAATTTTCAGGCCATTCTCGCCGGGCAGTTCTCGTCATCCGGTCGCTACTACTATTGCGGCAAAACGGCGAAGGTCACGTTGGGCGAGTTGCACGAGTCGTTGTGTGAATTCGTTTACACCTTCGCCGACGGTGCCAGTTATCGCTTGCGGGTGTTCCCGATTCTGCCGGGTCGGCTTCGAGGCGAGATGAGAGCGGCCAGGTTCGTGGTGAAGCAAAGCTACGGCGATTTCAAATCTGTCTACGACCCGATGGCCGCCGATTTCATCATTCATCAGGCGCATGTTTAGGTCACACAAGGAGGTGTACTCATGGATATTCAACAGCAGCCCCAGGCGTCGCGTCACAACCTGTTCGCCTACAACTTCGCCCACGGCGCTGCGCCGCAGGGGCAGCCGACGCCTCATGTGATCTGGCTGACAGGGCTGTCCGCTGCCGGAAAATCCACCATTGTCGACGGGCTGAACCCGGTGTTGCAGGCGCGCGGGCTCAAGACCTGCATTCTGGATGGCGACTCGTTACGCAGCGGCCTGTGCCGGGACTTGGGGTTTACGGATCACGATCGTGACGAAAACGTTCGGCGTGTGGCCGAAGTCGCGGCACTGATGGCCGACGCCGGCCTGACGGTCATGGTGGCACTGATTTCGCCCACCCGTGCCGCGCGGCATTACGCCCGCTCGATCATCGGCAACGAACGCTTCGTCGAAGTCTTCGTCGATGCGCCGCTGGCAGTCGCCGAAAGCCGTGATCCCAAAGGGTTATATCGCCGTGCCAGAGAGGGCGAGGTACGCGGTTTTACGGGCATCGATTCGGTGTACGAGCCACCGGTATTTACGGAGCTGCATATCCACAGCGACCAGGTCAGTGTGGCGACAGCGGTGGAGATGATCGACGACTGGTTACGCCATTCGCGGGGATTTTAGAGGCGATTCCGCGCAATTTGAGGGGGGTTGGTCAGAAAGTCCGGTGTGTTGGCCCATCTCTGCCATTATTTAGGCTTCAGCCAATGCCGGGGTGGGCCATGTCCGTCGGTCAATTGAAGATCAACGCTATTCGTTTGGTGGGTGGCGTGAGTGTGCTCGACTATCTGAATACATGTGATGGCCGAAGGCCCGGCACATCGCTGACGGCGGTGGTGGATAAGCTTTCGAGCCTTGAGGAGATTGTGCACTGGTTTCTTCACGCCGGGCTGATTGGTGAGGCCGAGCACGCCCGGTGCGTGGAGCTGGTGCAGCAATCGTCCTGGCATTCGGTGACGGCGTTCAGGCAGTTGATCGGTTTTCGTGAGTCACTTTACCGGCTGTTTCTGTCTGTGGCGTTAGGAGAGCCGGTTGACGCTCGCGAGCTTGAGGCGTTGAACGAGGTGCTGGTGTCGACGTCGTCGCAACGCGCGCTGATTTCGATACCGGCCGGGTTCGTCTGGACGTGGCGCCCATGCGAGACCCTGGATGGGATGACGTCCGGTTTTACGGGGCGGATCGCGGTACAGGCGGCGGCGCTTCTCACTTCTCCGGACTTGGCGAGGCTCAGGCTGTGTGCCTTGCCGGATTGCGATTGGTTGTTCGTGGACACGTCGAAGAATGGTCGTCGGCGGTGGTGTCAGATGAACGTGTGCGGGGCCAAAGAAAAGGCCCGGCGCGCGGTGGGGCAATTTTAAGCTGTTTTTTTGGTTTGGCAGTTGGCATTGGGCCGATTCATGACTGTTTCTTTAAGGGGGCGCTGGCTTCTGGTTCTGCCTAACCGGTGACGCCAGGGGTAGGGTGCTTATCCGCTTGCTCGGGTGTTGCTGAGTTTTCGGGTTGGCCTAACGGCCAACTGTTCCGCCTTCGGCGGGTTACTTGAAAACCGGAATGCCGGACCATCCCCAAGTAACCAAGGGTCTGAACTCCCGGTTTGGCCTCGACTTCGTCCAGGTTCCTTCACTCCGGCGACGCTCCGTGGGCCCGCCGCCATCGGCCATCCATGGCCGGGGGCGGCTCTCGCGGCATCCATGCCGCTCGGCCCACTACGCGCCACCTGCGCTCAGCCTGCACCCAAGTCGCGTTTTGTGGTGTCTGGAAGTACGCGGTATGAAGATCAAAAGCGAGAGCAGGAGCAGCTTGCTGCTCTGCTTTTGATTCTGCCGAAGGCGTAGGAGCGCGCTTGCCCGCGATCTACCGCGCAGCGGTAGCAAAATCAGGCGACTCAATCATGTCTGGCACTCCGCATGCACAGGTCTTGCTGCCGGTTCCCGGCAGATCGCGGGCAAGCGCGCTCCTACAGTTGAAAATGCAGTGCGGGAGATGGATGTACGAACCAAAAATGCGAAGAGCGTTAGCTCCAGCCCGCGTTGCTCTTTTACGCGACAGTTCAGACGATACAAATCGCGACTTGGGTGCAGGCCAAACGCAGATGACGTGGAGTGGGCCGAGCGGCATGGATGCCGCGAGAGCCGCCCCCCGCCATGGATGGCGGATGGCGGCGGGCCCACGGAGCGTCGTCGGAGTGCGGGTACCCGACGAAGTCGGGCCAAACCGGGAGCCAACCTGAACTGACCCCCGAAAGTTGGACACCCAGTCCAACCGAGGGGACAGCCATGACGAAGTACGATCCAGCCTTCAAACTCAAGCTGGTTAAACAAT
>NZ_FNCO01000039.1 GCF_900100795.1 Pseudomonas abietaniphila
TACCGACGCCGATGTCGAGTACCTCTGGAAGAAGGCGTACAAACCTACGCAATGGATTCTAGAAAATGATAACGCATGGTTAATGGCAAAACTCCATGCACCTAAAAAACCTACAGTTACGGTCGAAAAGTCCGTCGACTCAAGAGACGACGCCTATGCAGCCCTTATCGAAGCGGGCGTAGATGAGCTGTATAAAGTTACGAAAGATCCGAAGAGAGTGAACATTCGGAATTTGCAATCGCTACTCCCAGGTTCGTTGCCTCATGAGCTGGATCTACGCAAGCAGAGGTTCCCCCTTACTTATCAACAGATCAAGATTCATCAGGAGTCAGTATGGCATTTCCGTCTAAGAACTTTGGTGTGGACTGTCTCTGAACTCATCAGGATGAAGATCCCCGTGAATTACTCGACGGTAAGATTGACCTCAGCGGTATCAAGCAAGGTTTTCCTGGTTTTTTCCAGTTTCTTCGAGTGGGATCTGGAAAGCCTGGCCAGAACCGGGGTCGACGCAGAGGCCTTGCTCAGATCTACCGGCGTATCGAGGAATTGGGAGGGGCCACCAGTTTCAATAAGCTTTTGAGGGCATCTGTGTTCCGTCAGGTCTGCCAACCTTTGGTGATAACAAGAATGCCATCTCGCTTGAAAGCGTAAACGCGGACTAGGGTCTACCTTTCAAATTAGTAACCTTCGCGGCAGCTTTCTGAAAGCTTTCACTTGTTACTCTTAACTCAGAAAATTGAGCTTTAGGAGAAAATCATGAAAGCAATGACAGCAGTGAAAGCGTTTTGCGCCGCTTGGATTTTGACCTTATCTTCATTAGCCATGGCTGAAGGAGGCGGTGACCGCGTGTATGGTCGAATGATGCAAGAGAACCAACAAGCAATGGAACAATACGCCTCAAGGAACGGCAAGACTCCTCCTGAAGTTGTTCATTATGAATATGGTATGAACCTCGATATCCAGAAGGTCGTCAGTGTCACGCAAGCCAATAAAACCTGTGGGGTTGCTCCTTCGCGCATGACCTATGAAGACTCTACGGGCAAGCTTAACACCGTGGAATATAAGGTCATGGCCGACAACTGCCCCCATGGAAGCTAGACAATGAAAATTATTTAAGAACTGCATAATTCTCCTTTGTCCGAAACTAGCTTACTGCTCGCTGACGTAGAAGTAATTTTCAGGAAAGGCTGAAGTTATCCATTTTATGAAATCATGTCCGTCAGTTGAAGTGTTTCTAACGTACAGTAAACAATTGCTCGACCACCTGATACATCCCGCCTCCTTGTTTTTCCTTTGGTTTGGGAGGTGGTTTAGGCGCCCTAGTGGCGCCTTTTTTACGTTCGAAATGAGCTATGTCCTCTGCACGGGCATGACCCTCACCATGCAGGAGCAAGATTAGAAGATCAGTTTTCGGGGTATTCAGCAACGACGTGGTCTGTGCCTGCCTTTGACAAGCCGATTACCTTATACGCGTCATGTTTCCCGTCCACTTCCATTCCTGGGGAGCCGGCCGGCATGCCTGGAACGGCAATCCCGAGCAGGTCATCACGTTTGCTCATCGCAATGATTTGCTCGGCGGGCACGTGACCTTCAACAAACTTTCCGTTGATGGTTGCTGTGTGACAAGACGAGAGCTCAGGAGAAATCCCGAGACCGCGCTTGATCGCGCTCATGTTGGTTTCCACGTGATCAACGACGGTAAAGCCCCTAGCTTCAAGGTGCTGGATCCATTTCTTGCAGCACCCGCAATTAGCGTCGCGATGTACATCGATCGTCAATGGCTCTGCTGCATGACTGGCTGAACTGATGAACAGAGCCACGAGAGCAGCGAGACGAAGTGCCCGTCTGCGACGAAGAGAGTTATTTCGCATGGGTATGTTCCTTCCCATCAGTATGTGTATGTGATTTGGGCTGTACGGTTGGAGTCGGGGCCGCACCATCTGAAGCTTCCCTAACCTTATGATCGGGGTGGTCAGCAGGCTCATTTGCAGACGGCGCTGCGGAGGGGCCATGGGCATGTGCCGTGTTTTTCTCGTCATCATGAGCGCGGACTTCTGCCCTTTGGTTGGCAGCACCTGCGCCACTTTGCCCCTGGGTCGTTCCATGCTGACCCTCATGGTTGTGCATCACGCTTTCGCCACCACCGTGTTGATGGCCACCGCTACTCGTGATCAGAGCTTTGTATTGCTCTGCATCCAGTGACGGAAGTTGCTGGAGAAATGCGACCATCCCCCATATGTAGGGATCGGCCATGCTTTTGCCCCACGCGGGCATGCCGGTGGATTTGATGCCGTGCTTGATGATCCAAAAAGCTGCGGCTGGGTGCCCATCGACGTCCAGTTTCGAAAGGTTCGGAGGTGCGGGGTAAAGGCTGTTACTCAGTTCGGTGCCTGCAAGCCCCGGAGCCAAATGGCAACCGACACACATCGAGTTGTAGTTGCCAGCACCTTCACGGATGAGGGCTTCTTGGCTCAGGTCGGGGACCTGAATGTTGCGCGAGCGCACTTCGATCGAGCGATCCCGAGCAATAGAAAGTAGCGCGTAGACGGGGGCGGAGTGCGGGTCATCCGCCCCGACATTGATCACGCCGAAATACACCGCGCCGGCAGCCGCTGCTACGGTGGCCAGACCAGCAGCTATCAGTGCCTTCAGCGTTATTTTCATACTTGGTTCTCAGAACCACATCCGAATACCGGCGACAAAGCGTGCCTCGCTGGCATCTTCACCTTCCTCACGTGCAAAGTCTGCCGTATTGCCATAAGAACGGCTCCAACTCACCCCGATATAAGGGGCAAATTGCCGGACAATCTCATAACGCAATCGGAGCCCCACTTCGGTGTTGGCTAATCCGGACCCGATGCCGCGCTGAGGGTCATTCTTCCCATAAAAATTGACCTCGGCCGTCGGCTGCAAAATCAATCGATTCGTCAGCAGAATGTCGTAATCGCCTTCCAGCCGAGCAGCCGATTGACCGTTCTCACCGATGTAGGCAGTTGCTTCGGCCTCGAAGTTGTATAGGGCCATGCCCTGAATGCCGAGTGCGGCCCAGGTTTGAGGAGACCCTGGTTTGAAATCCTGTCGTACACCGGTGACGACGTCCCACCACGGTCCTATGGAGTGCCCCCAGAGCGCGGATAATTCAGCGCTTTCCGTCACGCCATTGGTACGTTCGCCTTCCGAGCGCAACCACAGTCGATCAATGTCACCGCCGATCCATCCTTTCGCATCCCAGGCCAACGCACTACCGTTGTCAGCATCCTGGTATTCAAACTTATCCAGCAGCATGAAAGAGTTGATTGTTTTGTCGTGGACACCATGACCAGCGACATCTGGAAAGGCGGCTGCACGGTCAGCATCGGTAAGTACGGGGACAGGGGTTCGACTGGTTGTCGTCGTCCCTTCATCCATACTTTCCATGCCGGTCATTTGACCGTCGTCCATTTTCATCTTGCTGTGGTCCATCGCTCCCATGGAGCCATGGCTCATCTTGGAATGATCCATCTCCTCAGCGGCGTGAGCCACGGCAAAGAAGACAGGACTCGTAGAAAATGCCAATACCATCAACGTTGGGCGTAAAAAATTCTTGGTCATGATCTCAATCCGCCTTCTTGTTTTCTTGGTCATGATCCATCGACTCATGGCGCATCTTGGTATGAGGCATCGTCGCGTGATTCGGCGTTGCCTGGTTTGACGTGGTCGCAGTCTTGTTCGGCGCATCCGCAGAAGTAGCAGGTGAATGATCACCACGTTCTTCGACTGCCAATGCTACGCAGGAGAATCCAACCATCAGGCCAAAAGCAAAGAGGCAACCGACCAGCGATTTACGATTTAGGTGTGTGCTCACAGATCGTCTCCTTTACTCATCAACCCGTACTTCACGGAACATGCCCATTTCCATATGGAAAAGCAGGTGGCAGTGATAGGCCCAGCGACCTAAAGCATCGGCGGTTACTCGATAGCTGCGCTTGGTACCCGGTGGCATGTCGATTGTGTGCTTACGTACCATGAACTTGCCGTTTTCATCTTCAAGGTCGCTCCACATTCCATGAAGGTGGATGGGGTGCGTCATCATGGTGTCGTTTACCAAGGTGATGCGAAGACGCTCCCCGTACTTGAGACGAAGGGGCTCAGCATCAGAAAATTTGATGCCGTTGAAGGACCAGGAAAACTTTTCCATGTGACCGGTCAGATGCAGCTCAATGGTGCGATTGGGCTCTCGGCCATCAGGGTCCTGGAAAGTGCTCTTCAGATCTGAGTAAGTGAGCACCCGTCGACCGTTGTTCCGCAAACCGATACCTGGATCGTTCAGTTTTGGCGTTGGGTTCATGGCCTGCATGTCAACCAACGGGTTGTTGGTTTCGGACGCTGGGTGAGATTGCATCTCGCCTCCCATGCCGCCCATCCCTGCCATCTGGCTGTGATCCATACCGGCCATGTTGGACATGTCGCCTTTGTCCATCCCCGCCATCTTGCTGTGGTCCATGCCGGCCATGTTGGACATGTCACCTTTGTCCATACCTGCCATCTTGCTATGGTCCATACCGGCCATGTTGGTCATGTCACCGCTGCCCATGCCGGTCATTCCGGTCATGTCACCTTGGTCCATTCCCTGCATCTTGCTGTGATCCATGCCAGCCATACCGCCCATGCCCATGTCATCCATGGTCAACAGCGGACGCGGATCGATCGCCGGTACCGGTGCTTTCAGTCCTTCACGAACTGCCAAGGTCCCCCGCGCATGGCCGGTTCTATCCATGGACTGGGCAAAGATTGTGTAAGCCTCCTCGGTGGCAGGCTCAACAATCACATCATAGGTTTCTGCCACGGCGATTCGGAATTCATCGACACTGACTGGTTGGACATATTGGCCGTCGGCCGCCACCACGGTCATTTTCAAACCAGGAATGCGAACATCGAAATAGCTCATCGCTGAGCCATTGATAAAGCGCAGGCGTAGCTTCTCGCCAGGCTTAAAAATACCGGTCCAGTTGCCGTTCGGCGCTTGGCCATTCATGAGGTAGGTGTAGGTATCCCCGCTGACGTCTGCCAGATCAGTTGGGTTCATTTTCATTTCGGCCCACATTTTCCGGTCGGCGACGGCAGCAGACCAACCTTGCTTGCTGACGTCGTCGATGAAGTCGCCCACGGTACGTTTGTGGTGGTTGTAGTAGTCCGATTGTTTCTTGAGTTTGGCCATGACGCGACCAGGATCCTCATCGGTCCAGTCAGTCAGCATCACCACATAGTCGCGATTGTATTGAAACGGCTCAGGCTCTTTCGAATCGATGACTATTGGCCCGTAAACACCTGCCTGCTCTTGCAACCCAGAATGGCTGTGGTACCAGTACGTGCCGTTTTGATGCACCTTGAACTTGTATTCGTACATGCCGTCGGGCGCGATGCCGTGGAAGCTCAAACCCGGTACGCCATCCATGTTGGCAGGCAAAATAATGCCGTGCCAGTGGATGGAGGTGTCTTGATCCAGACGGTTCTTCACGCGCAGAGTGACCGTCTCCCCTTCGCGCCAACGCAGCAAAGGCCCCGGCAACGAGCCATTGATGGTCATGGCTGTGCGCGGCGAGCCAGTGATGTTTACCGGCGTTTCACCAATAAACAGATCAAATTCGTTGCCGGTGAGGACGCTCGGCAGGCCTGGACTGGTCACTGCCCATACAGGAGTGCGCCACAGACCAAGGCCGCCAAGGATGCCGCCGGCGGCCAGGCCTTTAACGAATGTCCGTCTAGAGGTTTTGGAATGCATGCCGTTTATTTCCAATCAGTCAAAAGGGAGCCGTTCAAATCAACCCGTGAGTTGGCAAGATGAGCTTCGCTTACCGAAAAAAAGACGAATTTTTCATTGCAGGCGAGCTTAGAAATTGCCACATCTAAACCACCTTCGTGATTACATTTCTGTCAGCTTGGCCGCGTGCCTAATCGTTCAGCAGTTTTTATGATCCATCGCTTTGGCTTTGCTTTCAGCGACAGGCGGTTGAGCGCTCTGCGTTTGAGCTACCTGGTACGATTCCATCGAATTCGTCCTGGCCACTTCCATACGTGCGAAAGTCCGGTCACCACCGCCTTCAGCCATGGCCAGAGTGGAAACAGTCAGCGCTGCGACGACGAACAAGGTTTTGATGGTGTTCATATGGGCTACCTCAGATGTGTGAAAATATCCCCTCTGAATCACATCATGGATTGGACTCTTTGGGGGTGAGCAATAGACTCAGTTGGACTATAAGAGACACCCCCTGTCAGGAAGCTTAGGCCAATATTACAGTTGTGTCAGTTTGGGATATTTTTCTTGAAGTACACGCTATTTAATACGTATGGTCTCCATCTTTTCGCATTGCGCGACTTTTATTGAATATAAGATTGAAGTGTAATCATTGGGCGGTTGCAGGAGCTGAGTGCAACACGGTCATTGAATTGAAGCTGGAGCATCATGCCGCATAGTCATGGCCTTCTGCATCACCTCACCCATA
>NZ_FNCO01000030.1 GCF_900100795.1 Pseudomonas abietaniphila
GTTGGAAGACTCACGCCCAGATCGGGCAGACCAAGGTGTCTGACTGCCGCGAGACCTGTAGGAGCTGCTGGAGGTTACGACAGTGGCGAATGCGGTGGGACAGGTACATCGGCGGTGACCGACACGCCGCTTTCACTGCCCTCGTAACCTCGGACGTCTCCCACAGGAACAGCGTCGGCCCACTCATCAGTGTCCAGGCTTCAGATTTTAGGGAAGCGACTCGTTGCACAGACAGATGCGCGGCGTTCCGACCTGTAGCCGGCTCGCTGGCGATTGCGATAGATCAAGCGCTAAAAAAGGGATTGCCCTACCGCAGCCCCTGTAGGAGCGCGCTTGCCCGCGAATGCGATTTATCTGAAAAAAACAGGTCGCCTGATACACCGCCATCCCGGGCAAGCGCGCGCCTGCAATGGCCGTTTTTTACCCATTCCTGAACCTTTCCTGAAGCCCCGCGCAATAGTCCTGGCAGGCGCGTAATGGCCGTTTACACTCCTGAAAGCCGGGCGTATTCTTCGCCCGTTTTCAACCAATGCGGAGACCCACAGTGGGTACTTGTTCGAGTGACAGACGTCAGCCGGTTTCGATGACCGGCCCATTCTCGGCGAGTTAACGCGCAGTCATTTTGCTGCCGTTCGCTCGCCGACAATCGCGAGAAACGGCAGTGCTTTTACTCCCGTAGCAGTCCTGCATACCGGTGGTGGCGTCCTTGAGGTCGCGACCACCGGCGAGCAGGGCCGTTGCAGATGGAGCGCCCTGTCCCCTTCCTGACGTTACACCCGCGCGGCCTTCACGGTCGCGGGCCATACCTTGCGTGTCGTTCCTTGCGGAGCTTCACGTGCGGTCGGCCGTACCTGCCTGGGCCTTTTAGTCGTCAGCCCTTCAGTCCAGGGGACACAGCCATGAAGTTCACCACCCTGAAGCTCGCCCTCCTCAGAGAGTTTTTCGCAGGCTTTCTGCGCACCCGTCATTTTGGCCGGCACTTTCGCCGGCTGGCGATGCTCGACAGCGTGACCGACGCCACCGTCAGCCGCGAAGTCCCGCCAACGCTGGCGCAAACCTTGACCCGGGGTGCGACCAGCGACGTATCCGAACTGCTGACGCGTCTGGGCAGTCATGCCGAAGGCCTGACCGAAGCCGAAGCCCTGGCGTTGCGCGACCAGCACGGCCTGAACGAAGTCGAGCACGAACAACCGCTGCCGTGGTGGGTGCACCTGTGGCACTGCTACAAGAACCCCTTCAACCTGCTGCTGACCTTGCTCGCCTTCATCTCGTGGCTGACCGAGGACATGAAAGCCGCCACCGTGATCTTCTCGATGGTGGTGCTCTCGACGCTGCTGCGTTTCTGGCAGGAGACCCGCTCCAATCAGGCAGCCGATGCGCTGAAAGCCATGGTCAGCAACACCGCGACCGTGATGCGTCGCGCTGAGGTATCGCAGGATGACGCGCAGGCCAACGGCGGCGGCAAACAGCGCATCGAATTGCCCATCAAGCAATTGGTGCCAGGCGACCTGATCGTGCTGTCGGCTGGCGACATGATCCCCGCCGATTGCCGCGTGCTCAGTGCCAAGGATCTGTTCGTCAGTCAGGCGGCGATGACCGGTGAATCGATGCCGGTGGAAAAATTCGCGCGTCGGCAGGAGGGCGATACCGGCAACCCGCTGGACCTGGAAAACATCCTGTTCATGGGCACCAACGTGGTGTCGGGAGCGGCGACCGGGGTGATTCTGGCGACGGGCAATCACACCTATTTTGGCGCCTTGGCTCAACGGGTCAGCGCCACCGACCGCGCGCCGACGTCCTTTCAGGCCGGGGTCAACAAAGTCAGCTGGTTGCTGATCCGCTTCATGTTCGTGATGGCGCCGCTGGTGCTGTTCATCAACGGTTTCACCAAGGGCGACTGGATGGAGGCGTTGCTGTTCGCGCTCTCCATCGCGGTCGGGTTGACCCCGGAAATGCTGCCGATGATCGTCACCTCAACCTTGGCCAAGGGAGCGGTCTTTCTGTCGCGCAAAAAAGTCATCGTCAAACGCCTGGACGCGATCCAGAACTTCGGCGCCATGGACGTGCTGTGCACCGACAAGACCGGCACCCTGACACAGGACAAGATTTTCCTGGCCCGGCATGTCGACGTCTGGGGCGATGAGTCCGACGACGTGCTGGAAATGGCTTACCTCAACAGCTACTACCAGACCGGCCTTAAGAATCTGCTGGATGTGGCCGTGCTTGAGCACGTGGAAATCCATCGTGAACTGCGGGTCGGCACCCACTTCAGCAAGGTCGATGAAGTGCCGTTTGATTTCACTCGGCGGCGCATGTCCGTGGTGGTGCAGGAGCAAGGGCAGGCGCATCTGCTGATCTGCAAAGGCGCGCTGGAAGAAGTCCTGGCCGTGTGCAAGCGCGTGCGTCACGGCGAAGTGGACGAAGCGCTGACCCCTGAATTGCTGACGCGCATCATGCAGGTCACGGCTGAATTCAACGACGAAGGGCTGCGTGTGGTGGCAGTGGCCGCGCGTTCCATGGAGCAAGGGCAGGATGCTTATGGACTGGCCGATGAAAGCGACCTGACGCTGATCGGGTATGTCGCGTTTCTCGATCCGCCCAAAGAAAGCACCGCGCCTGCACTCAAGGCCCTGGCCGAGCACGGCGTCGCGGTCAAAGTGCTGACCGGCGATAACGAGCGTGTGACCGCCAAGATCTGCCGCGAAGTGGGGCTGGAGCGCCAAGGTCTGCTGCTTGGTGGCGATGTCGAGCGCATGAGTGATGCCGAGCTGGCGGTGGCGGTGGAAACCACCAACGTGTTCGCCAAGCTGACCCCGTCCCATAAGGAACGCATCGTTCGGCTGCTCAAAGCCAACGGGCATGTGGTCGGGTTCATGGGGGACGGAATCAACGATGCGCCTGCGCTGCGGACCGCCGACATCGGCATTTCCGTGGACAGCGCCGTGGACATCGCCAAGGAAGCGGCGGACATCATCCTGCTGGAAAAGAGTCTGATGGTGCTGGAAGAGGGCGTGCTGGAAGGGCGTCGTACCTTCGCCAACATGCTCAAGTACATCAAGATGACGGCCAGTTCGAACTTCGGCAACGTGTTCTCGGTGCTGGTGGCGAGTGCGTTCATTCCGTTCCTGCCGATGCTGCCGATGCACCTGCTGGTGCAGAACCTGCTGTACGACATTTCGCAGATCGCCATTCCGTTCGATAACGTCGACGAAGAATTGCTGAAAAAACCACAGCGTTGGCAGCCTGCGGACGTTGGGCGTTTCATGATGTTCTTCGGGCCGATCAGCTCGATCTTCGACATCACGACCTTTGCGGTGATGTGGTACGTGTTCGGTGCCAACACCCCAGAGCATCAGACTTTGTTCCAGTCGGGCTGGTTTGTGGTGGGGCTGCTGACTCAGACGTTGATCGTGCACATGATCCGCACACCGAAGATTCCGTTCCTGCAAAGCCGTGCGGCGATGCCGTTGATGGTGATGACCGGGGTGATCATGGTCGTCGGGATCTTCCTGCCGATGGGCCCGCTGGCGCACTACTTCAAACTGCAGGCGCTGCCACCGCTGTACTTCGTCATCCTGCCGCTGATTTTGCTGGCGTATGTGGGGCTGACGCAGGCGGTGAAAGGGTTCTACGTGAGGAAGTTTGGTTGGCAGTGATGTTTGAGCGGTGTGATCGTGCCCACGCTCCGCGTGGGCACGCATTCCTTGACGCTCCGCGTCGCTCGCGCGGTGACGCGGAGCGTCCGGGGCTGCATTCCCACGCGGAGCGGGGGAACGATCAACACGGATTGCTTTTGATTCTGGCCGGAGGCCGTAGGAGCGCGCTTGCCCGCGAATGATTTGGGTCAGACACCAAAACTATGTCTGATTCACCGGCCTCTTCGCGGGTAAGCGCGCTCCTACAAGAGCCTTCGTGTTTAACGGGCCAACGCCAGCGCCACGCCTTGACCACCACCGATGCACAAGGTCGCCAGACCTTTCTTCGCATCGCGTTTGATCATTTCATGCAGCAACGTCACCAGCACGCGGCAGCCCGACGCACCGATCGGGTGGCCGATGGCGATGGCGCCGCCGTTGACGTTGACCTTCTCCATGTCCCAACCCAGCTCTTTACCCACCGACAGCGATTGCGCGGCGAAGGCTTCGTTGGCTTCGATCAGGTCCAGCTCGTCCAGCGACCAGCCGGCTTTGTCCAGGCAGCGGCGGGTGGCGCTGACCGGGCCAATGCCCATGATTGCCGGGTCAACACCGGCGTTGGCGTACGCCGCAATGCGTGCCAGCACCGGCAAGCCCAGTTCTTCGGCCTTTTTCGCGCTCATCAGGATCACGGCTGCTGCGCCGTCGTTCAGCGACGAAGCGTTACCGGCCGTCACGGTGCCGTCTTTCTTGAACGCGGGTTTGAGTTTGCCCAGCGACTCGGCAGTGGTGCCGGCGCGCGGCTGCTCGTCGGTGGCGAAGGCAATCGGGTCACCTTTGCGCTGAGGAATCAGGATCGGGGTGATTTCGTCAACGAAGCGCCCGGCGTCAATGGCGGCAGCGGCTTTCTGTTGCGACGAGGCGGCAAACGCGTCCTGTGCTTCACGGCTGATGCCGTACTTTTCAGACAGATTCTCGGCGGTGATGCCCATGTGGTAATCGTTGAAGGCATCCCACAGACCGTCACTGATCATGGTGTCGACCATGGTCGCGTGGCCCATTCGCAGGCCGGTGCGTGCACCCGGCATGACGTAGTTCGCCAGGCTCATGCTTTCCTGACCGCCCGCGATGATCACATCGGCGTCGCCACAACGAATGGCCTGGGTGCCGAGGTGCAAAGCTTTCAAGCCCGAGCCGCAGACCTTGTTCAGGGTCATCGCAGGCACGGCGAACGGCAGACCCGCCTTGATCGACGCCTGGCGCGCAGGGTTTTGACCTGCGCCGGCCGTGAGCACCTGGCCCATGATCACTTCGTCGACTTGCGCAGGGTCCAGGCCGGTTTGTGCCAACAGCTGACGAATGACCGCCGCGCCCAGGTCAACGGCAGGAATGTTCGCCAGCGAACCCTGGAAACTGCCCACCGCGGTGCGGGTTGCGGCAACGATAACGACGTCTTGCATGGTACGAATCCTCACTGTTGTTGGTTTAGCCGCCGGGACCGGACTAAAAGCTGAAGAGAAAGACGGTCCGGGACAGCGGAATCAAGGGCGCACATGGTGGCATGAATGACGGGGGCAATTTAAGCCCTCTGTCGTTTTGCTTCATGCGGCCCAGACACAAGCCTTGCTCCTACAGAAAAGAGGAGGTGGCATCATTCACAGCACACCCATCCGCCGTCTGGCCCGATGAACCGAGGCATTGCGCACCGCCCAGCGCAGAACCGGCGCGGTGCGATTCACGCCGGCACGGATCATTTTGCGCTTGAAATCGCCCATCTGGATATCAAACAGGTCGCCGGCAAATCCGGGCAGCAAGTCCATCCCGGCCCGCATCATCAGGTTGCCCATTGGCTTGGCCATGCGACTGGGGGCCGGTGCTCCCTGCAAAATCCGCAGCACTTCGCGTGTACGTGCATCGCACCGCAATTGCGGGCGCATGTTCTCCAGATATCGGGCGATGTCCTGCGCCGATCGTGGCACCTGTTGGGCACCGAGGCGTTCGGCAACCAGCGCGGTTTCGGCGTAGTACCGATCCTGATCCTCAAGTGACAGCCCCGGGTTCAGGTAGCGCAAGTGCGCCGCCATGAAGCTGCTGACTTCCGCCACATGCACCCATGTCAGTAACTCCGGATCGTCCGCGGCGTACACGCTGCCGTCCAGGGTGGTGCCGCTGATCTGCGAATGAATGCTACGCACCTTGTCGATCAGCCAGTTGGCATCGTGGGTGGAACCAAAGGTCGTGCCCGAGATGAACTGACCGGTCCGCCGCAGACGGCCGAGCATGTCCTCGCGAAAGTTTGAGTGGTCCCACACACCGGCCAGCACGCGCGGGTGGAGCATCTGCAGCATCAACGCGCAGATGCCGCCGATCAGCATGCTGGGAAAGTCGCCGTGCACCTGCCAGCACACCGCCTGCGGCCCGAACAGCCCGGGATCGCCCTTGGGGTTCTCCATGTCGAGCTGACCCAAGGCCAGACCGGTCATGCTCATGACCTGGGTTTCGATGCGTGTGCGGATGAATTCCATGGGTACTCAATTGAATTGTCTGACGCCTGTGTGGGTGGCGTCTCAGGACTGTAGGAGCCGGCTTGGTGCGGGCCGCGTTCGGACGAATGCGGTGGATCAGCAACATTGATGCTGAGTCACACTCCGCATTCGCTGCCCTCGTAACCTCGGACGTCTCCTACAGGGATCGGGTTGATGCGCAAACTTGCGCTCAAACCTCAAACCTCAAACCTCAGACCTGTGGGAGCCCTCAAACTTGTGGCCAGCAAGCCGGCTCCTACACGTCCGCGCTATGCTGGCGATAGGCAAGGGGCCGTGATTCAGGTGTTCAAGCGCTTCTCGATCAAACCCTCCACCACGCTCGAGTCCGCCAGGGTCGAAATATCCCCCAGGCTGTCCAGTTCGTTGCAGGCGATCTTGCGCAGGATGCGCCGCATGATCTTCCCCGAACGGGTTTTCGGCAAGGCCGGGGCCCACTGAATCAACTCCGGTTTGGCAAAACTGCCGATTTCTTTACTGACCAATGCCAGCAGATCCTTGCGCAACGCGTCGTCGGGCTCGATCCCGGCCATGGTCGTGACGAACGCATAAATCCCCATGCCCTTCACATCATGGGGATAACCGACCACCGCCGCCTCAGCCACGCTGTCGTGTAACACCAGCGCGCTTTCGACTTCGGCGGTGCCGATCCGGTGGCCCGACACGTTGATCACGTCGTCCACACGACCGGTGATCCAGTAATGCCCGTCCTGATCGCGGCGCGCGCCATCGCCGGTGAAGTAATAACCGGGATAGGGTTTGAAGTACGTCTCGACCATGCGTTTCTGGTCGCCGTACACGCCCCGGATCTGACCGGGCCAGCTGGCCTTGATCGCCAACAAACCGCTGGTGGCGCCTTCGAGCTCCTTGCCCTTGTCGTCCAGTAACACGGGTTGTACCCCGAACATCGGCTGGGTCGCGCAACCCGGTTTCAGTGGCGTGGTGCTGACCAGCGGGGTGAGCATGATGCCGCCGGTTTCGGTCTGCCACCAAGTGTCGACGATGGGGCAACGCTCTTTCCCGACCTTGTGGAAGTACCATTCCCACGCTTCCGGGTTAATCGGCTCACCCACAGTGCCGAGCACGCGAAGTGATTCCCGGCTGGTGCTTTCCAACGGTTTCGGGCCCTCACGCATCAGGGCGCGCAAGGCCGTGGGTGCGGTGTAGAAAATGTTCACACGGTGCTTGTCGATGACCTGCCAGAAACGCGAGGTGTCCGGGTAGTTCGGCACGCCTTCGAAAATCAGCGTAGTGGCGCCATTGGCCAGTGGGCCGTAGACGATATAGCTGTGGCCGGTGACCCAGCCGACATCGGCGGTGCACCAGTAGATCTCGCCATCGCGATAATCGAACACGTATTTGTGCGTCATCGCTGCCTGCAACAGATAACCGCCGGTGGTGTGCAACACGCCTTTGGGTTTCCCCGTGCTGCCAGAGGTGTAGAGGATGAACAACGGGTCTTCGGCGTCCATTGGCTCGGGCGGGCAATCGTCGCTGGTGCCGTGCATGGCCTCGTGATACCAGATGTCACGGCCCTCAACCCAGTCCACCTCGCCCTCGGTGCGTTTGACCACCAGCACGGTGCTGACGTCGGGACAGCTTTGCAGTGCTTTATCGACGTTCTGTTTGAGGGGCACGTACTTGCCGCCGCGCACGCCTTCGTCGGCGGTGATCACGGTCTGGCAATCGGCGTCGAGGATTCGGTCGCGCAATGCGTCAGGCGAAAACCCGCCGAACACCACCGAATGCACTGCGCCGATCCGCGTACACGCGAGCATCGCGTAAGCCGCTTCCGGAATCATCGGCATATAGATGCACACACGGTCTCCTTTCTTGACCCCACGTGCTTTCAGCACATTCGCCAGGCGAGCAACGTTGTGGTGCAGCTTCTTGTAGGTGATTTCGGCCGACTCTGAAGGGTTATCGCCCTCCCAGAGGATCGCCACTTGATCGCCACGCTTTTCCAGATGGCGATCAATGCAGTTGTAACTGACGTTCAGCTGGCCGCCTTTGAACCAGGTCGCAGTGCCGGTCTTGAGGTCAGATTGCTGAACCTCATTCCAGGGTGTCGACCAGTCGAGGAATTGTCTGGCCTGCTCGGCCCAGAATTCATCGGGCTGTTCAATGGATTGCCGATAAAGCCGCTGATAGTCGTCTGCGCTCAGTTGGGCAGCCTTACGGGTGGCGTCGGCGTGGGGATACTTGCTGAGATCGAACATGGCGTCTCCCTTTTGTTTTGCTTGCGGCATGACATCAGAGTAGTCCCTGACGTCAGGGTTCGATCTGGACGCAATACCTGTAGGAGCGAATTCATTCGCGAATCGGCCGTACGGGCGATACATCTCTATTGCCTGAACGGTTTTCGCGAATGAATTCGCTCCTACAGAGGATTCGTTGTGTAACCCCAAAAAACACAAAACCCGCCGCCTCTTTCGAGGGAGCGGGTTTCGAGGTGTTGCCTGAGGCAGGATCAGCCGCGGTGACGACCGCGGAAGTAATTGATCAGGCCTTGGGTCGAAGCGTCTTCTGCCGGGGTTTCTTCAGTGCCCACAAGGCGACTGTAGACGCCCTTGCCGAGCTCTTTGCCCAGTTCCACGCCCCACTGGTCGAAGGCGTTGGTGCCCCAGACCACGCTTTGCACGAACACTTTGTGCTCGTACATTGCCACGAGTGCACCCAGACGACGAGGGCTGATGCGTTCGCAGACGATGGTGTTGCTCGGACGGTTGCCCGGCACGACCTTGTGTGGCGCGACGCGCTGAACTTCGTCTTCCGACAAGCCCTTGGCCCGCAATTCAGCCTCGGCTTCTTCGCGGGTTTTGCCAAGCATCAGGGCCTGACTCTGCGACAGGCAGTTGGCGTACAGCCACTGATGGTGGTCGGACACCGGGTTGAAGCTGACGATCGGCACGATGAAATCGGCCGGGATCAGTTGGGTGCCCTGGTGCAGCAACTGGTGATACGCGTGCTGACCGTTGCAACCCACGCCACCCCAGATCACAGGGCCGGTGTCGGTGTTGACCGGCACGCCGTCCTGGCGAACGCTCTTGCCGTTGGACTCCATGTCCAGCTGTTGCAAATGCTTGGTGATGTTGCGCAGGTAGTGGTCGTACGGCAGGATCGCGTGGCTCTGCGCGCCCCAGAAATTGCCGTACCAGACACCGAGCAGACCCAGCAGCGCTGGCATGTTCTGTTCAAATGGCGCGTTCTGGAAATGCTGATCCATGGTGTAAGCACCGGACAGCAGTTCCTTGAAGTTGGACATGCCGACGGCTAGGGCGATGGGCAGGCCGATGGCCGACCACAGCGAGTAACGACCGCCCACCCAGTCCCACATCGGGAAAATGTTTTCTTCGCGAATACCGAATGCCACCGCCGCTGCGTTGTTGCTCGATACCGCAATGAAGTGACGGTACAGCTCGGCTTCCGAACCGCCCTGCGCCAGATACCAGGCCCGGGCCGCCGTCGCGTTCTTCAGGGTTTCCAGCGTGCTGAACGTCTTGGAGGAGACAATGAACAACGTGGTTTCAGCGCGCAGCTTGCTGGTGAGCTCGTGCAGTTCGGTGCCGTCGATGTTCGCCAGATAATGGCAGCGAACGCCTTTTTGCGCGTAGGACAGCAGCGCTTCGGACACCAGCTCAGGACCGAGGAAGGAGCCACCGATACCGATGTTCACCACGTCGGTGATCGGCTTCTCGGTGTAACCGCGCCACAGGCCGTCGTGGATACGGCCGACCAGATCGGTGATCTGATTCAGTACCTTATGCACTTCCGGCATCACGTTGACGCCGTTGACCAGCAGCTTGTCGCCTACCGGACGGCGCAGCGCGGTGTGCAGCGCCGGACGGCCTTCGGAGGCATTGACCAGCTCGCCGTCATATTGCGCCTTGATCGCGTCTTTCAGACCCACTTCGTTAGCCAGATTGACCAGCAACTGGCGAGTCTCTGCAGTGATCAGGTTTTTCGAATAGTCGAGAAACAGCCCGGCGCTGCTGAGGGTGAATTCGCTGAAACGCTGCGGGTCTTCGTTGAACGCCTCACGCATGCTGAAATTCTGCATGGCTTTGCGGTGATCGGTGAGCGCCTGCCAGGCGGGCAGGGTGGTGACGTCATGAGGAGTGCGGTAGTACGCCATCGCTGCGGGTTTCCTTGTACTTGAACTGCCTTTGGACACTGAAAAACCAAGGCGGGATCGAATGCATGCGTTCGCCGAAGCCTAACCTCCGGACGGGCCGATGTCTGCGCCTTGCTTTACCTTTGCTCGGTACTTTTTCTCACAAGGTAGTGTCGCCTGTCTCAGGCGACCTGTACCGGTATGGCATTGCTCGTGTGGCTAAGTTCATTGCCGAAGCCTTTTAGCGCAAGCGCGTGCTCGGGCTAGTGAGCATAGTTGCGAATAGCTGCCTTGTGCTCCCTGTCACTGCTTGGTCAGGTGCAAATTGTCGATCAAACGGGTCTTGCCCAGGAACGCTGCGCCCAGGACCACCAGATCATGGTCGTCAGGGGTGGCGGGGCGCAGGGTCACGGCTTGGCGAATCTCAAGGTAGTCGGGGCGAAAGCCTGCGGCTTCGAGCGCTTTCTTGCCGTCGTCCAGCAGTTGAGCATGGTTCTGTTCGCCGTTGTGAAGGGCCTCGCCGATGTGGGTGATCACGCGATACAGCGCAGGCGCAGTGGCGCGCTCCGCTTCGGTGAGGTATCCGTTGCGCGACGACAGCGCCAGGCCGTCAGCGGCGCGAACGGTCGGCTCGCCGATGATCTGGATCGGCATGTTCAGGTCGCGCACCAGCGCACTGACCACGGCCAGTTGCTGAAAGTCTTTCTGGCCGAAAATCGCGATATCAGGCTGAACCATGTTGAACAGCTTGCTGACGACGGTGGACACGCCGTCGAAGTGACCCGGCCGGCTGCCGCCACACAGACCTTCCGACACCACGGGCACACGGACGATGGTCTGATCGGCCATGCCGTGCGGGTACATCTCTTCGACGGTTGGCGTGAACAGCAGGTGGCAACCGGCTTGCAGGAGCTTTTCCTGGTCGGCTGCCAGCGTGCGCGGGTAGGTGGCCAGGTCTTCGTTGGGCCCGAACTGCAGCGGGTTGACGAAGATGGTCGCCACCACGAAGTCGGCGCGTTGAGCGGCCTTGGTGACCAGCGCGGTATGGCCGCTGTGCAGGTTGCCCATGGTGGGCACCAGGGCGATACGTTTGCCTTCGCTGCGGGCGCGTGCGACGGCGGCGCGCAGTTCGCGCACCGTTTTTACTGTGTTCATGCCGAGAATCCGTGTTCTGGAGCAGGGAAGCTGACGTCTTTGACGGCGCTGACATACGCGGCGATGGCCGACTGGATATCAGGCTGACCGGCCATGAAGTTCTTCACGAACTTGGGCACGCGGCCGCTGATCGACAGGCCGAGCATGTCATGCAGCACCAGGACCTGGCCGTCGGTGGCGCTGCCGGCGCCAATGCCGATCACCGGAACTTTCACCGCGTGGGTGATTTCCTGCGCCAGGTCGCTCGGTACGCATTCCAGCAGAATCATGGCCGCACCGGCCTGTTCCAGGGTGATGGCGTCGGCGCGCATCTGACGCGCCTGAGTTTCCTGACGGCCCTGCACCTTGTAACCGCCGAGCACGTTCACCGCCTGAGGGGTAAGCCCCATGTGCGCGCACACCGGGATACCGCGCTCGGCCAGCAGCCGAATGGACTCCGCAAGCCATGCCGCGCCTTCGACCTTGACCATGTGCGCGCCAGCCTGCATCAGCATCGCGCTGTTGGCGAAGGTCTGTTCGAGGGTGGCGCAGGACATGAATGGCAGATCGGCGAGAATCAATGCGCCCTGATTGCCGCGTTTGACGCTGGCAACGTGATAAGCCATGTCGGCCGTGGTGACCGGCAACGTGCTGTCATGCCCCTGCAGGACCATGCCCAGCGAATCGCCGACCAGCAACACTTCAACGCCGGCCTGGCTGGCGGTGTGGGCGAAAGTTGCGTCGTAGCAGGTGAGCATGGTGATTTTTTCACCTTTCTGCTTCAGGCCCAGCAGGGACGTAACGGTGATATCTGGCATGAAAAAGTCCTCATTCAGGCGCTGTGAACACGACGGCGAGCAACGCGTGATTCATTCTGCAAACGCAGGCACATCGTCGTTTCGCGATGTTTGCAAAGACCTGTTTGGCGCCTATAGACCGGTAGTCCGGCTTCGGGACGCTTATCTTCGTGAGGAGGGGGCGGGAAGTCAATTCCGGGTGTTACCGGTTTGAACAGGATGTTACCGGAGGGTAACCGCTGCAGGGCGTATGTCAGAACCATGCTGGGCGTAATGCCGAACTGTAGGAGCGTGGCTTGTCCCGCGATCTGGCGCGCAGCGGCAGTGAATCCTGCAAACACGATCAGCCTGGCACACCGCGCTGGATGATTTCAGGACCGCTGCGCGCTCCATCGCGTCCGTCGTAACCTCCGAATGCTCCCACGCCCTCCGGGCAGGAGCGGGATTGCGGTCTGCCCCACCCCTCCGGGCAGAAGCGGAGTTGCGATAACCGCTGGGTCGCGATCTGACGGTCTATCGTCTGTTATTGATTCTGGCCGGAGGCCGTAGGAGCGCGCTTGTCCCGCGATCTGGCGCGCAGCGGTAGCAAAATCAGGCGACTCGGTTGTCCTGACACACCGCATGCACAGGTTTTGCTGCCGGTTCCCGGCAGATCGTCCGAGTGCGGCCCAGAGCAAGCGCGCGCCTACACCTTGCGCTCTAGGGGGAGGCTGCGCATGTGATTTGAGGAAGACAGCTAATACGCCCTGCGGACTGAAGTTAGAGACGCTCCAGCCCTTCGAACGGGCATGCAGCCAGCAAACCATCCAGCGCGCGGCCGTCGGCGAGGGTGATCCCCGGCGCCAGCTCAGCCAGCGGATAGAGCACAAAGGCCCGCGCCTGCATGTGGTAATGCGGCACTTTCAGGCGAGGTTCATCGATCAGGCGATCGCCAAACAGCAGGATGTCCAGATCCAGCGTGCGAGGCCCCCAACGCTCCAGGCGTTCACGGCCCTGACCGTTTTCGATGGCTTGCAGCGCATCCAGCAACGCCAGAGGTTCAAGCGCCGTGTCGAGGGCGGCGACCGCATTGGTGTAACGCGGCTGGCCCGGCAGCAAGGAATCGCTGACATAAAAAGAAGAAACGCCCGACAGGCGGGTGTGGGGCAGTTGCCCAAGCGCTTTGAGCGCTTCGCGCAATTGCTCGGCGGGGGCGGCCAGATTGCTGCCCATGCCGATGTAGACACGTTCCATGCCCGTTATTCCGATGCGTCCGCGCCAGCGCGCTTGCGCTTGCTGCCACCGCTGCGACGACGCTTGCGTGGGCCCTGACCGGTCTCGGACTTGCTGCCCAGGTCACGGATCATGTCGCGACGACCCGATTCGTTAGCGTCCTGATAGTCCGTCCACCAGTCGCCCAGGCCATCGGTCTCTTCGCCGGCGGTTTCCCGCAACAGCAGGAAGTCGTAACCGGCCCGGAAGCGCGGGTTGTCCAGCAACAGGTCGGCGCGCTTGCCGGAACGACGTGGCAGGCGTTCCTGCATGTCCCAGATCTCACGGATCGGCATCGTGAAGCGTTTCGGGATCGCGATGCGTTGGCACTGCTCGGCGATCAGTTCGTGCGCGGCTTCCTGCATGGCCGGAATTGGCGGCATGCCCCGTTCCTGCAAGCGCAAGACCCGTGCAGGCAGCGCAGGCCACAGCAGTGCGGCGAACAGAAACGCCGGCGTGACCGGTTTGTTCTGCTTTACGCGCAGGTCAGTGTTGGCCAGGGCCTCGCTGATCAGCGTGTGTGTGTACGTCGGGTTGTACTCCAGCGCTTTGGAACTCGCCGGGAACAGAGGCTCGAACAGTTCCAGGTCAACCAGCATCTCGAAGGTGGGTTCTGCGTAACCGTTGAGAAACAGCTTGAGCACTTCTTCGAACAGGCGCGCGGCCGGGATATCACGCAGCATCGGCGCCAGCGGTCGAATCGGCGTCGCACTGTGTTTCTCGATACCGAAGTCCAGCTTGGCGGCGAAACGCACGGCCCGCAGCATCCGCACCGGGTCTTCTTTATAGCGCTGCTGAGGATCGCCAATCAGCCGGATGAGGCGATTGCGGATGTCGTGTACGCCGTTGGCGAAATCGAGCACGCGTTCGGTGACCGGGTCGTAATACAGGGCGTTGATGGTGAAGTCGCGACGTTGCGCGTCTTCTTCCAGCGTGCCGTAGACGTTGTCGCGCAGAATCCGCCCGCTTTCGTTGCGCGAAGACTGGTTGCTGTCTTCGTCTTCGTCGTCTTGAGGGTGGTTGGCGCGGAAGGTCGCCACTTCAATGATTTCACGACCGAAATGGATGTGAACCAGTTTGAAGCGACGGCCGATGATGCGGGCGTTACGGAATTCGGCGCGGACCTGCTCAGGCGTGGCGCTGGTGGCGACGTCGAAGTCTTTCGGCGTGATGCCCAGCATCATGTCGCGTACGCAACCGCCGACCAGATAGGCCTGGTAACCGGCATTTTGCAGGCGTTCGACGATGCTCACCGCGTAGCGGCTGAATTGAGTGCGCTGCAACGAATGCTGGCTGCTGCTGAGCACTTCGGGCGTTGTACGCACGTGTTGCTGCGGTTTGCGCAGAGGAGAACGGAATGACTGGAACAGCTTCTTCAGCATGGGATGCACTGTTTGAAGGAATATTCGGCCAATTACGAAGAATGACCGCATGATGGGCGGGGATTCTAGCATTTAGTCGAGGGATGGTGTAGGACGCTGCGCGAAGGCAGTCTTGGGGCAGGCAGAGCGGGGCTTGAAGCGCCTTCGCAATGGGTTTGCGGCGGGTGTTTGGTCTGGAAGCTACTGGGGGAGCCGAAGCTCCCCCAAAGTGCGTGCTCTTATTTTTATTGTCTGTCGGGCTTTTTATTTTTGTTGAACGCCCAATTCACGGCTTTCGCCTGTGAAACCTCCCAATCGGGAGTCAAGAGCAAACGGATTGCTTTGGTCGCTGTGCTGCAGTAATCAATCGATCCAACCAGTTCAGGCTCTACCTTAGGGTAGTTTTTTGTTGTTCTCGGCCTGGTTGCGGGACAAGTCCCAAATGCAACGCCTCTCCAAAAGAATCAGTTAGCTGCGCCTCCGCCGTGTTGTTTTTATTATGCGTGAGTCGATACGTCTTGTTTTTATTGTGTTGTTTTGCGGGTGACTGATTTTTGTTGTTCTTGTACGAATACATATAGCAGGACGCGTGCCAACTTTTGTGTAAAACGCTGCAGCCCTTTAAACACGGGGTGTGGCAAAACGACGCTATTTTTCGAGGGTCGAAAAAAACCGGGGTTACGTTACCGTACGCCCCGGCCTTTGTTACGTGTCGCTGAATGAGGTAACAGTTTTTTCACAAGGCCCGAACACCGCGTGCCAGAGCCTTGTGCGGGGTGGTGACCTCAGGTTTCGCTGGCCACACCCGTCTTGCGACGAGGGATACCCAGGCGCTGACGGCGCTCCCACAGGCACTTGCGGCTCACGCCGAGTTTGCGTGCCAGTTCGGTCTCGGTCATGTGGTCCTGATGCTCAAGCACGAAGTGCTGGAAGTAGTCTTCCAGTGACAGGTCTTCGGTGGGCTCATGAGCGGTGGAGCTGGCGGAATTACCGGTCTGCGGGGCCAGACCGATGAACTCTTCGACGTCCAGGTCGCTCAGCTCGATGTCAATGCCCAGCAGGTCCGCTGAAATTTCCGGGCTTTCGCACAGGATCACGGCGCGCTCGACTGCGTTTTCGAGCTCTCGCACGTTACCCGGCCAGGAGTAATGACGAATCGCCTGCTCGGCGTCAGGGCCAAACCGCAGGTCGTTGCGTCCGGCCTTTGCGCTTTGCCGCGCCAGGAACGCGTTGGCGATTTCGTTCACGTCGGCGCCACGTTCACGCAGCGCCGGCAGTTTCAGGGCGATGACGTGCAGACGGTAGTAAAGGTCTTCGCGGAATTGTCCGACCTTGGCCAGGCTCTTGAGGTCCCGGTGGGTCGCCGCGATGAGGCGTACGTCGACCTTCTGCGATTGCACCGAGCCGACACGGCGAATTTCGCCTTCCTGAAGCACGCGCAGTAAACGCGCCTGCGCCTCAAGGGGCAGCTCACCGATTTCGTCGAGAAACAGGGTTCCGCCGTCAGCCGCCTCTACCAGACCGGCGCGCCCGGCGCTGGCCCCGGTGAATGCGCCTTTCTCGTGGCCGAACAGTTCGGATTCGATCAGGGTTTCCGGAATGGCCGCGCAGTTCACCGAAATCATCGGTGCCTTGGCGCGACGCGACAGGTTGTGCAGGGCACGAGCCACCAGTTCCTTGCCGGTCCCGGACTCACCCTGGACCAGCACGTTGGAATCGGTTGGCGCGACTTTGCGGATTTTGCTGTACAGGTCCTGCATCGGCGGGCACGAGCCAATGATGCCGATTTCACCGTTACTGTTGTCAGGTCCCGACTTGTCGGCAGCGGACGCCTTGCCGCTGGCCACGCGCTCAGCCTGAAGGCTTTGCACCGTTTGCCGGTCACGCAGAATGCGCGAGACGGCCTGCAGCATTTCGTCGTGGTCGAAGGGCTTGGCGATGTAATCCACCGCGCCCATTTTCATCGAGTCCACGGCCGAGCGCAGGCTGGCGTAGCTGGTCATGATCAGCACCGGCTTGCCCTGGCCGAGCTTGATCAGCTCAGTGCCGGGTGCGCCGGGCAGGCGCAGGTCGCTGACGATCAGATCAAACGAGGGGATGCTGAAACGTTCTTGAGCTTCCTGCACGGATCCGGCTTCACTGACTTGGTACTGATTACGTTCCAGCAAGCGACGCAAGGCAGAGCGGATAATGGTTTCGTCTTCGACGATCAAAATGTGCGGCATTGATTCGATTCTCTCGACGGTCTCAGTTCACAGCGGACGTCGCTTCGACATGTCGCGGTAATGTCACCCGAATACGGGTTCCGCGTTGTTGCTCGGGGTCAGCCGGGCTGTCGATGGTGATTTGTCCATAATGCTCTTCAACGATGGAATAGACCAGTGCGAGCCCCAGTCCTGTCCCTTCCCCCGGATCCTTGGTGGTGAAGAACGGTTCGAACAAGCGGTCCATGATTGCTTTCGGAATTCCAGTGCCTTCATCTTCGACGATCAAATCGACCGTATGTTCTGAGGCTTCGCTTTTTACCCGCACTGCACTGCCCGCAGGCGAGGCGTCACGGGCGTTTGAGAGCAGGTTGATCAGCACCTGAGCCAGGCGTTGCGGGTCGCCATCGACCCAGTGGCTCGGGTTGCACAGGTTATAGAATTGCACTTCGAAATTGCGGCGATTCAGCGCGAGCAGACCAATGGCATCCTGAGCGACTTCGGCCAGGCATACAGCTTCGTCGGCATGCTGATGGCCGCCCGCGTGGGCGAAGCTCATCAGCGACTGCACGATGCGCGAGACACGCTTGGTCTGTTCGATGATCTGGCTGCTGATTTCGGTCAGTTCGCCATCATCCTCGCGCTCTTCGCGCAGGTTCTGCGCCAGGCAGGCAATGCCGGTGATCGGGTTGCCAATCTCGTGCGCCACACCTGCCGCCAGGCGACCGATGCTGGCCAGACGCTCGGAGTGGACCAGTTTGTCTTCGAGCATCTGGGTGTCGGTCAGGTCTTCAACCAGAATCACCAGCCCGCTGTTACCGGGCGCCAGCGGTTCGTCGATGGCCGCTTTATGAAGGTTCAGCCAGCGGGTCTGGCCGTCCAGCGCCAGACGCTGCTTGTGCAAATGCTCGTCCGGCACGTTGATGAAGCCCAGCAGCAATTGCCGCCATGGGTCGGCAATGGTTTCAAGGCGCGAGCCGACCACACGCTGCGCGCCAATCCCGGTGAGTTCCTCCATGGCCTTGTTCCACATCAGGATCTCCTGATCCTTGGCCAGCGAGCAGACGCCCATCGGCAACTCCTGCAGGGTCTGACGGTGGTAACGGCGCAGGGCATCGAGCTCGGCGGCGAGGCCGGTGAGGCGCGAGTGATAGTCCTCGAGCCGGCTTTCGATGAAGTGAATGTCTTCGGTGACGTAGTTCTCGCCGCCTGATTTGTACGGCAGGAAGGTCTCGACCATGTCCTGTGCGACGCTGGGGCCCATCAGGCCGGACAGGTTGGCTTCGATGCGGTCACGCAGGCGACGCAGCGCATACGGGCGACGCTCGTCGAACGGCAGATAAAGATCGCGCAGGGCCTGTTCGACTTCCTTTTGCGCGGCTTTGGCACCCAGCGGCTTGGCCAGTTGAGTCGCGAACTCCTGCGGCGAGACGGCGTGCAATTCACGACGCTGCGGGCGGCGAACGTTATCCACAGCGCAGGCCTCGGCGGCGCTGGCTTCCTCAGGGCTGGGGTTGCTGAACAGGGAAATCAGGGTGAACACCAGAACGTTGGCGGCCAGCGAGGCAATCGCCGCCATGTGCCAGCTGGTGTCATCCAGCACGTAGATCATGTTCAACAGCGGAATATAGAAGCCCTGGAAGTTGCCGATCAGCGGGAACAGCATGCTGACCAGCCACACCACGATCCCCGCGATCAGGCCTGCCATGAAGCCGCGACGGTTTGCGGCGGGCCAATACAGAACCGAGAGCACGCCGGGCAGGAACTGCAAAGTGGCGACGAAGGCGACGATTCCCAGGTTGGCCAGGTCCTGCTTGGCGCCGAGCAGCAAGTAGAAACCGTAGCCGGCCATGATGATGGCGACGATCAGCCCACGGCGGGTCCACTTCAGCCAGCGGTAGATATTGCCTTCGGCCGGCGGCTGGTAGAGCGGTAATACCAGGTGGTTGAGCGCCATGCCAGACAAGGCCAGCGTGGTGACGATGATCAGGCCGCTCGCCGCTGACAGCCCGCCGACGTAAGCGAGAAGCGCCAACAGTTTGTTGTTGGCGGCAATGCCAATGCCGAGGGTGAAGTATTCCGGGCTGGTGGTCGCGCCCAGTTTCAACCCGGCCCACAGCACCAGTGGGACGGCCAGACTCATCAGCAACAGAAACAGCGGCAAGCCCCAACTCGCGCTGACCAGCGCGCGCGGATTGAGGTTTTCGGTAAAGGTCATGTGATACATGTGCGGCATCACGATGGCCGAGGCGAAGAACACCAGCAGCAGCGTTCGCCAAGGGCCTTCCTGCAGGGGCGTGTGCAGCGCAGCCAGTGCGCTCTGGTTCTGCAGAAGCCATTGTTCAAGGCTCGCCGGGCCGTCGAACACGCCGTAAAGCGCGTAAATCCCGATGCCACCGATGGCCACCAGCTTGATCACCGACTCGAAAGCGATGGCGAACACCAGGCCTTCGTGTTTTTCCCGGGTGGCGATGTGTCGCGAGCCGAAGAAGATGGTGAACAGAGTGATCAGCACGCAGAACGCAAAGGCGACGTAGTTGCGCACAGGCTCACGGGTCAGGATCGCCATGGAGTCCGCAACGGCCTGGATCTGCAGGGCCAGCAGCGGCAAGACGCCGATCAGCATGAAAATCGTCGTCAGTGCGCCCGCCCAGGTGCTGCGAAAGCGGAAGGCAAAGAGGTCAGCCAGCGACGAGAGCTGGTAGGTGCGGGTGATCTTGAGAATCGGGTAAAGCAGCACCGGCGCGAGCAGAAAGGCCCCCGATACGCCCAGGTAACTCGACAGAAACCCATAACCGTATTCGTACGCCAGGCCCACAGTGCCGTAGAACGCCCAGGCACTGGCATAAACGCCCAGCGACAGGGTGTAGGTCAGCGGGTGGCGAATGATCCAGCGCGGGATCAGGCCGCGTTCGCTGATCCAGGCAACGCTGAACAGCACCAACAGGTAGGCGGTGCTGACCAGGATCATCTGGGTCAGGCTAAAGCTCATCGGCATCTCGTTGGCTCTGCAGAATGAAGGTCACCACGATCAGGATCAGCCACAGCATGTAGGGCCGATACCAGGCGCCCGTTGCGTCGATCCACCAATCCATGATGGCGGGGGAGAAGAGGTAGATGCCTACCACCAGGAGCAGGACCAATCGATAAATGTACATTTGGCCTCCCAGATTGAGTGACGCCGGCACGACAGCCTGTGACGGAGCGGCATGGTAACGGATGGCTATCAGGCTGCAAGCGACGTTTCGGCCAGCTTTGTGGTGCAGTTTGGAGCAACCGCTCTAGATCAGTCTATTCGAGCTTCTTCGATGCTGGCGACCCGTGGAATCAAATCGGCATTCCAGTGGGCGATGCCCCAGCCAAGCACCTCACGCGGCGTCGCGAAGGACAATTCGTCCGTTACCGGCTGTCCCAAGGCGCGCAAGGCACGCATCAGTAATGGCGTGGCCTGATCGACAGGTAACGGTGGTGAGCGGTAGGACTTGCCCAGCTTATGGCCGTCAGGCTGGGTAATCAGCGGGACGTGCAGATAGCGCGGTTGTGGCAATCCCAGCAATTCCTGCAGGTAAAGCTGGCGCGGCGTGGAGTCCAGCAGGTCGGCGCCGCGCACGATGTCCGTAACGCCCTGCCAGCCATCGTCCAGAACCACCGCCAGTTGATAGGCGTAGAAGCCGTCCCGCCGCTTGATCACGAAATCGCCGACGTCACGGCCCAGGTGCTGACGAAACTCACCCTGAACCCGGTCTTCAAAGCGGTATTCCAGCTCTGGCACGCGGATACGGATTGCTGCGTTATCAGGCGAATGCCCTGCGTTGCGGCAAAAGCCCGGGTAAATCCCCTGGAAATCTTCGAGCTGCTTGCGCGAACAGGTGCAAGCGTAGGCCAGCCCGTAGCTGAACCAGCGATTGATGATGTCTTGATAGGCCTCATGGCGGTCACTTTGCCGCACCAGCTCGCCGTCCCACTCAAACCCGTAGGTTTCCAGGGTATTGAGGATCGCGGTCTGCGCGCCGGGTTCTTCGCGGGGCGGATCGAGGTCTTCCATGCGCATCAGCCACTTCCCGCCGACCGCGCGCGCATCCAGATAGGACGCCAGGGCGGCAACCAGAGAGCCAAAATGCAGGTAGCCGCTGGGCGTTGGCGCAAAGCGCCCTATATAAGAGGGGGATTTCATGGGCAGTGATGGTACTGGAAATCGGTTTGGGGACAATGCCAAAACAACAAAGGACGCCGAAGCGTCCTTTGTCTTATACGAAAAGCAGGATCATTTACCGACCTGCTTTTCCTTGATTTCAGCCAGCGTCTTGCAGTCGATGCACAGGTCGGCAGTCGGGCGGGCTTCCAGGCGGCGCAAGCCGATCTCGATGCCGCAGGACTCGCACCAGCCATACTCTTCGTCTTCGATCAGTTGCAGCGTCTTGTCGATCTTTTTGATCAACTTGCGCTCACGGTCACGAGCACGCAGCTCCAGAGCGAATTCTTCTTCCTGACTTGCACGGTCAGCAGGGTCAGGGAAGTTGGCCGCTTCGTCCTTCATGTGATCAACCGTGCGGTCGACTTCCTGCATCAAATCCTGCTTCCACTTGTTCAGGATCTTGATGAAGTGATCGCGCATGGGCTTGCCCATGTATTCCTCACCCTTCGCTTCGACGTAGGGGGCGAAACCGCTGATCGTTGTTGAATTGCTCTTTTGCTTTTCTTCGGTGGGCATGAACGGACCGCCTCTCACTCTTCTAAGCCATTGCGCAGGGTAATGATCCATCGCCGACACCTGCCGGCCCTGCGGCTGCAAGCGGGCGAACTTACCAGATCGAATCGGAGCGCGCTACTCCCGGTTGTCGAGCATGGCTCTGCAACGCGCCCATGAACTATGACCACAGCCAAAGCGCCCGGTTTTATATTATTTTGCAGTGCTATCAGTCTAGCCCCCTGTCGCCACAACATCTTCATTAGTGGATCGTCGGCACAAAACGGCACCGGATAAATCCTGTAGCCGGGCAGGCGGTTGGGTAGAATCGGCAAATTGTTTCCGACACGTGTAAATAAAGGAAGGCCAATGCCCCAGCCCTACAGTGCGCGCAGCCGCGCCATCGAACCCTTTCATGTGATGGCGCTGCTGGCGCGCGCCAATGAACTGCAAGCGGCGGGGCACGATGTCATCCACCTGGAGATCGGCGAGCCGGACTTCACCACGGCCGAACCCATCATCAAGGCCGGGCAGGCTGCATTGGCGGCGGGCAAAACCCGCTACACCGCCGCGCGCGGCTTGCCTGAGTTGCGCGAGGCTATTTCCGGCTTCTATGCCCAGCGTTACGGCGTCAACGTGGATCCGGGCCGCATCCTGATTACGCCTGGCGGTTCGGGCGCCTTGTTGCTGGCGGCGAGTCTGTTGGTCGATCCCGGTAAACACTGGTTGCTGGCCGATCCGGGGTATCCGTGTAACCGTCATTTCCTGCGTCTGGTGGAAGGCGCTGCGCAATTGGTGCCGGTCGGGCCGCAGGTGCGTTACCAACTGACGCCGGATCTGGTCGCACAGCACTGGAATCAGGACAGCGTCGGTGCGTTGGTCGCCTCGCCGGCCAACCCGACGGGCACCTTGCTGCACCGTGACGAGCTGGCTGCGCTGTCCGCGTCGATCAAGGCGCGCAACGGGCATCTGGTGGTGGACGAGATTTATCACGGTCTGACTTACGGCACCGATGCCGCCAGCGTGCTGGAAGTGGACAACGACGCGTTTGTTTTGAATAGTTTTTCAAAGTATTTCGGCATGACCGGGTGGCGCCTGGGGTGGCTGGTGGCGCCGCAAGACGCGGTCGGCGATCTGGAAAAGCTGGCGCAGAACCTTTACATCAGCGCACCGAGCATGGCGCAAAGCGCCGCGTTGGCGTGTTTCGAGCCGCAGACACTGGCCATTCTCGAAGAGCGTCGCACTGAATTTGGCAAGCGAAGGGACTTCCTGCTGCCCGCGTTGCGTGAGCTTGGCTTCAACATTGCCGTCGAGCCCGAAGGCGCCTTCTATCTTTATGCGGACATCAGCGCCTTCGGCGGCGACGCGTTTGCGTTTTGTCGGCATTTTCTGGAGACCGAACACATCGCGTTCACGCCTGGCCTGGATTTCGGGCGTTATCAGGCCGGCCATCATGTGCGTTTTGCCTACACACAGAGCCTGCCTCGACTCCAGGATGCCGTTGAGCGTATCGAGCGTGGACTGCGGAGCTGGAAGGCCTGATGCGTTTTTCTCCCGAACTCGAAGAAGGTCGCCTGATCCAGCGTTACAAGCGCTTTCTGGCCGATATCGAAACCCCCAGCGGCGAACGCCTGACCATTCATTGCCCCAACACCGGCTCAATGTTCAACTGCATGATGCCCGGCGGGCGCGTCTGGTTCAGTCGCTCCAATGACCCCAAGCGTAAGTTGCCGGGCACGTGGGAAATCAGCGAGACCCCTCAGGGACGCTTTGCCTGCGTGAACACCGGCCGCGCGAACAAACTGGTGGAAGAAGCGCTGTTGGCGGGTGTCATCACCGAGCTCGACGGTTTTACCGCGCTCAAGCGGGAAGTGGCCTACGGGCAGGAGAACAGTCGGGTCGATTTCCGTCTGGATTACCCAGAGGGTCCGCTCTACCTGGAAGTGAAAAGCGTCACGTTGGGGTTTGACGATACGGCCGTGGCGGCGTTTCCCGACGCGGTGACCCAACGCGGCGCGAAGCATTTGCGCGAGCTGGCCGCCCTGGCTCGCGAGGGCGTGCGCGCCGTGCTGTTGTATTGCGTCAATCTGACCGGGATCGAGGGCGTGCGTCCCGCCGAGGAAATCGATGCCGCCTATGCCCAAGCCCTGCGTGAGGCCGTCTCCGCCGGAGTTGAAGTCCTCGCCTATGGTGTGCAACTGACGCCGGATGAAGTGCGCGTCGACCGTCGTCTCAAGGTTCATCTGGCTGAAAAGGGCGTGCTCAATCCCGTGCTGGCGGGCTGATCCAGATGCCCTGCGCGTCTTCGCCGCAGGTGATGACGCCCAGGGTTTTGCCTTCACACGGCCCGGCGATGCATTCACCACTTTCGATCAGAAACAGTGCCCCGTGGGTCGCGCACTGGATCAGGCTGGCGCTGCTGTCGAGAAACTGGTCTGGATGCCATTCCAGCGGCACGCCACGGTGCGGACATCGGTTCTGGTAGACGTAAACCAGACCGGCGCGGCGTACTGCCAGCACTCGCAGGCCATCAATCTCGAAGCCACGGCTTGTTCCTTCGGGCAGTTCATTCCCGTTACACAGGTAGTTCAGTGGAGTCTCCTTCGCGCTTGACGCGCAAATGCAAATAATTATCAAATTGCCCGGTTGTCATAGCGTCTAGTCTGACAGCTCTGGAAATGACGCGTCGATCCAGCGTACGCCGGGCCTGATCCTTGAGGCATGTCAGGCGCGCTCCCTCTTTATAAGGATTCTCCCGCTATGCGCTCCCTGAGCAAACTGACTGTGATTCTGGCCGGGCTTGTATTCACTCATCTGGCGTCAGCTCAATCGCAGCCACCTCAGCGTTGGGTCAGTGCGGGCGGGGCGTTGACGGAATGGGTCGTGGCGTTGGGTGGGGAGTCTCATCTGGTCGGTATCGACACCACCAGCCAGCACCCCGAATCGATCAAATCGCTGCCCAGCATCGGTTATCAGCGGCAGTTGTCGTCTGAAGGCATTCTGAGCCTGCGTCCGAACATTCTGGTAGGCACTGAAGAAATGGGCCCGCCGCCCGTTCTCGAACAACTTCGATCGGCAGGCGTGAAGGTGGAAGTGTTGTCCGCCAGCGCGAACATGACGGCGTTGCACGGCAACTTGCAGAAGCTTGGAGCGTTGCTCGGCGATGAACCCCGGGCACGTGAGCTGAGCGAACACTACGCGAAGCAACTGGACACCCAGCACAACTGGGTTGCGCAGGCGCAACAGCGCCAACCCGCGCCTGGCGTCATCCTGTTGGTCAGCCATGCCGGGGCAGCGCCGATGGTGGCTGGCGTGGGGACCGTGGGTGACTGGCTGATAAAACAGGCCGGTGGCCGAAATCTGGCGACTCATGCCGGCTACAAGATATTCTCTGCCGAGGCCATGACCGGCTTGAATCCTGATGTGCTGGTGTTCACCGACCGTGCACAGAACGGGGCCTCCTCCCGCGACGCGTTGCTTACGGAAAACCCTTTGCTCGCCTCGACGCAGGCCGCACGCGATAACCGCCTGATCGAAGTGGATCCGACGCTGTTGGTCGGCGGTCTGGGCCCTCGTCTGCCGGAGGCGATGAAGACCCTGTCCAAAGCGTTCTATCCTGCAAATACCACCCTCAACGCCAAGGTGTCGCCAGCTCAATGAGGGCGATAGTGCAGCCTCGAACGTTATTCACCCTGCTGAGTCTCGCTTGCGCACTGGCTGTCTGGCTGTCGCTGGCATTGGGGCCTGTAAGCCTCCCGCTGATGGACACGCTGCGCGCCGGTCTGCGCCTGCTCGGTGTGCCGTTGGCAGGGGATGACGTTCAGCAGGCCGAGCTGATCCTCGGCCAGATTCGTATGCCTCGCACGCTGCTCGGGTTAGCGGTGGGGGCTGTGCTGGCATTGTCGGGCGTGGCGATGCAGGGCTTGTTCCGCAACCCGCTGGCCGACCCGGGCCTGGTCGGTGTTTCCAGCGGCGCCGCGCTGGGTGCGGCGGTCGCCATCGTGGCGGGTGCTTCTCTGGGTGGCTTGCCGCCTGTGCTTGAGCCTTATTTATTGTCGATCTGCGCATTCGCGGGCGGCCTGACCGTCACGGGCATCGTTTATCGCCTCGGGCGCCGCGATGGACAGACCAGCGTGGGCATCATGCTGCTGGCGGGTGTGGCGATGACAGCGCTGGCAGGTTCGATTATCGGCCTGTTCACCTACCTGGCCGATGACGCTGCTTTGCGCACGTTGACGTTCTGGAACCTCGGCACGCTGAACGGCGCCAGTTATGCGAGGCTCTGGCCTCTGCTGCTGGTCTGTACGGCGGTGATTTTCTGGCTCCCGCGCCGGGCCAAGGCGCTGAATGCGCTGCTCCTTGGGGAGTCCGAGGCCCGCCATCTGGGCATCGAAGTGGAGAGGCTCAAGCGCGAGCTGATTCTGTGTATCGCGCTGGGTGTCGGTGCAGCGGTGGCGGCTGCGGGGCTGATTGGATTTGTCGGGTTGATCGTGCCTCACCTGATTCGGTTGGTCGCAGGCCCCGATCACCGTGTCGTGCTGCCTGCTTCGGCACTGGCCGGTGCGAGCCTGTTGCTGTTCGCCGATGTGTTTGCGCGGATGGTGCTGGCGCCGGCAGAACTGCCGATCGGCATTGTTACCGCCTTTATCGGCGCGCCGTTTTTCCTGTTTTTGCTGGTTCGAGGACGCACCTGATGATGAAGGCGCAGGGGCTCAGCGTTCATCGTGACGGTAAATGCGTGCTGGAACACATCGACCTGACCGTCAACCCCGGCGAAATCCTGGGTGTGCTCGGGCCGAACGGGGCTGGCAAGAGCACGCTGCTGGGCGCATTGTGTGGTGAGTTGAAGACGACGCAGGGTCAGCTTTGGCTCGACGAGCAGTTGCTGACGCACTGGACAGGCCAGCAGAGGGCTCGGCGTCTGGCGGTTCTCCCGCAAAGTTCGACGCTGAGCTTCGCGTTCAAGGTGCAGGACGTGGTCGCGATGGGGCGTTTGCCTCATGACAGCGGCCAGCAGCGTGATGCCGAGATCGTCCAGGCTGCGCTGGAAGCCGCCGATGCGCTGCACTTGAACGATCGCAGCTACCTCACGTTGTCGGGTGGTGAGCGTCAGCGCGTTCACCTGGCGAGGGTGTTGGCGCAGTTGTGGCCGGGCGAGGGCGGGAAGACGTTGTTGCTGGACGAGCCGACCTCGATGCTGGATCCGCTGCATCAACACACCACGCTGCAGGCCGTGCGTGATTTCGCCGACCGGGGTGGCGCGGTCATGGTGATTCTTCACGATCTCAATCTGGCGGCGCGTTACTGCGACCGCCTGTTGTTGCTGGCGTCGGGCCGCCCTTATGCGCTGGGTACGCCAGACACGGTGTTGGTGCCGGAGTCGCTCAAGGCCGTATTTGGCCTGGATGTGCTGGTTCAGCGTCACCCCGAGCGGGGACACCCGTTGATCATCGCGCGGTAAACCGTTCTGAAAAGTGGTTTTACAAGGAGGTCGCGTGCGTCGTTACCTGCTGTTTCTGATGCTGTCATTGGCGAGCGCCTGCCAGTCGCCGCCGACGTTGCCACCCCTACCTTCCTGGCAAAGCCCCGAGGGGCGTGAGCACAGGGATCTGGGCATGATTCGCGATCTGGGCACCGGACAGGCGTTGAACCCGCAACAGTTGATCGCTCGTCTGGCCGGGGCCCCCCGTGTGCTGGTGGGCGAGCAGCATGACAATCCCGATCACCATGCCTTGCAGCTGTGGTTGTTGCAGGCGCTCAGCGATCAGCGCCCACAAGGCAGCCTGTTGCTGGAAATGCTAACGCCGGACCAGCAGGGCCGGGTTGATCAAGTGCAGCGCGGTTTACAGAGCGGCCGCTACCCTGCCGACTTGCCCGTCGCCTTAGCCTGGCAGAACGGCTGGGACTGGGCGCTTTACGGGCCGATAATGCGGTTCGCGTTGGCCCAGCCGTACCCGGTGCTGTCCGCCAACCTGAGCAAAGAAGAGATCGGGGCCATTTACCACCAGCGTCCCGTGCTGAGCGGCACCCAATCAACCCGCGAGACCGTGCGCGCGCAGTTGTTGGCGCAGGTCCGCGAATCTCACTGCGGCATGCTGCCCGAGGATGCCCTTCCCGCGATGCTCGCCGTTCAGCAACAGCGAGACCGGCGCATGGCGCACCGTGTCATGGAGGCGCCGGCGCCTGCCTTGTTGTTTGCGGGCAGTTATCACGTTCGCAAGGATCTGGGGATTCCTCTGCACATGGCGGACCTCAGCAGCCCGGAGCGTCCCGTCGTGTTGTTGCTGGCGCAGGTCGGCAACGAGGTCGAGCCCGGCAGCGCGGATTACGTCTGGTACACCGCTGCACTGCCGGATCAGGACTACTGCGCGCAGATGCGCCCGCCGTCCTGACAACCAAGGCGATTGTTTGCAGGCAACATCCTTAAGACGTTTCTGATAGTCGCGTAGGTCAGCTCTTTACAGCCTGCGTGGTCGTTCACGCGCACCCTTGCTGGATTATCGTCGCTCCCTCGAACGTGAAGGGTGAGGCAAGTGGCATGAGCAGGATGAACGAGAGCGACGAAGCATGGGCTCAGACGGCGATAGCGTTGATGGAGTTGACGTCGTTGAACGCTGACGACACGGCCGAGCGCATTGTGGCCTTGTGCGAGCGGGCCAAGACACCGGTGGGAAATGTCGCGGCAGTCTGTGTGCTACCCAGGTTCGCAGGCCTGGCCCGGCGTACGCTCGACGACGCCCAGGCCAGAGAGATCAAGGTGGTGGCCGCGGTTAATTTCCCCAATGGCGGTGCCTCCGTCGCCACGGTGGTGTCTGAAACAGAGGCTGCTGTGCTCGCGGGGGCCGATGAAATCGACCTGGTCTACCCGTTCCACGCGCATCTGGCAGGCGACAAGCAGATCGGTGCCGAAATGATCGCGGCCTGCAAAGCCCGATGCGGCCGACGCGGGACGCTGACGGTTACCCTTGAAACCGGCGTGTTGCGCGATCCCCAGATCATCCACGATGTGTGCAGGATGGCGATCCGCGAGGGTGTCGCCTTTCTCAAGACCAGTACGGGTAAACAGATCGTCAGCGCGACACCACAGGCGGCGCGGATCCTGATCGAGGCGATTGCCGAACTGGGCGCGCAAGTCGGATTCAAGGCGTCTGGAAATGTGCGCACGATCAGCGAGGCGCGGACCTACCTCGAGATCGCGCAAGCCCGGTTTGGGCCTTACTGGCTGGAGCCGCAGAGAATGCGGTTGGGCGGATCGAGCCTGCTGGACGATCTACTGACGCAGCTTGGCATGGGGGCATGAGTGAGCTGCACTTATCGCGGGCAAAAAAAGACCCGGCAAAAAGCCGGGTCAAAAACCGTGATTAGCCTGATGAGGAGATAATCTGAGAGTCCGAACCAAGGAGCCTTTCAGGTTACCAGCCAGTCTCGCGACTGGATGTGATAATCATAGTAATTCTCATTTGTAAGTCAACAGGTGATCTCAAACTATTTTTCAACGGCGGTGGTGTGAGGTCGCAAGGCTTCTCTGTCGAGTCCGGAGACCTGTTCATTCAGTGAGGCTTTCACTTCAAGCGGCAGGTCGCACCAATGCTGGTCAAGCAGTGCGCCCTCAATGGCATAGAGCAGGACCTTGGAGGTGCGAAAGCCGCGGGTCTTGACCGCGCGATAAGCGTGTATGGCGCCCAGTCGGCGCAAGTCTGCTTCGTTGTGAATTCCGGCTGCATGCAGCCACTGGACCGAAGTCTTGCCCAGATTTTTCATCTGTTGCAGTTCGTCTTCCATGTTGCCTCCGTGCAAGGTGTTGCTCCGTGTTTAAAAACCTTACAGGCCTGGACAAACTGCGGGCTCAAGCCATGGAATGAGTATAGATAGCCATGAGAGAGGGGAAAGCCAACGCTCGGTAAAACCCCCAGCGAAGCGCCGGACGTTAGCGAAAAAGGTGGTTAAAGCGACAAACGGGGCAGGCCCGGCATGTCCGAGCATGCAGGGCGGGGAGGCTGACCACTCGCGTGGGGCGAGTGCGGTGCAGGCTTAACGTGTGCGGTAACGCAGGCGTGTGCCGAAGTTGACCGACATGAGAATCTCGTCGGCGCTCAGCTCTGGCGGGAAGTAGGCCCCGGAGATCTGGGCATGGGCGATGCTTGCGCCTTCCAGCGAAGCGGTCCGAAAATCGACGCCGCGCAGGTCGGCAGACCGAAAATAAGCGTCAGTGAAGTCGATGTCATCGGCATTCAGTTCGCGCAGATCGAGGCCGCGAAAATCACCGCCGGCGAGATCGATCGGCCCGTTTTTCGGGCGTTGGAGGTTGAAGGCGTTTACGTCATCTCTTCGCAGCAAGGCAAAGAGCGGGGAGTCGAGCTGCTTGGGCTGGTTCATGGCGTCACCTTGTTGGAATTCTGACGCCAGTATAATGCCACTATCGTCGAGCCGTGAAGGGGCTTCCTTCACGACGCGATGATTGGTGAGCGGTCGTGATTACAGGCCGGGCAGGTACTGACGAATATCCGTGACGAGTTTGTCCAGATCCCCGCTCAGATTGGTTTCTACGTGACGGCTGCGCAGCGTTTCGTCTGCGGTCAGTGGTTCACGGTTAGCCAGTTGAGCTTCGATGACCTCCATGGTGGCGTCGGACGGGTCCTGGTTCTGGGCCTGACGCTGCGCGAGCCAGCCTTGGATGACCGCCTTGGGCGCCGCGCAGTCGAGGATCAGGAACGGTGCGCCGGTCGCTTCCGCCACCTGTGCTGTTGCCAGACGCTGCTCGTGCTTGAGGAACGTCGCGTCGATCACGACCGGGAATCCGGCGTGCAACACCACGGCCGCCAGTTCGTTCAGGCGCTTGTAGGTGTCGGCGCTGACCTCGGCTGCGTACAGGTCTTTGCTGTCCCCAAACAGGCGCTTGCGTTCGATATCAGAACGCAGACGAACGGCGCCCAGCGCTTCCACCAGACGCATCGCCACATGGCTCTTGCCGACAGCGGAAACACCGTGGGTGATCGCCAGAAAATTGGAAGGGATGGCGCTGTAGCTCTCCGCCAGGTTGGCGTAGTTGCGGTATTGGCGCAGGGTGGTGGCGCGTTGCACATGGTCAGCATCGGGCGACAGGCTGAACAGCGACACCTTGGCCCGAACCAGCGCACGGTAGGCTTTGTAGAAATTCAGCAACTCCAGGCCCGCGTAATCGCCGGTGTGCTCCAGGTACTGGCTGATCAGGCGACGCGACAGGCTTTTCAGGCCACGGTCTTCCAGGTCCATCGCCAGAAAGCCGATGTCGGCGTAGACGTCGGTCATGCGGAACGGCTCGTTGAATTCGATGCAGTCGAAAATCACGACCTTGCCGTCAATCAGCGTGATGTTGCCCAGATGGATATCACCGTGGCATTCGCGAATGAAACCATCGGCCTTGCGCTGACTCAGCAGAGGCTTCAAGCGCTCGTAGCTGGCCTTGGCCCAGGCTTCGAGGGCGTCGAGCTGAACAAGATCGGCCTTTTCGCTGAGGAACGGCAGAATCTGCTCGAAGTTCTGGGTGACGGGTGCCATCACGCTTTCGGGCGAGCCCAGTTCGTTTTCGGACAGGACGCGCGGCGCCTTTTCGTGGAACTCGGCAATCTGGCGCGCCATGTCATCGATGTGCGCCGTGGTCAGTTCGCCTTTCGCTTGCAGGGTGCTAAGCAAACCGTCCTGCGGGAACTGGCGCATTTTCAACGCGTATTCGATCGCCTCGCCCTCGCCGCCCAATTGAGGCGCTTCAGCGCTGCCGGTGATCGGCAACACTTCCAGATACAAATTCTCGGTGAGACGCTGATTGAGCTTCAACTCCTGCTGGCAGAAGTGCTCGCGAGAGGAGAGGGTGGTGAAATCAAGGAAGCCGAAATTCATCGGCTTCTTGATCTTGTAGACGAAGGGGCCTGTGAGCAGCACCCAGGAAATATGCGTCTCAATGACCTGAAACTGCTCCACCGGGTGCGGGAACAGGGCAGGGTTTTGCAGAGCGGCTATCAGTGTCTGGCTCACGGACAATCCTTGAAAAGTGATAAGTCGAAAAAGAAGGTGACTAAAGGCGGCCATTATGGCCGCTTGGCGCATTGCTGCAAACCGCTGAGAGGGCGGTCTGCCGATGATCTTGAAAGTGCGTATAATCCGCCGCCATGACTCGATCCCGCACTTCGAAAAAATCCCCCAAACCCGCCAACAGCCGCCTTCGCAGCCTGTTGGGCTGGGCCCTCAAACTCAGCCTCGTGGGCATGGTGATTCTTGCCTGCTTCGCGGTGTATCTGGACTCCATCGTCCAGGAGAAATTCTCCGGCAAGCGCTGGACCATCCCCGCCAAGGTCTATGCGCGGCCTCTGGAGCTGTTCGTCGGACAGAAACTGTCCCGTGACGACTTCCTCATCGAGCTCGATGCCTTGGGTTACCGGCGTGAAAGCGTTGCCAATGGCCCAGGCGCTGCGGCGGTGAACGGCAACAACGTTGACCTGAATACGCGCGGCTTTCAGTTCTATGAAGGCGCGGACCCCGCTCAGCAGATCCACGTGCGTTTCTCGGGCGACTATGTCGCAGACCTGACGGCCGCCAATGGTTCGAAGCTCGCCGTTGCGCGGCTTGAGCCGCTGATGATCGGCGGTCTTTACCCGAAAAACCTTGAAGACCGCATCCTGATCAAGCTCGATCAGGCGCCTCCTTATTTGCTCGACACGCTGGTAACCGTCGAAGACCGCGACTTTTACCATCATTTCGGCGTGTCGCCGAAGTCGATTGCCCGGGCTTTCTGGGTCAACGCCTCGGCCGGACAGATGCGTCAAGGGGGATCAACCCTGACTCAACAGTTGGTCAAGAACTTCTACCTGACCAACGAGCGCAGTATCACGCGCAAACTGACCGAAGCCATGATGGCGATCCTGCTGGAGATCCATTACAGCAAGCAGGAAATCCTCGAGGCGTACCTCAACGAAGTCTTCGTCGGTCAGGACGGTCAGCGCGCCGTTCACGGTTTTGGCCTGGCGAGCCAGTATTTCTTCAGCCAGCCGTTGTCGGAGCTCAAGCTCCATCAGGTGGCGCTGTTGGTCGGTCTCGTGAAGGGGCCGTCCTACTACAACCCGCGTCGCAATCCTGAACGGGCGCTTGAGCGCCGTAACCTGGTGCTCGATCTGCTTGAACAGCAAGGCGTTGCCTCACCGGAGGCCGTGGCGGCGGCGAAGAAAATGCCGTTGGGCGTGACCAAGACCGGCTCGCTGGCTGACAGCTCGTTCCCGGACTTCCTGGACCTGGTCAAGCGTCAGCTGCGTCAGGACTACCGCGACGAAGACTTGACCGAAGAAGGCCTGCGAATCTTCACCAGCTTCGACCCGATCCTGCAAATGAAGTCGGAAGCCGCTGTCCGTGAGAGTTTCGCGAAGATGGCGGGGCGCAAGGGCTCCGATGATATGGAAACGGCCATGGTCGTGACCAACCCGGAAACGGGTGAAGTGCAGGCCTTGATCGGCAGCCGTCAGGCCGGATTTGCCGGATTTAACCGCGCGCTGGATGCCGTGCGTCCGATCGGCTCGCTGGTCAAACCGGCGATTTACCTCACCGCGCTGGAGCGTCCTCAGCAGTACACGCTGACCAGTTGGGTTCCGGACGAACCGTTTCAGGTAAAGGGCGCGGATGGCCAGATCTGGAAGCCCCAGAACTTCGATCACAAGGCCCACGGCAACATCTTCCTTTATCAGGGGCTGGCGCATTCCTACAACTTGTCCAGCGCCAAGCTGGGACTTGATCTGGGTGTGCCGAATGTCTTCAAAACCCTCACCAAGCTGGGCGTAACCCGCGACTGGCCGACGTTTCCGTCGATGTTGCTGGGGGCTGGCGCCCTGAGCCCGATTGAAGTGGCGACCATGTACCAGACCATTGCCAGCGGCGGGTTCAACACGCCACTGCGCGGTATCCGGAGTGTGCTGACTGCCGAAGGCGAGCCGCTGAAGCGTTATCCGTTCCAGATTCAGCAGCGCTTCGACCCGGGTTCCATCTATCTGCTGCAGAACGCCATGCAGCGCGTGATGCGCGAAGGCACCGGCAAGTCGGTGTACAACGTATTGCCAGGCACGCTGAACCTGGCGGGTAAATCGGGGACGACCAACGATTCTCGTGACAGCTGGTTCGCAGGCTTCAGTCAGGATTTGCTGGCAGTGGTCTGGATGGGTCGAGACGACAACGGCAAGACACCGTTTACCGGCGCCACGGGCGCGTTGCAAATCTGGACCAGCTTCATGAAGAAGGCCGACCCGCTTCCGCTGGACATGGCCATGCCGGATAACGTGGTTCAGGCCTGGGTCAATGCTTCAACCGGGCAAGGCACCGACGCCAGCTGCCCGGGCGCCGTACAGATGCCGTATATTCGCGGCAGTGAGCCGCAACCTGGGCCAGCGTGTGGCGGGCCATCAGCGCCTGCCGAGTCGGTGATGGACTGGGTCAAAGGCTGGTTGAACTAAGCGAAGAGGATGTGAAGTGAACAAGTGGTGGATTCCGGCTTTAACGGCTCTGGCTTTGCTCAATGGTTGCGCCAGTCAGACGCGCAGCAACATTCCGGTGGTGGACGCGGGCTCGCGCGTCTCCAACAGCGAGCGTGTCTCGACAAACCGTAACACCGCCTATCGTGCGCCGGTCCAGAGCCCGGCGCAGGCGCAATCGATTCAAGAAGACTCGGGCGTCACCGTGATGGTCCCGGGCGGCGCTAATGCCAGCGCTGCGCCGATCTCGACTTTCGTCCCGCCGACCTCGGCGCCGGTCAGTACGGCCCCAATCAACACTGCTCCGGCCAATCAGGCGCCGATTAACAGCACCTACACACCGCCTGCCGCGACCGGCGATACCTACAATATGCCTGCGTCCGCGCCGACCGGTATTCCGTCGGCGTCGAGCAGCGGCGGTCTCTCTGCTGACGAGCAACTGGACGGTCCGGTGCTGGCGTTGCTGACCACCGCACAGCAACAGCAGAGCAGCGGCGACCTCAACGGTGCGTCGTCCAGCCTCGAGCGCGCTCAACGTGTCGCGCCACGCGAACCGCAGGTGCTCTACAAACTGGCGCAAGTGCGTCTGGCTCAAGGCGATGCACCTCAGGCAGAGCAACTGGCGCGCCGTGGTCTGACCTACGCCAACGGCCGGGCCAGCTTGCAGGCGAGCCTGTGGGGACTGATCGCACAAGCGCGTGAGAAGCAGGGTGACGCGGCGGGTGCAGCGCTGGCGCGGCAGAAGGCCAATGGATAATCGGTTTCCAAAGATCGCCGATCAGCTGCTGTTGATCGAGCGTGAACTTCGTGTGCTGGGCTTGTGGAAAGAGGTGCCGCCCAGCGATGAGGATCTGTCGAGTCGCGAGCCGTTTTGTGTCGACACGCTGGATTTCGATCAGTGGTTGCAATGGATTTTCCTGCCCCGGATGAAAATCATCCTTGAGCAGGATCTGCCACTGCCGAATGCATCGGGCATTCTGGAAATGGCGCAAATGGTCTACGCCAGTCGCGTCCAGGAAACCCGCAATCTGCAGGCACTGCTGGCTCAGTTTGACCGGCTGATCACAGAGTCAGTCTGACGCTCAGTTGCACGTATCGTCGATGGACCTCTTGACCTCGGCGATACGTGCCTGACGCTCCTCCTCGGTAAAGCGTCTGTATTCTCCGTTCACCTCTTCACGCACCCGCGGATTGTTTTGCAACTGCGCAAGGTTGGTGCGTTGGCGGTCGCAGTACGCTTTGCGCTTGGCGGCGTCGGCCGCGACCTGTTTCTTCACCTTGGTGTCGATGGCCTGCTGTTCCTGGTCGGCATCGGGCCGCGCTGCTGGTGCAGTGGAGGGCGGCGTGACCGGTTTCTGTATGTCGATTTCCTGAACCGACTGTCCGGCAGGCGGCTGGGCGTCGAAGTGCGTCACCCCCTGTGCATCGACCCATTTATAGATCTGGGCCGCCTGACCGGTAGCAGTCCCAACTGCCAGCGTCAGCGCGGTGGCGAGAATCATCCAGCGCATACTGCTTCCTTAACGTCGTTTGCGGTGCTGACGAAACCTATCACAAGCGCGCCGAGACGACCTCATTCGGTGCTTTTTCGCACAGTGTGGGTGAAGAAAGCGCATCGATGACTTGACTTGAGCGGGGCGAATCAGAACAATCCAAAGTTCGCTGTAGAGGGACTGCCAGAAGCAGACCGTCTCGGTAGATCATGAGGCGCACACCCGCGCCGACCTGTAACACCCGCAACGCGTTACCTCGCGCTGGGTGGGAAGACCCCGAAACACTTAGGGGCGCTCCCAATACTTGCTCAGTCAGTGCTGACGTAGTCGGCGACCACCGTCGCTCATGCTCTGCTTTGCAGTAAACCTATTAAGACCCGTCTCCTCGTTTGTGTGGACGGTATTCTGGCGTTTTAGAGGTGAACAACGTGGAGCTTTTATCTGGCGCTGAAATGGTCGTCCGCTTTTTGCGTGACGAAGGCGTTGAGCATATCTATGGGTACCCGGGCGGTGCCCTCCTGCATATTTACGACGCGCTGTTCAAAGAACCGGCCGTGAGCCACATCCTCGTTCGTCACGAACAGGCTGCGACCCACATGGCTGACGGTTATGCGCGCGCTACCGGCAAGGCTGGCGTCGTACTGGTGACTTCAGGTCCCGGTGCAACCAACGCCATCACCGGCATCGCGACCGCCTATATGGACTCGATTCCGATGGTTGTCCTGTCGGGTCAGGTGCCAAGCAACATGGTAGGGACCGACGCCTTCCAGGAAACCGACATGATCGGTATCTCCCGTCCGATCGTGAAGCACAGCTTCATGATCAAGCATCCGTCGGAAATCCCGGAAGTCCTGAAGAAGGCGTTCTACCTGGCGCAGTCCGGCCGTCCTGGTCCTGTCGTGGTCGACATTCCAAAAGACATGACCAACCCGGCCGAGAAGTTTGAATACGTCTTCCCGAAAAAAGCCAAGTTGCGTTCCTACAGCCCGGCAGTTCGTGGCCACTCTGGCCAGATCCGCAAGGCGGTGGAGATGCTCCTGGCTGCCAAGCGCCCGATCATCTACGCCGGTGGCGGCGTGGTGATGGGCAACGGTTCGGCACCACTGACCGAACTGTCGCAAATGCTGAACGCGCCGGTGACCAACACCTTGATGGGCCTGGGCGCTTATCCAGGGACCGATCGCCAGTTCGTTGGCATGCTGGGCATGCATGGCAGCTACACCGCCAACCTGGCGATGCACCATTCGGACGTTATCCTGGCGGTCGGCGCGCGTTTCGACGATCGCGTGATCAATGGCGCCTCGCGCTTCTGCCCGGGCGCCAAGATCATCCACATCGATATCGACCCGGCTTCGATCTCCAAGACCATCAAGGCTGACGTGCCTATCGTAGGTCCTGTGGAAAGCGTCCTGACCGAAATGGTTGCGACACTCAAGGAAATCGGCGAGACCCCTAGCAAGGAATCGGTGGCGACCTGGTGGAAGCAGATCGACGAATGGCGTGCGGGCGGCGACCTGTTTCCGTACAACCGTGGTGACGGCAGCGTCATCAAGCCTCAGGCCGTGATCGAAACGTTGTGCGAAGTGACCAAGGGCGATGCCTACGTCACCTCCGACGTGGGTCAGCATCAGATGTTTGCCGCGCAGTACTACCGTTTCAACAAGCCTAATCGCTGGATCAACTCCGGTGGTCTGGGCACTATGGGCTTTGGTCTGCCAGCGGCCATGGGCGTTGCGCTGAGCTTCCCAGACGCACACGTTGCCTGTGTGACGGGCGAAGGCAGTATCCAGATGAACATTCAGGAGCTGTCGACGTGCCTGCAGTACAACCTGCCGGTGAAGATCATTCTGCTCAACAACGGCGTGCTCGGCATGGTTCGTCAATGGCAGGACATGAGCTACAGCGGTCGTCACTCGCACTCCTATATGGAGTCGCTGCCTGATTTCGTGAAGCTGGTCGAAGCCTACGGTCACGTCGGCATGAAGATCACCGATCTGAAAGACTTGAAGCCGAAGATGGAAGAAGCGTTCGCCATGAAGGATCGCCTGGTGTTCCTCGACATCCAGGTCGACGTCGCCGAACACGTCTACCCGATGCAGATCAGAGACGGGTCGATGCGCGACATGTGGCTGAGCAAGACGGAGCGTACCTAATATGCGGCACATCATTTCGCTATTGCTGGAAAACGAACCGGGTGCCTTGTCTCGTGTCGTCGGTCTGTTTTCGCAGCGTAACTACAACATCGAAAGCCTGACTGTGGCGCCGACCGAGGACCCGACCCTGTCGCGTCTGACGCTGACCACCGTCGGTCACGATGAGGTGATCGAGCAGATCACCAAGAACCTCAACAAGCTGGTTGAAGTGGTCAAGCTGGTCGATCTGTCGGAAAGTGCCCATATCGAGCGCGAGCTGATGCTGATCAAGGTCAAGGCTACCGGTGCACAACGTGCGGAAATCAAACGCACCACGGACATCTTCCGCGGCCAGATCGTTGATGTTTCCAGCAGTGTCTACACGGTGCAACTGGCAGGGACCAGCGACAAACTGGACAGCTTCATCCAGGCGATCGGCACCAGTGCCATCCTGGAAACAGTACGCAGCGGCGTCACGGGCATTGCCCGCGGCGACAAAGTACTGAGCATCTAACCTAATTTTGCGAATGGCCTGAACGGCCGAGATAACAGGGGAATTTCATGAAAGTTTATTACGACAAAGACTGCGACCTTTCGATCATCCAGGGCAAGAAAGTGGCCATCATCGGTTACGGTTCTCAAGGCCACGCTCAGGCGTGCAACCTGAAAGACTCCGGCGTTGATGTCACTGTTGGTCTGCGTAAAGGTTCGGCTACTGTCGCCAAGGCTGAAGCCCACGGCCTGAAAGTGACTGACGTTGCTTCCGCCGTTGCCGCTGCTGACCTGGTCATGATCCTGACCCCGGACGAATTCCAGTCCCAGCTGTACAAGAACGAAATCGAGCCGAACATCAAGAAGGGCGCCACCCTGGCTTTCTCCCACGGTTTCGCTATCCACTACAACCAGGTTGTGCCACGTGCTGACCTGGACGTGATCATGATCGCGCCAAAAGCGCCAGGTCACACCGTCCGTACCGAATTCGTCAAAGGCGGCGGCATCCCTGACCTGATCGCTGTTTACCAGGACGCTTCCGGCAATGCCAAAAACGTTGCGCTGTCCTACGCTTCTGGCGTTGGCGGCGGCCGTACCGGCATCATCGAAACCACGTTCAAAGACGAAACCGAAACTGACCTGTTCGGCGAACAAGCCGTACTGTGTGGCGGTACCGTCGAGCTGGTCAAAGCCGGTTTTGAAACCCTGGTCGAAGCGGGCTACGCGCCAGAAATGGCTTACTTCGAGTGCCTGCACGAACTGAAGCTGATCGTCGACCTCATGTACGAAGGCGGTATCGCCAACATGAACTACTCGATCTCCAACAACGCCGAATACGGCGAGTACGTGACCGGTCCTGAAGTCATCAACGCTGAATCCCGTCAGGCCATGCGCAATGCTCTGAAGCGCATCCAGGACGGCGAATACGCGAAGATGTTCATCGCCGAAGGCGCAAGCAACTACGCATCGATGACCGCCAAGCGCCGTAACAACAAGGCTCACGGCATCGAAGTCATCGGCGAGCAACTGCGCTCGATGATGCCTTGGATCGCGAAGAACAAAATCGTGGACCAGACCAAGAACTAAGATTGTAGAAATCGGGTTCCGGTTAACGAAGAACGCGACCTCAGGGTCGCGTTTTTTCGTTCTGGGGGCTCATCTGGTATAAAGCTGCATCGTTTGTCGGCGCGACGTCGCCGCAAGCATCTGTCGAAATTTCATAGCTGCAAGGTATTGTCCATGAGCGAACGTCCCGAAGAGCCGAACAAGGCCTCTGACGCCGAAAGCCTGCTACCGATCGATGAACATATAGAAGAGGGCCACGACGCCGAGGGCCGCAAGGTCAGGCATCGCGGCATTTATCTGCTGCCGAACCTCTTCACCACGGCGAACCTGTTTGCCGGTTTCTACGCCATCATCAGCGCGATGAGTGCTCAAAGTGCGATGAGTGCGGGTGATCAGGTGGGGGCGAGCAAGTATTTCGCCTTTGCGGCCATCGCCATCTTCGTGGCCATGGTGCTCGACGGGCTTGATGGTCGTGTTGCACGCATGACCAATACCCAAAGCGCGTTCGGTGCCGAGTATGACTCGCTGTCCGACATGGTTGCCTTCGGTGTGGCGCCGGCGCTGTTGGCGTTCGGTTGGGCGTTGGGTGACATGGGTAAGGTCGGCTGGATGGTCGCCTTCATCTATGTGGCGGGCGCTGCGCTCCGCTTGGCGCGATTCAATACGCAAGTGGGCAAAGCCGACAAGCGCTATTTCATTGGTCTGGCTAGTCCCGCTGCAGCTGGCGTGGTAGCCGGAACCGTGTGGGCATTCAGCGACTACGGCATCCAGGGCTCCAAGCTGTCTTTCCTGGTCGCTCTGCTGGTCGCGGCGGCGGGCATGCTGATGGTCAGTAACATCAAGTACAACAGCTTCAAGGAGCTGGACTTGAAAGGGCGTGTGCCTTTTGTTGCGATTCTGGCGGTGGTGTTGGTCTTTGCCGTCGTATTCAGCGATCCACCGCGCATTCTGCTGCTGATATTCCTCGGCTACGCAGCATCAGGTCCGATTCAATATCTGTTGCGCCTGCGTCGGCACAAGTAGTCCGAACGGCGTCATTTCCCGCATACTCCGCAGCATAGGTGCTTCAGTTCTCCATCGCTGCGGAGTCAACATGCTGATCAAATCCCCTTCCGCGTCTGACTGCAAAGAGTCGGATGTCACACCAGAATCCTTCTATCTCTCTCGTCGCTCTCTGCTGGGAGGCTCGCTTGCCGGGCTGGCTGTCGGCGCGTTGCCGCGTTGGTCCGAGGCCAGTGATGCATCGCAGTATGCCGATGTTGAACCGGGTGCGGCCCCTGGCTGGTTCAAAGACAAGCTCCCCACCACGCAATGGCAGGCCATGACGGTCAAGGGCGAAGCCATCACCCCGTTCAAGGATGCGACCCATTACAACAACTTCTATGAGTTCGGCACCGATAAGGGCGACCCGGCGCAAAACGCCGGTTCACTCAAGACCGAGCCTTGGAGCGTGGTGATCGACGGGGAGGTTGGCAAACCCGGGCGCTATGCGCTTGAGGACTTCATGAAGCCTTATCAGTTGGAAGAGCGTATTTACCGATTGCGTTGTGTCGAGGCCTGGTCGATGGTTATCCCGTGGATGGGCTTTCCGATTTCCGCGCTGCTCAAACAGGTAGAGCCGACTGCCAATGCAAAATACATTCGCTTCGAAACGCTGCAAGACCCGAAGACGATGCCGGGGCAGCGATCCGGTTTTGCATTGATCGATTGGCCTTACGTGGAAGGCCTGCGACTGGACGAAGCGATGAATCCACTGGCCATTCTGGCGGTGGGCATGTATGGACGTGAACTGCCAAACCAGAACGGCGCGCCGTTGCGCCTGGTCGTGCCATGGAAATACGGCTTCAAGAGTGTGAAATCGATTGTGCGCATCAGCCTGGTGAGCGAGCAGCCGAAAACCACGTGGCAAAGCATCGCGGCAAATGAATACGGCTTCTATGCCAATGTGAACCCGACTGTCGATCACCCGCGCTGGACTCAAGCCCATGAGCGGCGCTTGCCGAGCGGGCTGTTCAGTCCCAACATTCGGCAGACAGAGATGTTCAACGGGTATGGAGAGCAGGTGGCCTCTCTCTATACGGGTATGGATCTTCGGAAAAACTATTGATGCGTTATCCGTTCTGGCGTCTGTCTGTCTTCATTGCGATTTGTATTCCGCCTATCGTGTGGCTGCGCCAGGCGTGGTTGCTCGACCTTGGACCCGATCCCGGTAAGGTGCTGGTGGATCGTTTTGGCCTGGGCACGCTCGTGTTGCTCTTGATCACGTTGGCCATGACGCCTCTGCAGCGTGTGAGCGGGTGGTCGGGCTGGGTAGCTGTTCGCCGTCAGCTGGGTTTGTGGTGTTTTGCCTGCGTGGTGGTGCACATGCTGGCGTATGGGTTCTTTATCCTGGGTTTCGACTGGGCTCAGCTCGGCGTTGAATTGGTCAAACGCCCCTACATTATTGTGGGGAGTTTGGGTTTCCTTTGTTTGCTGGCATTGGCAGTGACCTCCAATCGCTACAGCCAACGCCGATTGGGCGCGCGATGGAAGAAGCTTCATCGGCTTAGCTATGCCGTCCTTGGGCTGGGATTGCTGCATATGTTGTGGATTGTCAGGGCTGATCTAAAGGAGTGGGCGCTATATGCTGGCATTGGCGCTTTCCTGTTAATGCTTAGAATCCCTGCAATTGCTCGGCGAATCCCGCGGCGGACGGGGAGGAAAGCGGGCGCTGTAACAAAAGTTTAAATAAGTGCTTGACGCTCGTCTGGATCTGTCTATAATTCGCCCCACTTCCGGCGCAGACGAAACGGAAAACTCCTTGATAATCAATGAGTTGGACGAAGTAAGCAGCGAGGAAGCGCTTCGGTTCAGATGCTTGAATCGACAGCGGTGAGAAAGGAGTTGACAGCAGGTTGTAACGCTGTA
>NZ_FNCO01000021.1 GCF_900100795.1 Pseudomonas abietaniphila
TAAGCTTATCCACAATTGCTGGGGCAAAAATCAGCAATCCGTCCTGGGTCAATTTTCAATCGGCAGGGTGGGTCAGTTTTAAATCAGCGCCAACAGCCGGGCTTAAGTTTCTCACGAAGGCAAACCTGATCAGGCGGTTGCAGCCTGCCGTTCCATGAAGGTGTTCACAGCCTCCACAGCGTCTACACCACGGTCCAGATCGTCCAGAATCTCATTTCGTGCAGGACCTTTGGTTGAGAACGTGACGTTATGGAACTCGTCAACCACAAGGCGGACAATGCCCCAATCCGTATCGCTACGCTTCACCATAATCTCACTGTACTTACCAGGCATCGTGTGCACCGATTTGAGCATGTGCGCGCCGTAAGCTTCGATCTTGAATTGCTTGGAGTCGATGGCCGAATCAATCGACTCCGACTTCTGTTGCAGGATGAACTGCCAAGCGGAGTTCGCTGCGATCGCTTCGCAGTTTTCCGATGCATACACGTCGCCGATGGACTGGGTCACGACCAGTACTGCACCATCCTCTTTACGCGCCTTGCGGTACGCTGCGGTCATGGCTTTGGCCATCATCGGGTCATCGAGCATTTCCCAAGCCTCATCCACGATGAGGATCTTCTTGCGCCCGCGCTGCCCCATCTGGGCTTTGTACATGTCATGGTTGATTCGTGAGATCAACTGGAGCAGTACGACCTGCTGGAGAGCTGGTCGACCTTTGAGGTCGCTCAATTCCATGCAGATGAATGCGTTGCTCATGTCCAGATTGTTTTCGCCTTCGAACCAGCGTGTGTATTGACCGCCGGCGAAAGGGAACAGCTGGCGCCCCAGACGGACGCATTCCGGATCATCGGCCTGGCAAATGAACCATTCAGCCACGGCCGTGATGTTGGCTGTTTTGCCGAATTTTTCCCAGACGCTCGTGATGGCCTGCTCGATGCGCGACAGTTGATAGTCGTCAAGGATGTCCTCAGGTGCAGCCATTTTCGCAATGGTAGCCTTCAGGATGTCCATCTCCTCATGGAGGTCTTCGATATGTGTGAACGGGTTCAGGCACACATTCGAGTCTTGTCGGAATTCGATGAACTCCCCCCCGACCATCTTGCACAGTTTGAGGTAGCTGCGACCAGCGTCAATGACCCAAACCTTTGCCCCGGACGCGAGGTAATCAGCGACGATTTTCTGTGTCAGGAACGATTTACCCGCGCCCGCCTCCGCAAAGATGATACCGCTGTAATTCGTACTGGAGTCGTACAGGTCAATCAGAGCTGGCTGACCGCGGCGCGTGAGCAGGAGCAAAGCACCGGACATTCCACTTCCCGTCCACTCCCCAAGAATCGGCAAGAACTGGCATGCGTGCCGCACCGCCATGGTGTGAAAGCGGTACAGGTTTTTCGTGCCTTCGCGAGTAGTGTTGAGGGGCAGAAGGTTGTTCCACAACGCCTCCAAGATCCGGCGATCCTCTCTCAGCTCGAACGCTAGAGAGGTGTAATACGCCTGAAGCCCGGCCGACAATTTGTTCAAGCGGGCCTTGTCTCGGGAGAAAAGGAATACCGTGAAGTTTACCTCCACGATGATTGCGCCTTTGCCCTCGATTTCGTGAATGAGGGTGTCCACGCCCTTTTTCTTATAACCCAGAATCGGGATCAGGTGTGATGTCGGACCAAAGACCTGGTGGTTGATCATCGACGATGTCTGTTTCACCTGGTCCTTCTTCACAACCTGATCCGGATAGTGAATGGTCAGGACCATGTAGTAGGGATCGGTGATCTGGTTCGACAAACCATTAGGATCGCCGATCATGTGGTTCATGATGGCGAGGCTGGTGCGCTGAGGAAAAAATTTAACGCTGAGTGCTTTTGCGTAGTGCGCACCATCGTTGAAGTTGATCGTGGACGCTTCGTCATAATTGACGGAGTCGCCGGGATAGTAGATCTGATCTTTGATCAGCTGGGTCTCATCGTAATGAGACCGTGGGGCATCCCACAGCTTCGTAATGATGCGCATGAGCACGAGATAGCCGACTGCATCGAGCTGAAAAAGATTCAGCGATGCAGCTTTGAGAGCCTCAGTCACTCGATCCGTGGATTCCTTGGTGTTGGCGATGTCGATGTCTTCTGGGCGCTCGTTCCGGCACGGGAACTTCAGCGTTACGATGACGCGTTGGCGGTTAAGCATAACGCCGCTGCGCTGGACCAGAGGTACATCAACACCACCCGAAATCAGACCCGCATGTTGTCGGGTGAGGGCTTTCAGAATTGGGGCAGAAGTGGTTTTGTTGTTAACGTACGCGTCGATGTATTCGCCTACGTCCGGGCTCTCCAGCATTGCGATCTGGATGAAGGTTCCCGGTTTGAAACCCATGCTCAACGCGGACTGAAGTTTGTCGACGGTGGCAGCGCTGGCGCCGGTCAACGCGTCAGATACAAAACATGCGCCGAGATAATGCTCGGTGCCGTCGGAACAGAAGAAAATCTTTGAGTCGGAATCGACGGCACGAACCGTCAACTTGGATTGAGGCAGGGTAACCCTGTCCCCTTTGATCGTCGCTTGAGAGGCTGCCATTGCACTGTTCGCCTTGTAGTGTGGTTGAGTAGGCTTGGAAGGCCTGGAGGACAACCCGCAGGCAGAGCCAGATAAAAGGCGCACTAGGAGGCTAGTGCGCCTTGGGGTGGCTTACAGAGTTGCGGTGAAGATGTTGGTCAGAACGCCAGGGCCGACGCTCGCAGAGAGGGCAACAGCAACGCCGGTAACAACCGACATCACCGATTGCTTGACTACGCCGATGGCCAGGCCGGTACCGAGTGCGCCGAGTGCGAAAACCTTACCCAGAGAGCCGGTCATCCAGCTGTCGAGGTTGGTTACGATATCGGTGAAGGTTGAGTCGGAACCGGCGGTCACGTCGACGGCAACAGCCAAGGCGATCAAGGCGACGGCAGCCAGCGCACGCTTGTCGACTTTATTCACACCAGCAGTTGCGGCCATGGTGGTTTGGATTTGGGTAGTTTGTGCGTTCATGTGGAGCTCCGTTTGTTGATTAGTTCAGGTTGATGTCAGTGGTTGGTGGAATACCGGGTACAGCTGTAGGCCCGTAATCGGTTGGTTGTTTGGGTTTATCCGGTTGCTTGGAAACAGGAACATCGACTGTCGGGGCAGAAGACATTTCAAGGTGTGGTACGACCATCCCCTGACCAGCGTATTCAGCCTTGCCGAATGACCAGGTACGCGGTTGCACCTCTGTGAACAGATATGACGGGAAGTGCAGGTCGTCCTTGCTGTCGATCCACGGCGCGATCCAGATGCGCATCACTTGTGCCGGAACACGAACAGGACGGGCCAGATCTGCGACTTTGGGCCCTGGCATACCGTTTGAAATCTTGGCGTTACGCTCAGAGCTCGCAGTCTTTCCCAGGTCGTCACCGTATTTGACGTTTGGGGCTTTCTGACCGATGGGCATGTCACTGTCCGTCAGCTTCGGCATCTGGTTAGTGGACTTGTAAACGGCCAGAGGCGATTTGCAGATGATTCCCTGCGGCATGCCCGGGCAGGAGAACTCGTCAGAGTCCGCGGTGTTAAACCAGGATGAACACCCACTGAGCAGCGCAATAGGGAGCAGTGCTGCGATGATTGCAGTACGTTTCATAGAAATACCTTTATTCATTTCAGCTCAAGACCTTTAACCAACATGATGGTCACCTTACGGCCAGCGTCGATTTCAACTACCGGAGTCATTTCGCGGGCCATTTCCATGTAAAACTTTGCAATTTCGTTTGCCGATGTGGAGAAACCTTTCGAGACACCTGTTTGCAAAATGGTCGATGCGTCTGCGGTCTGAGTTTGTGTAGTACCGTTAGAACCCAGGCTAAGTTGTGGAATTGTTTGTGGTGTCATGCCTTGAGCGAGACCAGAAAGTCCGCCAGCCACCAATGTTTTGGCAATCATCTGGCCTTGTTTAGATACCAAACGACCGCGCATACCGACGCGACCATCTTCGCCAACAACATAACCTTCCAACTTGCCTTCCATGATCTTGCCGTCCTTACGGACGCAGGAAATGGTTTCCGTACGGAGCATCGCCCTTTCGCTGGATAGAACGCCGTAACCGGAGGCAAGGGTGAAGCACTCTTTAACGTCGACGTTGTATTTGTTTGGCAAAACCGCATCAGACTTAACGCGCATCGTGGTCGGCACAGGGTTTTTCTGCGTAGTTGCGCTGGTTGGCGCATCCATACCGTTCAGCAGGACAGCTTCGAAAAAGGACCCCGCAGCCAATGCCGGGATTGGCTTCTCGTCACGCTTTGGGGCGTCTTTCCTGCCGCTCAGGTCTACACCGGTGATGCGCAATCCGGATGATTCCTGAACGGGTTCGACTGCCGGCTCACTTGCACCAGTCGCTGCCTCGTAGCCTGGGAGCGGTGCGTTAAGTGCTGGCGACGGTGACTTCGAGGTCTGCTGTTTAGACAGCTCCTCGATCTTGTCATTCATCCGCTTCATCTCACGCAAAGCGTCTTGCGTAACAGGATCGGGCCGACGATTCTGGGCTTCTTCTAAGTCCCGCAGGCGATCGTTTTTCCGATCTTGTTCCATTTGCTTAATGGCATCTTGAAATTCCTTGATGCGTTTGTTTTGAGCCGCAAGTTGCGCCATAACCTGCTCAGGGGTGTTGTTTTCACCTTTTGGCAAAAGCAACTTGGTTTCAGACAACGGGTCAGTTGCGTTTTTGTTTTTTGGTTTTTCACCACCTACCAGAATACTTCCTGCCAGGATCAGTACTGCAAATAAGCCGCCAATCGCGATACAGGAACGAACCGCTGGGCTGAGATCCTGCCATTTAGATTTAAGATCGTCTTTGAACGCCATGGTTAATCCCCTGTGGCCGACTTATCAGAGACGATGTAGACATCCGTTGTTTTCCCTCGGCTCAAAGTGGCGGTCGGGAAAAACGAAACAGCGCGGACGCCTTCGCTATAGAAAGTGCCTTCGTCCAGGTCGACGTCAGATTGAGTCGTGCCTTGAAGGGTGTAGCGGTAGATGTCGTATTCAGGTCCGGAGTAGCGAACCTTGGGATACGCGATCACGTTGCCGATGTTCGCCGCTGCTGCCGGCAGTGGACCTTCGCTGAAGCCTTCCGGGGTTTTCCCCAGTGCCGCTTCGCGCATGACATAGCGAATGTTGTCTGTGTAAACGTTGCTATCAGGTGCATGCTCGGCATCCGATTTGTTACCTGGTTCGGCCTGCGGCTTGTCCATCTGCAAGACGACGGTCTGCGGAGGCATATCCTTTGGCACCAGGGTCAACGAAATCACTGGATCATTCGGATTCGAGCCCGTTACAAACAGGGCAACTGGCTTTCCGGTTGGCTTCATCGTCACGTACAGCGACTGACCAACAGGTGATATATCGGCGTCGTTCTTCTGCTGATCGATCGACTTCGGCTCGGCGAAGGGCGTCGCGATACGGTTCGGCAGAGTGCTCGAAACATAGATGATTTCGTTTCGGTCAGAGCTGACCCGTACGACGTTGGTCCTCAGCTCTTCGGAGGTTCCGGGCATGACACCGAGGCCTGGCAGTGGCTGGGCTTCAACAGGTTTAGTTCGCTTTTCAGCGGTCGGAACGGGTGGCAATTTCACGCCTGAAATCTCGGCAGCATTGGATGCTGCGCCATAAATCGAGACCAGCACGATGAGGGCGATGGCTGAGCGTTTCACTGAAGCGCCTCCTTGGTTTGTTCTGCTGGTTTGGCGGGGTGCCCTTGCAGCCACTTGAGGGTTTTGGGTGTGTTGCCGGGGTATGTGTCCATGCCGGTAATCCACGGCCGACCGGCACGCATTTTGATTTCGTACTCAACCACTTGAGGGTTCGGTCGGGATTGGCCGGTGGCGCTTCGCGACTCCATCGAGCCAATAATGAAAACCTTGTCAGAGGCTTTCTCATAGGCGACGTCAGTCGCTGTCCATGAAACTGAACCGGCGTTAGTGGCAAAGACCGGATCATTCGCTAGGACGAACATCTTCTTGCGCACGTCTGGGTAGATTTTTGGGTCGACGAAGGCGCTTACCGAATCAGCAATGAAATTGACGTTCTTCGGCGTGACGTTTCCCATCAGCATTGCCGCGTACATGCCGAACGACTTGAGATATTCCTCGTCAGCGTTGTTCCAGCCGACTTTCACGGCCTTATCGAGCGTCGGCGGGACCAGGCGGGTTTGCTCGTGCTGACCCATTTGGTTAACGGAAAGGACGCACACCGCGACCGCAAGGAAAACGTTGGCCAAGTTGTTGAAGCGGGCGTAACTCGAAAGCCCCTCCATCGTCCCCTTCATTTTTTTGATGTCCATCTAATGCCCCTTGTGCAGTCGCGATACATAACGCGTACGCATACGCCGAATGCAAATTTTTCAGAAGAAGTAGTCACGTTTGGATGAGTCCTGATAATGCTTGTTCAGCGTCATCACACCCGCCCAATAGCAGAGATGAATCAGGATGCCGTCGAGCGCTCCGCTTTTGAAACGCTTGAAACGCTTGACCGCATACCAACCGGCAACAAGCGACGCGATCGTGGCCCAGCCACCCAGTGCGATACCTGCACCCAGGCAACCGATGAAAATTGCTGCTTCGTCAATCTCCCAGAAGAGCAATTGCATCTGGCTGTCGACATACCGAGGAATATCAATCTCTTTCAACGCGAACCCCCTTCCGCCTTCACGATGTCAATTTCAACCCGGCGGTTTTTGGAGGAGTCAACCGTTGAGACCGGATCGCGCTTCCCACGACCCAGGACCTTGATGCGTTTTTTCTGCATCCCATGCTTGATCAGGTATCGCGCTACATCGATAGCTCGGTCTTCTGACAAACGCTGGTTATATGCAGCTGCCCCTACCTCGTCCGCATATCCCGTGACCGTGACGGTGCTTCCTGCATGAAGTGCCTCGCCCATCACATTGATCAGTGGTGTCCATGCCAGCGGATGGCTCTTATCAAAATCAAAATAAATTGTGGTGCGAGTGTGACGTGCCTCTTCAGCGGCGCTCGCATCTTCAGCGTTGAGGCGAGCTTCATCCGCCGGCATCAGTGCGCGCATGCGTGCTGGCTCAGTGACTGTCCACTGGGTGGGACTGCGTTTGATCTGGGTATCGCGAACGGCTTCACCAAGCACATGAGCAGAGTGAGCCGGCTCAATCGCAACCCCGACGTTGTCCGGAACCATTACTTCACGCACATCGGCGGCACCAGCGGAGCCAGTGACTAGGGCGATCGAGGCTAGCAGGATGGCTCTGTTTAGGGATGTCATACGATACTCGTTGGCTGTGGTTACGCGTTAACACGTAGAGATAATACAGACAGACTGGTTTCTGTTGCAACCGTCTCTTGTGGCGCCTAAAATATAGTGACGTGTTAAGTATTGCAATTAAATCTTGGGCGTCACCACACCTTATTGGCAGCTGTGCTTCATACCCCTGCATTAGGTATTCCCTCTTTGCAGAGTCGTAGGAGTCAAAAAATGCAAATCTCAACAGAAACGGCATCATCCGCTGGGCAAAATTCGGGACATTCCGACTTGGCCAAGCAGCCTGATGCCGGTGCTTCGATCGGCCTAGAGGTGTGGCGCAAGGTTCAAGAAACAGATCCGGAGGTAACCAAGGCCTTTAGCAAAGGCGGGTTCCTTGGAACGGCAATCGCACCGATGTACCAGTTCCAGCGTGCAACAGAGATCTTTGGTCCGTATGGCATCGGTTGGGGGGTCGAGGTTCTCAGTGAGTCCTATATCGACGGCATTCCCCTTATGGTCAACAACGCTCAGGTTGGCAAAGAGGTCATCCACAAGGTGTACGTGGAGCTCTGGTATTTCTACAAAGGCCATCGCGGCTCCGTCAAACAGTTCGGCGCAACCACCTACATTTCCAGGGATCACTTCGGTGTTATCTCCAGTGATGAAGATCACGCCAAAAAGAGCCAGACGGATGCGACGTCGAAGTGTCTTTCGATGCTCGGTTTCAGCGCAGATGTCTTCATGGGCAAATACGACGACAACAAATATGTCGAAGGGTTGAGGGCGAAATTTGATTTGCAGCGTTCCAGCACCACCCAATCGACTGAGTCCACGGAAGCATCCCAGGCATCCAACGCTGGTCCGTCTCAGTCGGTCAGTGGCCCTACTCGCTATGAGCAATATAAAGATCGCCTTGCACAAAAAGAGAAGGCGGGAGAGTCGTTTGATGTAGCTGCTGTACGAGCGACCATTGAGCAGGACTCGTCCTTAACGAAAATGGAGATTCAGACCCTTCTGCAATTTCCGCTGCTTCGCATTCCGGCTCCGGAATCGAACAAGCATCAAGACGCGTCGACTACCCAGTCGAGTGTATTTCTATAACCCGACAACCCGAGCGCCTCACGGTGGCTCGGGTTTTTTTATGCGTAGCTAAAGGCTCCCTCTTATGAGCATGGACCAAATACTTCGCTCCAAAATAGGTGGATTTAAGGACACGCTGGCGCTCAGTTCGATCGGGGCGGGGGGGCTTCTTACGTCCCCGTTCTTCAGCTCTGTCCCGTCCACCCTCCCGTTGGCGCTAGGCGCTGTCGGGGGCGCATACGTGGGCAATCGTGTCTTTGATTTCTGGAAGAATCAGCTGCTGCTCGAATCCAAAATCAATATTCGGTCAGCCACCGACTTGGTGAAACCCGACGGCATGCTGTTTGGGTACACAACCGATACCGGTCAGCCGGTCTATATCCCTGACGAAGATTTCATGCGCCACGGTTTCATCCTCGGCCAGTCAGGGGTGGGTAAGACCGTGATGGGCAAGTTGATGATGTTCCAGCAAATCCAGCGTGGTGGTGGCCTCACGTTTATCGACGGCAAGATGAACGCTGACGATATCCAGACGATCTACCAGTACTGCTGCTGGGCAGGGCGCGAGCAGGATTTGCTGATCCTCAATCCTGGTAACCCATCAGTCAGCAATACCTACAATCCAATCTTGCGTGGCGACCCTGATGAGGTTGCGTCGCGAATCCTCTCGATCATTCCGTCTACGGAAAACAACCCGGGAGCTGACCATTACAAGCAGTCGGCTAACCAGGGCATCACCACGCTCGTGGCTGCGTTACAGGCAGCAGGGCTGGCTTACAACTTCATCGACTTCACCATTTTGTTGATGAACCACAAAGCGATTGAGGAGCTGGAAACACGGCTCAAGAAAACGCAGCCCCACAATCCTGCTACCAAAAACCTCTCTCTTTTCCTTGAGCAATACAAGGTGGGCGGTAAGCCGGGCATGGAAAACATGGTCGACATCAAGCGCATGAAAGAGACGTTTGGTGGAGTGGGCGGCCGCATGTACATGTTCGGTACCGGGAAGTTCGGTGAGGTGATGAACACCTATACCCCCGACATCGACTTGTTTGAGGCGATTCGGGCCAGAAAGATCATCTATGTTGCTCTGCCTACCATGGGAAAAAACGAGGCTGCCGCCAACTTCGGCAAGATGTTTCTCGGTGATTTCCGTACCGCAATCTCGTGGGTTCAAGCGCTTCCCGAAGAAGAGCGGCCAAACCCTCCACATCTGAATTTCATGGATGAGCTCGGTAGTTATGCGGTGCATTCCCTCGCAAGGCCTTTTGAGCAGGGGCGAAGCGCACAGATGGCTCTTTTCCCTGCTGCGCAGACTCTCGCCAACCTGGACGTCGTCTCGCCCGACTTTAAAGAAATGGTCATTGGTAATACCTGGACGAAGATCTTCTTCAAAATCGGCACCCAGGCGACCGCTGAAGAGTGTGCAGATCTCATCGGGATGAAGATCGGCATCGCCAAATCCCTGAGCGGCACCCACAACGAGAGCAGTAGTACTCCCCTGCTGAATGTCGCACCTGAGGGTGGTACCGGTGCGGCTGCCGGGATTTCGATCGGTGAGCGTGAGCAGGAGGAATACAAGGTTTCCCCCGATGACCTTAAGGCGCTAGGCAAAGGGGAATGCATCATTCAATACGGCGGAGACCAGATCTTCAGCGTGCGGGTCCCCATGATCACCATCGACAGGAAACTGCAAAAAGAGATGGGACCTATACGCATCAATCATTTTCGGAAGATTCCCGTCGAGGGCGCCGACTTCTTCAAAAATAGCGACAAATACCTCGGTGGCAGTGGGTTGCCTACTGGCGGTCGGAAAAAACAAACGGAGCTTCGTGATGAATAATGCACATGCAAAAGTCGATCATTTGCGCGGTGGACACACCCTGTTAGTGGATGAGCGCGGAGATGGTCAGGAGCTACTGATCGCAGGAACGATTCGTGCGCAAATCGCGGCAGGCGGCGCCGTGGTAATTGTAGGGCCCTCCATCAATGATGCACTGCTCGAAGCTATGATCGAGTCGAGCCAGCTTGTCGGCCGCGGATCTGACATCATGGTGGTCAACCCCGCAAAACCGGCGACCAGCCATACGTACAATCCAGTCCTTCATACTGCGCCTGCGAAAGTTGCGAGCCATGTGCTCAATTTCATCGCTGACCAGGAAGCGGAAGGTATCCAAAATCCGCTGATCACCGGGGCTTTACTTGAGGCTATCGTCTCGTCACTTCAACTGCTCGGTGTCCCATACTCGTTTCTCGATCTCGGCATGTTTGTTATGAAACCTGACGCCATTACGGCGCTGGCCGATCATATGACCATCGAGCATCCCTCCTCTTCGGAGCTACAAGCGCTGACGCAAGCGATTGGCGCTTTTCACGACACGGAGGGCGGGCTGAGTTCGGATCTTCTCAAGGAACAGTTTTCAGGCCTGGCAGGAAGCATGTGCATGATGGGAAGCGGCCGGGCAGGCGAAGTGTTCAATAGCTACAAGCCTGACGTTGTCCTACATGAAGCTTTGTCCGCAGGGAAGATTATCTACCTGGCCATCCCCTATGTTGGCCGCGGTTCAGCAGCCGCAAACCTGCGCCGTATTGTCATTTCCAATCTCTCTGAAGCGATGGACCGGATCAGTGCACTGCCCTGCTCTATCCCGGCACTGGCCGTGTTTACCGATGCCGGTGGTTGCAACGCTCCTGCCATCGAGCAACTGCTGTCCGCAGAAAAAGAACCAATCATGAATGTCTGGGTCTCGGCTGGTTCTCTTGATGACTTGGGCCGAGAGTCGCTGGACTTGCGCGAGACGTGCATCAGCAAGGCACGGAGCATCGTTTTCTTTAAGCCTGCGAGCTTGAAGAGCGTTGACCTTTACTTGAAATTTCTACCCCAGGAGGACGCGAACCAAGAAGCACGCGATCGGCTGCTGGTACTCAGCTCCTCGGAGTTTGTCGCTGTTTCAGCTGGCCATCCGCTGCACTGGGGGGATGCTCGCACGGCCATGACGCTTTCTAGCGTGAGGGGTGCACCAGTGATTCTTGAGAGGCCAGTTCGGCACTATCACGCCCCCCTTTCCGGGGCTGACAAATTCACCCAGACAATGCCGGTTTGAGGGGGGAGCAAAATGACTGAGTCAACCATGATTAGCCAAAGTGCAGAGGATGTGAGCTATGAGCCCGGACCTGAAGTTCATTCTGTCGATAGTGGCGATCTTTCTGATCCTGGCGATGTTCGTAACTGGCTTGAGAGCTTTGATAGCGCCAATATTTTCGAAGGTCTTGACGCCTTCGATTTTGATGACGGTGTCGACGGTCTTGAAGTGGATTTTCTGGGGGCTGAAGAAGCTGTGGTCAAGCCACCTTCTCTTAGTGAAGAACTTGCTCTCGCCGCATTCAATAATCTACCAAACCTTGGAACGCAAAGACGATCAGTAAAGGAGGAGTCGCTGCGCCGGCTGGATGAGGAAGATTTCGAAGAGGGCGTGCCCCGCCTGGCCTTCCGCATTATCAAGGCGAACGTCGAGGCATTGTTTGCGAAGAAAATGGCCGCGGACATCTACGTTAAGGCAGCCCAGTGGGTGTTTGGGCCTACACTCGGGGACTGGTCCTTTGATCGGTGTTGCGCGGTCCTGGGTGCACGTAAAGATGTGATTCGCCTGCGTATCCATTACGAGTTCTGGCGGCGCTGGTATGTATTTCCGGTTGAATTTCCTTTCTTGATCGACCCTGTTCCTGAGGCCGTTGCTGATGAGATCTTCATCATCAGTGGGGATGAGGGATACGATCTGGCCCGCGCTGCGTGGAATCAGCCGGGGATTCGATCGGTTGATCTGCTGTTGGAGGCATCAAAAGGTGCAGTCACTGAGAAATACCGGACGGCGCTGGAGCGCTTAGCTGATCGGTACATGCTTTCTCAGCAGAACGACTGCTGGTACCTGACCGGCCGCAACCCAGCGCTTCGAGCCGTTGATATGGCGATGCTGCCACACAAGCCTATGACCAACCAGGTGTCATGGTCCAACATGTTTTGACGCGTCAAACGATCTGGCGCATGGTTATCTGTGCGCCAGATCTCGATGGAGTTATCCCCTCCAGCTTCGCATTTTTCCGTCGTCAACATGTATGAATGAGCGGGTGGGATACACGCCTACGCCTCCGCCCTGAAGATACAAAGCGAGCTTGCTGAGGTACTCGACGGGCACGCCCGGGACTGTCAGATCACATGCACCGCCGCGAAGGTGAGCTGAGTCTTTTACACCGCCGGCATCTTCGTTGGTTTTGGCTTCCCTCAAGCCACTTAACACGATGATAGGTACATGGATGTCATGCAGTGAAAACCACCCCTGAATTCCTGCCAAAATATCCATCAGCGCAGGACTCATTTGCGCAACTTTGCCAGTATGCACGTCTCGTAAGATCCTGCATGCCCTCACGTACCCGGGCCACCTTAACCCTCCTTTTTCGAAATAGACCTCGTTGATCTCTTCCCAAACGCCGGGCTTTACCTCTCGTTTTAGCCATAGCTTTCGAGGTTGATCCCAGAAGGTGCTGGCAAGGGCGGTAGCCGGATGGGAGCCAAGGGCGATCAGTCCTAGGGAGAAAAGTAAGCAGTCTCTGCGATTCACGGTTTCAGGCCGGTCATGTTTGTAGGGCAAATACTAGCAGTATAAAAGACGTATGTGTACGTGTGATTATTGGCTGACTGCACTCGGTTGACATCAATTTTCACTCGTTTTGACAGCACCGTTCGGCCGCAACGGTAACTGGCTTCAATTCATGAAAGCCAATAGCGCCTATAGCCCGAGGCTCACCCTTTTTGGGAGACTTGCGGATATCTTCAGGATTCAAGTAATCTGGATACAGGCACTTCGGTAGGTGCCCGCCGTCCACTGTGGCTAAGCAATAGCGCTATCGTGATTTCACCCGTTCCAAACCAACCCTGTATTGGGTTCTCGTAGTGGACAACAGGCCCAGCCTCTGGAGGCTGATCATGCAACATCCCCTTTCTTTCGCTGACGTGCAGAGCGTCAAGCGCCTCGCCAAAAAACTCAAAGCAGCCCATCCTGAACTTCCACACGGCAAGCGGCTCGACATTGCTGCGGCTGACCTTCTCGGTCTTCGCAACTTCCATGAACTGAACCGAAGATTTCAAGCAGTGATCGACCAGCACCTTGATTCACCTGGTGGCTCGAATGCGGTCGCGCATTGCCTCTACTGCGACTTCCGGTTCGCTGCTGATCTCAAGGAGGATCAGCAGCAGCATCGCGAGATTCATGAGCGGATCATGGAAGTTCACGAGATTACCGGCTATCGCCCCGGCACGTACGTAGAGCGAGAAGTATTGAAAAAGGAAGGTTACGCCAAGGCAAAAAGTGCCGCCGCCTTGGAGGATCGTATTGGGGGAGCACTGTTGGTTTTACGCGGATGGTTTGATCGCTCGTATTTTAGCGCTATCAAAGCGAGCCAATGGCGTCAGCACCCATCCTTCGAGTCATACGTGGCCATGATGGTCCCGTACATCGAAGAACTCTTTCCCGAATTGGCTCCCTCTCTGGCACAGCGTTACGGTCGCACTCCGGGCGTAATCGCACACGGCCAGACAAATTGGCCACTGCGATAGTGAGCAAACATAGCCCAGCTTCTGCTGGGCTCATTCGTTTACCAGTTTTAGATTATTTTCAGCAAAAAAAACCCGGCCATTGGCCGGGTCTGTGGTGGGTTATCTTAAAAGTCCACGCATGTGTTTGAGCTGTTCGTTCAAGTCACCTACGCGATTTGGTGGGTTGTAGTTGCCTAGTTTTGTATCCAGCGCCTGGAGCACAGGCATCAGATTCTGTACAGCTGCAAAGCCTGGCTTATCCGGATCGAGCGCCATAAGGACGTTCTTCTCCGCCATCATGGTGAACCACTCTGGTTCCCAGTTTTCGCAACCTGGAAGAGTAAAGATCGTTCGTTTTGATCCCATTTCGACAGCGGAAAGCATGTCGATGGGGCCCTCTACGATCATGAACTCGTCGGTCGTGCCTTCCCAGATCCATGGAGACTTTCCGCCGTAGCGCATCGCCTTCTTTTCTCCTTCCTTTACGTCCCGCATCAACCTGAACTCCGCTGCGCAATGCGATTGAGAGCGAAACCAGAGTGGGCGAAATGCACAGGCCGGAGCTTTTTTGTCCGGCTTCCATAATCCGGCTTTGACCATTAGTTCCTGACCAACAACCTCGGTCAGAAAAGATTTAGCACGGAACGGGTCGTTAGGAATTGTGATCAGAATTCCCCTTTCTGACGCTTCACGAGCCACAGCTTCAGAAATACCCCTGCCGGCGAAGTACTTCAGCGCGTCTTTGCATGGATAGGGAACAGCCTCTGCCACCTTCTGCAACACCAACGCCAAGGCGCTGTCGTCGCGCTGGATCGCATCTTCTGGTTTTGGAGGTATATAGTGCTTCAGCATGTCGATGTCGGCGCGCATGAGCTCTAAGCCTGCTTCTCGGTGTGTTTTGCTCCAGTAAAAAGCTGCCGCTGCAATTACGTCACCTTGCTTCCCACAGGCGTAGCACAGCCACCCTCCATCTTTAACGCTTACCTTTACCGAATGGATTGAAGAAGCAGCGCATTCAGGGTTTGGGCAGATGTGATAACGAACGGCTCCTGCTGCGGGTTTTGCTTTTGCGTCGAGCATGTGCTCGAAAAACCAATCAAGTGGGACGTTATCACGCACGTAGTTGAAATCAACTTCGTAGACTTTTCCGTTCGCATCGATTTTGAAGTGGTCTTGGTTGCCTGCCATTTTCTGGTTCTCCAGAGAAAACTTGATGTCTGGGTATGCCGAACGCCGATGTGTAACGTCAGTTCGCAGCTATGGCGAGCAGCTGCGCCTCGTCCCAAATCACAATGCCCAGTTCGCGAGCGGTATCGAGCTTGGAGCCGGCCGCATCCCCGGCCACAATTGCTGATGTTTTTTTGGACACGCTTCCAGAAACCTTGCCTCCTGCTTGCTCAATGAGGGCTTTGGCCTGCCCACGGCTTAATGTCGGGAATACGCCTGTCAGCACGACGGTCATGCCTCTCATGGCGATGCCGTTTTGCTGCTGATAACTCTGTGGCTGAGTGATCTCGGCGAGCCGGTCCGCTTCAGCACTTAGCAGGGGGTCCGCGAAAAACTGGCAGATGTTTGTGGCAGTGCCGTCACCGACGTCCGCGGTGGCCAACAGCTGCTCGTAAGATGCTGTTCGAAAAGAATTCCAGGTACCGAAGTGTTTAGCTAGCGAACGACTGGTTGCTTCTCCGACATCTTCGATCCCCAGCGAGTAAATGAAACGTGGAAGCTCTGGCGCTTTAGAACTCGAAACGCCTGCAATGAGATTTTTTGCGGAGACAGACGCGAATCCTGGCAATTCACGGACCGATTGCTCTTCAAGTCCATAGAGGTCTGATGGCATGTTCACAAGCCTTGCCTCGATCAGAGTCTGAATGGTTTTTTCACCCAGATTGTCGATGTTCATGCCTAAGCGAGAACTGAAATGGGCAAGCTTCGCGAGTTTCTGTGCGGGGCACTTGATACCGCCCGGGCAAAACAGCTCCACGGTTCCTGGAGTGCGATGCAGGGTCGTCCCGCATGACGAGCAAACAGAAGGCATGACATAACAGGTAAGAGCTTCGTCGCCAGGGGTGAGAACAGTGCGCACAATCTCCGGCACCACATCGCCTGCTCGACGCACGATTACAGTGCTTCCTATGCAAATGCCCTTGGCGTCGATGTTGTCCTGATTGTGCAGGCTCGCGCTTGCGACCTGCACACCGCCCACGCGAACCGGTTTGATTTTGGCAACTGGAGTGGCGGCGCCGGTTCGGCCAATCTGGACCACAATGGCTTCGATGATCGACTCCACTTCCTCCGCTGGGTACTTGTAGGCGATCGCGAAGCGAGGGGTTCGGTTATTCCAACCGAGACGCTGTTGATCATCGAGCGCATTTACTTTGAACACCACGCCGTCAATGTCCATGGGAAGCCCGACGCGCCCCTTTCCCACACTCTCGAAAAACTCCCGTACACCGTTCCACCCCCGGACCAACGCAGTTTCTGGGGCAACACTGAACCCTAAAGCGCGCATACCTTCGATCAGGTCCCACTGAGATGACGCTTCGAATGCTGGACGACCGTCGAGCTCAAATGCGCCATACGCGAAGAACGACAACCGGCGTGTAGCAGTAACCTTAGGGTCGAGCTGTCGCATGCTGCCTGCTGCACCGTTTCGAGTGTTTGCTAACGTTTTCTGACCCAGCCTGCGAAGCCGGCTGTTTACGATCTCAAAATTCCTTTTCAGCATGACCACTTCACCGCGAACTTCGAGATCGATGGGAACAGGCAGAGTCAGAGGCAGATTCAGGATAGTACGAGCTTGAGCCGTTACATTTTCACCGGTAGTGCCATCGCCGCGGGTAAGGGCTCGATCAAGTCTGCCTTTGATGTAGCGGATCGATAGCGCCATGCCGTCGTATTTGAGCTCAGCGCAGAGTTCTACATCATCGTCCTGCCCAAGTTCGTTTACGACCGACTCAACAAAAGATCTCGCCTCTGTTTCGATCATCGCATCCTTGAGGGACAGCATCGGCTGGTCATGAGCAGCCTGCTCAAAGCCTTCGAGAACGGCGCCGCCTACACGTTGGGTAGGAGAATCCTCCGTAGAGAGTTCAGGAAAGTCCGACTCCAGTTGTTGCAGCTCACGGAAAAGGCCGTCGTACTCGGCATCCGTGATCAATGGGGCGTCATGGGTGTGGTAAGCATCGACATGCAGGCCAATGGAGGCGCGAAGCTGAAGGACTCGTTGTTCAACCTGGGCAGGGGCAGTCATGCTGTTTTCTCACCGTAATGATAGAGGTGTGGCTATGGTATAAATCTGGCAGTATTATTTCTACCTGATAATTGCAATTAATAGGTCTCTCCCATGTTTCCCAGCCTGCATCTATATCGGATGACCGAACCCTGGAAGCTAAGCCCTGCCGAGCTGGAGAAAAGGCTCGAAAGGAAAGCGTTCAAACCCTGCGCGGGGAATGTATTCAAGAGTCAGGGGTGGGTGCCTCCCAGGACGGGTGGTGGACTCGTTTTTGAGGCTGAAAAGCAATACCTCCTCGCGCTTTGTTTTGAAGAGAAGCGCGTCCCTGACCCCGTTCTACAAAGGCACGTGGCAAAGAAAGCGGCCAAAATGTTCGCCGACAAGGGGTACAAGCCCAGCCGCGATCAGTTGAAGGCGCTCAAAGAGGAGTCGATGCTTGAGTTACTGCCCCGAGCTTTCGAGGCTCAGGAAATTATTACCATATGGATCAATAGCGTAGCCGGTCTTATTGCAATTGATACCGGCACGCCGGGAAAGGCCGACGACGTCGTCACAGAGCTTCTCGAAGCTGTCTCTATCCCTGCCTCATTGATCAGGACGGCGATGGACCCATCGTCTGCAATGTCTTCATGGTTGATGAACAATGAAGCCCCTGATGAGTTCACAGTCGATCGTGAGGTCCATCTCCAAGGCCTCGACCTGGAGAAGTCGAAAGTCTCTTATGCCCAGCTCTGCCTTGAGCGTGACGAGGTGCGCCAGCACATCCTTGAGGGGCGCCGGCCGATTCGGTTGGCCATGACATTCTCGGAAAATCTCTCATTTGTGCTCACCGATAAGCTGAGCATCAAGCGAATTGTCTTCCACGATTCGATCAAAGCAGAGATTCCGGACGCTGAAGACGAGACCGAAGCTTTCGCCGGCTCTTTTCTGACCTACGCAGGTCACCTGTCCAAGCTGGTGCCTGCGTTGCTGGAGGCATTAGGCGGGGAAGATCTCGCACAGTGATAGCGGGGTTTGTTCGGTTACTTCATTGGATGCGAGGAAGCGTGCGTTAGGCGCATAGGAGACGAGCCTTAGCCGATGTACAGCTGCGCCCCTAGATACGTACAAACACGAGCAGCCGACATCGAAGCCGTTCCCATGGGTACCCGCCCTATTCAGGTTGTCTTTCACCGCTTGTAACTGCGTGTTCGACATTACCTGGTACTAGGCCAACGCAAGGCCTAGCACTTCCCGGGAGAATGACCATGCAACGCATCCAACACGCTGTTTCCTTCAAACGTACCGCTCAATCTTTCTGCCTGTCCCTGGCCGTGTTCACGATGAAGCGCGTAGCCCAGGCAAAGCTCGTTGGCGAGGTGCTGCTATTACTGGCAAAGGCGTTCGTGAACAAGATGTTTCGCGCTCAGGTGCTTTCAGCCGTCAACATCGATGTCGACGGGTTCCGTAACGTACACATGCTTGAAGCAATCCCAAGTGTCACGGCGGGTTTCGTGCGGTTGAATTACGTCAAGACTGTTAACGGTTACGAGAAAACGCGTACAAGCACGCTGGTGACCGATGATGAATGGGAACGATTGGCTCGCCGAGCCGCATTCGGTGGTGGTCGACTGGCTTAGTTCATAAACGAGGTATCACGGGACTCTATGAGTCCCGTTTTTTTCGACTGAAATTAAGAAGGCAGGAAATACAGGGTGTGACACTACTCATCAGCCTGTGGTGGGTTATTTTACTGTGTTTGCCACTTGTCCTGTGCGACTGCCCCTGGTCACCGGGGCAGGAGCCATTGTGACTATCTAACCGAACCTGGTGCGTCTTTTTTGGCAATCTGGGCCAGTCTTGATGCAGCCAACTTCGAAATGGACGGTTGTGCTCGCACACGGATTGTGTCCAGCGCCAGCATGGCCGAGATGTCACCAGTCACCGATGTGAAGGTCGCTTCTGGCGAGCATCCATCATCCAGCACAGATTGGGCATCAGAAGTGGCGACGACGAACGCCGGCACTGAATCGATCTTGAATGCTTTGAACAGGTTCGGATTGATTTCCCACGGCACGCCTGCCTTGTTTACATCCAATGCAGCTTGTTTGGTCTGCATCTGAGATCCGTTTTTGAAACCCCGGATCACCATCACTGCACCGGTCTCTTTAGCCTGTTGGGCCAGGCTTATGAGCTTATCCTTGGGCATAGAGAACGAGACGAAAATAATGAAATCATTCTCTCCGGGTTTGGCGGTGCCGCCGTTCTTTGCGGCGTTGAAGCGCGCCACCACGTCATCCAGTGACTCGGTCTTAGTCGGTGGCGGGGCATTGATCACCGGTGCTACCGCCTTGAACGTGCCCGCTTTGACCGGGTCGATCTTCCCCCCCAATGTTGCATTTCTTGAGGCGGCCTGCTCGCTCATGATTTTCTTGATGGCATCGTCCGATGGCATCTCAAGCTGCTGAGAGAACGCATTCACAGCAAAAAAGCTAGTTGCCAAGAGTAACGCCGCCGCAGCAGTCGCGTTTACGGAAAATGCCATAGCCAAAGTCCTTGTATCCTGGAATCGGAAATTCAGTATTTGATTCGGTGAGAATGGTTGATCGACCGATGGGCTCGCAGCACTTCCCTTGGATCTTCGCGGTCTCAGGTTTGGGATACAAACGGGTCAGCTTGTACTGCCGTTTGTCCATGATGATCTGGGGGTAGTAGCTGCACATGGCATCGCTGCCCATGGCCGACCACTGCGTGCCGGCCGCGTGCAGCTTGGCAAGGATCCGCGTGGTTTGCAGGCGAGCGGTTTGCTCCATGCTCAGGTGAGCTTCATTGTGGCCAGTCAATGGGTACATGTGACCGTACGCCCCAGCTGCCCAGAAGATCGTTGAGAGCGGAAATCCGGCAGTTGCCGCAACCGCATCTGCCGACATGGCACCGATAGCCAACATGCTTCCGAATGGGAATGCGTAAGGGGTAAGAATCCCCGCGAGCTCGTCATCGTTATGCGTAGGGTCGGCGAACGACATCCAAGGAACGTCGATGCCTCGTTGATCCATACAAGTATCATCCAGGATCGCGCCCATCACATACATGGCGGGGTTGATGTAGAAGTTGACCTGCATGAACGAGTCACGCGTCTCGCCGATGCCACCACCCTGGTCGTCCGAGATTTGACCGAAGGCATCTTTGTTGACGCCGATATTGACCCGAGCACCACCGAGCAGAGGAAAACATCCGGGCACAGTTGTTACGTCTGTCATCATGTCGAATTCCCAGAACGATGTGGGAATACCGACTTTAGGTGGGTTGTCGCAGTAGCAGAACGGACTCGAACCCACGCCGCTATCAAAGTCTTCCTGGCCGTCGGACACGAGCGCCGTGGTGCCAAAAAGCTTGATTGGAAACATGCATGACCAGCAGACGTCTGAAATGAGATTCGGGAAGTTGCCCGTGCAGATATCATCAGCGGTTGCGCTCATCGAGCTGAGCATGCCGGTTACCAAAAATCCGATCGCCATCAGAAGCTTTCTCATAGCTTGAGCTCCTCGATCTGGAGTTGTTTACCCTTTTGCGTGATCACCGACGGTACGCGCTCGATGCCGAATTTTTTTGTGAGGATGCCCATCTGGTCGTAATAAACCGGTCGGCCCCATTCACGATCGAGCTTCAGGAATGAACCAGCGACCAGTACCACTTTGTCCCGTGGATGCTCTTCAGTGCGCTGTTTGGCGTACGCGAGCTGTTTCGGGTCGCGGGCGTCGATGAAAATGATGGCCTTGCTGAGAGTGATGTAATCGAGTGGGTTAATGCGGGTGCCGGCCGGTACCAGAATGTTGCCCAAATGATCCTTCACCGTGTCGGGATAGGTGTAAGTCGGGTCGTACATCCTGATCTGTGGCTCGACAACGGGTTCAATACCCGGAACTGGTTTGGGGTTTTCCATACCGGCGAGCTGTCGATCGCGGTACTCGTTCCAAAACTTATTGAGGTCCCCTTTTTTGTCCATCGCGCTCAATCGATCCTGAATCATTTCGATTGCATCCTGTTCCTGGATATCCCAGGTATTGCCGTACTTGCCCAGTTCTTCGGCGTGTACGGTAAAGGAAGCGAGATAGAGCGCGGGGACGAAAGCGAGGGCGCAAAGGCGGCGTAGCTTCATCGCAACTCCAAACGTGAATGCCAGTGGGGCACTGATAACAGAGGGGACGTAAACCGGAGTGGCCATCTAAATGGCCACAAGGTAGAGGAAGGAAGAGATCAGGCGCCTTTAAGCCACGCTTCGATGCGTTCGGCTGGGACCATGCCCGGCAGTTTTCGGCCGTCTTCGGCGAACATAGTAGGCGTGCCTTGGACGCCCAAGCTTTGGCCCAGCGCGACGTTACGTTCGATAGGGTTGTCGCATTTTTTGGCCACAGGAGCTTGGCCGCGCATCATCGCATCCCAACCCGCGGCACGGCCGGCTTCAGGCATGCACCAGATCGATTCAGCTTTTGCCCGAGCGTTCGGATGCAGCGAGTCGAGCGGGTACATGAAGGTGTAGATAGTCACGTTGTCGACGTTTGCAAACACGTCGGTTTCCAGCTGGTGGCAGTACGGGCAGTCAGGATCGGAGAACAGGTAGATTTTCCGAGAGCCGTCGCCTTTGACCCGAGTGAAGGCGTCAGCTAGCGGGAACTTGGTGACATCAACCTTTTCAGCAGCAGCACGCTTGGGCGCTGTCAGATCCTGACGGGTCTGCATGTCATAAAGGCTGCCGAACATCAGGTAGCGTCCTTCAGAGTCGGTGTAGGCGATGTTTTTGCCCATAGTGATTTCAAAGATGCCGGACAGCGGAGACTTCGCGACATTGGTGAAATTGGTTGCAGGGTATTTGCCCTTGAGGGTCGCCATTACAGCTAGGGTTTCCAGATCGCCCGCCGGTGCGGCCGCTGGTGCAGGTGCCACTTCTGGCGCGACTTGCGCAACTGCGACCGGCGCTGCCGCGACATGCGCAGGCGTTGGCGCGGTCTGTGCGTCTTGGGCATAGGCTGCCATAGAGCAACTGGCAAGGGCTAAAGCGACAGCGAGCTTCTTCATCGGATACCTCAGATTTGAAAATGGCACAGGTAGATTATGTGTACGTGTGATCCTATACTATCAATACAGATCACTCGCGACCATACGCCACCAGTATTTTTTTCAGAGGTTTCATGTTTGAGAAAGTCTCAGGCCAGCCCATCCAACAGTTGAGGGCGGCCTACATCCTAATGAACGATCGTCTATTTAGTGCTTCCCTTCCCGGGTGTGAGCTTCGGTTCTCCACACGCCCGGGTTCCGAGGGTCACTATCAACCTGCAACCGTTGTCGGCAGGCATGACGCAGGGCTCGATCTCATCTGTGTGAGCGCGAGCCAGTCTGTCCAAAAGATCTTCGAGTCTTTGGCACATCAGATGTGTCATCAATACAGGCAGTATCGAGGCAACCCGCCTAGACGCGCATATCATGATCAGGCATGGGCTAAAAAGATGATTGAGATAGGGCTTCAGCCCTCAGACACCGCAGCGCCTGGTGGGCGCACTACTGGTCAGCGAATGTCTCATTACCTGCTTGAATGCAGTCCGCTGTCTGAGCTGATCAAAGAACTCGCCAGTCAAGGGCATGATCTATCGTTACTGGTTGAAGGACTGAGCACACGCAGTAACGGAGAAAACCTTCAACAGAAAGGCGCCAAACCCTGGTCCAGAACAAAGTATGCGTGTCCTGGGTGTGGCAGGTCTGTCTTGGGGGGGGATCGTCTGAATCTAATATGCGGCGATTGCAATAGGCTTTACGTCGCTACCCCGTCGACAGATTGTGAACCTACGGAATCGCCGACTGATGCCGAAAGGGTCAATCCAATTGCAATGCGCCGTAACGAAACATGTGCAATGGCGCAACTCCTTACCAGCCAAGGCGTGTAACCATTCCGACCTTGGCCACCGATGAGTTCCGGTATGTGGTCTACTCAAATGCGGTAAGTCGGATAATGCCGACAATACACACATTTCACAGACCTTTTGAGATCGCTCGGCGAGGCCGGTTAAGGGGTGAGGTTCTTCTGTCCGATGTCGTGGACTACCTGGTCTTTCGGTAGCCCTGAAATGAAAAGCCCCCGTACCGATGGTACGAGGGCGTGGTGAAGCGTTTTCAGTAGATCCGATTGGTCACGTTATGTGTTTAGCGTACGGTGGGGGCCCGCTGATCACCGACGTTGTCAGCGTTGACGGGTATGCCGTAGTTCTCAGCGTCCGTATAGATTCCGGAAGCCTTGTCCAGAAAGGACAAGTCATCGACAACCCACCGACCCGAACCTGAGCCACCCTCCAGATAGGCGCACTGGATCCCAGCGGGTACGTCAACCGAATGCTGAGTGCGGCCGACAGTGAAGTCCACTGTGGTCGCAGAGATGGTATTGCCAAGTTTTGCCGCCGGGGTAAGGGTGCTTTTCATAATTTAGATCCTGAAAGGTCGAGTTTTTTGGAATCAGTAGGTGAACAGGTCGCCAGCTGATCCGTTTCCATTGTTAAACGTGGTGCCCCGGGGAACTGAAAACCACGAGAATCCGTTGTAGATCTCCAGGGTATCGCCTGATACCCGAGCTTTGAAATAACGCTCACCCAAAGAGGGGTGTCTAGCGTAGATCCCTGCGCCTTTTTCAAGATGTGCACGAATTTTCAGGTTTGCCTGTCGCGGGGTCAAGGTGGCCATCATATGCTCCGTTGGATAATCGCACTGCGTGAACGCAATCGGTGATCGCTGTCGTTGAACTTACACAGAGGTATGTTTCGCAGGCGCCTGTAACCGCCAGGCATAAAAAAGCCTGGCGAGGAGCCAGGCCGATGTCGCGTTAGATCAAGCTTGCAGCTGGTAATTGCCGGAAACCTTCGCCCCCCGCTTTTCGCTGTAATAACTGACCCGATCAATGAACGGATTGTCTTTTAGCTCTGTGGAACTGAATCCAGCTGACGATCGTACAACCTCCAGTGTCTGTCCCGAGGAGAGCTCCCAGAGGAAAATGGTTGTCTGGTTGGCATGAACTGCCGCCTTGCGAGTGATGCTGGCGCCCGACATCAAGCGCGACGCTTCAATTATTGGATGCATGGCTGCACCCCTAATTTTTAGCGCAAGCGGCGAGGAAGACCTGAATCGCCTTCAGATCAGATCCGAAATTGGTTTCTTCGCACAGATCGTCGATTTCTTTGATCGAGAGCGGTATCAGTGCTCCCCCATCGCTTGCTATGTCACGCAGACCCGGAACACCAGGCTCATCCCTGCGGAGAAACTCTTGGTAATGACGCAGGGCCGCGAGGATTGTTGATTGCTGCCTGTCACTGACCAGAACCAGGGAGTGAGTTGATGCATTTTTCTGATGGGACATGTTGATTCTCCTGAATTGAAACAGGCCTTGCGTAGACCTGGTCCAAGGAGATGTCCTACAGTTGCTTGTAAGTGGTGCTGTTAAGCCGGAGACCTTCGTCTGCCTTGGGAATAAAACCTGACAAAAATCATTGTTACTCATCCAATACAGATTGAATCCAAATAAACATTATGGAATCCAAAACGGCTCTTGATGCCGGGCGACTTTTGCTTAAAGTAGCTGTAGCACCCAATGAAACCGCATTATCAGGGATCTGATCTGTCTCCAAACAGCGCCAGGCGGTCTCGAAATATCTTACAGTTCCGTGTTGCATTCATTGGAAAAGGTGTGTTTAATAGGCCCCATGCAGGCGGTGACGCCTCGAAAGACCCAATCTCCTGAAAGGCTGGGAAAATCAACCGAAAGGTTGAACTTGCGACCACAAGGCCCGCTACTCGTAGTGGGCCTTGTGGTTTCTGGCGTTTGTGTTTTGCTGTGCTTCAGCTGATATAGATACCTGTTATGATTGAATCAGATACTGTCATCACAGAGGCCTCACCATGCGCGCAACCGCTTTGCTTTTCGCAGCAACCCTTTCCTGCTTCACCGCCCTTCCCTCCTACGCAACGGCAAATGATTCGATCACGGTCGGCTTCACGCCAGCGCAGGCCGGTGAGCCGTCAGCCGAGGCGCTTGTGATCAGTGCGATCGCACAGGCCAAACACCAGATCCTCGTCGTTGCATACTCATTCACCTCAAAGCCAATCGCACAAGCATTGATGGGGGCGAAAACCCGCGGAGTGGACGTTCGGGTCGTCGCCGATCAAAAGGCCAATAGCGGCAAGTACACCGCTGTGACATTCCTTGCCAACAATGGTGTGCCTGTTCGGCTCAATGGCCGCTTTGCGATCACTCACGACAAGAGCCTGACAATCGATGGAAGCACGGTCGAGACGGGCAGCTTCAATTTCACGAGTGCAGCTGCTCACAAAAATTCGGAGAACGCTGTGGTTCTTCGCAATGTGCCCGAGCTGGCCGGAAAATATGCGCAGAAATTCGAAATGCTGTGGAACGGTGGCCAGGATCTGGCTCCAGCCTACTGAAGTTCCTGTTGCTGGCAGAGAAGGTGTCGTGCTCAGATACCGGATACCCAGGACCCACCAAACCCAGAGTTCGGTGGGTTGTTTTTTTATGGTGCTCATCATCAGCCCGGGCACCTGGCATTCAAGTGCATGGAATGCCAGTTCGGCCATTTCTACAAGGAGCAACGCATGTCCACCGAACATGATGAGGGTCAGCCTCAAATGGACTCTCGGGAACGCCAGGTAACCCTCACGTTTAACAGTACCCGGCTAATCCCACTGATCGATTCCCTGCGAAAGCCGATTCTGACTCTCCGGTCCGAACGCCTGAAAATCGGGATGGATCGGGGTTATGCCGAGATAAGGCAAAAATTAGGACATTCGTTCTGCAAGATATTGAACTAAAAGGAAATTTATTGAGTTCTTGATTGCTGGTCATCCCCCGCCTGACTAGCCGTCTATGCTGATGTTTTGCCTTACTTGGGGGATGAACTCAATGGCTTCGGTGGAAAGGACAGCCTACCCGCTCTTGCCCAGTCAGTTGCCAGCTAAGGAGCTGCATCGATGCTATTCCCTGTCTGATTCAGAGATCGAATGGGTCAATAACACCGCTAAGAGTCCAGCGCTATCGATTGGGCTGGCAATCCAACTAAAGGTGTTTCAGCAGCTACACTATTTTGTTCCGTTCGAGGAGCTTCCTCAGGAGCTCATCAGTCATGTCCGACAATGCCTTCGCTACGGCGCACGAATAGCTCCGCGCTACAGCAACCCCCGCACCCTTTACCGACACCAAGCGGCGGTTCGGCAGTACCTGCAGGTTACACCCTTCTATAGCAGCGACGGGCTAGCGATCACTGAGGAAATCGCACGTGACTGCGCTGTAGTGCTTGAGCAGCGAGTCGATCTCATTAATGCCATGCTTGATGAGCTGATTCAGCGTGGCTATGAGCTTCCGGCTTATTCGACGCTCAACAACATCGCAGAAACCGCTTTGGCGAGTGCTCAGGAAGTTACCTTCAACCTGATCGTGCTCCGAGCGCCAATCGAGGTGATCTACAAGCTAAAGGAGCTGCTCGACACGGATTTCGGGCGTCGGCAGAGTGACTTCAACGCACTCAAGCAGGCACCCAAGAAGCCTTCCCGCAAGCACCTGGAGGTGTTGATCGACCACCTGGCGTGGTTAGAGAGCTTCGGAGATCTGGATGCCATTCTTGAGGGGGTCGTCGATGCTAAGATCCGCCACTTCGCCACCCAAGCCGCCGCGTCGGACGTCGCCGAGCTGAAGGACTGCTCGCAGCCGAAACGCTACACACTGATGCTGGCCTTGATCTATCGGATGCGGGTGCGAACTCGGGATCACCTGGCCGAGATGTTCATCCGACGGATTTCGACGATCCACAAACGCGCCAAGGAGGAGTTGGAGCAAATCCAGGCGCGGCAACGCCAGAAGCTGGAGCAACTGGCGGCCACCCTGGATGGCGTGGTGCAGATTCTTGTTCAGGAACCGGATGACCAGGAGGCTGGCAGTCTGATCCGGGAATTCCTCTCTCCCGATGGCAACCTGGATCGGTTGCGCGAGACTTGCGCCGAAGTCCAGGCTACGGGCGGTAACAACTACCTGCCGCTGATCTGGAAGCACTTCAAGTCCCATCGCTCGCTGTTGTTCCGTCTGAGCCACCTTCTTCAACTGGAACCCACGACTCAGGATCGCTCACTTATCCAGGCGCTTCAGCTCATCCAGGACAGCGAAAATCTACACCGCGAGTGGATCGACGAGCATGTCGACTTGTCGTTTGCGTCGGAGCGCTGGGTTAAGGTCGTGCGTCGTCCTGCCAGTGAAGGGCCACCTACCAACCGGCGCTATCTGGAAGTCTGCGTGTTCTCTTACCTGGCCAGTGAGCTGCGCTCGGGTGATATGTGCGTGCTGGGGTCGGAATCTTTCGCCGACTACCGTAAGCAGTTGCTGCCCTGGGAAGAATGTTTCCATCGTCTACCGGCCTACTGCGAAAAGGTGGGGCTGCCTGGCACGGCGAAGGAGTTTGTCGCCTCCCTCAAGATTCAGCTGGAGGAAACCGCGCAGCATCTGGATGAAAAATTCCCTTCTTGCCGAGGTGACGTATCGATCAATGAAGCCGGCGAACCGGTGCTACGCCGAGTGATAGCGCGGGACATCCCGCCTTCGGCCATCTCGCTACAGACGGCGCTTATGCAGCGCATGCCGGCCAGGCACGTGCTCGACATCATGGCCAACATTGAGCATTGGATTCAGTTCACTCGGCATTTCGGGCCGATGTCCGGCAACGAGCCAAAGCTCAAAGAACCGGCCGAGCGCTACCTGATGACGATCTTCGCCATGGGCTGCAACCTTGGCCCCAACCAGGCCGCACGGCATCTGGCCGGTAATGTCACGCCGCACATGCTGTCCTATACGAATCGCCGCCATCTCTCGCTTGAGAAGTTAGACAAGGCTAACCGCGAGCTGGTGGAACTCTATCTGCAACTTGACCTGCCCAAGCTCTGGGGCGATGGCAAGGCGGTGGCCGCGGACGGTACGCAGTTCGACTTCTATGACGACAATCTGCTGGCCGGCTACCACTTCCGCTATCGCAAGATGGGGGCCGTGGCGTACCGACACGTGGCCAATAACTACATCGCGGTGTTCCAGCACTTCATCCCGCCTGGTATCTGGGAGGCAATCTATGTGATTGAGGGGTTGCTCAAGGTCGACCTCAGCGTCGAACCCGATACGGTGTACTCTGACACCCAGGGCCAGTCGGCCACGGTGTTCGCCTTCACTCATCTGCTGGGCATCAATCTGATGCCGCGTATCCGCAACTGGCGCGACCTGGTGATGTGCCGGCCAGATCGCGGCGTTTCGTATAAACACATCAACCGTCTGTTCACCGACACCGCCGACTGGCACCTGATCGAAACCCACTGGCAGGATCTGATGCAGGTCGCGTTGTCAATCCAGGCCGGCAAGATTTCCTCACCTATGCTGCTGCGCAAACTTGGCTCCTACAGTCGGCGCAACAAGCTCTATCATGCCGCGCAAGCGCTGGGCAGCGTGATCCGGACGATCTTCCTACTCAACTGGATCGGCAGCCGCGAGTTGCGCCAGGAAGTCACCGCCAACACCAATAAGATCGAGTCCTACAACGGCTTCTCTAAGTGGCTGTCCTTTGGCGGTGACGTGATCGCCGAAAACGATCCGGACGAGCAACAGAAACGCCTGCGCTACAACGACATGGTGGCCTCGTCGGTGATCCTGCAGAACACCGTGGACATGATGCGCATCCTGCAGAAGCTCGCCCGTGATGGCTGGCAGTTCACTGACGACGACGTATCGTTTCTCAGCCCCTACCTAACCAGCAATGTCAAACGTTTTGGGGAGTTCAACCTGAAACTCAAACGCCCACCGGAACCCTGGATCAAGGATTCCATTTTCCAGCAGGCTGCGGGATCAATGCGTGCGAAACAGATGTCTGACAGCAACGTTGAGGTGACGAACTGATGCATATCCCGCCAGCTTCGTTCCGCGTGACACCTTATGGGGACGTCGATACCAAGGTACTCGACTCTCTGCGTGCAAGCTACGACACCGCTCAGTTGCTCAACTTGGTCGACCGGCTGGATGCCTGCCTTGCTGAAATCGGAGGGGTCGGCAGCATTCGAGAAGACTTCCTACGCCTGCATGGCATGGCCATGACGGTACTGGAAGGTTTCCCCCTCACTGTGGCTACCAGTGATGTCGACAGTATTTGGGCGCAGGCGATGGCCCTTCAAGAGGATATTTCTGCTTTATGTTCATGCTTGCAGGCGGGTTCTAAACACGTTGCTCCTTTGGCAGCGCTTGCTCCTGACTATCAGGACTAGACTATTCGTGCAAATGGGCTGCCGGCAGACTGAATACAATGGAGGTGCAGAGTAAAACTGATGCTGCAGGACTGACGAGTAACTCTATAGCATCGCTGTACTGTGGGGTGAATTTGACTCTGGGTAGCCGGTTTTGACGCCCTGTAGGCACGCTGCCATCCTCCCGGGCATCGGCCTAGATAAAACTACTGACGAAGCCTTCGGGCTTACATTAGCCACGAGCGGACTTGCATTAAATCTCAATGGACTCACGCTTTCTAAAAAAAACCAGAGCCACTTTCCAGAGGCAAAGATTAGTCGTCGTGACGGGTACTGACCTCTGGTGTGCAGGGGTGATCAGGCTCGGATGCCGCTCTCTTATCCGCGCGCGATATGAAGCGCTGATAGCATTCAAGGCCACAGAAGTGCACGACGTACTCGGTACCTTCCGGCGTCAGTGCGGCGTCAAGGGAAATTTCCTTGCAACATTCGCAGCAACTGATAGTGGGGGTGTCGTTTGCGTTCATGATGGGGTTTCTCCATCGTCCAAGAAAACCTAGTAACTCTTCCACACCTGCGATCGAACCTGCGCGCAGATCGACCTGCGGCTGGCAGTGCAGCAACAATTCCCAACGCTCCCAAGCCTGCCGCAACTCGGCAGCGGAGACCGCGCCGTGCTCCGAGCGGGTCACGCCCGCTTCCGAAAGGCCCGTAGAGCCGCTCTCAGGAAGAGGACGAAGAGAACCGTCAGCACGAGCGTCGCGAGGCTCCAATGCTCGCTGACGAAGGCCCCGGCCGCAGTCCCCGAGAGCAGTAATGCCAGCACCGGCAGATGGCAGGGGCAAGTGAGCGCGGCGAGCACACCCCACGTGTAGGCGTGCCAGCGGGGCATCTTGATTGATTCGGATTGGTTGGTATTACGCATGGGTGTGACCTTCGATGGCACGATGAGTCAGCCCGGCCAACTCCGTTTTCACTGCGTCTAAAGCTGCCAGCCGGGTCGCGATTTGCCCAAGCAAGCGGTCGATACACCCGATCACATCGGTACTATCGTCTGCATCGAGCGCTCGACAGAGCCGCGCCAATTCGTCGAGCCCGATACCGGACTCAAAGGCGGCACGTACGAAGCACAGCCGCGCCAGGGACCGCTCATCGAAAATGCCGTAACCGCTTTCCGTGCGCCGCGCGGGGTGCAGCAAGCCGCGCAGCATATAATCTCGGACTATATGGACACTGACGCCCGCGTCCTCGGCCAATCTGGATATGGAGTAGGCATTCATCGCCGACACTCCCGACCTTCACCGCAAACTGGGGCGCTCAGATATTTCCTTCCGGCTAGGCGCTCAGGTAGCCAGATGAGCAACGGTGCAGCTCCCAGAGCCAGTAGCAGCCACAACCTGGAGAGATGCTCGCCGTTTTGGTCAAACACATAAGCCAATAGCGCACCAACTGCGAGCAACAGGAAGTGAGGCCCCGTTATGTAGCAGTGAAGGCGGCGACAACGCGTGGCGTTGACCAGGCAGGCGCCGCCCATCACGGCCAGCGCGGCGCCTGCTGCCAGGAACAACGCGGGGCGTCGATTAGACAGAACAATCGCTATCGTCGCCACGACGGCAGGCAGGCCCCAGAAGCTGACCAACTGCCATGTCTTGCGTAGGCTGTCGCACCTACCGAGATCGTCTGCCGTGTTGCTCATGTTTCAACCTCCCTCTCTCATTACCCTGCGCAGCAGGACAATTGTTTGACGTCTTTGTTAAAGGTCTGTGCGGCGAGTTTCAGTCCCTCGACCATCGTCAGGTAGGGGAACAACTGGTCAGCCAATTCCTGCACGGTCATACGGTTGCGGATGGCGAGTACCGCCGTCTGGATCAGTTCTCCTGCTTCCGGGGCCACAGCCTGCACTCCCAGCAGTCGGCCGGAGCCCACTTCGGCAACCAACTTGATGAAACCCCGCGTGTCGAAGTTGGCCAACGCGCGCGGCACGTTGTCCAGGGTCAAGGTGCGGCTGTCGGTTTCGATCCCGGCGTGCTGCGCTTCGGCTTCGCTGTAGCCGACGGTGGCCACTTGCGGATCGGTGAACACCACGGCCGGCATGACGTCGAGATTGAGCTTGGCCTCGCCGCCGGTCATGTTGATTGCCGCGCGGGTGCCAGCCGCTGCCGCGACGTAGACGAACTGCGGTTGGTCGGTGCAGTCGCCGGCCGCATAGATATCCGCTGCGCTGGTGCGCATGCGCTCGTCGATCTGGATGCCGCCGCGCTCGTCCAGCTGCACGTCGGCCGCTTCCAGGTTCAGGCCCTGGGTATTGGGCGTGCGGCCGGTGGCGACGAGCAGTTGGTCGGCACGTAACTCACCATGGTTGGTGGCCAGTACGAACTCGCCGTTGGCGTGGGACACCTGGCTGGCTTGCGTTTGCTCCAGCACTTCGATGCCCTCCATACGGAAGGCCTCCGTCACCGCCGCGCCGATGGCCGGGTCTTCGTGGAAGAACATCGCACTGCGTGCCAGGATCGTGACCTCGCTACCCAGCCGGGCGAAGGCCTGCGCCAGTTCCACTGCCACTACGGAGGCGCCGATCACGGCGAGCCGCTTAGGGATTGTATCGCTCGCCAGTGCCTGGTCTGAGGTCCAGTACGGCGTGTCTTTCAGTCCTGGAATCGGTGGAACGGCCGCGCTTGCGCCGGTGGCGACCAGGCAGCGGTCGAAGGCTACGATGTGCTCGCCACCCTCGGCCAGTTTCACGCTGAGCGTGTGGCCGTCCTGGAAACGGGCGGTGCCGCGCAGCACGCTGATCGCCGGCGTGCTCTCCAGGATGCTTTCGTACTTGGCGTGGCGCAGTTCGGCGACACGGTCTTGTTGCTGCGCGAGCAGACGTTCGCGTAGGACGGTCGGCGTCATGGCGGAAAGCCCGGCGTCGAACGGGCTCTCGCGGCGCAGATGGGCCACATGCGCGGCACGAATCATGATCTTGGAGGGCACGCAGCCCACGTTGACGCAGGTGCCGCCGATGATGCCGCGCTCGATCAGGGTGACGCGGGCACCGCCTTCCACCGCCTTGAGCGCGGCCGCCATGGCGGCGCCACCACTGCCGATGACCGCGACGTGGAGCTTGTCGCCCTCTTTCCCGGCGTCAGTGCTGCTCAACCAACCCCGTGCCTTATCGAGCAGGCCAGGACGGGCTTGTACCATGGCGTCTTCGAACGCCGCTCGATACCCCAGGGCCTCGACAGCGGCCTGCATCTGCTCACGGCTTGCGCCCTCGTCGACCTTCAGTTCGGCCTTCCCGCTGGCGTAGGAAACATCCGCCCGATGCACGCCCGGAATCTTCTCCAAGGCCTCTTTCACATGCACGACACAGGAGGCGCAGGTCATACCAATGATTTTCAGTTCGGTCATTTCGTTACTCATTAGATCGTCTCTTGTCAGGTTCACTGGTTTGGCGGCGTCGGACAGGCATCCGGCCCACAACGGCGATGAGCGGGCGACACGAGATCCCATATCGACACCCCAAACATGAGGGCCAGGCCGATATAGAGCAGCCAACCGCTCCGCCAGCCATAAGCCCGCATAAAAAATACCGCTGCCAGTACCAGGGTAGGACCGATCAGGCCGAGCGCAGTCCGTCGCCACTGCCGATGATTGAGCCAGCCGAGGGCATTGACGAGCAGAGCCAGTCCAGCAAACAGAGGCAGCAGCGTGGTGATGAACAGGCCTTCCCACTGGCTCAAAAAGCCCAGACCGAACGCGGCCCCCAGACTAGCAAGGGCGGGAAAGCACATGGCGCAGCCTATGGCAGAAATCAGCACGCCGACGGAGCCGGCTTTGTCACCGATCCGCGTGAACAGATTGAGAGGATTTGCCATCGGAAGTCCCTCCTATTGCTTGACGCTGGACGGATAGCCAGCGTCCTCGGTCGCCTTAGTCAGCGCCAGGGCATTGGTCTTGGTATCGTCGAAGGTGACGATGGCCTCGCGGTTCTCGAAACTCACCTCAGCCTTGGTCACGCCATCGACCTTGGTCAACGCCGTCTTCACCGTAATCGGGCAGGCGGCGCAGGTCATGCCCGGCACCGCCAGGGTGACGGTCTGCGTGGCCGCCCAGACGGGTGTGGCGACCAGGCTGGCGAGGGCTAAGGATGCGAGCAGTTTTCTCATGGTGAACTCCTGATCAGTAGAACAAGGGAAGGATGTAGGGGAAGCCGAGCGCGACCAGCACCAAGGCCGCCACCAGCCAGTACAGCAGCTTGTAGGAGGTACGTACCTGAGGGATGGCGCAGACCTCGCCCGGTGCGCAGGCTTGAGCGGGGCGGAAAATGCGCCGGTAGGCGAAGAACAGCGCCACCAGTGCCGCGCCGATGAAGAGCGGGCGGTACGGTTCCAGCACGGTCAGGTTACCGATCCAGGCCCCGCTGAATCCCAGGGCGATCAGAACCAGCGGCCCCAGGCAGCAAGCCGAGGCGAGGATGGCGGCTAGCCCGCCAGTGAAGAGCGCCCCGCGCCCGTTTTGAGGTTCAGACATACGCTTGCCCTTTCAAATTTGGTTTGGATAGCTTAAGCTTACTTCCGTAGTTATGTACGGAGTCAAGCGATATGGAAAAAATTTGGAGAATCTGACCATTGGCGTTTTTGCCAAGGCGGCCGGGGTCAATGTGGAGACCATCCGGTTCTACCAGCGCAAGGGCCTGCTGCCGGAGCCAGACAAGCCCTATGGCAGCATTCGCCGCTATGGCGAGGCGGATGTAACACGAGTGCGGTTCGTGAAATCGACCCAGCGGCTGGGCTTTAGCCTGGACGAAATCGCCGAGCTACTGCGGCTGGAGGATGGCACCCATTGCGAGGAAGCCAGCGGCCTGGCCGAGCACAAGCTCAAGGATGTGCGCGAGAAGATGGCCGACTTGGCACGCATGGAGGCCGTGCTGTCTGAACTGGTGTGCGCCTGCCATGCGCGGAAAGGGAACGTTTCCTGCCCGCTGATTGCGTCACTGCAAGACGGAACGAAGCTCGCTGCATCGGCGCGGGGGAGTCACGGGGTGACTACGCCTTAGCGTGCTTTATTTTCCGAATTCTGAGACGACCCCAATACTGTGTCGCGGCTCAAGAAGCAGTGGGAGGCTGAGCACGCCGAGTGGCAGAAGCGGGGCTTATCAGAGCAGCGCTACGTCTACTGGTGGGCAGACGGCGTGTACAGCAACGTGCGCATGGATGACCGTCTGTGTCTGCTGGTGATCATCGGCGTCACTGAGCAGGGCCGCAAGGAGTTGGTCGTCGTCGAGGATGGGCAGCGTGAGTCAGAGGCCAGCTGGAAAGAGCTGCTCACGGGGCTACGCGAGCGCGGGCTGACGACGGCCCCCAAGCTAGCGGTTGGCGACGGCGCCATGGGCTTCTGGGCGGCGTTGAGCAAGGTCTATCCAGAGACCGAGCACCAGCGCTGCTGGGTCCATAAGACTGCCAACGTATTGAATAAACTGCCGAAATCCGTGCAGCCCAAGGTCAAGGCCGACCTCCATGAGATCTGGATGGCCGAGACCCGCGATGAGGCGCACAAGGCTTTCGATCGCACGGTGAAACGCTTCGAGGCCAAGTACCCCAGAGCCATGGAGTGCCTGGCCAAGGATCGGGAGGAGCTGCTGGCGTTCTATGACTACCCGGCAGAACACTGGGTGCATATCCGCACCACCAACCCGATCGAGTCGACCTTCGCCACGGTCCGCCTGCGGAGCAAGCGCAGCCGGAACTGCGGCTCCAGAGCGACGACCCTGGCGATGGTCTTCAAGCTGCTTCAGAGCGCCCAGAAGCGCTGGAAGCGGATCAAGGGGTTCAACAAGCTGGAGCTGGTCGTGAACAACGTCCAGTTCAAGGACGGCGAACCCTTGACCGATCAGTCAGACAGGACTGCCGCCTGACCGGCCATACACAGAATTTGACAATAACTCGCGTTACTTAGCGGAAAGCGCTCGCCATGCCAAGCTAGATACCACCAGCCGTTATTTGCACACCGAAGCCGATGAGTGGCATCAAGAGCAGCAGCGCCACCGCTTGAAAACGCCCCCAAAAGCAGGGGCTGAAACGTTATAATAGCCGCGACTGTGATTCATCAACGCAAAGGATACGCCATGGCAACTTCAGGCGCAGAGCTAGCCCAACAGGAGCTGGTCGAAGAGTTTGAGATGTTTGATAACTGGATGGACCGTTATCAGTACATTATTGATATGGGAAAGCAGCTGCCTGACTTTCCGGAGGAGCGTCGTACGGAAGAATATAAAATCCAAGGCTGCCAATCCAACGTGTGGACGTGCCATGAACAGGCAGGCGACAAACTGGTGTTCAAGGCTACATCGGATGCTGCCATCGTATCAGGGTTAATTGCCGTATTGCTGCGTATCTATAGTGAGCGCACAGCCGAAGAGATCAATCAGACCGAGCCGCATTTCTTGAAAGATCTCGGGCTTGATAAGCACCTTTCACCCACGCGCAGTAACGGCCTGCACGCCATGTTAGAGCGTATCTATCAGGTGGCTAAGCAAGGATAAACGTTAGTGGCGGCAGAAGGTTGAGCGGCAACGCTCAGTAGGGCGGTCGTCATTTTCACGGCAGAGCGCTTCGCTGCGCCCACCGGGCACCGGATCCATGCCGCCTGGGCTGCCTGGGTGGCATTTCACGATGCGTTTGACAGCCATCCAGCCGCCTTTGAAAGGGCCGTGCACCTGGATGGCCTCGATGGTATAGGAAGAGCAGCTTGGCCAGAAGCGGCAGCGAGGGCCAAGCAGTGGGCTGATGGTGTATTGGTAAACGCGAATACAGCCCACCATCACTGCTGTTAGCAGCTTAAGAAAAACCTGTTTAATGGCGAACAGCCAATTTTTCACGGCGCTTTTTTACCGTATAGCGTGGCCGGATCAATCAGCGGCTCGCTGGTAATCTTGGCGCTGTCTGCACCGAGCGACACATAAAAGCAGCTGCGACGGCCGGAATGGCACGCGGGACCAGTTTGCTCCACCTGAACCAGCAGCGTATCACCATCGCAATCTAGCGCTGCGCTTTTAAGGCGCTGTTGCTGTCCTGATGTCTCACCTTTGCGCCATAGCTTTTGGCGCGAGCGTGAGAAGTAGCAAACTCGCTGCGTTGTTAACGTCTCTTCCAGGGCTTCTCGGTTCATCCACGCCATCATCAGTACTTCGCCCGTATCATGTTGCTGGGCAATGGCGGGAATCAGGCCGTCTTCATTAAAGCGAATGGCATCTAGTAGCGTTGCAAGCTTGGGCAGGGAAGCTGTTGTGGTCGCTGACTCTAACGCCTTAAAAAGCTGTTGAGGGGCGAGTTCATCAAATTGGGACATTAGGCATTACTCACGGATCGGCATGCTTGACATAAGCCCTGAAGCTCAATCGTTTGGCGCTCAACGTTGAAGCCTTGGCGCTGGGCCAGGGCGGCAAGCTGATCGCTAATTTCATCAAGGTGCAGCTCTTCGACGTAGCCGCACTGGCGACAGATAGTGAGGTTATGCACTGGACGCCAACTCGCCTAAAGAGGTCTCGATCACCATCAGCTCTTTTCGGCGCACATCGATCTTCCGACGCAGTTGCTCGACACATCCGTGTACGCACTTGCTATCGCCTGCATCCAACGCCCTGCAAAGTCGCGTTAACTCGTCGAGCCTGGGTCCCGACTCGAAGGCCACGCGCAGGAAACGCAACCGTTCCAGTGTTTTGGCATCGAAAACGTTGTAGCCACCTTCGGTTCGCCAGGCGGGATGCAACAACCCGCGCATCAAGTAGTCGCGCACAACATGCACGCTTACGCCTGCATCTTCAGCAAGCTTCGAAATCGAGTAGGCATTCATGCCGTGTTTCGCTCGCTGTCTTCTAACAGCTTATGCGCGATCAGATGTCCGAGACCGAATGCATTCTCGACAGGCACGAGCTCTATCCCCGGGTGCGTCGAAGCCCATGCATTTGCAACAGAAGGCGATGCAAAAAAATGCACATGACAGCAAAAGGAACAGCGAATGTCGGGTGAAGCATCCGGCGTTAGCAGAGACACCATTGTTTCCGCCGGTTCAACCTGAAGCACTGCTTCTGGCGCAACTGTGAGCGTAATCGGCCTGCCGGTGGCAGCACAGCGCGACGTGACACGGGCTGTTTTGCCAATCAAAGCGGGAAACATCAAGGTGTCGAGCGCACACCAGGTGTATAAACGGCGGCCATCCACTTCAAAAACGTGAGGGGTTTCGCGTAGCGTCAGGCCCAGTCCAATGATATTGCCCTGCTCGTCATATTCGGTACCGGGCGCCGGCTCAAGTACAGTTGCAACCCTCTGCCCAGACCATCCGAGTGCGGTGCCGAGCGCTTCGCGTGACACAGGCCTTCCCATCACAAGCTGACGAAGCAGGGTGACGAAGAGGGTTGCGAACTCTTCTGGATGATTGCCAGATGAGAGGCTCTCGGCAATCTTTTTGGAATATATAGTCTTGTCCAATTTCCACCTCCAACATCCAAGCAGCGGTTACGCGGCATAAACCCACCCTTGGCGATTACATGCCGCGCTTTTCAAAGATCACGTCAGCGTGCGCTTTGCCGGCGTTTCCATTCCTGGACCAGCAATTGCGCTTGCTGCACCTGTTCGGGCTTCATTTGAGCCGCATAGTCGGCAATGACTTTTGCTGCCGTTGGTTCTCCTGACGCTGCTGCCAGACTCATCCACTTGTAGGCCTGAACCTGGTCGCGCGCGACCTCACCGAGCCCCTTCGCAAACAGTTGAGCCAGCCTGACTTGAGCCTGCGTGTGTCCCTGCTCGGCAGAGAGGCGGTACCACTTGAACGCCTGTGCATCGTCGGCAGGAGCCGCACGCCCTTTCTTATACATACCGTCGACTTCGCTTGCGTAGAGGCGCCCCAGGTTGAACTGCGCATCAGCTTCACCCTGCTCGGCCGCCCTGCGAAACCACTGGATCGATGCAGCATGGTCTTGTTTTACGCCCATACCGCATTTGTAGGCAAGACCCATGATGTTCTGCGCCATGGCATCGCCCGCCCTCGCTTTCTTTTCCCAGCCGTCGACGGTCTCCGGCGCCAATGTTTCGATCGCTGCTCCCAGCTTAGAAAAGTCGTAGGCCGCCAGCGCATTGTTTGACAAGCCAAACGCTGCAGTACCCGCCAACAGAATGGTTAAGCATGCACGGGTGCAACGTGCTGTTAGTCTAATATCGCAAAACATAAAAACTCCTCTGTCGCTCTTTTCGTGTCCTTGGTTTAGCCCGCACAGCACGATAGCTGTGTCACATCCTTCGAGAAAGTCTGTGCCACCAGTTTGAGACCTTCCACCATGGTGAGGTAGGTGAAAAGTTGGTTGGCAAGATCCTGGACGGTCATGCGAGCCCGGATGGCAATCGCGGCAGTCTGGATGATCTCGCCTGCTTCCGGTGTTACAGCCTGAACCCCAAGAATGCGTCCAGATCCAGCCTCAGCGACAAGCTTGATAAAGCCGCGCGTGTCGAAGTTGGCGAGTGCACGCGGCACATTGTCGAGCGTGAGAGTACGACTGTCGGTTTGCAGGCCGATGCGCTGGGCTTCTGCTTCACTGTAGCCAACCGTGGCAACTTGCGGATCAGTGAACACGACTGCCGGCATAGCGTCGAGATCGAGCGTTGCGTCGCCGCCGGTCATGTTAATGGCCGCACGAGTGCCGGCCGCTGCCGCCACATAGACGAACTGCGGCTGGTCGGTGCAGTCGCCGGCCGCGTAGATGTTCGGGCTACTGGTGCGCATGCCCTTGTCGATGACGATGGCCCCCTGCGCATTGACGGCTACCCCCGCCGCTTCCAATGCCAGGCTGCGCGTGTTCGGTGTCCGGCCGGTGGCGACCAGCAGCTTGTCGGCGCGCACTTCGCCCTGTCCAGTGGTCAGCACGAATTCGCCGTCCACATGGGCGACTTGGCTGGCTTGCGTATGTTCCAGTACCTTGATTCCTTCGGCACGGAAGGCGGCTGTGACGGCCTCGCCGATGGCAGGGTCTTCGCGGAAGAACAGCGTGCTGCGCGCAAGGATCGTGACCTGGCTACCCAGCCGGGCGAAGGCTTGCGCCAGTTCCAGCGCCACCACCGACGAGCCGATGACGGCCAGGCGTTCGGGAATGGTGTCGCTGACCAAGGCCTCGGTCGAAGTCCAGTAGGGTGACTCTTTCAGGCCCGGAATCGGCGGCATGGCCGGACTGGCACCCGTGGCGACCAGGCAGCGGTCGAACATCACGACGCGCTCACCACCCTCGTTCAAACTAACGATAAGGCTCTGGTCGTCCTTGAAACGCGCTTCACCGTGCAGAACGGTGATGGCTGAATTGCCGTCCAGGATGCCTTCGTACTTGGCATGACGGAGTTCTTCGACACGGGCCTGCTGCTGGGCCAGCAGCCGCTCGCGCAAGATCGTCGGCGGTGTGGGTGGCATGCCGCCGTCGAATGGGCTTTCCCGGCGCAGATGGGCGATGTGGGCGGCGCGGATCATGATCTTGGACGGCACACAACCGACGTTGACGCAGGTGCCGCCGATGGTGCCGCGCTCAATCAGCGTGACCTGCGCGCCTTGCTCGACGGCCTTCAGTGCTGCCGCCATCGCGGCTCCACCGCTGCCGATCACGGCGACTTGCAACGGGCGCTCGCCGCCGCTGCCCTTGTCGGCGGCACCCATCCAGCCGCGCACCTTGTCGAACAGCCCAGTGCGGTTGTCGGTCGGCGGGGCATCGGCGAGCATCGCTTTGTAGCCCAGGCCAGCCACGGCGGCGGTCAGTGCGTCCGGCGCTGTGCCTGGATCAAGGGCGAGCTGGGCCGCGCCCTTGGCATAGGACACTATGGCAGATTGGACGCCGGGTACTTTTTCCAGCGCTTCCTTGACGTGCGCCGCGCACGAGTCGCAGGTCATGCCGGTGATTTTTAGATGGGTCATGCGACAGATCCTTTTTCGTTTGTGGTAGCAGACAAGGGCGTCAGATGTGCTGCGCTGCCGTTTTCAGTGCCTCACTTCTTGACGCTGGACGGATAGCCTGCGTCTTCGGTGGCCTTGGTCAGCTTCTGCACGCTGGTCTTGGCATCATCGAAGGTGACAACCGCTTCGCGTGTCTCGAAGGTCACGTTAACTTTGCTGACGCCTTCGACCTTGGAAATCGCCTTCTTGACGGTGATCGGGCAGGTGGAGCAGGTCATGCCCGGTACGGACAGCGTGACGGTCTGGGTGGCGGCGAACACGGGGGCAACGAAAGCGGCGAGAGCGAGGGAGGCAAACAGTTTTTTCATGATGAACTCCTGGTTAGTAGAAAAATGGCATGACGTAGGGAAAACCAAGCGCGACCAAGACCAACACGGCGACGAACCAGAAAATGAGCTTGTAGGTGGTGCGCACTTGCGGAATCGCGCACACCTCGCCCGGCTTGCAGGCTGCGGTCGGTCGGACGATGCGCCGCCAGGCAAAGAACAGTGCAACCAGCGCCGCGCCGATGAAGATCGGGCGATAAGGTTCCAACACCGTCAAGTTGCCGATCCAAGCGCCGCTGAACCCCAGGGCGATCAGAACCAGCGGCCCCAGGCAGCAAGCCGAGGCGAGAATCGCCGCAAGCCCCCCGGCGACAAGAGGGGCGCGCCCGTTTGATGGTTCAGACATGCATTTCTCCTTTCGAGCATTTGATCGATGGTTTAAGGTTAGTCCCGTAGTCATGTACGGAATCAAGCGGTATGAAAAACAATTTGGAAAGCCTGACCATTGGCGCTTTCGCCAAGGCGGCCGGGGTCAACGTGGAAACCATCCGGTTCTATCAACGCAAGGCGCTGTTACCCGAACCGGACAAGCCCTACGGCAGCATTCGCCGTTACGGTGAGGCGGATGTCGCCCGGGTGAAATTCGTTAAATCCGCGCAACGGCTGGGCTTTAGCCTCGATGAAGTGGCCGGGCTGTTGAGGCTGGATGACGGTGCTCACTGCGATGAAGCGCGTGTGCTCGCCGAGCAGAAGCTTGGGGATGTGCGTGGCAAGCTCGCGGATCTGCGACGGATCGAGTCAGTTTTGGAGCAACTGGTTCACGACTGTTGTGCGAGCCACGGGACTGTTTCCTGTCCGCTGATCGTTTCGCTGCATGGGGACAACTCGGGCGTTAACCGAGGATTTCCCGTTGCGTAAGGCGCCCCTGTTGGTCGGCTTGCGCTTAGAAAAAAGCGGCGCTCAATGAGCGCCGCTGAATGGCCAAAGGAGCACTTGCAAAGGGCACAGTTTGGTATTGCTATTTGCCCTCGCGCCTCAGCAGAGTGGGCTCACGTTGCATCTGGTCGAGTAGCACAGGCTCTACTTTGCAGGCGGACAGGCGGGCTGCGCTTCGCTACGGCCTGCCGCCGTGGGGCCCAGTTGCTTAATCTCCTTGACGGTTTCCGCCACCAGGGTCGCTTCAGCCCTCTCGCGTGCAGCAATTCGCTCAATCGCTCGGTCGCTCCCGCCCTCGGCCCATACGGTGGATGACAGCAGAGTCGCACCCACTACCAGCAGCAGTCTTAGGTGTTTCATAACGGCGATCTCCTCTCGGGTTTTCGATCCACGATTCAACTCTACCTCCGTAGTTAAGTACGGAATCAAGGAGAGAGGAGATGAAGGTCCTGGATTATGGCGCTGAGAGGAAATGGCAGGGCTCCGCCATGAAGACGGCGATTGCTTCAGGGCCGTCTAGGGCTGCTGCTGGGTCGTAGTCGTAAATTTTTTCGCTCATTCTGACCTCCACTCGCTGGCGAGTTTTTTAGCCGCTTCAATATCACGGCTTTGGCTGCTTTTGTCGCCGCCGCACAACAGCAAAACGAATTCATCACCTCGCTGCTGGAAATAGGGGTTGGGGGAGCAACGGAACAGAAAGTGCACTTAAGCTCAGTCGCTGCCCCGCAAACCCTTGCAACGTCTGGATAGTTTCGAAAAACGACCGTTTTATGAAACCGTTTCCGCTATCGCGAGGAAAGGTCACCAACACCCGAAAATCAGTGCAATAAACCTTTCTCACGAATCAAAGTTCGTTAATTCGCAGTCGCTGACGAGTAAAACGAACTCTAATTCGGCTTACGTTGGTTTTCAGTTCCATTGCTCCCCAACCCCCGATGTCGCCCGGGTGAAATTCGTAAAGTCCGCGCAACGGCTGGGCTTTAGCCTCGAAGAAGTGGCCGGGCTGTTGAGGCTCGATGACGGCGCTCACTGTGATGAAGCGCGCGTGCTCGCCGAGCAGAAGCTTGGGGATGTGCGTGGCAAGCTCGCGGATCTGCGACGGATCGAGTCTGTTTTGGTGCAACTGGTTCACGACTGTTGTGCGAGCCACGGGACCGTTTCCTGTCCGCTAATCGTTTCGCTGCATGGGTAAAACGCTCTGCGTTGGCCAGTGGTTGTGAAGGGAACCAGCGGACAAGGTCTACGGCTGCCGCGGCTGTGAAGCCGCACCGGTCACCGCCGACAAACCGGCTCAACTGATCGAAAAGAGCATGGCCAGTCCTAGCGTCCTGGCGATGCTGTTGATCACCAAATACGTCGATGGTCTGCCGCTGCACCGCTTCAAAAAAATCCTCGGTCGTCACGGCGTCGATATCCCCCGCCAAACCCTGGCGCGCTGGGTGATCCAGTGCGGCGAGCACCTGCAACCGCTGCTGAATCTGTCTACGAAAACAGCCCGGCGTGCCGCGTCGGCACGAAGGCCGTATTGCGGTGCAAACCAGCGATACGCGTTGGTGCTCGGACGGCTTTGAGTTCCGCTGCGAGGACGGAGCCAAATTGAGCGTAACCTTCGCCCTGGACTGCTGTGATCGCGAGGCCATCGGCTAGGTCGCGAGCCCGACCGGGTACAGCGGCGATGATATCCGCGACTTGATGCTGGAAAGCGTGGAGAGGCGCTTCGGTGATCAACTGCCCGCCACGCCGGTGCAATGGCTAAGCGATAACGGCTCGGCGTACACCGCCGACCAGACGTGCCTGTTTGCTCGACAGATCGGCTTGCAGCCGGTGACCCCCCAGTTCGCAGCCCGCAGAGCAACGGCATGGCCGAGAGCTTCGTGAAGACGATCAAGCGTGATTACGTGGCGCACATACCTAAGCCGGATCGAGAAACGGCACTACGTAACTTGGCCAATCCCTGTGATCCTGCGTGGTCGTCTTACTTTGCCCAACGTCGAGCTGCGATAGACGTGGATTGATTGCCCGGTACTAGACCATGGTGCTGACGAAAGACTTGAGCCGGATGAGGCGCGACTCTCATGCCCGGTTCTTTGGGGGCGGTGGCGCAGTAATGCGCTGCTGTTACCCGACGAAAGTGTACTTAAGCCCTACCATCTTATCTCGGCGCCATAAACCAGGACCTTCATCTCCTCCCTCCTTGATTCCGTACTTAACTACGGAGGTAGAGTTGAATCGTGGATCGAAAACCCGAGAGGAGATCGCCGTTATGAAACACCTAAGACTGCTGCTGATAGTGAGTGCGACTCTGCTGTCATCCACCGTATGGGCCGATGGCAGTTCCGATCGCCTGTACGGTAAGATGATCCAGGCCAACGAGCAATCCATGCGCGAATACGCTAGCGCCCAAGGCAAGAACCCGCCAGAAGTCACTCACTACCGCTATGGCATGAAGCTCGACATCGCCAAGGTCATTCACGTCACGTCGACCAATGGCAACTGCGATGTGATGCCTGCGCAAATGACCTACGAGGATTCGAGCGGAAACCTGCATATTCTGGAGTACCGCGTATCAGGAACGGACTGCAGGAGCCAGCACTGAGCATTGTTGACGTGTTGCTGACGGAAAAGTAATTTTCACGTCACCCTGACGTTATTTTGCATGTGGAAGTATGTAAGAAGCGCACCCGGCTATGCCCGGCGCGCTTCGGCATATACACAACCGCACAATGAAAAATCTGCCAAAACATCAAGAGCGTTTATGAACAACAAGGCCCTGTTGGGACTTTCTCAGATCGTCTTGAGCATCAGCGCTGCGCAGGCTGCAATGGCCGCCGAGGAAAAAGGCGAGGGATTCATCGAAGGCAGCAGCCTGAGCATCTTCAATCGAAATTTCTACTTCAACCGTGATTTTCGCAAAGGCCAGTCCAGCAGTACAGGAAATGGCTACTCGGAAGAATGGGCCCACGGAGTCATAGGCCGATTCGAGTCGGGCTCGGCCAGGCCGAGGACAATTACTCCAAGCTCGGCGGCGCCGTAAAGACCCGTTTCCTGGACACTGAAATCAAAGTAGGCGATGTCTTCCCTGTCACGCCTGTCGTGCAGTACGGCGATTCGCGACTGCTTCCGGAAAGCTTCCGCGGCGTCACCGCATACAACACCAGTGTCGAGGGCTTGGTGCTACAGGGCGGACGCCTGCACGCGATGAGCCAACCCAGCTCCAGCAGCATGCGGGATGATTTTGCAACCTTCTACGCAGGCGAAGTCGGCTCTCCGTGGATAGTCGGCGGTGATTACACACCCAACGACAACCTTGGCTTCAGCCTTTACACCAGTTGTCTCAAGGATGCCTGAAACCAATACTATACCGGCACTACCTGGAGCTACCCGCTTGCAGATGATGTCGCCTTGGTCGGTGGTTTGAATTACTACAAGGCCGTCGATGAGGGGAAGCAGCTCCTCGGCAGTTTTGAGAACGATATCTGGAGCGGCAAGGTCGGCCTCCGTGTCGGGGCGCACACCGGCGAGGGACGGAGACGGCCGACGTGAACCAGATCGCTATTGTGCCTTGCTATCGCCCTTCGGGGACTCCATTCCAATGTGTTGGTTCATGTTCTCCATCATTGTATTGCAGTTTTTCATCATCTTGGACATTTCCTGCATGTCCATCATCGGCATATGGTTGCCGTCCATCATGTGCATGTCCTCACCCTTATTTGTCTCGGCACTGCTTTGGGCGGGGGCTTTGGCCTGTTCGGCAAATCCCGTGGCAACAGTTCCAAGGGCTATGAAGGTAGCAAGGACGGTGTAGGTAATGGCGTTACGCATGGCGACTCTCCTCATCTACGACCTTGGTTTCCAGCCAGGCTGTGTATTGAAGAGTTGATTGCTCCACTGTCCTCCTGTTTGGCTCCTTTGGTTTGGAGGATGGTTTCAGGCGCCTGAGGTAGGCGCCTTTTTCGGTCAACAAGTCTTCGGCTTCATCGCTCTGGACTCTGCGAGCTGGCTTGACAGCACCGCGTTGTCTTGCACGAGAAGCTGCTTTTCTGTGGCCAACTGGCTCAATTGGCTTTCAGTTTGGCTTAAGCGTTCCGCCAGCAGGCTTCGCTCCCGTTCATTGACGGCCAGGTAAGTCCGCGTCTCAGCCAAACGCTGCTCACCTTGGCCATGGCGCTGCTCCAGTGCCTGATGCGACTGTTGCAAGTCGGTGAATTGAAGTAAGACGTGTTCATGCGCAATCTGACTCTGCGCGAGCGTCGCTTGCGTCGTGAGCAGGGTGCTCTCTAGACGATCATGGTCCTGCACCAGGCGTTGTTCCTGCGCCTGCAGTTCGCCCAGGCGGGTTTGCTGCGCGAGCAGACGCTGCCGGAGCGCTGCCAATTCGTGTTCCAGGCGCTGCTGGCGTTGCTCAGTGGCCTGGCGCTCGTCGCTGCGTTGTTGCGCGACCGATGCCTGGTAGTGCTCAAACTGCTCCCGCGCTTGTTGCAGTTGCCGGGTCAGTGCGGCCGCCTCGGCGGCGCGGTCAGCCAGACGTTGTTCGAGCCCGGTCTTTTCACTGCCCAGGCTGGCCAGGGCGATCTCCTGACGCTGCAGGGTGTCAGCCAGCCCCTGGCTGCGCGTAGTGGCTACGGCAAGTGCCTGGGCCTGCTGCTCCTGAACGCTGAGTTGCGCGTCGCGCTCGACGAATGCCTGCTGCAACTGTTCCTGCAACGCGTCGGCCTCTGCCTGGTGAGCCGCTACGGCCTGCTGGAGTTGGACGGCCGCCTCCGCCTGAACTTTTTCGTACAGTCCTTTCAGCGCCAGGACCAGCTCCGCGGGCAATCCCAGTTCGGCCTGGGCCAGCGTGCCGGGATGCGCGGCTTTCCAACGCTTTAACAACGGAGCAATCGTGCTTTTGCTGCCCGTCCCACCCAGGGCGACGCGGATGCTGTCAATGGTGGGGTTGTGGCCCGCAGCCACCAGTTGGGTGGCCGCCTGGGCAACATGCAGGTAGAGGACGCCGGAACGGGCCATGAACACCTCGGATTTTTTCGTACCGTATTATGGAAAACGTAATACCTCGATTTAAGTACAGAATAGTTCAGCCGACTGAGACCGTCAGTTGACCCACGATAAGCGCGGTTATCGTGAGTTAAGTCATCGCGATCGAGGGTTGTGTCTATAATCTGCGGTACACATGGCCTAAACAGGCGCTTCGTGATGACAGCCGGCAATAATGACGAAAACCTCCCCACCAGGCGGCACGAAGAGCCGACAGTACTTGCGCGTACCCCCGGTACGCTCACCACCCCCGAACAATTGGCTGAGCAACATCAGCGTTTTCTCGCCGCCGCGACAACCGACAACACCCGGCGCACCTACCGCTCGGCCATTCGCCACTTTCTCGCCTGGGGCGGCGTGCTGCCGTGCGATGAAGCCGCGCTGATTCGTTATCTATTGTCTTTTGCGGAAGTATTGAACCCGCGCACCCTGGCCCTGCGCCTCACGGCGCTGTCGCAATGGCACCGTTATCAGGGTTTTCCTGACCCTACCGCCAGCGCCACCGTGGGCAAAACCTTGCGCGGTATTGAGCGGGTGAACGGGCGGCCTCGACAAAAAGCCAAGGCCCTGGTCCTAGAGGATCTCGAACGCATCGTGGTGCACCTGAACACGCTCGACGGACTGGCGACACTGCGGGACAGTGCACTGCTCCAGGTCGGGTATTTTGGTGCGTTCCGGCGCAGCGAATTGGTCACGCTGGAGATGCAATACCTCGAGTGGGAGCAGGAAGGTCTACGGATCACGCTGCCCCGTTCCAAGACCGATCAGGAGGGCGAGGGACTCGACAAGGCGATCCCATACGGCGACAGCATCTGCTGCCCCGCGACAGCGCTACGCCGGTGGTTGGACGCGGCTCAGATCGTTCAGGGGCCACTGTTCCGGCGCATCAGCCGCTGGGGCGTACTCGGCGAGGTGGCACTGCACGAGGGCAGCGTGAATACCATCCTGACGGCACGTGCCGAAGCCGCAGGGCTGTTGTATGTGCCCGAACTGAGCAGCCACAGTCTGCGTCGGGGACTGGCTACCAGTGCGCATCGGGCTGGGGCGGATTTCCTTGAGATCAAACGACAGGGTGGCTGGCGGCACGATGGCACCGTACACGGCTATATCGAGGAAGCTGGAGCTTTCGAGGAGAATGCGGCTGGCTCGTTATTACGACGCAAACCGTAGCCAAGGTTTGTAAGCAGGGCTGGTTAGAATCCCAAGTGGCCACCCTCTATTCTCGACCGTCCTTCCGCAGCACATGAGCAGTTCCCTTAAAAACAGTTACTTACAGAACGAATGTCCTAATTTTTGGCTTATCTCGGCACGCCCCCGGATCTGTTTGATAATCCCGGCAGTGAACTTCCTGCTGTACAGCAAGCCAGAATCAAGCAATTGAATTCGGAGCTCTGGGGCCTGGAGCAGGAGCTGTGCGTGCTTTTGGAGAATTTTTACATGCACCTGCGGGATGACATGGGTGAACCCCAGCCGTGGCCACGGGACAACCGGGGAGATCCTGGAAAGGCGCACTGACGGCGATATTTGTGCCTCGCGGAGCGAGCTACCCCGCTCCGCTGTATCTTTTCTCTGTTCAGTGCTCTTCAGCTCTGACGCCACAGTTCCCACGAAGCCAGCATCCGATCGGCAGATACCTGCTGAGCAAACCCCATCCACTCTGCAACAAGAGCCGGCGTCTCCCCCTTTTCGAACAGTTGCGCCGCGAATGTGTTGCGCAGTGTTTGGGGACTGGCCCGATGTTCCTGATCACGTATCGCCTTGACGCCGGAGTCATGGATCGAGGTGTCAGTGATCCGGTTGACTGTCGATGGGTTGATGCTGGTGATCAGCCGGCCATTTTTGGTGATCGGCTTGATGTCGGTGGGAAACACCAGCTCCCCTTCCGTTCCAGCTCGATGGCGAATCTGCAACCAGGTGGTCAATGCTTGTATCGCGTAATCGAAGGGTTGTGTGCGGTGCGAGTACTGGGAATCGGCAAATCGCAGGGTGATCCACGGCCCGCGAAATTCGATGCAATTAACAGTCAAGGCGATTATCTCCGCTACCTTGAGGCCACCCCCCAGGCATAACCCCACCATCGCTTTGTCCCGCGCTTCACGCCATTGTCCGTGCGCCGTAGCAGATTTGATCTCGGCGGTGACATGATCCACCAGTAATGCCCGCTCAGCCGCCCGCAAGAAGCTTGTAGGCAGATTTCCATCCACATCCTTCCATTTTGCTCCCTCGTCTCGCATCGCCTGTGCGGCGGGATTAAGCACGCCCAGTTCGGCTGAATCTCTGATCAGATCTGCAAGCACCCGCTGTATCAACCGCCGGTACCTGTCTCGCTGTGGTCTGTTGTTTACCAGCTTTTCTTCCGGCGATTGCCCAGGCGACAACGAGTCGAGGAATGCGCTCACATGGCTTGCATCCACTTGGCTTAATTTAATGCTCTTTTGCTCAATCCAGTCGACGAAGCGTCCCCATTGAGCCCTGTACACCTCAGCGGATGAGATTCTGATACGCGTTGAGGTCCCCCTACCAGCTTGCTGGCTAACCCAGTGGTCAAAGGTCTGCCGTGGGTTCGCGTCCCATTCTGGGGGGTTGGGTTTGAACAAGTCATCTGTAGGGTTCATGGGCCGCTCCATAGGTCCAGGATCAATCAGGTCGGGGTAAAGCCTGAAATCTTTGACTGTTAATTGCATTAAATTATGGAGTACAAATGTACCCCTAGTCTTCATTTTTCACTGGCAGCAGTGACATCTCCGATGCGTGGTAGTCCGCGCAGGCCGGGTTTGACGGCTGGCCAAGAGAGGCAACTGAACAAGATAGGGGTGGCCAGCGCTTACAGAGCGTTGTCAGGCATCTCCCTTGGCACGTTCAATGACCTTTCAGGAAAGTCCAGATGAATAACCAACACGTTGACCGCTTCATCGCGCTGGCCAGCTCCGCATCGCAAATCGAGATAACCCTACCCGGCGGTTTCCAGGAGATAAGTACCGTAATGGTTCTAGGGCCTGAAAAGGATGGCACCCTGCTGAGGCTGATCTGGAATCAGCAACGGTGCGAAACTTTGTTTACGGCCGGCGGCATCGAGCAAGGGCGGTGGGAAGATGACGCGTTCCACTGCAATGACAAATACGACAAGCCTGTGAAGCTTCGCCTGTTGGCCATCTCCGTACTGCGACCTGCTGTGCACACCGGCATCGAGCCTGAACGATCCTCAAGCATGCTCGATGCCGGTTGTGGCGAGCATCCTTCCATGACCGAGGACGGCCCGGAAAGCATGCTTGAGAATGGCGCCGTGCTGGACTTCCTTCGGGATGTCATCAACCGTTCTGACACTATGGACGCTGAGGCAGAACTGACCTGGCGCCTACTTTGTACCGCCATCAATATTCTGGATGACCAGCAGCTTGAAAAACTTCTTGGGGCTTTCCGGGCTAGGCTGATCGATAGTCAGGACGACACGAAAGATCTCACCACCATGCCTCTCACGGAAATGCTCGCAATGATTACCAACCCCGAAACGCCGAACGCAATAGTGCATCAGTAACGATCCATCCAGCCCTGACATTCTGTCGGGGCTTTTTAATGGGCAAAAAAAACCGCCAGCTCCGAAGAGTCAGCGGTTGATGGAGCGTTAACGAAAAATTAGGCCGATTTCAGAACCATGCGTTTTTGCGGTACGTAGAAGGTTTCCTCTACGATCTCTTCGGACAGCAGGTCAATGAAACGTTCCCTGACTTGGTCACAGGCTTTGTCGAATCCGTCGACCAGCTTGACTCGATCCTGAAGCTGTTCCAGAGACCACTCATCGAAATCGGCATCCTCATCGATACCGGCGTGATGAGTGACCAATTCCTTGGGTGGCGTCTGATAATTAACGCGGCCCTTCTCCCCATCTGCGCCACAACGGCCGCAGCGATTGTCGTTCAGAGCACAAAGCTTGAAATTTCGCTGATAGCACGACCGGCAGTAGGACTGATGCCCGGTTAGTCTGTACTCGCTCTGGAGCAGAACCAGATACCCGCTTGACCTGCCATTGCTGCAAATCGTGAAGCGACCTTCATGTTCCTGTTCGAACTCATGGATGCATTCATTCAAGCTCTCCCAGAGGCCCTCGACCTGGAGAATGTCGTAGGCTTTGGAGCACTGTTCCGTCGACAAACCTAGTCGGTGGACCTTAACGTTGAGGGCATAACTCTGACACTTGTTCCATGCGCGCATGGTGTCATAGCGAAAATGACCACTCAGAAAAGCAATCATTTCTTCACGGGATGTGGTGTCTACGGATTTCTGAAAGTGCATGGGAATCTCCTGTTGGCTGTATGCCTGGAGATGCGTAACAAGGAACAGGAATCCCCCACAGACAGATCCGGCATGCAGAAAAAACCCGGCCGCAAAGGACCGGGTTTGTGAGACTTGTGACGGACCTAAATGGCCGCAGGCGCTAGGAGCGCTTTGATGTATTGCCGATCGCTTGAGACCATGTTTTCCACGCAGCGCAATGCAACGTTACCCATTTCCTGATCGACCTTTGCCTGGGACCCGGCATTACCGTTGAGTTGTTCGCGCCAGCCTTCAGTATGGGTCTCCATCAGAGCACGAAGGCTCGACTGCGAAAGTCGGTCGAACACCGCCTTAACCACCTTGGCTACGGCTAAACAACCCTCCGGATCTGTTTTCGAAGATCGTTGGGCTTCAGTCTGACCCGCGTGCGGATCAATCTCGATCGTAGGCTCGATTTTCGAAAGCATTGCACTCAGATGCTCGCTAACCAGGCGGTGCAGCTCATTGTAGCTGTGGCCATCGGGCGGCAATTCCTTCTCGTCCAGTGCGGTTGAATGAGCGTTTACTGCTGCGAGCAGAGCTTGGAGCGATTGGGCTTGATTTTGTTTTACGTTGAGACTCATGAGGGTCACCTGAAGGGATTGAACATACCCCGGGTAATGCTTCACAGGCGATTACAACGTATGGGCGCCATTGGGCTGGTTTCCACATGCATGTGCAGCATCACCGTGCATCAAGCCTACTTCCCCATCGGAGCGTTCCATCATGAAATTCCAACCTGCGTTTGAACGTATGCAAGCAATTGTCGAAGCTGAAAACTGCTTGCTGAAAGCCTATAAAGTCGACTTTTACCAATATGACCGGGAGCACCTGGCAAACACAGGCACCGTCGGCGGACGCTATGTGTGGGTCATCCGCCAAAACGGAACGCACCTGGCCAGTCTCAACCTTCACCATAAGGTCACCCAGTTCGTCGAGTGTGCTCTTGCGTCAAATGAAGCCTTGGAGGTCTATGAAATCACACTGTTGGAAGACGGTGATGCGACGATAAATTCGATCACTGTCGCCAAGGCGCATGATCTTATTCAGGTCCAACCCTTCGAGTTCCAAGGCCGTCACATCAAGAAGAATGGGCGACTGATCGCGTTGGTCGATATCAAGACCATCTTCCATCAAGGCAAACACGGTGGATCGGTGAACTTCACGTTCGAACAACCACCGTCTCCGGATGTTGAAACCAATTTCAAACAGGTCGCTCTTTGCCTGTTTCAACAGAAGGTTCAAACCCTGTTTGCATCAATGGACGAGGTCACCTTCTCCACTCAGCGCCTGAGCTGATTCAACCGCTACAAACGCCGGCCCTCATGGTCGGCGTTTTTTTTGGCAAAAAAAACCGGCCACATGGGCCGGTCTGTAGAGCGTTAAGCGGTTTGCGAATTGCGTAATGCGACTGCTGCTCGATCTTCTCTCTCGCGCAAATGTTTTTCGGACAGCGGTCCGGGCTGTTCGACACCACCGAGATCATCCAGGCACACAAGATATCGAAGGTAGTCTTCGCCCGGATTGCTAATCAGATGACAAAGCCGATCGTCTCCCAGGACTCGCGTTTTGAACTCAGCTCGCGTTAATTGACCTCGACCCAAGGAAACCTGGAGTCGGTTGTATTCAAGGTAGTCAGGCCTCCAGCCACTCTGAATACAGCAAAGTGCATAAGGTTCGTCTTGAGGGCCAGGCCAAACCGGTAGCGTACTACCGAGCTGCGAAATGGTAAGCCCAGCTTCCACAGCCGGCGCAGTGATCGGATTCAGTACCCCAGCCCTTAGATCGAACCATGCATGGCCCGTTGAGCTGTACAAGTGCTCAGGTACGGGAGATCGATCTACCGCTCCGTAGACGACCCAGATGTTTGACCCAGGCCATTGCTGGATAAACCTCACCATCATGCTTTTAGGATCGGTAGACCTAGGCCATATCGGCTCTCTCAAATGATAGTCAATGTGGTAAGGCAATACGTCCGGGGGGACCTGATCACCAACCGCCGAATCGAACACCTCACAACCTTCGGAGCCGAAGTGAGCGAGGTAGCCGAATCCTTCTTTGATCGCGAATCTGTGGTCGAATCGAAGTGCGCCCACAAGGCCCACTTCCCCCGCTCCAGTTTTTCGCAACATGATGCGTCCGGCCGGTTTGTAACCGGTGTTGCAGTTGAAAGCGTTCATGGCAATCTCCTTCTCATAGTCAGAGGAGATGCTTTCCTCAGGTCGATAAAAAGCCCACCTCAAGGAGGTGGGCTGATGTTGCGTTACGGGGCCAGTAGGTAGTCCCCTGCGATAACGGCATTCGTTGACAACGCGTTGGAAGGAACAGTAACGCGCTTGGTGCCGTCATCGATCAGGTCGAACAGCACTGCTGCCAACCTCCGAACCACGACATTTTCCTCTGTAACATGGGGGATTGAGGCGCCCTGTGATTGCAGAAGGATTTTGTAACCCGTGTCATCGGCGTTGTGGGTAATGAGCACGAACCCTTGGAGCTTCTCGGTATTGACGTTCAGCTGCATCGCAGGACGTCGGCCGTGGCGAGCCTCATCATCACAATCACGCAACAAGATGAAATCAGGGTTGGCGCCGGCATCGAGCAGCATCTGCCAGATGGTCCGTTCATTGTCCGGAGTACGGAGCACCTCGATCAGCTCGATCATCCGCAGAAGACGACGCGATCGAATCGAGTCACGATCGATCGGAAGCTTTGAGACGTTGAAGCCATCAAGACTGTCGTGCTGAGCTGAAGCTGTTGCGGTCTGGGTATGCATTTTGACTCTCCTGAAAGTTGAGCCAAGCTTGCGAAGGCTTGGTATTCAGGGATGAGTCACATGGATCTGTAGACGTTTCCGTCACCGATAAAAACCCTGCCGAAGACGGCAGGGTTGGTGGAGCGTTAACGCGGATTAGAGCAGATGCTCTTCAACGCTCTGTCGACCAGGTCGCCTTCGTAACTGATGATCACCTCGACGTTTGTGCAGATCGGTTGAAGCGCGCCCAACGAGCGTGCAGTGATGAGATAGCCGTTTGCATCAGTTTGTGAAGCGGCGCCATACAGTACGGCGTTACTCACGACCGCTTTTAGCACTGCTTTTCCGCCATCACTCTCGGTCCAGCTGGGCGACACCGTGTTTCTTGCTTTGACTTCGTGACCACAGACGCGGTAATGATCAAAGTGATCGTCACCGTTTTGAACAGTAACCGAATCGCACCCGTCAAACTGACCGACGTAGATCACAGATTTGTTTCTGCCATTGATATGAGCAACCGTGGACATCCGCGACTGAGCAACAGCCTCAACCGCATTACTTGTCTCAGTCGCAAGCGCCAGCGTAGGAGTGAGTCCAAGAAGGCCCAACCCCAGTACCAAGGCAATTCTTCCTTTCATGTGGGAACCTCAGATTTGGTTGGATTAAGAAGCGAGCGCTACCTTCGGTGGAGCTGTTGCGTACATGATCATCGTCTTGGTCTCGGACAGAGACAGTGTGTTGCCCTGCTGGATAATGATTTCACCTATTTCCAGTCTGTGAACCGCGCAGTTTGCGGCGAGTTGGATAGCCGTCATGCGCGCACAGATTCCGTCGATGTCGCAGCCGTGAAACTGCCAGTTACGCAATTCATCAGGGCCATTGGCCTCCAATAGCTGATTGGCCTTCGCAAGCAGCATTACGCCGCTTCCACAGGCGGGATCAGAGAATGCCTTGAGTCCATTTCCCGATGTTTGGTGGTCAGGATCGGCGTTCATTCGGGCCATCATTGAGGCGATCGACCAGGGAGTAAAGAATTGGCCTAACAGCTGCTTTCCCCCGTGGCTGGCCAGCTCTTCGTAGAGAATACCCAGTATGTCCTTGAAGGGTTCCTCTTTACTCAGGGCTTGGTCGTAACAACCAATGGCCTGTTGCACCAAAGGCTGCGCATCGGCTGGTACCGGGTACCACGGCTGGTAACCCCAGACCTCCATCACTGAGCCGAGAAAGAATCGGAACATCTCACCAGGTGGGTATCTATGCCCATCCGAGAGCGCATCTGCTAAAGGTTTGATGACAGAAGGAACTGCGCGAACGAGTTTGCTTGCCATGGTGGCATCTCCAAAGAGGTTGGTCGTGTACTCGTAATGCATCACACCGACCAGCAACCCACGGAAAGCCAAAATTTCAGGCAAAAAAAACCGCTCCCATTGGGGGAGCGGTGACGGAGCATTAGAGGTCATCAGGACCTTTTATAGCGTCATTGGGAACCCAGACATAGGCCTCCACGAAGGCGCCACGTTCAGCCAGACTTACATTCGCATTCTCAGGGATTTCCATATCGTCGGACGCGAGATTTTCCCGAGCCCAGGCCAAGTATTGCGCCTGGAGGGCTGCTGAATCCTGCGACTCATCATTTGCGGTGCCTTCTACCTCAGCCTTGAGTCTGGCAATTTCGCAGACAGCTTCATCACCGGGCGGTGATTGCGAAAGATCGAAATGGATGCCACGCACACCGTAGGTGCGCTGAAACTCTTCATCGGTTTGATTACGACTGCACTGAGGTAGGCAGCTGACACAAAGACCATAGCCGGTATCGCGGTTACTCCATTGACGCCCGGTAGTGACGCCGCCACAACAGGAGCAGTAAAGCCGTTCTAACGATGTGAGTTCATTCTGGCTGGCATCATCGGTCACCAGCGCATACGGAACGTTCTTCAGTTCGCAGTACGCGATGGTATCTCCCTCAACGCTGTACAAGCCAAGGGTTGCTTCATCCCAATCAATTGGCGCCGCAATAAAGCCATCGCCATCCGTCAGGAGGAAGTAACGGCCGTCGGGAAGCACTTTTTTCAAAGCCATGCAGCCGCCACCCGTGTGTTCCTCCTCGAAGAGATAGGTGGATACCGGATCAACCAGTTCCTTACCTGAAGGCGAGAAATAGGGATTGCGGATCTCCATGCCGGAAAAAGAGAACGCGAGAAGCTTGGGGTCGTACTCTGCCTTTTGCTCATGGTCGTGAGGGCCTACAACGACCATTGGGAGCGAAACGGAATCGAGTGACGCTGTTTGAGTCTGCTGCATTTTACTTCTCCTGTAGGGGTAATCATCGTGAAAAGAGATGTCCCACAGAGGCCAGTAAAAACAGGGAAAAAAAACCGCCCCGTAGCAGGGCGGTTGGTGGATCTGTTCTAGATGTAGGCGGAAACCTGGAAACCTTTTCCGCCCTCATTCTGGGGTACTCCCCCTTCTAGGGAAACAGTAACGCTTGTCACGCCAGCATTTCTGAACATCTGTGCAACCGTGTGCGCCACCGGCTCCATGTCAAAGGGCAAAACCGTAAACCAGGCTCTTGAGTTGCGACACCAACGACATCCGTACCCGCCGAAAAAATTATTGGCGCTTGTAGCCGGACCAGGGGAAGGAATGTCGAGGATTTTGTTGATTCTCTGGGCGAAAGCTTCAGGGAATTGCTGGAGCACTGATGTCATGCCAGCCTCCAGTTAGGCCGCGTGGCTAGCGTTTTGACGTTTTGAGAGATTGCCGAGGTTTTTCAGTTTCTCGATGAATCGCTCACTCGCAGTACTACTGACCAGGTCCGAAACGTTGACATACATGTTCATACCGCCGCTGAAGTCCTTTTTGCTGGTGCAGGTACGGTAAAGCACCTTGAGAGTACTGCCCGAGCCAACGTGTAACATCAAATAGAGGCTGTCGCTGTGGGCAACGACCTCGCCCATTACGCCATCACCGCCTTTATTGGAACGAAGGGCGTAATCAGATTCAGGGATACCTACGGCCTGAGCGATTTCCTTGAGCAGCCGTTTTCCCGAACGGTGCAGTGTGTCCTTGGTTATTGCCCTGTCGACCAGATTTTTTGGGATTTGAAACATGGTTTTTTCCTCGGGTGTGCGGTCTCTTGCGAAGACCTGATGCACAGAGATGCTCAACATCCATACACACGAATACTGACAGCATCGTGAAGATCGAAAATCTGATCGCCACCGGCAGCTAGGGCTTGAGTCACATAGGCTGAAACGCAGCCTGAACACGCTGGATTTGGAGAATAAAGACTGTCGCGGCTAAGGCAGGCTTTGTGGGCATCAAGCCAGCTCTGGAGGAAACGCAAAACTGTCTCAATAACTCAATTCGCTGCTGTGGAGCGGAGGCGTAGAGAATTAAAACTGTCGCAACCATCAGATTCGGCACGTTGCAACGGTTCAGCCAGTCACGACTGTGAAATTGCCGACCTGAGCGGGTAGATGAATTCATCCTTCCATCTACGCTCACACATTGGAGACTCAACCCAGCCATCCTTTCTGCTCATTCTCCAGCTCGGTGTGATGCTAAGAACCGAACGCGCATCGACGGTGGTGGCGACTGGGACTGGGCACCTCAATAGGGCTACCCCTTTCGGCAAGCCTCGCGTCAGCGGTTCAGGCGTGCTGGCGCAAGCCGGGCAGCTATAGCTTCGCTCCCACACCCGAATGCCAGATTTTGAGTTTCCAAATCGCCCATAGCGATGCCAGACCTCGGATGGCTGCCCAAATCCCACGCCATATTTGTCGGCGCTAGCTTTCACAGAAGACATGCCCAAATCGAAATATTTTTCCACGGCTCTTATTCTGGCTGTAGGTAGAAGCCCTTTTCCGACCTTGCTTGTCCTAAAGCAACTGATGAACATTGGAGCTGTTTCACCAGAGATTCTGTTGAGAAGCAAAACGGAGCCGAACGGATAAAGCCATCTATCCCCACATGCACAGTTCACAAGTAGCGCAACTGGTCTGGCTGGCGTTTGCTGGTAGCTCAACAAGTCATCGTAGAACGCTTGCCCACGACACACAGCACTGGCTATATCGGCTGCATCCTGGGGGGTTTCTGCGACGAAGATGGGGTTTCTCCGTGCTAGATCCTCGGAGAGACGGCCCGTCAGGCCGATACTGCCGAATATCCAAAGAGTAGGAACACCGGAGTGATTGCGCTGCTCAGTACGCTCGTATGTCCGCTGCGCTGACTGAGGCGAAATCTGCACTTCTATTGCTAGGCGCGGAGCAAAGGCAGAGTCGCCAACCAGAATGTCAGCTCGCCAATCGTCTACACCATCTTCAAGCTCGGCGCGAATGCCTAGATCGACCAGCGCTTTGTAGATGGCTACCTTCATGGCGATATGTTCTGGGCTTTCAGTGCTGGTATAGCCCTCTGGGCTCTCTCCAGGGAAGTGGGAAAAGTATCTGGTGATGCCGCCATCCCATCTGAGGGTTTTGGCCTGTGCAGGAAGTTTCGTATCCGGCATGAGCACCTGCCGACCTTTGGACAGCTTCACGACTTCCTTCCAGTCTTCATCGCTAAGCAACGAGGCCACAGTGCGGCGGCCGTTCACTAAGCCCACGCAAGCCAAGTCAACCTCCATGTCCCAATGACGCAGTTGAAATTCAGAGCGCCTAGATTTGATCCTTCGCTACCTGAACCTGCTGTCAGGAACGAAGCGAAGCAAGCAGCACTGGAGGATACTAACTTGGTAACGCACCATTTACGACAGCCCAGCCTGCGACAGTTTTTATTTAGTTGCGACAGTTTTTATTTCGTAGGACCAACGCAAAACAGGACGCAAATCACAGAAAAAGTAACACGTAGCTATAATCCTGTTGATTTCATAATGATTCTATCTGTATTCTTGGCTCATGTTAACGAAATCGCCCACATGAGATCAGGACGCTAATTCATGCAAGACAACAAAATCCCTTTCACACCTCGTCTTTCGCTGCTGGTTGCCGCCATCGCGATCGGTCTGCATGCGGGCGCCGCTAATGCCGCTTACGCCGGTGTTGACGTGTATGCACCTACCCTCGGATCGACCATCAACGGTTACAACTCTCACCTGGGTGGCTCCGGTGACGGCGGTACTCTGGTTGGTTCTCAGTCCAACAGCTCCACCGGTGAAACCCGAGCGTTTTCGTGGACACTGATCGGCGGTAAGCAGTACCTGCCCAGCCTCGGCACCATCGCATCAGCTCAGGCAGCATCTGAAGACGCCAGTGCGATTGTTGGCAGCTCCGTCGACAGCGTCACGAACAAAGAAACGGCTGTTCGCTGGGATTCGACCGGCATTCATTCGCTGAGTCAGCTGAACGACGGTGCATCGTCCGTAGCCCGAGGCGTATCCCAAGACGGCAGTGTGATCGCCGGCTTTGCCGAGGATGGCATCACCGGATCGCAAACAGCAGTAACCTGGAACGCCGCCGGAGACATCACCAACCTCGGTTATCTGAACGATGGCGCATACAGCTTTGCACTGGGCGTTTCCGCCGATGGCAAAGTCGTGGTCGGCTACGCCCAAAACGGTGCTGCTGCGGACGACGTCGCAACCCGTTGGGTCAATGGCGGTACAGCTGAAAGCCTGGGCATCCTGACCGGGGGCGGTTTTTCTCGGGCCACGGCCGTCAGCGCCGACGGTACCTACGTCGCAGGCTGGGGGGACTCGTCTGTAGCAACACCAGAAGCATTCATCTGGTCTGAACAATCCGGTATGAAAGGCTTGGGCCTGCTTGCGGACGGTACGCTGTCCGAAGCCGAAGGCATCTCGGCAAACGGTGCCGTCGTCGTCGGCGTTGCGGATACAGCGGGCAGTGTCCTGACTGGTTTCCGCTGGACGTCTGAAACCGGTATGCAGTCCCTGATTCAGTGGTTGCAGGACAATGATCCAACTTACACCCTGCTCTCCGGAAACACCTTGAACTCCGCAACCGCCGTGTCTTCGGACGGCAATACGGTTTTCGGTATGGGCACACTCAACGGTCGCGATCAGCCGTTTGTCGCTCGGTCGTATGGCGCTGTCTCGGTCCCAGTGGTAACCACTCCGCCGGTTGTAACCCCGCCTGTGGTGACTCCTCCGGTGGTGACCCCACCTGTAGTGACCCCTCCAGTGGTAACGCCACCGGTTGTAACTCCACCGGTTGTAACGCCGCCAGTAGTGACCGATCCATCGACGCCGTCGACGGGTGGTACGCCAACGACCGGTGGCGCAGGTGACACTTCCGGAAACACGCCAGTAACTGGCGGCGCAGGTGATACTTCGGGAACCGCGCCAGTAACTGGCGGCGGTACAGACCAAATCACCACCCCAACCCCTCCGACCGGTGTTATTGGTCTGATGGACCTGGGTGACTCGCTGCACAACGCGAGCCTTTACGCTGAGGCGATGCAGAATCAGCTGCAAGGTTTCGTGCAGGACCAGTTGACCTGCACGGCCTTCGATGCCAGAGGCATCTGCGTGAGCATGAGCGCACAAGTGACCCACAACTCGGGCACTGTACAGGGTGACAACACATACGGTGGTCTGACAGTCGCGTACCGCCTGACACCAGATCTGATCGCAGGTATCGGCTATCAAGGTCCAAGCACTTCGCTCAAAATCAATGACGACCGTGTCAAAGGTGATACCAACACGATCGGTGCGTTTGTCGAGTACGGGAACCGACTGAAGAAAGGTGTATTTGCCCGTGGTGCGGTAGCAGTTTCCGAAGGCGATGCAACGATCAAGCGTTCATACCTGACCGGTGCTGGTGCATTGGAATCCAAAGGCAAAGCCGACGTCAGTCAACGTGCAGTTTCGGGCCAGGCAGGTTACGTGTTCATTCTGAACGACAACGTCGCTGTGCTGCCTTACCTGGGACTGGATTACCTGAACACCAAACTGGACAGCTACACCGAGACCAGCGGTCCATTCCCTGCCCACTTCGACAGCCGTACCGAGAAAAACATCTACGGCACCGCCGGCGTCAGCACCAGCGTAAACCTGGGTAACAAAGCAATCGTGTCGGCGAACATCAAGCACGTTGAACGCCTGAACAACCAGCACGATGATCTGACAGGCGAGGTCATGGGGGTTTCGAATTTTGACCTCAAGCAAGGCACCACTGAACGCTGGAACGAAGTGGGCGTAGGCATGCAAATGGCCGGTCCCTTCAAAGCTTCGCGTGTCGGTGTCTCTTACGGTCACCGCTTCGGCAGCGACAAAGCTGTAGCAAGCGACGTGGCAACTTTCTCGATCTCTGTGGGCTTCTAACGGCTGCTATGTCGGTAAACGAAACCCCGCTTCGGCGGGGTTTTGTTTACCCAAAAAAAAGGCCACCTTCGAAGGTGGCCTGGATGAAGCGTTGTGTCATTCAGTCATGGTTGGCTGACAGGTCTACCCACCATGATTTGAATGCTTCAACCAGCTTGGATTTACATTCGGGAAAATTGAATGACTTGTTCAAGTGGTCGATCGTATGCTCTGGCTCTCCGTCACGGGAGCAGTGATAGAGTTTAAATGTCGAACCGGTGTCGAGCTGAAAACAACACAGGCCGCCATTTGCTGTTTTGTAATAGATACGGCAGTTGCCTGAGTCTACAGAATGAAAGGTAAGATCTGTTTTTTCGCTTTGTGGAGCTTGGACCACGTCAGTCTTTGTTAACAATTGATCCAGATTGGCCAGGATCACCTCGCGAAGTGCCGAAAGGTTTATCGGAGACTCCTTGTCATCCGGAAACATCTCTTTTCCGAACAATCTGACTAAATCAGAACCTAGTCGATCTTTAACTAGACAGCATTCCATGGAGTCATTAGCACGCTCATTTATCCAGCCCCACCTTTCTTCCTCGGATCCGAATGTGCTAGCCAAATCGTCATCCACCATTTCCTGGGCCACTTTAATGATTGCGTCCCAAGAACCTAGCGCTTCAGTGCATCGACTGAACGATCCACCGTCTGGCCAACGAAGGCACACATACCAAAGGTCATTGGGAATGAGACTAGGGGTACTTCTTGAGTCATCCATTTTCTAATCCTTTTTGGAACGTATATTTCATGTCTTGCTGAAGTGCTTTTTGCCCTGCGTTGAATGCGGCCATCAATTCAGGCACATCAATGAAAAGGTCTGACGGAACATCGGATACACCCCACCCATAGGCCCAGGCTGCATCCTCTGCTTCTTTGAATTTGATTTCAGCCAGTGCATCTGCACCAGGTCTACGAGTGAGGAGCATTGCAACAGCCCATTGGGTGCGAGCAAATGCAGCAATTTGAAAACACGTTTGCATAGGGGGTCACCGAAGTCGTTTCATATCCTTCGGAGATGTCCATCAGACATCTATATGACGTAGAGACTATTTGTACTGTGCAGTGCACCTAGAAAGGTAAAGATGGCATATTGCTCTTGTGGGAACTTGAGCTTTGCTAAAGAATTGAGGCATCACGATCTTGGAACTCACATCTATGTTGCAGACCATCGGAATGTTCGTTGCAGCCTTCTTCGTAATCTGGCTTTTTCTGGTGTTTTTGCTTCTGATTCATGAGGCAGGGCATCTGATCCCGATGCAACGGATGGGCATAAAGCCCGAGAAATTGATTCTCGGCGGGTTCAAGCTTTTCTCATTCAGAAAGTCCGGGATAATTCATGAGATCGGGCTTATCCCGTTGTGGGCATATGTCGTCAGCTCCGACTATGAGAAGGCACCGTCCAGTCAGCGCGCAATCATCGCTGCCGGCGGCCCCTTGATCTCATTGGTGACGGGGCTGCTCTTTTTTGGAATCTATTTTCTATCGCCAAACTGGCCAACTCTGGTTGCCGCTAAAGGCTCCATCTTGTTGGCAGCGACCAACATCATCCCGCTTCCACCCCTTGATGGGTGGACAGTCGTCGAGCATTTTTTGATTCGCCGGGGGTTCCACGTCGACGAGAACAATAGAAAGATCCTATTAGGAATCGGCCTAACCACGATAGTTCTGATCACTCTTGTGCTTTGATCTGTTACAAATGCATGAAAACCATCTCCTGGAGCAAGTTCAAACAGCCCAGGAGATCGACATGACTCAACCCGTCCCTAACCCCCTCGCTACTGCATCCCCAACCGCACCAGCAATCCGTCCGGGTTTCTTCGAAGAAGCCTTCAGCGGCTACGACGTGCCTCCTAAAATTCGAGTCTTTGCAGAAGCGTTCTGTACTCGTTTCAAAATCAATGGCATCTGCGATCCGGCCTACTGTGCAAACACAGCTGCTCTGAAACTCAAGGTTGGTGACGGCTGCGGTGGCTTTGATTCCGACCAGGTTCCACTGGAATCTGAAATCCCCAAGATTGGTGATCATTTGTTGTTTGCCTATCACACATGCATCAATCAAACCGAACCCGCCACCACAGCGGAGGTAATCAACGACATGGTCCGCGGCGCTTTGAATGGCCTGTCCGTCCAACAACTGGTACCGGCTAGCCCGGCACCGGCTCAGCTGCCCAACTGATACATCCAAACCGCCCTACTTTTAGGGCGGTTTTTTTATACCCGGATTCCTAGAATTGCCTCGACAATACTAGCGACGTATGTGTATGTGTGGTGTATCATTTCGCGATTAAAAGAGAGGGGTCGTCATGCTCACACTTAAACGAAATGACTCAAGCAACTCATCACTTCATTCGGTAGAGGCCAGTCCTGTCGAGTGGTTCCCACATGTCACCGTAGATCTATCGTGTTGGCATGGCGGACAGAAGCTCAAAGATCTTGAGCAATTCGAGTGGCATGGAGATGTTGTCATGGGTCCAGCTCTGGAACAGGCTCGTCGGGCATGTGACCAGTTCCGGGTCGACAACTCATCATCGTTGGAAGTCTGGGCTTTCCGCTCTGACTGGGAAGTAGCAAAGACCAGGAGCTCGGAAGATCAGCACTGGGCTCACGTCGACAATGAGTGCAACCTGGTCAGTAAAGTGCTCTTGAGCCACCATCCAGTCTGGTCATCCCGGCATGGTGCGCTGTCTGCTCCAATCCAATGGCCGCAGTTCGACGCCAAATTTCTCAAATTTATGTCCGTCAAATCTAATCTTGAGTCAGATACTGCATGGACCGATTATCTCACGGCGGCCATTGACTCTCCTCCAGACAGATTGGCTCACCGGGGTGTTGCATTAGTTGACGGGCGGATTCGCGACCTGTCCGTCACATATCGCGGGGTGAATGACCGCAGTCCAGATTGCCACCTGATCATGGTAACCGGAACGATCCGAATTGCGATGTCGCCCTACGTCGAAGCTTTGGACGATCTGGAACTCGAATCCGCAGTGAATCAATCCCTCAGCGTGAAGATCGAGCTGGACCAGCGCCGAATCGAACTGGATACGGTTGACAAGACATTACGGATGGCGGCCTGGGAGCTCCAGAAATCGAAAAATTCCATTTAAATACATAACACGTACGCGTACGTTTTGTTATGATCGCCGCGCTCCCTTCAATTTCACACATCTTTGAAGGGCGCGGAGGCTATCCAAGGTCATCAGTTACGTGAACCTGTGGATCATCCCCCAGAGCAAGTTCAACGTTTTGACCTCAGGAGAGTTCCCATGGAAGCATCTGATAGCAGTCTCGGCAGCACTGAAAAACAACTGGATCTCGACTTTCGTTTGAACATAGTCAAGGGTTCCATCAAGGCCGCTATGAAGCAGGGTGGCTTGAACGGGAAAAGCTTCACGGCCGGAGATTTATGGAACGTCGATCCACGTGTAATTAAGGTGATCCCTGGCTACAACATTCGTGAGCGTAACTCCAAATACTTTGCCGCAGTGGAGAAATATAAGCGGAGCATGATGGACGTTGGGTTCAAAAAAGATTCAGCCCTGTCCGTCATTGTTGTGGCCGAGGAAGACGGATCCCAGTCGATCTACTTGAAACGCGGTCATCAACGACTTGAAGCTGTGATCGGCGCAATCGATGAAGGTGCGCCTATCTCAACTGTTCCATGCATCATCGACTCCGACAATATCAGCGAAGAGGATATGACGACGGATCTGGTGACCAGCAATAACGGAACACCACTCGATCCTTATCCGCTTGCAGTTGCATGCAAACGCATGACCCGGTTCTACCCTGAGAACCATTCGGCGATTGCAAAGAAATTGGGCCTCTGGCCTAACCAGGTCAGCGATTACCTCTTGCTTATCAACGGTCCAATCGAGATCTGCAACTACGTTCGCCAGGAAGTGGTGACATTCACGCTTGCGATTGAGTTGATGAAGGAGCACGGTGCCAAAGCGCTGGAAGTAATCGAGAAGGGGCTCGCTCGATCTGCTATTGCGGGAGGGAGCGCGAATAAATTGATGCCTCGCTTCGTGCCAGGCAAGTTCGTTAAGAAAGCGGTAACCAAAGCTGCACCGGCAATGCGGACAGCGATTCTTGGTATTCGCGAGGACAAAGGCTTTGAACACCTCTCTCCCGCAAATCAGCAGGCGCTGGAAGAAATCCTGAACGCATTCAAGGAAGCGGAAGCTGTTGAAGAGAAACTGAACGCAGAAAATCCCGAGCCGGAGCTCAACCTAGAAACTGTTGAGGTCTGAACCACGCAACACACCAAGCCCCTCGATGAGGGGCTTTTTTTTTCGCCTATTGAAACTTGGAAAGAAGCCTACGCCACCATGACACGCTACCCGCACTCATGAGCACGCCAGCAGCCGTCTGCCATTCAAGATGCACGGAGCCCGCTGAACCAGTGGAGGAAAGGCAGAACTGGGTAAATGCCTGACAGGATTGGCACGCTGCCAAACCCGCGATGGAATAACGGTCGCCGCTGACTTCTCTGATTTCACCCCGCAGGCATTCACCTTCAAGATGGGCCGAGCATCCGCCACACTCGATCGACAGATGCTGAAGCCGGGTACCATCAAGGAACAGTATTGGAAGTTTGTTGGCCAACGGTGTGAACCGCTTCCAATCCTCGATCGCCAAGGCTGTCGCAGCTTCATTCATTGATTGGTCCACCTACAACGTGTACACATCTGTTCCATCCTTGGCAGATCGCCCAGAGGTAGACAAGGACCCATCCGGGCGCAAGACGCTGTCCTCTCTCCCAGAAGCCAACAGCAGCGTACGAACACCCCAAAACAGCGGCCAGCTCCTTCTGTGACCACTTTAATACCTCGGTCCTGATGCGGTGAATATCCCGCCAGCCACACTGCCCGGTTGTTGGGATCACTGTCCTTGCTATCACTGCGGTGAGAATAGCGCGTGCGGGCTCGGGCAATTGATCACTACGCTCCCACTTAGCGATGAGGCCAGCTGAGACGCCTAGCAAGTCAGCCAAAGCCTTTTGGGTTAATCCAGCCCCCTGACGTTCGAGAGCGAGCGTTCCTTTGCATGGTGCTCCCAGGACAATCTCATGCTGCTTCACCATATCGTCGCGGTAGCATTTAGCTGCTGTTCGCGCCCTCGATCGGCCGTTGTACGCCAGGTCCCGAAAATGGCGATCAGCAACATACGTCCCCTGCTTCATGAGTCTCACCCGCCAACCAGCGTCGGACGGTTTCGCAGGTCGATTGTCACGTGTAATTCCCTGCATGTCAGGATCGGCCAGACGACGAGGTCTACCTGCGTGTGGATCTATTTCCGAGCTAGTCATGTCGGTGTTCTCAAGGCTCATGAGCGACTTGTGGCTCGCCTCTAAACATTTCACCGGCACCAACTGAACCGTCATCCCCCGGAAAAAGCATCGCACCGCCCAGGAGCACCGAGCTCAGTACCTGAGCGGGCGAATCGATTGCCGATGAGGCATCCGCGTTTGCAGCCTTCGGCCGAGGTTTATCTGGCATTTTGATGACGGCAGGCAACTCAGGGTCTATCAAGTCACTGACCAGCGGATCAACCGGTCGAGGCTGAGGTGCTGGTTTAGGGAGAGGATTCTCACGAGCAGGCATCAGGAACGGTGGATCCTCCTCCTCTTGCTCGAAGGTCACGACTTTACTCATCGCCAGATCGAGGCGATCAAAGAACTCATCAGACTGTCCCATCAACTTGCGAAATTGCAGGTCAGTCAGCATCTGCCCGCGTCGAAGCTTCGCTGTTCCCCGAATTGTGTCAGTCGTTATCGCGTAAAGCACCTGGCGCATATCGGCGCGGGTGTCAGCGCTCATGTACTGGCACTTGAGTGAAAGGGTTTGTTCTGCCCTGCCCACACGCAGCGCAAGTTTTTCCAAAGCGCGGAGCTGATTCAACACACGTTGTTTGTTGGCGTGCGTGGAACTCCGCCAGTAGTTGTACCAGCAACCAAAGCCCGCAGCAGCAAGGATGATGATGCCTCCAGTCAAACAAAGCGTGACGCTATTCGGAGACTCGTCGGCTACGAGGCTCTGGCTGATAGACGTTTGAGTAGTCAGGAGGGTCAGGACCCCACCCGCAAATGACAGCTTGAAATGTGGCCTTTGTGGCATATGCACGCTCCGACGATAACCATCAATCATATGTCGATACTTAACGCGTAACGATACGCCGCACAAGCCTAATGTTCCAGCCTTAGAATTACGAATCGAGCTAAAATCGAGCTTCCATTCCTCAGAAAAGAAAGCTATTGCTCACAATTTCGTCCCCTTCTCGATCTATTCCTGATCCAGCTTGAATGACTGGGCCCCTGCAACGATATCCCCCTTCAGATTGCTCAGGATCGTTTCGCTGGCCACCGCCACCCCGTGGCCGCGTATTCCCCCGGTCATGACCCAGTATTCTTTTCCGGTCACCGCTTCAATTACCTTTTTGTGCAACTGGACGCTATAGCTATACAGCCGCTCACCAGGGCGGAAGTCCGAGGTTTCCATCACTGCGAACAGTTTGTAGCCAGCGCCAAGCTGCGCGACTTGAGGAGGTATGTTTAAAGCAATAACTTCCCTGACCTGGGCTTGGGGAATTTCGCTCGCGTTCGAAGACAGCGAAAGCTCCACTGCAAAGGCACTTGTGGATGCGAAACAGGTAAGTGCGATCGCTGCACATAGAATTTGTCTGAACATGATGTGATCCGGGTGCTGATATGGCGGGATTGATTTCACAACGGAATGAAAAGCTGTCACCAGGTAGCGTCAGATATTTCAGAGAAACACGCTGGCGTTCGTGGTGGCAGCCTTGGGACTTGATTCAACCGTCGAATGAAGAGTCGGAATAAGCTCATGCGCTAATAACGCATCTGACGAAGCTCTCGCCTCTCTGATAGGTGAGGGGTCGACCTGAAGCCAATAACAGTAGGCGGAGTCTGAACTCGCGTGAACGCTCAATGAGCGGGGCCGGATCAGGTGCTCGACCTCGCTGATGACCCACGCCGAGCCATACAAGAATTCACGGCCATCGATCCAAAACTGAGCGCTTGTGATCTTGAAGAGCATTGTCAGCACAGCGAGTGAGGCTCGTGCATAGGGGTCGGGACTATCGGCCAACTGAGCCATCACAGGCCCGAGCGACCGTACGTTCGCAAGTCTGATTGTTTTTGCCCAAGCCACTGCTCGATCCCGGCCAACCAGGTCAGGCAACGGCATCTTATAAAAGCGTTTGGATGGATTTTGCATTGCGAGATTGATACGGGACCGGCAATCACCGCAGAGCGTGCTGCTAGCATATACGCGATCGCTCAACCGCCCTGCCCGGCCTCGACTCGAAAAACAGACCTCATCCACGTGGCCACAAAGTCGCTTGCTTGGGGCATTGATATGAGTCGCCATGAAAACCTCTCTGAGCTAAATCCGTACAAGATCGGCAGCGTTCTAGCCGATTCATAACACGTATACTTAATACAAAGAGATGTTATGTCAACCCTTTATGAGTTCACAGCGACGGAAGCAATGTCAGGATGAGCCTACCCAGCTCCTGAGCGGAGAATGTGTTGGATATCGCCACTTTGGTCCGGAAAGGGATAGGCAGATGGCCTGATCGAACCGCAACAAAATCATGGACTCCCAGGCCAACGCGACGCGCAAGGGAGTTTTGGTCGAGGCCGGACAGTTCCACCAATCCATCAAAAAAACACTGAACGACGTGTCCTGGTTCACCGGCATCGAGCCGATCAAAGAAACTGTAGATCAGGGTTTCTCGAACGGTCTGCCATTGCAGGTTCACGTCCTCTACGGCTTCTCTTATCGTAGAAGGCAGCGCAGCGAGTAACGTTTCCAACGTCACCTCTACGCCCATTGCACCTATAGTGCGAATCCTTGCTGGCGGGGGCATCGGCCGGACCTGCATCCGGCACTGCCGGATCATTGAAAGGCTAATACCGATCTGCTCGCTGAGCTTGGTATCGGTCCACCCCATTTCATTCCTGAACTGATCCATCAGCTGTGCCCAGTCTTCGCTTGTGAGACCGGACTCAGCGGTAGTCAAAAAATGCTGCCTGGATGTGCGTATCGCGTGTGCCTTTTCCGGCAATGGCAGATCTGCGACACCAAACATTTTAGTTGGTACCGTCAGCTTCAGCTGAAATCTGCTCATCAGATTTCGCCGGCACAGCAATGAAGGTCTCAAGAATTTTGAAGACCGCACCTCCGACCACCAGCAGGAAGATGCCCATATAGATTCGATCTGGCGTGATAACGAACTGACCAGCCCGGTAGGCCATCAATGCGATCAGGCAGGTAACGGTAAAAACAAGGCCAGAGATGACCTTGGCAATCAGGATACGTGTCAAACGACTGTCCATGCGAAGCCTCCAGAGATACATATCGAGTAACGACAAGCAATAATACTGTAGATGGCTCCTGCAAATCCAATGGGATTATTCACAGGGTGTGCAGAGGGATCACCGGCGCCGGGTATCAAGCACACTCATCTGGCCCAAGCGAGAGGCCAAAACGTGCCGACCTGAACCCATATCACGGGCACAAAAAAACCCGAGCATTTCTGCCCGGGTTCTGTCTTGCGTTTAGTAGGCGATGGATGCGATTCGATCTTTGACCGATGCACCAATGAGGAAGCTCTCCGAGATGTCGCTGGTTCGCGCCGGCGTTATTTTCTGTACCAAAACGGTGCCTAGAATTCCCCCGTCAGCGACGACATGCCACATACCGTCGACCTGTTTGACCTGGGCCGCTGTGAAATCCTCGCCCATGCCATTAGCGAGCTCTGCATTAGCAGATTCGCAAAGCACTGAGGCAGTGATTTCGGCCAACTGCTTAGCTGATTCTGCATCGAAACGGATGCCGGCGATGCTACTCACTACACCCTGGTAGCCAACTCCGTCCTCCAAGGTCAAGACAACATGTGGAATGAGCATCGCCTCCTCCACGCTCATCAAGCCGCAGAGGACCTGGCTTCGATTCATTTCGGATACGGCTAAAAGCGCCTCACTTCGGACGGTACCTGCTTTGAAGTTTCCAACAGCGTTCACCAAGCGCCCTGAGGCATCCACCGGTGCGTTTATCACATCTGCGTACTGCATAGCGCTTTCATGAAAGTTCATGAGTGTTCTCCTGAATGATGGGTGCAAGGCCTTGCGTAGCCTTACCTTCAAGAGATGAACAACAAGAACGAGTAAAACGTTGCCCTTTCATTTCTGTTCCTCCCTGAGCCAGCATTATCAATATAGCTTGGTGACGGCCGATCTCCAGTTAGCTATATGAAGTGAATAAACAGCCCTTCCGATGATCAGGTGACTGGGGACAAAGCCCCAATATCGGCTGTCGAGGCTGTTCGCTCGATTATCACCAAGGACAAAATAGGCGTCAGGTGGGACCACACAACTGATTCCCTGGTCATCGCGGGAACAGCCATTGATGGGGGGGAAATCTGACCCTCGTCCAATCTCCTTATTGACTGCGTCTTTCAGCGAATGAAAATAGATTTGACCTATGGAATCTGATTGTTCGTCAGCTTCCGTAGTAAGACCTGTTTCTTCATCAACATAGGAGTACGTATTGAAATACGTAGGTGATTGTTCTTGGCCGTTCACAATAAGCCGACCATTTCTGTACGCAATGCGATCTCCCGGAATGCCGATGACACGCTTGATATAAGGTTTCGTATGATCAAGTGGAAATCTAAAAACCAGCACCTCACCCCTGGCCGGAGTTCGTCCATCGCTTACAGCGGCGTCAACAAAAGGAACGTGAATGCCATAGGTGAACTTGTCAACGATGACAACGTTTCCGACCGCAAGAGTGGGCCGCATCGATGAGGACGGAACAACAAATGGTTCGACGACAAGGGCTCGAATCAACAGAAGGGCAAAAGCAAAAGGCATCAGCTCGACAGCAAATGCGATGACACCGCTGGTCAGTCGTGGCTTTCGGGCTGCTGTGCGCCATCGCTCCATACACCAAACCGGGAATCCCAACAGAGTACTGCACAGCAAGATGCTGGTCGTATCCAGAAACGTGCAAGCGAGGAAATAGGGGCCAAGGACACCCATGCTGCACCCGACTGAATAAATCCAGTGTGAGCCATTGGTGGCGTATCGTTCGCGACATAGAAGCGGTGCCGCGAGCGTAAATCCGAGACCCATGACGAACAGGCTCATAAAATCTTCCCGGTTTTACGGGCAATTGCATACAGGATAAGGCGAATGACGAATATAACTGAAAATGCGCCGCCTATTATCCACGCTACGACCCGTATGCAGAGCGCGATCACACCTAATGTGTCTGTCCAGAAGAAGGTTGCGATGAAACCAACCAAAGTGCCGAAGCACAAGACAAACAAAGCAATGACCCAACCATTCAAGAAAACCTTGAAATTGTATTTGAATCCATCATTAGGGTTTTGTCCGGCAAGCATATTCACTCCGACTTATTAACTATCCATCCATTTCTATTTCGCCCGCCCACGAACCCGGGAAGGTTTTTAATGAGCAGATCAGAATCATGTGAAGCAGAAACACATCCAAATTCATAACTGTAAAAACAAGATAGCTTCTCTACATCATCCTGGAACGTATTCCAAAACGTTACGTACTCTTTTGAGCCGATTTCTGGTTCAGCGTGCTGGTATTGAAGCGGGAACGGTTTAAGCGCCATCAAGGCAAATCTAAAATTATCTGAAAGCTCAATCAAAACACGCTCAACCAATAGCTTACTAAGCCCTGCCGATCTGAAGCCATTCCGGACCTCAAGGCGTTTAACAATAAATATGCTGCCAATTTCCAGAGTAGATGAGAGGTCATAAGCTGCGGTACGTCCCAGCTCAATGATTGTCTGTTGTACCGTCTCGCTTATTAAGTCACAGGCTTCGTGCAAGCCTAAGTCAGATCCAGTCCCCTCAGAAAGGATTACCGCCTCCAGGATCGCAATGGGGAGTGCTTCAGCATCCGCCAGCAACCACGCGGTAGCTGCCTTGCCCACGCAGATTGCAGCCCCGTTAAACAAATCAGAAGAAACGCTGTGCTTCAGGACAAGACCGTCACCCAGGTCTACGGACGCTACCTTTCCTTGCAGAAGGGGTATACCGCTGAAGAATCCGTGGGCAGAGAAGCTATGCCAACCGGTTTTCTGATGTGTGGGATTTGCGATACGCCTGGTCATTGAAGGCACTCAACGGATATCAGGACCTGAGTCCTCCTGGACGCCAGTTAACCCGGGGCCGGCATCCAGTACCTTCGTAACCTGGACAAACGCTACAGCCAACACCAGAAGGGCGCAGCAGACGGCTGCAAACGTGTAGCTAATGTTGCCGAGTTTCGTCCAGACGATCAGGAAGCACAGCAACGCCAGAGCTGATGGAATCTGACCGATCAAGAACAACGTGCGAAGTGCCCAGAATTTAATTTTCGACATGTAAATACTCCTGCTGATAAGTAACGCGTACACATACTATCCTAGTATCTCAGGTTTGGCCATCATCGTGAGATCACATCTTTGGCAAAAAAAAGCCTCCAGTCGCTTTCGAGGTGGAGGCTTTGAGGAGCAGCAGGAGAAGCTAAAGCGGAGAAAAAATCGAGTAGATGCTCACCGCCAATGCGCACGCGCAAAGCACGGAGGTAAGCCAGATGAGAATGGTCACATCACGCATTGAGCGATCAGCGAATGCTGTCAATGCTTGCAGCTGGGCCTGGCCGGTAACGCTTTTCACAGTGAAAAGTGCTTTCCGGCGCTTGATCGCGATAGACAGGATGACAGCCAGTACGACGATCGCGATTCGAAGAATCATGTCAGGGGAAATAGTCATATAAAGCATCCGTGGTTAAGGTGAGCTAAACGATACATAACACGTACGTGTAAGGCAAACAAAAATTACTCAGGGTCTATGTTCATTTTTGATGACAGCCCTTGTGTGTCCATCTGTTTCATTGCCGAAAGAAAGGGATCATCAGGCGTCGTGTCAACGCCCTCGCAATCTGAATGCCCTTGACCCGGCTTTATCAGGCAATAGCGCCCTGCATGCTGGGACTGTGGCACCTTAATAGCTGCCCTGTTAGTCGACTTATGCGCGAGTAACCCGGCTCCTATTACCAAGCCAGAGGACGCAACGAGGATGACCAGCCAACGCACCCTCATGCCTCCTGATCAACGCCGACGCCGGTGGCCAGGTCAATCATGGTGACAGCCAGCCCAGGACTTGCGAGCCCCTTGGCTGCCAGGCCTTTGATTTGCCCCGAAAGATATTGCGCGAAGAATCTGTGGGATGCATGTATCCCCTTCTCTTCCCCTCCGTGTTCGGCAACCATAACGCGATGCTCGATCGCTGCATTCAATGCAGATTCGATCGCTCCCACCAGCGCCGCAGTGGGCTCATCTTCACTGTGCGTTATCCGCTTGGACTCCAGCCCGGCTACGATTTCGTTGGATAGGAAAAGGCTGGAGAACCCACTGGCATATGAGCCGTCATAGACAACAATGCCTTCGTCGTGCACAGACAAGACAGTGAAAAATCTGCCCAGCTGGTGGGATGGCTGACCGGCGACCTCTAGTAAAGGGGGCGCAACAATTTCGTAGCCTCCTCCCACCTCAAAAAGTGATTTATTCAAGCCGATGCTCCAATGTAGCTGTGAAAGGTAAGAGACCTATAATACATAACACGTAGTCGTAATACAGGCAATTTTCTCGACCTTGTCCATCGGCCGAACCATGAGCTCCTACATCGCCATGATGTTCCGATCTGGCTTTGCCCGGACAAAGCGTCGGCGAGCGGCTGGGTAGCCAATGCGATGTCTTCCATGATTCGAGGCCAGCCGCGTGGCCGGTTGCAAAGCTCAGAACAAAAAACCCACCATCAAAAGATGGTGGGTCGGGTGTTGCGTTGCCTTAAAGCGACTCCCTGAAGAGAGTATTTATTTGGGTGTCATTCGTTCGATATTGCGGCTTACGCCCTGTTGAACGCGCTGAAACTCGTTTCGAACCGCACACAATGCGCCCACAAGAGGCGCGAAGAAAATGCGTGGTGCTTGCCGTGCAGCGTTAGCGAACTCAGATCCAAATGAATTATTCATCAGCAACCTCTTTGGCCGCCCGATAGAGGCCGAATGCAAGAAATATAAGGTACAACACAGCGTCGGTCAGAGTGATCACAGAATCCAGAATGGAAAAGATTGCGATCGTCAGAGGCGACAAACTGGCGTTGTTTTCCAGATAGTGGACCAGGTAATTCAACCCCACCGCTGGTGCCAAGATTATTAGGAAAATAATTGTACCCACGAAGGTGTGTGCTCCAAATCTTGCGATCGGTAGCCACCAGGGTTTGTTGTGTAGTTTTGACATCTGTTACTCCTGAAAGGACCTGGGCGCGGTCATTATTTTTTCCCATAGGCGCACTTGCGAGTAAGCCTAGCCCTCAGAGATGCGTAACAGCAGTGTATAAACGCGATCCATAGAAAGCCAAGCATAGCTTGGCTTTGAAATGCTTACCGATCAGTTTGGACGTGGATTTTTTAGACGGCCTGGGGTGAAGCGCCCGGAAAACGTGAGCCCTTGTTCCCTTACCATATCGCGGACCTTGATTTTGTTAGGCTTACGCCCGTCTTGTCGGTTCATATCGACATGAAGAGCTTCGACTCGCAGCAGGAAGGCAATATCCTTCTCGCTAAGTTCGAGCTTCCTCTCCAGCGCTTTGCGATCTGAAAATCGTTTGCCGATTATCTGTGCGCACACCGCGGCGAGAACTGTACTGGCAAATGCAAAGCAACCGGTGATCAGTGCGGATTGGACAGACGGGTCATTGAGAGCGAGTGCCATGTTGGTCTCCTGAAGGATTATCTTGCTTCAGGTAATGCATGACGCTGAATGATAAACGCGGGGATCAAAAAACCCGCCAGGAGGCGGGTTCTTTATGAATCATTTCTGCGAGCGAGCTACGCTGGGTGCCGGATTGTCAGGGTGACCAGCTTTGGCGAACTCAGCCTTGACCGCTTTAATTGCTCCTAGGACGGGAGCAATGAAAATTCGAGGCGCCTCTTTGGCTGCGCTGACAATTTCCGAGCTGAAAGACGTGGATTTCATTTGCCTTACCTCTCAATGCAATGATGTTCCTAGGTAGACGTATAGCAAAATTCGCCCCCCCGAGCAAGCGAGGCCGGCACATTCCGGGCGAACGGGCAAAATAAAAAGCCCGACTCGCAAAAGCGAATCGGGCTGGGCGCTACGTTAGCACAGCCTTCCATCAAACCTAGATGAAAAGCGCGAGGGAGCCAGTTTTTGGAACCTCGTCCTGTTCCTGGTCATCAGGTTCGGTCGAGGTTACCTCAACAGGCCGTTTACGGAATTGAATTACGTTGTTGCGTGAACGCATGATTGACTCTCCAATCTCCACACCAACCGAGACAAACATCGGATAATCAACACTTTGACCACATACTTCGTGGGCTACCGTTTCAGAAAGACCTACGATCATGTCTTCCGGAATCGCTTTAATGCGGGTGTGCTCAACAGCTGTAAAGAGTCGGCTTAGTGTGGAATCAGTAGGATGCTTTATGAACGGCTCGGTACTCCTACACTTGGAATACCCCCGCCCCACCGAACCGCATCCATCTTCTTCGCCTGTCAGTAGTTGTCTCGCAAAGCCTTTGCCCGCTGCTTTATCTCGTTCCTCTTTAATCGCCAGATACTCAAATTTCTTCCATCTAGAATCATCCAGTGCAATAGGCTCTAGAATGTCGTTTAAACAACTTTCACGAACCCTTGTTGCTTTCAGATTATCGAGCGAAAAGGTGTCTGCGTAGCCCGGCGTGACAGCCACAACAACTAGACGCTTACGATGCTCTAAAGAACCTAAGTCCCATCCATCAAGAACTGTTTCTTGAACTTTATAGCCCAGATGATTGAAGACACTCCGTATTGCTGACATCGAAGCAGTATTAGCATACTCGCCGACGTTTTCAATGATAGCAATACACGGATTTGCATGCCTTAACCAGTTTAAATAATCAATGTACAGCGCACCGGCACCATCATGATCCTCTGCGTACTGCAACTTGTTCTTCGTACGCCCGCTCTTACTTGCCCCTGTACATGGAATGCCAGCTATAAGTAGATCGCATTGCTCCATTTTATCGCTTAAATAGACATCACGAACATCTGAATGTATAGCGACAGAGTTTTCTTGCCACATGTGTGGATTGTTACGCATTGAAGCGTCGAGATAATCGCTTTCCATTTCGACACCGACTTGGATATAAGAACCTACACCGGATCGCAACATTCCAGAGTGGATTGCTCTATCGAGGATACCGGCGCCGTGGAACAAGCTGACTGTTGCGAGCTTCTCGCCACGTTCAACTTTTTCCTTCAGACGCTTCAGGCGCTCACGAATCCTGGTTTGAATTTGCAGTGCTGTGATCACCAACCGACCGCGACGAAGCGCGATGCGGACCTTGTAATCGTCCTCAAATACCTCGCGGATCAGATCAGTGCGAAGGTCGAGTACTGGATGTACCACTCCGTTGCGCTCACGCTTTGAAACGTTGACGCTGTGACCACTGAAATCAAACGGCACCTCGATCAGCTCAAGACGACGCGTGACCTTATCTGCCTTGATCGAGTATTTACTGCCGATATGTACGCCACCGTGGCTGAGCTTTTTGCCTTCCATCCAGACGCGGGCACGGCCTTTTGATTCACCAATCTTTGCGTTAATGATTGTCGTCATTGTGTTGCTCCAGGTTGACGACACAGATCCCCTGACGGGGCTGTGCCCGGTCGGGGGAAATGAACATTTCGTTCGCTTTGTGCCTGGGGATGAACAACAGGGCCGTATACGGCTCAGGCACAGGCATAAAAAAACCTCCGGTGAGCGGAGGCTTTTGTTGGTTCAGATACTGCGTCGCATGGCGCCAGCGGCCAGCAACATCCTGGCAACGAACGAACCGACTTCGGTGCCTGGGTCGTAACCCTTCTCGTCACCCGCTTCCCAACGTGCCAGTTCAAATTGCAGATGAGTGAGACGTACGTAGAAGCTTTCCGCCGGCAGAATTGGCATCCTCAAATACTTGCCGTTGCTCAATGCGATGGCATGCTCATCGCCTGTTTCTGGTATGAGATTATCTGCCGCATGCGCCGTCTGTTCCTCAGTCCAGCCAAGCTGCCCTGCAATAGCGAAAATGATTTTGTTGCGGCTGACGTCGAACGGCTGCGGCAACGCCGTTCCGTCTTCAAACAGTTCTGTTAGGTCTGCCTTCACCAGCCAGTGACTCATCGAACCTTCAACAGCGAGCAGTTCGTATTTCAAGCTGGGTAAACGTGAGACTCCACAACAGCGTTCTGACAACACACCTACTCGGTCCTGCTCATCCGCTTCCAACATGGAGGACAGTGGGATTGTGGCCATGGCTTGCAACTCCATGCTCTCGTTAACTGCCCAGTAAGTTTGGTTCGATGGGAAGTATGCGTACATGCTGATTCTCGCTTTACCACCCCAAGGGTGGCCTTGAGGTGGGTTGTGGTGGCCATTGCAGCCGTTCGCTACGAGAAGTAATGTGGAACACCGATCAGGATGAACAGCTAAACGCGGGGCCCTCGGAGACTGCGAAGTCTAAAATCCCTTCCCTCCGTGATCGATCACTGTGCAATATCTTCCCCACCAAGCACTTCAATCAGCGCAGGCATGAACTCTTTGATAGTGAGCATGCAGAGGGTGAAGCTCGCATCGAGCTGGCCCAGGGCATCGTCACCACCGTCTGCTTCAGCCTGGTCCTGAAGAAGGTCTTCGAATCGAAGCCCCCGAATCGACAGCTGATCGTCGAGGACGAATGACAGCTTGTCCTTCCATGCCAGCGCGAGCTTGGTCACAACCTTCCCATTGCCTAAGTGGAGTGCAACTTCGTCGCCGGTCAGATCCTGTCGTTTACAGCGGACAATCCCGCCATCCTCATGGGTGTCGTGGAGCTCACAGTCATCCAGTATGAAAAAATCTGCTGGCGCTGCATCGGGCTTTAACCAATGCGTCATGGTGGCGCTAACCGCTTGTTTTACGGTGAGCGGGCGCACTGGAAGGGATCCGATTACTTCCCGCACCGTCGACAGCAGGTCTTCGGCACGTTTTGCGCTCGAACTGTTTACGAAGATCAAGCCCAGCTTGGGCGCGATAGCTGCAAAGGTTGAACTGCGGCGGATAAATGCACGGGGCAAAAGAGCCTGAATCACTTCGTCCTTGATCTGGTCGCGCTCCTTTTTGTAGACCTTGCGCTGCTGCTGCGTTTCGATCTCTTCCACCTTGTCCCGGACCTCATCCAGGACAACACTGCTCGGGAGGATCCGCTCTTCTTTTCGGGTCGAGATGAGCATGAACTCACCACTTTGATGCACTAGCGGTGCTTCCTCCCCCTTCCCAAATGGCGCAGTGAAACCGTAGGTAACCTGTTCTTGAGAGGCACAAGCACGGGCCCGTTTGCTCCCCAGCGCCGACTCAAGATCCACAGTATTGAGTTCGATGTCTTGCGTTAGACGGTAAACGAGCAGGTTTTTGAACCACATAAATTGATCCTCTTTTGGCAGGTGTGTGCGTCCGGACCGCGGGCGAGTGCCTGCGGTCGGTAAGCGGTAGGTAAATTGGGATGTAGCTATGAACTCAGGGCGATTGCCGGTTTTGAGCTTGCGTCGGGGACCAGCGATCGAAGGAAATGGCCGGCCTCAATTTCTGCCTGGGCATTTGGGCGCATGACTGCGGCCCACCATCCACCCCACTCCTGACAGCTGATTGAATGAGTCAGGCCATGCTGCCCCTCCGCGACATGAAAACAACTGGTGTCCGCCGACCAGATCACATGCAGGTGACAAGTGTCGATCCCCGGCTTTCCGCTCCAGTTCCAGTAATAGCCAGCCTGCTCTGGGGGGCATTGGGACCAGATCCGGCCTTGACCATCACCATCGGCATTATGAGAAGAACTGTCAGCTGCTTTAAACGGGGAGATGATGGGCACCACCTCAGATATACGAGCAGGCGCTTTCTGAGAGGCGTCGGCGAGTGGCGTATGTAGCCAGGCAAGTAAGGAGTTTGTGTAGCCCATGAAGTTCGCAAACAGGCTGGCTGCATCAGCTGGACCTACCGCGGCCGCATAACGCATCAGAGCGCGTGTCTGGGCCAATGGCTGCTTGGCGAGCACCGATCGAATGAAATCCAATTCTGAAGGGGTAAATGAGTAGCTGTCTGCCCCTGCGCCGATGTCGGAGGGGATTCGCAACCCGAGCGCCGGCCATTGGCGCATGACGCGATCAACCTCTTCATCAAGCGCTGTACCGCTGAGAAGCTGACCTAACCCTACCCTCACCATCGGAGTGTTCGCGTTTCCTGTCCTGAGCGCTGCGCCTCGCAGGAAGAAGTAGCGTTGTGCAGCCTTGAAGATCAGAGCGCCAACATCAGGCCTGGCGCCATCGGCTTCATTGAGTTTCAAATCGAACATGTTGCCCATAGCGCCCTCCTCAGTCGTCAGGCGTTGCCAGCAAGCTTCAGTGCAGGGATTTTCAGAGCCATATCGCTGGCATTGCCTGCCAGAGCAGCAGCCAACAGTTTCTCAAGCTCGTCACGTTGCTTTTCGACATCGTCGCGTTGCTTTTCGACATCCTCACAACGCTTCGTCATCTGCGCCAGCGCACGCAGATCCCATTCTTTGCTAACCCCAGGCGCTTGAGCTGAGACTTCATCCCCGGTCTCCTCGGCAAGAGAGCGCTCCAGACGGGCGATGATTTCAGAGTTCATGCTGCGGTGACTTTCTTTGGAGACCTCAGCGATGCGCTCGCGCATACCTTCTGGCAGGCGTACAACAAATTTGTCAGCTGTGCGGGACGTGTAAGATTTGCTCATTTCATGTGCTCAGTTCGTGCGCCAGACACTCAGCGCTAATGAATAATTTAGGCTGCTCGCAGATGCCGGGCCCGATTCTCTCGATGCTGCTTCGCCTCGACCGTGATCAACGATCGAGGGTATGAAAGCAGTCGCAGCAGGCCGATTTTCTCGCCGGTGTCTGCGCAATACCCGTAAGTGCCGTCGTCAACAGCAGCGATCGCCAGCGCAATTTCGCGCAGACTCACCCCTTCGCGGTCGATCGACTGAAGGATCGTTTGGCGCTCTTGCTCAGTGAGAGCGGCGTCCACCTCATCGGGTGCTTTTTCAAGTCCGGCAAGGTCTGCGCGAAGGGTGGTGATGCGGTCCTGGGAATTCGCACGTTCGGCCTGGAGCAGATTGCGGAAAAAAGCCAGTTGATCAGCAAGCATGTAGCTCTCATCATCCTGAGCCAGCAATTCCTGTGGTGTCATCTCACCGCCCTCATCCAGTCAGTTTAATGGGCCATCCATGAGTGGAATAGCCCGCCGTAATGGTTTACCAGCTTGATAATACTGCCAGTATTGTGATGGTACAAGCCGATTATGCGTACATGTTAAAGGACGGCGAAATACTCACAAAAAAACCCCACCGATGGCGGTGAGGTTTGGGGGGATCAGTTAACTGTGCAGCCGTGAAGGCTTCGCTTGTCCAAGTAGATATTGGTCACGTGCGAATACTGCGCGGGGTACAGCTTCGCAAAATTTGCCAGTGCCTTTCCAGGACACCCACCACCACAGCGAAACAGATGCTTGCCGATGCTACCCGGCAAGCTGTACGCGATGATAAACGCAGCATCTTCAGGGTATCGGTTGGGCTCATAATCTCGCGCCTTACCCGTAAAGCCTGCCATTTCAACAACCCATAGCAGGGTATTGAGTCGAACATCGAGCTCAACCAATGCGGCCTCGCCGACTCGTGGGAAGGTCACGTCTGACATGTCATTCGAACTTTTGGAGTGAGCGGCCTTTTCAAATGCCGTAAGGAACAGGTGAGGTAGATCACCATGCTGGACCACAGTCTTGGCCTTGTCCAAATCAAGCTCCTGATAGAAGTCTGGTGTCTGCCAGCCAGCGTTAACCTGGTTACTGAAGCTTTGAGCAATGCCGTTCGTTTCGTGTTGCATGATTTGCCCTCCAGAGCGTTATAGGTACTGGGGTATGGCAAACACTCACGCATATGGAGGAGATCCCATCTGGGGCGATGTTTCTCAAGTACTCCCACGCAACAGCCTGACTTTGACTCCACGAAGCTGAAAGGCTTTCGCTACCCGCTCCTGCCTTTCTGGAGCATTATCTGAGAACACGATCGCATGCGAGATCCCGGCCGGCAGCGTGTTTGGATTTGGGTGTCCTGTAACCGAGCCGATTGGGACTTTCATCTTTTTGCTGAGCATTTGCAGATCTCGAACGTTTGTGATGAGCCCGTCGGTGACAATCTGCCTTACCTCGTGATCCGTTATCAGTTGCAACACCTTTTTGACCTGATCCGCGCCGACGGAACTCACACCTGTGCTGATGAAAAGCTTGTCGATCTGAGGTGCGGGGGCACGTACAGAGTCCACAGCCTTAACAAACTTCATCCACATACCGCATTTTTTGCACCCGTATTTACCCCCTCGTTGTGAACGGTTGTGTCTGACAGTGGACAGGTAATGTTCAGTGCATCCGCAGGTGTATAAGAACGGTCGTTTCACAACACGGCTCGTGTCCAGCTGGTGGCATCGTTCGGGCGGCAAGTTGAAAATGTCGACCATCACTGACTGCCATTCACGTCCGTGCGCTTTCACTGAGTCCTGGTTCCACACACTGCGCACCACATAATGGGCCACTTCGTGCGGGCAGGTATCGCCGAGGTAATGAGCCAAGTTTTCACGAATCAGGACACGGTTGAACCGGAACCACTCCCGGACTAGAGATCCCGTCACGGGGTGAGTCTCCCGGCAGTACATTCCAGCGGTGGTGCCAGTCAGATCAAACTTGACGGGTATCTCAGCAAATTCTCTTTGGAAATGAGCCGACGCCAGTGCAATGCACTCAGTGACTCGCGCCCTCACTGCTTTCAATTCGTCGACTACTTCCATAAATGAATTTCCGTTTACGCGGGGATTGCCTAGGCCGACCTCGGCTAGCTTTGGTATTTATACGCGTTATGTATCATATTTTAAGGCCTTGTTCTTTTTCAACTGCAAGCATGGCGTTCCTTCCGCCGATTGGGTGGGGCTCAGAACTATCCATCTCTCCGCTGAACGTTGATCTGCCAGGGGGTTTAAACGATGCGCTCTTCGATCTTATGAACAAAAAAAACCCCAGCGAGTGGCTGGGGTATGGGTTTGGTTTCGCAAGAATCAGTTGCGCATGCTGACGTTGATAGCGGCCACCAATATTTGGTCAGAGCGACGTATAAGCTGCTCCAGCCTGCGAATGGAACATTTTTCATTCATATATGCAGCCCGAACCAGTCTGCCGTGCCGAGCCTGGATTCGATTAAACCGTTGAGCGTTTTTCCACGCCACATTTCAAGCGGAATGCCGCCAGGTGGAAGTGAGTTGATGGTTTCCTAGTTAGACGGCGCGGCTGATGCGGGCGAGCTGCACGGGCACAGTCCCCAAGCGATAGCTGTCACCAAACAAAGTCGCGCCCATGAAGCCGCGCTTGATGTCCGTTTTGCAGACGGTGCGTAGTTTCCCGTTATGGAAGACTGTATCGGCAGGGCGGATCATGTCGATGTGAGTTTCTACCGTTTTGTAGTTGGTCATGGCGGTTTCCATTGCAATCTCCTGAGTTGCGTTACGTATCCTCTGAGATGCTCGACATGTCCTTGTAAGCCCCAGCACATGTTGGGCAAGGCATCAGCTGCTTTGGCCAGAGACCTGTATCAAGCGCTGATCAAACCTTCCCCCAGCGTTGCACGTAAGGACTTGCTTCGACTCAAACCAAGGCGTCCAGGTAATCACGGTTTGATTACCCTCTTGGCGCACTTTGCCTGGCATGAAGTCACAGCTCACAGAAATGGATTGCCCATACTGTCGGGCATCGACCCTGACCTCGTATTCGATGCCCACCTGGGGCTCCGTTTCAGAAAATGAATAGTAAAATTCAATTTTCAGCGGTTCTGCGGGAGGCTCGACTGCGTCGGTCGCTTCCGAGTCGTGGATACGTGACTCGACCCACGCACGGTCCGAAGCTGACAAACCATTGTCATGCAGCAATGCGTAGAGCACGGCGAGGGTGACCAAGCCGGATCCTGTGCTCGAACCTCCACTCTGCTGCCGTATTTTTTCAGACAGCACTGGCGACGCAGGAGGCATTGGCTTTGCTGAGCTATTCTGACTCGGGGCCGCTGTCGCAGACTGGGTTCGAGGCGATGAGGCTGCTTTGTTAACCGACCGCTGGATGCTGGGTCGAGCGACGAATGCCGCCGCCCGACTGGAGGTCACACTGCTCGTGCTACGGCCGATTGAACCAGCGTATGCATCACACACGACGCAGGACAACGTGGATACCATCAGACCAAGAATCAACCTGTTCATGATTGACCCTTGATGTTGCTTGCGGAAACGGTCAATACAGTCTTATCACCGGCCAGCTTCTGAATTCCCAGTATGGTTGCAGGGTCCAGCCGCTTTTCGATTTTGTCGGAGGGGTATGCATTTGCGCATGCGGCCATACAACGCAGCGACCATAAATATGCGTTCTGGAAATCGTTGATATCACCATACATTGCAGCGAGGTCCCTGGCAGCACCCTCCTCCCCCAGCGCCCATGCCAACCCAAGGTAAGAGGCAGCACGCTGCGTGTCCTTGAGAACATATGTGCCATCTCGCAGCACCCGGCCAGCTGCACGCAAAACTAGCCTGTCATCCTTTTGGCCGGCTGACTCTCCCGCTATCGACAGCAGCCGGCTGGTGAAATCCATCTGAAAATCTTGAGCCCAGTACGGTGCTTGGAGGAACGCGAAACCGTAAGCAGCTTTGGAGCCTTGTTCAAGCGCCAGCTTCAACAGCTTCGCCTCCAGCTTGGCGGGAGGTGTCAGTTCGTCGCAGTAAGTGAAGGAGAAGAAACCTTGCTCTTTGCCGCATTGATCCTGAGCTGCCTTCGCAGCGACTTCCAGAGCAACCAATCGCTCCCAAGGCTTATCAGTGCCGGATTCGGCGACCTTTCTCGCCTCCTGTAGCTGTTTGACGGGACTTGGTGCCTGATCGCACCCGGATATGGCTGCTGCGAGGCCAGCGATGAGAAACGCTGCTGCAAACTTCAGATGCATGGGTAACTCCTGCGCGTATATTTATACATAACACGTAAGCATACGAGGCAAATCTCGTTTTTCCAATAAAAAACCCCGGCATCTGCCAGGGTCGGGTGTACGTTTAAGTGAGGAGTGGTGGTGCAGTTCTACCGATGCGCGAGCAGTGCTCCAATCACGTTGTCGATCTGATCTTTAGCGGTCTGCAAGGCACGTATTGCAGCGTGCGTCGGGTCATCATCATCCTTAAGCACATCGCGAAGTTCGTTAGCCAAAAAATCAGCAAGGCTGTCGCCACGCTCTCCGACTGAGACCAGCTCGGATATACGCATTTCTCCGCCTTCGTATGCCTCATCAGCAATTTGAAGAACTTCGCTGGCGGTCAAGGTTTTGGTGCCATTGGCTGGCCGGCTGTGCGCAGGTACTGTTACAACACGAGTAGCCGAGAGGGGCTCGATGACTTTGCCCTCTGCGTGAACTGGACCATCGTGCAGGTCCCAATCGGCATCCTGGATGGGTCGCGCAATTTTGATCCCTTCGGCGATAGCCGCTTCGGGACTGTCGGCGTTTACAGTCACAAGGATTGTGCGAGTGACGTACTGGGTGACCAATATTTCATAGGAAGCCATGGGGTGTTCTCCTGAAGGAATTAACTTGCACAAGGAGATGGCCAACAGGCAGGAGTAATAAAAAAACCCCAGCGAAATGCTAGGGTTGGGTACAGCGTTGAATAGGCAGAAGTCCTTCAATACCACTTTGCAGGGATTAGCGGATCATCATCAAGCTCGAAAGCTGACGCACCGATGCCGAACCCGGCCAGAAGAATCCTCAGCAATGCTGAGTCGTCATTTGGAACATCTTGCCACCGATTGCAATTTGCCTCACCCCGCGAACTGTAGTCCTTCCACAGCCTTTCGATATCAAGCTCAAATGCCATGATACCCCCTGCGGCCAGTACAGCTCTCATTCGACGAATATCGTCCGGAAACGCAAAGGTCGCACGCTCGTATTGAACAAATTTCATTTCCTGCTTGCTCATGTCGTTTCCCCTTAAGCGCACTCATACCGGCCGTTGTCGTATGCATCCATAACCGCTCGCTCAGTGAGCTCACGTACTTTCACATAGCCGCTAATCATTCTACTGGTGTCGTTGAAATAGACACCAAGCAGAGGACTTTCGGGCAGCGAGTTGTCGATAAAAACTACCCACGCCTCAATCAACTGGCCCTCCGGGGTGTACTGACGCCCGGTGTTGAACTCGATCGAGGTGATCTTTGCATCCGGCGAGTCTGGTTTGCTGATCACGTCACCGAATTCAGCCACTAGTGCTGCGTAGTGGTCGCTTGTGCTGGCATCGCCGCGCAGCTCGTAGGTGTGACCCTCATTCTTGGCGTCCACCAGGAATACTGGCTTAGCGCAGAATCGACTGTTGCCGACATAAATCCGAGCAGCGTTTCGGAGCAGAGCAACAATCGTAGGTTTGTTTTGCATGGTAGATCTCCAAGAGAAAGTAATCCGAGTCCTAAGTGATGAGAAACGCGCCCTCATAAGCTCGACCGAATTTCGACCCCCTGTTTTGAGTGGCACCTATGGCCGATTCAGTTCAGCCTAATCAGACCTCAACAACCACGGTCTCACTATGCAGCTCAAATTCATTCTCATTGCGTCCACCCTACTGAGCGGTGCATCGTTTGCAACACAAGCCCCCGAGAAGCCGACGCTGTTTGTCTCTAATATGTCTAATGGGTTAACTGTCGACGCTGTCGAGCCATCCAGTGATGAGACGGAACATCGCGACTCGACTGGGTGGATCGGAGAAATGCAGGCCTACGGCGTTGATAGGTTCAAATTGACCTTCAAGCAATGCGGGACTGTTGTTTTTGTCTTTGACCGTCAAGCTAACACCTACGCTGGTATTTCAACCGGGAGGGGGCGCACCGCCTCATGCCGAATACACAACTGGGAGCGCCGGTGGACGATTGTGGGCGCTTCATAGGCCAGCATTTGGCAAAAAGAAACCCCGACAGCATGAGCTGATCGGGGTTTGATGGTGCGTTGGCGGTGTCAGGCTGCCCTGGTTGGATTCAGTGTAGCTTTCCGCCCTGGATGAGTCGTAGCGCAGATCTGATACGTGGCGGAGCTTCAGCCTTTTTCGCGGAACGAGCATTGTACTCGTCGATACGCTGGTCAGCGGCATCGAGATACTTGCGCACTGACACGATCGCCTGTGCCCGAGTTTCGAGGTCCAAGGCCGTGGCGCGAGCACACGTCATTTTCTCAACCTCCTCGATCACCCGAAGACTCATGATCTTCCAGTGAGCTAGCTCGTCAGCGGAACAGCAAGCATGGAAATCGCCGACCTTGCGCAGCAGACGGTCACACTCGCGGCGGAACTCAGCGACTGGCATTTTTTTCTGGGTGGTGGTGTTCATTGGTTCAGATCCTTGGATGGATTAATAGGTAAAGTCTTATTCGCCGACGTCAACTGGATCATCCAGCTGTCGCTGAGCTTCCTCGGCCGCCAGCGACTCTGCGGTTTTTGCAGCATCCATAAGGGTCAATACCGGTTGCTCTGAAAATGCCGACTCATCGGCTTCTCCATTGGTCCATGCAGGCAGAAAACCGCCTCCGTTGGGCAACTCAAAAACCATGGCCCAAACTTGTTCCGAATCTTCAGCTGGGTGTGTTGAGTAGAAGGGGCCGGCACTCTTGAAACCAACGATGGCGTCGGTGTACTGATAGGGATAATCAGGGGTGCCGGGTTGTTCAAGTACGAATTTGCGAAGGGGGGCAGTCATTAGGATGTCCTTGAGGATCGGCCGCAGGCGAGCGGCAATCAGTTGAACTAGCCTCAAGGTATGTTTCACACCGCGTGGTAATCCCGACCGCCCGGGATCTCTGATCAGTGCCGGCTTTCTAGGCCAGCAGAGAGTCGTATGCTTCCAGCTGCAAGATCGACCGTACTGCGCGGGTACGTCTCGAATCAGGGATAGGAGTCGTTTTATCGGGCAACAGCGCGTTGACGGCGACTCCAATTTGGCGGGTCCTTGATCTGAGCCAATTCGCGTCCGCAGTCATGATTGCCCCCGGGTTTCCCAGCTTCAGTGCCTGGAGTTTTGCAGACAGCTCAGAGGTGACGATGACACGGCCCAAGATGTGGAAGTCGTGGTGACCGATAAGTGTGTGCATGTCCTCAATGCCCATGGCTTCCAAGTTCGAAGGAATGCCGCAGCAAAATCGATCTGTGCCAAAAATCGCCTTCGCCCGTTCCAGCATCTCGCCAGCACTCAAGCACCCGCGTTGCAGCGGAACGATCACCCGAGCTCCTGATGCAATCCAGTGTTTGACACGATGCGCGTAATGCTCCCAGAGCTTTAGCGTCCCGTTCTGATCACCGATAACGTCAGGGGCGACGATGCTCAGGCCCTGCGGTCTGACAGTCATTGAGATGACACTCTCGTATTTGCCAAATACGCGTTCCCAATCCACTTCCCGTTTCTGCTGATAGGCGGTGAAAGCACCAGAGTCGATGAATACATGCCCAGACGCATCCAGAAACCGCGGGAGCGTGAGCATGACCTTGGCCAGACTGAGCAAGGGAGCGACGACCCCGATCGGTACGCCGGCATCTACCGCAGCGCGAAGGTCACTGTTTGCGCTGAACCCTGAATGAAAAGCCAAATGCCAACGGTGAGACATGGGTAAATCCTGGTGCCCGAGTGAACGGCAACCATACAACAACGATTGCTAATTATACATACGTGTTATTATTTAATTTATGCGCTACGCCTTAAAGCCGGGCGTCTTATTGAACTGAGAGATGGAGAACCCAGACCCATTATGGATTTGAGAAAAGAGCTATCGTTCCTGACTAGGGACCAGGCTGTAAACGTGGCCATGTACGCGCAACTACGCGGGCATATGTTCCTGCTGAATGGGCAGGGGCTTGCTGCGCTTGTGATCGGCGCGTTGAGCCTCATCCTCATGATGAACCTGAATGCGGAAACAACCTCGGGTTCGATGCATGCACTAATGCCGTGGTGTGCCGGAACAATGCTGTTGTTGACGGCGCTCTTTTTGTTGATCCGGTTGTGGTTGACCCTGGAGCTGCACCGCAATCGTCGGCGCCTTCTTGTGCTCGGAGTTTCATCAGAACTGATCACGAGGCTCGGATCGCTTTCCGATCGCGAGCTTGCAAAACACGATTTCTTTTTACATCGACAGTCAGGATGAGGTCTTGGGAACGACTGCGAGCCGATCCGCTGGGTATCGAGCCATAAAACTTGCGCTCTCTTCGACTGGCGCCTCAAGCCAATCGCGGTAAAGTCCACGAGGAAGGATAACCACCATGCGCTTCTCGTCCTGAGGCTTGTGGTAGTTGGACATGAAAGCGTGCGAATCCGCGTTTACGGTTAGCATGGTGTAGCTGAGCAAAATCTGCTGTGTGCCTGGATCTCGCCACTGTTCCCAGAGCCCGGCGATACACATCACTTCACCGTCGGCTCGCGCAATTCTTGTTGGCACCGCTTTGCCCGTTCTCCAATCCGGCTCGTATATAGCTGAAGCCACCACGAGGCAATGCTGGGCACGCCGCCAGGCATTACGAAACGATGGCTTCTCAGCCACGGTTTCAGATCGAGCGTTGTAGGTGCGCCGAGCAATTTTCGTGTCCTTGCTCCACCCCGGGATCAGGCCGAAAGAACCTGACAGCAGCTCCAGCGGTGCGCCCTCCCCTTCCTCTCCAAACTCATGCTCTGAGCGACGTAGAAACGGTCCTATGTAGCCGGGCCATAGATCCAATTTTCCCTGCGGATCTACCTCGATACCGAATGCATCCGAGAGCTGACTCGGCGTTGGCGCTTCGTAATGACTGCACATGATGAGTCTGCCCTCGGTGTCTATTCAGTGATCAGTACATGTTTGGGTTCTCGCGAACACGCCAAGTTCAACACGCGCACCATGATTCAGTGGCTCCATCATTTAAGACTTCAAATCCTGCAACTCACCCGATTGATAACGTCGACCTTCCAAAGCCGGCGCCTGGCTGATGGCCAAGTCGCGATGATCTAATTCATTGGCCCTTCACCAACTTCAACTGATTGAAGCCGATCGTTTATTCGGCCGAATGGTAGTCCCGCTTCATGGCCCACTGGGCAACGGGTGGCGAGGGTTTACGAAGGCTGACCAGTTCGTTTAGGGACCGCGGAGGCTCTGAATATTCCAGAGCAGGGCTGGGGAACCCACGGGAAACCCCGCCCACTACCTGCTTACGAACAGGGTCAGGCACTGCGACGGGCTGAAGGGGGGGGGTAAGCATCGGGACCAAGTCGCAAACTGGACAAATAGCCAGCATTCTATTTTTTGCCGATTGAGTTTCAGCGTGCGGCAGATGAGAGGCCAAAGGCGGCGGGACCGAACGCCGCCATACCCAATGAATGCGGGCCGAGCGACCTACTAAAGCGTGAATTTAATTTCAGCGATCCAGTCGCAACACTGATTCCCAGCGCTCCATGTCTTCAGGCTCCATCAGTCGGGCCTGCTCTTCGATTGCCGTCATCAGTTCAGAATGGTCTGCACGTGTGAACAAATGGGGAGCCCATCCGCCGGGGACTTGATACCGAGATGCGAGGTTATAATCGCCACGAGCGGCTATCTCGCATAGCTCTACTTTGTAGACATCGTCATTGCCAGGCACACGGAACACAAAACACGATCCGATGATCGTAGTGTTTGAGACTTTCTGGGTCATAGGTCGAAATTTCTAAAATTTAATCAAAGGTCAGCAATCGGCCAACCACAGCACTGAGATAGAGCGGGCGGCATGATATTGCTGGAGTTAGAAAACACACAAGCTTTCAGCGAACCGATCGTAAAGTTTTCGGTATACGTGGCCCGCGGATTTGTTCTCTGACAGTTCCGACAGAACGTTCATGAGCAACATCCCATCCGGTTTTTCGATCCGGATAAGGGGAGCCTGCATTTGAGAAGCTTCTGCAAAACGCGTGGCCAGTGTGAGTACCGTCCGCCGGCGACGATTAGCTTCGTAGTACTCCTTAAGGGGCCTGGCAATCTGTCCGATCTCGGCTTTCTTTCCACACAGGATATAGACCCCAACGTTGTTACAGCCGTCGGTGTCGAGGAGGCCGAAGATTTCAATCGTCACTGTTCCGTTTCCTTGTCTGAGGGTTTGTCCAGGGTGGACGAACGAGCACGCTCACTCCGCAATTCCCGCTGCATGGCTTTCAAACGCCGCTCAAGTACAAGCAAACCTTCTTGAAAAAGCAGCATGTCCTCGCGAATCTCGGCGAGCAGCTCTGGATCCGTCTCCTCCTCCAACGATTCCTGGCAGAAGGCAATCGTCTGCCGAAAATCCGGTACCGCAAATCGCAGGGCTGCATATTTCGTCGTGTACAAGCCTGAAGGGAGAGCGTGCCCAGCCTGGAACTGCTTTCGATACTCAGCCGGTACGTTGGATTTCCAGCCGAAATCACCCTGTGTCTTGGAACGCTTGCCCCAAGTAACACCCTCGACCTTCTGTGCCAGATTGACGTAGAGGGTCTTGCTGCTGGTGCCCAGCCCTTGCACACCGAATCTTGAGTTCGAACCTCTCTTAACCTGGATGGTGCGAACGTGCCATTCTTGGAAAACGACGGTCGTTTTCCCTCGATAGGTCATAGTGTCGGCGCAATAGAGAACAGTCCCTTCACGCATGGACCGATCCGGATAAGCCTGAGGCTTGGGCACCTTGGAGTTCGTGGAGCTGCTGGGTTCGCCCATACTTCGGAAAGCTCTATGATTCGTAACACGTACCTATAATCTACATCAGTACACTATGACTTCCCAGCTATTTCGCACAGTGAGATGCAAGCTGGCAAAACGAACTCTCATAGCCAGGCGCCTCCTGTCCAACAGTTAACGATCACTCATCATCGTCAAAGTTGTAGCTACCGGGCGCGAGATTCTCAAATCGAGTGTACTTGCCAATGAATGCCAGCCGCACAAAGCCGATCGGGCCGTTACGCTGTTTGCCGATGATGATTTCTGCAATGCCCTTGTGCTCAGTTTCCGGGTGATACACCTCGTCGCGGTAGACAAACATGATCACGTCGGCGTCCTGCTCGATCGCTCCAGATTCCCGCAAGTCGGAGTTTACCGGACGCTTGTTCGGACGTTGCTCCAAGGAACGGTTGAGCTGGGACAGCGCCACCACTGGGCAGTTGAATTCCTTGGCCAGGGCCTTCAGGGACCGGGAGATCTCGGAAATCTCGTTTGTACGGTTATCACCACTGGAGCCAGGAATCTGCATCAGTTGCAGGTAATCGATCATGATCAAGCCGATTTCACCGTGCTCACGAACAAGGCGCCGTGTGCGAGCGCGCATCTCCGAAGGGCTGATGCCGGCGGTATCGTCGATAAAAAGCTTCCGGTTGTTGAGCAGGTTCACGGCTGAGGTAAGCCGCGGCCAATCGTCATCCCCCAACTGACCAGAACGAACCTTGGTCTGGTCGATCCGACCTAGCGAAGAGAGCATACGCATAATTAGCGATTCGCCAGGCATCTCCAGTGAGAATACCAACACCGCCTTTTCACTGCGCAACACCGCATTTTCGACCAGGTTCATGGCGAAGGTAGTCTTACCCATCGACGGTCGGCCAGCGACAATGATCAGGTCAGAGGGCTGAAGCCCGCTGGTTTTCTCGTCCAGATCTGTGTAGCCAGTGGACAGACCGGTAATACCCTCGCCGAGGTTGAACAAGGTGTCGATACGGTCGATCGCCTTGGTCAGCAGATCATTGACGCCCACCGGACCACCCGTTTTGGGTCGTGCCTCGGCGATCTGGAAGATCTGCCGTTCGGCTTCGTCAAGAATCTCCTCGGCGCTGCGCCCTTCCGGATTGAAGGCACTGTCAGCGATCTCGTTACTGATGCCAATCAGCTGCCGCAGTGTGGCGCGTTGCCGAACGATCTGAGCGTAAGCCTTGATATTGGCAACGGAAGGAATGTTCTTCGCAAGCTCAGACAAGTAGCCCAGACCGCCGACCTGTGATGTCTGACCTTCCTTGTCCAGTTGCTCGGACAAGGTGACGACGTCGATGGGCAGGTTCTGGTCCGCCAGTTTGGCGATGGCGCGGAAAATCAGCCGGTGGTCATGCCGATAGAAGTCGCCGTCAGACACCTGATCAAGCACACGCTCCCAGGCATTGTTGTCCAGCATCAGGCCGCCGAGCACCGCCTGTTCAGCTTCGATGGAATGCGGCGGGACTTTTAGAGCCGATGTTTGTAGGTCGTACTGTTCTGGTTCTGAAATATCGTTCATGGCTGGTTTTGTCTGTGCTGAATATGGAGGTCCGGACTAGGCATTACGCGACTGGACTGGCTAAGGGGGACGGCGAGGCGTCTGTTTGCGCGATGGCCGGCCTTTGCGTTTCACCTTGCCCTCAGCAGCTGTAGCGAGTGCCTGCACCGGCGCCCGCCCTACCCTAGGGTTGGGATCAGGTCTCTCCTCACCCATTTCTTCATTGGTAAAATCGTGCGCACCCGGCTTCAAGCTTGCGAATCGCGTGTAACGGCCTTCAAACCCAAGCCTTACAAATCCGACGGGGCCCTCACGCTGCTTGCCGATGATGATCTCGGCGGTGTTTACAAATCTGGACTGAGGGTTGTAAACCTCGTCGCGATATACGAACAAGATCACATCGGCGTCCTGTTCTATCGCTCCCGACTCACGCAGATCAGAATTGACTGGGCGCTTGTTCGCACGCTGTTCCACGCTGCGGTTCAGTTGGGAAAGCGCCACCACGGGGCAGCCGAACTCTTTGGCCAAGGCCTTCAGTGATCTGGAGATTTCTGAAATTTCATTTGTACGGTTATTGCCGCTGGAGCCTGGAATACGCATCAGCTGAAGGTAATCGACCATGATCAGGCCGATATCGCCTCGGGCGCGATGGATGCGACGTGTTCTGGTCCGCATCTCGGAAGGACTGAGTCCGGCAGTGTCGTCGATGAACAGCCGGTTGCCTTGATTCAAACGATTGGTGGCGGTCGTCAGCTTAGGCCAGTCGTCATCAAGCAGTTGTCCTGTGCGAACCCGGGTTTGATCAATGCTACCGATGGACGACAACATCCTGGTAATCAGCGATTCACCGGGCATTTCCAACGAATAAACCACCACGACCTTGTCTGATCGTAGTACCGCGTTCTCCACCAGATTCAGTGCGAACGTCGTTTTGCCCATGGATGGCCGGCCGGCAACAATAATCAGGTCGGCTGGGCGAAGATAATTCAGTTTCTGGTCAAGGTCTTCGAATCCAGTGGAAAGGCCTAGTGCCACACCACCTGATTCGTGGGCAGTCTGAATATTGACGACGGCCTTGCTGAGTAACAGTTCAAGACTGACCGGCCCTCCCTCCTTCGGCCTGAGACTGGCCACGGACATCATCTTTTGTTCTGCTTCGTGCACCAGATCGTCCGGTGAAGCTCCAGCAGGATTGATCGCGCTGGCCTCAACGTCACCACAGACCGCGATAATTTTCCGAAATAGAGCGCGTTCTCGCACAACCTTGGCGTAGGAGACGATATTGGCAACCGAAGGAGTATTGTCGGCAAGCTCGCGGAGGTATTCATAGCCTCCGACGTCAACTAGATGACCAGCGTTCGAAAGCGCCTCGTGCAACGTCACAACATCAAGCGCAGACTTCTCCTCTGCCATGCTAGCGAGAGATCGGAAGATGAGCTTGTGATCGTGACGGTAGAAATCGCTCTCATCTACCAGGTCAGAGATACGGATCCACGCATCGTTGTCGCGCAACAACCCTCCGAGAATGGCCTGCTCGGCTTCTACAGAGTGTGGTAGCACCCGCGGCGGCGGGGCTCCTGCCTCAGCGGCGAGTTGCATGAGATCTTTCAAACCCGTGGCCTTACTTTGACATTGACGTGCTGGGTTAAATATCCGGAAGCCATTGATGAGGTGCTCTATCCGCCGCCGAAGATTAACACCCACAACGGATCGTTGCTTATCTGGGAAGAACTGGTTTCAGAACTCAATCGTTCCAGGCAAAAAGCACACATTCGCCTGAGGTGAGGTTTTCGTAACCCAAGTGCCGCCCGTCCTTGAAATGGTATTCAGGCCCTACCGGAGGAAATGCCGCGGATCGCTGAGCGCCTACGGCCGCTAAGAGAAACTCTGCCCTGGTCACTTTGCGAAATTGAGGGCGACCAACCGTGCCACTTTCATTTTTGGCCATGTCTGAGATCTGCAACAGTTTAAAGGGGGGACACCACTGCGCTTCCTGCTTCATTGATTTCAGGCAAGACACGAAGCCATGCACCGACCGCAATCATGAGCAGCTGCGCATGCAAAGGAATCGTAACACGTATGCATAATATTGTAAGTGGTGTTTTTTGCCAGAACGGCCTTGGACGTGGCCTATTGGTGCGCCAGGCTTGCTGGCGCCCAAACCAACGCCGAGCTTATTGAGGGCCTGACCTGGTAGCTACCAGCGGAAGACGAGGTGAAGGTTGGACCCAGTCGTACTGTTTGCTTTTCTTGAGTCTGGACGTCGATTTGTTTACCAGAGTTGAACGCCAGCGAAGGATCAAATATTCCTCGACTTCTTTACGGCCAAAAGGGACCACCACAAACGACAACTCATAATTTCGCGACAAGACCTGACGCAGCATTACGAGATCATCTGTGGCTATTGTGAATTCACGAGCAGCGTTCCGGGCAAAAGTATGATTTGCAAAATTCGTTAAGTCTCGAAACCGTAATCTTAAGCCCGAGGTTTCACCGACATAGACCGGATCCCCATCCTTCCAGAGCACGTAGACCCCGGCCTCCTGAGGAACATCCGCAGCCCATTTAGCCGTACCAGCGACCACCCTTCGTGGGGCTTGCTCGACAGCTGACTCATAGTTGGCGAGTAAAAGCTCAATGTTCATCGACTACCTGCCGGTTAGCGGTTGCGCTCGGACTGCCAGAACGACGTTTCAGCCAGTCCTCGACACGACAGCGATTGATCAAATCAGCATCACCCGACTCCACACTTTCCTTGAAAACAGTGTGCTCAGCGAGATCCATACAACCCTCGGGAAACTCAAGGTCGTGAATAAGGTGCGTATGGGTGTCGAGCAATGCAATTTGACCACTCGCCGAGTGAATGATGACCCCTTCAAAACCGCATCGCTTTAACCATTCAAGAGCTTTTGAAGCGATAGCACCAGGGTTGCTTTGGGACAATCTTACGGCGACCTCTGCATCGGACTGCGATGGTGTTCGGCTAGAGAGGGGGAGCAGATTGCCCTCAGTTTCTAAGGCATGATCGAGTGCTGCCCGAATCACCGACTGCCGTGCGGCTGTGATAGTCGCCTGCCGGCGGTCAACGGCGCCCGGGCGAGCCTGTTTTTTAAAGCTGAATTGTTGACCGAACAGGTAATGGACGAATGGCAGACCAGCCCAGTACCCGACAACCAGCGATATCGCCTTGGGCGTCAGCCCCGGGAGCGTGTACACGTACGACGCTGCAACAGATGCTGCGGCGCACCCTACTCCAATGCCCCAACTGCGAAGCTGGATGCCCTTGTGTTGTTCAGTAGGATCTGCGGCCTTAAACATTGCTATCGGAGCCTTCATTGCGATCAGCGCGAGAGCGTGTGAACGCGTAGTCGCCGTGCTGATAGGAGCTGGTGACCTCTTCAACGATACGGATCAGCGACCAACCAGGACGCAGCCACCTACACGGGGCAGGCGTCATCGCCAGATCCTCGGTATCGTCCCCTCCCACCTCGTAGCTTTTTCCATCGCTTACCCAGCGGCCTACCATGAAAGCGTACTCAGGTTCACGCTCGAACAGGTGCCACACGCCGCCGGGACAGTCCTGCCCATCATCCATCGCGATGTATCGCGGGACCAAATGACTTGCATAAGGCCCGTTTTCAGTGATTCCTAGTTGTGCCAGTGTCATTTCAGGGGTTTCAATAGCCATGGCCCACCTCGGGCTTCGTAATGTGGTGGTGAGATTTGAAGCGCAGAGAAGGCCATCGAACAGGATGAGTGTTCAAGAGGCGCAATGATCACCCACGCTTGGTAGAGGTCGGATCGATAAATGCACCCTCTTGCAGGTCGACGGTGGCGCAAAGTGCCTTCACATTGTCGATATCACGCCCGCGGATGATTTGGGCGTTGCGATTGGCGCTTTCGAGTAGACGTCGGGCACAGTTAGAGTCGCTCCCTGCCTGCTGGATTGCCTCGACTGAGGCCGGACCGAACCCCAACGAAAAGTCAGTTCCGCTCAGCGCTTTCCATGGCACGGAGTAAAACGACGCCCCGAATGAAATGGTCGCCACCAGAAAGGCGGCCAGGGCGGCGTAGCCCCACTGCCGGCTCTTCTGCTTTGGTATCAAAGAACATTGGGACAGGTTCGACAAAGGAATCACCCGATGGGAAAAAGGACTTAGCAACCTTCCGAATGATATCGCGTATGTATACTTCCTGTGAATCATCTAGTGCTGGCACCCTGGCGCATGGAGAGGATGGCCCTAGTATTGCCGGAGGCTCTCAAGGGAGTCGCAAAGTGCCTTACACAGATCTTGGAGTCGCTCTAGGGTCTGTTTCGAAACTGCGATCTGGCCTGCGGAATTATTGGATTGAGAACCTACCCCTTTTACGGGGCTCAGCAGCTCAGAAGGTTGAAAGGCTTCACAAAGTTTCAGCCGCTGATCTTTCCGGTCCTGCCAGAACGAGACTGGAAATGACAACACAGCGGGATCGCGCCTAAAGGCAAGGACGTCGTGGACCAGTCCAGAATCAGCGACATATTGGAACAGGAGGGTTCCCGTGTTGGATTTACCCAGTGGACGCAACCCGGCCGCCTGGAGCTGATCAAAAAGGACCGAAAATTTCCGTCCGCCCACCTGCTTGGTGAAGTCTTCAAGTGCCTTAGCCGTCGCGGTACTGCCCATTACAACCCCTTCTTTGGTTTATTCCGGTCGATCACGCTGATCGGTGCCTCGGCACATGGTGCCCAGCTGGCGAGTCGCTGTACATCCTCTTTGAAGGTTTGAGCACTTGCGAATCGTCGGCTGATCTGGTTTGATATTTACGTCAGTGATTGAGGCACGGTGGCCGTGCGAGCACTCAACCTGACAAACCAAATCATGATTGAACCTGATCTGACGTCCAGCTTCGCACCTAACGGCCCTACACGCGCAGCTAACCCAAACGTCCGGATCATAGGGGCTTCGTCATGTCTGCAAAAAAATTGCTTCAACCTCTCGTACACAATCTCGTATCCCAGCTCTCTGCGTCCGGGCACGCGCTGAAAAACCACGACTGCTACCAGCTGCTCCATGCCGCGATTGGTTCGGTCTCGCCAGAAATAGCCTCTCGGACCAAGCTGCCTTTCCTGGCGGTACGGGTCCATGATCGAGAATCTCGCCAGTACAACTTGTACGACACGATGCTGCGCGCGAAAAAACTCTTGAACATCAGCGACCTACAAGCAGTTGCGGTGGCAGAACAGGTTATTGAGCTGCTCCGTGGTGCGGGTATCGGCATAAATCAGGTACAACTACTGCTGGACTGCTCGATTCCGCGGCAGGTAAAAAGCAGCGCCTTCAAGGCGCTTCTGAAAAACCTTGAGCTTAACGATGCCGGCTTAAAAATGGATCCTGCCACCGCGACCCTCGCCATTGCTGCCGGGCTGATCACAAAGCCTGACACCACATGGCAGAAACGCTTTGAACAAGCCGCAGCGTTCCCAAAGAAACGCAGTGAACTTGTTGATCTTGTTACCGAATCAGAATGCTACTTTTGGGTGTTGCCACCAGCATCCAGCGATAGTACTCGCCAAGCTTCACATGATCGATACATCGGGCAAGGCCAACATGCGAGTGCGGAACTGGGTATGGGCTTCAGCATCATTGAGGCTGGTTGGGTACGTGCAAAATACCCCTTGAACCGCAGCCGCAGCGGAGAAACATACACCCAGTATCGCCTCACTTCGCCTATGTGGTCTTGCCGTGTTAATTCCGGAACGTGGGGCTTGGGCAATCTTCTGGTGAGCAGTATCCAGGACGGTGCGCCCTACTCATCCGATCGCCTGCATGATCTTCTTCCCGGCGGGCTGAAATCACTTCCCCGAATCCACGGCTGCCATACATGCCGCACGCTGTTCATTGAGCCAACAGCCGGTTACGAGGATGTGCCGACTCGTTGTAATTGTGCCATTTCAACTCTGGTTTCAGAAAAGAGCAGCACGACCCCGGCTAGCGAATAAATTCCTCCCGTGGCAGAACCACGCCAATCGCAAGATTGGGCTATGGGAACGGGCGTCGCTTACCTCAGACCTGAAGGTTTTGTCACTTCAATCAAGCCAACAGAGCTCTATGCTCGATGAGGTGCTACATGAATACTGAAGATAAAAAACAATCGACACTGGCTGTAATCAACGCGTTGACTGAGATGGCCTACGACGGCGGTTTTGCTGACGGAGTAGAGGTAGGCCAGCACATCGGTTTCACCGCAGGCGTAACGAGTTTGAAAGCCGCTTTGGCCTGTGGGCTGCGCCATGGCTCTCCGGAATGTGGGAAGGCATTGGAAAGCTTCAAACGTCTGGGCTTGACTGAGTGATCTACCAGGAGGCCAAGGGACTGGCCTACCCTTGTTCCGGGATCTTGAGCCAGGCATAGGTCAAGAAAACGCTTACACAAGGATGCTCTTCATCACCTCTCACAGCGATAACCGAGCCGGCGGAGATTAAGCACATCTTCGCCAAACTATTTTTTCCTTGAGAGGTATTCCAATGTCAGTCCCCGACAACACAGCAGGCGATGAATCAGTTTCATTCCGCATGCTCAATGAGCATGAGGAGAACGAATTCAAATTCACATATCGGAACAGGTCTTTTCTGGTCACCTTCCTCCCCGATGAGGATGGCGCCACGCCTGAAGATCCTAATCATGAGCATCCGGTTACCGCTGAACAAGCAGCAACCTGGCACACAGGAGAATGGTGGTACCACCACGTCCTGGTGAACGCGATCGACTCTGAAGGCGCGAACCTCGAACTTCGGTTGTGGACAGGAGACTCCTTAAGCCTGCTGCCGAGTTTCAAGGACCACACCGACTCTATCAAACGCGTCTGCGACAGTATCTGCGAGCAGCTGGACAAGCATGGCATCACACCCGAGATACAAGCGATGCCCAACTCCGTGGATTCCGATCTCTAACTGCAACATCTAACCGGCCTGCTTAACTGCGGCCGGTTTTTTTCCTCACGAAGCCGGTTCAGCCTGAAAATTTCTCAAAAAAAACCCCGGACACGATGGCCGGGGTCACAGAGCGTTAGGGCATGGACGAACAATCAAGAATCCGAAGCGTTATTGATTGGCACCATCAGTTCAACTTTCAAAATCGGCCTTAGCTATCGCCTCACAGTCTGAAAGGGTATAGGCACTGCCAACATACTCGTCCAGATCGTCATCACTGAAAACCTCATACCGAGAAAGCTGGTGCTGGAACACCGCGACATAGGGTGCGGCCTTCAGGCTATGCACGATTTTGGAACCGGACACTTGATCGGGAACTGGTTTGTCGCTGACAACAGGCGAGTTCTCTAGGAGCGAGGCTCGATCGTCTTTTATGGCAAATTCAAATTCATCTTCGGGAAAGGGAGTCATCTGAAAAAAGGCGGACTCTGCGATGAGTTTCGCTGCAAGCGATGTTGCAGCTTGAACGCCAACAACGGTCTTCTTGAACATTTTACCTTGAACAGTCATTCCAATCTCCTGGGTGGGTTACTTCACGGCAAGAGATGACCAACACTCAACAAGAAGATCAGGCACGGCCTGCGAGCCGGACGACACCCGTGGACCGGGAGCGTGCAAGCTTTAGAGTTAGCGTCATCGCCCTCGCGGCAAACCGGCGGGCCTCCCGCATACGTCTGACTCGATCTTTGGCCAAACGCGCTGAGCCGATATGGTTTCCTCCCTGGCGTAGCTTTATCGACTCATAATTCAGATGCCGGGCGTGCCGCACAGCATGAATCAGCTTCGCCTTCTCCATCCTTAGCGACGATGCAAGATCGCGCCGCACCAGGCGGCAGTAACACACCAGTCCGCATGCTGAGATGGCAGCTACAGCCGAGGCTGCTCCCACAATCAATATGTCCATGGTTTCCCCTCTGTATTTAAACTGTGGACAGTCGACTCACCAAATCGACTCTCCACAGGCCCCGGCATCACCAGGGCATGCGGAACGGTTAGGCATTACTCCTTGGGAAGTGCTTCGCTTTTGGCCAGAGCCACGGTCAGGCGGTAAGAGCTGCCGTTGTTGGTCCATTCCAGCGTGGTGGAGTCGCCGACGCCGAGCGAGGCCATTTTGGCAGCGTGATGCTTCAGCGGGACGCCCCCTTCCCCCTTCAGGATCTGGTCGTACTGGATCGAGGTCTGAACATGACCGGTTTTTTCGAACTCGCCTGGCGCGGGCTCATCCGGTGTCACGATCAGTTGGTATCCGTACGTCTGGATTACCGAGCGTAGAGTCGTTGTGTTGCCGTTGACGACTTTCTCCGGCTTACCCACCTTCTCCCAATGCGCTGACAAGCCGCCCTGACCGCCGCCAGTGCCGATGGATTCGACTTTGACGACTTCACTGCCGCCGGCGGCGCTGGGGTTGACCAGTTCGAGTTTTGTCAGATAGGTGAAGTTGTATTCGCTCTTGGGGCCCAGCGCAAAGCTGCTCGCCGAGGCCGCGCAGAATGCGGCACCGATCAGAAGACTGCTGAATTTCATATACATCCATTCCTTTCTATTTCAGGGTGTGGGTGGCAGGGCCACGGTTTTAGTATCCGCAGATGTTTGAATAAGTTGAACTTGTGAATCAGCATGCTCTGAGCTCGTACCAAATGCCGAGAGCCTTGGGGTTATGCGCCTGTGGCATCGACTCGGGGAGGTTTTCGGCCGAAACGAGATCTTTGTCCTGTTCCAAGTCGTTCCTAATCCGTTCCCACTCTTCTGGTAGCAGCCACTGTTTTTTTGCGCGTCGTGACCAACTGCTCGTAAAGTCGAATTTCGTATGTTCTGTAGCCTCGTCAGGCATAGCCATGAATACTCGGGAGTAAGGGGCTTCCTCGGGAAACGAATAGACGGCCAGCTGTCCAGGCATGCGGCGAGCGAGGTCCTCTACGTTGCCAAACAAACCGTCCAAGCCATGATCTGAACCGAGCGTTAAACCACCAGCAAGCCAGACATTTTTACCGTCTTCAGGGTCGTGCAGCTCACAAAGCAGTTCATCAAGGGAGGGGGATCGCTTATTGGAGGTTGAGCACCAGGAAAACTTAACGGCGTCAGGCGCATGGATGATTTCGCCAGAGTAACGAAGCGCTTCTTGGGGAGTTACAACGACGAGTGAAAGCGACTCGCCAACGCCTGCGCGGGTTGGATATTCGTCGAATCTATTTCGAGCATTTAGCTCATTTTCATAGACGCTTATGTACAGCTGTTTAAGCTCATTACGAAGCTCTTCGGTCGGGGCGATGGCAGCCAGAAACGTAACGGCACTCGAACACCGCAGCGCCAGCACTGCCAGCTCTTCTTTACCGTAGCGCTTGCCCCATGTGATACCGATCGGAATAGTGATGGCGGGTTCGACAACTTGGCCAGTTCGCATCCCGTTCTTTTTCACATACTTCGTGAGCGAAGGCCGCAGCTGATAAAAGCGGGAGACTGCTCGACTGAATGCCGCCGGCGTGGAAAGCAATTCGCGCAGGTTTTCGATTCCAGCCTCGCACTTTTCAAAAGCGTCCTGTTTCTTGTCGGGGTTGCTGAAACCTGAAAAGGTTTTGAGCCAGACGTCCTGGTCGGCTTCGAAATCGCGCAGTAGTTCTTCCCCGGCATACAGTCGTGGCAGTCGTTTCCAAACGCGAGCAGTCTCAGAAATCCCTCGCTTGCCCAGACGCAAGGTAATTCGATGCAACCAGACGTGAGGGGTCAGGCGATCGTCCCTTTCATGGTCGGCCGGTGCGCAATAAAGTACGAGCTGAGCTTTCCCTGTCACTACAAGCCTTACAGGATTGAGCCCTTGCTCGTTCGCCCAGTTCTGGATACGGGGCAACTGATCATTCCCGGCGTGAACCAGTAAAAACATCAGGTCAAAGAGGGATGTCCAGTGCTTGCTATTGAGCTGCTCCGTCGCCGCTGGCAGAGCTTCACCTCGGTTTGCTGCACGCCAAAGCCTGACGGCCTTATCTACCAACTTCGGAGCATCGTCTGTGCTCAACACGCGGCCATCGACCAACGCCTGAAGCATGACGTCTCGACTGGGCTGCTCTTGAGCACGCTCCGCCTCGATAGTGGCCAAAGCGCTCTTGAACAATCGGATATATGACAGATGTTGGACCCGCGATGCCCGGTCATGGATGTACGCACGCAAATCCTCAGGGTCCACGGCATCAAGCACCAGATAGGGCATCAGTGGCCGCTCACGGGACGATCGATATTTGCGGGGCATGACCTTAACGTTGACCGCTTGTTGGCCACGTACGGTTAGCGGAATGCTCACGCAAGTTTCGATGCCGTCCTTGTAAGCAATGCGAACATCCGAGGTGCCCTTGAATGTGTTTGAAACCTTCACGCCACCTGGAGAGGTGTCCTCGGTGATCAAAAGGTTCCACAGGCCAAGCACTCGGGACCCGGAGGTCAAGAACCTGTTCGCTTGCTTGAGCCAGTCGGTTACAGGCACTCGGGCCGGGCCGCCGGTCAGCATCTGCGATTCGTCGTCGTTGTGCAGAAAGCGGAAGTGCTGGCGCTGAAAATCCATGCTGATGAAACTAAAGTCCTGGACGCCATCGTAAAAGTCGCCAAAGAGTTTCAGGCGGTGATCGAGGCCACATAGAAGAATGAGGAGACGCTTATAGTGGAGCGCCTGCTTCTCAAAATCCCCAAGCGACCTGGTGTATTGCAGGCTGTCGAATGTGATCTGCTCACCATCCGATCCGGTGAAGAGGTGATCAACCTCACTCTTAGTCGGGAACAGCCTGCTTGAACCTAAGTGAGACTCAACGGGTGAAAGCACGAGATTGATGTTTTCACCATCTCGCACAAGCAAAAAAACCTTCTTGTTCTCTGCATTGCGCATCTGGGATTCCCACGGATCCTGGTAGTCCAAATTGTGGCGCGAGGAAGCCATGCAGATGACGCATCGTGAGGTCGGGAAGATTTGGTCAACCAGTCCATTTTCGATACGGAGTAGATCGAGAAAACGGTCGAGCGCCCGGTGATCATCACCGACTTCCACATCGTCAAATACCGCAAGCTCCTCAAGCATGACAAGCTTCTGCTGGACGACGGTCAGTGGCTGATCCGCCGGCGCGCTCACCCCCGACCGAACCGGCTCCACGTAAACATCCTCGCCAGTGTAGAGATGCAGACTTTCGACTCCGTCCTTTATCTTCGAAACATGCCGGGTTACGTCGTGCACCTGAGCGAGAGCTGCCGCACCCTGCTCGCTGAAATAGGGTGACATTCGAGCTAACTTCGCGGAGATCTGCTCCGTCTTCTGCTGCAACCATTTCGACTGAATGGTTGCAACCGTGAGGCGGTGCTCAGCCTGATCCTGAATGATCTTTATGGTGCCGGCGGTGACCCCGCCGGACAGGGCTTGGCCAAGATTTCGCGGAGGCACGAATGCTGGATCAATCACCGCCGGTAGCTGGTTGGTAATCTTGTCGTCCTTGGCGCGAGCCTGTGCAAGTCCCTCCTCCACGATCTGTTGCATTCGCTTAGGATCGGATTGGGTTTCGATCAGCTCACGCTGTAGGTCACTTACCTCCCCTTGCAGCGCCAGCAATTCCGCTGCACGAATCTTTTGCCAATCAGGTTCATGCTCGAATTTGTCGAGGTAGTCCTTGATTCGAAAACTGTGCTGCTTCATTTCACGCCAGTTGGTGCTGGAGGATCCATCAGCCCGGACGGTCTTAATGGTCGCGGTGCGGCCGTAGTGCCTCGGATGCGCCCTGAGATGAACGGTATGAGCTGAACCATCCACCCAGTCGATAGAGAGGATCAGGAGGGTGTCACCCTGCTGAATTGCCTCCTCGGGGATGTCCACACGACTGGTGCCGTATTGCCCCGACTCAAGGCTCTGAAACCGCTCTAGACGCTCAAACGAACCGCTGTCGTCTGAAGTGCCGGGGGGCAGAATTATTTCGCTCATATTGGGCACCAGGAACGCTGGCTGCACTGAGGAAGTTTCACCCCTCAGGCGCCATCTATTTGGATGACAGAATAGGTAATATATAACACGTACCAATAATACTAACAATCTCTGCTAGCGCGTATCGATGATACATATCAGGACGGAGTCACCGGCGATACCAGTTCAACTGGTAGCACCTGGCGTCATCAGGTATTTGATCGCAGGGCCACCGTAGGCATGCGAGGTAGACTCGTTCAGGCTTGCTCGGGCTTGGCCTGACTGATTGCACGAGATAGGCCGAACCACCGGACGTGACGATGTAATCGCCTGCGCTCAAACCTTCGGCGCCGTCAATGTACAGTTTGCAAGGCGTATAAGGCTGACGGCGGGCGCCCATGATCGAGTTCCTACAGGTCGAGTAATAACGGTGTCTGTATGAGGGTCGTATCCCAGAACCTCAGGCGGGCGTGCGCACAACCAGCGATTGGCCGGATCTGTCGTTTCAAAAAACCGCAGTCCTTTCAGTATTTGCAATCAGCTCAAAGTCATGACCGTATTCGTCACAATTGCAGTCGACGACATTGGTCTCACCGACGGATTCGCACGAGCAGAACTGAGCGACCAATTTTTCATAGAGAACGTCCTCCATCCCGCTGCCAATCTCATTTTTTGTCAGGCTGACGGTGCGCCGTTCCTGTGAACCAGGATGCATGAACTCGAACGCAAGGGATTCAGGGCGAGGCTTCGCGCTGAGCGACTCCAGCAAGTCTTCACCCTGCTGTGTCATCTCCCAAAGTGCAGGGCTTCGTTGCACCCGGGCGAGGAGGCCAAGCTGGGTCAGCACGTCGAACCACTCCCGGCCAATATCGGCACCCTGGCTGTCACTTGTCACTCTTCATATCGTCTCAGCTTACTGATGATCTTCTGGGCGAACGGCGGATAGGTGTTGGTGCTCATGGCTTTCCTCATGTGTAGGGTCATATCTCGCTCTCCGTGATGCTCAGCCACTCAGTCGGTACGGTGGGACGTGCGCGGTCGCAGTTCATGAGCATCGTTATTGCTTTGATGAAGTGAACTGGTATCGAAATGTCCGACAAACAAAAAAGCCCCGATCAAAGATCGAGGCTTGGTTTTACTATTCAAAAACCACTTTGCAGCATGGTGCGCCGTCAAGTGTCCGGACCATGATCGCAAGCCGAAACAGGCCTTGAATCACAGTCATTTTTGGTTTCCCGTTCAGTGAGATCAAAACAGAGAGTCTCGGGGTATTCATGCCTGGATACCCATCACATTGTTTGGGATGAGAGCGCAGGCAGCTGGGTTCACCTGCTGGAGGCTACATTTGAAAGCCGCAAGCGCCAGGCTAAATGCTTGTAGAGCTGTGTTGCCGTAACGGGTGAAGTAGTAGTGTGGATTAAGCCCGGGCTCTGGAGTAATCGCTGCCTTCCACTGCCCCGTGCAATCCCACATTATCAAGACATCGCTTTCCCGACCCTCAGACAGCCTGCCGTTGAACAAAACCAGCCCATGCATCGCAGATTCGTAAACGGAGTCGCCTTGATCGTCGATCCAGGCCAGAACACTGCCAGAAACCGGCCACTCAGCGCGGGTGGAGATCTGCTCTGCTAACACCGTAACTTTGCGTGCAGAAGCCGTTGCAATCAGATCAGCCAGAAACAGGTCGTATTCCAGTTTCTCGTTTCGATGCAGAAACAGGGTTCCTTGTTTCTGCTTCCAATCGAGCCACTGATGGGCCTTGGCGGCGCCGTCACAAGGGATGCGTTTTTCATAACTGGTGAAGTCACGGGCAGCGAGATGCGCAACCCAATTGTCAGAATTACTCAGATCTGTCGAGATAGTGAAACTGGTTTCGTTGTGCATGACGCTGCTCCTGGAGGTTAACCATCGTCCTCAGAGATGGCTCACACCGAACACTAAAACCCGAGCGTTGAAGGATCTGGCGACATCAAAATGGCTGGGGGCGGATCAAGAACGGGAAAGCGTGAGCTCCTCGGACAGTTCCTTTTCCAGCATCTGAACAGCGAGGGCGTACACCTCGGGATGCTGAATATCGAAGGCCGGCAGAAATTTGCTTTCTACCCACTGTCCGCGTACTTCCCCTTTCGATAGCCAAGCCGGCGTATTGCCGACAGGTTGCGTCCAGCGTGTAATGGCCACGCCATAGGCAGCGATCTGCCTGGCGGTGATGAAGCCCTGCTTACGCAGCAACGCAAGGACCTTAAGAGCAGATTCTTTCCATGAGGTCAGCCGCACAGGGGAAGGCACGCCAGCAGGTAACGAAGTGACCATAGCGGGCAGCCGGCAACGCTCCTCCGGGTTCCAGTCGAAAAGGTACAAGCGACCGAACATCGATTTCTGACCCTTTGCCTCTAGCAGACGGTGTTCCAGATCGAACGTGGCCTCGTCACCTCGGCTGGTATGCGAGATCCTGGGCACCAGCACCTGGACACCAAATCGCTCCAACATTTTCCGTAACCCCGCCGAGGAGTCTGTAATTCGTCCGACAATCACAAGCCGGTAATCTGGTCCCGGCCGTGAGTAAAAATCGAGGGCTTCGACAGGCAGAATCTGATCGGCAACTTTTACGTTCAAAGTCAGCTTTGCTTCAACTCCGATCTGTCGACCATCCTCATGCACGACCAGGACGTCGAAGCCAGCGCACTCGGGATAGCAGGTCCAACCCGGCAGCTGGTTAAACTCGCGGATAAACAAGGAGCAAAGGTCAGACTCACTGTCGAAGTGCTCATGCGCTTTGGTCCGACGCTTTTCTCCCACCACATCGATCGACTGATCACCACTGACCGCGGACTTTGCCGCCATTATCGTTGCCATGAAATCCAATCCTTTTGGTTCTGATATGAAGACGTGTGGAAGCGCTGCTCACGGGGCGGGCGCCTCAAAGAAATCAGGCCATAGGCAATGAAATATGTGGTCCTGATGGGTTTCGGCGTATGCCCGGACGCATTCCTTGGTACGCATTGATGGCGACAAGAAAAGCATCATGCCGCTGGCGGCACATTCCAGCCGAGCCAACAGGTAGTTACCCGGGCTGAGCTTCGTCACATACACCTCGTGGAGCTGGAGCAGCCGATACGCCCGCGTCATTTTCAGAAGGTCTCCGATCACTGAACGACGGGTAAGCTACCCGCTCAAGATTCTAGATTATGCATTTCGGATTCTATACTCATAGTGATGCGTGTTAAAGCACGTGCGATTGGGTCCGCCTCACCCGTGTATTTTTGGACAGCAAAAAAAACCCCGGCACTGAGTGCCAGGGTCTGGTGGAGCGTTAAGACGGCGGTATCGACAGGTTCGAATTGCTTCAGACCAATCGGTTACTGAAACGCCAACGATTGCCCATCGATTGACTCGCACAATTCTGAAACTTTAGTCAGGTCACGACGATGGATTAACCTTGCATCGCGATTCGCGTCCTGGAGCACCCTTTTTGCGCACTTAGAAGAATCTGTGACTGCCTGAATCTCGGTGACACTTGCAGGGGCGAAGTCGCTGCTGATCGCGAAACCACCCCAGACACACAGAGAAAGCGCCAGAGCACAAATGCCTGCAATAGATAGCTTCTTGATCATCATCATTCCCCTTTTTGGTATGACGCAACAACAGACTGTACGTCGTCGTCTGCAAGCCAGTCGGTGTATACCCGTTCAACGCTTAAGCATTTAGCTTCACTCGACAGCGAATCCAATGCTGATTCATTTTCGAACAATGTATAAAATTGCTCGCGCAAGTCTTCGAAATCATACGATCCGGTGTATTCGAGCAGTACTTGGACTTGCATGAGGAACTGTGTCTTGCTCTTAGACTTGACGCCAACAATGCCTGCGCATTCGCCGGAGTCGACCCCATCGGTACCGTTAAGGCTTCCTTTAGCTTTGAGGCTTTCAAGTAACCTACGGAATGCCTCGTTTAAGTGCGAAACTTGAATCGATGAAGAAAATTTCAGGACAAAAATGATCTCTGCAAAGGCCATGAATACCTCTCCTTATTTTTTAATTCAACAGATCGGACTGAATCACGTAGCAGTCTGAATCAAATCGTTCGATCAGGACTTTTCGATGTTCCATCGTCAGTTCAGCATTATCGAACATGACGTTCTTAAACGTGTTCTGTGCAGTATCTTCATCGTCAGCCAGCACGAGATAAGCTGTGTCGTCGTCATGGCCAGGGATCCTTCCGGATACCAGCCAAGCCTTCGCGCCAGACCCGATAAAATGCTTTGACTCAACCGAAATGAATTCTGGAGCAGACTGAGTCGGTGCGGCAGTTGGCTGAGGCAAAACAGGATTACCTTCCCAACCAGGTGGCAGGTCCCCATCTTTTTCAAGTACATGTGCTACTGCCAGAGGTGTCGCATCTGATCGTGTCCCATTCATCCAGTCCAACTGGTTCCACCACAGCCCACCAGCAGGAAGGTATTCCCCTTCTGTGGTGTACATTGTCCAGCAGTCCTGGTGGTACTCATCACATTGATTGATCAGCTGTGCCGCCCCGCCGAAATCACCTGCTTCAATTGCAACAGCAATTGCGTAATTCAAAGAGTTTGGTAATTCAACTGGTCTCGCGGCAGGCAAAGTGGCCTGCCATTCAGCCCACTGCTTTTCATCAATAACCGCGATACCGAAAGCGGAAACTGTTACTACGTAGTCAGCATACGAACGTGCGTTAGTCATCAGGATTCTCCAAGGGTAAACATCGTAGGAGGTGATGGCTCACACCGTTCTGTACGATCGAGCAGTCGCGCAGACAAAAAACCCCGGCCGAAGCCAGGGGTTGTGCAGCTGTTCCGAGTCGTAGCGCAAAGCATTAGGCAGGGAAGTAGAGTATCTCCGCCGGGTACACGTAGGCCTCAAGGGTCTTGGAGGAGTTTGTGAGTTTGATGACGAACTCTCCGGGAGCCCTGCCCGGGCCCGACAAATTTCTTTTGCCGACCACGTACCAGTCCAAACGCTTCATTTCTTTGATCTTGGTGTCTTGGTAGCTAACGATTGCCGTGCTCATTGTTTCTGCTCCATCAGCGCCGGACGGGCAAGCCTCATTGCGTAAGTACTGCCCACCACCCGATCAACCTCTACCGCGAATTGCATCACACCCTCTGCTACCTCAATCAGATTCAGATCACGGATGATGCGAAACCAGGTGGTACAGAGAGCGTTTCCACCCTCGCTGAAGTAGGTAGCGGTCAATCGCATTGCACCGGCGTCACCGCGACAGAGATACACCACTGCTTCTTTTGTACCCACTGCCGTTTCGTACGCTTTGGTCGCCAGCCCCGTTGTGCAGCAGAAACCGATGGTGTCGACCCTCGACCAACCCGAAGCCTCCAACTGATCAGCGATGAACAGTTTGAGTGGATCGCCCTCCCGTCCCTGCGGATCAACCAGCGGAATCGGTTCGGTACCTAAAAGGTACTGAGCGCCGAGCTCGTCGGCCAGATAATCAGTCACGAAAAAGTGCCCGTCGCCGAGAATCTGGAAGACACCACTCTGCCCCTCGATCGGTGATTCAGATTTTTCCGTAACGCTTCGAGCGTCCCGGATTTCAACTCCAGATGCCGTGCATGCTATGCGGACGATTCCGCCCTGCTCCAACACCTGTTGGGCGAGTGCTGCGGTCAGCGGTGTGTTGCTGATTTTGAGTTTGAACATGTTGTCTCTCCTGAAACATTGGCCCTAGTGCCCAGGAGATGCAGAACATCAGATGCGAAGCGAGCCCTCATGAGCAGGCGAATCATTCAGATCCAGCCTGATTTTTTACAGGAATTGTTAGGCTGGACGGATGAACAGCGGCGCAGAGTGCCTAATTTTTATTCCCCGCTGATCTCTTTATGCTGACAGGACTACACAAATCGGACGCACAGATCAGTGAGCAACCTACATGGCGAATTGAAACACGACCAGAGAGCGGTATCGTGGCAAAGGACGGATAGCGGCGCTTTGGTTATTGGGGGTCGCAGTTACACCTCTGATCAGATGCAGGGACGTTCCGCGGCCATGGTCGCAGCTGCACACTTTCTTCAGACCCAAGCCCAGCAGCTCACTGAAGCTGAAGCATTGGCGGCAGATCTGCTTATTGAGGCCGCTGAGTGGGCAAAGCGTGCGAAGCGATGTTGTGATGCTCTATCGCCTGGCCAGCGGCGGACCTATGAGCAGTTGCAGGCGCATCTAGCAAACCATGGTCGTAGCCCAACCATGGTTGAACTGGCTGAGTTTGACAAAGTGTCCACCAGCACCATCCAGATACGGATACGGGCACTTGTGAAAAAAGGGTTTGTCTGCAAGGCAGCCAACGTCCGTGGGGGACTTTCGATAACTGATGCAGCGCGAGGCGGAGAGCCAGGTTGGCGACCGCTCTGAACCGCCCCAGTCCTTTTCCGCTGTGGCAGAAATCATTCTCCCCGGCTAGGCGATTTCTTCGATCTGCAAGGACCCGAGACATGTCCTGCAAGGTTGGGCACAATATTCGGCCGGGGAGAGACGGATAACGTCCTCGCTATTTTTTACCGTTGATGTAAGCAGGTAAACACCATGAAAACTCTCACAGTACTCAGTGATTTTGAGCACGGGTTCGTGACTGCTGCCGCATTGGCTGCTCGGTTAGGCGATCCCCATTTGGGTGCGAAGATGCTCGGCGCCGCGGGCTTCGAATCTTTGGATTGTTCGGAACTGAATACGGTCGACAAGCAACAGCTCCATTTGGTCAATCAGCAACCGGGCATGAAACTCGTCGGCCTTGGCCAACACAACTGATACTACGGACACCCCACATGAAAGCTCCTACGATTTTCGCCGCATCCGCATTGATGCTGCTGGCGGCGACACCCTGCTTCGCCGTATCACTCAGTAATGTTTTTCTTTCCGGCAAGGTGTTCAAGGGGGATGAGCTCATCACTACATTTGCCTCGCCGATTGTGCTCGGCAACACCCTACCGGTAAAGGATCAGGTCTCTGATGGTACTGGCAGGATGAGCACTTTACGGCTCGCACTGACGCCAGAACAGTCCGAAGACAAGGTCATGACCGTGTCTATCAAGGCTGACTGGGGCACCCTTGGAACTCCATCCGAGGCGGTGTCTGGCGGAACGTTTCGAGATAAAGTCAACGTGGCACAAGGGGAATCAAAGTCGGTATCGTTGGGGAGCTGCGGATATGCAGATGACCAGCTGACCAAGTGCGATTACAAACTGGTTTTCAGTGCAAACCTCCAGCGTTAAAAGTGCGCTGGCCACGCATGCCTATCCTGACCGCCTCGGCGGGTATAGCGCAGCGCAGGCTCAAAGCCCTAAGCTCGGGCTGTCACGTTGAACACCGGAGAAAACCCTCAATGTCGAAGCTGCTACCGCTCCAAGCCCACATTTCATTGAGGCTTTACGGGGCAACCCCAGAGCACTTTCAGGAAGCGCTCATTGAGGCTTTTGAACAGTTGAAGAAAGGGGATACTTCGAGGTGCCAAAAGGTCTTGGAACACCAGCAAGGCGGGTACAGCTTTGACGTTACTGCGATGAACCTGGTTGACGACAGACCTCTCCCGGCTGTTCCACCCTCTGCTTAGCTGGCACTTTCCAAATCCGCCTGCACGTCTCCAATGCACGAATGAGAACAGGTCTATGCCTCAAAGGGATATCGAACCCCTCGATCTACTGGCCTTCGAGTTCTTTCGAGAGTTCGCTCGGTGTGAGTACTGCCTAAAGATTTCAGGCTTCCTGACAGGATCACCGAGGGCTCCAAAAGCCAACTGGACAACATTTGCTCAGTCTATAGAACAGTTGTTCAATGAACCTGGCGAGCAGCTTGCAGATGCGATCGGTTACTACCTTGAGCACCCACCAAAAAAACAGATAGTGGGCGAGGAAGGCCTCACGTGGGAGCAGGAGCTTCCAAATCACGCCAATGTCGCAGATCTGGTACTGAAACTGGTGTGCCGGGTAAGGAACAATCTTTTTCACGGAGGGAAGTTCAACGGCCACTGGTTTGAACCGCAACGTAGCGACGACCTCCTCCGCGCTGGCTTGATCATTCTGCGTAGCGCTATTAGCGCTAGTCCTCAGGTCTCCCAAGCCTACGCCGGCCGGGCAGAGTGAGCGCTACAGTTGTTGCGTTCTCGCATGCAGGCCGGGGCGCCAAACACCATTGGGTGGCCCCCGTCAATTTGCTATATTTCGACCTTACCTGATGCATGTATGCGATGCATGGAACAACACCGAGAACACCATGAATAACGATCTCACCGAGGAAGAAATGCGCCGAGCATTGTTCGGCCCCTCACCCGCTCCGACGGCTCAACCTGTTACTCCAACCATCGAGATACAGGTGCAGGACGCTCCCCCTCAAAAACAGCAACCAAGCAAGCCAAAGAGCTCAAAACCACCGGCGGGCAAAATCAGAGTGACGCTGCGCGTTGGGAACGTCTATGAGGGGGCGACAGAAGTCTTTGTTCACGACGCATCTACGCTGAGCTCACTTCTAGCGGAACAAGAAGCGACTAAGTTGGCTCGCAAGAAATTCAGATACGTGGAAGTGGTTTCAGTGAAACCGTCGTCATAGTTGCGGCCACCCCGGAACAACCAGAGTCAAGATCCAAAGTTCAGCAGGCCAGAGCTGGCGAAACTTGTTCATATCAGTTTCTGATTCGGGTGGGGCGGATCTCTACCCAACAGCCCCTCATCCAAACAGACGGTTGAGTCTTCAGTGCGGGTAGTTATGGCCAGCCGACAGAGTGGAAGGTTTTTCTAAATCAAAGGTCAGGAACAGCTAGTTTTCTACTCCACCTAACTATTCCAGCAACACAGCTGGAGGCAGTCATTACCTATTGACCACTGCCCGTTTGGGAATCCTGCATCTGACACTCTGAGATGTGGTAAGCAAAATCGCCAGTCGGGGCACCGTTGGCATCGAGCTCGAAAAGTGTCGGCCACTCCTGGCACATCTGGTTTCCACAGCACTGACACTCTTCAGGTTCTCCGCGCCCAATCGCAATTTGGAACTCGCCGTTATGCCCGTCCGGATCTTCATCCACCAGACGAACTACATCGCCAGCGACCCGTCTCGTGCACGATAACGAATGCAACATTCGAGAAGTCGTTTGACTCACCAAGTCCGCAACTCGCTGTGAAGGCATGCTCAGCAACGCGTGCTGCAATGCAAGCTCCAAAAGCGATGCGGGTGTAAGGACCAGGGTATTGGAGGTAAAAGGACCCTCGACAAGCACCCTTGCCTCGAATTTACTGAATTTCACAATACTCATGGCAACGCCCCCTATTCAAAAATCTGCCTTAAAGCAAAATACCGAATTCAGAAATCAGTTTTAACGCCACGCCCCTAGAGACCCGGGGCACACTTAGGGTCTGAAAACGAAAGCGGAGCTGAAACAATCCCGCCACAGGCCAGGTCATTGTGAGCGTGATAGTCGAGCGTGTATTTCATCGCCCGGCGTTTGTCGACCTTGAGCGACTGCTCGATCTGTCGCAACTCAGAGAGGTTCTCGCCGGTGGGCTTTGGGTATGCATCGCGCCAGTCAGCAACGAAGCGCGTGACATAGAAATCATCCATCGCAATCAATTCAGCGAGGATCTGGTCTTGGGATTCTTGCCGCGAATAGTCGATTCGCTGCGCCTCGGCGCTCTCCATCATCCTTTCATGCTCATCGCGACTGCACATACTGAGACTGATGCTAAACAGAAGGACCACTACGATGACCTGGAACATCTCTTCACGCCTCGGTCTTTGGTTTGTTGGATAGCTCGGTTTTTTTGTCTCGGCTGCGCATCACCCAGATGCCCATGATTCCCGCACCAAAACCCAGCACAGAAATAAGGGCTTGCTTGGCATCAAGGGGATTTCCGCTCGCGAGGTTAGTGATCAACCCCATCCCGTATGGGAACAAAACGAAAATCACGACCAGCGCATACTTCAGATACTTCAAACCATCCCCCTCGGCTTAGCCGCGCAGAAAAACAAGGTCTAATGATATGTAACACGTACAGATAATTCAAACAGAATCATCGGGTCTGTCAAGAGTTCTCGGGGTTTGTTTTCTGGAAGGGAAGCTGAAGCGCAGCACTGAGTACGGGTGACTCTACCTGGATGAGTGTGAGCGCTTCAGAGGTGGAAGAAGGTCGAGGCAGTAAAAGGTGCGGGGAAGTCAGAAACGCCCCAGCAAGCGCCTCAGAGCGCTCACTGAGCGATTCGAATCAAGATGCATCAAGCGCGTCAGCGCATGTCGATGTCATCAATCATCACCAGCCTTTGACCGTGCCTTGAGCCGGTCGTACATCAGGCCCCCGACAACGCCGACGACGATCACCAGGAAATGCAGGTTAGATAAAGCGTTTGTAGAAAGACTGAGCATCTCACCTTCCATGGCATGGGAGAGGAACTGGGACTTTTCCCAGCTCCTTATCAAAATCAGATTTGTTCGGCTGGCTTCAGGGGTCGCAGTTTTGCCGAGATGATAAATGGCCGTTCGATGGTCCAATACGTTAGAACGCTGAGCGCACTGACCGCCATTATGATAAGCGGGAGATACCAGGCATAGCCAGCGAATGTACCAGCCGAGAAATCGTACAGATGAAGCAGACTGAACGCCGTATAAATTACGATCCCGTGCATCAGGTAAATGCTGAAACTCGCCTCCCCCAAGACCTTAAGTCCTTTGTGTTCGAGGAGACCATGGAGGCTGTTGCCCAGGACGAATAATCCAAACGGAATGCCGAGGATCAGCATCTGCCCTGTTGAATAAGTTCGCAGCTTCAGACTCGCGATCAGCACAGCGCCGGCGATAACACTGCACCAGATGTTCGAGAAGTTGATCGATGATTTGCGCAGCCTTGGTTCCAGAAACGCAACCGCCATACCTACCAGAAAAAGCTTCACGAACCGCTTGTGAAACTCATGATGGTATTCAGGCCATAGGCACGCGATCACACCAATCGAAACGATCAAAGCAACGATTGGCAACTGGCGTCGTATCAGGCAAAAAATGACTGGCAACGATAGGTAAAAAAGCGCCTCGTACATCAGCGTCCAGTGAACGGATGCGTTGATGAGCTTGCTGTCAGCGAATCCATTGATCGGCCCCCCGAGGAAAATGAGCCAACTTCCCAGTGCCTGCAAATTCTCCACTAGCGGGCTGAGATCCTCCCTCGTTTGGTAGAAACTGATCCCAGCAACAAGCAGCACGGATGCGGTGTACATCGGGAAGATGCGACGAAGGCGTGAGGACAGCAGCGATCCCCACCTTGGCTGCCCTTTGATCATTTTTTGGGTGAAGAGGTAGCCCGTGATCATGAAGAACAAGGACACTGGTACGGCGCCCATGTTGTTGATCACACGACTTTCCGTACCCTGCCAGGTTCCAGTGTTGTGCCACACAAAGGTGATCGCGAAATGGTGAACCATCACCGCCGTAGCGAGAATTCCCCGCAGGCCATCCAGGGAAGAGACTCGATGTTGTGCTTCCGGGGCAAGCAACGGGAATCGGCCGGCGATCAGGCAGAATGTGGCTACTGAAAGCACATAAAGCGCCAGCAGTTGAAAAGTTTCGAGCATGAATTATTTCCAGAGGAATGAGCTGAAGCCTGATGCTTACTGCTTCTGATCTGAATGGGAACTGAGCTGAGCCGCTTGATTCTCTGCGCGCCGTTCAACGGCACGCTGCATGTATTCGATTGCCTTTTCAAGCTTCTCGACTGCCCAATCAGGGCAAGGAGATGAGCTTTTCTTTTCCGGATCATTCACCCATGATCGCACCGCCCGAACTGAGCATGGTCGACCCGTAACGGCCGCTATCAGCTCCGCGCTTCTTTTTTGAGTGATATCGTGGATTTTAAGCAAATGCAGGTATCGATCGCGGTTTGTCACCATTTCGCCTTACTCTAAGCAGTAGGCAACATTGCCTACTGGAAGGAGAATAGGCAAAATTGCCTAATAATACCACAGGCGTTTATGAGTGATTCGGACCCCGGGACCGTATGCAGAGGTGCATCGCAAAACTCATCCGAGATATGTCTGGCGAACAAATCAGTCTTCACCCTTTAAGCGGTCTTTCGCTAACGCCCAGTCGTCAACTATGGGTTTAATGAGCGCCCATTGGGCCTCTCTCTCGGTTTCCCTCTTTGATAAGGCCTCGAACACTGCCGTAGGCCATGCCATAAAGGTCACTTCCCTCATCGCATTATTGAATGCGTAGATCCCTGCACACGTAGTACGAGTGCCGCCGCCAGGGTAAAGGGAATACCGAAAACGGTCACGCAGCTCGATTACTTCCTTTACACGTACCTGGGCAATAATCGCCAGAACAATCAGCATTCCCTGCGATAGCGTGTCTACATTTTTGCAGACACGACGCAGGTATGCGAAGCGTTGGCTCTCCGGTTTGGCTAGCAGCTCCTGGATGACGTCGGCACTATCCACCTCACGTTCATAATGGTTTTGAGCTGAGTCTGATTCATAGAGCTCGCGCAAGGCGTCCAAGTCAAACGACTTCTTCAGCCAAGCGGCCAAGGACAATGCGTCTTGCCAGGCAAATTCCTCATACTTAAGCATATTTGCCTCGCGTAGATCTGTTTTTTGACGCCTCATATCCCAGTCATCCTGCATCCCACCCGCTAATTTTGTAGTGCCATTTCACCACAAGCTCGCGGTGCATTCATCGTAAGTGCGCAGAGTGACGGTGGAGTACAACCGATGCAGCGTCCGCCACGGCCCCCGACTTAGCCAGAGAAGGATGCAACTGGGGCGGACAGGGTTAGTTCGCATGGACAATTTTGGGAAATTGAAGCCGTCGCTCGTGAATCAGAGCAGTCGTTCACTGCGGGTGCGTCTATGCTGTAGCAATGCCATTCCTGGAGGGCGATCCAATGCAATATGTGATCCGTATGAGTAACGCCGGGCTGGTGCTCTGGGGCGATATTTACGAACTCAAAGCGCTCTGGACTTTCATCCATAGAGTTATGGATGAAAGCGCCCTTCTCGAAATTGAAGACCCACTTCTGTCCGGCCTTGCCTCTGAGGTGCGTCACGCTTTCGACGGCATGCGCCACAAAAACACGAGGAAGTGGTATGGGGACGACCCGACTCCGATCTATGGATTCGACTGTATTTGGCCAAATATACTGATCCAGATGGGCCTATTGAGGGCAGGCTTAGCCTTCATGTCCACCGTATCGAGAAATGACCAGGCGGTTATGTATCACCTTGAGCATACCGTGTTGGAATGCCTTGACGTGATGCAGCCTGGCGCCAGCGAAAACCTTTACAAAACTGCGCTTATGGCCGCTCAATTTGGGGGAGAGCGCATCAACGAAATCATATTTAGCAGGACATGCTACTTCCTCACACTGGAGCCAGCCCAACGGAAGAACGAACTTGGTGCTGTGTTGGATACGCTGACCGGTATGGGTTTTTTCAGAAACCCTATAAAACCTGAGGTGTTTGAACCATACGAGCTTGGTGAGGAATATCCACCTTACAATTGGTGAGAGACCCCAGCGGCAGGTGACTGGTGGTTGAGCGGCGAGTCGACGCTGTTGATGAGCGGCGTAGCGTGAGCTGCGAGCCCCCTCATTTCTGAGTGGCTTCAAATGTCACTCTTTAAACTCCTGCGCCGATTCGATCGAACCATGATCTCACTTATCGGATCACCCGACAGTCTGGTAGACATCGATCTCGGATCGGGAACCATCCTGCACGACCTCTCCATCGACAGGGGGGTAGAGAATCTCAGCTTTTGCCAGACATTTTTGACATCGCTTCAGGTGTTCTGGAATGGTGGCGTCAATTTTGAAAACCAACCACTTTCCTCGACGCTTCATGTGATGCGCAGTGTCCTTCGGCTTATGTCCGCACAGTGATGTAGCCGTTGCAGGAATCACGAAGTGCACCAACGCCCCCCCATTCGCACGCGCTAATCGAGGATGCAGATCAGGCTTGGGAACCGGGTCTCGTCGGGGCTCTACTGCCGTCTTGGTGCAAGGTTCAATTGGACCCTGATGGCACTCCCAGTGCGCCCCAGTTGGACCGTGGATAGGGGAACCGTCGACAACGGCCTGTTCGCAGATGTAGCACGTGTTGGCCTCAATATGAGTGGCAATCTTTTCACGGCGAGCAGCTCGCTCCGCAGCCATCTCAGGGGGCCACGCACTTCTGATAGTCAACATTTCCGAAGCTCCTAACATTTCAACTGGTCACTTGCCAGCGCAAGTCCAACTGAGTTCGATCGGGCTTTGTCGCCAGGCCAAATCCAAGTTCCGGTACCGCCAAAGGCCCTTCCGGGCCAAAGCAATTCAGTGATGATCCGGGCGGTGATCGAAGTGGGTCCGAAAGGTCCTCCTCCTCTTACCCGGAGATGCCAGGCAAAGAAACTTTCCTAACCGCGAGGCTTACACCACGGCCGGAGCATGGGTTGCATTCCAGCGCTCAAATGCTTCTTTAGTGGTCGGCGCAGACATCGATTCGCCACAACGATTGCACTGAGCAATACCACACGCAGCACCGACATCACGGTGCCCCTGATGGCACGGATTCATGTGCCACTCTTCTTGTTCAGTGTCATCGCTCGATTCGTGCGGCTCAGGTAGGAACTGGGACACGTACTCAACGACCGATGCAATCCGTTTTCCGGTGGGACTGCTCGTGTCAGTGCATTCCCGATATGCCTCACCACTCTTAATGATCTCACTGAGCAACTCGCAAGCTTCGTCCAAATACTGCTCAGTGGTGTTGGTGTGTTCCACCAGGGTGTAGTACGCCTGATTCTGCTCGTGGAACCTGACGTCGGATTCAGCAGCAATTGCGACCTCGGTCACCTCCCAGCCCGTCGCCAGAAACTTCTCGGCGGTTGCCTTATCACGGATGAACGCTTCAACCGGCACAAGGTTTTCAGGGCTTTTCACTACCCAACCGAACGGCCGATTATTCATTAGCATTCACCGGGGAAGCTGCTGCCAAAGCCTTGGAACGGGCGACGCCTTCGATCGCGACGAACATGAGGAAAGCCATCACTGCGCCAGGAGCAACGTACATTACCGCTTTGGCCGTAAACACCGCGATGGATTGCAGATTCGCGAGCATCTGATCGGCAGGGTTATTACCACTTGAAGATCCTAGGAAGGTCTGGAACCCAATGCCCATAACCAGCGCCACCGCGATGACGAAAACAATCATTGCCGGCCATTGTCTCCGTGCATGTGTCGAACAGCACAGGGAGGCGACAGATACCCCCAAACACAGAATGTAATAGCGAGCTGTCCATTCAGTAAATCCAAGCTGATCTGCACCGGCACCAATCAGCGATATGGCGGCGATAACGCAGCAAGCGAGAAAAAATCCCGCCAGCATTCCAAAGAACATCCCGACCAGCGTTTTCATAATTTTTCTCGATCAGTTAACTTCGTTCAGCCCACCCGCGCCGCGAGCGACCTGATGTGATAAGTGGCACCGTTATGGCCTACGGTAAACACCAAAGGCCACGCAAAGCAGCAACAGCATGATGGCGAGCACCACGAGCCAGGTCATGTGGTTACCAACAACATAGTTTGACACAGCCCCTCTCGTAAATCGGGGCCTGTAGGATGATCCGGGATCCACACGACAGCAACATAGACTGACACAGACGGGTCGCACTTCAAATACGGGGCTCGATTGGTAACAACATAGATTGACACAACAGCGAGAGCGTTCATTCAGGCCGAAATATTATGTGAGCGCGACCGGTCACTCACCTGTGCGGAAATAGTCTTTTTTCAGCACAGGCTCAGTGCGATGTCTAAATCCGTGTGCAACCTTCGACCAGTCCCCATCAGCACATAAACTGTGTTTTTTGTTCGAAATAAGCAGTCATGGGTGAAGGAAACACCCAGCGTTGTTCGGACCCAATCACCAGGCGGGAAGCGGCCTTTACTGTCTTGGATAACGGTCAAAGCGTAAACGAGAGCAGGAATTAGCTGTCTATCCGTAATGGCTTTTCGCTGACGTGTTGGAATGTCGAGATCCAATATTGCCCAATCAGCAACAAGACAATAGGCATGGGAAGGAAAATGCAGACTGGCGAGGGCCACAGCATCTGAGGTGGTGAGTTGGCACCCATCTATTTTCTCACCCGCAGAAAGCACTGAGACAAAATCTGCCAGATTCATCTGTACCTCCGGCCGATCAAAAAAACGATTCGAACGAGAAGCATCAATCAGCTTAGCTCCCATCGACACACGAGGTTCCGATGCCGAAGACTGGGCCATTTCACAGCTGGTCCGTCTTCTCCCCTCATCCCACTGAACGGGATGATTTCTATCTAGCTGTCACCGGATAAAGTGGGTTTTCGCCAGTACCCAGCTATGCCATTGCCGTGCGTGAACCCTACCTAGCGGTAGGTGCCGATGTGGGTGAAACCTAGTGCTTCATGGATGCCCGTGCATGTCGTATTCGGCAAGGCGACGCCGGTATAGGCGCATGAAATCCATGTTACTCAAGGAGCGGTAGAAGCCGTTTGGCTGCGGCTGAATCAAAATGACATGCCCTCAGACACTTGAATCAGCATTTCTTCGACTAGATGTGTGCCAAAGGTTGTAGTGACCATCGCCGATGGGCTTTCTCCCAAAAAACGGGCTTTGGGTTTGGAAAGCCATTGTTTGGCCTTCCCTTTGTCACCGAAGATCACCTCGGCCATGGCGGTAATATGTGCAAACCGGAACAGGCGATCGCTCTCATGCAACGTTAAAAGCTGATTGGCTGACAGTTTTGTTTTGAGCGTTTTGGGTTGAATGATTCTGTCGCGTTCTTCGTCGCTGAGGGTTCCATCATCACAAAGCATTTTGATCAGGCTGACCGAGAAGCCAGCTACTATCATGTCGTGAATGTCCAGATCCGAAGCATTGACAGAGATATGAAGAAGCGTCTCCAGACGCATGCGGTAAGCATGATAGACATCCTGACGCAGGACGCCAGCAAACATGGGCCGCACTGATGTTGCGTTGCACACGGGCGTCAGGACTAATGTGCCATTCACTACCGTTAGCTCCAGGTCGTCCCCAACACCTAACCTCATTTGGTCAAGCAACTCTTGAGGCAGATCAATGATGATGTCGCCAGTACCGTCCTCAGTTTTCTGGCATTTTACTATCCAGCGCTCAGTTTCACTCATGATCGTCCGGCCCTCATCCGCCATCAGAGAATGACACACATCATTATGCTTGGGCCCAGAGCTGACCAAAGGAACGCGCAATCCGCTGGTAGACAGGCACTGCCGCTGCTCGAACGCCGGATAGCGAGTGAAACAGCAAAAAATGGGGCAATGGCTATACCTGCCTTTCCACCTTCACATGGCTAAGAGCCTGAGCGTGATCAGGTAACTACACGAAAGGATATGACATGCACCCTGATGAGCTTTATGTTTCCGTCGACGTCGAGACTTCTGGGCCTATACCAGGCGAATACAGTCTGCTTTCCATTGGAGCCTGTCTTGTAGCCCAACCTGTAACGTCCATCTATCTTGAACTACGACCTGACAGTCCAAAACACGACCCGGAAGCACTGGCAGTATCGGGGCTGAGTCTGGAGAAGCTGGAGCGCGAGGGCCTCGCTCCGCAACAGGCGATGCTGACATTTGATCAATGGCTGAAATCGTCCTGCCAACCGGGGCAAAAGGTCATTTTCGTAGGACTCAATGCACCGTTTGACTGGTCATTCGTCAATTACTACTTCCACAAATACCTGGAAACCAACCCCTTTGGTTTTACCGCTATCGACATGAAGGCCTACTTTATGGGCGCTGTAGGTTGCAGCTGGCAGGAAACAAAATCATCCAAAATGACCGCTGCGCTGAAGCCACTCAGCGAACCGAACCATAACGCATTGGATGATGCCCGCTTTCAGGCAGAGCTCTTCGCACTAATGCTAGCGGGTAAAGGTAAACGCTGACCTACCTTCCACCGCACTGACTCGAAGCTCATCTGATACAGGTTGCCTCAACATATCTGCCGTCCCTGAACGACCACGCCTTGATACCTTCTGGTTTTTCGGACTTGCCGACAATAACGGCTATTGGGTGCGGCAGATCCTGCGTGTAACGTGCAGCAAATTTGGAGAAACTTCCGATGTCTGCCGGAGAGATCACCGGAACGGATTGGGGATGCGTATGCCAATAGCCCACCAGACGTAACCCTTGTTCGTTGGCAGCCTGGATTTCCTGACGGCACCGCTCCGCATCCAACTCTAGCCAAGACCAGCCTGACCGATCGGCGCGATGAGGCAACGTGGCCAAGGCCAGCAGCAACCCTTTCGGATCAACCGGGTTGACAAATAACTGTCCCCCTCGCTCCACGCCAAAAAGGCCCTGCCGATGACTATCCAAGATGTCCGCGACAGCTTGGGACACCAATAGCTCGGAATTCACCTCCGGCCATCGCCAGCGCCATGCGATATCCGTCATACCGTTTCGTCCTTATCTTCCGGCCATCCGCGCTCGAGTAAGATTTGCTGCGCTCCCTCTGGCAGTTTGGGACCATGGTATTGGCCTCCTAGGCTCAGAACATCTTCAGGCCTGTAGATACTGCTGACCCAAGATGCAGTGGCGATGTTGCCGGTCAATGCGCGTAAGGCCGTGTGCGACACCATAGAGGCGATATTGGTCATTCCCAGCGAGCCGCCTGGGATAAAGCTCTCGCCACACGCGGGCAGTGGAACAACACCGCCTCCCGGCCACTCTGTAAATCTATGCAGAAAATCGCCGACGTCCGTGAACAACTGACGGCCATCAAAGGTGCCGGCTGGTGCGAATAGCGCATGGCCTACCTGGGTATACGGTTCGCTCCAGGCTTGTAAAAGCCCCCAAGGAGCGCCGCTTGATTTGGCTCGCCATACAGTGACCTCCGACTGCCAGTCTGCTGTCGTGATCACCACCAGATCTGCGTTATCAAACACTTCTGGTTTGCTGCTCATCACCACTTCGGCAAAAGTCGCATAAGCGGTGCATTCTGTCGTCGGAAGATCTAACAGAATCTTGTCCCTCAACGCGGAGGCTTTCAGTCTACCTAGGCTATCCGCTCCCAGAACGTGCCTCCCCAGATTGGCTGACACCAAAGTGTCAGGATCGATGAGGGTAAGGTGGCCGACACCGGATCGTGCCAATTGTATTGCCACCGCACTGCCTAACGAGCCAACGCCAACACAAACGACTCGAGCATTTTCAAGGTGCTGTGCAGTACCGCTTATATCGCGGGACAGAATGGACGCTCGATCAAGCACGTCCAGGGCAGTTGCTCGGACGAGCGCCGGAGGATGTGCATTTGCGATAGCTGGCCGACGGCGCGCTGTACGCAAGCCAAACTTTGCCCCCCGCTCCTGCTGTACGCCGAGCGAGCGCACATTGAGGCAATATGTTGGAGCATCTGCCCCTCCTGGAAGCTCCAGAACAATCCATCGACTCGCCAACGTTCCATGCAGCTCAAACCATGCCAGCAATTGCTCGGCATCGTCTGGTTGAAGGTGTGGCGTGAGCCACAGCAATAAATCTTCCGGATCCGGGGTGCGGATATCCGGATAAGTCTGAAGCTTGACGTAAAAACCGGGAGTTTCGGCCGCGCGAATGACAGCGGAGCGCCCGACAACCCGTCGGTAATGCCCTTTGAGTGCAGCTACGTTCGATGCTAACCAAACCGTTTCCTGACCGGATGGCATAACCCGGCGCGGATCGCTGAGAGCAAACAACTGCGAGGCGGCCTGAGGGCGATCCAACAGTAAGAGGTTCTGGAATGACTGACCGTGCTGAAAAGACCAGTAGGTAGTGATCTCATTCTGAAATTCGATATCGCGCGTTGCCTGGTTTGATCCCATCTTGGACAACGAAACGATCTGGGCCAAGCGAGCAAGGCTGTCCTCTACCACGACCTCCGGGGAGCCCATAATGGGGCGCTCCTGAAAGCCATGAAGGCAAAGCCCCGACTTGGTGGCATGCGGCCAAACCAGCCATGGAGAGGGTTCGACGTTCAGCCGCAAGAGTCCACGGGGAAAGTTGGAGGGGAAACCTATACGCAGTCGGCGCTCCTGCCCCGTGTAATCGGTGGGCAAGGGGAAGTGAAAGCACGCCGCTTCGTCAGCCCGCGTGGGTGCGGGCTGGAGCAATGCATCGGCAGCATCCTGACCTAGGGTGTTTCGCAGTGCGGCGATTCCGCGCTGCAATGGCGTCTTAATAGGATCAGCCAAGGCGTCCAACTGGCTTTACGCTCGACTGAGAGGTTCCGCCACCGCTGGCCCCTCCGAAGAGCGAACCCATCGAAGCAGAGTTTCGAGTAGTGCCATCCGGTCGGCCGGGCATCGTCCAGTTCGCAGGGATCTCATTGTTCACTGCCGTAATGAATGCCGGTGCAATACCGAAATTCTTTTTCACTGCCTCGGCAAAGGAATCGTTGGATTCAAAACTTTCCAAACCCAATGAAACAGATGCACTGGCGTCCGCATGCCATTTGGCAAATGCTTGGCGATAGCCTTGCCCCTCGCCCGGTCGATTCCACTTCTCTGCAAAGTTTTCGCCGTTATCGGCAGGATTGTAGACATAGCAGTCGCTACCTCTCTGCGCGATGTGCTGCGGCATCCTGCGAACGATTTCCAAAATTGCATCGAGCGGAGCCAGAGGCTTCGACTGCGACTCCTTTACGACATCCAGGTATGCGTGCGTGGCCAGGGTGGTGATGACCGCAGATATTGGGCGAGTATCAGCGCTCCTTGTCTTGATGGCCCATTCATCGCGATGCCGCTTGAGCAGCTTAATGGTCGCACGCAGGGGATCTTGATCGATGTAATCCTGATAATGCGGTAAAGGATCTTGTGTCGCGGCATCAAGCATCCGCTGGCTTTTGGCAACTACCAAGCTTTCCAGAGAGATTTCTTGGGCAGAAGCAACCTGCAACCAATTCGAGTAAGGGATAGGGCTGCTTGCTTTCCACCCTGTGACCCGATCCGGAACCTCCAGCTTACCTTCGCCGTTTGCTTCGCCATTTCCGTTGATCGCGCGGGCAGGCGTGACATCGATGTGGAAACCTGGATTTTCGTCGGCATAAACGATCCGGATGCCACGACGTAATTGCTTAACTTCTTCTTGAACGCGGGAGCCTTCCCTAAAACGCTGCTCAATCGCTTCTAGAACTTCCTTTGCACCAGCGCCCTGAGCGTGAGGAAGCCAAATAATCGCGTCCGCATCAATGGTGTCCAGATCCGCAGGCGCGCCGGGGATTGGCTTGATGGTCGTCTTCAGCCGCATCGAGCCTTGAACGAAAATATGGGCCTCAGCGAGCAGCGGGTTGTCGGAAGCCGAGAGGATTTTTTCCAGTTGGGAGTAGCGGTCATTGATTTTTTCGTACTGCGCTTCCGACAGCGAGATTTCCCGCGCGGCGCGAAGCAGAAAATATTCCCAACTGCTGCGCTTGGTCTGTTCGTTGCTCAAAAGCATTACATAGCCTCCTGGGCCACTGGACCCAATTGCAGTGTTTGCGTAAACCGATCTTGGTTTTCTTTGTCCCGATCGAAGATCAGGTATGTATGTTGATGCTGTGTTGTGAGCAACGCGCCAAACTCGATGGCTAATGCCGCAGGAATGGCGGCGAAGACGTGGATAGGGTCAGGAGTCAGAGCCTCAAGCTGGCTCAGTCGTATTTGAAGTGCGTCGCGAAAGGCATGAATCACCCGACGGTTCTGTACCATCGCGTAGCTTGGTTCTGGGATCGACAGCTCTGCAATACGTGCACCGGGTAGAGCGTCGGTCACGTCGCGAACTGGAACTTGCGCAGAAATGGAGAGCACCAACGCCAGTGGGCCATCGCCGTTGGGTGGAGGCGTAAACAGAAAACTAGGCGGCTCAGCAGACTGATCGGGCCAGCGCAAAAGATGCTCGCGGTGAAAAGAGAAGATCAAGCGTTTGGAACGGTCGCCGATACTCTGGCCCAACATCATCAAGGCCGGAATGTCGGCCAAGCCGACTACTGCTAGCGCGGGCGAATCGCCATAAGTGCCGCCGCGACGCTTGAGTTGCTGCTCCAGCTCATACTGGACGCTGTCTTTGACGTTCTGCCAATAGGTAGTGTCCCTGCCACGTGGTCCGGGTGCAGCGAAGGCGATTTTGATGCCTTGATCGAAGGCGGTTAATCCCTCGGCGGACATCGCAGTCAACAGATCGCGAACGGGGATATCGTTGATCGTCTGAAAATGCTGACTCTGGACGATGAGAGGAATAGCTCTGCCACCATCGGGGGTCGTTGCGGCGAGTCGGATGCGTTCCAGGTACGCTTGGTGTAAACCACTCAAATCATTTTCAGGATACCCATCTGCGTCACG
>NZ_FNCO01000032.1 GCF_900100795.1 Pseudomonas abietaniphila
GTTGAGCAATTAGAAGCCGGGCTCGACGAGTACATCCATTACTACAACCACGAGCGGATCAGCATGAAGCTCAACGGCCTCAGTCCGGTACAATTTCGAAGCCAGATAATGAGTCTGTAGTTTGTCCAACTTTCGGGGGTCAGTTCAACCCTTGGTTACTTGGGGTCTTTTCAAGTAACCCGCCGAAGGCGGAACAGTTTGGACGTTAGGACAGACCAAACCATCAGCGTCACCCCAAATAATGGAAATGCACACCATACAAATCGGTGCCTACCGTCATCCACGCAGGGACTTGCTCATGGCAACGCGCTCAGCCACTATGTATACAATAAGAACAATTATTGAATACATCCATGGAAACCCTGAACGCTGCCCCCTCCTCCCATTGCCCCGACTGGGCCGAAGCCCTGCTTAACGGCTTCAGTCAGGTGCTGCTGCAACGCAATCCCGTGTGCGGTCTGTTTTGCCTGCTCGCGATTCTGATCAGTGCGCCCTCCTCCCTCGGCGGCGCATTGCTCGGCGCGGTGGCCGGTTTGCTCACGGCTCAACGGCGCGGCTACGCCAAACCCGAACGCCAGTCCGGCGTCTACAGCTACAACGGCGTGCTGCTGGGCTTGCTGATCGGTTACCGATTCGAATGGTCCCCGCTGTTGCCATTGCTGATCATCGCCTGTGGCGGGCTCAGCGCGATGCTGATGCACGCCTGGCTGCAACGCGCGCCTCGTGCCTCCTGCCTCAAGGCGTATACAGCGCCTTTCGTGCTGTTCAGCTGGGTGCTGTTGGTGTTCGCCGCGCCGCTGCCGAACCCGCCGCCCGCCGACGCCACGCTGATTCAGGCATTGCCCGCAGGTCTGGGTCAGGTGTTTCTGCTGGATCACCCACTGGCAGGCGTGCTGATCGGGATCGGTTTGCTCATCGCCAACCGTACCGCCGCGTTGTGGGCGGCGGTGGGCTGCATCAGCGGAGTCGCCTTCGCAGTGTGGCAACAGGAAAGCAATCTCGCACTGCTGGGGCTCTGCGGTTATAACCCGGCATTGGCGGCGCTGGCGTTCAGTCATGTGCGCTATAAACCCTGGCTGCCTGGCATTGCGATTGTGCTGGCGATTGTCCTGCAACCGGGTTTCTCGGGGCTGGGGCTGGCGACGCTGACCGCGCCGTTCATTCTGGCGTGCTGGCTGGTTCAGGCCACCAGCAGGCTGTTGAAGCAATCGGCCAACGATCTGCGGTTGCGCTCCTGAGCGGTTTGTCACAGGCTCTTGCGACCTTGCACTCGGAAATGCCCCATGGACAGCAACACCGGCTGGCGCGAACAGCTACGCATCATCGTTTTTCAAACGGACACCAAGGCCGGTCGACGCTTCGACAAACTCCTGCTGCTGATCATTCTCAGCAGTCTGCTGATCGTCGTGCTCGACAGCATCGAAGCCGTGCACCGCAGTTATGCCGACGTTCTGGCGTACATTGAGTGGGGTTTCACCTTGGTGTTTCTGGTCGAGTACATCCTTCGCCTGTATTGCTCACCCAAGCCACTCAAATATGCCTTCAGCTTCTATGGCCTGATCGACCTGCTGGCCATCGTGCCCGGTATCCTCGCGATCTATTACAGCGACGCGCAGTACCTGCTGATCGTACGTATCGTGCGGATGCTGCGAATCTTCCGCGTGCTCAAGCTCAGCCCTTATCTGAAACAGGCCAATTACCTGCTGGCGGCGCTGCGCGGCAGCAAACAGAAGATCATCGTCTTTCTGGTCACAGTGTCGACGCTGGTCATCGTGTTCGGCACCTTGATGTACGTCATCGAAGGGCCGGAGCATGGCTTCACCAGCATTCCCAAAGGTATTTATTGGGCGATTGTCACGCTCACCACGGTGGGCTTCGGCGACATCGTCCCCAAGACGCCGGTGGGGCAAATACTGTCGTCGCTGGTGATGATCACCGGTTACTCAATCATCGCCGTGCCCACGGGGATATTTACTGCAGAGCTGGCCAATGCCATGCGCGGCGATCAGATTGAGCACGATTGCCCGGTGTGCGCCAAACACAGCCATGAACCTGCCGCTGCGTTTTGCTCGCGTTGCGGGAACGCGCTGTTCCCGAAAGTGGACTCGATTTCAGCCAGAGAGCCTGCGGACAAGGCATAAGCACAGACGTTTTTAATCTAGGGTCGACTGCCCGTTTTCGTTATAGTCGCGGCGATTAGCCATCGCTTTTTATATAAGAATAACTTTTTGACACGACACAGGAATTTGCAGTGAAACAACTCTTCTCCGCCTCCCTGCTGGCCGCCGGACTGGCGTTTGGCAGTGCCGCCCACGCCGCGCCCGAATTGCTCAACGTCTCTTATGACGTGATGCGCGATTTCTATAAGGACTACAACGCCGCCTTTCAGAAGCACTGGCAAGCCGAGCACAAGGAAGACGTGACCCTGAAGATGTCCTTCGGCGGTTCGAGCAAGCAGGCGCGTTCGGTCATCGATGGCCTGCCGGCTGACGTGATCACCATGAACATGGCCACTGACATCAACGCGCTGGCAGACAACGGCAAACTGGTGCCGGACAACTGGGTCACCCGCCTGCCGAACAACAGCGCGCCGTTCACCTCGGCCACCGTGTTCATCGTGCGTAAAGGCAACCCGAAAGCCCTGAAAGACTGGCCGGACCTGATCAAGGATGGCGTTGAAGTGGTTGTGCCGAACCCGAAGACTTCGGGTAACGGCCGCTACACGTACCTCTCGGCCTGGGGCTATACCCTGAAAAACGGCGGAGATGAAGCGGCCGCGAAGGCATTCGTCGGCCAGCTGTTCAGCCACGTGCCCGTGCTGGACACCGGCGGCCGTGGTGCCACCACTACGTTCATGACCAACCACATCGGCGACGTGCTGGTGACCTTCGAGAACGAAGCGGAAATGATCGCCCGCGAATTCGGCCGCGATCAGTTCGAAGTGGTGTACCCGAGCGTTTCCGCAGAGGCCGAGCCGCCGGTAAGCGTGGTGGACAAGGTCGTCGACAAAAAAGGCACCCGCGCCCTGGCCGAGGACTACCTGAAGTACCTTTGGTCGCCAGAAGGCCAGGAAATCGCCGCCAACAACTACCTGCGTCCGCGTGACCCGGCAATCCTGGCGAAATACACCGACCGCTTCCCGAAAGTCGACTTCCTCAACGTCGAGAAAACCTTCGGTGACTGGCGCACCGTCCAGAAGACCCACTTCAACGACGGTGGCGTGTTCGACGACATCTACCCGGCCAAGTAAGCCTGGGTTGGATGCAAAAACGGCGACCTGAAGAGGTCGCCGTTTTTGTTTCGTAGTCAGGGGCCGGGGCCTTTATGGATCGCACAGAAACCAAAAACGCCAGACACCCTGTAGGAGCAGTCGGAGGTTACGAGGGTCTGGGCCGCACTCGGACGAATGCGGTGGGTCAGCACACATTCATTTCACTGACCCACCGCGTTCGCTGCCGTCGTAACCTCCGACGTCTCCCACTGGAATCTCATCTGCCCACACATCGCGCAAGGCCTTGTACCGCATGGGGATTGATTATTCCCATGCTCTGCGTCCGACGTCCTTTGACGCAGAGCGTCAATCAACGCGTGACCACGCGGAGCGTGGGAACGATCAAATTGCGCCGAAACCAGAAACGACAAATTAACCTGTAGGAGCAGTCGGAGGTTACGAGGGTCTGGGCCGCACTCGGACGAATGCGGTGGGTCAGCACCCATCTATCTCACAGACCCAACGCATTCGCTGCCGTCGTAACCTCCGACTGCTCCCACTGATAAACCATCAAGACACATCTGCCATAAGCCAGACGCTCTTTAATTCCCGAATTGCTTACTCAACCCCGGTGGCACGCCACTGGAATCGGTCTCCTGCCAAGGGCCGCTTGGGGAGGTGGACCACATCCAGCCGTTGTTCCAGCGGTAATAGGTGCGCTGACGGTAGAAGGTGTTCGGCACGTTATCCAGCACATGCACGCCCAGCCGGGCATCCCAATGGCTGTTGCCGCCTGGCGGTGGCGCGAAGTGAGCGGAGGTTTTGGGGCCCGAAGGAATCGGCATTGACGGCGGCGTCTGTGGCGTCGTGCGCGGGGTTCCCGGCTGAGGCGTCGGTGACGGCCCCGGGATGGTCGGAATCGGCTCTGAACTCTGTGGGCCAGGGCGCTGGACCGCACACGCGGCGCTCAGCGCCACCACCACACTTAACAAGGCAAATCGTGCGACGCGATACATAAGCGAAGGCTCTCTACGGATCAGGGTTACTGATCGGGGCTGTCAATGGTCAAGGCCTGTCGGGCAGTCACGTTACTGGGCAACGGTTGACTGCGACCGATCCACTCACCGGCGGTGGGCTGGCCTGCACGGGATACCCGGGCAACCAGTTGGACTTCCGGAAAGTTCGACAGTTTCAGCTGCGGCATCATCGCATCAGCGTCCGTCAGTTCAACGTCCACCGGCAGGTCAGCCACGGTCACGCGCTTGACTGCCAACGGCGCAGGCGGACCGGACACGGCGCGGGCGAAGATGAAGACCGTGTCGCCCGGCTCCACCTTGCCTCTGAGCGCATCGGACAGCGTGACGTGAACCTTGAGCCGCGCACCTTGAGCGGCGACCGGTGGCGTGTCCTCTACGGTGCCGCCGTTCTGCACCAACTTGTCACTGGCGCGCGCAATGCCACCTTCCAGCGCCGAACGCGAGGGATCGTTGGGCGGCAGCACAGCCAGCAGGCGCTTCCAGTAATCCACCGCCTCCTGATACCGCTGCCCTTCGAAGGCATTGATGCCCTTCAGGCCCAGGCTGGTGACTTCTTTGGGATCAAGCTTCAACGCCTCGTCGGACAGCGCCTGAACCTGAGGCGTCCAGGTTTTGTTGCTGGCGAAGTACAGGGACTGTGCCCATTGCCCAAGCAACTCGGGTTGACGCCCTGCCAGCCCCACCGCGCGCTCGAACATGCTCGCCGCGTCGGCCGGCCGGTCTTGCGCCATGTACGTGCGGGCAAGGAAGTAAATGCTCTCGGCCGAATCCGGCTGGGCCTTGACCGCACGCTCCAGACGATTGGTCATTTGCGCCAGCGAGCCCGGAGGCTGCGCGAACTCACGTGACAGCTCGACCTTGTCGCTCGCACCAAAATGCAGGTACAGCCCCAGCCCCAGCACGGGCACCAGCACCGCGACCAGCAACGGCAGCGGCTTGCCCAGGCGCGAGACACGCTCGGGCGCGGCGCCTTCGGTGTCGGCCAGCAACTCACGGGCGGCTTCAGCCCGACCGCTGTCCAGTTGCGCGGGCGACAAGACCCCTTCAGCCTGCTGCGCTTGCAGTTCGGCCAGACGTTCCTGATACAAGGCGACGTTAAGAGCGGTACGATCTTCTTCGCTTTGAGCGCGACGGCCGCGCACCAGGGGAATCAGCAGAAAACTCAGGGCCACCAGCAACAGCAGGCCGGCCGCTAGCCAGAAATCGATCATTCGTGGTTTTTATCCAACAGGTGGGCGAGGCGCTGACGCTCCTCGTCGGAAAGCACATCGGCGTCTTCACTGCGCTGGCCGCGACGACGCACAACGATCACGCCAATCAGCAGCACACCGCCCAACAACAGCCCGGCAGGACCGAACCACAGCAGCCAGGTGTGCGCGTTCAGCTCAGGCTTGTAACGTACGAACTCGCCGTAACGGTCGACCATGAAATCGATGATCTGCTGATTACTCTGGCCTTCGCCAAGCATGCGATAGATCTCTTTACGCAGGTCAGCAGCAATGGGCGCGTTGGAATCGGCGATGTCCTGGTTCTGGCATTTCGGGCAACGCAGTTCACGCGTCAACTCGGTGTAACGGGCGCGTTCGGCTTCGTCTTTGAAGGTGTAGGCGTCGATGGCGGCTTGAGCAATGCTCGCACTTGCCAGCATCAGCAAAACCATCGCAAACAAGCGCCGCCCCACCTGTGGGAGCAAGCTCGCTCGCGAAGAGGCCCACGCTGTCACTGCATCTTCAAGAGGCCTCATTGCTTGTCCTCGTCGACCAGCCCTTGATACAGACCGGCGAGTTTTTCCCGCCAGACCGTCTCATCGATCACGCCCACATGCTTGTAACGGATGATGCCCTTGCGGTCGATCAGGAAGGTTTCCGGCGCACCGTACACCCCAAGATTAAGGCCCAGGCTGCCGGCCTCATCGTTGATGTTCAGTTGGTACGGGTCGTGAAAGTCCTTGAGCCACTTCAAGGCGTCGGCGTTGACGTCCTTGTAATTGACGCCGTAGATCACCACGCCTTGCTGGGCCAGTTTGGTCAGCACCGGGTGCTCGACCCGGCAGGCGATGCACCACGTGCCCCACACGTTGACCAGCGCCGGCTTGCCCAGCAGGTTCTCCCGCGTCAGCGGTTTGCCATCCTGCACGGCCGGCAGGGAAAACGCCGGGAATGGCTTGTCGATCAGCGCCGACGGCAGCTCCGACGGGTCCAGATAGAGGCCTCTGTAGAGAAACACTGCCATGCCCAGAAACAGCACCAGCGGAATCAATAACACCCAACGCTTCATACCGCCGCTCCCGACAACCCGAGTGCATCACGCACTTTCGCTCTGACCTTGACCCGATAGCGCTTGTCCAGCGCTGCCAGCAATCCGCCCAGCGCGGTGATCAGACCACCGAACCAGATCCAGCGCACGAAAGGTTTGACGTGAACGCGCACGGCCCACGCGCCATTGTCCAGCGGCTCGCCCAGCGCAACGTACAGATCGCGGGTGAAACCGGCGTCGATACCGGCCTCGGTCATCATCGAGCGCTGAACGGTGTACAAGCGTTTTTCCGGGTGAAGCACGGTGACTTCCTTACCGTTTTCCAGCACACGAATGGTGCCTTTGTCGGAGGTGAAGTTGGGACCTTGAACGTGTTTGGCGCCGTCGAACACGAACATATAGCCGCCCAGTTCGACCGACTCGCCAGGGGCCAGACGCAGGTCGCGTTCGGCGCTGTTCTGGCTCGACAGCACCACGCCCAGTGCAACCACCGCGATGCCTATGTGTGCGACTTGCATGCCCCAATAACTGCGGGTCAGGGAGCGCATGCCCTTGAGCAAACCTTTGTGGCGGGTCTTGTCCAGCAGATCACGCACCCCGGCCAGCAGCACCCAGGCGGCCAACAGGCAGGTGGCGAGCACCGCCCAGTGGAAATCGGCCATGGCGAAACCGGCGATCACCGCCAATACCGCACTGCCGATCAGCACCGGCGCGAGCATGCTCAGCAACCACTTGATCGGCGTGTCTTTCCAGCGCACCAGCACGCCCACCGCCATCACCGCCATGAGCAGCCCCATCAGCGGCACGAACAGCGCGTTGAAGTACGGCGGGCCGACCGACATCTTCGCCCCGCTCAATGCATCCAGTACCAGCGGATAAAGCGTGCCAAGCAGGATCATCGACGCTGCGACCACCAACACCAGGTTATTGCCCAGCAGCAAGGTTTCCCGCGACCAGAGACCGAAACCCACGTGGCTTTTCACCACCGGCGCGCGGATGGCGAACAGCGTCAACGAGCCGCCGACGACCATCAACAGAAAGATCAGGATGAACACGCCGCGTGCAGGATCGGACGCAAAGGCGTGGACCGATGTCAGCACGCCGGAACGCACGAGGAACGTCCCCAGCAGGCTTAACGAAAAGGCGGCGATGGCCAGCAGCACGGTCCAGCTTTTGAACACGCCGCGTTTTTCCGTCACGGCCAGCGAGTGAATCAGCGCCGTGCCGACCAGCCAGGGCATGAACGAGGCGTTTTCCACCGGGTCCCAGAACCACCAGCCGCCCCAGCCCAGCTCGTAATACGCCCACCACGAGCCCAGCGTAATGCCAATGCCCAGGAACGCCCAGGCGACGATGGTCCAGGGGCGCGACCAGCGTGCCCATGCCGCATCGAGACGTCCACCGAGCAAGGCCGCGATGGCAAAAGCGAAAGCCACGGAGAAGCCCACGTACCCCATGTACAGCATCGGCGGGTGAACGATCAGGCCGATGTCCTGCAGCAACGGGTTGAGGTCGCGACCGTCCTGCGGGATCTGTGGCAGAAGGCGGCTGAACGGGTTGGAGGTGAGGATCAGGAACAGCAGGAAGCCGACGCTGATCATGCCCATGACCGCCAGCACCCGCGCCAGCATGACTTGCGGCAATTGACGCGAGAATACCGACACCGCGAAGGTCCAGCCGCCCAGGATCAAGGCCCAGAGCAGCAACGACCCTTCGTGCGCGCCCCAGACGGCGCTGAACTTGTAGTACCACGGCAAGGCGCTGTTGGAGTTCTCGGCGATGTAGGTCACCGAAAAGTCGTCGACCATGAACGAGTAGGTGAGGCACCCGAACGAAAACAGCAGGAAGGCGAACTGGCCCCAGGCCGCTGGCTGGGCGAGGCCCATCCACAACCGATCACCGCGCCAGGCGCCGAACAACGGGACGATGGCCTGCACGACGGCAAAGCACAACGCCAGGATCATGGCCAGATGGCCGAGTTCGGGAATCATGGTTTACCCCTGCTTTTCCGGGAGAGCGCCTGGCTGGGCCGCCGCGCCGGGTGCTGACTGGCCGCTGTCCTTCAAGGCCTTGGTGACCTCAGGCGGCATGTATTTTTCATCGTGTTTGGCAAGCACTTCATCGGCGACGACCACGCCGTCGGCATTGAGCTTGCCCAACGCAACGATGCCCTGCCCTTCGCGGAACAGGTCCGGGAGGATGCCGCGGTAGGTAATGGTTACCGACTTGTTGAAATCGGTCACGACGAAGGTCACGTCCAGCGAATCGGCGGAGCGTTGCAGCGAGCCCTTTTCGACCATGCCACCGGCGCGAATGCGGGTGTCATGGGGCGCTTCGCCAGTGGCAATCTGGGTCGGGGTGTAGAACAGGTTGATGTTCTCTTGCAGGGCGCTGAGCGCCAGCGTCACGGCGATGCCGACCCCGGCGAGAATCGCCACGATGATCAACAGTCGCTTTTTTCTCAGCGGATTCACGTGTTGCTCTCCCGGCGCAAACGGCGCGCCTCTTGTTGCAGGTAACGCCGACGCGCCAACAGCGGTGACGCGACGTTGATCGCCAGTACGGTGAAGCAGATGCCATAGGCGGTCCAGACGAACAGCCCGTGTTTGCCCATGGCGAGAAAATCGCCGAACGATTCAAAACTCACTGCCCGGCTCCTTGTCGAGGGGATTGCCCGAGGCGCTTCAAGACTTCTTCCTTGACCCAGGTGGCGCGGGACTCGCGCTTGAGTACTTCCAGACGCATCCGCGCCAGCAGCACTGCCCCAAAGAAGCAATAAAACCCCAGCGCGGTGAACAGCAGCGGCAGCCACATTTCAGCCGGCATCGCCGGTTTTTCGGTCAGGCTGAAGGTCGCCCCCTGATGCAGGGTGTTCCACCACTCCACGGAGTACTTGATGATCGGGATGTTGATCACGCCCACGATCGCGAGCACCGCGCAGGCCTTGGCGGCGCTGTCACGATTACTGATCGCGTTGCCCAGCGCAATCAGACCGAAGTACAGGAACAGCAGAATCAGCATGGAGGTCAGTCGGGCATCCCAGACCCACCACGAACCCCAGGTCGGTTTCCCCCAGATGGCGCCGGTGACCAGCGCCAAGGCCGTCATCCAGGCGCCGATGGGCGCGGCGCACTGCAGCGCGACATCGGCCATCTTCATCTTCCACACCAGACCGACCACGCCACACACGGCCAGCATCACGTAGCAGGATTGCGCGAGCATCGCGGACGGCACGTGGATATAAATGATGCGAAAGCTGTTGCCTTGCTGGTAATCCGGCGGCGCGAACGCCAGGCCCCAGACCACGCCGATGCCGATCAGCAACGCGGCGGCAATGCTCAGCCATGGCAGCAAGCGGCCGCTGATGCCGTAGAACCATTTCGGCGAGCCCAGTTTGTGGAACCAGGCCCAACTGATACCGCCTTTAGCCTTGGCGCTTGTGTTCATCACGCTGCCTTTTCATCACGGTGCTTTTCATAGTCTGGTTCTGTTCTGGCGCTTCTATTGAGTGAAGCGTCCTGTGGTTCTGAAGATTAAAACTTGTCCGATCGGTCAGAACCTGATTATTCGCCAACGCTGATTTTCAGGCCAGCGGCAATTGCAAAAGGTGTCAGGGTTATAGCCAGTGCGGTCAGGCTGCCAAGCCAAAGCAGATAGCCGGTCGCAGGCATGCCCTGAAGTGCAGCCTGCAACGCGCCGCTGCCCAGAATCAACACCGGGATGTACAGCGGCAGAATCAATAACGCCAGCAGCAAACCGCCGCGCTTGAGGCCCACCGTCAACGCGGCACCCACCGCCCCCAGCAGGCTCAGAACCGGTGTGCCCAGCAACAGCGATAACAGCAGCACCGGCAGGCACGCGGTCGGCAGTCCCAGCATCAGTGCCAGCAGCGGTGCCAGCAGCACCAGCGCCAGACCGGAGAACATCCAGTGCGCCAGGACCTTGGCCAGCACCAGCAAAGACAGAGGGTGCGACGAAAGCACCCACTGTTCAAGTGAACCATCTTCAAAGTCGCTGCGAAACAGGCCATCCAGCGACAACAGCACCGACAACAAGGCGGCCACCCAGACCAGCCCCGGTGACAGGGTCTGCAACAATTGCGCTTCTGGCCCAACGGCCAGGGGAAACAACGCGATGACGATCGCGAAGAACACCAACGGGTTGAGCAGTTCGGCAGGACGGCGAAACAGCAGGCGGGTTTCGCGGGCGATCAGCAAGGTGAACACATGACTCATACGGCCCACTGCCCCAGGTCCAGATCGCGGTAACCGGCCGGTGTGCGGCTCAGCGTGTGGTGGGTGGTCAGCACCACGGTGCCGCCGTTTTCGCAGTGATCGGCCAGATGCGCTTCAAGTTGCGCCACGCCTTGTTTGTCCAGCGCGGTAAAGGGCTCATCGAGCATCCACAGCGCCGGCCCTGGCAAATACAGGCGGGCCAACGCGACACGGCGTTTCTGTCCAGCCGATAACGTATGGCACGGGACATCTTCGAAACCGCGCAGTCCAACCGCGTCAAGGGCGTGCCAGATGGCATCGGATTCGACAGTGTGGTGCAAGGCGCACAGCCAGGTGAGGTTTTCAACCGGGGTCAACAGTTCCTTGATACCGGCGGCATGGCCGATCCACAACAGGTTGCGGGCGAGTTCGCTGCGATGCTGGGACAGAGGTTTACCGTCGAGCAACACATCGCCGTCCGTGGGCTGCATCAGGCCGCTCAACAGGCGCAGCAAGCTGGTCTTGCCGCTGCCGTTCGGGCCGCTGATCTGCACCATGTCACCCGCCGCCAGCCGCAGGTCGAGCTTCTCGAACAGCAGGCGCCAGTCACGCTCGCAAGCAAGCGACACGGCTTCAAGAACAGGGATCGACATGGGGACCTTCTTTTCGGATAGCAGGTGTGCACGGCGGTTCAAGTCAACGTTGTGACGGCCGTTATACTGATGCAGCTTAACGGTAGCCCGCCGATGACGTCGGCGCAGGATTATACATAGATAGGCGCTGTTGCCGTTCGCAGGCTGAAACGGCGATAGCTTCCAGGACTGGCGGCCCAGAGCGCACCTTTACCGAGTCGGGATCTGATGACAGGCGACATACCCAATCTTTCTCCAGTAGCGGCGGCCACCGCCTTGTTACGCGCAGGCGTTCCGCCGGGCGAAGTGCTCAAGCTCATGGAGCCACGCGCGGGCCTGCTGAATTCCGGTCAAGTCGCGAACGCCGAAGTGGTCAGCCTCAAGCAGCTTGGCCAGGATTTTCAGCTGCTGCTCAAGCTCACCATGAACAATGGCCAGCAAACCACCCTGCCCGTCAGCAGCACCCTTCCGCTGACGCCCGGCACCAACGTCAACGTTGCCCAGGGTTCGGCCGATACCCTGACGATCAGCGTGCAGGATCTGCAGAAAGCGATCGCCAACAGCCTGACCAGCATCGACACCCGCCAACTGCCTGCGGGCACGCTGTTGCAAGGCAAGGTGCTGACGACGCAAGTCATGGCCCAGAACGTCGCGCAACTGGCAGGGCAACCCGCAGGCAGCACCGCAACGCCGACCGCGAACTACCGCTCCATTGTCATGTTGCTGAATACCGCGCTGGCGGGCAGCAGCCTGACCGTTGATAGCCCACAGCCTTTGCGCGTGGGCAGTTTGCTCAGCGCGCAGGTTCAGAACAGCCAGGCGCTGAACTTCATCGCCATGCCCAATCGACTGGACGAGCTGGCGCTGGCCCAGCAACTGTCGACCCAACAAAGCCGGCAAGGCTCGTTGCAGAGCCTGCTGACCGCCCTACAGAACCTGCCGCCTGCCGCAACGAACAGCCAGGACAATCTGCCACCGTCGTTGCGCGCCAGCATTGATCAGTTGCTCGCAGACCTGCCGGATGTGCAACAACTGACCACCGCCAAAGGTGTGGCGCAGGCGCTAAACGCCAGTGGCCTGTTCATGGAGTCGCGCCTGCTGGCAGGGGAAAACCCGACCCTGGTGCCAGACCTGAAAGCGAATCTGCTGCGTGTCATCGCGCAGATCCTTCCGGGTTTGCCGGGCAACGTCAGTTACGACGGCGCCGCGGCCGCCAATACCCTCGCCCGGGCGATGCCCAGCGTGATTCGCAATGCCCTGGGAACGCTGGGACTGGTCGCTGCGCCGAACGTGCCGATCAACTTTCCATTACCGGCACGCACGCTGGGCAGCCCGGACAGCAAGGACGATCTGGAAACCCTGCTCAAACTGGCTGCAGGCGCTATTTCGCGCCTGCAAAGCCATCAGTTGGGCGGACTGGAACAGACCCGCACCAACGCCGATGGCACTCAGGTCACGACCTGGCAGCTGGAAATCCCCATGCGCAACGCCCACGACATTGTGCCGCTGCAGGTCAGGGTTCAGCGCGAAGACACCCCGGAGCGTGAAGACGCGCCTGAGACGGCGGCACAAGACGTCACGGAAAAGGAAAAGCTCTGGCGCGTCGAACTGGCCTTCGATCTGGAACCGCTGGGCCCGTTGCAGGTGCAGGCACAGCTCATCGCCGGCAACCTGTCCAGTCAGCTGTGGGCGGAGCGCGAGGGCAGCGCGGCGTTGATTTCCGGCGAGCTGGACAACCTGCGCGCCCGCCTGGTGGCGGTCGGCCTGAACGTCAAGGAACTGGAGTGCAACCGTGGTACACCGACCCATGGGCCGCGCACGGTGCTGGAACAACGTTGGATCGACGAGAACGCCTGATGAACACCGAACAGAATCCGCGGCAGGCGATTGCCCTGAGCTACGACGGCCAGCAAGCCCCTACCCTCACGGCCAAGGGCGACGACGCCTTGGCCGAAGCGATCCTGGCCATCGCCCGCGAGTACAACGTCCCGATCTACGAAAACGCCGAACTGGTGAAAATGCTCGCGCGCCTGGAACTGGGCGACAGCATTCCCAAAGAGCTGTACCTGACCATCGCCGAAATCATCGCGTTTGCCTGGCACCTGAAGGGCAAGTTTCCGGTGGGGTTTGATCAGGATCCGCAGCCGGTTGAGCGGGATATTACACCGCGTTGATAGGTGCTATCCCGATGCGAAGGCGGTGTGTCTGATCCACCGCTTTCGCGGCCGTCGTAACCTCCGACTGCTCCTACACGATCGGGGCGAAGCCTGGATAGGCGCTCGCTTCTGATCGTGTTGCGAGAAATGTCAGGCGCCGCAGAACGCGACGTGGGTGCAGGCCGAACGCAGGCGATGCGCAGTGGCATCCGTTACCGAAGAAACGGATATACACACCGTGCCCAACAACGGCAGAACCAACAACCCCGCTATCAATTATTCCCGTGCAACTTGCTCATCAACTGCGCCTCGGCCTGGGTCAGGCCGCAGGACTGGGTGAGTTCGTCGACGCTGGCGCCCATGCTGACCAGGCGTGCGGCCTGGGCAAACGACAGGGTGGAAGGGTCGCGCTGTTCGAGCGCGGTGATCTTGTCCGGCAGCGGCGCGACGATGGAGCGCAGTTCGTGCAGATCCTCGCCCATCTTCACCGTACCGCCCTGGTAGTTCTCCAGGCGACGGGCCAGTTCGCGGATGCGCTGATCACGCAGCGAGTCGGCTTCGACCTGCTGCGTGGCCAGTGTACGTAGACGTTTGGTGTGGGCCATGAACATCGCAACCGTCGCGACCCACAACACCGCCAGAAAAATGACCGCAACCTCAAGAATCAATCAGATGTTCTCCAGCTCGGACCACTCTTCCTCGGACATCATTTTGTCCAGCTCCACGAGGATCAGCAGCTCGCCGTTCTTGTTGCAGACGCCCTGGATGAATTTCGCGGATTCGTCGTTGCCCACGTTCGGCGCGGTTTCGACTTCCGACTGACGCAGGTAAACCACTTCAGCGACGCTGTCGACCAGGATCCCGACCACTTGCTTATCGGCCTCGATGATCACAATACGCGTGTTGTCGCTGACTTCAACCGGCGACAGGCCGAAGCGCTGGCGGGTGTCGATCACGGTGACCACATTGCCACGCAGGTTGATGATGCCCAGCACGTAGCTTGGCGCACCCGGCACTGGCGCGATCTCGGTGTAGCGCAGCACTTCCTGAACCTGCATCACGTTGATGCCGTACGTTTCGTTGTCCAGGCGGAAGGTGACCCACTGCAGAATCGGATCTTCGGAACCCTGTGCTGACGACTTCTTCATACCCCTAACCCCTTGCGTATTGTGCTGTGCGGCCGACGCGTTCAGCACCGGCCTGTGTTTATTTGATGGTGTTTATTTACGCGCCTGCATCTGCTTGACCGCACCGCTGGCAATCAGCTCGGCCAATTCGGAAACGTCAAGCAACGCACACATGTGTTCGATCACGGTCCCGGCGAGCCACGGACGTTGACCGCGATGGGTGCGCCATTTGATTTCTTTCGGGTCCAGGCGCAGCGAACGGCTGACCTGATGCACCGCCAGTCCCCACTCGTAGCCCTGAACCGAGATGACGTACTGCAAACCCTGACGGAAGTCATCGCGGTAGCGGTCCGGCATGATCCAGCGCGCGGTGTCCAGCACTTTCAGGTTGCCGGCCTGACTCGGCAGGATGCCGAGGAACCAGTCCGGTTGCCCGAACAGCGGCGTCAGGTCATGCCCAGCCAAGGGATAGATCGAACCGAGACACACCAGCGGCACCGCCAGGGTCAGCCCGGCGACATCGAACAGCAGGCATTCGAACGGCTCGTCTGCCCAGGCCGGACGCTCATCGGACGTCGGCGGCGGCGTTGGCGTGCGTTGCGCCGGCAAGTGCACCTCGGCCACGGGCTCGACCAGCGCCACTGTCGGTTCCGCAGCAGCCGGTTCGACGACGGCAGGAGCGACAACGGGCGGCGCGATCACCGGCGGCAAAATAACCGGCGCTTTCAATAATGTGGTCGTCACGGGTTCAGCAAGCGGTCTGGCCACCGGTGCTGTCTCGCGAGCCGGCTCAGGCCTGGCGTCAGGCGTAAACGCCAGCGACACCGGCGCAGGTCGGCTGACCGGCACGGCCGCCGCAACGGCTTCGGCAACGGCCGAGCGCATGCGTGCATCATGGGCCTGCTCTTCGAGCACGGCCGCTTGAAACTCATCAATGCTTTCGACGACTTCCAGTTCTTCGGTGGCGTCCTGAAGCAACGCGTCGAGGTAGTTCTGCAGCGCCAGTTGCGGTCGTGATGCGATGTCCAGAGGGCGGTTCATACGGGAGCCCGAAAATAAGTGATGCGATTACCGCCTATACCCGATATCGGCTGAACAACGGGCCGACTTGAGCGCGCAGGCGCGTTGCCCGGGATAAAACGATCAGCGGACATGTCAGGCCACCTGTCCCACAAGCTGTTCGGTGAGCATGTGCTTGAGCAGCGCCCGATACGCCAGCACACCCCGGCTCTTGCTGTCGAACTGCGACGGCGTGACGCCCGCACGGCTGGCATCGCGCAAGCGCGTGTCCACCGGAATAAAGGCGTTCCACACATGTTCAGGGAAGCTGTCGCGCAGCAACTTCAAGGTGCCCATCGACGCCTGCGTGCGGCGGTCGAACAGCGTCGGCACGATGGTGTACGGCAGCGGAACCTTGCGCGAACGGTTGATCATCGCCAGCGTGTTGACCATGCGCTCCAGGCCCTTGACCGCCAGGAACTCGGTCTGCACCGGAATCGCCAGTTGCTGGCTGGCCGCCAGCGCGTTGACCATCAACACGCCCAGCAACGGCGGGCTGTCGATGATGGCGTAATCGAAATCCTGCCACAGTTGCGCAAGGCTCCTGGCAATCACCAGGCCCAGCCCGCTCTGACCCGGCGACTGGCGCTCAAGGGTGGCGAGCGCGGTGCTGGAAGGCAGCAGGGAAATACGTTTGTCACTGGTGGGCAACAACAGCTGACCGGGCAAGCCATCGGGCACGGCGCCTTTATTCAGGAACAGGTCGAAGCAACTGTGTTCCAGCGCGTCAGGGTTGTGGCCGAAATAACTGGTCATCGAGCCGTGAGGGTCCAGGTCGACCACGACCACGCGTTTGCCCGCCTCGGCCAGCAACCCGGCTAAAGCGATTGAGGTGGTGGTCTTGCCGACCCCGCCTTTCTGATTGGCTACTGCCCAGACTCTCATGTGTTCGTTTTCCCCCCGGACCCAAACGGTGACCGAGAATTAAGGGGCAGATGACGAAGATTTGACGCCTTGCGACGGCTTGGCTGGGACAGGTGCAGTTTGTGTGCCAGCACGGCGCAGTGCAGCATCCGGTTTCGCATTGGCCGCGGTGCCAGAGCCTGTCAGGCTGCGGCGCACGTCCAGGTTACGAGAAATCACCAGCACCACACGGCGGTTGCGCGCACGGCCATCAGCGGTGGCGTTGGACGTCAGCGGCTGGAACTCACCGTAACCGACCGACGCCAGGCGCGCCGGATTGATCCCGTCCATGGCCAGCATGCGCACGATGCTCGACGAACGTGCCGAGGACAATTCCCAGTTGCTCGGGAACTGAGCCGTATTGATCGGCTGGTCATCGGTGAAGCCTTCGACGTGAATCGGGTTGTCGAACGGCTTGATGATTTTCGCCACTTTGTCGATCAGGTCGAACGCCAGGTTGCTGGGCATGGCATCGCCGCTGCCGAACAGCAGGCTGGAGTTGAGCTCGATCTCGATCCACAGCTCGTTGCCGCGCACGGTCATCTGCTTGGAGGCGATCAGATCGCCGAACGCGGCAATCACGTCATCGGCGATGGATTTCAACGGGTCCTGTGCGCCCTGCCCCAAGGCGGCGTCGGTCTGCTCGCTGTCTTGAACCAGGGGATCGGCTGGCCGAACGGTCTGCGGTTTCTGCTCGCCGATCGGGATCGGCTTCACGCTGCGCTCGGCTTCATTGAACACGCCGACCAGCGCTTCGGACAGCACCTTGTACTTGCCTTCGTTGAGCGACGAGATGGAGTACATGACCACAAAAAACGCGAACAGCAGCGTGATGAAGTCGGCGTAGGACACCAGCCAGCGTTCGTGGTTTTCGTGCTCTTCGTGGCGACGTCGACGGGCCATCAGTCCATCACTCCATGAAGCCTTGCAGCTTCAACTCGATCGAACGCGGGTTCTCGCCTTCGGCAATGGACAGCAGGCCTTCGAGGAGCATTTCACGGTAACGCGACTGACGAATGGCAACGGCTTTGAGCTTGTTGGCCACCGGCAGCAGGATCAGGTTGGCCGAGGCCACGCCGTAGATGGTTGCCACGAACGCAACGGCAATGCCACTGCCCAACTGGTTCGGGTCAGCAAGGTTGCCCATCACGTGGATCAGGCCCATGACCGCACCGATGATGCCCACGGTCGGCGCGTAGCCACCCATGCTTTCAAACACTTTGGCCGCCTGAATGTCGCGGCTTTCCTGGGTCATGAAGTCCACTTCCAGGATGCTGCGAATGGCTTCCGGCTCGGCACCGTCGACCAGCAATTGCAGACCTTTGCGCGAGTACGCATCGGGCTCGCCATCGGCCACGGATTCAAGGCCCAGCAGGCCTTCCTTACGCGCCGTCAGGCTCCACGACACGACACGGTCGATGCCGCCGGCCAGGTCGATGCGCGGCGGGAACAGAATCCAGACGAAGATCTGAATCGCGCGTTTGAAGGCGCTCATCGGCGTCTGCAACAGGCAGGCTGCGAGGGTGCCGCCCAGCACGATCAGCGCAGCGGGCCCGTTGAGCAAGGCACCCAGGTGGCCGCCTTCCAGAAAGTTGCCGCCGATGATGGCGACGAACGCCAGAATGATCCCGATAAGCGTCAAAACATCCATTACAGACACGCCTCGACCAAGTGACGCCCGATATCGTCCAGGCTGTAAACGGCGTCCGCGAGATCGGCTTTGACGATGGCCATCGGCATGCCGTAGATCACGCAGCTGGCTTCGTCCTGCGCCCAGATATGACTGCCGCCCTGCTTGAGCAGACGCGCGCCTTCGCGACCATCGGCGCCCATGCCGGTCAGCACCACCGCGAGCACTTTGTCGCCGTAGGACTTGGCCGCTGAACCAAAGGTGATGTCGACGCACGGTTTGTAATTGAGGCGCTCATCACCCGGCAGGATTTTCACCGCACCACGGCCGTCGACCATCATCTGCTTGCCGCCAGGCGCCAGCAGCGCCAGCCCCGGACGCAGGATGTCGCCGTCTTCGGCTTCCTTGACGCTGATGCGGCACAGCTTGTCGAGGCGCTCGGCGAAGGCCTTGGTGAACGCCGCAGGCATGTGTTGAATCAGCACGATCGGAGCCGGAAAATTGGCGGGCAGCTGAGTCAGCACGCGCTGCAGCGCAACCGGGCCACCCGTCGAGGTGCCGATGGCGACCAGCTTGTAGGCCTTGCGCTTGGGCGCCGGCGAGTGGTGCGTGGCAGGCGCCGACGCATGATGAGCGGGGGCAGCGTGACTGGACGTCCCGGCCAGAGGACGAGCCGGTGCAGTACGCGCCGTCCCTGCCGTCGGGGCCGGACTGCGCAATGCGCCCGGGGCTGGCGCAGGGGCCGGGGCAGCAGGCGCGGCAACGGCTGCCGCACCAAAACCGGTGGAGCGACGGTTGCTGCGAGAAATGCTGTGCACCTTCTCGCACAGCATCTGCTTGACCTTGTCGGGGTTACGGGAGATGTCTTCGAAGTTCTTCGGCAGGAAATCCACCGCACCCGCATCCAGCGCATCCAGGGTGACCCGGGCGCCTTCGTGCGTCAGCGAGGAGAACATCAGAACCGGCGTCGGACAGCGCTGCATGATGTGGCGAACGGCAGTAATGCCGTCCATCATCGGCATTTCGTAGTCCATGGTGATCACATCGGGCTTGAGGGCCAGGGCCTGCTCGATCGCTTCCTTGCCGTTGGTGGCGGTGCCGACCACTTGAATCGTTGTGTCAGAGGAAAGAATTTCCGAGACGCGCCGGCGAAAAAAGCCGGAGTCGTCTACCACCAGAACCTTGACTGCCATAAACACTCCATTGGACAAAACCGGCCAGTTGCACAGCCCGCTTCGTCAACATCTGCCCCACCGGAATTACCACGGTGGATAAAAAACCTGTGGGAGCGAATTCATTCGCGACTGGCCGGCTCAAACGACACAGCCACGTCGCCTGAGACATCTTTCGCGAATGAATTCGCTCCCACACAGTTCATCGCATCGCCGAGCTCAAATACGCCGTGCGGCGTAACGCTTGAGCATGCTCGGTACGTCGAGGATCAGGGCGATGCGGCCGTCACCGGTGATGGTGGCGCCCGACATGCCTGGCGTACCTTGCAACATCTTGCCCAGCGGTTTGATGACCACTTCTTCCTGCCCCACGAGCTGATCGACGACGAAGCCGATGCGCTGAGTGCCGACCGAGAGAATCACCACGTGGCCTTCGCGTTGTTCTTCATGCGCGGCCGAGCTCACCAGCCAGCGCTTGAGGTAGAACAGCGGCAGTGCCTTGTCGCGCACGATCACCACTTCCTGGCCATCGACGACGTTGGTGGTCGACAGGTCGAGGTGGAAGATTTCGTTGACGTTGACCAGCGGGAAGGCGAACGCCTGGTTGCCCAGCATCACCATCAGGGTCGGCATGATCGCCAGGGTCAACGGCACTTTGATGACGATCTTCGAACCCTGGCCCTTGGTCGAGTAGATGTTGATCGAGCCGTTGAGCTGGGCAATCTTGGTTTTCACCACGTCCATGCCCACGCCACGGCCCGACACATCGGAAATCTCGGTCTTGGTCGAGAAGCCCGGCGCGAAGATCAGGTTGTAGCAGTCGGAGTCGCTCAGACGGTCCGCCGCATCCTTGTCCATGACCCCACGCTTGACCGCGATTGCGCGCAGTACCGCAGGGTCCATGCCTTTGCCGTCATCGGAAATCGACAGCAGGATGTGGTCGCCTTCCTGTTCCGCCGAGAGCACCACGCGACCGCCCCGGGCCTTGCCCGATGCTTCACGTTCTTCCGGCGATTCGATGCCGTGGTCCACCGCGTTGCGCACCAAGTGCACCAACGGGTCGGCCAGCGCCTCGACCAGGTTCTTGTCCAGGTCGGTTTCTTCACCCACCAGTTCAAGGTTGATTTCTTTCTTCAACTGACGCGCCAGATCGCGAACCAGTCGCGGGAAGCGACCGAACACTTTCTTGATCGGCTGCATGCGGGTTTTCATCACCGCGGTCTGCAGGTCAGCGGTGACCACGTCCAGGTTGGACACGGCCTTGGACATGGCTTCGTCGGAACTGTTGGCGCCCAGGCGCACCAGGCGGTTACGCACCAGCACCAGTTCGCCGACCATGTTCATGATTTCGTCCAGCCGTGCGGTGTCGACGCGCACGGTGGTTTCGGCTTCGGTCGGTGCTTTTTCGGCGACCGGCGCCGGTGCACGTGCTGCCGCAGGTGCAGCTGCAGGCGCCGGAGCAGCCTTGGCAGGTGCAGCAGAAGCAGCAGCCGCCTTGGCTGGCTCGGCCTTCGGTGGTTCCGCTTTAGCAGGCTCGGCTTTCTTGGCTGGCGCAGTGGCGGTGGCCGCAGACGCCGCTACCGCAGGCTCGAACTTGCCCTTGCCGTGCAGTTGATCCAGCAGGTCTTCAAATTCGTTGTCCGTGATTTCATCCGACGCAGCGGCCTTGGCGTCGGCCGCAGCAGCAGGCGCCACTGGAGCAGCAGCAGGAGCAGTACTGGCGTCGGCCGAAAACGAGCCCTTGCCATGCAACTGGTCCAGCAACGCCTCGAATTCGTCATCGGTGATTTCGTCGCTGGCAGGTGGCGCAGCGGGTGCGGCAGCCGCCGCAGGAGCCACGGCGTCGGCCGCAAACTGGCCTTTACCGTGCAACTGATCGAGCAGTGATTCGAATTCAGCGTCGGTGATTTCGTCGCTGGCCGCGTCTGCCGCTGGAGCAGGCGTCGATACCGGAGCGGCAGGCACTGCCGCCGACACCGTAGCACCGGCTGCTTGGGCCTTGACCGCGTTCAGCGAATCCAGCAGTTGTTCGAATTCCTGATCGGTGATGTCGTCGGACGGCGCTTCGGCAACCGCTTCGACCTCAGGAGCCGGTGCGGCCGCGGCTTCCTCAGCCGACGCAGGTTCTGCCAGACGCGACAGCGCGGCAAGCAACTCAGGCGTGGCCGGTGTGATGTCCGACCGTTCGCGGACCTGACCGAACATGCTGTTAACGGTGTCCAGTGCTTCGAGCACGACGTCCATGAGCTCCGCGTCGACCCGGCGCTCACCTTTGCGCAGGATGTCGAACACGTTTTCGGCGATGTGACAGCATTCAACCAGCTCGTTGAGCTGGAGGAAGCCGGCGCCCCCTTTTACAGTGTGAAAACCGCGAAAAATTGCATTGAGCAGGTCCGCATCGTCAGGTCGGCTTTCCAGCTCGACCAACTGCTCAGACAACTGCTCCAGAATCTCGCCGGCCTCTACCAGAAAATCCTGAAGGATTTCTTCATCGGCGCCGAAGCTCATTGGGGGTGCTCCTAAAATTAACCGTCAAACCGATCCAGAGGCTGCATCGAGGGGCGGCGCGCATTACCTTCGTCGAAGCATTCGCGCGCAGCACCACAACCACTTTCACATAGAACCTGGGATCTAGAAGTTAGAAGCCAAGGCTGGATAGCAGATCGTCTACATCATCCTGACCGGATACGACGTCTTCACGTTTATCGGCATGAATCTGCGGACCTTCACCCTTGGAATGAAGTTTTTCTTCTTCTTTTTGCTTACGGAACACTTCCTGATCGTGCTCGATCCCGGCAAAGCGGTCGACCTGGCTGGCCATCAGCACCAGCTTGAGCAAATTGCTCTCCACTTCCGTCACCAACTGCGTGACGCGCTTGATCACCTGACCGGTCAGGTCCTGATAATCCTGAGCCAGCAGAATGTCGTTCAAGTGGCTGGCGACCTCGTGGGTTTCCTTCTCGCTGCGCGTCAGAAAACCATCGACGCGGCGGGCCAGGTCACGAAACTCTTCAGCGCCGATCTCGCGACGCATGAAACGCCCCCAGTCGGCACTCAACGCCTTGGCGTCGGCACTGAGGCCGTTCATCAAAGGCGTGCTTTGCTCCACCAGATCCATGGTGCGGTTGGCCGCACCTTCCGTGAGCCTGACGACATACGACAGGCGCTCGGTGGCATCGGTGATCTGGGACACTTCTTCGGCTTGCGGCATGTGCGGGTCAATCTGGAAATTGACGATCGCACTGTGCAGTTCACGCGTGAGCTTGCCAACTTCCTGATACAGGCCGCGATCCCGGGTCTGATTAAGCTCATGGATAAGTTGCACGGCGTCGCCGAACTTGCCTTTTTCAAGGCTGGCGACAAGTTCCTGTGCGTGTTTCTTCAGGGTCGACTCGAAGTCACCCATTGTCGAATCTTTGGAATCCATAGCGCCCTCGCAGCGGACATCAGCTATTGACGCGCTCGAATATCTTCTCGATCTTTTCTTTGAGCACTTGTGCAGTGAATGGCTTCACCACGTAGCCGTTCACGCCGGCCTGAGCAGCCTCGATGATCTGCTCGCGCTTGGCTTCGGCAGTCACCATCAACACCGGCAGATGGCGCAGGCGTTCATCGGCACGCACCTGACGCAGCAAGTCGATGCCGGACATGCCAGGCATGTTCCAGTCAGTCACCAGGAAGTCAAAAGCCCCGCTCTGCAGCATCGGCAATGCGGTGGTACCGTCATCTGCTTCGGCCGTGTTGGTGAACCCAAGGTCACGCAACAGGTTTTTTATGATCCGCCGCATCGTTGAGAAGTCATCAACGATGAGGATTTTCATGTTCTTGTCCAATTCGACCTCCAAGCAGTCTTTAACGCGTCCAGCACCTGGACGCGCGTTCAATCAATACCGGCACAACCCAATGACCAGTCTGGCAAAACAATTAAGGGGGTTTGCGAATCGACAACGGACGAGCACAGCGGAACCGGACTCTGAAAGACCTGATCCGACCGGCTCCTGCCTTGTCTCCCTTCTCACCCACACAACGGTTATTGCACAGCCGGCCTTACATGCATCACGCAGACACCACGGCCTGCGTTCGATGAGTCAACGCGCGCGCCACTCGCCCAACCGACCCCGCAACCGCGCAGCGCACTGACTGTGCAGCTGACTGACGCGCGACTCGCTGACCCCCAGGACCTCACCGATTTCCTTGAGGTTCAGCTCTTCGTCGTAGTACAGCGCCAGCACCAGGCGTTCACGCTCGGGCAGGTTGGCAATGGCGTCCGCCAATGCGCTCTGGAAACGCTCGTCTTCCAGATCGCGCGACGGTTCGAGCGACTGGCTCGCGCCGTCCTCGTGCAGCCCTTCATGCTCGCCGTCCTGCAACAGGTCGTCGAAGCTGAACAGGCGACTGCCCAAGGTGTCGTTCAAAATCCCGTAGTAATCGTCGAGACTCAATTGAAGTTCGGCAGCAACCTCGTGATCTTTAGCGTCACGGCCGGTTTTTGCTTCAATTGCACGAATTGCGTCGCTGACCATGCGCGTATTGCGGTGAACCGAGCGCGGTGCCCAGTCACCCTTGCGCACTTCATCGAGCATCGCGCCGCGGATACGGATACCCGCGTACGTCTCGAAACTCGCACCCTTGGTGGAGTCGTACTTGGTCGATACCTCAAGCAGACCGATCATGCCCGCCTGGATCAGGTCTTCGACCTGCACACTCGCCGGCAGACGCGCCAGCAGGTGGTAAGCGATGCGCTTGACCAGAGGGGCATAACGCTCGATCAGCTCATACTGGGAATCTTTGGAAGATTTGCTGTACATGCGATACCCGCTCGGTGTCATGACACTGGCCCTGCGCTGGTCTGATGAACCAGACGTTCAACGAAAAATTCAAGGTGGCCACGCGGGTTCGCCGGCAGTGGCCAGGTATCGACCTTCTGCGCGATGGCCTTGAACGCCAGCGCGCATTTGGAACGTGGAAACGCTTCGTAAACCGCGCGTTGCTTCTGCACAGCCTTGCGCACGCACTCGTCGTAAGGCACGGCGCCCACGTACTGCAGCGCCACGTCGAGGAAGCGGTCGGTCACCTTGGTCAGCTTGGCGAACAGGTTGCGCCCTTCCTGCGGGCTCTGAGCCATGTTGGCCAGCACGCGGAAGCGGTTCATGCCGTAGTCGCGGTTAAGCAGCTTGATCAGCGCGTAGGCGTCAGTGATCGAGGTCGGCTCGTCGCAGACCACCAGCAGGACTTCCTGCGCGGCGCGCACGAAGCTGACCACCGATTCGCCAATCCCGGCAGCGGTGTCGATCACCAGCACATCCAGATTGTCGCCGATATCGCTGAACGCCTGAATCAGGCCTGCGTGTTGCGCGGGCGTCAGGTGAACCATGCTCTGGGTGCCCGACGCCGCAGGCACGATGCGCACGCCGCCGGGGCCCTGCAACAGGACATCGCGCAGCTCGCAGCGCCCTTCGATGACATCGGCAAGGGTGCGTTTCGGGGTCAATCCCAACAATACGTCGACATTGGCCAGACCCAGATCGGCGTCCAGCAACATGACGCGACGTCCCAGCTCGGCCAGGGCCAGCGAGAGGTTCACTGACACGTTGGTCTTGCCTACGCCACCTTTGCCACCGGTCACCGCGATAACCTGAACGGGATGCATGCTGCCCATGTTAATTTTTTACCTTGTCTTGCTTAGACCTAAGCCACATTTCGGGCTGCACGTTCACTGTGTGAACAATGCTTGGCAGACCATCGATGCAGGTATTTTCCAATGTCATTTTCCTTACCCTAGCCCGCGCGCTTGCCGGTGCTGTGATAAAGATCCGCAAACATATCCGCCATCGCTTCCTCGCTAGGCTCCTCCTGCATCTGCACGCTGACAGCCCTGCTCACGAGCTGGTGCCGACGTGGGAGATGCAGATCATCCGGTATCCGTGGACCATCCGTCAGGTAGGCCACGGGCAACTCGTGAGTCACCGCCAGGCTCAGCACTTCGCCGAGACTTGCGGTTTCGTCCAGCTTGGTCAGGATGCACCCGGCCAGGCCGCAACGTTTGTAACTGTGATAGGCCGCTGTCAGCACCTGCTTCTGGCTGGTTGTCGCCAGCACCAGGTAGTTACGCGCCTTGATGCCACGACCTGCCAGACTTTCGAGTTGCAGACGCAGGGCCGGATCGCTCGCCTGCAGGCCGGCAGTGTCGATCAACACCACGCGCTTGCGCAGCAACGGTTCCAGCGCCTGAGCCAGGGACTGCCCCGGATCGACGTGAGTCACCGGCACATTGAGAATACGTCCCAGCGTCTTGAGTTGTTCCTGAGCACCGATCCTGAAGCTGTCCATGCTCACCAGCGCGATGTTTTGCGCGCCGTATTTCAACACATATCGCGCGGCAAGTTTTGCCAGCGTGGTGGTCTTGCCCATACCGGCAGGCCCGACCATGGCAATGACACCGCCCTCTTCCAGCGGCTCGACGTCAGGCGTCGCGATCATGCGCGCCAGATGCGCCAGCAACATGCGCCAGGTGTGGGCCTGATCGCCGCCGTCCGGCACCATCGCCAGCAGGTCGCGGGACAGCGGACCGGACAGGCCGATGCGCTGCAAACGACGCCACAGGTTCGCCTGCTGCGGACGGCTGCCTTGCAACTGATTCCAGGCCAGCGAACCCAGCTGCACTTCCAGCAGTTCGCGCAACCCGTTCAATTCCGAACGCATCGAGTCGTACGCATGCCGGCTGACAGCAGGCTCGGCAGCCGATTGACGCTCTGCGCGTTCGGCACGATCCGCCGCGATGGCAGCATGGATCGACGGGCGAAACGGTTCATCCAGCGTCGGTTCGATCTGCTTGCTGTCGTCCATCGAAACACCGGCGAACAACTGACGGTTGGCGACCGTGTCCAGCTCGCTGCGATGGGTCAGCTCAGCCTGAGCCGTGACGATGCGCGACTGAGTCTTGCGCAGCTCATCTTCGAGCTCGATGTTCGGCACACGCGGCGCCAGCGCGGACAGTTTGTAATCCAGCGCGGCTGTCAGTTCCACGCCGCCGGCGATGCGCCGGTTGCCGATGATGGCGGCTTCGGCGCCCAGCTCATCACGAACCAGTTTCATGGCTTGTCGCATATCGGCGGCGAAAAAACGCTTAACTTGCATGACTCACTACCTCAGCCGTTCGGCCCGACAGTCGCTACGATGGTGACTTGCTTATTGTCAGGAATTTCCTGGTAAGCCAAAACATGCATATTCGGTACTGCCAGGCGTCCAAAGCGAGACAACATGGCGCGAACCGGACCTGCGACCAACAAAATAACCGGCTGACCCTGCATCTCCTGACGCTGCGCCGCTTCGATCAACGAGCGCTGAAGTTTCTCAGCCATGCTCGGTTCGAGCAGAACGCCTTCTTCCTGACCCTGACCCGCCTTCTGCAGACTATTGAGCAATATCTGTTCCAACCTTGGCTCAAGCGTGATAACAGGCAGCTCCGGCTCAATGCCGACAATGCTTTGGACGATTGCGCGGGACAAACCGACGCGCACGGCCGCCACCAATGCGGCGGTATCTTGACTCCGCGCAGCATTGTTGGCGATGGCTTCGGCAATGCTGCGAATATCGCGCACCGGGACCTGCTCGGCCAGCAGCGCCTGCAACACCTTGAGCAGCGCGGACAGCGACAGCACGCCAGGCACCAGCTCCTCGGCCAGCTTTGGCGAGCTCTTGGCCAGCAACGTCATCAATTGCTGGACTTCCTCATGACCAATCAACTCATGAGAGTGTTTGTAGAGGATCTGGTTCAAGTGGGTTGCCACTACAGTGCTGGCATCCACCACGGTGTAGCCCAGCGACTGCGCCTGAGCGCGCTGACTGATTTCAATCCACACCGCTTCCAGCCCAAACGCCGGGTCTTTGGCATTGATGCCGTTCAGGCTGCCAAACACCTGGCCCGGGTTGATCGCGAGCTCACGGTCCGGATAAATCTCGGCTTCAGCCAGCGTCACGCCCATCAGGGTCAAGCGATAGGCACTCGGTGCCAGATCGAGGTTGTCGCGAATGTGAACGGTCGGCATCAGGAAGCCCAGCTCTTGCGAGAGCTTCTTGCGCACGCCCTTGATCCGCGCCAGCAACTGACCACCCTGGTTACGGTCCACCAAGGGAATCAGGCGATAGCCCACTTCCAGGCCGATCATGTCGATCGGGGTCACGTCATCCCAGCCCAGCTCTTTGGACTCCTGCGCACGGCTCGGCGCTGGCAGCAATTCCTGCTGACGCTTGACCTCTTGAATCGCCGCCAGCTTGACCATGTTCTGCTTTTTCCACAGCAGGTACGCACCGCCCGCCGCCACCAGCCCCAGGCTAATGAACGAAAAGTGCGGCATGCCCGGCACCAGGCCCATCACGATCATGATGCCTGCGGAAACGGCCAGCGCCTTGTGCGAGGCGAACATCTGGCGACCGACCAGCTTGCCCATTTCTTCCGAGCCGGATGCACGGGTCACCATGATCGCGGCGGCGGTGGACAGCAGCAGCGATGGCAATTGCGCCACCAAACCGTCACCGATGGTCAGCAAGGCATACACCTTGCCCGCGTCAGCGAAGCTCATGTTGTGCTGGATGATGCCCACCAGCATGCCGCCGATGAGGTTGATGAACAGAATCAGCAGGCCGGCGATGGCGTCACCGCGCACGAACTTGCTGGCACCGTCCATGGAGCCGTAGAACTCGGCCTCCTGGGCGACTTCCAGACGGCGACGCTTGGCTTCGGGTTGATCGATCAGACCGGCGTTGAGGTCAGCGTCGATTGCCATTTGTTTGCCAGGCATCGCATCGAGGGTGAAACGCGCGCTCACCTCGGAGATACGACCGGCACCCTTGGTCACCACGACGAAGTTGATGATCATCAGAATCGAGAAGACCACGATACCGACGACATAGTTACCGCCGATCACCACTTCACCGAAGGCCTGAATCACCTTACCGGCAGCGGCGTGACCGTCCTGACCGTGGAGCATCACGACGCGGGTGGACGCGACGTTGAGCGCCAGGCGCAATAGCGTCGCGATCAGCAGGATGGTCGGGAAGACCGAGAAGTCCAATGGACGCAGGGCGTACACGCAGACCAGCAGTACGACGATCGACAGCGCAATGTTGAACGTGAAGAACACGTCCAGCAGGAACGGCGGCATCGGCAACATCATCATTGCCAGCATGACCAGCAACAGCAACGGAACACCCAACTGGCCACGGCCCAGACCGACCAGTCCAATGCGAGCGTTAGAGATTAACTGAGAGCGATCCACCGATTCTGTACCTGCGCGTTAAATCAAACTTTTGACGCCAGAGGCGTTGTAACGCAGGTATTGCAAAAACCTGTCCAACTCTTGGAATGGGTTGAAAATAGCAAGGTGCCAGTATGGGATTTGTGGGTTGGTTGGCAGATTTTGGTGACTGCCTGATTCTGCCTAACGGCAGAATCGTTCCGCCTTCGGCGGGTTACTTGAAAGGACACCAAGTAACCAAGTGTCTGAACTGACCCCCGAAAGTTGGACAAACTACAGACTCATTATCTGGCTTCGAAATTGTACCGGACTGAGGCCGTTGAGCTTCATGCTGATCCGCTCGTGGTTGTAGTAATGGATGTACTCGTCGAGCCCGGCTTCTAATTGCTCAAC
>NZ_FNCO01000033.1 GCF_900100795.1 Pseudomonas abietaniphila
TAAGCTTATCCACAATTGCTGGGGCAAAAATCAGCAATCCGTCCTGGGTCAATTTTCAATCGGCAGGGTGGGTCAGTTTTAAATCAGCGCCAACACCCCCACCTCATCAAGCACCTGCACGGCGGCTACGGCTGCGGAATCACCAAGCGTCATGTGATTGGAGCCCCCCTAATCCCGCACTGGCAAGGGGCTTCCAACTATACTTAAAGTATCATCAGTCGTATTCGTCCTGGAACGGTTCCAATGTACCAAAATGGATAGTTCTGGGAACGCTCACAACCTCAACATCTTCTACTTCTAAATCCTTGATCTCCAGATTATCAGACCCATCTCCGAAATCAGCACGCAATGTCACCAATATTTTTGAATTAAAGGATTTCTCCACCTCTACCGTACATGAGTCAATCGGCACATAATCACCGTCGATTGAATCATGAACGGAGAGTGAAAACTCCCCTTCTACATCAACTGTAATTTCAGCATCTAATTCCAAAACAATGAAACCATCTCCGTGCTCAATTAGGCGCAGCTGCGGAGTGTTTAGCTCAAGCCGTGACGGCAGCGAGTGATCAAAATAGTATTTTAGGAACTGGTGCGGAAGCCTTTTTTTCAACAAGCTCCTGGTTTGTTACAATCTCTGCCTCGCAGACGTTCGAAGAATGCACGAATCGTCCAAAAGGCTGCGATCCTGGCTGCGTGCGACAGGTAAAAGCAGGCCAGCAACACATCCCCACGAGAAACCAGGAAGCGCTTTCCCCAGATGGCCGGCGCTGGGCATTTGATCCAGGTGACCGCTACGGAACAGACCCAGTCGCCTTGCTCAGCACGTGGGAACATCAGACTCTTGAGCGAATGCTCAACGCTCTCTGAGAAAAATCCTACTCTAAGCGCCTGTCTGCGGCGGTCGGGAAACAATCCAGGAGTACGGCGTATTCTTTCGCATCCGTTATGATGACCGCGATGGCAGCCACAGTGTCCCTAAAACGGCACATTAAGCCCTCTTACGAGCGCTAAGGTGCCGTTTTGAGGTCATTATGAGCCTTCTTCACGGCGTAGGAATTCACTGATGCATCGAACTACAGCATGACCTTTTCACGCTCAATCGGCGGCCTCAAATGATCTGGCATGGAGTTCTCTACGTTGAAATCGACAACCACTCCAGTCAGGGCTTCCAACTCCGCTTCGAGATGCTGGATGTCGAAGAGTGAGATTTTGCCTCGCATACCAGCAGGGATGATCGCCAGGATGTCGAGGTCACTGCCATCTAGGTCTGTTCCACTCGCGGTCGATCCAAAGATGGCCGGCGACACAAATCCATAGGATTCGATGAGTAGTTTGATCTCGCTGGTTTTGCCTTGGATCGCGTGAGACGGTTTCATGATTTTGCTCTTCGGAAGTCCCTGCGGCACTCGGCCAACGTTGGGCTTGCGGATGTTAGGATCTAGCCTGCCGCCCAACACTGGAATCGACATTTCGCGTACGCCGGCACTCTCACAGCCTCTCTGAGAATAAGGCAAATGATGAAGTTGGTCAGGTTAATCCGCCATGGTGAAAGTGCAGCAAACGCCGGTGCGGCCACTCAGGATCACGCGAGCATTCCTCTCACTGAGCACGGTGTTGATCAGGCACGCCGAGTGGCCCTTTCATTCGCTAATACTCCAGACTTGATCGTCACTTCGCCCTTTTCTCGCGCTCTGGCCACCGCTCAATTCACGACGAGCGCATTCCCATCTGTCCCCATGGCGACTTGGCCGGTTCAGGAGTTTACGTACCTAGAGCCTGCAAGATGCGTGAATACCACCGTGGCTCAACGGCGGGATTGGGTGCATGAGTATTGGAACCAGGCCAATCCCTCGCTTGTAGACGGTGATGGGGCCGAGTCATTCCTTGAGTTTGTATCGCGGGCACAGACGTTTCTGAGGCGACTTGCGGCCCATCCGTCGAAGGACATAGTGGTTTTTTCGCATGGGCAGTTCATCAACGTGGTGGCGTGGTTGATCGAGCGACAGCCTACGGAGATCGACAGCCAAGCGATGACTGATTGGCGAGAGTACGAGATCGCAAATCACGTGGAGAATTGTGGTGGGTACGTACTCGTGTACGAACAAAGTGATAGCGGTTGGAGGCTTATGCCGAGGATTGGTGAGGGCGCGGTTCTTCGAGCACGGCTGTCGTAAACCAAGCCGCCTGACGGCGTCTTGGCCCTGCGGGCGGACATCCTCGCGCCTGCGCGCTCCGCTTGCCCACCTTGAGCGGAGCGCCGCACACCACTCGGAACTCCAGCCTACACATCGAACAAAATCCAAGATTTATGAAACGCTCGCCCGTCACAGGCTGCCAAGATGATTCGGTCTACGCTGCGCACGTCGCCCCTTGCTTCATCCTATCTGCTTTTTATAAGTTGATATCATTAGCGTTGGCAACAAGTGGCCACTTCGCCTTAAAGCTGCTGATCTACGGCGCGATAAGATTGCCATGGTTTCGAGGGCGTCCTCCAGGAATTCGCGCTGTTGCTGCTCCCGCTTTGACCGGACAAAATTATGACCTTATTATGAACTAAGATTTACAGCTAACCCGGACTAATGAAAAATGTCCCTTGCCACTCACATTCGACCAATTACATGCGAAATATACTTGAGGGTGAAAGCTTAACGATTCACTGAAAACACCTCAAAGCCAGACGTAGAAACTCACCTTATATAAAAGACTCAAGCCTAGTTATTCGTCCTTAAATAAGGGGTGTCTACAGGCTTTAGCGCCTTACCCAGTCTCAAGCCCAACTGACACAGTTAGATTTCTCTGCTGCGCCCCCTTTGAGATTTCAGATTTGTAATTTTCGAGTCATCCCGCCGTTATCCCCAACTCGTCAGTATTGCGCCTACTGGCAGCTCTCAAATCTACAAAAAATAGCCAGGTCGACGTCTATAAGAAACTGCCGATTCGAACGGAGCGCACATGACCCACTTGAAAAAAATTTCGCTCGCGGTGTTTTCCACTATCGCGAGTGTCACGCCAGTTGTCGGTTTTGCCGAAGAAGCCAAAGAAGGATTCATTGAGGGAAGCACCCTCAATCTCCTTAGCCGCACCTTTTATATGAACCGTGATAGCCGCAAAGGACAGTCTGCACCCTCTGGCAAAGGTTATTCCGAAGCCACTGGGCAAGGTTTTATCGGGAAATTCGAATCAGGTTTCACTCAGGGCACCTTCGGCGTAGGTGTCGATGCGTTCGTGCTGTCGGGCTTCAAACTCGACACCGGGGGAGGACGTAACGGTGGGCAGAGCTCGTTCAACGTCTTGCCTGTCGACAAAGATGGCAATGCAAAAGACGAGTACACGAAGGTTGGCGGCTCGGTGAAAGCTCGCGCATTCGACACTGTAGTGAACGTCGGAGATGTGTTCCCATCGACTCCTGTGGTGTCGTTTGGTGACTCACGTCTGCTTCCCGAAAGCTTCCGGGGTGTGACGGCTATTAACAAAAGCTTCAGCGGCCTGACGGTTCAAGGTGGTCGGCTGCATTCAATGAGTCAGCCCCAGTCCACCTCGATGCGCGATAATTTCGTGACCTTCTACGGTGGCCCGGTGAACTCGCCTTGGATCGGCTACTTCGGTGGTGACTACGAGGCCACTGACCGGCTGACTGTCGGCTTGTATGGCAGCAGGCTAAAGGATGCATGGGATCAGAAATATGCCTCGGCATCCTACGTGCTTCCACTGTCTGACCAGATGGCGCTGACCACAAGCCTGAACTACTACAACGCCACCGACGAAGGTAAAAAGCTCCTCGGGAAGTTCGACAACGACATCTGGAGTGCGAAGGTCGCCCTGCAGTACGGCTCGCATACTCTGGCCCTCTCTCACCAGCGTAACCAAGGTGATGACGACTTCGACTACCTGAGACAGTCTGACTCGATCTACGTCGCGAACTCGATCCAATACAGCGACTTCAACTCTCCGAAAGAACGCTCCTGGATGGTGACCTACAACCTGGACATGACTAACTTTGGCGTTCCTGGCCTGACATTCATGACCCGCTACGGCAAGGGCACGGACGGCGACTATTCCAACGCCAACAGCGTCTACATGCGACGAGATGTGGACGGTAATCCGCTAAAGGATCAGAAGCGCTGGGAACGCGACATCGAAGCGAAATACGTCGTTCAGACAGGCAGCTTGAAGGATCTGTCACTGCGACTGCGCCAAGCGACTACACGGGCCACTGCGTTCGAGTCTGATCTGGATGAAGTCCGGCTGATCGTGGAGTACCCGCTGAGCGTGCTCTAACTGATCACTTGCCTAGCCGCTGATAGCTGGGAGAGAGTTTGCAATCGAATGTGAAGGTGCCCTAAGGGGCACCTTCTTACGTAGGTCTGATCAATGGGATAAAAAAGCGGCCATCAGGGCCGCTAAGTGTGGAGGTTCTGTGACTGCGCCTAAACGCCCAGGTAAGGCGCGGAATCAATTTTTGCCTCGGCAGCGGCTCATTACCTGGTATTGCACGGTATTCAAGTCGCCTCTGGAGTCTTCGTAGGTCATCAACTGAGGAATAACTTTGCACTCTCTGAGCTCTGGAGAAGTTCTTACAACCTTGGCAATGTCCAGTTTCATCCCGTACTTGTACTCCACAACATTTGGCACAGGTTTGCTGTTCTTCTCGGCGTAGTTGACGACGGCAGCCTGGTGATCCTTGATGGCATTTTTCACCGCCAAGTCATCATTTGCAAAGGCGTAAGAAGCTAAGGGGGCAGCAACAGTTAGAGCGAAAATAAGCGATTTGATAGTGCGCATAGCTGGTCTCCGTTGAGTGATGACTCAAGGTACCAAGTCAGCATTAACTGGAACGTTGCGCAAAAATTACCATTTCGCAATCTTGGCCACTTACTGAAAAAAGCCTCATTACAGCATTGTAATTATTCGCTCACCTTCCCGTTAGGGTCGCGCAAGTACTATTGATACCAACTCCTGATGAGCCAACGCTTGGTGATCAGGTACTGCCACTTCATCAGACGGTATCTACTATGAATCTGCTTAAATCGATGGTTCTGACGGTCGCTGCTCTTTCTTCCCCTGCATTGTTTGCCCAGGATGGCAGCGAGCTGGCCAGCCAGGCAGCTCAAAAAATGAAAATCGCTCAGGAAGTGCGCTTCCAAAATCAAAACGATGCCAAAGCTACTGAGTACGTAAAGTCCGACGACAACGCGCCTGCCAATCAAACGAAAAAAACCGACGGCTGATTTCCAGTTTCCTGTATCGCTCCCAATTCACCTTTAGAAGCTCCCGAGCTCCTTTGGTTAAGGTGAACCTTTAAGCGCCCCCGCAGGGCGCTTTTTTTTGCTTAAAATTTCGTCCCATGCCAAGAACGGTCACGCTGGAATCCCAGTCTGATCTTCAACGTTCTACTCTTCCTCTATTCACCCCCTCCAGATTAAGGATATGTCGATGAGCTCAGGTCACAGCCACGGGCAGGTGCGAGCAGGTCATGAGAAAAAACTGCTGCTTGCCCTTCTTCTCACCACAGGTTTCATGATTGCTGAAGTGATAGGCGCATGGGTCACCGGTAGCTTGGCGCTGCTGTCGGACGCGGCGCATATGTTCACTGACTCAGCAGCGCTTGCCATTTCGCTGCTGGCGTTCCAAATAGCCAAACGCCCGGCAGACAGAAATCGGACGTTCGGCTACGCCCGATTTGAAATACTCGCCTCCGCTTTCAACGCGATCCTTCTCTTTTTCGTCGCCATCTACATTCTCTACGAGGCCTACCAACGACTCGTCGAACCTGCGGCCATCCAGTCTATCGGCATGCTGGTCATCGCCATCCTCGGTTTGATAGTGAACCTCATATCAATGCGGATGCTGGGCGCAGCGAGCGGCGAAAGCCTCAACGTGAAAGGCGCCTATCTCGAGGTCTGGAGCGATATGTTGGGGTCGCTCGGAGTTATCTTGGCCGCAGTAGTGATCTGGCTCACAGGCTGGGGTTGGGTGGACTCATTAGTAGCCGCTGGCATTGGCCTTTGGGTTCTTCCAAGAACTTGGGTGTTGCTGCGCGAAAGCATGAATGTGCTACTTGAGGGGGTACCGAGCGGTATTGAGGTGCAAAAGGTCGAGCAGACCATCTTGGACGTGCCAGGGGTGGTGGCAATTCACGACCTGCATGTTTGGTCGGTCACCAGCGGGAAGAACGTGCTTAGCGTTCACGTCGTGATTCCGGAGAGCGCGTCCAACGGCCAACAGATCCTGACAGAGGTGACAGAGTCGGTGAGCAAAGCCTTTGAGATTGGTCACTGCACCATCCAGTTAGAGCACGAAGGGTTTCACAGCAACGAACACAACGACCCCGATCACGAACACCATTAGTAGCACGACTTGCGGCAGTCGCCTGCCGCAAGCCAGCTCGCGGTTAGTCCTCCTCTTTGCGATGAGCCCACTGATACAACGCTGGCAGTACCAACAGCGTCAGCGCAGTGGAAGAGAGGATCCCTCCGATCACAACCGTTGCCAGTGGGCGTTGTACCTCAGCGCCCGTACCCGTTGCCAACGCCATCGGGATGAAGCCCAAGGACGCGACGAGCGCAGTCATCAAGACAGGACGCAACCGGGTAAGAGCACCTTCGTTAACCGCATCCTGAAGCGACCTACCTTCCTCCCGCAGGCCGCGAATGAAGGCAATCATCACCAAGCCGTTCAGCACAGCCACCCCAGACAGCGCGATAAAGCCGACGCCTGCCGAAATAGAAAGCGGAATATCCCGCAGCCACAGCGCCAGTACCCCACCGGTAAGCGCAAATGGGATGCCGGTGAACACCAGCATGCCGTCTTTCAAGTTGTTGAACATCATGAACAACAACGCCATGACCATAAGCAGCGCTACGGGCACGACAATCTGGAGCCGCTTGGCTGCAGACTGCAGCTGCTCAAATTGGCCGCCCCAATCAATCCAGTAGCCAGCAGGGATTTTGACTCCGCTGTTGATGCTCGTGCCAGCCTCTTGAACGAACGAGCCCAAGTCACGACCACGGACGTTGGCACTGACGATCACCACTCGCTTGCCGTTTTCCCGACTGATCTGGTTCGGGCCCAACACCAAGTCGATACTCGCGACTTGCGATAGCGGAATGAAGTTGATCTGTTGATCACTACTGCCTACTGTGGCCGGGATCGGGATTAAAAGAGTCGACAACCCGGCCACGTCGGTTCGCAGTTTGTCTGACAGTCGCACGACCATATCGAAACGACGGTCTCCTTCATACAACGTGCCGGCCTGACGCCCCCCCACAGCTGTGGTAATCGAGTCCTGGACATCACCAATGTTAAGGCCGTAACGAGCAGCCTTATCTCGATCAATGTTGATGGTTAGCACCGGTAAGCCTGAGGTTTGTTCAACCTTCACTTCGGATGCGCCTGGCACCTTCTGCAAGGTAGCGGCAATTTTCGTGGCGGTCTGATTCAGCACTGTCATGTCATCGCCAAACACCTTCACCGCGACGTCACTTCGCACACCCGAGACCAGCTCGTTAAACCGCAGCTGAATAGGCTGGGACAGCTCGTAGTTACTTCCTGGAACAGTCGCCGCTGCCGCTTGAAGCTCAGCGATGATTACTTCTCGAGATTTGCCTGGATCTGGCCATTGGTTCTGTGGCTTCAGCATCACGTAACTGTCTGAGATGTTCGGAGGCATCGGGTCAGCAGCAATCTCAGCCGTCCCCGTGCGCGCAAACATCCGCTCCACCTCCGGCACTTTCTCAACGATGATCTTCTCGAGACGCTTCTGCATATCGACGGACTGAGAAAGACTGGTACCGGGAACTCGTAATGCCTGAAGAGCAAAATCGCCCTCGCTCAAGCTTGGAACAAACTCGCTGCCCATGCGACTCGCCATAACGCCAGACAGAATGATCAACACAAAAGCCGTGAAAAATGCGGCCAGCCGATTCTTCAGCACCCACGAGAGAACTGGCGCATAGCCAACCCGTGCTGTACGCATCACGATGCCTTCTTCTTCCTTGACCTTGCCGGTCACAAACATCGCGATAGCAGCAGGTACGAAGGTTACAGAGAGAATCATGGCACCCAAAAGTGCAATGACGACGGTGAAGGCCATAGGGTGGAACATTTTGCCTTCTACACCGGTGAGGGCGAAGATCGGCAGGTATACGACCATGATGATCAACTGACCAAAAATCAGTGGCCGACGGGCCTCTTTTGCGGCAGCAAACACTTCATGGAATCGTTCTGTTCGCGTCAACATCCTTCCATGTTTGTGCTGCGCATGCGCGAGTCTGCGTATCGAGTTCTCGACAATTACTACTGCGCCATCGACGATGATGCCGAAGTCGAGCGCACCTAGACTCATCAGGTTCGCACTGACCTTGTTGGTGAACATCCCGGTAAAGGTGAACAACATAGCGAGCGGGATCACCATCGCAGTAATCAGGGCAGCACGGATGTTGCCGAGGAAAAGGAACAGGATCGCGATGACCAGAATGGCACCTTCGACCAGATTCTTTTTGACCGTTGCAATGGCTTTCTCAACCAGGTTGGTACGGTCATACACCGTGACGGCGTGAACACCCTCAGGCAGGGAACGGTTGATGTCGGCCAGCTTTGCAGCCACAGCTTGCGAAACAGTTCGGCTGTTCTCGCCAATGAGCATGAAGACTGTCCCCAAGACAACTTCACGACCATTCTCGGTCGCAGCACCTGAGCGTAACTCCTGCCCGATGTCCACATCCGCAACGCTGCTGACACGGATTGGGGTGCCCTGAACATTCGCGATCACGATATTTGCGATGTCTTTAATGGTACCCAATTGCCCAGGAGCTCGAATGAGCAGTTGTTCACCACCACGCTCGATATAGCCAGCCCCAACGTTGGCATTGTTACGCTCCAGCGCGGCAACGAGGTCGTTCAACGTCAACTTGTATGCCGCAAGCTTCTTGGGATCCGGCGCAATCAAATACTGCTTGGCAAAACCGCCAATCGTATTGATTTCAGCCACTCCGGGAACGTTACGTAGCTGCGGCTTGATGATCCAGTCCTGTATGACTCGAAGGTCGGTGGGCGTGTAGGGAGTACCGTCTTCTTTGCGCGCGCCATCTTCAGCCTCAACAGTCCATAGAAAGATCTCGCCCAGTCCAGTGGAGATCGGGCCCATCAAGGCCTCGACACCTTCCGGTAACTGCTCCTTGGCGGTCTGCAGGCGTTCACCTACTAACTGACGAGCGAAAAAGAGGTCTGTGCCGTCTTCAAAAATAACGGTGACCTGAGACAATCCAGAACGTGAAAGCGACCGGGTTTGCTTCAAGCCTGGCAGCCCGGCCATGCTTGTTTCGATAGAGAACGTAACTCTCTGCTCGGTCTCCAAGGGCGAAAAGCCCGGTGCTGATGTGTTGATCTGAACCTGCACGTTGGTGATGTCAGGCACGGCGTCGATGGGTAATTTTTGATAGCTGGCTATACCAAGCCCCGCCATCAACAAAACAGCGAGCATCACAACGATGCGCTGTTCAATTGCGAATTGAATCAACCGTTCAAACATTGAGGTTTACTCTTACGACGCGGATCAATGAGCGTGCTCGGCAGAGCTCTTGCCTAGCTCGGACTTGAGGATGAAGCTGCCTTCTGTGGCCACCTGCGTGCCGACGTTGATCCCCTGGAGGATTTCCACGTGACCACCTTCGCGTCGACCGACCGTGACCGGTTGCACCTGGAAGCCTTCCGCGTTCCGAACAAATACCGACGGTTTGTCTTCAACCGTTTGAATGGATGACTCAGGCAGGGTCACCTTGGCCGCCCCCTTCTCGGCGGTCACTTCGATGGAAACGAACAGGCCAGGGCGCCAGGCACCGCTAGGGTTAGGCAATACCACCCGAACAGATGCAGCGCGGGTCTGCTCTCCCAGTAGGCTGCCGACATAACTGACACGGCCATCGACTTGAGCTCCCAGATCTGGCGCGCTGACTTTCACTGCCCGACCGACTGCCACCTGCTTCAAATCTTTAGGGCTTGCGCCAAAGGTTGCCCACACACGGGTCAGATCGGACAAAGTGAACGCGGCTGTAGACTCATTCACGACCTCTCCAAGACCGAGGTGTTTCTCGACAACCACGGAGTCGAAAGGAGCAATGAGTTCATAGCGATTGCCGGCGGCGACTTTGATGTTGGCGCCAATGGCATTCAGTTTCTGGCGTGCATTCGCAAGGCTGATATCAGCCTCTTGGTACGCTTGCCTGGCCAGAAGGTAGTCCTGCTCAGCAGAGATTTTGTCTTCCCAGAGTTTCTTTTCCCGTTGCATGGTCAGACGTGCGAGCTCAGTTCTGCGTTGGGCCGCATCGAGCTCACTACGCAGATCCGTGATCTGCTGACTCGCGATCACAGCCAGTACCTGGCCTTTTTTCACGGAATCGCCCAACTCAACTTTCACTTCATCAACGATCCCGTTTACACGTGGGACAACATGAGTTGTGCGGTCTTCATCAAATCTGATCTCGCCGGGGAAAGTGAGTGAAGTACTCATCGGTCGAGGCGCAGCAGCTGCGACCTCAATCCCGGCGGCGTCAATTTGTGCTGTCGTCAATTCAAGCTGCCCTTCCTCGTCATGGGCCTCTTCTTTGCCCTGCCCCGAGGCTTCTTTGTTGCTGGACTCTTCGCCGTCATGGTCTTTTCCTTCGGCATGTTTATGCCCAGATTCACTCTCCTGCTTTTTCTGTGGCGGTGACTCTGCGGCAAATGGAAGTCCGGTGTTCGTTACAGTCAGGCTCCCCAGCCCAACAATGGCTACCACCGCCAGAACGGTGGTTATGCTCCGTTTTCTGTTCATGAGTGCTCCTGGCAATCACGTGATTTCCCACACGCGATGCGTTCAATAAATGCGAAAAAGCGATTAAGGGCGGAGGGAGAAGCGGCTGAGGTCACCGTAAGTGCGCTCGACGGTTACCCGTGCTTCAGTCGCGATGGCCAACGATTCGAGAAATTGGCTACGTGCCAAGATAAGCGTGCGCTGGGCATCGAGAACTTCGAGAAACCCGAACTTCCCCATTTCAAAGCCCCTTGTGGCAGCATCAACAGCGCTCTTCGCCGACGGCAAAATGACCTCATTGAACGCCTCGATGTCTCGGGATGCGGTCGCCCACTGATCAAGAGCTGTCTGGGTCTGGGTACGCAACCTCAGCTCGGCGGCATTGCGCAAGTCACGTGCTTGATCAGCTCGGCGAGAGGCCGACAGTACGTTGCCTTGGTTTCTGTTGAAGAGTGGAAGTGGCATGGAAAATCCAACAACGTTGATACGCTGATGATCTTCTCGACTGTACTGACTGCCCACACTGACGGTGAGATCAGGAACGCGCTGGGCCCGCTCAGACTCCAGAGCGGCATCCCGTTGCTCAATTTGAGCCTGCGCCAGGCGCAGGTCTGCAGAATCGTTTATGGCACCCATTACTTGAGAAACCGAGGGGGACTTTCCAGGAGAGAGGTCGGAGTATTCGAGAGCGTCGAATGAGCCATTCAGGGAGCCTGTCGCACGAGCCAAATCACGATATGAACTGGCCTTCAATGTCTCGGCACGGCGAACAAGCAGTTCAGTCTCAGACAACTGCACCTTGGCGCGGGTCTCTTCAACGGGGGATGACTTCCCAGCACGGACACGTCCTTGCGCAACCTCAAGCCCTCTTTCAGCCAGGGACAGGGATTCTTTAGCGAGATCCAGGCCTGTTTGTGCACGTACCGCCGCGTAGAAGGCTTGAGTCACTTCAGCACGGAGTTCGTTTCCCCTGCGCTCAAGCTCGATGCGGGCAGCGTCTTGGCCACGAATTGCAGCTTCGACACGAGCGCCTCGTTTGCCGCCCAGCTCTAACGCCTGGCTCAACATCACCGTCGTGGTACTGGTGTTGCGACGCGTGTCCTCTGTTTCCCACGATACGACTGGATTGGGAATAAGACCCGCCTGGATTCGGTCACCTTCCGCAATTCCAATTTCCTGTCGTGCAGCGGCAAGATCAGGATTCATGGCGAATGCCGAATCAATCGCCTTAGAAAGGCTCATGCTCTGACCAGCCACGGCCAGCGGCGCGCCAAGCGGCATCAGCAATAGGCAGAATGCTCCGACGCGGATAGCTGCTCTGGAAAAACTTCTAAATCCCAGCACGATGAAAGTTCTCCGATTGCATAACTCACCGAATATAAAATGGACAGGTACAGCTCCGCCGACGAGTCGGAGTTTGATGGGAGGACTTTATGCAAACGCAGTTATCAGAGGGATTGCTGGAACATTACAATTACGTAATCTGGAAAAATAGGAATCTTCTTGAATTACAATTAGTTTCGATACTAATCAAAGCTCATGTCTGAAATGAATTGCAATACCTAGACTCTTGCACTCATAGCAGAAATTTGTACGCCACAAATCGATTGTGACAGTGATGCGACAGATTGTCGCCTCTCAGGGTTAATCGAGGTATTTCGGCAGTATGCGCTTGACCCTGTAGCTACTACAGGGACGAAAATTGGCTTCATATCCAAGGGGTTGTGAAAAATTCGTTCGGAAAAATTGTGAAAAAATGGTTATCCCGATCAAGAATTCAGGCAACTGCCACCCATCAAAAAAAGGAACTCCTGCCATGCGAATCCTTGTCGTCGAGGACGAGCTTAAAACTGCCGAATATATGCATCAAGGCCTTACGGAAAGTGGGTACGTTGTTGATATAGCCAATACGGGCCTTGATGGCCTATACCTGGCTAAACACCAAGGCTACGACATCGTAATCCTGGACGTAAATTTACCTGAAATGGAGGGCTGGGAAGTACTTTCCAAGTTGCGAGAAATAAATAATACCCGCGTTATGATGGTTACTGCTCGCGGGCGTCTTGATGAAAAAGTTCGTGGACTTGAGATGGGAGCTGACGACTACCTGGTAAAGCCATTCGAGTTTCCTGAGCTTTTGGCCAGGGTTCGGACGCTGATGCGCCGGACTGAACAGGCCGGCTTGCCAGACGTACTCAGAGTCGGTGACCTGGAGCTTGACCAAGGTCGGCACCGAGCATTTCGTGGTAACCAACGCATAGACCTCACGACGAAAGAATTTGCTCTGCTACACCTGTTGATGCGCCACAGCGGTGAGGTTATGTCGCGAACCCAAATCATCTCCCTCGTTTGGGATATGAATTTTGACTGCGACACGAACGTGGTCGAGGTGTCCATCAGACGCTTGAGGGCCAAGATTGATGATCCCTTCGACCAGAAGCTGATTCATACTCTGCGTGGTGTCGGGTACGTGTTGGAAGTCCGCGAATGAGGTCTGCGCGGCTATCCGTGAAGCTTGGCATTACTGTCACCGCGATGTGTGCGGTGCTGGTAGTGGTAATGGCGACATTCGCTTTAGCTTCCATTTGGCGGCAGCTCGACATCCAAGCAAAGGATGGATTGGAAGAGAAGTTGTCCCAAGTTGAGCATAGTCTCGCGGAGGGCTCATCCTCGATTGCCGACATCGTCCTTCACCCCCATAACCTGCGAGATCAAATTGTCGGTCACGACAATCTGACGCTCACCATCATGGACTCAAGTATTCCTCGAAAACGCCTGCTAAGACTTGGAGAAGGAGAAGGAGGCGAGGTAGAACAGCCTGTGCCGAAGATCAACACGAGCGCTTTGGAGTTCAAAGAGATTAACTCGGCGGAAGGCTTCGAAACGCTCATGGCTTACAAGCTCATCCGGCTCAAGAATGATCAGCAGATATTGGTGATCCTCACGCTCGACAGGAGAAGCGATTACACATTGCTGAAGGCGTATGTGAAATCCACTCTTATCGCTCTACCTCTGATTTTGCTTCTAGTAGGTGGATGCGCTTGGTGGGTAGTACATCGTGGCTTGAAGCCTTTGCGAGCATTCCGCCGCGTAGCAGAGAGTATTTCCGCTAGAGACCTATCGCATCGAATGAAAGTCCAAGGGCTGCCCGAGGAACTGAGTGATCTAGCCCACGCCGTAAACTTCATGCTCCATAGGCTGGACGGAGACGTGCAGCAACTGGCGCAGTTCTCGGATGATTTGGCACACGAGCTGCGTTCGCCCATGAACAACTTGATGGGAACAGCGCAGGTCACGCTCTCGAGAGAAAGGCCCCCTCATGAATACAAGCAGGTGCTGGAGTCCTGTACTGAAGAACTTGAGCGCTTGTCACGAATGGTGTCTCAAATGCTTTTTCTGGCAAGCGTGAGCCAGCCTTCAGCGCCCCTGACATTCAGCAGTGTCGATCTTCAGGATGAGGCCAATAAGGTCTCGGAGCTATTCGCAATTTCTGCTGAGGAGAAGAAGATATCGGTGGAGGTGTCCGGCGAAGGCAAAGTTCTCGGGGACAAGCTGATGATCCAGCGCGCGATCTCAAACCTGCTCTCCAACGCAATTAGGCATGGATCACCCGGAAGCACCGTGACTCTTGGTCTCTCCACGTTGGCCGACGAAGTGATACTGGCGGTCAGCAACGTCGGCGAAGGCATTGAAGGAGAACATTTGCCACGATTGTTTGACCGGTTCTATAGAGTTCACCCCAGCCGCTCTCGCCAACAAGGAGGTACCGGTCTTGGCCTGGCTATCGTGCGCTCCATCATGAGCCTCCATGAAGGTCGGGTTACGGTCAGCAGTGAGCTGGGACGAATCACCACCTTCAGTCTGATCTTTCCGAAATCAACCTGAAGCTGAACGTGTCTGGATCAGTTGAGGTTCCACCTGCCAATACCCGGTGCGACTGCATCGGGTTTCTCATTTGAAGCCCCACGCATTCGGTTACACATTCAGTTTGCGTCAAGCAGCAGATTGCGCTGAGGCTACAACCACGCTTATCAGCTACTCCATCCTAAGTGAGATTCAAATCATGTCCACGCCGACACGACGCGCCGTAAATACCTTGGCAGCAATCGCAGGCATCAGTCTGTATACGCTCGCGCAAGCCGCCACGACGTCCATAGACGTCTACAGAGATCCAAACTGCGGCTGTTGTACCAAGTGGATCAGCTACCTTAAAGACAATGGATATGAGGTAGTGGATCACTTGGAAAACAACATGAGTGCAGTGAAAGAAAAGCTAGGCGTTCCAGCACAACTGGGGTCATGCCACACCGGCGTTGTTAACGGGAAATTTGTAGAGGGACATGTCCCCGTCGAGCAAATCGCTGAGCTCAGCACGAGGCCAGACTTGAGAGGTGTTGCGGCACCGGGCATGCCACTAGGTTCACCAGGGATGGAGTCGGGTACGCGTAGGAGCGCGCACCAAATTATTGGAGTCACCAACACTGGAGATCAGACTATTTTGGCAGACTTCCCAGCTCGATAGCCTTCAGGGGTGCGACGCCATCGCGAGATTATAACCGGCATGGATTAATCGAATACGCCGGCAGCCATAAAGCCCCGCCGGCGAATGCTGCTAAGGTGCTTTCCCGCAAGGGTCTTAATCGAAGAGATCCTGTAAAAATGATTTCTTGCGATAGGGTTGTCCTTGGTGCCCGGTCTGATAGCCGTCCCGCCATCCGCCAGAATGATTCGACTGCACTTCGGAGTGCCCGCCGTGTTTGCTCCCGTGCTTACTGCCATGCTTATCACCTTGGTGACCGCTGGAAGGCTGTGAGCAGACTACATCTGCTGGAGGTGGCGGTTCCTGATGAGAAGCCTGAGTAAATCCAGCAGGTAGAAACCGTGACTCCTGCTGCTGGCTCCTTTCGATGATTTTGTCGAGCTCGCCACGGTCAAGCCAAACGCCCCTGCACTGAGGGCAGTAGTCGATCTCAACGTTCTGGCGCTCGGTCATAATCAGTGAGATGTCTTTGCAAACGGGGCATTGCATGGTCTCTTCCTTCTGAATTTGAATGACTAAATAGCGGCTGTCGTTTCAACGGCGCAGTAGCCTTAAGCCGTTGAAGACGACGAGCAAGCTCGCCCCCATGTCGGCAAAAACGGCCATCCACAGAGTCGCAAACCCCGAGAATGCCAATGCCAAAAACACAATCTTTATGCCCAGCGCCAAGGTAATGTTCTGCTTCAAGATGGAGGCAGAACGACGGCTCAAGCTGATGAAGTCTGCGATTTTGCGCGGATCGTCATCCATGATCGCTACGTCAGCTGTCTCCAGCGCTGTTGCAGTCCCGGCAGCCCCCATCGCGAAACCAATGTCGGACTGTGCAAGGGCGGGAGCATCGTTCACTCCATCACCCACCATCCCCACATTGCCGTACATGGTCTTCAACTCAGCCACGGCAGTTTGCTTGTCCTCGGGCATTAAATTTCCGCGTGCATCCGCAATGCCTAGCTGACCAGCAATCGTTTTGGCAGTGGCAGGGTTGTCACCTGTCAACATGACCGGCGTCACATTCAATGCCTTCAACGCCGCAATCGCTTGAAGGCTCTCAGGCCGGACAGCGTCCGCAACCGCGAAGATTGCTACTGGGCCGGCGCTGCTGCACAACACGATCACTGTCTTGCCTGCGCCCTCAAGCTTCGAAAGCTTGGCTTCCAATTCTGCTGAACACATGCCTAGCTCTTCCACTAAGCGATGGTTGCCCAAGTGCCACACTTCATCGTTAACCTTACCTTTGACACCCCGCCCATTGAGGACACTGAAGTCACTGACCGACATGGCTTGTATTGCTGGTTGCTGCGAGTTCCACCCTGCGACCAAAGCCTTCGCCACTGGATGCGTACTCTGTTCATCCAGGCTCGCGGCAATCAGGAGTGCGGTTTCAATCGGCAGTTCACCCAGCGACTCGGAGTCAGTTAGAACTGGTTTGCCTTGAGTCAACGTGCCGGTTTTATCGAGGGCTACCACCTTCAACAACCTGCCACTTTCAAGGTAGGCACCGCCCTTGATCAGGATCCCCTGCTTCGCGGCAGATGCGAGGCCGCTTACCACTGTCACGGGGGTTGAAACAACAAGCGCACAAGGGCAGGCAATAACGAGCAAGACCAGCGCCTGGTAGAGCCATTCACTCCACGTTCCACCGAACAATATTGGGCCAAGGGTCGCAACAAGCAGGGCCACTAAGACAACAACAGGAGTGTAGTAGCGCGCAAATTGATCGACGAACCTCTGCGTAGGCGCCCGCTGTGACTGAGCGTTCTGAATGGCTGCTGCGATGCGAGCCAGCGTACTTTCTCCAGCAACGGCAGTCACGCTGGCCTCAACCACGCCGTCGGTAACGATACTGCCCGCATAGAGCTGATCACCCACGACCTTATCTACCGGCAAGCTTTCACCGGTGATTGGCGCTTGATCCAGGGCCGCTCGGCCAGAGGTTACCGTCGCATCCAGAGGCACTCTCGACCCAGTACGAATACGGATTTGACTGCCCCGCGCCACACCTTCGACTGGTTGTTCCTTCCAGCCGCTGTCACTCATTACCTCAGCAGTTTCAGGCGCAAGGGCAGTCAGCGACTTAATCGCGTTGCGGGCGCGCTCAAGAGATAAAGCTTCAATGGCTTCGGCAACCGCGAAGAGGAAGACCACCATCGCAGCTTCCGGCCACTTGCCAATTACCACAGCGCCCAAGACAGCCAGCGACATCAAGAAATAGATGTTCAGCGTGAAGTTCTTCACGGCGATCCACCCCTTTTTCAGGGTAGGTAGACCAGCAGTTAGAATGGACAGCACAGCCAAGACCACGACCGGCCAAGACCCTTCCTGCCCGGTCGTCCAGGCGATTACTTCAGCGGCAACGGCAGCTAGGCCACTGACTGCCAGCAACCCTTTCAGACGTTTGGTAAGCGCCGGTGGGACTGCCTTTGGAGGTGCGCCAGCCTCGATGAGGGTCGGCCCCATATCGAGAGCATTCAAGGCGACAACAATTGCTTCCGGATCATCCAAACGGTGATGCACCGTAAGCTCACGATCCAACAGGTTGAAATCGAGTCGAGCAACTCCAGGCATCGGCTCCAGGCGGTTCCGGATCAGCCGCTCCTCAGTAGGGCAGTCCATCTTGTCGATGCGATATCGAACCTGAGTCGTCCCTTCAGGCCCAGGCGTCGGCGCGCGTGAAGTCGCCGAGCCCACAGAATTGGCTTTGCTTGAGCAGCACGCATCCACATGGGTATGAGCCGCAGAGCCATGGTCATGTCCGTGATCGTGATCGTGATCGTGATCGCCTGCACCGTGGTCATGATCATGGTGAGCAGACTTGGAGCCGGACGCCTGAGAATCATGCGAACCGCATGCATGTGATTCCTTACTACCCAAGCTCTCGGCGTGATCATGGCCGTGCTCAGCTTGGTGAGCCCGAGATTGAATCTGTTTGGCGAACACCTCCCGAGGGTCAGCAGAGCAGCAATCGTCTGACTTCGGGACAAGGTGCAATTTGGCTTTGGACTGATTTTCCTGACTCATGACGCGTCTACCAATAAGGACATGACGCCATTCAACAGCCTGTAGTAACTACAGGGTCAAGCGAAGGATTTGAAGTTTGTTCAGATTGAGGCAAGGACACGGGTCGAGGCGACGTCCCTACGTGTGGGCGGTTGAGGACTGGATATAGGGAACATCAGGCGGTCAAAGTAGCCAGCACCTCGACTGTTCCGTCAGCTCTCACCTTGGGAGTCATGCATATCGAGCAGGTCATCAATCTTCTGATGAAGCTTATGGGACAACGTCTGGAGAAAGCCGTCAGGACGGTCTTCGACACCCGTAATCTGCGTCGGCTGTAGACCTACCCAGGCACAGACCGCCACCACAGCCGACAGGGTCAAAAGCAGAGCTGTCCAGCTAGCCATTCGGCGCAGCCTCACCTAAAAAATCCTCCTCGACCATTTTGTTACAAGTCTTTTCATCATCATGTTGTAGATGCCAAATACGATACCCGCCGACGGCGGCGTACCCCTAGAGTAAAAACCCCGCCATGTTCGGCGGGGTCTTATCTATCAGTCACCTTTCTTGTGCTTGTGCACGTCCAGGTCGGGATGCTTAGGCTTGTTTTCGGGGGTTACACGGCGACGCTGGTCTGTCTTGCCGGTTGATTCGGCGATTGGCTTGGGCCCAGGTTTGATGGCCATACGACTTGCTCCTTCAGCTGATAGGGATATGCCTTTGCAAACGACTGCCGTGTAAGCGTTCGCTCAGTACGGTCACGAGATTGAGGGCACCCAAACACTGTAGCTTGATATTTTTATGCCAGCATTGGAGTACAGCTTTTTCGCCCGTGCGTTTCAGATCCCTACTCAAACTTGCTGAAGTGTTATGCCGAGAAGAGGGAGTGCGGCCTAACAGCCAAAGCTTCTCCGGCTCACGTTAAAGTCAAGGACAGCGCTGAAAATCCCTATTCATCGAATGGCAATGGAGAAGTAGGATCACGGCGCACCTCGAAGGTGTTGAGTGTCATCGCAACAAGCGAGTAGTACCCATACACTCCGATCAGCTCAACCATGCCAGGCTCTCCAAATAGCGTGACGCCTTGATCGTAAAGCACGCCATCAACACGCCGGGATTGATAAAGCGACTGGCCGATCTTGTATACGCACTGCTCATCGGCCCAGGTGAAGGCGGGAGTCCGTTGCTGCCTAAGCGCTTCGATCACACTGTCGGAAACGCCTGCAGCTCTGGCGATAGGCTCGTGAATTTGCCACTCGGCCTGAGAACGCCACCAAGCAGCAGTCGTCAGGATGGCGAGTTCGGTAAGTCGCAGCTCCAGTGTCGTGCCGTATCGGCAAAACGCTCCGAGACGCTGCGCGTGGTCTGCAAGCGCCGGGCTGTGAATCCAAGCGAGGAAAGGGCCATCCAGGTTGCCGCGAGGCCCCTTCTGAATCACAGCTAGCACGCGCTGCTGATCCTCGCTCATCTGATTGGGTTGCAATGTGGTAAGACGCGATTGAATGTCCATGCTGTCTTCGTCCAAGCCTGTCTATGGCGCTGCCGGTAACCTAACCTGCGCCCTGATTCATGCCCAGCCCAAAGTAATCCAACACAAGACGCCATATCGAGTGGCCTTGGCAAAGGTGACTAGAGCCAGAAAGCTCCACAAAGGCTCCCGCATGAGCCCAGCAACCAACGTGAGCGGGTCACCGATGATGGGCACCCAGCTCAGCAGTAACGACCATCGCCCATATCTGTGATAAGTGTTCTGAACGCTCTCCAGGCGTTTGGCTGAAACGGGGAACCAGCGCTTGTCTCGCCAGCGCTCCATGTACCGCCCAAGCACCCAGTTCACCATCGAACCCAAGACATTCCCAATCGTAGCCACGAGCAACAACGCCCATGAAGGATGCTGCTTGGCCCATAGCAACGCGACCAAAACAGCCTCAGATTGCAACGGCAACAGAGTGGCAGCGCCGAAGGCAGAGAAGAAAAGGCCGATGTAGCCGGTGGCTTCCCACATGATGGCTGCCTAGAGGTACTTGGTGATCTGCTTGAACTCCTCAAGCGATGCACCTTCGCCATTGGCCAAAGCGCCCACCGCGTCTTCCAGACAGTGATCGATGTGATCCTGGATCAATGTGCGCTTAGCCTGGTACACCGCCTTCTCGACGGCGTGCAGTTGCTGAGCGATATCCACACAGGCTCTGCCGTCCTCGATCATCGTGACGATACTGCGCAGGTGACCTTCAGCACGTTTCAGGCGCTTCACAATGGCATCATGTGACTGATGAGTATGGTCGTGGTGTGGAGTCTTTTTGCTCATGACTTAGTCCAGCGAGGGGAAGCATGCAGTATCCCCCACCAGGGGTTGGCCTCCAAGTCAAAGCAGGTCGACGCCGAATCGACGAAGCACCAAGACGAATAGTCCGAACACCACACAACTAACGAACATCCCAGCAAGAAGCGCTGGCCAGAAACCCAGTCGGACTAAAAGCCTGGGGAAAATCAGAAACATCGGCAGCGTGGGTACGACGTACCAGAAGGTGTACCACGCGTGATTGGCGATCTTTTCAGGGCTCTGCTGTTCGTAGTACAGCCAGATGAGTGTGAGAACGGTAACCAGAGGCAAAGCGGCGATCAGGCCACCCAGCTTGTCGCTTCGCTTAGCGAATTCGGATACCAACACAACGATTGCAGAGGTGATGAAGTACTTGGTGATCAACCAGCTCATGGGCCTTCAGGCGTCCAGGGCGCAACCGTTCGGTGGAGCTTCATCCTATCCCCCTAGGGGGGATATATCAAACCGATTCCTGCCAAGACTAAAATTCACAAGCGAGCACTACATCACTTCTAGAGGCATGGTGTTTTGAAGAAGTTGAGCCATGCAAATGCGCCAACCGCAGAGCTGATTTGAAGCATGCGCGAGGTCGCTGTAATGCTGAAGAACTCCTCCACTTCAATTCTTTCAGTGCCGGTGCGCTTGGCTGACGCAGGGCAAGATCAGGAGACCATAGTGCTGATTCATTTGGAGAAGGGGATTCAGGAGGCTGAGGACAAAGTGCGCCGGCACGCCAAAGAAGCAGGGACGGGAATGATCGTGAAGCTGAGCACGCACTAAGGCCGAGTGCAGTACCCCTCGTTCGAGGCCCTTCATATGGGCGTATACAGGTTATCGATCCAAGGGTAAGTTCGTTGTCAGGAAATCACTCAGGGCGCGCAACCATGGACGGCAACCAACGCATGATCGCCTGGTCGGCAGAGTGGGCACTGATCGGTGGAGTAGTGGCATGCACTGGCTGTATGCAGAGCCAACCGATTTCGAAAGCCGAAGAACCATTCCCTCATGATCCAAGCTGTGCCGGCAAAGATGAGGTGGCCTCGAAGCCATGGGCAGAACTGCACCAGATTCTTGATGAGGAGCGTGGGTGACCGCCGTCCTTCATCTCCAGGCGAATTACGCAGAGACTGAATCCAGTCGCACGATTCCGCCCACATTGATCCCATCAACGATGGTGCTCACCTTCTCCTCTCCATCCTGGAACACCTTAATCATCCGGTGGAGAGCTTGGGCATCGGGCTCGTTCCCGGCCTGACTCAAACGGTCGGCAATCCTCACCAACTCTACTGCTGACCGCTTCAAATCCGCAGCGACTCCTTGAAGGTCTCTACGAAGGTGTTGGGTCAAATTATTCATGTTCCTATTCCTATATCGCTCTAACAGTCCAAAGCTGATCCAGCCTGGTCGTGAAACTTTGGCTCATTAAATCTCTGCGCATCGCCCAGCCTGGGTCTTTGGGAACACTGGCCACTCGAAGTGTTCCTCGTCCCCATCTGTCGTTGATCTCATCCAAAACCCCCATCAACGTATCGGCCATAGCCGGCTGTGAGTGAGCAAAGAGGTCTTCCGTGAATTCGCCAGGCTGTCGCAGATCCATCAGCAGCACCTCGGCCTTGCTGTATTTGAATCCGGGCCTGAAAAGTCGATTCACCGCCTCTGTTGCGGCCTTGGTCATGAGTCGTACATCGTTCGTGGGATACGGCAACTCGACCAAAGCCCCATTGGCGTACTTGGCCTCTTCGGGATTGAACATCCCCGTGCGAATGCTGACGCGGATCTTCTTACATAACGAGTTTTGCGCCCGAAGCTTTTCTGCCGCGCGCTGGGTATAAGTGGCCACGGCTTCTTTGATCGGCTCAATGTCAGTCAAGCGAGTGCCGAACATCCGGCTGCAGTAGATCTCTTGCTTCGGCGGATCAGCCTCCCCAAACTCCAGGCATGACGTGCCGGCAAGCTCGCGAGCCGTCTTCTCGATCACGACGCTAAATTTCTGCCGGAGTGTCCAGGCATCGGCCTTCGCCAAGTCCATCGCAGTCTTGATGCCCATGGCCTCAAGGTGCGCTTTCATCCGCTTACCGACACCCCACACCTCCCCAACCAGGTTGTTACGCAGCGTCCAATCGCATTTGAACTGATCGCAAAGATCGACCACGCCGCCAGTCTGATCGATCAAGCGTTTGGCAGTGTGATTCGCAAGCTTGGCCAAGGTCTTCGTACGGGCGATTCCAACCCCCACCGGGATGCCAGTGTGCTTAAAGATGGTCGCGCGGATGTTTCGGCCAAAGGCAGTCAGGTCGCCCGGAATGCCGGTCAAATCTGCGAACGCCTCATCAATGCTGTAGACCTCGAGCGCCGGCACCATGGACTCGATAATGGTCATCACGCGCTCGCTCATATCACCGTTTATGTGTAATAGAAAGTCAATAAGAACCGGGCCATGCTCGCCCTTGGAGCTTCTCATACCCAACCGGTATGGCTGTAGCTTCTGAGGAGA
>NZ_FNCO01000040.1 GCF_900100795.1 Pseudomonas abietaniphila
CTTGCCTGTGTCCTGCAAACTTTCGGTGCGTGTCGTCTTCACAGTCACCGCAATCTGTGCTCATCGAGTCGCAGATTGCTTGGGTGTTATATGGTCAAGCCTCACGGGCAATTAGTATTGGTTAGCTCAACGCCTCACAGCGCTTACACACCCAACCTATCAACGTCGTAGTCTTCGACGGCCCTTCAGGGAACTCAAGGTTCCAGTGAGATCTCATCTTGAGGCAAGTTTCCCGCTTAGATGCTTTCAGCGGTTATCTTTTCCGAACATAGCTACCCGGCAATGCCACTGGCGTGACAACCGGAACACCAGAGGTTCGTCCACTCCGGTCCTCTCGTACTAGGAGCAGCCCCTCTCAAATCTCAAACGTCCACGGCAGATAGGGACCGAACTGTCTCACGACGTTCTAAACCCAGCTCGCGTACCACTTTAAATGGCGAACAGCCATACCCTTGGGACCGGCTTCAGCCCCAGGATGTGATGAGCCGACATCGAGGTGCCAAACACCGCCGTCGATATGAACTCTTGGGCGGTATCAGCCTGTTATCCCCGGAGTACCTTTTATCCGTTGAGCGATGGCCCTTCCATACAGAACCACCGGATCACTAAGACCTACTTTCGTACCTGCTCGACGTGTCTGTCTCGCAGTCAAGCGCGCTTTTGCCTTTATACTCTACGACCGATTTCCGACCGGTCTGAGCGCACCTTCGTACTCCTCCGTTACTCTTTAGGAGGAGACCGCCCCAGTCAAACTACCCACCATACACTGTCCTCGATCCGGATAACGGACCTGAGTTAGAACCTCAAAGTTGCCAGGGTGGTATTTCAAGGATGGCTCCACGCGAACTGGCGTCCACGCTTCAAAGCCTCCCACCTATCCTACACAAGCAAATTCAAAGTCCAGTGCAAAGCTATAGTAAAGGTTCACGGGGTCTTTCCGTCTAGCCGCGGATACACTGCATCTTCACAGCGATTTCAATTTCACTGAGTCTCGGGTGGAGACAGCGCCGCCATCGTTACGCCATTCGTGCAGGTCGGAACTTACCCGACAAGGAATTTCGCTACCTTAGGACCGTTATAGTTACGGCCGCCGTTTACCGGGGCTTCGATCAAGAGCTTCGCGTTAGCTAACCCCATCAATTAACCTTCCGGCACCGGGCAGGCGTCACACCCTATACGTCCACTTTCGTGTTTGCAGAGTGCTGTGTTTTTAATAAACAGTCGCAGCGGCCTGGTATCTTCGACCGGCATGAGCTTACGGAGCAAGTCCTTCACCCTCACCGGCGCACCTTCTCCCGAAGTTACGGTGCCATTTTGCCTAGTTCCTTCACCCGAGTTCTCTCAAGCGCCTTGGTATTCTCTACCCAACCACCTGTGTCGGTTTGGGGTACGGTTCCTGGTTACCTGAAGCTTAGAAGCTTTTCTTGGAAGCATGGCATCAACCACTTCGTGTTCTAAAGAACACTCGTCATCAGCTCTCGGCCTTAGAATCCCGGATTTACCTAAGATTCCAGCCTACCACCTTAAACCTGGACAACCAACGCCAGGCTGGCCTAGCCTTCTCCGTCCCTCCATCGCAATAACCAGAAGTACAGGAATATTAACCTGTTTTCCATCGACTACGCTTTTCAGCCTCGCCTTAGGGACCGACTAACCCTGCGTCGATTAACGTTGCGCAGGAAACCTTGGTCTTTCGGCGTGGGTGTTTTTCACACCCATTGTCGTTACTCATGTCAGCATTCGCACTTCTGATACCTCCAGCAAGCTTCTCAACTCACCTTCACAGGCTTACAGAACGCTCCTCTACCGCATCACCAAAAGGTGATACCCGTAGCTTCGGTGCATGGTTTGAGCCCCGTTACATCTTCCGCGCAGGCCGACTCGACTAGTGAGCTATTACGCTTTCTTTAAAGGGTGGCTGCTTCTAAGCCAACCTCCTAGCTGTCTAAGCCTTCCCACATCGTTTCCCACTTAACCATGACTTTGGGACCTTAGCTGACGGTCTGGGTTGTTTCCCTTTTCACGACGGACGTTAGCACCCGCCGTGTGTCTCCCATGCTCGGCACTTGTAGGTATTCGGAGTTTGCATCGGTTTGGTAAGTCGGGATGACCCCCTAGCCGAAACAGTGCTCTACCCCCTACAGTGATACATGAGGCGCTACCTAAATAGCTTTCGAGGAGAACCAGCTATCTCCGAGCTTGATTAGCCTTTCACTCCGATCCACAGGTCATCCGCTAACTTTTCAACGGTAGTCGGTTCGGTCCTCCAGTCAGTGTTACCTAACCTTCAACCTGCCCATGGATAGATCGCCCGGTTTCGGGTCTATTCCCAGCGACTAGACGCCCTATTAAGACTCGCTTTCGCTACGCCTCCCCTATTCGGTTAAGCTCGCCACTGAAAATAAGTCGCTGACCCATTATACAAAAGGTACGCAGTCACCCAACAAAGTGGGCTCCCACTGCTTGTACGCATACGGTTTCAGGATCTATTTCACTCCGCTCTCCGCGGTTCTTTTCGCCTTTCCCTCACGGTACTGGTTCACTATCGGTCAGTCAGTAGTATTTAGCCTTGGAGGATGGTCCCCCCATGTTCAGACAAGGTTTCTCGTGCCCCGTCCTACTCGATTTCATTGACAAGAGATTTTCGCGTACAGGGCTATCACCCACTATGGCCGCACTTTCCAGAGCGTTCCGCTAATCTCAAATCAACTTAAGGGCTGGTCCCCGTTCGCTCGCCACTACTAAGGGAATCTCGGTTGATTTCTTTTCCTCAGGGTACTTAGATGTTTCAGTTCCCCTGGTTCGCCTCTTACGCCTATGTATTCAGCGTAAGATAACTGTCTTATGACAGCTGGGTTCCCCCATTCAGACATCTCCGGATCACAGTCTGTTTGCCGACTCCCCGAAGCTTTTCGCAGGCTACCACGTCTTTCATCGCCTCTGACTGCCAAGGCATCCACCGTATGCGCTTCTTCACTTGACCATATAACCCCAAGCAATCTGGTTATACTGTGAAGACGACATTCGCCGAAAGTTTGCATTTCACAAACTTTACCTTAGCCTGAATGAACACCAGTGAAAGTGCCATCCAGTCTATCTTTCTATCACATACCCAAATTTTTAAAGAACGATTCTGACAAAGATCAGAAATCAACATTTAGCCTTCAACCGAAGGAAATGCTCATTTCTAAGCTTTCGCGGACAACTGCCTGTACCCAACTACTGCGGTAATGGTGGAGCCAAGCGGGATCGAACCGCTGACCTCCTGCGTGCAAGGCAGGCGCTCTCCCAGCTGAGCTATGGCCCCGTATCGCTACAGGGTGCACCGGTAATTGGTGGGTCTGGGCAGATTCGAACTGCCGACCTCACCCTTATCAGGGGTGCGCTCTAACCAACTGAGCTACAGACCCAATCGTCTTCTTCAATGAATCAAGCAATTCGTGTGGGAACTTGCGAAGAAGCTGAGTCTTCGATTAAGGAGGTGATCCAGCCGCAGGTTCCCCTACGGCTACCTTGTTACGACTTCACCCCAGTCATGAATCACACCGTGGTAACCGTCCCCCCGAAGGTTAGACTAGCTACTTCTGGTGCAACCCACTCCCATGGTGTGACGGGCGGTGTGTACAAGGCCCGGGAACGTATTCACCGCGACATTCTGATTCGCGATTACTAGCGATTCCGACTTCACGCAGTCGAGTTGCAGACTGCGATCCGGACTACGATCGGTTTTGTGGGATTAGCTCCACCTCGCGGCTTGGCAACCCTCTGTACCGACCATTGTAGCACGTGTGTAGCCCAGGCCGTAAGGGCCATGATGACTTGACGTCATCCCCACCTTCCTCCGGTTTGTCACCGGCAGTCTCCTTAGAGTGCCCACCATAACGTGCTGGTAACTAAGGACAAGGGTTGCGCTCGTTACGGGACTTAACCCAACATCTCACGACACGAGCTGACGACAGCCATGCAGCACCTGTCTCAATGTTCCCGAAGGCACCAATCCATCTCTGGAAAGTTCATTGGATGTCAAGGCCTGGTAAGGTTCTTCGCGTTGCTTCGAATTAAACCACATGCTCCACCGCTTGTGCGGGCCCCCGTCAATTCATTTGAGTTTTAACCTTGCGGCCGTACTCCCCAGGCGGTCAACTTAATGCGTTAGCTGCGCCACTAAGAGTTCAAGACTCCCAACGGCTAGTTGACATCGTTTACGGCGTGGACTACCAGGGTATCTAATCCTGTTTGCTCCCCACGCTTTCGCACCTCAGTGTCAGTATGAGCCCAGGTGGTCGCCTTCGCCACTGGTGTTCCTTCCTATATCTACGCATTTCACCGCTACACAGGAAATTCCACCACCCTCTGCCCTACTCTAGCTTGCCAGTTTTGGATGCAGTTCCCAGGTTGAGCCCGGGGATTTCACATTCAACTTAACAAACCACCTACGCGCGCTTTACGCCCAGTAATTCCGATTAACGCTTGCACCCTCTGTATTACCGCGGCTGCTGGCACAGAGTTAGCCGGTGCTTATTCTGTCGGTAACGTCAAAACACTAACGTATTAGGTTAATGCCCTTCCTCCCAACTTAAAGTGCTTTACAATCCGAAGACCTTCTTCACACACGCGGCATGGCTGGATCAGGCTTTCGCCCATTGTCCAATATTCCCCACTGCTGCCTCCCGTAGGAGTCTGGACCGTGTCTCAGTTCCAGTGTGACTGATCATCCTCTCAGACCAGTTACGGATCGTCGCCTTGGTGAGCCATTACCTCACCAACTAGCTAATCCGACCTAGGCTCATCTGATAGCGTGAGGTCCGAAGATCCCCCACTTTCTCCCGTAGGACGTATGCGGTATTAGCGTCCCTTTCGAGACGTTGTCCCCCACTACCAGGCAGATTCCTAGGCATTACTCACCCGTCCGCCGCTGAATCAGGGAGCAAGCTCCCTTCATCCGCTCGACTTGCATGTGTTAGGCCTGCCGCCAGCGTTCAATCTGAGCCATGATCAAACTCTTCAGTTCAATACTGCAATTAGGTTTTGAGAAAACCTTATAAACTTGGCTCAGCAATCGTTGGTTAAACCATGATTGCTCGTGGAGTAACTTGCGATGCTGATAATCAGTTGACTTCAGTCTTACAGCGCAAGCACCCACACGAATTGCTTGATTCAGTTGTTAAAGAGCGGTTGGTTAAGAGCTTTTCGTCTCAACCGAGGCGCGCATTCTACAGCGTCCTCTGTATCTGTCAAGCGGTTATTTTAAGAAGTTTTCAAAGTTTCCTTTGCAACTTCAACCACTTGCGCTTCGTTCGACTTACCGTCTCACGTCAGCGGGAGGCGAATTCTACAGCGTTACAA
>NZ_FNCO01000022.1 GCF_900100795.1 Pseudomonas abietaniphila
GTTGAGCAATTAGAAGCCGGGCTCGACGAGTACATCCATTACTACAACCACGAGCGGATCAGCATGAAGCTCAACGGCCTCAGTCCGGTACAATTTCGAAGCCAGATAATGAGTCTGTAGTTTGTCCAACTTTCGGGGGTCAGTTCAACCCTTGGTTACTTGGGGTCTTTTCAAGTAACCCGCCGAAGGCGGAACGTTTCTGCCGTTAGGCAGAACCAAACGTATAAGCGTCACCCCAAAAACGGATAAGACCCCAATCCCATCCCAATCCCATCCCAATCCCAATCCCAATCCCAATCCCGCATGCGGACCTCTGGCCAACCCGCTCAGGTCTGACCGATAAACGGCCCCCAAAAACCCTGAACACCCACCCCCGATTATTTTCAAACCCTTCATGACCCGCCCCAAAACCGCAGACAACCCCAAGGTGCGCCATGAAAAAGAACCTGATGGACCAACCCGGCTTACAGAACCCACTCTCCCAAAACCCCGGCACCGACTACGACGAACTCCTCGATCCTGTCTTCACCGACGGTGGAAAAGTCCTTGAAGGTGACGATGTCCGCACGCCAGGGGCCGATCCCAGCCGACCTGAAACATTGCCCAATGGACCCGACGTCATCGACGACACCCACCCCGACCCGAAAAAACGGGCATCTGACGCCGCAGCGACAAAAACCAGGGAACCTGCCTGTTTCCCAAGCTTCTTATCTCTTGTTCAAGGCAGTCGCGACACCGGTCGTGGCCCAGAGCACAGAGAGCACTTGCATGAGCGATATTCGTATCGGCATCTCGGGCTGGCGCTACGTGCCGTGGCGCGGTGATTTCTACCCGGAAGGTCTGGTTCAGAAAAACGAACTCAAATTCGCCTCCAGAGCGGTGAACAGCATTGAAATCAATGGCTCGTTCTACTCTCTGCAGTCGCCGGACCTCTATGCCCGCTGGTACGCCGACACGCCCAAAGGCTTTGTCTTCAGCCTGAAGGGGCCGCGCTATATCACCCACGTCAGACGCCTGAACGACATCGCTGAGCCCATCGCCAATTTCTTCGCCTCGGGCATCTTTCAGCTCCGGGAGAAACTGGGCCCGATCCTCTGGCAGTTTCCGCCCAGTTTCAAATTTGATGCCGAAAAATTCGAAGCGTTTTTGCTGTCGTTGCCGTTCGACGGCAAAGCCGCCAAGGCCTGCGCCAGGCAGTGCGCCGCACGCATGGAAAAGCCGGGTTATCTGGAGATCCCCGCGAAAGCCAAACTGCGCCACGCCGTGGAAATTCGTCATGAGAGTTTTGCCGTTCCGGCGTTCATCACCCTGCTGCGCAAGTACAACGTCGCGTTGGTGATCGCTGACACGGCGGGCAAGTGGCCGTATCTGGAAGACCTGACCAGCGACTTCGTCTACCTGCGCTTGCACGGCGACAAAGCGCTGTACGCCAGCGGTTACACGCCCAAGGCGCTCAAGCGCTGGGGCGATCGCATCGATTCGTGGCAGCAGGGCTCGCAGCCGAAGGACGCCCATCTCACTGCCCCTAAGTCACCTCGCGTGCGCAAGTCGCGGGACGTTTATTGCTATTTCGACAACGACATCAAGGTCAGGGCGCCTTATGACGCCCGCGCGTTGCTGGAGCGTTTTGACCTGACCGCCGACCTGGAAGTCGCCCCCGGCGATCTGCAAGGAGTGAAGTTTTGACCAGTGCCCTGACCCCCGAAGGCATCGCCAGCCGCCGACAGAACGCGTCCACCGACGTCACGCTCAACGTGCTGACGATGAACATGCACATGGGCTTCGGCTTCCTCAATCGACGTTTCATCCTGCCGGAGCTTCGCGATGCCGTACGCAGCGTGTCGGCGGACGTCGTGTTTCTGCAAGAGGTCCACGGTGAACAGCAAAATCACGCCCAGACGGTTAAGAACTGGCCGACCACCTCGCAGTATGAGTTTCTCGCCGACAGCATGTGGAACGACTTCGCCTACGGTCGCAATGCGGTGTACCCCCACGGCCATCACGGCAATGCGTTGCTGTCGAAATACCCGATCGTGCGGCACGAAAACCTCGACATCTCGATTCTCGGTACTGAAGAGCGAGGCTTGTTGCACTGCGTGTTGCAGGTCCCGGGTTTCGGTGAAGTCCACGCCATTTGCGTGCACCTTGGCCTCAAGGAGGTGCACCGTCAGCAGCAGCTGTCGTTGATGGCGGAACTGGTGTCGCGCTTGCCGCCAGAAGCGCCGGTGATCATTGCCGGAGACTTCAACGACTGGCGACAGAAGGCCGACGCGGCGTTGACGCCGACCGGCTTGCGCGAGGTATTCGTCGAATCATTCGGCGCCCCGGCCAAGAGTTTTCCGGCGCGCTTCCCGTTGCTGCGGCTGGACCGAATTTATGTTCGCAATGCCCGTCCCCGGGCGCCCAGGGTGTTGTCGAACCGACCCTGGTCGCATCTTTCCGATCATGCGCCATTGGCGGTAGAGGTCACACTATGAAGGCGTTCAATGATCAATGTGGCATCTGGCAAGACGGCAATTCCGTCGAGCTGCTGATCAATGGCGAGGATTTTTTCAGCAACGTTTTTGAACACATTCGCACGGCGCGGCGGGAGGTGTTGATCGAGACGTTCATCATTTTTGAAGATCGCATTGGTGAAGGCCTGCAGCAGGCGGTGATCGAGGCGGCCAGCCGTGGCGTGCGCGTGGTGATTACGGTGGATGACTACGGCACCAGCGACCTGAGTACGTCGTTCGTGCAGGAAATGGTCAGCGCCGGCGTGCAGATTCAATTGTTTGACCCGCGCCCGAAATTCATGGGCATGCGCACCAACCTGTTTCGTCGGCTGCACCGCAAGGTGGTGGTGATCGATGCCGAACTGGCGTTCATGGGTGGCATCAATTACAGCGTTGACCACATGTCCGACACGGGCGTGACCGCCAAACAGGACTACGCAGTGCTGGTGCGCGGCCCTATCGTGGCCGACATCTACCGGTCCACGCTGGGCATGCTCGGACCGGCGTTGCGCGGGTCCTTCGCGCCGCTCAAGGCGATGACACGCCAGGCAGGCAGCGCACGCATGCTGCTGGCCGAGCGAGACAATCGTCAGCACACCACCGACATCGAAGAGCAGTACCTGCTGGCGATGCGCGGCGCTACCCAGCGCATCACCATCGCCAACGCGTATTTTTTCCCGAGCTACCGGTTCTTGCGCGAGCTGCGCAATGCGGCCCGCCGCGGCGTGAAGGTCACGCTGATTCTGCAGGGTCAGCCAGACATGCCGTTCGTGCGCATGTGCTCACGCCTGACGTACACCTGGCTGCTGCGTGAGGGCGTGGTGATCCATGAATACAAACAGCGCGCGTTGCACGGCAAAGTCGCGCTGATCGACCATGAATGGTCGACGGTGGGCTCCAGCAACCTCGACCCCCTGAGTCTGGCGTTGAACCTGGAAGCCAACCTGTTCATCCGCGATCACGCGCTGAATCAACACCTGCATGAGCATCTCACGGAACTGGCCGCTGCCCACAGCAAACAGGCCAGCCTGAAAGGTCTGGCGAAAGGGCAGTGGTGGAGGGCGCCGATGATTTTCCTGAGCTTCCACTTCCTGCGGCATTTTCCAGCAATTGCCGGGTTGTTTCCGGTGCACGGGCCGCGTTTGAAGCCGGTGCGCTCGCCGGACGTGATTGCGCAAGCGAGCGAACTCAAGCGCGAGCTTTCGCCTGATCAGGAGAAGTCGCTATGAACGGGGTGTCGCAGGCGTCCACCGGGCAGGACAAATCCTCTGCCCCGGGCAAACACAAGGCTTGGCTGACCTGGGCCAAACGCGGTTTCACCGTATTTTTCTTCATCGCCGTCCCGGTCTTGCTGTTTATGCTGGTAAAGAACCTCGACTGGAACGAGGTGGTGCATGCGCTGGAGTCGTACAAGGCAAGCACGCTGGCGCTCGGTTTTCTCGTTGCGGTCGGCAGCTACCTGACCTACTGCGGATTCGACGTGCTGGCGCGGCGTTACACCGAACACAAACTGTCGGTGAAGCAGATCGTGCCGGTGACCTTCGTCTGCTACGCCTTCAATCTGAACCTGAGTTCGTGGGTCGGCGGCATCGCATTGCGGTATCGGTTGTATTCGCGCCTCGGTCTCGACGTGCCAACCATCACCCGGATTCTCAGCCTGAGCCTGATCACCAACTGGCTGGGTTACATGTTGCTGGCGGGGTTCGTGTTTGCCGGCGGTTTCATCGACCTGCCCGAGGGCTGGAAGATCGGCGACACCACCCTGCAACTGATCGGCTTCGTGTTGCTCGCCGTGTGCTTCGGGTATTTCCTGGCGTGTCGGTTTTCCAAACGCAGGACCTGGACCATTCGCAAGCAAAAACTGGTACTGCCGTCGCTCAATCAAGCACTGCGTCAGGCGTTTTTGGGGGCGCTGAACTGGGGCCTGATGGCGCTGTTGATCTTCATACTGCTCCCGGAAAAAGCGTTCTACCCGGCCGTCCTGGGGATTCTGCTCATCAGCAGCATCGCAGGCGTCATCGCGCACATTCCGGCGGGGTTGGGTGTGCTGGAAACGGTCTTCATCACCCTGATGCAGCATCAATTCAGCAAGGGCCAGTTGCTCGCGGCGCTGATTGGCTACCGCGTTATCTACTTCCTGATTCCGCTGATGTTGGCGGTGGTGGTGTACCTGGTGCTGGAGAAGCGCGCCAAATCCATGCGCAGTAAGAATGAAGCGCGCAATGCAGGCTGATCCCTTGCCGGCACCGGCTGCTGGCGAAAACTCCTTGTAGGAGCCAGCAAGCCGACCCCTAGAGGAGTGGAAGCCTCAATCCCTCCCGGCAAACATCCGCACCGCATCCACGGCCTCATTTGTGCCATTACTGATTTGCACAATCGCTGAGCCCGCCTGATCGGCGAGGTCCACGCCTTTGGCCGCGTTGTTGCGGGTGTTGTCCATGCTGAGGATCGCCTGACGGGTTTCGGTCTGGATCAACTGGATCATCTCGGAAATTTCCTGCGTCGAACGGCTGGTGCGGCCTGCCAGTTGCCGCACTTCATCCGCCACCACAGCAAACCCTCGGCCCTGATCACCGGCGCGCGCCGCTTCGATGGCTGCGTTAAGCGCCAGGAGGTTGGTCTGATCGGCGATGCCATGGATGGTGTTGACGATGGTGGTGATCTGTTCTGACCGCTCACCCAACTGACCAATGATGCGCGACGAATCGTCAATGTTGCGTGAGATCTGGCGCATTTCGCTGGCCGCTTGCTGAATCACCTGAGTGCCTTGCTCGGCGACTTTCTGCGTTTGCACGGAAATGTGATACGCCTGCGCGGCGCTGTGAGAATCCTGTTCGTGCTTCTCGATGCGCGCGGTCACGTCGGAGGCAAATTTGACCACCTTGAGCAGCTTGCCGCAGGCGCCGTACACCGGGTTATAAGACGCTTCGAGCCACAGCGTTTGGCCGTGCTTGCCGATGCGTTTGAACTGGCCGCTGAAAAACTCGCCTTTGTTGAGCTGGCGCCAGAAGTCCTGGTATTCCGGGCTGCTGGCGACTTCTGCCGGGCACAGCAGCTTGTGGTGCTTGCCCAGCAACTCCTGGCGGTTGTAACCGAGCAGGCGCAGAAAGTTGTCGTTGGCGGCGATGATGCGGCCGTCCAGATCGAACTCGATCACGGCCATGGCGCGGTCGATCGCCTGCAACTTGTTGCGGGTTTCGCTTTCGGATTGAAGCTTCTGGGTGACGTCCATCGCGAATTTGACGACTTTCACCACCTTGCCGTCGATATCCCTGATGGGGTTATAGCTCGCCTCCAGCCATACCGTGCTGCCGTCGCCCGCCACGCGCTGGAAGGTGGCCGAGACGAACTCGCCATTGCGCAGCCGAGACCACAACTGTGAGTACTCGGCGGTGCGGGCGTACTCAGCGGTGCAGAACATCCGGTGCTCCTTGCCGATCACCTGTTCCGGGCGGTAGCGCAGCGTTTTGAAGAAATTGTCGTTGGCACTGAGCACGACGCCATTGAGATCGAACTCAATGCTGGCCATCGAACGGTTGATGGCTTCCAGCAGGCTTGCCTGGTGAGCGACGGTCAGTTGCAGGTCTTGGATGGTTTTGTTCTTGGACGAGTTGAAAAACATGATGGCGGCTCAGGCAAGTGGAACGGCAGGGTTTTCCGTTCCATGGCCTGAAGAGCGAATGTCAATACTCAGCTGCGATTTCCGTCTGCAGTGCAAAGATCATCACAAAAGTGATATCAAAAAGCTACAAAATAGTTGTACAGCTCGTCGGTTTTTGTACAAGTTATTGGCCGAGGGTGGATGAATTCTCGCGCACGTCGACGTTCATGGCGTCGGCGATGTTTTCTTCGATTCTGGTGGTAGGCCGTAGCAACTGTCCTCCTCACGCTACGTGTACAGCCGCTTCTGGAGGCTTTGATTCTGCCCGCAGGGCGTAGGAGCGCGCTTGCTCTGGGCCGCAGTCGGACGATCTGGCGCGCAGCGGTAGTGAATCCTGCAAACAAGATCAGCCTGGCACACCGCGCTGGATGATTTCAGGACCGCTGCGCGCTCCATCGCGTCCGTCGTAACCTCCGAATGCTCCCACGCCCTCCGGGCAGAAGCGGGATTGCGGTCTGCCCCACGCCCTCCGGCCAGAAGCGGGATTGCGGTCTGCCCCACGCCCTCCGGGCAGAAGCGGGATTGCGGTCTGCCCCACGCCCTCCGGGCAGAAGCGGGATTGCGGTCTGCCTGCACGCCTTCTGGGCGGTAGCAACGTCGCAATAGGCGTGACGGTATGCGATTGGTTTTTTATTCTCGCCGCAGTCCGGAGCGCGTCAACAAAAGCGCTCAGTCTTCAAACCCGACCTGCTCCGACATCTCGTCCACCTTCAATTCCAGCCGGTACGCCACGGCGATGAACAGCGCCTGGCACAGGCACAGTGTGGCGCTGAGGGAACGGAAGGCGAACGAGCTGCCTTCATTGACCAACAACACCGAGTTGGCGCGCTTGGCCAGTGGCGAGAGGTTGCTGTCGGTAATGATCAACGTCTTGGCCTGATGGTGCTGAGCGATGCGCAGGCAATGTTGGGTTTCCTTGCCGTATGGGGTGAAGCTGATGGCGATGACCAGATCGTTGGCGCGCACGCTGCGCATCTGCTCGCGATAACTGCCGCCCAGGCCCGAGATCAGGTGGATGCGTTTGTTGGTGTGTTGCAGGTTGTAGACCAGGTAATCCGCCACGGCGAATGAGCGACGCACCCCGACCACGTAGATGTTGTCGGCATTGACCACCAGGTCCACGGCTTTCTCGAATGCTTCATCGTCCAGTTCCAGCGCCAGGCGTTCCAGCCCGGAAAGCGTGGCGTTCACGCATTCGCGGGCCAGATCGCCGCCGCTGGCTTTCTGCGACTTGTTGGCGATCATGCTGCGGATACGCTGCTGGTAGTTCTGCACCGGCGTGGCTTTGTGGGTGTAGGCCTCGCGGAACAGCGCCTGCATTTCACTGAAACCGCTGAAGCCGAAGCGCTGGGAAAAACGCACGATGGCAGAAGGGTGGACTTCACATTCGCGGGCGATGTCGCTGATGCGGTCGACCATGATGCGGTCGCTCTGCTGGCTCATGTAGCTGGCAATGCGTTTGAGCTGGCGCGGCAGGCTTTCGTATTCCGTGGTGATCAGCTTGAGCAGAGACTCCGCGGTTTCCGGCGCGGTGACCTGGGAGGACGCCGCGTCGGCGCCGGTATCGGACAAGGAGGGCTGATCGGTGCTGGACATACGGTTGAATTCCTCAAGCTTTCTTATGACGCGAAGTTTACAGCGCTTCGCGTTTGTATCCTGCCTGTTTAGCACGAACTGCCAGCCTTTGCGCAAAGTGGAAAAAATATTCCACATGAAAAAAATATAGAAAAAATCATTGATCCTTGCCCTTGAGCGTTCTAGTCTGCATCCACGAACAGCGCTTCGAGCAGACGCTGCTGAAGCCAGGCTTATAAAAATAACAGGAGCCAGCATGGGCCAGACTCGTTTTGCCAGTGGACGTCAGTTAGACGTTGTGTGCCTCGGACGTCTGGGCGTCGATCTCTACGCGCAACAGATCGGCGCGCGCCTGGAGGACGTCAGCAGTTTCGCCAAATACCTCGGTGGGTCCTCTGCCAACATCGCCTTCGGTACCGCCCGGTTGGGTGTGAAATCCGCCATGCTGACCCGCGTCGGTGACGATCACATGGGGCGGTTCCTGACCGAATCCCTGGCGCGCGAGGGCTGCGATGTCAGTGGGATCAAGGTCGATGCTGAACGCCTCACCGCCATGGTTCTGCTGGGCATCAAGGACCGTGAAACCTTCCCCCTGGTGTTCTACCGCGAAAACTGTGCCGACATGGCCCTGAACGCCGAAGACATCGACGAAGCGCAGATTGCCTCCAGCAAGGCGTTGTTGATCACCGGCACACATTTCTCCACCGATCAGGTGTTCAAGGCCAGCAGCCAGGCGCTGGACTATGCCGAGAAGCACAACGTCAAACGCGTGCTCGATATTGATTACCGGCCGGTGCTCTGGGGCCTGACTGGCAAGGCCGACGGCGAAACCCGCTTCGTCGCCAACCAGAACGTCAGCCAGCATGTACAGCGCATTCTGCCGCGCTTCGACCTGATCGTCGGCACCGAAGAAGAATTCCTGATTGCAGGCGGCGCCACCAACCTGATCGCCGCATTGCGCAACGTGCGTCAGCTGACCGCCGCCACGCTGGTGGTCAAACTGGGCCCGCAAGGTTGCACGGTTATCCACGGGGCAATTCCTGCCCGCCTGGAAGACGGTGCGATTTACCCGGGCGTGCGGGTTGAAGTGCTTAACGTGCTGGGCGCCGGCGACGCGTTCATGTCGGGTTTCCTCAAAGGTTGGCTGAACGACGAGAGCGATGAACGCTGCTGCCAACTGGCCAATGCCTGCGGTGGTCTGGTGGTGTCGCGGCATGCCTGCGCACCGGCCATGCCGACGCCGGTCGAACTTGAGTACCTGTTCAACAGCCCGGTGCCGATCACCCGGCCTGATCAGGATCTTATGCTGCAGCGCCTGCATCAGGTCAGTGTGCCGCGCAAAGAATGGAAGCAGCTGTTCATCTTTGCCTTCGACCATCGTGGCCAGCTGGTGGAGCTGGCGCAAAAAGCCGGTCGCGATCTGGCGTGCATAGGGCAGCTCAAGCAGTTGTTCATTCAGGCCGTGGAGCGGGTTGAGGCGGACCTCAAGAAGCGCGGGATCGAAGCGGACGTCGGCCTGCTGGCCGATCAACGCTTCGGGCAGGATTCGTTGAACACCGCCACCGGTCGTGACTGGTGGGTGGCTCGGCCGGTGGAAGTGCAGGGTTCGCGCCCGTTGGCGTTCGAACACGGCCGTTCCGTTGGCAGCAATCTGCTGGCCTGGCCGAAAGAGCAGATCATCAAGTGCCTGGTGCAATACCACCCCGATGACGAGCCGATGCTGCGCCTTGAGCAGGAGGCGCAGGTGATGGGCCTGTATCAAGCCTCCCAGGCCAGCGGTCATGAATTGTTGCTGGAAGTCATCCCGCCGAAGGATCATCCCTCGACGCACCCCGACGTGATTTACCGTTCGCTGAAGCGCCTCTACAACCTGGGCATTTTCCCGGCGTGGTGGAAGATTGAAACGCAACCCGCTGAGGTCTGGGAAAAACTCGACGCGCTGATTCAGGAACGCGATCCGTACTGCCGTGGCGTGGTCCTGCTCGGTCTTAATGCCCCGGCCGAAGCCTTGGCCGCAGGCTTTCGGGAAGCCAGCAACAGCACCTCATGCCGAGGCTTTGCCGTGGGCCGGACGATTTTCCATGAGCCGAGCCGTGCATGGCTGGAAGGTGAGATCGACGATGCGGGATTGATCAGCCGGGTGCAGAGCACCTTTGGTTTCCTGATCGAGTCCTGGCGCGACGCCCGAGCGTGAGCCTGCAAATCGAATCAGCCGTATGAACCCGTTAAAGCGAAGAAAACAATAAAGGTGCAGCCATGCCCGCTTCCGCAATCCGAATTGGCATCAACCCGATTTCCTGGAGCAACGACGACCTGCCGGCCCTGGGCGGCGAAACGCCGCTGAGTACCGCGCTCAGTGAAGGCAAGGAAATCGGTTATGAAGGGTTTGAGCTCAACGGGAAATTTCCCAAGGACGCCAAAGGCGTCGCCGATGTCTTGAAGCCTTACGAACTGGCGCTGGTGTCGGGTTGGTATTCCAGCCGTCTGGCCAGCCGTTCGGTGGCGGAAGAGATCGAGGCCATCGCCGGGCACGTCGACCTGCTCAAACACAACGGCGCCAACGTGCTGGTGTACGGCGAGGTCGCCGACTCGATTCAAGGCCAGCGTATTCGTTTGGTCGAGCGCCCGCGTTTTCACAGCGACAGCACCTGGCAGGCGTACGCTGACAAACTCACGGAGCTTGCGCGCTTCACCCTGTCGCAGGGTGTGCGGCTGGCGTACCACCATCACATGGGCGCTTACGTCGAATCCCCTGAAGACATCGACCAGTTGATGGCGCGAACCGGCAGTGAAGTCGGTCTGCTGTTCGATTCGGGCCATTGCTACATGGGCGGCGGCGAACCGTTGCAGGTACTGCGCAAACACATTGCTCGCGTGTGTCACGTCCATTTCAAGGACGTGCGCAAACCGGTGGTGCAATTGGCGCGTAACAACCTGTGGAGTTTCCCGGACTGCATCGTCAACGGCACGTTCACCGTGCCGGGCGATGGCGACATCGATTTCGCGGCCTTGCTGGACGTCTTGATCGAGGCCCGTTACGAAGGTTGGCTGGTGGTCGAGGCCGAGCAGGACCCGGCGGTTGCGCCCAGCTACGTCTACGCGAAGAAAGGCTATGAAACGCTGCGCAATCTGCTGGCAGCCGCTCAAGAAAACCACTTGGGTTTACATCAGCCTGCACAAAGGAGCCTGTGAGCATGAACCTCCTGGTCAAGAGCAAAGCCGAGGGCCGCGATGTGGTTGCGCTCGGTGAAGGCGTGCTGGAATACGTCGGTTTCGCTGCCCATCGTCTGACCGTCGGCGAACGTCTGCCGGTCACCGCAGGTGACAAGGAATTGTGCCTGGTGCTGCTCAGCGGTCGCGTCAGTGTCAGCGGCGAAGCGCCGGGGCAGGGCGCGTTCAATTGGGAAAACATCGGCGACCGGCAATCGGTGTTCGAAGACAAATCCCCGTTCGCGGTGTACCTGCCGCCCAACAGCCAGGCGCAGGTCACGGCGTTGAGCGCGGTACAGATCGCCGTGTGTGCCGCGCCGGGCGACCCGAGCAAGGACTTGCCCGCGCGGCTGATCACGCCTGACGCGATGAAGCGGAGCGTGCGCGGCAAGGCCGCCAACACCCGTTACGTGTGCGACATCCTGCCCGATTCCGAGCCCGCGCATTCGTTGCTGGTGGTCGAGGTGCGCACGCCGTCCGGTCATTCCTCCAGCTACCCGCCGCACAAGCACGACAAGGATGATCTGCCGCACGAGAGCTTCCTCGAGGAGACCTATTACCATCAGGTCAATCCGCCCCAGGGTTTTGTGTTCCAGCGTGTCTATACCGATGACCGCAGCATCGACCAGGCCATGGCCGTGGAAAACAACGATCTGGTCACCGTGCCCAAGGGCTATCACCCGGTCAGCGTGCCGTATGGCTACGAATCCTATTACCTGAACGTGATGGCCGGGCCGAAACGCGCCTGGCAATTCCACAACGATCCCAAGCATCAGTGGTTGCTGGATCTTTGAGTTCACCCCTGTTTTGAAGGAGCCCGCAATGAGCAATGCCCCGATTATCGGCCACTACATCAATGGCCAGATGCACGACGCGAGCGAGCGTTTCAGCGATGTATTCAACCCGGCGACCGGCGCCGTGCAGGCCCGTGTGGCCCTGGCCGAACTGAAGACCGTCGACGAGGCCGTCGCCGCTGCCCAAGCGGCGTTTCCCGCGTGGGCCGATCAGTCATCCTTGCGCCGCGCGCGGGTGATGTTCAAGTTCAAGGAATTGCTCGACCAGCACCATGACGAACTGGCGGAAATCATCTGCCGCGAACACGGCAAGGTGTTCTCCGATGCCAAGGGCGAAGTGGTGCGCGGCATCGAAATCGTCGAGTTTGCCTGTGGCGCGCCGACGCTGCTGAAAAGCGATTACAGCGACAACATCGGCGGCGGCATCGACAACTGGAACCTGCGCCAGCCACTGGGCGTATGCGCCGGTGTCACCCCGTTCAACTTCCCGGTGATGGTGCCGCTGTGGATGATTCCCATGGCACTGGTCACGGGTAATTGCTTCATCCTCAAGCCTTCCGAGCGTGACCCGTCCGCCAGCCTGTTGATGGCGCGACTGTTGAAGCAGGCCGGCCTGCCGGACGGCGTGTTCAACGTGGTGCAGGGCGACAAAGTAGCCGTGGATGCGTTGCTGCAACACAAGGGCATCGAGGCGATTTCTTTTGTTGGCTCGACGCCGATTGCCGAGTACATCCATCAGCAGGGCACCGCGCACGGCAAGCGCGTTCAAGCGTTGGGCGGTGCGAAGAACCACATGATCGTGATGCCCGATGCCGATCTGGATCAGGCCGCCGACGCGCTGATCGGCGCCGCGTACGGCTCGGCGGGTGAGCGCTGCATGGCGATTTCCGTGGCCGTGGTGGTGGGCGATGTCGGCCAGAAACTGATCGACAAACTGTTGCCGCGCATTGACGCACTCAAGGTCGGCAACGGCATGAACGCCGACTCCGACATGGGGCCGCTGGTGACGGCAGTGCACAAGGCCAAGGTCGAGGGCTACATCGATCAAGGCGTGAAAGAGGGCGCGAAACTGATCGTCGACGGGCGCAATTTCAAGGTGCCTGGCGCTGAAAACGGGTTTTTCGTCGGCGCTACGTTGTTCGATGACGTGACCCCGGAGATGACCATTTATAAGGAAGAGATTTTCGGGCCGGTGCTGGGCATCGTTCATGTGCCGGACTTCGCCGCAGCGGTCGAGTTGATCAACGCTCACGAGTTCGGCAATGGCGTGTCGTGCTTCACCAGCGACGGCGGCATTGCCCGTGCCTTTGCGCGAAACATCAAGGTGGGCATGGTCGGCATCAACGTGCCGATTCCGGTGCCGATGGCCTGGCACTCGTTCGGCGGCTGGAAGCGCTCGTTGTTCGGCGACCACCATGCCTACGGCGAAGAAGGCCTGCGATTTTACAGCCGCTACAAGAGCGTCATGCAGCGCTGGCCGGACAGCATCGCCAAAGGGGCGGAGTTCAGCATGCCGACGGCGAAATGATCGAGGTCTCCATTTGAAATGCGATTCTTTGTGGGAGCGAATTCATTCGCGAGAGGCCGGGAAATTCGACACAAAAATGGGTTGGCTGTCAGATCGCATCGCGAATGAATTCGCTCCCACAGAAGACCTCATCGCCCCGAACACCGCCTCCAATAACAACAAGGTGCAAGCATGACCACGACACGGTTGACCATGGCTCAGGCCCTGGTGAAATTTCTCGATAATCAGTACGTCGAAGTGGACGGCGTGCAGAGCAAGTTCGTTGCCGGGGTGTTCACGATATTCGGTCACGGCAATGTGCTGGGCCTGGGTCAGGCGCTGGAGCAGGACAGCGGCGAGCTGATCGTGCATCAAGGGCGCAACGAACAAGGTATGTGCCACGCGGCAATGGGTTTTGCCAAGCAGCACCTGCGGCGCAAGATCTATGCGTGCACCTCGTCGGTCGGACCGGGTGCGGCGAACATGATCACCGCGGCGGCGACTGCGTCGGCCAACCGCATTCCGCTGCTGTTGCTGCCGGGTGACGTCTACGCCAGTCGTCAGCCCGATCCGGTGTTGCAACAAATAGAACACTTCCACGACCTCAGCATCAGCACCAACGATGCGTTCAAGGCCGTCAGCAAATATTGGGACCGGATCAACCGGCCCGAGCAATTGATGAGCGCCGCGCTCAACGCCATGCGCGTACTGACAGACCCTGCCGACACCGGCGCCGTGACCCTCGCCTTGCCGCAAGACGTGCAGGGCGAGGCGTACGACTACCCCGACACCTTCCTGCAAAAGCGCGTGCACCGTATTGATCGTCGTCCGCCGACCCAGGCGATGCTTAAGGATGCGTTGGTGCTGCTCACGGGCAAGCGCAAGCCGTTGCTGATTTGCGGCGGCGGGGTGCGTTATTCCGGCGCGGCAGCCGAACTTCAGGCGTTTGCCGAGCGGTTCGACATTCCGTTCACAGAAACCCAGGCGGGTAAGAGCGCGATTGTCTCGGCTCACCCGCTGAACATGGGCGGCATCGGCGAAACCGGGTCGCTGGCAGCCAACACGCTGGCACGCGAGGCGGACCTGATCATCGGCGTCGGAACGCGTTACAGCGACTTCACCACCGGCTCGAAATCGCTGTTTCAGAACCCGGACGTGCAGTTTCTCAACCTCAACGTCGGTGCATTCGATGTTCAGAAACTTGACGGTGTGCAAGTGCTGGCCGACGCGCAATTGGCACTGCAATCGTTGAGCGATGCGCTGGGTGACTACACCGCCGGTTGGGGGGATGCGCCGAAGCAGGCCAGGGCGGCGCTGGATGCCGAGGTGGATCGGCTGTACGCCGTGGAGTATCAGACTCAGGACTTCGAACCCGAAGTTAGCGGGCACCTCGATCCCCAGGTGCTGCGCGATTTCATCGAAATGACCGGCTCATGCCTGACCCAGAGCCGTGTGCTCGGGATACTCAATCAGCAGTTGCCTGCCGATGCGGTGATCGTGGCGGCAGCGGGCAGTCTGCCAGGCGATCTGCAACGGGCCTGGCGCAGCACCAGTGTCGACAGTTACCACGTCGAATACGGGTATTCCTGCATGGGCTACGAAGTGAATGCAGCCCTCGGCGCGAAGATGGCTGCGCCCGAACGCGAGGTTTATGCACTGGTCGGCGATGGCTCCTACATGATGCTGCACTCGGAGCTGGCGACCTCGATTCAGGAGCGGCGCAAGATCAACGTGGTGCTGCTGGACAACATGGCGTTCGGTTGCATCAACAACCTGCAGATGGGCAATGGCATGGGCAGCTTCGGCACCGAGTTCCGCTTCCGCAATCCCGAAAGCGGGTTGCTCGATGGCGAGTTCGTGCCGGTGGATTTCGCCATGAGCGCCGCCGCGTATGGCTGCAAGACCTACACGGTGAAAACCGTCGAGGCGCTTGAGGCCGCCTTGATCGACGCGCGCAAACAAACCGTGTCGACGCTGATCGACATCAAGGTCCTGCCCAAGACCATGATCCATGGCTACCTGTCGTGGTGGCGGGTGGGCGTGGCCGAAGTGTCGACGACGGGCACCACCGCAGAGGCCTATGAACGGCAGAAAGCGATGCTGGCCAAGGCCCGTCAATATTGAATTAAGTAACCCCTGTAGGAGCGTGGCTTGTCCCGCGATCTGCCCGGGTTTGCGTCCGGCGCATCGGCAGTAAATCCATCGAGCGCGGTGTGTCAGGTTTATTCGGGTTGCAGGTTTCACGACCGGTTCCCGGCCGATCGCGGGACAAGCCACGCTCCTACAGGAAACGGAGAACACATTATGAAAATCGGACTCATCGGCTACGGCAAGGGCGGGCGCTTCTTTCATGCGCCGCTGCTGGCCAGCATGCCCGGCGCAACCTTTGCCGGTGTGGTGACGCGCTCACCTGAACGACGCCAGGCACTGAGCCAGGATTACCCCAAGGTCCCGGCCTTCGACAGCCTGGCCGACATGGTTGCGGCAGGCGTCGATGCCGTGGTGATCTCCACACCCTTGGCCTCACGGCGTGCGTTGATCCTGGAGGCAATCGAACTCGGTGTGCCCGTGGTCAGCGACAAACCTTTTGCGCCCGACGCCAAACAGGCGCAGGAACTGGTGGATGCCGCCGAACGCCGGGGCGTGTTGCTGGGCGTGTACCAGAACCGTCGTTGGGATTCGGATTACCTCACGGTGCGCAAGTTGATCGATCAAGGCGTACTGGGTGATGTCAGCCGCTTTGAGTCCCGCGTGGAGCGCTATTCACCTTCATCGGTGGGCAAGGAAAGCGGCGGCGGGATTCTGCGCGATCTGGGCAGTCACCTGGTGGATCAGGCGTTGCAACTGTTCGGGCCCGTTAAACGGGTGTACGCCGAACTCGAATTCGCAACGCCGGAACAAAAAGTCGATCACGGCTTCTTCGTTTCACTCATTCATGCCAGCGGCGTGACCTCGCATCTATGGGGCAACTGCCTGCAAAACGCTCAAGGCCCACGCTTTCGGGTCAATGGTTCGCAAGGCTGCTATACCGTTGATGGCCTCGACGGACAGGAGGCGGCGGCGCTGGCGGGCCTGTCCCCCAAATCCGAGGGCGAACGCTGGGGCGTCGAGGAGCATCGCCGCTGGGGCTGGTTCGAGCAGGGCGAACACCGCGAGCGCGTGCCTTCCGAGCGCGGCAGCTGGCCAGAGTTCTACCGGCAGTTGCAGGACGCCGTGATGAATCAAGGGCGTAACCCGGTGGACGCTCGGGATGCCGTCGCATCGGCGAAAGTGCTGGATGCCGCCAGGGTCAGCGCGCTGGAAGGGCGGGTGGTGGCGCTGTAACGGTTGCCAAAGGGTCAAAGGGTGGGACGAATTCATTCGCGAAGCACTGTGTCAGGCGATAGGGACGTGTGGAATGTGCCTGTCTCTCGCGAATGAATTCGCCACAGTAGGTGTGCATCAGCCGTCTTTCCGCAAGGTTGCATGCAGTGAAAATCAAAATAGAAATAAATTCTAAAACAGGTTGAAACAGAAATTATTTTCCAATAGAGTCATTTCCAGGTTGCCGACTATCGACGTCCGAACCTGCTGTCGGATGCTTGCGACGCCAGGCTGGACGAACGAACCAAAACAAGAAAGCCAAAAAGACAGGTACCGTCGATGAACATTTTCAAACATGCCGCCAGGGCTTGCCGATCAGTATCCCGCGCGCTTCTCGTTGCTCCCCGCGTCGTCCTGCACGCGAAACCCTTTGTGACCCCTGCCATTGAACGCGTCCTGGAAACCGTTGCCCGCGTGCTGTGCGTGGAGAGCCACGGCGTGATGGTGTGCGGCACCTCGGCGGCGTCGGTCGCGCACTTCACCAATCCGCACTTCTCGCATCAAAGCACCGTTCTCAATAAACCAGCAGTCCTCTGAACACCCAGCAGTCGTTAGCCAATTCACTACAACAACAAGAATTTGGAGAAAGACCGTTCATGATTACCAAAGCCCGTTTTACCTCTCTTGCACTGGCCCTGATGCTCAGCAGCGGTGCCGTCATGGCCGCCGACCTGAAGATTGGTGTCGCCATGTCGCAGTTCGACGACACGTACCTGACCTACATGCGCGAAGACATGGGCAAGAAAGCCAAGGAAATGGGCGGTGTCGACCTGCAGTTCGTCGACGGTCGCAACGACGTGAACAAGCAGCTTGACCAGGTGCAGGAGCTGATCGGCAAGAAGGTCGATGCGCTGATCGTCAACCCGGTGGATACCGCCGCCACCGGGCGCATCACCAAAGCCGCTACTGAAGCCAAGATCCCGCTGGTTTACGTCAACCGTCGTCCAGATGATCCCAAGTTGCCCGCAGGCGTCGCCTCCGTGACCTCTGACGACAAAGAGGCGGGTCGGATGCAGATGCAATACATCGCCGACAAACTCAACGGCAAAGGCAACGTGGTGATCCTGCTGGGCGAGTTGTCGAACAACTCCACCCGCGATCGCACCGAAGGCGTCAAAGAAGTCCTGAAAGAATACCCTGGCATCAAGATTACTGAAGAACAGGAAGGCGCTTGGGGACGCCAGAAAGGCATGGACATCACCAACAACTGGCTGACCCAGGGTCGTGATTTCCGTGCGGTGCTTTCCAACAACGATGAAATGGCCATTGGCGCGTCGATGGCCCTGAACCAGGCGGGGAAAAAGCAGGGCGATGTACTCGTGGCCGGTGTCGACGGCACGCCTGACGGTCTGGCGGCGGTCAAGAAAGGTCAATTGACCATCTCGGTGTTCCAGGACGCCAAAGGCCAGGGCGAAGGCTCCATCGACGCGGCCGTGAAGCTGGCGAAGAAGGAGGCCTTGCCGCAACAGGCCATCGTGATTCCGTTCAAGCTGATCACGCCGGAAAACGTCAGCACCTTCAAATAACGTTCACAACACAACAACTGACAGGACGCAGAGGTCGGCAGTGCCGCACCTCTGTCACCGATGTCACTTGAGGAGCCTGTGACCATGTTCGCTTCCGCTACTGCTTCGACCGCGGCCCCGACCGATGCAACGAGCGATGTCGCTGCAACCACCGCCGAGCATCCCTACCTGCTGGAAATCACCAACATCAGCAAGGGGTTTCCTGGCGTGGTGGCGCTGGACAACGTCGAACTGCGCGTGCGTCCGGGCAGTGTGCTGGCCTTGATGGGGGAAAACGGCGCGGGCAAGTCCACCCTGATGAAAATCATCGCCGGCATTTACCAGCCCGACACCGGTGAGATCCTGCTGCGGGGCAAGCCGGTGGTGTTTGAAACGCCGCTGGCAGCGCTGCAATCGGGCATCGCGATGATTCACCAGGAACTCAACCTGATGCCGCACATGAGCATCGCCGAGAACATCTGGATCGGCCGCGAGCAGCTCAACGGCCTGCACATGGTCGATCATCGCGCCATGCACCGCTGCACCGCCGAATTATTGGGGCGCTTGCGCATCAATCTTGATCCCGAGGAGCAGGTGGGCAACCTGAGCATCGCCGAGCGGCAGATGGTCGAGATTGCCAAGGCCGTGTCCTACGACTCTGATGTGTTGATCATGGACGAGCCCACTTCGGCCATCACCGAAACGGAAGTGGCGCACCTGTTTTCGATCATTGCCGACCTGCGTGCCCAGGGTAAGGGCATCATCTACATCACCCACAAAATGAACGAAGTATTCGCCATTGCCGACGAAGTCGCGGTGTTTCGCGACGGCGCTTACGTCGGCTTGCAACGCGCCGACAGCATGGACGGCGACAGCCTGATCTCCATGATGGTGGGCCGGGAATTGACGCAGTTGTTCCCTGAGCGGGACCAGCCCATCGGCAAGCTCATGCTGTCGGTGCGCGATTTGTCGCTTGAGGGCGTCTTCGAAGGTGTGTCGTTCGATCTGCATGCGGGCGAAGTCTTGGGTATCGCCGGGTTGATGGGGTCAGGGCGCACCAACGTGGCGGAAACCATTTTTGGCATCACACCCTGCACCCGTGGAGAAATCCACCTGGACGGTGCGCCCATCAAAGTCACCGATCCTCATTTCGCCATCGAGAAAGGCTTTGCGCTGCTCACCGAGGACCGCAAGCTCACTGGCCTGTTTCCCTGCCTGTCGGTACTGGAAAACATGGAGATGGCGGTCCTGCCACATTTCGTTGGCAACGGTTTTGTGCACCAGAAAGCCTTGCGAGCCCTGTGCGAAGACATGTGCAAGAAGCTGCGGGTGAAGACGCCGTCGCTGGAGCAGTGCATCGATACCCTGTCCGGTGGTAATCAACAGAAAGCCTTGCTCGCGCGCTGGCTGATGACCAATCCACGAGTGCTGATTCTCGACGAGCCCACGCGCGGTATCGACGTGGGCGCCAAGGCCGAAATCTATCGCCTGATCTCGCTGCTCGCCAGTGAAGGCATGGCTGTGATCATGATTTCCTCCGAGCTGCCGGAAGTCCTGGGCATGAGCGATCGGGTGATGGTCATGCACGAAGGCGAAATGATGGGCACCCTCGACCGCGCCGACGCGACTCAGGAGCGGGTCATGCATCTGGCGTCGGGCAATTCGATCCATTGACGGCCCGTTTGCCAACGACCCGTTGCGGGTCTGAACAAGAATAAGAGGCACGTATGAAGATGAACGCGATACTGGAAAACAAACCTGCTCTGGCACCAACCAAGCACAAGCGCCGCCTGCCCACTGAATTGAGCATCTTTCTGGTGCTGATCGGCATCGCCCTGATCTTCGAAGTGTTCGGCTGGGTCGTGCGCGATCAGAGCTTCCTGATGAATTCCCAGCGGCTGGTGCTGATGATTCTACAGGTGTCGATCATCGGCATGATCGCGATCGGGGTGACTCAGGTGATCATCACCACCGGGATCGACCTGTCCTCGGGCTCGGTGCTGGCGCTGACGGCCATGATCGCGGCCAGCCTCGCTCAGTCCTCGGACTACACCCGAGCGGTCTTTCCTTCACTGACGGATTTGCCGGTGTGGATACCTGTTGTGGCCGGACTCGGGGTCGGTCTGCTGGCGGGTGCGATCAATGGCAGCATCATTGCCATCACCGGAATCCCGCCCTTCATCGCCACGCTGGGCATGATGGTGTCGGCCCGCGGCCTGGCGCGTTTCTACACCGGCGGTCAGCCTGTGAGCATGCTCAACGACTCCTACACCGCCATTGGTCAGGGCGCGATGCCGGTGATCATCTTCCTGGTGGTCGCGGTGATCTTCCATATCGCCCTGCGCTACACCAAATACGGCAAGTACACCTACGCCATCGGCGGCAACATGCAAGCGGCGCGGACTTCCGGCATCAACGTCAAGCGCCATCTGGTGATCGTCTACAGCATCGCGGGGCTGCTGGCGGGACTGGCGGGTGTCGTGGCGTCGGCGCGTGCCGCGACCGGTCAGGCGGGGATGGGCGTTTCCTATGAGCTGGACGCCATCGCCGCAGCGGTGATCGGCGGCACGAGCCTGTCGGGCGGCGTCGGCCGGATCACCGGCACCGTCATCGGCGCGCTGATTCTTGGGGTCATGGCCAGCGGATTTACCTTTGTGGGCGTCGATGCCTATGTACAAGACATCATCAAAGGGTTGATCATCGTCGTCGCGGTGGTCATCGACCAATACCGCAACAAACGCAAGCTCAAGCGCTGAGTGGTTGAGAAACGTTGAAAAAGGGCCTGGTTCAGGCCCTTTTTGTTTTTAGCGAGTTTGAACGCGGACGCGCGTGACGGGTCAGACACCGTCGGCACTGTACCTGGGACGATCGGCGTGAGGGCTCGCACAAACCCGGTTTCGCCCAGCACTGGCGGGGATTTGAGGGCTTGTTGAGCGAATCTTGTTCAATTATGTTGCCGAGTACGAAACCCGGCCTTAGACTGCCGCCCCTCGTAAATTGAGTGCCCGATGGCGCTTGGAGACTACGGCGCTTTTCAAACACGGGCCAAGGCGCTCCCTTGATTCGCCTTAATGCACGTTTTTTTATAGAGAAATCAATGACCAAGGAAAAGTTGCTGGCGATGCCGGCCGATGACTACATGAACGCGGAGCAACACGCTTTCTTCGTCAAGCTGTTGCAAGACATGAAAGTGGAAATCCACGAGCGCATCGAGCAGAGCCGTATCGCTATCGAAAGCCTGGACACCCCGGCTGATCCTGCTGACGCTGCTTCCGTCGAAGAAGAGCGTCACTGGCTGGTCAACGTGATCGACCGCGATCAGCGCATGCTTCCGCAGCTGGAAATGGCCCTGACCCGTATCGCCGAAGACACCTTTGGCTGGTGCGATGACAGTGGTGAGCCTATCGGCCTGAAGCGTTTGCTGATCAGCCCGACCACCAAGTACTGCATCGAAGCCCAGGAACGCCACGAACAGATCGACCGCCACCAGCGTCAGGCCTGATCCAGCCGACGTGAAGGCCAAGGCCCGACTGCCTGTATGCAGGCAGTCGGGCTTTTTGTCGTCCGCAGTTTGCTGAGTTGCCCCAGACTCACCTTCATTTGTAAATCCGACCGACTACCACCATCGGCTCATGGCGCATGGCCGCTATGTGGCGTTTAATGCTTGCAAAATAATAAGCAGGTGGGTCACGGATATGGCTGCGAATGGACGTTACACAGGGACGCTTTCCCCACAACTGCAATCGGCCGTTGCACACCCCCCCGCACCGTCCTGGCGCTGGGTGGGGATCTCGATGCAGAGCGTCGCGCTGTGCGGGCTGTTCGCGGCCATGGCGTGGGGCGATGTGTCGGTGTATGCCTGCCTGCCATTGGGTCTGTTGACGCTGTGGTTGCCGCGTCTGCTGACGCCGCGTGCGGTGGCCGCGCCGCGCGCCGTCGAGGAAGACGCCATCGGCAAGCTGACCCGCGACCTTTCCCGCAGCACCAGCCACAATGCGCTGTCTGCGGCAGCGGTGGCGTTTTCGGTCAAGCAACTGGCGGGCAAGCTGCAGTCTCAGGTCGATGCGGCCGAGCAGATCGTCAGCAGCGCCGACGTGATGATCGCCACCGAACGCGCGACGTCCTCCCTCAGTCAGCAAGCCCTGAGCGCCGCCAGCGAGGCGCGGCAAAGCAGCGATGCGGGACTGACCGTCCTCAACGAATCCATCGCCCTGATGCATCAGCTCAGCGAACGCGCCGACAACAGCCGGCACTTGATCGAAGCCCTCAGCCAGCGCAGTGAGGACATCCAGCGGGTGACGGCCGTGATTCAGTCCATCGCCAGCCAGACCAACCTGCTGGCGCTCAACGCCGCTATTGAAGCCGCCCGGGCCGGTGAGCATGGTCGCGGCTTTGCCGTAGTCGCCGATGAGGTACGCGGGCTGGCGGGGCGTACCGCCACGGCCACCGGCGAAGTCGGGGACATGGTGGCCGACATTCAGCGACGCACCGCGCAGGTGGTTGAACAGATCCGCCAGTTGTCCGGCGACCTGAGCGGCGGTGTCGCGCACGTGGAAATGACCGGTCAGCAGCTCGCCAGCATTGCGCGACTGGCGGCGGGTGTAGAGGGGCAGGTCAATGAGATTGCCTTGGGCGCGCAGACCAATCAGGCGCAACTGAGCAGCCTTTTCGTGGCCGTGGAACAGATGCGCAGCGACCTGGCCATCAGCGACGACCAGACGCGCCAACTCGCCAAGTCGGCGGTGCAGATGGAAGGGCAGGCGGAGACGATCAGTGAACGCCTGGCGGAGGTCGGGCTGGACGATTATCACCAGCGTGTTTATGACCTCGCGCGTGAAGGCGCCAGCCAGATTGCGCAACAGTTCGAACGGGACCTCGATCAGCGGCGGGTGAGCCTGGAAGACTTGTTCGACCGGTCTTATCAGGCCATTGCCAACACGTTCCCGACCAAATACCAGACCCGTTTCGACCGTTACACCGATCAAGTGTTGCCGGTCATTCAGGAGCCGTTGCTGTCGCGTCATGAGGGCCTTGTGTTTGCGATCGCCTGCACCCAGCAGGGGTATGTGCCGACCCACAATCAGGCGTTCAGCAAACCGTTGACAGGCGATGGCGCGGTCGACGCCGTGAGCAACAGGACCAAGCGCAAATTCGATGACCGGACGGGCATTCGCTGCGGCAGCCACCAGCAACCTGTGCTGCTGCAGACCTACACCCGGGACACCGGTGAGCTGATGCACGATCTGTCGGTGCCCATCATGGTGAAGGGCAGGCATTGGGGAGGTCTGCGCCTGGGGTACAAGCCGGAAAGTGGAACCAGCAAGATCGGTTGAGGGTGCGATAAGCGGGGGCTGACCGACAGCGGGGTCGGATGAGAGGGGTCATTAAAGAGCAGGCGGTTGTATCTAAGGGTTGTTTAAACGGGATTTGTTTGTTTAGTTTTGCAACGGGCGCTCGGAGATAATTGCCGGATAAGTGGGATAAATGAGGTTGACGGTTTTAATGGTCTGATAAACAAGTGGGACGTTTCTGAAGTTCAATTCTCCCCGTTGACGCTGTCAGGGGTGTGAGCATTCTGTGAGTGATAGGTCCGGTTACAAGAAGTCCGGATTAACGTCAACCTTCACAGGTGATTAACTTATGACAGCACTACTTGCACAAACAGGTTCAGGCTCCGCGGCGAGCGCGTTGAGCGCTACCGTGCGCATCGGCGTGTTCTTTGACGGGACGGGCAACAACCGTGTCAATAGCCAGATCGGCGCCGATTGCCAGGCAATGGCTGAAATTTATAACAATGCGCATATCAAGGAATGCGGTGGTCGACATTCCGATCCCTCCAGCAGTTACAGCAATGACCTCACTAACATTGCTCGACTGGCCGAGTTATATCGGCGTCAACCGAAAGCCATGAACGCCGGTGACGGATTGCGGGTGTATCACGCGGTGTATGTTGAAGGCGTGGGTACAACGTCTGGCGGGCGAGATTCCAGAGTGTCCGGCCAGGGATTTGGCCGAGGTAATACGGGCGTCGTTGCGAAAGTCTATCGAGGCGTCAAAAAGATTGGCGATGTACTCGATACCTTTGAAACTGACAATCCAGGGTGCGTGATTGCAGCACTCGAACTGGATCTGTTCGGCTTCAGCCGCGGTGCGGCATCTGCCCGCCATTTCGCCAATGAAGTGCTCAAAGGGCCGCGTGGTGCCCTTGTGTCGATCCTCAATCCTCGCAAGCTGCCGCTGGCTGCAGAATTCTCCTGGGACAGCGGCTGCATACGTCTGAAAGTGATCGGGCTGTTCGACACTGTGGCGGCAGTGGGTGGCATTTCCGACCTGGGTAACGTCCGCGATGGGGTCAACACCCGGGTCAATCTGTTTCTGCCTCCGGGGTGTGCGCAGCAGGTTCTGCACCTAGTGGCCGCCGACGAGCACCGACGCAATTTCTCCTTGAACAGCGTGGCGCCTGACTGGCCCCGGGAAATCGTCGTGCCGGGGAGTCATTCCGATGTTGGCGGCGGATATCACCCTCAGTCGGTAGAGAAGATTGCACTGACCCGACCGCGTCGCAGCCAGGTCAAGGCAGACACCCCATTCGATAGCACGGATGCCTGGCTGGAAACCCACGCCGAGATGGTTCGCGTGGATGCGCAGCGCTGGATCGACCCGCTGGACGACACGGCATCGATGGGGGTGGAGTGCATCGAGCGAATGATGCAGCGCGGGTCAGGGACGAAGAGCGTGGTGGCGACCGTGATGCTGGAGCGCCGGGTGTTCGGTCATCTGTCCAGAGTCTACCTGCGCGTCATGCACGCGTTGGCGTGCGACGAAGGCGTGCCGTTTCAACCTGTTCCCGAGTCGCCGGACCTGAGCCTGCCACCGGAGTTGCGGGAGGTCGCGGTTAAGCTGATTACTCATGCGCGCGGGCAGGGAGGGTCATTGAGCGAAAGCGATCTTCAGATGCTGTACCGACGCTACATTCATTGCTCGGCGCATTGGAACAGCACGCTGGGGCGACGTGGGACGCTGGTGGACAGCTTGTTTGTGCATGCCCCCGCCCGTGGCGGACGACTGCGGTTTCCGAATGAGAGTCAGTCGGGGTATCCGCATTAGTCCGGCCCTGTGGTTGAGACGGGTATTTTGTTACCGATCATGCAAGAAACCTATTCCGCAGATAGCTTTTTCCCCAGCTGGTCGGTGATTAAGATGCAGCTATCAGACAATGCTCCTGAGATCCCCGGAGGATGCGATGCAGAGCAAGATCGATGTCGCCGTGATGATTGGCCTGGGCGTACCCCAATCGTTTCGAGACAGGGGCCAGCGTGTTTGCTGGGTCGTGTTAATCAACGGCGAACAACGTGGAACGGCTTTTTCAAGCCGGGCCGAAGCCGAAGAATGCCGCAGCGCGTGGATGCGGCAACTGACAATGGCGGCCTGAAGGGCCGCCATTGCTTTCAGGGCCGTCGCTCAGTCGGCTTTAGTCGAATGGAGCAGTTCGTTGAGCTCGTCCACGACGGGCGCCCATTCGGCGTCTACGTGTAACTCCTCTTTCAGAAAGCGTGCCTGTTGCGGTGTCCAGAAGTCCGCGTCAATCAGCTTCACGTCATCGGGCAACGAATGGGCGCTGACAAACGCGTCAATGCTCGCCTGATCGGAGTCAAGGCCCAGCTGTTCGAACAGCGTCGCAAGTGTCGGTGGAGTAAGTTCCATGGTGTCTCCCTGGCGGGTCAAAGACCCGGGTTGGCGTGGGCGTGAATGAAGCGTGTGCTGCATGTGAGTCCTTTGAGGGGGCAAGAGTTCTCAGTGTTCGCCTTAACGATTCAGCGGCCGCCGTTCGGGTTGTCCAGAGGATTGGACACAGCACTGTCGGGACGTTCGTGCACAAAAATGGCCACATAACGGACGAAAGGCATATATCCCGTATAGACTCTGAGCCGGTAGAATCCACAGCCATGCCAGTCCCCGGCAACCGGGGCGTACCGTTTTTCTCGTGTTTTCCTTGCCTGGCCCCTTGGCCGGGCGAGTTCATATCAGGTTGGGAGTTTGTACATTGGCAGTAAGTAATCTGGATACCCATGCGTTATTCGTACTCGGCGATTTGCGCGCGAAGTTGGTAAAGCAGTTCCAGGCACGTTTCGTTTACGTCATCGAGCAGTCCCCTGAAGGCATCTACATGTCTGAAATCGACACCGAAACCGCATTGGTGGTCGATGACAAACCGCGTCTGGAGTTGAAAGTAGGCGACCACTTTCGCGCCGCCGTACTGCCCAGTCGCGAAGGCGGCAAGTTCGAGATCAAGTTTCGCGATATCAAGATGACCATCTACGGTCTGGGCGAGTACGCGTTTGTCGATGTGCCGGAAGGCCACGGTATTGTCTTCAAGGAATCGCACTGCGTTTTCATGGTGTTCGCTGCCCATGAGCAGATTCAATTGGGGTTGAGCAAAGTGCTCAAGGCCGCAACCGCCAAGGCCGCTAAATGGCGCAAGGGCGAACTGGTGTTCAAGGCCAGCGAGTGATCCGCTGGCGTGAATCGTGATGACGGTTTAGAAGCGCGTTTGTACGGCGAGTTACTTGAAAACCGGAACGCGGGACCATCCCCAAGTCAACAGGGGATTGTCCTGGTTCTGCCTAACGGCAGAAGCGTTCCGCCTTCGGCGGGTTACTTGAAAGGACCCCTCTCTTTGTTTCAAGAGGCAGCCAAGTGTCCTGGCTCCTGGTTGGGCTTCTCCTTCGTCGGGGTACCCGCACTCCGACGACACTCCGTGGGCCCGCGCTGAACGGACATCCATGTCCTGGCAGTGCTCTCGCGGCATCCATGCCGCTCGGCCCACTGCGCGTCGTCTGCGTTTGGCCTGCACCCAAGTCGCGATATGTGGTGCCTGGACTATCGCGCTAGAAAAGCAAAATCAAAAGCATCGGATCATGTGAATCCTGTAGGAGCGTGGCTTGTGTCTGGGCCGCATCCGGACGATCTACCGCGCAGCGGTAGCAAAATCAGACGACTCGGTTGTACCTGATACACCGCATGCACAGGTCTTGCTGCCGGTTCGGAACATCAGGTTGACGCAGTCCTTGTAGGAGCGCGCTTGCTCTGGGCTGCACTCGGACGATCTACCGCGCAGCGGTAGCAAATTCAGGCGACTCCGTTTTACCTGACACACCGCATGCACCGGATTTGCTGCCGGTTCCCGGCAGATCGTCCGAGTGCGGCCCAGAGCAAGCGCGCTCCTACAGGGGGGGCGGCAGGTTTAGGATCGTTCCCACGTCGCTGCGTTACCACGCGGAGCGTGGGAAAGAGCGCGAACGACGGATGCACGCATCAAGAATGCGATGAGCGTTAGCTCTAGCCCGGTTGCTCTTGTGCGCGTTAGTCCAGACGCCACCAAACGCGACTTGGGTGCAGGCTGAACGCAGGCGGCGTGCCCACGGAGCGTCGCCGGGGTACTTCGACGAAGGAGAAGCCAAACCTATACCCCGACCCCAACCCCCGCATCACTTCCCCTCACGGCCTCCCTCGGAAACCTCAGGCGGTACATCTCCATCCCCCGCCATACGCTTGCGAAACAACCCCGTCCGGGCCAACAGCAAGGTCGTCACCGGCACCGTGATCGCCAACAGAATCGGGATCAGCCAGGCATGCAGCACCGGTGCTTCCTTCATCGCCGAGAAATACACGATCGAGGCCAGCGCCACACACCACGCACCCAGGGTCGAGGCCAGAGCAGGCGGGTGCATGCGCTGAAAAAAATCCTTCATTCCCAGCAGCCCCACCGCACCGACCAGCGCGAACAGACTGCTCAACACCAGCAGTACCGCCGTCAGCACCTCCACCCAGAAGGGCAACACGTACAACGAATTCATTCGATCACCTCGCCGCGCAGCAGGAACTTCGCCAGGGCGAATGAGCCCACGAAACCAAACAACGCAATCAACAGCGCCGCTTCGAAATACGTGTCGCTGGCGTAGCGAATCCCCAGCACCAGCATCATCAGCATGGCGAGGATGTACAGATAATCCAGCGCCAGTACCCGGTCCTGCGCAGAGGGGCCTTTGAACAGCCGAATCAGGGTCAGCACCATCGCGACCGTGAACACGGACAAGCTGAGCAGGATGGCGTGGGCGAGCAGCGGGCTCATTGGAAAATCTCCATCAGCGGACGTTCGTACGTGGTCTTGAAGTGCTCGATAAACTGCGCTTCGTTGTCCAGGTCGAACACATGCAGCAGCAATACGCTGCGGTCCAGCGCCAGTTCCGACCACACCGTGCCGGGCACCACCGTGCAAATCATCGACAGCGCCGCCAGACCGTGAGCATCGTGCAAATCCAGCGGCACCTTGATGAACGCAGAGCGCGGCGGTTTCTGGCGAGCACGCAAAACGCCCCACGCCACCTGCAGGTTTGACGTGATCACATCACGCCCGACCACCCAGAACAATGTGAAGGCCACACCCGGCTTGCGAATGCGTGCAGGCAAAGGACGAAGGGGGGCGAACATGATCGGGGCGAGAAAACCCAGCAGTGCGCCGAGCAGCAGATTGCCGACACTCAGCGAGAGGTTGAGCAACAACCACAGCGCCCACAGCGCCAGTGACAACAGCGGCGCAGGCAACAGACGCTTCATGGCTGCACCCCCGTCGTGGCGGTGGTCGGGCCGGGTATCGGTTTGGCGGCCATGACCGACAGCACGTACTGCTGAGGATCGTGCAACGCCTGCGCCGTGTCCTGGGTGTAACGCAACAGCGCCTGGGCCTTGAACGTGAGCACGATGCACGCGCAGAGGAGCAAGGCAATGGGGATGCACTCGTTACGTCGCAATGCAGGCGAAGGCCGATCCTGCGCGGTCCAGAAACGCTTGATGCCCACGCGCACGAAGGCGAACAGCGACGCGAGTCCCGACACGATCAGCAAGGCCACCAGCGTCCAGCTGTCCGCGCGAATGGCCTCGTCTTTGGCCACGTCCAGACCTAACGGGTTCAGCAGGGCGCTGATCAAGGTGAGTTTGCCGAGGAAGCCCGACAGCGGCGGCATGCCGATGATCAGCAGCGCGCAGACGATGAAGCTCAGTCCCAGGAACGCCATGGTCCATGGAATCACCTGGCCGACCACCGCTTTCTGTTCGTCATCCAGGTTGGTGCCCGGCACCGGGTGCAGCGATTCCATGGTCTTGGGCAATTGGTCGGCGTCGTCTTCCAGCGGGATTTCATTGGCCGAGCGCGAACGTTCGATCAGTTCTGCCAGCAGGAACAACGCACTCAGCGCCAGCGTCGAGCTGACCAGATAGAACAGTGCACCAGAGGTCAGGCTCGGCTGACCGAAGCCAATGGCCGACAGCAGAATACCGGCCGACACCAGGATGCTCAGGCTCGCCATGCGCTCGAGGCGCTGGGCAGCGACCACGGAAATCGCCGCCACGGCCAGCGTGGCCATGCCGCCCCAGATCAACCAGTCACCGCCGAAGAAGGCCGAGTCACCGGCTTGCCCTGAGAACAGCAGCGTCCACAGGCGCAGCAGCGTATAGGCACCGACCTTGGTCATCAGCGCGAACAACGCTGCGACCGGCGCGCTCGCGGCGGAGTAAGCGGGGACGAGCCAGAAATTCAGGGGCCACATGCCGGCCTTGGCCAGAAACGCCACGGCCAGAATCGCGGCGCCTGCGTGCAGAAGCCCGATATCGGCCTGTGAAACCTGCGGGATCTTCACGGCCAGATCGGCCAGGTTCAGCGTGCCGGTAACCCCGTAGATCAATGCCGCGCCGATCAGGAACAACGACGAGGCCAGCAAATTGATCGTGATGTAATGCAGACCCGCCGACACCCGCGCGCGTCCCGAACCGTGCAGCATCAGACCGTAGGAGGCCGCCAGCAACACCTCGAAGAACACGAACAGGTTGAACAGGTCGGCGGTCAGAAAGGCGCCGTACAATCCCATGAGTTGAATCTGGAACAGCGCATGGAAACTCGCACCCGCCCGGTCCCAGCGCGCTAGCGCGAACAACAGGGCACAGAAGGCGACGATACCTGTCAGCACCATCATCAGCGCCGACAGGTGATCGACCACCAGCACGATGCCAAAAGGCGACTCCCAGTTGCCCGGCAGGTACACGCCAATCGAGCCGGTGGTGCCTGTCTTCTGCACCCACATCATCAGCGTGATCGAGATCGCCAGGCCGAGGGCCGTCGACAGCAGGTTGATACGGGCTTTCAACGGCCGGTGTTTTTCACCGAGCCAGAGCATCAGCGCGGCGGTCAGCACCGGCAGCAGGATCGGTGCGACGATCAGTTGGTTCATCAGACTCATTCACTGCTCTCCCGACCGTCGACGTGGTCGTTGCCGGTCAAGCCACGGGACGCCAGCAGCACTACCAGAAACAGCGCGGTCATGGCGAAGCTGATCACGATAGCGGTCAGCACCAGCGCCTGGGGCAGGGGATCGGTGTAATTGAGCAGGTCATGGGGCACGCCGTCCTTGATGATCGGTTCCTTGCCGATGAACAGGCTGCCCATGCTGAAGATGAACAGGTTGACGCCGTAGGACAGCAGGCACAGGCCCATGACCACCTGAAAGGTCCGTGGGCGCAGGATCAGCCAGACGCCGGAGGCGGCGAGCACGCCAATGGCAATGGCAATGACTTCTTCCATCAGATGGCTCCTTGTGTCGGGGTTGGCGCTGCAGGTTCGATCGGCTGCGGCAACGAGGTCGGCCGATGGCTGCGCACCGACTGGTGCGCCAGCGCCGTCAGAATCAACAGCGTGGAGCCGACCACCACGGCGTACACGCCGATGTCGAAAAACAGCGCGCTGGCGACGTGGACATCACCCAGCAATGGCAGGTGCAGGTGTGCGGTATGCGTGGTCATGAACGGGTAGCCCAGCGCCATCGAACCGAGTCCGGTGATGAGCGCGAAGAACAGCCCGGTGCCCATCCAGCGCAGCGGTCGCAGGCTCATGTTGGCCTCGACCCACTGCGTGCCAGCGACCATGTACTGAAGAATGAACGCGACCGACATCACCAGGCCAGCGACGAAGCCGCCCCCCGGCTGGTTGTGGCCGCGCATGAACAAGTACATCGACACCACGAAGGCCACCGGCAGCAGCAGGCGCACCAGCACCGCCGGGACCATCATGAAGCCCAGCGCCGTGTCCTTCGCGTGGCGCGGGTTGATCAGATCGGTGACCACATCGCGGGCCAGCAGACGTTGCTGCGCAGGCAGTGCGATGCTTTCTTTCGGCGGGCGGAAGCGTCGCAGCAGGGCGAACACGGTCAGGGCGACCACTGCCAGCACGGTGATTTCGCCAAACGTGTCGAAGCCACGGAAGTCCACCAGCATCACGTTGACGGCATTGGTGCCGCCGCCTTGGGTCAGTGCCCGACTGAGGTAAAACTCTGAAATCGTGTTCGGGGTCGGGCGCGTCAGCATCGCGTAGGACAACAGCGCCATGCCGCCACCGACCCCCACAGCGAGAATGAAGTCGCGTACCCGCCGCACCCGTGCGCGGTGGCGTGAGCGAGTCGTTGGGGCAACGTTCTCGTTACGCCGTGGCAGCCAGCGCAGGCCCAGCAGGATCAGCACGGTGGTCACCACCTCGACCGCCAGTTGCGTCAGCGCCAGGTCAGGCGCGGAGAACCAGACGAAGGTCACGCAGGTCATCAGCCCGCAGACACCGACCATGGTCACGGCGGCAAGCCGGTGATATTTGGCCTGCCAGGCCGCACCCACGGCGCAGGCAATGGCGATCAACCAGAGCATGACGAACACGCCGGAACCCGGAATCTTCGGGCGATCGCCCCAGCTCAGGCCGTTTTCGTACATCGGCACAAAGCCTGCGATCAGTGCGACAGCCACCATCAGGAACAATTGTGCCTGCAGGCGTCGGGTGGTCAGTAAGCCTTCCAGTGTGCGTGCGACACGCAGTTTGAGGATCAGCACGCGCTCGAACAGTCGCTTGCCATTCAGGCGCCAGATGATCGGCGGCCCGACGATACGCTCGCGCCTGAGCGGTTTGCGCAGCAGCAGATACAGCAAGATGCCAGCGCCCATGGCAATCAGGCTCATGATCATCGGGGCGTTCAAGCCGTGCCAGATAGCCAGGCTGTATTCGGGCAAGGTGCCGCCCACGACAGGCTGCGCGGCGGCGGCCAGCAATGGGCCTACTGAATGGGCCGGGAAAATCCCCACGATCAGGCAGGCGAGCACCAGCAGTTCGACCGGCACGCGCATCCAGCGCGGCGGCTCGTGCGGGGTGTGCGGCAAGTTGTTGGCTTTCGGGCCGAAGAACACATCGACCGTGAAGCGCAGGGAATAGGCGACGCTGAAGGTCCCCGCCACCGTGGCAATCACCGGGAGCGCGGCCTCCACCCAGGCCGTCGAGGTGATGAATACGGTTTCGGCGAAGAACATCTCTTTGGACAGAAACCCGTTGAGCAGCGGCACGCCGGCCATCGACGCGCTCGCGACCATCGCCAGTGTCGCGGTGTATGGCATCAGCTTGATCAGGCCGCTGAGTTTGCGGATGTCACGGGTGCCGCTTTCGTGGTCGATGATGCCGGCGGCCATGAACAGCGACGCCTTGAAGGTCGCGTGGTTGAGGATGTGGAACACCGCCGCGACGGCGGCCAGCGGGCTGTTCAGCCCCAGAAGCAGGGTGATCAGACCTAAGTGGCTGAGGGTGGAATAGGCGAGCAAGCCCTTGAGGTCGGTCTGAAAGATGGCCGCGTAAGCGCCGATCACCAATGTACAGGCCCCCGCGCCGCTGACGATCCAGAACCATTGCTCGCTGCCGGACAAAGCCGGCCAGAGCCGCGCGAGCAAGAACACCCCGGCCTTGACCATGGTCGCGGAGTGCAGATACGCCGACACCGGCGTCGGCGCGGCCATGGCGTGTGGCAACCAGAAATGGAAGGGGAACTGCGCGCTCTTGCTCAGCGCGCCGATCAGGATCAGCGTCAGCAAGACCGGGTACAACGCGTGGGCACGAATCGCATCGCCCGAGGCCAGCACTCGGTCCAGGTCGTAACTGCCGACCACGTGTCCGAGCAGCATGACGCCGACCAACAGCGCCAGTCCGCCAGCGCCCGTGACCATCAACGCTATATAGGCGCCACGGCGCGCGTCGGCGCGGTGGTGCCAATATCCAATCAAAAGGAATGAGAAGACGCTGGTCAGTTCCCAAAAAAACACGATCTGGATCAGGTTGCCGGACATGACCAGGCCCAGCATGGCGCCCATGAACGCCAGGAAAAACGAGAAGAATCGCGGTACCGGATCGTCCGGCGACATGTAGTAACGCGCGTAGAGCGACACCAGCGTGCCGATGCCCAGTACCAGCATCGAGAACAACCAGGCGAACCCGTCCAGGCGCAGCACGAAGTTCAGGCCCAGGCTGGGCACCCAGAAAAACTCTTCGCGAATGACGCCGCCGTGGGCGATCTGCGGGTACCAGAGCGCAACCTGAACGGCACCGATCAAGGCGATCACGCCTGCCAGGATGGATTCACTGTTGCGTGCGTTGTGCGGCAAAAGCGCCGCCAGACAGCTGCCAATGAACGGCAGAAGCAGTAGAACTATCAGGGACATAGGCTTCTAATCTGCGGGAAAAATGTCAAGGATCATACGTGCCGGGTCATGCATCACCAACCGTCAAGATGTCGCAGAATCCTACAAACTCTGTAGGCAGCAGCGTAGTAGAGCGGTGTGAACCCCGAAGGGTAAGGCCCAAATACAATGCCCCTGTGGGCGTTCCAAGGTTTCAAGCCTGTGGTGTCAGTCCGCTTCTTGAGAGTTGCAAAGCCTGACAGCATTCGCCACATCCCTGATGACGCAGAGCGTCATTGGATGTGTTACCACGCGGAGCGTGGGAACAATCAGCAATCTAAAGAGCGCAAAGCCCGCTCTGGCTTTTGATCTTCATACCGCAGCAGCCCAGACACCACAAAACGCGACTTGGGTGCAGGCCAAACGCAGACGACGCGGAGTGGGCCGAGCGGCATGGATGCCGCGAGAGCGCTGCCAGGACATGGATGTCCGTTCAGCGCGTGCCCACGGAGCGTCGTCGGAGTGCGGGTACCCGACGAAGTCGGGCCCAACCAGGAGCATAGGACACTTGGTTACTTGGTGTCTTTTCAAGTAACCCGCCGAAGGCGGAACAGTTTGGCCGTTAGGACAAACCCAACCATCAGCGTCACTCCAAATAGTGGAACTGCACACGATACACGTTCAGCTTGCTAACCAGCGCGGCGTACCAGTCAATGACGTGTTGACTGGCCTGACGCCTTCGTCGGAATGCCGCCCAGACCAAGCTCACTCCTACAGGTTTGTGTCCCCAAAGGCATGGCAACCTATCAGGCGGATTTGGCGCCTCGCCACATTTAGGCGACAATGCCCGCCAGTTTTTGGAGCGCCCCATGTCTGATTCCATCGAAAGCCTCGCCGTCGACGCCGTCCTCGACGCGACCGGTCTCAATTGCCCGGAACCTGTAATGATGCTGCACCAGAAGGTACGCGACCTGCCGGCGGGCGGTTTGCTGAAGGTCATCGCCACCGACCCTTCGACCGAGCGGGACATTCCCAAGTTCTGTGTTTTTCTGGACCATGAACTGGTTGATAAGCAGGCCGCCGATGGCGTGTACCTGTACTGGATTCGCAAAAAACAGGGCTGAGTCTTCCCGCTCCTGGCTGCGGCGTTGCACCGCGCTGGCCCGCCCGCGTGCGAGCGCCTACACTGCCGCGACTCCAGGGAGCCCATCATGCGCATAGTTGCTGACGAAAACATTCCACTGCTCGACGCCTTCTTTTCCGGCATAGGCGAGATTCGCCGATACCCCGGACGTACCCTCGACCGGGCAGCCGTGGCCGACGCCGATATCCTGCTCGTGCGGTCGGTGACCAAGGTTACCCGCGAGCTGCTGGAGGGCACACCGGTCCGTTTCGTCGGCACCTGCACCATCGGCACCGATCATCTCGATCTGGACTATTTCAACGACGCGGGTATTCAGTGGTCCAGCGCACCGGGTTGCAACGCCCGAGGCGTGGTGGACTATGTGCTCGGCAGTCTGTTGACCCTCGCGGAAATCGAAGGCGCTGACCTCACTCAACGCACCTATGGCGTTGTCGGGGCGGGGCAGGTCGGCGGCCGCCTGATCAAGGTGTTGCGCGGGCTGGGCTGGAATGTGCTGGTCTGTGACCCGCCACGACAGGCGCAGGAGGGCGGCGATTACGTCAGCCTCGACGAGATCGTCGCTCGCTGCGACGTCATCAGCCTGCACACGCCGCTGAACAAAACGGGCGACCTGCCGACCTGGCATCTGTTCGACCGCGCCCGTCTGCTGGATCTCAAGCAGGGTGCCTGGCTGATCAACGCGGCCCGTGGGCCCATCGTGGATAACTCGGCGTTGCGTGACGTGCTGCTCGAGCGCGAAGACCTGCAGGCGGTGCTGGATGTCTGGGAGCAGGAGCCGTTGGTGGACGTCGAGCTGGCCGAGTTGTGTGTCATCGGCACCCCGCACATCGCCGGTTACAGCCTTGACGGCCGCCAGCGCGGCACTGCCCAGATTTATCAGGCGTTGTGCGCGCACCTGGGGCAGTCGCCGAGTATCAGTCTCGACGATTTGCTGCCCAAGCCCTGGCTTGCTCACGTGACACTCGATGCCGCCACCGATCCCGCATGGGCTCTGAACATGCTTTGCCGGGGAGTCTACGATCCCCGCCGCGACGATGCGGACTTGCGTCGCAGCCTGGTCGGTGATTCCGCCAGCCAGCGGCTGGCCTTCGATGCGCTGCGCAAACACTACCCGCCGCGTCGGGAAATCGACAGTTTGAACGTAAGCATCAACGGCCAATCCGACGTCTTGCGCAGGATGGTGGCGGCGCTGGGTGCCGTGTGCGTCAGTGACTGATCACTCCGTGTATTGTTTGATGTAGGACCACAAGGTCTCGGCGAGGCGAGGAGGCGTCTGCTGCCAGAACGTTCTCATGCGGGCCAAGGCCGCGTACGCTTCCTGCCAGGCCTCTTGGCGATCCTGCTCGCCGGTGATCGGCGCGTGGACTAATGCGGTGAAGCTGGCGAAGCTGCAAGGCACAGGGTATTGCTCGCTGCGCACGATACGGTGAGTCTGTTCCTGCACGGAGACGACCGTTCCTTCGTCGTCGGTAAATGCGTGTGGCGTCAGGGTGGTGATTTGGTCGCATCGGCTGCTGCACAGCATTTTGCGGTTTCTCAGCTCGCCAAAGCCTCGTTCGTACATGCTGATCGTTGAGCCGCTGACCCTCATGCACGCTGTTTCAAAGGCATTCAGGATCACCTCCGCGTTATCGATGCTGGTTTCGATGGTCGCAATGTCGACAAAACGCTCGAGCGTACCTTTCTCCAGCGCATCGAGCGCTCGCTTGATGGTGGACAGATGCACGAAGTCCTTCTTGCAGCCGATCAGGTGAACATCAAACTGGTAATCGGCCAGTTCGTCGCCTGAAATGACGTTGGCGAAGGCGCGGGTATCCAGCGCCGTTTCCATGATGATGTTGAACTTGTTCTTGTGCGCGTGGCTGAAGATACGACTGCACAGCTCCCAGATGAAGGTTTCGGTGTGCTTGTAACGGCTGGTCACGTCCTGGTCGGCGAACTCGGCATAACGCGGGTGCAGCTCACGAAAGCTCTCCAGGTAAAGGCGCACATAGTTGCTGTAACGCGGGTCCTTGAGCAGGGTGTTGTTCAGCATGTAGGTTTTGCCGGAGCCCTGAACGCCTGCCACGACGAGGATTTTTGGGGACGGCAGACCGTCCTCTCCAATGTCTCGTTTAACGCCGAACAAGGTGGTTTCCAGCGTGCGGTAAACGGAGTCGAGTTCTGCGCAGGTGTAGCTGTAATGAGTAGCGGACATCGTGATGTTTCCTGGATTGTCTGGATTTGAAGGGCCGGACGTAATCGCAGGAAGTGAATGACCGCAATGGGGAGTCGGTGGGGCATGTGTTGCGGAATGTTTTTTCTCCCGCATAAAAAACCCGGCATCGAGGCCGGGTTTGAATTCAGTAGGCTCATCAGTCTTGTTTTTCAGGCTTGACCCAGTACTTTTCGCATTCCTGACATGCGGCCTGAACCATCTCTTCAGTAATCAGGATTTCCTGCCCGTTTTCGTCGAAGATCGCACCGCCCAGTTGTGCCTGGGGTTGGGGGCGAACGACGGGTTCGTGATTGCTGCTGTTCTGCAAGCTCATGGCCTGTCTCCTTCATCAGGTTGTGCGCTTCAATTTACCCACGCTCGATGACTGCGCCATGACATCCCTGGGCGCTTCAAACGTTCAATCAGTCCACCAGATGACGGCGAAAACCGCCACTCTCTCGTTAGACCGATCCGCTCTAAACCCCCGCGCTTGTGTTCATAACGCAGCCCCACACCGCGTGGATACCTTTACCCAGACTGGCGTCTGTCGGTTCAGTTCAGCAAAAGTCGACGAGCGTACATCGGGGTGCCGGTGTAGGCTCTGCGCTTGAATCGTCTATCAGGTGCATCCCATGGCTTCAGTGTTTTCCGGGCGTCAGCGCCATGCCATTCGTCTGGCTTGGCGGATGATCGCGCCGTACCGCAAGCAGGCCATCGGTGCACTGGCGGCACTGATCGTGACCGCAGGGATTACCCTGTCGATGGGGCAAGGCATTCGCCTCATGGTCGATCAGGGGTTCATGACGCGCTCGCCGACCCTGCTCAACGAGACCATTGCCCTGTTCATGGTGCTGGTGCTGGCGCTGGCGGTCGGTACGTTCACCCGGTTTTATCTGGTGTCATGGATCGGGGAGCGTGTGGTGGCCGATCTGCGCAAGCAGGTGTTCGACCACTTGGTGAGCCTGCATCCCGGATTTTACGAGAACAACCGCAGCTCGGAAATCCAGTCCCGTCTCACCGCGGACACCACTCTGCTGCAATCGGTGATCGGATCGTCGCTGTCGATGTTTCTGCGCAATGCGCTGATGGTGATCGGCGGGGTCATTCTGCTGTTTTTCACCAACCCCAAGCTGACCAGCATCGTGGTCATCGCGCTGCCGCTGGTGATCGCGCCGATCCTTATATTCGGGCGGCGCGTGCGCAGTCTGTCCCGTGAGAGTCAGGACCGGGTGGCGGATGTCGGCAGTTATGTTTCCGAAGCGCTTGGTCAGATCAAAACCGTGCAGGCGTACAACCATCAGGAACAGGATCGCCAGCGCTTCGCACAAACCGCCGAGGACGCATTCGACACCGCTCGCAAGCGTATCTTGCAGCGCTCCTGGTTGATTACCCTGGTGATCGTGCTGGTGCTCGGCGCCGTGGGTGTGATGCTGTGGGTCGGCGGGATGGATGTCATTGCCGGGCGAATTTCTGGCGGCGAGCTGGCGGCGTTCGTGTTCTACAGCCTGATCGTCGGCAGCGCATTCGGCACGCTCAGCGAGGTGATTGGCGAGATGCAACGGGCGGCGGGTGCGGCTGAACGCATCACCGAGTTGTTGCAGGCGCGCAGTGAAATCACGCCACCGGCCAAACATCTGCTGACGTTACCGGAACGGGTCAGCGGCCGATTGGCCCTGGAACGTATCAGCTTCGCGTACCCGTCACGGCCCGAACGCAATGCGGTCGAGGGCTTGAGCCTGACGGTCGAGGCAGGGGAGACGCTGGCGCTGGTGGGGCCATCGGGTGCGGGCAAGTCAACGCTGTTCGATCTGCTGCTGCGCTTCTACGATCCGCAGCAGGGGCAAATCCTCATCGAAGGTTTGCCTGCTGAGCGCCTCGACCCTCTGGACCTGCGTCGCTGCTTTGCCTGGGTATCGCAAACCCCGGCGCTGTTCTTCGGCAGCGTCGAAGACAATATTCGCTACGGCAACCCCGTCGCCAGCGTCGAGCAGGTCGAAGCCGCTGCACGCATCGCTCACGCCCACGAGTTCATTCAATTGCTCCCTCAGGGGTATCAAACGCATTTGGGCGACGGCGGGATGGGACTGTCGGGCGGCCAGCGTCAGCGTCTGGCGATCGCTCGCGCCTTGCTGGCCGATGCGCCGATTCTGTTGCTCGACGAAGCCACCAGCGCGCTGGATGCGCAGAGTGAACATCTGATCCAGCAGGCATTACCGACGCTGATGAAGGGCCGAACCACGCTGGTGATCGCCCACCGGTTGGCGACGGTGCAGAATGCTGACCGGATCGCCGTCATGGATCAGGGGAAACTGGTGGCGGTGGGCACGCATCGTGAGCTGATCGCCAGCAATCCGCTGTACGCGCGACTGGCGGCGTTGCAATTCAACACGGGAACGCAGGAGGTGGCGGTAGAGATGAAAACGGCGCCTTGAGCGCCGTTTTGTGAATCATCAGTCTTTGCGGTATTCGCAGAGGTAAGCGGTCTCTTCCAGGACCTGCAGCTTGAATTTGCTGTTGGCCGGGACGCGGAACTGATCGTTGGTCTTGAAGTGTTCCCAGTCGTTGCTGTTGGGCAACAGGACTTTCAGCGAACCAGAGACGACGTGCATGATTTCGCGATCAGCAGTGCCGAACTCGTATTCGCCTTTTGACATGACGCCGATAGTGGCCGCGCCCTCGGTTTGCTGGAAGGCGATGGACTTGACGGTGCCGTTGAAATACTCGTTGACCTTGAGCATGGCTGATCTCCTTGGAAAGGGGCTGGAAAAGGTTGGACAGTATGCCCAACGTACAAAAGGCCGTCATCCGCTTTGAGAAATGCGTCACGGTCAGCCGGGAATGACCAATGGAAGCAGCCGGGCGGTGTTGCGCGCGTCGGTCAGGGCACGGTGCTGCTGCCCGTTAAAATGCATGCCTGCCAGTTGCAACGCGGTGTTGAGGCCACAGGGTTTCTGCAGTTGGCGTGCCTGGGCGAAGCGCTGCTTCAGGTTGATGTGGGCCAGACCGCTAAGCTCGCTGGTGAGCTGGTGCTGCTGCCATTGCACTTCAAATTGCTGGCGGTCGTAGTCACCCCAACTGACCCAGCCGAGCAGGCGGGTGCGGTGATGGCTCAGCCAGCGCTCGAACTGCGGCCAGACAGCGGTGAACAGTGGCGCGCTGTCGATCTGCGCCTGTTGTATGTGCGTCAGCTCACGACAGAACGAGGTGAGCATCGGTCTGCGCGCGGGCCTGACAAAGCGCTCGAAGTGGTCCACTTCGCGTCCGTCCGAGTTGACCACGCAGGCGCCGATCTCAATGATTTCCATCTCTGCCACCGGCCATCCACCCTCTTCGGTGGTGGCCTCCAGATCTATCACCAACCAATGTGGCATCTCGAACTCCAGTTTCTTAACCTGTGGCACCGTCATGGAGCGTAGTCATATTCGGTTGATCGCGTCCAACGGCTGAACACGCCCCTGACTGATGCATGGGACTCGAATGAGGGACGATGGTTTGCCGCAGCGCTGCTTTTTATCGTGCAGGCTGAGCGGAGCCTCGGAGAAGCGCTTGCCTGGCTGACGGGCTCGGCATAAATTGCGGCGCGACAATGACTCAAAGATTCGGGTTGTGAATAAAGCGGTTCTGACGTCGTTTGACCGTTGTCTAATTGTTCGCAAGCGCATAGCTTACGTACTCCGATTCGCCAGAGGTGCTTTGTCTTGATGTCTACGCCAGTGCGGATGGTTGTTAAAACGCTGCTGTTGGCAACCACGACGCTGTGGGCCTGGCAAGCGGGTGCGGCACAGGTGGTGCGCATTGGCGCGGCGCACTTTCCGCCGTACACGATTCGCCCTGAGCGCGGTGAAGACACAGGCTTGCTGCCACAGATGATCAGTGCGCTGAATGCCATGCAGAGCGACTACCGGTTTGAAATGGTCCCGACCTCGATTCCCCGTCGTTTCCGGGATTTCCAGCAGGCTCGCTTTGACATGGCAATCTTCGAGAACCCCGCTTGGGGCTGGAAGGACATTCCTCACCAGGATGTCGACATGGGGCTGGAGGACGCCGAAATTTTCGTCGCCCATCGCGCCCAGGGTCGCTCGCAACATTATTTCGATGACCTGCATGGCAAGCGCCTGGCGCTGTTCAGCGGGTATCACTATGCCTTCGCCCATTTCAATGCCGACCCCAGGTTCCTGGCAGAGAATTACAACGCCACCTTGACCTACTCCCACGACAGCAACTTGCTCATGGTGCTACGGGACCGGGCAGACATTGCGTTGGTCACCCGTTCCTATCTGAGTACGTTTCTGTCCAGCAATCCCGCCGACGCCGATCAGTTTCTGGTGTCGGACCGAGTGGACCAGGTCTACCGGCACTTCGCGCTGTTGAGGCCCAACGCGCCGATTACCGGGGAGAAGTTCGGTGAATTGCTGAAGCAACTGCGTGAGAGCGGGCAGATGTTCAAGATCTTCCAGCCCTTTCGGATTGCCGTGACGCCGCAGCCAAGCCATCGAGCCATTGCGCTGGATGAAAGTGACAGTCGGGATTGAAAGCGCAAGGCGGGCGGTGAGTGTCCACCGCCCCATGGTGTCAGCGGTCGCGTGCTTCCTTGGCATCCATTTCAGCATTGCGCTCGTGGACGCGCTTGAGTTGTTCTTCGGTCAGGGGCAGTTTTTTCGCTGAGTCCTTGAGCATCAGCAAACCACCGACGATCGAGCCGATTGCAATAACCAGAATTAACCAGGCGTACCAGGGCATGAGGCTCTCTCCTTCTTGTGATACCGCTTTGAGCAACGGCGCTGCCCAGTGGTTCAATTGTAGGAGACGCCCGGTCTGAGCGGATAGGCCAAGGCACCTTTGCAGGCGCCGGGTTGCCGACGCCTGCACGGTGTCATGGGTGCGTCAGACCCCGGTCAGCATCGAGTCGGCCGGCGCCGCTGAGCGTGCGTTTGCGGTCAGGCCGAAATAGATGAAGCCCACCGCCATGAACGCCAGAAAGATCAGGCCGATCAGGGCATTGAACCAGGCCATGGCAATCAGGCAGACCACCGCGAGCACCAATGCGATGCCGGGCACGATCGGATAACCCGGAGCGCGGAAGGTGCGCTCCAGCAGAGGTTCGGTCTTGCGCAGCTTGAACAGGCTCAACATGCTCATGATGTACATGACGATGGCGCCGAACACCGCCATGGTGATCATCGCGGCGGTGAGGGTCATGCCGCTGAGGTTGATCAGGCCGTCGCTGTAGATCGCTGCGATGCCGATCAGCCCGCCCGCGATGATCGCGCGGTGCGGGGTCTGGAAACGCGACAGTTTGGCCAGCGATGCAGGGAGGTAGCCGGCGCGGGCGAGGGCGAAGAACTGCCGCGAATAGCCCAGGATGATGCCGTGGAAACTGGCCACCAGCCCGAAGAGGCCGATCCACACCAGCATGTGCAGCCAGCCCGAGCTTTCGCCGACGACGGCTTTCATCGCTTGAGGCAATGGGTCGTTGATGTTCGACAGGGCTTTCCAGTCACCGACGCCGCCTGCGAAGAACATCACGCCCATCGCCAGCAATACCAGGGTGATGATGCCGCTGATGTAGGCCTTGGGAATCGTGCGCTTGGGGTCCTTGGCTTCTTCGGCCGCCATGGCCGCACCTTCGATGGCGAGGAAGAACCATATGGCGAACGGGATCGCGGCGAACATCCCGGCAATTGCGGGCGCGCCGAAGGTGTCTGAGCCGGCCCAGCCGTTGAGTGCGAAGTGACTGAAGCTGAACGCCGGGGCAACCACACCCATGAACACCAGCAGTTCCAGCACCGCGAGGACGCAGACCACCAACTCGAAGGTTGCGGCCAGCTTCACCCCCAGAATGTTAAGGGTCATGAACACGATGTACGCGCCCACGGCCGCATGTTTCGGGTCCAGCGCCGGGAACTGCACGTTGAGGTAAGCGCCGATCGCCAAGGCAATGGCGGGCGGGGCGAAGACGAATTCGATCAGTGTGGCGAGCCCTGCGATGAGTCCGCCTTTCTCGCCGAACGCCCGGCGACTGTAAGCGAATGGACCGCCTGCATGAGGGATCGCGGTGGTCAGCTCGGTGAAGCTGAAGATAAAACAGGTGTACATCGCCGCGACCATCAGTGACGTCAGCAAGAAGCCCAGCGTTCCGGCCACTCCCCAGCCGTAACTCCAGCCGAAATATTCACCGGAAATCACCAGACCGACGGCGATCCCCCACAAATGCAGTGTGCCCAGCGTGGGCTTCAGTTGCGTATTCATGCGTCACTCCCTGGATTGATTGGATCATCGGGACAGAGCGCGCTGCAGTGGTCGTGCCAGCGGTTGGCAGGTAGGTCGTAATGTTTCGAATAGGGTCGTATACAGGATGCTTGTTCGGCGATTCAGAGCCGATCGTGCCTGATTGGTGCGCAGTGGCAGGTGCCGGGAGACAGAATGTGGCACGGCGCAGGCGAGCGTCCCTGTGGGAGCGCGTTCATTGGCGAACGATTTTCCAGACGACGAGTTCATGGCGACCGAATTGGCCCATCGCGACTGAATTCGCTCCCACAGGTGTAATCCGTGCTCTGCCCGAGCACCATTTACCGATCGCCGGGTCCCGTCCCGCGGGATGATCAGCTACAATGCGCGCCGATTTCGACTTGCCAGAGAACCCGCTCATGTCCGCCTGCCAGACCCCTATCATCGTCGCCCTGGATTTTCCGACCCGCGAAGCCGCGTTGAAACTGGCTGATCAGCTCGACCCCAAGCTGTGTCGGGTCAAAGTGGGCAAGGAGCTGTTCACCAGCAGTGCGTCGGGCATTGTCGAAACCTTGAACAGCAAGGGCTTCGAGGTGTTTCTGGACCTCAAATTCCATGACATCCCCAACACCACGGCGATGGCGGTCAAGGCCGCTGCCGAGATGGGCGTGTGGATGGTCAACGTGCACTGCTCCGGCGGCCTGCGCATGATGGCCGCCTGTCGTGATGTGCTCGATCAGCGCAGCGGGCCGAAACCGTTGCTGATCGGTGTGACCGTGCTGACCAGCATGGAACGTGAAGACCTGGCGGCGATCGGTCTGGACATCGAGCCGCAAGAGCAGGTGTTACGTCTGGCGGCGCTGGCCGAGAAAGCAGGCATGGACGGGCTGGTGTGCTCGGCGCTGGAAGCCCAGGCCTTGAAAACCGCGCACCCGTCGTTGCAACTGGTGACGCCGGGCATTCGTCCCGCTGGCAGCGCGCAGGATGACCAGCGCCGCATTCTGACGCCGCGTCAGGCCCTGGATGCCGGTTCTGATTACCTGGTCATCGGCCGCCCGATCAGCCAGGCGGCCGATCCGGCGAAAGCGCTGGCGGCCGTGGTTGCAGAGCTGGCGTAAACGCTCCACTTGCGTCCTGTAGGAGCCGGCTTGCTGGCGAACGCCGCGGGCCAACCACCACTGATGTATGGTTTCTGACGCATTCGCCAGCAAGCCGGCTCCTACAGGTTTTTTGTTTAGCCAGTAAAAAGTGCCATAGACCTGAATAGCGTAATGCGCACTTCGCTTTGTTGATCGTTCCCACGCTCCGCGTGGTAACGCAGCGACTGACGCTCTGCGTCAACGTGGGCGCGGAGCGTCTTGGCAGGCATTCCCACGCAGAGCGTTGGAACGATCCCACAGGTTTTGTGTTCAGCCAGTGACACGTTTGTGAGATGCCTAGTACCCGATCCGCTTCAAGATTGAATCCATGCTTTCTTTCGACGGCCGTCCGTAGAACTTCAACAGTTCCGACGCCCGGTTGGTGAAGAAACCATCGACACCGCGCTGGCTGATGGCCTTGAAGTCCACCGCGTCATCCACGGTGTACGGATGAATGATCAGGCCACGATCGTGGGCCATCTTGTTCATCCACGGTTGCACCAGATCCATGTAGCTCTGGTCGCCACCGTTTTTCAAAGCGGACGCAGGGCCGGTGCCGATCGCGCCGTGTGCTTTTGCCCAGTCCATCCACGCCGCGAATTCTTCCTTGGACTTCACTTGCTGAGTCGCATAGAAGCTGGCTTTGTCTTTGGCGCCGGAGTCTTTGAAGGTCTTGTCGGATGCCGCCTGGATAGAGCCGTCGCCCAGCCACAGCAACAGGATTTTCGGCGTGTTCGGCATGGCCTTCTGCAGCAGCTCCAGGCTCGGTTTTTCGAACGTTTGCAAAATCACCCGGCCGGGCATGTGCGCCACGTTCACATGGCCTTTTTCCGCCGCGGGGCGCTGACTCAGCCAGCCGCGTTGTTCCAGTTTCTTCTTCAGGTCTTCTTCGATGCCGGGAAACTGCGCCGGCACTTTGGTTTCGATGTACAGGCCGGGTTTGTTCTTGCCGCCTTCGGCAATGTCGATCACCTCGTCCAGCGTCAGAATTTTCAGCCCTGCGTAGCTTGCGCGTGCGCGGTCAGGGTGTGCCTTGTTGAACCAAGAGCCTGCATCCAGGCGCTTGATCTCCTCCAGGGTGAAGGTGCTCAAGGGGTCTTTTACCCGATTCGGATAGACCTCTGCGATATTAGTGGTGCGCTCAAGGGTGTCGTCGTGCAGGGCGATCAGCACGCCGTCCTTGGTGCGCTGGATGTCCATTTCCAGGTAATCGGCACCCAGTTCACGGGCGAGGGTGTAGGACGGGATTGTCTCTTCCGGCGCATTGAACGAAGCACCGCGATGCGCAATGACCGCAGGCCAGGGTACGCCGATCTTGGCGGCAAGCGCCTTGCCGGGCTCGTTAGCGGCCATGGCAAACCCTGACGACAACATGACACCGGCCAGCGCGGCGGTGCCCAACGTTCTGGAAATTCCTTTGAGCATGGTGATGACGTTCCTTTTGTGCATGATTCATTCATGAAGCGGTGCAAACCACCGCAGCGCGTACCGGCGTATTTGCCGCTACTGTTATCCAGGCGCATCACTCAGACCTTAAACAGCAATGTCGGGTGCCGGCAACCGGCGTGTCGCTGCTGGAAACGAGCGGTCGTTGTGAGGTTATGCTCACTCGGCACATAGCCGAACGCAGGGCGTTTGGGCACTATGGCGACGAGTTTCAGGATTTTTCATGACGCTAAATCGTCAGGCGCATGACCGTTTGACTCTGCAGGTGGCTTTTCTCGCATGGAAACAAACACATACGCCGCATTGACTGGATTTGTCGACCTGCTGTTGGACGCCATCTGTGTGGTGGACGTACAAGGTCGGTTCGTCTACGTCAGCGCCGCCTCGGAGCAGATTTTCGGTTACCTTCCGCACGAGCTGATCGGCCTCAAGATGATCGAAATGGTCCATCCCGAGGACCGTGAGCGCACGCTCGCCGCCGCCGGTGAGATCATGTCGGGGCAGCCTAACGTGGGTTTCGAGAACCGCTACGTGCGTAAAGACGGCCGGGTGGTGCACATCATGTGGTCGGCACGCTGGTCGGAGGTCGACCAACTGCGTATCGCCGTCGCCCGGGACATCACTGAACGCAAACGCTCGGAGTCCATGCGAACGGCGCTGTTCCGCATTTCCGAAGCGGCTCATGTGGCCAGTGATCTGCCTGCGCTGTTCAAGGAGATTCACCGCGTCATCGGTGATTTGCTGCCCGCCCGCAATTTTTTTGTCGCGCTGCTCGATAAATACAGCGGATTGCTGAATTTCCCCTACCGCGTCGACGAGCTTGATCCGACCCAAGCGCATCCCATGGCCGATGCACTGGCGACTGAAATCGTCGGAACGGGGCGCACGATGCTGGTGGCCCCTGCCTGCGATCTACGTGGCACCGGCCATGCGGTCCCTGACTACCTGAGGCGGATGCAGGGCAACGATGGCCTGTCCTGGCTCGCGGCGCCGCTGGAGACGCAACACGGCATCATTGGCGCGCTGCTGGTCAAGAGTCACCCTGACTGTCCGCAGTACGGCGAGCGTGACAAGGAACTGCTGCAATTCGTGTCGACCCAGGTCGCGGCCGCCATTGAACGCAAGCAGTTGTACGACCGACTCAAGAGCATGGCCCAGTACGATCAGTTGACTCAACTGCCCAACCGTATGTTGCTGCAAGAGCGCCTGCTTCAATCACTGGAGCGGGCGAAAAACAGTAAAGGGCGTCTGGCTTTGCTCTATCTGGATCTGGACAAATTCAAACAGGTCAACGACACCCTTGGTCACGCCGCAGGTGATCTGCTGCTGCAGGAAGTGGCTCATCGCTTGAAACAGTGCGTGCGCGAAACCGATACCGTGGCGCGCATCGGCGGGGATGAATTCGTGATACTGCTCGACCGGGTCAACAGCGCCGAGGACTCCGGCAAGGTTGCGGAAAAAATCTGCAAGACCCTCAACGTGCCCATGGTCCTCAAAGGCCATGACTGGCAGATCCTGCCCAGCATCGGCATCGCCAACTACCCGGAAAACGCCACTGACCTTGCGCAACTCTTCCGCCATGCCGATGAGGCGATGTATACCGCGAAGAAGTCTGGTGGGAATCGGTTTCAGGGGTGAAAACCGCTCTAACTCGCGCTACTGTCTGTCCCATCGAATTTTCCGGGGCGCAGTGATGATGACGAAGACGGTGCTGGTGTTGGTTGAAAGCGTGAACGAGTACTTGCCGATTCTGGAGGAGAGCGGTTTTCGTTTGATTCTGGCGCCGACGCCTGCGACGCGGGCGGAGGCGGTCGCGACCCGCGGGGATGAAATCGATGCGGTGTTGACGCGCGGACCGTTGGGTTTCAAGGCTGATGAGATCGCGGCGCTGCCCAAGCTGGGCATCATTTGTGTGATCGGGGCGGGTTACGAACAGGTCGATCTGCTGGCCGCCGAAGCGCGCGGCATTACGGTGACCAATGGCGCCGGGGTGAACGCGCCGAGCGTGGCTGATCATGCGATGGCGTTGCTGCTGTCGGTGGTACGCGATATTCCTCAAGCCGATGCATCGGTACGCCGCAGCGAGTGGCGCAAGGTCACGCGGCCGTCGTTTGCGAACAAACGCCTCGGTATTTTGGGCCTGGGTGCAGTGGGGATGGCGATTGCCAAACGGGCGCTGGGCTTTGACATGCAGATCAATTACCACAGCCGTTCGCCGCGCGCGGACGTCGATTTTCACTACTGCGCCACGCCGCTGGCACTGGCCGCCGAGTCCGATTTTCTGATGGTGGCCACGCCGGGCGGCGCCGGAACGCGGCATTTGATCGACAAGGCCGCGATTGAAGCGCTGGGTGCGGACGGTTTTCTGCTGAACATCGCGCGGGCCAGTGTGGTGGACACCGAGGCGTTGATCGACGCCCTGCAGCACGGCCGTCTGGCCGGTGCGGCGCTGGACGTGTTCGACGACGAACCCCAGGTGCCGGATGCGCTGAAAACCCTGAACAACGTCGTGCTGACCCCGCATGTCGCCGGCCTGTCGCCGGAAGCCTCGCGGGGCACGGTGCAGTTAGTTGCCGATAACCTGCTGGCGTTTTATGCCGGCAAACCGGTGCTGACCCCGGTGCATAGCTGAGGCAGCAAGCCCACCGGATTGATTGCGGTTACAACCGATCCCCTCTAACAAAAAAGGAAACCCACATGTCTTCATCGTCTGCCCTGAAAGTCGCGCTGGTCACCGGCGCTGGAAGTGGTATAGGTCGCGCCGTCGCGCTCCAGTTGCTCAAGGACGGCTATGCCGTAGTCCTCGCGGGGCGTCGTCTGGAGCCGTTGGTCGAGCTGGCCGAGCAAGCGAAAGCCTCAGGGCAGCAAGCCTTGGCGGTGTCGACCGACGTGCGTGATGCGGCCAGTGTCGAGGCGTTGTTCGCGCAGATTGAAAGCACGTTCGGTCGCCTGGACGTGTCCTTCAACAACGCCGGCATTGGTGCGCCTGCGGTGCCGATGGACGAGTTGACGGTCGAGCAGTGGAAAAACGTGATCGATACCAACGTTACCGGCATGTTTCTATGTGTGCGTGCAGCGTTCGGTCTGATGCGCCGGCAGGTGCCGCAAGGCGGGCGAATCATCAACAACGGCTCGATCTCGGCGCACACGCCGAGGTTGTTCAGCTCGCCGTATACCTCCAGCAAACACGCAGTGCTGGGCCTGACCAAGAGCACCTCGCTGGACGGTCGTCAGTACAACATCGCCTGCGGACAGATCGACATCGGCAACGCCTTGACTGAAATGACCGATCGCATGACCAAAGGCGTGTTGCAGGCCGATGGCGAGCTGCAGGTGGAACCCACGATGAACGTGCAGCACGTGGCGGACGCGGTCAGCTACATGGCGAGTCTGCCGTTGTCGGCGAACGTGCTGAACATGACCGTGATGGCCAGCAGCATGCCGTTCGTTGGGCGCGGCTGACCAGTTGACGCGAATCTGTAGGCGCGCGCTTGCCCGCGATCTGCCGGGAGCCGGCGGTCAACTCAGGCGCCTTGGTCGGCGGGCAAGTGCGCCTGCAGAAAGACAGCGCTGATACGAGATGCGTTGTTTCGTCCAAAACCCCGTGGGATCTGTCCAACCCGGCCCGTGGTTGTTAGCACACACTGTGGTCATGTCGATCAACCTTCCATCAAGGACATGACCATGAGTGAATTCGTCATTGCACCGGTCGCTACGCCATCGCTGGCCGTGGCGGGCACTTCCAGCCGCTTTCCGATCCGCCGCGTCTTTTGCGTCGGCCGCAACTACTCCGAACATGCCCGCGAAATGGGCCATGACCCTGACCGCGAACCGCCGTTTTTCTTCATGAAGCCTGCGGACGCGGTCGTGCCGGCTGAGGGCAACATTGCTTACCCGCCGCTGACCCAGGACCTGCACCACGAGATCGAACTGGTGGTTGCGATTGGCAAGGACGGCGTGGACATCTCTGCGCAAGACGCCTTGAGTCACGTCTGGGGTTACGGCGTCGGGCTGGACCTGACCCGTCGCGACCTTCAGGCGCAGGCAAAGAAAATGGGGCGTCCGTGGGAATGGGCCAAGGCGTTCGACGCCTCGGCACCCGCCACTGCGCTGCTGCCGGTCAGCAAGATCGGCCACCCGGACACCGGTTCCATCTGGCTGGACGTGAACGGTGAAAGCCGTCAGCGCGGCGATCTGGCCGATCAGATCTGGGCAGTCAGGGACGTGATTGCGTACCTCTCGCAATCGGTGGGCGTCAAAGCCGGTGACTTGATCTACACCGGCACGCCGGCAGGCGTCGGTGCGCTGCAGCGCGGCGATGTGGTGACGGCGGGGATCGAAGGCATTGCCGAGCTGACCGTGACCCTCGTTTGATCCCGACATCGATCATCGTCCGCAGGCACTGAACGCCCTGATAATCCCTTGGTTCGACGGCTGCTGTTGGCCTAACATGCGGCAGATCGAACCAAGTGATTTCAGGTGTTTCCGCGATGGCCAACCCGTCCCGCATCCAGACCTATGGCATGCAACAGCGCAGCGACCGGATGGATTTCTACATCCGTGACAAGTCTGCTCGTCCTGCCCTGACATCACCCCATCGTCACGAATATTTCCAGATCCAGATCAATCTCGGCGGCGACACCGTGCAGCATATCGGCGGCGCTATCCGGCCGTTTCCGCGCAACACCCTCGCGTTCATCCTGCCGCATCGGCTGCATGTGATTCCGCACCCTGAAGACGGCAACTTCGTGCTGATCAATTTCTCTCAGGAATTTTTGCTGCATCACCTGCAATGCGATCCGATGGACCTTGAAGATGTCTCCCTCAACGAGGCACCGGAGCTGGCGCCTTTTCGCTTCCAGGAGCATCTGGATTTCATCCTGCAGGACGCTGATTTCGCGCAAGTGACCGCATTGCTGGAGCAGATGCGCGAAGCGGACCTGTCGCGGCAGCTGGGGTCAGGCTCGATTCTGCGCGGTTACCTGCTGCAACTGATCGGCAAGGTCTGCAACCTGTTCGAGCCTCAGTTGCTCGGGTTGTCGGCCAACAAGGCCGAGCGAAGAGGGCGGCGCGATGCGATGGGCCGGGTGATGGCGTACATCCGCGCGCACATGGCCGATCCGGCCATGAGCCTGACTGACGCTGCAGCCGCAGCCTTCTTGTCGCCGAATTACCTGACCCACCTGCTGCGCAAAGAGACGGGCAGTACGTTCTCGGAACTGGTGCTGGAGCGGCGCATGCGCCTTGCGCGCACGCACCTGATGAACAGCGACAAACCCTTGAGCCATATCGCCCAGATCTGTGGATTCGCCGATGAAGCGTACTTTTCCCGGCGTTTCCGCAAGGCCCACGGCGTCCCGCCGGGGCAGTTCCGGCGGGAGCAGGCGGCCAGGCGTTAAACCAGGCCGGTCGTGTAATACACGCCAATCACGAAGAACGCCGCCAGCACCTTGAAGATCGTCATGCCGAAAATGTCCGTGTAGGCCTCGCGGTGGGTCAGGCCGGTGACGGCCAGCAACGTGATCACGGCGCCGTTGTGCGGCAGGGTGTCCATGCCACCCGCTGCCATCGACGCGACCCGGTGCATCACTTCCATCGGGATGTGCGCGGCATTCGCAGCGGCAATAAAGGTGTCGGACATCGCCGCCAGCGCGATGCTCATCCCGCCCGAGGACGAACCGGTGATCCCCGCCAGGATGTTGATCGTGATCGCCTGATTGATCAGGGGGTTGGGAATCGCCTTCAGGCCGTCGACCACCACCAGAAACCCCGGCAACGCTGCGATCACCGCGCCGAACCCGTATTCCGAGGCGGTGTTCAGCGTTGCCAGCATCGCCCCGCCCACGGCCGTCTTGCTGCCATCGGCCAGTTTGCTGGCGACGGTGCGGAAGGAGAACACCAGCACCGTGATGATGCCCACCAGCAGCGCGGCCTGTACCGCCCAGATGGCGGTCAGCTTGGCCACGTCCGTCTGAATCGGCGCCTTCAGCCCTGGCAGGTGAATGCCGTAGGAGCCGCCGTACCAGCCCGGAATCCATTTCGTGAACAGCAGGTTCATCACCCCGACCAGCACCAGCGGCAACAGGGCGATCAACGGGTTTGGCAAGGCTATCTCTTCAGGCGTTTCCGGCTCGTTGCGCAGGTTGGTGCCGTAGCCTTCGCCTGCGCGCGCGGCTTTGCGGCGCTGATGCTCCAGGTACAGCATGCCGCACACCAAAACGAACAGCGAACCCAGCAGGCCGAGCCACGGCGCGGCCCAGGAATTAGTGCCGAAGAAGGTGGTCGGGATGATGTTCTGGATCTGCGGCGTGCCCGGCATCGCGTCCATGGTGAAGGTAAACGCGCCCAGCGCGATGGTCGCAGGCATTAGCCGTTTTGGGATATTGCCCTGACGGAACATTTCGGCGGCAAACGGGTAGACCGCGAACACCACCACAAACAGCGAGACCCCGCCGTAGGTCAGCAACGCGCAGACCAGCACGATCACCAGAATCACCTGACTGCTCCCCAGCAGGCCGATGACCGATTTGACGATGGCACGGGAAAACCCCGACAGCTCGATCAACTTGCCGAACACCGCGCCCAGCAGGAACACTGGAAAGTACAGCTTGATGAAGCCGACCATCTTGTCCATGAACAGGTCGCTGAACACCGGCGCCACGGCGGTGGGGTCGGTCAGCAATACGGCGCCCAGGGCAGCCAGTGGCGCAAAAATGATGACGCTGTAACCCCGATATGCAGCCAGCATCAGAACGCACAACGCCAGAACGGCGATGACAACACTCATGAGGACATCCTTTCGAAGCGGTACGGCGAGCCCTCCCCGGACCCGTATAGGGTTCGGCGAGGGCTCGCAGTCGGTTGATTGTTTTTATTGTCGGACGCGCGTTTTACCGCTCGCCCTGTCCCGCAAAGAACGCGATTTTTTACTGGGCGGCGCCGGCGTACGGCACGTCCTTGTGGCCGTAGCGACGCACGCGGATGTTGGCTTGCTCGCCATGCCCGGCGAAGCCTTCCAGGGCGCACAGGCGCGAACAGTACTCACCGATCATCGAGGAGGCTTCGTCGGTGGTGACCTTCTGGTAGGTGCAGGTCTTGATGAATTTGCCGACCCACAGACCCCCGGTGTACCGCGCCGCTTTTTTGGTCGGCAGGGTGTGGTTGGTGCCGATCACCTTGTCGCCGAACGAAACGTTGGTGCGTGGACCAAGGAACAGCGCGCCGAAGTTGCGCATGTGCTTCAGGAAATAGTCCGGGTCTTCGGTCATCACCTGCACGTGCTCGAAGGCCAGGTCGTTGGCGATGGCCAGCATCTCCTCATCGTCCTCGGCGACGATCACTTCACCGAAGCTTTCCCAGGCGCGGCGCGCGATGTCGGCGGTCGGCAGGATCTGCAGCAGGCGCTCGATTTCGGCCATGGTTTCGCGGGCCAGTTTTTCCGACGTGGTCAGGAGAATGGCCGGAGAGTCCGGGCCGTGTTCGGCCTGGCCCAACAGGTCGGTGGCGCACAGCTCGCCGTCAACGCTTTCATCGGCGATCACCAGTGTCTCGGTCGGCCCGGCAAACAGGTCGATGCCCACACGGCCGAACAACTGGCGCTTGGCTTCGGCGACAAAGGCGTTGCCCGGACCAACCAGCATGTCCACCTGAGCGATGGATTTAGTGCCCAGCGCCATGGCGCCGATCGCCTGAATGCCGCCCAGACAATAGATTTCGTTGGCGCCCGCCATGTGCTGCGCGGCGACAATCGCCGGTGCCGGTTTGCCCAGGAACGGCGGGGCGCAGGTAATGATGCGTGGAACGCCCGCGACCTTGGCGGTGATCACCGACATGTGCGCCGAGGCCAGCAGCGGGTATTTGCCACCAGGGACGTAGCAGCCCGCAGCGTTCACCGGGATGTGCTTGTGGCCCAGGATCACGCCCGGGAGGGTTTCCACCTCGACGTCGACCATGGAGTTGCGTTGATGCTGGGCGAAGTTGCGCACTTGGGTTTGCGCGAATTCGATGTCCTTGAGGTCGCGGTCGCTGAGTTGATTCATGCAGGCCTGGATCTCGGCGTCGCTGAGGCGGTAGTCCTCACGGTCCATCTTGTCGAAGCGAATCGCCAGCTCACGAACGGCAACATCGCCACGGGCCTCGATGTCGGCCAACAGGTTTTCGACGGTGTCGCGCACTTCACGGGCAGCGGTTTTGATGACTTCTGCTTCGGCGCCTTGTTTGAGCCACTTAGCCACGGTGTTCTCCTGCGAGGTTGTTTTTATTGAGTGAGGAAGGTTTGCATACGTATGCAATTTAACCGATGGTAATGGATGATGGGCAGATTGCAAACCCCCTCGGCGCAAGTGGGGCGAATTTCATGTGCGGGCTGTGGGAGAACTGATTGGCAGGTATGATCATTTTTTTTCGGCGGTTAAGGCGATATGTCAGAGAACATGGAGCGAGGGCGGCGCCCGGTCACGGCCCACGATGTGGCCCGGCTGGCGGGGGTTTCCCAGTCAGCGGTCTCACGCACGTTTACCAAAGGCGCCAGCGTTTCCCCCGACACCCGGCGCAAGGTGGAGGAGGCTGCGGCCAGCCTGGGTTACCGACCCAATCTGGTGGCGCGCTCGCTGATCACGCGGCGCTCCAACTTGATTGGCGTGGCCATTCCTGGCATGGCCAACCCGTTTTACGCGCGAGTGCTGGAATCGCTGTCGGCGGCGTTCGAGCAACTTGGCTACCGCATCCTGCTGTTCTCCATGGCCAACAACGAAGACTCCGACCCGGTGCTGGAAGAAATCCTGCGGTATCAGGTGGACGGTCTGGTGCTGGTGTCCGCCAGCCTGTCTTCACGTTTCGCCGAAGAATGCCGAACCATCGGCTTGCCGGTGGTGTTGTTCAACCGCACCAACGGCAGCACCTCGGTGTCCAGCGTGACCAGCGACAACATCACCGGCAGCCGCACCATCGCGCGCTTCCTGCTGGCAGGCGGGCATGAGCGGCTGGCGTTCGTTGCCGGCAAGCAAAGCTCGTCCACCAACCGTGACCGCGAAGCGGGTTTCAACGCGTACCTGCAAGAGCAGGGCAGGCCGCTGCCACTGCGCGAAGTCGGCGATTACACCTTCGACGGCGCCATCACCGCGACCCGACGCTTGCTGGCACAGGATGCGCCGCCAGACGCCATCTTTTGCGCCAACGACCTGATGGCGTTGGCCGCGATCAACGTCTGCCACGAGCTGCGCATGCAGCCGGGCAGGGACGTGTCCATCGTCGGCTTCGATGACTTGCCGCAAGGGCAATGGCCCATCTTCGGTCTGACGACGTTCGAGCAGCCTTTGGCTGAAATGATCGGTCGCGCGGTGAATATCATTTGTGCCCAACTGGCGGATCCCGGTACATCGGCTATCCAGGAAATCGTGCCGGGCAGAATGATCGTGCGCCAGACCGCAAGGCTGCCCGCGAGCGGGATTGTCGAGGTCGATGGCGAGCGTATCTGGCAGCCTTGATTCGAGGTATCGATCCCGCGCCTGCCTTGTCGCTCAGTCGGTTGAGGCCAGCGCGAGGTTTCGGCTCAATTCGCTGAACAGCGCCGACACCGAGCGCAACGCACGGCAATCCGGACGCGTGAGCAGCCACAGGGCCGTGTCGTAGCCTGCGAGCGGCTCGCCCAGTTGCCGGAGTTCGCCTTCACGCAGCATGAAGTCAGGCAGCGCCGCGACCCCCATCCCGGCGCGTACCAGTTGTGCCACCGCCAGCATCGAACTGCAGCGATACGCCAGGTTCACCCGAGGCCATTGCTGGCGCCGCCAGGTGACGGTGGGGTGGTCCGGTAGAAAATCGTCCGGTGCAATCCAGTGCAGGTCTTCAAGCGGGACAGAGCCCGCGCGCTGCAGGTATTCCTCGCTGGCGCAGACGTGGTACGCCACGGTGCCCAGGCGCGTGCCGACCAGATGCTCCGGCGGCGTGTTGGTCAGACGCAGAGCGATGTCGGCGTCGCGACGGCTCAGGTTGGCGAAGGTGCTGGAGGTGTTCAGTTCCAGTTTCAGGCCCGGATAGGCCGGCATGAAACGGCGTAACGCGGGCAGCAGCAGGCTTTGCATCACCGCTTCGGTACACGTCAGGCGCACCGTTCCGCTGACGATCTGCTGGCCCTGCTCAAGACTGATCTGCGCCAGAGCCAGCGCTTGTTCCGCGCTTTCCGCCTGTTGAGAAAGGGCGAGCGCTGCACTGGTGGGTTGATACCCGGCACGGCTTTTTTCAAACAGCGCGGTGCCGACCGACGCCTCCAGCCGACGCACCGAGCGAAACACCGTCGACACATCTACGTTGAGCTGTTCGGCAGCGCGCGCCAGGGTCCTGCCGCGCACCAGCGCGAGGATCAGGGCGAGGTCGGCGTGGTTGATTCGGTATTGCACGGCTGCATTGATCACTTGCCTGAGCGCCCATGTTGATTGCACGGCGACAAGCTTATAGTCCCGCCCGGACCTATCGCAAAGCGTTTTGATATCAGGGAGCAGGTATGAAGCAGAAGCACGACATCCGCATTGCCTTGGTGGGTGACTATGACGAGAGCGTACCGGCGCATCAGGCGATTCCCGTGGCGCTGGACCGAGTGGCAGGCGAGACCGGCATCGTCGTCGAGTTTCACTGGCTGCCAACGCCCGAGGTGGGTGAGGGTGCCGGGCTTCAAGCGTTTGACGGGATCTGGTGCGTCCCGGCCAGCCCCTATCGCGACATGAAGGGTGCACTCACGGCCATACGTTACGCCCGCGAAAAACAGGTGCCGTTTCTGGGCACGTGTGGCGGTTTCCAGCACGCGTTGCTGGAGTACGCGCGCAATTACCTCGGCTGGTCGGACGCCGAGCACGCCGAGACAGCGCCTGATTCTGCGCGGGCCATCATCACACCGCTCAGTTGTTCGCTGGTCGAGGCGTTCGCGCCGATTCGGCTGCTGGCGGGTTCGCGGATTGCCGAGGCCTATGGCGCACTGCACACCCAAGAGCGTTATCGCTGCCGTTACGGGCTGCGAAAGGCGCTGGAAGCGGAGGTCTTCGCCGGGCCGCTGAAGGTCAGTGGATACGATGAACAGGATGAAGTACGCGCGATGGAACTGCAGGGGCATCCATTTTTTGTCGCCACGCTGTTTCAACCCGAGCGCGCGGCGTTGCAAGGCGACATACCGCCGCTGGTCAGGGCATTTGTGCAGGCGTGTGCTCAACCGGGAGCGGCAACGCGATGATGACCGATATGTTTGCCGTTCCTTACTACGCGGTGATCTTCACCTCGACCCGCACCACCCAAGAGGCCGAAGCTTACGAAGAGGCAGCGCATCGGATGCTCGAACTGGTTCGCGAGCAGCCCGGATTTCTCGGCGTTGAATCGACGCGCGGTGAGGATGGCCTGGGGATCACGGTGTCGTACTGGTCCAGCGAAGGGGCAATCTTGGCGTGGAAGGAAAACCCTGAACACCGAGCGATCCGTGAGCGGGGTCGCTCGACCTGGTACCGGCACTGCACCACGCGGGTCAGCAAGGTCGAGCGCAACTACCGTTATTCCGCCTGAGGCACTACAGCACCAGGGTTCTCGATATGACGTGGCGTCGGTGCGGTGTCGGCGCTGCGTACCAGCAACCACGCCAGCAAGGCGGCGATAAGGGCGATACCAGCACCTACCCAGAGGATGGCCTGGTAACCGCTGCCGAAACTGTGCAACGCCAATGCCTGCAGGTCGATGCCGCTTGACGATGCCAGGGGGCCGCCCGACAGGTCGCCCGCTGCGATGCGGCGGGTCAACGACACCGGATCAATCGCCGAGTCGGCCGGCAAACCGCTCGCCAGCGTCGCCGACACCCGAGAAAACAGAATCGCCCCCAGCGCTGCGAAGCCCACCACAATGCCGGTGAAACGCACCGTTCCTGAAATCCCCGAGGCCATGCCGGCACGTTCTGGCGGGATCACCGACATGCTGACCTTGGCGGTTTCACCATTGAGGATGCCAGCGCCGATACCGGCGATCAGCAGTCCGGCGACCATCGAGGTGTAATCGAAACTCAACGCGTGGGCGCCCAGCCACAGCAGGCCGACGCCGATGGTTGCCAGGCCGAAGGTCAGCAACGCGCGGCCGCTGAAACGGTGGGTCAGGTAGTTGGCGACGATGCGTGGGACCACAAACAACGGCACCGCGATGGGCAGCATCAACAACCCGGCCTTTTGCGGGCTGAGCCCCAGGCCGCTCTGAAAATAAATCGGCAGATACGTGAACATCGTCAGCAACGCCGAGGCGTAGGCCAGCCCCGCGATATTGGCGCCGATGTAGGTCGGACGGCGAAAGAAGCTGAGGTCAAGCATCGGACGATGCTGCTTGAGTTCCACAATGAGAAACAGGGCGAACAGCACGGCCGCGCTGGCGAATTCGATGAGAATCTGCGGGCTGCTCCAGCCTGCGTGGTTACCGGTAATCAACGCCAGCGTGATCAGGAACAGGCTGCCACAGAACGTGATCGAGCCCGGTACATCGATCTTGCGTGCGTGGGGATCGCTGGATTCCTTCACGGCGTACAGCGTCAGGGCAATCATCACGACGCCTATCGGGCCGTTGATGTAGAACACCCATTGCCAGCCGAAATGCTGCGTGATGAAACCGCCCACGACCGGGCCCAGCGAGGTGGCGATGCCGATCACCGAGCCCCAGAACGCAAAAGCCCGCGCCCGATGCGGACCGCGAAACGTGTGCGACAGGGTTGCCAGCGCAGAGCTCAGCAAGATCGCCGCACCGACGCCTTGCAGGGCTCGGGCGCCGTTGAGCAGTGCGACACTGCCCGCTGCACCGCAGAACATCGAGGCCAGGGTGAACACGGCCAGGCCGATCACCAGCATGCGTTTGCGACCATAGCGGTCGGCAAGCGCGCCGGCCGGCATGACGCAGGAGGCGAAGGTCAGCGTGTACGCGCTGATCACCCATTCGATGTCGGCGAAGTCGGCGTGCAGGGACTGCGCGATGGACGACAGCGAGACCGCGACAATGTTGGAGTCCAGGTTGATCATGAACGAGGGGATCGACACGCACAGCAGGATCAGAAACCGCTGCAAGCCTGCGGCAGGAGAAACGTGTTCGGCGTTCATGGCTAGCTCTCGAAGGCAAACGAACAGTGGATTAGAGGTATATGCTCCTATTTCAATTTGCGGGTATATGCCAGTATCGGTCAAGGCTTATTTTCATCAATGGACCGCAGGCGCCGGATGGGCCTGCGCGCAACGTCCTCGGAGGAGGGAAGATGAGTAACGTGCACAACAAAGCAGCGACGGTCCCGGAAGGCCTGCACATTCCGCAGAACGTGGTCTGTCACGCCACCCATCTGCGCAAGGCCACGCGCCGTATCACGCTGCTCTACGATGCGCTGCTCGCGCCTTCCGGGTTGCGCTCGACCCAACGCTCGATCCTGATGCAGATCGCCCGCAGCCAAGTCACCAGCCTGTCGGAGCTGGCGGCGATTCTGCTGATCGACCGCTCAGCGCTGGCGCAGAACCTCAAACCCCTTGAGCGTGAAGGCTGGTTGTCAGTCACCGTCGACCCTGCCGACAAGCGCAGCCGACGCGTGAGCCTGACCCAGGCCGGGATGAACAAACTGCTCGAAACCCAACCCCTGTGGGAGCAAGCCCAGGCCAGCTTCGAGAAAGGCTACGGCCATGAACAAGCCCTGGCATTGCGCAAGGCACTGATTGACGTGGCGGCGGGGGAATATGAAGGGGTGGATAAAGCGTGAGGCGTCACTCCTTTCAGGGGCCAGCTTGGTGATTGCTGGCGAATGCGGCAGATCCTCGACATCAACGTGGAATGCCCCGTCTCATTCTTCAGCAAGCTAACTTGTATGGTGTGCATTTCAACTATTTGGGGTGACGCTGATGGTTTGGTTTGTCCTAACGGCCAAACTGTTCCGCCTTCGGCGGGTTGCTTGATAACCCCAAGTAACCAAGGGTTGAACTCCCGGTTTGGCGACTCCTTCGTCGTCGTACCCTCTCTCCGGCGACGCTTCGTGGGCCCGCGCTGAACGGACATCCATGTCCTAGCAGCGCTCTCGCGGCATCCATGCCGCTCGGCCCACTCCGCGCCACCTGCGTTCAGCCTGCACCCAAGTCGCGTTTTGTGGTGCCTGGACTTCCTCTGTATGAAGATCAAAAGCAGAACCCAGCGCAGCTTGCTGCTCTGCTTTTGACTCTGCCGAAGGCGTAGGAGCGTGGCTTGTCCCGCGATCTGCCGGGAACCGGCAGCAAATCCGGTGCATGCGGTGTGTCAGGTACAACCGAGTTGTGTGGTTTTGCTACCGCTGCGCGGCAGATCGCGGGACAAGCCACGCTCCTACAGGGAAAGCGTCAAACTGATAGCTCCTGCTCCTGCTCCTGCTCCTGCTCCTGCTCCTGCTGTTGATTTTGCTCTTCTACATCAATGGGCCAGACACCACAAAACGCGACTTGGGTGCAGGCTGAACGCAGGCGATGCGGAGTGGGCCGAGCGGCATGGATGCCGCGAGAGCCGCCCCCGGCCATGGATGGCCGATGGCGGCGGGCCCACGGAGCGTCGCCGGAGTGAAGGTACGACGACGAAGGAGTCGCCAAACCAGGAGCCCAGAAGGCGGAATGCTTCGGCCGTTAGGCCGGACCAAAATGCCAATGACACCCAAAATAGTGGCTATACGCACGCTATAAATCGGCCCCTACCTGTCGTGTCGTCAGGTCCAAGTCTGGTTCTACACGGTCGAGGCTGCTGCGGCCTTGACTGGAACCTCCCGCGCCGCCACCCGTCGCCCGCTTTGCAACACAAACACCCCACCCAGAATCGCCGCAATCGCCACAACATCCAGCGCATGCACCGGCTCACCTGCGACGAAAATCCCGATCAACAGCGCAATCACCGGCGGAATGTACGTCGCAGAAGCCGCCACCACCGCACCGAGCCGTTCAACGATGAAGTAATAAAGGATGTACGCCACGCCGGTTCCCAACAGACCCAATCCAAGGGAAACCCCGATCATCGCCTTCGGGCTTTGGGTGATGTGCTGCATGCCGGTCTTGTCCGTGACCAACAACAGAATCAGCAGCGCCAGACCGATCTGGTAGGTGCACAGCGCCACCGCCGAAATGTTCAGGCCGGTCAGGAAGCGCTTGGCGTAGACGAACGAGCAACCGATGCTCAGCGAGCCAAGCATCATGTACATCACGCCCTGCACCGAAATCGCCGCGTCACCTGTAGCCCAGGGCCGTGCGATCAACAGCACGCCGACAAAACCCAGCAGCACACCCATCGTCATGCGCGCATTCAGCCTTTCTTCCCGCAGAAACAGAAACGCACAGCCGAAGGTGAACAACGGAATCACGCCGCTCAGCAAACCGGCCACGCTGGACAGAAGCAGCGTGGTGCCCTGAGCGTACAGGTAGTAGTAGATCGCAGTCGCCAACAGCGCCATGACCAGGAAATGATGGATGTACCTGACGTGGCGCCAGCTCAACGCGCGGGTCGCCAGGGCATAGATCAGGATGGGCAGAAAGCCGAAGAATGAGCGAAGCAGCACGATCTGCGCGGGCGAAATCCACTCCACCGCCCACTTCATGAACATGAAGTTCGTGCCCCAGATCAGCCCGAGCAGAGCGAAGGCCAAGTAGGCGATGTTTTTCATGGTGTGTGCTCAGCCGCATGAAGGGTGGGATAGCGATTGTGCGCGGCGATGTGATCCGTTACAAATCATCATCTCTACGATATGAAGTAGAAAAACGACATCATGAAAACGTCTCCGCCGCTTAAAGCCTTGCTCTGTTTTGATGCCGCGATGCGATTGAACAGTTTTTCTCTAGCGGCCGATGAGCTGAGCGTGACGCCCGGCGCGGTGGGTCAGCAGATCCGAAATCTGGAGCAATGGCTCGGTGTCGCGCTGTTCACGCGGCAGATCCGCCAGATTCAACCGACGCCCGACGGTCAGGCGTACTGGTCGCAGATTCAGCCATCGCTCCTGCAGATCATCAATGCCAGTCATGCGCTGCGCGACCGTCATAACAACAACGTCTGGCTGAACATGCCGCCCAGTCTGGCCGCCAAATGGTTTGCGCGGCGTATGGCCGGCTTTCTTGAAAACCATCCCTCTGTGGCCCTGCACCTGAGTTCATCGACCACACTGGCCGATTTCAGCAGCGAGCGGGTCGATCTGGCGATTCGGCATTTCGACGGGCATGCGCCGGAGCTGGACGTCGAGTTGTTGCATCAGGATAACGCGCGCGTCTATTGCAGCCCTGCTTATGCCGAACAGCACGGTTTGAACAGCCCGGGCGACCTGCGACGTGCGACGTTGCTGCACAACACCTTGCACCCGAACTGGCCGGACTGGCTGCAGCGCTTTGCCGGTATAGGTGAGCAGGAAGGGCGGAACATTCCCGGCATCCACTTCGACCAGTCTTTGATGGCCATTGAAGCGGCGCGGCGGAATCAGGGGGTGGTCATCACCAGCGAATGGCTGACCCAGGAGGAGGTGGCGAGCGGGGCGCTGATTGAACCCTTCGAGCAGCGTTTGCCGCTGTCGAAGGGGTATTACCTGGTGCAGCCCAAACATTCGATACTGCGCCCGACGGTGCAGGCGCTGAAGGTCTGGCTGATGGGGGAGGCGAGGGACGCGTCAAAATGAACACGACCCACGCTCCGGCAGTTTTACGGCATCACAGGCGGAATGTACGCCAGCGTCGTGCCCAGCGCCCACAGCAGGAACAACACCAGCGGTGTGTGCACCAGCAACTGCACGAACGAGAAACCGATCAGGTCGCGCGCTTTCAGGCCCAGTACACCCAGCAGCGGCAGCATGTAGAACGGGTTGATCAGGTTCGGTAGCGCTTCAGCGGCGTTGTAGATCTGCACCGCCCAGCCCAAGTGGTATTTCAAGTCGTTGGCGACTTGCATTACGTATGGCGCTTCGATGATCCACTTGCCACCGCCCGACGGAATGAAGAAGCCGAGGATGGCCGAGTACACGCCCATCAGCAGCGCGTAGGTGTCGTGAGAGGCGATGCTGGTGAAGAACAGCGAGATGTGGTGCGCCACGGTTTGCGCATCACCGCCCTTGACCGTCGTCAGCAGCGCGGCAATCGAACCGTACAGCGGGAACTGAATCAGCACGCCGGTGGTGGTCGGCACTGCGCGGGCCACGGCATCCAGGAAGCTGCGCGGACGCCAGTGCAGCAGCGCGCCGACCATGATGAACAGGAAGTTGTACGTGTTCAGGCCGGAAATTGCGGTGATCGCAGGCTTGGTGCTGAACTCGTTGAACAACCAGCCGGACGCCAGCACGACCATCAGGATGATCAGCAACGGGCTGTATTCCAGCCATTCGCCTGGACGGGTGCGCGGGGGCAGCGGCGGCAGGCTAAACGCTGGATCGACGCCGCATTCCTTGGCGTCACGGGCGTTGGCCGGGCCAGGCGCGGTGGCGTAGGCGACGATGATCGAGATCACCACCAGCGCCAGCAGCATCACGCCGGATTGCCACAGGAAGATGGTCTGGGTGAACGGGATCATCCCGGTGATCGCCAGAATGGACGGGGGCAGGCTGGCCGGGTTGGCTTGCAGCTGAGCAGCCGAGGACGACAGACCCAAAGCCCACACCGCGCCCAGACCCAGATAGGCGGCGGCGCCAGCAGCGCGGTAGTCCATCTTCAAATCCGTGCGACGTGCCAGAGCCCGGACCAGCAGACCGCCGAACACCAAGGACAGGCCCCAGTTCAGCAGCGAAGCGACCATGGAGATCAGCGCGACCCAGGCCACGGCCGAGCGGCCGTTTTTCGGGATGCGCGCCAGACGGTCGATCAGTTTGACCGCAGGCGGCGAACTGGCGACGACATAGCCGCCGATGACCACGAAGGCCATTTGCATGGTGAAAGGGATCAGGCTCCAGAAACCGTCACCAAAGGCCTTGGCGGTGTCGGCGGGTTTAGCGCCGATGACCAGCGTTGCGAGGGTGACGATGACCACGGCAAGGGCGGCGAACACCCACGAGTCAGGGAACCAGCGTTCTGCCCATTTGGCGCAGCGCAGGGCAAATCGGGCGGAGCGGCTTTCTTCGATATCGGCGGCCACGTTGTTTTACCTCTTGGAGTTATTGTTCGGGTGCTATTTGAAATAGCTGTTTTTAGTGTTGGCAGTGACGCAAAAAAGGTTCGGCTCTAGATACAGCAAAGCCCCTTCATGACTGAAGAGGCAGAATGGCACAACGGTATGACGCCGGTGTATCAAGAGAGTAGAGGATGGCGCGTACCCTGTAGGAGCGCGCTTGCCCGCGAAGCGATTGTTCAGACACTGCGTGGGTGTACGGACAGGCGCTCATCGCGGGCAAGCGCGCTCCTACAGGGTACGCGACAGCTCAGGCCTCTCAGAACTTCATCTCGACCACATCGTCCGGCACGATCAGCTTGCCGGCGGTCTTGGCGACGATTTCCTCAACGGTCACGCCCGGTGCGGTTTCGCGCAGGATGAAGGCGCCGTCCTTGATTTCCAGGTACGCCAGGTCGGTCAGGACTTTCTTGATGCAGCCAGCGCCGGTCAGCGGCAGGCTGCAGCGCGACAACAATTTGGATTCCCCGTCCTTGGACGCGTGGGTCATGGTCACGATGATGTTGTCGGCCCCGGCGACCAGGTCCATCGCGCCGCCCATGCCTTTCACCAGCTTGCCGGGAATCATCCACGAGGCGATGTTGCCCTCGACGTCGACTTCGAAAGCGCCCAGCACCGTCAGGTCGACATGGCCACCACGGATCATGGCGAATGACTCGGCGGAGGAGAAGATCGACGCGCCTTTGCGCGCGGTCACGGTCTGTTTGCCGGCGTTGATCATGTCGGCGTCGATGGTCGCTTCCGTCGGGAACTCACCCATGCCGAGCAGGCCGTTTTCCGATTGCAGCATCACGTCGATACCGTCGGGTACGTAGTTGGCGACGAGGGTCGGAATGCCGATGCCCAGGTTCACGTAGAAGCCGTCTTGCAGTTCGCGCGCAACGCGCTGTGCCATTTGTTCGCGGGAGAGTGCCATGATCGTGGGTCTCTTTTATTGTGTCCGGCAGGCTCAAGAATCGTCTGCGGAAAAATCAATGGAGGGTGTCGAATCGACTCGGCGCGTCAGGATTTCTTGATCGTGCGCTGCTCGATGCGTTTCTCGAACGTGCCCAGGATCACGCGATCCACATAGATGCCAGGGGTGTGGATCTCGGTTGGCAGCAATACGCCCGGCTCGACAATCTCCTCGACTTCCACCACGGTGATCTTGCCCGCAGTGGCAACGACCGGGTTGAAGTTCTGCGCGGTATGGCGATAGACCACGTTGCCGAAGTGGTCGGCTTTCCAGCCTTTGACGATCGCGAAGTCGCCGGTGATGGCTTCTTCCAGGATCACATTGCGGCCGTTGAACTGGCGGGTTTCTTTGCCTTCAGCCACCGGTGTGCCGTAACCGGTAGCGGTGTAGAAAGCGGGAATGCCGGCGCCGCCAGCGCGCAGTTTTTCAGCGAGGGTGCCTTGCGGGGTGAGTTCGACTTCAAGTTCGCCGCTCAGCAACTGGCGTTCGAACAGGGCGTTTTCGCCGACATAGGAAGAGATCATCTTGCGGATCTGGCGGTCTTCGAGCAGGACGCCCAGACCAAAACCGTCGACGCCGCAGTTGTTGGAAACCACCGTCAGGCCTTTCACGCCCATGCGCTTGATTTGCGCGATGAGGTTTTCCGGGATACCGCACAGACCGAAACCACCAGCCAGAACAGTCATGTTATCAGTCAGCCCGGCAAGGGCTTCTTCGTACGTTGCCACTCGTTTGTCGAGTCCAGCCATGATGATGCGACCCCGCTTCGTTGTAGTTGTGTCTGACAATCGGGCTGTCAGAGAGCGTTGACTGCATCTTCTCTCTGCATCAATGATTTGTTAATTTTGTTTTTTTCATAGATTGATAAGAAAACAAAATATATGAACGTGAAGCAGCTTCGGGCGTTTCTGGCGGTGGCGCAATGTTTGAGTTTTGCTCAGGCCGGAGAGCGGCTGCACCTCTCCCAGCCCGCGCTGAGCCTGACCATCAAGGCGCTTGAAGACGATCTGGGTGGGCAACTGCTGGCGCGTACCACGCGCAATGTCAGCCTGACGCCGGAAGGCGAGGCGCTGTTGCCGCTGGCCCGGCAACTGCTCGCCGACTGGGACAACACCGAAGAGCTGTTGCGCCAGCGCTTCACGCTTCAAATGGGCAAGGTTTCGGTCGCGGCGATGCCGTCGTTCGCCGGCAACCTGCTGCCTATTGCGCTCAAGGTGTTCCGCGAGCGCTATCCACGGGTCAACGTGGCGGTGCACGACGTGATCAATGAACAAGTGCTGGAAATGGTCGATCACCGTCGGGTCGAACTTGGCATCGGGTTTGAGCCCGAATCGAGCAACAACCTGACCTTTACCTCGTTCTACCTGGACCGGTTTGTCGCCGTAGTGCCGATGGATTCACCGCTGGCCGAGCGTGCGCAAGTCACTTGGGACGAACTGCTGCACCATGACTTCATCACCCTGCAACGCCCGTCGGCGGTGCGTCTGTTGTTGGAGCAGGACCTGCAGACCCAGCACGGCAAGCTCTCGGTTGCATTTGAAAGTCATCAACTGTCGACGGTGGGACGTATGGTCGCCAACGGTTTGGGCGTGAGCGCGGTGCCTTCGTTGTGTATTCAGCAGATGGAAGAATTGGGAGCGCGCTGCATCGCCCTGGAAGGCCCGCGCATCGAACGACGGATCGGCCTGATGACCTTGGCCGATCACAAGTTGTCGGCCGCGGCGCAGGCGTTGAAGGATGTGTTGATTGAATGCGCCCAAGCGCCTGTGGTTTAAGCGACTGAGCCGATTCATTTAGATGAATGGATGAATGACAGGTCTTTTCGGCCACTTTCTATGAAAAAATCGCTGCGACGTCTTGCCGCATCCGGTATCGTTTGGCCATCTGAAACAAATTGTTTCGGATCATCTTTCAATAAGAATCGAACGATAAGGGGTTCCGCTTGGATTTGTCGTCTGCTGCGTGGGTGTTCCATGACACCCGCTTGATCATCTGCTGCCTGATCGCCATCGCCACGATTATCGTGCTGATCAGCGCCACCAAACTCCCGCCGTTTCTGTCGATTCTGGTGGGCACTTTCATCGCAGGGATAGGCGCGGGGTTGCCAGCGGAGGCAGTCGCAAAAGCGTTCAGCAAGGGCGCGGGCGGCATTCTGGGCGAGGCCGGGATCATCATCGCGCTGGGTGCGATGCTGGGCGCGCTGATGGCCGAGTCGGGAGCGGCAGATCGAATTGCATCCACCTTGCTCAAGTTGGGCAAAGGCAAGACGCTGCCGTGGGTGATGGCGTTGGTGGCGATGGTCATCGGCTTGCCGCTGTTCTTCGAAGTGGGGCTGGTGATGATGGTGCCGATCATCTTCGTCATGGCGCGCCAGTCCAACCAGCCGCTGCTCAAAATTGCCATTCCGGCACTGGCGGGCATGACCACGCTGCACGCCCTGATGCCTCCGCACCCTGGGCCACTGATTGCGGTCAGCGCGTTGCACGCGGACCTGGGCCTGACGATGTTGTTGGGTTTGTGCATCGCCGTTCCTGCGGTGATTCTCGCCGGCCCGATTTATGGCAACTGGTTGTCCAAGCGTCTGCATATCGAAGCACCGGCTGAATTGGGCGAGCTGTTTTCGGCCAGTCCCGGTGTCGCGCGTCAGCCGGGTTTTGGTATCTCCCTGCTGATCATCCTGCTACCGGTGATCCTGATGCTCGGCAGTACGCTGGCCAAGATCGCCCTGGAGCCGGAGAGCAACCTTGCACTGACCCTGAAATTCCTCGGCGAGCCGTTGGTGGCCTTGGGCATTGCCGTGTTGGCGGCCACGGTTTGCCTGGGTTGGGCCAATGGCATCTCCCGGGAGCACGTGGGCGGCACGCTGCGCAAAAGCCTGGCACCGATCGCTGTGCTGTTGCTGACGATTGGCGCGGGTGGCGGCCTCAAGCAGACGTTGCTGGATGCCGGCGTCAGCCAGACCATCAGCAAAGTGGCCGAAGGCGCGCACATGCCTTACCTGCTGCTGGCGTGGCTGATCGCCGTGGCATTGCGTCAGGCGACAGGCTCCGCGACCGTTGCGACCACGACGACCGCAGGCATCCTCGCGCCAATGATGGCCGGCCTTGCGCCGATTGAAGCGTCGCTGGTGGCGCTGGTGATCGGTGCAGGTTCGGTGTTCTTCTGCCATGTGAACGATGCGGGCTTCTGGATGGTTCGCGAGTACTTCGGCCTGCAACTCAAACAGACGATCTGGGTCTGGTCGGTGCTGCAGACCATCGTCTCGGTGGTCGGACTGATCGGCACGCTGCTGCTGTGGCATTGGTTGGTTTAACAGTTTCCGACCTTCACCGATCCTCTGTGGGAGCTGCCGGAGGTTACGACGGTGGCGAATGCAGTACGTCAGGAAGACCGCGTTTACCGCATTCGCCACCGTCGTAACCTCCGGCAGCTCCCACAGGTCACGCGTCTCCTGCACCATGCCGATAAGGCCGGTGAAGCAGGCAGACCGCGTCGGCACAGCCAATACCGACTATCAAGACGACTGATTTCTGCTCGAACGGGGCGGGGCGTAGCCTTGGCTCATTCCCGAAACGAGCCGAATGGAGTCTCTCATGAACCGTCTTCTTGCCCTTGCCATGCTGCTTTCAGTTGCCGTTCTTTCTGGCTGTGCCGCTGGCAATCATCCTGAACTGCGCCCTTACACCGCTGAAGAAACTCACCAACTCGCCCTTGAAGACCTGAACCGTCGCGGCTTGTCCTACGACGACTATCAGGCTCGCAAAAACCAGCTGATGGCTCAGCCACAGATGCAGCAAGCGCACGAGTTCGATAACCGTGGTGAAGTCAACGCTCAGGTCAATACACCGTCCAAAGCGCGCCAAGGCTGAGTGGGTTGCTTCGAGGTGGTAACAGTTTCCTGACGATTGCGATTTACTTGAAACTGTATGGTTAAAAGTCAGTGTGTCTGTCTATGTGTTTCCGGTCGGGCTTTCGCTAGCGTGGTGGCCTGAAATCAAGACATTCCTGGACCCGCATCATGCTGACTGCCGACCTGCTGCTCGCCTTCATTCTGTTCGCTTTCGTTTCATCGATCACGCCCGGTCCGAACAACACCATGCTGTTGTCTTCAGGCGTGAACTTCGGTTTCAATCGCACCATTCCACACATGCTCGGCATCAGCTGCGGCTTCGCGCTGATGGTGCTGGCGGTCGGCTTTGGATTGGGCGCGGTGTTCAAGGCCTACCCGATTCTGTACACCGTGCTGCGATACGCAGGCGCGGCGTATTTGCTGTACCTGGCGTACAAGATCGCCACTTCCGGCCCTGCCAGGGACAGTGATCAGAGCAATGCCCGGCCCATGAGTTACCTGAGCGCGGCGGCATTTCAATGGGTGAACCCCAAGATCGGCGCGATCAGCACCTACACGCCCATGAATGGCTACTTCACGAATGTCGCGATCATTGCCTTGGTGTTTGGCATCGTCAATTTGCCCGCCGTGAGTCTGTGGGCGGGGTTTGGCAGCCTGTTGCGCAATGTGTTGCGCGATCCGTTGTGGTTGCGGGTGTTCAACGGGGTGATGGCGGCGTTGCTGGTGTTGTCGTTGTATCCGTTGCTGGAGCATTGATCTCATCGGCTTCTGACCGAGCGAGCGGTGGCTCAGACCGCAATCTCCTGTGGGAGCGAATTCATTCGCGATTGGCCGGCAGGATCAACACCTCTCTTTTGCATGAGCCATCTTTCGCGAATGAATTCGCTCCCACAGTTGATCTGCGTTCGGCGGGATGATTGTTGTGAAGGGCGATCACAACGCCAGCTTCAAATGCCCACCCGCTTCCTTGTGCCGCGCGTTTGTGCGGTGCTGCAGACCGAGATGAAAATGCTCCAGCCCGTCTTGCAGGCGCTGGGTCAGCAGCTCGTCCAGATCGCCGCCGAGGTCGTTGTCGCCGTAGCTGATCTGGCTGTCGATGGCGAAGACGCCGTGCAGCACTTCCTGGCATTTGAGCGCGGACAGCACCGGCTTCAAGGCGTAATCCACGGCCAGCATATGGGCGATGCTGCCGCCGGTGGCCAGCGGCAGCACGACTTTGCCGTGCAGCGAGCGTTCTGGCAGCAGGTCCAGCAGGGTTTTCAGTGCGCCGGAAAACGAGGCCTTGTACACCGGCGTGCCGATCAACAGCCCGTCGGCTTTGGCCACGGCGTCGATGAAGGCAGTGACTTCGGGGCTGTCGAACCGGGCGTATAGCAGGTCTTCGGCATTGAAGTCCTGAATGCGTACGGCCTTCACGTCTACGCCGTGATCGGCCAGCCATTGCGCGGCGTGTTTGAGCACCACGCCGGAGCGGGAGCGGGTGGAGGGGCTGCCTGAGATTGAAACTACCAGCATGTCGTAGGTCCTTGGGGTCGGTCACCCGAGGTGCTGCGTGGCACCGTGCAGGTCGCGGTTAACGCGATGGGATGGGCGGATAGACCCTTTGGAAGGTTCAAAGCAGCATGCGTGCCAGCCGCGGTGATGTGCCTGGACGGCAGTGAAACCGGGGGCTTTAGGGGTTTCAGAGGGAATGTGTTTGGAGGGAATGATTGATTCTGGAGGGGGTAACTGTTGATTGGCTGTTGCTGGGGAAACACTTGGATGTTCAGGGTTCAGGGTTCAGGGTTCACGGTCATGGCTGGTGTCAGGGGGGCATTGGGTTCTGGGTGTATATCCATTATTGAGGGTGGCGCTGATTACGGTTCCGCTCTTACAGCGGGTCACTTTTTCCAAGAGCCGAAATGTCGGACCACGAAAAAGTAACCAAAAAGGCCCTGCTCCTGGTTTGGCCCTCCTGCGTCGGGTACCCGCACTCCGACGACGCTCCGTGGGCCCGCGCTGAACGGACATCCATGTCCTAGCAGCGCTCTCGCGGCATCCATGCCGCTCGGCCCACTGCGCATCGTCTGCGTTTGGCCTGCACCCAAGTCGCGTTTTGTGTCGTCTGAACGTTGTCGGTATGAAGATCAAAAGCGAGAGCAGCAGTTCTCTGCCCCGCTTTTGATTCTGCCGAAGGCGTAGGAGTGCGCTTGCCCGCGATCTACCGCGCAGCGGTAGCAAAATCAGGCGACTCGGTTGTATCTGATACACCGCATGCACCGGATTTGCTGCCGCTACGCGGCAGATCGCGGGCAAGCGCGCTCCTACAGGGTGGTGTGCGGCAGGCCGATGCACGGACCAAGAATGCGAAGAGCGTTAGCTCCAGCCCGCGTTGTTCATGTCCGCGCCAGTCCAGGCACCACGGAGCGTCGCCGGAGTGAAGGAACCCGACGAAGTCGGGCCCAACCAGGAGCATAGGACCCTTGGTTACTTGGGGTCTTTTCAAGTAACCCGCCGAAGGCGGAAGAGTTTGGCCGTTAGGCCAAACCTACAGGCGCCACCGAAATCAAGGATGCACCCCCCCAACCCCAGCACCCCCAACCCCCCAACCCCAAAAAAAGCACAAAAAAAATCCCCGCAGTCGGCCTCTGCGGGGATTTTGGCTTTCGTCTTACGCTTAACCGATAACCCGAAAGTTGTCGCTCGAAACAGCCATCAGTTCCGGAACATCGCACCCGTCTGGATGATGTTGTTCGAACCCAACAGCTGACTCACATAACGGCTCCAACGGGTAATGTTCGCAGGCCCCACGAACACCACATCCTGCGCCGCCAGCTCAAACCCTTTGGCCAGTGCATAAGCGGTCGGCTTCTTCGCGTTCAAGTGATACACCGTGGCCGAATGCGTCGCATCCTGCGCACGAATCACATACACCGCCTCACCATCGGCCGCATCGGGGCTCAAGCCACCGGAGGTACCCAGCGCCTCAAGCAGCGTCACGCTGGTGGTGCTGAACGAGATCACCTGTGGACGCTGAACCTCGCCCAACACATAAATCTTGTTCTTGGAGTTGCTGTTCAGGTGCAGATAGTCGCCGTCTTTCAAGTAAATCTTGCTCAGCTGCGAATCCTTGCGGTTGAGCGAGTCAACGTCGATCACGTAATCCTTGCCGTCGCGACGCAGGGTCAGGCCGGCGAGGTTGGCGTCGGTCAGATCAACACCCGCCTGGCTGATGGCCTGAACCAGGCTCAGCGGAATGTTGGTGACCGGCTGTGGGCCAGGCGTTTTGAACGCACCCGACAGCAACACGCGCTGGCTGTTGTAACGCAGCACTTTGACGTCGACCTTGACCTCGGTGTACTGCGGCGCCAGGCCCATGCGCAGTTGTTCACGGATCTGGGAAACGGTCTTGCCACCGGCCTGGATACGACCGACATAGGGGAAGAACACGGTGCCGTCGTGCAGCACTTCCCGGGTGTTTGCGTCGAGCTGATCCTGGGAACCCGGAGCGGTCAGCTCAGGGTGTTCGAACACCGTGACCAGCAAGGTGTCGCCTGGGCCGACGATGTATTCAGGCGTCTTGTAACTCAGCAGCTCAGGTGGCAATGGTTTGGTCATCGCCGCGGCCGATTTCTGCTGTTGGGCCAGGGTGGTAGGGGTGATATTGACGAGGGTGACCGCGGGACCGTCCGGGTCTTTATCGGTTACATCATCGAGGGACATGTATTGACCAGGGGCGAATGCGCAGCCTTGCAAAACCAGACTGGAAAGCAGCACTACCGCTAACGTTACTTTCATATGAATGTTCCTTCTAATCCTAAAAGGTGCGTACTGGCACCGCAGTGATTTCGTTGCATCCCTTACTTACACCGAACTTCGGATCACAATCGTTCAAACACTCAAGCACCTCCCGCCGAGCTTAGTAGCCATCGGCCATCTTTGTTGTTATTGGCAGACATTCTTTTTTTTAACGAGCGTTTAGAAGGCGTTCTTGTTGACGAAGCCTTTGAAGAGCGTCAGCAGGATGATTTTCATGTCCAGCCAGACCGACCAGTGCTCGATGTACTGCAGGTCGAATTCCACGCGTTTCTGCATTTTGTCCAGCGTGTCGGTTTCGCCGCGCCAGCCATTGATCTGTGCCCAGCCGGTGATGCCTGGCTTGACCTTGTGCCGCAACATGTAGCCCGACACCTGCTTGCGGTACTGCTCGTTGTGCGCCACCGCATGAGGGCGCGGGCCGACGATGGACATGTCGCCGCGCAGCACGTTGAAAAACTGCGGCAGCTCATCCAGCGACGTGCGACGCAGGAACGCGCCCAGTGGCGTGATACGGCTGTCGTTGCGCGTGGCCTGGGTCACCACAGCGCCGTTTTCCTGCACGCTCATGCTGCGGAATTTCCAGACCATGATCGGACGACCGTCCAGGCCATAGCGGCGCTGACGAAACAGCACCGGGCCCGGCGAGGTGAATTTGATCGCCAGGGCAATCAGCATCAAGGGCAGGGCAATCATCGTCAGGATCACGCTCGACAGCACGATGTCTTCCACGCGCTTGACCATGCTCCAGGCGCCATCCATGGGCGAGTCGAAAATGCTGATGCTCGGCAACCCGTTGATGCTTTCGCTACGGGCGTGCAGCAACTCGAACATGAACACGTCAGGAATCACATAGACCGAAGCGGTGGTGTCGCTGAGGCCTTTGATCAACTCCTGCAGACGCGCTTGCGCGCCCAGGGTCAGGGTGATGTAGACCTTGTCGATCTTGCCGTCGCGGGCGTCTTGGATCAGTGCGTCCAGATCGCCCAGTACCGGAATGCGTCGGCCAATGCGCGCCAGGTCCATCTGCTCGGGCGACTCGTCGTAAAACCCCAGCAGGTTCAGGCCCATCCAGGGTGCTCGCTCGATGGACAACGCCAGGCGTTCGCCACAGTGACCGGTGCCGACAATCGCCACGCGGCGGGTGTTGAATCCGTGGCTGCGCAGTGTGTGCAGCAGGCTGCGAATCGCCAGGCGATAGCCACACAGGGCAACCAGCACGGCGGCAAACCAGGCCATCTGACTGTTGTCCGCCAGATTGTCGGGCTGCAACAGCATGTAGTCCACGAACAGCAGCAGGACGAAGGCCAGTCCCCAATAGTTGGCGACTTTCAGCAGTTCACGCAGGATGCGTTCGCCGCGCCAGGAGCCGTACAACTGGTGATATTCGGCCAGCCAGTGGAAGGCCACGGCGGCCAGCAGAATCTGCATCCATGTTTCGGTGCTCATCGGGGTGCCGGTGAACAGGTTGATGCTGTAACCGCCCAGGGTGATCACCGCCAGGTCCAGCAAACGGTGGGCGACGGACAACGTCGATTGATGAGCATGCAAGATGCCGCGAAGTGGTGTGCTCATATTCTGTGCTCGCTCAGACGGATTTGATCGGAACAACGCGGGCGGATACATCGTTGGCATGTAACGTGGGCGCGACCAGGGTCGGAGGAATCTGAGTCGCGCGGAACTGCATGGACAGACGGGCCTGACGCGAAGCACTCAAGCGCAGCTCGACGAATTGCCGCATCTCTTGCTCGAAGCGCGCTTCGCTGAAACGCTCGGCGTTGGCCCGGCAGGCGTGCGCGGTAATGCGGTCACCTGACGCCTCGAATGTCTCTATCGCCGCGATCAGCGACGGGACGCTTTGCTCCTGGTAGAACACCCCGGTCGGTTGCGGGTGATCCAGTCCACAGACCGTTTCCAGCACGCCACCCTTGCCGAAGGCGATGACCGGCGTGCCGCACGCCTGGGCTTCCACCGGGCTGATGCCAAAGTCTTCTTCAGCAGCAAACACAAATGCCTTGGCGTTGCGCATGTGTTCCTGCAACACCGCGAACGGCTGGTAACCGAGCAGGGTGACATTCGGCGCGTTGGCGGCAATGGCTTTGGCCTTTTCCATTTCCGGACCGTCACCGACCATGACCAGACGCTTGTCCGGCATCGCTGCGAAGGCTTCGACGATCATCGGCATGCGCTTGTAGGGGACCATGCGCGAGGCGGTGAAGTAGTAGTCCTGCTTTTCTTCCTGGATCGTGAAACCGCGGGTGTCGACCGGCGGATAAATCACGGTCGACTCGCGGCGATACGACTTGGTGATGCGCGCGCCGATGAAGTGCGAGTTGGCGATGAAATCGTCCACGCCGGCGGCGGTGCGCTGGTCCCACATGCGCATGTAATGCAGGATCATCCGCGCCACTTTGCCTTTGAGGCCAGCGCTCATGTTGGCTTCTTTCAGGTACTGGTGCTGCAGGTCCCACGCGTAGCGAATGGGCGAGTGCACGTAGCTGACGTGCAGTTGGTCCGGGCCGCACAGCACGCCTTTGGCGACTGCGTGGCTGCTGCTGATGATCAGGTCGTAGCCGGACAGGTCGAGCTGCTCGATTGCCATCGGCATCAACGGCAGATAGCGCTGGTATTTGGTTTTGGCTTTAGGCAGGCGCTGGATGAAGGTGGTGGTGGCGACCTTGCCGCCCAATTGGGCGCGGTCCTGGTCGCTGAGAAAGTCGATGACGGAGAACAGATCCGCCTCGGGCCAGATTTTAATCAACGATGCCAAAACCCTTTCGGCACCGGCATACGTCACCAGCCAGTCGTGGACGATTGCGATTTTCATTGGAATTCTCTGCAGTAACGGCTTACAGAAATCCGGCACGTCGAGCGAAGCTCGCGAGGATTCCCCCAAAGCGTTGATATTTGCGCAGGCTCTACTTCAGACGCTTAACGGTTGCGTCTTGGCTTTGCGATTATTGAGGCGTTTTCCAAGCTGGATAAAAGGCGCTTCGATGAAGTGGAAACACAGATGAGCGGCACCCAGCGTCAATAGCGTGGCGAACAGCGCGATGATCAGCGCTGACGCCCCGGTGCGTGCCAGTACGAACTCGGCCAGCATCCCCATCGTCGGGTGCAACAGGTACAGCGAGTAGCTCACCGCGCCCAACCACACCAGGGCGGGGTGGTCCAGGCGCACGCTACGGGTCAGCAGCAGAAAACTGCTGATCGCCACGGCGTAGGTGAAGCAGTAACGGCCCCAGGTTTCCCCGGTGCCCATGTCCTGGTGATACGCCATGATCAGCGTCGGTGGCAGCAGCACCACAAAGGCAATCAACAGCATCTTGAGGTTACGTGTCAGCTCCTGGCTGTGTTCGGCCAGCAACCATTGACGCCACACCGAACCGAAGAACATCAGCGAGAGCGCCAGCGGCAAGGCCACCGGTAGCTTGCGTTCGGTCAGCGCGCGAACCACACTCATCGCCAACGCCATCAGCAGAAAGGCCAGCGAGCAGCGCGCGCGAAACGTCTGGTCGTACAGCTTGCCGCCCATGAACAGCGCCAGGCACAGTCCGTAGAACACCAACTCGATGAACAGCGTCCAGTACAGACCGATCACATCGTCAAACCCCAGTGCCGCTTGCACCATCGTCAGGTTGGCGATGACCTGTTTGAGCGGCGGCAGCGGTGCGCCGGTCAGGCCCAGCATCACCACGAACAGCAGCAGCGAGACCCAGTACGCCGGATACAACCGCATGAAGCGCGAAATCAGAAAGCGCCGCGCACCGTCGGGCACCGGCTTGAGGCTGTAAGGAATGACCACGCCGCTGATCATGAAAAACCACAGCACGCCGAGCTTGCCGGGGTCGATAAGGGCGTCGAAGACCCAGACATGACCGATGACCGGCAAGAACAGGTGGGTGAACACCACCATCAACGCTGCGACGCCACGCAGCGCATCGAGATAGGCCAGACGTTTCATGGGCATGCCTCAAAGCTTGCTGGAGGATTCGCGACGCAGCGCGTCGTTGCCGGTGCTGGCGCGACGATCCCTGGGCTGATTCAGCAACGCGTCGATGCGTTGCGAGACACGGCGTGCCGATTCGTCCCAGGAAAAGCGCGCCACATTGTTCAGGCCGCGCCGGCGCAATGACTGGCGCAGCGGCAGATCCGTGAGAATCCGCTCCATGGCCGAGGCCATGTGCGTGACGTCCATCGGGTCGAAATACAGGGCGCTGGCCTGCAACACTTCAGGAATCGATGCGGCGTTGGCGGCCAGCACCGGGCACCCACAGGCCTGCGCTTCCAGCGGCGGAATGCCGAACCCTTCGTACAGCGAAGGAAACACAAACGCCGTGGCGCCCTGGTATTGGGCAATCAGTTCGTCATCGTTCAACCGACCGAGAAAGCGAATGCGCCGGTCGCGGCTGGCCAGGCGTTGCAGGTTGTCATCGGCGAACACGTCACTGGCGCCACCGACGATGTGCAATTCCAGGTCATCGTGGTCGCGCAGCATCAGGAACGCCTGAATCATCCGGCTGAAGTTTTTGTGCGCGCTGGGCGAAGACACGGCCAGCAGGTATTCCGGTTCGTTCTTGAGCGGCGGGCCGGGCTGAAAGGCCCCGCTCACGGCGTTGGGCACCACGAAGATCTTCTTTTCCGGGTAGTTGTAGAACTGCGATATCTCGCCCTTCGAGAAATTGCTGACGGTCAGCAGGGCCTTGATCCGCGACAGCATGATCGGCGTCATGGTCCGGTACAGCAGGCGAAACATCCGGGTGTAGCTTTCCGGGTGACGCACGTAGGTCACGTCGTGGTGGGTTGCGATCTGATTGCCGTAAAACAGCGGCGCCGTGCTGCACAACGAAATCAGCAGCGGGCTGCCCTGGCGTTTCAGATACAGCGGCAAGTCCAGCTGTTCCCACAGGTGGCCGCTGTTGCGACCGATGCACTGCACGTCCAGTGCCCTGGCGCTGTCATGCATCTTGATGCCATGAGGGGCGACGAAGACCACGTCGTCGCGTTGTTGCTTGAGCGCCAGACAGGTCTGTTCGGCGAAGCGTTGAACGCCCCGCAACTCCTGAGTGAGAAAGCGTGCATTGATCACAATCATGGTGGACGACCTGTTGAAGAGGTAAATGAGTCATACGCGACGCAAAGGTCCGGGAGCGCCCTGAGTGAAGGGGCGCTCTCAATGCGGACATGAAAAAGATGAAGAGATGAATCAGGGCAAGGCGAACAGGGCAGGGCGGGTGCCCAGGCTTATTATTTTCGGGAACTCATCGATCGGTATCTGTGCCGAGCAGCGGCCCTCGTTGCAGTTCCAGGGAATGCCACTGTCGACCTGGCCGTTCTGGGGCTCGCGGGTATCGATGTACTGCACATTGCCGCGTAACACGCTGCTGGCGTCGACCCTGATCGATCTGGGCAAACCGGCCGTCCAGGCGACCATCACCTGATCCGACCCCCGGGCAAACCGCAACAGATACTGCGAGTCGATCTCGCGACTCTTCTCGGCGTCATACCGGAACTGATGCAGCGTCGGGCTGATGGCTTTCAGCGTCAGGTAAGCCTGCTTGATGCTCAGGTCCTGGTTGAGCAGACCAAAGTTCTGCTCGGGGTCGCTGTTGTCGGGGCCATCGTTGAGCAGACCGTTCCACCACATGCCTTTGATGTTCGGCATCGTCTGGGCCAGAAAGAAGCTGCGCGCCAGAAAGGCTGCCTGCGTCTTCTCGTCGCCGCCGCAGCGTCCTGTGTTGCTGGGCCAGCCCATTTCGGTCAGGTACAGCGGCACGTCCGTTTTGTTTTTGGTCTTCTCCTTGAGGTCTTCGTTGATCCGCCTGAGCCAGGCAATCCAGTTTTCCGGGGTGTTGCGTTCATCCGAGCGGCAATGCACATAAGGATGCAGCGACAAGCCGTCGACATGATTGAGGATTCCCGACTCGACCAGCCGATCGGCAAAGCCCAGGTCCATCCCTTGGCTGGTGACCGCACCCGCGAGGATCACCATCGGTCTCTGGTTACTGCGAATGCGCCGGGACGCTTCTTCGATCAGGACGCTGTAGTCCTTGGCAAACGCCGGGTCAACGGGGTTCTCCTTGTCCCATTCGTTCCAGATCTCATAGAAGTCCACGCTGTCGGTCAGCTGCTTGGTCACGAAGCTGACGTAGTTGCCGTAGGCCTCGCGCACATTGGGTTTTCGCGGTTTGGCGTAGTTGTCATAGAACGGGTTGCCGTAACCGAGCACCAGCAGCGGCCGTAAATGATGCTCCTGAGCCTTGCTCAAGTACGCCTGCCAGGCCGGTTCAATTCTCATCAAGCCTCGTCGGGGCTCGGCACTGGACCAGTAAGCGTCATCACGCACCGAATCCACGCCCGCCGCTTCGAGCAATTGCAAGGCCTTGGCCGACGTTGTGTTTTTGTTCATCAGGTGGGTATCGACCCCGATGATGAAGGTATCGTCGGCAATGCTTGCGCAGCTGATGAACCACCCCAGCAGCAGAAACGCAGAATGTCGTCGTAACCTCGTCAGGCGCTTGATGGGCATGGCTTGTCTCAATGAAGAGGCACGGTCCGGAGCGCATGCTCAGGTAGGTCTCGGGCCGTCGGCAAGTGGATCGGCATCGCGCGTAGGCAAGGCCGGGCGTCTTCAAACCGTGTGAGGCAAGGCCGGGTCGCGGTGCGCAATGTTGTCCAGCAATGTCTGGGCGAAGATGCTTTCGTAACTGTCGAGCATCAGCTCCAGATTCAGCAGCGCGGCGACACTGACACGCGCCTGACTGCTCAAGCGGGCCAGCAGGTCCGGTTGTTGATGCAGTCGAAGCATCGCGTGCCCCAGCGAGTCAGGATCATTCGGGCTGCAGAGCAAACCGTTGAGCGGGTCCTGGATGATTTCCGGCAACCCGCCCATGCGGCTGGCGATTACGGGTACCGAGTGCGCGCACGCCTCGACTGCGACCATACCGAACGGTTCATTCCAGAGGGATGGCACGATGGCGACATCGATCTGGCTGTAAAACGCTTCGGGTTTCTGGTAACCGACGAAACTGATGTTCGGCGATGTCGCCAGAGCCTTGAAGGCTGCTTCGTCGCTGGCCTGACCGCGGCCGGCAAGCTGCAGAGTGGCGTCAAACGGCAGACGCTGAAACTGTTCGATGAGCCAGCGTACGCCTTTCTGCTCGGACAGGGTGCCCATATATCCGAAACGCAAAGGCGCCTTTTTCATCGACGGATCGAGCTGGCGCTGCTTGCTCGGTGAGTTGCGCACCGCGGCATACGGGCTCGCGTTGTGCACCACATACCCTTTCGCCGCGCTGAAATAACCGCGCTTTTGCAGCTTGTCGAGAATGAACTGGCTGACCCCGACCACCGCCGAAACCTGTGCGGAGCGGGCGTCATGACCCTTGCGAAACGACTGGCAGCTGCTGCATTGCTGCTGGCAGCACTGACCGCGCTTGAACATGTTGCTGCTCGGGCACATCAGGTACATGTCGTGCAACACCTGCACGATCGGCAGTTCGGCAGCGGTGATCTCGTCCCACACCGACACTGACCAACCGGACAGGTTATGGCACACGACCAGTTGCGGTTGCTCGTCCTTGATCACTTGCTTTACGTACGAGCGCATCGCGCCGTTGTAGCGGTCGCGCAGGTGCCAGCCCAGGCGCGCCAGGCGTCCCGGCCGCTGTGCGCCGAAGTGCCAGTAGAAATTATGCAAACCGGCGCGGTACACCTTCACACCATTCACGGTGTCGGTGGCCAGCCCCGCGTCGGGACCGGTCACCAGCACGCTGACCTGGCAGCCGCGTTGTTGCAGGCCTTCGACGGTGCGCTGAAGAATGATCTCCGCGCCGCCGCCGACGTGAGGTGAATACAGGCTGCTGATGAACAGTATTTTCATAGTGGATACGACTGATTCAGACCCAGTACGCCGGACTCACCGTCACGGATGGCTTTTTCGATCAAACCCAGACGCTCTTCAGCGCCGCGCCGCTTGGCGATCAACCGCAACAGCCGGAAGAACACCCAGCGGTTGAGGCTGTACAGCAGCGACGAATTGGCCCAGATGTTCTTGTCGAACCAGGCCTGGTTGCGCGCGCCGTAGTAGGCCCGCAAGTCCGAACCGCCCAACAGGAAACTTTCGTAGATGTTGTTGGTGTGGGCCTTGATGTTCCAGGAGTTCTCCAGGTCATCGAGCACAGCGTCCGGAACCAGGAAAATCCGTCCGCCGCCTGCCGTGATGCGCCAGGTGTATTCGCTGTCGTCGGCGTAGAGCAGCAGCGCATCCAGCGGCAGGCCGATTCTGCGGTACAGGTTGCGGTGGGCAAGCAAGCCGCCATAGGTCGCGAAGGGCAGCTGCACCATCGGCAGTTTGCTCTGCGGGCTCTGCGGCGCGCCCCATGGCAGGCGACGCCAGACCTTGTAAGGCAGTTGCGCGATGTGGAAGCCAAAGAAGCTGGAACGCAATTGAATCGCAAAACGCTTCGGCACACCGGCGGCAATGTCGGCCTGATGCGTGGGACGAAAGCCCAGCACGGCGGCCTTGTCATCGCCGTCGATGATTTTGCGCTCTTCAAGCACCTTGTGCAGCGTGGCGATCGCGTTGATCGTCGGTGCGTTGTCATCGTCCATCAGCCAGATGTGTTCGGCGCCCGCATCCAGTGCGGCCTGAATGCCCACCGAGTAACCACGGGCCGATCCAGTGTTTTCATGCAGGTAGATGACGCTCACCTGGCCCGGCCAGGTGCGACGCAATGTTTCCAGCGGCGCGGTGGAGGCATTGCTGACGATGATCACACGGTCAATGAGCGGGCTCTCGAGCGATCGGCTGACCAGCGTGTGCAGGTAATTGAAACGATCACCATAGGTGAGCGTCACCAGCGTTGTCTTGTGGGTCATGGTGAGTTCCGGGCGAAAGGGGTTCAAGAGGCTGAAAGCGTCAGCCCCGAGGGAATCTGGAGTGCTGTTGAGGTAGTTCTGTAGGAGCGTGGCTTGTCCCGCGATCTGCCGGGCACCGGCAGTAAATCTTTGCATGCGGTGGATCAGACGAACCGCATTTACTGATTTTACGACGGGTTCCCCGCCGATCGCGGGACAAGCCTCGCTCCTACAGGTATCGCGGTGAGACGTCTGGATGCGCTCCAGGTGCCCGCAGGCATCAGATCAAGCCCGCGCTTCCATCCGCGACAGGCTGCTGACCGGCAAGGTCACTTTCTGTTCGCGTTGCAGCAGGTTGAGCAGGATCACGGCACGTTCATCACCGTCGGCCGCGAGGAAAATCGCCTCGACGTCGTTGAAGCCGTCTGCAGTGATTCGCACGGTGTCGCCGTGCTGAAAGGTCTCTTTGGGTGGCGGCGCGAGCAGGCGTTCACGGATCTGCTCGATCAGCGCGTCTTTTACCGGCACCGGCAAACCGCCGAAGGTCACGATACGCGCCACGCCCCGGGTGGAGCGGATCGGGTACCAGTTATCGTTGGTCTGGTCCATGCGGATGAACAGGTAGCCGGGGAACAACTCCTCCTCGGACGGGGCGCGGGAGCCGCGTTTCTTTTCGCCATGCTTGACCGGTCGGTAGCATTCGAAATGCTGACGCTGCAGGTGTTCCTGAGCACGGCCTTCCTGGCGAGGTTTGGTTTGAATCAGGTACCAGCGCGCTGGGCTGCTCGGGTTACTGTCGGCATGAGACATAATTCTTCACTCCACTGCAATGCGGTTCGACAGGGTTGAAACAGGCTCAGGGTGTTGCGTCAGTCTGGCCAGCACGCCGGGTTCGGCAGCGGGCGGGTGCTTGTCCAGTCGGTATTGGGTCAGCATCTGCTGGACCTGCTCGACGCAGTTGAACATCAGCACGTCGATGATGGACAGGTTGGCGACGAAAGGTTGCCTGAACTGCCGATACTCCACCGGATTCATCCGGAAAAACCTCACCAGTAAGCGGTTGCGCGCAAAGTGATCGCGGTCATACACCACCGATCCGCCCTCGGGCGTGATAAACGTCGTCGCCTCGAACGTATGCGCGATACGGATGATGCGCTCCTGTTTGTCGACAGGGCTGCCAAGAATCAGGTCAGAACTGCGCATGATCGGCGTGACGATGTGTAGATAAGCACACATTTCACGAATTGCATGTTCCGCGTACAGCGAGATGTTCGGTTGCGGGAAGTGGATCAGGCGTTCGACCAGCGGCATGACCTGAGCGAAATAGGGCGCTTCTTTATAACTCTCGGCAATCAGGCGAATCAGCCGTTCGGCCTCATCGCTGAAGTGATCGCACAGTTGCCGTTGATTGATCTGCAACTGAAAGCGGTCTTTCTTCAGCGGGAAGGTGATCAGCCGCGCTTCATCGTTATGCAGAATGCGATTGCGGTTGACCCAGCCGGACCGCACATATTGCAGATCGTCTCCCAGGACGAAGACGTCTGCAGCGGCGATGAGCTGAAAGTAACCCAGATAAGGAAAGAGATAGGGTTGCATCACTGCAATGGTCCTGGCCATCAATACGTCTCCTTTACTTCAGTGACTCACAGCGCGGTCATTTGCGAACCGTGGTGTAGTCGTAGCCATAGGCTGCGCAGTCATAGTCGGCGGTCGAGGCCTTGCGCAGGACGCCGTTGAAGATTGCACCCTTGATCAGGATGCCGTTGTGCAGCAGGCGGCGTTTGCACGCTTCGATTTCCTTGGCGGTGCTCAGCCCGAACCGGGTGACCAGCAGGCACGTACCGGATTGACGGCCCACCAGGGTGGCGTCGGTGACGGCCAGGATTGGCGGGGTGTCGACGATCACCAGGTCGTACAGCGGTGACAGGTCGGTGATCAACTTGTTGAAGTTGTCATGCATCAACAGCTCCGACGGGTTGGGCGCCGCGAATCCACAGGAAATGAAGTCCAGGTTGCGCACTTCGGTGTGGTTGATCACTTCCTTGCTCTTCAAACGGGCGGCCAGGGTGTCGGACAGACCGTGCTTGGGCGTCAGGTTGAACAGCTTGTGCAGGTAGCCTTTGCGCATGTCGGCGTCGATCAACAGCACGCGTTTGCCGGTCTGGGCAATGATCACCGCCAGGTTGCTGGAGACGAACGACTTGCCCACGCCCGGCGTCGGGCTGGAAATCATCAACACGTTGTTGCGGGCTTCGAGCATCGCGAAATGCAGGCTGGTGCGCAGACTGCGCAACGATTCGATCGCCAGCTCCGTTGGCGCGCTGACGCTGAGCAGGCGAGGTTCCTTGCTGCCACCGCGGCTCTGGCTTGCCTTGTCCATGCGTTCCTGCTGACGCGAATACGGCAGCGATGCGTAGACCGGCATGCCGAGGTTTTCAATGACGTCCGGGTTGTCCACACCGCGATAGAACGCCTGGCGGACGAACACGGTGGCCACGGCCAGCAGCAGACCGACGAGGGCGGCGACCAGCACGATGATTTTCTTCATCGGCTTGACCGGCTCTTCGACGTTGGCGTCGGCGTTGTCGATGATGCGCACGTTCCCGATGCTGCCGGCACGAAGAATGTCTTGCTCCTGGCTCTTGTCCAGCAACAGGGTGTAGGTCTGTGAGGTGACTTGCATGTCGCGAGTCAGGCGCAGCAGTTCCTGTTGGGTGGCGGGCAGGGTTTCGATTTTCTTCAGCAAGGCTGCTTTCTGGGCTTCCACCTGACTGATCTGAGTCATCAGGCCGCGATAGGTCGGGTGCTCAGGGGTGTACAGACGCTCGACGTCGACGCGCTTCATCTTCAGGTCAGACAGCGTGCCTTCCAGCTTGACCACCTGGTCCAGGACCGATTTGGTCTCCACGCTCAGGTCCACCGACTTGGCGCTGGTCTGGAAGTTGTTCAGGGCGATTTCCGACTGCTCCAGCTGCTTGCGCACGGCAGGCAGTTGCGAGCGCAGGAATTCCAGACGCTGGGCGGCTTCGGCCGAACTGCGCTCAACGTTCTGACGCACATACAGGCGGCTGACTTCATTGAGGATGCGTTTGGCCAATACAGGATCGGCGTCCTGAATTGACAGGTAAACGATCCCGGAGTCCTTGCCGGCTTCAATGATTTTCAGACGGTCCTGATAATCCAGCGCGGCGGTCAGGGTGCGCTGACGTATCACGGTAAACTCGGTGCCGGGACGGCCATTGAGCGCCGCGACCTGAATTTTCACGCCACTGCCTTCGACGGTTTGACCGACCGGGCCGCTGAGCAGCTTGTTGTGGTCTTCGTCATACAGACTGAAGCTGTCAGGCTTGTCCACGACCATGGTCAGCTTGTCGCCCAGCAGAGCGTCAGGCACTTCCAGCTGGAAGATGTCGATCTTCTCGCCCCCCCACGCGTAGCTGTCCAGACCCAGGAGGGGCGAGGCCAGTTCACCGTCGTGATCAGGCTTGAAGTGACGCGCCATGTAGGCGCCAATGCCCGGCACGTATTTGGGCTTCTGGATGATATTGAGCTTCAGATCGTCGACGACCTTGCCCAGCACCGCGCGGGATTTGATCAGCTCGATCTCGGTGGTCGCCTGGGACACCGACAGCGGCTTGGCGCTGATTTCGGTGCGGCCCTCGATGCCGATTTTCTTCGGCTCGATCTGAATCATCGCGTTGGCCTGAAAGATCGGTGTCGCGAGCACGGCGTAGGTCACGCCAATCAGGACGCAGACACCGATGATCGATGCAATCATTCCCTTGTGATCGAAAAGTGTGCGCAAGATAGTCGCCAAATCGATCCGGGAGTCCTGGACCTCGTCCAGGGAAGTACGGTTCATAGCGGTCATTTATCTTGGATCTCCTGACTGAAGATAAGGAAGCCAGTCGTCGACGCAACGCGAAAGCTGCTCGTAGGTCTGTTCAAAGGCTAGTTTCGGGCGCCGGTACGGGTCGGCTATTTCCAGTTCTTGTTGCCATTTGCCAATCAGAAACGTCTTGCCGCGCACCTCGGGGGCGAGCTTGAGCACGCTTTGGGTCTGGCGGTGCTCCATGAGCAGGATCAAGTCCGCGTCGTAGAGCATTTGCCGAACCACCTGTCGGCTCTTGTGCCGGTGTGCCTCGACACCGTTGACCTGCAACACGGCCCTGGCGAGTGGGTCCATGGTGGAGCTGAGCATGGCGTGGGTGCCTGCCGACGAAATCACGATGCGGTCGTTCTGCACGCGCTGTCGGAACATGGCTTCGGCCATGGGGCTGCGACAGATATTGCCGACGCAGACCACCAATACGTTACTGAACATGGCCTTTGTTAAGCGTCGTCATCAGTCTCTTGCCGATGTTGGTGCTGAAATTTCGCCCGACTTGCAACAGGGTCTGAACCTTGCGCTGAGGGGTGATCGCGGAGAGCGAGTAGCCGACCAGTTGCATCAGGAAGTACTCGTAGAGTTCATCGTTACCCAGGCGGTTGTAGTAGTTGGCCAGCGCGCCGGACGTCTGCAGGGCCATGTGCAGCTTTCGCTTGTTGGAACGCATGGAGAACACACCGCCCGGGTGCAGGCGATACATCGCAGGCTTGATCTCACCCATGAATTTGCCCTTGCCGTAGGCACCCAGCAGCGACCACCAGACCAGATCGTTCAAAGGCGCCGCAGCGAGTTCTTTGGGCAGTGAGTCGAAGACGTTGCGAAACACGGTGGTCAGCGTCGAGATCGGGCGCGCCTTCTGCAACCCCAGGGCCGTGGCGTCAGCGCGAAGCTCGTCTTGCAGCTGAATGCCGTATTGGCCGTTGGTGTCGAAGGAAATGGCGTCGTGGTACGTCAGGGCGTAATCGGGGTGGCTTTCGAGAAAGTCCACCTGGATTTGCAGCTTGCGCGGGTCGGTCCAGTAATCGTCGGCTTCGCAGTAAGCGATGTAGCGGCCACGGGCCTCGCCGAACAGGCGCGGTACCGATGGATTGCCTTGCGAATACTGGTTCGTCTCGTGATAGAAGGCGCGGATCAACGTCGGGTAGCGCTTGACGTAGTCGGCAATGATGCGGGCTGTTCCATCCGTGGAGGCGTCGTCGTTGACAAGGATCTCGAAGTCAAACGTCGTTTGCTGCATCAGAAAGCCTTCCAGCGTCTGAGCGACGTAGGCTTCCTGGTTGTAGGCTGGGCAGACGATGCTGACCAGGGGTGCGGCAGACGGCGAAGGGCTCGTCTTTTTGCTAGTAGCATCCATGGCTTAATACTCGTTTAGAGACTCGGTTTGCTGAACAGGACGGAAATCTTCGTCACCAGTGGCTTGTAGCTTGCTGCTACCACCATCAGCGTGATCAGGCCGCTGACGGCCAGACCCAAAAACGTGTTGATGCGGCTTTCACTGGCGATCATGCGTAACACAGGTTCGCTGATCGCCAGGCCCACGGCAGTCATCACGCTGATGCGGATGATGTCGCGCAGCCACAGGCTGTGAATGCCCGGCGCCAGGCGCTGGTGAACGATCATGGGCCAGATGGCGAACGACACCAGGCGCAAGACGAACCAGGCAATGGCAGCGCCAAAGGCGCCTTGGTAATGAATTGCCAGAAACATCGTTGGCAAAGTGATCACGGCTGAAACGACGCTGTACCAGATGTGCAACCGCATCTGCCCGTAGGCGTACTGCAAGTAGAACTGGAAGGCGCTGACCGCCATGATCGCGCTGCCCAGCGAATACCACGGCAACACCGAGCGGCTCCATTCGGCGGCGGGCTCGTCGCCGGACCACGCGTAGACCATCTCGTGAGCGTGCAAGGCAATCAGCGCCGCCAACGGAAACAGGAAGGTGCAGACAAAACGGTTGGCCGCGAGGAACAACGCGTGCATATCGTCGCGACGCCCCTCGGCCATCAGCACGGTCAGGCGCGGCAACAACGTCTGCGCCAAGGGATTGCTCAGCATCATGATGCCGGTGGTGATCAGCGCCACCAGCGAGAAGTAACCGTACTCGTTGAGCGGTAGCAGCTCCGACAGCAGAACCTTGTCGATCTGGGTCAGCACGATCCACATCACCGCCGTGCCCGACATGCTCGCTGCGAACGGGATGATCGGTTTGACCAGTTGCCAGTCGAAGCCGGTCAGCCAGGAGGGTGTCGGCATCTGTTGGTAGGCGCGGGCAGCGAAGATCACTGTTTCGACCACGCCCACCAGCACCTGAAACTCAAAAAACAGCACCGGGTCGCTGGAAATCGTGCTCACCAGAAACAACCCGCCGAAGTAGCGCAGGGTGGCGATGATGACGTTGGCGATGTTCAGCCAGGCGTGTTGTTCAAGGCCTTGAATCCCGCTTTTATAAAGCGTTGAGTACAGACGCAGCGCGATCACGATGCCCATCAGGCAGATGCATTCGATCAGCGTCTGTGTCGAGAGCTCCTTGGCATTGAGCCAGCGCACCGCGATCCAGTCGCTGCCCAGGTACATCGCGATGCAGCACAGGCTCGCCAGCGGCAGGAAGATGATTTCGAACGAACGCAGCAGGCGTCCCGAATGCCGGTCGGCGAGGTCGGCACCTTGTTGATGCGCCACCGCCCGGACCAGGCTTGGCGACAGACCCGCGTCCAGCAATTGCAGCCAGGCCTGCAGTACCGAGAAGAATCCGATCAGGCCGTACGCCTCGGCACCCATGTGGCCGAGGTAAAACGGCATGATCAGGATGCCCACCAGCAGCGTGTAGGCTTGTCCTGCATAGCTCAACGCAGTGTTGCGTATGACTGAGCGTTTGGTTTGCATGGGGTGTCCTTTCTCGCCAAAACGTATGCGTCTTCCCGGAACCGGGTACTAGATGACCTGTGCCAGGTTCGGTGTGCGATACGGCGCGCGGCCCAGACTGCATTCGGCGATCACGGTGTTGATCACGCGTTCCTGATCCTCCAGTTGCAGGCCCGGGTAGATCGGCAGGCACAGCACGCGTTCGCTCAAGGAGCGCGAGGCGGTTTGCGCCGCCTGCGGTTGCAGGTATTCCAGCGTGTCCAGCGATGGGTAGAAGTAACGGCGAGGATTGATGCCGTTGGTGTTCAGGGCGCTGCGCAGGCGCAACAACTGCTGTTCGTCGCTCAGGGCGATCGGGTAGTAGCTGTTGTTGAGCTGGCTGTTGTCTTCCGGCTTTTGCAGGTCGACGTAATCGCCCAGACGCGTGGTGTAGCGGTGAGCGATTTCCGCGCGCTGCTGAAGGATGTTCTCGATGTCGTCGAGGATGCACAGGCCCATTGCGGCCGAGAATTCGTTGAGCTTGGCGTTGATGCCGATGCCGTCGATCTTGTCGACGTCAACGATGCCGAAGTTGCACAGCAGGTGAACGCGACGTGCGAGCTCATCGTCATTGGTGATGATCGCGCCGCCTTCAATGGTGTGGAACAGCTTGGTTGCGTGAAAGCTCAACGTGCTGATGTCGCCCCAGTTCAGCACCGACTGCCCGGCGTGACGCACGGCGAAGGCATGGGCGCCGTCGTACACCACTTTAAGATTGCGACGGCGGGCGATTTCTTCGATGCGTTCTACGGCACAAGGGTTGCCGAACACGTGAGTGCCGACGATGGCCGTGGTGTCCGAGACGATGCGGCTTTCGATGTGCTCCGGCGAAATGTTCCAGGTCTGCGCGTCGATGTCAGCGAAGATCGGGCGAATGCCTTCCCACTGCAGTGAGCTGCTGGTGGCCACGAAGCTGAACGGCGTGGTCACCGCGCTGCCGCTCAGGCCCAGAGCGCGGTAGGCGACCTGAAGGGCGAGGGTGCCATTGTTGGTGAGGATGACGTGCTTGACGCCCAGATAGTCTTTGAGGCGCTGCTCCAATTCACACACCAACGGCCCATGGTTGGTCAGCCAGCCACGGGAATAGATGCCTTCGACGTAAGTCTTGAACTTGTCGATATCGCCCAGGTAGGTCTTGGTTACGTTGATCATCGAATTCTCCATTTCTGACGCAATGCTTAAGGCGTTCTGTGAGGCAGCCATGCTTTCGGGGCGGAAACGTGTGCGAACCGGGCTAGCTCTGTGTGGGAGCGGGTGGCTGGTTGCCGGCTTTGTTGCTCATCCGTCGTGCCCGCCCCTGGTTGATCCTGAGGATCAGGCGAGTCGCCAGACTTCCTGTATGTGGGTCACCGAAATGGAACAGCGCCGTCGCGCGCTTGACCTCCGGGCCGCACGGCTTGTTGGCGTGCAGGGTGCGATAGCCCCAGAAGAAGTAAACGTTGCCCGGCTCCAGGCGCAGGATGTAAGGCTTGAGCCAGTTGCGCTGCATGCCCTTGATGATCCAGCCCCGGGTGAAGGTGTTCTGCAGCAGCGCCTTCTCGAAAACGTTGAACAACACCCAGGCACGTACGCGACGAATATTGGGAAACAGCATCAGATCACCGCGCTCTTCACCTTCGGTCGGGATGAACACGGGAATAAGTGCGGTCACCAGGCTGGCGTCGTAGTGAAAGCTGTTGGATTCGCGTTTGCCTTGGTTGCCCTGGACGCAGCGCAGGACCGGGAAGATTCGGTCGCTGGGGGCGTCGGTCTGTGCCGCGTGCCTATAAAGGCCGGCGAGCAGCGACTTGAAGCGTGGGTCAGCCCAGTAGCTCGCCAGCAGGCTTTCCCCCAGCATCGCTTCGCCGTGATACGCAAAGTATTCGCCCTGATGTTTCTGCGCTTGCTCGTCAGTCCAGGTGCGTAACTGTTGCAGATCGGAATCAGTGACGGCACCGCTCAGTTTTGCAAAGCCGTTGGTATCGATTTCGTCAGCCAGGCGGAGTACCAGCTGCTCATCCATGTCGAATGATAGGGGCATTGCATCGCGTCCTCTTGACACGTGGGAAGGACACGGCAGGGTGATTCAGTGCCTCAGGCACGCTACCGCCCGAATCTGCAGATCCTGCCGTTCTTTTCGGAAGTGGACGGTGCCTGTCGAACGCTTGAACAGGATTGCCTTATCAAGTCGTTGGGCAAAGCTACCGCCCTACCGAGCACTTTCAGTAATTTTGAAAATTTTCTTACAGCCAACAATTGCCCACCGGCGCAGCAACGCACCGTTGTGTTCATTAACTTCGTTGGCAGGTACAGAGTGATGAAATCGCAATGTCTTCTGCGCGCAGCTCTGCGGCTACGCAGCTAACAACAAGAAAACAATGGACAGGCATATATATCGACGGCGGCGCAGTGTCTGTCAAATTATTTCGCCAACATTCTGTTAAATTTTTGATAAGCGGGAATTCTATCGATCTAACTCATTGATTTATATAGCAGTCAAAAAACCATCAGCGCCCTATCACGGTGCGCTGACGCTTTGTATGGCCTCCTGTGTAAGGGCCATGAGTCACGTAAAAATGACGGATTGGCATTTTTCCAACGCCAGAAAGCGGGCGCGGGTGGGGAGTATCGGTTTTATGGCGCTCATTAATTGAACGGGTAAGTTGAAGGGTTAAAGTTGAAAAGTGCCGAGCGCCCTAATGCATGTAATAAAGAAGCTGTCTCGTTTATGTTTTACCCAGTATTGGGGGGCTTTAATAAAACAATGAAGTCCTCGCGCAACTTTTAGTGAAGGTTTATGTCGTCGATTTTCGGGCGAGTACGAACCGTGCTGCTCGTCCTTTTAGTACCTGTCATCCATGACGTTCTGTACGAGGTTGCTCCTGAACGATGCGTCCGCCATTATCTGGCCGTTGTGACGCACACATTTCGGGTCAGGAGAGTCAATGAATACGCAGTCGAAAACCAATGGAGTGGTGGCGCAACGCCTGGCGCAGGCGCGCGCCCTGATGAGTCGCGAAGGTATCGATGCCTGGCTGGTGCCGTCGGCCGACCCTCATCTTTCCGAATACCTGCCAGGCTACTGGCAAGGCCGGCAGTGGCTGTCGGGTTTTCACGGTTCGGTGGGGACGTTGATCGTCACGCAAGACTTCGCCGGCGTCTGGGCCGACAGCCGTTACTGGGAGCAGGCGACCAAAGAACTGTCAGGAAGCGGGATCGAGCTGGTCAAACTGCAGCCTGGGCAACCCGGCCCGCTTGAATGGCTGGCCGAACAGGCGAAGGCCGACTCGGTGGTGGCCGTCGACGGTGCTGTGTTGGCGGTGGCGTCTTCGCGCACGCTGGCCAGCAATCTGTACGCGAAGGGCGCCAGGCTGCGCACGGACCTCGATCCGCTGACCGAACTGTGGGACGGTCGTCCGACGCTGCCGACCCAGGCTATTTACGAGCACGTGGCCCCGCAGGCTACCCAGCTGCGCAGCGACAAGCTGACCCGGTTGCGTGGGGTATTGGCCGAGCGCGGCGCCGACTGGCATTTCCTGGCGACACTGGATGACATCGGCTGGCTGTTCAACCTGCGCGGCGAAGATGTTTCCTATAACCCGGTGTTCATTTCCTTTGCGCTGATCGGCCCTGACAGCGTCAGCCTCTTTGTGGCCTCTGAAAAGGTGAACCCTGCATTGCGTAAAACGCTGGAGAGCGAAGGCATCACCTTGCGTGAGTACACCAGCATCGGCGCGGCGTTGCGCGAGGTCCCGCGTGAGGCGCGCCTGCTGGTCGATCCGGCACGGGTGACGTGCGGTCTGCTCGATTACCTGGACAGCGAAGTGACGCTGGTCGAAGGACTGAACCCGACGACGCTGTTCAAATCGCAGAAAAGCGCGGCGGATACCGCTCACATTCGTCAGGCCATGGAGCAGGACGGCGCCGCGTTGTGCGAATTCTTCGCCTGGTTGGAATCGGCACTGGGTCACGAACCCGTCAGCGAGCTGACCATTGACGAGAAGCTCAGTGCTGCACGGGCGAAGCGTCCGGGCTATGTCTCGCAGAGCTTCGCGACCATCGCCGGTTTCAACGGCAACGGTGCGATGCCGCACTATCGCGCGACGCAAGAGGAGCACTCACAGATCGAAGGCGACGGCCTTTTGCTCATCGACTCCGGCGGCCAGTATCTGGGCGGCACCACGGACATCACCCGCATGGTGCCGGTTGGCACACCGACCGCCGAGCAGAAGCGTGATTGCACCCGTGTGCTCAAAGGCGTGATCGCGTTGTCTCGCGCGCATTTCCCGCGCGGCATTCTTTCACCGTTGCTGGATGCTATCGCTCGTGCGCCGATCTGGGCCGAGGGCGTCAACTACGGTCACGGCACCGGCCATGGTGTGGGCTATTTCCTCAATGTGCATGAAGGCCCGCAGGTCATTGCCTATCAGGCACCGGCGACGCCGCAGACGGCGATGCAACCGGGAATGATCACCTCCATCGAGCCCGGCACGTATCGACCGGGGCAGTGGGGCGTTCGTATCGAAAACCTGGTGATCAATCAGGAGGCGGGCAAGACCGAATTTGGCGAGTTCCTCAAACTCGAAACGCTGACGCTGTGCCCGATCGACACCCGCTGCATCGAGGTGAGTGTGCTGACTCAAGAAGAGCGCGACTGGTTGAACGCTTATCACGCTGAGGTCAAAGCACGTTTGAGCCCGCTGCTGGAAGGTGCTCCGCTGGCATGGCTGAACACTCGCACGGCTGCTGTCTGATTGAGTCTCACGACATCGCCGCCTTGTGCGGCGATGTCGTGCCTTCCCCGCAACCTGGTATCAGGCGGTGAGCGCTTCCCTTACAAAGTCGACGCGATCCTGACCAAAGAACAGGTCGTTCCCGACAAACATGCTCGGCGCCCCGAAAATACCCCGCGCAACGGCCGCCTCGGTCGCTGCTTTCAGCGTTTCCTTTACCTGCGTGTCGTTGACCCAGCCGAACACCTGCGCAGGGTCGAAGCCACCTTCCTTTAATGTCGTACTCAGAACACCTGGATCGTTGAGATTGCGGGCGTCGATCCACATCGCCTTGAACGTCAGCTCGAGGAACTCAATGAACCGCTCCGGTTGCAGGCGCTGCACGGCAACGATGGCGCGCATCAGGTTCAGCGTATTGATCGGGAAATAGGGATTGAACACCAGCGGGACGCCATAGCGACTGGCAAAGCGGTCGAGATCGATAACCGAGTAACGCGCTTTGGCGGGGACCTCATTGGGGGAGGCGTTGCCCGTGGCCTTGAACACCCCGCCAAGCAGCATCGGTCGGAAGCTCAGTGTGCTGCCGGTTTCATCACAGACCTTTTGAAGCTGCGTGTACGCGAGGTAACTGGTCGGGCTGCCCACGTCGAAGTAGAACTCCACGGTTTTGCTCATCGCCGGCTTCCTTCTTCTATAGAGAGGTGAGGTTGTTATGGGTGATAGGGCGGGGGCCTCTCACCAGCGCTCATTCCATGGCCGCAGGTCCAGTTCAAAGGTCCAGGCGTCGCGCGGCTGACGGTGCAGGTACCAATAGTTTTCGGCGATGTGTTCGGGGTCGAGAATGCCGTCCTCAGACTTGAGCGCGTAACGCTCCGGGAATTGCGTTCGGATGAAATCCGTGTCGATCGCGCCATCGACCACGACATGCGCCACATGAATGTTCATGGGTCCGAGTTCACGCGCCATGCTCTGAGCGAGCGCGCGAATGCCATGTTTGGCACCTGCGAAGGCCGCGAAGTGTGATGCGCCTCGAAGGCCGGCGGTGGCACCGGTGAAAAGAATCGTGCCGCGTTTTCTGCTGGCCATTCGAATGGCCACTTCGCGAGCATTGAGAAAGCCCGAGAAGCAGGCCATTTCCCAGATCTTGAAATATTTCCGTGCGGTTTCTTCCAGAATGCTGCAAGGCACATTGGCGCCGATGTTGAACACAAAGGCCTCGATGGGCCCGATGTCATTCTCGATCTCTTCGATCAGGGCGACGACATCCTCCTCTTTGCGGGCGTCCGAGGCGAACCCGTGCGCCTCGCCGCCTGCCTGCCGAATGCTGTCCACCAGCGGCTGCAGCTTGTCGGCGCTGCGCCGAGTGACACACGCCACATAGCCTTCTCGGGCGAAGCGTCTGGCAATCGCTCCTCCCGTCGCATCGCCTGCACCGATGACCAGAACCACCTTTTTCTTGTTCGTATCGACGGTCATTGCATTTCCTTGTTCAAGCGGTCGTTTGCTTGAAGGACGTTAGGCTATGGGGCTTCAGGCGTCCACGGGGTGAACCGGCTAATGCATGTGATGATTCAGCCTTGGTCTGCAGGCATCGGGAACTCGGCCGCAGACGCCGGCTGGACAAGGGAGGGGGTAAGCGGCTCTGTGTGTGCAGGAAGGGGATAGGCGATAGGCACAACAATCCAGCCGTTGTTCTGCTGTGTCGGCAGAAGCAACGGACTGAGGACGCGGGATTAAGGCTTCTGCGGTTTCTTGCAGATGATGATCATGCTGCGGCTGGTATAGCCGGCGGGGTTCAGCCCCAATGGGAAATCACCGGGATCTTCTGCGGAGTCCCCTGATTTGGCAATGACCCGATACTGCTTCGACTCACAGGACTCGGTCGCCATTTCGTAGCATTTGTCCCAAGAAGACGAGAGTCCGGAGCAATTGATATGCAGGCCTCGTTTGCTCATGACTGGCTTGGCGTTGGCCGCGCACCCGGCGACGGTCAGCACTGCCATTATTATTAAAATGTACTTCATTCACTTCCTTACCTGACCGGAGTCATCCGCTCAGTCTCTAGCCTTGAATTCGCTCGCTTGCCTGAAGCCAACAGTCATGCCCGTCCGGGTGGTTCTCCGCAATGGAGGAGGGCTTGGGCGTAAACATGGCGCAACAGCGTTACAAATGCTAGTGACATCGTGTAACGAACGGAAAAAAGCAATCAGTCCGAGGGCATCAGAGCGGCGGGTTCCGGTCGCGTCGTCAGCGTAGCGCCTGCAGACGCTACGATAATCGCGCCGATGGCCAACCATTGGGTCAGCGTCAGGCTTTCGTGCAGAAACAGTAAACCTGAGACCGCCCCCACCGCGGGTTCCATGCTCATGAGTGTGCCGAACGTGCGAACCGGCATGCGAGTCAGTGCAACCATCTCCAAGGTATAGGGCAACGCTGTAGAGAGGATGGCCACCCCGATCGCCACAGGAATGAGAGAGGGGTCGAGCAAGGCGCCGCCCGCATGTGCAATGCCGATAGGCGCGATGAAGACCGCCGCGATCACTACACCGAGTGCTGCCGTCTGGACGCCGTGATCGGCCCCGGCCTTCTGTCCAAACAGGATGTACCCGGCCCAACACACTCCGGCACCTAGTGCATATAAGGCGCCGGTCAGGTCAAGGCTGTCTGCCTGACCCATGGGGATCAGCAATGCCAACCCTGTCACTGCGAGTACGATCCAGATGAAGTCGGTGATCTTGCGTGAGTGGAACAGGGCGACGGCCAGTGGCCCGGTGAACTCCAGAGCCACGCCGACGCCGAGAGGAATGGTGCGGATCGCCATATAGAAGAGGAAGTTCATCCCGCCCAAGGCGATGCCATATATAAGCACCGTGCGCAGGGAGCTGGCCGTGAAAGTCGTACGCCAGGGGCGAAGGATCAAGAGCATGAGAAGGCTGGCGAAGATAAGGCGCAAGGTCGTGGTGCCTTGAGCGCCTACGGCCGGGAAGAGTGACTTTGCCAAGGAGGCGCCTGTCTGTACTGACGCCATGGCGATTAACAGCATGCCAACGGGAAGGAGGGCCGAAATCAGGCTGCTTTGTTTTACGTTCATTGCTTTATAAGGATCCGCAGGCGGTGAGAGTCAGGAACAAAGGCCGCCATGATGCTCAAGAACGGCTTTCTGAGCAATATATTGCTCAACGTTCCTGTTTTAAGCTGAATTTGCCGAAAGTGAAATTAAGTGTTGACGCCCCTCTGAATGTCTCTATAATTCGCCCCACTTCCGGCGCAGACGAAACGGAAAACTCCTTGAGAATCAATGAGTTGGACGAAGTAAGCGGCGAGGAAGCGCTTCGGTTCAGATGCTTGAGTCGACAGCGGTGAGAAAGGAGTTGACAGCAGATTGTAACGCTGTAGAATTCGCCTCCCGCTGACGTGAGACGGTAAGTCGAACGAAGCGCAAGTGGTTGAAGTTGCAAAGGAAACTTTGAAAACTTC
>NZ_FNCO01000010.1 GCF_900100795.1 Pseudomonas abietaniphila
ATTGCCGACGCAGAAAGCTAGTGAGATCGAGCATCTACTGCCGCATCAGTGGATGCCTGGCTGATCTACGCAAGGCGTATTCCCCGTACGCTTACACTGTAGGAGCGCGCTTGCCCGCGAAATGCCGGTACATCCGATGCACCTGTGTCGCCTGATACATCCATCGCGGGCAAGCGCGCTCCTACAAATCATGCGGTGTCAGCGATTTTGCGTCGTACCTCAATCAACTGTAGGAGCGCGCTTGCCCGCGAAATGCCGGTACATCCGACGCACCTGTGTCGCCTGATACATCTATCGCGGGCAAGCGCGCTCCTACAAATCATGCGGTGTCAGCGATTTTGCGTCGTACCTCAATCAACTGTAGGAGCGCGCTTGCCCGCGAAATGCCGGTACATCCGATGCACCTGTGTCGCCTGATACATCCATCGCGGGCAAGCGCGCTCCTACAGGGGTGACTCACACATCCTTCACCCCGAAATCCAGCACGACTTTCATCGCCTGCTGCTTGTCCCCCGCCAGCTCGAACGCCTGCACTGCCTCGTGAAACGGTAGGGTGTGGGAGATGACAGGCGTTACATCGATCACTTTCCGATTGAGCAGGTCCACTGCCTGGGCGAATTCGGGATGAAAGCGAAACGTGCCGCGCAGGTCAATTTCCTTGCCGACGATCAGGTTCAGCGGGATAGACACATCCCCGCCCAGTCCGACCGTGACCACCACACCTCGCGGCCTCATGCAGGCCAGGCCGTCACGCAGTGCCTGGGCGCTGCCAGAGGCTTCGAACATGACATCGAAATGGCCTTTTTCGGCGGTGTATCGCGCCAGGGCTTCGGGCTCGTGCTTGAGGTTGTGGATGTCGCTGGCGCCCATCCGCCGCGCGCACGCCAGCGCACTGTCGCTCAAGTCTGCGGCAACGATCTGCAGCGCTCCTGCCGCTTTCAGGCTGCCGATCAACAGATTGCCAATCGGCCCACAGCCAGTCACCAGAACACGCTTGCCGAACACACCGCCCGCGCGCTGAATCGCATGCAGGCCGACTGACAACGGTTCGGCCAGCGCCCCTTCAGCCAAGGTTGTCGTCGGCGCCAGCACATGCGCCTGGCTGCTCTCGATCACCAGCGTTTCCCGAAACGCCCCCTGAATATGGGGGAACGGCATCGCACTGCCGTAAAAACGCATGTTCAGGCAGTGATTGGGCATGCCCTCGTGGCAGTACGTGCAGCCGCCACACGGCCGGGAAGGTGAAACAGAAATACGCTGGCCGACACTGAACCCGCTCTGCGCATCACCCACTTCCGCGATAACGGCCGAGATTTCATGGCCGAGCACCATCGGCTCTTTCAGACGCACCGCACCGAAACCGCCATGCTGGTAGTAATGCAGATCCGAGCCGCAAATCCCGCCCCGGGCAACGCGCACGCGAAGCTGGCCGGACGTCAGCGCAGCAGGCTGGTCTTCGGCTTCTACGCGAAGGTCTTTCGGGGCGTGGCAGACAATGGCTTGCATGAAGGTTCTCCGGATTACAACGACGCCGTGATGGCGCCGTCGACGTAAAGGATGTGGCCGTTAACGAAACTGGCGGCGTCGGACGCGAGGAACACCGCCGCGCCTTTCAGTTCAGACACCTCGCCCCAACGTCGGCTCGGCGTACGCTGCACTAGCCAGTCGCTGAATTCAGGATTGGCGACCAACGCAGCGTTCAGCTCGGTCTTAAAGTAACCCGGCCCGATGCCGTTGACGTTGATGCCATACGGCCCCCAGTCGATCGCCATGCCTTTGGTCAGCATTTTCAAGGCGCCTTTGCTGGCGGTGTAGGGCGCAATGCCGGGCCGGCCCAGCTCACTTTGCACCGAACAGATATTGATGATTCGCCCGCGCCCGCGAGGAATCATGCAACGCGCCACCGCCTGACCGACGAAAAAGGCGCTGTCCAGATTGGTGCGCATCAACTCGTGCCAGTTCGCTTCGGTGAAATCCGCCAGCGGCCCGCGTCGCTGGATTCCGGCGTTGTTGACCAAGATATCCAGCGGTCCGACCCGGCTTTCGATCGCCTGAATGGCAGCACTGACCGCTGCGCTGTCGGTGACATCGAAGCATTGAGTGTGAACCTCGTGCCCGTCCGCAGCCAATGTGGCGGCTGCGGAGTTCAGGGTGTCGGCGTTTCTGCCGTTGAGGACAACGGTGGCTCCCGCCTCGGCCAATCCTCGTGCGATGGCCAGCCCGATACCGGCACTGGAGCCGGTTACCAGCGCGACTCTTTCGTCGAGACGAAAACTTTCCAGAACAGCCATTAGTCTTTCTCCTCTTGTGCGGTCGACAATCGATCATGCGTTGTGATGAAGGGCTGCAGGGCCCATCATCCTTTCATGACAGCACTTCAGCTCACCTACGGCCCTTCGTCCAATGGTGATTGGTGATGTCCTGATCATGTTTTTTGATAACCCGCGGATCCGTTCATGGAACTCAAACACCTGCGAGCCTTTGTCACATTGGCCGAGGAGCTGCATTTCGGGCGGGCGGCGCAGCGGCTCGCCATCGTGCAGCCGGCGCTGAGCATGCAGATCAAGGCACTTGAGGAGTGGCTGGGCGTTCGCTTGCTCGATCGCAATCGACACTCAGTGATGCTCACCGACGTGGGCCGGCTGTTTCTCGAAGAAGCCCGTGCCACCCTGCACCAGGCACAACACTCGGCCGACGTGGCGCGGGGGCTGGGGCGAGGGGAAACCGGTCGAATCCGTCTCGGCTTCGTGTCCTCGGTGTTGCCAGAGCTGCTACCGACGCTGATTCGACACGCCCACCAGCGTTACCCCGGCATCAAGCTGGAGCTCAAGGACATGCCCGGGCCCGATCAGGTGCAGGCCCTCAAAGGCGGTCAACTCGACTTCGGCCTGATGCGCCTGCCCGCTCCGTACTCCGGCGTGCAAACGCAGGTCGTGCTGCACGAGTCGATCATCGTCGCGCTGCCGGCCGATCATCCGCTTGCCGCGCATTCGATCATCGAGGTCACGGAACTGGCACAACAGCCCGTTCTGGTGCTCGCCCGGCGTTACGCCGCCGGCTTTCATGACGGGCTTATGCGCGCGATTTCCGAACACGGCGGCAAACTGGACATCGCCGACGAGCTTGGTGAATTCACGACGATGCTCGCGCTGGTGTCGGCAGGTCTTGGCATCGGCCTGTTACCTCAACATGCGGGACGCGCGCTGCCGCCCAACGTGGTGTCGCGCCCGCTGAACCTCGGTGATTTCCGTGCCGTCACCGGCCTGGGCTGGACGTCGCTGGACACCGCCGTGAAGACCACAGCCTTCAATCTGATGCGCGAGCTATTCTTTAATTGATACAGAAAAAGTCGCAGAGCGGATTCCGATCCCCGTACTCTCTGCCGGATCTTTAATTCATCAGCAGCCAACAGGGATACGTTATGCAAATCGGTAGTGTGGTTTTACTGTTCGTCGCGCTGGCCATCGCCATCGTGTTCATGGGCTTCAAGGTCGTGCCGCAGGGTTATCAGTGGACCGTCGAGCGCTTCGGTCGCTACACCAACACCCTCAAGCCAGGCCTGAACATCATCGTGCCGGTGATGGATCGCATCGGGCACAAGATCAACATGATGGAAACCGTTCTGGACATTCCGCCGCAGGAAGTCATCACCTCGGATAACGCCACCGTGCAGATCGACGCCGTGTGCTTCTACCAGGTCGTGAACTGCGCCCAGGCCGCGTACGAGGTCAACAACCTGCAGCATGCCATTCGCAATCTGCTACAGACCAACATCCGTACCGTACTCGGCTCCATGGAACTGGACGCCATGCTCAGCCAGCGTGACGGTATCAACGAACGCCTGCTGCGCATCATTGATGAAGCCACCGCGCCATGGGGCATCAAGATCACCCGGATCGAAATCAAGGACATCAGCCCGCCCGCCGACCTGATGGCGGCGATGTCCGGGCAGATGAAAGCCGAGCGGATCAAACGTGCTCAGATCCTGGAAGCAGAAGGCTCGCGCGCGTCGGCGATTCTGACCGCTGAAGGTAAAAAGCAGGCGCAGATTCTGGAAGCCGAAGGCGAGCGTCAGGCCGCCTTTCTGGAGTCCGAGGCCCGCGAACGTCAGGCCGAAGCGGAAGCTCGCGCCACACAGGTGGTGTCCGAGGCGATTGCCGCCGGTGACGTGCAGGCCATCAACTATTTCGTTGCGCAAAAGTACATCGATGCCCTGGGCAAGTTGTCATCGGCCAACAACAGCAAGGTGATCCTCATGCCGCTGGAAGCGAGCCAGATGATCGGTGCCATTGGCGGCATTGGCGAGATCGTCAAAGCCACATTCGACAAAGGCGGTCCCGACAAAAACCGCCCCGATGCCGGCCGGCGAGTCTGAGCCATGTGGGATTACCTGCAAAATCTGTCGTTCTGGGACTGGCTGGGGCTAGGCACGGTACTGCTGATCCTGGAAGTGTTCGGCGCTGGCGGGTATCTGCTGTGGATTGGCGTGGCGGCAGCGGGGGTCGGCATCCTCACGTACGTGATTCCGGCGATGAGCTGGGAGGTGCAGTTTCTGCTGTTCGCGGTGCTGTCGGTGCTGACCGCGTTGTATTGGTGGCGGCGCCAGCGCAGCGTGTTGCGTCAATCCGATCAACCGGGCCTGAACATGCGTGGCTCAGAGCTGATCGGCAGAACTTTCGCGGTGCACGACGCGATTGTCGGAGGGCGCGGCAAGATCAAGGTCGGTGACGGCGTGTGGATGGTGGTCGGCCCCGATACACCGGTGGGCAATCAGGTGAGGGTCATCGCTCAAGACGGCGCGATTCTGAAGGTCGAGGCGGTGTGATTCGCGCTCGTCAACATGGAATGCCTGATCTGGCCAGAGCCGCCCGGTTTTCATTGCCCTCACGGAACTAGATCGGGGCCGGGCGTATCAAATCATTTCAGAACAACCCAAGTCGGAGTAACCCGCCATGCGTCTCAAACTTGCTGTAGCCACGTTAGCTCTGCTTTCCCTGCCAGTCGGTTCAGCAATGGCTGACGGCTTCTTGCGCGACGTCATTTCGTCCGGCGCAACCACAGGCTCTACCTACCTGACCTTCCGGCACCACAAGCTGATCGTCGCGGCGCAGGATGACGCCGGCAGCTTCGTCGCCAGCAACGGCGCGATCCGCGGTCCTTACCTGGAAGCGGCCATGGATCAGGTTCGCAAGGACAACCCTGGCCTGAACGCCTCGGACATGGACTTGGCCAACGCGATTCTGGCGAAGAACCTCGTCGCCGAACAGTAAACATGCTGCACACAAAAATGCCGCTCTTCGGAGCGGCATTTTTGTGTCAACGGTAATCGTCCACCGGCACGCAGGCGCAGAACAGGTTGCGGTCGCCGTAGACATTGTCGACCCGGTTCACGGTCGGCCAGTATTTGTGCTGACGCGTGTGCGCCGTCGGCGTTACCGCCTCGGCAATGCTGTAGGGACGGTCCCAGACACCCGTGATGTCCGCCAATGTGTGCGGCGCGCGCTTGAGCGGGTTGTCTTCTGCAGGCCACGTGCCGTTCTGAACCTGAGTGATCTCGGCGCGAATACTCAGCATCGCTTCGATGAAGCGATCCAGTTCCGCCTTGGGCTCGCTCTCGGTGGGCTCGATCATCAGCGTTCCGGGCACCGGGAATGACATGGTCGGTGCGTGGAAACCGTAATCCATCAAGCGTTTCGCGACGTCCTCCTCGCTTATTCCGGTTTCCGCTTTGAGCGGGCGCAGATCAATAATGCACTCGTGAGCGACGCGGTCGTTGCGCCCGGTGTACAGCACCGCAAACGCGCCTGTAAGTTGCTGAGCCAGGTAGTTGGCCGACAGAATCGCCACCTCGCTGGCGTCTGCCAGTTGCGGCCCCATCATCGCGATGTACATCCAGCTGATCGGCAAGATGCTCGCACTGCCCCACGGGGCTGCGCTGACAGCGGTGTTCTCGGCATTCGGGCCTTCCAGCGAGATCACCGGATGGTTGGCCACGAACGGCGCCAGGTGCGCCCTCACGCCAATGGGCCCCATGCCCGGGCCACCGCCGCCATGGGGAATACAGAAGGTTTTGTGCAGGTTCATGTGGGACACGTCTGCGCCGATGTCGGCCGGACGCGCCAGGCCGACCTGTGCATTGAGGTTGGCGCCGTCCATGTACACCTGACCGCCGTGCTGGTGGATCACCTCGCAAATGTCCCGGATACCCTCCTCGTATACGCCATGGGTCGAAGGATAGGTCGCCATCAGACACGACAAGTGTTCGCCAGCGGCCTGGGCCTTGGCTTTCAAATCCTCAAGGTCGACGTTGCCTGCGGCGTCGCATTCGACGATCACCACGCGCATCCCGGCCATCTGCGCCGAAGCCGGGTTGGTGCCATGGGCCGATGACGGAATCAGACAGATATCACGCTGCCCCTGCTGACGACTCTCGTGGTACTTGTGGATGGCCAGCAAACCCGCGTACTCGCCCTGGGCGCCGGAGTTGGGCTGCATGCAAATCGCATCGAACCCGGTGATCGCGCACAGCCAGGCCTCCAGCTCATCGATCATTGCCTTGTAACCCCTGGCCTGCTCGACGGGCGCAAAGGGATGCACGTTGGCGAACTCCGGCCAGGTGATCGGGATCATCTCGCTGGTCGCGTTGAGTTTCATGGTGCAGGAGCCCAGCGGGATCATGGACTGGTTCAGCGCCAGATCCTTGTTTTCCAGTTGCTTGAGGTAACGCAGCATTTCGGTTTCGCTGTGATGAGCGTTGAACACCGGGTGCGTGAGATAAGGCGAGCTGCGCGCCAGGCTGTCAGGAATGCCCGATGCCAACATTTCGGCATCGAGGTCCGCGACCTTCAAGCCATGATCGGCACCGCAGAAAATATCCAGCAGCGTGTCGACGGTCTGCTCATCACAGCTTTCATCCAGACTCAGGCCTAGCTTGCCGCCGCCCAGTATTCGCAGGTTGAACCGCGCAGCGCTGGCGCTTTCCAGAATCGCTGTCTGCGCGCCGCCGACATCCAGGGTCAACGTATCGAAATAGTGCTGATTGACGCGCCGAATGCCGTTGCGCTCAAGGCCGGTTGCCAGAATCGTGGTCAGCCGGTGCACGCGCTGGGCAATGCGTTTGAGGCCTTCGGGCCCGTGATACACCGCGTAGAGGCTGGCGATATTGGCGAGCAGCACCTGGGCGGTGCAGATGTTGGAATTGGCCTTCTCGCGACGAATATGTTGTTCGCGGGTTTGCAGCGCCATCCTCAACGCGACGTTGCCGCGTGCGTCTTTGGACACGCCGATGATGCGGCCCGGAATACCGCGCTTGAATTCTTCACGGCAAGCGAAATAAGCCGCGTGTGGGCCGCCATACCCCATCGGTACGCCAAAGCGCTGAGACGAACCGAACACGACATCGGCGCCCATTTCCCCTGGCGGTGTAAGCATCAGCAGACTCAGCAAGTCGGCAGCCACACAGGCCAGCGCCTGCTGTGCATGCAGATGTTCGATCAGCGGGCGCAGGTCACGAATCTCGCCATGGGTGTCTGGGTATTGCAGCAGCGCGCCGAACACCTGATGGCTGGCGAGGTTATCCACAGGCCCCACGATCAGCTCAAACCCGAAACCCTCGGCGCGGGTTTGCACCACCGACAGTGTCTGCGGGTGACAGTTTTCGTCGACGAAGAAGGCGTTGCTTTTGGATTTGGCGATGCGCTTGGCCAACGCCATCGCTTCAGCTGCTGCCGTGGCCTCATCGAGCAGCGAAGCGTTGGCCATGGCAAGACCGGTGAGGTCGATGGTCATCTGCTGAAAGTTGAGCAGCGCCTCGAGTCGACCTTGGGCGATTTCGGGTTGATAAGGCGTGTAGGCCGTGTACCAGCCGGGATTTTCCAGCACGTTGCGCAGGATAACGTTGGGCGTGATTGTGCCGTGATAGCCCATGCCGATGACACTGGTCCACACCTGATTGCGACCGGCATAAGCTTTCAGCTTGCTCAACGCGGCTTCTTCGCTCAGTGCTGCGGGCAAGTCCAGCGCACGGTTCAGCCGGATGGCAGGCGGGACGGTTTGTTCAATCAGCTCGGTGCGGCTGGCAAGGCCGAGGGATTCAAGCATCGCCTGCTGCTCGGCGGCATCGGGGCCGAGGTGGCGACGCAGAAACGCATTGGGGTCGTGCAACTGGCTCAGGGATGGCGACGTGGACATAACGGCCTCTCTCTTTACTGGACGACTAAGCCGCGATGGGCGGAGCTTTAGAGTCTAGAAAGGGATTGGCGGTTGTGTGGAGAAAGTCTATAGATGAGTGCAATGCAGTCACTGCAGGAGCGTGGCCAGCAATGCAATCGTTGTAGGAGCGTGGCTTGTCCCGCGATCTGCCGGGCACCGGCAGCAAACCCGGTAAACGCGGTTTGCCTGACGCAGAGATTACGTCTGATTTTGCTGCTGCTGCGCAGCAGATCGCGGGACAAGCCACGCTCCTACAGTGTTAGATCTACGCAATTACTCGCCGATCGCAGCCTTGTAAGCATCCGCATCCAGCAGTTTGGCCAGATCACCGTCGGCGTTGCTTGGTTTGACCTTGAAGATCCACGAGCTGTAAGGCGAATTGTTCAGCTCTTCCGGTGTTTCACCCAGGCTTTCGTTGACTTCGACCACCTCGCCAGCCACCGGCGAGTAAATGTCGGAAGCGGCTTTTACAGACTCCACGACACCGGCTGCATCGCCAGCGACGAAAACCTTGCCGATTTCCGGCAGCTCGACGAACACCACGTCGCCTAGCGCTTCTTGCGCATGATCGGAGATACCGACCACGATCAGATCACCCTCTTGCTTGGCCCACTCATGGCTTTCGGCAAAACGCAGTTCGGCGGGAATAGTGCTCATTTTTTATCCTCTCTACATCATCAGGTCAGCGGAGAAACCCGCCAGGGAGTTGTTAAATCAGGGCCTTTCCATGGCGCACGAACGTCGGCTGGACCACGCGAACCGGGTACCACTTGCCACGGATTTCCACCTCGGCACGGTCAGCGGTCGCCATCGGAACACGCGCCAAGGCAATCGACTTGCTTAGCGTAGGAGAGAAACTACCACTGGTGATCTCTCCTTCGCCAACTTCCGCTATTCGGACGACCTGATGCGCGCGCAGAACACCCCGTTCTTCGAGCACCAGCCCGACAAGCTTGGAGGCAATTCCTTTGGTGCGTTCGGCTTCCAGCGCAGCACGGCCGATAAAATCGCGGTCCTCCGGTTTCCAGGCCACCGTCCAGCCCATGTTGGAAATCAAGGGTGACACCTGCTCGTCGATTTCCTGACCGTACAGGTTCATGCCGGCTTCCAGACGCAAGGTATCGCGCGCACCCAGCCCGATCGGGGAAATGCCCGCTCCGACCATGTCGTTGAAGAAGCTGCAGGCTTGCTCGGCCGGCAGGATGATTTCCAGCCCGTCCTCGCCGGTGTAACCCGTACGGGCAATGAACCAGTCGCCTTCCTGCTGGCCTTCGAACGGTCGCAGGGTGTGGATAAGTTCAGCGCGGGCCTGTGTCACCAGCTCGCCGATCTTCTGCCGGGCGTGCGGACCCTGAATGGCCAGCATGGCCAACTCGGCGCGGTGAGTCAGGTGCACGTCGAAACCGGAAAGATGGGCATTCATCCAGGCCAGATCCTTGGCGCCGGTGGCCGCGTTGACCACCAATCGGTAACCCTGTTCGGTCAGGTAGACGATCATGTCGTCGACGATCCCGCCCTGGGTGTCGAGCATGGCGCTGTAGAGCGCTCGTCCGGTGTGCTGCAGTCGGCCGACGTCGTTGGCCAGCAGGTGTTGCAACCATGGCTTGGCCTGGCTGCCTGAAACGTCAATGACGTGCATGTGCGACACATCGAAAATCCCACAGTCGCGGCGCACCTGATGGTGTTCTTCGACTTGTGAACCGTAGTGCAACGGCATATCCCAACCACCAAAATCGACCAGCTTCGCGCCAAGCGCGAGGTGCAGGTCAAAGAGGGGCGTGCGCTGTCCCATGGGTGTCTCCTTCCGGGCTTGGCGAAGACACGGTCGCTCACAATAACGGCAAATCCCCCATGACTCGGGGTCTGGAACCCTTGGTAATTTGCGGAATTGTCTGACAGACCGTGTCGATTGCGGCGCATTGTAGCCGCAAGGTTGTGACCCCGCACCTAGCCGATCGGTCTGGCCGAACGTCTGATTAAGCCAATTACCGGTAGTAAACCGACCATGACCAATGTCAGTGCGGGCAAAGCCGCGCGCGCCCACTCGCCTTCACTGGTCATTTCGAAGATACGCACCGCCAGCGTGTCCCAGCCAAACGGGCGCATCAGCAGGGTGGCGGGCATTTCCTTGAGCACATCGACGAACACCAGCAAGGCAGCGCTCAACGTGCCTGGAATGAGCAACGGCAGATAAATCTTGAAAAACAAACGCGGTCCCCCGACTCCGAGACTGCGCGCCGCTTCGGGCAAAGACGGGCGAATCCGCGACAGGCTGTTTTCCAGAGGACCGTAAGCCACGGCGATGAAGCGCACCAGATACGCCATCACCAACGCCGCCAGACTCCCGAGCAGCAATGGCTTGCCTGAGCCACCGAGCCAACCGGACAGCGGCACGACCAGCTCTCGGTCCAGATAACTGAAGGCCAGCATGATCGACACCGCGAGCACCGAGCCCGGCAACGCATAGCCGATGTTCGCCAGACTCACGCCTGAGCGGATCGCACGGGTGGGCGCCAAACGACGCGCGAACACCAGAATCATCGCCACGCTTACCGTGACCAAGGCCGCAATGCCCCCCAGGTACAAGGTGTGCAGGATCAGGCCGGTGTAGCGCTCGTCCAGATCGAAACGGCCCCGCTGCCAGACCCAGACGATCAGTTGCATCAGCGGCACCACGAACGCGCAGGCGAATACCAACCCACACCATGTGCTCGCCGCGGCAGCTTTAAAACCGTGCAAGTGGTACAGCGCGCTTACACGAGGCCGCTCGTTGCTCGCCCGGCTGGCGCCTCGTGCGCGGCGCTCGCCGTAGAGCAGCACCATCACCACCAACAGCAGCAGGCTCGCCAGTTGCGCCGCGCTCGACAGGCTGAAGAAGCCGTACCAGGTCTTGTAGATCGCGGTGGTGAACGTGTCGAAGTTGAACACCGACACCGCACCGAAATCGGCCAGGGTTTCCATCAACGCCAACGCGACGCCCGCGCCGATGGCTGGCCGGGCCATCGGCAATGCCACTCGCCAGAACGCCTGCCAGGGCGACTGCCCAAGAATCCGTGCTGCTTCCATCAGGCCTTTACCTTGCGCAAGGAACGCGGTGCGGGCCAACAGGTAGACGTACGGGTAAAACACCAGCACGAGCACGGTGATCACGCCGCCCGTGGAACGTACACGTGGCAAGCGAAGGCCCGTGCCGAACCACTCACGCATCAGCGTCTGGACGGGGCCTGCAAAATCGAGCAGACCTACGAAGACGAATGCGAGCACGTACGCCGGAATGGCGAACGGCAACATGAGCGCCCAGTCCAGCCAGCGCCGGCCCGGAAACTCACAGAGCGCGGTCAGCCAGGCAAGGCTCACGCCCAACAGCGTCACGCCCAGCCCTACGCCCACCACCAGCGTCAGCGTGTTGCCGAGCAGCCGGAGCATCTGGGTTTCCCACAGGTGGGACCAGATCTCGTGATCAATGGTTTGCCAAGAGAGCAGCAGCACGCTCAGCGGCAGCAACACCAGCGCGGCGATGGCGAAAACCTGGGGATACCAGCGACGCTGGGCGGGATGGGCCACGGGGAGGTCTCGTGAGGCGTCGGAGTTAGCGGATGCGTCCTGTGGGAGCGAATTCATTCGCGATGCGTTGGCACAGCCGATGGAAATGTGGCGGATGCACCGGCCCATCGCGAATGAATTCGCTCCCACAGGGCCCAGTTTCTTCCACCGCATTCGCGGGCAAACGCGCTCCTACAGGGGTGAGATGTTCAGTTCCAGCCAGCGCGGTCCATCATGCGGATCGCTTCGGCCTGGCGTCGTCCGGCCACCTCGACGGGGATGGTGTCCGCCTTGAACGCGCCCCAGCTCGCGACTTCTGCCGACGGCGCAACCTTCGGGTTGGCCGGGAACTCCTGATTGGTGCCGGAGAAAATCGTCTGCGCTTCAGGCCCGGTCATCCACTCGACCAGCGCTTTGGCGGCCTCGGGATGCGGCGCGTACTTGGTCAAACCGATGCCCGACAGATTGACGTGAACGCCACGGTCCGACTGGTTCGGCCAGAACAGCCGTACGGCCAGATTCGGGTTTTGCTGGTGCAACCGACCGTAGTAGTAGGTGTTGACGATGCCGACGTCGCATTGCCCGGCATTGATCGCCTCCAGCACCGCAATGTCATCGGAGAACACATCGGTGGACAGGTTGTTGACCCAGCCCTTGAGGATCTTTTCCGACGCCTCTGCACCATGGGTCTCGATGAGCGTTGCGGTCAGCGACTGGTTATAGACCTTCTTCGCGGTGCGCAGACACAGACGCCCTTCCCACTGCTTATCGGCCAGGGCTTCGTAGGTGGTCAGCTCTTCGGGTTTGACCCGGTCGGTCGAGTAGGCAATGGTTCGTGCGCGCAGGCTCAGGCCTGTCCAGGCATGAGCAGAGGATCGGTATTGCGACGGAATATTTGCGTCGATCACCGGGGACGTGAACGGTTGCAGGATGCCCATCTGCTCGGCTTGCCAGAGGTTGCCGGCGTCCACAGTCAGCAGCAGGTCGGCCGTCGCGTTCTGCCCTTCGGCCTTGATGCGCTGCATCAACGGCGCTTCCTTGTCGGTGATGAACTTTACCTTCACGCCGGTCTTGGCGGTGTAGGCATCGAAAACCGGTTTGATCAGCTCGTCGATCCGGGAGGAATACACCACCACTTCGTCAGCCGCCTGGGCAGTGCTGCCAAGCACGGCCAATGCCAGGACAGCCAGAAGACGCTTGCTCGCCTGCATGCTGAGACCTCGTTTGAAAAATGAGGCGAAATGGTAGTGAATCGCATCAACGAAGTCTGAGCCGAGCCGTTACGAGATGTTGCGGAGTGCGCCCAAGCGTTCTCTTCTGTACGAGCGCGCTTGCCCGCGAAGGCTGAGTGACTAACGCTGCAAGCGTGGTGGATGTACTGACGGCTTCGCGAGCAAGCGCGTTCCTACAAGGGATCCGGCTTATCCCGCAGCCGCTACGGTGCAATTAAATCCGGGCCAGCTCCGGTAAATCCCCGCTCAGCCCCAGCGCCTGACGCACGAACATAGCCTTGGCTTCAGCAGACTGATCGACCATCTTCAAGCCGGTATTGCGCAGCCAGCGGACCGGCAGCGGGTCGGCCTGAAACAGCCGCTCGAAGCCTTCCATCGCCGCCATCAGCGCCAGGTTGTGCGGCATGCGCCGGCGCTCGTAGCGGCTCAGCACTTTTGGATCGGCCAGACGCTCGCCTCGCTCGACGGCGCTGTGCAGCACCTCGGCCAACACGGCCGCATCGAGGAAACCCAGATTCACCCCCTGTCCGGCCAAAGGGTGGATGGTGTGCGCGGCATCGCCAATGAGCGCCAGACCTTCAGCCACGTAACGTTTGGCATGACGCTGACGCAGGGGCACGCACAAGCGCGCATCCGCCGAAACGACCTGCCCGAGACAACCCTCGAATGCCTTTTCCAACTCGCGACAGAACCCGTCGTCTTCCAGCTGCATCAAGCGCTCGGATTCCGTCGGCGTGACGGACCAGACGATCGAACACCAGTGCTCACCTTCACGCTCAAGCGGCAAGAAGGCCAGCGGGCCGTCATCGGTGAAGCGCTGCCAGGCCGTTTTGCGGTGGGATTCTGCCGTGCGCACGCTGGTCACGATGGCGTGGTGCAGGTAGTCCCATTCCCGCGTCGCAGTGCCGGTCATGCGCCGCACGGTGGAATTGGCGCCATCGGCTGCCACCACCAGCGGCGCGCGCAAGGTGCGGCCGTCGGCCAGCGTCAGCAGCCAGTCATCACCGGAACGACGCATCTGCTCCAGACGCGCATTGGCCAGCAGGCCGATGTCGCAGTCATGCAGCCGCTCGATCAACGAGTCCTGGACCACGCGGTTTTCAACGATATGGCCCAGCACCTGAGCGTGCACGCTCGACGCTGAGAAATGCACCTTGCCGGTTCCGCTGCCGTCCCACACGTGCATCTCGCCATAAGGGCTGACGCGACGTGAAACGATCCCGTCCCAGACATTCAGGCGTTCGAGAATGCGTTGACTGGCCGCAGACAGTGCGCTGACCCGCGGCTCAAAGGGTGCGGTCTGATCGAACGGCTTGACGCTCATTGGGCTGCCGTCCACCACCAGAATATCCAGCCCGCTGTTTTGCAGCGCCAGCGCCAGTGCGCTACCGACCATTCCGGCCCCGACAATCAGCAGATCTGCGCGCGTTTCCATGCTTTAAATCGTTCTCGCGTGTGGCAATGGCCACGAATGAAAAGAGGGGTTAAACATCGGCCCGCGTTCCCAGCCCCATGGCCTGGCGGGCGAACCAGCTCTTGGCCGAAGGCAACAGGTCCAGGCCGAGCAAGCCGATATTGCGGCCTGCCGTAATCACGGGTTGCTGGCTGCCAAACAGGCGGGTGACCTGATCGGAGAAGCCGACCGTGAGTTTCTGATCCATGCGCTGCCGATCCCGATACACCTGCAGCGTCGCCAGATCGCCAGGATTCGCATCGCTGGCGAGCAGTGCTTCGGCCAGTGACGCCGCATCGCGCAGCGACAGGTTGAAACCTTGACCGGCAATCGGGTGCAGGCTGTGTGCCGCGTTGCCCAAAACGACCAGGTGAGCACGCACTTGCTCCTCGGCCTCAATCAGCGACAGCGGATAGGTATGACGCACACCCACCTGCTTTAACGCGCCGAGGCGATAGCCGAACACGCCTTGCAGCTCGGCGAGGAAACTGCGGTCGTCCAGCGCCATCAGGCGCTTTATCTCTTCGGGCTTGCGAGTCCACACCAGCGCGCAGCGATTTTCCGGCAACGGCAGCAACGCCATCGGGCCTTCATCGGTGAATCGCTCGAACGCCTGACCACAATGGGCCTCGCCGGGCGTTATGTTGGCAATCAGCGCGCTCTGGTCGTAAGGTGTCGTGCGCACGCCAATACCCAGCTGCTCGCGCAGGCTGGAGCGACCGCCATCGGCGAGTACCGCCAGATCGCAGTCCAGTTGTGTTTCGTCGCTCAAAGTCAGGCGATAGCCCTCGGGCAACGCCTGCATGTGTTTGACTTCAGCCGGCACGCGCCAGCTGATCACGTCTTTATCCAACCCCTGCCACAGGCATTGGCCGAGCCAGGCGTTCTCGACGACGTAACCCAACGCGGGCACGCCTTCCTGCATCGAGGACAGTCTCGCTGCGCCGAAGCGGCCCTTGTCGGACACCTGAATCTGCAGGATGGGTTCGGCGCGGCGGCTGATCTGCTGCCACAGCCCTAAACGCTCGTAGATCTGCCGCGCGCCGAAAGACAGCGCGGAAGAACGCGCATCGTAGCTCGGCTGATACGTGTCGCCCGGCGCAAAAGGCTCGATCAGAACGATCTTCCAGCCGCGCGCCTTGGCGCCCGCTTGCAATGCCAGCGCCAGGCTCGCGCCCACCAGCCCGCCACCGACGATGGCCAGATTGAAACGGCTCATGCGGCATCAGCTCTTGCAGCGGCCATCAAGGCCTCGATGTCTGCGACGGATTTGGGCACGCCGCCAGTGAGAATTTCACAGCCTTTTTTGGTCACCACGACATCGTCCTCGATTCGTACGCCGATCCCGCGCCATTTCTTCGCGACGTTCTGATTGTCCGGCGAAATATAAATACCGGGCTCGACCGTCAGCGCCATGCCAGCCTCAAGCACGCGCCATTCGCCGCCCACCTTGTACTCGCCGACATCATGCACATCCATACCCAGCCAGTGACCGGCGCGGTGCATATAAAAAGCTTTGTACGCTTCAGCGGCGATCAGTTCATTGACCTCGCCCTGCAACAGGCCCAGCTCTACCAATCCGGCCGTGATCACCCGAACGGTCGCCTCATGCGCCTGGTTCCAGTGGTTGCCTGGTTTGATGACCGCGAACGCCGCTTCCTGGGATTTGAGCACCAGTTCGTAGATCGCTTTCTGCTCGGCGGAGAATTTCCCACTGACCGGGAAGGTGCGTGTGATGTCGCTGGCGTAGCAGTCAATCTCGCAACCGGCGTCGATCAGCACCAGGTCACCGTCCTTGAGCGCCGCATCGTTTTCCTGATAGTGCAGGATGCAGGCATTGCGACCCGAGGCCACGATCGAGCCGTAAGCCGGCATCTTCGCACCGCCTTTACGAAACTCGTAATCCAGCTCGGCTTCCAGACTGAACTCATACAGGCCGGCACGGCTGGCCTGCATCGCACGCACATGAGCGCGCGCCGAGATCTGCGCAGCCTCGCGCATGACTTTCACTTCGGCGGCCGACTTATACAGGCGCATGTCATGCAGCAGGTGATCCAGCGCAACGAACTCTTTCGGCGGCTGAGCGCCCAGGTGTGCCTTGGAACGGATGACGTTGATCCACTCCATCACATGACGGTCGAATTCCGGATTGCTGCCCATCGACGAGTACACACGGTCACGGCCCTCGATGAGGCCGGGCAAGATGTCGTCGATATCGGTAATGGGGAAGGCATCGTCGGCGCCGAAATCGCTGATCGCTCCGTCCTGACCGGCACGCAGCCCGTCCCACAGCTCGCGCTCAGGGTTGCGCTCGCGGCAGAACAAGACGTACTCGCCGTACTCCCGACCGGGGATCAGCACGATAACGGCCTCAGGCTCGGGGAAGCCACTCAGGTACTGGAAATCACTGTCCTGACGGTACACATGCTCGACATCACGATTTCGAATGGCCACAGCTGCCGCGGGTAGGATGGCGATGCTGTTAGGCTCCATCTGCTCCATCAAGGCTTTGCGGCGACGGGCGTATTCGGCTTTCGGGATATGGATCATGGGCAACTGCGGTCCTCCGGATAAGCGCACCGGTCATCAACGCCTGCGGGCGGCAACGACCGGGTCGGCGACGATGAGCAATCAGTGCAAAGACGGTTTCGCTTCAGGTTCCGCTTTCTTGTTGAACTCGGTGAACAGCAGAAGCGGCGCGACGCGCAGGTATTCCATGACTTCCATGTAATCGCTTTCGCCGTCTTCGGACTCTTCCAGCGTGTCCTGAATCTGGGCGATGGCAGCCAGATCCTGCAACACGTCCCGGGCGTCCTCGCTCAGCGACTGACCACCGACGCGGGCGAAGCCAATGAGGAAACCTTGGCACCACTGGCCCATTGCAGCGGTACGGGCGGTCAGCGATTCATCATCGCCGGGCAATAGCAGCACGACCACCATGTCGTCGCCGGTCAGTTCCTGTTTCACCATCTCCTGCAAGCCAATCAACGCCTGACGGACGTTGTCTTCAGGATCGGTTTCCAGCAACAACTTGGCATCGGCGATCCAGTCATCGGCGTCGAACCCTGCGCCCGCGCAACTGCGGCCGAGCAACAGCCCCTGCAGTTCGGCGGGAGAGATAGGGTGACCACTCTTGCTGAGCAGGGTGGCGAATGCGTTATACGGGGAATTCTGATTGGGCATGGGTAACTAGGCGCCAAGCGGCGCAATGTCTAGAATGAAGGCCTTGTATCCTAGCACCGGCAGACGCGCCCAAGCTATCAGGCGATATTCAAGGCGAATCCAGACGCCAGCTCCTGCACCACTCATCTGAAAGTAATCAGTGGAAAACAATGGAAGACAACGACCTGCAAGCGCTGATGGCTCGACTGGAGTTATTGATCAATCGTGTCGAGCAACTAAAAAGTCAAAACGGACTCTTATTAGCTCAGGAAAAAACCTGGCGCGAGGAACGCGCTCACCTCATTGAAAAGAACGAAATCGCCCGGCAAAAGGTCGAGTCCATGATTTCGCGCCTCAAGGCCCTGGAGCAAGACTCATGAGTAATGGCAACAGCATCACCGTGCAAATCCTCGACAAAGAGTATTCGATCATCTGCCCTCAAGAGGAGCGCACCAATCTGGTCAGCGCAGCGCGTTACCTGGACGGCAAGATGCGCGAGATTCGCAGCAGCGGCAAAGTCATCGGCGCCGACCGTATCGCGGTGATGGCCGCACTGAACATTACCCATGACCTGTTGCACAAACAGGAGCTGCCCGAAGCGAACCAGGCAAGTGGCTCGACCCGCGAGCAAGTGCGCGACCTTCTGGACCGAGTGGACCTGGTCCTTGCCACGGATGAACCAAAAGCACAAGGCTGATTGTTCCGACATGATTCGGTATACTTGCGACCGCTCCCTGGAGTGCTTGCCAGTCGGTCATGTCCCTGAGCCGATACGCACAACCACGGGGGTTGCACGTTGGGGTTGGTGTGCATGTCCGCTCGACGGAAAGCCTTAAAACCTCCTGCAATCTCCACCTTGAACTTTCGGGTTCAAGGGCTACACCGACAGCGGTTCGTCGGGGAGTCTCACATTCTCAAGCCATTGCCAGGCGCCCCGCCTGGCGGTGGAACTGGGGACAGCTATCGTGAATCAGCCTGATCTCTCGAGCCCCCATCCAGATCGCACGGACCCGCCTGCATGACTTCTTCTGGCGCCGCTTCCCTGAACGATTCCTCTGCCCTTTCCCGTCCACAATTGCGTCGTCTCCTGCGCAAGGCCCGTCGCTCGCTCAACCGCGCAGAACAGCGACAGGCGGCGCAGGGTTTATACCGTCAATTGGCGCAAGACCCGCTTTTTCGTCGTGCCAGACACGTTTCGCTCTACCTTCCGATGGACGGTGAAATCGATCCGCGCCTGCTGCTTCGCGAAGCACAGAGACGGGGCAAGAAAACCTATCTGCCGGTGCTGAGTGCCTGGCCCCGAACCAAAATGGTGTTTCAGCGGGTGAAGCCGGGAGAAAGGTTTCGACCAAACCGATTCCGCATTCCCGAGCCACGGATCGACGCGAGAAAACAACGCAAGATCTGGGCGCTGGACCTCATCCTGATGCCGCTGGTGGGTTTCGATGACCAAGGCGGTCGACTGGGCATGGGCGGCGGATTCTACGACCGCAGCCTGGCGTATCAGGCGCGTCGCAAAGCCTGGCAGAAACCGGTGCTGCTCGGTCTGGCCCATGAGTGTCAGAAAGTCGGAAAGCTGGCGGTCGCCAGTTGGGATGTGCCGTTGCAGGGAACGGTGTCGGACAAGCGATGGTATCTAGTCTGATCTGGGCTTTGACTTTGTAGGAGCGCGCTTGCCCGCGAAAATCTTCCAGGCAACACACCTGCATCGACCGCGCGGGCCTCATCGCGGGCAAGCGCGCTCCTACAAAAAAGAAATCTAAATAAAACTAACGGCGGGTCGGTTGCTGCTGTTGCTGCTGAGTGATCTCAACCGGCGCGTCGGCCTTGGCGGACCACAGACCCTGCGCATACCCGGTGGTGACAATGCCCAAGCCGAACAAAATGACCAAAATCCATAGTAAATCCGGCTTGCGTTGCATTGACTGCCCCCCTTTGGCGAATCAAAAACTGACGTCCGCAGCGTCTTTCTGTAGGCCGCGTAACGGTGTAACCCTTAAAATCCCGGCATTCTGCGATAACGTGAACCAACACGCAAATACTGGCGCCAGCCGACTGTCGGTTTGTCATGAAAACGTAGGACAACCTGTCCAGTTACCCTCCGGGAGACACAACATATGGCCTATTGGCTGATGAAATCCGAGCCCGATGAGCTCTCGATTACGGATTTGCAAAAACTCGGCCAAGCCCGTTGGGACGGCGTTCGCAATTACCAGGCCCGCAATTTTGTGCGCGCGATGGCGGTCGGCGACGAATTCTTTTTCTATCACTCAAGTTGTCCGGAGCCCGGAATCGCCGGCATCGGCAAGATCATCCAGGCCGCCTACCCGGATCCTACCGCTCTGGACAACAAGAGCCACTACTTCGACGCCAAAGCCACCCAGGAAAAGAACCGCTGGAGCGCCATCGACGTCGCCTTTGTCGAAACCTTTCCCAAGGTGCTGAACCTGGGCTACCTGAAACAGCAAACCGCACTGGAGCAGATGCCATTGGTGCAAAAAGGCAGCCGGTTGTCAGTCATGCCGGTGACCGCCGAACAGTGGGCGGCGGTACTGGCGTTGCGCTGAGCGGGCGGTGCACATCCCTGTAGGAGCGCGCTTGCCCGCGGTTGCTTTTTGTCTGATCAGATTGCATCAATCTGACACACCGCAATCGCGAGCACGCTCACGCCGGAAAGGGAGCCGTCTTACTGTGCAATAAAGTTATTGAACAGCAAGTCCTCAACCACAGGCTGGCCGGTCTCTTGGGTGAGCACCTGCTGGGTCTGCTTCAAGGCTTCCTGACGAAGCTTTTCCTTGGCGTCGACGTTACCCATGCTGTCGATCGTCTGTTGCGTGAACAGCGCGACCAACTGGTTACGGATCAGCGGCTCGTTCTGTTTCACCAGCTTCTGCGCCTCGGCCCCTTTGACCCGCAGCGCCACATCAGCCTTATAGACGTGCAGCTTAGGGCCGCCGTCCAGCGCGTAGTTACCCACGAACGGTGGGGTCAGCGCCACGTAAGACACCTTGTTCGGGTCATCCTTCTCGCCACCACCCTCTTCGGCCAGGGCCACGACAGGCATCGACAACGCCAACAGCATCAGAATCCACGCTTTCACATTCCACTCCTCAATCCGGTTCGCGGCATAGCTTACTTCAGCTTATGCACGCCTATCAGGCCGGGGCATGCTCATTGACCCCACACCCCCTCTACCTACACTTATCGGCCATCACTGGAAAAGGAATAGTCCCCGATGAAAGCCGTGCTCTGCAAAGCCTTCGGCCCCGCCGAAGATCTGGTGCTGGAGGACATCCCAGCCCCCGAACCCAAGAAAAACGAAATCCTGCTGGACGTGCACGCCGCCGGGGTCAACTTCCCCGACACCCTGATCATCGAGGGTAAGTACCAGTTCAAACCACCCTTCCCGTTCTCCCCGGGTGGAGAAGCTTCTGGCGTCGTAGCCGCCGTGGGCGAAAAGGTCAGCCACCTCAAGGTCGGCGACCGCGTGATGGCCCTCACCGGCTGGGGCAGCTTCGCCGAACAAATCGCCGTCGCGGGCTACAACGTCCTGCCCATTCCCGAGGCCATGGACTTCACCACTGCCGCGGCCTTCAGCATGACCTACGGCACCTCCATGCACGCCCTCAAACAACGCGCACACCTGCAACCCGATGAAACCCTGCTCGTGCTCGGCGCCTCGGGCGGCGTAGGCCTGGCCGCCGTTGAAATCGGCAAAGCCATGGGCGCACGCGTCATCGCCGCCGCAAGCAGCGCCGACAAACTCGAAGTCGCCAGAAACGCCGGCGCCGACGAACTCATCAACTACAGCGAAACCAGCCTCAAGGACGAACTCAAACGCCTTACCAACGGCAACGGCGTCGACGTCATCTACGACCCCGTCGGCGGCGACCTCTTCGACCAGGCCGTCCGCGCCATCGCCTGGAACGGCCGCCTCCTCGTCGTTGGCTTCGCCAGCGGCCGCATCCCCGAACTGCCCGTGAACCTCGCGCTGCTCAAAGGCGCCTCCGTCGTCGGCGTGTTCTGGGGTTCATTTGCACAGCGCCAGCCACAGGACAATGCGGCCAACTTTCAACAGCTGTTCACCTGGTACAGCGAAGGGAAGTTGAAGCCTCTGGTGTCGAAGGTTTATCCGCTGGAGCAGGCCGGGGAAGCGATTGATTCGTTGCGGCAGAGGAAGGCGGTTGGGAAGGTGGTGGTGGGGGTGAGATGAATCGCCTGACGGTCTGCCACTTCTGCTGCGGACCCGTGCCGTCATTGGCCAAGGACAGCATCTAACGCGCTCCGGTAAATGAAGTCCTAACGAAGTCCTACTAAAGGCGAAACGCAGACCCGCTCTGCGTTTCGCCCGCTAACGAAAGAAGTAAGCCCCTCCAGAATTAAATCAGCTTACGCACACTTTCCGGCAGCGCTTCTTTGTAGCGCAGCCCCGGTTGAGCTCTGCATCGTTGGATGACCTCAGGAATTGCCCGAACAAAATCATCACCCAGCTCCGCTCTCTGATCGTCTGTCATTTTCAGCCTCGTCGCTGACCTCCCCAGCACCCTGAAGGTGTAGGTGATGTGATGCATGTCCCGCACATCATGGTCGGGCGAGTTGGCGCGAAAGGTCTTGAGTGCTTTGTTGAATGCGTTGCAGGACAGCACGCGAACGTGACGGCGTATCCACCTGTGTGGCTCTTGCCTCTCACTTGAGTGGGTGAAGTAGAGCTCCTGCCTGAAGCTGATCGTCTCAGGCGTTTCAAAGCCGACCTGCCAAGGCTTGAGCCGCCATCCCGGGACTGCGCGCAGAACTGACTTGGCGAAGTTGTGATGTGAACTGTCGATAACGTTCACATCTGTAATCGAACCATCGCTGTGCCCTCGAAACTCGACGAGCACCAACCCTGACATGCGCTGCTCATACAATGAGCGCGGGTAGGCAGGTGCCGGCTGGTGCGCATATTTCAGCTCGACCGCATGAGCCAGCAGCGATCCAGAAATCAGCGACGAGGCGAACATCAGCCATTTCAGCATCCGTGTCACGGTACTTCCCTCCGCGCCCACGAAATTACCATTCTCAACCGACGCTCACGTCGCTCCTGATCAAAAACGAATTGCACGGATTCGCCGATGGACGCAGGCATGTCTTCGGTCACGTCCCATGGCTTGAACCGCCAGCGCTTGATTGCCGAAAGCACGACATTGGCTGACTTTTGATCAGTTTGCTCGGTGACCCTGATTCCGCTGACAGACCCGTCGTTGTGGATGTCGTAATTCACCCGCACGCTCGCGAACATTCGGCCACCGCGTAGCGCGGACGGGTAAGCCGGCGAGATGTACCGATCAAACAGCGGATGAATCTCTCTGCCTGCGGCAGTGCCGCTTAGCGCGATCAGGCAAAGCCCGAGAACGCTCACATACTTTCGCCACCCGCTCACATTCACCTCGCCCCAAAACGCCACTACGACAGAAGGGCGCGATGGTAGGTGCGCGAGGCAGCGCGGATAAGGTTATCGAGTCCGTTTCTCGAGTAGGACCGATCCTAAAGATCAAGCGTCCGCCTACACACTCAAGCCATGTTCGAAATCCAACACGCCAATGCGCCTGAATTCGGGATATTTTCCGATGAGAAGCCTTCCTATTTTCTGTAACGAAAATGTAATATTCGATTTCGCATAAGAAAATAAAAACCCTTGGAGTGTTTCGATGTTTTCCTTCTTCCGACCTGCCGCGCATCAGGCCCCGCTGCCTGCAGAGCGCGTCGACAGCACCTACCGCCGCCTTCGCTGGCAGATTTTCGCGGGTATTTTCTTCGGTTACGCGGGCTACTACCTGCTGCGCAAGAACTTCTCGCTGGCGATGCCGTACTTGATCGATGAGGGTTACACCCGAGGTGAGCTGGGCGTGGCGATCTCGGCGATCGCGATTGCCTACGGTCTGTCGAAGTTCTTGATGGGGCTGGTTTCGGATCGCTCGAACCCGCGTTATTTCCTGGCGTTCGGCCTGCTAGTGTCGGCGGCGGTGATGTTCGTGTTCGGTTTCGCGCCGTGGGCAACATCAAGCGTGACCATCATGTTTATCCTGCTGTTTATCAACGGTTGGGCGCAGGGCATGGGCTGGCCACCGAGCGGACGTACCATGGTGCATTGGTGGTCGCAGAAAGAACGCGGCGGCGTGGTGTCGGTGTGGAACGTGGCGCACAACGTCGGTGGCGGCCTGATTGGTCCGCTGTTCCTGCTCGGCCTGGGCTGGACCAACGACTGGCACGCGGCATTCTATGTGCCGGCTGCGGTGGCATTGTTCGTGGCGCTGTTTGCCTTTATCACCATGCGTGACACCCCTCAATCCGTGGGTTTGCCACCGGTCGAGGAGTACAAGAACGACTACCCGGAAGGCTACGACGCGAGCCACGAAGAAGAATTCAGCGCCAAGGAAATCTTCGTCAAATACGTGCTGCGCAACAAAATGCTGTGGTACATCGCGCTGGCGAACGTGTTCGTCTATCTGCTGCGCTATGGCGTGCTGGACTGGGCGCCCACCTACCTGAAAGAAGCCAAACACTTCGACGTGGACAAGACCTCGTGGGCGTATTTCTTCTATGAGTGGGCGGGCATTCCGGGGACGCTGCTGTGCGGCTGGATGTCGGACAAAATCTTCCGGGGCAATCGCGGCCTGACAGGCATCGTGTTCATGGCGCTGGTGACGGTCGCAACGCTGGTGTACTGGCTCAACCCGCCGGGTAACCCGACGGTCGACATGATCGCATTGGTCTCTATCGGCTTCCTGATCTACGGCCCGGTGATGCTGGTTGGCTTGCAGGCGCTGGAGTTGGCGCCGAAGAAAGCGGCCGGAACAGCGGCAGGCTTCACTGGCTTGTTCGGGTATCTGGGCGGCTCGGTCGCCGCCAGTGCGCTGATGGGCTACACCGTTGACCATTTCGGCTGGGACGGCGGCTTCGTGATTCTCGTGGCGTCATGCCTACTGGCGATCGCTTTCCTGATCCCTACGTTGCGGCATACGCGGGTGGCGAGTCAGTCGCGTGAGGCAACGGCTTAAACGTTCTTGGCTGTTCTGGCGATGGCGCCTAACAAGCGCCATCGCTGGGGAGACAAACGCAGCGAGCAATTACATCACTCTCGGCTTCTGCCCGGAGGGCGTGCGAGCTTGGTCTGGGCGGTATTCGACGAATGCGCTGGATCAGCGACATCAATGCTGAATGACCCACCGCGTTCGCTGCCCTCGTAACCGCGGACGTCTCCTGCAGGGACCGCGTTGATGCATGGGCCTGGAACATCACGCGAAACCTGTGGGATCGACTTTGATCTGGGCGGCATTCCGACGAATACGCTGGATCAGCAGCATCAGTGCTGAATGACCCACCGCGTTCGCTGCCCTCGTAACCTCGGACGTCTCCTACAGGGACCGCGTCGACGCCAAGGGCCTGGAAGATCGCGCGAATCCTGTGAGCGCGGCTAGAGTGGGAGCAGTTCGTGCCGTATTCAAACCGCCAGCAAAATCGGCTTGCAGCGCTTGAACCGCTCTTCCAGGCTCAAATCCGGCATGGCGTGGCTGCGCAGGGCGTGAATGGTTTGCTCGACGTATTCCCACGTGGTGCCGTAACGACCGCTGGCACTGGCCAAGACTTGGGTCAGCACGCTGTCAGGCAGGTTGCCGGCGTAGCTGGGCAGGTGGCGTTCAAGCACAAAACCCAAGGCCTGTACTTTGGTGCCATCTTCGAGTCGGCAACTGAGCCAGTGTGGGCGATAGGACGGAAAAGGCATTTCCCGCTGCCACAGCGCCAACAATGATTCTTCGATGTTTTCTTCCGGCAGGCGATAGGCGAAACCGCTGCACGAGCCGCCACGGTCCAGCCCGAAGACCAGTCCCGGCTGCTCGGGGGTGCCGCGATGCTCATGGGACCAGAGGTAGAGGCCGCGATGGTAGCCATGAACCCGGCCGCGCTGACGCTCCACGGCGGAGCACTCGGGGCGCCATATCAGTGATCCGTAGGCGAACAGCCAAACAGGACCGCCTTCGTGACGGGACATGGTGGCATGCATGGAAGCGAGGAGTTGGTCGCGGGTCAGCTTCGGCCCAAGGTCGATAACGGGTGGGTAAGACAGCCCGAGGCCGTCGTGTACGGCTTCCACCAAGCTATTGATTTGATTCCCCATCTGGCTCCCCCATTGGCCAACGTAATGCCAATGTAGTGCTGAACACGTCTAAAGCGGCTCACGCAACAGCGATTCAACAGTCAGACACCGTTGCGGGCAGTGTGCAGGCCGTGACGACTTGAAACCGACCCTGCACCTATTCTGATGCAATTAACTCTCCACGGCGCCTGCCATCGGGCGGACGGTCAGGAGCGTGGCGCGTAAGCGAAGACGTCGGCACGCATCTGATGCGCGTCCATGCCGGCGACCACGAGGGCATCGAGGGTGGAATAGACCATGTTGGGCGAGCCGCTGGCGTAGACCTGAATGGATTTGAGGTCGGCGAAGTCCTCGCACACCGCCTCGTGCAACATGCCGCACCGACCTTCCCAACCACACAGGTCACTGACGACCTTGTGCAAATGCAGGTTTGGCAGTGTTTTCCACTCGTCCCAATGTTTGAGTTCGTAGAAATCTTCAGGCCGCCGCACGCCCCAGTAGACATGAACCGGGTACGGGAATCCCTTGGAACGGCAATGCTCGATCAAGCTGTGCATCTGCCCCATACCGGTACCTGCAGCGATCAACACCAGCGGACCGTCAGGCAGTTCGCCCAAGTGCGTGTCGCCAAAGGGCAACTCAACGCGCGCCATCCCCTCACGCTGCAACTGCTTGATCAGATTCTGCGCACTGGCTTCGCGAGCCAGCACATGAAACTCCAGATCACGGCCGCTTTCAGGCGCTGAAGCCATGGAAAATGCGGACTTCTCGCCATCGTCCCGGTCGATCATCAAGTACTGACCGGCGTGATAACGCGGCGGCTTGCCTGCGGGCGCGCGGAGCATCACGCGCCAGACATCCCCGCCGACCTCGACGCATTCGGTCACCTGACAGGCGAACGTGCGCACCGGCAACTCTCCCAGCGGCAATACGCTGTCCCAGAGCACCACGCAATCTTCCTGCGGCACAGCCAGGCAGGTATAGATTTCGCCGTGGCTCTGCAACTCACCGTTTTGCACGACGCTGCCTTCGACCAACAGCGCCGAGCAGATATGGCAGTTGCCGTTGCGACAGCTCTGCGGGCATTCGTAGCCCAGGCGCTGGGCGGCATCGAGGATCCGCTCGCCGGGCAATGTCTCAAGTACAGCGCCCGATGGCTGCAAGGTTACGCGCATCAATCTATTCCCAGCTGATTCCAGATGTCGTCGATCCGGCGAGTGACGGCTTCGTCCTTGACGATGGCGCGACCCCATTCACGGGTCGTCTCGCCCGGCCATTTGTGCGTCGCATCGAGCCCCATTTTCGACCCCAGCCCGGACACGGGCGAGGCGAAGTCGAGGTAGTCGATCGGCGTGTTGTCGATCATCACCGTATCGCGCTTGGGGTCCATGCGCGTGGTGATTGCCCAGATGACGTCATTCCAGTCACGGGCATTGATGTCGTCATCGGTGACGATAACGAACTTGGTGTACATGAACTGTCGCAAAAACGACCACACACCCAACATCACGCGCTTGGCGTGGCCGGGGTACTGCTTCTTCATGGTCACCACCGCCATGCGGTACGAGCAACCTTCAGGTGGCAGATAGAAGTCCGTGATTTCCGGGAACTGCTTTTGGAGGATCGGCACGAACACTTCGTTCAACGCCACACCGAGAATCGCCGGTTCATCCGGCGGGCGGCCGGTGTAGGTGCTGTGGTAGATCGGCTTGATGCGGTGGGTAATGCGCTCGACGGTAAACACTGGGAAGCTGTCGACTTCGTTGTAATAACCGGTGTGGTCGCCGTAAGGGCCCTCGTCGGCCATTTCACCCGGATGAATAACGCCTTCCAGCACAATTTCAGCACTCGCCGGCACCTGCAGGTCGTTGCCACGGCATTTGATCAGCTCGGTCCGGTTGCCACGCAGCAGGCCGGCGAACGCGTATTCAGAGAGACTGTCTGGCACGGGAGTCACGGCACCGAGAATGGTTGCCGGGTCTGCACCCAAGGCCACGGACACCGGGAATGGCTGACCAGGATGCTTGTTGCACCACTCCTTGAAGTCCAGCGCGCCGCCACGATGGCTGAGCCAGCGCATGATGACCTTGTTGCGACCAATCACCTGCTGGCGATAGATGCCAAGGTTCTGGCGCTCTTTGTTCGGGCCTCGGGTGATCGTCAGCCCCCACGTGATCAGCGGGCCGACGTCGCCGGGCCAGCAGGTTTGCACGGGCAGCATGCCGAGGTCGACGTCGTCGCCCTCGATCACGATCTCCTGGCAAGGCGCGTCCTTGACGACTTTCGGCGCCATGGCGATGACTTTTCTGAAGATGGGCAGCTTGGACCAGGCGTCTTTCAGCCCCTTGGGTGGCTCAGGTTCTTTGAGGAACGCCAAGAGTTTGCCGATTTCACGCAGCTCTTCGGTCGATTCGGCGCCCATGCCCATCGCCACGCGCTCGGGCGTGCCGAACAGGTTGCCAAGCACAGGGATATCGAACCCGGTCGGGTTCTCGAACAGCAAGGCCGGCCCCTTGTTGCGCAGGGTCCGGTCGCAGACTTCGGTCATCTCCAACACGGGAGAAATGGGTACCTGAATGCGTTTCAACTCTCCGCGCTGCTCAAGCTGCTGCACGAAATCCCGTAGATCCTTGAATTTCATTAACCCGGCCACTTAACAAATAGATGCACATCCTACCTGCTCTGACGGCCGACGGCAGCAGCCTGAAGCGTAATCACCCGCCTTGGACGGCGTTTTCGCTGAGGAAGATCGGCGCCAGCAAAGGCTTCATGCGCTCGCCACCTTTATCAGACAGATGATTTTCATCCATGTATTGCGAATAGCCGTCGAACTCAGCGCGACAAATACCGCCGGGGCACATTAATGCCGTCGGGTCGAGGACGCGTACTTGCGGGTCTTCATTGCTTAACTGACTGAACAGCGAACTCAGGAACTGTTGACGGGCAAGATGCTCGGCGATCGGGCGCCCCAACCGTTCGGCAGACCGCCCGATCATGGCCAGACTCGCCAGGCGCGCCACAGTGCCCTGCCGTTGCAGCGGCACCTCCTTGAAAATCCATACGCGTGCGCCTGTTGCCCGCAGGCTGTGAACCATGGCGGTGAGGTCCTTCGCCACTTGCTGCTCGGCGACCGGGCGGCTGTCGTCGCGATACAGCACGTGCTGCATGTCACCGTCTTCTTCGCCGTACAGATACAGGCTCCAGCGCGCGGCCAAGACGACGTCGCGGATCTTGTGCTCGCGAATGGATTGCAGCGTAGCCTGATTGAAATCCTGACATTGCTGACGGGTTTCGTGACCCAGGATCGGCAGGCAACCGGAGAGACTGGCGAGCCAGACGGGAATCCCGAAACGCTCGGCGTCTGCCTGGATTGCAGGCTTCAACGCGGCGGCATGACTGTCGCCCCATACCAGTTGCACAGGCGGCGTGTGCTCGTCACCGCCGAAGCGACAGACCTTCGTCAGATCCTCACTTTTACGCTGCAGCAGGCACTCCATCTGCCCCTGCTGCCAATCGCGGGCCTTGGCATATTGCATTGCCTGGCCGGAAAGGCGTGCCGGCACGCCATCAGCGTCGCGCACAAGTTGCCCGGCGACGCCAATGACCAGCAACGCAGCCAGTCCGGCTACGAGTACGGGCTTACGCCCGGCCAGCAAACGCTTTTCGCGAAAGGGCAGCTCGACGAAACGCCAGCTCATCCACGCGAGAAGCAGCGTGAACACGACCCATCCAGCGGCCTCCAACGCCTGCATGCCGTCCACGGAAACGGCGTTGGCGTAGACAAAAACCGGCCAGTGCCACAGGTACCACGAATACGAAATCAGGCCGACGCCGACCATTGCCCTCACGCTCAACAGGCGCCCAACCAAGGTGGGGGCATGACCGTTGGCCCAAATCATCGCCGTAGCGCCCAGCACGGGAAACAGTGCCGCCCAGCCTGGGAATCGAGTGTATTTATCAAATCCGAAAATGGCGTACAGCACCGCACAAAGGCCCAGTGTGCTGACCAGTTGATACACCCACGCCGGCCGCTCGCGACTGGCTGCCGGAATCACCGCCAGCATCGCGCCGCACAGCAGCTCCCACGCCCGCATAGGCAGCAGAAAGAACGCGGCGTCGGGCTCACGTTTGATGGCCCATACGTTGACCGCAAATGACACGACCAACAGCCCGAATAACATCCAGCGCCAGTGCCGCAGGAAGCGGGTCAACAGCACCATCAAGAGAGGAAACAGAATGTAGTACTGCTCTTCGACCGACAGCGACCAGGTGTGCAGCAACGGCTTGAAGTCCGAAGCCGGGTTGAAGTAGCCGTCCTGGCGCATGAACAGGATGTTGGACGCGAACATCGCCTGATAGCGCACGGCTCGGCCAAGCTGCGAGTAATCATTGGCGGGCATGATGATCCAGCCCACCACCAGCGCGGCGAGCATCATGACGCTCAGGGCAGGAATGATACGGCGCGCACGCCGCGCCCAGAAATCGACAAAGCTGAAGCGTCCGGCGCTGATTTCCCGAACGATAATCGAGGTGATCAGAAAGCCGGAGATGACGAAGAACACATCGACACCCACGAATCCGCCACTGAAGGCACCGAAGCCGAAGTGGTAGAGCACCACGGGAATGACGGCCATCGCCCGCAGCCCGTCGATGTCACGACGATTGCCAAAAGTGTGCATGACGCTCCTTGTCTGGCGCTGTGACTGAAAAAAAGTCAAAAAAAATGGTGCCCCAAAAGGACACCATTTTTCTACCGCCGTTCAGCGCGTTATTTGCGCTTCATCGACAGGAAGAACTCATCGTTGGTCTTGGTCTGTTTCAGCTTGTCGACCAGGAACTCGATGGCAGCGACTTCATCCATCGGATGCAGCAGCTTGCGCAGAATCCACATACGCTGCAGCTCGTCGTCGGCGGTCAGCAACTCTTCGCGGCGCGTGCCGGAACGGTTGATGTTGATGGCCGGGAAAACGCGCTTCTCGGCGATCTTGCGGTCCAGAGGCAGTTCCATGTTGCCGGTGCCTTTGAATTCCTCGTAGATCACTTCGTCCATCTTCGAGCCGGTTTCAACCAGCGCGGTGGCGATGATGGTCAGCGAGCCGCCTTCTTCGATGTTACGAGCCGCACCGAAGAAACGCTTTGGTTTTTCCAGAGCGTGAGCGTCGACACCACCGGTCAGTACCTTGCCGGAGCTGGGGATGACGGTGTTGTAGGCGCGAGCCAGACGGGTGATGGAGTCGAGCAGGATGACCACGTCCTTCTTGTGCTCGACCAGGCGCTTGGCCTTCTCGATCACCATTTCGGCGACTTGCACGTGACGAGTAGGTGGCTCGTCGAAGGTGGAGGCAACCACTTCGCCGCGCACGGTGCGCTGCATCTCGGTCACTTCTTCCGGACGCTCGTCGATCAGCAGAACGATCAGGTGAACTTCAGGGTTGTTGCGGGTGATGTTCGACGCGATGTTCTGCAACATGATGGTCTTGCCCGCCTTCGGCGGTGCAACGATCAGACCACGTTGACCTTTGCCGATCGGTGCACACAGGTCGATGACGCGACCGGTGAGGTCTTCGGTGGAACCGTTACCGGCTTCCATCTTCATGCGCACGGTCGGGAACAGCGGCGTCAGGTTTTCGAACAGAATCTTGTTCTTCGCGTTTTCTGGACGGTCGAAGTTGATCGTGTCGACCTTGAGCAGTGCGAAGTAACGCTCGCCTTCCTTTGGTGGACGGATCTTGCCGACGATGGTGTCGCCCGTGCGAAGGTTGAAACGGCGGATCTGGCTCGGCGAGACGTAGATGTCGTCTGGGCCGGCAAGGTAGGAGGCGTCTGCAGAACGAAGGAAGCCGAAGCCATCCTGGAGGATCTCCAGCACGCCATCACCCGAGATTTCCTCGCCGCTTTTAGCGTGCTTCTTCAGCAGGGAGAAGATCACATCCTGCTTGCGCGAACGGGCCATATTTTCTATGCCCATCTGTTCGGCCATTTCGAGCAGATCGGTAATAGGCTTTTGCTTGAGTTCAGTCAGGTTCATATAGGAATGACGTAATCATGTATGGAGGGGGAAATTAAGCTTTTGGCTTAATGAGGCCGCGCCGCAGAGAAGGCGACAGGATCGCGTACAAATCGAAAGGAGAGCGTCGGCGACGGCTAGCAGGGGGCAACGGAGAAGCCGTTGCGGGGCCGAATGTACCACTTGATTTTCCGAGCGTCTAGTGCAACACCAGAAAAAAAGCCCCGCTATTTGCGGGGCCTTTGCGCCATCAGATGTTGGCGTCGAGGAATGCTTGCAGCTGGGACTTGGAAAGTGCGCCAACCTTGGTCGCTGCCACTTCACCGTCCTTGAACAGCATCAGGGTCGGAATACCACGAACGCCGTGCTTGGCTGGCGTTTCCTGGTTTTCGTCGATGTTCAGCTTGGCAATGGTCAGCTTGCCTTCGTAGGTGCCAGCAATGTCGTCCAGAACCGGAGCGATCATTTTGCATGGGCCACACCATTCAGCCCAGTAATCAACCAGCACAGGAACGCTAGCGCTAGCCTTCAGGACATCGGCGTCGAAGCTCGCGTCGCTGACGTGTTTGATAAGGTCGCTACTCATGAGATGTCTCCGAGGTCATAGGCAAAAAAACGTGGACCATCATAACTGTGTCACGCCGTGACAGGAAGGCGCGGGCGATTGTCTCTTGCTATGAACATTTATGACTAGCTTTATCGAAGTGACTGGCGGACCAACCTGAGTTCGCTTCTGCCCAAGGCGCCAGCTGCGTGGTTTGCCCTGACACCACGAGATCGAATGGTTTGCTGCCGCTGCGCGCCAGATCGCGGGCAAGCGCGCTCCTACAACGCACGGAGTGCCAGATACAGAGCGCGAGACGCCCTGTGGGAGCGAATTCACTCGCGATTCGATGGTGAGTTCAATGAAGATGCGTTGGATGTCACGGCCAATGCGACTGAATTCGCTCCCACAGGGTCATGCACTTGGCTGCTTGTGCACCTAGGCAGAAGGCGCGACGAAGACGATGCCGGTCCGCAGCGCAGCGCCTCTGATGTGCTCCTGCATGGCTTTTTGCGCCGGGCCCGAGGCGTTGCGGGCTAGCGCGCGCAGGATCTTGCGGTGTTCCTGCCACGTCTCCATCGCCCTGCCCGCTCGAATGAAAGGCAGTTTCTGGCTTTCCAGAAAAATGTCGGCGCTGGCGGTGATGATCCCGAGAATGGCCTGATTGCCGCTGGCGACCAGAATGCGCCGGTGGAAATCGAAATCCAGTTTTGCCGCACAGTCGAAATCCCCGGCCTTCAACTCCAGGCGCATGGCCTCGACGTTGTCTTCCAGCACATCGCGCTCATCGGCCGTCAGCGTGACTGCCGCCAGCCCCGCCGCAAAACCTTCCAGCGCATAACGCAGTTGAAACGTCTCCGAAGGCGACGCCTGGGCAGCATAAGGCCAGGAAAAACCACTCGTGCTCTGTTGTGGTTCAGAAATCGCCTGAACGAATACGCCTTTCCCCGGCTGCACACTGACCACACCCAGCGCGCTTAACGATGACAGCGCTTCGCGCAACGACGCGCGACTGACACCCAGCCGAACCGCCAGATCCCGCTGCGAAGGCAAGCTGTCGCCGGGGCCATAGCCCTGCTCGGCGATCAGTTTGCGGATCGCTTGAAAGGCGGCTTCAGGTACTGCAATTGGGCTCGGGTGCATGGCGATTCAAACGCAATAACCGTGGAAAAAACCTCTTGTATCGCCATCGCGAAGATTCAGCAAGTGACGCCCAAGCAAGGGGCGCCGCGGCTTTGAGGCGCGCCAAAGCAGGGCGAGCGAATCGCCAACTGTTCAGACCAGTTAGACCGCAAGAGGCTTGCAGCCCGCATTTAATGGTCGCGAATTCGCGGCTGGCATGGGCTGTGCACTGGAGATTCGTCATCACCCACGACTCGCCCTGATTTCGGAGACGTCACATGACCAAGCGTTACAGCGCTCTGCTTGCCGCCCTGTTTGCCAGCCTCATGCTCGGCCAGGCCCCTGCCCATGCCAACGGCCTGGATGACGTGACCGCACGCGGTGTCCTGAAAGTCGCCGTACCGCAAGACTTCCCGCCCTTTGGCTCGGTCGGCCCGGACATGAAACCTCGCGGCCTGGACATCGACACCGCGCAGCTGATCGCCGATCAATTGAAGGTCAAACTCGAGTTGACCCCGGTCAACAGCACCAACCGCATCCCGTTCCTGACCACCGGCAAGGTCGACCTGGTGATTTCCAGCCTCGGCAAGAACCCGGACCGTGAGAAAGTCATCGACTTCTCCCGCGCCTACGCGCCGTTCTACCTCGCGGTGTTTGGCCCGCCTGACGCTGCCATCGCCGGCGTGGACGACCTCAAGGGCAAGACCATCAGTGTCACCCGTGGCGCCATCGAAGACATCGAACTGACCGCCGTCGCCCCTAAAGAAGCGACCATCAAGCGCTTCGAAGACAACAATTCGACGATCGCCGCCTACCTGGCCAACCAGACCGACCTGATCGCCAGCGGTAACGTGGTGATGGTCGCGATCAGCGAGAAGAACCCTAAGCGCATCCCCGCGCTGAAAGTGAAGCTCAAGGACTCGCCAGTGTATGTCGGCGTCAACAAAGGTCAGCCTGAGCTGCTGGCCAAGGTCAACGAAATCCTCGAAGCGGCGAAGAAAGACGGTGCGCTGGAAAAGAACTCGCAGACCTGGCTCAAGCAGCCTCTGCCGGCCGATCTTTGATTTTCGATTGCTGACCCGAGGCTTTTAGATGGCTTATCAGTTCGACTTCATTCCGGTCCTGCAAAACGCTGACTTGCTGCTTCGCGGGGCCCTGTTCACGCTGGAGCTGACGGCCATCGGCACCTTGCTCGGCGTCAGCGTGGGCATCGTTGGCGCGATCGTCAGAGCCTGGAAGATCCAGCCCTTCTCGGTGATCTTCGGGGTCTACGTCGAGCTGATACGCAACACGCCGTTCCTTGTGCAGCTCTTCTTCATTTTCTTTGGCCTGCCCTCGTTGGGCGTGCAGATTTCCGAGTGGCAGGCGGCGGTGCTGGCGATGGTGATCAACCTGGGGGCTTACTCCACCGAGATCATCCGCGCGGGCATCCAGGCGATACCTCGCGGACAACTGGAGGCCTCCGCCGCGCTGGCGATGACGCGTTTCGAGACCTTTCGCCACGTGGTGCTGGTGCCCGCGCTGGGCAAGGTATGGCCGGCACTGAGCAGCCAGATCATCATCGTCATGCTCGGCTCGGCCGTCTGTTCGCAGATTGCCACCGAGGAGCTGAGCTTCGCCGCCAACTTCATTCAGTCGCGCAACTTCCGCGCCTTCGAGACGTACATCATCACCACGCTGATTTACCTGTGCATGGCCCTGCTGATTCGTCAGTTGCTGGCATGGATCGGGCGTCGCTACATCGCGAGGAATAGCTGATGGATTTCACGCTTTGGGACATCGTGCGCAACCTGCTCACGGGCCTGCAATGGACGCTGGCGCTGTCGCTGGTGGCCTTCATCGGCGGAGGCGTGATCGGCTTGCTGGTCATGACGATGCGCATCTCCGACACCTCGGCCGTTCGCACCCTCGCCCGCTGCTACATCGAGCTGTTTCAGGGCACACCGCTGCTGATGCAGCTGTTTCTGGTGTTCTTCGGTGTGGCATTGATGGGCCTCGACATTTCGCCATGGCTCGCGGCAGCGCTGGCGTTGACGCTGTTTACCAGCGCCTATCTGGCCGAAATCTGGCGGGGCTGCGTCGAGTCGATTTCCAATGGTCAATGGGAAGCTTCGGCCAGCCTGGCGCTCACGCCATTCGAGCAACTGCGCTACGTGATCCTGCCGCAAGCGTTGCGCATTGCGGTGGCGCCCACGGTGGGTTTCTCGGTGCAAGTGGTCAAGGGCACCGCCGTGACCTCGATCATCGGGTTTACCGAGCTGACCAAAACCGGCGGCATGCTCGCCAATGCCACGTTCCAGCCTTTCATGGTCTACGGCTTCGTCGCCCTGGGCTACTTCCTGCTTTGCTATCCGTTGTCGCTCAGCGCGCGCTACCTGGAAAGGAGACTTCATGCCTCTGCTTAGAATTTCCGCCCTGCACAAATATTACGGCGACCACCACGTCCTCAAAGGCATCGACCTCACCGTCGAAGAAGGTCAGGTCGTGGCGATCATCGGTCGCAGCGGTTCGGGCAAAAGCACCTTGCTGCGCACGCTCAACGGCCTTGAGTCGATCAACGACGGTGTGATCGAAGTCGATGGCGAATACCTGGACGCCGCCCGCGCGGATTTGCGCAGCCTTCGGCAGAAGGTCGGCATGGTCTTTCAGCAGTTCAACCTGTTCCCACACCTGACCGTGGGCGAGAACGTGATGCTCGCGCCACAGGTGGTCAAGAAGGTTTCCAAGGCAGAGGCGACCAAGCTGGCCAAGGAGATGCTCAACCGCGTGGGGCTCGGTGAAAAATTCGATGCATTTCCGGATCGCCTGTCGGGCGGCCAGCAGCAACGCGTCGCCATCGCCCGTGCCCTGGCGATGTCGCCTAAAGTGCTGCTGTGCGACGAAATCACTTCGGCACTGGACCCTGAGCTGGTCAATGAAGTACTGAGCGTGGTGCGCGAGCTGGCCAAAGACGGCATGACGTTGATCATGGTCACCCACGAAATGCGCTTTGCCCGTGAAGTCGGCGACAAGCTGGTGTTCATGCATCAAGGCAAAGTGCACGAGGTGGGCGACCCGCGAGAATTGATGGCCAACCCGAAAACGCCTGAGCTGGCGAACTTCATCGGGTCCGTCGAACAGGCTTGAGGACACCGCAACCTCGTGACGGCTTGGCGGATGCGGTGGGTCAGCACCATCAACAGTGACTGACACTCCGCATTCGCTGCCCTCGTAACCTCGGACGTCTCCCACAACATCTGCGTCGTTCCGAAGACTGAAGAACGATGCGGACACTGTAGGAGCCGGCTTGCTGGCGAATGCGGTGGGTCAGCACCATCCACAGTGACTGACACTCCGCATTCGCTGCCCTCGTAACCTCGGACGTCTCCCACAGGATCTGCGTCGTTCCGAAGACTGAAGAACGATGCGGACACTGTAGGAGCCGGCTTGCTGGCGAATGCGGTGGGTCAGCGCCATCCACAGTAGCCGATACTCAGCATTCGCTGCCCTCGTAACCTCGGACGTCTCCTACAGGGATTGCGACGTTCCCGGAAGTTGAGGCAGCCATCAGAATGGTGAGCCTGCTTGCTGGCGAACTCGGTCGCAGGGCGACATCTGTGGTGAATGACAATCCGCGTTCGCCACCGTCGTAACCTCCTGCAGCTCCTACAGGTGATCTGTGCCAGGCATGGATATCAGTTTCCCCGTTTGGCGGCAGTGATGGATCGTGGCACGATGTCGGGGTTATCGACCGAGACCTTTCACCATGCCGCCATCCACCGCCAAAAATCTCTCGCTGATCGCCGCGATCGACTTGGGCTCCAACAGCTTCCATATGGTTGTTGCCAAAGCTAATCAGGGCGAAATCCGCATCCTTGAGCGGCTCGGCGAGAAAGTGCAGCTGGCCGCCGGAATCGACGACGAGCGCCAGCTCAGCGAAGAATCCATGCAGCGCGGGCTCGATTGCCTCAAGCGTTTTGCCCAACTGATCAACGGTATGCCCAGCGGCGCCGTACGAATCGTAGGCACCAACGCCCTGCGCGAAGCGCGCAACCGCAACGAATTCATTCACCGCGCCGAAGAGATCCTCGGCCATCCGGTTGAAGTGATTTCCGGTCGTGAAGAAGCGCGCCTGATCTATCTGGGTGTTTCCCATACGCTGGCGGACACACCGGGCAAGCGTCTGGTCGCCGACATTGGCGGCGGCAGCACCGAGTTCATCATCGGCCAGCGTTTCGAGCCGCTGCTGCGTGAGAGCCTGCAGATGGGCTGCGTCAGCTTCACTCAGCGCTATTTCAAGGACGGCAAGATCACCCCGGCCCGCTACGCCCAGGCGTACACAGCAGCGCGGTTGGAGATCATGAGCATCGAGCACGCCCTGCATCGCTTGAAGTGGGATGAAGCCATCGGCTCGTCCGGTACGATCCGCGCCATCGGCCTGGCGTTGAAAGCAGGCGGCCACGGCAACGGTGAAGTCAACGCAGAAGGCCTTGCCTGGCTCAAGCGCAAACTGATGAAGCTCGGCGACGTCGACAAGATCGACTTCGAAGGCCTCAAACCCGACCGTCGCGCGATCTTCCCGGCTGGCCTGGCCATTCTCGAAGCCATCTTCGACGCCCTTGAACTGCAGCGGATGGACCACTGCGAAGGCGCGCTGCGTGAAGGCGTGCTGTATGACCTGCTCGGTCGCCATCACCACGAAGACGTACGTGAACGCACCCTGAGCTCGCTGATGGACCGTTATCACGTCGATCTGGAACAGGCTGCGCGCGTCGAGCGCAAAGCGCTGTCTGCGCTGGAGCAGGTGGCAAAGGCTTGGGGTCTCGAGGACGACCTTTATCGCGAGTTGCTGAGCTGGGCGGCCAAGGTGCATGAAGTGGGTCTGGACATCGCCCACTACCACTACCACAAGCACGGAGCGTACCTGATCGAGCACTCCGATCTGGCCGGTTTCTCACGCGAAGACCAACAGATGCTCGCGCTGCTGGTGCGCGGTCATCGTCGTAACATTCCCAAGGACAAGTTCGCCGAGTTTGGCGATGAAGGCGTAAAGCTGATTCGTCTGTGCGTGCTGCTGCGCTTCGCGATCCTGTTTCACCACATTCGCGGCACCCAAGAGATGCCGCAGCCTGTGTTGACCGCCGACGGGAACAACCTCGACATCCTGTTCCCGGATGGCTGGCTGGAAAACAACCAGCTGACTCAGGCCGACTTCGGCCTGGAAGCCGAGTGGCTGACCCGAGTCGGCATCGTCCTCAGCGTACGCTGAGGACCGGGTTGCTCAGCTTTTCCAGAAGCGAGGCCTGCACATTGCGGGCGTTCTGGTTGCCGGTCGGCGTGCTGCGGATGTAGCGCCCGTCCGGCTGCAGCAGCCAGCTGTGGGTGTTGTCCGTCAGATACCCTTCCAATTCCTTCTTCACGCGCAGAATCAGCTTCTTGCCTTCCACCGGGAAGCAAGTCTCGACACGCTTGTCGAGGTTGCGCTCCATCCAGTCGGCACTGGACAGGAACATCTGCTCGTCGCCGCCATTGAGGAAGTAGAAGACGCGGGTGTGCTCCAGGAACCGTCCGATGATCGAACGCACCTGAATGTTGTGCGACACGCCCGGCACGCCTGGACGCAGGCAGCACATGCCGCGCACCACCAGGTCGATCTTCACGCCCGTCTGGCTGGCCTTGTACAACGCGCGGATGATCTTCGGATCGGTCAACGAGTTGAACTTGGCGATGATGTGCGCAGGCTTGCCCTCAGCCGCGAACTGGGTTTCGCGGGCAATCATGTCGAGCATGCCTTTCTTGAGGGTGAACGGCGCATGCAGCAGCTTCTTCATGCGCAGCGTCTTGCCCATGCCGATCAACTGACTGAACAGTTTGCCGACGTCTTCGCACAAGGCATCGTCGGACGTCAGCAGGCTGTAGTCGGTGTAAAGACGCGCGTTACCGGCGTGGTAGTTACCTGTACCCAGATGCGCATAACGAACGATCTCGCCCGCCTCGCGGCGCAGGATGAGCATCATCTTGGCGTGCGTCTTGAAGCCGACCACGCCGTAGATCACCACCGCGCCCGCCGCTTGCAGCCGGCTGGCGAGTTGAAGGTTGGACTCTTCATCGAACCGCGCACGCAGTTCGATGACGGCTGTCACTTCCTTGCCGTTACGCGCGGCGTCTACCAACGCATCGACGATTTCCGAGTTCGCGCCGCTGCGATACAGCGTCTGACGCACGGCCAGCACGTGAGGGTCTTTCGCTGCCTGACGCAGCAAATCCACGACCGGGGTGAACGACTCGAAGGGATGCAGCAGCAGAATGTCCTGCTTGCTGATCACGTTGAAGATGTTTTCGCTGTTCTGCAGCAGCTTCGGAATGGCTGGCGTGAACGGCGCGTATTGCAACTCTGGATGACTGTCTAGACCGGTGATGCTGAACAGACGCGTCAGGTTCACCGGACCGTTGACCTGGTACAGCTCGGTCTCGCTCAGGTTGAACTGCTTGAGCAGGTAGTCAGACAGCTGTTTCGGGCAGGTGTCGGCCACCTCAAGGCGCACGGCATCACCGTAACGGCGCGAGAACAGTTCGCCACGCAGCGCGCGAGCCAGGTCTTCGACGTCTTCGGAGTCCAGCGCCAGGTCAGCGTTACGGGTCAGACGGAACTGGTAGCAGCCCTTGACCTTCATGCCCTGGAACAGGTCGTCGGCGTGGGCGTGAATCATCGACGACAGGAAGACATAGTTGTCGCCCGGCCCGCCCACGTCTTCCGGCACCTTGATGATGCGCGGCAGCAGACGCGGCGCAGGAATGATCGCCAGGCCCGAGTCGCGGCCAAAGGCATCGACACCTTCGAGCTCGACGATGAAGTTCAGCGACTTGTTCACCAAGAGCGGGAACGGGTGCGTAGGGTCCAGGCCAATCGGGGTGATGATCGGGGCGATCTCATCGCGGAAATAGCGGCGGACCCACGTCTTCAGCTTGGTGGTCCAGTTACGACGACGGATGAAGCGCACCTGATGTTTTTCAAGCTCGGGCAACAGGATGTCGTTGAGAATGGCGTACTGGCGGTCAACGTGGCCGTGCACCAACTCGCTGATGCGCGCCAGCGCCTGGTGCGGCTGAAGACCGTCGGCACCCGCTTGTTCACGGGCAAAGGTGATTTGCTTTTTAAGGCCCGCGACACGAATTTCGAAGAATTCATCCAGGTTGCTGGAAAAAATCAGCAGGAACTTGAGCCGCTCAAGCAGTGGATAGGACTCGTCCAGCGCCTGTTCCAGGACGCGAATGTTGAACTGCAGCTGCGACAACTCGCGATGGATGTAGAGACTGCTGTCATCCAGGTTGGGAATCACCAGGGCGGGCATGGCCGGCGGCGCGGGCTCCAGCGCTGGCACCACCTCGATGGTCGGCTCGACCATGGAGGTGATTTCCTGACTCAGGACCTGGGGTTCAATTTCAACGGCGGCTTCGGTAGTTCCTTCGGTGCTCATGAATAATCCTGTAAGGCAAACGCCCTTGTAGCAGTTGGGCCGCGCGAACGGCGAGTGAGGTCGACATGCCGTCTGCGCCACAACAGTGGTGACGTCCAGCGTTTAGAGCCAGTCACGCCCACGAGGGGGTTGTGGTGACGATGGCCCTGTCCCGGGCAAGAGAATGATCTGACAGACCCGAAGGGCGACGCTTGACGCGCGTTGACTCCCCACGCTACGCATTTCTCAGCGTCCTGCAAGCCCAAATAGCAGCGTCCGATGATGACGCAAGTCCGCATCCGCGTGATTTCAGGCATTGAGGGCGACGTAAGAAAATGTGAAGCGGGTGCCGACAGCAGGTCGCTTCGGACCGCTGGGCCGGAAAGATCAGCACGACCAGACTGGAGAAATGGTCGAGATCGAGAAGTGAGGGCAACGCGCACGTAATGCTCCCAAGCCCATGCAAACGGGCAAGCGTGACATTTATAAGCCTGCATTATGACGCTTACGTGACAGTATCAATTTCGACAAATAGTGCAGGACGCAAACCCGCTTTCTAGACGACGAATCCGTATGACCTGTAAGAAAGTTTAACGCGGTGACACATTTGCACACTTTCCTGAATGTCTTTGGCGAGTTAGGCTGCGCGTTCATTTCGCCAGCACCCAAATGATGCTCCAGCATTTTTTACAAGAATTTGGCTACTTCGCCCTTTTCCTCGGCACCTTTTTCGAAGGCGAGACCATTCTGGTTCTTGCCGGATTTCTTGCGTTTCGTGGGTACATGGACATCAATCTGGTCGTGGTGGTTGCCTTCTTCGGCAGCTACGCCGGTGACCAGCTCTGGTATTTCATGGGGCGTAAGCACGGTCGCAAGCTTCTGGCCCGGAAACCGCGCTGGCAGATGCTTGGCGACCGCGCGCTGGAGCATATCCGCAAACACCCGGACATCTGGGTGCTGAGCTTCCGCTTCGTGTATGGCCTGCGCACGGTCATGCCGGTGGCGATTGGCTTGTCGGGCTATCCACCAGGCCGCTATCTGTTACTCAACGGTATTGGGGCGGCAGTCTGGGCGGCAGCGCTGGGCGTAGCAGCCTACAAGTTTGGCGCCGTGCTGGAAGGCCTGTTGGGCAACGTCAAGAAATACGAGCTCTGGGTGCTCGGTGCTCTGCTGGTGATCGGCGGTCTGTTGTGGATACGCCGTCGCATCAAGAACGCGCGTATTGCCCGTGAAGCCAAGCTGGCCGCCATACCGGCCACGGTCGACGTCAAGAACCGGCCAGACGAGTGAAACGCCCCCGGGCGCAATACACTGCGATTGCGCTCAACGCGGTGTAAGTCAGCAAGACGGCCCATCCCGTTGAAGTGACCGGCCACAGACCCACCACGGGCGCCAACGCCATCAGTGGCAGGTTCGCCGCCAGCCTCAACCCCTCAAGCTTCAGCGCCGCGGGCCTGTTCTCCAGCGCCGCGCCAAACACGAACAATCCCAATGCCACCCATGCCCAACCGACGATCAGTGCCGGCCACGGCAGCACGTCGCCATTGGACAGCAGATAGCTGCCAAGCAAGGTGTACAACCCGAATTGACTGCCGACGTACAGCTGCTGCGCCAGGCTCAACGGCACGTCGAATTTGCGGAACTGACTCAAATCCGGCTTGCTCAGAGGGTATCGAGCTGCCACATCGGCGGGCCGCCATCCGGTGGGCATGAACCAGATCTTAAGCTTGTCCCGCCACGACGTCGTGCGCCGGGCATCCGCCGCCAGTTGGGCGTAGAACTGAACGTTCGCCCACAGCGGGTTCCAGCTTCTTAACGGCGTCGTCACACCGAAGATCGGCGGTTCTTCGTCCAGCTCCTCCTGAAATGTTCCGAAGAGCCGGTCCCAAACAATGAACACCCCGCCGTAGTTGCGATCCATGTAGATAAGGTTCTGTGCATGGTGTGCACGATGATTGGACGGCGTGACGAAGATCCATTCGAACCCTCCGAGCTTCGGAATGTGCCGGGTGTGAACCCAGAATTGATACAGCAGATTGAGCGAAGCCACCGCGACGAATACCACCAACGGCACCCCGATGACCGCCAGCGGAAGGTAGAAAATCCAGCTCAGAAGAAACCCGGTGCTGGTCTGACGCAGCGCGGTCGACAGGTTGTAGTCCTCGCTCTGGTGATGCACAGAATGCGCCGCCCAGAGGATGTTTCGCTCATGGCCCATGCGGTGCAGCCAGTAATAGCAGAGGTCGTAGAGAATGAAGGCGAACACCCAGACCCAGACGCTTTCGGCGGACAGCCGCCAGAGCGCCAGATGATCCAGCGCGAAGGCATAGGTCACCAGCCCCACGCCCTTGGTCAACAAACCTGTGGTGGTCGACAACACACCGGTGCTGAGGCTGTTGATCGCGTCCGCGACCCGGTAGTTGTTGACCTTGCGCCAGCGATCGGCGAGGAGTTCGACTGCGATCAGCACAAAGAAAAACGGCACTGCGTACAGAATGAAATTCATCAACGCCACCCAGCGACGAAACCTCGAAGATTAGGCGCCGCCACGGGAAAACCCTATGGCAACGAATGACAAATTAGTAGACATTTGACGACATCGTTGGCCCGGCAAGCGACTTGCCGGACGCCATGGAAAACGACAGCACCGGCGAACCAGGAGCTTACTGGGTCGCCCACGAAAGGGAGCACCTGCATGAGCAAGAAAGTGGCCGTCATTCTTTCAGGTTGCGGCGTCCAGGACGGCGCCGAAATCCATGAGAGCGTGCTTACCCTGCTGCGCCTGAACCAGCGTGGCGCCGAGGTGAAATGCTTTGCGCCCAACATTGCGCAACACCACGTCATCAATCACCTGACCGGCGAAGAAATGCCCGAAACACGCAACGTGCTGGTGGAATCGGCACGCATCGCCCGTGGCGCCATCGAAGACATCCGCGAAGCCGACATCACCGAATTCGACGCACTGATTATTCCTGGCGGCTTCGGCGCCGCGAAGAACCTCTCGAATTTCGCCGCAGAAGGCTCCAGTTGCAAGGTTCAGGCGGAGGTTCTCGCCATGGCTGAAGCGTTTGCCGAAGCGGGCAAACCCATTGGCCTGATCTGCGTGTCACCCGCGCTTGCCGCGAAGATCTACGGCCCCGGCGTCACCTGCACCATCGGCAACGACCCCGACACCGCCGCCAAGATCACCAAAATGGGTGGTAACCATGAAGAATGCGACGTCGCCGACATTGTTGAAGACAAGGACCGCAAACTGGTCAGCACACCGGGGTACATGGTCGCCAACTCCATAAGCGAAGCAGCGGCGGGCATCAATAAGCTCGTGGATCGGGTGCTGGAGTTGGTGATGGAAAAGGAGGAACAGCCCTCGACCTGACAGACGTTAGCCTCTCGCCAATCGCGTCAAAATGCGGTCCAGCGAATTGGCGAACGCCTGCTTTTCACGATCGCCATAGGTGCCCTGCCCGCCTCCCGCCTGCCCTTGTTCGCGAAGGTCGGTGAACAGGTTGCGCACCGCCAGCCGCTCGCCCATGTTCTGGGCATCGAACTCCCTGCCTCGCGGGTCCAGCGCGGCGACACCCTTTTTCACCAGACGGTCCGCCAGCGGCACGTCGCTGCAAATCACCAGTTCGCCCGGGACCGCGTGCTCGACCAGATAATCATCGGCCGCATCCGGCCCGCTGGGCACCACGATCAGCTTGACCAGCGCGTACGTAGGCCGGGGTACGGCTTGACCCGCCACCAGCACGACCTCGAACTGACGCTTGAGGGCGAACTTAACCACCTGATCCCTGGCCGCTTTCGGACAGGCATCGGCGTCGATCCAGACACGCATATTCGTCACTCCACAACTAGCTCGTGTAGGAGCGCGCTTGGTCTGGGCCCCATCGTACGATTGCAGTGTGTCAGACAACCCGGCGGGGTCTGATCCGACGCAATCGTCCGAATGCGGCCCAGACCATGCGCGCTCCTACAGGGTAAGTGGCCTTCACGCGGTTTCGGTCCGACGTTTCTCCGCCCATCGGCTTCTGCCATACAGCACCGCAATCGCGACCAGCGCCACAGCCTGCGCCGCCAATGAGTAGGCATCGGCATGGATGCCCAGCCAATCGAACTCGAAGAACGGCACCGGACGGGTTCCGAAAATCCCGGCCTCTTGCAGCGCCTTGACGCCATGACCGGCGAACACCACCGACAAGGCGCACAACAGCGCCGCATTGATGCCGAAGAACAGCGCCAGCGGCAATTTAGCCGAGCCACGCAGAATCACCCACGCCAGCCCGATCAGCAGCACCAGGGCTGTCGCACCGCCTGCCAGTACAGCGTTATGCCCGGCGGGACCTGCCTGCAACCACAAGGTCTCGTAGAACAGGATCACCTCGAACAGCTCGCGGTAGACCGAGAAAAACGCCAGCACCGCGAAGCCAAACCGTCCGCCACCGCCAACCAGGCTGCTTTTGATGTAATCCTGCCAAGCGGCGGCATGACGCCGGTCATGCATCCACACACCGAGCCACAGCACCATGACGCTGGCGAACAACGCAGTCGCACCCTCCAGCAACTCGCGCTGGGAACCACTGACATCAATCACGTACGCGGCCAACGCCCAGGTGCCCAGCCCTGCCAGCAACGCCAGGCCCCAACCCACATTGACGCTGCGCACCGCCGATTGCTGCCCGGTATTGCGCAGGAACGCCAGGATCGCCGCCAGCACCAGAATCGCTTCCAGGCCTTCTCGCAGCAGGATCAACAGGCCGGAAATAAAGCTCAACGAAGTGCTCAGGCCGTCATTGCCCAAAAGACTCGCCGACGCCTTGAGTTTGACCTTCGCCGCCTCAAGCTTTTGCGCAGCCTGAGCGACGGGCAAGCCGTCCTGCAACGATTGCCGATAGGCCATCAATGCCTTCTCGGTGTCCTTGCGCACGTTGGCGTCGACGTTATCCAACGAGCTTTCCACCAGCTCGAAGCCTTCCAGATACGCCGCGACGGACAAGTCATACGCCTGCTCACGGTCACCGGACTGATAAGCCGCCAGGCTCTTGTCCAGGGTCATGCTGGTGTAATCGAGCAACTGCGCTGGACCACGCTGAACCTGCGGCGGCTGAGCACGTTGAGCGCGAAACGTCGCGGCGGCTTGCGGGCCTTCAGCGGCATTGATTTCCGCGGGCGTTTGCCGCGCCAGATCGGCGAGATTGAATGTCTGCCCCTGAACGGCAGCGGCATCGGCACTGAAGCTGGCGATGTAGGTGGCCACGTCCCAACGCTGGCGATCATCGAGCTGATCGGCAAACGAAGGCATGTCCGTGCCTTCGATGCCCAGGCCGAGGGTGTTGTAGATGTCGTAGAGACTTAGCCGGTCCAGCCGCGTCGCATCACGCAGATTGGCCGGAGGCGGTGTCAGGCCGATCCCGGCAGGGCCGTCGCCCGCCCCCGCATCGCCATGACAGACCGAGCAATGCTGCGCGTACAGCGGCGCACCACGTGCTGCGTCCGGCGTGATCACCGGCGCCTGACTCACCTCATAGGCGACGGCCAGCCTGGCGCCCAGTTGCCGGGCCTGACGCGCAACCTGCGCACCGTCCTGCTTTTGGTCGACCGCGCTTTGCAATGCCTTGACGCCCTGCTCCAGCGCTGCGCGTTCGGCCCGTGCCGGCAGCGCGACGATCAGCCCTTCCAGCGCGCCGAGAAACTCGACCTGCTCCCTGTACTCGGCGTCATCGACGACCTTGCCGTCGGAGACGGTGGGCGGATAGTCCGCACTGACGTAGTCCAGCAGGTGCAATGCCTGAGCGGCACCGTCCACAGTGTCTGCCCAGGCGTGGGTGCCGAGCAGGCTGAGCAAGGTCAGAACCAGCCGGGCCATGAAGCGAGAGGGGGAAAGCATGAGTACATCTCAGATTCAAATGCGAAGGGTTGTCATTGTTCATGTACAACGCTGCGCACTCAAGTCTCGTCTCGCTGAAAGGCGGTTTTATCGTCGTTTATCTCACCCATGAGGCGCTGCTGTTGACGAGGCACCGCCGCCCCGCAAAAGTCGACAGCTCGCGTCAGACGCTTCTGAAACTGCCGTGAGATATCAAAAAGCCATTGTTTTGAGCGCCATGCTCTCTATAATCCCGCCGCTATCTGGCAAGCACCCCACCCTTGCTGATCGCATCACGCCGAGGCGCCGTGCCTCGCACACACGGAATCGCATCGTCAGGCACCTATCAAGCCAGCCTGGCCCATTCAAGGATTGATCTCGATGTCTTCTCGCGCATTGACTGCACTCGCGCTGATCGCGACTGTGCAACTGGCCGGTTGTGCGGCTTTCCGCAATTACGATACCGAACTGCAGCAGACCAACCAGCAGCTGAGCACCGGCAACGTGGACGCGGCGCTGTTGATCCTGGAAAAGAACAACACCGGCGACGACAAAGACCTGCTCTATTACTTCGAGAAAGGTGAACTGCTGCGCTCCGGGGGCGACATCACCGGCAGCCAGACCGCCTGGCGCCACGCCGACCAGACCGTCCTGGCCTGGGAAGACTCTGTAAAGCTCGACAGCGGCAAATACCTCGCCCAGTTTGGAAGCTTCCTCGTCAACGACAAGGTCCGTCGCTACGAAGGCTACGACTACGAGAAAGTCATGCTGACCACGCAGATGGCGCTGAACCTGCTGGCGCAGAACGACTTCGACGGCGCCCGCACCGAGATTAAGAAGACCCACGAGCGTGAAGCCGTCATTGCCGAGCTGCGCGACAAGCAGTACCTCAAGAGTGAGGACGAGGCCAGGAACCAAGGCGTGACGACTCAGTACAAGGACCTGCGGGGTTACCCCGTCGAGTCCCTGGATGCGCCCGAAGTGGTGGGCCTGAAGAACAGCTATCAGAGCGCGTTCAGCCACTACCTGTCCGGTTTCGTCTATGAAGCATTGGGCGAAAAAGACCTCGCGGCGCCAGGCTACCGTCAAGCTGCAGAACTGCGGCCGAACACCCCGTTTCTGGATCAGGCACTGCTGGACCTGGATGCTGCCGGCAGCAAGAACACCGGGACCGAAGGCAGTGAGGTCCTGATCGTCGTGCAGACCGGCTTCGCGCCGGCCCGTGATTCCGTTCGCATCCCGCTGCCGTTGCCGATCAACAACAATCTGGTGATCACGCCGCTGTCGTTCCCGGTCATCAAGGCCGACACATCCACACCCTTTTTCAATCAAATCGGCGTCGATGGGCAACCGGTCAATCTGACCGCTCTCAACAGCACCACCGCAATGTCCCGTCGCGCACTGCGTGATGACATGCCCGGCATCATCGTGCGCACCACAGTACGGGCGATCACCCGTGGCGTGACACAGAAGAAACTCAACGAAACGAACCCGCTGGCGGGCCTGGCCGTCGGCATTGCGTCGGCGGTCACCGAAGGCGCAGACACCCGCACCTGGCGCACGCTGCCGGACAACACACTCGTCGCCCGTATGCGTCTCAAGCCAGGCGAGCATCAGGTCGTTCTGCCGTCGTCGGTCGGCGGCACGCATGTGCAGCTCAAGATCGACCGCCCGTACCAAGTGATCACGCTGCGCGCCATCGGCAATCAGGTGTACACCAGCGGCCTTGCGGCTCACGTCATGCCTTCGGGCCTGCCCCAGGCCGTGGCCATCAACACACCCTGAACGGAGACAGTTCATGCGTCACATGATTTTTGGCCTGAGTGCACTGGTGTTGCTGGCCGGCTGTGCCACACCACCTCCTCCAGCACCCGGCAGTGCCGCCAGCAAGGTGGTGGCCATGGGTGATCTGAAAAACATTGATATCGGGCCAATGCGTGTCGCCCGCGAAAACGGCTTCATGACCGTCAACGTGTCGCTGCACAACACCAGCGGTTACAACAAGACCCTGTATTACCGCTTCGCCTGGCTTGGCAGCGACGGGTTTCCTGTCGCCGAGCCCGAAACCTGGAAAAGCCTGACGCTGTATGGCTCGCAGAGCAGCTTCCTGCCCGCCATCGCACCGGTGCCGAAGGCCTCTGACTTGCGCCTCGAAGTCAAAACCCCTTAATCACCCAAGATTTGCTCAGCCAACGAGACCCCAGACATGCTGTCCACTTTTCGTCTTTCGCTTATCGCTGCCGTCGCCCTGCTGGTCACCGGCTGCGCCAACACCTCGCCCACGCTGGGCAGCAAGAACATCCGTTACGGCGACACCAAGGCCGTCGAAACCGTGACCAACGAGTTCGGTTCTACCGACTTGCAGATGATCGCCGAAAGCATGACCCGCTCGCTCGCGCAGTCCGGCACGCTGCAAGGCCGCCCGGTGGTTCAGGTCTACGACGTGAAGAACAAGACCAGCGAGTACATCGACACACGCGAGATCACCACCTCGATCAAGACCCAGCTGATGAAGTCCGGCACGGCCCGTTTCGCCAGCGACAACACCGACATGCAGAGCCAGGTCGACCAGCTCAAGCTGCAAAATCAGAGCGGCCTGTACAAGCCCTCCACCGTCAGCAAGACCGGCAACATGGTCGCCGCCAAATACCGGCTAGAGGGCTCGATCAGCTCGATCGTCAAGCGCAGCAGCGACTATAAGGACGTCTTCTACAAGTTCAGCCTGCAGCTGATCGACGTGGAAAGCGGCATCGCCGAATGGATGGACGAAAAAGAAATCCGCAAGACTACGGAGCGCTGAGCAATGCGTGCATGGATCGGCATTCTTGGCCTGCTCACTGCTTTCGGCGTCCAGGCCGCCCCTAAAGTCGCGGTAACGGACATGGCGTTCGAACAGCGAGTGGAGCAGTACATCCACACGGTGTCGGCGCAGAGCAGCTTTCAGGCCAATGCCTACAGCGCCAGCGGATCGGCCAGTTACAACGAATACGAAGCGCGCACGAGTTACATCGAGCAGAGCGAGCTGCGTCAATTCAGAGGCGACATCAAGGGCGAGATTCTCAAGTCCGGGATGTTTCAACTGGTGCAAGGCACGCCTTACACGGCCGACGCCAAAGAAGACGTGTACGACGTCATCAAGCGAATCAAGAACGGCAACTTCAAGGGTGCCGATTACGTGCTGTTCGGCACCGTGTCAGATATCGACTTCCGCCAGGACGTCAACGAGATCGCCAACACCAACAGTCACTCCGCCGTATTGGGCCTGACGCTGGTAGGGGATTTCAGTTTGATCAATACGCGGACCTACGAAATCACCTCGGCCTTCACGGCCATGGGCGAAGGTCAGGACACCAGGCTGGTCAACGGCAACGATGTCCGCGTCTCGCCTAACCGTGGCCGCGTGGTGCGTGAAGTGTCGAAATCGATCGGGATGGACGTCGCGCGTCAGTTAAGGGAGCAGTTGCGCGGTGAGGTCGAGTATTCGCAGGAACAGCCCGCGCCACGCAACAGCCTGCCACGAGACGAAGCGCCGAAGATTTTGCGTTGAACCTCGAAGCATGAAGCATGAAGCATGAAGCATGAAGGACCACTGTGGGAGCGAATTCATTCGCGAAGCTATTGATCAGCCGACACACATGCGTCGGATCTAATGGCCTCTCGCGAATGAATTCGCTCCCACGGGCTTCTGCGCCACGCCTTGATCACGCGCGATGCAAGGTCGCCAGAAATGCCGCTGCACTGACGAACAGCCCCGCAAACGTGCGGTTCATGCGCCGTTGCTGCTTCGGCGTCTTGAGCAAACGCAGCACCTTGGACGCCAGTCCGGTATAACCCGCCATCACGATCAGATCGACGCTCACCATGGTGACGGCAATGGTCAGGTACTGCGGCACTAAAGGCAGATGGGTATCGATGAACTGCGGCAGGATCGCCAGCATGAACACCAGCGCCTTGGGGTTGCTGATGTTGACCAGAAAACCCCGCGCGACCAACGCCAGTGGTTTGCCGATCGGGCGAATGCTCGAGTCGTCGGACAGGTCGCTCGGCAAAGCCCGCCATTGCTTTACCCCCAGATACACCAGGTAGGCAACGCCGAACCATTTGATCAGCGTGAACGCCAGCGCCGAGGTAGCGAGCACGGCACCCAGGCCGGCAGCGATGATCGCGATCTGAACAATCAGCGCCAATTGCAGCCCAAGCGCGTTCCAGTAACCGCGCCAGAACCCGTACTGCAGACCACTGGACATCGAGGCGATGGCACCTGCGCCCGGAGAAAGACTGATGACCCAGCAAGCGGCGAAAAACGCCAGCCACGTTTCGAGCGACATCACACACCTCAAGCAAAAGCGAAAACTCGCTCTAACCTAGTGTTTCCGCCACTCAAAGACCAATGATTTCTAACTGTTGTGGCGAGTTGGCAGATAGCTGTGCGGGTCCATGGCGAACGCTGGCTGTCCCGCACAGCACTGCAGGCGCGCCTGTTACCAGGCAACGCCGACCTCAGATCAGGAAAGCGCTTCCAGCTCGGCCTGCATCGACTCCAGCAGTTCGAGCGCCTCCATCCAGGCCTCTTCAAGCTCCGATTCGCGAGTTTTCAGCTTGGCCTGATCGGCCAGCAGGTCACGAAGCTTGTCCTTGTTGGCCGCCTCATAAATCGCGCTGTCGCCCAAGGCTGCTTCGATTTTCGCCAGTTTCTCGTGCAAGGTGCCGAGTTCTTTCTCCAGCTTCTCGGCTTCGCGCTTGTGCGGCGCCAACTGCTGGCGCAACGCAGCGGCCTGCTGACGCTGGGCTTTCTTGTCGGTCTTGTCAGCATTCACCGGCGCGTTGCTGACCGGCGCGTTGCGAAGGCGGTAATCCACCAGCCAGCGCGCGTAGTCATCAAGGTCGCCATCGAACTCCTGCACGACGCCATCGGCGACCAACATGAAGTTGTCGGTGGTGCTCTTAAGCAGATGACGATCGTGGGAGACCACCAACACCGCACCGCTGAACTCTTGCAGCGCCATGGTCAACGCAAGACGCATTTCCAGGTCCAGATGGTTGGTCGGTTCGTCGAGCAGCAACAGGTTTGGCCTTTCCCATGCGATCAACGCCAGCGCCAGACGGGCTTTCTCGCCGCCCGAGAAATTCAGCACCGGTTCGTCCAGTCGCGCGCCGCGGAAGTCGAAGCCGCCGAGGAAGTCGCGCAGGGTTTGCTCGCGCTCTGTCGGGGCGATCCGCTGCAAATGCAGTAACGGACTGGCCTTGGCATCGAGCGAATCCAACTGATGCTGGGCAAAGTAACCGACGACGGTGTTTTCGCCACGCACCATGCGGCCGCTCAACGGCTCGAGTTCGCCCGCCAGGTTTTTGATCAGTGTGGACTTACCGGCACCGTTCGGGCCGAGCAAACCGATCCGCGCACCGGGCGTGAGTTGAAGCTTGACCTTCTGCAGGATCGTCTTGTCGCCGTAGCCCAGGCTGGCTTCGGACAGATCCAGCAACGGGCTGGAGATCTTGCTGGATTCGCGGAAGGTGAAATCGAACGGCGAGTCGACATGGGCCGCCGACAGTTCTTCCATTCGCTCAAGGGCCTTGATCCGGCTTTGGGCCTGCTTGGCCTTGGTGGCCTGGGCCTTGAAGCGCGTGATGAATTTCTCCATGTGCGCGCGCTGCGCCTGCTGCTTCTCGTACGCCTGCTGTTGCTGGGCGAGACGTTCGGCACGCGCACGCTCGAAGGCGCTGTACCCGCCGCGATAAAGCGTGATTTTTTTCTGCTCGACGTGGGCGACGTGATCGACCACCGCGTCGAGGAAATCCCGGTCGTGGGAGATCAGCAGCAACGTGCCCGGGTAGCTCTTCAGATGGTCTTCAAGCCAGAGAATGGCGTCAAGGTCCAAGTGGTTGGTCGGTTCGTCGAGCAGCAACAGGTCCGATGGGCACATCAGGGCCTGCGCCAGGTTAAGACGCATACGCCAGCCGCCGGAGAAGTCGCCGACTTGTCGGTCCATCTGCTCATTGGTGAAGCCCAGACCCGCCAATAGCTTGCGTGCACGAGCATCAGCCGTGTAGCCATCGGCGCCGTCGAGCTCCGAGTGCAGACGCGCCTGAGCGGCACCGTCGTGAGCGGCTTCGGCAGCGGCCAGATCACGCTGCACCTGGCGCAGACGCAGGTCGCCATCGAGGACGTAATCCACGGCCAGGCGATCGAGCGTGTCGACCTCCTGACGCATGTGCGCGATACGCCAGTCGGCCGGCAGCGAGCAATCGCCGTTGTCAGGGGACAGTTCACCCCGCAGCAACGCGAACAGGCTGGATTTGCCGGCGCCATTCGCGCCGATGAGGCCGGCTTTCTGGCCGGCGTGCAGGGTCAGCTCGGCGTCTTCTAGCAGACGTTGCGGACCACGCTGTAAGGTAAGGCTTTGAAGTCTGATCATAATGGCGGCGGAGTCTACCAGCTTCGCCCAAAACAGGTAGATGACGATGCCTTCGGACCTATGGAGTTTCACGCTGGATTTTTATGCACGTCCAGGCGTTGAGCAGGCGTGTCTCACGCTGCAAGCCCACGGCGGCAACGTGTGTGCGCTGTTGTGCGGGGCCTGGCTGGATCAGCTGGGCGTTCCTTTCAACCCGCAACGGGCGCAGGAAATCGGACAATTGGCGACCCCGTGGCACGACCAGGTGGTCGGCCCGCTAAGAGCGCTGCGCACGCAATGGAAAGCCGCAACGGCCACTGACGTCGAACTCGGGGCATTGCGTGAACGGCTGAAGGGGCTGGAACTGGATGCAGAACGTGAGCTGCTGGTGAGGTTGCAACGTTTGACTCAGGACTGGACCGAGCAAGCGGCCCTGACGCCTGGCGCCTGGCTGGAAGCACTCGCAGGCGATGCCGCCAACAAAGCCCCCGACGCGCTGCAGGTCGTGCGGCGCGCCGGGGAAGACCTTGCTTAGGAAGCGCTGTTCGACGTCGAGCCGGTCACTGGAGCGGCGGCTGGCGTAGCAGGCGCGGCTGGAGCGGTTGGCGTGGCGGTCGACGTCGAGGCTGCCGGAGCAGGCGTCGCTGGCTTGGCAGCGGTAGCCGCTGCTGGAGTGGCCGGCTTGGCGGCGGGTTTTGCGGCAGGCTTGGCGGCCGCTGGCTTAGCGGCTGGCTTGGCAGCGGCAGGTTTAGCAGCGGGCTTGGCAGTCGCAGGTTTCGCTGCAGCGGTTGCTTTGGCAACCGGTTTGGCGGCAGCAGGTTTAGCCGGTGCCTTGGCAGCAGCAGGTTTGGCCGCTGCGCTTGCCGCGGGTTTGGCCGCGGGTGCTTTAGCGGCTGGTTTTGCGGCAGGCTTGGCAACTGCGGGTTTTGCGGCGGCAGTTTTCGCAGGGGCCTTGGCAGCAACCGGTGCTTTCGCGGCCGGTTTGGCGGCAGGTTTGCTCGCGGCTTTGGCAGCAGGTTTAGCGGCAGTTTTAGCAGCGACAGGTGCCTTGGCAGCAGCAGGTTTGGCGGCTGCGGTCTTGGTAGCAGGCTTGGCGGCAGGCTTGGCAGCTACGGCTTTAACCGGCGCTTTGGCTGCGGGTTTGGCAGCAGGTTTTGCCGCTGCGGTTTTAGCAGGCGCTTTAGCAGCTGGCTTGGCAGCGGCTTTGACAGGTGCTTTCGCAGGGGCCTTGGCAGCAGCAGTTTTGGCAGCAGGTTTTGCCGTCGCCTTGGCTTTGGCAGCGCGATCGCTCAGCGCTTTGCCCACGGCTTCTTTCACACGACCCACGCCTTGCGCCAGCTTCAGACTTTCCTGAGCATCGCGCTTGAGGTTGAGAATGTAGGTGCGGGTTTCGGTCTGACGATCTTTCAGCGCATCGAGCAGTGCTTCGAGTTCGCCCACGCTGCCTTTGGCTTTGGCTTGTGCCTTGGCTTTACCGGCAGTGGCGGCGTCCTGGAGCTTGGTGCGGGACTTGTGCAGTTTTTCTTGGGCTTTACCGCGTTGTTTTTCAAGCTTGGCGAGCAGCTTTTCCGCATCGGCCAGCGCTTGAGAGCAGGCATCTTCAAGATGTTCGAGCAAGCTGCTCGAGAGTTGTTGGAGCAAATGCAACGGAGTGTTTACTGGCTTCTTGGTGGCCGACATGACTTACCTCCTGGCTGATTTGAATGCGGCTCATACTAGACCTCTGCCCGCACCGCCGCTAGGCCATCTTGACACTACAAATTACGGTCTGTTGCAACTTGGGTAAAATCCCCTCACATCATCATCACATTAAGCACTCGGCGCTGGCATAATCGCTCACTTCCCAGGCCGGAGAGCATTCATGTCGCGCTACTTGTTAATGTCGTTGTTCCTCTTGGTACCCCTTGCTCACGCGGCCGACGCTCCACCTTCCGACAACGCTCATGACCTGTCTTACAGCTTGGGGGCAAGCCTGGGCGAGCGCTTGCGCCAAGAGGCTCCGGACCTGCAACTGCCGGCGTTGATTGAAGGTTTGCAGCAGGCCTACCAAAACAAGCCGCTGGCAATAAAGCAGGAGCGCATGGAGCAGATCCTCAGTGATCATGACGCCGCCCTGGCCCAGGCCGAAAACTCCGGCCAGTCCGAACCCCAGACCGAAGCCGCGCTGAAGGAAGAGCGCCGCTTCATGGATGCTGAAAAAGCCAAACCCGGTGTGCGCCAGCTCGCCGACGGCATCCTGATGACCGAACTGACGCCAGGCACCGGACCCAAACCAGACATCAACGGTCGCGTTCAGGTGAAATACGTTGGACGTCTGCCTGACGGCACGATCTTCGATCAGAGCCAGCAGCCTCAGTGGTTTCGTCTGGACAGTGTGATCGCGGGCTGGACCACCGCGCTGGTCGACATGCCGGTCGGTGCGAAATGGAGGCTGGTCATTCCATCGGCCCAGGCCTATGGCGCTGAAGGCGCCGGCGATCTGATCGACCCGTACACGCCACTGGTGTTCGAAATCGAGCTGCTCTCCGTATCGCAATAACGAACGCCGTTTCACAGCCAATAAAAAAGGGTGCCCAAGGCACCCTTTTTTGCATCACCCTACAGGTCAGGCCTGAACCGCATCCTGTGCCTTGTGCGCGTTGTGCAGCACTTCGATCAGGCAGTCTTCGAGTTCGAAGCGCTCGTGCAGCAATCCGCCCAGTTCCTTGAACTTCTCGGCGACGCATTTGCCTTCATCACAGAGATCGTTGAACGCCAACAGCTTTTCGGTGATGACATCGATACGTGGGTAGATCGTGTCGGCGAGTTCAAGACCACGCTGGTCATTGAAGGCCTTCGCCTCGCCGGTGAGCTGTTCGTAGATTTCGAAATGACCTGCCGACACGTAGTCGACCAAGGTGCCGCAGAATTCCTGCAACTGCTTGCGCGTTTCAGACAAAGCGTCCGGCTCCGCACCCAGATCATCGTAAGCCTTGATCAGCTCGTTGCGCTCCAGCAGCCAACGATCGATCAGCTTGTGAACCCCACCCCAGCGTTCCTGAGCGTTCTGACAACTTTCCAGCATGATGTTCTCTCTTCCCTTCAGGGGCATGCTGCCTTGAATCGCTTCACGATCCGGCCCGATGCTTATGAAAGCCGGCTCTGAAAAACGTCGACAGCAGCATTATTCCGATGATGCGTGCGGCCCAGATTATGCCCGCGCGACCAGGCCTTCAAGGTACGCAGGAGATAAAGTTCATACAAGTGTTTAATCCGCCGCGCCGCTTTCCATTGATCGGGATCGACGGAATTCGATGAGCAGGTAGTACAACGCGAACAGGCTCAGACCAAAAAACGCCAGCAGACTCCACTCCGGGATGCTGATACCGAAAAGTGACCAGGTGATTTCGGAGCAGTCAGCATGGCCAGCCAGAATCTCACCAATGACGGTCAGGAAGGGCATGGTGTCGAGCATGGTTTGCAGATTGCCCAGACACGAGGCGATGTCTTCAGGGGGCGAGGCCTGTAACCACACCTGTCGAGCCGCTGTTGCCACGCCAGCCAGCGACACCAGCACCAGCGCGGCGGAATAAAGACGCCAGCCTCTGCGCTGTGGAGAGTGCGTTGCAGCCATCAGGGAGATGGCCGCAAAAAGTCCGAAAAGAACGCGTTGCACCAGGCATAACGGGCACGGCGCAAAGACAACCACGCGCTCTAGATAGATGGCAGCTCCCACAATCGATACGCAGGCGAAAAACGCCAGAAAGAACAAGGAGCGCGTGCGGGCCAGATGCATGGAAAATCCGTAACAAAAGACGAAGGCGGTACGGTAGAGGAAAGCGAGACTCGCTTTCAAGGTAACCGGGGGAGGATATTTCTTAGTTTGTGTAGGGATTTACCGACCACAGCCATAGGAAAATATACCGATAATCGCAGGACGGAGATAAAAGCCCTGAGAGTGCGGGAAGGATCCCACAGGTATTGGAGAACACGTTAACAAAAAGGCCCTTTCAAGGGCCTTTTGTGTCTCGCGAATGTTGCACGTCATGCACGCGCTAACGCCGGAAGCGGGCGAGCCAATAAACGCTCGTCGAGCAAGCCCAATCCTTCCTGAAAAAGCTGGTTGCTGCGCTCGGTTTCACCCAATTGCCCCAGCAAACGAGCCAGCTCGGCGCACGCTTCCGGGTTGCGCTGCAAACGCAGACTCGCTTCCAGATAATCACGGGCCTTGCCCCACAAACTGCTCTGCAGGCAAAGGCGACCGAGCGTCAACAGCAGGCCGGGATCGTCAGGATGATTTTTCAACCAGCCTTCTGCGGTCTGCAGCTGTTTACCGGAATCGCTGCCGCGCACCAGACCGTACAGCCGTGCCAGATGCGCGTTGTAATCACGCTTCATGGCCGTACGCAGAACCTCCTCCGCTTGAACATCGGCGCCATGCCGACGCAGCTGCTCGGCATACGCCAGGATCAACGCCGGTTCCTGACGCTGCGCCGATGTCAGTTGCTGCCAGGCCTTTTCAAGCGCAGGCAAACCGGCCGGGGCACCCTCGCCTTCCAAGCCGCGATAGGCCGCAAGTGACAGGTTTTCTCCCCACGCACGCTTTTCGAGTTCCGCCAGCTCCTGGGCGGGCAGAACCTTGTCCTTGCGCAACTCGGGCATCAGGCGAATCAGTTCGGACCATTCGCCACGCTGACGATAGAGGCGCTGCAACTGACGCAGCACCTGCGGGTTGTGCGGATGACGCTCCTGCATGGCCTGCAAGGTCGTCAACGCACCCTCGCTGTCGCCACGGTCGAGTTGCAACTGCGCGTGGTTCAACGCGATGGCCAACTCTGCATTCGGCTGTCGCTCGAGCGCACGCTCCAGCAAGTTATCGCTTTCTTCGTAACGACCTTGCTCATTGGCGGCACGCGCGGCGCCGAGGTAATACAGCAGCGGCTGAGGCTCCGCTTCGGCGGCGCGGTGCAGATGACGTTGAGCGCTCGCCCAGCGGCCTTCGGCAAGGTCCATCTGGCCCTGTTCGATGGCCACTTGAACGCGACGACTGCGGTTGCGACGCGACCACGGATTCACCACACCGCTAGAAGTAGTCAGCAGCCTCACCAGTGCGCGAACGAGCCAAACCACCAAGACGACCGCGACCAAGAGCCCCAGCGCAGCCCAGATACTGGACTCGTACCGGAAGCTGTCATAGGCGATCAGCACGTAACCGGCATGCCGGGAGATGGCGAGGCCCACCAGCGCCGCGATGACGATCACGAAAAAGACAATGATATAGGCGCGTTTCATGGCTGACTCCCCGACGGCGCCCCGTCAGCCTGCTTGTCCAACGCGCCGCCCACCGGCTTGTGTCGTTGCTCAAGGTAAGCCTGCACCGCGCTCAGACTCGGAGTCAGGTCCGGCGTCACCACCGACACGGGCATCTTCGCCAGTTCATCCAGACGCTCGCCCAGCATCTTGCTCTGCGGATTGTCCTGATTGAAGTTGGCATCCAGCACGCTTCGCGCCTCGGTCATTGCCTTGGCATAGACCTCGGACTCGCCGTTGAGCGCAGCCCACTGCGCCTGTTCAAGCGCCAGGCTCAATGCCAGACGGACCTGAGTCAGGCTCTGTCCGGCCAACAATGGACGAATGTTCTTGTCGGCATGGAAATCGATACGGATGTATTGGGATATCTTTTGCCACCAGGTCGCCCAGTAGCTGTCCTCGGTGCCGTCAGTCAGCCCAAACAGGGATTCACCCTTGTCCTTGTATTCCGGCGCCAGCGCATTCAACTGGGTGGCCTGATCGCGCAGGGCGGCCAGTTGCAGGAACAGCCCCGTGCGGTCGGGCTGATCAACACTGTGCAGCGCCGCCAGACTCTTGGCCAGTTGCTCGCGTGCGCCAAATGCGCCCGGATCGTCCTGCTCACGGAGGATCTCGTCGGCGCCCTGAACCAGCGCCTGAGCGCTGTTAATGTCTTGCAGCGCAGACAATCGCAGACTCGCCAGACGCAACAGATGCTCGGCTTCGGCAAGACGCCAGTCTTTACGGCTGGCACCCAGAACGGTTTCCACGCGCTGACTCAAACGCTGCTGATCGCCTTGCAGTTGAGTGACCAGCCGACGGCGATCTTCCAGTTCCTGAGCGGGGGGCAGTTGCGCCAGCCGAGCCGCCAGTTGCTGCTCACTCTGCTGCAGGCTCCGAGTCTGCGAAGCGACGTCCTCAAGCTGACCGGATTGCTGCTGATGGCCTGACTGGATCGCCCTCAACTGCCACACGCTCCAGCCGCCGACCGCTACGCCAGCGGCGCCCAGCAGCAGTGCCAGGATGGCCAGACCATTACCGCCACGACGGCTCGGAGGTTCTTTTTGCGCTGGATCCGGCAAGGGCTCAGGTTTCACCAGTACCGGTTCAACGTCATCTTTTGGCAAGACTGTTTCGCTCACGTATCCATCCTTTGCATTTGGGCGTAATCGCGTAATCCGACCCGTCGATCATTACGCCTGGGAGGCAGGTTCGGGGTGTTCCCGCAACGCTGCCAGCAAGGCCGAAGCGCTGGCGCCACGGCAGTCCACTACGGTCAGAGCCCCGGCATTGCGCGCCAATTCAGCGACCCGGGGGCTCGGTACGAATAAAGGCAGCCGCGCAAGATCAGGCCAGGCATCGCCTGCCAATTCGCGCAGATGTTGAAAACCCTGTCCACTGCTGACCACCAGCCCGTTCAAGCGTTCCGCCTCGACTCGCTGCGGCAGGGCGAAAGCGGGATAAATAGGCAGCTGACGGCGGTACAACGGCAGATAATCGACAGTAACACCCCGCTCGCGCAAGCGCTCAGCCAACAATTCGCGGCCGTCTTCACCGCGCATGATCAGCACTTTGGGGTCGTGACCGGAAATGGCTTTCTGAAGCTGCGCAAGATCGAGCAACGCTTCGCTGTCGTCGCCCTGCTCGGGGAAAAACACGCGCAGACCATAGTCGTCCAGAATCTGCGCGGTGGCCGCCCCGACGGTAAACCAGTCCTGAATCGGCGGTTGCGGCCAGACCTCGTCGACCATTTCCAGCCCCAACCGTGCGGCGGGCTTGCTGACGACAATCACGGCGCAGTAAGCCGCGAGGTTGTAAATGATCGACCGGTTTTCTTCCGAGACGGGCAGCGGCTCGATCTCCAGCAGCGGCAAACTGGCGCTGAATACACCTTCATCTGCCAGCACCTGCCCGAGCGCTTGCGACTCTTCAGCCGGGCGCGTCAACAGCAAACGCCAACCCGTCACTCCTCGCCCGCCTCGCCGTACACCGCCTTGAGAATCTTCGCCGCGCCCTGATCAAGCAGCGCCTCGGCAACCTGAACGCCCAACGCCTGGGCGTCGGCCTGCGGCGCGCGGGCCTCGGCACGAAGCAACAGACTGCCCGCCGGATCGCCCACCAGGCCACGCAACCACAGCTCATCGTTTTCCAACACGGCATAACAGGCAATCGGCACCTGGCAGCCACCGTTAAGGTGCTTGTTCAGCGCGCGCTCCGCGGTCACACGCACGGCGGTATCCGCGTGATGAAGCGGAGTCAGCAGCGCATGCAGGTCGGTGTCGACACTGCGGCACTCGATGCCGACAGCGCCTTGGCCACCTGCGGGCAAGCTGTGTTCAATGCTGATGGCGGACGTGATGCGGTCCTCGAAACCCAAGCGGATCAGGCCCGCAGCCGCCAGGATGATCGCGTCGTATTCGCCCGCGTCCAGCTTGGCCAGACGCGTGTTGACGTTGCCGCGCAGAAAGTTGATTTTCAGATCCGGCCGACGCGCCAGCAGTTGAGTCTGACGACGCAGGCTCGAGGTGCCGACGACGCTACCGGCAGGTAGTTCGTCCAGGCTGGCGAATGTGTTGGAGACGAACGCATCGCGCGGGTCTTCGCGCTCGCAGATGCAGAACAGCCCGAGGCCCTGCGGGAAATCCATCGGCACGTCCTTCATCGAGTGCACGGCGATGTCCGCTTCGTTTTCCAGCAGCGCGGTTTCCAGCTCTTTGACGAACAAGCCCTTGCCACCGATTTTCGAGAGCGGCGAGTCCAGCAGCTTGTCGCCACGACTGACCATCGGAACCAGGGTCACGAGCAGGCCTGGATGAGCGTCTTGCAGGCGAGCCTTGACGTACTCGGCCTGCCAGAGGGCCAGTGCACTTTTGCGCGTAGCGATGCGGATTTCGCGAGAGGACATGGATCAATCCGTACTGAGTGAATGCGGCGGATAATAACAGCTCGGCCCAATCGGGCCGAAGGCTGTATTCAATCTGCGCGCATCATGGCCTCAATCGACCCACGGACACCCTGCGACGGCGTGTCGCCGCGTTCAGCGGAGAACAGGCCCTACAACTGCTGCATCATCTTGCGCACACCGGCCACATGCCTGCGGCTGACGATCAGCGCATCGCCATTGAGTCCTTTGAGGAACAACTGGAAATGCCCCAACGGCGTACGTTGCAAGCGCTCGATGCGGTCACGGGCCACCAACGCATTTCGGTGGATACGCACGAAGCGATCACCGAACTCGTCTTCCAGTGCCTTGAGCGGCTCGTCTAGCAGCACTTCGCCGTCCTCGTGGCGCAGGGTCACGTATTTGTGGTCGGCGATGAAATAGATCACATGATCCAGCGGAATCAACTCGATACCTTTACGAGTTCGCGCGCTGATATGACTGCGTGGACCATTGCCACTTTCGGCGGCGGGCCGCGTCATGGCCGCCAACTGCACGCGGTTGGGCCGTTCGGCTTTGCGCAAGGCTTCCAGCAGATTCTCCGGACGTACCGGTTTCACCAGATAACCCACGGCGCTGACCTGAAAAGCCTCCAGGGCAAACTCATCGTGAGCGGTGCAGAACACCACGGCAGGTGGCGTATCGCGTTCGCATAATTTGGCTGCAACCTGCAGCCCATCAAGACCCGGCATGCGGATATCGAGTAACACCACATCGGGTTTCAGACTATCGATCAGCGTCAAGGCTTCTTCGCCATTGGTGGCGCTGGGTTCAAGGACCCGATAACCCTCAAGATCACCGACCAGACGGCTCAGGCGATCGCGGGCTAGGGGTTCGTCATCAACGATCAGGACATTCATATTGCTCTGGCTTCCTGCGTGAGTCTCGCACAAGGATAGCGTAGACAGGTGAAGTGACGACCGTCACGGCGCTCCACGCTCAGACTCGCGAGAGGGCCAAAAAGTGCCGTAATGCGGGCGCCGATATTTGCCAAGGCCTGCTGAGTGCCGCTTGAAGTCTGCCGATGGGCGACTTCTTCATAGGGATTACTGACACGCAATATGAATACTCCCCGTTCATAGTCCGCCTCGACCCTGACCACCCCGCCTTCGACGCGGGGCGCGATCCCATAGATCAACGCGTTCTCAAGTAATGGCTGCAAGGTTAGCTGGGGAATCGGCAAGTCGTCGGGAATTGCACTGACGTCCCAGTCCAACTGTAGACGTTCGCCAAGTCGATATTGCTCAATCGATAGATAACGTTTGGCCAACGCCAGCTCATCACGCCACGTCGTCAGACTGCCGGGCTTGCCCAGACTGGCGCGAAACAGGTCCGACAGGTCCAGCACCGCCTGCTCGGCCTTGCCCGGATCGCTGGTGACCAGGCTCGCAATACTGTTGAGCGTGTTGAACAGAAAGTGTGGCCGAATCCTGGCCTGCAAGGATTCGATTCTGGCTTGCAGTTCTGCCTGCTGTTGTTTGCGCCACTGACTCTGCAGATAAAAGTAGCGCAACATCAGCGCCGACATGATCAGAGCAATCATCGAATAGCGCAGATAGCGTTCGACATCGCCATCGGATGTCGTGCCCACCAGTTGGCAATAATCCGTGACCGCCGTGCACACCAACGTCACCGCCACCACCAGCAAACAGCCCAGGGTGCCTGCCAGCCCTGCATTCAGGCGTGCCAACCAGGGACGCAAGCCGCACAGCAGCGCGGCCGACAGCAACACGATCCACTGCACGAACAGCGAGATCAGCGCGAGCCTGACCCAGTCGAACCCAGGGTGCATGGGCTCGACGAGCACCAGCACCAACACCAGCAGCTCCGCGAGCACGACCAGCACCAGCAGCGCCTGCGGCAGGCACAGTTCCGGAAGGAAGAACTCTTTGCCGGGCGAAACGCTCTGGCCCGGATTATTGCGCTCGTTTTGCATAGGTCCAGTCTCTGCGCTCGTACCCCGTCCGGCAAGCTGTCGGGAATAAAAAACCGGCAATACTGTTATCATCGCCCGCGCCTTTTAAAATGGGCCGCGCCACGTCTTCACCCAAACCGTCATCAGTACAGTAATCAGCAGAGCAGCGAGCGAATCCATGAGCACCGACAAGACCAATCAGTCCTGGGGCGGCCGCTTCAGTGAACCCGTCGACGCCTTCGTCGCACGCTTCACCGCCTCCGTCACCTTCGATCAGCGCCTTTATCGCCACGACATCATGGGCTCCGTCGCCCACGCCACGATGCTGGCCAAGGTCGGCGTGCTGACCGATGCCGAGCGCGACACCATCGTCGATGGCCTGAAGACCATTCAGGGCGAAATCGAGGCCGGCACCTTCGACTGGCGCGTGGATCTGGAAGACGTGCACATGAACATCGAGGCGCGTCTGACCGACCGCATCGGTATCACCGGCAAGAAGCTGCACACCGGTCGCAGCCGAAACGACCAGGTCGCGACCGACATTCGTTTGTGGCTGCGTGACGAAATCGATCTGATCCTGGCCGAGATCACCCGCCTGCAAGAAGGCCTGCTGGGCCTGGCGGAGCGCGAAGCCGACACCATCATGCCGGGGTTCACTCACCTGCAGACCGCACAGCCGGTGACGTTCGGGCACCACATGCTCGCCTGGTTCGAAATGCTCAGCCGCGATTTCGAGCGTCTGGTCGACTGCCGTAAACGCACCAACCGCATGCCATTGGGCAGTGCTGCGCTGGCGGGCACCACGTATCCGATCGACCGCGAGCTGACCTGCCAGTTGCTGGGCTTCGAAGCCGTCGGCGGCAACTCGCTGGACAGCGTGTCGGATCGCGACTTTGCCATCGAATTCTGCGCAGCCGCCAGCGTCGCGATGATGCACTTGTCGCGCTTCTCCGAAGAGCTGGTGCTGTGGACCAGTGCGCAATTCCAGTTCATCGACTTGCCGGACCGCTTCTGCACCGGCAGTTCGATCATGCCGCAAAAGAAAAACCCGGACGTTCCCGAGCTGGTGCGTGGCAAGAGCGGCCGCGTGTTCGGCGCCCTGATGGGCCTGCTGACCTTGATGAAGGGCCAACCGCTGGCCTACAACAAGGACAACCAGGAAGACAAAGAGCCGCTGTTCGACGCCGCCGACACGCTGCGCGATTCGTTGCGCGCCTTTGCCGACATGATTCCGGCCATCAAGCCCAAGCACGCGATCATGCGTGAAGCTGCGCTGCGCGGCTTCTCGACCGCGACCGATCTGGCCGATTACCTGGTTCGCCGTGGCCTGCCGTTCCGTGACTGCCACGAGATAGTGGGTCATGCCGTGAAATACGGCGTGGAAACCGGCAAGGACCTGGCCGAAATGACACTCGATGAACTGCGCCAGTTCAGCGACCAGATCGACCAGGACGTGTTTGCGGTGCTGACGCTGGAAGGCTCGGTCAATGCCCGTGACCACATCGGCGGGACCGCGCCGGCTCAGGTAAAGGCAGCTGTCGTGCGTGGCAAGCAGTTGCTGGCCAGCCGTTAAGTCGACACGGAAGGGCGATGGCAGCAGCAGCCATCGCCCTTTTTACCCTCAAAGGACCGAGACGGGACGCACACGCTCCAGAAAAATCGGGAAATCAACCTCTCTGTCTGCCGCGACACGTTGTGCACAACGTCGGCCATTCAGCCTTTCCAGCAAATCCCTGGCCCCCGCGACTTCGTCCAGCAGGTTCAGGCCGAACAACTGCTCCGCCACCTGTTGCGCCAGGTCCACGCTGTACAGGAAGTAGATGTCCGCCAGCGTAAACTCTGCACCCGCGACATAGGGAGCAAACTGGCCACGCCGCGCCAGTGCGGCAAAACCCTTGATCAGATCCCGCAGAGCCTTGGCTTTCAGTGCCTGGGGCGTCGCTCGACCACCAAACAACACTTCGACGTAGCACAAGCGCGCTGGCAGCTCGATGTACAACTCGATCTCCTTGGCCATGGTCCACACCTGCGCCCGGGCGAATGGGTGGGCGGGTAAAAGCGGCGTCTGCGGATGGGTATCTTCGAGATAGCGCAGAATCACGTCGGTTTCGCTGATGAACCCGTCTTCGGTCTCCAGCACCGGGACTTTGCCTCGCGCGCTGACAGCGAGGGTTTCCGGGTTCTGGCAGCCATGCATCGAAACGACGTCAAACGGGATCTGCTTCTCCAGCAAAGCCAGTTTGACCATGTTGAAATAGTTACTTGCGGCGAATCCGTAAAGCTTGAACATTGACAGGCCTCCTTGGCCCCTTAAGCGGTCATTGCAACTCACCTCGACCCGTGAGGGCAGATCCAGAGCGGGCCACACCCTATCAGCGGCGCGACGTACGTGCGTTGACGTAAGTCATACATGCGCCGGATCACACCGCGCCCGATTGCAGTTAAACTGCGGGCCTTTCCTGAGGAGTCCGCCATGAGCGACCACATCGACAACGACGAAGAAGAGTTCGCTGAATCGACCCTGATCCAGGCCATCGAGAACCAGATCGAAAGTGACAACCCGCCTGCCGCCAAGGCCACGTTCAACAAGCTGACCCTGGTCGGTTACGAGCGTGACGACATTCTGGAAATGATGGCGCACGTGCTCGCCGTGGAGATCGACGGGATTCTGGAAGACGACCGCCCGTTCAACACCGAGTGGTACGAAAAGGCTCTGCGCGCGCTGCCAGTGCTGCCGCCGGAGGTGAAGCCGGAACACGAGTAAAGCGCTCCTTAACCGGAGCTAAGCGGCACCGCTGTGGGAGCGAATTCATTCGCGAAAAATCGTCCAGGCGATCGAGACACGTCGACTGTACCCACCAATCGCGAATAAATTCGCTCCCACAGGTCCGGAGCCAGGCCTGCATCCGACGGATGCCTGCCAAGTCGCAGGAGCGGGATCGCAACGCACCACCTGACGACCGGCCAGATACTTTCTGCAAAATCTCCAGACGCTAACTACACTCCAGATGCCTCGCTGCCGCTTGAACGACGGGGCTGTCACGTCTGCGATTCATTCGCCGCGTTTTCAATTAGAAAAGTCTGGAGCACCTATGTCGTTTACCCCTGAATTGGTTGCCGAACTGGAAATCCTGTCACTGTTCAACCTGCGCAATACCCAGGAGGGCCTTAAAGTCCACCACGTGGCTGCTCCCACCGCCGTTGCCGCTGCCAAACGACTCTTTGAAAAAGGCCTGACGACTCAGGTCGACGGAGGCTATCTGACCAGTCTGGGACTGGATGCCGCCGAGCATGCTCAATCGCTGCTGATCATTCTGACCACCGCCCAGGAAGCGGCCTGAAATCGTCGCGTCGCGAAACCTTTGCCAGGACGCATGAAATAAAGGTTTCGCGAGCCCTTCATTTATAAGATGCTGCGCCGATAAAATTCTGGCGCCAGAAAAAAGACAAGCCATCGCGTTACAAGCAGCTATCTGCCCCTGACCTTTCTTGCCTGTCGCCTTGCTCGCCACCCCAGCAGTGCCGTTCGCCGGCTTTGAGTCGCGATGACGCGTAGTTTCGAAATTCGCCCCGATCTGGATGAGGGCATCGACCGCAAGGTCCTCAGCCAGTTGCGCAACCGCTTCCTGACCCTCAATGAAGGGCGGCTGGCGCGTGCCAATGAAGGTTTGTCCACACGCCAACAGTCCGTGCTGGCGCTATTGCCGCTGTTTTTCCACGTTAACCATCCCTTGCTGCCCGGCTATGTCTCGGGGGCAACGCCTGCTGGCGTGTCCCACTACGAACCCGACGCGCAGGCGCTGGCCGAAGCGCAACGCCTGACGCGCTCTTTTTCGTACAAACCGCGTCGCGGCAATCCTCCACAGCCCATCCACGGCATCTTCCTGATGGGCAGCCTTGGCACGCTGGCCCAGGCCGATCAGAGCGATATGGATGTCTGGATCTGCCACGACACCCACCTGTCGCCCGAAGACGTCCTGGAGCTGCGCAAAAAATGCCAGGCACTGGAAACCTGGGCAGCGACCATGGGCGCCGAGGCGCACTTTTTCCTGATCGACCCTGAGCGGTTTGTAGTGGGCGAGCGCGATGCACAACTGAGCGGCGAGGATTGCGGAACGACGCAGCACTATCTGCTGCTCGACGAGTTCTACCGCACAGCCATCTGGCTGGCAGGCCGCACGCCCATCTGGTGGCTGGTGCCCGTCTACGAAGAGACGCGTTACGCCGAGTACACCCATACGCTTCTGTCCAAGCGCTTCATTCGAGAAGACGAAGTGCTCGATCTGGGCAATATGTCGCGCATTCCGCCCGGCGAGTTCATTGGAGCCGGGCTCTGGCAGCTGTTCAAGGGCATAGAGTCACCCTACAAGTCCGTGCTCAAGCTGTTGCTGACCGAGGTCTACGCCAGCGAACACCCGCAAGTGCAGTGCCTGAGCATGCGCTTCAAACAGCAGGTGTTCGCCAACAATGTCGACCTGGACGAACTCGATCCTTACATGATGGTGTACCGCCGCATCGAGGAATATCTGCGCGATCGGGGCGAGCCGGAACGGCTGGAGCTGGTCAGACGCAGCCTTTACCTGAAAGTGAACAAGAAGCTCACCGGCTTGCCGCGCCAGCGCACCACAAGCTGGCAACGTCTGTTGCTGGAGCGTCTGGCGAAAGAATGGAAATGGGACGAACGTCAGCTTGCCCTGCTCGACAGCCGCAGCCAGTGGAAGGTGCGTCAGGTGTCCAGCGAACGCCGTGCGCTGGTCAGCGAGCTCAATTACAGCTACCGCTTCCTGACGCAATTTGCTCGCACACAAAACGCGATCAGCTCCATCAACAAGCGCGACCTGAATGTGCTCGGCCGTCGGCTGTATGCCGCGTTCGAGCGCAAGGCGGGCAAGGTCGAATTCGTCAATCCGGGCATCTCTCCAGACTTGGCCGAGGACACGCTGACGCTGGTGCAATCGCCGAACAAACGTGAACCCGGTAAATACCAGTGGGGTTTGTACAACGGCAACCTTGGCGCCCATGAGTGGGAAACCTTCGCGCCGATCAAACGCAGCCGCGAGTTGCTGGAGCTTCTGGCCTGGTGTCATCGCAATAATGTGATCGACAGCAGCACCCGGCTCGCGCTGCATCCCGGCACGAGCGATTTGACCGAGTTCGAGCTGTTCAATCTTCAGGGCGCCTTGCAACACAGCATTCCGACGCCGCTGGGCATGGTTCACGAAGACGTTCTGCTCAAGCCGAGCGTGCCCAGCGAAATCCTGCTGCTGGTCAACGTGGGCGTTGACCCGCTCAAGCATCACAAAGACCTGAACATCCTGATGACCACCGAACGCACTGACTCGCTGAGCTATGCCGGGGTGCGGGAAAACCTGGTGCTGACCTTCGACCAGATCACGCTCAACAGCTGGAACGAGGTGCTGGTCAGTCGCTTTGACGGCCCGCATGCGCTGCTCGACTGCCTCACCGAGCTGCTCAACAACGTGCCTGAAACATCACCCAAGCCGGTCATCCGCGTGCGCTGCTTCTGCCACAACCGCGCGCCTGCGATTGCGCAAAGGGTCGAGGAGCTGATCAACACGGCGCAGCTGCTGCTGGCCCGGAACCTCAATCATCGTTATCTGATTCAGGTCCAGTACCACTATCACGTGCTGGAAATGACGCCAGGGCAAGTCAGCCATGTTGCGATCGACAACCTGACAGCGCTTTACCAATATCTTGGCGAAGAGTTACCGACCTACAGCCCGATCCACCTCGACCCGCAAGCGCTCGATGACAACGACCTGTCGCTGATCATTCCTCACGGCCAGCCTGAGTGCATTCAGGTGTTCTACCGGATCAACGAGCCGCAAGCGGATCTGTACGTGCTGGATGAACACAATGCGCTCTGGCATCAGCGCTTGCCGTATCACGACGAATCCAGCCTGATGATGCCGTTGCAGCGCTTCCTGCAGTCATTGATGTATCGACGTGGTGCCCTCTTGCCGCTGGACAACCCGCTGGAGCCTTCGTCGCTGGACACGTTGTATTACCGAATCACCCCGGACGGCGCTGGGCGCGCGCGGCGCATCGAGCAACGACTGGCACCGGTCATGCCCACCGACAAACCGTTCTACGACGTTCAGGCCATCGTCGAGGAAGCCTCTCCCGGCCAGGTCAGCGTGACGCTGTACTGCGACGGCATGGAGTTTTCCGAGCTGGAATTCGGCGAACAGTTGTACAGCGTCGTCGCCCGGCAGATTCTCGACCAGCGCAGCGAGCCTCAACGCTACCGCTGCTACATCACCGACCTGGATCTCTCGGGAATACTGGGGGATACGCGAGGACAGACCATCCTGTTCCTGCGCTACAAGGCCGAGCTGGAGAGGTCGCTGAATGAAGCGATGGATGAGGCTTGAGGAACCCCCAGATCGTGCGGAGTGGACGAAGCCCTGTAGGAGCGAATTCATTCGCGAAAGCAAGTGCAGGCGAAGGATTTGTATCGGCTGTACCGCCGTGTCGCGAATGAATTCGCTCCCACAGATGCCCAGAGACATCCATCAGTCAGCGTTGCGCACGCCGCTCTGATGCTTGCCGCACAATTTCTCGCCTGCGCTCGTCCGTCGCCGCGCGCCATTCGCGGATGTCTTCGACGTGCCGGAAACATCCCGTACACACTTTGCCATCATCCAGCCGACATACGCTGATGCAAGGCGATGGAACAGCCGGGCTGACGTTGCTGAACAGCGGTTTTGGCGGTTTTACAGGCGCGGCACTGGCGGTCATTCACGGTTGCCGTCGGAGTGACCATCGATCGCGTCGAACTCAAGCTCTGCACCCGCCTGCTTCAATGCCAGACGATGGAGCATTTCGCCCAGCAGCTCTTCGCTTTTGTCGCACACCCAGCGCTTCTCTTCTTCGTCGTAGTCGAAGTGGAAACCACCGTCGACCGCCGCCAGCCACAACTGACGCAGTGGTTCCTGACGACTGAAGATGAACTGAGTGCCGTTTTCAAACTTTACCGTGAGCACACCGGCCGAACTCTCAAGGTCCAGGTCCAGACCGCTCTCGTCAAAGATGTCCTCGAGCTTTTCTTGGGTGGCATCCACCAGGTCGTGAAAGCGGGCTTCGGTCAAACTCATTGCAGGAACCTCGAAAGTGTCTACGGATGGCGCAGCGACGCAAGATACGGTCGCTCTCCGGCAATTGCAAAGCATACCCGCCCAATTGCCATTCGCCGCGCCAAAAAACCGCACGGCGTTTACCCGGTTATCTGGCAAATGCGTCAAAGCCCCGCCGGACGGGAACTCCAGCGCATAGGCAATCTGTAGGCTGGTCGGTATACTCGGGCGCAATTAATGCTTATACAAAGGATTTCGCCATGAAGCGCCTGATTTCCTCCCTGGCCGCGCTCCTCGCTGTAGCGTGCCTGGTCTCTGCCTGCGGTCAAAAAGGTCCGCTGTACCTGCCCGATGATGAACAGTCCAACGCACCGGGCGCTCAGAACCAATCGCACACGCACAAGCACTCGACCTACTAGGGACTGACCATGGACGCCTTCAACTACCGCGACGGTGAGCTGTTCGCGGAGGGAGTTGCATTGTCTGCCATCGCCGAGCGCTTCGGCACGCCGACGTATGTCTACTCCCGCGCGCACATCGAAGCGCAATACCGCGCCTACGCCGACGCTCTGAGTGGCACGCCGCACCTGGTCTGCTTCGCGGTCAAAGCCAACTCCAACCTGGGCGTGCTCAATGTCCTGGCCCGTCTGGGCGCCGGTTTCGACATCGTTTCCCGTGGCGAACTGGAGCGCGTGCTGGCCGCAGGCGGTCAGGCCGACAAGATCGTGTTCTCCGGCGTCGGCAAGACCCGCGACGACATGCGTCGTGCGCTTGAAGTGGGCGTTCATTGCTTCAACGTCGAATCCACCGACGAACTGGAACGCCTGCAGGTCGTGGCCGCCGAAATGGGCGTACGCGCCCCGGTTTCCCTGCGCGTGAACCCGGACGTCGACGCGGGAACTCATCCGTACATTTCCACCGGCCTTAAAGAAAACAAGTTCGGCATCGCCATCGCTGACGCCGAAGACGTCTACATCCGTGCCGCGCAGTTGCCGAACCTTGATGTCATTGGCGTCGATTGCCACATCGGTTCGCAACTGACCACGCTGTCGCCTTTCGTCGATGCGCTGGATCGCCTGCTGGACCTGGTCGACCGTCTTGGCGACTGCGGCATTCAGCTGCGTCACCTGGATCTGGGTGGCGGTCTGGGCGTGCGTTATCGCGATGAAGAGCCGCCCTTGGCGGGCGAGTACATCAAGGCCGTGCGCGAACGCCTTGATGGTCGCGACTTGGCATTGATGTTCGAACCAGGCCGTTTCATCGTGGCAAACGCTGGCGTCCTGCTGACCCGTATCGAATACCTCAAGCACACCGAGCACAAAGATTTCGCCATCGTTGACGCGGCCATGAACGACCTTATCCGCCCGGCGCTGTATCAGGCCTGGATGGACGTCACGGCCGTTAAGCCCCGTGACGGTGCTGCGCGCCCGTACGACATCGTCGGCCCCATCTGCGAAACCGGCGACTTCCTGGCCAAGGAACGCGAGTTGGCGCTGGCCGAAGGCGACCTGCTGGCGGTTCACTCCGCTGGCGCCTATGGCTTCGTGATGAGCTCCAACTACAACACCCGCGGCCGTGCTGCCGAAGTGTTGGTCGATGGGGATCAGGCGTTCGAAGTGCGTCGTCGTGAAACCGTGACTGAGCTGTTTGCCGGCGAAAGCCTGCTGCCGGAGTAATCCCATGCTGCTGCGTTTTACCAAGATGCATGGCCTGGGCAACGATTTCATGGTGCTGGACCTTGTGAGCCAGCACGCGCACATCCTGCCCAAGCACGCCAAGCAATGGGGCGATCGACACACCGGCATCGGTTTCGATCAGCTGCTGCTGGTCGAAGCGCCGAGCAATCCGGATGTGGATTTTCGCTACCGGATTTTCAATTCTGACGGCTCCGAAGTCGAACAGTGCGGCAACGGCGCGCGCTGCTTCGCCCGCTTCGTGCTGGACAAGCGCCTGACGGCCAAAAAGCAGATCCGCGTCGAAACCAAGAGCGGCATCATCGAGCTGGATATCCGTAACGACGGCCAGATCAGCGTCGACATGGGCGCGCCGCGTCTGGTGCCTGCTGATATCCCTTTCGATGCGCCGCAACAGGCGATCAGCTACACGCTTGAAGTCGACGACGACACGGTCGAACTGGCTGCCGTGTCCATGGGCAATCCCCATGCGGTGCTGCGCGTCTACGACATCAACAACGCACCTGTTCATACGCTGGGCCCGAAAATCGAGAATCACCCGCGCTTTCCGGCCAGGGTAAACGTCGGTTTCCTCCACGTCGTCGACCGTCAGCGCGCACAATTGCGCGTCTGGGAACGCGGGGCGGGCGAAACCCAGGCCTGCGGCACCGGCGCCTGCGCCGCGGCCGTTGCCGCCATCAGCCAGGGCTGGATGGAGTCGCCACTGTTGATCGATCTGCCCGGCGGACGCTTGTCCATCGATTGGGCCGGCCCGGGACATCCTGTGCTGATGACCGGCCCGGCCGTCAGGGTCTATGAAGGCCAAGTACGTCTATGAGTGAGAGTATCCAATGACCGACCAGCCTCAGACTTCAACCGACACGCCCAGCGAATCGCCTGCCGATAACGCAGTGCCCGCCCTTGAAGCCGAGGCAGTCGCCGCCTGGCTACAGCAACACCCGGACTTTTTCGCCGAGCATGACGACCTGCTCACCGCGATGCGCATTCCTCACCAGCGTGGCGACACCGTCTCGCTGGTTGAGCGCCAGCTGAAGTTACTGCGCGAACGCAACATCGAAATGCGCCATCGGCTTTCACAGCTGATGGACGTCGCGCGCGACAACGACCGTCTCTTCGAAAAAACCCGTCGCCTGATCCTCGCGCTGATGGACGCCAACAGCCTGGAAGACATCGTGATCGCGGTGGAAGACAGCCTGCGTCAGGAGTTTCAGGTGCCGTTCGTGAGCCTGATCCTGTTCAGCGACAACCCGATGACCGTGGGTCGCTGGGTCACCAGCGCCGAGGCGCAGAAAGCCCTCGGTGGATTGATCTCGGGTGGCAAGACAGTCTGCGGCGCCTTGCGAGAGCACGAGCTTGAGTTCCTGTTCGGTGCTGACCAGAGCAAGGAAGTCGGTTCCACCGCCATCGTCGCGCTCAATCATCAGGGCCTGCACGGCGTTCTGGCCATCGGCAGCCGCGACCCGCAGCACTACAAAAGCTCGGTGGGCACACTGTTCCTCACCTACATCGCCGATGTATTGAGCCGACTGCTGCCGCGCTTCACCAACGCCCTGCGTTCGGTGCGCTAGTCATGGAACGGCAGCTGGACGCTTACTGCACACATCTGCGCAGTGAGCGTCAGGTGTCGCCCCACACGCTGGATGCCTATCGCCGAGATTTGAGCAGAGTGCTGGGGTTCTGCGAGAAGCAGAACATCGGCAGCTGGAAGGCCTTGGACATCCAGTCCATGCGCGGCCTGGTCGCCCGCTTGCACCAACAGGGTCAGTCATCGCGCAGCATCGCCCGTCTGCTCTCGGCAGTGCGGGGCTTTTATCATTACCTGAACCGCGAAGGCATCTGCGATCACGACCCCGCCAACGGCCTGGCGCCTCCCAAAGGCGAGCGCCGCCTGCCCAAGACACTGGATGCCGATCGCACGCTGCAGTTGCTGGAAGGCGGCGTCGAAGACGAATTCCTCGCCCGCCGCGATCACGCGATTCTCGAATTGTTTTACTCGTCCGGCCTGCGTTTATCCGAACTGACAGGCCTGAATTGCGAGCAGCTGGACCTAGCGGATGGGCTCGTTCAGGTGCTCGGCAAAGGCAGCAAGACCCGCGTGCTCCCTGTCGGCCGAAAAGCCCGCGAGGCGCTGGAGGAATGGTTGAAACAGCGCGCGCTGGCCAACCCTCAGGACGACGCGGTGTTCGTCAGCCAGCAAGGTCGACGGCTGGGTCCAAGGTCGATCCAGCTTCGGGTCAAGGCAGCAGGTGAGCGCGAGCTGGGGCAAAACCTGCACCCGCACATGCTCCGGCACTCCTTCGCCAGCCACTTGCTCGAATCCTCTCAGGACCTGCGCGCCGTGCAGGAATTGCTGGGGCACGCCGACATCACAACGACTCAGATCTACACCCACCTGGATTTCCAACACCTGGCGACGGTGTATGACAGCGCCCACCCACGGGCCAAACGCAAGGATTCTTCAGAACCATGAGCATCAAGCTGATCACCTTCGATCTGGACGACACGCTGTGGGACACCGCACCGGCCATCGTCAGCGCAGAAGCCATGCTGCGCGACTGGCTGGCGGAACACGCACCGAAGCTGGGCCCGGTGCCGGTGGAACATTTGTGGGAAATTCGCTCGCGCCTGGTCGAAGCCGACCCGACCTTCAAGCACCGGATCAGCGCCCTGCGCCGTCGGGTACTGTTTCTGGCGCTTGAGGATGCGGGTTATGCCCACCCTGAGGCACAGGATCTGGCGGACCGCAGCTTTGAGGTCTTCCTGCAAGGACGGCATCAGCTGGATATCTTCCCCGAGGTCGTACCGACGCTGGAACTGCTCACCAAGCAGTACACCCTGGGCGTGGTCACCAACGGCAATGCCGACGTGCGCCGCTTGGGTCTGGCCGACTATTTTTCGTTTGCGCTGTGCGCGGAAGACCTGGGCATCGGCAAGCCCGATCCGGCACCTTTCCTGGAGGCGCTCAAACGCGGCAACGCCGATGCGCGTCACGCCGTGCACGTGGGCGATCATCCCGGCGACGATATCGCAGGGGCTCAGCAGGCGGGCTTGCGGGCGATCTGGTACAACCCGGCGGGCAAGCCGTGGGAGTCGGATAGGGCGCCGGATGCGCAGATCAGGCGTTTGACGGAGTTGCCGGGGGTGTTGGCGGGATTGGGTTGAGGGCTGGGTTGGGCCAGACACCAAAAGCATGAAACAAACCCAAAAAAAAGCCCGCAGCGACAGCGGGCTTTTTCCAGCAGGTATCAGACACCCTTAAATAGGGCGGCTACCGTACTTGTTGTCAGGCTTCTTGGGCGGATCGGCGACCACATTGGCCTCCACTTCCTGCACTTTGCCGCCACGGGCGAGGAACTCTTCCATCGCGCGAGCCAGAGCGTCACGCTCTTTATTCTTGGCCTCTACGCTGGGCAGCTCATCAACCGAGACCGCAGCCTTGGCTTTGCCTTTGGTTGGGGTGACCGACGCTTCGGGGCTGTCTTCGACATCCGCGCCGTCGTCTTCGGGAGCAGCCGCAAGCTCCTCACCGTCGTCCTCACCTTCCAGATCGTCTTCCAGACCTTCGTTATCGATGTCGTCGTCGCTCATGTTCTACCTCATGACTTGCGAAAGCAGATTAGTTATAGCCCAGCTGCGCCTAATTTTTAAGACAGCCGGAAAAAATTCAACTACCGCCGACAATCAGCGGTCGTGCCCCTCACCCTGCAGGGTGGCGAGGACTTTACGTGCACCGCCGGCATCACGGTGCTCGCCTAAATAAACACCTTGCCAGGTACCCATCGCCAACCTCCCGTCAGTCACCGGAAGAACAAGCTGGCAGCCTAGCAAACTGGCTTTGAAGTGCGCAGGCAGGTCGTCGGGACCCTCGTCGTCATGTTCATACCCGTCACGCCCTTGCGGCACCAATCGGTTGAAAAAACGTTCGAAGTCACGACGCACAGCCGGGTCGGCATTCTCGTTGATGGTCAACGAGGCCGAGGTATGCTGCAGCCACAAATGCAACAGACCCACTCGGCAATCTCGCAGTCCGGGAAGCCCTGCGACGATCTCGTCGGTCACCAGATGAAAGCCGCGAGGCCTTGCACGCAGCGTGATTCTGGTCTGTTGCCACATACAGTTCTCCGCCCTTCGGCGCGCATTCTAACGCGGTAAAAAAAAAAGCAAAGCACGCAATGAGTGACGTTTTTTGTAAGCCGAAAACCCAAGTGGGTATGCCGTTGCAAAAACCCTCGGGGATGCCCTGCGACAGGGCCTGAATGCCGTTCGTGCGTCACTCGCTGGCGGTCTTGCCTATCGACAAACGCCAGACAAAAAAATGCCCGGTAAACCGGGCATTTTTTTACAGCCGTGATTACAAGTTGTAGCCACGCTCGTTGTGTTGCGCAAGGTCCAGGCCCACCGCTTCTTCTTCCTCGGTGACACGCAGGCCCATGACCGCGTCCAGCACCTTGAGGATGATGAAGGTCACGATCGCGGTGTAGATGATCGTGAAGCCTACGCCTTTGCACTGGATCCAGACTTGAGCAGCGATGTCGGTCACAGTGCCGAAGCCGCCCAGCGACGGTGCTGCGAAGACACCGGTCAGGATCGCGCCCAGGATACCGCCGATACCGTGAACGCCGAAGGCATCCAGGGAGTCGTCGTAGCCCAGCTTGCGTTTCAGGCTGGTGGCGCAGAAGAAGCAGACTACGCCCGCCGCCAGACCGATGATCAGGCCGCCCATTGGGCCGACAGTACCGGCCGCAGGGGTGATGGCAACCAGACCGGCAACCACGCCCGAAGCGATACCCAGCGCGCTTGGCTTACCGTGGGTCAGCCATTCGGCGAACATCCAGCCCAGCGCAGCGGCAGCGGTTGCGATCTGAGTGACCAGCATCGCCATACCGGCAGTGCCGTTCGCCGCAGCAGCGGAACCGGCGTTGAAGCCGAACCAGCCTACCCACAGCATCGCTGCGCCGACCAGGGTATAACCCAGGTTGTGCGGAGCCATCGGGGTGGTCGGGAAACCTTTACGCTTGCCCAGTACCAGGCACGCTACCAAACCCGCCACACCGGCGTTGATGTGAACGACGGTGCCGCCTGCGAAGTCCAGAACGCCCCAGTCCCACAGCAGACCACCGACACCACTCCAGACCATGTGCGCGATAGGCGCATAGACCAGGGTGAACCAGATGGCCATGAAGATCAGCATCGCGGAGAACTTCATGCGTTCTGCGAAGGCACCGACGATCAGGGCTGGAGTAATGATGGCAAAAGTCATCTGGAAGGTGACGAACACAGCTTCTGGGAACAGCGCTGTTGCACCTGTGATGCTGGAAGGCGTGATGCCTGCCAGGAACGCCTTCGACAGGCCGCCGACGAAGGAGTTGAAGTTAATGACGTTGGCTTCCATACCGGTGGTATCGAACGCCATGCTGTAGCCGTAGATGCACCACAGAATGCTGATCAGACCGGTGATGGCGAAGCACTGCATCATCACGGAAAGAACGTTCTTCGAACGGACCATGCCGCCGTAGAACAGTGCAAGACCGGGAACGGTCATGAACAGCACCAGGGCTGTCGAAGTCAGCATCCAGGCAGTGTCGCCTGAGTTCAGTACTGGGGCTGCCACTTCGTCTGCCGCCATGGCCAAGCCAGGGGTTACGAGGGACAACAGGGCTCCTAGCCCTGCGAATTGACGCAGAGTCATATTGTTTTCTCCTGGGGCGTTGGGTTTGGCGGCTTAGATTGCGTCGGTATCGGTTTCGCCGGTACGTATGCGAATAGCCTGTTCCAGATTGACCACGAAGATCTTTCCGTCACCGATCTTGCCGGTGTTGGCCGCTTTGGTTATCGCTTCGATAACGCGGTCCAGATCCTTGTCGTCGATCGCAACATCGATCTTCACCTTGGGAAGGAAGTCGACTACGTATTCCGCACCGCGATACAGCTCGGTGTGGCCTTTCTGACGTCCGAAGCCTTTGACTTCAGTTACCGTGATGCCCTGCACGCCGATTTCGGACAACGACTCGCGTACGTCGTCCAGCTTGAACGGCTTGATGATGGCAGTGACTAGCTTCATGAAACTTTCTCCCGAATTGGTGGACTTGCCCCAGGAAAACAAACCCGACTCAAGTCTAAGCGCAGTGTCTGGCTTTGTAACGCGTCGATGGCCCGAAACAGACCAGACCGACTCCAGAAAACCGCTTCTGACGAAACACTTCCCCGCTCCGCCTGCCGCACTGCATTCGTCACAGCGACTGCATCAGTGCATGGGTCATATGCCACTAAGCAGAAAGCTTGCCATCTCGTTCAATCCCAGGAATTACGGCGCGTTGATGCCTTTTCCGAGTATCCAGATCGCCATCATCCAACCCGTCCGCACAACAACAGTGCGCACGTGCACGCCCTCATGCGCGAAAACCGTGCAACCCTGCGCCCGTGAAAAGACTATAGACGCTGCGTGCTACACTCCCGCCCATCTGATTCCGGAAGTTGATCATGCTCGCGCCCAAAGCTTTTCTAGACGCCCTGAGTGGCCATGCCTCGCGGTTGTTCAACGGCGAGACCCCGCTACCACGCAACGAATTCGAAACTCAGTTCAAAGCGCTGCTGCAAAGCGGCTTCAGCAAACTGGATCTGGTCAGCCGCGAAGAGTTCGACAGCCAGATGCTCGTCCTGGCCCGCACCCGTGCCCGTCTTGAGGCACTGGAAGCGAAAATGACCGAGATGGAAGCGCAACTGGCGGCACAACCAAAAGAGTGACATCACGACATGCCTGGCACACGCCGGGCATGTTGGATGTGCTCAAGCGCAGTGCGAGAGACGTCGAACCTGCGCTTTTATGGCCGACCCACGTTCGATCTCCGTTTTGCGCAGGTCGTAGGTCAATTGCAGGTTCAGCCAGAACTCCGGCGTCGTTTCAAAACACGCCGCAAGGCGCAACGCCACGTCAGCGCTCACACCTCTTCGCTGAAGCACAATGTCATTGATCGTTGGCGTGGAAACGCTCAAAGCTCGAGCGAGTGCTGCTGACGTCAAGCCCAGCGGCTCCAGGTACTCTTCCTTGAGAACTTCCCCTGGGTGCACGGGGCGCATTCCGTTCTTGGTCATTTGATTTACCTCAGTGGTAATCGACGATTCGCCAATAAATGTCGACACTTCTTCCTCCAATAGGCTAGCGAATACGTGGCTTCGCAGGAAGCCTTCTTCTGTGCACGACATCAATATCAGCCGTGAGTTGAGGTAATACATTCAGTTTCCGAGCCTACCGCGTAATAGTTTTTTTCTTGACGGTCCGAATCGCCCTCGTGATAATAAATTCGATATTGAAACACTATGCGCAATGGATAGCTCATTTACTCAAGGGATCTTGCACGCAATGGATTGTATAAACGTAAAAAACCTGTCTAAAACCTATCAAATAAAAGAAACTTCGGAAGGACCTCTCGGCTGGCTGACAAGTTTGGTTTCTCCCAAGCGTTCGAACAAGAAGGCTGTTGATGATATTTCATTTACTGCCCAGCAGGGTGAGATCGTAGGCTTTCTCGGTCCTAATGGCGCAGGTAAAACCACTACATTGAAAATGCTGTCGGGGCTGCTCTATCCGACGGCCGGCCAGATATCGGTTCTCGGTTATAACCCGCAACTGCGCAGCAAGGAGTTTCTCAAGTCCATCTCGTTGATCATGGGGCAACGTCAGCAGTTGATTTGGGACTTACCTGCTATGGAAACTTTCCGGCTGAATCAGAAAATATTCGAAATTTCCGATGAGCAGTTCAAACAAACCTATGGCTATCTGAATGAATTGCTCCAGGTATCGAAGCTGGCCAAGGCGCCGGTGCGAACCCTGTCGCTTGGCGAGAAAATGAAGTGCGAACTGGTCGCATCATTACTTCATGATCCCAAAGTTCTTTTTCTCGACGAACCGACTATCGGACTCGATGTCGGGGTGCAAAAGATAGTTCGTTCATTTATTCGGGATTATAGTCGTGAGCGCAATGTAAGCGTTCTGCTGACGTCACATTACATGCAGGATATAGAAGCCCTGTGTGAGCGAGTCGTTGTCGTTTCCGATGGCAAGATCTCGTTCGATGACACCTTGGAGTCGTTGCGTAAACGCATGTCGAATCACCGCATCATCACCGTGGAATTGTCTGAAAGCGTTATGGCTTCGGCACTTGGCCGGTACGGTTTGGTGCGCTCCTCAGACGGCTTCGTGCATGAGTTGCTGGTGCCGGCTGACGAGATGGTGGGTATCTGTTCGCAGGTTCTGGCCGAGCAGCCGGTCATCGACATTTCCATCGGTGATCCACCGATCGAAGAGGCCCTGCTGAAGCTGTTCATGGCCTCGCAGGCCGACGCTGGGCAAAAGGTCAAGGGTGCGCCCGGGGAGTGTGTCGCGTGAGCCGATTTGCCATGAAAGTTGCAGGCGTCGCACGCACTGCGATTCGTCGCAAGGTTGGCATCGTGCAGAGCTGTTTGTATTGGTACTCGCCTCTTTGGTGCCGCTGTTCATGATGGTCATTTGGATGGGCATTGCAAAGGATGCCGCGCTGGAAGGTTTTACCCCGGCCAAGTTTACCGCTTACTTCGCGCTGGTATTTTTGGTTGGCGAAATCGTCTCCAGTACGGCTGCTGAAGAAGTCGAGAACGACATTCATTCAGGGGATATTGGCAGTTCCCTCTTGAAACCGTTCAATATTGCCCTTTATTACTTTCTGGGCGAGATGGCTTCGGCGATGGTCAGAGTCATACCGATATTTTTCCTGGTGGCTGGAGTATTCCTGTTTTCCGAAGCGGGCAAGTATTTGCACTTGAGCTATCTACTGCCTGCACTGCTCGGCGTCATACTTGGGTTTGCCATCAACTATTTGCTTTATTTCATCGGCGGGCTTGCGGCGTTCTGGTCCGATCAGGCAAGTGCCTTTGATTTGGTGTTGACTTACATGCTTACGCTGTTTGGTGGGATCCTCGCACCACTGACGCTTTATCCTGGCTGGATGCAGTCGATACTTGAATGGTCGCCATTCCCTTATATTATCAGCTTTCCGATCAGAATCATCATGGGGGAACTAACAGGCGAACAATTGGTTAATGGGCTGATGTTTCAGGCCGTGCTAGTTACTGCACTCTCTTTCTTGGCTCATTTTATCTGGACCAAAGGTGTCAAACGTTATTCGGTGTTCGGATAATGAAGACGCTGAGCGCAGTTAAGGCGCTTCTCACAGCAAGGTTGCGGGCAAATATGAAAGATCGCGTCCCGGTCTTTGTCAGCCTGTTGAATACAGCTCTACTGGGATTGTCCGTTTATGTTGTGATTGAAATTTTCTTTGGAAATGTCGATACAATTGGGGGGTGGAATAAACAGCAATCAATCGTGTTGTATGGTGCTTTTATCCTTATTCGCTCCTTTGTCCAAATGGTGGTATTGCCCAACTGCGAGGCCGCCTCGAAGTTGATCATCAGCAAGTCCATTGACACTTACTTGTCCAAACCAGTTGATGTTCAAACCATTCTGGCATTTGGGCAGTTGCGCCTGTGGCATATTTTCGGGGTCTTGCTGGGGCTGGGTCTGATGCTAGGCGGCAGTCATGCGCAAGGGCAGCTTACGTTGCAGACGCTCGGCGCTTTCCTGGCCTTCATGGTCTTGGCGTGTGCGCTGGTTTATTCGATTTGGTTCAGCATTGCCAGCTTGGCGTTCTGGACCAAGAAAACCGGCAACATTTCCCACCTGCTGTTTATGTTTCTGACAACCGGACGGTTCCCGTCCGGCGCGTACCCGGAGTGGATCCAGGTCGTGATCATGACCGTAGTCCCTGTCTTTTTCATCATGGAAGTGCCCGCGCAATCAGCGATGGGGATGACGACGGGACGGTCTTTGGCGGGCGCCGTACTGGCGACTCTGGCCTTCTTGCTGTTGTCTCGATTGCTTTGGCATTGGGGGGTGAAGAAATACCTTCGAGAAGGTGCCTGATCGCGGCCGGCGAAGTGCTGCGCGCTTCGCTGGCCCGAACCTAGATCACCGACCGAGCACTGACGGCGTGATCACTTATGCAAGGCTTCCCGGTTGTGTTCGTGCAGTAGTTGCTTGAAGCGGCATATCGTTTTAGTAGCTTTCCCTAAGACACATGCAGTAGAACTTGCGAGACCCCCTCCACCTCCTCGCTGACTATCCTTGAGCACGCCGCAGGACGCGGTGCCTCATCAAGGAAAGATCATGTCCCTCGCCATTGTCCTCAGCCGCGCTCAAGTCGGTGTCGAAGCCCCTGCCGTCACCGTCGAAACCCACCTGGCCAATGGCTTGCCCTCACTCACGCTGGTGGGGTTACCCGAAGGCGCTGTGAAAGAAAGCAAGGACCGGGTGCGCAGTGCGATTCTGAACTGTCGGCTGGAGTTTCCGGCGCGGCGCATCACCTTGAATCTCGCCCCTGCTGACTTGCCCAAGGACGGTGGCCGTTTTGATTTGGCCATCGCGCTGGGTTTGCTGGCCGCCAGCGCGCAGGTCCCGACGCTGGCGCTCGATGGCGTGGAATGCCTGGGAGAACTTGCGCTGTCCGGCGCTATACGGCCTGTGCAGGGCGTGCTGCCCGCGGCGCTGGCCGCGCGTGCCGCCGGGCACACGTTGATCGTACCGGCGGTGAACGCCGAGGAAGCGTGTCTGGCCTCCGGGCTGAAAGTGATCGCGGTGAGTCATCTGCTCGAACTGGTCGCTCATCTGAACGGCCACACCGTCATCGCGCCGTATAAGTCCAACGGACTGATTCTGCAAACCCAACCGTATCCTGATCTGAGCGAAGTCCAGGGCCAGACTGCCGCCAAGCGCGCGCTGTTGGTCGCTGCGGCCGGTGCTCACAACCTGTTGTTCAGCGGCCCGCCCGGCACCGGCAAAACCCTGCTCGCCAGCCGTCTGCCCGGCCTGCTGCCACCACTGGATGAGTTCGAGGCGCTGGAAGTCGCAGCGATCCAGTCGGTCGCCAGCCATGCGCCCTTGACCAGTTGGCCGCAAAGACCCTTCCGCCAACCGCATCACTCGGCTTCGGGGCCAGCGCTGGTGGGTGGAGGCAGCCGTCCGCAACCCGGCGAAATCACCCTTGCCCATCACGGCGTGCTGTTTCTGGACGAGCTACCCGAATTCGATCGGCGTGTGCTGGAGGTTTTGCGAGAGCCGCTGGAATCCGGCCACATCGTCATTTCACGCGCCCGGGATCGCGTTCGTTTCCCGGCCAGGTTCCAACTGGTGGCGGCGATGAACCCGTGCCCGTGCGGTTATCACGGAGAACCCACCGGGCGTTGTCGCTGCTCGACCGATCAGATTCAGCGCTACCGCAACAAACTCTCCGGCCCGCTGCTGGATCGAATTGACCTGCACCTGACGGTCGCGCGCGAAACCACGTCTCTGGCCGCCACTGCGCAAGGCGGCGAAAGCAGTGCCAGTGCCGCGCAGCGGGTGTCCGATGCCCGCGAACGCCAGAACAAGCGTCAGGGTTGTGCCAATGCGTTTCTCGACTTACCTGCGCTGAGACAGCATTGCGCGCTGCTCGCCGAAGACGAGGCCTGGCTTGAAACCGCCTGTGAACGCTTGAATTTGTCTTTGCGTGCAGCACACCGCTTGCTGAAAGTCGCACGAACGCTTGCGGATCTGGAGAACGTCGATGCAATCGCCAGGAGCCATATCGCAGAGGCGTTGCAGTATCGGCCGTCTACAAGCTGAAAGACTCATTGCCTGTATCTCAAATGAGATACACAGTGAGTCTTTCGAAGGAGATAACGATGCCCACTCAAACCTCGATGCTGCACGTCCGAATCGATGACGAGCTCAAAACCCAAGCCGCAGAAACGCTGGCGAAATTCGGCCTGACGGTTTCTGACGCCGTGCGAATACTGCTCACCCGAGTTGCGAAAGAAGGTGCCCTGCCCGCCGGGTTTACCAGTGACGCCGCGGCCTACGACAAATGGTTCAGGGCAAAAGTACGCGAAGCCATGGAAGACACAGGCCCGAAGACCTCACATGAGGACGTCATGGACGAAGCAGCGACATTACTCAGAAGGAAGCGTGGTGCTGACAGTTGAATGGAGCAAGTACGCTCGCGGACCTGAAAAGAGTCGACACCAGTGCGAGAAGCGAACGTCGTTTCTGTGGGAGTGAGCTTGCTCACGAAGACGCCGGTACATTCGCTACACCTTCAGCGAACGAAACTCAGCATTCGCGAGCAAGCTCGCTCCCACAGATGCTTGGCCGACCCCGAGTCAGCGGTCTAGCGAACGGTCAATAACTCACCGAAACCGATCCACTTCCTTACGCAGATCCGCAGCCAGTGCGTTCAGTTCTTGCGCCGTGACCGCCAGATTCGACACCACTTCACGCTGTTCGCTGTTCGCCAGTGCAATGCTTTGCAGGTTGGCACTGAGCATGGTCGCGGTGCTGCTTTGCTCTTGGGTCGCGGTGGTGATGGACGCGAACTGCTCGCCCGCGGAACGGCTTTGTTCGTCGATCTGCGCCAGCGCTGCGGCCACCTTGGCGTTACGCGTCAGACCTTCCTGCATCAGCGCATTGCCTTGTTCCATCGTGTTGATCGCGTTGCTGGTTTCCTGCTGGATGCTGGTGATCATGCCGGAGATTTCGTCGGTGGCCTGACGGGTGCGCGAGGCGAGATTGCGAACCTCATCGGCGACCACGGCAAAACCACGACCTTGCTCGCCCGCGCGCGCAGCCTCAATGGCGGCGTTGAGGGCCAACAGATTGGTTTGCTCGGCGATGGAGGTGATCACGCTGACGATGCCGCCAATCTCCTGCGAGCGCTGGCCAAGGGTGTCGATCACGGCAGCCGTGCTGCCCAGCGAACCTGCAATTTGCTCCAGCGAGGCCGAGGCTTCTTCCATGGACGCGCGACCGATACGCGTTTGCTGGGCATTGCCCTGCGCCATACGTTCGGTGCTGCCCATGTTGTCGGCGATGGTCAGTGCTGTTGCGCTGAACTCTTCGACTGCCCCGGCCATGCTGGTGATTTCGCCCGACTGCTGCTCCATGCCCTCGTAAGCGCCACCGGACAGGCCGGACAACGCATGCGCCCGGCCGCTGACCTCCTGCGCGGCGGTGCGAATGTGCGACACCATGGTTTCCAGCGCTTGCCCCATCTTGTTGAAGCTGGCCGCCAACTGGCCGATCTCGTCGTGCCGGGTGACATTCAGGCGGGCGCTCAGATCACCGGCACCCAATGCCTCAGCCTGAGTCACCAGATCCGACAGCGGTTGAAGCTTGCTGCGCAGCAGCCAGATCGCTGCACTGACGGCGATCAACATCGCCAGCAGGCTGCCGATCGCCAATTGCGTACCCACGCTCCAGGTCACGGCGCTGATTTCGTCCTTGGGCATGATCGCCAGAATCGACCACGGGCCGCCTGAAAATGGCTCCGCGACGGTGTAGAAATCGTTGCCCGCGTCCTGCCAGAAGCGACCTTTGCCGGGTTCTTTAACGAAGCCGGTCAAGGTTTTGCTCGCCTGATCCAGATCCTTCACGCCCGCAGGCGGGACAAGCCATTTGTTCTGCTCGTCAAGGAGCGCCAGCGAACCGGTCTTGCCGATCCGGAAACTCTTGAGGTTATCGAACTGAGCCTTTTGCGCGTCGGTGTAATCGAATCCCACGAACAACACTGCGATGACCTTGCCACCGGCGTCACGGACCGGACTGTATTGGGTCATGTACAAACGATCGAACAGCAAGGCGCGACCGACATACTCCTGCCCGGCCAGCAGTCGCTCGTAGGCGGGATGCTTGTGGTCCAGCGTCGTGCCGATGGCGCGCGAACCATCCTGCTTGCTCAGCGATGTGCTGATCCGGATGAAGTCGTCGCCACTGCGCACGAACACGGTCGCCACGCCTGCGGTCATCTTCTTGAAATCATCCACTTCGGCGAAGTCATTGTTCAGGGCGTTGCCATTGAGGAGCAACGTCGGGGTCTGCACGCCCGCGACAGCGATCTGCTGATCCGCTTGCAGCGTGAGGCCATTGAAGCGCTTCTCAAACAGCCCACTCAAACGTTGAGTGCTGTCGCGCAAGGTGCTGTGGAAGGTGTTCAACTGGTCAGCCAGCAAGCGCGCTTCGCTGCCCATATGTTCCTCACGGATGGCCAGGTTAGCCGAATCCAGAGAACGAAGGGCGAACAGGGTACTGCCGCTGATGACAACGGCCAGGATAACGGCCAGGGCAATACCGAGTTGCGAGGCAATACGGGCACGGGGCTGAGACATGAAGACTCCTTGCCGAACGACTGGATCGTCCTGATTTCAGGAAAACCATTCGGACATTATCTAATAGAGGACATCGATGAACCGATTGGAACAAACCGGTATGCAATTACACATTCGGCTGACATGAAGAATACTTGAGTCCTACACCCGGTCTTAGGACGAAGGGCCTGGTTACAAGTTGTTTCAATTTTTCAGCGGTGGGGCTTTACCAGGCCGAAACGCCACCACCCGCGAAAAGCGGGTGCGGCAAGCACGTCACTCCAGGATGGTCACTTCGGGCAACTCCATCGCCTGCACTTCGCCCTGTAAAAAGTCGCTGAGCCGGCGCAAGCGCTCGCCGCCCGGCCGGGTTTTCGGCCAGACAAGGTAATAGTTCTCGCCGCTGACCACCGCCGTACGCCAGGGCAGGCTCAAGCGCCCTTGAATCACGTCCTCGGCCACCATCAGCAGATCACCCATGGACACCCCGTAGCCGCGCGCCGCCGCAATCATCCCCAGTTCCAGCGTGTCAAACACTTGCCCGCCCTTGAGCGAGACCTGATCCGACAATCCCATGCGCTCTAGCCAGCTGCGCCAGTCGCGCCGGTCCGGGGTGGGATGCAGCAACTCCGCGCTGGCCAGTCGCTCGACATCCCAAGGGGAATCATCGAGCAGGCTGGGCGATCCGACGGGAATCAACAGCTCCGGGAACAGGTAGGTCGCTTCCCAGTCCGGCGGAAAATGACCGCGGCTCAACAACACCGCGCAGTCGAACGGTTCCTGGGTGAAGTCGACGTTGTCGATGTCCATCCAGGCGCTGGTCAGTTGCACCTCATTGCCGACCTGCAAATGACGAAAGCGACTGAGCCGCGCTAACAACCAGCGCATGGTCAGCGTGGACGGTGCCTTCATGCGCAGAATCCCTTCTTCGGCCATCAACGCGCTGCAGGCCCGCTCCAGTGCAGAGAAACCTTCGCGCACGCCGGGCAACAGTTCACGCGCGGCCTCGGTCAACTGAAGGTTGCGACCGTTTCGGCGAAACAGACGACAGGCGAAGTGCTCCTCAAGCGTTCGGATGTGCCGACTCACCGCGCTTTGGGTGATCGAAAGCTCCTCGGCGGCGCGGGTGAAAGAGGCATGCCGTGCAGCGGCTTCAAATGCGCGTAGCGCATACAGGGGCGGGAGACTACGAGGCATTGGACACGTTCCTCTGTACGTGAAGGCGACTCATGGCACTGTACCGGAAATGACCCAGGATGAGTTTTACTCATGCCAATGATCGGATTTATCCCTTTGTGCATTGGTGCACGAATCACCACAATGAAGCGCTCATCAATGCCTCCACCTCCGAGCGCCCGCCTATGCAACAGCACGCCTTCAAAGAACTGTGGATCATCCTGCGCCTGGCCGGGCCGCTGATCGCATCCCAGATGGCGCACATGCTGATGGTCTTCACCGACACCGTGATGATGGGCAAACTCGGTCCCGAGTCCCTGGCCGGTGGCGGGTTGGGTGCTGCCAGTTACAACTTCGTGTCGTTTTTCTGCGTCGGCGTCATGGCGGCGGTTGGCACGTTGGTCGCCATTCGAAAAGGGGCAAACGACGACGCCGGCGCAACGCGTCTGACCCAGGCCGGGCTTTGGCTGGCGTGGGGCATGGCGCTGATCGCAGCCCTTATTCTGTGGAACCTTGAGCCGATCCTGCTGAATTTTGGCCAGGACGAAGCCAACGTGCACATGGCCAGCCAGTTTCTGATCACCCTGCCGCTCGCCCTGCCCGGCCTGCTGAGCTTCATGGCGCTACGCGGCTTCACCAGCGCACTGGGCCGTGCAACGCCGGTGATGGTTATCAGCCTGGTCGGCGTCGTGATGAATTTCGGGCTCAACTACGCGTTCATTCACGGCCTGTACGGTCTGCCGCACTGGGGCCTGCTGGGAATCGGACTGGTGACCGCCGTCGTGACCAACACAATGGCGCTGGCCCTGTGGCTGCACATTCGCTATCACAAGGCGTACGCGGCGTATCCGATTCACAAAGACCTGATGAACCTGTCGCGCAGTTGCCTCAAAGAGCTATGGCGTCTGGGTCTGCCCATCGGCGGGACGTACGCCGTGGAAGTCGGTCTGTTCACCTTCGCGGCGTTCTGCATGGGCGCAATGGGCAGCACGGAAATGGCGGCGCACCAGATCGCGCTGCAATCGGTGTCGATGGCTTTCATGATCCCGGTGGGCATTTCCTACGCGGTGACGATGCGTATCGGCTTGCATTACGGCGCGGGCAACGTGTTGCTCGCCCGCACGGCGGGACGGATGGGCATCGGCTTCGGCGGCCTGCTGATGTTGTTGTTCGGCATCCTGTTCTGGGTCGCGCCGCACGCGGTCATCGGCCTGTTCGTGGACGTCAACGATCCGAAATACCAGGGCGTGGTGGAATTGGCGGTGAAGCTACTGGCGATTGCCGCCTGGTTTGAAATTCTCGACGGCACGCAGACCATTGCGATGGGGGCGATTCGAGGGTTCAAGGACGCCAAGACCACCTTCCTGATAGGCCTGGCAAGTTATTGGGTCGTGGGGGCACCGCTGGCCTGGGGCTTCGGCTTTCTGGCGCATCAAGGCGCGGTGGGCGTGTGGTGGGGCCTGGCACTGGGCCTGCTGTGCTCGGCGGTTGCCCTCACCTACGCTTTCGAGCGCAAAACCACAAAGCTGCTGCGCAAAGAGGCGACAGGCGTTGTGGTGATGGGTTGATACAGAGCAATGGTAGGAGCGAGGCTTGTCCCGCGATCTGCCGGGAACCGGCAGCAAACCCGGCTGATGCGCTATCCCTGACACACCGAGGCGGATGACATGACTGCCGCTTCGCGCCAGATCGCGGGACAAGCCGCGCTCCTACATCAAACGCGCGGAATCAAACGCCCTGCGTCAACCGCCCTTTGCCTTCATCGAACATCAGATAATCCAGCAGCTCCGGCAACGCCAACGGATGGCTGATCAGATAGCCCTGCGCTTGATCGCAATTGAAGCTGCGCAGCAACGCCAGTTGTTCCGGGGTTTCAACGCCCTCGGCGACGACTTCCAGGCTCAGGTTGTGCGCCAGGTTGATCATGGCGTGAACCAGCTTGCGGTTCTCTTCGCGCTGTTCCATCTCGCCCACAAAGCTCTTGTCGATCTTGAGCAAGGTGATCGGCAGGCTGTTCAGGTGCACGAAGGATGAGAACCCGGTACCGAAGTCATCCAGTGAAAACCGCACGCCCAGTCGGCCCAGCGCGTCCATGGTCTGTTTGACCAAATCACTGCGCCGCATGACGGCAGTTTCGGTGAGTTCGAATTCCAGCCACTGCGCGTCCACGCCGCGATCCTCGATCAAACGGCTCAGGGTCGCCAGCAGCTGATTGTCCTGAAACTGCCGGAACGACAGGTTGATCGCCATGTGCAGCGGCGGCAGGCCTTTTTCGCGCAGCGTCTGCATGTCACGTAACGCCCGGGAAATCACCCAGTAACCGAGCGGCACAATCAGCCCGCTTTGCTCGGCCAGCGGCACGAACTCGCTGGGCGGCAGCAACCCACGTTCGGCATGACGCCAACGCACCAGCGCCTCCAGCCCCAGGATCTTTCCGCTGTTCAGGCACAGTCGCGGCTGGTAATGCAGTTCCAGCTCGTCGCGACGCAGCGCCCGGCGTAGTTCGCTTTCCAGGTCCGCGAGGCTACGGGCATTGCGGTTGATGCGTTCGTTGAAAACATGAAAGGTGCAGCCCTGCGTGCTTTTTGCCTGCTGCATGGCAATGTGGGCATGCCACATCAAGGGATCGGCGCCCGCGTCGGCACGGGCGTGAGCAATGCCCAGGCTGCAACCGATCAGCAGGCTTTCGCCGTCGACCCAATACGGCTCGGACAAGGCCTCGGTGATGCGCTCGGCCATCCATTCCGCCCGCTCCGGCGCGCGGCGCGTGTCGATCAGCAGGGCGAATTCGTCGCTGCCCAGGCGTGCAAGTTGATCGCACGCCTCAAGCTGACTTTTCAACCGCGCGACAACCTGAAGGATCAGCCGATCACCCGCTTGATGGCCGAGTGCATCGTTGGCACGGCGAAAGTTATCCAGGTCCAGATGCCCCAGCGCCAACCCGCGTCCGTCGAATTCGACCAGCCGAGCCGCCAGCAAAGTCTGAAAACCCTGGCGGTTGGCAATGCCGGTCAGCGGATCCTGTTCGGCCAGGCGTTGCAGGGTGTTTTCCAGCAGACCGCGCTCGCGCACGTGACGCAGGCAACGGCGCACGCTTTGAGGGGTCAGGCATTCGCGCACCAGCCAGTCAGCGACGCCCACCGGCTCCACGTCAGGCTCGGCGTCGAACAGCAGCACCGTTGGCCAGCTGCACTGCCCCGCCGTCGGTTGCAGCGCGTGCGTGGTGAAGAGAATGAACGCGTGCGAGGGATCGGCGGCATCGCCAATAGCGTCCCAGCTCGACGCACAGTCGAGAAACACGGCATCCCCGAGGGGCGCCAGGCACTCGCGTAATAACGCTGACCATTCCGGCGAATCCGCCAGAAGCAGCAAACGCAAGGGTTCGACAGGCGTAGCCAAGCTAGTTCCCCAACCAATCCAAAGACATTGATGCCCACTCAAATGAGGGCCATCAAACGCGACACTCATCCGCGTGATGCGCAAATGTAACAAAACGGGGAAATATAGATAGCGTGGCGCATCACAGTGTCGGACGGTCGCTCCACAATCCGTCGACCCTGTTAAAATGCCCGCCCATTTTTCAAACGATCCCTCTATTTCCTCATGTCCCGACTCAATCCCCGGCAACAAGAAGCCGTGAACTACGTCGGCGGCCCTCTTTTGGTGCTCGCCGGTGCTGGCTCCGGCAAGACCAGCGTGATCACACGCAAGATTGCCCACCTTATTCAGAACTGCGGCATTCGCGCGCAGTACATCGTCGCCATGACCTTTACCAACAAGGCGGCGCGGGAGATGAAGGAGCGGGTCGGTACCCTGCTGCGCAGCGGCGAAGGGCGCGGCCTGACGGTCTCGACGTTCCACAATCTGGGGCTGAACATCATTCGCAAGGAGCATGTACGGCTGGGCTACAAACCCGGTTTCTCGATTTTCGACGAGACCGACGTCAAGGCCCTGATGACCGACATCATGCAGAAGGAATACTCGGGCGACGACGGCGTCGACGAGATCAAGAACATGATTGGCGCCTGGAAGAACGACCTGATTCTGCCGGCTCAGGCCCTGGAAAACGCCCGAAACCCGAAGGAACAGACCGCCGCCATCGTCTACACCCACTACCAGCGCACGCTCAAGGCGTACAACGCGGTGGACTTCGACGACTTGATCCTGCTGCCGGTGAAGCTGTTCGAAGAGCACGCCGACATTCTGGAAAAGTGGCAGCACAAGGTCCGCTACCTGCTGGTGGACGAATACCAGGACACCAACGCCAGCCAGTACCTGCTGGTGAAAATGCTCATCGGCACGCGCTGCCAGTTCACCGTGGTAGGCGACGACGACCAGTCGATCTACGCCTGGCGCGGTGCGCGGCCGGAAAACCTGATGCTGCTCAAGGATGACTACCCTTCGCTGAAAGTGGTGATGCTGGAGCAGAACTACCGTTCCACCAGCCGTATCCTGCGCTGCGCCAACGTGCTGATCGCCAACAACCCGCACGCGTTCGAGAAGCAGTTGTGGAGCGAGATGGGCCACGGCGATGAAATCCGGGTGATTCGCTGCAAGAACGAGGACGCCGAAGCCGAGCGCGTGGCCGTGGAGATCCTCAGCCTGCACCTGCGTACCGACCGGCCGTACAGCGACTTCGCGATCCTGTATCGCGGGAACTACCAGGCCAAGCTGATCGAGCTGAAGCTTCAGCACCACCAGATTCCCTATCGGTTGTCCGGCGGGAACAGTTTCTTCGGCCGCCAGGAAGTGAAAGACCTGATGGCCTACTTCCGCCTGCTGGTGAACCCGGATGACGACAACGCCTTTCTGCGGGTGATCAACGTGCCGCGCCGGGAGATCGGCTCGACTACGCTGGAAAAGCTCGGCAATTACGCCACCGAGCGGAAAGTGTCGATGTACGCGGCCACCGACGAAATCGGCCTGGGCGAGCATCTGGACAGCCGGTTCACTGACCGCCTCAAGCGCTTCAAGCACTGGATGGACGGCGTGCGTCAGCAGTGCGCGACACAGGACCCGATCGCGGCCCTGCGCAGCATGGTCATGGACATCGACTACGAGAACTGGATTCGTCAGAACAGTTCCAGCGACAAAGCCGCCGATTACCGCATGGGCAACGTGTGGTTCCTGATCGAAGCGCTGAAAAATACGCTGGAGAAGGACGAAGAAGGCGGCATGACCATCGAGGAGGCGATCGGCAAACTGGTGCTGCGTGACATGCTTGAACGTCAGCAGGAAGAAGAAGACGGCGCCGAGGGTGTGCAGATGATGACCCTGCACGCCTCCAAGGGCCTGGAGTTTCCTTACGTGTTCATCATGGGCATGGAAGAGGAAATCCTCCCGCACCGTTCGAGTATCGAGGCCGACACCATTGAGGAAGAACGCCGTCTGGCCTACGTGGGCATCACCCGCGCCCGTCAGACGCTGGCGTTCACGTTTGCGGCCAAGCGTAAGCAATACGGCGAGATCATCGACTGCCTGCCCAGCCGTTTTCTCGATGAGCTGCCGCCGGACGATCTGGCCTGGGAAGGCAACGACGACACCCCCACCGAAGTGAAGGCCGTTCGCGGCAATACGGCATTGGCGGACATTCGCGCCATGCTGAAAAGATAAACATCAATTTCGCGCGTTTTGCGCCCTGAGGAACACCGACGTGGAAGCACTGCACAAGAAAATTCGCGAGGAAGGCATCGTACTTTCCGACCAGGTATTGAAGGTCGACGCGTTTCTGAACCATCAGATCGACCCGGTCCTGATGCAGCAGATCGGTGACGAGTTCGCCACGTTGTTCGCCAACTCGGGGATCACCAAGATCGTCACCATCGAGGCCTCGGGCATCGCGCCTGCGGTGATGACCGGCCTGAAACTGGGCATCCCGGTGATCTTCGCCCGCAAGCATCAGTCGCTGACCCTGACTGAAAACCTGTTCTCGGCCTCGGTGTATTCCTTCACCAAGCAGACCGAAAGCACCATCGCCATCAGTACGCGGCACCTGACCAGCAGCGACCGCGTGCTGATCATCGATGACTTCCTGGCCAACGGTAAGGCGTCCCAGGCGCTGATTTCGATCATCAAGCAGGCCGGCGCGACCGTGGCCGGGCTGGGTATCGTGATAGAGAAGTCGTTCCAGGGCGGCCGTGCAGAGCTGGACACACAGGGTTATCGCGTCGAATCGCTGGCCCGCGTCAAGTCGCTGAATGGCGGCGTGGTGACGTTCGTGGACTGATCCAGTCCGATGCAGGAGCGCGTTTGGTCAGCTATTGATTCCCAACGCTTTCAGCCGCCGATACAGCGTGCGCTCGCTCAACCCCAGATGCTTCGCCAATTCACTGCGCGAGCCGTCGAAGGCTTGCAGCGCATGGGCCAACGACTCCAGATCATTGCGCCCCGCAGAGCGAATGGCCAAGGGCGAAGATTGCTGGGCACGCACTTCCGGCGGTAAGTCCTGCGCGCGAATCACGCCGTCGTCCGTGAACAGCCGCGCCCGCTCCATGATGTTGCGCAGTTCGCGAATGTTGCCGGGGAATGGGTACAGACGCAGCAGCTTCATCGCGTCGTCATCGACCCTCGGCGCAGCGCCCGGCGCCAGCCGACGTAACAGGCTTTCGATCAGCAGCGGCAGGTCTTCACTGCGCTCTCGCAAGGAAGGCAGACGAATCGGGAACGCGCTGATGCGATAGAACAGGTCCTGACGGAAACTCCCCGCTGCGACCATTTCCTTGAGCGGCTTGTGCGTGGCCGCGACCAGACGGAAATCCGAATGAACCGTGCGCAGGCTGCCGACGGGACGAAAGCTCCCTGACTCGATCAGGCGCAGCAGTTTCACCTGCATCGCCAAGGGCACTTCCCCGATTTCGTCGAGAAACAACGTCCCGCCATGGGCGCTTTCCGCCAGGCCGATCTTGCGCTGCAGAGCGCCGGTGAACGCGCCTTTTTCGTAGCCGAACAGTTCGCTTTCCAGCAACGTCTCGGTCAATCCTGTGCAATCGACCACCACCAGCGGCCCACTGGCTCTGGGGCTTGCGGCGTGCAGCGCGCGAGCGAACAGTTCCTTACCGGTCCCGGACTCGCCTTGCAATAGCACGGGAATCTGCGACGGCGCGGCGCGCTGCAGCGCTGTCAGCGCTTCGTTGAAAGCAGCCGAACGCCCGACCAAGCCGCTTTGCTGTGGTTGAACGGACGCCACGGCTACGCTGTTCAGCCGCTCGACATACGCGAACACCTCGCCCCGGGCATCCAGAATCGGACGCAGCTCCACGTCCACATGCTCAGGACCACGGGGCGTGTGATGAATGTGCAGTACGCGTTCCGGCACCTTGGTTTCCGACGCTTTGCGCATTGGGCAATGCTCCCCGGCCTGATCGCAGGGCACGGCGAACTGATGGGACACGCGATAGCACTTGGCGCCCACATGGGGCCGCCCCTCCACACCAAATTGCCGTTGGTAAGCCGTGTTGGCGGCGACTATGTTGTAGTCAATGTCCAACACGATGGTGGGATGGGTGTCGTGCTCAAGATAGGACACCAGCGCCTGCATCTGCGGGCTGAAAAGAGCGTTTGAAGCGTTTGCCATGTGGATCTCCTGCGCGTAGCGCAAGGGTACTCCTTTGCCCCAGCCACTGCCATCGACTGCCACATGCTGCCAATTGACTGCCAGTTATGGCAGAGAACGCGTTTGCGTCTCGCTGCCCCAACAGCACAACCCCTTATAAACAGGCCTCGGTATCCAGATCAGACGCTGAAAATACGCTGGCATGGATATTGATCTCTCCAGCCAGCGACTGCCAACCGGTCTGGCATCAGGCATCTTCTGGAGAGAACCCATGAACATCGGCGAAACATTGTGCGTGGAGGCGTTTTTCGATCCGCAGACCTGGACCATCAGTTATCTGGTCATCGACCGCTCAACCCTCAAGGCCGCGTTGATCGACAGCGTGCTGGACTACGACCCCAAATCGGGAAGGACACACACCGAGTCGGCGGACAAGCTGATCGCCAGGGTTCGCGAACTGGGCGTCTCGGTCGAGTGGATTCTGGAAACCCACGTGCATGCCGACCATGTCTCGGCCGCTGCATACTTGAAAGAGCAACTCGGCGGTGCTGTCGCCATTGGCAGCCACATCACCCGCGTGCAGAAGGTGTTCGGCACACTGTTCAACGCCAAAGGGGAGTTCGCGCGCGATGGCAGCCAGTTCGACCGCTTGCTGGAAGATGACGCGCACTTTCAGATCGGTTCCTTGCAGGCCCGCGCAATGCATACACCCGGCCATACGCCCGCCTGCATGACCTACCTCATCGAAGCCGATGGCCAGACAGTGGGTTTTGTCGGCGACACGTTGTTCATGCCCGATTACGGCACGGCGCGCTGCGACTTCCCAGGCGCCGATGCGCGCACGCTGTATCGCTCGATTGGCCGGATTCTCAGCCTGCCGCCGCAAACACGTCTTTTCATGTGCCACGACTACCTGCCCAACGGCCGTAAGCTGATGTACATGACTACCGTGGCCGAACAGCGTGCCCACAACATCCACATTCGCGAAGGCATCGACGAAGACGCATTCGTCGAGATGCGCGAAAAGCGCGATGCGACGCTGGACATGCCCGTGCTGATCCTTCCTTCGGTGCAAATCAACATGCGCGGCGGCCACCTTCCGGAGCCGGAAGACAACGGTGTGCGGTATCTGAAGATCCCGATCAACGCCCTGTGACGCAAGCCGCCGGCGCCGATTGCGGTCGGTGCCCGACTTCAGATTTTTTTGGAAACAACTCCATGCCTGGCAACAAGACTCATCATCAAATCCTGATCATCGGCGCAGGCGCTGCGGGCATCGCCACCGCTTCCAGCCTGCTGGCGCGCGATGCGTCGCTGGACGTCGCGCTGATCGACCCCGCCGACACGCATTACTACCAGCCTGGCTGGACCATGGTCGGCGCGGGCATCTTCCAGCCCGAATCCACGGCCCGTAGCATGGCGACGGTAATCCCCGCCAAAGCACGCTGGATCAAGTCGGTGGTCGAGCGCTTCGATCCCACCCACAATCAAGTCGTACTCAGCGACGGCCGGGTCATCGGCTACGAGCAACTGGTGGTGTGCCCGGGCCTGAAACTGGACTGGGACGCCATCGACGGCCTTCGCGAAACCCTGGGCCGCCATGGCGTGACATCCAACTATCGCTACGATCTGGCGCCCTACACATGGCAACTGGCTCAGCAACTCAAACAGGGCCGCGCATTGTTCACGCAGCCGCCGATGCCCATCAAATGCGCCGGTGCGCCGCAAAAGGCCATGTACCTGTCCTGTGATCATTGGCTCAAAACCGATCGCCTTGCCCACATCAACACGGCGTTTCACAACGCGGGCGGCGTGCTGTTCGGGGTTGCCGAGTACGTGCCTGCGCTGATGGAGTACGTGCGTAAGTACAGCATCGACCTGAAGTTCGGTTCGAAACTGGTCGCGGTCGATGGCCCACAGCAGCGCGCAACGTTCGTTCGAACGCTGGCCGATGGTTCCAGCGAAACCGTCGAGCAGACCTTCGACATGCTTCACGTGGTGCCGCCGCAGATTGCACCGGATTTCATTCGGCAGAGCCCGCTGGCCGATGCGGCCGGCTGGGTTGACGTCGATCCCGCGACCTTGCGCCATCGCCAGTTCACCAACGTCCACGGATTGGGTGACGTGACCAACACCAGCAACGCCAAGACCGCAGCAGCGGCGAGAAAACAGGCGCCCGTGGTCGCCAATAACGTATTGGTGGCACTGAATCGGCGGGGACACTTGGCCCATTACGACGGCTATGGCTCCTGCCCGCTGACCGTGGAACGGGGCAAAATCGTCCTCGCCGAGTTCACCTACGGCGGCAAAGTCGCCCCGAGCTTCCCGAGCTGGCTGCTCGACGGGCGACGCCCGACGCGACTGGCCTGGTGGTTGAAAGCCGCCGCACTGCCGCATATTTACTGGCACGCGATGCTCAAGGGACGCGAATGGATGGCCCGACCGACACCGACGGTGGACGCCACCCACAATGCCTGAACACGAACTGATCGGAGCCGGCCTCGGCACAATCATTGGCGCGGTATTGGCACTCACCGGCGCGGGCGGCGGCATTCTCGCGGTGCCGCTGTTGGTGTTCGGACTGGGTTTATCGATGGTCGAGGCCGCGCCTGTCGGCTTGCTGGCGGTTGGGCTTGCGGCCGCCGTCGGTGCGTTGCTGGGCTTGCGCCAAGGCATCGTGCGGTATCGCGCCGCCTTGTTCATCGCGGTGATCGGTGTCTGCTTCGCCCCGCTGGGCTTATGGCTTGCTCATCAACTGCCCAACGCACCGTTGGCGCTGGGGTTCGCCGTGGTGCTGGTCTATGCGTGCGGGCGGATTTATCGCAAGGCCGCTCACGAGCTGCACCATGGTCAGCCCGCAGCACGCGCCGAATTCCTGCCTTGCGTTCTCAACCCGCTGGAAGGTCGCCTGCGCTGGACGCTGCCTTGCGCCCGTTCGCTGGCGATCACGGGCGTGATGTCGGGTGTGTTGTCGGGACTGCTCGGCGTGGGCGGCGGTTTCGTGATCATTCCGGCGCTGACCCGTTACACCGACCTGGACATGAAGAGCATTGTTGCGACATCTCTGGCCGTGATTGCACTGGTCTCGACTGCCAGCGTCATCACCGCCAGCGTCAGCGGTGTGATGCATTGGGCCGTGGGCGTGCCGTTTGCGGCAGGTGCGGTGGTCGGCCTGATCATCGGGCGACAGGCCGCAAGGTTTCTGGCCGGGCCAAGGCTGCAGCAGCTGTTTGCCGTAACCGGGATGATTGCAGCGGTGTTGTTGGTCGCGAAGACGCTGCTCTGACACGATCATCATGACCCGCTGGTTGCCTGCAACCCCGCCAGCAACAGTCGCTGATACAGCTCCTCGCGCAACCCTTGCGGCTGATCCAGTCCCATCCGCTGCAGGTGTTCGGGAAATGCATCCGGTTCCGGGGCTTCCAGCGTCGCCTTGCCAAGGTCGATCAGTTCAGTGAGCTTGAACTTACTCTTGAGCCAGTTCAGTGCGCGCAACAGATCCCGCTCAGGTGGCGTGAAATCGGTGCCCAACGGGTATTCGGTAAACAGCGAGGGAAAGCGGTCGCGAATCGCTTTCAGCCCTTGCGGGGTGTTCTGACTGAACAAAGGGTCGAGACGGAAGCCCTTGGGCAGCTTGCCCGCCTTCTGCGCCTGCTCAATCAAGCCCGGCTGAAAGCGTGAGTCGGTAATGTTGAGCAGGGCTTCGATCACGGCGGCATCGGTTTTGCCGCGCAGATCGGCAATGCCGTACTCGGTGATGACGATGTCCCGCAAATGCCGTGGAATCGTCGTGTGTCCGTATTCCCAGACGATATTGGAGCTGACGTCTCCACCCGACTCCCGCCAGCTGCGCAGAATCAAAATCGAACGCGCGCCTTCCAGTGCATGGGCCTGGGCAACGAAGTTGTATTGCCCGCCGACACCGCTGACCACACGCCCATCGGCCAACTGGTCGGAAACGGCTGCGCCGAGCAGCGTGACGGTGAATGCGCTGTTGATGAACCGCGCATCGCGTCGCTGCAGCCGCTTGAGCGTTTCGTCGCCATACAACTCGTTGATGTAGCTGATGGCGGTCATGTTGATCTGGGCCATCTGCGTGGGCGTCAACTCCCGCAGGCGCTCATAGAAGCTGCGCGGTCCCAGAAAGAAACCGCCATGGATCAACACGCCGTTGCCGTGAATGGACTCATCCAGCATCCCGGCATCGGCCTGCTTCTGCAACGCGGCGTCGGGGTAGACCTTACGCCGGATGATGCCGGCGTCCAGCAGCACCAACAACCCGTTAACCAGCATTTCGCTGCAGCCGTACAACCCGGTGGCGAACGGCATCACGCCGCCTTCTGCTTCGATCAGCGGCTTCCAGGTAGAGATACCCTCCAGTTCCGAAAGGCAGGCGCGATAGGCTTCATTGTCGGCCTGCCGCGCCAGCAGGGCTGCCGTCAGTGCGTCGCCCATCGAGCCGATGCCGATCTGCAAGGTGCCGCCGTCGCGGACCAGCGTACTGGCATACACGCCAATGAAATGATCCTGGACACCGACCGGCATGTTTGGCGTGGAAAACAGCGTGCTGCGCTCTTCGTGTTCGATCAGCAGATCAAAAGTGTCGAGGCTTACCTCGGCATCGCCCGGCATGTACGGGAGGTCGGCGTGAACATGCCCCAGCACCAGGATGGTTTCACCCAGAGACCTGCGCATTTCCACCATGGGCAAAAGGTCGAGGGTGATGTCGGGGTTGCAGCTCAGACTTAACCGGTCGCTGTGTTGCGGATCACGGGCCACCAGTTGAGCGATCAGGTTCAGGCCGCTGGCGTTGATGTCCCGCGCCGCATGGCTGTAATTGCTGCTGACGTAGTCCTGCTGCGCCTGAGTGCTGTTCAACAGGCTGCCGGGCTGCATGAAAAACTGCTCGACCTGCACGTTCGGCGGCAAGTTGTCCTTGTGCAGATCAGCCAGGAAATCCAGCTCGGGGTAGTCGCCGAAAACACGCTCAAGGAAAGGCTCGAGAAAGCGCCCCTGTAACCCATCACCCGCCGCAGGCCGCCCCAGGCACAGCGCGGTATAGATCGTCAGTTGCCGATCAGGCAGCGATTTGATGCGGGCATACAGCGCGTTGACAAACCGGTTGGGCTTGCCCAGCCCCAACGGCATGCCCATGCGAATGTGGGCAGGCAGCTCGGCCAGTACATGATCGACAGCTTGCTCGATGGAGCAGGAATGCGGCATCCGGCCTCTCCTGATTGTTATTCGATGGAGGTTGGACCGGGGATCGACGGGATTTGCTGCATCGAGCCCACTCCTGTAGGAGCGTGGTTTGTGTCTGAGCTGGATTTGGAGGATCAGCCGCGAGGCGGTCGCAAATTCCACATACACGGCGTGTCAGACAAACAATGTCTTCAGGTTTTACGACGACTTCGCCGCCGATCGCGGGACAAGCCACGCTCCTACAATAAAAAATGGCAATGCTTGTCGGCTCAATCGCGTCGGGTGTCCATCTCGACCAGCTTGTCCTCAATGAACTTTAGATGCTGGAACGCTCCGTTTTTCGGCCCGTATACCCAGAAACTGACTTTTACGGCATTGAGACGAGGCACTCCGTTCACTCGCGAAGCCGGCTCCTGATCCTCGCTGCGGTCAGGCGCACCGCATTTTTCGCGGACAACCGTTGCGGTATCGCCAAGGTTGATCAATGCAGTCCCGCAGCGCATGGTCGCCTGCGCAAAGTCGGCAAACATCAGACAAGGCAACAGCCATACCAGCGATGTTTTGCGAAACATAAGATCCTTTCAGTCCTACTGCAGCCCGGACATCTTCTTGATCGCGCCTTTGAGCTCTTCATCCGAGCAATCGGCGCAGGTGCCTTTAGGTGGCATGGAATTGATGCCGCTGATCGCCTTGGCCAGCAGACCGTCAAGGCCGCCCTGTTCTTTGGCGCGCTTGCCCCAATCGGCGCTGTCACCGATTTTCGGCGAGCCCAGCAGCCCGGTGCCATGGCAGGCGTTGCAGTGTTTGGCGATCACGTCGTCAGGGGATTTTGCGCCACCCGCGCCGCCGGCCGTGGCGGCGACGTCCATGCCGGGACATTCCTTGCCCTGGATGCAGACTTGTCCGACAGGCTCGAGTCGTTTGGCGAGGTCATCGCTGGTGGAGGCTTGGGCCGCAAAAGCCCAAAACGCGAGGAGTGCAACAGCAGCCAGGATCTTATTAGTAAGGTTCACGCTTTCACCCTCATGGTGGCTATAACGCCCCTGCGGTCACGGTAAGCCGCAGACGGCGAAAGTATAGCGGGTAGCCCGTTGGTCGTTACATCCCTGAGCACCGCAGGGTTATTCATGCGTCGACCTGCTGCTTCGGGCTCGCCCAATTCCCCGCGTGATGGCTCAGCGGGGGAAGGGTTTCGCGGATCAGAAATTCGCCGGCGTGGCAGCGCTGATGAGTCGCGCCGGAACGTCGAACGGATTACGGAAGCGATGAGGTCGGGTGCTTTCGAAATAGTAGCTGTCGCCTGCCTCAAGCACATAAGTATCGAGGCCAACGACAAGCTCCAGTCGTCCCTCGACCAGAATGCCGGTCTCTTCGCCCTCGTGAACGAGCATTTCTTCGCCGGTGTCGGCGCCTGGCGGATACACCTCGGTCAGGAACGCGATGGCCCTGTCTGGATGAGACTTGCCGACCAGTTTCATGGTGACGGCGCCGTCCGAGATATCGATCAGCTCGCTGGCCTTGTAGACCACTTGGGTCGGGTTTTCTGGCTCAAGCTCTTCCGAAAAGAACTCCACCATGGACATCGGTATGCCGCCCAGCACCTTGCGCAGGGAACTGATCGAGGGACTCACGCTGTTTTTCTCGATCATGGAAATGGTGCTGTTGGTCACGCCCGCTCGCTTGGCGAGTTCGCGCTGGGACAGACCTTTGAGTTTACGAATGGATTGCAGTCGTTCACCGACGTCCAATGCTGGAGTCCTCCTGATAATCAAATACGGTCAAGTGGCCGCCATGATGGCGACCGCGTTCAGTATTTACAACACTTGACCCGATTAGCAAAGGGACCCGCGGCCGCCATGGGCCGCAAAGGGTTCGGACGAATGAAGCGACCAGCGCGTTCAATCCCCGGAATAGAGCCTTGGCACGCGCTTGAGGTTGCAGAAGATCTGATAAGGAATGGTCCCTGCGTGGGTGGCGACGTCGCTGGCCAGCACGTTTTTGCCCCAGAGCTCGACTCGGCTGCCTACACCTGCGGCCGGCACGTGGGTCAGGTCGACACACAGCATGTCCATCGACACGCGCCCCAACAGCTGGCTGCGATGCCCGTCGATCATCACCGGTGTACCGGTCGGCGCCTGACGCGGGTACCCGTCGGCATAACCCATCGCGACCACGCCGATGCGCATGTTGCGGTCGGTCACGAAAGCCCCGCCGTAACCCACCGGCTCGCCGGCTGGCAGCTCACGCACGCAGATCACTTTGGATTCCAGCGTCATCACGGGCTGCAGGCGATCGGCTACCGATTGCGGCTGATCAAAGGGCGTCGCGCCATACAACATGATGCCGGGCCGCACCCAGTCGCTCGGCACGTTGGGCCAGCCCATCACGCCGGGCGAGTTGCGCAAGCTGACCTCGGCCGACAGCCCTTCGCGAGCCGACTGAAAGATCGCCACTTGCTCGTCCGTGCGAGCACTGCCCAGCTCATCAGCCCGTGCAAAGTGAGTCATCAACACGACCTTGGCGACTTTCTCGCTGGCCAGCAGGCGTTTGTAGGCCGACTCATAGTCCGCCGGGTGAACACCCACGCGGTGCATACCCGAGTCCATCTTCAGCCAGATGTTCAGCGGCTTGCCGACGATGGTCTGCTCGATGGCGTCGAGTTGCCACAGCGAATGCACCACGCACCAGAAATCGTGCTCGACGATCAGCGGCAGTTCGTCGGCCTCAAAAAACCCTTCCAGCAACAGAATCGGCGCACAAATACCGGCCTGGCGTAGCTCCAGGGCTTCTTCGATGCAGGCCACCGCAAAACCATCGGCCTGGGCTTCGAGCGCCTGGGCAACGCGTACGGCACCGTGCCCATAGGCATCGGCCTTGATCACGGCAAGCGCCTTCGCGCCTGTGGTTTCACGGGCCAGTTGATAGTTGTGGCGCAGGGCGGAGAGATCGATGAGGGCGCGGGCTGGACGCATGGCAAGGCTTCTGGTTTAGGAGATATTGAACTGTAGGAGCGCGCTTGCCCGCGATTGCAATTTATCTGTGACATCCAGGCTGACTGACACAGCGCCTTCGCGGGCAAGCGCGCTCCTGCAAGGGTTGGGCGTTTTTTACGGCAACGCTGCCGTCACCGACAATTCAACCAGAATTTCCGGTTCACACAGCTTGGCTTCAACGGTGGCACGGGCTGGCGCGACGCCCTTGGGCAGCCATTTGTCCCATACGCTGTTCATCCCGGCGAAATGCGCGTCGATGTCTTTCAGGTAAATCGTCACCGACAGAATGCGGCTCTTGTCGGTACCGGCCAGGTCCAGCAGGCGCTCGATGGAGTTAAGCGTCCCGCGGGTCTGTTGTTCGATACCCGCCGCCATGTCATCACCCACTTGGCCGGACAGGTAAACGGTGCCGTTGTGGACGACGATCTGGCTCATGCGCTCATTGGTGAGCTGGCGCTGGATTGACATGTTTTGCGATCTCCTTGGAGCTTCCGTAGCGGGAAATATCGAGGCCTGCGGCGCTGATCTGTGGCGTTTTGCGAGCGATCAGATCGGCCAGCAAACGACCGGAACCGCAGGCCATGGTCCAGCCAAGTGTTCCGTGGCCGGTATTGAGGAACAGGTTGCGATACGGTGTAGCACCGACGATGGGCGTGCCATCCGGGGTGGTTGGACGCAGACCGGTCCAGAAACTGGCCTCGGTCAGGTCGCCGCCCTGAGGATAGAGATCGTTGACGATCATCTCCAGCGTTTCACGCCGGCGAGGATTGAGCGACAGGTCAAAACCGGCGATTTCCGCCATGCCGCCCACTCGGATCCGGTTGTCGAAACGGGTGATCGCAACCTTGTAGGTCTCGTCGAGAATGGTCGAGGTTGGCGCCATGTCGGGGTTGGTGATCGGCACGGTCAGCGAGTAACCCTTGAGCGGGTATACCGGCGCCTTGATGCCCAGCGGCTTGAGCAATTGCGGCGAGTAGCTGCCCAACGCCAGCACGTAGCGATCAGCCGTCTCCAGTTTGCCGTTGACGCGCACGCCGTTGATCCGGTCGCCCGCGAAGTCGATCGACTCGATCGACTGGCCGAATCGGAATTCAACGCCTAACTTCACACACATCTGTGCCAGACGCGTAGTGAACAGCTGGCAATCGCCCGTCTGGTCGTTTGGCAAACGCAGGGCGCCGCTGAGGATGTTGCTGACGCTGGCCAGCGCGGGCTCGACGCGGGCAATGCCTTCGCGGTCCAGGACCTCGTACGGCACACCCGCCTGCTCGAGGACGGCGATGTCCTTGGCGGCGTTGTCCAGTTGCTCTTGCGTACGGAACAGTTGCGTGGTGCCCAGGCTACGGCCTTCGTAGGCAATGCCGGTTTCTGCGCGCAGTTCGTCAAGGCAGTCGCGGCTGTACTCGGACAGACGCACCATGCGCTCCTTATTCACCGCATAGCGGTTCTGCGTGCAGTTGCGCAGCATTTGCGCCATCCACAGGTATTGATCGATGTCGGCGGTTGCCTTGATCGCCAGCGGCGCGTGGCGCTGCAACAACCATTTGATGGCTTTGAGCGGTACGCCCGGTGCGGCCCACGGCGATGCATAGCCCGGCGACACCTGCCCGGCGTTGGCAAAGCTGGTTTCCATGGCAGCGGCAGGCTGACGGTCTACCACCGTCACCTCGAAGCCCGCACGGGCCAGGTAATAAGCACTGGTGACACCGATTACGCCACTTCCAAGGACCAGGACGCGCATGTTGATTTCCTCATCGCGGATATCCGCTGACGTTTTGAAGTTTTAAGCAAGGATGTGGGCAGTATAAAAAGCATTGAGCAGTGCTTTTCACTATATAAGCGCCTATATTCGGCGTTAATTCTCGACAACCAAGGCTTTAGCAGAGGGGGTAAGCCATGCGCACCCAACACCAGTCAAAACGTGAGCTGGACAAGATCGATCGCAACATCCTGCGCATCCTGCAGAGCGACGGCAGAATTTCCTTCACGGAGCTGGGCGAACGCGTGGGCCTCTCTACCACGCCCTGTACAGAACGGGTCCGTCGCCTCGAGCGCGAAGGCATCATCATGGGCTACAACGCCCGGCTCAATCCGCAGAACCTGAAGGCTAGTCTGCTGGTGTTCGTCGAGATCAGTCTGGATTACAAATCGGGCGACACATTTGAGGAATTCCGCCGAGCGGTCCTCAAACTGCCTCATGTGCTGGAGTGTCACCTCGTCTCGGGTGACTTCGACTACCTGGTAAAAGCGCGCATCTCGGAGATGGCCTCCTACCGCAAGCTGCTGGGCGACATCCTGCTCAAGCTGCCGCATGTGCGCGAGTCCAAGAGCTACATCGTGATGGAAGAGGTGAAGGAGAGCCTGAACCTGCCGATTCCGGAATAATGAACGCCGCACGTCATCCGTAGGAGCGTGGCTTGTTCCGCGATCTGTCGCGAAGCGACAGCAAAATCGGGCAACGGGGCCGTATCTGATGCACCGCATTATCCGGATTTGCGGCCGGTTCCCGTCCGATCGCGGGACAAGCCACGCTCCTACAAAGATTGGTGGCGTCAATCAAACCAACACCTGCCGCGTCGACGCAATGTACTCATGCACCTGTTTCTCCACCCGCGGGTGAATCAGCTCCGCAGGGCGGCGGCCGTTGGGGCATGGCAGGGTTTGGGTGGTGCCGAACAACCGGCAGATGAGCGGGCGCTCGTCATACACCGTGCAGCCGTCGGGCCCCAGGTGCACACAGTTCAACTCATTGAGCGCCGCTTCCTGCTCCGCGGCCGTCTTGCGTGGCAAGCGCGCCATCTCCTCGGACGACGTCGTCACCGGCCCACAGCAATCGTGGCAGCCGGGCACGCATTCGAAGGACGGGATCTGCCGCCGCAAATCGCGGATTTTCTGGCTGTTGCAGCTCATCGCGTGAAATTTCCCTGTCAAAGCCGACATTGTGCCCCACCCTCTGGACAGGGGACAGCCGCCCGCCCTTCCTTGCCCGAGCGACAACCCGCAGGCTACCCTCCGTAAAATTTTCCAAACAGCCTCCCGAGAATCGCCATGGACGCCCGCGCTCGACCGAACCACCCCTCTAGTCACGCCGCCTCTTATTACGCGGCCAGCTCTCAAGCACAGCCTGATGAACCTGCCTTGAGCGGGGAAGTAAACGTGGACGTCTGCGTGGTCGGCGGCGGCTTTACAGGACTGAACACGGCGATCGAACTGGCCGAGCGTGGACTGAGTGTCGCATTGCTTGAAGCGCACACGATCGGATGGGGCGCCAGCGGCCGCAACGGCGGGCAGTTGATTCGCGGCGTGGGCCATCACGTCGAGCGCTTTCGCGACGTGATCGGCGACAGCGGCGTGCGTGAGTTAAAACGGATGGGGCTGGAAGCCGTCGAGATTGTCCGTCAGCGCGTGGAGAAATACCGGATCGACTGCGACCTTACGTGGGGCTATTGCGACCTGGCCAACAAACCCAGGGAATTCGACGGTTTCGCCGAGGATGCAGAGGAACTGCGCGGACTGGGCTATCGCCATGAATTGCAGCTGATAGCGCCCGACGACCTGCGCAGCGTCATCGGTTCAGGCAATTACGCGGGCGGCATGCTGGACATGGGCTCGGGCCATTTGCATCCGCTGAACCTGGCGCTGGGTGAGGCCGCCGTTGCGAAATCACTGGGCGTTCAACTGTTCGAACATTCGCCCGTGATCCGCCTCGAGTACGGCGCACAGGTCAAGGTGCATACCGCGCAGGGCCTGGTTCGCGCCGACACGCTGGTGCTGGGCTGCAACGCTTATTTGAACGATCTGGACCCGACCCTGAGCGGCAAGGTCCTGCCAGCTGGCAGTTACATCATTGCCACCGAGCCTTTGGGCGACGACTTGGCGCAGCAACTGCTTCCGCGCAATACCGCCATGTGTGACCAGCGAGTGGCGGTGGATTACTTCCGGCTCTCGGCCGACAAGCGCCTGCTGTTTGGCGGCGCCTGCCACTATTCCGGGCGCGATCCGCAGGACATCGGTGCGTACATGCAGCCGAAAATGCTCAAGGTCTTTCCACAGCTCAAGGACGTGAAGATTGATTTTCAGTGGGGCGGGATGATCGGCATCGGCGCCAATCGTCTGCCGCAGATAGGGCGTCTGGATGAGCATCCGAATGTGTTCTATGCCCAGGCGTATGCGGGTCATGGGCTCAATGCCACGCATCTGGCGGGCAAGTTACTGGGTGAAGCCATCAGTGGTCAGCACAGTAGCGGCTTCGACGTGTTCGCCAAGGTTCCACACATGGCCTTCCCGGGCGGCAAACATCTGCGCTCGCCTTTGCTGGCGCTGGGGATGCTTTGGCATCGGCTCAAGAGCTGGTCCGGATCAGATGGCGCAGCCTTGTAGGAGCCGCCTTGCTGGCGAATGGGGCCTGCCAGGCCATACACATTCACCTGATAGACCGCATTCGCTGCCGCCGTAACCTCCGACGTCTCCCACAAAGAATTCAGTGTGCTTGAAGACGTCGGTTTGCCTTGAGCCTTCCGAAAGCAAGCTTGCGTTAGCCCGCATCACTCTCTCCAGAACGGCTTGAGCCCTTCCCGGCGTGCCTGCTCATAACTCAGGCCTATGTCGCGCAGTTGATCGTCAGTCAAGTTCAAGAGCGCTCGCCGCGTAACTCGCCGGTGTTGAAACAAGCCCCACACACCCAGGCCCTTTGGCGCATTGACGCGCACCCGCACCTCCTGCTCTCTCACCAACTCCTGTGCATACAGCGTCAGCCGAACATCGCTCATTCCGTTCATTTCCAGACACCTCATCATGGGTTTCAAGTGATTCCATGATGCGTCTGTATGGAAAACCATTACAGAACCAAAGAATTCTAATTTTTTGCATACAGATTCAATACATCAGCGCCTGAATGCTGTATTTTCGCCCCATCTGTATCGGTCAACCGACGCCACACTGTGCGGGAGTACGCCATGACCCTCTATGTCAATCTTGCCGATCTGCTCGGCACGCGCATCGAAAACGGCTTCTACCGACCCGGTGATCGCCTGCCCTCGGTCCGCGCGCTAAGCCTTGAACACGGTGTCAGCCTCAGTACCGTGCAACAGGCCTATCGGTTGCTCGAAGATAACGGTCTGGCGTCTCCTCGCCCCAAATCGGGTTACTTTGTTCCTGCAGGGCGCAAGACACCTGCATTGCCCGTCGTAGGACGCCCCGCACAGCGTCCGGTCGATATCTCGCAATGGGATCAAGTGCTGGAGCTGGCCAAAGCCATTCCCAGCCCCGACGTCGTTCAATTGGCGCGGGGCATGCCCGACATCAGCAGCCCGACCTTGCGCCCGTTGACCCAGGCGCTGGGCAAGATCAGCCGCCGTCAGGACATGCCGGGGCTGTATTACGACAACATTCATGGCACGCAATGCCTGCGTGATCAGGTTGCCCGCCTGTTGCTGGACTCGGGCACCAGCATTGCCCCGGATGATCTGGTGATCACTACCGGCGCTCAGGAAGCGCTGGCGGTCAGCATTCGCTCCATCTGCGAACCCGGTGACATCGTGGCCGTGGACTCACCCAGCTTTCACGGCGCCATGCAGGCGCTCAAAGGCCTTGGCATGAAGGCGCTGGAGATACCGACCGACCCCATCACCGGTATCAGCCTGGACGCACTCGAGCTGGCCCTCGAACAATGGCCGATCAAGGCCATACAGTTGACGCCCAACTGCAATAACCCGCTGGGTTACATCATGCCGGAGGACCGCAAACGCGCCTTGCTGACCCTCGCCCAGCGCTTTGACGTGGCGATCATTGAGGACGATGTGTATGGCGACCTTGCCTACACCTACCCTCGCCCTCGCACGATCAAATCCTTCGACGTGGACGGGCGCGTCCTGCTCTGCAGCTCCTTCTCGAAAACCCTGGCGCCCGGCCTGCGTGTCGGCTGGGTTGCGCCGGGGCGCTACCTCGACCGTGTGCTGCACATGAAATACATCAGCACCGGTTCCACCGCGACTCAACCGCAACTGGCGATTGCCGAATTTCTGCAGGCCGGGCATTACGAACCGCACATGCGGCGGATGCGTGGCCAGTATCAGCGCAGCCGAGACTTGATGACCGACTGGGTGACGCGTTATTTCCCGGAGGGCACTCGGGTCAGCCGTCCGCAAGGCGGCTTCATGCTTTGGGTCGAGTTGCCTGAGGACTTTGACTCGCTTCGCCTGAATCGCGCGCTGGAAGGCCAAGGCGTACAGATCGCCGTCGGCAATATTTTTTCGGCCTCAGGTAAGTACAGAAATTGCCTGCGCATGAATTTCGCGGCCAAGCCGACGCCGAAAATCGAGGAGGCGGTGCGCAAGGTCGGTGCAATGGCGGCGCGGCTCATGGCCCAAACCGACGCCGCGACTTAACCTTTTGTCGAAAACGCGGTCATATCGCCATGATGTGACTTCTGGATGATTGCGTTGACCAACACATGGGCGTTGCCCCTCCTTTTGGCCTGTGCCCTGGGCATCAGCGGATGCGCGCATACGCCGGTGGCGGATGACGGTCCGAGTCAGGCATTGCCCGCGTCGGCGTCCTCCTTCGGACGCTCGATCATGGCCCAGGCCGCGCCGTACGAAGGCCGCTCCGGTTTTCGCCTGCTGCCCAACAGCACGGAAGCCTTCATGGCGCGGGCCGAACTGATCCGCAACGCCAAATCCAGCCTGGACCTGCAGTACTACATCGTTCACGACGGGCTCAGCACCCGGGCATTGATCGATGAACTACTGAAGGCCGCAGACCGCGGCGTGCGCGTTCGCATCCTGCTGGACGACACCACCAGCGACGGTCTGGATGAAGTCATCGCTACCCTCGCCGCGCATCCCAACATTCAGATTCGCCTGTTCAACCCGCTCAATCTGGGCCGCAGCACCGGCGCCACGCGCAACATGGGGCGGCTGTTCAATCTGTCGCAGCAACATCGACGCATGCACAACAAGCTGTGGCTGGCCGACAGCGCAGTGGCCATCGTCGGCGGCCGCAATCTGGGTGACGAATACTTCGACGCCGAACCGAACCTGAACTTCACCGATATCGACATGCTCAGCGTCGGCCCGGTGGCCGAGCAGCTCAGTCATAGCTTCGACCAATACTGGAACAGCACCCTGAGCAAGCCGATTGACGACTTCCTCTACTGGCCTCCCGACACCAAGGATCTGGCCAAAGCGCGCACGCGTCTGGCGGCCTCGCTGGACAAGGCGCATGTCGAGAAAAAAGCCCTGTACGAACGGCTGATGGCTTACAAGACACAGCCCCGCATGAAGACCTGGCTCAACGAACTGATCTGGGCGCACAACCAGGCCCTGTGGGACGCACCGACCAAAGTGCTGTCACGGGGCGAGCCCGACCCGCATTTGTTGCTGACCACGCAACTGAGTCCCGATCTGCTGAACGTGCATCAGGAATTGATGATGATTTCGGCGTATTTCGTGCCGGGACAGGAGGGACTGGTCTACCTCACCGGGCTCTCGGACAAAGGCGTTTCAGTGAGCCTGCTGACCAACTCGCTGGAAGCCACGGACGTGCCAGCCGTCCATGGCGGTTACGCCCCGTACCGCAAAGCATTGCTGGCGCACGGCGTGAAGTTGTTCGAGCTGCGACGCCAGCCGGGAGACCCCAGCAATCGCGGGGGCAGCGGACCCAGATTTCTGCGCACCAAAACCCTGAAGGGCGGTTCCGAGTCCAGCCTGCACAGCAAGGCAATGATTTTTGACCGACAGAAGATGTTCGTCGGCTCCTTCAATTTCGACCCGCGCTCGGTGCTGTGGAACACCGAAGTCGGCGTGCTCGTCGACAGCCCCGAACTGACGGAATACCTGCGCGATCTGGCGCTGCAAGGCATGGCGCCCGCCATTAGTTACCAGGCCAAGCTTGAGAATGATCGCGTGGTCTGGGTGACCGAAGACAACGGCAAGATTCACACGCTGTACAAAGAACCCGGCGACTGGTGGCGCCGACTGAACGCCTGGTTCAGCAGCGCCGTCGGCCTTGAGAGGATGCTCTAGGCTGCCACCGGCTGGACGGTGCCGAACGCTCGTGGGCGCTGGGACAGAATCACAAGACCCAATGCCCCCGCGGCCATCAACAGCGGCAGCGCCTGTCCACTGATCCATTGGCTGCCCGCACCCGCGGCCAAGGGTCCCAACAAGCAACCGATACCCCACAGCTGCGCGACATGAGCGTTGGCGCGTACCAACGCGTCGTCGCGATAGCGCTCGCCGATCAGAATCAGCGACAGCGTGAACAGCCCGCCTGCACTGGCGCCAAACACGACCCACAATGGCCAGATGGCATCCGTATCGACCAGCAGCGGAATCGCCAGGCTCGACGCCATCAACGCCACCGCGCAGCCGGAGAACAGTCGACGCCGGGAAATCTTGTCCGCCAACGCACCGATCGGCAGTTGGAGCAGCGCATCGCCAACGACCACCGTGCTCACCATCGCCAGTGCGATCTCTGGCGTGAACCCCTGTTGCAGGCAATACACCGGCAACAGCGTCAGAATCATCGCCTCGAAACCTGCAAACAACGCAATTGCCCACGCGATTGCAGGCAACTGCCGACAGAACCCGGCAAGATCACCGAGGCTGACATGGCTGGCTTCGGCGCTTGGCGCACCGGACCTTCCCAGCAGCAGTAGAGGTGACGTCGCCAGCAGCGCAGTACCGACCCAAAAGCCGAAGTCGTGTCCGGTGCCGATGACGCCGAGCAACAACGGTCCGCCCAACTGACTGAGCGCATAGCAGCTGCCATACAGCGCGACCAGCTTGCCCCGCAGGTTTTCGGTGACCAGTTGGTTGATCCAGCTCTCACCAAGGATGAACACCATCGTCAGGATCACGCCGAGCATCAGCCGCAGCGCCAGCCAGATCCAGTAATTGGGCAATAGCGCCAGCAAACCCACGGAAATCGAACCGCCCCAAAGGCACAGACGCATCAGGTTCGCGGTGCCCAGAATCGAAGCCAGGCGGCTGGCAAGGCTCGCGCCCAGCAATACGCCAATGGCCGGCATCGCCGCCATGACGCCGATGGCAAACGCGCCGTAACCCCACGCTTCAAGGCGCAACGACACCAGCGGCATGCTCACGCCCAACGCCAGACCGACGCTCAAGACGGACGACAGCACCGCGAAATAAGTACCCCAACGCATCACCACGCTCCTGTGGCTCAAAGGGATGAGACAGAACAGCCGGGTTCTTTGAGAGAAACCCGGCTGTGTAGGAAAGCTGTTCGGTTGTAAAGCTTGAAGCCACCGCATTCCCCCTGTGGGAGCGAATTCATTCGCGATGCGGCAGCACTTCCGACACAGATTTATCGGGTGTACCGGCCAATCGCGAATGAATTCGCTCCCACAGAGTGTGTAACGTCTGGCCTTTACAACTTGATCCAGGTCGCTTTCAGCTCGGTGTACTTGTCGAACGCATGCAGCGACTTGTCGCGACCGTTACCCGATTGCTTGAAGCCCCCGAACGGCGCGGTCATGTCGCCACCGTCGTACTGGTTGACCCAGACGCTGCCCGCGCGCAACGCACGTGCTGTGAGGTGCGCCTTGGACAGGTCAGCGGTCCATACGGCGGCCGCCAGACCATACGGCGTGTCGTTGGCGATCTGGATCGCCTCTTCCGCGGTATCGAACGTCAGCACCGACAGCACCGGGCCGAAGATTTCTTCCTGGGCGATCTTCATGGCATTGGTCACGCCGTCGAAAATCGTCGGTTCGACGTAAGTGCCCCCTGTCTCTTGCAGGATGCGCTTACCGCCGGCAACCAGCTTGGCGCCGTCGGTATGGCCTGCTTCGATGTAGGACAGCACGGTGTTCATCTGCTGAGTGTCCACCAGCGCCCCGACGTTGGTTGCAGGGTCCAGCGGGTTGCCCGGCTTCCAGGCTTTAAGCGCCTCGATGACCATCGGCAAGAATTTATCCTTGATCGAACGCTCGACCAGCAGGCGCGAGCCCGCGGTGCACACTTCGCCCTGGTTGAAGGCGATGGCGCTGGCAGCCGACTCAGCGGCCGCCTGCAGGTCCGGCGCATCCGCGAAGACGATGTTCGGGCTCTTGCCGCCCGCTTCCAGCCAGACGCGCTTCATGTTCGATTCGCCCGAGTAGACCAGCAACTGCTTGGCGATTTTGGTCGAACCGGTGAATACCGCCGTGTCGACATCCATGTGCAGCGCCAGCGCCTTGCCGACGGTGTGACCGTAACCCGGCAGAACGTTGAGCACGCCAGCCGGGATACCCGCCTGAACTGCCAACTGCGCGACACGAATGGCGGTCAGCGGCGACTTTTCCGACGGTTTGAGAATGACCGAGTTACCGCTCGACAGCGCAGGGCCCAGCTTCCAGCACGCCATCAGCAACGGGAAGTTCCACGGCACGATCGCCGCGACCACACCGATCGGCTCACGGGTCACCAGACCCAATTGGTCATGTGGTGTAGCCGCTACTTCGTCGTACAGCTTGTCGATGGCCTCACCGCTCCAGCTCAACGCCTGCGCGGAACCCGGAATGTCGATGCCATAGGAATCACTGATCGGCTTGCCCATGTCCAGGGTTTCAAGCAGCGCCAGTTCTTCGATGTTTTCTTTGATCAGCGCAGCAAAGCGAATCATTGCCGCCTTGCGCTTGACCGGCGCCAGACGTGACCAGGCACCCGAGTTGAAGGTAGCGCGTGCATTTTCGACGGCGCGCTGGGCGTCGGCGGCATCGCAGCTGGCGACGTGGGCGAGGAATCGACCATCGACCGGGCTGATGCAGTCAAACGTTGCGCCGGAAGCGGCGGCGGTGTACTCGCCATTGATGAAGGCGCGGCCTTCGATCTTCAGATCCTGGGCGCGTTTTTCCCAGTCAGCATGAGTCAGGGTGGTCATGAAACATCCTCCTCTTATGAATTGTGCGCGCCCTCGCGCTCATGAACCGTGCTGTAGGACATCGCCTGACATGCTGTCGGATCGGCCAAAGGCAAACGTCACCCTAAACCAGCGCTCGATGAATTTCCAATATATTGGACAAAAAGAGGCAAAACGACGCGAAATCGTGCATTTTATTCAACAGCGCGTCATCAGGCGCCCGGCACTATCGCCCAACGTCCTCATCAAACAATCATTCTTCCAATGCCATTCAGGAGCCAGAGACATGAGTATCCAAAGCGTCGTCGACTTCAGCGAAGCCACCACTGCTGCAGAGCGCTTCAAACCTGCCGCAGAGAAAATCCTCAAAGGCGACCCGGAGCAAACCGTCTACAACCATTACAACAGCCCCTGCGGCCAGATGAGCGCAGGCGTGTGGGAAGGCGAAGTCGGACAGTGGAAGGTCAATTACACCGAACACGAATACTGCGAGATTGTGCAGGGCGTCTCTGTATTGCGTGACGAGGAAGGCAACGCCAAGACACTGCGCGCCGGGGATCGCTTCGTGATACCGGCAGGTTTCAAAGGCACTTGGGAAGTGCTGGAGGCGTGCCGCAAGATTTACGTGGTGTTTGAGCAGAAGGCTTGATGCGATCTTCAACTGTAGGAGCGCGCTTGCCCGCGAATGAGTCAGGTCAGCACCAGAGATTTGGCTGAAAAGACGCATTCGCGGGCAAGCGCGCTCCTACATGATCAATTGCGATACAAACCCATCGCGCACAAAAAAGCCCGCATCGCTGCGGGCTTTTTGTAAGAGGCGAAAATCAATTACTTGATTTTGGCTTCTTTGTAGATCACGTGCTTGCGAGCAACCGGATCGAATTTTTTAATTTCGATTTTGTCCGGGGTAGTGCGCTTGTTCTTGTCGGTGGTGTAGAAGTGGCCGGTGTTAGCGGTCGACACCAAACGGATCAATTCACGCATGATTCTCTCCCTTAAACCTTAGCGCCAGCGCGGCGGATTTCGGCCAGAACAACCGTGATACCACGCTTGTCGATGATGCGCATGCCTTTGGCAGATACGCGCAGACGTACAAAGCGTTTCTCTTCTTCAACCCAGAAGCGGTGATGCTGCAGGTTTGGCAGGAAACGACGACGGGTTTTGTTGTTCGCGTGGGAAATGTTATTCCCGGTTACCGGACCCTTACCGGTAACTTGACAGACTCTCGACATGCCTCAGCCCTCTAAAACCACATGCCCAACCCGGCATGGGTTGGCCGCTTAATCTCTCAGTCATTTGGCGCCAGGCGCCGCGTTTCTTCAGGGGTCTTACCGGCCACACCTGCGGTGAAGGCAGCGGGCCCCTAGAAAAGAGCGCTGCTTTATACCAGAAACCCTGGGGAGCAACAACAGAAACGACGAATTACCTGAAAGAAACTCAGGGCTTTGCGCCCGACAAGGCCAGCAGCGCAGGGCGCAACGGGAAATATACCACTCGTCGCGCCACAGCGATTGTTCTGCGCCAATCCATAGTCTAGGGTAAGTCGCTCACCAGACTGCGCCGGCAGATGGGCTCTCTCTGAAAGGAAAATCGCCATGCGCCTAGCTGTTTTACCCTTTTTGTTCGCGTCATTGTCAGCGCCATTGATGGCTCACGCCGCCACCAGCCTGAGCGTCTGCACCGAAGCCAGCCCCGAAGGCTTTGACGTGGTGCAATACAACTCGCTAACCACCACCAACGCCTCGGCCGATGTCCTGATGAACCGTCTGGTGGATTATGACGCCCAGACCGGCAAGCTGGTCGCTAGTCTGGCAGAAAGCTGGAGTGTGTGGCCGGACGGCCTGACGTATGACTTCAAATTGCGCTCCGGCGTGAAATTTCATCACACCGATTACTTCACCCCGACCCGCGACATGAACGCCGAGGACGTGGTGTTCAGCTTCCAGCGCATGCTCGACCCGGCCAATCCCTGGAACAAGGTGGCGGTACAGGGCTTCCCTCACGCGCAGTCGATGCAGTGGCCGTCGCTGATCAAAAAAGTCGAAGCGCCGGATGCGAATACGGTACGCATTACCCTCGACCATCCTGACGCGACCTTCCTCGCCACGCTGAGCATGGGTTTTGCGTCTATTTATTCGGCGGAGTACACCGCGCAGCTGATGAAAGCCGGCACACCGGAAAAGCTCAACAGCCAGCCGATCGGCACCGGGCCGTTCGTGTTCAAGCGCTTTCAGAAAGATTCCGTAGTGCGTTACGAAGCCAACCCGGACTACTTCGCGGGCAAACCTGCGGTGGACACGCTGGTGTATGCCATCACCCCGGATGCCAATGTGCGCCTGCAGCGGATCAAGCAGAACGAGTGTCAGGTTGCCCTCTCACCCAAACCGCTGGATGTCACCGAGGCAGGGAAGGATCCGAACCTGAAAGTCGAGAAGACCGACGCATTCATGACAGCCTTCCTGGCAATCAACAGCCAACATCCGCCACTCGACAAGTCCGAAGTACGTCAGGCGATCAACCTTGCGTTCGACAAGGACACCTACCTGAAAGCAGTCTTTGAAGGCTCGGCGCGAGCAGCCAATGGCCCGTACCCACCTAACACCTGGGGTTACGCCAGCGATCTGCCCGGTTACAAATATGACGTCGCAAAGGCGAAAGAGCTGCTGGCGAAAGCCGGACTGAAGGACGGGTTCAAGACCACGATCTGGACCCGCCCGTCCGGCAGTCTGCTTAACCCGAACCCGAGTGCAGGCGCGCAATTGCTGCAGAACGACTTGGCCGCTGTCGGCATCAAGGCTGAAATCAAGGTGATCGAATGGGGCGAACTGATTCGGCGCGCCAAAACCGGTGAGCACGACCTGTTGTTCATGGGCTGGGCGGGCGACAACGGCGATCCGGATAACTTCCTCACGCCACAGTTCTCCTGCGCAGCGGTCAAATCCGGCACCAATTTCGCGCGCTACTGCGACGAGGGCCTGGACAAGCTGATCAGCAGCGGCAAGGCCGTGACCGATCAGGCGCAGCGCAGCAAGCTGTATCACCAGGCGCAGGAGCAGATCCAGAAACAGGCGTTGTGGCTGCCACTGGCACACCCGACCGCCTTCGCCCTGACCCGCAAGAACGTGTTGGGGTATGAGGTCAGCCCGTTCGGACGCCAGGACTTTTCGAAGGTGACTGTGAAGTAATTGCCCATCCGCCGCAAAAACCAAAGTCCGATCGCGGATCCTGTAGGAGACGTCGGAGGTTACGACGGCAGCGAACGCGGTGTGTCCGTCACTGTTGAAGGTGACTGACACACTGCATTCGCGAGCAAGCTCACTCTCACAGGACTTGGGCCGAACAGGAGTCAGCGGGCTTCTGCAGATTTGGCGAAAACTACATTAACCCGCTTTCCACCATCGACAGCGGATCGCCATCCCCGATGATCACGTGATCAAGCACCACCACGTCGATCATCGCCAGCGCCTCCTTGAGCCGCCGAGTGAGTTCGATGTCCTGAGGGCTGGCATCGCAGATGCCGGACGGATGATTGTGGCAAAGGATGAGCGCTGCGGCGTTATGGGCTAAAGCCCGCTTGACCACCTGCCGAGGGTGTACATGAGCGACATTGATCGAGCCGTGAAACAACGCCTCGAACGCCTGAACACGATTTTTGCTGTCCAGAAACAGGCAACCAAACACTTCATGCGGCTCGTGCCGGAGTATCGCTTTGAGGTAGCTGCGCACCTCAGCAGGGCTTTTCAAGGCTGAACCCCGCTTGAGATTTTCTCCCATGTGCCGCCGGGCCATTTCCATGACCGCCTGCAATTGCGCGAACTTTGCCGGTCCAAGGCCCAGCTCGTTGCTGAACGAAGCGAGATTGGCCTCGAGCAGCGCACGCAGGCTGCCAAACTGCCCCAAAAGATGTCGGGCGAGGTCCACGGCGCTTTTGCCGGAAACGCCCGTGCGTAAAAAAATGGCGAGCAATTCAGCGTCGGAGAGACTCGATGCCCCTCGCTCCAGCAGCTTCTCCCGCGGTCGCTCGGCCGCAGGCCAATCTCGAATACTCATAGCACCTCCATGGACATGGGCGCCGCTGTTCCCGTGCGGTCGCTGTGCTATCTTAGCCCATCTTTTTTGCGCGACAGTCCGGCCTGGGGAGGCGTTTGATTGCCGCGTGTTAACTCGACCAAAAGGCAGGCCTATGCAGCGGCTGTATCGGAAACGCATCGTTCTCGGCGTCGGCGGCGGCATCGCGGCTTACAAGAGCGCTGAACTGGTTCGCCGGTTGCGCGACCACGGGGCCGAAGTGCGCGTGGTCATGACCAAGGGCGGGGCCGAGTTCATTACACCTCTGACCATGCAGGCCTTGTCCGGTCACCCGGTCCACATGGACCTGCTCGACCCCGCTGCTGAAGCTGCGATGGGCCACATCGAGCTGGCGAAATGGGCTGACATGGTGCTGATCGCTCCCGGCACTGCCGACCTGATCGCAAGACTGGCTCAGGGCATCGCCAACGACCTGCTGACCACGGTCGTGCTGGCGACAGACGCCATCGTCGCTGTCGCCCCGGCCATGAACCAGGCCATGTGGCGCGACCCGTCGGTGCAAGCCAATCTGCAGACCCTCGAAGCGCGAGACTTCCGTATGTTTGGCCCGGCCAGCGGCAGTCAGGCGTGCGGCGACGTGGGTTTCGGGCGCATGCTCGAACCCAACGATCTGGCTCAATCCGCGGCCGACTGCTTCCAGCGCCTTACGCTGACCGGCAAGCATGTGCTGATCACGGCCGGGCCGACGCAAGAAAACATCGACCCGGTGCGCTACATCACCAACCACAGCTCCGGAAAAATGGGCTTTGCGTTGGCCGAAGCTGCGGCCGAAGCCGGTGCACGCGTCACGCTGATCACCGGGCCGGTTAACCTGACGACCCCGGACCGGGTGTCGCGCATTGATGTAGTGAGCGCGCGCGACATGCTCGCCGCGTGCGAAGCCGCCATGCCCTGCGACCTGTTCATTGCATCTGCTGCGGTCGCCGACTACCGCCCAGAAGTTGTTGCCCCACAAAAATTGAAGAAAGACCCTACGAACGGTGATGGCCTGCTGCTGCAGATGGTTCGAAACCCGGACATTCTCGCGACCATCGCACAACGTCAGGACCGCCCGTTCAGCGTCGGTTTCGCCGCTGAAACCGAGCACCTGCTCGACTACGCCGCCCGCAAGCTCAAGGACAAGAACCTTGACCTGATCATCGCCAACGACGTCGCCAATCCCAGCATCGGCTTCAACAGCGAAGAGAATGCGTGCAGCGTGATCGACCGAGCGTTGCAAGAAACGCTCTTCGCCCAAACCAGCAAGGCCAAGATTGCCCGCCAGCTGATGACTTTTATTGCCGACCGTATGAACCAGGTTTAATCACGTATGCATGCTCTACAAGCCAAGATCCTCGACCCTCGCATTGGCGACGAATTTCCGCTTCCGGCCTACGCCACCACTGGCTCCGCCGGGCTGGACTTGCGTGCCATGCTCAAAGAGGAAACGGTACTCGAACCCGGCCAGACCCTCTTGATTCCCACCGGCCTGTCGATATACATCGCAGACCCAAGCCTTGCCGCGCTGATTCTGCCGCGCTCAGGCCTGGGTCATAAACACGGCATCGTGCTCGGCAACCTGGTGGGCCTGATCGACTCCGATTACCAAGGTGAGCTGATGGTTTCCTGCTGGAATCGGGGTCAGACGGCTTTCAAGATTGCTATCGGGGAGCGTATCGCCCAATTGGTGTTGGTTCCGGTCGTTCAGGCGCACTTCGAAATCGTTCAGGAGTTCGATGAAAGCCAGCGTGGTGCAGGTGGTTTCGGTCATTCCGGCACCCACTGATTCTGCGCACATCGCCCTGGCAGCGCTGTCGCCAAAGACCTGAATCGGTCTGGCACGATGCAATAACTAAAAAATCGCCCCAGGAAGTACGAGCAGGGAGAGTCAAGTTTGAAAGGCATCAAGCGCACAGCCAAGGCGACGTCCCGCCCGGAAACCACTGACGCAACGGTCAAGGACTCAAACCTGAGCCTGGCAAGTCCGGGCCTTCTCCCTGCGCTCATCGGCCTTATAGCTGCGGGCATCCTGGTCTGGCTGGGCCTGCTCAGCCAGCCTCAGGAGAAAGATCTCCTCGCCCAGGCATGGGGCACTGCGCAAGCCGGAGCCGCTGGCAAAGCGTTACGTCAGATCACTGCCGACACTCAGGCAGCAGCGACGGACGCTACGCTGGCTCAGGCCCTGCAAAGCAATAATCCGCAGCAGATCGAAGCCGCTCAACGCCCGCTGGGTTACCGGGACGGCGTGATCGGCGCCCGGCTCTCACCGCTCGGCTTCAACACCGTGGACAATCAGGGCCCGTTGCCGATCAGCTTCGCGACGCTGGACATGCTCACCAAAGCCGGCAAAGGTGAAATTCCGACTCCCGAGGCCCGTAAAGTCGGCGACGGCTGGGTGATTTACAGTGTTGCGCCACTGCGTGAAGCAGCGGACGCGCCAATCACCGGGACGTTGTTGCTGGCGTTCAAAATGCAGCGCCTGACCAATGCACTGCCTGAGGCCCCCGCTGATGTCGGGCAGATTGTGCTCAGCCAGCAGTTCGGCAACGCAACGGCACAAAGCTTTCTGACCCGCGGACAGGCCGATGGCGGTCGCGCCATGGATTTCCCGACCGGCTATGCCAACTGGAAGCTGACGTTCACCCCCGGCCCCGCGCTGAGCGCGTCGCCGCCATCACTGATGCTGCTGCTCGCCGCGCTGGTTGCCATCGCCAGTGTACTGCTGGGGCTGTATCTGAACGAAAGCGCCCTGAAGCGTCGCGTCCTCGCCGACGCCCGACAACTGGAACAACTGCTGCAAGAACTCTCGGGGGGCAAAGCCGTCAAAGCCTTCGGCTTGAGCATGCCAGCCCTCAACGGACTGGCGCAGAGCATGGCGAGATTTTCGCTGCGCAACCAACCGGCATCGCCGTTGGCGGCCAGCAACGCTGCCTCGCCCTCCGCCAGCCACGGTTCAACGAGCAGCAACGCCGTATTTTCGTCACCCGATGTCGATGACACCGAGCTGACCGATCCGCTGTTTCAAGACACCGACATTCTCGACATCGACCTGCTCGATGAATCACAAGATTCCCTGAAGTCGGAGCACGCCCACGCAATGAGCAGTACCGTATCCATCGCCCCCGAATTCCCCGACTCCATCTTCCGCGCCTATGACATCCGCGGCATCGTCGGCCAAACCCTGACCAGCGAAACCGCTTACTGGCTCGGCCGCGCCATTGGTGCACAGAGCCTGGCACAGGGCGAGCCGAACGTTTCGGTTGGCCGCGACGGGCGCCTGTCCGGCCCGCAACTGGTTGCACCGCTGATCAAAGGCCTGCATGACAGCGGCTGTCACGTCAGCGATATCGGCCTGGTTCCCACCCCGGCGCTGTATTACGCCGCGAATGTCCTCCAGGGCCGTACCGGCGTGATGCTGACCGGCAGCCACAACCCGAAAGACTACAACGGCTTCAAGATCATGATCGCGGGCGACACGCTGGCGAACGAGCAGATCCAGGCGCTGCACGAGCGCATCAAGCGCAACCAGTTGCCCGCAGGCAAAGGCAGCGTGACCAAGGTCGACATCCTCGACCTGTATGCTGGGCAGATCACCAATGACGTGGTACTGGCACGCCGCCTCAAGGTCGTGGTCGACTGCGGTAATGGCGCAGCCGGCGTCATCGCCCCTCAACTGCTGGAGGCCCTGAACTGTGAGGTCATTCCACTGTTTTGCGAGGTCGACGGTAACTTCCCGAACCACCATCCCGACCCGGGCAAGCTGGAAAATCTTCAAGACCTGATCGCCAAGGTCAAGGAAACCGGTGCCGATCTGGGCCTGGCGTTTGATGGCGACGGCGATCGCGTAGGTGTCGTCACCAACACAGGCAGCGTCATATACCCCGATCGTTTGCTGATGCTGTTCGCCCGCGATGTCGTCAAACGCAATCCGGGGGCTGACATCATTTTCGACGTGAAATGCACCCGTCGCCTGATACCGTTGATCCAGGAATATGGCGGTCGCCCGGTCATGTGGAAGACGGGTCACTCGTTGATCAAAAAGAAGATGAAAGAAAGCGGCGCGCTGCTGGCAGGCGAAATGAGCGGCCACATCTTCTTCAAGGAACGCTGGTTCGGTTTCGACGACGGTATCTACAGTGCTGCGCGCCTGCTGGAGATTCTCAGCCAGGAGACGCTGAGCGCCGAAGAGCTGTTCCAGACCTTCCCGAATGACCTGTCGACACCGGAGATCAATATCAAGGTCACCGAAACCAGCAAGTTCAGCATCATCGAAGCGCTGGAACGGGATGCACAGTGGGGCAACGCTAACCTGACGAGCATCGACGGCGTGCGCGTCGACTATCCGAAAGGCTGGGGTCTGGTCCGCGCTTCCAATACCACACCCGTGCTGGTATTGCGTTTCGAAGCCGAAACAGAGGCCGAGCTGCAGCGGATCAAAGACGTGTTCCATGCTCAGCTGAAAAACGTAGCACCGGATTTAGAACTTCCTTTTTGATCTAACTTTTTGAGTGGAGCCCAAATGACCCTCGAACGTGACGCCGCAGCCAATGCCGCCAAGGTCCTTTCCGAAGCCTTGCCTTACATCCGACGCTTCGTTGGCAAGACGCTGGTGATCAAGTACGGCGGTAACGCCATGGAGAGCGAAGAGCTGAAGACCGGCTTCGCGCGCGACATCGTGTTGATGAAGGCAGTGGGCATCAACCCGGTCGTGGTTCACGGCGGCGGCCCGCAAATCGGCGACCTGCTCAAGCGCCTGTCCATCGAAAGCCACTTCATCGACGGGATGCGCGTTACCGATGCCCAGACCATGGACGTCGTAGAGATGGTGCTGGGCGGCCAGGTCAACAAGGACATCGTCAACCTGATCAACCGTCATGGCGGCAGCGCCATCGGCCTGACCGGTAAAGACGCGCAACTGATCCGCGCGAAAAAAATGAACGTGACCCGTCAAACCCCGGAGATGACCAAGCCGGAAATCATCGACATCGGCCATGTCGGGGAAGTCGTGGGCATCAACACCGACCTGCTGAACATGCTGGTCAAAGGCGATTTCATCCCGGTCATCGCACCGATTGGCGTCGGCGCTGACGGCGAGTCCTACAACATCAACGCCGACCTGGTTGCAGGCAAAGTCGCCGAAGCGCTGAAGGCCGAGAAACTGATGCTGCTGACCAACATCGCCGGCTTGATGGACAAGGAAGGCAAGGTTCTGACCGGCCTGACCACCGAACAGGTCAACGGCCTGATTGCCGACGGCACTATTTACGGCGGCATGCTGCCAAAAATCCGTTGCGCGCTGGAAGCGGTTCAGGGCGGTGTCACCACGTCCCACATCATCGACGGTCGCGTGCCGAACGCTGTCCTGCTGGAAATCTTCACCGACACCGGCGTGGGCACGCTGATCAGTAACCGCAAGCGTCACTGAGTACGGGCAACGCGCAAAAAAAGACCCCGTCGGCGCAAACCGGCGGGGTCTTTCTGTATGTCGAGGGTCTTGTTTCAGCGCTTCACTGCGCGAGTAACTGCTTCAAACGCGCTCGATCCTGGGCGAATTCGGTATCGGCCTGCTGTCGCGCGGTCTGATACCGCAAGATGTCGACCTTGAGGTTCTGCTGCTGATCACGTACATCGTTCATCTGATCGATGAGACTCTGCGGCACCTGTCGCCCTGCCCGCTCCTGATCCGCAGCCTGACCTTGCAAGGCTGCCTGCTGGGTCGACAGGTTCTGGATGTTGCCTTGCGCAACCGAGATAAGGCCGTCCAGCTCCGCGAGTTTCCGCGTTCGCGCACGGTCCACGTCTGCCAGGCTGCTGTACAGGTGCAACAACTGCGCATCGGCGTCAGCCTGGACCTTGGCCGCCTGCGCGGCGGCTTGCGCCTCTCGCGCCTGATCGGCTGTGGGCGCGGGCGGCACGACCTGAATCACGCGACCGCGCTGATTCAGCACTTCGTAGCCCTTACCGGAGTACTCAGCGGGCACGCCCTGACGATCCAGCACGGTCACCCCGCGACTGTCGACATAGCGATAGAGCAGGATGCCCGGATTATCGTCGGCTTGAACGCTTGCAACGCAGCCCACACCCAGAACCCAACAAAGACCTACTGTGCCCAGCTTGAGCATAAAAACGAGATCCTCTGATGACTCAGATTCCGTACTGAGCCCGATACGCTTCGACGGCAGGTAGATGTTGTTTGAGCTGAGGATCGTCAGCCAGGAACTCGAGAACCTGGTTCAACGAAACGATGCTCACCACCGGGATGCCGAAGTCACGTTCGACCTCCTGGATCGCAGAAAGCTCACCGTTTCCACGCTCCTGACGATTCAATGCGATCAGCACGCCCGCCGCATTCGCGCCCTGAGCCTGGATGATCTGCATGACTTCGCGAATCGCGGTACCCGCCGTGATCACGTCGTCGATAATCAGGACATCGCCGGTCAGTGGAGCCCCCACCAGACTCCCGCCTTCACCGTGCGCCTTGGCCTCTTTGCGGTTGAAACACCACGGCAGGTCAAGGTTGTGGTGATCGGCCAAAGCTACGGCTGTCGCGGCCGCCAGAGGAATACCCTTGTACGCTGGCCCGAACAGAACATCGAAGGAAATACTGCTTTCCACGACGGCGGCGGCATAGAACTTACCCAGTTGAGCAAGCGCTGAACCGCTGTTGAAAAGACCGGCATTGAAGAAGTAAGGACTGGTGCGTCCCGACTTCAAAGTGAACTCACCGAAGCGCAAAACCCCGCGATCGATGGCAAAACGAATGAAATCGCGCTGATACGCCTGCATGAAAAAAGCCCCGAATACCACGGATTTAGCTAATTAGGTAGAGCTCGGGTATCATACACGCACGTGATTTTTGGGGCCATTTATGCGGATCATCAGTGTGAACGTTAATGGTATTCAGGCTGCAGTCGAGCGTGGTTTGCTCAGTTGGCTGCAAGCCCAGAATGCCGACGTCATCTGTCTTCAGGATACCCGCGCCTCCGCCTTTGAACTGGACGATCCAGCTTACCAACTGGACGGCTACTTCCTGTATGCCTGCGATGCCGAAGTTCCTGCCCAAGGTGGTGTGGCGCTTTACTCGCGGCTGCAGCCAAAGGCGGTAATCAACGGTCTGGGCTTTGAAACGGCCGACCGTTACGGGCGATACCTGCAGGCGGATTTCGACAAAGTCAGTATTGCAACCTTGCTGCTCCCCTCCGGGATGAACGGCGATGAGGACTTGAACCAGAAGTTCAAGCTCATGGACGACTTCGGCAAGTACCTGGACAAGCAACGCCGCAAGCGTCGCGAGTACATTTATTGTGGCTCGCTCTACGTTGCGCAGCAGAAGCTGGACATCAAGAACTGGCGCGACAGCCAGCAATCTCCGGGCTTCCTGGCGCCAGAGCGTGCCTGGATGGACGAGATTGTCGGCAACATGGGTTATGTCGACGCCCTGCGCGAAGTCAGCCGCGAAGGCGACCAGTACAGCTGGTGGCCGGATAACGAACAGGCCGAGATGCTGAATCTGGGCTGGCGGTTCGACTATCAGTTGCTGACGCCGGGTCTGCGCCGTTTCGTACGCAGCGCACGCCTGCCACGCCAGCCGCGCTTCTCACAGCACGCGCCGCTGATTGTGGACTACGACTGGACGTTGACGATCTGACGTTCAGTTGCTCAAAAAAAAGCCGACGTGAAGTCGGCTTTTGTTTGTCCGGCGTTTAGACAGCTGCCTGACCCTGTAGGAGCGTGGCTTGTCCCGCGATCTGGCGCGAAGCGGCAGCGAATTCATCGATGTCGTCCTATCAGGGATATTTCGAATTCAGCTTTTACGTCCGGTTCCCGGCCGATCGCGGGACAAGCCACGCTCCTACAGGTGCAGCAAACCATCGCCTCGCTTACTTGATCAACCGCCAGGTAAACGGATAACGATAGGCGATCCCGTCGTTGACCTTGACCCCGGCAATGATCGTCAGCACCAAGGCTCCAACGCCAACCAGCATCAGCAGTGGAAAACCAATGACGACGATCATCAGCAGGAAGCAGATCATCGCAGCAATGGCCACGGTAATCTGAAAGTTGAGGGCTTCCTTACCCTGAGCATCGATGAACGGATCGGCCTCTTTCTTCAACTGCCAGACAATCAATGGCCCCAGCAGATTACCGAACGGAAAGATCAGGCCGAAGAACGCCGCAAAGTGGCACATCATGGCCCATTGGCGGACTTCCTTGCTCGGCACTGGCAACGGCGGCTGACTGTCGATCATCATGCTTTCCCTGTTCTGACGGTGGTAACGCGAATCACATCTTCGGCAATCAGTCGGCCAGCGCCGCCTGCTGCAATTCAAAGATTTCGTTCATGCCTTTCTGCGCCAGCGCCAGCATTGCGTTGAGCTCGGCAGGCTGGAAAGGTGCGCCTTCGGCGGTGCCTTGAACTTCAATGAAACCGCCTGTGCTGGTCATGACCACATTGAGGTCGGTCTCGGCGGCCGAGTCTTCCAGGTAGTCTAGGTCCAGCACCGGCTCACCCTGATACATGCCGACCGAAACCGCCGCGATCATCTGCTTCAACGGATCGCCGCCTTTGAGGCCGCCGCGCTTCTTGATGGTTTTCAGCGCATCGATCAGCGCCACCATCGAACCCGTAATCGACGCCGTGCGAGTACCGCCATCGGCCTGGATCACGTCGCAATCGACATACAGCGTCACGTCGCCCAGCTTGGACATGTCCAGCGAAGCGCGCAGGGAACGACCGATCAAACGTTGAATCTCAAGGGTACGGCCGCCTTGTTTGCCACGGCTGGCTTCGCGCTGGTTACGCTCGCCCGTCGCGCGCGGCAGCATGCCGTATTCGGCAGTCAGCCAGCCTTGGCCCTGACCTTTTAGAAAACGCGGCACGCCGTTTTCGACGCTGACGGTGCAGATCACCTTGGTGTCACCGAACTCGACCAGTACAGACCCTTCGGCGTGCTTGGTGTAGTTGCGGGTGATGCGGATCGAGCGAAGCTGATCGGCAGCGCGACCACTTGGACGTTTCATCTGGGATACCTGTACTGAGACGGAAAACTGACCAACATTATAGAGGCGAGGACCCGCGCTGGGGACATCTAATGAGGCATCAATGACCACTGGGCACCCGCGGGCTTATGAAAAAGCGCTACAAGGCAGCGAAACGGCGACATTGCACACGTCTTGCGACATCGCCAACGTTGGGCGCGCACCTCGCACTGAGCTACAATCTTGCGCCTTTATAGCCTGTCGCTTCTTCATCACATTCATCTGGACAGAACATCGTCCCTTCCAGGCTAACTCCTGACTTTTATAGAGGTAATTCCCATGGTGCACAGCATGACGGCTTTCGCCCGGGCTGAAAGAGCCGGCACTCAAGGCACGCTGAGCTGGGAATTGCGCTCGGTCAATCATCGTTATCTGGAACCTCATCTGCGTTTGCCTGAATCCTTCCGGGACCTGGAAGGCGCCGTACGCGAAGCGTTGCGTCAGGGCCTGTCGCGCGGGAAGGTCGAATGCACGTTGCGGTTCACCGAGGAAACGGCCGGCAAACCGTTGCAGGTAGACCGTGAACGCGCCAGCCAACTGGTCGCCGCCGCTGAAGTCATCGCGAGCCTGATCAAGCAGCCTGCCGCCCTTAATCCACTGGAAGTGTTGGCGTGGCCCGGCGTGCTGGTCGCCGATGCAAGCGATCCACAGGCGCTGAACAACGATGCACTGGCCTTGTTCAACGAAGCGCTGGATGAACTCAAAGCCGGTCGCGCCCGCGAAGGCGCAGACCTGGCCAAACTTCTCGACGAACGGCTTGTGTCGATCAAGACCGAAGTGGCTACCCTGCGCACCCTGGTGCCGCAGATGCTCGCGACCCAGCGCCAGAAGGTGCTGGATCGCTTCGCCGACATGAAGGCAGAGCTCGATCCACAACGCCTGGAACAGGAAATGGTCCTGCTGGCGCAGAAGAGCGATGTCGCAGAAGAACTCGACCGCCTGAGCACCCACGTCACCGAAGTTCGCCGCGTGCTCAAGACCGGCGGACAAGCCGGACGCCGGCTGGACTTCCTGATGCAGGAGCTCAACCGCGAAGCCAATACACTGGGCTCCAAAGCCTTCGACCCTCGCAGCACTCAAGCCGCAGTCAACCTCAAGGTGTTGATCGAGCAGATGCGCGAACAAGTGCAGAACATTGAGTAAGGCCAATCTAGACATGACCCACAGCACCGGCACTCTGTACATCATTTCCGCCCCCTCGGGCGCGGGCAAGACCAGCCTGGTCAAAGCCCTGATCGATGCTCAGCCGCAGATTCGCGTTTCCGTCTCCCACACCACCCGCGCCATGCGCCCGGGCGAAGTGGACGGCGTTAATTACCACTTCGTTGATCGCGAAGAGTTCGTGCGGATGATCGAACACGGCGACTTCCTCGAGCAGGCCGAGGTGTTTGGCAACCTGTACGGCACCTCACAAAGCCGCCTGCAGCAGACGCTGGACGAAGGTCACGACCTGATTCTGGAAATAGACTGGCAAGGCGCCGAACAAGTGCGCAAGCTGATGCCCCACGCGCGTTCGATCTTTATTTTGCCGCCGACCCAGCAGGCCTTGCGTCAGCGCCTGACCAATCGCGGGCAGGACAGCGACGAGATCATCGAAGGCCGGATGCGCGAAGCGGTCAGTGAAATGAGCCATTACGTCGAATACGACTACGTCATCATCAACGACGATTTCGCGACGGCCCTGGAAGACCTCAAAGCCATCTTCCGCGCCAACCTGTTGAGCCAGGAACACCAGCAACAGCGTCATACCGAGCTGCTGACCCAGTTGCTTGCATAATCAACTGCAGGAGCGCGCTTGCCCGCGATGGCGTCGATGAATTCAACCCATTCATTGCCAGACACACCGCCATCGCGGGCAAGCGCGCTCCTACAGGGGCGGTGCAAAGCGCATCGAAACAGCGCCAAAAACCGACCGCTTGGGGCTTGCCGCTTGAAGCTTTGAGCTGTCCGCTTGTAAACTACCGAGTCCGCTCGCCCATCCGGGCACCGCGCATACCGCATTTGCTACGAGGAATACCCATGGCCCGCGTGACCGTTGAAGACTGCCTGGAACATGTAGATAACCGCTTTGAGCTGGTCATGCTCGCCACCAAGCGCTCGCGTCAACTGGCGACCGGCGGCAAAGAGCCAAAGCTGGCCTGGGAAAACGACAAGCCTACCGTTGTTGCCCTGCGCGAAATCGCAGCGGGCCTGATGGATTACGCCGTCATTGCAGAAGCCGAAATCGTTGAAGATGAACCACTGTTCGCAGCGTTCGAGGACGAGTCCAACGAGGCCGTCTAAGCCTATGCCCGGTCGACGTAGCAAGGCGCAGGGTCACCATCCTCGGCAAGGAGTTGCACCATGCCGAGCATAGACGCCCTCGCCGATCGCCTCTCGACCTACCTCGGCGCCGACCAGGTCAATCTGGTTCGCCGAGCGTATTTCTACGCCGAACAAGCCCACGACGGCCAACGCCGTCGCAGCGGTGAAGCCTACGTCACGCACCCGCTGGCGGTGGCCAATATCCTTGCCGACATGCACATGGACCATCAGAGCCTGATGGCCGCGATGCTGCATGACGTGATCGAAGACACCGGCATCGCCAAGGAAGCGCTCTGTGCGCAGTTTGGCGAAACCGTGGCCGAACTGGTCGACGGGGTCAGCAAACTGACCCAGATGAACTTCGAGACCAAGGCTGAGGCACAGGCCGAAAACTTCCAGAAAATGGCCATGGCCATGGCACGCGACATCCGCGTGATCCTGGTCAAGCTCGCTGACCGCCTGCACAACATGCGCACGCTGGAAGTGCTGTCAGGCGAAAAACGCCGGCGCATCGCCAAGGAAACCCTCGAGATCTACGCGCCTATCGCCAATCGCCTTGGCATGCACAGCGTGCGTATCGAATTTGAAGACCTGGGTTTCAAGGCCATGTATCCGATGCGCTCCTCGCGCATCGGTCAGGCCGTCAAACGGGCTCGCGGCAACCGCAAGGAACTGGTCAACAAGATCGAAGAGTCGCTGAGCCACTGTCTGGCGGTCGACGGCATCGAAGGCGAAGTCAGCGGGCGGCAGAAGCACCTGTATGGCATCTACAAAAAGATGCGCGGCAAGCGTCGCGCCTTCAACGAGATCATGGACGTCTACGCGTTCCGGATCATCGTCGACAAGGTAGACACCTGCTATCGCGTGCTCGGCGCTGTACATAATTTGTACAAACCGCTGCCAGGACGCTTCAAGGACTACATCGCGATTCCCAAAGCCAACGGCTATCAGTCGTTGCACACCACGCTGTTCGGCATGCATGGCGTGCCCATCGAGATCCAGATTCGCACGCGCGAAATGGAAGAGATGGCCAACAACGGCATCGCGGCGCACTGGTTGTACAAATCTTCTGGCGACGAGCAGCCAAAAGGCACTCATGCCCGCGCCCGTCAGTGGGTCAAAGGCGTGCTGGAAATGCAGCAACGTGCCGGCAACTCGCTGGAATTCATCGAAAGCGTAAAAATCGATCTGTTTCCGGACGAAGTCTACGTGTTCACGCCCAAAGGCCGGATCATGGAGCTGCCCAAAGGCTCCACGGCCGTCGACTTCGCGTACGCCGTTCACACGGACGTCGGCAACAGCTGCATTGCCTGCCGGATCAATCGCCGCCTGGCGCCACTGTCCGAACCTCTGCAGAGCGGTTCGACCGTTGAAATCGTCAGTGCGCCGGGCGCACGCCCGAATCCGGCATGGCTCAACTTCGTCGTCACGGGCAAGGCGCGCACGCACATTCGCCATGCGCTGAAGCTGCAAAGGCGCTCGGAGTCGATCAACCTGGGTGAGCGCCTGCTCAACAAGGTGCTGAACAGCTTCGACAGCAGCCTGGAAAAGATTCCAAACGAACGCGTGCAACTGATCCTGGCCGAGTACCGGGTCGAGGTCATTGAAGACCTCCTCGAAGACATCGGCCTGGGCAACCGCATGGCGTATGTCGTCGCCAGGCGCCTGCTCGCCAGCGAGGGTGAAGAGCTGCCTAGCGCTGAAGGCCCACTGGCGATTCGTGGCACCGAAGGCCTGGTGCTCAGCTACGCCAAATGCTGTACGCCGATTCCGGGTGACCCGATCGTAGGCCACTTGTCTGCGGGCAAAGGCATGGTCGTGCACCTGGATAACTGCCGCAATATCAGCGAAATCCGGCATAACCCGGAAAAGTGCATTCAGCTTTCCTGGGCCAAGGACGTGACCGGCGAATTCAATGTCGAGCTGCGGGTCGAGCTGGAGCACCAGCGCGGGCTTATCGCCTTGCTGGCCAGCAGCGTCAACGCCGCCGACGGCAACATCGAGAAAATCAGCATGGACGAACGCGATGGTCGTATCAGCGTGGTCCAACTGGTGGTCAGCGTGCACGACCGCGTGCACCTGGCCCGTGTGATCAAGAAACTGCGCGCCTTGACCGGTGTGATTCGCATCACCCGCATGCGTGCGTAGCCAAACCGCCAACAGGAGTTCTTCATGAGCAAGACCGTTATCTCCAGCGACAAAGCCCCTGCCGCCATCGGCACGTATTCTCAGGCGATCAAAGCTGGCAATACCGTCTACATGTCCGGCCAGATTCCTCTGGACCCAAAAACCATGGAACTGGTTGAAGGCTTCGAAGCCCAGACCGTTCAGGTCTTCGAAAACCTGAAATCCGTGGCTGAAGCTGCAGGCGGATCGTTCAAGGACATCGTCAAGCTGAACATCTTCCTGACCGATCTGAGCCACTTCGCCAAGGTCAACGAGATCATGGGCAAGTATTTCGAACAGCCTTATCCTGCACGCGCCGCCATCGGCGTGGCTGCACTGCCCAAAGGCGCGATGGTTGAAATGGACGCCGTGCTGGTCGTCGAGTAAATCCCCTGCGGAGCGTATTCACGCTCCGCTACCCTCAGAGCAAAGGAAGGACTCCGCATGCATATGCGCGTCGCGTTCGCCCTCTCGCTGCTGGCCGCGCTGATGAGCGGCTGCGCCAGCCATTCCAACAAAACCCCGGACGGTACCTGGATCAATCAGGCCGCCATCGACGCTGCGGCAGAAGGCGGCAACTTGCGCCAGTCGCTGCTGGCGTACGGGCCGACACTGGAATGGAACGTCAATACAGCGGCAGGCCAGGCTACGTCCTACAACGGATTCGAACTCACCGAAGGCAAGATCGCCAAAGATCCCGACGGATCGTGGAAGGTGAATGTCTATGGCAGCGCCTCTGACGACCTCAAGCTGAAAGGCGACGAGCTGGTTCAGAGCGCCAGCGATTCAGGCCCCGAACAGCATTTCCGCATGCCCAAGCAAGCCGCTCCCGCTGGCGCACCACCCGGAAGCAGCTTTGAGCGTGCGCTCTATACCGCCTACCTGGGCGGCAAATGGACGATCGTCAATGGCGACGGACAAGGCAGCGTCGTTGAGTTTCAGCCGGATGGCAGCGTGACAGGCCTGCCGGGCAACGACCGTTACGCGCTCTGTCTGGCGGGCGATTGCGCCGCCATGAGTGGCGAGTACGACAGCATGTGGCTCGAGAAAAATGAGCGCGGCAACCCGTGGGTCTTTGTGCGCCAAGGCAAGCAACTGGAAATCTTCCAGGCCGTAAACAATGCCCAGGCTACTGAAATGCCGGACTTGCGTCCGGGCGAGCGGCATTGGGTGTTGGAGAAAAATTGAGTTCTACGTCTGTTTGAGTGTGTAGGAGCGCGCTTGCCCGCGATTGCAATCAGCTAATCACCTCTGTGGTGAAGGCAGAAATGCCATCGCGGGCAAGCGCGCTCCTACAGGGTCTGTCACAAGACTTAATCAATTATCAGCCAACATCGCCTCATACCCTTCCTTATAACTCGCATAACGCGGCACCCAGCCCAGCGCCTTGGCCCGCGCGTTGCTGCACCGCTTGCTGCCTGCGCGTCTCACACTGTTCTCATCGGACCACTGCGTCACGTTGAGGCGAGTACGCATCCAGTCCACCACTTCAGCCAAAGGCACCGGCGCGTCGTCAACGCCCAGATAGCAGTCTTCCAGTGCGTCCCCCTTCGCATCGGCCTGCAACAGGAAAGCCAGCAGACCCGCAGCGTCATCCACGTGAATGCGGTTGCCGTACAGCGGCGGATCGACGGCCACGCTGTAACCCTGACGAACCCGGTTCATCAAATCGCTACGGCCCGGCCCATAGATTCCGGTCAATCTGACGATACTCGCCGGCACGCCACTGTTCAGGGCCACCTGCTCGGCCTCTCGCATCACGCGACCTGAGAATCCGTCGGCTTCGGCAGGCGACGTCTCATCGACCCACTCGCCTCCTTGCTGCCCATAAACACTGCTGCTCGACACGAACAGAATCCGCTTGGGCTTCTGCCCGCTGCGCTCTGTCCAGCCGAGCACATGACGCAAGCCCTGTACGTAGGCTGCGCGATAACCGGCTTCGTCCCGCGCCGTCGGGGTCGCGCAATAGACCAGATAATCGATTCGGCTCTCGGGCCATTGAACCGGGATTCGCGCGTCAAAAAGGTCACCGCCCACGCCTCGCACACCGTGCGGCAGCTTCGCCACATTTCTGCGCAGGCCGTACACCGTCCACCCTTGAGGCAGTAGCTGCAACGCCAGACGCCCACCAATGTCACCACATCCAGCAATCAGAACGGACGGTGCCGCCATGACCAATCTCCACATCAAAAGTAGGTTTCGACCAATAAAACCGGCCTGAAAAGCGACCATCGGGACGCGTTCGCGTTAAAAAAAGAGACTCTATTACTTTTGTTAACAAGAATTACTTGCAATAATGTCGGCCCTTTGTTCTCCTCCGCTCGCCTCGGGCCAGCGCGACGCATCCAGAACGAACACCTATTTTCATATCAGGTCGGGCCAGCATGACACCTATTCAATCCGCCGCTTCGTCAATCACATTTTCAGGTCTGCCTCGTGCAGGGCGCGCCATTGTCGCCGTTCTATTCAGCCTGATGCTGACGCCAGTTGCGCTTGCCGATTCCAGCGCTCCTGCCCAGCCAACCCCTGCGGTTCAGTCGGCAGCGCCTGCTGCTGCTCCGGTTGACACCGCGACAGCCCCTGCCGTTCAGGATCCTGCCTTCCCCGCAGATTCGATCGAGCCCGTCGCCGAAGAGAACAGCCTGGGCATGTCCCACGACCTGTCGCCTTGGGGCATGTACAAGAATGCAGACATTATCGTTAAAGCCGTAATGATCGGCCTTGCCATCGCCTCGATCATCACCTGGACCATCTGGATTGCCAAAGGCCTGGAACTGATCGGCGCCAAGCGTCGTCTGCGTGGCGAGATCGCCGCCCTCAAGCGCGCACGCACGCTCGATGAAGCCAGCGCCGGCGCCAAAAAGGAGGGCACGCTGGCCCACCTGCTGGTTCACGATGCGCTGGAAGAGATGCACCTCTCGGTCAACAGTCGCGAACGTGAAGGCATCAAGGAGCGCGTTGCGTTTCGCCTCGAGCGCCTGGTAGCAGCCTGCGGCCGCAACATGAGCATGGGCACCGGCGTACTCGCCACCATCGGCTCGACCGCGCCCTTCGTCGGCCTGTTCGGTACCGTTTGGGGCATCATGAACAGCTTCATCGGCATCGCCAAGACCCAGACCACCAACCTGGCGGTCGTCGCACCGGGCATCGCCGAAGCGCTGCTGGCCACCGCTCTCGGTCTGGTGGCCGCGATTCCTGCCGTGGTCATCTACAACGTGTTCGCACGCTCCATTGCCGGTTACAAGGCGCAGGTGTCCGACGCCTCTGCTCAAGTTCTGCTGCTCGTCAGCCGCGATCTGGATCACCAGCCCGTTGCTGAGCGTGTCCAGCAGCCGCACAGGGTAAAAATGGGGTAAACCATGGGCCTGCATCTGAACGAAGGTGGCGACGATCTCGCCGAGAACCACGAAATCAACGTGACGCCGTTCATCGACGTCATGCTGGTGCTGCTGATCATTTTCATGGTGGCAGCGCCTCTTGCAACCGTCGACATCAAGGTCGACCTGCCCGCCTCCACAGCGAAACCGGCGCCCAGACCGGAAAAGCCGATTTTTCTGAGCGTCAAGGCTGACCAGAGCCTGTACCTGGGCGACGAAAAGGTTGCGCGCGAGCAGATCGGCCCGGTCCTGGATGCCAGGACCAAAGGCAAGAAGGACACCACGATCTTCTTCCAGGCCGACAAGGGCGTGGACTACGGGGACCTCATGGACGTCATGAATGCCCTGCGCGGCGCCGGTTACCTGAAAGTCGGTCTGGTGGGTCTTGAGACGGTTGGTAAGAAATGATCAATACGCGCCAAAAACTGACGCGCTATAGCGGTAGTCTGTTGTTGGTGCTGGCGGTTCACGCGGTTGCGATCATCGTCGCGCTGCGCTGGCCCGCCTCGCAGGCCATCGAGCTGCCCCCGGCAGCCATGATGGTCGAGCTGGCGCCCTTACCTGAGCCTGCTCCGCCACCACCGCCGAAAGTGGTGCAGCCGCCGCAGCCGCCTGCGCCGGAAGAAGAGTTGCCGATTCCGCCCATTGCCGAAGCGCAAAAGCCGGAAATCGCGATACCCAAACCGGTCAAACCCAAGCCCAAACCACAGCCGCCCAAGCCGGTGAAGAAGGTTGAGCCGCCGAAGGAGGAAAAGCCTGCCGATGAGAAACCGGTAGACACGCCACCTTCCAACGCGAAACCGGAAAAATCGGCTGCGCCGCAACCCGCTCCGCCCACACCGCCGAGCACCGCACTGCCAACCTGGCAGGGTGACCTGCTGCGCCACCTGAGCAAGTACAAACGTTATCCGGACGACGCCCGTCGGCGTGGCATGCAAGGCATCAACCGTTTGCGTTTCGTGGTGGATGGCGAAGGCCGGGTGCTGTCGTACGAAATCGCAGGGGGTTCGGGCAGTGCATCGCTGGACCGCGCAACCCTTGAGATGATTCGCCGTGCCCAGCCGCTGCCCAAGCCGCCAGCGGAATTGCTCAACAATGGCACGCTGGAAGTGGTCGCGCCCTTCGTTTATTCACTGGATAAACGTTGAAACGTTGATTTTGTGACAACAGAGGGCCTGATAACGTGCGTCTATCGATTGCACCCGCTATGCTGGGGCCGCAACTTCATGGACGCACGCTATGACCCTCACAGAATTGCGCTATATCGTTACCCTCGCTCAAGAGCAGCATTTCGGCCATGCGGCTGAACGCTGCCACGTCAGCCAGCCGACACTGTCGGTCGGCGTAAAGAAGCTGGAAGATGAACTCGGTGTGCTGATTTTCGAGCGCAGCAAGAGTGCCGTACGTCTTACGCCGGTTGGCGAGGGCATCGTAGCTCAGGCGCAGAAGGTGCTCGAGCAGGCTCAAGGCATTCGTGAGCTCGCCCAGACGGGCAAGAACCAACTGACGGCGCCGCTGAAAGTCGGTGCGATCTACACCGTCGGTCCTTATCTGTTTCCTCACCTGATTCCGCAACTGCACCGGGTCGCTCCGCAAATGCCGTTGTACATCGAAGAGAATTTCACCCATGTGCTGCGCGACAAGCTGCGCAACGGTGAACTCGACGCGATCATCATTGCCCTGCCGTTCAACGAAGCCGACGTACTGACCATGTCGCTGTACGACGAGCCGTTCTACGTGCTCATGCCGGCTGATCATCCGTGGACGCAGAAAACCACCATCGACGCATCGGCACTGAACGACAAGAGTCTGTTGTTGCTGGGCGAAGGCCACTGTTTCCGCGACCAGGTGCTCGAAGCGTGCCCGACGCTGGTCAAAGGGGGCGACAGCGCCAAGCACACGACGGTCGAATCCAGCTCGCTGGAAACCATCCGCCACATGGTGGCCTCGGGGCTGGGCGTCTCGATCCTGCCCATGTCCGCAGTCGACAGCCATCACTATGCGCCGGGCGTGATTGAAGTGCGTCCGCTGTCGCCTCCTGTGCCATTCCGCACGGTCGCCATCGCTTGGCGTGCGAGCTTCCCGCGGCCCAAAGCCATCGAAATCCTCGCCGACTCCATTCGTCTGTGCTCCGTTGCTCGCCCTAAAGCCCAGGCACAAGCGAGCTAAGAGGCGGTATGACTGAGCTGTCCCACGTCTCGGTAACGGCGCTCAAGGGCGTCGGCGAGGCCATGGCTGAAAAGCTGGCGAAGGTCGGCCTGGAGAACATTCAGGACGTCCTGTTCCATCTGCCGCTGCGTTATCAGGATCGCACCCGCGTCGTGCCCATTGGCGCGTTGCGCCCGGGGCAGGATGCGGTGATCGAAGGCGTCGTCAGCGGTGCCGACGTCGTGATGGGCAAACGTCGCAGCCTGCTGGTCCGTCTGGGTGATGGCACTGGCGTGCTGAGCCTGCGTTTTTACCACTTCAGCAACGCACAGAAGGATGGCTTGAAGCGCGGCACGCATGTGCGCTGCTATGGCGAAGCCCGTCCCGGCGCCTCGGGACTGGAGATCTACCATCCCGAATACCGTGCGATCACCGACGAAGAGCACGTCGCGGTCGAGCAGACGCTCACGCCGATTTACCCCACCACCGAAGGCCTGACCCAGCAGCGCTTGCGCCAGTTATGTCAGCAAAGCCTGGGGATGCTGGGGCCAAGAAGTTTGCCTGACTGGCTGCCGGAAGAGCTCGCGCGCGACTATCAACTGGCGCCACTGGCTGACGCGATCCATTACCTGCATAACCCGCCCGCCGACGCTGATGTCGAAGAACTCGCGCTGGGTCACCACTGGGCGCAGCACAGGCTGGCCTTTGAAGAACTCCTGACTCATCAGTTGTCGCAGCAACGTCTGCGTGAAAGCCTGCGCTCCCAGCGGGCGCCAGCGTTGCCGGTCGCCAAGCGGCTTCCAACGCAGTTCCTCGCTAACCTGGGGTTTCCACCCACAGGCGCACAGCAACGCGTCGGCAAGGAAATCGCCTACGACCTCAGTCAGCAAGAACCCATGCTGAGGCTGATTCAGGGTGACGTGGGCGCGGGCAAGACCGTGGTCGCCGCACTGGCAGCGTTGCAGGCGCTGGAGGCCGGTTACCAGGTCGCGCTGATGGCGCCGACCGAGATTCTGGCCGAACAGCACTTCATCAACTTCACGCGCTGGCTGCAGCCACTGGGCATTGAAACCGCCTGGCTGGCCGGCAAGCTCAAGGGCAAGGCCCGGGCTGCGTCGCTTGAACAGATCGCCAACGGTGCTCCCATGGTGGTCGGCACCCACGCGCTGTTTCAGGATGAAGTGCAGTTCAAGAACCTCGCGCTGGTGATCATCGATGAACAGCACCGCTTTGGCGTTCAACAGCGGCTGGCGTTGCGCAAAAAGGGCGTCGGCGGCCTGATGTGTCCGCATCAGCTGATCATGACCGCCACCCCCATTCCGCGCACGCTGGCGATGAGCGCGTACGCTGACCTCGATACCTCGATCCTCGACGAATTGCCGCCGGGCCGCACGCCGGTCAACACCGTGCTGGTCGCCGACAGCCGTCGCATCGAGGTCGTAGAGCGGGTCCGCAACGCGTGTGCCGAAGGCCGTCAGGCCTATTGGGTCTGTACGCTGATCGAAGAATCTGAAGAACTGACCTGCCAGGCTGCCGAAACCACCTTCGAAGAGCTGACGAGCGCCTTGGGCGAACTCAAGGTCGGGTTGATTCATGGCCGCATGAAGCCGGTGGAAAAAGCGGCGGTCATGGCCGAGTTCAAACAAGGCAATCTGCAGTTGTTAATCGCAACGACGGTCATTGAAGTGGGTGTGGACGTTCCCAACGCCAGCCTGATGATCATCGAGAACCCTGAACGACTGGGTCTCGCCCAGCTTCATCAGTTGCGCGGCCGGGTCGGACGCGGTAGCGCAGCGAGTCATTGCGTGCTGCTGTACCATCCGCCGCTATCTCAGATCGGCAAGCAGCGACTGGGGATCATGCGCGAAACCAACGACGGTTTCGTCATCGCCGAAAAGGACCTGGAACTGCGCGGGCCGGGCGAGATGCTGGGAACGAGGCAGACAGGCTTGCTGCAATTCAAGGTCGCCGATTTGATGCGCGACGCAGACCTCTTGCCAGCCGTTCGAGACGCCGCGCAGGCATTGCTGGAACGCTGGCCGCAACATGTCAGCCCGCTGCTGGAGCGCTGGTTGCGCCACGGGCAGCAATACGGGCAAGTGTGAAGCAGTCAACAATAAGAACCTGTCTCACCTATCTAACAACTAAGCTGGTTATACTTCAGCAATTGTAGGAATCTGGATACAGACCATGACAGAAGTTGCCCACATCGACGCAACCCAACACGCCCCGTCTGTCATCCGGCAGTTGCTTGGCAAAGCGGCCATCAACTTCCGGGAAGTCATGGACGACGAAACGCTCCCCACTGCGCAGAAGGTCCAGGCCGTTCTGGTCCACGATTCCGTTGGTGCGTTGCTGATCCTTTTCCCGCAGAGCCAGTTGCTGGACCTCAATCGGATTACCGAATTGACCGGTCGCAAGCTGACCGCCGTGTCGCAAGAGCACCTGGATCAGATGCTCGGGAAGAACAACCTGCATAGCCTGCCCGCCCTTCCGGCCCTGACCAGTTCACCGTGCCTGTACGAAGAGCGCATCCTTCAGGAGCCCACGGTACTGATCGACTCGGGCGAACCTGGCCTGCTGCTGGAGATCAGCAGCGAAGACTTCAAATCCCTGTTGAGCAAAGCCAGCGCCGCCACCTTCGGCGAGCCGGTCAATCTGGTGCAACCGAACCTGACGCGTCCCGATGACGACCGTGAGGAGATCACCAAGGCCGTCCAGAACTTCACCGCCCGCCGCATCCAGCAACGCCTGGAAGCGACGGTGGAAATTCCGCCGCTGGCGGACACTGCTCAAAAAATCATCAAACTGCGTGTCGATCCGGATGCGACCATCGACGACATTACCGGTGTCGTGGAAACCGATCCGGCGCTGGCCGCGCAGGTGGTCAGCTGGGCGGCATCGCCGTATTACGGCTCCGCCGGCAAGATTCGCTCGGTTGAAGACGCCATCGTGCGCGTGCTGGGCTTCGACCTGGTGATCAACCTGGCCCTGGGTCTGGCGCTGGGCAAGACACTGGCCTTGCCCAAGGATCATCCGCAGCACGCGACGCCGTACTGGCAGCAGTCGATTTACACCGCCGCCGTTATCGAAGGCCTGACCCGCGCCATGCCGCGCGCCAAGCGCCCTGAAAGCGGCCTGACGTACCTTGCCGGTTTGCTGCATAACTTCGGCTATCTGTTGCTGGCGCACGTCTTTCCGCCGCATTTCTCGCTGATCTGCCGACAAATCGAGGTCAACCCGCACCTTCACCACAGCTTCGTGGAGCAGCATCTGCTGGGCATCTCCCGCGAGCAGATCGGTGCCTGGCTGATGCGCAACTGGGACATGCCTGAAGAACTCTCCACCGCGCTGCGTTTCCAGCACGACCCGCATTACAACGGCGAACATTGCGAGTACGCCAACCTGGTGTGTTTGGCGGTGCGTCTGCTGCGCAAGGAGGGGATCGGCTCCGGCCCGATGGAAAGCATTCCGGACGAGCTTTTCGAACGCCTGGAACTGCCACGCGATAAAGCGCAGGACGTGGTGCACAAGGTGCTGGAAGCCGAAGTGCTGCTGCGCGAACTCGCCTCGCAGTTCCACTGATTGACCGCTTGTGCCAACCGCCTCTGATTCCACGGCGGTTGGAACGACCTGTGGGACCAAGCTCGACCTGAGCGGCATTCCGCCGAAAGCTGCGGTCAATGACTGCAAGGGTGAATGAAACGACTCGAAAATCTGTGGGAGCGAATTTATTCGCGATAAATCTTTCAGCCGACACGTTTGTATTGGTCCTGCTGATTCATCGCGAATGAATTCGCTCCCACCGTTGGATTTTTTCCAGCCTCAGACCTTTTTCTTCCTCGGCTTCAAATATTTCGTCAGGCCCTGAAACCACATCACCAGTCCGGTGTTGCCGGTGACCTGAATGTTCTTGTCCTGAATCCCCTGCATGAACGCCAGTTGCTTGTTCTTCGCCTGCATCGTGGCGAAGCCGTAAGTCGCGTCCTTGAACGAGATCGCAAACGCTGGCGCGGCGACAGCGCCACTGCGGCTGCTGACGCGTTGATCCTTCACCACGAAATGACGAGCCACTTTGCCGTCGCAGGTCTGCAGCTGGAACGTCAGGTCCTTGCCGGCGAGCTGTTGCTGGAATGCAGGGTTGTTGCGGCTGGCGCGGGTCATGAGCAGACCCAGCATCCAGAGGAGAAAACGAAACTTCATGTGCGACGCCTCATGCGATCAGGTGCGGATGAGCAACCAACGGCAGTGTAGCGAGCTTGAACACCGAATGACGTAACAGAACCCGACGGTCGCAAAGTGGCGACGCAGACAGCTCGCCGGGCCAGACAACCGGCCATAAAAAATGGGCATCCAACTGCTTGGTATGCCCATTTCCACGCTGTTCGCCTTCCGCAAGACGTCCAGCTATTTATTTCTTCTTCGCAGGCGTCACGACAGGGTTAACGCTGTCTTTCAGGAACTTGCCCGGCTTGAATGCAACGGTGTTGCTGGCCTTGATTTTGACCGGCTCGCCAGTCTGTGGATTCTTGCCTGTGCGCGCGCCGCGATGGCGCTGCAGGAACGTGCCGAAACCCACGAGGGTCACGCTGTCCTTTTTGTGCAAGGCGTTGGTGATTTCATCCAAGACGGCATTGAGGACACGATTGGCTTGTTCTTTGGTGAGATCTGCCTTTTCGGCAATAGCGGCTGCGAGTTCTGGTTTACGCATATGAAGCCTCTTTTACGGTTTTTTGTTTTTATGTCCCGTGCCACCCTTCCAGGGCAGCGAGCAGGTACCGCAACGGCTCTACGTTGCGGCAGACCGGAATGAGGATGGCATGCTGCCGATCCCCGCGCCAGTACGTGGGCCACGTTTGTATCAACAAAAACGTGCCTTATCCGACAGAACGACAGCTATTTATGCCAGCAGCGGTGGCAAGACCTTGTTCAAGGCCAGTTTGTCCATGACGGCGGCGCCTGTCAGGGCGTAACCCAGCAGGTTTCCGTCCGCATCGTGACACAGCGCCTTGATGTCCGCGCCCTGCCCTTCAACGGTCCAGACGCCTTCCCGGCCCTTGGGCGGTGGCGAAACCACGAGTGGGCAAACAGGCGTTTTCACCGTCACCGGCATGGGGCCGTATTTGACCGGCGTAGATGTGCCAGCCAGTGTTTGCGCCAGGGCACGCGCGCAGCTCATCAGCGGCATGACATAGAGCAGATTCAACCCGTCCACTTCGGCGCAATCGCCCAGCGCATAGATGTTGGCGTGAGAGGTCTTGAGGTGACGATCAACCACCACCCCTCGGCCAACCTCAAGGCCTGCGGCAGCAGCCAGATCGACTCGGGGCCGCAAGCCAATGGCCGACACTACCAGATCACACAGCACAACTTCGCCATCGGACAGGTGCGCCTCAAGGCCATCGCCCGTTCGCAAGAGCCGGGTCAGGACAGGGCCCAAGTGGAACCGCGCGCCCAGACCCTCAAGTCCGGCTTGAACAGCCGCCGCTGCCGCCGGGTGCAACAAGGTCGGCATGACCTGTTCGCAAGGCGCCACCAGATCGACCTCGTAACCGCCCACGATGAGGTCATTGGCAAATTCGCAACCGATCAGGCCGGCGCCGAGGATGAGCACACGCCGTTTACCTGCCGCGGCGGCACGAAAACGCGCGTAGTCCTCAAGATCATTGATAGGGAAGATGGCGTCGCCAGCATCGCCCTCCACCGGCACACGCACGGTCTCTGCGCCCCAGGCCAGGATCAGATCACGGTAGTGCACCGACTCTTCACCTATCCATAGGCGCTTGTGACCCGGGTCGATACCACTGATTCGAGTGTGGGTGCGCACTTCGGCCTTGAGCTGTTCGGCCATGGCGCCGGGCTCGGCCATGCTCAGGCCGTGGGCTTCCTTGTTCTTGCCAAAACCGGTGGAGAGCATGGGCTTGGAGTAAGAACGACCGTCATCGGCCGTGATCAGCAGCAGCGGCGTTTCGCCATCGAGCTTGCGAAATTCCCGTGCGAGGTTATAACCCGCAAGGCCGGTACCGACGATCACCACAGGTGCGTTCATTCGTGTCTCCTGAATCAGATAAGGAACGGCGGATCAGCCGATTTCGATCATCTCGAAATCCATTTTACCGACACCGCAGTCAGGGCAGAGCCAGTCCTGCGGGACATCCTCCCAGCGGGTGCCCGGTGCAATGCCGTCATCCGGCCAACCATCGGCTTCGTTGTAAATCAGGCCACAGACAATGCATTGCCACTTTTTCATGGGTTGGTTCTCTTGGTTCACAGGCTATACGTGCCCAGACGCTTGGCGGCCATCGCGCGCTTTTTCGAATGGGTCTGGGCGTTTTACTGATCACCGGGCGTTCACGCAAGTTTCATCGACGCGCAGCCCCCGATCCGGTCGTCGGCCAGCCACCTCAATCATGCTAAGCTCGCCGCCTCGATTGCTGCCAATAACTGTTCACTGTGATCCAGCAAAATCCTGCATGCCCAACGCCCGAATGGCTGTTGCGCGATCAACTGATCAACGCGCCCGCGCCCGTCGTCCTTGAGTGGCTGTTCCACGAAGACTCCCTGACCCGCCGCCTCACCCGACTGTCCCACGATGGCTTTAGCGTCACGCCGTTGTTCGAAGGCTGGCAACCGCTGCGTGCCGATGAATGTGCGGCGCTGAACCTGCCGGATGGCAGTGAAGGCTGGGTGCGCGAGGTGTACCTGCTCGGGCATGGCGAGAAGTGGGTATTTGCCCGAAGCGTCGCCGCGCGTGCCGCGCTGGAAAACGATGGCTTGCACATGGACGAACTGGGGACGCGCTCGCTGGGCGAGTTGCTGTTCAGCGACCGGGCGTTCGCGCGCGGACCTTTGCAGATTTGCCAATACCCCTCGTCCTGGTTGCCGCAAGCGGATAACCGCGCAGGACTCTGGGGTCGTCGCTCCTGTTTCACGCGAGGGGCGCTGGGCATCCTCGTCGCCGAGGTATTTTTGCCGACCGTCTGGCGCGCCATTGATGCCGCCTCCGAATCCGCCAAGGAGCGTCACTGATGTACTTGTCGCTGCTCAAGTCCCTTAACCGCCTGCATCCACGCGCCTGGGATTTCATTCAACTGACCCGCATCGACAAGCCGATTGGCATCTACCTGTTGCTGTGGCCAACGCTGTGGGCCTTATGGATTGCCGGCAAAGGCTCGCCATCGCTGAGCAACGTCCTGATCTTCGTCGTTGGCGTGTTCCTGATGCGCGCTGCGGGCTGTGTGATCAATGACTTCGCCGACCGCAAGGTGGACGGCCACGTCAAACGCACCGAGCAACGCCCTCTGGTCAGCGGCAGGGTCACCTCCAAAGAAGCGCTGATTCTGTTCGCCGTGCTGGTGGGACTGAGCTTTCTGCTGGTGCTGCTGACCAATTCGACAACGATCTGGCTGTCATTCGGCGGCCTGGCCCTGGCTGCCACCTATCCCTTCATGAAGCGTTACACCTATTACCCGCAAGTGGTGCTGGGCGCAGCGTTTTCATGGGGCATGCCGATGGCGTTCACGGCCGAGACCGGCGACCTGCCTGCCGCCGCGTGGCTGCTGTACATCGCCAATCTGTTGTGGACGGTGGGCTACGACACGTATTACGCGATGACCGACCGCGAGGACGACCTGAAGATCGGGGTGAAATCCACGGCCGTGCTGTTTGGCGACGCCGATCGGGTGATCATCCTGACGCTGCAGTGCCTGGCGCTGTTCTGCCTGATGCTCGCCGGCTCAAGGTTTGAGCTTGGGTTGTATTTCTTCCTCGGCCTGCTGGTCGCGGCGGGATGCTTCGCTTGGGAATTCTGGTCGACGCGGGATAAAGCGCCGCAGGCCTGCTTCAAGGCTTTCCTGCACAATCATTGGGCGGGGTTGGCGATATTCGTGGGGATCGTCGTGGACTACGCGCTGCGCTGACCTTCGACAGGCCAGCGCAGGTTTGAAGGGCGGCTCCGATCAGTGCTTCATGCCGTGGACGGCGTGCCACACGCCGCCTTTGCCATCGCCGGTCATTTCGCCGGGCTTGTCGTTCTTGAAGGTATAGAGCGGCTTGCCGTCATAGGCCCACTGCATCTTGCCGTCGTCACGCTTGATCGTGGTCCACTTACCTGACGCCTTGGCGTCTGCCGGTGCCATCATCGGTGGCCAGTTGGTTGCGCACTGGTCGTTGCACATGGACTTGCCACCTGAGTCCTTGTCGTACGTGTACAGCATCATATTGCTGTGGTCGGCCATCATGCCGTCCTTCGTCACCATCGCGGGGTCAGCAGCAAACGTCATCCCGGAGGATGCCAGTGCAACAGCAGCAAAAAGACCCATAAAAGCAGAAGAAATTTTAGCCATCGGTATGTTCCCTTTTTGTTAGTCGTAGGTTGGACAAACGTTGTAGGACAAGACCACAAGCTTAGCCCTAGACCGGGCAATGCGCCTGGTTCGAACTAACCTGTCACACGACTGCAATAATTCCGTTATCTAATGCGCCCCAAGACAGTTAAATGACATGAGGTTCAAGGCATGGTTGGCAGGAGCATTCTGATCGTCGACGACGAAGCGCCGATTCGCGAGATGATCGCCGTCGCACTGGAAATGGCCGGCTATGACTGCATGGAGGCAGAGAACTCTCAGCAAGCCCACGCGGTCATCGTCGACCGCAAACCCGATTTGATCCTGCTCGACTGGATGCTGCCCGGCACGTCCGGCATCGAGCTGGCGCGTCGGTTGAAGCGTGATGAGCTGACCGGGGACATCCCGATCATCATGCTCACGGCCAAAGGCGAAGAGGACAACAAGATTCAGGGTCTTGAGGTCGGCGCCGACGATTACATCACCAAGCCCTTCTCTCCTCGTGAACTGGTGGCGCGCCTCAAGGCCGTGCTGCGCCGCGCGGGCCCGAACGACGGTGAGTCGCCCATCGAAGTGGGCGGTCTGCTGCTGGACCCGATCAGTCATCGCGTCACCATCGACGGCAAACCTGCTGAAATGGGCCCGACCGAATACCGCCTGCTGCAGTTCTTCATGACCCACCAGGAGCGCGCCTACACCCGCGGCCAGCTGCTCGATCAGGTCTGGGGCGGCAACGTTTACGTCGAAGAGCGCACGGTGGACGTTCACATTCGTCGCCTGCGTAAAGCCCTCGGCGATGCTTACGAAAATCTGGTACAAACCGTCCGCGGTACTGGCTACCGTTTTTCCACCAAAAGCTGAGCAGCTTTTGGTAGCGACTCCGATCGCGGAAGACAAGGACGCGTTAATTGAACCAAAACTGGCATGGCACCCTGATCCGCCATCTGCTGCTATTGGTCACGGCCTCGCTGCTGGCCGGGCTGATCAGCGGCCATTATGGCGGGTGCCTGGCAATCGGCCTGGGCCTGTACCTGGCCTGGACCCTCAAACAGTTGCTCAGGCTGCATGACTGGCTACGCCATCACAAACCCGATGAGCCGCCGCCCGATGGCTACGGACTGTGGGGCGAAGTCTTCGACAGCATCTATCACCTGCAACGCCGCGATCAGCGTGTGCGTGGTCGTCTGCAAGCCGTTATCGACCGGGTTCAAGAGTCCACGGCGGCGCTGAGAGACGCCGTGATCATGCTCGACAGCGAAGGCAACCTGGAATGGTGGAACCGCGCTGCCGAAACGCTCTTGGGTCTGAAAACACCTCAGGACAGCGGCCAGCCCGTGACCAACCTGGTGCGCCATCCGCGTTTCAAGGAATACTTCGAGCACGCCAATTACGCCGAACCGCTGGAGATCCCTTCTCCGGTCAACGACCGCCTGCGCATTCAGATGTTGATCACTCGCTACGGTAACAACGAGCACCTGATGCTGGTGCGTGACGTGACGCGTCTTCATCTGCTGGAGCAAATGCGCAAAGACTTCGTGGCCAACGTCTCCCATGAACTGCGCACACCCTTGACGGTGATCTGCGGTTACCTCGAAACGCTGCTGGATAATGTGGAAGAGGTGAACCCGCGCTGGGTCCGCGCGCTGCAACAGATGCAGCAACAAGGCGGCCGCATGCAGACGTTGCTCAACGACCTGCTGCTGCTCGCCAAGCTTGAGGCGACGGATTACCCCTCGGACAACCAGCCGATCGCCGTGCCGGCGTTACTGCAGAGCATCAAGAACGACGCTCAGGCCCTGTCAGGCGCCAAGAATCAGGAAATCACCCTGGACGTGGAAAGCGACTGGAGCCTGAAAGGCAGCGAGGCGGAATTGCGCAGTGCGTTCTCGAACCTGATTTTCAACGCGGTCAAGTACACACCGGCCGAGGGCAAGATTCGCATCCGCTGGTGGGCCGATGGCCGGGGCGCGCACCTGAGCGTGCAGGACTCCGGGATCGGTATCGACCCCAAACACATCCCGCGCCTGACCGAGCGTTTCTATCGAGTGGATTCCAGCCGGGCGTCCAATACCGGTGGCACAGGACTGGGGTTGGCGATCGTCAAGCACGTGTTGCTTCGCCATCGCGGCGCGCTGGAGATCAACAGCGTGCCGGGCAAAGGCAGCGTATTCATCTGCAACTTTGCCCCGATCCAGATGACCAAGCCCTAGTATTGGTGGCCGATAGCCGCTAAATTGCATCGCTTGTGCCCTCCATTTGTGAGGGCTTATTTCATCCTTTTTCAAAACGGAACCCGCAAAACCCCATCATGGACCCTTCCCCAGGTATTAGCTTCGCGTCACTTTTCGCCGACTTCGGCATGATTCTCTTTGCAATGATTCTGGTCCTGCTCAACGGCTTTTTCGTCGCAGCAGAGTTCGCCATGGTCAAACTGCGCTCCACTCGCGTGGAATCCATCGCCGAGAAAAACGGCTGGCGCGGCCGCATCCTTCGCACCGTACACAGCCAGCTCGATGCCTATCTTTCTGCCTGTCAGCTCGGTATCACGCTCGCCTCGCTGGGCTTGGGCTGGGTCGGTGAACCCGCGTTCGCGCACCTGTTGGCGCCGCTGCTGGAAGCCATGGGCGTTGGCTCGCCCGAAGTGATCAAGGGCGTGTCGTTCTTCTCCGCCTTCTTCGTGATTTCTTATCTGCACATCGTGGTCGGCGAACTGGCTCCTAAATCCTGGGCCATCCGCAAGCCTGAGCTGCTGTCGTTGTGGACGGCCGTTCCGCTGTACCTGTTTTACTGGGCCATGTACCCGGCCATCTACCTGCTCAACGCCAGCGCCAACGGCATTCTGCGCATTGCCGGTCAGGGCGAACCCGGCCCGCATCACGAGCATCACTACAGCCGCGACGAACTGAAGCTGATTCTGCACTCCAGCCGAGGTCAAGACCCGAGCGACCAGGGCATGCGCGTATTGGCCTCGGCCGTGGAAATGGGCGAGCTTGAAGTGGTGGACTGGGCCAACTCCAGGGAAGACCTGGTGACGCTGGACTGCAATGCGCCGCTCAAAGAGATCCTCGCACTGTTCCGCCGTCACAAATTCAGCCGCTATCCGGTGTACGACGCACAGCGCAACGAGTTCGTCGGCCTGCTGCACATCAAGGACCTGCTACTGGAACTGGCGGCGCTGGATCACATTCCCGAATCGTTCAACCTCGATGAGCTGACGCGACCACTGGAGCGCGTGTCCAAGCACATGCCGTTGTCGCGCCTGCTGGAGCAGTTCCGCCAGGGCGGCGCGCATTTCGCTGTGGTGGAAGAGGCCGACGGCAAGATCATTGGTTACCTGACCATGGAAGATGTGCTGGAAGTCCTGGTCGGTGACATTCAGGACGAACACCGAAAGGCAGAACGCGGCATCCTCGCCTATCAACCGGGCAAGTTGCTGGTGCGCGGTGATACGCCGCTGTTCAAGATCGAACGCCTGCTGGGCATCGATCTGGACCACGTCGAGGCAGAAACCCTCGCAGGCCTCATCTACGACAGCCTCAAGCGCGTGCCTGAGGAAGAGGAAGTGATGGAAGTCGAAGGCCTGCGCATCATCATCAAGAAGATGAAAGGCCCGAAGATCGTGCTGGCGAAGGTGTTGAAGCTGGATTGATGGATTGCACCAAATCCTTGTAGGAACGCGGCTCGTGTCTGGGCCCCTTCGGACGACCTGCCGGAAACCGGCGGTAAGCCTGGCGAATGCATTTTCGCCTGACACCGCCGATGCTCATGGGATTACGACTGCTGCGCAGCAGATCGCGGGACAAGCCACGCTCCTACAGAGGTCTCAGCCAAAATGGTCAATTCCCGCCGATGGCGAAATTCGGCAGGCTCTGCACTGGCCGTGCGAACTCATACGGAATCGACTCCAGCGCCAGCCCGACGTTGCGCTGCACCACGAAGTGCAAATGCGGGCCGGTGCTGTTGCCCGTATTGCCTGAGCGCCCAAGCGGCGTGCCTACCGCCACGCGTTCACCTTCCTTCACGCTGACCGACCCCTGCATCAGGTGCAGGTACACACCCATGGTGCCGTCGTCGTGGAGGATGCGCACGAAGTTGCCCGAAGGATTCGCCCCTCGCCCGGATTGACCGTTCTCGGTCTTGATCACCGTGCCGCTACGGGCCGCGATGATCTGCGTGCCTTCGGGCATGGCAATGTCGATGGCGTAACGGCTCTTGGCGCCGACATGGCTGTAAGAACCGTTAGGCCCCTGACTGATGCGGAAAGGACCGCCGACCCACGGCAGCGGATAACGGTAAGCCAGCCCGCCGGCTGAAACACTGCGCTGAGGATCGCCGACAATCGAGCGCAGGCTCGGCTTGTACGACATGGCCTTGCTGGGGATTTGCGGGCTCAGGGCCAGCAATCGTTCGTTGCTGCGGGCAGGAATGGTGCGGCGGATGACCTGATCGGCGACGCCGACCACGTTTTTCACGCCAGACAACCTCAGCTCGATTTCGACCGGCGCATACAGGTCGTTGCGCACGTACAGGCTGTCGGTGCCTTTGGCTTTCTTGACGTTGAGGCGAACCTGGCTGTCGATGCGCTCAACCATGCGCTCTCGGAGTTTCATCACCTGCGCGCCAGGGACGGGTTGGTCGGTAAACGAAACCACTCCGTTGGCATCGGTGAATCTGTAGATGGTGACAGCTGCGGCCGATTGCGCAGCCAGAAGCAGTACACACACCGTCAGCAAGCGCTCTAACATCTGGATAGGCCTGGCTTAGGGGACAATGGGAGCCAGCCTAACAGCGAAACCGATAGAAAAGGACTCATCCGTATCAATCGGTAATAGACGAAGCGTCAAGGAAATCGCGTCAGGGTCAGGCGCGAAGGGATTTGCAATTTCTATGCTTGCAGGGAGTGCGGTTCGTCGGGCTGACAGAGGAATATCCTGGAAACAAATGCCTGAGGAAGCGCGTTGATTCGCGAGAATCGTACGGTATAGAGATGGGTCGGATCGCGGTCAGGTCGCGCAAACCACTGTAGGAGCTGCCGGAGGTTACGACGGTGGCGAATTGCGATGTGTCAGATAAATCGCATTCGCGGCCGTCGTAACCTCCGACTGCTCCTACAGGTTCTGCAGCGTTAGCAGAATCAGGCTCCGGGCACGAAGTGCTTCTGCGCCGTACCACGAGCGATCAGGCGCGACAGGTAGTCGAGCTTCTGAGTGTCCTGGTCGACGAAACGGAAGGTCAGCTGCAGCCAGTCACTGTCCGGTTTCTGCTCGAATGCGGCGATGGCATGCAAGTAACCGTTCAGACGTGCCACCTCGGCGTTGTCGCCCTGCTCCAGATCGAGCACGGCGCTGTCGAGGATCTGCGGCAGGGTTTCACTGCGACGCACAACCAGCGACGCCTCCTTGAGGGTCAGCGCCTTGATCACACACGGCTGAGTGCCACTGGAAAGACGCAACTGCCCCTGACCCCGGCCCGTTGGCTCTGCCGCCGCAGCGGGCTTGGCCATGGGTTTGATCAAAGGTTGTGCAGGCGCGGCGGCTGGCGTCGCGCTCACCGTTTCAGGACGATTGCCAGTCAGCGCGCTCAGCGAGTCATTGGCGAAGGCTGCGTTGGCGCGCGCCGGGGCGCCGGTCAGTAGGGCCTCCAGCTTGCCGACTTTGTGCAGCGCTTTCTTGACCTTGGTCAGCAACTGTTCGTTGGTGAACGGCTTGCCGATGAAATCGGAAACGCCGGCGTGGATCGCCTGGATCACGTTCTCTTTGTCACCGCGGCTGGTGACCATGATGAACGGCATGTTCTTCAGGCTTTCCTGCTGACGGCACCAGGTCAACAATTCCAGCCCGGACATCTCAGGCATTTCCCAATCGCACAGCACCAGATCGAAGACCTCTTTGGTCAGCAACACTTGGGCTTTACGGCCATTGACGGCATCTTCCAGGGTGACGCCAGGGAACGCATTACGCAGCCCTTTCTTGACCAGATCGCGGATGAACGGCGCGTCATCCACCACCAATACACTGACTTTACTCATCGACGCTCCTGATGGCGTGTTCACCGCAAATGGCGAGCATATCGCTGGCTGGTGGCCAACTGCCAAATTGTTTGACGACACCGGGACATTTATTCGCGGGTGACCGAAAAAAGAGGTACCTGCAAAAACAAAAACGCCCGGCGTTCGCCAGGCGTTTTTTCTCAGGCAATCTTACTTATCGTCAGGTGCGCCCGGAACATTAGGTATTTCGGCGGACAGACCTTTGACTTCTTCCTGCATGCGCTTGAGGCCAAGGTGACGCACGTCAGTGCCGCGCACCAGATAGATCACCAGCTCCGAGATGTTGCGAGCGTGGTCACCAATGCGCTCCAGCGAGCGCAACACCCAGATTACGTTCAGAACGCGGGAAATCGAGCGCGGGTCTTCCATCATGTACGTGACCAGCTCACGCAGCGCGGTCTTGTACTCGCGGTCGATGGTCTTGTCGTACTGCGCAACCGACAGGGCCAGATCGGCGTCGAAACGAGCGAACGAGTCGAGTGCATCACGCACCATGCTGCGAACCTGGTCGCCGATGTGGCGCACTTCGACGTAACCCCGCGGCGACTCGCCTTCTTCGCACAGCTGGATGGCGCGACGGGCGATCTTGGTGGATTCGTCACCGATGCGCTCCAGGTCGATCACGGACTTGGAAATGCTGATGATCAGGCGCAGGTCCGAAGCGGCAGGCTGACGGCGGGCCAGAATGCGCAGGCACTCTTCGTCAATGTTGCGCTCCATCTGGTTGATGCGGTCGTCGACCTCACGAACGCGCTGGGCAAGGCCCGAGTCGGCGTCGATCAGCGCGGTGACCGCGTCGTTGACCTGCTTCTCGACCAGACCACCCATTTCCAGCAGGTGGCTGCGAACTTCTTCCAGTTCAGCGTTGAACTGCTGGGAGATGTGATGTGTATGGCTGTCTTTGATCATGCTGAGTGTCCGTCCGATTGATTGCGCGGTGGTTCAGGGCTGACGAAACACGTGCTAGCCGTAACGACCGGTTATGTAGTCTTCAGTCTGTTTTTTGGTCGGATTGGTGAACAACGTATCGGTGTCCCCGAACTCGACCACCTTGCCCATGTACAGAAACGCGGTGTAATCCGACACGCGCGCCGCCTGCTGCATGTTGTGGGTAACGATCACAATGGTGTATTTGGATTTCAGTTCGTAGATCAGCTCTTCGACTTTTAACGTCGAAATCGGGTCAAGCGCGGAGCACGGCTCATCCAGCAGCAGTACTTCGGGTTCGACGGCGATAGTGCGGGCGATCACCAGACGTTGCTGCTGACCACCGGAAAGTCCGAGCGCCGACTCGTGCAGGCGGTCCTTGACCTCATCCCACAACGCCGCGCCGCGCAATGCCCACTCGACAGCCTCGTCGAGCGTGCGCTTTTTATTGATGCCCTGAATCCGCAGGCCATAAACGACGTTCTCGTAAATGGTCTTGGGAAACGGGTTGGGCTTCTGAAACACCATGCCCACGCGACGGCGCAGTTCGGCGACGTCTTCGCCCTTGGTGTAAATGTCGTGCCCGTAAAGCTTGATCTCGCCCTGCACACGGCAGCCGTCGACTAGATCGTTCATCCGATTGAAGGTGCGCAGCAACGTGGACTTGCCGCAGCCAGACGGTCCGATGAACGACGTGACGCGTTGTTTCGGGATGTTCATCTGAATGTCGAACAGCGCCTGCTTTTCACCGTAAAACAGGCTCAGGCCCGGGACTTCCAGCGCAACGGCTTCGCTGGCCAGGTCCAGTCCCTGACGCTTGCGACCCAATGCCGACATGTTGATGCCGTGGGTGTGGGGTTCATGCTGCATGTTCTCACTCCGTTCATAGCGGCACGCATCGAACTGCAAGCTGCAAGTTCGAGCAGAAGCGGCGTGCGGCGTTTGACTGACCGCGCTTAGCTCGCCGCTTGTGGCTTTCAATCATTCTTCCAGCGCTTTGTACTTCTCGCGCAGGCGGTTACGGATCGTCACCGCCGACAGGTTCAACAATGCGATCACCAGCACCAGCAACAGCGCCGTGGCATACACCAACGGCCGCGCCGCTTCGACGTTGGGGCTCTGAAAGCCGACGTCGTAGATGTGGAAGCCCAGGTGCATGATCTTCTGGTCGAGGTGCAGATACGGATAGTTGCCGTCCAGCGGCAGCGACGGTGCCAGCTTGACCACGCCGACCAGCATCAGCGGCGCCACTTCTCCCGCTGCGCGCGCCACGGCCAGGATCAAGCCGGTCATCATCGCCGGGCTGGCCATGGGCAGGACAATCTTCCACAGCGTTTCGGCCTTGGTCGCACCGAGCGCCAGCGAACCTTCACGCAGGCTCAAAGGGATACGCGCCAGACCTTCTTCCGTCGCAACGATCACCACCGGCACGGCCAGCAACGCCAGCGTCAACGAAGCCCACAGCAGGCCCGGCGTACCGAAGGTCGGGGCTGGAAGTGCCTCTGGGAAAAACAGCTGATCGAGCGAGCCGCCCAGCACATAGACGAAAAAGCCCAGACCGAACACGCCGTAAACAATGGCCGGAACGCCGGCGAGGTTGTTCACCGCGATACGGATCAGTCGGGTCACCGGCCCCTGGCGGGCATACTCACGCAGGTAAACCGCCGCCAGCACGCCGAATGGCGTCACGATTACCGCCATGATCAGCGTCATCATGACCGTGCCGAAAATCGCCGGGAAGATGCCCCCTTCGGTATTGGCCTCACGCGGGTCGTCGCTGAGGAATTCCCACAACTTCTGGAAATAGAAGCCCAGCTTGGTGCCGATCCCCATGGCATTGGGTTGGTAAGCGTGCACCACCTTGCCCAGGCTGATCTCGACTTCTTTACCGTTGGCATCGCGCGCGGTCAGGCTGTCGCGGTTGAAATCGGCGTGCAAGGCAGCGAGGCGCGATTCGATGTCCTTATAGCGTGCATCGTACTCAGCACGCTCCGAGGCCATGTCGGCCTGGGCTTCGGCGTCGAGTTTGCCGTTCAATTCGAGCTTGCGGGCTTGCAGACGCAAGCGTTCGATCCCATGGTTGATGGCCCCGATGTCTGACTTTTCCAGACCGTCCAGTTCGTCCGAGATCGCCTGCACCCGCTTGATACGCTCCTGCAGTTGCGGCCAGGCCGCCTCTCCCTGGGCGACAACGTTGCCGTTCTCTTTAACGTTGACCAGATAGCCGTAGAAATTGCCCCACTCGCGGCGTTCGATCGTCATCAGTTCGGCAGGCTTGGTCTGATCGGTGAGCCATTCGCCGATGACCCAGTTGAAATCGCTGGGGCTGATGTCGCGGTTACCGACCTTGAACAGATCGCGGGTCATGAACTCAGGCCCCTGATCCGGCACCGGAAGACCTGCAGCCTTGAGGCGGGCACGCGGCACTTGCTCGGACTGCACCAGTTCGCCCACCAGTACATGCTTCTCTTGGCCAGGCACGTCGTAATGCGCAGAGATCACGTCAGCGGGCCAGAAATGCCCAAGGCCGCGCACGGCAATCACAGCCAACAGCCCGATGGTCATGATCACCGCGATAGACACAGCACCCGCACTCAACCAGACACCGGGGCCACCGCTTTTGAACCAGCTCTTCAGGGAGGTCTTTTTCATCGGTATCTACCTGCCCTAGAGAGACGAATACTGCTTGCGCAGGCGCTGACGAATCAGCTCCGCCAAGGTGTTCATGACAAAGGTGAACATCAGCAGAACCAACGCCGCCAGGAACAACACGCGGTAGTGACTGCCGCCCACCTCGGACTCGGGCATTTCCACCGCAACGTTGGCCGCCAGCGTGCGCATGCCTTCAAACAGGTTCATGTCCATGATCGGCGTATTGCCGGTGGCCATCAGCACAATCATGGTTTCGCCTACCGCGCGGCCCATGCCGATCATCAGTGCCGAGAAAATACCGGGGCTGGCGGTCAGGATGACCACGCGGGTCAAGGTCTGCCAGGGCGTGGCACCCAAGGCGAGTGAGCCCAGGGTCAGGCCGCGCGGCACGCTGAAGATCGCGTCTTCGGCAATCGAATAGATGTTCGGAATCACGGCAAAGCCCATCGCCAGCCCGACCACCAGGGCGTTGCGCTGGTCGTAGGTAATGCCCAGGTCGTTGGTGATCCACGAGCGCATGTCGCCGCCGAAGAACCAGTTCTCCATGTGCGAGCTCATGCCCAGCGAAACCCAGCCCACCAACAGCACCACAGGGATCAGGATCGCGCTTTCCCAACCCTCCGGCACCCGCAGGCGGATCGAATCAGGCAGGCGGGTCCACAGGAAGCCCGCCAACAAGATGCCGATGGGCGTGAAAATCAGCAGACTGAAGATGCCCGGCAGATGCCCTTCCAGATAAGGCGCCAGAAACAGGCCCGCGAAGAAGCCGAGAATCACTGTCGGCATGGCTTCCATCAGCTCGATCACCGGCTTGACCTTGCGGCGCATGCCCGGCGCCATGAAGTAGGCCGTGTAAATGGCCGCAGCCACCGCCAGCGGCGCTGCCAGCAACATCGCGTAGAACGCAGCCTTGAGCGTGCCATACGTCAGCGGCGCCAGACTCAGTTTGGGCTCGAAATCACTGTTGGATGCGGTGGACTGCCAGATGTACTTGGGCTCGTCGTAGTTCTCGTACCAGACCTTGTCCCATAACGCGCTCCACGACACTTCCGGGTGCGGGTTCTTCAGACTCAGCGGTAGCAACTTGCCGCCGTCCTCCACGACGATGCGGTCGGCACGCGGCGACAGGCCCATGACGGCCGGGCCGCTGGCGACCGGGTCGATCAGCAGCGTGCGATGTGCAGTGCTGTGAAACACGCCCAGCTTGCCGGCGGTGTCCATGGCAATGAAGCCTTTGCGGCGTTGCTCGGCCGTGATCTGCGAGATCGGCGCTCCGCCCATTTTGAAGTCACGAATGTGCTGGAGGCGCATCTCGCCATCGACATCACGGGCCATGAACCATTGCGCGATGTTGCCTCTGGAACTGCCAATCATCAGCGAGATACCGCCGACGAGCTGGGTGCTGGCCGTGGTTTCGGCATTGGCGTCTTCAAGCAGCTTGTAACGGCCGTTCAGCGTGCGATCGCGAAGGTTGAAAACGTCTGCTTGAGCACGGCCATTGATCACATACAGCCACTGCTGACGCGGGTCGACGTAGATCGCCTTCACGGCCGCGGACAATTGCGGCAGATCGATGCGGCTTTGCTCGTTGGTCGTCTCGCCCGTCATCAGGTTTTCGGCCTGCGTCAGAGACAGCACATGCAGCCGGGCGCCGGTCGCGCCCGCCAGAATCAAGGTGGAGTCGTTGGCATTGAGGCTGACGTGTTCCAGCGCCCGCCCTTCTTCGTCGAGCACCAAAGGCGTCTCGCCGTAGGGGTACGTGATGGCCGGCGTGATGATTTTCTGGTTACCCGGGTACGTGATCGGGTAAGCATGCTTGAACACCAGCACCTGACCGTTAGACAGACCCACTGCGATCAGCGGCTTGCCGGGTTGATCCTGCGCAACTGAGGTCACGTGCGCGCCTGCAGGCACCGGCAGCGCCACACGCGACAGCTCGCGGCCGTCACTGAGAAGAAAGAACAGCGCTTCGCCTTTGTCGGATACGCGCATGCCGACCTGGTTCTGCTCTTCGATGACCAGCACCATCGGTTTGCCAGCATCCTGCAGCCAGGCAGGCGTTTGAACGGTATTGGCGCTCAGCTTCGCTCCCTGAAAGAGAGGCGCGACGACATAGGCGAGGTAAAAGAAGATCAAGGTGATTGCGGCCAACACAGCAAGACCGCCAACCAGCACGTACCAACGCGTGAGGCGGTCCTTGAGCGCACGAATACGACGCTTGCGTTGCAGCTCGGGCGTATTGAAATCAATGCGCTCGGGAGGGGATCTTTCGGTCATCGATGAATTGGCCAAATCATTCATGCGCACACCCTAGCCACTCTGTATGACAAATACATGACAGCAGGGTGACGCAAAAAAGCCCGTCGCCCCGGAATCGTGGCAACGGACTGCTCATTGTTTCGCGAGCCTCGTTCCATAAGGCCTTTTTCGTTTTTGGCGGGACGAACCTGTCACCCCGCATCAGGGTTATCCGCAGGCGCCTCGCGCCAGCCGTTCTTATAGCCCCAGATCAGCCAACGCTTTGCTTACCACCTTGGCTGGTAGAGGAATGTACCCGTCTTTCATGACAACTTCCTGACCCTGTTTTGACAGCACCAGTTTTACGAACTCAGCTTCCAGCGGATTCAGCGGCTTGTTCGGCGCCTTGTTGACGTAGACATAAAGGAAGCGCGCCAGCGGATACGTGCCGTTCAGCGCGTTGGTTTCGTTGTCTTCGATGAACTCGCCGCCCTCTTTCTTCGCCAGTGGCACGGTGCGCACGCTGGACGTTTTATAACCGATACCTGAGTACCCAATGCCGTTAAGCGAGCTGCTGATCGAGCTCACCACCGACGCCGAGCCCGGCTGCTCATTGACGTTGGGTTTGAAGTCACCTTTGCACAAGGCCTCTTCCTTGAAGTAGCCGTAGGTGCCGGACACCGAGTTACGGCCGAACAGCTGGATCGATTTGCCTGCCAGGTCACCGGTCACACCGATATCACCCCAGGTCTTCGCGTCCGCCTTGGCGCCGCACAGACGGGTCGCGGAGAAAATCGCATCCACTTGCTGCAACGTCAGCCCCTTGATCGGGTTGTCCTTGTGGACAAATATCGCCAGTGCGTCCACCGCAACCGGAATCGCCGTCGGCTTGTAGCCATACTTTTGCTCAAAGGCAGACAGCTCGCCGTCTTTCATCTTGCGGCTCATCGGCCCCAACGTGGCCGTGCCCTCCGTCAGCGCCGGTGGCGCCGTCGACGATCCGGCCGCCTGAATCTGAATGTTTACGCTTGGGTATTCTTTTTTGTACGCCTCGGCCCACATCGTCATCAAGTTGGCCAACGTATCGGAGCCGACACTGGAAAGGTTGCCGGACACCCCCGTGGTTTTGACATAAGGCTTGATCGCGGGGTCAACCGCCGCCATCGCGTGAACTGCAGCGACGCTCGCCGCTACGAAGGTGAATGCGGACATCAAACGCTTGAGTGTCATGCCTGGCTCCTGGCGAGGTGTTGGGGTGGCCGAGGGGGTGATGGCCATGTGACTACTCTATGACGAGATTGTGACATTTAAATGAAGGCTGCGATTTTTTAGACTACAAGCGTATGAGATTCAGCACCCACTCACTTTAAGGTGTTCCGGAGACAGATCTAAAGAAAATTTAATTACCCGACGCAAAATATTGGTTCCAAGAGATAAACACTGACCTCACAGGCAATGTAGGAGAATTCCGAAAATGAAGGCTCCCCTACAATTGTAGGATTGCATAGCACTGTGCTGCAGCTTAACCTTAGTCGGCTGGAAAAATATCCGAATAGCAAAAAAAACTTGCTTAGAAAAAACACAATGAAGATGAGCCAATATAACAAGTAAATAAGACAATCCTACCAATATAAAAGCCCTAACAACCTGCCAAATCTTAAGCATCACACTTATGCTAAGTGCGACCGACTCAATTCACACCGCTAGAGAAAAGTTACTCTTTTTTCCATACAACCTCATTACCGTTAAATCACTAACCAATATCGAATCAGCAATAGTTTAAATCCACTTGAAGGAAACTTGTTATGGCGTCTAGAATTCTAGGTCAAATCGACATCTCACGCTACGATCTTGCTAAAGACATTAAAATCTTAAATTCAATTACGAAACTTCCAGAAGAATATGACGAGTTTGGGCAAGGTTACTGGAAAAACCTGTCTATCTATAACGCAAGTGGAAGAGCCGAAGACAGTCAGTTCCGGAAAAGTGATGAATGCTTGAGAACTGAATATGCCTCGAAATGCCCGGAAATCCAGCGTTTAGTTGAGGACAATTTCAAATTCACACACTTGAAGATGGTCAGAGCTCGAAGCCTGGTGGACGGCATGGTAATTCCGCACCGTGATTTCGTTGAACTCGAAAAAAGCACTACTTATTTTAGAGCATTCGTTGCTTTAGAAACCAATAATGAATCCTTCCACTCTGACGAATTCGGTGTCTTTCAAATGAAAGCTGGGGAGGTATGGTTCCTAGATGCCGGCATAAATCATGCGGCGGTGAATTTCGGCTTGGGCAGCCGAATGTTCCTCTGTCTTGACTTTATGTTCGAAGGGAAACTAAACACTAATAATATTTTCGCAGAATGCGTGTCAACAACAACCCATAGAAACTCATTTTACGTTGACCGCAAGCCACTTGATGAGCGCGCAATTGAACTTATTATTAACTCAACTGCTGGAATCTTAAATAGACATACCTTTAAAGATATAGTGTTCGCGCTTTCAAAGTATCATTTTTTATATGACATACCAGTCGCCTGCTGCTACGACTGGATTATCGCGTCAGCAGAAATGATAAGTGATAATGAAATCATCCGAAAAGCGAAATCCATGCAAAAATATTTGATCGAAAAACGTGACATAGGTGAGCGGTACGTCATAAACGATTGGCAGGTTTGACATGGGCTCCGCTATGAGATTAATTGAAAGATGCTCGCCTGTGCTATTTCTTATGATATGGAGTAGCGGAACAATATTTGTCAAACTTGGGTTGGAATACGCATCAGTTTCGGTATTTCTGACGATCCGATCAGTCGGAGCTACCGTGGCGCTTTTTGTCGCCCTTACGCTAATTACAAATACAGGGGAGGTTTGGAAAAAACTATACCTAACGAAATCATTACTTTTCCAAACAGTTCTCACGGGGCTATTACTACAGGCCGGATACCAGTCAGCATTTTTTTTGGCCCTATATTATAATCTTAGCCCCGGATCACTATCAATAGTACTAGGAACCCAACCTATTTTGACTTCGTTATTTGCAGGAGAAAAACTGAGGCTGACCGGTTACCTCTTCCTTGCTTTAGGTATATTTGGCCTGACTATTTCGATAATAGGGGCACGTGAAATTGGATCTATCACATCAATGGGCATCATTTTCGGGACGATATCTGTTATTGCTATTTCGTTGGGATCAGCCATGCAGAAAAAGTTAAAGACGGATACAGTAGCATCGGCCTTCTATCAAAGCCTAAGCGCATCTCTAGTCTTCCTTATTGCCCTTCCATTGACCAACATTAAACTAACAATCACGCCAGAATTTATATTGTCTGCAACCTGGATGATTGTAATGGTTTCAACGCTAGGAGTTTTGCTAATGTTTTATCTCCTTAAATACAACTCAGCGAGCAACGTCGGCATCTTATTTTACGTAGTTCCCATACTAACTATCACTCTCGATTATTTAATTTTTGATAATGGAGTGACGTGGACCACGGTCGCTGGGGGGCTTGTGGTACTCGGTGCAGTATGGGGATTCCGGCAGACCGAAATTCCAGAGAAGCAACCCTAGATTCATTTTAAGAATCGCCCTTTCTGAATAGCATTTTCTGTTCGCTCGGCGTGATCTGCGGCCTTGAGCTGGAGCCTGAAACCTCTATGACCTCTCGTAGATTAGATTGAAGGCAAAAACCCGAACCTCAGCTCGTAACGCATGGTTACGTAGGTAACTTTGAACAGTTCGCCTATCCACTTAGGATGACCATCAGTCCGACTCTAACAAACATTTACGGCGTATTCTGAAGCACCTAGAGGCTGGGCGTTTCCTACCAGTGAAATCATAGGGCCTAAACCGCGCCAGCAGAGATTATGTGGCCTAATTTTGCAGTAGGACCGGGGTGCTAGTTTTTGGACACTCTAACTTCTAATAACAACTTATGATGAGGTGCACCTCATATTATTTTGAGGTGCAACTACTTCTCACAACTCAGCAGGCCTGCCTTATTTTAAGCAGATACACCCCAATCACCATCCCCAACACACACAGCCCCGCCACGTACCAGGCCGGCCCCATCGGGTTGGCCTTGAGCATCAGCGTGACGATCATTGGTGTCAGGCCACCGAAGATGGCATACGCCAGGTTGTAGGAGAACGATAAGCCCGAGAAACGCACGACCGGCGGGAAGGCTTTTACCATCACGAACGGAACGGCGCCGATGGTGCCCACGAACAGGCCGGTGATGGCGTACAGTGGGTACAGCCAGTCAGGATGAGCACCTACGGTGTGGTAGAAGGTCCAGGAACTGACCAACAATCCCAGCGAGCCAAACAAGAACACCAGACCCGCGCCAAAACGGTCCGCCAGCGCGCCTGCGCCGATGCAGCCCAGACTCAGCAGGACGATCGCCAGGCTGTTGGCCTTCAGAGTGACAGCCGGGGCGAAACCGTAGGTGGTTTGCAGCAACGTTGGGGTCATCAGGATGACGACGACCACACCGGCCGACAGCAGCCAGGTCAGGGCCATCGACAGCACGACCGCGCCGCGATGGTCACGCAGCACAGCCTTGAGCGGGACCTCTTCAGCCAGCGCTTTGCGCAGTTGAAGTTCAGCGAAGACCGGCGTCTCGTGCAGCCAGCGACGCAGATAGACCGACATCAGACCAAACACACCGCCCAGCAGGAAAGGGATCCGCCAGGCGTAGTCCGACACTTCGGCCGGGGTGTAGAGACTGTTGATCCAGGTCGCCACCAGCGAACCGAGCAAAATGCCCGCAGTAAGACCGGAGGTGAGGGTACCGCAGGCGTAACCGACGTTACGTGCGGGAACGTGCTCGGAAACGAATACCCACGCACCCGGCACTTCGCCACCAATCGCGGCACCCTGAATGACGCGCATCAGCAGCAACAAAAGTGGCGCCCAGATACCAATCTGCGCATAGGTGGGCAGTAGGCCCATGATCAAGGTCGGCACAGCCATCAAGAAAATGCTCAAGGTGAACATTTTCTTGCGACCCAGCAAATCGCCAAAGTGCGCCATGACGATGCCGCCCAACGGCCGAGCCAGATAACCGGCGGCAAAAATGCCAAACGTTTGCATCAAACGTAACCATTCCGGCATGTCCACGGGGAAGAACAGCTTGCCGACCACCGCCGCGAAGAACACAAAAATGATGAAGTCGTAGAATTCCAACGCCCCGCCGAGCGCAGAAAGCGAGAGGGTTTTGTAATCGTTGCGAGTCAGCGGACGCGATGGCTGCGCAGCATTTGTGGACACAGAGGACATAACAGGGGCTTCTCTTTTGAGGCTCTCTTGGGACGAAAAATCAATTGCGATGCAGCCGGGGATAACGGCTGTGCACGCGATTTATCGACTCGAAGATGTAATCGGGCATCAAAATTGCGTGCCAATAACGGCGTAGTGCGCCAAATCGGTCCGGCACGATAGCAAATTGTTTCCAAATGCACATAGACCGAAACAACAGCCAGTCAAAATCAGAACCGAACGGTCGAAGCTTCAACCATGGCCCGATATACTCGCTGGCCGCGGCTCAACCGGTCTTTCAGGGAATTTGTGCGAAACCATTTGCCCAAGTCGTTTTCGCAGAGTTTCCCTAATTTAACGTGATGAAGACTTAGAGAGTCATGGGTCAGAGGCCCCAGGCAATGAACGAACTTGAACAGGAAGACCCTATACCGCAGGGCGATCTCGCGCTGCAAATCACCGCCCTTCCCCGCGAAACCAATGGCTTCGGCGATATTTTCGGTGGCTGGCTGGTCGCCCAGATGGACCTGGCAGGTACTGCCATGGCCAGCAAGGTCGCAGGCGGTCGCGTGGCCACCGTAGCCATTGATCGCATGGCCTTTCTGGTGCCGGTCGCCGTGGGCGCGCAGCTGTCTTTTTATACACAGACCCTGGAAATCGGCCGCAGCTCGATTCAGATGATGGTCGAGGTATGGAGCGATGATCCGCTGTCCAGCGAATGGCGCAAGGTGACTGAAGCCGTATTCGTGTTCGTCGCGATCGACGGCAGTGGCCGCACGCGTTCGGTTCCTGCGCGGCGCTGAAACCGCCTGGCGCTGCGTTCTTCGCACTTGGCAGGGCGCACTAAACTCATCAAGCTTGGCACAGTCTGATTCAGTCACTGTCCTTTGAGTGAGTACCCCTATGCCTACGCCAGAAGTCGAATCCATCCAGCTCGGTGAGCTCAATTGCTGGCGTATTCGCCACGGTCAGGCCGAACTGGTGGTTGCCCAGCAGGGCGCGCACATCATCAGTTATCAAGTCGACGGCGATCAGCCTTTGATCTGGTCCAACCCGGGCGCGCTGTTCAAGCACGGCAAGGCGATTCGTGGCGGCATGCCGATCTGCTGGCCATGGTTCGGCAACTTCCAGCGCAACCCGCAAAGCGTGCAGGCGATGCGTCAAAGCAGCGAAACGGCCAACGCCCACGGCGAGGTCCGCGCCATCGACTGGGAGTTGATGGGCATGGGCGAAGATGGCGATGCATTGATCGTCGAGTTCATTCAGCCCAAAGCCGAAGGGCATCTGCCGGGCTGGCCGCACACCGTGGGCCTGAAGCTGCAGATTCGTCTGGATACAGCCTTGAACGTCAGCCTGTTGAGCTTCAATGCGGGGCCTGAAGACGTCACGTTGAGCCAGGCGCTGCACAGTTATTTCGCGGTCAGCGATATCAAGCAGGTTCGCATCGAAGGCCTGGACGGCGTGAGCTACCTGAACACGCTGGAAAGCTGGGAACAGCAGAAGGTGCAAGCCGGTGACATTACCTTCAGTGGCGAGACGGACCGTATCTATCAGGACACGCCTGACCTGATTTCGGTGATTGACCCTGAGTGGAAGCGCAAGATTCAGATCCAGACCACCGGCTCAAGCTCAGCGGTGGTGTGGAATCCCTGGATCGAGAAGACCAAGACGTTCAGCGACATGGAAGCCGATGGCTGGCAGAACATGGTGTGCGTCGAGACGGCAAACGTCATGACGGACATCGTGACCATCAAGCCGAACGACATGCATGTGATGAGCGTGAGCATCTGGGCTGAGCCGTTGACTGACGCCTGACAGGAGTCGGTGCCTTTGTAGGAGCGCCCGGACCAAGCGCGCTCCTACACGACGCTGCGCCAGACCATAACCGATTCTTACAAATCCGCTTCTACTACCACACGCACCTTAGACGCATCCAGCGCATAAGCCGCGTCAGCCAGATCGTTGCTGACTTTCTCGACCTTGAGCGTGCCGATGACCCACAGCGGCGTGTAGATGTCGTCGATCTTCAAGCCTTTCGGGTAACGCACCAGCACCAGCTGATTCGGTGGCGGTGGCGGCACGTGGATGCAGGCGCCGGGGTAAGGCACGAGGAAGAACAGCGTGCTGTGACCTTTGGCGTCGGTTTCCAGCGGCACCGGGTAACCGCCAAGGCGAATATTCTTGCCGTCCATGGCCGCGACGGTCTTGGTCGAATACATCACGGCGGGCAGGCCTTTGCTCTGCTTCAGCCCACCCTTGCTGTCGAACGTTCCCTGGGCTTCCGGGGAGTTGTGATCGATTTCGGGCATGGCTTCGAGGGCTTTCTGGTCCGACTTGGGCATCAGTTCGAGCCAGTCGGTTTCCGGGAGATCGGCGGCGCGTGCCAGTCCACAGACCAGCAGCAGGGTAACGAAGAGGAGACGACGCATTAAGGGGCTCGGCATGGAGGGTTCAAGTGCCGGGCATTCTAGCCCTCCGCGCGGCAATAGCGCAGAGGGCCAGACTCAGTTTCACTTCTTTTTGATCATGCCGTAGATCACCAGCAGGACAATCGCGCCAACCAGCGCACCCAGGAAACCCGCACCCTGACCGGCCTGATAGATGCCCACCGCCTGACCACCGTAGGTCGCGGCCAGAGAGCCGGCGATACCCAGGACAATGGTCATGATCCAGCCCATGCTGTCGTCGCCAGGCTTCAGAAAGCGAGCCAGCAAACCGACGATCAGGCCGATGAAGATGGTTCCGATGATTCCCATGCCATTTCCCTCTGTTTGAATGAATATGCCAAAGCCTAGTAGGCAATTGGCAACACGCTATGAGAGGGGTACGGGGGATGAATGGTTCAAACAAAAGTCCGCAGGCGACTCGATCACTGTAGGCGCGCCCTTGGTCTGGGCGCGCCTACAAAGGCGGTGACGCAGCCGATCAGTTCTTGATCAACGCCTCAACCAACTTCACCTGGCGATCCAGCGTTGCGCGGTCCTTGCTGCGCACGGTGGCGTGACCCACCTTGCGGCCCGCCTTGAATGCCTTTGCGTAGTGATGCAGGTGGCAGTCTTCGATGGCAATAACCTTGTCCACCGCCGGGACTTCACCGATGAAGTTGAGCATCGCGCTCTCGCCGACCTTGGCCGTCGAGCCCAACGGCAGGCCAGCAACGGCGCGCAGGTGGTTTTCGAACTGGCTGCACTCGGCGCCTTCGGTGGTCCAGTGACCGGAGTTGTGAACGCGCGGAGCGATTTCGTTGGCTTTCAGGCCGCCATCGACCTCGAAGAATTCGAATGCCAGCACGCCCACATAATCCAGCTGCTTGAGCACACGACCGGCGTAGTCTTCGGCCAAGGCCTGAAGCGGGTGGTCAGTGCTGGCGATGGACAGGCGCAGGACGCCGCTGTCGTGGGTGTTGTGCACCAGCGGATAGAAGCGGGTTTCACCATCACGGGCACGCACGGCGATCAGCGAGACTTCGCCGGTGAACGGCACGAAGCCTTCGAGCAGGCAAGGCACGCTGCCCAGCTCAGCGAAGGTACCGACCACGTCTTCCGGTGTGCGCAGGACTTTCTGGCCTTTGCCGTCGTAACCCAGGGTGCGGGTTTTCAGCACAGCCGGCAGGCCGATGCTGACAACGGCGGCATCCAGGTCTGCTTGAGACTGGATGTCGGCGAACGCAGGCGTCGGAATGCCGAGGTCCTTGAACATGCTCTTTTCGAACCAGCGATCACGGGCGATGCGCAAGGCGTCAGCGCTCGGATAGACCGGTACGAACTGGGACAGAAACGCAACGGTTTCAGCGGGCACGCTTTCGAATTCGAACGTGACCAGATCGACTTCATCGGCGAGTTGACGCAGATGATCCTGATCGCCGTAATCGGCACGCAGATGCTCGCCCAGCGCAGCGGCGCAGGCGTCCGGAGCGGGGTCGAGAAACGCGAAGTTCATTCCCAGCGGAGTGCCCGCCAGTGCCAACATGCGGCCAAGCTGGCCGCCACCGATTACGCCGATCTTCATGAAAACCTCAGGCCTCGCGTGGGTCTGGATTGTCCAGAACGCTGTCTGTCTGCTCAGTGCGGAATTTTTTCAGCACTGCGTGGAATTGCGGGTGCTTGGCGCCCAGGATGCTGGCCGACAGGAGAGCGGCGTTGATCGCGCCCGCCTTGCCGATGGCCAGGGTCGCGACCGGGATGCCCGCCGGCATCTGCACGATGGACAACAGCGAATCGACACCCGACAGCATCGAGGACTGCACCGGAACGCCCAACACGGGCAGGTGAGTCTTGGCGGCGCACATGCCAGGCAAGTGAGCAGCACCACCGGCACCGGCGATGATCACCTCGATGCCGCGGCCTTCGGCCTCTTCGGCGTACTGGAACAGCAGGTCCGGCGTCCGGTGGGCCGACACCACTTTGACTTCGTACGGAATGCCGAGCTTTTCCAGCATGTCGGCGGTGTGGCTAAGGGTGGACCAATCGGACTTGGAGCCCATGATCACGCCAACCAGTGCGCTCATCGTCGTGCCTCTTCATCGGGCGCCCGCAGGCGCGTCTAAAAACAACAAGCCACGCGGGAAGACCGGCGTGGCTTGTCGTACGAATTATGACCAGTCGAACCGGCCAAAGGCCGCGCAGTATACCGTAAACCGCTTCGAAGACAGCCCCCTTGGCGACCAACAGTCAGACGTATCGGGTACGGCGATTGGGGACGCCTCCCTAGACGAACTGCAAGTTCGCTAAAAGGGTCTTAGGGAACGTCTGCCAGGAACTTTGCTATCCGTTCCCGGTTGACATCAGAGTACCGGTAGGCCTTGGCATGGAACGGATCGTTTTCGGGGTACATGTAGGATGCATAGCCAATACCGACGAAGTTGCGAGTCACCTCTCCATCTTCGTGACGCGCCCCAAAGGTATGACCCAGCTCATGGGCGATGACCTGGTAACCCTCAAGCGAAGCGATGAACACGGGCGAATATTCATGGGCCAGGCCCAGAACCTTATCTGTGAAACGCGCAGGTGTGATCAACCCGTAGCGAAAGTTCTTATCCCACTGCAGATGAGGATGGCCCTGCACGAACTCCCAGGCTTTGCGGTTAAACGTACTCAGAACAAAACTTTCGTGCCCCGGATTACCCTTGTAACTGATATCGGTCATGCCCGGGATCGAGGTCAACTCGTAGGTGATGACTTCACGGTCGGTAATGGCCTTCATTTCCACGCAGAAGTGCTTGAGGTAATCGCTGTAGAGGCTCTTGCGCTGCCCAAGGCTTACGTCGTCGTGAATAAACAAAAGCAGGTGCACAGGTTCTTTTGCAGTTGTCATACCTAATTCCTTTTAGGTGTATTCGCCAGCCCTCATGGCCAGCGGTCTGGGTAAATGCCCGGACACCAAACTACAACAAGATCAGAGGCAAAGAGCTCGGACATCGGCACTACAGCTTGTAGGCTGCGTTTTATTGATCGGTAAGAATACCGCCCGCACTCACTCATCCACTTAACTGCCCGCTGCCTGCTCTAGCTTACGCCAGAGTAGTCGCACGTTCGCCTTGCGCACCAGCGCACAGCGATACAGGCGGATCTCAAGCGGCACGTGCCATTGAGGCCCGCCACATACCACCAGTTCACCGCGCTCCAGCTCGGCCGCGACGCTGAGCCGAGGCACCCAAGCGATGCCCAGCCCCTGCAGCGCCATGCCTTTGAGGCTGTCAGCCATCGCGGTCTCATAAACCGTGGTGAAACGCAGATTGCGCTGACGCAACAGCAGGTTCACCGAACGCCCCAGAAAGGCACCCGCGCTGTAGGCCAGCAAGGGGACGCTGTTTTCGCCTTCGAGATCGAATAGCGGATTGCCTTGCGCGTCCGCCGAGCACACCGGCAGCATTTCAGTCATGCCCAAGTGCAGCGACGGGAAGATTTCCGCATCCATCTGCAGCGCCGCGTCCGGGTCATAAAACGCGAGCATCAGGTCGCAGCCACCTTCACGCAGCGCATGCACGGCGTCACCCACGTTGGTGGCGACCAGCCGGGTGGCGATGTTCAGGCCTTCATTGCGCAGTTGCGCGATCCAGCGTGGGAAGAAACTCAAGGCCAGCGAATGCGCGGCCGCAATCTGCATGACCTCGCCCTGCCCGCTTTCAAGGTGATGCAGATGACGCAGGACTTCGCCGAGCTGATCGACCACCGTCCGCGCCGTCACCAGAAACAACTGCCCCGCCGCTGTCAGCTCGATCGGCGTGCGCGAGCGATTGACCAGCGTCAGACCGAGCGCGGCTTCAAGGCTACGGATTCGTCTGCTGAAGGCCGGCTGCGTGACGAACCGCCGCTCCGCCGCCTGGGAGAAGCTGCGGGTTGCGGCCAGCGCGCTGAAGTCTTCCAGCCATTTGCTTTCCAGGTTCATCAATCTCTCCCGCAGGGTGGGTCGCCACTTATCAATGGTTGCCGCCCATCAACTGTAGGAGCGTGGCTTGTCTCTGGGCCGCATCCGGACGATCTGGCGCGCAGCGGCAGCAATCATCGGGAACACGATTTGTCTGGCGCACTGCATTCGCCAGAATCACGACTGCTGCGCAGCCGATCGTCCGGATGCGGCCCAGAGACAAGCCACGCTCCTACAGAGTGATTGGCGAAGTCGTTCACACGCTCGTCACAATCCGAACGTCACATCAACATTATGCCGTTTGTGCATAGGCTAGCGCTTAACAGCATTGGTTCGCAATCGGCCACAGGCCTAGTATTAAAGGCGTTCCGGCTTAGTCCGTGCCTTTCTTGAGACTTTCTCTATCATGTCCTCCGCTGCATCATTTCGCATCGAAAAAGACCTGCTTGGCGTCCTCGAAGTACCCGCTGAAGCGTATTACGGTATTCAGACGCTGCGCGCCGTTCAGAACTTCCGGCTCTCCGGCGTTCCGATCGCTCACTACCCGAAACTGGTTGTCGGCCTGGCCATGGTCAAGCAAGCGGCCGCCGATGCGAACCATCAGCTCGGCCACCTGAGCAGCGAAAAGCACGCGGCCATCAGCGAAGCCTGTGCACGCCTGATTCGCGGCGACTTCCACGAGCAGTTCGTCGTCGACATGATCCAGGGTGGCGCCGGTACGTCCACCAACATGAACGCCAACGAAGTCATCGCCAACATCGCGCTTGAGGCGATGGGCCATGAGAAAGGCGAATACAAATACCTGCACCCGAACAACGACGTGAACATGGCGCAATCGACCAACGACGCTTACCCGACGGCCATCCGCCTGGGTCTGCTGTTGGGTCACGACGCCCTGCTCGCCAGCCTCGACAGCCTGATCCAGGCGTTCGCGGCCAAAGGCCAGGAATTCAACCACGTCCTGAAAATGGGCCGCACCCAGCTGCAGGATGCGGTGCCGATGACCCTCGGCCAGGAATTCCGCGCCTTCGCCACCACGCTGACCGAAGACCTCAACCGCCTGCGCAGCCTGGCACCTGAGCTGTTGACCGAAGTGAACCTGGGCGGCACCGCCATCGGCACCGGCATCAACGCAGACCCTGGTTATCAGCATCTGGCGGTTGAGCGCCTGGCGATCATCAGCGGCCAGCCTTTGGTTCCGGCCGCCGACCTGATCGAAGCCACCTCTGACATGGGCGCCTTCGTGCTGTTCTCCGGCATGCTCAAGCGCACTGCGGTCAAGCTCTCGAAGATCTGCAACGACCTGCGCCTGCTGTCCAGCGGCCCGCGCACCGGCATCAACGAGATCAACCTGCCAGCGCGTCAGCCAGGCAGCTCGATCATGCCGGGCAAAGTGAACCCGGTGATTCCGGAGGCCGTGAACATGTGCGCCTTCGAAATCATGGGCAACGACCTGGCCCTGACCATCGCGGCCGAAGGCGGCCAACTGCAACTGAACGTGATGGAGCCGCTGATCGCTTACAAGATCTTCGACTCGATCCGTCTGCTGCAACGCGCCATGGACATGCTGCGCGAGCACTGCATCGTCGGCATCACCGCCAACGAACAGCGTTGCCGCGAACTGGTCGAGCACTCGATCGGCCTGGTCACCGCGCTGAACCCGTACATCGGCTACGAAAACGCCACCCGTATCGCCCGCGTCGCCCTGGAAACAGGCCGCGGCGTACTGGAACTGGTGCGTGAGGAAGGCTTGCTCGACGACGTGATGCTCGCCGACATCCTGCGCCCGGAAAACATGATTGCCCCACGATTGGTGCCGCTGAAGGCCTGATCACCGAAGCTCCCGCTTCACCCGCAAGACGATCACCAGGCTGAGGGCCTAGACACCCCTCACCCTTTTGAGGGCCGGAAGTAGATGCTTCCAGGCCCTTTTTTTTACCCGGAATTTTTGAATGACGAGTTAGTCACAAGCGCGCTCCTACAGGAACACCCGCAACTCGAAAGCAGGAAACCGAATAAAGACTCCAATAAGGCGTATCGGTATAGTGCGCCCCCTCTAAAAAAGCGAGGAATACACATGCTTGAAGTCATCAACGACTTCCTCTCGGGAAAACTGCTGATCGTGCTCATCGTCGGGCTCGGTGGATATTTCACGATTCGCTCGCGTTTCGTTCAGTTACGTCACTTTTTTCATATGTTTGCGGTGTTTCGCGACAGCTTGCGCAGCAGCTCGGGCCAACTCAGTTCGTTTCAGGCGTTGATGCTCAGCCTCGCCGGACGCGTGGGTGCGGGCAACATCGCCGGTGTTGGCATCGCCGTGACCCTCGGCGGGCCGGGTGCCGTGTTCTGGATGTGGGTGACGGCCCTGGTCGGCATGGCCAGCAGCTTCTTCGAATGCTCCCTCGGCCAGCTGTACAAACGCTGCGATGCCGAAGGGCAATACCGTGGCGGCCCGTCGTATTACATGCAATACGGTCTGGGCAAGCGCTGGCTGGGCATGGTCATGGCGGTGTTGCTGCTGGTGACCTTCGGTTTCGCGTTCAACGGCCTGCAATCCCACGCCGTGACCCACTCCCTCAACGATGCATTCGGTGTGTCGCCCGGTTATGCCGGTATGGGTCTGGCGGTGCTGTTGGGCCTGGTATTCGTCGGCGGTATCAAGCGCATTGCAGCGGTGGCCGACCTGCTGGTGCCCATCAAGACGCTGGTGTACATCGCAGTGACGATCTACGTCATTGCCGTGCAGTTCGAGCAGGTCCCCCACATGCTGATGACCATCGTCAAAAGCGCGTTCGGGATGGACGAAGTGTTTGGCGGCCTGATCGGCAGCGCCATCGTGATGGGCGTGAAACGCGGTGTGTTCGCCAACGAGGCCGGTCTGGGCAGCGCGCCCAACGTAGCGGCAGTCGCCGAGGTTCAGCACCCGATCGCTCAAGGCGTGGTTCAGGCGTTCAGCGTGTTCCTCGATACCTTCGTGATTTGCACCTGCACCGCACTGCTGATTCTGCTGTCCGGGTTTTATACGCCGGGCTTCGAAGGAGACGGCATCGCCCTGACTCAAAACTCGCTGGCTGCCGTCGTGGGTGATTGGGGCAAGCTGTTCATCAGCGTGGCATTGGCGTTGTTCGTTTTCACCTCGATCCTCTACAACTACTACCTGGGCGAAAACAGCCTGCGCTTCCTGATCGGGGAAAGCCGCAAGGCGCTGATCAGCTACCGCGCGCTGGTGCTTGCGTTGATCCTGTGGGGCGCCGTGGAAGACCTGGGCACCGTGTTCGCCTTCGCCGACATCACCATGACCCTGCTGGCGTTCGTTAACCTGATCGCCCTGGCCATGCTGTTCAAGATTGGTTTGCGCCTGTTGAATGACTACGATGCACAGCGTAAGGCGGGCATCGACACGCCAGTGTTCGACTCCAGTCAGTTTCCTGACCTGGATCTGGACCTCACAGCGTGGCCGAAACCGGGGCATCAACAGCCTGCTGCGACGCCTGCTCCGGCCAGTGGCAAAGCAGTGGTCGACACCCCTTAATCATCAACGAGTCAGTCCAGGGAGACAGGCATGAATCGCGAAAACCACTCACCGGCCACGCACGTCATGGTGCTCTATACCGGCGGAACCATTGGCATGCAGGCCAGCGGGAACGGTCTGGCGCCAGCTTCGGGTTTCGAGGCTCGCATGGCCGAACAGTTGACGGGCCAGCCGGCACTGGTCGTGCCGAAGTGGCAATTTCGCGAGATGTCTCCGCTGATCGACAGCGCCAACATGACGCCCCAGTACTGGCAGCGTCTGCGCGAGGCCGTGGTCGATGCCATCGAGGTGAAGGGTTGCGATGCAGTGCTGATCCTGCACGGCACCGACACCCTCGCCTACAGCGCCGCCGCCATGAGCTTTCAGTTGCTGGGCCTGAATGCCCCGGTGGTCTTCACGGGCTCCATGCTGCCCGCCGGTGTGCCGGACAGCGATGCCTGGGAAAACGTCAACGGCGCGTTGCAGTCGCTGGGTAAAGGTCTGCCAGCGGGCGTGCATCTGTATTTCCACGGCGAGATCTTGCAGCCGACCCGCTGCGCGAAAATCCGCAGCTTCGGCCGCAATCCCTTTGCGGCACTTAATCGGGCACGCGGCGGTGAAGCGGCTTCCACGCTGCCAACGGCACTGGATTATCGCCAGCCGAAACAACTGGCCAACGTTGCCGTCATGCCGCTGTTCCCCGGCATCGGCGCCGCCCAACTGGACGGCCTGATCGACAGCGGCATCCAGGGCCTGATCCTGGAGTGCTTCGGCAGCGGCACCGGCCCCAGCGATAACCCTGCCTTTCTCGAAAGCCTGCAGCGCGCCCGTGACCAAGGCGTCTGCGTCGTCGCCATCACCCAATGCCATGAAGGCGGCGTCGAACTGGATGTCTACGAAGCGGGCAGCCGCCTGCGCGATGTCGGCGTGCTGTCCGGCGGCGGCATGACCCGCGAAGCCGCCTTCGGCAAACTGCACGCGCTGCTCGGCGCGGGGCTTACACAAGACGAAGTGCGGCGGTTGGTTGAGCGGGATGTGTGTGGGGAGTTGCTCTAGCTCCTGCACCACCCTCAGAGGATTGATTGCAAACCTTTGTCTGCGATTACATTCAGAAGCTTCAGAGCCGGGCCTGCAGGCCGACTCTCGCCCTGTTCCCATTTGCGGATTGTCGACGCGGTAGTGTTCAAATGAAGTGCGAAAACCGGCTGGCTAAAATTCAATGCCAGCCTGAGATTTCGGATATCTGCCGCACTGAGCTCCCGGACCGGTGTCGGACAGATTGCTTCGAACTCGCGCATCGTAATCTTGCTTAGCGCCCCAGCCTGATGAAGCTCTGCAAGGTCTGCGCGCAAGGACTCAATGATTTTGCTAGACACAGTGGACCTCCTCTAACGTTCCAACCCGTAAAGCGATCGTCAGAGCATCATCCGACATACTCAGGAAAACTTTACCTGCATAGCGCAATGCCTTCTTTTCGCCTTGGGTGACATTAGCCCGGGCACTCTTTGCAAAGCCGAATAAGAACACATAGCGATCCCCAATTCTTGCCGAGAGTAAAGTGCGATACCCGCTGCTTTTACCTCCACCCTCGCGTGCGATCCGCTTTTTATAAAGGCAGCCACCTAAATCCGCGTCTATCAGCCCAACCTCCATTTCCTTGATGGCATCACATAAGACGCTATCGGCGATCATTTCGGCGGACTGCCATTTAGCGAACTCCCTTCGCTTTAACACCGTCATCCCATCCCCCTTCAATATATACCCGTAGCGGGCATGCTTTGTCTAATTCGTTGCACGGGTGCTGCCGGGAATCAACGTAGACAATCTTCTGCGGCTGCAGTAGTTCACAACCGTCACCAAGTGCTTCCAAGGGCGAGGATGACGTCCGGCATAGCTCTTGCTCCGTCCTCCCGACGAACAAAACATCGGAAGGCCTTCATGCTTCATTCGCACCTCACCACACTCAACGCCGTTTCGCTGGTGCTCGATACCTTCTCGGCAGAAGGCTGGGGGAGCGAGGCGTTGCTGGCCGGGAGCGGGATTACCGAGGCGGACTTGAAGCGGCCGGACATTCGCATCACGACGTTTCAGGAAATGCAGGTCTGCGCCAACGCTGTCGCGCTGCGCAGGGAGATCGGCCTGCCGCTCGGACGGCGCATGCATGTGTCGTCCTACGGGATTCTCGGTTACGCCCTGCTCACCAGTGGCACTTTCGGTGACGCTTTGCGGCTGGCGCTGGAGTACCCGGCGCTGCTGGGTACTTTGTTCGAGTTGCAGCTGATCGAAGACGGGGACTGTATCTGGTTCAGCGCCAGCGACTACCGTGATGACGAGGGGCTGCGGGTGTTCAACGCCGAGCTGTGCATGGCGTCGCTGAAGGTGATTTGCGATGACCTGCTGGGCAAGCCGCTGCCGCTGCTTGGCGCGCGCTTTGCTCATGACGCGCCGGATTATCAGGCCAGCTACCGGGAAAGTTTTGGCTGTACGCTGCATTTCAACGCTGAAGACAACGCCTTTGCGTTCGACAAACGCTGGCTAGACCAACCGCTGACATTGGCCGACCCCGTGACGCACCGCGACATGCGCGAGCGCTGCCGTCGTCAGAACATCGAGTTCACGGGGCGTCAGGCCTGGCTGGGCCGGATTCGTCATTTGCTCGCCGGGCAGCTCGACCAGACGCCGAGCCTGGGCGTGCTTGCGCAAAAAATGAACTGCTCCGAACGTACCTTGCGCCGTCATCTTCAGGCCACGGGCAGCAGCTACCAACAGTTGCTGGACGAGCTACGCTTCGAGCGCGCCAAGCAATTACTACAAGACGAGCAGTTGCCGATTCATCGCATCGCTGAAGCGTTGGGATTCAGCGAAACCGCGAGCTTTCGTCATGCCTTCATCCGCTGGAGCGGTGTGGCGCCGAGTCAGTTTCGGGTGTGAATGCCGTTTCTCCGGCCACCGAATCCCTGTGGGAGTGAGCTTGCTCACGAAATCGTCCGTACACCCGGCACATCTTCAGTGACTGAGCTTCAGTCTTCGCGAGCAAGCTCGCTCCCGCAGAGAACATTGCAAGCCGTAAAGACCAGAACGCCTCGAAAAAGGGCGTTTCGCCTCATTTAGGGGCGATTTACGGACAGAGTTTATGGCCGTAATAATCCCCTTTTGGCCGTTTCCGTCGTTCTCCGAAAGGCCTTGCGCCACAAGAATGTCGGACAACTTTAGCCCCTGGAGAACAAGAAAATGCTGACGATCTATTCAGACGATCACCATCTGCATCATGGCCGCTGCGAGTTGATCGACGGCAAGCTGATGCCCTGCTTCGAGATGCCGTCGCGCGCCGATCACGTGTTGCAGCGCGTCAAGGATCGCGAAATCGGTGCCGTGGAAGGCCCGCAGGATTTCGGCATTGCGCCGATCGAACGCATTCACACCCAAGCGTTTCTGGCGTTCTTCAAAGGCGCGTGGGCACGCTGGGCCGAAACCGACCCTGAAGGTGATCTGCTGCCTTACACCTGGCCTGCGCGCACGCTGCGCTCGGTCATCCCGACCAGCCTGCACGGTCAGTTGGGCTATTACACCTTCGACGCAGGCGCCCCAATTACCGCAGGCACCTGGCAAGCCGCATACAGCGCGGCCCAGGTTGCTCTCACCGCCCAAGCTGCGATTCAGAACGGCGCCCGCAGCGCTTTCGCCTTGTGCCGTCCGCCGGGGCACCACGCTGCCAGCGATGTCATGGGCGGCTATTGCTACCTGAACAACGCGGCCATCGCGGCTCAGGCCTTCCTCGACCAAGGTCACAAGAAGGTCGCGATTCTTGACGTGGACTACCACCACGGCAACGGCACCCAGTCGATTTTCTATACGCGCAGCGACGTGTTGTTCACCTCCATTCATGGTCACCCGGAAGCGGAATTCCCGTTCTTTCTCGGCTATGAAGACGAGCTGGGTGAAGGTGCAGGCGAAGGCTTCAACTTCAATTATCCATTGGCGGCGGGCAGCGACTGGACGCAGTGGAGCGCGGCGCTGGAGCAGGCGTGCGGCGAGATCGAACGCTACGGTGCGGACGTCATCGTGGTGTCGCTGGGCGTGGACACCTACAAGGACGACCCCATCTCGCAATTCAAGCTCGACAGCCCGGATTACCTGCGCATGGGCGAGCGCATCGCGCGCCTGGGCAAGCCCACCCTGTTTGTGATGGAAGGCGGCTATGCCGTCGAAGAAATCGGCATTAACGCCGTAAACGTGCTGGAAGGTTTCGAACGCGTCTGACCCTCTACCTTCGAACAAGAGAGACAACGATGAACAGACTCAAGCGCTTTATCGCATCGACGCTTCTGGCAACATCTGGCGTGGCCATGCTCGGCGGCGCGGCGCACGCCGACGAGCCAAAAACCCTGCGGGTCTACAACTGGTTCGACTACATCACGCCGCAGACCCTGGAAAGCTTCAAAAAAGACACCAAGATCCCGCTCATCTACGACATTTTCGACACCAACGAAGCGCTGGAAGCCAAGCTGCTGACAGGCAACTCGGGCTATGACGTCGTGGTGCCATCCAACGTGTTTCTGGCCAAGCAGATCGAGGCTGGCGTATTCCAGCCCCTGGACAAGTCCAAGCTGACCAACTATTCGCACCTTGATCCCAAGCTGATGAAACTGCTGGAAGCCAACGACCCGGGCAACAAGTTCGCCGTGCCGTACATGTACGGCACCATCCTGATCGGCTTCAACCCGGCCAAGGTCAAGGCCGTGCTGGGCGACAACGCGCCGGTGGACAGCTGGGACCTGATCTTCAAGGAAGAGAACATCAGCAAACTGAAGCAGTGCGGCGTGACGCTGCTCGACTCCCCTTCAGAAATTCTGCCTCTGGCCTTGCAACATTTGGGGCTGGATCCCAACAGCAAGAATCCAAAGGACTACGACAAGGCAGAAGCCTTGCTGATGAAGATCCGCCCTTACATCACCTACTTCCACTCCTCGAAGTACATGGCTGACATCGCCAACGGCGACATCTGCGTGGCCGTGGGTTATTCGGGCAGCTTCTCGCAAGCGGCCAACCGCGCGAAGGAAGCCAAGAACGGCGTCGTGGTGGACATGCGTCTGCCGAAGGAAGGCGCGCCGATCTGGTTCGACATGCTGGCGATTCCGAAAGGCGCCAAGGATGTGGAAGACGCCCACACGTTCATCAACTACCTGTTGCAACCGAAGGTGATCGCGCCGATCAGCGACTTTGTCGGGTACCCGAACCCGAACAAGGACGCGACTGAACTGGTTGATCCGGCGATCCGCAACAACCCCAACCTGTACCCGACCGCCGAAGCAATGAAAACGCTTTACACGCTGACGCCGCTGCCGCGTGATGCAGAACGCGCACGGACCCGGGTGTGGACCAAGATCAAATCCGGCACCTGAACGTCCTGTAGGAGCGCGCTTGCCCGCGAATGCGTCGTGTCAAACACACACCTGACACTGACACAACGCCATCGCGGGCAAGCGCGCTCCTACAGACTGTGTTGATCGTGCCCATTGGGTGACGCCGAGCGTCACAGGCGGCATTACCACGCGGAGCGTGGAACGATCGGATATTCAGCCGACAGTCAGCGCTGCTTTTCCGTGGCATCACGCAGCATCGAGTTCAGGTTCCCGGAGATGTTGTCGCACAGCGCCTTCATCTGAATCTCGTGTTCAGACGCCTTGAACGGGCTTTGCAGGTCGCTGCCGATCTTCTCGATGGCGAGCAGCATGAAGCCCACGACTGTCGAGGCCAGCGGCGTGAACCAGCCCAGCGTTTCCACCAGACCGATCGGCACAATGATGCAGAACAACGTGATGAACAATCGGGGAAAGGTCACGTACGGATAAGGCAGTGGCGTATTGGCGATCCGCTCCATGCCGCCCTGGCAGTTGGAAATCTCAACCAACGTCGCTTCCAGCCGCTCCAGACGAATGCTGTCCAGCCGGCCAGCCTTGTATTCGTTCGCGATGATTGCAGCGGACTCGTTAAGAATGTCGTTCGGAAAGTTATTGGTGCGCTTACGGCGCTCGTATTCCTCGCGAGGAATCATGGCCGTCACGTCTTCCCCGCAATCGCTTCCCTTCAAGTGCGCCGACAGGCATTCAACGTAGGCAACATGCCGACGCAGCAGCACAGCCTTGACCGGATTCAGCTCGCCTTCGTCGTCGATCAGCGTCAGCACCTGGCGCGCGAAGCTGCGGGAATTGTTGACCAAAGCCCCCCATAACGTTCGCGCCTCCCACCACCGGTTATAAGCGCTCGAGTTCCGAAAGCTGGTCAGCACCACCAATGCCGAACCGAGCAGGGTCAGCGGCATCGACGGCAAGGTGATCTTGCGCTCCAGGTAGAGCATGAAATCGACTGTGACAATCACATCCCAGATCAACAGCCAGAACAGCGACCAACCGATGTAGGTGAAGGTCCTGAGCATGGCCCGGTATTTCTTGATGATCGTTTCCTGCAAAGGCCACCCCCGTCTGTTATCTCATGGGTCAAGCGACACACGCTGACCTCAAGGGCATTCGAATGCAGATGGCTTGCTTGGTTCGCAACTGAAACATTTCAGCGATAAATCGTTCGCCCCGGTCGGGTGACAGAGATTTCATGGAACGAACCCGCCGCGCGCGTGCTCAACACCTATCTGGATGCTTCAGCCACTTGTCACGAGGAGAATGTAATGGGCTCGTCTTTAACCTCTCATTCCATCGAAGAACACAGCGAACGCGACCAACTGACCATCAACACCATTCGCACCCTGGCGATGGATGCCGTGCAAAAGGCCAACTCGGGTCACCCCGGCACACCCATGGCGCTGGCGCCCGTCGGCTACACCCTGTGGAAAGATTTTCTGCGCTATCACCCGGAACATCCTGACTGGCCAAACCGCGACCGCTTCGTGCTGTCGGTCGGTCATGCGTCGATGCTGCTTTATTCGCTGCTGCACCTGGCGGGCGTGGTCGAGATCGACGAGCACGGCAAGCGCTCCGGCAAACCGGCCGTGAGCCTGGAAGACATCAAACAATTCCGTCAGATGGACTCCAAGACTCCAGGCCATCCGGAATACCGCATGACCACAGGCGTTGAGACCACGACCGGTCCGCTGGGCCAAGGCTGCGCGAACAGCGTGGGCATGGCGATGGCCGAGCGCTGGCTAGGCGAGCGCTTCAACAAACCGGGCGCCACGCTGTTTGATTACAACGTTTACGTGCTGTGCGGCGACGGCGACATGATGGAAGGCGTGACCGCCGAAGCGGCCTCACTGGCCGGTCACCTCAAGCTGTCGAACCTGTGCTGGATCTATGACAACAACACCATCAGCATCGAAGGCCACACGGAACTTGCCTACAGCGACGATCCGCAGAAACGTTTCGAAGGCTACGGCTGGAAAACCCTGCATGTGAAGGACGCCAACGATGCTGCGGCGCTCGCGAAGGCGATCACAACCTTCCAGCAGACCGACGACGCACCGACCCTCATCGTGGTCGACAGCGTGATCGGCTACGGCTCGCCGAATAAACACAACACCGCGTCGGCGCACGGCGAACCGCTGGGCGAAGATGAAATCAAGCTGACCAAGAAAGCCTACGGTTGGGATGAAAACAGCAGCTTTCTGGTGCCCGACGAAGCGCGCCATTACTTGCGCGATGCGTTGCTGAGCCGCAACGGCGGCGATTACGACGCCTGGCAAGAGACCTTCGCCCGTTTTGAGAAAGATCAGCCGCAACTGGCCGACGAACTCAAACGCATGCGCGCGGGTGAAATGCCAGAAGGCTGGCGCAACACCGCGGTCAGCTTCGACGCCGACCCCAAAGGGCTCGCCACGCGTGCCTCGGGCGGTAAAGTCCTCAACGGTTTTGCCCAGCAAATCCCGTGGCTGATTGGCGGATCGGCGGACCTGTCCCCTTCCACTAAAACCAATCTGACGTTTGAGGGCGCCGGCAGCTTCGAGGCAGGCAGTTACAGCGGCCGCAACTTGCATTTCGGCATCCGTGAACACGCCATGGGGTCGATTGCCAACGGGCTGGCGCTGTCTTACATACGGCCATACACGTCGACCTTCCTGGTGTTCAGCGATTACATGAAACCGCCGATTCGTCTGGCGTCGATCATGGAGCTGCCGGTGGTGTTCGTCTTCACCCACGACTCCATTGGTGTCGGCGAAGACGGCCCGACCCACCAGCCTATCGAGCACCTCACGCAATTGCGTGCCACGCCCGGCTTGCTGACGTTGCGACCGGGGGATGCCAACGAAACCGCCGAAGCCTGGAAAGTCGCTTTGGCGCAAACCCATCGCCCCAGCTGCCTGGTGCTTTCTCGTCAGCCGATGCCGACCCTGGACCGCTCGAAATACGCCAGCGCTGAAAACGTCGCCAAAGGCGCCTATGTGCTGGCCGATGCGGTGAAAGGCAAAGTGGACGTGATCCTGATCGCCACGGGCAGCGAGGTGGGCATGACCGTCGAGGCGTTCGAAAAACTGAAGGCTGACGGCGTGGCGGCGCGCGTGGTGTCGATGCCGAGCTGGGAGCTGTTCGAGGATCAGGACAAGGCTTACCGCGACAGCGTATTTCCGCCGAATGTCATGGCACGCGTGGTCGTGGAACAGGCCGGCCCCGTGGGTTGGGACCGTTACGTGGGTCAGACGGGGGCGAAGATCGTGATGAACACCTTCGGCGCCTCCGCCCCGATCGAGAAGCTGCAGGCGAAGTTCGGGTTTACGGCCGAGAACATTGCCAAGGTAGCGAAGGAGCAGATCGGCCAGTAATCAGGCCCTGTAGGAGCGCGCTTGCCCGCGAAGACTGCGGTACATCCGATGGATACCTGTCGGCTGCACCGGCCTCTTCGTGAGCAAGCTCAATCCCACATTTGGAGCGTGTGACGACGTTGAATCAGCAGCCGCTTAAAACCACCGGACGACGCTCACCTTCAAAGAAGAACGGACGAATCCGCACACCGACGGCGTTACCCGCGAACGCTGCAATCAGCCACAACCAGCCATGCAGGCTGCCCGACGCGATACCGCTGAAGTACGCGCCAATGTTGCAGCCGTAGGCCAGACGCGAACCGTAGCCCAACAGCAAGCCACCGATCACCGCCGCTACCAGCGAACGGGTCGGGATCTTCAGGCTTGGCGAGAATCGTCCTGCAAGCCCCGCTGCCACTGCCGCACCCAGCATGATGCCGATGTCCATGACTGTCGTGATGTCTTCCCATACCGGCGCGGCCAGCGCCTTGGCGTTGGCAGGCATCTGCCAGAACACCCAGCTGCCGACGTCTACGCCCAGACTGCTGACGACCTTCGCGCCCCACAGGGCGAACGCCGAGGTGATGCCCCAAGGACGGCCAGCCAGCGCCAGCGTTGCATAGTTGAGCAATGCCAGCGCAACGGCGCCCCATACCAAGGGCCATGGACCGCGCAGAAAACGACGCAAGCCCACGTGCTCGCTGGTAACTGCGGGTTCCAGCTCGCCATGGCGGCGCTTTTCCAGCGTGATGGTGACCAGCGCGATCACGGCGAACAGCGCCAGGCTCATGATCAGGGCCGGGATCACCCCGAAGGTTTTGACGATGGAAGTTGCCGGGAACGAGGGCAGCGAGAACCACCAGTCGGCGTGATGGGTCGCCACCACCGAACCGACGATGAAGAACAGCAGCGTTACCAGCATCCGCGCATTGCCACCGCCCACGGTGAACAGCGTGCCCGACGCACATCCGCCCCCCATCTGCATGCCGATGCCAAAAATGAACGCGCCAAAGACCACGGAAACGCCGGCTGGCGCTACCAGTCCGGTGACCGGTGTGCCGAACAACGTGCCTGCGCCCAAGGCCGGGAAGAACAGGACGACGGCAATGGCCAGCATCACCATCTGCGCGCGCAGACCCGCGCCGCGACGCTCATTGATGAACACCCGCCAGGCAGACGTGAAACCGAACGCGGCGTGATACAGCGTCAGGCCCAGCGCCGCACCGACGATCAACAGCAGCACTTGCTTGCCGCCGACCGCGGACTGAAGAAACAAAGCACCGATCACCAATAAAACGAAGGCAATCAGCGGCGTGCCGAACTTGCGTTCCGGCGTCGCAGAAAGAGGAAGGCTCATGGACGTATCTCAGGAAATGGTTGCAATGGGCGCGAGTATAACCCCGCTGCCGGCCGTTCTAGGCTCAATGGTTTAACCCTTTCCTGTACGCATCTCACCGCCACACACCACGCAGCCGCTCCAGCGCCGAGGCAATGTCCGCTTCCGGTACCGCCGCGAAACCCAGCACCAGCCCCGCGCGGTTATCCACAGGCGTATCGGAATCGGGTAACCAGTAATCGCTCAGCGGGGCCACCTCAACGCCGACGCTTTCTGCCTTCGCCACCAGGTCCTGCTCACGGGCCTGGCTTTCGACCGTCACCGTCACATGCAAGCCCGCCGACGGCTTGGGCATCGGACTGCAACCGGGCAGGTCTTGAGGCCAGCCCGCCAGCAAGGCATCGCGTCGATTCAATGCCGCACGACGCATGCGCCGGATGTGCCGTTGAAAGTGGCCCGACGCTATGAATTCGGCCATGACGGCCTGAGTGCCGATCTCCGAATGCCGCATGTCCACAGCACGGCGCTGGCTGAAGGGCTTGACCAGATTGCGGGGCAGCACTAGGTACCCCAGACGCAACGCCGGAAAAGCGACCTTGCCGAAGGTGCCGACATAGAGCACCCGCCCGTGCCGATCCAGCGCCGCCAGTGGTGCCAAAGGCGCGCCGCTGTAACGGTATTCGCCATCGTAGTCGTCCTCGACGATCCAGCCTTGTGTCCGTTCAGCCCACGCCAGCAAATCCAGGCGGCGCGCCAGACTCATCGTGACGCCCAACGGGTACTGATGAGACGGCGTCACATACGCCACCTTGCAGCGGCTATCGTTCGAATCAGGGCATTGCATGCCTTCAGCGTCCACCGGCATTCCAAACAATGTTGCGCCTGCAACCGCAAAGGCGTGGCCCGCCGCACGATACCCCGGATTTTCAATCGCGACGCCATCTCCGTCGTTCAACAGCAACTGTGCACAAAGAGCAATCGCCTGCTGGGCGCCACTGGTGATCACAATTTGTTCAGGCGCACACTGCAAGTCACGAGATGTTCTTAAATACACCGCGATCAATTCCCGCAGCCGCCACTCTCCGGCCGGATCGCCGTACCCCAACTGATGCAGACCCGGTTTTCGCCAGAAAGCCGCGTGGAGCTTGCCCCACACGTCGAACGGGAACAGATCGAACGCCGGAATACCCACGCGAAAAGCGCGTGGCAAACCGGTTTTGTGAGCGCTCAAATGGTGCCGTTCCAGCAGGTCCATGGAAGCACTGTGGATAACTTTACTGGATAAATCACCAGCATGATTTAACGATTTTGTGGATAAACCTGTTGATAAGCTTGGTGATAACCCTGTGGACACTTTTGTGGATAGTTTTTTTGCAGGCGTTGGTTTGTCCGGCAATTGTGCGACATAGGTGCCGTCGCCAATGCGGCCGTCGGTGAAGCCTTCGGCGTAAAGCTGGTCGTAGGCACGCATCACGCTGTTGCGGGAAATGGACAACGAAGCTGCCAGATCGCGGCTGGCGGGCAGGCGCGTCCCGCTGCTCAAACGCCCGTCGAGAATGCGCTCGCGCAGCGCCTGATACAGCTGACGGCTCAAGCCCTGGCGGCGGTCCAGTTGGATTCCGGCGAAATCGAACGTCAATGAGGGCGTGGCGACGGGCATCGAATTGGTCCTATGAAATTGACCATTAATGGTTCTTACAACAGACCAATAGGCTGCCTAGGATTAGGCCAATCGCCAAGGAAAATCTCATGTATACGCCCAGCTATTTCAACGATGCGGATCTCGCCAGCCTGCACAGCCAGATCGAAGGCACGCGCCTGGCAACCTTGGTCACCTTCGACGAAAACGGCCTGCAAGCCAGCCACGTCCCGCTGCTGCTCGATCCCGCTCAGGGCGCCCACGGCGTGCTGACCGGTCACCTGGCCAAAGCTAACCCGCAGTGGAAAACACTCGCGCTGGGCACTGAAGTGCTGGTGATCTTTCAAGGTCCCGATGCTTACATCAGCCCTTCGTTCTACGCTGCCAAGGCCGAACACGGCAAAGTCGTACCGACCTGGAATTACCTGGCGGTCCACGCTTACGGCCGCGCCGAGGTCTTCACCGATCCCGAGCGGCTGCTGCGCGTGGTCAGCGGTCTGACCGACAAACACGAGGCAGCTCGCGCCGAGCCCTGGGCCGTGAGCGACGCTCCGGATGACTACATCCAGAAAATGCTCAACGGTATCGTTGGTTTTGCCATTCCCATCGAACGCCTGGAAGGCAAGCGCAAGCTCAACCAGAACCGCAGCGCCGAAGACATTGCCGGCGTCAGCAAAGGCCTGGCAACCAGCCAGGATCAAAACGATCAGGAAATCGCTCGCTTGATGAGCCAAGGAGAGACCCGTGTCTGACGTAGAAATCCGTCCCGTCACCGCCGCCGACCATGACGCCTGGTTGCCATTGTGGAAGGCCTACCTGACGTTCTATAAAACCGAATTGCCGGACGCGGTGACCGAAAGCACCTGGCGGCGCTTTCTCGACAGCAACGAACCCACTCACGCGGCGCTAGCCTGGGAAGACGGCAAGGCCGTCGGGATGGTGCATTTCATCTTTCACCGCTCGAACTGGAGCATCAACTATTCCTGCTACCTGCAGGACTTGCTGGTCGTCCCCGAGCAACGGGGCACAGGCGCCGGTCGCAAGCTGATCGAGTATGTGTACGTCGCCGCGAAGAACGGCGGGGCCGACAAGGTGCACTGGCTGACCCACGAAACCAACGCTACCGCCATTCAGCTGTACGAACGCATTGCCGAACGCCCTGGCTACATTCAATTTCGCAAACCGCTGTAGGACTGGAATCCGATCATGTCGAACCTTGAACACTGGCAATCGGCGAAGCTGCCGGACTCACGCACGCTGCAAGGACGCTTCATTCGCCTGGAAAAACTCGACGCAGCGCGTCATGCGGACGGTTTATGGCAAGCACTGGAAGGCCCGGGCGCCGATCCGAAACTCTGGGATTACCTGGCCATAGGCCCGTTCACTGAACGGGGTGCTTTTGAGGACTACCTCACTGGCCTTCAAGCGTCGACCGACCCTTGGTTCTATACCGTCGTCGATCAGAAAACCGGCGTGCTGGACGGGTTTCTCAGCCTGATGTCCATCGTCCCGAGCCAGGGTCGCGTCGAGATCGGCCACGTGACCTTCGGCGCTTCGATGCAGCGCACGCCCAAGAGCACCGAGGCAGTCTATCTGCTCGCCAAGGAATCATTTGCCCTGGGCAACCGTCGCCTCGAATGGAAGTGCAACGCCGACAACGCCCGCTCGATGCGCGCTGCGGAACGCTTTGGCTTCAGTTTCGAAGGCACCTTCCGCCAGCACATGGTGGTGAAAGGCAAAAACCGCAACACAGCCTGGTTCTCGATCTTGGACAGCGAATGGCCGTCGCTGGAAACAGCGTTCAAAGCGTGGCTGGCTGTGGATAACTTCAACGACGGACAGCAGATCAATACGCTCGAGCATTTGCGCACGTTATAAACCTGTCATATCCAACCGCTATACAGGACGGCCCCATAATACAAAAAAGGCCGTCCTGCATGCCTCGCGTCAAGTCTCGCCTCGCCCTGCACATTGCTGTAGTCGTTTCCGGAGGCTTTGCTGCCGAGGCCATCGCCGTTCCGGCACCGCAGAACATCGTGATCAGCACACCCGGCCAGGCTGGCGTGGAACTGAGCGGCACCGACAAACTGACAGTGACCACCACCGGTGGCATCACGGCGAGCGGCAAGGCGGTCAGCTTCAAAGGCACAACCAGTGGAGCCGGCGTTGTCGTCGATAACAGCGGAACCATCACGTCCACCGGCGGGCGGGCGTTCGACAGCAGCGGTGACGAAACCGCAGCGCGCAACTATTCCATCACCAACCGCGCCGGCGCCACGATCAGTGGCTTTGACGACGCGTTGCGGATCAACAGCAACGTTCCCAGCGGCACCCTCCTGATTGATAACAGTGGCACCATTCGCTCGTCCACCGGCCAAGGCATTGACCTGGACGCGGTGCGCGGCGCGGGCGTGACCACGACCATCATCAACCGTGCAGGGGGACTGATCCGGGGCGAACTGAGCGACGGGATGAAAACCGGCGGCAATGCCACTGTCACCAACTATGGCGAGATCTCGTCTGGCGACTCGACCAACGCCGATCAGAAGTTCGACGGCGTGGACATCGACTCGGCGACGGGTGTCACGGTCAATAACTACGGCCTGATCTCGGGAGGGCGCCATGGGATCACCACCGATCTGGGCGCAACGCTGAACAATTTCGGGACGGTAATGGGTCGCAACGGCTCAGGCTTCGGCTCCGACGGCGTGGGCACAGTGATCAACTACGGCACCATCACCGGCAGCAACAATGGCCTGCAACCCAACGGTGACGGCGACGGCGTAGACATCGATCTGGTCGCCCACATCGAGAACTACGGCACCATCAAAGGCCTTGGCGCGAGCGGGGTCGACAAGAACGGCTTCGCCAACGGCAGCGAAGGTATCGCAGCAGGCGGCGGTTACCTCTACAACGCTGAAAAAGGACTGATCAGCAGTGTGGACAGCGCCATTCTGGTCGACGATGGAAGCGGCGGCTCTGGTGTCGCGGCCACGACGCTGATCAACCACGGCACGATCGAGGGCCTGGGCGGCTTCGGTGTGAAGCTGGTCGGCGACTTTGCCGACAGCGTGTTCAACGACGGCTTGATCAGCGGCAGCAATGGCCTGGCGCTGGACATGGGAGGCGGCAACGACACCCTGACGTTGGGTCACAACAGCCGCTTTGTCGGCTTGGTCGATGGCGGCACCGGCAACGACACCGTGATCATGGACGACGCACTCGGCGGCAGCTTCGGCGCCAGTCAGAACTTCGAAACCCTGCAGGTTCGCCAAGGCACCTGGACGCTGACCGGCCTTGGTGACTTCAGCCAAGGCGGCCGCGTGTCCAGCGGCGCCGAGCTGATCAACCAAGGCGGCATCGCAGGCAGCACGACGGTCGATCAAGGTGGCGTTTATGCAGGTGGTGGCATCGTCGGCGGTTTGAACGTCAACGGCACACTGGTCGCCAGCAAGTCCCTTGGCGCGGCGCAGGTCAACGGCAACCTGAACATGAGTCGCAGCTCCACTCTGGCCTTCGGCGCAGACGCGGATGGCAGCAGCGCCACGATCAAGGTCAGCGGCAACGCCAACCTCAACGGCGCTTCACTGGTGGTCAACGCCAGCCCTGGCACTTACCCGTGGCAGAGCCAGTACACCGTGCTGCAAGCGGGCAGCATCAGCGGCACCTTTGGCAGCGTCAGCAGCGACTATGCGTTCCTCACCCCGACGCTGAGCTATCAACCCACCCTCGTGGGCCTGACGTACACCCGTAACGATGTGGCATTCACCGATTACGCCAGCACCGGTAACGGCAATCAGGCCGCCACCAGCCTGGCATCGCTCGGCAAAAACAATGCGCTCTACAATGCACTCCTCAACACCAGCACGTCTTCTGCCGGTTCCGCCATTGAGCAACTGGCCGGCAGCAGCAACGCCAACCTCACCAGCGCGACACTGAGCGGCACCTCGCAGGTCGGTGCAACCATGATGTCGGCCATGCAGGGCATGAGCAATGGCTCAAGCCTGCTGGTTGGTATGGACGACAAGGACACCCCTGCCCTTGCCGCCACCGGCGTGCCCAATGCCGCGCGCAATCTGAACGACCCCAACGCACGCGGTCGTGTCTGGCTTCAGGGTATCGGCAGCTACGGCAAGCTCGACGGCGAACATGGCAGTGCAGGCCTGGAGCAGCGCACCAAAGGCAGCGTGCTGGGTGTGGACTGGTCGCTGACGCCTCTGTGGCGGATGGGTGTACTGGGCGGTTATTCACGCACCGACCTGGACAGCGCCGGCGTCGACGGCAAGGTCAACAGCTGGCATGTCGGCGCCTATGCGCAGCGTCAGGACGGCCCGCTTGCCCTGCGTCTGGGCGCGGCTTACAGCAATCACGACGGTGAGAGCAAACGCACCGTTCAATTCGACGGGTTCAGTGACCGACCAAAAGGCAACTACGACGCCGACAGCCAGCAGGCCTTTGCCGAGCTCGGGTATGCCATGGGCAGCGGGCGCCTCAATGTCGAACCGTTCGCCAATCTGGGTTATCAGCGCTACCACCGCGACCGCTATACCGAGAAAGGGGGTGCGGCCGCATTGAGCGTCGATGACCAGAGCCAGGACAATGTCAGCAGCACCTTCGGCGTACGTCTGGCACAGCTCAGTCAATTGGAGAACGGCATGAGCCTGACCCCACGTGGGAGCCTGGGGTGGCGCCATACCTACGGCGACGTCGACAGCGAAACCCGTCAGGCCTTCGTGCTCGGCGGCAGCGCTTTCAGCGTCGAAGGCACCGCGCTGGATCGTGACAGCCTGATGGTCGAAGCCGGACTCGACCTGGGCCTCTCCGCTCATCACACACTGAGCGTCGGCTACAACGGCGAACTGGGCAGCAACAGCCGCAACCATGCGCTGATGGGGCAATGGCAGATGAGCTTTTGATCAAGCAATCGCCACACCCTCTAGGCAGAAGCTGAATGCCTCACCCTTTCGCAGGCAAAAAAAAGAGGAGCCACGAGAGCTCCCCCAGAGGTAACCGTCAGCCTTTCCCGCGTCTGTGCGCGGGAGGCTGTTTATCGTTGCCGCATCGGGATCAACCTTCGATCTCGACCAGAATCTCGCCAGGGTTCACGCGATCGCCCTTGGCCACATGGATCGCGACGACCTTGCCGGAAACAGCGGCCTGGACCTCGGTTTCCATCTTCATCGCTTCCGTGATCAGCACGGCCTGACCGGCCTTGACCATGTCGCCTTCCTTGACCAGCACATCGACGATGTTGCCCGGCATGGTAGTGCTGACGTGGCCCGGCTTGCTGGCTTGGGCTCGTTTGCCGATGCCACCGCCGACGAACTCGTTAAGGGGTTCGAACACCACCTCTTCCGGCATGCCGTCGATGGACAGGTAGAAGTGGCGCTTGCCCTCGGCTTTGACGCCCACACCCGTGATGTCCACGCGGTAGCTTTCACCGTGCACGTCGATGACGAACTCGGTCGGAACGCCTTCACCGCTCGCCTTGGCCACGGTGCCCGGCTCTGGAATGGGCAACAGCGGTTCTGGTGTCAGCGTACCCGCTGCGCGTTCTTCGAGGAACTTGCGCCCAATGTCCGGGAACATCGCATAAGTCAGCACGTCTTCTTCGGATTTAGCCAGTGCGCCGATTTCGCCGCGCAGCTTGGTCATTTCAGGCTTCAACAGGTCGGCTGGACGCACGTCGATCAGCTCTTCGTTACCGATCGCCTGACGGCGCAGCTTCTCGTCGACCTGACCCGGCGCCTTGCCGTAACCGCCCGTGAGGTAAAGCTTCACTTCATTGGTGATGGTCTTGTAGCGCTCGCCAGCCAACACGTTGAAGAACGCTTGAGTACCGACGATCTGCGAGGTCGGGGTCACCAGTGGCGGGTAGCCGAGGTCCTTGCGAACACGGGGGATTTCAGCCAGCACTTCGCCCATGCGGTTCAGGGCGCCCTGCTCTTTGAGCTGGTTGGCGAGGTTGGAAATCATGCCGCCCGGCACTTGGTTGACCTGCACGCGCGTGTCGACTGCGGTGAATTCGCTCTCGAACTGGTGATATTTCTTACGCACCGCGTAGAAATACAGACCGATTTCCTGCAGCAGTTCCAGATCGAGTCCGGTATCGAATTCGCTGCCTTTCAGCGCGGCGACCATCGACTCCGTACCCGGATGGCTGGTGCCCCACGCGAAGCTCGAGATCGCGGTGTCGATATGATCAGCACCGTTTTCGATGGCTTTGAGTTGGCACATTGCAGCCAGGCCGGCCGTGTCGTGGGAGTGAATGAACACCGGCAACGACTGCTCGGCTTTAAGGGCTTTGACCAACTCGCCAGCCGCATAAGGGGTCAGCAGGCCCGCCATGTCTTTGATCGCGACGGAGTCGCAACCCATGGCTTCCATCTGTTTGGCCTGAGCGACAAAGGCTTCGACGGTATGAACCGGGCTTACGGTGTAAGCGATGGTGCCCTGAGCATGCTTGCCTGCGGCTTTTACGGCCTCAATGGCAACGCGCAGGTTACGCACATCGTTCATGGCATCGAAGATGCGGAACACGTCGATGCCGTTGACAGCGGCCTTGGCCACGAACGCCTTGACCACATCGTCGCTGTAATGGCGATAGCCCAGCAGGTTCTGACCACGCAACAGCATTTGCAGACGAGTGTTAGGTAATGCCGCTCGCAACTGGCGCAGACGCTCCCACGGATCTTCCTTCAAGAAACGCACGCAGGCGTCGAACGTTGCGCCGCCCCAGACTTCCAGTGACCAGTAGCCGACCTTGTCGAGCTTTTCGCAGATCGGCAGCATGTCCTCGGTGCGCATGCGGGTCGCCAGCAGCGATTGATGGGCGTCGCGCAGGATGGTGTCGGTAACGAAGATTTTCTTGGACATTTACGTGTTCCTCACAGGCCTGCATGGGCGGCAATGGCGGCGGCGATGGCCAGAGCCAGCTCTTCGGGTTTGCGCTTGATCGAGTAGTTGGTCAGTTCAGGGTGGCTTTCAACGAAGCTGGTGTTGAACTGGCCGCTGCGGAATTCCGGGTTGCGCAGGATTTCCTGGTAATACGCGGCGGTGGTTTTCACCCCTTGCAGGCGCATGTCGTCCAGCGCGCGCAGGCCACGGTCCATCGCCTCTTCCCAGGTCAGCGCCCAGACAATCAGCTTCAGGCACATGGAGTCGTAAAACGGCGGAATGGTGTAGCCGGTGTAGATCGCCGTGTCGGTGCGCACACCAGGCCCGCCGGGTGCGTAGTAACGGGTGATCTTGCCGAAGCTGGGCAGGAAGTTGTTCTTCGGGTCTTCGGCGTTAATCCGGAACTGCAACGCGAAACCACGGTGAATGATGTCTTCCTGCTTGACCGAAAGCGGCAGACCGGACGCAATGCGGATCTGCTCACGCACAATGTCGATGCCGGTGATTTCTTCGGTGATGGTGTGCTCGACCTGAACGCGGGTGTTCATCTCCATGAAGTACACCTCGCCCTCGGCGAGCAGGAACTCCACAGTCCCGGCGTTCTCGTAACCCACGGCTTTGGCCGCGCGTACTGACAGGTCGCCGATGTAGGCGCGTTGTTCAGGCGTCAACTGAGGACTTGGGGCAATCTCGATGAGCTTCTGGTTACGACGCTGAATCGAGCAGTCGCGTTCGAACAGGTGCACCACATTGCCGAAGCTGTCGCCCAGGATCTGAGCCTCGATGTGCTTGGGATTGACGATGCATTTTTCGAGGAAGACCTCGGCTTTGCCGAACGCTTTAGTCGCTTCGGAAATGACCCGGGGGAAAGCCTGCTCCAGTTCTTCACGGCTGTTGCAGCGACGAATGCCCCGACCGCCGCCACCCGAGGTGGCTTTGAGCATGACCGGATAGCCGATGCGATCGCCTTCCACCAGAGCCTCGGTGATGTCGGCAACGTTGCCTTCCGTGCCCGGCGTCACCGGCACACCGGCCTTGATCATGCTGCGGCGCGCTTCTGTCTTGTCGCCCATGCGACGAATCACTTCAGCGGACGGACCGATGAACCTGATTCCACGTTCAGCGCAAATCTCAGCCAGTTCGGCGTTTTCCGAGAGGAAGCCATAACCGGGATGCAGCGCATCGCAACCGGTTTCCACGGCCAGGTTCACCAACTTGCGCGGGTTCAGATAACCCTCGAGCGGTTCGGAACCGATGCCGTAAGCCTCATCCGCACGCTTCACATGGAGCGCATGGCGATCCGCGTCGGAATAGATCGCAACCGACCGAATGCCCATTTCGGCGCAAGCGCGCACGATACGAACAGCGATTTCTCCACGATTGGCGATCAGGATTTTTGTTATCACTGGCATTTCCTCGACCGATGAGCAGACGGACCGGAAACCCGGTCAGTACGTGGCGACATTCCGTTACTGCATGTTGCGTCGCAGCGATGGGGCCACCCTATGACGAATCAGCAATTAACAAAAATGAGTAAAAATTGGGTTAAACATAAGTAAAACCTTATAGTCACGCATTCAGCCATTTGCGGAGCGACCTGAAATTGCGTAAGTCATTGATGCGTATGACATTGCGTCAACTGCGAATCTTCAACGAGGTGTGCGATCTGCGTTCATACAGTCGCGCGGCCGAGGAAATGTCGCTCACGCAACCCGCGGTCAGCCTGCAGATTCGTCAACTGGAAGAGCTCATTGGCCAGCCGCTTTTCGAATACGTCGGCAAAAAGCTCTACCTGACCGAGGCCGCACAAGCGCTGCAGCTCGCCAGTCGCGACATCTTCGGACGGCTGGAAAACCTGGATATGCAGCTGTCTGACATGCAGGGATCACTGCAGGGGCAATTGAAGCTGGCGATTGAATCCAGCGCGAAATACTTCGTGCCGCACCTGTTTGCCGCGTTCAAGCGCCAGTACCCCGAAGTCATGCTCAATCTGACTGTAGTCAATCGTGCGCAAGTGATCCGCCGACTGTCTGATAACCGCGACGATCTGGTGGTGATGTCGATGGTGCCGCAGGACATGGGGCTGGAATTCTTGCCCTTCCTGAACAACCCCATTGTGGCGGTGGCGCGCCCGGACCATCCGTTGTGCCTGCTGCCCAACCCGGGGCTGAAGGACCTGGAAGGCCAGACACTGGTGGTTCGCGAACCGGGCTCGGGGACCCGCAAGGCGTGCGAAGAGTATTTCAAGGAAAAGCGCATCCACTTTGAGCACACGCTGGAAGTGTCGTCAGCGGAGGCGCAGCGCGAATGCGTGGTTGCGGGGTTGGGTGTTGCACTGCTGACGCGACATGCGCTGAGTCTGGAATTGGCCACCGGCACGCTGCAAGAGTTGCCAGTGGCCGAGTTGCCGCTGTATCGAAGCTGGTGCGTCGTGCAGGCGCGGGACAAGCGCCTGTCGCCGGTGGCTCACGCCTTCCTTGCGTTCATCCGCACCGAACGTGCGCAGATCAGCGAGGTAATGGGGCGCTTTGACGGCCACCTTCCGAAACGCTAGCGCCCTGCCAGAAGTTGGCCGAGGCGGCGTCGAGGTAGTCGCAGAGTTCCTGATTCAAGCGACGCTCTTCGGAGTACGTCTCGATCGCGCGTCGAAACGCCATACGGCGCTGGTCTTCCTGCTGGCGACGGGTCTTGACGCTGGAGGTGCTGTGCTGGTGCGAGTCATCGTAGTGCCGAGGCATATCCTGTCTCCCATTGCGTGTGCGGGAGTACAGAGTGGCCTTGAGCCGTGACGATCAGGTGGCGTAGGGGTTACAAGTTAGTGAACGCTGCGCAGCCAGCTGGCAATCGAATGCAGGAGCGCGAGCGCTCAATCCTCAGCGGACTTGATCGACTTCGGCGACAGACGCAGGCTGCGCAAGCTGCGCTTCACGCTTTTGAGGTGGTTGACCAGGCTCGGGCCACGGGCCATGGCAACGCCCATCGCCAGCACGTCGATGACCACCAGGTGCGCAATGCGCGAGGTCAGCGGGGTATAGATCTCAGTGTCTTCATGCACATCGATTGCGAGGTTGACCGTGGACAGCTCGGCCAACGGCGTCTGGCTTGGACACAAGGTGATCAGATTCGCGCCGCTCTCACGGACCAGGTTGGCGGTGATCAGAAGGTCTTTCGAACGCCCCGACTGAGAGATGCACACGGCAACGTCAGTAGGCTTGAGCGTCACAGCGGACATGGCTTGCATGTGCGGGTCGGAATACGAGGCCGCCGTCAGCAGGAGGCGGAAAAACTTGTGCTGCGCATCCGCCGCCACGGCGCCTGAAGCACCGAAACCGTAGAACTCGACCCGGTGCGCTGCGGCCATGACCGTCACCGCCGCTTGCAGGGCGTGGGGATCAAGCTTCTCCCGCACTTCCATCAACGTGTGCAACGTGGTGTCGAAGATCTTCAGGCTGTAGTCGGCGACCGAGTCGTCCTCGTGTATTGCGAACTGCCCGAAACTTGCGCCAGCCGCCAGACTTTGCGCGAGCTTGAGTTTCAAATCCTGAAAACCGGTGCAGCCGATGGCACGGCAAAAACGCACGATGGTGGGTTCGCTGATGCCAACGCTGTGGGCCAGATCGGCCATGGAGCTGTGCATCACGGCAGCCGGATCAAGCAGCACATGGTCGGCTACCTTGAGCTCTGACTTACGCAAGAGATGGCGGGACTGGGCAATGTGCTGCAACAGATTCAAAGGACAGGACTCAATAGAAGGATGGGCCGGGCTGTAGCTTTCTTGTAGTTATACTACATGACCTGCAAACCGCACAGCTAAACGAGTTTGCTGTTCGCAACCTATGAGTCTTGGATGACAGGTCGCCTTGCAGTGTAGGACTTTTCACGCGTGGCTCCAGGCGATGGCTTCACATTTGCGCAGGACATCGCCCATCGCACCGGCCTCCACCGGCCGACTGATCAAGTAGCCTTGTACCTCATCGCATTTGTGCTCTCTCAAGAACTCCAGCTGTTGAGCGTTCTCGACCCCTTCGGCCACCACCTTCAACTCCAGACTGTGCGCCATGGCGATGATCGCCCGGGTGATCGCTGCGTCCTCCGTGCCTTCGTTCAGACCCCGGATAAAAGCCTGGTCGATCTTCACGTAGTCCACAGGAAAACGTTTCAGATAGCTCAGTGACGAATAGCCCGTGCCGAAATCGTCGATGGCAAGCTTCACGCCCAGTTCTCGCAACTGCTGGAAAGTGCTGATGATGTGTTCGACGCTGTCCAGCAGCTGGCTTTCGGTCAGTTCGAGTTCGAGGTATTCGGGCATCAGTCCGGCCTCATCAAGCACTTGGCGCACGAGGCTCACCAGCTTGCCTTGACGCAATTGGTGCACGGACAGGTTCACCGACACACGGATAGGCGACAGGCCACTGCGCTGCCATTCCCGCGCCTGCAGACACGCCTGACGCAGCACGAACGCTCCGATGTCCGCGATCAGGCCCGTCTCTTCCGCAAGCCCGATGAACTCGCCGGGCGGCACCATGCCGCGAACCGGATGACGCCAGCGCACAAGCGCTTCCGCCGAGCTCAATCGCCCGGTCGCCAATTCAAGTTTGGGTTGATAGAACACCTCAAGCTGACCGTCCTCAATCGCGCGGCGCAACTGAATCTCCAGTTGCAGACGCTCCAGCGTTCGGGCCTGCAGGCTTTCGGTGTAGAACTGGAAATTATTCCCGCCCAGGTGCTTGGCATGCTGCATCGCCATGTTCGCTTGAGAAACCAGCGCGGCAATGTCCCGTGCCGAATCCGGCAGCAGCGCGATACCGATGGATGCACTGACCACCAGTTCGTGCCCGGACACCGATACCGGGGCACGCAACTTGGCCAATAGCCGCGTCGTCACGCGGGCCAGCGTGGTCAAATTGCCGTAGGTGTTGAACAGCACCGCAAACTCGTCAGCCGACAGGCGCGCAACCGTATCGGCCTCTGCCAGCTCAGCACTCAACCGACGTCCCACCAGACGCAGCAGCTGATCGGCGACGTCATGTCCCAGGCTGTCGTTAAGCAACTTGAAACGGTCGAGGTTGATGTGCAGCAAGGCCAGGTTTCGCCCGCCCAGACGTACGCGCTGGTTGGCCTCGCGTAACCGCTCATTGAACAACGAACGATTGGCCAGGCCCGTCAGTTCGTCGTAATGCGACAGGTAGCGCGTGCGCTCCTCGTATTGTCGTGCGAGCTCCCGATTGAGCGCTTCGCTTTTGGCCTGTGCCTGTTGCAGGTGTTCGATCAGCGCAAGGTTTTGAAAACGGCGCGTCAAGCCGCGCTGGATCAACCGGTTGACCTGCGCGGCGACCACGATCAGCGCCAACAGCAGAATTAATCCGAGCCAGCCCCAACCTCGCAACGGCACGTCGCCACCCCAGAACAGGTAGACAATCGGCGGTAACAGGCACGGGACGGTGAAGGTCAGAAACGCCGGAATGCTCGCAGCATAGGCCACGCTTGCGGATAACGAGGCAGCGCCAATCAGCCCGAAGACCCAGGCTTGCTGAATGAAGCTTTCAACTGGCACCAGCACCAACGCAGCACTGGACAAGGTCAGGCCGCTGACGCAGGCCCCGGCCAGGAACATGCGCGTCCAGATCGGCTGCGCCTGACGCTCGGGCGAGGCGGCACGAAAGGCCGCCACTTGCAGCACGCGCAGACAGACCAGCGCAGACAGACAGCCGACCCAGACGCTGACCAGCACGTAGCGCTCCGGGCTCCAGAGCAGCCAGGCGCAGAGCAAACCATTGATGAACATGAACAGGGTCGGCAGCAACGACCCCTGATAGAGAAGGCGTGTGCGCTCGACGGCAAGCTGGGTGGCGAACTGTTTGTGGATAACACGGCGTGTCGCCACAGAGTCGGCCGGGGCTTCTGAGCTGGGGGTCATGGCGGTTCTTATAATTAGTGAGCCTTGAACGTCAGCGGAGCATACACAAGCCACCGGAGAGACCAAACAGTCAGAAAATTAAATTGTATGGACGGTCGGATACCCGTCACACCTGCAGGACCGAGCTTGCCCGCGATGAGGGTGGACCGGTTACCGATGGTGTCGCCCCGAGACAGCAATCGCGGGCAAGCGCGCTCCTACAGTTTGAAGAAAGGCATAACTTTGCGACCGGCCAGCGTTAGAGTTTGCCCACACCATCCCGGCACCCTAGAATGCGCCGATGCGCGATGATCTCTCCCTTCTGCTTAATTCCCTCAACGATGCCCAACGTCAGGCCGTAGCCGCCTCCTTGGGTCGTCAGTTGGTCCTGGCCGGCGCTGGTTCCGGCAAAACCCGTGTGCTTGTGCACCGTATCGCCTGGCTGATGCAGGTCGAAAACGCTTCACCGCACTCGATCCTGTCGGTGACGTTCACCAACAAGGCCGCCGCCGAGATGCGCCACCGCATCGAGCAGTTGATGGGCATCAACCCGGCGGGCATGTGGGTCGGCACGTTCCACGGGCTGGCGCATCGCCTGCTGCGCGCACACTGGCAGGAAGCGGGTCTGAGCCAGACCTTCCAGATCCTCGACAGCGACGATCAACAACGCTTGGTCAAACGTGTGATTCGAGAAATGGGCCTGGACGAACAACGCTGGCCTGCACGCCAGGCGCAGTGGTTCATCAACGGGCAAAAGGATGAAGGGCTGCGCCCGAAACACATCCAGGCGTCTGGGGACTTGTTCCTCAGCACCATGAAATCGATCTACGAAAACTACGAAGCGGCCTGCCAGCGCGCGAGCGTCATCGACTTCTCCGAACTGCTGCTGCGGGCGCTGGATCTGTGGCGCGACAACAAAGGCTTGCTGGAACACTATCAACGTCGCTTCCGTCACATTCTGGTCGACGAGTTCCAGGACACCAACGCCGTGCAGTACGCCTGGCTACAACTGCTGGCCCGAGGCGGAGACAGCCTGATGGTGGTCGGCGACGACGACCAGTCGATTTACGGCTGGCGCGGGGCGAAGATCGAGAACATTCATCAGTATTCCGATGACTTCCCGGACACCGAAGTCATTCGTCTGGAGCAGAACTACCGCTCCACCGCGAGCATCCTGAAAGCTGCCAACGGCCTGATCGTCAACAACAGCGGCCGCCTGGGCAAAGAGCTGTGGACGGATGTCGGCGATGGCGAACTGATCAGCCTGTATGCCGCCTTCAACGAACACGACGAAGCGCGCTACGTAGTCGAAACCATCGAGAGCGCGATCAAGACCGGCATGTCGCGCAGCGATATCGCCATTCTGTATCGCTCCAACGCCCAATCGCGGGTGCTGGAAGAAGCCTTGCTTCGCGAACGCATTCCGTACCGCATCTATGGCGGCCAGCGCTTCTTCGAACGTGCCGAAATCAAGAACGCCATGGCGTATCTGCGCCTGCTGGAAGGTCGCGGCAACGACTCGGCGCTGGAACGCGTGATTAACGTCCCGCCGCGCGGTATCGGTGAAAAGACCGTCGAGGCGATCCGCGAACACGCGCGGCACTCTGACGTGTCGATGTGGGAAGCCATGCGCTTGCTGGTCGCCAACAAGGGCTTGACCGGCCGCGCGGCCGGCGCGCTCGGTGCCTTTATAGAGCTGATCGAAAACCTGTCGGCCAAGGTCATGGAGATGCCGCTTCACCTGATGACCCAGACCGTGATCGAACAATCCGGGCTGATCACGTATCACCAGGAAGAAAAAGGCGAAAAGGGCCAGGCACGGGTAGAAAACCTTGAGGAACTGGTCAGCGCCGCGCGTGCCTTCGAGACCAGCGAGGACGAGGAAGACCTGACGCCACTGGCAGCGTTCCTCGGCCATGCCTCATTGGAAGCCGGCGACACGCAGGCAGATGAGCACGAAGACAGCATTCAGTTGATGACGCTGCACAGCGCCAAGGGCCTCGAGTTCCCGTATGTCTTCCTGGTCGGGATGGAAGAAGGCCTGTTCCCGCACAAGATGAGCCTCGAAGAACCAGGCCGTCTTGAAGAAGAGCGCCGCCTGGCGTACGTCGGTATCACGCGGGCGATGCAGCACCTGGTGCTGACGTACGCCGAAACCCGCCGCCTCTACGGCAGCGAGACCTACAACAAGGTGTCGCGCTTCGTACGCGAGGTTCCGCCGAACCTGATTCAGGAAGTGCGGCTGTCCAACAGCGTGACGCGTCCTTTCGGTGGCTCCAAAACCATGGCGCCTAGCCGTCTGTTTGACGGCGAAGGCATCCCGCAGAGCCAGTTCTCGCTGGGGCAGCGCGTACAACACGCAGTCTTCGGCGAGGGCGTGATCCTCAATTTCGAAGGCGCGGGTGCCCAGGCGCGGGTTCAGGTGAATTTCGCCGAAGGCAGCAAATGGTTGATGCTGGGTTACGCGAAGCTGGAGCCGGTTTGAGCCGTCGCTGATACCGCGCAAAATCTGTGGGAGCCAATTCATTCGCCAGAGGCCAGTACAGCCGATAGAGATTCAGAGGCTGACAAACCCCGTCGCGAATGAATTCGCTTCCACAAAGGGTTCGCCTGATTGCAGGTAATCAGTCGCCGGACACCCCTTCCCACTTGCATTCCTACATCCGGCCCCCATCTTTCCTACAGAACTTTCTTCACCGGCCTACAACCCAAGTATTACAGGCGCTTTGAAGATCCACGCAAAAGCCGGAAACATATGGCCGCTGGTCAGACACATTTGTCCTGTTCAATATGGCGCGCGTGCAATCCACAAACGGGAATTCCCAATATGCAACGTTTTCTAAGCATCGCTTTGGCGCTGGTCATCGGGCTCACCATGAGCCTGGATGCCAACGCCGCGCGTTTCGGTGGTGGCAAGAGCATGGGCTCGGCGCCAAGTCACCAGGCGCGCCAAACAGCTCCTTCCGCTCCTGCCGCCGCGCCTAACGCCGCCGGCCGTCCTGCTGCTGCTGCAGGCGGTGCTTCCAAATGGCTGGGCCCACTGGCCGGTATCGCTGCAGGCGGCCTGTTGGCCTCCATGTTCATGGGCGGTGGTTTCCAGGGCATGCAGTTCTTCGACATCCTGATCATGGCCATCATCGCCTTCGTGATCTTCCGCTTCATCGCGGCACGTCGACGCAAACAGCAGCAGCCGCAAATGGCTCCAGCGGGCGCGCCGTACCAGCGTGAAACCTTCGAGCAGCCTCAACAGACCAACTCGATGTTCGGGGGCTCGCCTGCAGCAGCAGCGCGTCCAGTGATCAGCGCACCGGCCTGGTTCAACGAGGAGCGCTTCCTTGAAGCCGCGCGTACGCACTTCCAGTCGCTGCAACAGCACTGGGATGCGAACGAAATGGACAAGATCGCCGAGTTCGTGACCCCACAAATGCTGCAGTTCCTGAAAAAAGAACGTGCGGACCTGGGTGACGGCTTCCAGTCGACCTACATCGACAACCTGACCGTGCAACTGGACGGTCTGGACGATCGCGCCGACAAGACCATCGCGACCCTGACCTTCAACGGTGTGTCGAAGACCTCGCGCTTTGACCAGGGCGAAGTGTTCAGCGAAAGCTGGAACATGGAACGCGCGCCTGGCGACAACCAGCCTTGGCTGGTGGCAGGTATCCGCCAGAACGGCTGAAACTCTGAGGCACCGTTCTAGTCAAAACCCCGAACTTGTTTCGGGGTTTTGTTTTTGGAACGGCGCAGTTAATTTGGTGATGCCCTTGAGCTACTGTATAACCCGCGCAAACCGTTAGAGGATCCACGTCGTGGAAGAAGTCATCGAACAACTCCGTGAAGCCAATGAGCCGGTTCCCGTCCCGCTTGAGCTGCCGGACGAAGATCAGCTTGTCGAGATCGAAGAAGAGCTGTTCATCAACATCCCTTTTGTCTTCAAAGAGTTCCTGCTGACCGTCAGTGACGTGGTTTACGGCAGCCTGGAGCCGGTGACTGTCACCGACGCTAGCTTGCACACCTACTTACCGGAAGTGGCAGCTAATGCCTGGGATGCCGGTGTACCGCGCGACCTGATCCCGATCTGTCAGGACGGCGAGGACTATTACTGCGTCGAGGAAGACGGCACCGTGGTGCTGTGGTCCGGCGAAGAAGAACTCGTCACCGAAGAAAGCTGGGAATCGGTCTGGCACTGGGCGCGGGACGTCTGGCTGGAAAGCTGAGACCCGCACCGCTCATCCATGAGCCCTCTGAGCTTAACGCTCCGAAGGCTCCTGATGATTCCCCAGCGTTTCCAGCAGCGCGATCTGCATGCGTGTGTGCACGCGTATGAACCACCGCCATAGCACCGCAGCGACGACCGCCGCGACCAGTACGATCAGCATTAGCCATTCACTGGTCGGCAGCATGCTCGCCGAGAGCAACGCGATCAGCAAGAAAATCACCACCAGCGACAGCAGCGGAATCACCTCGGCGATCACCCGTCGCACGCGTGCAGTATGCCGGCCCGCCATCTCAGGCTTGACGCCCATTTCAGCCAACAGCATCGACAGTGCTTTGAGCTTGCGATACGCCGCAATCAGAAACGGCAACGACAGCAGGAGCGAAGCGCCCCATATCCAGGCTTTTTGCTGACCCACCTCACTGACCCACTCACTGAAATAGTCGCCAATTCGCTCGGCGAAATACGCACTGCAGAAGAAAATCGCCACCACCAGGGCCAGATTCACGCCGACCTGCAGCAGGATCTTGCGGATCATCGACGCAAGCAATGCGCCTTGTCCTTGTGGCTGAATGCTGCGCAGCCATTCCCCGTAGAGACCGAACACCCGGGCCACACGCGTCGGAACGATGGCGGCGAGTGAGTGAGACAGCGGATCCGCTGCCCTGATCAGATAAGGCGTGAGCAGTGTGGTAATCGCCGACACTGCCACGGCGACCGGATAAAGGAAGTCACTGGTGACCTGAAGCGTCATCCCCAGCGCCGCGATGATGAACGAGAACTCACCGATCTGTGACAGCCCCATGCCCACGCGCAGTGAGGTCTTGCCGTCGTTACCGGCAATGAACGCGCCCAGGCCGCAGGACAGCATCTTGCCCAGTACAACGGCGACGGTGATCACAACAATGGGCCAGGCGTAATCAAGCAGGATCTGCGGGTCGATCATCAAGCCGATCGCCACGAAGAAGATCGCGCTGAACATGTCCCGAATGGGTTCGACCAAGTGCTCGATCTTCGCCAGTTGTTTCGATTCAGCCATGATTGCGCCTATCAGGAACGCGCCAAGCACCATGCTGTATTCGAGTTTGACCACCAGCAGGCAGAAGCCAAAACACAGGCCTAGCACGGTCACCAGCAGCATCTCGTTACTTTCGAATTTCGCCACATATGCCAGCAGGCGTGGCACCAGCAAAATGCCAATGACCAGCGCGACGATCATGAACAGCGACAGCTTGCCGACCGTGGAAAACACTTCTCCGGAGCTGACAGTGCCGCTGACGGCAATCCCTGAGAGCAGTGCGATGATGCCGATACCGAGAATGTCTTCGACGATCAGCACACCAAATATCAACTGCGCAAAACGCTGGTTCTTCATTTTCAGGTCGTTGAGCGCTTTGACGATGATGGTGGTGGAAGAAATGGCGAGGATCGCACCCAGGAACAGCGAATCCATGGTGCTCCAGCCGAAGAACTGGCCGATTTCGTAACCAATCCAGATCATCAGCATGATTTCGAGGAATGCCGCGATAAACGCCGTGGCACCGACCTTGAACAGTTTGCGCAGACTGAATTCCAGTCCCAGGCAGAACATCAGGAAGATCACGCCCAGTTCGGCGAGGGTCTTGATGGTGTCTTCATCGTGGATAAGGCCGAACGGCGGCGTATGCGGACCAATGATGAAGCCCGCCACGATGTACCCCAGCACGACCGGCTGTTTGAGCCGGTGGAACAACACGGTGACCACGCCAGCCACCAGCATGATAACGGCCAGGTCCTGAATGAAACTGATGGCATGCATGGGCGCGGACTCCTTGTAACGAACCGTGAAGATGCGCGTTTCTGCCGAAAAGACGGACGCCTGCTGTACGAAAAGTCGCCAGCAAGGCCAGAAAAGGCTTATCAAAACGCAGGAAATACCCCATCCAAGGGTTTTCGCAGGTTAACACCGCACAAAAGCGGATAAAGCCGGTGCAATATATGGAAACAGATAGGCAACAGGCGTGACGGCAGGCCAACTGTCAGCGTCCCGATAATGTGGGTCTTGATGACCGATTTGCATCGAGCACCGAAACAGGTGCCAATTTTTCTGACTCAACTGACCGTGAGCACGCTATGGAACCCGGAAACGCCCAGCTGTCGATGACTGTATTGATGACCCCGGACATGGCCAACTTTTCTGGCAACGTGCACGGCGGCACCCTTCTCAAGTACCTCGACGAAGTCGCTTACGCTTGCGCAAGCCGTTACGCCGGTCGCTATGTAGTGACTCTGTCGGTAGATCAGGTGATTTTCCGCGAGCCGATACATGTCGGCGAGCTGGTGACCTTCCTGGCGTCGGTCAATTACACCGGCAATACGTCCATGGAAGTCGGCATCAAAGTGGTGACCGAGAACATCCGCGAGCGCTCGGTGCGTCACACCAATAGCTGCTTCTTCACCATGGTGGCGGTGGACGATCAACGCAAACCGGCGAGCGTACCGCCGCTGAGCCCACAGACCAGCGAAGACAAACGCCGCTACGTGCAAGCGCAACAGCGTCGCCAGATTCGTCAGGAACTGGAAAAGCGTTATCGCGAGATCAGGGAAGACGGGGTTTGATTCTCAGACTCAAGTCGATGGCGAGATAAATGTAGGAGCGTGGCTTGTCCCGCGATCTGCCGGGCACCGGCAGCAGAAACGTTGTGTGCAGTCTGTGAGAACGAACGCGTGAAACGGATTTACGGCGGGTGCCCCGCCGATCGCGGGACAAGCCACGCTCCTACAGACCATTGTGTTACAGGCGAGTCGCTTCAAACTTGACCCGCGGGTGCGCGATCCGATCCTGCGCCCGGATCAGCTCAAGCTCATAACTGCCGCAGGCCTGAGTTTCCAGCAGCACTTCGTGCACTGCCGAGGCGGTGTATTCAAACGCACTGCGCAGGTCTTCGCCCAACAACACCTTGGACAGGAAAAGACCGGACGTCAGATCGCCCACGCCCACGGGTTGCCGGGGGAACGCCAGCAACGGTCGGCGCAGGTGCCAGCTTTCGTGCTCGGTCACCAAGAGCATCTCAAACCCATCGGCAGGCTTTCCCGGATAATCCAGGTGTTTGACGATAATCGCCTTCGGACCTCTCGCCAGCAGCGCCCGAGCCATCGCCAGACAGTCGAGCAGCGACGAGGGCTTTCGACCCGAGAAACTGTCCAGTTCCAGCTGATTCGGGCATAGAAAGTCAGCCACTGCCGCCGCTTCATCCAAGAGGAAATCGCTGACTTCTTGCGGCACGATGCAGCCTTTCTCTGGATGACCCATCACTGGATCGCACAGGTAAAGCGCACGGGGATTGGCGCGCTTGATGTGCTCGACGGCCGTCAGAATCGCTCGCCCCTGCGCGGCGCTGCCCAGATAGCCGGACAGTACGGCGTCGCAATTTCCCAATTCCCCAATCGCCGCGATCCCGTCGACCAGCGCCGGAATCTGCTGCGGCGCCAACACTTCACCCGCCCAGTGCCCATACTGAGTGTGGTTGGAGAACTGCACAGTGTTCAGAGGCCAGACATTGATGCCGATACGCTGCATAGGAAACACGGCCGCGCTGTTGCCGGCGTGCCCGAAAACCACGTGTGACTGGATGGCGAGTAGGTGAGGCGAACGTTTCATGACAGGTTCCTGAAGCCGGGACAGCACAGTAGTAGCGAAGCCGGACGAAGTGAAGCGAAATTAAGCTATCGGACTATGGCTGTCAGTCACCTGACGCAGTTAAGCTGGACATCTTCTGTGGGAGCTCTCTTTTCATGCTAACCCTGGGCAACATATTCGTCCTGATGCTGCTGGCGACCGCTGGCGCTTGGCTGTGGCATTCCCATGGTCTGCGTGAACGGGCGCTTGAGCGCGTCAAACAGCACTGCGCCAAACTGGACATCGAACTGCTCGACGGCAACGTCGCTTTACGTCGCATCACGTTCAAGCGCGACAATGAAGGCCGCAAGCGTCTGGCGCGTGTGTATAACTTCGAGTTCACCGTGACCGGCGAACAGCGTCACCCCGGTACCATCACGATGTTCGGTGCGCACACCGCGCAGATCGAGCTGGCGCCCTACCCGTTCGAGATCAAGAATCCGAAGCCAACCGCTGAGATCATTCAGCTCGCGGAATGGCGCCAGGAACACAACAAGTGGAAGCAGTAATTCGCTGTGGATAACCCCTGCTAGGCCAGACAGGCTGCCAGCTGCGCGTTCAACGCTGCCTCGTCTTGCGGCGATGCGAAGATCAGTTCCAGACGTGAATCCTTGCGCCACTCACTCGGCGACCACGTCAATGCCCCACCCTCCAGCGCGTTAGCCGAGACCCATCCTGTCGGGCTGTGGATAACCAGCTTGGCCCTACGCCAATCAAGGCTTTGCACCCATTTCTGGACCTTCTGGGCATCGAATACCCGATCCGTATGCCAACGCCAGCCGATGCTCCAGCCTTCCGCCTGGCCTTGGCTCAGGCAAATTGGCTTCATTGGGTCGGTCCATACAGCCGGTAACTGGCTCAGCGTCCTCGGCACAGCGACGTTCGGCACAACAGGGTTCTCCACACCCTCGCTGGCACGCGCGCTGATGCCGGGCAGCCGATCAACGGGAAGCGCACCGCGTTCGGTCCAGAAGACGGGTCGAGCAGGCAGCGCATCGATGACCGCCTGACGTTTGCCCTGATCCAGTGCTTCAGACTTGTTCAACACCAGCAAACCGGCCTGCGCCAGTGCTTCGTGCTGTGTCGGCGGCAAGGCCTTACCGGCCGCTAGCGCCTGCGCATCGAGCACCATGACACCGGCTTGCACCGCGAGGACGCCAACCCAGGGTGCCTCGTGCAACTGCGCGATCAATTGCACAGGGTGACCCAGACCGGAAGGCTCAATGAACAGCCGGTCCGGCCGGGCCTTGCGCAGCAGGCGCCCCAGACCGATCTGAAACGGCGCCCCGTTGACGCAACACAGGCATCCACCAGCCACTTCGCCAAGTGCGATACCATCCTCGGCCGTGGTCAGCAGCGCCGCATCCAGGCCGATCTGGCCGAACTCATTGATCAGGATCGCCCAGCGTTCATTCGCCGGTTTCTGGGCCAGCAGGTGTTTGATCAGGCTGGTCTTGCCTGCGCCCAATGGGCCAGCAATGACATGGGTGGGAATGTTCTGCAGCATGTCCGGCCATTCTTGAACGTCGCTCCCGAAAACGAGCGCAGACGGAGGTAATCGATGCGAGCAAACTGGCTGCCCGTGCGGCTGGCGTTGATGGTGTTGGCGATGACGTCGAGTCAGGCGTGGGCTGAGTCCTGCGTGGTTCACAGCCAGGCCGAACGGCTTGATGTGAAAGTCTGCCAGGAAAATCTAAACATCCCGCCCGACCTGTTTCACGATGGCTTCTGCAAACCACAGCTCAAAGACCAAAAGGTCGAAGTCACCTACCTGGAACAATGCCCATCGGGGTCGTTCGGCCAGTGCAACAACGCGCAAGTCGCCAATATGCCCTATCGGCAGAACATTCACTATTACGGCGTCGCCAGCGATGCGGCGTTCCTGAAGCCGTTTTGCGAGCAGCAAAGCAAGGGTGTGTGGAAAGCGCAGTGAGCGGATGAACGTCAAGTGAACCTGCACATAAACAAAGCCCTGTGGGAGCGAATTCATTCGCGAAGAATGTTTCAGGCGATATGGCCATGTCTGACTGCACTCCCGCTTCGCGAATGAATTCGCTCCCACAACTGCCCCGCTACCTCACGCCGCGTCGCCGTACCAGTCTCCAAATGGATCGGCCAGTTGGCTCCAGCCCTCGACACCGATTGCCATTTCCGCATCGGTCAGCAGGCAACGGTCCAGATCAGCCGTCAGTTGGGTGAAGTTGATGTTCTGACCGATGAACACCAGTTCCTGACGGCAATCTCCGGTTTGCGCGAGCCAGTTGCGCATGATCACCTGCGTACTTTCCTCGTCCTGCGGCCAATGCGCCTTGGGCACGAAACGCCACCAGCGCCCCGCAAACCCATGACGCATCAAACCGCCCGCCTGAGACCAGCTCCCTGCGTCCTGATGTTTACTCGCGAGCCAGAAAAAGCCTTTGGATCGCAGCAGCTTTCCGTTGGTCCAGGGTTGATTGATGAAGTCGAAAAACCGCTGCGGATGGAACGGTCGACGCGCCCGATAAGCCGTGGATGCGATCCCGTACTCTTCGGTTTCCGGGGTGTGCTCACCGCGCAGTTCCTTGAGCCAGCCCGGCGCCTGGGCCGCACGCTCGAAATCAAAACGTCCGGTATCGAGAATCTTGCCCAGCGGAACCGCGCCCATCACCATCGGCAGAATCTCTGCCTGGCTGTTAAGCCGTTTTAGGATCGCCAACAACTCTTGTCGATCACTTGAGCTGATCAGATCAATTTTGCTGATCAGAATCACGTCAGCGAACTCAACCTGCTCGATCAGCAGATCGGTGATGGAGCGCTCGTCGTCTTCACCCAGGGTTTCGCCCCGACTGTCCAGGCTTTCAGCCGCCTGGAAGTCCTGAAGAAAATTAAGGCCGTCGACCACCGTCACCATGGTGTCGAGCCGCGCGATATCGGCGAGACTCTGCCCGGACTCGTCGCGGAAGGTGAAGGTCTCTGCAACCGGCAGCGGCTCGGAAATGCCGGTGGATTCGATCAGCAGGTAGTCGAAACGGCCATCGTTGGCCAACCGGCTGACCTCCTCGAGCAAGTCCTCGCGAAGGGTGCAGCAGATGCAGCCGTTACTCATTTCCACGAGCTTTTCTTCGGCGCGGTTAAGGCTGACATCACGTTGCACGTCGCTGCCGTCGATGTTGATTTCGCTCATGTCATTGACGATGACCGCGACACGCAGGTTTTCGCGGTTGCGCAGAATATAGTTCAGCAGGGTGCTTTTACCGGCACCGAGGAAGCCGGACAGAACGGTCACGGGAAGGCGGTTCATGGACATCTCATCATTAGCAGGTTCAGGTGCTTTTTACGTTATAGTATAACAATACAAACCTGCTAACACTTTTTACAAGGGCGTCTCGATGATCAGCGTTTTGAGGGTTTTGATGGGCCTTTTCCTGCTGCTGAGCGCTCCGGTCTTCGCTGCCCCGCCGTCGCCCAGACTCGGTCAGGCGCTGTGCACCCGCAGCGCAACATTACTGGCGTGCGTCGACGCCTACGGCAACCGCTACAGCGTGGCGACGTCGGGGACGACGATGTACTTGCGCGGCTATGAAAGCGCTGGCAGTCGCCGCTGGGCGCAAACCAATAGCCGGTATGGCTCGATGACGTTTTTTACAGGACTGGCCTCGGATGGCGAGGCTTGGGCGGGGTACATCCGGAAGGTCGGCTGGACGACGATCAGCCGGGTGGCGAGCTCCAGCGGCAGCCGGAGCAAGATCACCTGTGATCGCGTGATGGGCTGTCGTTAAACGACCGCCTGTTCCGCCGCCTTCTGCGCCTGCCGCCAGGCAATGAACGAACCGGCAGGCGGATTGCGTTCGAAGTACGTCTTCATGCCATCGAACAGGCCATCGGCCACGGCCTGCTGGTGACGCGCCGTCACCAGGCGCTGGCTGTCGCGGCTGTTGGAGATGAAGCCGGTCTCGACCAGAATCGACGGCACATCCGGTGATTTCAACACGGCGAAACCCGCCTGCTCCACGCGCTTCTGGTGCAGCGTGGTCACGCCTTCCAGACTGCCCAACACGGTGTGGCCCAACTGCAGGCTGGCAGCAATCGTGGCGTTCATCGACATGTCGAGGATCACGCCCGCAAGCATCGGGTCCTTGTCTTTCAGATTGAGCAGACTCGTCGCACCGATCAGGTCTGCGCCGTTCTCGCGCTGAGCCATGAATCGCGCGGTGGCAGAGGTCGCGCCATTTTCAGACAGCGCAAACACCGATGCGCCGGACGCGGTCAGCCTTGGCGCAGCGTCTGCGTGCACGGAAATAAACATGTCGGCGTTGTACTTACGGGCGATGTCCACGCGCTTGCGCAGCGGCACGAAGAAGTCATCGTTACGCACCAACCGCACATCAAAACCCTTTTCCCGCTTCAGGCGTTTGGCCAACAGTTGAGCGATGGACAGCACCACGTCCTTTTCCCGCTCGCCTTTGGAACCAATGGCGCCAGGGTCTTTGCCGCCATGACCGGCGTCGACCACCACCATGATGTCGCGCTTGGGGTGATTTTTATCGAGAACAGGAGCAGGCGGTTCTTTAACCGGTACGGCAGGCGCGGCGGCGAGCGCCGCTGGCGTGTGCGTCACCAGGTCGTGACCCAGATCCACCACCAGACGATTGCCCTGTGAACCCTCTGGCCCGAGAAGAAAGCTGTTGAGCTGCACCGGCGAAGTCAGGTCCAGGACGATGCGGGTGTCGCCCTGTCCGAAATGCCCGGAGCGAATCGCCTTGACCGGCGTATTTTCCAGCGCCAGCTCGGGGAAGTTGCCTTCCAGCCGCGCTCCACTGACATCGATGATGATGCGGTCCGGCGCACTCAGCGTGAAGGTCTTGTACTGCACCGGACCACTGAGATCGAACACCAGTCGCAGTTTGTTATCGGAACGCCAGAGTCGGGCGTTGCGAATTTGAGCGGCATGGACAGAAAAAGGAAGCGCGAAGGCGGCGCTGGCCAAAAGCATATTGAGCAGCATTTGACGTCGGTGCATGACACGTTCCGTAGAAAAGCGAGCATCCCGGCTCTGATAGACATGACATTCTTAGTAACAATATAACATGCCGACCAAAGGTCAAAGATGAAGCTTTTGATAAGAACGGATAAAAATTGAGACGTAAATCAAAGGTTAAGAACAAAAAACTCATGTGAAACAAGAAGATGTTCCACGTGGAACATGAGCACGAAATGGACGATGCACATAAAAACGCCCCGACAGGCGGGGCGTTCAGACAAACGGTCTATCAGGTCCTCGGTTTTACGGTGCCGCAGTTCTGACCCAGCCAAACTGCTTTCGTGTCCATGCTGCCGTTTTGCTGCTGGCCGGTGGCATTGAAGGAGCCGATCACGTGGGTGTTGAACGCGCGATCACTGAGAAATTGCGCAGTGCCTGTCCCTTGCGCACGTGGGCAGCTGAATTTGAACTTCCAGGTCGGGCCGTTGCGGTCGGTGATCTGCTGCGTGCATCCCGTCTTAGGGTCCGTCAGCGGGATTTGCTCGTTCTTCACCTGCTCCGGCGTAAGGCAAACCCGTACGCCCTGCCCGCCCAACGTAATGCCTTGTTTTGCCAGCATTTGTTCCATGGCCGCGCGCTGCTGCGGGGCCATCATTTGCAGCTGGGCGAGCATGACCTGCATATCAGGCATCTGCTGACCATCGACCTGCATGTTGCTTGATGTCAGTTCCCAGAGCCCGGGTTGCAGCACTTGCGCTTGAGCGAAGGGCGCAGCCAGACAAACCATCAACGCCAATACGCGCTTTTTCATGAACCTGATTTCCTTTTTGCTCAGAAGCAGTTTGAACACGGCCCTTTAAAGCCGGTAGACGATGAGGCTTAGACGACGAATCGTGCCGCCAGTTGCAGCCCTAATAAAATAGCGACAATCCTCCCGTACTGTGGTCTGTTAGACACCAAGACGCCTACAGCACAAGGTTGCGCATGGATTATCACAGCCCGTATTTCTTTGGCTACTTGCTGGGTTTTACTCACTTGTTGGGCATCGTAGCAGCGATTCATGCGTTGCTGACCGTGCGCACCGCACAAGGCTCAATCGCTTGGGCAATGCCGCTGATCTTTATCCCTTACATCACCCTCATTCCCTACCTCGTCTTTGGCCGCAGCACCTTCGACGCCTACATCAAGGCACGACGGCAGGCGAACAACGAGATGCGCAACGCCATCGTCGATTTCAACTGGAAGCCTTGGATCGAAGAAGCCGTAGCCGCCCGCCGTTCGGACGCCTACGAATCGCTGCGCGCCATGCCCAAGCTGGGGCGCATGCCCTGCCTGGCCAATAACGAAGTGAAACTGCTCATTAATGGCGACGCGACATTTACCGCGATCCTTGAGGCGATACGCGCCGCGAAGCGGGTAGTGTTCGTGCAGTTTTTCATCATTCATGACGATGGCCTCGGACGACGACTGCAAGCGCTGCTGCTGGAGAAGGCCGCCGAAGGCGTCGAGGTCTTTGTGCTGTACGACCGCATCGGCAGCCATGCGCTGCCTGCCAGCTATATAGAGAAACTGCGCGTAGGCGGCGTGCAGATCAAGGCATTCGCCACTCGAGGCGGCTGGCTCAACCGCTTTCAGATCAACTTCCGTAATCACCGCAAAATCGTCGTGGTGGATGGCGTGAAAGGCTTCGTCGGCGGGCATAACGTCGGTGATGAATACTTGGGCCTCAAGCCGCCGCTGGCGCCTTGGCGCGACACACATGTCGCCATCGTCGGCCCGGTAGTGGCGTGTTTGCAGGAGTCGTTTGCCGAGGACTGGTTTTGGGCGACGCGGCAACTGCCGCCACTGATCCTGCCTGACAGCTACCCCGAAGATGGCGTGCTGTGTCAGTTCCTCGCGACCGGTCCAGCAGACTCCCAGGAAACCTGCTCGCTGTTCTTCGTCGAAGCAATTCACTCGGCAACACAACGGGTATGGATCACCACACCCTACTTCATCCCCGATGAAGCGGTGTCGGCAGCGTTGCGCCTGGCCGTTTTGCGGGGCGTCGATGTACGCCTGCTGCTGCCTTCGCGCCCTGACCATTACACCGTGTATGCAGCGTCCAGCCTGTTTGCCTTTGAAGCGGTGCGCGCCGGCGTGCGAATGTTCCGCTATCAGCCGGGCTTTCTGCATCAGAAGGTGGTGCTGGTGGACAACGAAATTTCAGCGATCGGGAGCGCCAACCTGGATAACCGCTCGTTTCGCTTGAATTTCGAATTGATGCTGCTGACCGTGGACGAGGATTTCGCCCGGGAAGTCGAGGCCATGCTCAGCGATGACTTCGCCCAGGCGATTGAAATTTCAATCGAGGACAGCAAAGAAACCCATCACTTGCAGCAACTGGGGATGCGCGTCGCGCGGTTGATTTCACCGATCCTCTAACATCCTGCAGCGCCAATGTGGGAGCGAATTCATTCGCGAAGCCAAGGTACAGGCGGCACACGTTCAGCGATTGTGCCGCCGTCTCGCGAATGAATTCGCTCCTACGCAGAACAGACTTCGCCCTGCTTCACGCGTAAAGATCGTCCCGCGTCCACGGCAAGTCATGGCTGCCATCGGGGCGCGGCTTCACCGCCAGGATCTGATGAAGGTTGATCCAGCCTTTGGAAAACGCGTACGCGCAGCCGGCCAGGTAAAGACGGAAGATCCTCAGGGCCTGCTCCGGCACCATCGCCGCCGCCACGTCCAGTTTCTCTTCCAGACGCATGCTCCAGTGATCGAGGGTCCTGGCGTAGTGAAGACGCAGGCTTTCGACGTCGACGACTTCCAGCCCGGCTTCACTGATGAACCCGGTGATCATCGACAGGTGCGGCAGCTCGCCATTTGGAAACACATAGCGGTCGATAAAATCACCCGCGCCGCGCCCTACCGGACGACCGTCGGTGTGCTTGGCGGTGATGCCGTGGTTCATCACCAGACCGCCCTCCTTCACCGCGCCAAACAGGCACTTGGCGTACAGCTCCAGGTTCGCATGACCAACGTGCTCGAACATACCGACACTGACAATTTTGTCGAAACGACCGTCCTGGGGCAGATCGCGGTAGTCGAGCAATTGCAGCTCGACACGGTCTTCCAGCCCCTCGGCTTTTACCCGATCTCTGGCCAGCGCCAACTGCTCGCGGCTCAAGGTAATGCCAAACACCTTCACGCCATACTCTCGCGCCGCGAAGCGTGCCAGGCCGCCCCATCCGCAACCGACATCGAGCAGGTACTCGCCGGGCTTGAGGCGCAGCTTGCGACACAGGTGGTCGAACTTGTCCTGCTGCGCTTGCTCCAGCGTTTCGTGGCCTGTCTTGAAGTAGGCGCAGGAATAGACCATCTCCTTGTCCAGCCACAACTGGTAGAAGGCATTGGAAAGGTCGTAGTGGTAGGAGATCGACTTGGCGTCGGTTTCTTTGTCGTGTTCCGTGCGCACCGGGACGACGTTGTCGTCTTCGTCCACCAGGGCGGCGGTCAACTCATCGCACACCCGCATGACTTCGCTGATCGAGCCTTCGAGTTCAAGCCGGCCTTCAACGAACGCGCTGCCCAGCAGATCAAGGCTGGGGTGCGAGAAATCGGAAACCAATGAAGGGTCTTTGACGACGATGGTGACGCTGGGATCAGTCCCCAGATCAAACTCGTTGCCGTCCCAAAGCTTGAGTCGCAGTGGTAGATGAAGTTTCTGTAACGCCGGTGGAAGTTGCGCGAGCATTGAGAAAACCCCCTGATCCAGGAACACGGAAAAGGGTAGTCCAAAACCGATTCCACGTAGGAATCGTCAGGCTATCGGCTTTTTGAATAACGACGGTGAACCAGAATGCGGGCCTTCCATGCGCCCCGGGGTTCTAGCCAATTTGAAGCCTGCGATGGAGCACCCTCTTCATGACTGTAGGATAATTTGTTACAGAGTTCTTCAAAGCTCAAGCGAATTTTTATACTTAGCCAAGGCCTCTAACCCGGCGCTCTCAGAGAAAGCGCCGAATACAAAGGCTTACGCGGGATTGTGAAATTTTGCGATCGGTTCGTGGAAGCGCAACAAACGGCCAGCATTGCCCAGCACCAGCAGGGTGCTGAGGTTGTGCAAAACCGCCGCAATCATCGCACCTGCGGCGCCAAGCACGCCGAACGCGGCAAGTGCAACGATGGCCAGCGTCCAGCCCAGACCGATGATCACATTGACCTGCAGCGTGTGTCGGCACTGGCGGCTCAGGCGCACGCAGGTGCCCAGGCGACGCAGGTCGCTGCCGATCAGCACGATGTCGGCGGAAGCCAGCGCGATGTCGGCACCGCCAGCGCCCATGGCAACGCCTACGACGCCCGCTTTCAAGGCCAGCGAGTCGTTGATGCCATCGCCGACCACCATCGGCCGAAAGCCGCTCTTGATCTCGCCCATCACGCGATTGAGCTTGTCCTCAGGCAAGGCCTGGGCATGGATGTCGCTGATGCCCACTTCGTGCCCCAAGGTGTCAGCCACACTCTGACGGTCACCGGTCAGCAACAACTGACGCCCCATCCCCAGATCACGCAGCTCGCTCAACGCTTGACGCGCCTCAGGCTTGAGGCTGTCGGCCAGCAGGAGCCAGGCGAGGAACACACCGTCGACTGCCAATCCGGCAATCGGGCCGTCGTGATTGGGAACCGGCGACGTCGGGATGCCCAACTGGGCGAACAATTCAGGACGCCCCAACGCCGCTTCGCCTCGCGCAGTCTGCGCAACGACACCCAGGCCCTGACGCTCGCGAATGTCTTCCAGCGCCAGCAAGTCCTTTTTTTCCACCAGCCCCGCAAGCGCACGACTGACCGGATGGCTGCTCGCCGAACCGAGGCTCGCCGCCAGCGCGGCCACGTCCTCGCCTGCGCCCTCCTCGGCCTGTATCGACTGCAGGCGAAGGCTGCCGTACGTGAGCGTCCCGGTCTTGTCGACGACCAGCGACGTCAGGTCGGCCAACTCCTCAAGGAATGCCGAGCTGCGAATCAGAATGCCGTGACGCGCCGCCACCGCGATCCCGGCAATGGCCGTCGCGGGCGCCGACAGCACCAGTGCACACGGGCATGCGGCGACCAGCACCGCGAGCATGGCTTGCGCGTTATTGGTGATGAACCAGGTGACGGCCGCGATCAGCAACACCAGCACCATGTAACTGCCGGCGTATCGCTCCAGCAGGCGTGTAATCGGTGGTTTGGAACGTTCGGCGCTCTGCATCAGGGCGATGACCTTGCCCAGCGTCGACTCGTTACCGATGCGCGTCACTTCGATGCGCAGCAGGCCGTCGAGGTTGATCGCACCGCCAAACACTTCCATGCCGGCACGCGCTTCCAGCGGCACTGATTCTCCGGTGATGGGCGCTGTGTCGAGGCTCGCCTGTCCGGACATCACCAGACCGTCGGCCGGCACCCGATCGCCCGCGCGTACCTCTACCCGATCACCGGCCACCAGCGAGCCGTTATCGACTTCACGGATCGAGCCGTCGGCAGCGATCAGGCGCGCATGGCTTCGAGTCAGGCGACCCAACGCCTGAATCGCTTCCTGAGAACCGATGACGCTGCGCTCTTCCAGCACGTGGCCGAAGATCATGATGATGGGCAGCAAGGCGGCGGTCATGAGGTCACCCGTGGCCCAGGCACCCAGCATCGCCAACGCGATCAGTTGGTCGGTGATGCCGTGCAGACTGGGATAGCGCAGGCTGTGCCAGCCGGCACTAACCACCGGAATTGCCACCAGCAATGAGGCGGCGCCCAGCAATAACTGACTGACGCCGACTTGCTCAGGCGCAAAAAACCGCCAGACCAAACCCAACGCCAACAACCCCAGCGCGAGCATTGCCAGCGTCAGTTGGCGGGCGGCGCTGCGCTGTTCTTTGCCGGTCAGCATGCTGCCAGGTGCGGGCGAGTCGTTGTGGTCGTGCGCGTGTTCATCCGCGTGGTTGTGTACAGCTTCGCCACTCATTTGTCAGCTCCCTGAATGATCAGGCGTGAATCGTCATGGGGATCGACCGTCGTCACGGAACCGGCCTGTTTGAGAATGCCCGGCACACGCTCGCGGTAAATGCGCAGCAGCAGGCCAGGGTCGCTCTTGTTCTGGATCGACTGCGCCAGACCGGTCACAGCAGCGGTGTCGGTCTGTGCTTTGGCCAATCGTTCGGACGCCTGGGCGTGAGCAACCTGCAAGGTACGATCGGCCTGTTGGTTGGCGGTCTGATTGGCTTTTTCCGCATCGGTACGGGCGTTGGCCACCGCCTGATCGGCCTGTTGGCTGGCGGTCAAAACAGCATTGAATGCGTTCACGGCCGCTGCAGGCAGGCTGGATTGCACGTCCACCCGAACCACCTCCACGCCCAATCCGACGCCCGTTGCCGTCAGTTCATCAAGGCGCTTGTTGATGCCTTGCACCAGATCGCCACGCAGACGCTCGCGACGCTCGGCCGACTGACTGTCCGACCCGACCAACTCAGGCCGCGCCACCAGAATCGTGTCCAGATCCCGCGCCGCCGTGAGGCTGACGGCGCTGCGATTCACCAAACGGTCCAGCGCTGGCAACACGTGCTCGCCCTGCAACACAAACTCACGCGGGTCGGTGACCTTGTAGTACGCCGTCACATCCAGCTGCACCACACCCGCATCACCGGTCAGCAGATAACCGGACCCCGCCAGCGCATCACTCATGGGCGTGGCGAAGCTGGTGACCTTGTCAGCCGCCAATGCGGTGGGCGAGCGCAGCAAGGTTTCCACATGCCGCTCAATCACTCGATCTGCCGAGGGCAGCAGCACGACCTGTTCGAAAGGTTGCGGCCAGGCTAACAACAGGCCTGCGTTCTGTACCCGATCGAGCTCGCCGAAGCGGAACACCACGGCACGGTTTTGCGGGTCGATCTGACGCACGTTGGACACGGCCCAGCCGAGCGCGGCCAGCAACGTGACCACGTACAGCCCCAAAAACGCCAACCGGCTGGCCTGCAACCACGGGCTGTTGACCACGGGACGCTCGACCTGCATCGAGTCCTGGTCACTCATGGTTGCGTTCCAGCCTTGCCATCCTGCTTCCCGTCCAACTGGGGCGGACCGTCTACCAACACACGGAACGGCGCGGCATCGGTGCGCAAGATCAGCTTGGTGGTCGGGCCCACGACGGTGCCGAGGGTGTCGAGCGAGCGCAGCAGGTTGTACAGCTGCGGCGAGCTGGCGTAAGCGCGGCCATAAATCAACGCCGCTTCGACGCGGGACTGGGCTTCAATGTCGGCGGCTTTCACGGTGGCATCCGCCTCAACGATCCGCGCATCACGTTCGGCAGCCGAACGAATCTGCGCGGCTTCGCGCTTGCCGATCGCCGTGCGTTCGGTGGCGATGGTTTCACGCTCGGCGCGCATGCGGTCGACCGTGGCATTGAGGGTTACCGAAGGCAGCGTCAGACGCTCGACACCCACCTGCAGGACGCGTACGCCATAAGTGGTCAGCAGTTGCTTGTCGATCTGCTGACGCAGCTGGTTTTCGAAATCGGCGATGCGCACCTGACTGGCGTCGGTATTGATCAGACTCGACAGGTCGAAACTCGCGGCGGTGGTCTCCAGTGCGGAGCCCACAAACGTACGGATCTGGCGGGCGGCTTCATCCGGCTGATTCTGCACGGCGCGCATGAAGCGTTTCACGTTGTCGGGGTCGCCCTGCACCTGCCAGGCGACATACGCCTGAACGATGATGCGCAGGCCGTCGCGGGTGCCGACATCCTGCAAGCCGCTTGATGTCGTGCGCAGGCGCAGGTCCACAGGAATTGCGGCTTCGAACGGCGCAGGCCAGCGCCAGCTCAGGCCCGGGTCTAGCAATACGCGGGACGGATTGCCGAAGCGCGTCACCACCGTCGCCTCGCCGCAACGCACCTGCACCAGGCTCGCAGCGGCCACGGCAAACGCGATCAGCACGGCTGCCAGTGACGCGCGACGCCAGGGAAAGGCTGCCGGGCCCGACGCTTCACCGTGATGGTGATGCCCGTGATGATGACCGCCATGGTCATGACCTGCATGGTCGTGGTGATCGTGGTTATGAAACAGACTCAAGGGAGGACTCCTTATTCAGCCGAAGGCTGTTCAGCTGACTTGGACGACGCGGGGTCGACCGGGAGGGTGAAAGAACGCAGATCGATGGTGGGCGCACTGGTGCCGCCCAGGCGATGATCGAGCACCAGCAGTTTGGCGTGGGTCATGCCCAGCGTCAGTTGGCTCAGGTACTGCTCCAGCAGAAACGCCTGACCCGCCTTGGCATAACCCTGTTGTTCGGCACTGAAGCGCAGGTCGGCACTCTGGGCGGTCGACATGACTTCACGCGAATTGGCGGCCGCCTGATCGTGGGCGATGCTGGCATGCAGCTGCGCCAGGTTCGCCTGATCCGCCGCGGCGCCGCGCTCACGGGCGATCAATGCCTGCGCGCTGATCTGCGCGGCCTGCACGGCGTGATAGGCGTTGGCGGCGCCCGCAGGCGGATGAATCGACTCCACCACCGTGGCGAGAATCTCCACGCCGCTGTCGAGCTTTTTCAAGTCGCGCGCGACGGCATTGCCGATGTCGGCCGCCAGATCCGTGCGTTGCTCACCCAGTAATTCATCGAGGGTGCGCGACGCGAAATCGTGGACTAGCACGCGGCTGGCGGTGCTGCGAATCAGGCTGGGGATGTCGGCGCTGTTGTACGTCGCCGCCATGGCGGCCTCGTCGTCCAGGCCAATGCGATAAACGAAGCGCACGTCCATGTTGACGATCTGGAAGCTCTGCTTGTCGCCCGAGCCGCTGGCGATCACCTGCGACTTGTCGTTGATGTGCGTGGCGTCCCAGAGTCGATTGGCAACGGCGGGCGGCGGACCTTCGGCGGGATCCAGGGTCTGCTCCGTGCTGGCGCCTTCGGAAACACTGGTCGCCAGCTCGTGAACCACGCCGTTTTCGACCGGCAGTACCGTCCCGAACGGCCACGGCAGGCCGGCGTGCAGCCCAGGCCCCATGACCTCGACCGGTTTACCGAAACGCTCGTAGATGCCTCGGCCCTGCATGGGAATTTCGTGTACACCGCTGAGCGCCCAGCCGAGGGCAACGATCACCGCCATCACGGGCAGGAACGCCCGACGCATGTAGGTAAACGCCCAGATCTGCCGCAAGTCGATGCCAAAGCGGTTGTGCAATTCGTTCTGCAACGCTGTCAGCGGACGCGGTGGCCAGCGCAGCAAGCCGGCGGCGAAGCTGCTGGCGACCAGACGCGGCTCCAGGCGCTCGTTGCGCGGGCTGAAGATCGACAGCAGTGCACGGATCAACAGTTCGACAGCGACCAGCCCCGGGAGCAGCCCGATCAGCACGGCCAGTCGAGCGGGCCAGACGCGATCTGCGGAAGAAAAGAACAGACAGAAGGCGGCGATCAGCAACGTACCAATGGCCACCCGGCTGATCTGGGCCAACTGCTCGGCTTCTGGCCAGCTCGCTTCGGATTCGTTACTGAACTGACGCTCGAGCACCAGCAGACCAAAGCCGATCAGCAGCAACAATCCACCGACCACGCTCCCCGTCAGGCCGACACTGCTGCCGACCAGGGTCATGTTCCAGATCATCGAAATACTGATCAGCGCTAGCAACGCCCATCCCGCCAACCAGAACACCGGCGTGCCGATCTGCCCGACCATCGACGTCCCGGCACTACCGATGCGCCCAAGCAGGCGGTCATACCAACCCGGCTGCTCGTTCTCGGTTTGCTCATCGACCGCGATCACTGCTTCATCAGGTGCAATGACGTGGGCGCGCCACAGCGCAACGACCTGCGCCGACTGCAGCGCCGCAGCGAGCACCAACAGACTGGCCGCGCTGTTGGTCAGCACCGCGGTCCACAGCGAATTGGGAGAAAACAGGTCGACGAACAACGACACCACAAGACCCAGCACACCCATGGCGCCCAGCACGTAGGTCAGTCGCGACAGGCGCGCGGCCTGAAAACTCGCACGCTGGAACCTCGGCAGGCTTGCCGGCTCAGCCCCTTCAACATCCAGATCAACCCGCATCGACACTCCAAAACCTGCTGAACGCTGTATTCATCACCCTTCCCGTTCGTTTCAGGCCTGCTTATCAACACGCCCAAACACCGTTTTACGGGGCGTTACGATATAACAGAAGTAGTGAAATTTTCGTCTGGTAATTGCAGGCCTGCATGACGAATTATTCACTCAGACAGCCCGTAGACAGGTTAGCCCTTCATGGGCTGGACCCATCTGGCTGCTAAGCAGACCGCGTCTTACTCCGGGCGCATAACAACGTCAGCATGCCGGGCCTGCACAACCAAAAACCTTGCACTATGCTCCCAGACAGTTATCCACAGGGAGCTGGCCTGCGATCATGCTCACCCCACTCAGAACCGGGCTGCAGAAACTTCTGCATCCGCTGGCCAAAATCCTGTTCGATGACGGCGTACGCGCCATCCATGTGACGTCGTGCGCAGGACTCATTTCAGTGGCCGTCGGCGTACTCGTCGCGGCATTCGCCTTTCATCCCTGGATCTTCGTTCTGATCCCGATCTGGATACTCATTCGCATGCTCTTCAATGCCGTCGAAGCGGTGCTGATCAGCGAATTCGGCCAACATTCCCGCCTCGGAACCTGCGCCCACGAACTCAGCCGTATTGTGGCCGAAACCGCGCTATTCCTGCCGTTTGCGGTCATTCCAAAGGTCAGCCTCCTGCTGATTCTAACCGTCACCTTACTGGCAATCTTCAGTGAGTTTGCAGGTCTGCTCGGTCCGCTCATCAAGGCATCGCGGCGCCATGACGGCCCGTTGAAAAGTGACATGCGTCTGGTGTGCTTTGGCGTTTTCGGTGCGGGAATCGGCTCGGGCTATGTACTCACTGCGCCGATCAATATTGCCCTCGCGGTAATGACTGTCCTGCTGTTGATCACCATCTTTGCCCGCATTCGTCGCGCCGTCGCGGAGGTGACCAAGCCCCCGACGGTGGAGGTTTATGCACCGGACTGAGCGAACTGTTTCAACAGCTTTACACACAACCTGCCAACACGTTATCCACAGGCGAACTTCATACCAGCACGTTGCCTCTTGATGCCCCTTGAAAAGCACAGTGCTTGACCTCAACTCCAACCTGAACACATATTACGATCATAATTTAAGTGATCCCGGTTCTTTCGAGACATTTTTGGAGAGCGGGCTACGCTTCCCTCCATTGTCGATTTTTCATTCAGGAGTGCGCTCATGAGTCACTACGACGTTGTCATCATCGGTGGCGGCCCAGGCGGCTACAACGCTGCCATTCACGCGGGCCAGAAAGGCCTGAAGGTCGCTTGTGTCGAAGGCCGGGAAACCTTGGGCGGCACCTGTTTGAACGTCGGCTGCATCCCGTCCAAATCCTTGCTCCATGCGTCCGAGTTGTATGAAGCGGCCGCCGGAGAGGAATTCAAGAAGCTGGGTATCGAGGTCACGCCCACGTTGAACCTGGCGCAAATGATGGCGCAGAAAGCCGAGAGCGTGACGGGCCTGACGAAAGGCATTGAGTTCCTGTTCCGCAAGTACAAAGCCGAATGGATCAAGGGTTGGGGACGCATTGCAGGCCCCGGCAAGGTCATTGTCAAAGACGCCAGCGGTGCAGAAACCGAGCTGACAGCCAAGGACATCATCATTGCCACAGGCTCCGAACCTACGCCGCTGCCCGGTGTGACCATCGACAACGTGCGCATTCTTGATTCAACCGGCGCGCTGTCGTTGAGTGAAGTGCCCAAGCACCTGGTTGTCATCGGTGCCGGCGTGATCGGTCTGGAGCTGGGTTCGGTCTGGCGGCGTCTGGGCGCGAAAGTCACGGTCGTCGAGTTCCTCGACCACGTTGCCCACGGCACAGACCTGGAAGCCGGCAAGACATTGCACCGCTCGCTGTCGCGTCAGGGCATGAACTTCAAGCTGAGCTCAAAAGTGACCTCGGCCGTTGCGAGCGATACAGGCGTCAGCCTGACCGTCGAACCTGCTGCAGGCGGTGAAGCTGAAGTGATCGAAGCGGACTACGTGCTGGTTTCCATCGGCCGCCGTCCCGTGACGAAAGGTCTGGGCCTGGAAACCGTCGGGTTGGAAGTCGACAAGCGCGGCGTGCTCGCCAATAAAGGCCATCGCACGGCCGTCGACGGTATCTGGGTAATCGGCGACGTGACGTCGGGGCCGATGTTGGCGCACAAGGCCGAGGACGAAGCGGCGGTATGCATGGAGCGTATCGTCGGCAAGAAAGGCGAGCTCAACTACAACCTGATCCCCAACGTGATCTACACGTGGCCGGAGCTCGCCAGTGTCGGCAAGACCGAAGAGCAGTTGAAGGAGGAAGGCCGTGCTTACAAGGTCGGCAAATTCCCTTTCAGCGCCAACAGCCGGGCGAAAGTGAATCACGAAACCGATGGCTTCGCGAAAGTGCTCGCTGATGAGAAGACTGACGAAATTCTCGGTGTACACCTGGTCGGCCCAAGCGTCAGCGAGATGATCGCCGAATACTGCGTGGCGATGGAGTTCGCGGCGTCAGCGGAAGATATCGCCCTGACCTGCCACCCTCACCCGACGCGCTCCGAAGCGCTGCGCCAGGCAGCGATGGGAGCCGGGGGGCATACGACGCAGGCGTAAACTACCGGCATGGCGCGATCGATGACTCCTGTAGGAGCCGGCTTGCTGGCGAAGCGGTGGATCAGTGACAGATCCATTAGCGGATAGAACCCGTTCGCCAGCAAGCCGGCTCCTACAGCGAGGTCGCGCACCGGACATTGGCTTTAAACCGGCAAATGCCCGAGCGGCAGCGGCCCTTGTGGCTTGAGCGTGCGGATCGCGAAGTTGCTGCGGATGTCCCGCACGCTCGGCATCTTCAGCAGGGTATCGGAGAGAAACCTGTCGTACGCGCGCAAGTCGGGAACCACCACATGCAGGAGGAAATCCGACTCGCCGGACACCAGATACGCCGAGATGACCTCCGGCCACTCAGACACCACCTGATGAAACCTCTGCGCCTCGTCTTCATGATGGCGATCGACCTTCACCCCGATAAACACCGTCAGGCCCAAGCCGAGCGTCTCGGCATCCAGCGTTGCCTGATACCCGCGAATCACCCCGGTTTCCTCCAGATGGCGAACGCGTCGCAAGCAGGGCGAGGCAGACAACCCGATCTCGTCGGCGAGCTGCACGTTGGTCAAACGACCGTCCCGCTGAAGCGCGTCGAGAATCCGGCGGTCGTAGGCATCCAGTTTCACGTTCAATCGATTTGGCATAGGTGCGGCCATTCCAGGGCAGTAAAGGGCAGAAACTGCCAATACTAAGCGCTTAAAGGGTCAAACACGCAACCACCTGCCCCCGCCTTCGACCGTAGAATTTTCTTCCGTTATCCCTGCCGGAGAGCTGAAGAATGGAAAACCTCACGCTGTTTATCCTCGCCCTGTCCATGGTCTTGCTGATGCCTGGGCCCGACATGATCCTGCTGCTGCAAACCGGAGCGCGCCAAGGTCGCGCAAAAGCGTTGGCGACCGCCTTGGGTCTGGCCATCGCCCGAGGTTGCCATGTAGCGCTGGCGGCATTGGGGTTGGCGACGTTGTTCAAAGTCTCACCCTGGACCTTTGAAGGGGTGCGCATCGTCGGGGCGGCTTATCTGCTGTGGCTTGGGTTGAAGATGTTCAAGCCGGGCATCATGAGTGGCGCCAGCGAAGGCCCCTCCGGGGAATCGGCCATCTCTTGGCGCACGGCCATCCTGCGCGGCCTGTTGACGAATCTGCTCAACCCCAAGGCGCTGCTGTTCTGTTCGGTGCTGCTGCCGCAGTTCATCGACGCCAACGCGGGTTCGGTGGCCGGACAATTCGCCCAACTCGGTGTGATTCTGGTGTTGATCGGCCTCTCGTTCGACAGCGTCTACGCCATGGCGGGTGGCTGGATCGGCAGGTGGCTGGCGCGCAATGCGACGGCGCAACGGATACAACAGTGGCTGTTCGGCAGCCTGCTGATCGGCTTCGCTGTGCGCCTGGCGTTCATCCAGCAGGCTTGAGGACACACTCCGCAACACGCTGAAGAAACGATAGTAGTGCTCTGAAACGATTTTTTATCTTTTTTGCGAACAAGATGACGAGATTGTTATCTGTTTGTTGGTAATTTGCGTTCGGCAAGGATTGGGAAAGCGCACTTTTTTGTGCAGGAAGGCACAGCATTTCTTCAGAGGCTTCACCTTATGAATCGCAGGAATCTCCTGAAAGCGTCCATGGCGTTGGCAGCCTATAGCGCGCTGCCCGCCTCGGGCCTTTACGCTGCACGTGCATTGGCCGCAGCGGCCGATGGCGAAATCGAGCATTTCGACTTCAAGACCTTGCAAGACCTCGCCAAGCAAATGGCCGGCAAAGCCTATGTCAGCACCAAGCAGAACCTGCCGCCCACCTTGGCGAACATGACGCCTCAGCAGTTCAATGCGATCAAATACGACGCCGGCCATTCCCTTTGGAATGACGTCAAAGGCCAGCTCGACGTGCATTTCTTCCACGTCGGCGCGGGCTTCAAGACCCCCGTGCGCATGTACAGCGTGGACCCCGCCTCTCAAGAAGCGCGTGAAGTGCACTTCCGTCCCGAGCTGTTCAATTACGAAACCAGTCGAATCGACCAGAGCCAGCTCAAGGGCGATCTGGGATTTGCCGGCTTCAAGCTGTTCAAGGCGCCGGAGATTGCGATCAACGACATTCTCTCGTTTCTCGGCGCCAGCTACTTCCGCGCAATCGACAGCAACAAGCAGTACGGCCTGTCGGCGCGGGGTCTGGCCATCGACACCTACGCCCACAAGCCTGAAGAGTTTCCTGATTTCACCAAATTCTGGTTCGAGAAACCGACCAAGGACGCCACGCGCTTCGTGGTCTACGCGCTGCTGGATTCGCCCAGCGCAACCGGCGCGTACCGCTTCGACATCGACTGTCAGGCCGATCGCGTGGTCATGGACATCGACGCTCACATCAATGCCCGCGCCGATATCGAACAGATGGGCATCGCAACCATGACCAGCATGTTCAGCTGCGGCACCCATGAACGCCGGATGTGCGACACCCTTCACCCGGAGATTCATGACTCGGACCGGCTGGCGATGTGGCGCGGCAACGGCGAGTGGATTTGCCGCCCGCTGAACAATCCGGCGAAGTTGCAGTTCAACGCGTTCGCCGACAAAGACCCGAAAGGCTTCGGCCTGGTGCAGACCGACCACGATTTCAAGACCTACCAAGACACCGTCGACTGGTATCACCGCCGACCGAGCCTCTGGTGCGAACCGACTACGGCATGGGGTGAAGGGTCGATTGATCTGATGGAGCTGCCAACGACCGGCGAGACGCTGGATAACATCGTTGCATTCTGGAACCCGAAAGTGCCGATCAAGGCCGGCATGTCGATGAACTACGGCTACAAGCTGTATTGGAGCCCGCTGCCACCGGTGAGCACGCCCTTGGCTCAGGTTCATGCCACCCGTTCGGGCATGGGCGGCTTCATCGAAGGCTGGGCGCCGGGCGAGCATTACCCGGACGTCTGGGCACGCCGTTTCGCTGTGGATTTCAATGGCGGCGGGATCGACCGCTTGCCAGAGGGTTCGGGTATCGAGCCGGTGGTCACGGTGTCGAACGGCAAGGTCCAGGACTTCAACGTCCTGGTGCTCCCGGACATCAAGGGCTTTCGCGTGACCTTCGACTGGTATCCGACCAGCGACTCGGTGGACCCGGTGGAAATGCGCATGTTCATCAAGACCGGCGACCGCACTCTCAGCGAAACGTGGCTGTATCAGTATTTCCCTCCTGCGCCCGACAAACGCAAGTACACCTGATGTTCACAAAAGCAGGTTTTCAGCCTGACGTGTAACGAAAATGAGTCATAGGCAGCCCTGCCTATGGCTCATTTCCCCTCCTGTTTAATAGCGTCAAATTTCTATCTATCAATCAATTCAACAGGTTACAGATCGCGAATTTCAGGACCTCTTAGAACTGTCCGAAAATTTGACTAATTGATTGACAGCCTCTGCTTCTGAGGCTGATATATCCCCTGTCACACCGCGTGAGAGGGACCTGAACCACGGTCACCTCCTCGATATGGCCTGCGCCTGAATCTATTTTTTTCAAGCTCAATCGACGGCCACCGCCGAGTTCGATGAGCGGTAGCTTTGCCTTGCAGGCGACGCGCTCGCCTTGCGCCTCCACGTCTGATGATCTCTTCCCATTTCTGCGCTCCCGAGGGGCAGTAACCATGATGTCGACCTCCCCTGCTTACGTTGAAAAGCCGTCGATGCTGTCGTTCGACAAATCAACCGCTATCGTGCTGGTCGCGATCAGCCTGATTCTGGTCGAAACCTTTTCCGGCGCCTTGCGTTTCTATCTGGACAAGGCCGGGATTTCGGTACTGCTGTACGCCCCGAAAGTCGCGTGCCTCTTGTTCTTCGCCCTCGAACTGCGCAGCTTCAAAGCCGGGCCCGGCGTGTGGTTGAGCTTCCTGGTGCTGCTCTTGTCTGCGGCCTGGGCGGCGTTGAACGGCGCGAGCGCGGGCAACTTTGCGTTCGCGCTGTATGGCATCAGCCCGTTGTTGTTCGGGATGGCCTGCGGCGACCAGATCACCCGGCACAAGCGCCTGTTCATGTGGGCCATCGCTTTCGCGCTGCTGGCATCTCTGGCCGGTATCGCGCTGGACAAATACACCGACCTGCCCTGGAAGGGTTACAGCTACAGCATTGGCGGCACCGAACTCAGCGCCAACACCACCTGGGCGTCGGAAGAAGCTGACCGCCCGGCCGGCTTTGCCCGGATATCCAGTGCGCTGGCAATCATCATCTCCATCTTCAGCCTTTACCTGATGGCAACCCTGCGTTCAAAAACGCTGGTGATCGGGGTTTGCGCCATCGGCTTTGCCGGCGTCGTGCTGACCACCAGTAAGGCACCGGCGCTGGCGTTTATCGGCGGCGTCGGCCTGCTGATGATCACGCGGTTTCGCTGGACCACGCGCGGCGCCATCATCGCAGCGGTACTGCTCGGCATGTCACTGCCTTTCATTGCGATGGCGTTCGACTTCGACCCCAACAAAGTCTCGGCGGGCAACTCGCTGTCATCGATCTATGACCGACTCGTCAACACCTGGCCCAACGTGATCAGAGTGCTGATGAACGAAGACCGCGAGTACACGGGTGCAGGCTTCGGGCTGGTCGGCAGTGCCGTGGCGGCGTTCCCGGTGGTCGGTGCGGACATCTTCATGGTGTCGGACAGCACCGTGGTTTACCTCTGGGCAACCTTCGGCCTGGCCGGGTTGTTCCTGTATGCGATGCACATCCCGCTGTTTTTCATCCTGGCCGACAGCGTCACTCGTTATGGACGCGCCATGCTGGCGACCGGTTTCTGCATCTGCATCGTCAGCTGGACCACCGACACCCTGGAAGTGACCTTGGCCAACCTGTTTCTCGGCATGGCCATCGGACATGCGCTTGCAGCGAGGTCGCACGCGAAAGCCTCCGTCCCAAAGCCGAATGAACAAGCGCAATGGACCGGCCTGCCCGGGTTGAGCTGACACGGAAGTTCCCCAATGAATGCACTGCGTATTGGCCGTAAAGGCCTGCTGTTACTGTCCAGCCTGTTCCTGGCTAACGTCGCCGCAGCGGATCCCTTCATCGTCGGTGTCGCCACCCATTCGATGAACAACCTGGCCCAACCGTTGCGCAGCCTTGAACTGGCAACGGCGGCAGGGGTGACATCGGTACGTGACGACGCGTTCTGGTCCACGGCCGAGCCGACACCGAAACAACTGCGCATCATCCCGCAATGGCGCGCCTGGCTTAACACCGCCAGCGCGCTGGACCTGAGCCCCATGGTCATTCTGGGCTACGGCACCTCGTTCAATGGCAACGCGAAGCCACGCAAGCCTGAAATCAAAATTCCGTACCTGAGCTACGTCGACTACACCACCCGGCAGCTCGGCAACCCGGTGAAGTACTACGAAGTCTGGAACGAGTGGGACATCGAAGGCCCGAGTGATGCGCGCCTGAGCAGCGATTATGTGGCGTTGGTGAAGGATGCCGCGCCAATCATTCGCAAGAACAATCCACAGGCAAAAGTGCTGGCAGGCGCCGTCACGTCGGCGGGGATCAAAGGTGGTTTCGTTGACCGCATGCTGGCCGCTGGCGTGCTCAAGTATGCGGACGGCCTCTCTTTGCACCCTTATGTGCATTGCGAAGGTCGCGATCACAACACGCCCGAAAGCTGGATCAACTGGATGCGCGATCTGGACCGTCGCTTCTCCGGCAAAGCCGGCAAGCCTGTGTCGCTGTACCTGACCGAGATGGCATGGCCCAGCCACGAGGGCAACTGCGGCATCAGCGCGGTGCGCCAGTCGGCGTATCTGGCCCGCGCCTATTTCCTGGCCCGCACCGTGCCCAACATCAAGGGCATGTGGTGGTACGACCTGATCAACGACGGCACGGCGCGGGACGATCAAGAGCATAACTTCGGGCTGCTCAATATCGACCTGAGCCCCAAGCCTGCGTACGCGACGCTCAAGGCAATCAGTCCCTATCTGCGCAACTTCAACTACGACGCCAGCAACAGCCTGCAGGCCGATAACGTGTACAAGCTGGCCTTCAGCGACGGCCGCGAACGCATCATGGTGGTCTGGGCAACCGGGAGATCGCGTGAGGACCAGGTCAACGCCACGGCGATGAACAACGGTCCCGTCCGCATACTGGACACGCAGTCTCCAAACAAGGGCATGACCGACAGCGAACAGCACTGGCGATGCAACGCAGATCAGTGCTCGACCCCGATAACGCTGTCCGAATTTCCCAAGATCATCCGTTTAAGTCCCGGCGCCTGATCCTCGCTGCGACGCTCTAGAGACCTCAAGCCCGCCTGATACCCGTCAGCGCGGGCTTTTTTTGCGGATTTTCGTGAAGCCGCCTGCAAATAGTGGCATTACGACACATCCCAGACATTTTCAACTGGTAGCCTTGGGATCCACTTTGGGCCTGGGCTGACGGATCGCATGGGATTTCGACGCAGACTGTTGAGCGGTTGTTTGCTTTGCTTGCTCGCGTTGCCTGTTCTAGCAGGGCCTTACGTGGCGGGCGGCGCGCAGTGGAAGCCTTACGCCTACGAAGACGAGAACGGTCATTTACTCGGCGTGTCCGTCGACATCGCACGGCGGGTGATGGAGCTGGCCAATGTCGACGTGACCTTCGTCACATACCCGGTCAACCGCCTGCAATCCATGCTGCAGAAAGGCGAAATCGACATTAACTACGCCGACGCGCTGATCTGGAACAGCCCGCAAGAACAGCGCCATTACGTCTTCTCCAAACCCTACTCCGTGGTCAACGAGCACCTCTACTTCCTCGCCGATCATCCCGCACGCAAGCAGTCCATCGAGCAGCTGAATCAGCTCACCATCGGCATGGTGCGCGGCTATACCTACTGGGCACTGGATCCGGCCATAACGGCCCACAGGCTCGATCGGCTCGAGACGTCACAAGAGGATGCGTTGATCAAACTGCTCGGCAACGGACGCGTCGACGCCATTGCGATGGTCGACGACATCTTCAACGCGTTAGTGACCAGCAACCACCTGGACCCCAACCTGTTCCGTCAAGGCGCCAAACTCAGCGAGGCGCCACTGGTGTTCAAGCTTCAGCCCCAGCACGCGCAATGGCTTGCGCCCATCAATCGCGCAATCGACACCCTGCGCGCCAGCGGGGAACTGGAGCGCATCCGTCGACAGTATTTGCCGGTGAAGGCAGGCTTGAGTTGCGCGGGTTTGGGGACGGTGTGTTGAGCCTAGGATTCATGACGATTCCGGATCTGAAACATACCTCTGTGGGAGTCCAGCTTGCTGACGAATGCGACGTGTCATTCACCTTTGATATCGCAGACCCGCCGCATTCGTCAGCAAGCTCGCTCCCACAGGGGCTTCAGCGAGGCTACAAGTAACTTTTAAGAAATGACTGTCATTCCCAGTATCTCCCGCGCTATCCGGTCAGCGTCCACAAACGCTCTCGAATAACTGCCGGATGAAGGCACGTAGTGGTTGTAATACGTTGCGCCTTCGACGATAGGGCCGGTTATCCACAGATTGGGCTGTGCTTTGCCGTGGCTGTCGACGTACGGCGCTTCGCCGCCTCCTTTGACGCTGTGGATAATTCCGCTTTCGTGCAGTTGCCGGATAATGCGCGGCTGCGTGGCGAGGGTCTGGTTATCGCTGACGTGGGCACGGATCAACGCGTCGAGCACTAACACGTGACCATCGTCGAGCGTGACTGAAACGTCTGATGTACCGGCGCTGTGCATAACGTTTGCCCCATGCACCCATTGCAGAACGCCCGCCTCAGCCAAGGCCAGGAGCTCCTGATGACGTTCCTTTTGCGGGCCGGCGACCAGGCGATTGACCAGTGGCGCGTACTCATTGAAGAAAATCCGGTGAGATTGAGGCGTCAGGCCCTGGTTATCCACAACGCGACGCAATTGTTCACGGCAGCTTCTCCACACCTCGACTGCGGCCTTGATCGGACTGTGATCAAGATCGAGGATGCTCTCCTTCACATCATCTTCAATGAAGCGTTTGACCCACGCCGAATAATTATCCACAGGCGCTTGCAGGGATCGAGGGTCAAAGGCACTTTCGTCGAGCATGTCCACGGCAAACCGCTGCGCCAGCTCAACGGCTTTGGCCTGGATTTCGCCCATCAGAAAGGCGTTGGCGATCTCGGATTTGGTTCTCAAGGACAACTCGCCTTGAAGCGCTGCAATCATGCCGAAATACTCAGCCAGCATTTCAGCTTGAAGCAGCGGCAGGACCTGGGCTTCGAAGTCCAGTCCCTGAGGGTTTGCAGCGCGCAGGTCAGCAACTGCCGACAAGGTGAAGATCAGCGGCGAACCGCCCACACGGTGTGGCGTGATGTCCGGTCGGGTCCGGTATGGCAGGCCACTGCGTGAATACATGAACAGTCGGGGTTCCTGGCCAGAAGCCTGATAACGCAAGCCTTCAGGCGCTTGCACAAACTGCCCGCCTCTACCGACCGTCAGGCCCGCCACCGCATCCATGGCCGACAGGCCGAGCCCTTCGATGCCAACCGCATCTGTGGACGAAATGCCCTCCAGCGCATACGGCTGTGGATAAGTCTGAAACCTTTTCGTAGCACCTTGGTAGTCGTTCGCCGATGCAGCACGTTCTGCGTGCCCGACCGTTATCAGCAACCCATCAACCCGGTGTTTTTGAGCGCCTGTGGACAACACAAATCCGCCCAAATCAGTGTGCTCCACGTTATCCACAACCCGCGCATGGTGTGTCACCCGCACGTTAGATGGCAGGGAACGGATCACCTCCTCATACGTCCAGGCGAGGTACTCCCCCAGCCACGCACGAGGCAGAAATGCGTTGGGCTGCACACTGCGCTCTCCGGATTTGAAGCGCAGGCACCACTGATAAAAGTCAGGCCCTTGGCGGCCACTGAAACCGCCAAGTGCAGCCTGATCGGGAAACATCGAAATCTGAGACGCCACGGTGTTGAGCATCAGGTACTCCGGCTGCTCCACCGAATGCAGGCCTGGCCCCGGTCGATGGGGATCGAACAGGCTGATCTCGATGCGGCGCTCACCCGCGCCCGCCAGCGCACACACGCGCTCCAGCACGGTCAGCCCGCGAGAACCGCAGCCGACGATACCGATCTTGATGGCAGGCTTCTGCGCACCGTCCACAGTGAGTCTTTCCGTTGGCAGCGCGGTGCTCAGTTCCATCTCAGTGTTTCTCCAAAGAACGAATCAATGGCAACAGCGCGTGACTCAGCCAGCGCGGTGTCGACGATGAACTTGCTCAACGCCAGGTCCAGCACGCCAAGCCCGAATGGCGAGAAGATCGACGCTTTACCAAGGTCGAGCGCCACCTCGCCGCGAATCAGGCCCGCGAGCGTGCCGTTCATGAAGTCACGGTTTCCGGTGAGCTGCTCGGCCAGATGAGGTGAAGTGTTAGCCTTCATGCAATGCTCGACGTCATCGCACAGGTTGTTGGCCGCCAGCAGCAGTTGCGGCGCGATGTCCCGCAAGGAGATGTTCAGCACGACCTGGCCGGCTCGGAAACCCATTGGCGGCTTCACGTAGGGTTCGCCAGCGGTTGTGGCGAAGATCACCAGATCAGCGGCCAGCGCTTCTTCCAGCGACCCGCCGCGGGCTGTGCATAAGTCGACCTGTTCGACATACGCGGTGAGCGCTTTGGCCGAAGCATCATCGAAATCGTGCACGACGGCGTGCCCGATTTCCCAGTTTTCCACCGCCAGCATTCGCGCAATGTTGCGCGCAATGACGCCTGCGCCGATGAACCCTACAGACGCCGCTTTGTGCGACCGGCCGTTGAGCCAGTAAGCGCCCGACACCGCAGAAGCAGCCGTTCTGACTGCGCTGATCTGCGCGCCTTCCAGGCACGCATAGGGATAACCCGTCTCACGGTCGTTGAGAATCACCACCGCCGAAGCCCGTGGTTTTTGCTGAGCGACGTTGCCAGGGAAGCTCGAAATCCATTTGATCCCCGCCACCGCATCGTCGCCCTCAAGGGAGGCCGGCAACGCGATGATGCGGTTGGCCGGTTGCTGTGGAAAACGCAGGAAATAGCTATCCGGGTTGAGGGTCTGGCCGTCGTGATGCTGCAGGTACACCTGCTCGACCCTCGCCACCATGGTGTGGGACTGGCCGTCGAGAATGTCCTTGATCACCGCCCCTGGAATGACATGAAAATCAGACATTCAGCGCTTCTCCCTCGAAGGTGTGAACGTAGTTTTTCAAGTAGCGGCTGATGGGTTGTGAACTCAGCGCCGCCAGTTCGGCGCGGCCAAATTTCTGCATCACCCATTCGTCGTTGTAGATCGTTTCCAGGTAACGCTCACCCGCGTCCGGAGAGATCGCCACGACCACAGCGTCCTTTGGAATGCCCAGCGAAGGTGCCGCCAGTCCCGCGACCACGGTGCCGGTCGAGCCTCCTGCCAGAACGCCATTGGACTTGGCCAGCCAACGGCACATGGCGACGGTGGCGCGCTCGTCCACCACCTGCTGTTTGTGCAAATGATTGGCGCGGAAGATCGGTGGCATCTGGCTGGAACCCAGGCCTGGAATGAACCGCTTGCCCGGCGCCTGACCGAATGTCACCGACCCCGTACTGTCCACGGCAATGATTTTGGTGCGCGGCGAATGCTTGCGGAAATACTGCACGCAGCCCATCAACGTTCCGGTGGTGCCAGCGCCGACCACCAGATAGTCCAGCGCCGGAAAGGCAATATGGATCGAGCGGGCCGTTGTCAGTTCGTGGGTGCGCGCGTTGGCCGGATTGCTGTACTGATTGAGCCACAGGTAGCGCGGGTCGCGGGCCACGGTGTCGCGTATATAGCGAATGCGCGTTCCGAGATAGCCATCGTTGTCGTCACGTTCGGTGACGATGACAATCTGCGCGCCAAACGCTTCCATCATCTTGATGTTGTGCAGATTGGTGTTGGGATCGACCACGCAGCAGAACCTGTAGCCACGTTCGGCACAAATCATTGCCAGCGCGACCCCGAGGTTGCCCGAGGACGACTCGATGAGCACCGTGTCCTTGTGGATAAGTCGACGCTCGGCGTAGGCGTCGATCAGGCCGATGGCGGTTTTCATCTTGATCGAGCCTGCCGGGTTGCAGGACTCGAGCTTCAAATGCAGGTTCTCAAAACCTAGCCCTTTCAGGCGAACGAAATTCGAATCGCCGACGATGTGGGAAATGAAATTCATGGCCGTGCCTCGACGCGTATCGATCTGGACCGCGCCGGGTGCGAGACCACGGAGGCCAATTGCCGGGGTTGGGTCGCCATGAGCGCGTCGGTCAGTTGCTGTGCCCGCAACGCCACCATCGAAAACGACTGCGCATCACTGATGCCGTGGGTCTTTTCCGACGTGCCGTTGGCGAGAATCTGTACGCCTTCACTGTGCTGAAGACCCACACGGTAATGGCGATCCACGGCCAAGGTTCCGTCCTCGTCGCGCAGCAGCCACGGCTGCAGCAAGGTCAACAACGGCGGCACTGCCAGTTGCTCGTAGCCCGTGCCGAGCACGATGCCGTCGACGTACAGCGTGGTCTCCAGACCTGTGTTGCTGTCACGCAGCACCACAGAGTAGGCATCACCGACTTTTTCCACAGACACCACGTCGGACCAGGTGTGAAGATTCAGGCGCTGATGCCCACTGACCTCGCCTTCGTACAGGAAGGAGTACAACGCCTGACTCTCGTCAGCGTCGATGCCCGCGTAGTTGGTCGAACGAATCTCGTCGAACACCTTGCTGCGACGCGCGGGCTCCAGTTCATGGAAGTAATCCACCTGTTCGGGCAGGAACGCCATGTTGGGAAACTGCCCCAGCTGACCAACCCGGAAACCCACGCCCCGGTGTACCGAATGCACCTGGGTGGTCGGCGCTGCACCCAACAGATGCGCCACGGCCTCACCCGCGCTTTGGCCTGAGCCCAGCACCAGCCAGCGCTGGGCAATGGGGCCGCCGCCCAGATGAATGTTCTTGAGGTATTGCGAGGTGTGGAACACACGGCCACCCAAGTGAGCGCTGAACGCCTCGGGGATTCTCGGCAGGCTGCCGTGGGACAACACCAGACGCTTGGTGCGATAGGTGCCTTGAGCGGTCACCACATCGACAGCGCGCAAAATGCCTTTTTCCGCGACTGGCAGTACGTCGAGCACGCCTTCGTCGTAGGACACATAGTCCTTCAACTGTGCGGCAACCCAACCGATGTAGTCGGACCATTCCACTCGACTGGCCGGACGACCCAGTAAACCGAATTTGTACAGGCGCCCTTTTTCTTTCAGGTACATGGCAAACGAGAAGCGGCTACGCGGGTTACGCGGGGTCACCAGGTCGCGAAACACATGATGGTTAATGTCGGTGCCCGCCAGCAGAAACGCGCCATGCCAGGTCGAATCGCGGCCTTTCTCGAAAAACCGCACACGCGCAAACGGCTTCTTGCCGTTGTCCTCTGCCTCGTCTTCCAGCGCACAGGCCAGCGCGATACCGGCGGGACCGAAGCCGACCGACACGACGTCCAGCTCCTGACGCAAACCCTCGATTTCAAACTGATTCATGGTGGTTCTTCCTGAAAGGTTTAAAGACTTGGCGAGCCGTGAAGCGGCTCGATTCAACTCAGCAAACGTCGCTCATGGACGCGCTCGTCGGCGTAGACCCACAGCGAAACCCGGGCGTGATCGTTCTCCCCATTGCTGAAACTGATGGGGCCGGCAGGTGTGGAAAACTGTTCATAGCGCAGCGCATCGAGCAGCCCGCCGCGTTGACGAGCCGCCAGATCCACCAGCGAAAACGCCGCCAGCGTTTCAATGGCGTACACCGGGGCCTGTTCGCCATACAGGCGCTGGTAAGCCAGATCGACCGATTGCGCTTCAGGGAGATCGCTGGCCACCGGGAAGCTGACGACATAGACGGTGCCGGTGTGCGTCAATCCCGCGACCAACGCAGGCGACGCCGCATCGTCAGTAAAAAAGAGGGGTAATCCACAACCCGATGCCCGGTTTTCCACAAGGAATTGCCGGCTGGCTTTTAAGCGACCGCAAAAGACCAAGGCGTCTGCCTGCGCACTGTCTTCAACCAGTTCGACTGTGGATAACTTCGCTGCGGCCTGGAGTTCGCGTAGCTGTTGTTGCCCGTGAAGACTCGGATCGGCGAACAGTGCGAGTCTCATGAGCCCTTGAGTTTCGGCAAATCCCAATAAGCGCCCGGCGAGCACACGGTCGGACGCGCAGACTCTGAAGGTTGTGAGGCCGTTTTCAGTCAGTGCGGCGCAGGTGGACGCAGGAAGAATCAAGGGAATGCCAGCCTGTGCATAACTTTCCACCACAGCAGCCGCTGACTCGGAGGCGAAATGGCCGATCACTGCATCGACTTTCGCATCGATGAAATACCTCGCCGCCGCCCTTCCACCTTCGGCATTGGCGCCATCATCAAAGTAGAAATGCCGCGCAGTGCGCACGTTGCTGAACAGATGGCTGGAGAGGTAAACGCCCCGCAGAAAACTGCGTGCATGTAACGTGGTGCCGACGTCCAGCGCCGCGCAGATTCCCAGGCGCATCATGACAACGCGACCTCGGTAAACCGCGAAGGGCAGAACGCTTGCATGATGGCGCGATGGCCGGCGTCCATGGACGTGCCGGACATCAACCCCCCCAGCTCGAAGGCCAGCAATTCGGCCACGCTCGGCGCCATCTTGAAGCCGATGCCGCAGAACCCAGTCGCCAGGTAGACATGGCTTTTAGCGGAGGCGCGGCCAATCAATGGGTGTCCGTCGTCGGTGTAGGCATCCCAGGCAATCTGGGTGACGACGGGCGTGCAGTGATCTCTGTCGTAACCCAATCTGGCCACGCGCTCCATCACGTCCTGCTCGTTGTCCATCACCGACAGGTTCAGCTGACTCGCATGCGCCGCGCGTTGGCGCCGTTGACCGCCGACTTGCATCAGAGTGCGTCCGAGCGGAAGCAGATAGGTATTGAGGTGGTGCGCGATGACCGGCATGCTCGGCGCCTGGTCGCAGCCCAGGCGGGTAAAGGGAATGGTGCGCGCATGCACCGCCCCATGAGGCCGCGCCAGCGGTCCGTCGGCACCGCAGGCATCAACGACCCACGTGGCCTCCAGGCACAATTTCCCCGCGTGAACCTGCACATGCCCGTCGAGTTCGATGCAGCGGTCAACCGCCAGATGATCAAGGAACGTTGCCTTTTCGCTGACGTAGCGGCACAGATTGGACACCGTGACCCGCGCATCGACCGTGCCGCCATTGCGCTCGATGAGCAGGCATTGGTCGGGACAGAACGCCGCAAAACGTCCGTTATCCAACGCACTCACCGACGCGTGCAGCTCGATGTTCTGGGTGCCCTCGGTGCCCACGGCATCCAGGTACTGACCACACACCTCGGAGCTTGCGATGTAGGCGACACCGGTGCGCTTGAGCGCTTGTTCGAATAACGCATGAACAATGCCGGTGCTGCCATGGTGCGCCCCACGACGGGTCAGCGGACGCAGTGCAGGGTCAAGCTCCAGGCCTCTGACGATGCCACCGGTATCGCGCGTCGCGCCCTGACCGCCGCCGATGCCCTTCTCCATAAGAGCAACGTCCAGGCCGTTTTCGACCAGCGCGGCGGCAATCGAGGCGCCCATGACGCCGGCGCCGATCACGATCACATCGAATGAGGTTTTCATCGGCGGCCTCCCGGATCAGATCTCGTATTCCACTGCGCTGACGTACACCAGCTGTTGGAACACTTCGTTCTCGGTGAAACGGCAGTAGCGCAGAATCTGCCGGGCCAGGTCCGGAAACACCGGCGCGCCAATGGCGCCGATCAATGCCATGTACGGCAAAATCCGCTTGCCGAGCAGTTGGCGATCACGGGCCGCATTGATCACGTCGGACAGCAACACGGCCAGGCCTTTCATGGTGAAGTGATCCACCGATGTGACCTCGAACCAGCGCGCAACGAGGATCTTGATCGCCGCCGCATCAGCCGATGTCACCTTCAGGCTGTCGCCGTCGACCCGCTCGCGCTCAGCCTGCGCGGCCAGCTTGACCAGCACCTCCTTGAAGGTCTCTTCGCGCCAGGCAGCGAATTTCTCCACGTCGAAGTCGTCGGTGTCCTGCTCAGGCGCGATCAATGCGAGATAGAACCGAGCGCTGTCGGTGCAGGCATCGTCAACCAGGTCGCGGGCCCAGATCGCATAGTTGCGGCTGGTAGACAGGTTCTTGCCGTTCAGGGTGAGGAACTGGTTGGTGTAGAAGGTCTGACGCATGCGGTAGCCGTGCATGGTCTGCAACAACGACGGATACACCATCATGTGGCTGAAGGCGCAGTCATAACCCAAGAAATGCACCATCCGGCCTTTGCCGGAGCGGCAGTACTCGTCGTATTCCCATGGCGCGTGCTTGTGCTCGTTGAGGTATTCGCGGAACGCGCCCAGGTAGCCGGACAATCCCATCACCCAGGTGTGGATACGTCGACTGCCATCAGGTTTAAGGTCCAGTCCGCCGTCGTGCGGACGGGTGATCGCCCAGTCCAGCGGCCCCAGCTCGAACTCTTCGTTGAGGAAGCGGCGGATGAACGGGCGCAGCGGCGCATGCTCGAAGCTGCTCTTGAGGTGGTTACGGAAGTTGGACAGCGCCAGAAACTCGCGCTCTACCGGTCGCCATATCATTTGCGAGGAGCAGAGTTTGCAGTGGAAGTTGCTCATCTTCGAGGCATTGGGCGTGTGCGCGCATTCTTCGCACTGGCTCGCATCGGAGTCCGAGCCGCAGTAGTCACAGTTGCCGCGGCCGAACGCCTCGTAGCCCCATTTGTCGCAGTGCTCGCAGTAGGGTTCCTGGCTGACCTTCTTGTAAATGGCACCCGCCTTCACCGCGTACTCGTACATTTCCTCCACAGCTTTCTTGAAGTAATTGTTGCGGTACGGACGCATCCAGAAATCAACCTCGATCCCCATTTTTTTCAGGGTGTCGTTGATCTTGTCGGTGTTCTCCAGCGCCAGCTCCTGGGGCGCGCGGTCGAGTTCGATGCCTCGGCGCAGCATGTACGACTGATAGTCGTCGGAGTAGGACACCAGCGTGCAGTCATGACCCCGCTGACGTTGCGCGCGCGTGAAGATATCGGCGGCCAGGAAAGGACCGGCCATGTGACCGATGTGCAGGTCGCCGTTGGGGGTTGGCGGCGTGATGGTAACCAGTAACTTGCCCATCACGAGGCCCTCGGTTCGGACACGTCGTGTACCGTCGCCTTTTGCAACGCGAACGCGTTCGACGCCACGGCTTGCTGAGCGTCTTCATCGAGGAAGCGGTTGGCGGAATCACGATCCCACCAGACCACATAAAAATGGAAGTCTTCGTCCGTGTCGTTCAACACATAGTGATCGGTGTGTTTGGGAATGGCGGCGATATCGCCCATGGTGAACGGGTACGTCTGGTCGCCGACCACCAGCTTGGCGGTGCCTTTTATCCCGATGAAGAACTCTTGATCAATCTGGGTGTGCGACAACGATTGGGTGTGCGGGCGCACGACGCACCAGCCACCGCCGATAGGGGTCGCATAACCGTCCCACGGCAGCAGTCGGGAACCGTCCAGGTCATATTCATGAACCAGTTTGTCCCAGGCCATGGGGCGAAAAATTTGAAAGTCTGTCATGAAGTTCTCCTTCAACCCGGAGCATCCCTGCTCGTTGTTTATCGGCGTCCGCCCGTGCAGGGCAACGCCGTTGAGTTGAGGGATAAGCTGAAGAAAATCGCAGAAGGGAGCAAACAAGAAATACGCAATTACCGGTTAAGTTTGACTTAACTCAACATTGCTTAATCATCCGACTTATCAAGGAATTAGGTAGCTTTCTGGCGGGTATTGGTCCATCAATCGGCACTGAAGCAGGGCTTAACTGCTCAGAAAAACAGCCATTAAAACCAGACAGCGTGATGCCCGGAAGCGTATTGCGCCCTGGACGGCAGGAAATCAGCGCGTCGTAAACTCGCGCTGGCTGGCGATGGCCTGTGACACCAGCCAGTCCCTGAATTGTCGACTGGACTTAGGCAGGATGGCCGTCTCGTCATACACCAGGTAGTACGCAATCGGCGTGTCGATGGTCGCGCGAAAAGGCACCACCAGACGGCCCGAGGCCAGCTCTTCGCGAATCAAAGAGCGACGTACCAGCGCAATCCCCATGCCCGCCAGGGCGGCTTCGATCACGCCGTTGGAATCCACAAAAACCGAGCCCTTGTGCACGGCGGCTTCGGCATCCTCGATCCCCACCGCCCTGAGCCATAACGCCCAGTCTTCGCGGTGCTCATCGTGCAGCAGGTTGTAGTTCTTGAGATCGATGGGCGAAGACAAGAAACGCGAATCCGGCAACAGACCTGGGCTGCACACCGGCTGCAGACGGTCATTGATCAGCATCTCGACCTCAAGCCCCGGATACCGGCCCAGGCCATGACGCACAGCAAAATCGACGCCGTCACCGAGCAGGTCAACCAGCCGGTTGGTGGTGCTGATCAGCACTTCGATACCGGGACAGATGGCCTGGAAATCAGGCAAGCGCGGGAGCAGCCACTGCATTGCAAAGCCGCTGGTGCAACTGACCGTGATGGTATTGGGACCGTTATCGCTCATCAGACGCTGGGTCGCGTCGGATATCTGCCCGAGTGCGGGGCGAATGGCACGCAGGTAAATCTTGCCTTCGGGCGTCAATTCCAGGCGCTTGGTGTTACGGATGAATAACGTGACGCCCACTGCCTTTTCGAGCTTGGCGATCTGTTGGCTGATGGCCGCCGGAGTGACGAAAAGCTCGCCCGCCGCGCTCTTCATGCTGGCGTGACGCCCCGTCGCTTCAAAACACAGCAGGGCGTACAGGGGCGGGAATTTCATGCCGGTCCTCAGTTAAGAAAATCTAATGTGCTTAAGAAAAGCTCGCTTGAGCACGACTTCAGACACTGCTCAAATCATCACACCCTGACTCGGCGAGCGTCAATCTACACCTTCCGGGTCGTTTTGTTGAATGCAGTAGATTCAGGAAGGACGTGTCATGAGGCCATCGGATTATGTTCGGCTACTTCTCCTCGCCGCGATCTGGGGAGCAAGTTTTCTGTTCATGCGCGTGGCGGCTCCCGTACTGGGTGCATTACCCACGGCGTTCTTTCGTGTGCTGCTCGGCGCGATCGGCTTGCTGGTGATCCTCGCCGTCCTCAAAACCCAGCATGACTTTCAGGGCAAACTCAAAGCCACGATGGTGCTGGGCGTGATCAACTCGGGTATTCCGTTCCTGATGTACAGCATGGCCGCCATGCTGTTGCCTGCGGGTTACTCCGCCATTCTCAATGCCACCACGCCGCTGATGGGCGTGTTGATTGGCTCGATGTTCTTCAACGACACGCTCACACCCAAAAAAGCAGCGGGCGTTTTCATTGGCCTGCTGGGAATCACGTTGCTGACCACCACCGGCCCGATGACCTTCACCACCACCGTGGTGATGGGCGCACTGGCGTGCCTGGTCGCCACCAGTTGCTACGGCGCAGCAGGCTTCCTGACACGTCAGTGGATCGCCGACAAAGGCGGTCTGGATGCCAAACTGGTCGCATTCGGCAGTCAGGTCGGCGCCACCGTGTTCCTGGCGCCGTTCTTCGCGATTTCGACCACCGTCAATCCACCCGCCAGTTGGGGTGACTCCACTGTCTGGTTGTCGCTGGCGGCCGTCGGTTTCATCTGCACCGCATGTGCCTACATCCTTTACTTCCGGCTGATTGCCGATATCGGCCCGGTCCGTTCTCTCACCGTGACCTTCCTGATTCCACCGTTCGGCGTGCTGTGGGGCGTGATGTTCCTCGATGAACACCTGTCCACCGGCCATCTCTACGGCGGCGGTCTGATCTGTCTGGCCGTGTGGTTCGTGCTCAGCAAGAGCAAGCCCAAGCCGGTACAGGCCGCGCAGGATTCGCCTGCCGCCACCTGATTTCACTTATCCACAGCTGAAACCGAAACGCAGTTGTCTGGTGGCGTTAACCAGACGGGGCCCGGCCGTGCCCGCTTTTTCTTCTCGGCCATGGGACACGCACAGTTTTAGGACGTATCGAGATGGCAACACGATCAGACGCATTGACCCTTTGGCTGAGTGGCTGTGACATTTGGGCGGAGTATGCACAATGAGCAGAGCGATCCCGTTGATTGCCCTTCGCACCTTCGTCGAGGTGTGCAAGGTCGGCAGTATGAAACGCGCCGCGGACCATCTGTGCGTTTCCCCGGCCGCCATCAGTCAGCAGATCAAAGGCCTGGAAGACCAGATCGGCAAGCGCCTGTTCGAGCGCGACGCCAAGGGCATTCAGCTCACGGCCAGCGGCCGCAGCCTGTTCGACGAACTGTCAGACACCTTCGACGTCATCGAAAAAGCCTGGTCGGGTGCAGCCCTTAAACAACCTCGGCAAACCCGGCTGGTCATTGGCACGACGTCCACCATCGCCAGTTCCTGGCTGATCCCCGCGCTGAGCGACTTCAAAGAACGCTGCCCCACCATCGAAATTTCGATCCAGATCTGCAACGGCCTTTCGGACCTCAAGCATGGCCATGTGGATATCTCCATCCAGCGAGAAATGGCCAGCAGCCCGGACAACCACGCCACCCGCTTATGGTCCTCTTACCTGATCCCGGTTTGCAGCCCGAACCTGCTCACCAAACAACGCACGATCGAAAGCCCGCAGGATTGCCTGACTTATCCACTGCTGCAGGACACCGAACGCAATTACTGGAAGGTGTGGATGAACGCCTTCGGGGTGGGCAATCGCAAAATGATTCAGGGCTCCAGCTACGGCGACGAGTCCCTGTTGATAAGTGCCGCATGCGCCGGCCAGGGCATTGCGCTGGTCAACAACGTCTTCGCCTCCGAAGCCCTGCAATCCAAACGCCTGGTGCAGGTCACCAACGCGACGTCAGAATTGAAATTCGATTATTTCGTGTACTGCGCCAAGGAGCGGCGCGAGGAATGGGCGATTGTGGAATTCATGAAGTGGGCGGTGCAACAGGCGGGTAAATCGGAAGGCAAACGCGTGACCGCCATGCATGCGGCTTGATCAGGTCCACGTTATCAACAGGTGTGAAAGACATATCCACTTGAAACGGCGTTTAACAGCGCTTGAGGATAAGCGCCTGTGCCCGGTGATCGCCAGTATCCTCACATCTCTGAAATTCATGCGCTCACGCACCACTAGTAGACCGATCGGCTAGGAGGTATGCTTCTCGCCCATGACTACTTCTACTGCACGTTCTTCTGCCCGCGGGACATCTGATGTCCGTCAGGGAATCCTCGATGTCGGCCAACGAATCATGGCCGCCAAAGGCTATTCCGCGGTCGGCCTGAACGAAATTCTCGCTGCTGCGGGTGTTCCCAAGGGTTCGTTCTACCACTACTTCGGGTCCAAGGACGCGTTCGGTGAGGCGTTGCTCGAGGACTACTTCGAGGGCTACCTGGCCGACATCGACCGGGTCCTGGCCGAGCCGGGCCTTACGATGGGTGAACGCCTGATGAACTACTGGCGCATCTGGCAGGACACGCAATCGTTCCACGACTGCCAGGGCAAATGCCTTGCGGTGAAGCTGGGCGTCGAGGTGGCTGATCTGTCCGAGCCGATGCGCGCCGTGCTCAAGCGCGGCACTTCGGGCATCACGGATCGCCTGGCCAGCGCGATCGAAGCGGGTAACGCCGACGGCTCGCTGCCAGAGTGCGGCGATCCCCATGCCGTTGCACAGAGCCTGTACCAGCTCTGGGTAGGCGCCAGCGTGATGGTCAAGATCGAAAAAAGTCCTGCGCCCTTCCAAATGGCGATGGCGACGACCCGGGTCATCCTTCGTCTGCCCTGACGCACACCCGCTCTCGGCGCTTCGGCGCCGATGTCTTCTCCGGTAAACCCCACACGTTGTGCACCGCTACAGGTCGGCATCCGGCCTGTGCAGTTCCCTTCCCAATTAAACCCTTTGAAAAACCGGTCCTGGAAATAATTGAAAACTTCACTAGACGACTGGTCTACTCTTGATTAAGGTGTACCCACATTAACCCGCCACAAGGACTGAAGTGATGAGAACCAAAACCACAATCGCTGCGCTCGTGTCCGCGCTGACACTGGCCACTTTCGTCGGCGTGGCGAACGCCCAGGAGCGTCCAGCCCCTGCCCTGACGGCCAAAACGGTGGTGCTTGTGCATGGCGCCTTCGCCGACGGTTCCTCTTGGAACAAGGTGATTCCACTACTCCAGAAAGCCGGCCTGAACGTGGTCGCCGTGCAGAACTCTCTGGATTCGCTGGATGGCGACGTTGCCGTGACCAACCGGGCCATCGCAGCGGCTCAAGGGCCTGTGGTTCTGGTCGGCCATTCCTGGGCGGGCGCTGTGATCAGCGATGCAAATGTCGACGAGAAGGTCAAATCTCTGGTTTACGTCGCCGCCTACGCTCCGGATGACGGCCAATCCGTTTTCGATTCGGTGAAAGGCTACCCCGAGATGCCAGGACAAGCGTCCTTCGTGAAAGACGCCGATGGCTACGTGAAAGTGAGCGACGCAGGCGTTGCCAAATTCTTTGCCCCGGACCTGCCCCGCGCTGAACAGAAACTGGTCGCTGCGACCCAGGGCGCCCTGAACATCAAGGCCCTGAGTCAGCCCGTTCCTCACGCCGCATGGCACAAGGTTCCGTCGTTCGTGGTTATCGCGGGCAAGGACCAGATCATTTCGCCACAACAGCAACGAGACCAGGCAAAACGCTTGCACGCGACTACAGTTGAAGTGCCGTCGAGCCACGTTGCCATGCTGGCTTACCCGAAGGCGGTCGCGGATTTGATCATCAAAGCCGCCCAATGATTTTGTTTTACCGAAACATTAGACGACTGGTCTACTTAATGGCCTGACGCACAGCTTCAACGCTCTAACCTAGCGCTAACGCCACCTTTAACTTCGATAGAAAAGGATATATCCGATGAAAGTTCTGATGGTTCTGACCTCCCATGACACGCTTGGCAACACTGGCCGTCCTACCGGCTTCTGGCTGGAAGAGCTCGCGGCGCCCTACTACGCATTCAGCGATATCAACGCCGAAATCGTTCTAGCCTCGCCAAAGGGCGGCAAACCGCCCCTCGATCCAAAAAGCAATGAACCGGATTTCCAGACCGAGCTGACCCGTCGCTTTGAAGCCGACCCTGCGGCCACCGCACAACTGGCCAACACCGTGCGCCTGGACAGCGTGTCGCAAGCGGACTTCGATGCAGTGTTCTACCCGGGCGGCCATGGTCCTCTGTGGGATCTGGCCGAAGACAAGCACTCCATCCAGCTCATTGAGTCGTTCATCGCAGCAGGCAAACCCGTCGCCGTTGTCTGCCACGCCCCTGGCGTTCTGCGCCACGTCAAGAACGCTGACGGTTCGCCGCTGGTTCAAGGCAAGAAAGTCACCGGTTTCGCCAACAGCGAAGAAGAAGCGGTCGGCTTGACCAACGTGGTGCCCTTCCTGGTTGAAGACGTGCTGAAAACCCTGGGCGGCATCTACTCGAAAGGCCCGGATTGGGGTCCTTACGTGGTCAATGACGGTCTGCTGATCACCGGGCAGAACCCCGCTTCCTCCGGACCTGCGGCAGCATCCCTGATCGCTGAACTGAACAAGTAAGCGGTCCGAGCGCTGGCCGACGCGGGAGGTGTATACACCTCCCTCCACACACTGCTGCCGCGAGATCAATGCCATGAACTGGTAATCCCTGAATACTTCCCCAAGCCCGACTCTATGTCGGGCTTTGTCGTTTCCGGGCTCATGACATGACAACTTGAAACGCGTCAGGCACGAGAGCCTGTGCGCAGCTCATTGAGCGACCGCTCCTCCTTTGCCCGTTGTCTACCCGCGCCAAAGGCTTTTTCTGGCATGAGCCAAGTCGCGATGACAGCGTCGCAGTCAATAAGCCCGTCGAATGTGAACGTCCTCGCGCGCAGGCTCACGCTTGCAAGTCTGTGATCCTCTGGGCACTCCATCTCATTAAGCAGGAGCCTCCCCTGCCGTTGCTGCCCTCGGGCAACGCGTTCAACCGAGTCCCCGTTAGAGGTGAAGCGCACGTAGGCAGGCGCATCCGGGATAAGCGCGCTGCGCAAGAGCTTCACGCCAGGACGGCCGGTAACTGCACCGACGTATCAGAGGTTGAAATCAAACGCCGGCAAGGTATCGCCCGCGACAACGACGGCTTATCAACAGATGTCCGGGTATCCATCTAATACCTGCGCAGGAGGCGCTGGAGCAGTAGGTTGCCGTGGATCACAAGCATGCACGGTGCTTTCTTCAGGAGGTGATGGTCGGCGGGAGAAGGGTTTACAGGGAGCATGAAAGAGCCGTCGCATGGGCGACGGCTTGGGATGGAGCGCGGATTAACGAGGGGATGCGACGTCAGCCCATTGCCGGCCAGTCTGAATAACCCGTGGCGTCGCCGCCGTACCAATAGGCCTTTGGCGCTTCCGCCAGCGGCGCTCCGCTGGCCAGGCGGTAGATCAGGTCAGGGTTGGCAATGAAGGGACGACCAATGCTGAACAAATCAGCATCCCCCGCTGCCAGCGTCTGTTCGGCCAGATCCAGCGTGTACTGGTTGTTGGCGATATACGCGCCGCTGAAACGCTGCCGCAGTTCGGCAAAGTTGACGCCATTGACCTCTTCGCGGCTTAGCTGAGTGACGCCCTCAATCTCATGGATGTACAGCAGCCCGAGGTCCGATAGCGCGGCAACATAGGCACCAAAGGTGGCCATGGTGTTGCTGTCCAGCGGCGTTTCGCCAGGCGTAGTGGTCACCGGAGAGATGCGGATACCAACGCGGTCGGCACCCCACACGTCAATCACAGCCTTGACCACCTCCAAAGGAAAGCGCAGGCGGTTTTCCAGCGAGCCGCCATAACGGTCTGTTCGAAGGTTGGTGCTGTCACGCACGAACTGCTCGAGCAAATAGTTGTTCGCCGAATGCACCTCCACACCGTCAAAGCCGGCCACTTTGGCGTTTTCAGCGGCCCGGCGATAATCCTCGACGATCAGCGGGATTTCATCGGTTTCCAGTGCCCGGGGCGTGACGAAATCCTTCATGCCTTCATGCACCCGGATCTGCCCGTGAGGCTTGATCGCCGATGGCGCAACGGGAAGGCTGCCGTCGTGCATATCAGGGTGCGACATGCGTCCGGTGTGCCAGAGCTGCAGGAAGATCTTGCCGTCCTGACGATGGACCGCCTCGGTCACACGCTTCCACGCAGCGATCTGCGCTTCGGTCCAGATCCCGGGGGTTCGCGTGTAGCCTCGGGCCTGGGCCGAAATATTGGTCGCTTCCGTCACAATCAGCCCGGTGCTTGCCCGCTGGGCGTAATAGTCGGCGACGTAGTCGGGTTGAACACCGGCATCGTCCGCGCGGCTGCGGGTCATCGGCGCCATCACAATGCGGTTCTTCAGTTGCAGTCCGCCCAGTTTGACGGGCTGCAGGACAGGGCTTGCGAAACGATCACTCATGATTTTTCTCTCTGCAATTCAGGCACGTTATGGAGGTGTTCAATCGATGCTCTTGGCCCAGACGGCCTGCGCATTGGTGAATTCCCGCAAGCCGAAATGCGAGAGCTCGCGACCGTAACCGCTCTTCTTCACACCACCCACCGGAATACGCGCGTTGGTTGCAGGGAAGCCATTGATGAAGACCCCACCCGTTTCCAGGCGACGGGCGATGCGTTGTGCGCGATCCATGTCCTGGGTCCACAGGCTGCCACCCAAACCGTAATCACTGGTGTTGGTCAGAACGATGGCGTGCTCGGCATTGTTGGCAACGGTAATCGCTGCGACGGGGCCGAACGTTTCTTCATCGAACGCGGCCATGCCAGGCTGGACGTCGGCCAGCACCGTTGGCTCGTAGAAATTGCCTGGACCTTCAATCTTCTTGCCACCGAGCAGCAACGTTGCGCCAGCGGCAAGGGTGCGCTGTACCTGACCGTCGAGCTCATCGCGCAAATCGCCGCGAGCCATTGGCCCGACATTGTTGGCGCTGTCCAGCGGGTTACCGACGTTCAGCTGCTTCACCGCCGCGACAAACTTGCGGGTGAACTCCTCGGCAATTGGCTGCTCGACAATGAAGCGCTTGGCCGCCAGACAGACCTGTCCGGCGTTCTGAAAGCGCGCTTCAACCGCAGCCTTCACCGCCAGGTCGATATTGGCGTCGGCCAGCACGATAAAGGCATCGGAGCCGCCCAGTTCCAGAAGACTCTTTTTCAGCGCCTTGCCCGCCGTCGCCGCGACGGCCGAACCGGCGCGCATGCTGCCCGTCAGCGTCACACCGGCGATGCGAGGGTCTTCAATGGTACGAGCAACGGTATCGTTATCCGCGATCAGGTTGGCGAACAGACCTTTGGGAAAGCCCGCGGCCTCATAGGCATCCTGCAGGGCGTAGGCCGAGCCCATGACGTTCGGCGCATGCTTGAGCATGAAGCCGTTACCCGACAGCATGATCGGCCCTGATGCGCGAATCACCTGCCACAGCGGGAAGTTCCACGGCATCACCGCCAGCACGGTGCCGATCGGCAAGAAGGAAACGTGAACCTCGTCGTCACCGTCTACGTTGACAGGCTCATCGGCCAGGATCGCCGGGCCGTTGTCGGCAATCCAGTCGATGGTCGCCGCACACTTCTCCACTTCAGCCCGCGCCGACACCAGGGTCTTGCCCATTTCAGCGGTGATCAGCGCAGCGATGATGTCCGAACGCTCGCGCAGGACAGCGGACAGACGACGGTAGGCGGTGACACGTTCGCGCATCGGCGTGGCACGCCACAAGCGGAAGGCAGCGGCGTTTACGTCCAGCAGTTGCTCGACTTCGCTCTGTGTCTGAAACGGGTAAGTCGCGATCAGTTCACCGGTCGCCGGGTTACGCGATGTGGCGAAGGCAGAGGGGGTCGAAGTTGCGTTCAGGTTAGTCATCGGTATCACCTCGTTGGCGGTGGTGCAGCGCTGTTTGCGCTGCGATGACCGTCACTCTAGGTAAGCCCGACAGGGCCAGGAAGGCGTGTTGTTATCCTATGACTGTGAGTCATAGGGAGTGTGTCGAGGGATGTATGTGACCAGCGAAAGATCCGGCCGGCCCTCTGGCGTCAGGGCCACGTAGGTGAAGTCGATGTAACCACTGACCGGATGCAGCAGTCGTTTTCGGCCTTCGTCGAAGCCTTTGACTTCCGTGTCCTGCCACCACTCGCGAAACTCCGGACTTAGCGCGGACAGCTCCTCGATCAGGCTGTCGAATGGCGCCTTGTCCTGAGCCAAGGCACGGGAAGCGCGAAAGGCGCTGATCATACCCCGCGCCATCTGCTCCCAGTCCAGGATCACGGTCCGATAAGGGATGTACAGGAACAACAGGCGCAACGTATTGCGCTCATGAGGCTGCAGCGAACCGTAATCGACGAACAGATCGGCGATGGCATCGTTCCACGCCAGGATGTCGAGCCGAGCGTTACGCACGTAGGCCGGAATGGGATTGATCGCCCGCACGAGCATTTCCAGCCCTGCGCTGACCCCGCCGCCGGTCTCGGCCTGAGGTGCCTCGAGTGAGGACAACGCAAACAGATGCGCAGACTCCACGCGATCAAGCTTGAGAACTTTCGAAATACGCCGCAGCGCGTCGGGAGACGGCTGGATATCACGGCCCTGCTCAAGCCAGGTGTACCAACTGACACTGACCCCCGCCAGCACCGCCACTTCCTCGCGGCGCAATCCCGGCGTACGCCTGGGTCCTTCGGGGAGGCCAAAATCCTTAGGCTCAAGGCGAGCACGTCGGCTGGAGAGAAACTTACCGAACTCGCGTCGTTGTTCTACAGAAGGTCTGCTAGCCATAACGCCCTCGGGGCCGAAGTTTCAATCGATCGTTCTGAAGGGTTCCGTTATAGCGCGTAAATTTGGGGGGAGAAACCGCTGGTGGCTTTTCTTGACGTGGGACTGGCTGTTGGACCGAACGTAAAAAGCTGTCGCCGATCGATTCATGGCCGACCGGCGACAGCTCTAGTTCCCAACTGAAATTTGAGAATTAAAGCTGTCGCAGAAGGACGTCGTTTTTCGCGGCGTCCAGCTCGTTTGCGAAATCTCGCAAAACTGTCGCAACCTCCCAAAGAGCTGGTCACGCCGAACGCTCTAGAGAATTAAAACTGTCGCCGCCATAAACGACGCGGCCTCCCGCCCGACCAAGAGCAACGACTGGGGGGAGGGACGAACCTCGTACGATCGGCTGACCGCTATGACTTACAGGCTGGCTAATACTGGCTGAGTGTGAGCGCTGACGCCGGATTGACCCAACGGCCGATGCCACGCTAACCCAAGCCCAATCGGCAAAATTCCAGCACTGAAAATATCCCCCGAGTCAGGAGCCTAGGTCAGCGAAATTTCGTTACCTAGATCAATCCTGCTTCGGCGATAACACAAGCCCCCTAACTCAGCATTGCCGTGGCACGCTTGGTGTACGTGGCAGCGCGTTTTAGGCCTACGCCCTGCTCCGGAGTCCCCTTTTCCCCACCTAACAATGACGGGTATGCAAAAGCCGGTTGAATCCCACGCATCCATACCACCCTTGTGATGCGGCTACGCTTCTGACTAAGGGCATGGTCAGCTCGCCTACAACACTCGCCACGGGAGAGCTAGTCCGATCATTCGTCGCTTGAGACGGTTATACGCATCAAACGATATCTCGTGACCTTGGCTGGATAGGCCGCCAGCCAAAAAGCACGGCTGGCCCAGAGGTTCATGTGGGAGGCGCCTGAACAGTCCGCCGATCAGCAGACCATCTTCACTCCAATCGAACAGGAAAGCCTCGCCCAGCGCGAACATCAACGGCACAAAAGCTCGCAAGGATTTTCCATGCTCGCCGCGCCACGCGCAGATGGAGGCGGCCAGTAGTTTGCGATGAACCTTCTCGAATTTAACACCTCATTTACTCCATAAACCGGCGTCCATTTACGCTCAACAGCGCGTGCGGCGCCGGGCCGAGCAAACGCTAAGCGGAGCAGTGAGCATGGGCCAAGAAGCGACAATCTACCGAATGGTCATGAAGGACCACATCTGCCCATTTGGTTTGAAGGCTAAGGATTTGTTGATACGTGAAGGATTCAATACTCACGACCACTGGTTAAGGACGCGAGATGAAACTGATGCTTACATGAGACAGGAGGGTGTCGAAACAACACCTCAGGTATTCATCGACGGTAAGCGTATTGGAGGATATGACGACCTACGCCGATATTTGGGTAAACCCCTTCGTGATCCGGAAGCAGTGACTTATCAACCGGTGATCGCTGTCTTTGCTGTCGCAGCAGCCATGGCCATGGCCATGGCCATCAGCTATTTTGCTCATGGAGCGTTGTTTTCTTTCCAGATGGTAAAGTGGTTCATTGCCTTCAGCATGTGCATCCTGGCGATTTTGAAACTGCGGGATCTTGAGAGCTTCTCGAACATGTTCTTGGGCTACGACCTTCTAGCCAGGAAGGTCGTCCGGTACGCGTACTTTTATCCGTTCGCTGAGGCAGTTTCAGGCGTTCTGATGATCGCCGGGGTTCTGACTGGGCTGGCGGCCTCTTTGGCGCTATTCATTGGCGCGGTCGGTGCGTACTCCGTGTTCAAGGCGGTGTATATTGAAAAACGCGACTTGAAGTGTGCCTGCGTTGGAGGCGACAGTAATGTGCCGTTGGGATTCATCTCGCTCACAGAGAATCTGATGATGGTCTGCATGGCAGTCTGGATAATTGGCGACGCAGTGATGTGAGCAACACGGATGAGGCGCCAGCGAGCGTGGCCAGCGGGCCGTCAGTCAACATACCCTGAAAAGCCAAAGGCGCTTCCATCACCACTGGCGGCTCTTCCCGCAAAGCGTGTTTGAGCACATTAGTACTAGCCGTTTTTCTTGATCGAGCCGTCAAGTCCGACAGTCGCTCTCAGACGTATTTCGTGTCTTATTTCACCCACGAGTTTCGCGATCGAACGGCTCGAAGCGATTTCTGTACGAGCAATTCCGATTAGAGTCAAAAGCAGCTCACCAGATTTTTGGTCGTAAATTTGAAGGCTAATCGACCCATATGGGGGAATATTACAAACACACCTATTAGGCAAGAATGCCACTTCGAGTAAATGTTTGATTTCCAAGTCTGAAATCACGGCTTTCCTCTCCGGATAGTTATCGGGTCAGAAAGTGTAGCTCCTTTTGTGATGATGGTTCCAAGCCGCGATATTGCCTGACGCAGCAGCGCGATTGGTACAGAGCGTTTTCGTTGCAGACGATGGCAGCCTGTTTTCGACCGATTTAGTTGAAGTCGAGCGTCAACGGTAGCCTGCTCGCGCTTGAGATCTAATCTTCACAGGATTGAGAATTCCGGGCTTGGTTTAGCGTAGCGGCGCGCGTAAATGGCGTTTCTAGCGGTCAGTATACTGGCAGTCTGAAACCCTAATTTAACAGAAGCGATCAAAAACAATTTCTACCGGGTATTAGCGTCACCGCAGATCGGTAGCCACTGTCCAATACGACTGCGGTAATAGCCCGATTTCCTGTTCGGGACGTACTGAGCTTCCGAGCAAGATCAAGTCGATCGGGGTATTCGCCAGGTTAGGACAGCGCGTTCACACGCGTATTTTCTGGTCTAGGCGAAGGGTAGCTGGTAACAGGCAAAGGTTTTGGCCGGAAGCTCACGTTTTTAAAATTAGCACCCGAAGCGTTGAACCCCCTATACCACACACAGTCCATGCCCTACACCCCAAGGGAATACTTCAATGAATAACTTCTCGAGAGCTTCCGGATTGAGGCGCTTCACCTCCATCATTGCGGGTATCTTCGCCCTGTTTCTGTTGGCAGGCGGTATCTGGCTGCTCTCACTGGGCGGTTCCTTTTATTATCTATTCCTGGGCGTCGCGCTGCTGGTGTTCGCCGTCCTGTTATGGCGACGTTCCGCGGCATCGCTCTGGCTCTATAGCGCGCTGATGCTGATCACTGTGGTCTGGGGCCTGTGGGAAGCAGGCACGGACTTCTGGGCGTTGGTGCCGCGCTTCGACATCCTCGGGGTGTTGGGTCTGTGGTTACTGATTCCGGGGGTGACCCGTGATATTCCGGAGCGTCTGAAGCCGGGCAAAACCTTTTTATCCGCGACATTGGCGCTGGCGATCGTGGTGATGGTTTATTCCATCTTCAACGACCCGCAGGAAATCAACGGCAGCATGGCGACGGCGCAACCGGCGCAGCATCAGCCTGTCGAGGGCATTGCCAACGGCGACTGGCCTGCTTATGGCCGCACCCAGTCGGGCACGCGCTATTCCCCGCTGACTCAGATCAACGAAGGCAACGTCAAAGACCTTCAGGTGGCCTGGACCTTCAACAGCGGTGAATCGAAAACCGCCAATGACTCCGGCGAGACCACCAACGAGCTGACGCCGATCAAGGTTGGCGACAACATGTACATCTGCACCACCCACCAGATCCTAGTGGCGCTGGACCCGGCCACTGGTAAAGAGAAGTGGAGATTCGATCCCAAGCTCAAATCCGACCCATCCTTCCAGCACTTGACCTGCCGTGGCGTCGCGTACTTCGATCAGGCTGACACCACTCAGTTTGCGAAAAGCCTGGAAGGCATCCAACCGGTCGCCACCAGTTGCCCGCGCAAGGTGTTCCTGCCGGTCAACGACGGTCGCCTTTTCGCCATTAATGCTGACAACGGCACACCGTGCGCCGACTTCGCCAAAAACGGCGAGCTCGATCTGCTGCACTTGCAGCCCTATCCGTATCCGGGCGGCCTTGAACCCACCTCCCCGCCTGTCGTAACGGGCACCACCGTGATCATCGGCGGCTCGGTGACCGATAACCTGTCGGTGCACGAGCCGTCCGGCGCGATCCGTGGCTACGACGTCAACACCGGCGCGTTGAAGTGGATCTTTGACACCGGTGCCGAAGACCCGAACGCCATCCCCGGCGACGGCAAAACCCTGGTCAACAACTCGCCGAACGCTTGGGCTCCGCTGGCCTATGACGCGAAAACCGATGTGGTGTACGTGCCAACCGGCAATCCGACGCCCGACATCTGGGGCGGCAACCGCACTCCGGTGATGGAGCGTTACGCCAGCTCGATCGTCGCGATGAACGGTTCCACCGGCAAACTGGTGTGGAGTTTCCAGACCACTCACCACGACTTATGGGACATGGACGTACCGGCCCAGCCTACCCTGGCTGACGTGAAAACCGGCAGCGGCGAAGCCGTCCCTGCGGTGTACGTGCCGACAAAGGCCGGAAACCTTTTCGTGCTGGACCGTCGCGATGGCAAGCCAATCGTGCCGGTTCATGAAATGCCGGTACCAGCCGGTGAAGCCGCACCAGGCGACCGGGTCAGCCCGACGCAGCCGCGCTCGGACCTCAATCTGACGTCGATCCAGACGCTGTCCGACAAGGAAATGTGGGGAGCGACTATGTTTGACCAACTGGTCTGCCGGGTGATCTTCAAAAAGCTGTCCTACAACGGCCAGTACACGCCGCCATCCGAGCAAGGGACGCTGGTGTTTCCGGGTAATCTGGGTGTCTTCGAATGGGGTGGTATCTCGGTGAACGCTGACCGTCAGGTTGCGTTGATGAACCCGATGGCCCTGCCGTTCGTGTCCAAGCTGATTCCCCGTGGCCCGAACAACCCGCTGTGGCCTAAAGAAGGTGCCACCGGCAGCGGTACCGAAATGGGCATTCAGCCTCAGTACGGCGTGCCTTACGGCGTCGAAATCAACGCCTTCCTGTCGCCACTGGGCCTGCCATGCAAAGAGCCGGCATGGGGCTATGTTGCCGGCGTCGACATGAAGACCCACGACGTGGTCTGGCGCAAACGCATTGGCACCATCCGCGACAGCCTTAAAGGCATCCAACTGCCGCCGCTGAAGATCGGTGTGCCAATGCTGGGTGGTCCGATATCCACGGCCGGTAACCTGATGTTCATCGCCGGTACGCAGGACAACTACCTGCGCGCCTTCAACGTCACCAACGGCGACCTGCTCTGGGAAGCGCGCTTGCCAGCGGGTGGTCAGGCTACACCGATGACCTATGAAAGCCACGGTAAGCAGTACGTTGTGATTATGGCGGGCGGGCACGGATCGTTTGGAACGAAGATGGGTGACTCGCTTATCGCCTATGCGTTGCCTTCGAAGCGATAAGCGCAGATCGGTAAATAAGAGCCCCACTCGTCGGGCTCTTATTTAGACGTTTTTGTCACCCGGTGTCGACCGTCCCAGCTTGCGATCGACAGGCAGCTAACACATAGCTAAATCGCGCTAGCGCGCTTCTGGCTGCCTCCCGCTTTCATGTTCAAAACGCAGAATCCTGTCGCCCATCCACGATGGCGGCTCTGCATCAGATCGAGGACTACATGTTTCAAGAAGTCATCAGCTTTTTCGTTAACTACACGTTTTTGAGCATCTCCCTAGCCAACTGGATTCTTGCGGGTGCGCTGATTGTCATCAGCTTTGTATTGGCAAGGACGGTGATTGGTTTCTTCCTAAGAAGATTTCGTCGGCAGTCAACCAAGCCGAGCGCGCACCTGAGTCAAATTGCGGTTGAGGTATTATCGGGCACCAGTAACACCTTGCTCTTACTAGCCTCGATTCTCATTGGTGTGGGTGTCCTGGATCTACCGGAGCGATGGCTAGGACGTGTAAGCAGCCTTTGGTTCGTGGTCGCGGCGCTGCAAGTAGGATTGTGGGTGAACCGAGCGCTGGCTCTGACGCTTGCCCGGTATTTTCGCCGTCACAGCACCGCAGAAATTTATCAGGGCAGCGCGCTTGCGACCCTGAGCTTATGGGGTGCCAAGGTATTTCTATGGGTAGTCGTCGTCTTGGCGATGCTATCGAATGTGGGCGTCAACATCACAGCATTTGTCGCTAGTCTAGGTGTGGGAGGCATCGCTGTTGCTTTGGCAGTCCAAAATATCCTTGCCGATGTGTTTGCCTCGCTGTCCATTGCTGTAGACAAGCCATTCGAGGTAGGTGACTTCATCGTCGTAGGGTCACTTTCGGGAACCGTCGAGCACGTCGGTCTGAAGACAACCCGCATCCGAAGCCTCGGAGGTGAACAAATTGTCATGGCAAATGCCGAGATGATCGGTAGCACAATCCAAAACTACAAGCGGCTGCAGGAGCGCCGGATCGTATTCGAACTATCATTAACCTATGGCTGCTCCGCTCGACAGATCAAAGAAGTGCCGCAACGTATTGAAGGCATCATTCGGCAACAAAAACTGGCCCGTTTCGATCGCTGTCACTTCCGCAGCTTCGGGAGCAGTGCTCTAGAGTTTGAAACGGTCTACATCGTCCTTGATCCCAGCTACAACATTTACATGGATGTCCAACAAGCGATCAACCTTGCAATCGTCGACGCCTTCGCCGAACTGGGCGTAACCTTTGCCCATCCCTCCCGGACGGTGTTTATTGAAAGCGTCACATCCCGAGATGGGTTTGACAGTTATCCGCTGGGTGGAAGCGATCGACCTGCCAGCCGAGCTGACAGGAATGATCATTGACTCATATGAAGGACTGGATAAACGTTTGCCGTTTCAACTCTAAAGCGAGGGGATCGCTTAAGGCGATAGAGCGGAAACCATTGCGCGAAACGGCTCGGCGGTAGCCGGTGCATCAACCAGATGCATGGTCGCGTGATGCATTATGTAGAAGGTCCCGATCCGGGATGTAGATGGATAGTCAGGGCGGCGCGAACGGTACCGAGCCTCTAACCGCTGCCCCCCTCAACCCCCTCTGAACCGGAGATTCAAATCGATGTTGGACACCGTCGCAGTATTTCTTAGCATCACCGCGGTGCTAGCATTTCTCAACCGACGTTATGTGGGACTGCCGCCTGCCATTGGTGTCATGAGCATTGCGCTGGCGCTTTCGCTGCTAAACATGGCGCTCAGTGCAATTGGTTTTGAAGCGTTGCATACATTCGAAACGTCATTAGTTGAATCCATCGATTTTTCCGAGCTTTTAATGCAAGGCATGTTATCGCTGCTGCTATTCGCCGGCGCACTACATGTGGACTTGTCGCAGCTGCGTGCATATCGATGGCAAGTGGCATCATTGGCGGTCGTCGGAACGACTATTTCGACCGTGTTTGTAGGCTTTGCGCTTTGGGGGCTGCTATTGCTCACCGACTTGGCACTACCCCTTTCTTACTGCCTCGTGTTTGGCGCGCTCATCTCACCCACGGACCCCATCGCGGTCATGGGCATTCTGAAATCTGCAGGTGCACCTGCCAGCATTGAACTGGTGATCTCAGGCGAGTCCCTATTTAACGATGGCGTGAGCGTCGTGCTGTTTTCACTCATCTTGGCGATGATCATCAGTGGGGACGCGCCCTCTGTGCTAGGCGCTTCACAACTGCTGGTAGAGGAGGCCGGCGGCGGCGCATTGGTTGGCGCAGTTCTGGGCTATGTAACCTACCAAATGCTTAAAAGCATCGACAGCTATCAGGAAGAAGTACTCATTACCCTCGCAGCTGTACTCGGCGGCTACGCGCTGGCCATTCATCTGCACGTCTCGGGCCCATTGGCAATGGTTGTAATGGGCCTCATTGTCGGTAATCAGGGCCGCTCCTACGCCATGTCGGAAGAAACCGAGAAAAATCTTGATATGTTCTGGGAGCTGATTGACGAGATTCTAAACGCAGTTCTTTTCGTACTCATTGGGTTGGAAGTGGTGTTGATTCGCTTCTCGAGCGCGCTTGCTATAACGGGACTGGCCGTCATCGTATTGACATTGCTGGCTAGGTTGCTGACTGTCGGTGCTCCTGTCGCGGCACTGGGCAAGCGTTTTCGCCTGCCTGCCGGTTCTTGGAGCGTAATGACTTGGGGAGGGCTGCGGGGAGGGATATCAGTGGCGCTGGCGCTGTCGCTCCCTCCAGGGTATGCCCGGGACGTAGTGGTATCGCTGACCTACATGGTCGTAGTCTTCTCAATCCTGGTTCAGGGTATGAGCATTGGCACACTGGTGAAGCGGGTCATGCCCTGCAAAAAATGAGGACAGTTGAAGGGCTGACAACAGATTTTAGGGTATCGAAGCGGCAATGCATGCTTTCAATCTTGCCTTGTCTGCATCAAGCTTCAATGCCGCTTCCGCCCGCTCCACAACAACGCTCATATGCCTGATGCTCACGTCGGCGTACAACTCTGGACTCAACTGCGCCAGGCTCCCAAGGGCCTTAATCAGCCGAATATTCACTTCTATCAATGCTGCGCCGTCACGCGCGATAGGCGAGAAGAAATCATCAAACATGTCTTCTACGCTGAGTCCATGAAGATGCACGCAGCTGCAAAGTGTTTGCGTTTTTTCGGGGTCACTGGATCTGGCGTATGCGTTGAAAGCGCGTATACCTCTGCCAATGACGTCGATAGCCGTGCCCGGATCATTGACGGCTGGCGACAGTGCTCTAGACGCGACTTCGGAAAGGACCGACAGGCCAAAGCGGGGATCATGCTCAAAGGTCCTGTTCACGCCAATGGTGACGGCGGACAGGATTTGCGTCACCTGAGACTCTTCCAAAGGGACTGTGCCACTGCGCACAATTTGAGCCAGTAGTTCGCCCTCGTAGACGAAACTGCCCGGAAGAATCTCTAGATAAATCATGGCGGCCTGTTTCTGCGCAAAAGCTTCCAGCGCTGACACATCAATGTGCTGCACATAGCCCACTTTTCGACTACAAATCTCTAGGCTCGGCATTAGCCGATCAGGATAAACACAGCCGCCCAGATAGGGCAGCTGGCGCCGGTCCGTCAGTGCCTTGATGGCGGCGGCCTCGACCCTGTCGATCGTCTCGCCGACCCGGCCTAGCCTGGAGAGGTGATCAATCCATCGAAGCAGGGTATACACAATCAAAATGACCACTACGATGGTTACGGCAAACAGAATAACTCTGCCTTGGGCGCCGTAGGCTCCCGTACTCAGAGCGATGATACCGACCAGGCTGAACAGAAACGAACCGATGAAGGTCGAGAGAGCGTTCTGAGTGGTCGCGTCCTCCATGACCAGCGTAGTGGCGCGAGGGGTAGTGCTGGTGCTTGCAGCTCCGTATGCCGTTACCATTGTGCTTAGGGAGAACGTGGTTACAGCCAGCATGCTGGAGGCAATGATGCCGAGAATCTTATCAACGGCATCAGCGCCTATCTTACCTGGTAGGTCTATCGGAATATGATCTCGAAAAACCACTGCAATCAATGCCGTCACCACCCCCAACAACGAAAATAGCCCCGCCCTGAACCACAGCCGTTTGGTCGTCTGAATCAATAGCCATTGCCACCGAGCAACCATTCCAAAAACTCCGCTATGAAGTGGGGGGATGAACTGGGCAATACCTGAGCAACTAATGCTTCGGTCGCTTTCTGACGCTGATCAGCTTCAAAATGAACCGACCGCTCGCAGACCCTCTGCGCGCAGGGTACGCTCAATTTCTCTGCGCCTAATAGATGTTCGTCTTTAAAAGCAAGCCGGCGGTAAACCCGACATCAGAAATTTCCTAGCCAATGAGCTGACCTGTGAGCATGGCGACGTGCCATGTTACGTATTTGGGACTTTGCACAGCGTGGTCCGAATAAAGAAGAACGCTGCAACCCGCGTACTGTAGAGGTTTACCGCGCGCCGCTTCGGTTTGGCGATGGTGAAATTGCTGTGTAGGTAATTGACTGCCCCAGATGTCTAGCAAGCCCATTGGTAACGTCTGAGCTGTTGGCGCTGACGCCGAATTGACCCGTTTGCCGAGATTTCACTGAACCCAGTCTGATCCGTTGCGAATCATTGTTGTGCTGGATTTGCGTAGGTTGGAGATGGGTCAGTGTTGCATCGGCGCGTGGGTCAATTCGGCGCCGGCGTCCACACATCAACTCGGTTCAGACCCTAGATTGAACGACTCCAAGCCGCCACAGGATGCGATCACAGATCGCTCAAGACCTCTCAGTGCGCGCCGGAGCTTGCGGGGTTCGCGGCGTCATGAGAACGCAAAAGGGGGAGAGCGGCCGCTTGCGACGGTTTTAATTCACAAGCGACAGCTTTAATTCACAAAAACCACATGGTTACCAACAACATAGTTTGACACAACCCCTCCCGTAAACCGGGGTCTGTAGGATGATTCGGGGTGAAGACTACAGCAACATAGATTGACACAGATTGGCTGAGCGTCAAATATAGTGCCCGGCTGCTCACAACATAGTTTGACACGAACAGTTAGAGGCAGCAGTCATGAAGAAGGAGCGCATACGATCTTCAGCACAAGCTCAATGCGGTGTCTATATCTGTGCGCAACCTACGTCCGGCTCCCATAAGCACATAAACCGTATTTTTCGTCTCAAATAAGCAAGCGTGGGTGAACGAAACCCCGAGCGTTGTTCTGACCCAATCACCAGGTTGGAAGCGACCTTTGCTGTCTTTGATAACAGTTACAGCGTAAACCAGAGCAGGGATTAGCTCTCTATCGGTGATCGCTTTTCGCTGAAGGGTTGTAACGTCGAGATCTAATATTGCCCATTCAGCAACAAGACAATAGGCACGTGAAGGAAAATGCAGATGGGCGAGTGCCACAGCATCTGAGGGCGCGAGTTGGCACCCGCCTATTTCCTCACCCGCGGAAAGAAGTGAAATAAACCCAGCCAAATTCATTCGTTCCTCCAGTCGATCAAAACACCGACTCGAACGAGAATCATCCATCAGCATAGCTTCCAGTGGGTCGCTTGGTTCCAATGCCGACGAATAGCAGCAACGTCACCTCACAGTCTGCACGTTTACAATCCCTCCACCTCACTGAACGGGATGATTTCTATTGGCGGAGTCACAGCACAAAGCGGTTTACGCCAATAACCCACGCTATGCCACTGGCCGTGCTTGAACCCAACCTCAGGGTATGTGCCAATGTGGGTGAAGCCGAGCGCTTCATGGATGCCTATGCTTCCCGCGTTGGGTAAGGCAATGCCGGCATAGGCGGCATGAAACCCCTGTTTCTCTAGAAGTGGTAAAAGCTGCTGATAAAGCGCACGACCTACCCCGTTTCGGTGCACAACCGGGTCGACATACACGGTGACATCCACCGACCAACGATAGGCTTCCCTCGCTCGATGCTGGCTTGCATAAGCGTATCCAACGACCTTGCCTTCCACCTCGGCTACCAGATAGGGATGCGTCGGCAGTGTTGCGGCTATTCGTGCGGCCATATCATCAACAGTCGGTGGTATCAGCTCGAACGAGATGACCGTGTCCAAAACCATTGGCGCGTAGATAGCCTGGATGGCAGAGGCATCAGCGGGTGTGGCAACCCTCACGTTGTAGTTCATTTCTTTCCTTGCTGCCCCTGTGAAGAATTGTGTTTGAAGGGCTGACCCATGCAAGGCTCAGCCCTTCAGAATGTCGCGATAGAACCGTGAACTTTTCCCCAAACCGGCTCACCGCTTCCACGTACCGCAGAGAGCACCGTTCACTGAATTGGTAGCTTCTGCTCCTGGAGACCAGGCTGTGGGATATCCACGACGACCTCTTTACCACCGAGAACCTTCGCCAGGAACAGCGCCGTCAGCCCACCGAAAAACTGCGCAATGATAAACGGCGCTACGTCTGATATCCGTATCCCCGAGAACGTATCGGTGAACCCGCGAGCAATCGTCACCGCCGGATTCGCAAAGCTCGTAGAGGACGTGAACCAGTAGGCTGCGACAACATACGCGGCAACCACCTGAGGCACTTTTGCTTTGTGATATTTATCGCACAGCAGAATTGTCAGCACCAATCCCGACGTTGCCAGGTACTCACTGAACCACTGCGACGGCCCGGTGCGAACATGATGGGAGAACTCGACCACAGGCAGCTCGAACATGAAATGCGCAGCGAATACTCCGAAGATTGCACCCGTTGTTTGAGCCGCCACGTAGGGGCCCAGTTGTTTACTGCTCAGTCCTCCGCGCAAATAATCGATTACAGAGACCACCGGATTGAAGTGCGCACCGGAAAAAGTGGAGAAGCACACGATCAGTACGTACAGGCTCGCGCCAGTTGCCAGCGCATTGGCAAGAAGCGCTAGCGCATCGTTACCGTTCGCCAGGCGCTGACCCATGATCCCAGAACCAACTACGGTGCACAGCAGAACTGCTGTACCGAGAAACTCAGCCAAGATCTTCCGTGAAGTACTCATTGGATAGGCTCTATGAGGAGAGATTTTAGGGGTAGCGGCTACTGAGCTGGCTCGTAGCCGCAGGCGCTGTTACGAGCAGCAGGACTTGGGCTTGACGGGCTGACTTCCCTCCACGACATACAGCGCATCGTCGGTGGAAAGGTAGGCATCCTGTGAGGCCAAATCCGTGGGTACACCGCGCTTGTAAACCCTGCCGCTATCGCCGGTAAGTTCAAGCCCAGGCCCTCGGTAGATCACAGTCACGGACTTCCCAGTCTGAACTTCAGGCTTGGTACCAGTGACAGTGACGGAGTAGAACCGGACAGAGCCAATTCGCTTGGTTGAGGCGTCGTCCCGAGCCTCAATCTTTATTCCCGTGAGACCGACTTCCTGAAGCTGCTTGTAGAACTCCTGCTCTTGAAGCACGCCTGAGTAGCAGGCCGACCACAGCTTGGTGTCTCGTTTCAATTCGTCAGGAATGGCGATATCTGAGACGTTGTCAGAGATTGCGAAACGGCCACCTGGTTTCAGCACTCGATAAATTTCGGCGAAAACATTCTGTTTTTCGGTCTCACCAACCAGATTAATCACGCAGTTCGAAATCACCAGATCGATAGACTGGCTGTCGATAAGAGGCCTGGACTGGGAGCTATCGCTGATGAACTGCTCGAAGTTTTTCCATGATGCCCAATCAGCACATGGCTCTGTACGCAGGCGTTCTTCGGCCAGCTCCTGATCGACTCTCAGGTTGCTCGCGGATGCCTTGTAGAAACGCAAAGGTGCGCTATCCGTTGCCTTCTGAAACGCCTTCGCTTCTTCACGAGCGATCTGCAACATGCTTGGGTTGATGTCGATACCAAAGACAGCACCGTTATTGCCGGCGATTTGGGCAGCAACGTAGCAATTCAGACCGGCCCCTGAGCCCAAGTCCAGGACGACATCACCCTCGCGCACATAGTTGGTCGGGTTACCGCAACCGAAGTTGGCTTCGATGATTCGCTATGGAATGTTCTTCAGGTACTGGGCACCATAAGCGTCGCTGCAGCAGCTCTCAGTCAGCTGCGATTCAAGGACAACGTTGCCGTTGCTCAACGCCTCGGTGTAGTCGGCGATGATTGTGTTTTCAATTGCAGAAGTCATTAGTCACATCTCCCGTTTAGCAACATGAAGTACCATCAGCGCAGCACGATTCCTCGGCAGAGCCTGCGATGGGTACAAGCCCTTTGGTGACCTTGGGATCTCGAACTGAAGGCGTGTTGCAGTCGAAGAAACCGCTCTTGTCCAAGGCTGGTTCGACATAGCAACGCACTGGGATGAATTGGCCTTGGTAAGGCGCGGACATCAGCAGATTGAAGGTCTTCTCGCACACCGCTGTACGGATGCCGCGCTGGTAGGTATGGCCGTCGTCGTCGACGGTATGTTTCCAGGGGCCTTTGTAGATAACGGCATGTCCCTGGTCGAGGCACACGCCGGCTTTGCCCTTGTATGCGCTCACGGTGAACAGGCGGAACTCAATGCCGTCCTGAATGGAGACAGGCACCTCGGAGGTGAGCTCATAGGTAATGCCATGGAAACCCGCCTCGCAGAGTTGCTCGGCAACAGCGGGCTCCGTGAGCGCGTTATTGCACTCCAACCCCTCAACAGTAAAGGCCCGGAGCGATACGACTTCCTCGTCAGACAAAATCGCCGGGAATACCAAGCGACCATGACGTTGCAGTCGCTCGTAGAGCGATTGCGCGATTCGGCCAAACTCGGGCTCAGCATTGAACCCTTCCCAGTAAATGCTCGCGAACGCGGCCGCAGCGGGATCGGCTCCATTCGCACTCGAACTGAACGCTACGCCATCAGCCTTGCCCATATTGGGCTGTGAGTTCGTCATTGCGGCTCGCGGAGCAGATGAAAAGAGTGTCTTTGCCATCCTTCAGCGACCTGCTCAACGCCTCGTTATGAGCACGCCAAGCAATATGGCCCGGCACCTGGAGACCATCAGTTTGGTTGGCCAGCCTGAGAGCCGCCTGCAACAAAGTAAGTGACGACATCTGTTATCTCCTTAGCATTTCAGGCAGCAACGTTTGAACACACCTTCTTCTGGCGGTGTGACCGAGTCCATGAAGAGCTTGTCCAGGCGGGAGTCCGCATGCTGCCAGTCGAAGTGAAACTCGTGCTCCTCCAACTGCAACTCCTTCACCGTGTCGTTGTTGAGCAGCGGTAAACCTTTGTAGAGATGCAGCCGAGTCTCAAACTGGATGGGGTCGACGATGTTCTCCAACTCGTTGCGAGCAATGAAATCGTGCAGCTCGGCCATGTCTTCAAGGCTCACCCAAGGGTTGAACGTGATGAAGGTCGGGTTAACCTTGACGCCGGCCTCCTTCAGAAACGCCAACGCCTCCTCGATCATGGGCACGTTCATTTCCTTGAAGACCTGGTCGAGAACCTCCTGCTTGGGGAACTCCAACGCGGTGGTGATGAAAGCAAGCCCTAGCTGCCCCATTTCCTTGATGGCGTCTTTGTTCTCCAGAATATGATCCACGCGAGTGGTGAAGTCGTACGTGAGGTCGGGGAACTGCGAATGCAGAGTCCGGATGATTTTCAAACCGTGCTTCTTGGCATTGAAAAAATCAGCATCCGTAAAGGTGAGGTGAGTCATTCCCTGTGCGACGAGATTCGCCACGTCGCGCTCAACGAGATCGTCGGAGACCAAAAGCACCTTGCCGTCATAGGCCGCATACACCGAACAGTAGGAACACTTGTGGTGACATCCGCGCGACCCTTCGACCCCACCCACAACTTTCTTTTCGCCGAGCAGCTTCTCCAGCTGAGGTTGCGGGTATTTGTGTAGAGGCGGTGCCAAGTCCCTGCGCGGCAGGCGGAACCCGTCACGGATCAACTGAGGCACAACAATCTCACTGGAAAGGCCGCGAGTCCGATCGATCACTCCGCGTAGATCTTGTCCCTGTTCGCCACTCAGGTGTTTAGCCAAGCTGACAATGGGTTTTTCCCACTCGCCGGCGATCGCATAGTCACCGTATTTGGAGGCCAGGCTTTTTGCATTGATGGTCGCGTATTGACCGAAGAAGCAAATTTTCTGGGAGGGCTTCGCTTCTTTAAGCTGCTTGGCCAGCTGCGTTCCGGCAGTCAGAGAGTCAAAAAGCGGTACGCAGATGAAGACCAAATCTGCGTCACTGAATCTCTCCAGGGCAAGTCCCTCGACGTAGATATCGATCAACTGCGCTTCGATATCTGCATCGAGTAGAGCTGTGGTTGCGGATATCGCGTTGAGCGGTTGATACCCCCCTTCGAATGTACTGGCGACCAGGTACTTCATTCTCTTTCTCCTTGAGCTCAGGCACGACGATTCGGTGACTGGAGTCACTGATGGTTTTGTAGGAATTCGAAGTTAAAGCGAGATCAGCAGAAGGACTGCCAAGCCTATCAATGCTTGTAGAACTGAGCCGGCGGTCACCAGGCGCATGTACCTGCCTGTGCTGTATTCGGGAAAGGCGTCGGTTTTGACCAACCAGTAATAGCTGTCGTTAGGGAGAATGGCGACGAAGGATCCCAGGCATACGGCGAACGTGACGCTCATCAAATCCACTCCGCTCGACGCCAAGATTGGCGAGAGAACAGGTGGGATGGCAGCAAAGGTCGCAAGCGAAGAACCATTCAGTGTTTTAAATACCGCTGCCAGCAGAAACACCCCAACCAAAATATGCGTGGTGCTACCCGACGCGCTGAATGCCTGCTGAATCAGATCCTTGGGAAGCACCATACCAAGGGCTTGGCCCAACGCAGACGCACAACCTATGGTGAACAATAACGAGCTGGTTCTACGCATTGCTTTGGAGAGCAGATCTTGAACCTCGTCAGGTTTGCAGCTAATCGCGATCAATAACGATGTGGCGATCAGCGCACCGGCGGGAGTAGTGAAGAACTCGATTACGGAGTGCTGGTTCTTGGGAATGACGTAGCCGGTGATCAGGAGCACGAAAAATACAGCCAGAGGGAGAATGACTCTGATAACCGAGTCCTGAGGCGCGGCTGAGTCAGTAAAATCGCTTGGGGATGAAAAGTCTGAGCGTGTCGTCCAGTAAGTCCAGATCGTCCCGGCCACCCAGGTAACGACCGTAAGCAGCAGCCCTAAATACAGAAATTTCGGATCATGAGTATTGGCCCCCAACCCGATCCCAATGATAAGTGGGCCTGCGGGCATCAGAAGCTTGAACCCCGAGTAGCATCCGATCGCAATGTACTTTCTGTGCTGTCCTGCGATGGGAGCAAGAGAGGCGTAGGCGGTATCGGGACAGACCATGCCGGCACCGAGCAAAGGTGACAGTGATATACCGAACTTTCCGAAGGAAGCGCTTCCCTGCGTCGAGATCCAGCCAGCAATGAAAAACGCGCTCAGGATGACGATGGCGAAATAGCCGAGGTTGTTTCCGAATCCTTTGCTCAGCGATTGGAAAACGTCACTGCTGCTAGCCCCGGCAAGAATGGGGATCAGGATCGCGCCCAGTAGCATCGCTACAGGTAGAGGAATGGAAACACTGCTCCATAGGTTTCGTAACCGGGAGCCTGTTTTCGTCCTAAGCGTTTCTACCAACATCCCTGTACCTCCAAGCGTTACCGCAGCCGCCTCTAAAAAGCCCGCAAGCCATACCTCCAATTCACAATCGCAAAATACGTTGCGCACCGCAACTAATATCTTGGAACAATTTCGTCGACCCTTATGCCCAAAAAAATGTGTCGCTACGACTGCTAAGGTGGTATTAGCGTTTTCCCCGGAATTGCGAGCCGAGTGCTATGCCAAAGATTGATCAGATCGACCAGGACGCCGAACAGCTCTATGAAGCGCTGAGTCATTTGGTTCGCGTGTACCAGTTTCGTGATAGAGATCGCAGCTGCTGCGAGGGCTTATCCGTCACTCAATGCTACGCACTTGAGCATGTGATTAAGGCAGGGCCGGTTCGCGTTCAATCGTTGGCCAGCGAGCTTTTTCTCGATAAGAGCAACGCCAGTCGGCTGGTCGATTCGCTTGCCAAACAAGGGCTGGTTCGCCGTGTGCCCGACGCAACTGACGGCCGCGCCCTGGCGATCACGGTGACGCCAGAAGGCACGGCCATTTATGAAAGTATTCGGTCGGATCTGGTGGGTGAAGCTCGCAATCTGGCCTTCGATTTGTCGAAAGAAGCACGTGACGGGGCGATCGAAATGCTTCGTCGCTTCGCCAACGCCACCGAACAACGCTGCGGTCTGAAAGACCTTAGCCGTGACGACTTTCTGCCAAGCAAATGCTGCTGAATTGATAGGCTGTAGCTCCTCTCCCTCAAGTTTTCACCGACTCTTGGCCGAAGACGTTTCAGAGCCAACGCACCAATCAGCAGCTCGCACCTGACCTTGGAAAGGATTACGCGGGATCTTCTATGCATATTCGGTTTACCGCATATTCGAATTGTCGTATATTCAATTTTCCGTACACGGAAGAAGCACGCACTTCACGATATCCACGTATGCATCAAATTATTTGTATTGGTGAATACCAAACACCTGGATGCCTCATGAACGAGCCAATCACTCCTACCGTTTTGTTCAAAAGCCTGGCAGATGACACCCGAACCAAAATAACGCTACTCATCGTCCGCGAGGGCGAACTCTGTGTATGCGAACTGACCGCCGCTCTTGAGCAGAGCCAACCAAAAATATCTCGACACCTCGCGCTGCTGAGATCCTCCGGGTTACTGGCGGATCGGCGCCAAGGCCAATGGGTTTACTACCGACTCCATCCCGAACTGCCGACCTGGGTCACCGAAGTGCTTAAAGGTGTCGTCGATGCCAACCAGCAGTGGCTGGACACAGAAACCAAGCGGCTCTGTGAAATGAATGATCGTCCAGTCAATCAGGCCGTGTGCGACTGATCCAACCTTCGAAACGAGTCGCTCGCATGCTAATCGCTTTACTCATTTTCATTGTCACCATCGTTCTGGTTATCTGGCAGCCCAAAGGGCTGGGTGTTGGCTGGAGTGCCTCATTGGGTGCCGCGCTTGCATTGTTGAGCGGCGTGGTCAGCCTCGGCGATATCCCGGTGGTATGGAATATCGTGTGGAACGCCACGGCGACGTTCATCGCCGTGATCATCATCAGTCTGCTGCTCGACGAGGCTGGTTTCTTCGAGTGGGCGGCCTTGCATGTCGCTCGCTGGGGAGGTGGCAGCAGCCGCAAGTTATTTGCCTTCATCATCTTGTTGGGAGCAGCTGTGTCAGCACTGTTCGCCAATGACGGTGCGGCGCTGATCCTTACTCCTATCGTGATCGCCATGTTACTGGCCCTGCGCTTTTCACCCGCAGCGACTCTGGCGTTTGTGATGGCCGCAGGATTTATTGCCGACACCGCGAGTCTGCCGCTGGTGGTCTCCAACCTGGTGAATATCGTCTCGGCCGATTACTTCAACATTGGCTTCAGCGAGTACGCCGCAATCATGGTGCCGGTCAACCTGGTCAGCATTGCTGCAACGCTGGGGATGCTCTTGTGGTTCTTCCGGAAAGACTTGCCCAAGACTTATGACCTGGCACAACTGCATGCCCCTGAAGATGCGATCCGAGATCGTGCAACCTTCGTGGCTGGATGGTGGGTGCTGCTCGCGTTGCTGGTCGGCTTCTTCGTTGTCGAGCCACTGGGTATCCCCATCAGTGCCATCGCCGCCGCCTGCGCATTGGTGCTCTATGTCATCGCAGCCAAAGGTCACGCCATTAACACCAGCAAAGTGCTCAAGGGCGCGCCGTGGCAAGTCGTGATCTTCTCGCTGGGCATGTACCTGGTCGTGTATGGCTTGAAGAACGCCGGACTGACTGATCACATTGCTCAATTGCTCAACGTATTTGCTGGATATGGCATTTGGGGGGCATCGCTGGGTACAGGACTCCTGACCGCCGTGCTGTCTTCGATCATGAACAACATGCCAACAGTGCTCATCGGCGCGCTCTCGATCCATGCAACGGAAGCGACTGGCGTCGTTCATCAAGCCATGGTCTACGCAAATATCATTGGCTGCGACCTTGGCCCGAAAATCACTCCAATCGGCAGCCTAGCCACACTGCTCTGGCTACATGTGCTGGCTAAAAAGAACATCACCATCAGTTGGGGTTACTACTTCAAGACCGGTGTGGTGCTCACGCTTCCAATCCTCATTGCCACCCTGAGCGCCTTGGCTTTGCGCCTCAGCTTTTGATTCCAGGAGACCACGATGAAAGTCCTATTCATGTGCACCCACAACAGCTGCCGGAGCATTTTGTCCGAGGCGGTGTTCAATCACCTTGCCCCTGAAGGGATGGAAGCCGTCAGTTCCGGAAGCTTCCCAAGTGGTCGTGTAAACACGCGAGCGATTGAAACGCTCAAAGCAGCTGGTATCCCTACTGAAGGTCTTAGCAGTAAAGCATCCGATGCCTTTGAAGGGTCGCCACCAGACATCGTGATCACGGTGTGCGATCGGGCTGCCGGCGAAGCCTGTCCGATTTTCTTCGGCCCGGCGCTCAAGGCTCACTGGGGGCTGGCAGATCCCTCCGAAGCTTCGGGATCTGAAGCGCAAATCGAGGCGGCATTCCAGCAAACCCTGAGTAAAATCCAAGAGCGGGTCAACGCGTTCATTTCGTTGCCTATCGCTACGTTGAGCGAGGCAGACCTTAAAAATGAGCTAACCCGCATCGGCACGTTGTAAGCCCAGCGTCGCAGGGGCCAGGAGTTACTATGAAAGACCATTTTCCCAACATCGAAGCAGATCTCATCGACGTCCCAAGCATGGAACGACTCAATCCTCGTGAACCGTCCATGCATAAACCGCGCATCCTTCTGATCTACGGGTCGACCCGTGAGCGTTCGTTCAGCCGGTTGGTTACCCAAGAAGCCGCGCGGTTGCTGGAGCATTTCGGTGCGGAAACGCGAATCTTCAACCCGTCAGGATTACCACTGCCTGATGATGCTCCGGATACCCATCCGAAAGTCGCGGAACTCCGCGAGCTAATGCAATGGTCGGAAGGACAGGTGTGGTGTTCTCCGGAGCGTCATGGATCGATGAGCGCCGTTTTTAAAGCTCAGATTGACTGGGTGCCTTTGGCGATGGGTGCAGTACGTCCAACCCAAGGTAAAACCCTCGCAGTAATGCAGGTTTGCGGCGGCTCTCAGTCTTTCAACGTGGTGAATCAGTTACGGGTACTGGGTCGCTGGATGCGGATGGTGACAATCCCCAATCAGTCCTCAGTGCCCAAAGCGTTTACCGAATTCGACGAGGATGGGCGTATGAAGCCTTCCTCCTACTACGATCGCCTGGTCGACGTGATGGAGGAACTTATGAAGTTCACCTTGCTATTGCGTGACCGTAAAGATTACTTGGTAGACCGTTACTCGGAACGCAAAGAGTCGGTTGAAGAGCTGTCGAAGCGAGTGAATCAGCGCTCTATCTGAAGATAGGTCAGAAAAATATTCACCAATTCCGAGGGCAACTGACTTAACGGAGCAGTCGCCTTAACAATGCCAGCTGTGTTGGTTCTACTCGGGTGCGACTGGATTAAAACGACATGCCCTCAGACACCTGAATCAGCATTTCTTCGACTAGATGTGTGCCAAAGGTTGTAGCGACCATCGACGATGGACTTTCTCCCAAAAAGCGGGCTTTGGGTTTGGATAGCCATTGTTTGGCCTTAACTTTGTCACCGAAGATCACCTCGGCCATGGCGGTAATATGTACAAACCGGAAAAGGCGGTCGCTCTCAGGCAGCGTTAAAAGCTGATTGGCTGACAATCTTGTTTTTAGCGTTTTGGGTTGAATGATTCTGTCGCGCTCTTCGTCGCTTAAGGTTCCATCATCACAAAGCATTTTGATCAGGCTGACCGAGAAGCCAGCTACTATCATGTCGTGAATGTCCAGATCCGAGGCATTGACAGAGATATGAAGAAGCCTCTCCAGACGCATGCGATAAGCATGATAGACATCCTGACGCAGGACGACAGAAACCATGGGCCGCACTGATGTTGCGTTGTGCACGGGCGTTAGCACTAATGTGCCATTCGCTACGGTTAGCTCCAGGTCGTCCCCAACACCTAACCTCATTTGGTCAAGCAACTCTTGAGGCAGATCGATGATGATATCGCCAGTGCCGTCCTCAGTTTTTTGGCACTTGACTATCCAACGCTCGTTTTCACTCATGATCGTCCGGCCCTCATCCGCCATCAGAATGACATACATCATTATGCTTGGGCGCAGAGCTGACCAAAGGAAAATCGGCGATCCGCTGACAGCCAGGCACTGCCGCTGCTCGAACGCCGGATAGCGAGTGAAAGGGCAAAAAATGGGTCAACGGCAATACCTGCCTTTCCACCTTCACATGGCTAAGCCTGAGCGTGATCAGGTAACTACACGAAAGGATATGACATGCACCCTGATGAGCTTTATGTTTCCGTCGATGTCGAGACGTCTGGGCCTATACCAGGCGAATACAGTCTGCTTTCCATTGGCGCTTGTCTTGTAGCCCAACCTGAAACGTTCATCTATCTTGAACTACGACCTGACAGTCCGAAACACGACCCCGAAGCGCTGGCAGTATCGGGGCTGAGTTTGGAGAAGCTGGAGCGCGATGGCCTCGCTCCGCAACAGGCGATGCTGACATTTGATAAGTGGCTGAAGTCGTCCTGCAAAACGGGGCAAAAGGTCATTTTCGTAGGACTCAATGCACCGTTTGACTGGTCATTCGTCAACTACTACTTTCATAAATACTTGGAAACCAACCCCTTTGGGTTTACCGCTATCGACATGAAGGCCTACTTTATGGGCGCTGTAGGTTGCAGCTGGCAGGAAACAAAATCATCCAAAATGACCGCTGCGCTGAAGCCACTCAGCGAGCCGAACCATAACGCATTGGATGATGCCCGCTTTCAGGCAGAGCTCTTCGCCCTGATGCTAGCGGGTAAAGGTAAACGCTGACCTGCCTTCCACCCTCACGGACTTAAAGCTCATCTGACCCAGGTTGCCTCAACATATCTGCCGTCCCTGAACGACCACGCCTTGATACCTTCGGGTTTTTCGGACTTGCCGACAATAACGGCTATCGGGCGCGGCAGATCCTGCGTGTAACGTGCAGCAAATTTGGAGAAGCTGCCGATGTCTGCCGGAGAGATCACCGGAACGGATTGGGGATGCGTATGCCAATACCCCACTAGACGTAACCCTTGTTCGTTGGCAGCCTGGATCTCCTGGCGGCACCGCTCCGCATCCAACTCTAGCCAAGACCAGCCTGACCGATCGGCGCGATGAGGCACCGTGGCCAAGGCCAGCAGCAACCCTTTCGGATCAACCGGGTTGACGAATAACTGTCCCCCTCGCTCCACGCCAAAAAGGCCCTGCCGATGACTAACCAAGATGTCCGCGACAGCTTGGGACACCAATAGCTCGGAATTCACCTCCGGCCATCGCCAGCGCCATGCGATATCCGTCATACCGTTTCGTCCTTATCTTCCGGCCATCCACGCTCGAGTAGGAGTTGCTGCGCCCCCTCTGGCAGTTTGGGCCCTTGGTATTGGCCTCCCAGGCTCAGCACATCTTCAGGTCTGTAAATGCTGCTGATCCAAGATGCAGTGGCGATGTTGCCAGTCAATGCGCGTAGGGCCGTGTGCGACACCATAGAGGCGATATTGGTCATCCCCAGTGAGCCACCTGGGATGAAGCTCTCCCCACAGGCGGGCAGCGGAACAACACCTCCTCCCGGCCATTCTGTGAATCTATGCACGAAATCGCCGACGTCCGTGAATAGATGACGGCCATCAAAGGTGCCGGCTGGTGCAAATAGCGCATGACCTACCTGGGTATGCGGCTCGCTCCAGGCTTGTACAAGCCCCCAAGGAGCGCCGCTGGATTTGACTCGCCATACAGTGACTTCCGACTGCCAGTCTGCTGTCGTGATCACCACCAGATCTGCGTTATCGAACACTTCTGGTTTGCTGCTCATTACCACTTCGGCAAAAGTCGAATATGCGGTGCATTCTGTCGTCGGAAGATCTAACAGAATCTTGTCCCTTAACGATGAAGCTTTCAGTCTCCCTAGACTATCCGCTCCCAGAACGTGCCTTCCCAGATTGGCTGACACCAAAGTGTCAGGATCGATGAGAGTAAGGTGGCCGACACCGGATCGTGCCAACTGTATTGCCACTGCACTGCCTAGCGAGCCAACACCAACGCAAACTACCCGAGCATTTTCAAGGTGCTGCGCAGTGCCGCTTATATCGCGGGACAGAATGGACGCTCGATTAAGCACGTCCAGGGTAGTTGCTCGGACGAGCGCCGGTGGATGTGCATTTGCGATAGCTGGCCGGCGCCGCGCTGTACGCAGGCCAAACTTTGCTCCCCGCTCCTGCTGGACGCCGAGCGAGCGCACATTCAGGCAATATGTTGGAGCATCTGCCCCTCCTGGAAGCTCCAGAACAATCCATCGACTCGCCAACGTTCCATTCTGCTCAAACCATGCCAGCAATTGCTCGGCATCGTCTGGTGTAAGGTGGGGCGTTAGCCACGGCAATAAATCTTCTGGATCCGGGGTGCGGATATCCGGATAAGTCTGAAGCTTGACGTAAAAACCGGGAGTTTCGGCCGCGCGAATGACAGCGGAACGTCCGACAACCCGTCGGTAATGCCCTTTGAGTGCAGCTACGTTCGATGCTAACCAAACCGTTTCCTGACCGGATGGCACAGCCCGGCGCGGATCGCTGAGCGCAAACATCTGCGAGGCAGCCTGAGGTCGATCCAACAGTAAGAGGTTCTGGAATGACTGACCGTGCTGAAAAGACCAGTAGGTAGTGATCTCGTTCTGAAATTCGATATCGCGCGTTGCCTGGCTTGATCCCATCTTGGACAACGAAACGATCTGTGCCAAGCGAGCAAGGCTGTCCTCTACCACAACCTCCGGGGAGCCCATGATGGGGCGTTCCTGAAAGCCATGAAGGCAAAGCCCCGACCTGGTGGCATGCGGCCAAACCAGCCATGGAGAGGGTTCGACGTTCAGCCGCAAAAGCCCACGGGGAAAATTGGAGGGGAAACCAATACGCAGTCGCCGCTCCTGCCCCGTGTAATCGATGGGCAAGGGAAAGTAAAAGGATGCCGCTTCGTCAGCCCGCATGGGTGCGGGCTGGAGCAATGCATCGGCAGCGTCCTGACCTAGGGTATTTCGCAGTGCGGCGATTCCGCGCTGCAGTGGCGTCGTAATAGGATCAGCCAAGGCGTCCAACTGGCTTTACGCTCGACTGAGAGGTTGCGCCACCGCTGGCCCCTCCGAAGAGCGAACCCATCGAAGCAGAGTTTCGAGTAGTGCCTTCCGGTCGGCCGGGCATGGTCCAATTCGCAGGGATCTCATTGTTCACTGCCGTAATGAATGCCGGTGCTATACCGAAATTCTTTTTCACTGCCTCGGCAAAGGAATCATTGGATTCAAAACTTTCCAAACCCAATGATACGGATGCACTGGCGTCCGCATGCCACTTGGCAAATGCTTGGCGATAGCCTTGCCCTTCGCCTGGTCGATTCCACTTTTCTGCAAAGTTTTCGCCGTTATCGGCAGGGTTGCAGACAAAGCAATCGCTACCTCTTTGCGCGATGTGCTGCGGCATTCTGCGAACGATTTCCAAAATTGCATCGAGCGGCGCCAAAGGCTTCGACTGCGATTCCTTCACGACATCCAAGTATGCGTGAGTGGCCAGGGTGGTGATGACCGCCGATATGGGGCGAGTATCAGCGCTCCTTGTGTTGATGGCCCATTCATCGCGATGCCGCTTGAGCAGCTTTATAGTCGCACGCAGGGGATCTTGATCGATGTAATCCTGATAATGCGGCAAAGGATCTTGCGTCGCGGCATCGAGCATCCGCTGGCTCTTGGCAACTACCAAGCTTTCTAGAGAGATTTCCTGGGCAGAAGCAACCTGTAACCAATTCGAGTAAGGGATAGGGCTGCTTGCTTTCCACCCTGTGACCCGATCCGGAACCTCCAGCTTACCCTCGCCGTTGGCTTCGCCATTTCCGTTGATCGCGCGGGCAGGCGTGACGTCGATGTGGAAGCCTGGATTTTCGTCGGCATAAACGATGCGGATGCCCCGACGTAATTGTTTAACTTCTTCCTGAACGCGGGAACCTTCCCTAAAACGCTGCTCAATCGCCTCTAGAACTTCCTTCGCACTAGCGCCTTGAGCGTGAGGGAACCAGATGATCGCGTCCGCATCAATGGTGTCCAGATCCGCAGGCGCGCCGGGGATTGGCTTGATGGTCGTTTTCAGCCGCATCGAGCCTTGAACGAAGATATGGGCCTCAGCGAGTAGCGGGTTGTCGGAAGCCGAGAGGATTTTTTCCAGTTGGGAGTAGCGGTCATTTATTTTTTCGTACTGCGCTTCCGACAGCGAGATTTCCCGCGCGGCGCGAAGCAGAAAATATTCCCAACTGCTGCGCTTGGTCTGTTCGTTGCTCAATAGCATTTACCTAGCCTCCTGGGCCACCGAGCCCAATTGCAGTGTTTGCGTAAACCGATCCTGGTTTTCTTTGTCCCGATCGAAGATCAGGTACGTATGTTGATGCTGCGTTGTGAGCAACGCGCCAAACTCGATGGCCAATGCCGCAGGAATAGCGGCGAAGACGTGGATAGGGTCAGGAGTCAGAGCTTCAAGCTGACTCAGTCGTATTTGAAGTGCGTCGCGAAAGGCATGAATCACTCGACGGTTCTGTACCATCGCATAGCTTGGTTCTGGGATCGACAGCTCTGCAATACGTGCACCCGGCAGAGCGTCGGTCACGTCGCGAACTGGGACTTGCGCAGAAATGGAGAGCACCAGCGCCAGTGGCCCGTCGCCTTCGGGGGGAGGTGTAAACAAAAAAACGGGCGGCTCAGCGGACTGATCGGGCCAGCGCAAACGATGTTCGCGGTGAAAGGAGAAGATCAAGCGCTTGGAACGGTCGCCGATACTCTGGCCCAGCATCATCAAAGCCGGGATGTCGGCCAAGCCGACTACTGCCAGCGCGGGCGAGTCGCCGTAGGTGCCGCCGCGACGCTTGAGTTGCTGTTCCAGCTCATACTGGATGCTGTCTTTGACGTTCTGCCAATAGGTAGTGTCGCGGCCGCGTGGTCCTGGCGCAGGGAAAGTGATTTTGATGCCTTGATCGAAGGCGGTTAATCCCTCGGCGGACATCGCAGTCAACAGATCGCGAACGGGAATATCGTTGATTGTCTGAAAATGCTGACTTTCGACGATGAGAGGAATGGCTCTACCACCATCGGGGGTCGTTGCGGCGAGTCGGATGCGTTCCAGGTACGCTTGGTGTAAACCACTCAAATCATTTTCAGGATACCCATCTGCGTCACG
>NZ_FNCO01000041.1 GCF_900100795.1 Pseudomonas abietaniphila
TATTAAGTTAGGTGGAATGCTTTTGAGCTAGGCTGAATCCGTTGACGCTCAGGGGGCGCCCATGACCACCACCCCATTGCACAAGCAAGTGTTAAGTCGTTATTCCAGTGTACAAGCTTGGCTGGAGCTCTTGGGTAATCTGGGGCGTGCGCCGGCCACCCTTGACGCCTATGGCCGTGCCCTTGCGCATTACTTATTGCATTGCGAAGGGAGTGGGCTGAAACCCGAATCCGCGACATTCGAACAAGTCACGCTCTACATCCGTGAGCTGCTACCTGGCGCAAAGAGCGCGGTGGCGAATTCAACCTTGCACCAGCGGCTTACTGCTATCCGGTTGTGGTACGACCACCTCGTTTTTCAGGGTCTTTGCGAGCACAACCCCGTGCCCCGCGGACAGCATGGTCGGCTGGCCCAAGTGCCTGGACATGGAGGGTTTGTCAGGGGCTTGCTCCCACGGCTGATTAAGTTGCCAGACATTCCCACCGATGAGCAGTGGCGACACTTTCTCAGTATTGCGGCCAGGTCGTCTATCCGTGATCGACTAATGCTGTCGTTGGCGTATTTCGGGGCTCTTCGCCGTGCCGAGTTGGTGGCCTTGCGTATTGAGGATTTAGACGTTGCACACCGACTGATCTCGGTGCGAGCGGAAACGACCAAAGGCAAACGCAGCCGCGTCGTGTGCTACAGCCCAGACATTGCACCTGTCTTGATAGAGCATCTACATGCTCTTCGCGGCGCTGGCTGGATGCGAGGTTCGTTGTTTCGATCAGCATCAGATCGTAATCGAGGCTCGCCACTGTCCCGTTGGGCGTGGAGTAAAACGGTTGAAGGGTGGGCCAAGGAAGCGAAACTATCGCACCTGAGCACTCATACCTTTCGCCACCTTCGGCTTACCCATCTGGCCCGTGCGGGCTGGAAGCTCCATGAACTGACCACGTATGCTGGACATCGAGACCCCAAAACCACTTTGATTTACCTGCACCTATCTGGCGCGGATTTAACCGCAAAGATGGCGCACTCCGTCGGCAGTCTCGATGCTCGGATGTTCTGTGAACTCTTTGGGTCTGAGGCATTGCTATGAGCACCCCCTCAGTCACCCCTTATGTTCCGTTCGACGCGAGCAAGTACGTACGTCAGAGCGATCTATCGAAAATCGAGCTGAGCATACTTTCGAATCGCTCTCACCGTTCAGACTGGGGCTACCTCCAATCAGAGATACCTGAGCTCATGAGGCCGCTAGCTGATATAGCGGCGCACAGCGGCGTTTCTCAGCGATTAGCCATTTCATCAGTGGCAGTCATTCTCTGGAATGTCAGCAAAACCGGTAAACCCTACTGGTGTTGGTCTGAGTCGCAGTGGTTGACCTTGCTCAGTAATCGAGCAGGATCACGACCATATCTCGCTTCCGTTGCTTACCATCTCGGCGATTTTCGAACCCCGCAGCGTATCGCCAAATTCCGGCAGCCGGCGATATATGCTTCTTTTATCTTCGGCCATGCCGTGTTCAGACATGAGCACGTTCGCTTGAGCCAAGCGTTGAGATCGCTGGGCTACGCTGCTCGCCATCTTGAGCAGTTCCTTTCCAACGTGCTGGGTGCCTTGATGCTGGAAAACGGCGATCCGCGGTTGGAGACATTCACCGAGGAACTGCTACTGAAGGGCCAACAGCATCGAAGCGAAGGTGTCGCGAGATCGGTCGGAAAGGTATCTCACGGCCTCGCTGCCATGGGGATTTTGGCGAAACCTTTACGCATGCGAGGCTATACCTGTTGGCGGGCGAAAAGCATCGAAGGCATCGATCCGACTTGGGCAATGTGGTGCCGTCGATGGCGAGACACTTCCACCTTGCGTCCACGCACACGTGAAAGCAATTACAGTTTTATCTTGAGGACCGGTGTCTGGCTAGCGCGCGAGCAATCAGGAATGGCGGCGCCTACCGATTGGAGCATGTCCACTTGCGCTGCATTTATTGCTGCCGTCGACCGGATGACGGTCGGTGAGTGGGCTTTGGAGTCAGCGAAGGGAACACAGCTAAAGGGGCTTGGTCAGCCTATCGCTGCCAACTCGAAGCGCGGCTTTCTACATGCCTTGCGACGATTTTTTACAGACTTTGAACTCTGGGGATGGGGTCGTTTGAAGTTCAGCCCCCGGCATCACCTCGCCACCCCGCGATCCGTGACATTCAACTCGGGTATCAACCCGCGGGTAATTGATGACTCGACCTGGCTCAAGCTGATTTGGGCGAGTCTAAATCTTGAGCGTAGTGATCTGCTTTCGGAGATTCACTATCCGCTGTCGATGGTTCAAGCCATTGCTGTAGTGTGGACGCACGCTGGTTTGCGCAGCAATGAAATCATGCGCTTGGATAAAAGATGCGCGCATCCTCAGACCAATGATGTGGTACACGAGGATGGGACCATCGTTCCAGCAAAAACTTTATGCTATCTCGATATTCCTGCCAGCAAGACGTTCAAAGCTTTCGTCAAACCTGTAGCGGTGGTCGTGAAGGAGCGCATTGACGCCTGGCTGGAGGACAGGCCTGCTAACCAGGCCGCTTTGCTGGATGAGCGAACCGGGGAAAAAGTTAGCTACCTATTTCAGTTTCGAGGCAAGCGCATAGGCTCCAGTGTCATTAATGGCACCATCATTCCAATGCTATGCGCCAAGGCGGGTGTGCCACTGGAGGACAGTCGCGGGCGAATCACCAGCCACCGGGGACGTGCCTCCGCAGTGACGGCGCTCGCCAGCGTCCCTCAGGGCATGTCGCTGATCGAGCTAATGCAGTGGTCGGGACATAGCTCGCCGAATTCGACTTTGCATTACATTCGAATTCGGCCTACCAAGCTGGCAGCATCCTTCGTTAAAGCCGATCAAATGGCCCATATGGTCTCCGTTTTGATCGATCATGACGTAATTGTTCGCCATTCAGATGCCCCCTACACCTTCTATGACTTGGGCGACTCGTATTGTTCAAATCCCTTCTGGAGCAGCTGCCCACATCGCATGGCCTGTGCGGGGTGTGACTTCAACTTGCCGAAAGCCAGCGCAAGGGCCCAAGCATTGGAAAGCAAATCGTCTATCGGACGGTACTTGGAGGCCGTGCCTTTAACTCCCGACGAGCGAGCCATTGCCGAGGGCGACTTGGAAAAGCTGGAGAGCCTCATTCGAAAGCTGGACAATGTGCCGGCTCTAGACGGCAGGATGCCGAGGAGATCGATGAGAGAAAGAGGAGGCTATAAGTAGAAAAGTTCTTAAGCGACTAGTGGCTCGCTAGACATACCTGTCGCGTTACTCCTAAGTTATGCGACACACTAGATTTTTCGGGGTTTTGCTGGGCTGCGGGTGTCGCAGGAGTGTGCCGCACGTAGATCGAAGTTAAACCTGATGCTAGGCCGGCTCATGCACTAGCCGGATGTCGATTTCTCTGTCGACATACTGCCACTCCACCGAGGCTCGGAGTTCGGCCAGAAGCCTGTTAAAGGCCGTCTCATCAGACGGGGAATATTCGAACCAAGTCAAGAAGTCGAAGGGTTCGTTCTCGCCCAGGTCCCGACAATGGTGGAGGCGGCGGGCCACAGCAGGGAGATATTGGAGCCCGATGTGAATGTGACGGGACTGTTCCTCAAAAATCTTCCGGCGTTCGTCTTGAGACAGTCCCCACCATGAGGGGTTTTTCCGGATAGGGATCAGGGCGGCGCAGGTAGCCTCTGCTCGACCCAAGCTTGGCTGCTTCGCCACGAGACGATCCTTCTCTTCACGCACGACATAGCGCTCGTTACTCGTTATCCCGCGAAGGAGCCATTTGGTGCCCGGAGGCTGCGGCGAAACAGAGCCAGCGGCTACGTTGAGCCGTGGGATTCCAGGGAGAGGGGCTCCTGCCACGGCATTCATCGCAACAACGCGCCAAACCCCCGTTTCTCCACCAGCGAACGTAAATACTCGTGTATTCATCAGGTTCCTCTCAGGCCTTTCGCCTATTTCTCAGATAACGCAAAACCTGCACTGCCCGGCGCAACCACGGAGACAAATATGAAAGGTCCTGGACCAGAGTTCACGGCACCATGTACTTGCCCAGGTTTTGCAATGGCAATATCTCCAGCTTTAAGATGAATTTCTACGCCGTTGCCTTGATAATACTTGGCCTCACCTGAGATAACCGTCCAAGTATCTTGGCCGTGAGGATGGACATGGGCAGCTATTTCCTGCCTAGGGTAGGCGTGCCAAACTACAACGACAGAATCGTTGGTCTCCAGAACAACTGAACGGATCGGTTCGCCGTTAGACGGACGGACATATTCGTCCACCGAAAAAATCCGCGATTCCGTTTCTGCTTTCATGTTCACACTCCATTCCTGCACCGCAAGGTGACGTGCATCTGGCACTAACACCAAGACGAAGCCTTGATCTTGATGGGGGCGGAGAAGCTCGACACGCCGAACGGCATCATGAAGAGCACTTTCATGCGGCACCAACCATTTCTTTTAACGACACGAGGCTCGTATGCACATGACGATATGTACTTGAGCGCCTTTCGGAAAAGATATGTTATAGGACGGAGACCGTCAATACTCCGTCGTGGGTAGGCATGACAGAACGGTAGGATAACGGCGACGTTTTGGTCATATGTACATGGGAGGGCGGTTCACCGCTCGGCAGGGGTGTTGTCGATGGACAGGTGTCCGCCTTCGATGTAACAGATCAGCTTTGACCGGTTACTAACAGGATGACCGGATGATCCGGTGAGCGACGGCGATCTCCTCAGAAGCTACAGCCATACCGGTTGGGTATGAGAAGCTCCAAGGGCGAGCATGGCCCGGTTCTTATTGACTTTCTATTACACATAAACGG
>NZ_FNCO01000050.1 GCF_900100795.1 Pseudomonas abietaniphila
CCCGTGTCCGAGGCGAGCACAGCACCATCGAGCTGGGTGTGTTGCTCAGTGCGGATGTCGAGTTGGTCTTTGGCGGTGATCGAGGTCTGGTTGCCGACCCAGTTCGTGCTGCCTGTGGTCTGGCCGTAGCCGGGTCTACAGCTATTCGCCGGTACCTATCGGGCAGATTCCTGCCGAGCAGCTTGCCCAGTCATGAGCGGTTTCCAGCGCGACCATTACCATATCAATTGACGCGCGAAACACAGACCGTCGGCCTCCATCAGCATCAATCAGCCTCGTAATAGGGTCTCCACCATACATCCCTAACATCAGATTCAGGACACACCCATTTCGACCACTCTTCAATCAACCACTTTCTGTCAATCCCGCCTCTAGTTCTAGCACTACTGGGTGGAAGATAAGCCAATATCAAGCCCGCTTTATATCCAGAGCTCACAATTAGACCATATGGTCGATCGGACATACCGGTTTCAAACACCATAAAATCGACTTTACCTTCATATGACTTCGATCCGCTAACAGTGAGGACGTTACCTCGCTCAACAACCTCAGATTTGATATCAACAAGCTTTCTTCTTACATCCATTTATTTCACCTCAAGATCGTGACGTCCACTGCCGTCAGCGCTTTTAGTTTGATTCATCCCAAAATCAACTTCGCCTAGGTGCTTACCATTCTTTGCGTTGACGATCTCAAAACGTCCATGCTGACTATCCAGCGCGTACAAATTTCCATCTTTCCCTAAATACACGTCTCGCCCATTCAACTTAGAAAGTTTTGAATCTTTCAGCATACCATTCGCAGATACAACTTTTGCGGCCATAGCTTTGATCTGCGCGACCCGCTCACCTGGGGGCAGAAATGCCAATTCCCTCTCAAACTGAGCGACGGTCTTATTATCAGCCAAAATTGAATTGTTACTGGTCTTAGAACCTACCACACCTAGCGTGCGGCTTACAGCCTTACCAACCCCACCCAGAGCCGCCTGTTCCACACTCTCGATCAGGTACTTCACACCGACAACGTCGGTACTCCCCTCAAACGGCACATCCTCTTCGCCGTTCGCGTGGCGCGCTTTGTCCTCTTCGTTGAGCTGAGCTATCTTGGTCGAATCTATGCCCTTCCACCGGGCGACCAGCGCGATGGCAGCCTCTTCGTTCTTTTGGTCAATCTCATCGCCAACAGTGGCGTCCAGTGCAGCCTTGGCCGCCAGGTT
>NZ_FNCO01000048.1 GCF_900100795.1 Pseudomonas abietaniphila
ACGCTGCGCAGCGTCGGGGCTGCCTCGCCCAGCTTTCGCGGGCTCTGCACGAACGCTGTGAAGTGGCGCTCGAGGGCGCTCACCACGCAGCGGCGGCGTGCTCCGGACACGTTCAGGTTGCGCCGCGTCTGAGCGGGTTCTACCCGTTTTTCCTTCAAGGTGCGCACGAAATTGTCCGGGTCGGGCGGGCAGCCGTCGGCGCCTTCTTTCGGATAATAGCTGCTGACTTCGCGGATACCGGTGGGCAGGGTCTGCACCAGCAGATTGCCGTACGCGTCGAACTCGGTCAGGGTGCTTTCCACCCGTTTGTTGGCCGAGCTGCTGCGCAGGTACCAGGTCTTGCGCACCTCGGTGGCCAGTTGGCACTGGGCCGGCTGCTGGTCGAAACTCAGGTTGGGGTTCTGGTCGGCGTAGTAAGTGTTTTCCAGCAGCAGAACGTTGTCGTTCTGGGTGGTTTCTTCGCTGACGAGCAGGTGAAAGCGGTTGAAGACGCGATGAATGCGCCGCACATCGCGCTTCTGGGCGTTGTCGTACAGGATTTCGGTGGTGGTGTACTGGTAAGGGGTGTTGAGCTTGTACAGGTTGTCCTGACCGTCATCGCTCCAGATCAGGCCCTGGGCACCAAAGCCGAGAAAGTTGGTGTCGGAGTATTCGTAACGGGTGGTGATCGGCGGTTGCTCGGAACCAGGGTTGTTGATGTGTTCCCGGACCCGTGGCAATGCGGGTCGGGCTTTGTCTGGAAACTCATGGCCCGGTCCCGCGTGATCGATGGTTTCCGTGCCGCCCAGCGGCGTCAGCACCTGAGTGACGCACAGGAAGTCGTTGAAATACCCGTACTCGAAGTGCCAGCGCGCTTTTTCATCGGTAGGCAGGACGAGGCTGGAGACCCGCTCATCGCTGTCGGCCAGTTCCATGACGTAACGGGCGCCCAGCTCGGGGACGTCGGGGTGCAGGTGCAACGTGATGGACGCATCGGTGCGTACAATGCGCAGCACGGTGCCGCTGCTGTCCTGGATTTCGGAGAGGGCGCGCCCCTCCTTGAAGACCTCGTAAAGCAACTCGATCTTGTGGCCCTGTGCCGAATAGATGGCGCTGGGCAAGGCAATGCCGTCGGGGCCACCGGGACTCAGGTGTTCGACCAGGCCGGACTTGTGCACCACCCAGTAGAGCGCGCCGGTGCTGCCCTGTTCTTCATAGAAGTGAAAGCTTTCGATCTTCTGTTCGCGGATCGCCGGCTGCACGCCGCTGCCGGTGACCTTGAAGGATTCGCCGGTGCTCAGGGAAAGCATCTGGGTGGTCGGATTGTACTGCGACAGCGCCAGGCTCCAGCCACAACCGAACCCGCTGTTGCGGTCTTTGCTGGCGAGCTGGGTGGCCAGTGGATTGAAGCTCAGGCGCAGCGGCAGCGCGGGGCCGCACAGGGCGTTGCATTTGAGTTCCGGCAGGCTGATGGAACAGGTGTACTGACCGGTGCGCGAATCGACACCGGCTTCGACGAAACTGAGAAAGTTGAAGGCATTGGAGTGAACTGAGGACGTGGCCATGAG
>NZ_FNCO01000043.1 GCF_900100795.1 Pseudomonas abietaniphila
TGTTGCCGCTGACCGAAAACTGACCCAGTAGAGGCTGTTCTGCCGACTGAAAACTGACCCAGGTGTTCAACTGCTTCTGCTCACTTTTTGAGCAGGAGAACACAGGGTGATCAGCATGGAAATGTTGGGAAAAATCCGGCGGATGTACTTCCGCGACAAGCTCTCGCTGCATCAGATAGCCAAGCGTACCGGGCTGTCGAGAAACACCATCCGAAAATGGGTCAGAGCGCCCGAAGCCACTCAGCCAGCGTACCAACGGTGCGCAACCTTCAATAAGCTCAGCCCTTTTCACGAGACCCTGGAGCAGGCGCTCAAGGCCGATTCGTTCCGGCCAAGACACAACCGCAGGAGCGCCAAAGCGCTTTTCGAGCAGATCAAGGCCGAGGGTTACGACGGCGGCTACAGCCAGCTCACGGCGTTTGTCCGCTCTTGGCGAGGGGAGCAAGGCAAGTCTTTACGCGCTTTTGTACCGCTGACGTTTGCTCTCGGTGAGGCCTTTCAATTTGACTGGAGCGAAGAAGGTCTGCTGATCGGTGGTCTTTTTCGACGTGTCCAGGTCTCCCACATGAAGCTGTGCGCCAGCCGCGCATTCTGGTTGGTTGCGTACCCCAGCCAAGGCCACGAGATGCTATTTGATGCCCATACGCGCTCGTTTGGAGCGTTGGGTGGCGTGCCACGTCGCGGCATCTACGACAACATGAAAACGGCTGTCGACAAGGTCAACAAAGGTAAAGGCCGCACGGTCAACGCCCGGTTTTCCGTGATGTGCGCGCACTATCTGTTCGATCCGGACTTCTGCAACGTGGCCTCTGGCTGGGAGAAAGGCATCGTCGAAAAGAACGTGCAGGACAGCCGGAGGCGAATCTGGCTCGATGCTCAAAATTGCATGTTCCATACCTTTGAGGAGCTGAATGTCTGGCTCGGCCAACGTTGCCGGTCGCTCTGGAGCGAACTGGTGCATCCGCAGTACAACGGGCTGACGGTGGCCGAGGTCTTGGAGCTGGAGCAGGTCGAAATGATGCCAATGCCGACGGTATTTGATGGCTACGTCGAGCGTACCGTGCGGGTCTCCAGCACCTGTCTGATCAGCGTGGCGCGAAATCGCTATTCAGTGCCATGTGAGAGAGTCGGCCAGTGGGTCAGCAGCCGTTTGTACCCTTCGCGGATCGTGGTCATTGCCGACGAAACGGTGATCGCCAGTCACGAGCGCCTCTTTGATCGAGATCAGGTCAGTTTTGACTGGCAGCACTACATCCCACTCATCGAACGCAAGCCTGGTGCATTGCGCAACGGCGCGCCATTTGCTGATTTGCCAAAACCGTTACGGCTTCTCAAACGAGGACTGAGGCGTCACACCAACGGTGATCGAATCATGATGCAGGTACTGGCTGCTGTGCCAATTGCGGGTCTCGAACCAGTGCTGGTGGCGGTGGAGCTGGTACTTGAATCGGGAAGTCTGAGCGCCGATCACATCCTCAATGTCGTTGCCCGCCTGACCTCCACCACACCACCTCCCTGTGTAGAAACCAGCCTGCAACTCAAGGTCGCGCCTGTTGCCAATACGGCACGCTACGACCGGCTCCGTGCGACCGATGAGGAGAATCGCAATGCGTGACCTAATGACTGAACTCAAAGAACTTCGCCTGCACGGCATGGCCAGTGCTTGGGAAGAACTGGTCTCTCAAGGAACAGCGTCGACGGCTTCATCGAAATGGCTGCTGGAACATCTGCTTCAGCAGGAACATGCGGATCGCGCGGTACGCTCGGTGAATCATCAGATGAACATGGCAAAACTCCCCATGCACCGTGACTTAGCTGGCTTTGACTTCAGCGCTTCCAGCGCTGATGCCCGGCTGGTCAGCGATCTATCCAGCTTAGCGTTCACTGAAACCGCGCAGAATGTCGTGTTCATCGGCGGCCCTGGAACCGGGAAAACACACCTGGCCAGTGCCTTGGCTGTATCCGGAATCACGGCCCACAACAAACGCGTGCGCTTCTTTTCCACGGTGGATCTGGTGAATCTGCTGGAGCGTGAGAAGTACGATGGCAAGGCAGGGCGAATCGCCCAGGGACTGCTACGAACAGACCTGGTGATACTGGATGAGCTGGGGTATTTGCCCTTCAGTCAAAGCGGCGGTGCCCTGTTATTTCACCTGCTGTCCAAACTGTACGAACACACCAGCGTGGTCATCACCACCAACCTGAGCTTCTCGGAATGGTCGAGTGTGTTTGGCGACGCCAAGATGACCACCGCGTTGCTGGATCGGCTGACACACCACTGCCACATCGTCGAAACGGGCAACGAGTCCTACCGACTACAACACAGCACCTTGGCCGCGCAGACAAAGATCAAGTCACGGGAACGAAAGCGCAAGGACGGAGATGATGTCGAGGACGATGAGCCATTTTGATCCGCACCATAAATGCCCTGCCGCTTGCGGTGGGGCTTGATGGTCTTGAATCGGAACACTGCTGCTAAGCTTATCCACAATTGCTGGGGCAAAAATCAGCAATCCGTCCTGGGTCAATTTTCAATCGGCAGGGTGGGTCAGTTTTAAATCAGCGCCAACA
>NZ_FNCO01000052.1 GCF_900100795.1 Pseudomonas abietaniphila
GACCAGCAAGCCGCCATTCTCTTTGGCATCCGCGGGCAAAACAGCATCGGGGAATGGAAGAGGCTGTACCATGCCGGAGGTATCAATGCGCTGAAGCCGCATCGGGAGAGAGAGCCTGCCATGCCCCAAAAACCATCTGAAAAAGCTGTACAGCCTTGCCCTGGCGATGACGAGCGTACTCGCCAGGAACTGCTCGATGAGCTGGGTTACCTGCGAGCGGAGAATGCCTACTTAAAAAAGCTCGATGCCTTGATCCGGGAGCAGAATGCAGCGCGAGCCAAAAAGCGCACATAATCCAGGGGTTGAGGCATGAGCATTCGATGCGATGGCTGTTGCGTGCTGCCGGCTTGGCCCACAGCACGTTCTACTATCAGGCCAAGGCCGTTGCCCGCGATAAACACGCCGGGCTCAAGGCTCACGTGCGACGCATCTATGAGCAGCACAAGGGACGTTACGGCTATCGCCGTATCACCGCGGTCCTGAGACAGATAGGCGAACATGCCAATCACAAGACGGTACAGCGGTTGATGCAGATGATGGGGCTCAAGTCGTTGGTCAGGATCAAGAAATATCGCTCCTACAAAGGCCCGGAGGGCGAGACAGCGCCTAATCGGTTGGCGCGCCAATTCAAGGCCGACCTTCCCGACCAAAAATGGGTGACCGATGTCACCGAGTTCAAGGTCAACGGGCAAAAGCTTTACCTGTCGCCAGTACTGGATCTTTGTACCCGGGAGATCGTGGCTTACCAGACCAGCAGGCGGCCGGTGTTTGAGCTGGTGTCAAAAATGCTGGAGAAGGCTCTGGCACGACTGGGTCCAGGACAGACTCCTTTGCTGCACTCGGACCAGGGGTGGCAGTATCGTCAGGTTAATTACCGGCATCGGCTGGCCCAAAAAGGCCTTCAACAAAGCATGTCGCGTAAAGGGAACTGCTACGACAACGCTGTGATGGAGCGCTTCTTCGGCACTCTGAAAAGTGAGTTTTTTTACCTTGAGCACTTCGACACCGTTGAGCAATTAGAAGCCGGGCTCGACGAGTACATCCATTACTACAACCACGAGCGGATCAGCATGAAGCTCAACGGCCTCAGTCCGGTACAATT
>NZ_FNCO01000031.1 GCF_900100795.1 Pseudomonas abietaniphila
CCGATGGTAGTGTGGGGTTTCCCCATGTGAGAGTAGGTCATCGTCAAGATTAAATTCCGAAACCCCATTTGCGAAAGCAGATGGGGTTTTGTTTTTGCGCCCGGAAAAGCTTGAGAGCCCATAAGGATTGGTCGCCAGTGAGCTCCCTCCTAAAGGCCCCTGTATAGCGCTTTGGGTTTGGCGTCCTACCGTCGTGATGATCCCATTCGCTATGCCGGATGACAGGTGTTCAACTCTCCGTACGCCCAAGTTCGACTAAAAAGGCACGCACAAAAAAGCCCCGCATCTCTGCGGGGCTTTCTGTCCAACTCAGTTCAGCTTATTGCGCAGCCTCTACGGCCACTTCAACGGCTTTCACTGCTGTCACTTCGTCACGACGACGAATGTACTTCCAGTCCGCCTCATCAATGTAGATACCCGCTGGGCCACTGCCGCCTTCAAGGTCGATCGCGACGTGCGCCGACACTTGAGGCTTCACGCTCGCCAGGATGGGTACGAAGCCTAGCTGCAGGCTCGTCTCCAGCAACGCCGCCTGGTTTCTTTCGTCAATGTCAGCGGCTTCGTCCAGGTAGTAAGGCAGGCGAACGCGACCGGCCTGGTCACGGTCCATCAGGTGCAACAACAGGTACATGTTGGTCAGCGCCTTGATGGTCATGGTCGTCCCGTTGGACGCCGCACCGTCGATGTCGGTGTGGATAACCGGCTGGCTGTTCACCTTGGTGATTTCGAACGCCAACTCGAACAGGTCTTTCAGGCCCAACTGGTTATGATTCGCGGCCACGAGACGCGCCAGGTATTCCTTGGCCTCCTCGTTCTTGTTGTCTTGCTCTGCGCTCTGGCTCAGGTCGAACACTGACAGCGTTTCACCTTCTTCATACTGACCGGCGCTGTGAATGATCTGATCGATGTGCTTGAGCGCTTCTTTGTTCGGCGCGAGCACGATGCGGAAGCTTTCGAGGTTGGAAACCTGACGTCGGTTGATCTCGCGGTTGAACAATGCCAGTTGGTGTTCAAGACTGTCATAGTCACTGCGAATGTTTCGCAGCGTACGCGCAATGTCGGTGACGGCAGCACGACGAGCCTTGCCCAGTGTCAGGGCTTCATCGGTGCGGTGCGCATACGCGTTGATCAACAGTTGCAGACGGCGCTCCATGTCGTCTTCGCTGTCGAACTTGGCCACACCTTTCAGACGAACCTGCGCGTACAGCGCTTCAATCTGACCGTCGCAGCGCAGCAAACCTTGCCAGCTGTCCTGGTAGTCATTGAGCAACGGCAGCAAGTTATCCAGCGAATCGTCCACGGGCTCCATGAACGGCGTGCCGAAAGGCAGATCCGTCGGCAGCAGCTGACGGCGCCGCAGGGCGTCGTCCAGCGTGCGTTGTTTGGATTCGAGATCACCAATCTGACGGCCGACCAATTGCAGCTTGGCCGACAGTTGTTGGACGCGCTCGGTGAAAGCATCGCTGGAACGCTTGAGTTCGTCTTGAGCGGCTTCCATCTGCGCCAGTTGCTCCAGCTTCTCGCCTTCCTCTGCCGTCAAGGTCTGGGTGCGGCGGAAGTCTTCAAGCGCCTTCTGGGCGTCCAGCACCTGTTGATACAGCGCTTCAGTCTGAGTCTTGCTCGCAGCCCGGTCAGCCGCCACCGCTTGCTGGGTTTTCAGCTGCTTGAGTTCTTTCTCCAGACGTTCTTTCTGATCGCGCAATGCCGCGCGGTCAGCCAGTGCCTGCAAGGCGGGTGGTTCGATGTGGGACAGGTTGATCGACAGCCCCGGCACTTCGAAACGCTCGCCTTTGAAGCCGTCGAGAATCGCTTCCAGTGATTTGACCCACGCTTCGCCGTCGTCCAGTGCGATACCTTGTTCACCCAGCGGCAGGCTGAACAGTGCGCTGTTGAACAGGCGCATCAAACGTTCGACGTCGGGTTGCGAAAACTCTTCACGAAGACGGGCATAGCTGTTGTTGTCGGCGTGATCGAGTTGCTGCTTCACCGACTTCAGGCGCTTTTCCAGATCGCGCAGGCGCTCGTCCAGATCTTCCGCGCTGAACTGACGAGACTGAGCCAGTGCACCCGCCAGTTCATCGTGCGCATCTTTGGCAGCCAGCAGCTGTTGTTCAAGCGTTTTAACGTCGTCGACCAGCGCGAAACGATTCTTCAACACCGCCAGTTCGCCGATCCAGCGCTGGATGTTGCTGATCTCGCGCTCCAGGCGCATCAGTTCCTGAGTACCGCCACGCTGATCGTTTTGCAGCGCGTCTTGTTCGCCGCGGTAGTGCTCGGCCTGGATGACCAGCTCTTCCTTACGTGCGTTGGAGTAGTCCTGCCAAGTGCCGAGCAACGAATCGAGCAGCGGCGACAGACGATGCAGCTTGCCGCGCAAGATGTCGCGCTGTTTTACGCCGTTGGCCAGCGCTTCAACCAGGGGGCCTGCGAGCACCAGGGCGTTGTAGTCCTGTTCCATGCGACGGACATCGCGGAAGGCCTCTTCACACGCGGCAATGTAGTCGACGCTGCCGGAACGCAGGCTGTGTTCGAACGCATCAAGGAACAGCTGCTTGAGTTTGGCGGCAGTGATTTCGCGCATGTGCAGCAAGTTGATGAACAGCGCGCGGAATGTCTTCAGGCTCTGCTCACTGGTCGAGCGCAGTGGGATCAGGGTCAGGTCCAGAGGGATCGACGTGTGACCGCCAACCAGCAAGCGACGCAGTTCATCAGGTTTAAGCTCGTAGGCTTTCAGGCCCTGGCTTTCCAGATTGGCAAACAGTTCTTTCTGGCGCAGGCAGGTGTCGTTCTTCTGGTAATGGGCCAGATCCAGTTTGCCGGCATAGGCGAAGAACTGGTGACCGAAACCGCCACCCGGGCCGCGACCGACCACGCCGATCACGTGCGGGCCGTGAGGCAGCGCAACTTCCACCAGGATGTAGCTGGTGTCTGTCGCGAAGTAAAAGCGGCGCGACTGATCAAGGCTGTACTTGCCGAAGCTCATGTCCGACATGCGCGCCAGAATCGGGAATTGCAGCGCGTTGATCGAGGCACTCTTGCCAAGGTTGTTTGCGCCATAGACCGACAGCGGGTGTTCCAGCGGAAACAGCCCGAGGCTGTAACCGGCCGTGTTCAGCAGGGCGAATCGGCGGATGCCGTAGCGTTCCTGGCTCATGCATCAAGCTCCTGTTCTTCGGCGATCGCGCGGGCAAGGGCCTGCTCTTCGGATTCTTCTGTTTCCTCAAACTCGGCCAGATCCAGCGGGTCGTCGGTCTGCAGCAGTTTTTCGTCGCTGTCATCGTCGATCAACACCGGCGTCGGCAACGGCAGATCGCTGTGCAGACTGGCGGCCAGATCCCGGTCCTGCTGGACCGACAGGCAGACATCAAGGAAGCGGTGCATCGGCGGCAGGAAGCGGTAGATGCCCACTTCTTCGGAGGCGAAGCCGAGTTGAGTCATGCGGCGCATGATTTTCTCTTCCAGCTCTTCCTGGGTCTGCACCTCGGCCTGAAGAAACAGGTCGCGGTACTTTTCCAGCAGCGACGGGAGTTCATCACGGCCCAGGCTGCCACCGTCCAGAACGGCGACCGGGTCGCGACCCTGGTCAGCCAGGTGCTCGACAAGGATGAACGTGAAGAGCGCCAGGCGTTGCGCGGTCTTGTTGACTTGTGCGGCGGCCAGGTCGGGTACGAAGTAATAGAAGCCGCGGGTGTCGCAGACCAGCTCGAAACCGAGCGCCTTGAACAGTGTGCGGTATTGGTCCTGGACGTTCGACAGTTGGGCGTACAGCTCCGGATCGCGGCGGCTGATGTGATAACCCTTGAACAGCTCGCGAAAGATCGGCGCGAGCTGGGACATTTCGGATAGATCAAGATGCATGGGCGGTGCCCTCGGAATTCTCTGGGGTTGCGTCTTTGCTCGAGAGCAGGGCGAAGGAGCGCAGGCTGACGCGGTGCTCCTGGGTCAGGTATTCGCGGCGTTCGAGGCGCTCGCGTTTGAAGCGTTTTTCCCGCGACAGGCGCGAGAACCAGTACAGCAATTCGTCGGTTGCACCGGTCGGCTCCTGCTCCAGCAGCCAGACCATCAGGTCCGGCATCGGCAGGGCTTCTTCGCACCGCTCGACCATCTCCTTGACCGTGCGTGGCGCTTGAGGACGCTCACCTTTACGGGTCACGCTGGCCTTGGGGAATCGCGCCGGTTTGGCTTCAAACCGCGCCAGGGCGTAGACGTAAGCTTCGACCTGATTGGCGCTGCCGAGGAAGGTGCTCTGCGGACGCGTGAACATCGGCATGGCTGCCTGCGGCACGGCGTCGATGCCTTTGCGGCGAATGGCCGACAGCGCGAGCGCTGCACCCCGAGTCACGGCATTGTGGCGACGGGCTTCCTCACGCAGCGGTAGCAACAGTTCACGCGCGTGACGCAACGTCAGTTGAGCGCTGGTCTGCATTTCAAGGATGCGCGCGTGGGTGCGCAGCAGCATGTCGTCGTCAACCAGATGGCCGAGGCGCTGTTGATCGGTGAGCATGCGCAGCAGCACGTTCTCTACCTTGCGTACGCCTTGTTCGAACGCGCCGTCAGCGTTTACCAGTTGAATCATCGGCTCGACGTATTCGTCCCACGTCGCGAGGACTTCTGCATAGCGCTGGCGCAGCGGGATCTGCCGGTCGCTGGTCTTGGCGCGTTCGGCCACAGCGACCAACGCCTGCTCGTCGTTCGCCAGCTTTTTCAGGACGTCGCGCACGCGCATGTCGAGCAGGCGCAGTTGCCGGGCGAGGTCGTTGGCATCGCGCGCTTCAAAGGCTTCCTGGATATAGCCGGCCAGGCGCTCCAGATGGCGCAAATAGGCTTCGATTTCCAGGCACAGGCCCAAGCGGTGTTCGCGTCGCAGGTATGACAGAAAGTCGTGGATCTGCGCGTTCAGCTCGAAACGGTTCGGGCTCTTGGCCACGGGAACCAGAATGTCGAGACGAATCCACACATCCAGCAGGTTGGTGATGTCCTGTGGCGTACTTTCCAGTTGCTGGGCGGCCAGTTGCAGACGCAGTTCGCTCAGGCTCAAGGTGCCTTGGTCGAAATGCTCGCACAGTGGCTCAAGAAGCGCCCAGTGTTCGGCAAGGGCGCGCAGGACGCGCTTAGGTTCGATCATCGGATGGCCGCTGGTTGGCAAATAAAAGCGGCAATTGTACTGCATCGCAGCCGATGGTTTTCACCCTCAGTCGATCAACTGCGGCGTGATTCGTCGAAGGTCTGTAGAATCCCCCTCCTGACTTTATCCACAGGTGGCTGTCCCTTGCTCAACGAGCCTCGCCGCCGCGCTTATCTGACCGCCATGCAGGTGGTCAGCTGGCTGCCGCGCACCGAACTGCCCTTTGCCGCGCCTTCGCGTCCGGAGCTGCTTGCGCCGTTGCCGGTGTTCGAAGACGCCGCCGTGGAGGAGGTGCGTTCGGCCGGTGTCTCGCAGGTAAGCCAGACGCCTGCTGCCAGCAGCCCGGCGCCGGTTGCGCGTACGGTCGAGCGGCCGAAAATCGAGATTCCCCGGCCATCCGCCACCGTTAAGCCGACGGTTGCCAAGGCTGATAAAGACGAAGACGCTGCTCCAGCCGTCGCCAAGGCTCCAGTTGTGCCGCCGCCACGCTTCGCGCTGCAATTGCTGCGCGCTGGCAAGTGCCTGTTGCTGGTCGAGCTGGCAACCGGCGAGCCGTTTCAGAGTCGTGATCCTTCGTATCTTCTGCTCAAAGACATGTTGCGGGCTGCCGGGCTGCCGGACAGTCCGCAGATTATCGGCGAGCCGGTGCGTTGGCCGTTGCTGGTCCGTGGACAGATGAATCAAGGGCCGGAAGCCGCACGCGACTTTGTTCAAGGGTTTCTCTACGCCCGCACCGAAGAAGAACCTTGCACCTGTTTGTGGCTGATCGGGCTGCCAGCGGTGCGTTTTGCCGGTGAGGCCGACGCCGAATCCTACAATTTAGAATTCCAGGTCGAAGGCCTGGGTTCGGCCTGGGCGCTGCCGGGTCTGGAACTGTTGATGGACGAGCCTCAGCGCAAGGCCGACGTGTGGCGCGCCATGCGTAAGCTTATGGGGCGTTGGAAGAGCGTAAATGAGTGATGCCGTAACGTTTCGCCGCATGACCGAAGCCGATCTGGATGCGGTATTGAAGATTGAATACGCAGCATTCAGTCACCCTTGGACGCGCGGAATTTTTCTCGATGGTCTGAAATCCTACGAAATCTGGTTGATGTTCGAGGGCAATCAGCAAGTCGGCCATGGCGTGATCAATGTCATTATCGATGAAGCTCATCTGCTCAACATCACCGTCAAGCCTGAAAGCCAGGGCCGTGGTTTGGGGTTGCTGTTGCTGGACAAGTTGATGAAGCGCGCTTATGAGCTCAACGGTCGTGAGTGTTTCCTGGAGCTGCGAGCCAGTAACCAGTCGGCCTATCGGCTGTACGAGCGTTATGGCTTCAACGAAGTGGGCCGCCGTCGAGACTATTACCCGGCGGTTGGCGGGCGCGAAGATGCGCTCGTGATGGCGTGTACGCTGGTTGACTGATTTCGCCCTGCGCCAACACTGCGGGAGCGAATTCATTCGCGAACATTCGTGTATCCGAGAGAGATGCATCGGATGGGTGAATTTTCGCGAATGAATTCGCTCCCACAGGTACAAACGTTGTCATTCCTTAGAAATGAACATCACACGCCCGGCTTGCCGTCCAGCGGGTCCAGAATCGCCATTTCTTCTTCGTCCAGACCGCCGCCCGCGCCGATTTCATCTTCGTCGACAATACTCAAATCAAAGTCTGCCGGTCCGTCTTCTCCTCTCTCTCGGGGAGAGCGCGCGCCGTCTTCGCCGATCAGGGTTTCCGGGCTCATGTCATCGTCGGTCGGGTTGTGATCGTCGGTCGATGCGCCGGTCATCCCTGCTTCGCGGACACGTTCGTCGGGAATATAGGTTTCCAGCTCATCCTCGGGGATCATGTCACCGATACGTCCGCTGGGCTCGTTACTGTCGTTGAAGTTGAGCTCTTCCATCGAGCCCATGCGGTCTTCGTTGTCATCGATCGGTTCGGGCTGCGTAGCACCGTAAGGTCGGCGTGAATCGTTCATGGCAAATCCTCATTGTGTGCGGTCTTAATTGGGTGGACCGGGACGCACGTTGAAGATTCCCTCCGGTTCTCGATCGGTAGTGGCAAAACGGAGTGACCTGAAGCGCCGAGCCCCAGTCATAGCTGAGCATCATTTCCGAGGCATCAACGCATGAACGAACTACAAGACTTGATCGACAACAACGAACGTTGGGCTGCTGCCATCAAGGAAGAAGACCCTGAGTTCTTTGCCAAGCTGGCTCGCCAGCAGACGCCGGAATTCCTCTGGATCGGTTGTTCGGACGCTCGTGTCCCCGCCAATGAAATCGTGGGCATGCTGCCGGGCGATCTGTTCGTACACCGCAACGTCGCCAACGTCGTGCTGCACACTGACCTGAACTGCCTGTCGGTGATCCAGTACGCGGTCGATGTGCTCAAGGTCAAACATATCCTGGTCACCGGCCACTACGGCTGTGGCGGCGTGCGCGCGTCCATGCAGGACCGCCAGTTCGGCCTGATTGACGGCTGGCTGCGGACGATTCGTGATCTGTACTACGAGAACCGCGAGCTGTTGAGCAAGCTGCCGACCGAAGAAGAACAAGTCGACCGCCTGTGCGAGCTGAACGTGATTCAGCAAGTGGCCAACGTTGGCCACACCAGCATCGTGCAGAACGCCTGGCATCGCGGACAGAAACTGTCGATCCATGGTTGCATCTACGGCATCAAGGACGGTCGCTGGAAGAGCCTGAACGCCACGATCAGCGGTTTTGAACAACTGCCACCGCAATATCGGTTGCGTCCATTGGGTGAGTGATTTGCGAGGTCGTCGCGTCTGGCTGTGACGAAGTGTGTTCGACGTTTGTACGGATGGCGCACGAGCGCGTTCGCCCGCACTGCGGTGTGGCAGTGACACGGATGTCGCCGGACCGCGTTGCAATCGCGGGCAAGCGCGCTCCTACAGTGTGGCCACCTCGGTCTACAACACGAACCGCTGCACCATCGTGTTCAGGTCCGTGGCGAGCATGGCCAAGGCGTTGCTGGCCACGGTCGTTTGCTGGGCGCCCGACGCTGATTGTGTCGATAGATCACGAATGCTGCTCAGGTTGCGATCCACTTCGTTGGCGACCGCTGCCTGCTGCTCGGCGGCACTGGCGATCAGGACATTACGATCACTGATGGTCGACGTCGAACTGATGATCACCGTCAACGCCTGACTGGTGGCTGCGGCCTGCTCCAGCGTCTGGCTGGCCTGAGAGGCGGTCACTCGCAGGGTTTCGGCGGTCTCCTGAGTGCTTTTTTGAACATCGTTGATCAGGCTTTCGATCTCGGTGGTCGAGGCGCTGGTGCGTTGGGCCAGTGATCGCACCTCGTCAGCCACGACGGCGAAGCCGCGACCCGCTTCACCCGCGCGAGCGGCTTCGATGGCGGCGTTCAGCGCCAGCAGATTGGTCTGATTGGCGATGGCGCGAATGACTTCGAGGATCTTGCTGATGCTCAAGGTGCGCTCGGCAAGACCATCGGCCTGATGCGAAGAATCGAGGACGTTGTCAGTCAGTTCCTTGATTGAATCGATGGTTCCGGTCAGGCGCAAGCGCCCTTCGGCGGCGGCTTCGTTCGAGGCTTTGGATTCGTTCGACGTGTTGGTGGCGTTATCGGCAACCTCTACGGCCGCCTGACTCATCTGGTTGACCGCCACGGCCGCCTGTTCGATTTCATCGTTTTGCAGCTGCAGGTTTTTTGCACTCGCGTCGGCGATGGCGCCCATTTCCTGTACCGACTGACTCAGCTGGCTGGCGGCGGCGTAAATTTGATCGATGGTACCGTGTAGATTGCTGCGCATTTGGCCGAGCATCTTCAGCAGCTGCGCGGTTTCGTCCTTGCCTTCCGGAATGGGCTGCGGACTCAGGTCGCCTTCGGCAATCGTGCGGGCGATCTGCAGGGATTGGCGCAGAGGGCCGATGATGCTCACGCTCAGGCGCCAAGCCAGTAGCAGCGTCAGCACCAACGCGACAACGATGGCGCTGACCGCGATGATGCGGGTCTGATGGAAACGCGCGCCGCCGGCATCGACGGCCGCCGCGGCGCTTTGCTTGTTCAGCTCTCGGAGCAATTGAACCTGCATGTCCATCAAGTCGCCCTGCATGCTCAGGGTGGTGTTGAGCAGCATGCGCGCGTCGTCGAGCTTGCGCTGCTCGATCAAGCTTGTCTCGTCATGCAACCCTGGCATGAACGCCGCATAAGCCTCTTGCAGGGCTTTGATGGAGTCGCGTTCGGTGCTGTCCGTGGCATGAGCCAGGTAATCGCTGAAGCTTTTCTCGACCTCGTTCTTCAACTGCTCGATGTTGATCTTGCTGGTCACCACCGCGCCAGGATCGTCAGCATTGGCGATCAGACGCGCGCTTTCCCCGCGCAGCTTGATCAGGTCGATGGCAATAGCATCCGCCATGGCGATACTCGGCAGCGAACCGCTTTCCACCGCCTCACCCTGGTCCCGGATGTTTTGCATCTGCAGCAGACAAAACACACCGAGCGCGACCAGCAACAGGGCGGTCACGCTAAAACACAGCACCAGCCGCTGAGCAATCCGAAAGCGCCGCAAGAAAGCAGGCCTGGAAGAAGGACGGACTAAACCACGGAGAAACCTTTTCACAGCAACCAATCCCATCGAATACACCGGAGACTTGGTTATAGAGACGTTCCGTGATGTCTTTGTGACATCGAAAAAGAAATGTTTCAGATTTGTTGTGTTTTGAGGGCGGTCCGATGAACGGTGCGGCTGTGAAAGCCACAAGGCTCTATCCAGGCTTTTTCAGCGTAGGTTGTGGGATCTTTCTGAACCTCTGTCCAAGCCATTGTTAGATTATTTTCTGTACATACAATAATTCGATCCAGATAATCTTCGATATCGTTAAGCGCGACAAAACACTGCTCGAACGTGGTCTTGATTTTGCCGATGCAAATGCTGTGTTTGCGGGTAGGCATCTGACGGCAGAGGATGTGCGGCATGACTATGGCGAGCGCCGCTTCATCACAGTAGGGATGCTGCTGGAGCGTTTGGTCGTTCTGGTCTGGACACCGCGCGGCGCGGCTCGCCGCATCATTTCCATGAGGAAAGCCAATGAGCGCGAACAAAACCTCTATCGGCACCGCCTGGGTTGATCCGGACGATGCTCCTGAACTTTCGGACGCTTTTTTTGAACAAGCGGATGAGTATCAAGGTGAACAGCGGGTCAAACGAGGACGGCCAAAGTCTTCGATTGTGCGCGAGCGCATCACGATTCGTCTTGAGCACGAAGTTGTTCAACAATTCAAAGCCTCCGGCCCGGGCTGGCAAACGCGAATGAACGCTGCGCTGGTGGACTGGCTGAAGACGCATGAACCTTCAGAGATCTCGCTCTGATCGAAATGTCTTCTGCCTTAGGTAGTCAGCTCAGGCCCCGATCTCATCCATGAATTCCTGCAAAAAACGCTGTGCACGGTCATGCCTGACCTGCGCCATCTGCCTGCCCGTTGCCGTCTGAAAGCCCTGAACCAAAGTAAAAATCTTGGTCTTGAAGTGATCCACGGCGAAGCGCTTGTCGTCCAGTTCGCGATGTCGTGCTTGTGGGTCGTGAGCGTCGTAGAGCTGGCTGCCCATGCGGCCGGAAACATAGAACAGCCGGGCCACGCCGACCATACCGATCGCATCAAGACGGTCGGCGTCCTGAAGGATTCTGGCTTCCAGCGTAGTAGGCGTAATATTGGCCGAGAAGCTGTGGCATTCGATGGCGTGTGCGACCGCTTGCGTGCGCGCTTCGTCCCAACCCATTTGCGCCAGCAACTCGGTGGCTTTCGCCGCCGCAAGGCGTGACGCACTGGCGCGAAACGGCGAGTTCTTTTCCACGGCCACGCAGTCATGCAGCAGGGTTGCGGCGAGCAACGTTTGATGATCGCCGCCTTCCTTGTCGCGGATCGCGCAGACGTTGCTCCAGACCCGGTGCAGGTGCGAGACGTCGTGAGAACCATCGACTTTTTCGGCCACCGTGTGGGGGATCAGCTTGTCAGCGAGGTCTTGAAACGGCGCGAAAGAGAGGGCGGTCATTGAGCTTCCTTTTCATCAATGCTGGCGGCTGTCGGGTGCGCCAGCATACAGGCATTGACCCGCCGGACCGGCGTCCGGTTCGACAGATGCAGGATCGCCCGGTTCATTGGCATCAAGGCCGCAACGGCAGAGCGGTTTTGTAACGTACCTGTTTGAGCGAAAGGCTGGAGCGGATCTTCTCCACCTCTGGCATGGGCGACAGGCGTTCGATGATGAAATGTTCGAGGGCCTGCATGTCGGCCATCACCACGCGCAGCAAATAGTCCGCGTCGCCGGTCATCAGGTAGCACTCCATCACTTCTTCGCACTCGCAGACCCGGCGCTCGAAATTCTGCAGCGCTTCGCGGCTTTGCTCTTTCAGGCTGATGGAGATGAACACGTTCAGCCGCAGCCCCAGATGTTCGGGCGCCAGCAGTGCAACGTATTCGCGAATGCAGCCGGAGGCTTCCAGCGCTTTGACACGTGCCAGGCAGGGTGAGGGTGACAGGTGTACGCGTTTGGCGAGTTCAACGTTGGACAGACTGCTGTCTCGTTGCAGCTCGCGAAGGATTTTCAGGTCAATGCTGTCGAAGTTCATCGTGCTTCTATTTTCCATTTTTAAAGCGTTTTATGCCGTTGAATGGCAATCCTTTTGCTCAGATCGGTCATTAAATCTGCACGCTGAAGCATAGACTTTTCCTTAATCAACGGGAGGTGTCCATGAGCCATTTCGATTCCAGTATTTCCGCAGCCGAGGCCGCGCGAAGCCATCACGATCAGTTGGAAATCAGTGAGTGGCAGGAAGCGCTGATGTCGCTTGTGGATAACGCAGGCCCCGAGCGCGCGCGCGAAATTCTCGAAAGGTTGGCGCAATTGGCGCGTGATCCGAAAATCGGCTGGCAGCCTGCATTTGGAACGCCGTACATCAATACGATTGGTGTGGCCCAGCAACCGGCGTTTCCGGGCGATCTGGCCATTGAGGAGCGTCTGGCATCATTGATGCGCTGGAACGCCCTGGCCATGGTGGTGCGCGCCAACCAGGCTTACGGCGAACTGGGTGGACACATCGCCAGCTATGCCAGCGCCGCCGATTTGTTCGAAGTAGGATTCAACCATTTCTTCCGTGCCAAGGGTGATCAACATGGCGGCGATCTGGTGTTTTATCAGCCGCATTCGGCGCCGGGCATTTATGCGCGGGCGTTTCTCGAAGGACGCTTGAGCGAGGAAGATCTGACGCACTATCGCCAGGAGATCGGAGCGGTGAAAGCCGGTGCTCGCGGTCTCTCAAGTTATCCACACCCCTGGCTGATGCCTGACTTCTGGCAGTTCCCCACTGGCTCCATGGGCATTGGCCCGATCAGCTCGATTTATCAGGCGCGGTTCATGCGCTATCTGCAGCACCGCGGTTTGCAGGACACCTCGACCCGGCATGTCTGGGGCGTCTTCGGCGACGGTGAGATGGATGAGCCGGAAAGCATGTCCGCGCTGACCCTGGCAGCGCGTGAAGGGCTCGACAACCTGACATGGGTGGTCAACTGCAACCTGCAGCGTCTGGACGGGCCGGTGCGAGGCAACGGTCGGATCATCGATGAGCTCGAGGCGTTGTTCAGCGGGGCGGGCTGGAATGTGATCAAGCTGGTCTGGGGTTCTGACTGGGACGCTCTGTTTGCCCGGGATCACGATGGCTCACTGGTCCGCGCGCTGTCGCAGACCGTTGACGGTCAGTTCCAGACCTTCGCGGCCAAGGACGGTGGGTATAACCGCGAGCATTTCTTTGGTCAGAACGAGGCACTGCGTCAACTGGCTCAAGGCCTGACTGACGAGCAGATCGATCGGCTCAAGCGTGGCGGCCATGACCTGGTTAAAATCTTTGCCGCTTATAGCGCTGCCACTCGGCACAAAGGCCGTCCGACCGTGATTCTTGCGCAGACCAAGAAGGGCTTCGGCATGGGGGAGGCCGGGCAAGGCAAGATGACCACGCACCAGCAGAAAAAACTGGATCGTGAAGCGCTGATCAACTTCCGCGACCGCTTCAATTTGCCGCTGACTGACGATCAGGCCGAGGGCCTGAGCTTTATCAAGCCCGAGCGCCACAGCGCAGAAATGCGTTATCTGCAGCAGCGCCGTCAAGCCTTGGGCGGTTCGATGCCCAGCCGTAGCAGCGTCGCGTCCAGCATCGCGGTGCCGGCGCGGGAATCCTGGGCCAGCTTCGCTACGCAAGCGGGTGGCAAGGAGATGTCGACCACGATGGCGTTCGTGCGGATGCTCGGCAACCTGCTCAAGGATAAACAGCTCGGTCCGCGCGTGGTGCCCATCGTGGCGGACGAGGCCCGCACATTCGGCATGGCGAATCTGTTCAAGCAGATCGGGATTTACTCCAGCGTCGGCCAGCGTTACGAGCCTGAGGACATCGGGTCGATTCTGAGTTATCGCGAGGCCACCAACGGCCAGATTCTGGAAGAGGGCATCAGCGAGGCCGGGGCGATCAGTTCGTGGGTGGCGGCGGCCACCAGTTACTCCGCTCATGGCCTGCGCATGCTGCCGTTTTATATCTATTACTCCATGTTCGGCTTTCAGCGTGTCGGCGATCTGATCTGGGCCGCAGCCGATCAGCGTGCGCGTGGATTCTTGCTGGGCGCCACGGCAGGCCGAACCACGCTGGGCGGTGAGGGCTTGCAGCATCAGGACGGCTCCAGTCACCTGATGGCCTCTACCGTACCGAATTGCCGTGCTTACGATCCTGCGTTCGCCGGCGAGTTTGCGGTCATCCTCGATCACGGCATGCGCCAGATGCTGGAGCACGATGTCGATGAGTTCTACTACGTCACGCTGATGAATGAAAACTACGCTCAGCCTTCGCTTTTGGAAGGGGTTGAGTCATCGATCATTCGCGGCATGTACCGTTTCGGTCACCGGGCAGCCGGCAGCGCCCGAGGCAAAGTGCGCCTGATGGGGTCAGGCACGATACTGCGTGAGGTGATTGCAGCCGCTGAGTTGCTGGCGCAGGACTGGCAGATCGACAGCGAAATCTGGAGCGTCACCAGCTTCACCGAACTGGCGCGAGAGTCACGTGAGGTCGAGCGCTGGAACCGCCTGCATCCTCAGCACGAGAAGCGCGCGAGTCATCTGGATGAGTGTCTGCCCAAAGGCGCCCCTGTGATTGCCGCATCGGACTACGTGCGAGCGCTGCCGCAGCTGATCGGGTCTTACGTGACGAGTGATTACACGGTACTGGGCACTGACGGTTTTGGCCGCAGCGACACCCGTGCGCAGTTGCGGGGTTTCTTCGAAGTCGACCGGTATCACATCGTCCTCGCGGCCGTGACCGCGTTGGTGGAGGAGGGGACGTTGGCGGCTGATGTTGCCGTTCAAGTGATCGAGAAATACGGGATTGAGGCTGACAGCGAAGCGTCTTGGGCGTGCTGACTTTGCGCGGAACAACCTGTGGGAGCGAATTCATTCGCGAAAAATAGTTCGGCCGACACAGCTTTATCGGCTGTTCCGCCGCCTCGCGAATGAATTCGCTCCCACCGTTAAAGATTGCGCCGTGACAGAGAGAGATGATCATTTCGGTTCAGTGATGCAGCAATCATCCCGGTCATTACTGCCCTTTCATCGCCGCCGTCATCTTGTCCACGTTGTAGCGAAACATCTTCACGTAGGTGGGTGCCGGGCCGTCGGCAGGCGACAACGACTCCACGTACAACTCACCGCCCGGGTGCGCGCCGCTGGCTTTTGCGATCTGCTGCACCAGGCGCGGGTCGCCGGAGTTCTCGAAGAAGTAAGCGCTGACATGTTCATGCTTGATCTGAGTGATCAACTTGCCGACATCAGCGGCTGACGCTTCGGTTTCCGTCGAAAAACCCAGCGGCGACAGGAAGGTCACGCCGTAGGCGTCACCGAAATAGCCAAAGGCATCGTGAGAAGTCAGCACCTTGCGCTGCGCGACCGGGATGGCGTTGATCTGCGCACGTGCGTAGGCGTCCATGTCCTGCAATTGCGCGATGTACTTGTCGCCATTTGCCTTGTAGTCAGCCGCATTTTCCGGGTCGGCTTTCTGCAGTGCTTTGATGATATTTCTGACGTAGACGATGCCGTTTACCGCGCTATTCCAGGCATGCGGGTCGGTGATTTTCTTCCCGTCTTCTTCCATGCTGCGGGTCATGATTCCGTTGGACAGCACCACCGGTTCGCCCTTGTAACCGGACGCCGTGATCAGGCGGTCCAGCCAGCCTTCCAGATGCAGACCGCTGACGAACACCACGTCGGCTTTCTTCAAGGCCTGCGCGTCATTGGGTGTCGGCTCATAGACATGTGGGTCGCCATTGGGCCCGATCAGCGAGGTGACGTGGACGTGATCGCCGCCCACGTTGTGCACCATGTCGGCGATGACCGTGAAGGATGCGACGGTTTCCAGGGTTTTTGCCTGGGCGAAGTTGGCCAGGCCCGACAACGCCAGTGCGGCGGTCAGAAGCGTCAAACGTTTCATGTGATTTCCTTGCGATGAGAGAACGATCAGCCGGACAGGTGAACCCTCGGGAACAGACGGCGCAGAAAACCGCTGCGTCCAAAGAACAGTGAGAACAGGTAGAAGGCGCTGGCGGTCAGGACGATGGCCGGCCCCGACGCCACGCTGGCGTGGTAGGAAACGATCAGGCCGATGAAGCCGGACAGCGTTGCGACGACGGTAGAAATCACGATCATGCCGGTTAGCGAGCTCGACCAGAAACGCGCAACGGTCGCTGGCAGCATCATCATGCCGACGGCCATCAGCGTGCCCAGGGCCTGAAAGCCCGCGACCAGGTTAAGCACCACCAACAGCAGAAACAGCACGTGATACAGCGATCCGCGCCCGCCGACAGCCCTCAGAAAACCGGGATCGAAGCATTCCAGGATCAGCGGACGATAGATCAGCGCGAGCAATATCAGCGTGAAGGAGGCGATGGCGCCGACCATGAAGATGGCCTGATCGTCGATGGCCAGAATGGTGCCGAACAGCACGTGCAGCAGGTCGACGTTGGAACCGTGAAGCGAGACGATCAGGACCCCGGCGGCGAGCGATGTCAGGTAGAAACTGGCGAAGCTGGCGTCCTCGCGCAGGGTGGTGAAACGACTGACCAGGCCCGACAGCAGTGCGACGGCAAGCCCGGCAATCAATCCGCCAAACCCCATCGCTGGCAGTGACAGCCCTGCGAACAGGAAGCCCACCGCCGCGCCCGGCAGAACCGCGTGGCTCATGGCATCACCCACCAGACTCATGCGCCGAAGCATCAACAGCACGCCGACGGGGCCTGAGCCGATACCCAATGCCAGGCAAGCCACCAGCGCGCGGCGCATGAAACCGAAATCGACAAAGGGCTGAATCAGCAGGCTATAGAGCGTCACAGCGCTGCCTCCTGTTCGACATCGCACGCTTGCGCGTCAGGGCTCCAGTGCTCGGCCATGTTCTTGGCGCGGCGCAAGTTGTCGGCATGGAGGATGTCGGCGGTGTTGCCCCACGCGATAATTTCGCGAGCCAGCAGCAACGTGCTGGGGAAATGCTGGCGGACTTGTTCGATGTCATGCAGCACCGCGATCACGGTACGGCCTTGACCGTGCCAGGTGCTGATCAGCTTGAGCAGGTCGCGCGTGGTACGGGCGTCGATGGCCGTGAAGGGCTCGTCCAGCAGGATCACCGAAGCGTCCTGCAACAACAGTCGGGCGAACAACACCCGTTGGAATTGCCCCGATGACAACGAGCTGATGCTGCGGCCTTCGAAGCCTTCCAGACCCACCGCTTTCAACGCTTCTCGTGCCTGTTCTGCATGCTTGCGCGAAGCGCCACGAAACGCACCGATGCTGCGCCAGGCGCCCATCATCACGGTGTCCGCCACGCTCAACGGAAAGCTGCGATCAATCTCGGCGGCCTGTGGCAGATAGCCGATGTGGCGGGTCGCCAGACTGCCACGGTCCACGCGTCCCATGGCAGGTTTCAAGGTGCCGGCGATGGCTTTGATCAAGGTCGATTTGCCCGCGCCGTTGGGCCCGACAATCGCCGTGAGGCTCCCGGCGGCGAATCGCCCGCTGACGTGATGCACCGCCGGGCGGCGTTCGTACGTGACCGTGAGGTCGTGCAGATCGATTGCCGCACTCATGGAATCGCCACCGCCCACGCAATGCCGATCCACAACAGCGCAAGCAAGGTCAGTGAAACCAGCACGCGCTTACCTGCGGACTGAGCGAGCGCGGACGTCGCGATATTCGGGGAAAGTCGAGGAGCAGGTTTCACGGAAAGACGCCTGAAATGTTTTGTTATAGTATTACATCACTATTTTCAGGCGAGAGGGAAGGGGTATTTTGGAGCGATTCAGGAATGCGACAGTTTGAACGCTTCGCCGATGAGTGCTTGCTCGGTGCGAGGGATACGCAATGCGTGCGCCAGTGTCGGCCACTGCCTGATGATGGCTTTGAATCTCGCAATGGTGTCGTCAGCTTCGTTGAGCCGCACACGAAACAAGGTGCAGACCGACCGTACCAATTCAAGGTCGAGTGCGTTGTCGACCTCACTCACGTTGAGTTTCAAAGCTTGCCCGTAGGGATCGGGATTCATGTCGTAAGCGGGTGATAAGCGCCACCCTGCGCCGGGTTCGAGGATAAAGCCGTGGTTACGCAAATGGTCATCGGTGTTGGACACCATCATGTTGAACACGATGCGGTTCCAGAGCTCCTTCAGGTCAGCGTTGGTACTGGCTCCGTGGGTAATCAAAACTTCCGCCAGTTCCAGATAGCTGACTCCTGCGGACGCGTCCTCGCCATCTTTGTGATGGGTAAGGGTCATGGCTGAAGCAAAATGCAGACGCCTGCCTTCGGGGGTTCGATCAAAACGCTTTATCCGAAAACAATGATGCTCGCTCGCGTAGCGTTCAGCGTCCATGGGGGCGACCCTGAGTCCGCAGGCCTCTGCCAGTGTGCCAACGATCAATTCCCATGCGCCCACGTCATGTTCATCTCTGACACTGGGAAATTTGGCGATCCACAGGTTTTTCTGAGTGTCTACCACGCTGGCTTTGGGGCGCGCGCCACCGAGAGAACCGCCCGGCGCTATTAACTGCCGAATCCATTCGTCGCCTTCCGCTGCGGTGTTATCCACGTCACTTTCAAGGGCTCTGCTGACGGCTTCCAGTTCGCGTAGCTGAATAAGCGGAGGCGCGGCGAGGTCGTGCTGGTTGTCGAGAAATGGACCCGTGTCGTCCAGCTTGAACCGCAAGGCGCCGACTCGATAAGCGTCGTGTACACCGAGCAGAAAGTCGGATTCGAAAAGACGAGTGGATGATGGGAGCACACCTGCACGCTTCTCGCGCTCCAGCCTGCGTTTCATCAACATACGGCCCCAACGGTCGGGGCTTGAATCGGCAAATACGCCGAAGATATCCCGACCGGGAGATGGATATTGTGGGCCCTCAAAGGGCAGCACGCCGGGGTCGAGGGTGATGGCGCAAAGCTGCGTATCGGATAACGCATCGTGGTCGTATTCGAAGTCGAACACTTCACGGGGCCCGCTGCGCCGTGCGTGCAAGAACCCCAGTCGCCGTGGTGTGGGCAGGTTGGCCCAGTCGGCATAGACCGCGATTGTCGTCATCATTCCTTCCCGTTGTCCGTGTCTTGTCCGGGCTGGATAAGCAAGGACGTCAGTCTTGAAGCGGGCGTGATGGTTGCATGCCTGGATGAGGGAGCGTTATCCGAGCCGTCCTGATCCGATGTAGGAGAGGGACGTTTTTTTGTGGCAGATGTGCTGTCGAATTTCTTGCGAGGCACCGTGACCAAGTCAGCGTCCTGCAATTGCCGCCCCGTTTCGTCCGCTTTGGCGAGCAGGCCCAGATCCTGCTCCAGTCCCAATACTTGCATCACGGACAGGTACGCACCCATCGTCACTCCCGCGCCTCCACGCTCCAATGCGCGCAATGTCATCTGGGACATGCCGGAGCGCTCCGCGACACGTTTTGCCGTGAGCTTGCGGCGCAGGCGCGCTAATTTCAGCCGCTCGCCAAAGTCTTCGAGAAGTCGGGTCGTGCCCGGAAGCAGTGGCGCCGTCGTTTTTGCCATGTGTAATTATTCCTTCACATTATTGGCGATAATGCTGGAATATTAGCAGCTGTTAGCGAGTCTCCAAATGAAATGCAACAATCCGGGTTTTTTAACGATTTTAATGAAGAAACGGTCGCTATCAGGTATGGCTGGATGGCGTATGTGAGGTCCTGCCGGCGAGTGACAGTGTTTTCCTGAATCCTCAATCCATGTAATTTCATCACCCCAGCTTCCAAGCCTTCCCTCCCTAATGCAGGATCATCCCCATGACCGCCGCACATCGCCGTCCCGTCCCCCTTGCCAAATGCTATCGCTTGCTTAATCACGGTCCGACCGTTCTGGTGAGCGCGGCGCATAACGGCCGGCGCAACATCATGGCGGCGGCGTGGGCGATGCCGCTGGATTTTCAGCCGCCCAAGGTCACGGTGGTGCTGGATAAGTCGGTATGGACCCGGCAGCTGGTGGAAGGCTCTGGGACGTTCGTGATTAACGTGCCGACGATCAGTCAGCTCGACATCGTCGAAACGGTGGGCTCGACGTCGGGGCTGGAAATCTCTCAGGAAAAGGACCTCGACAAGTTCAAGGCGTATGGCCTGCGGACGTTTACGGGTGACGTCGTCGATGGGGCGCTGCTGGAAGGGTGCGCCGCGTGGCTGGAATGCCGATTGATGCCGGAGCCGCACAACCAGAATCAGTACGACCTGTTCATTGGTGAAGTGGTGGCGGCCTGGGCAGACGAGCGCGTGTTTTCCGACGGGCATTGGCATTTCGAGGGTCATGATGAGCTACGCACGCTGCATCATGTGGCGGGCGGGCACTTCCTGGTGATCGGTGATGAGGTCGTCGGCAAGGTCCTGGAGCGGGCTGAGGACTGATTAACCCATCGGGATGGCAGCAAAGTTACGATCTACGTACATCAAATCCTGTGTGGGCGTGAGCTTGCTCGCGACAGCGTCGTGTCAGGCAACATCAGTACACCGGACGTTTCGCAATCGCGAGCAAACTCACGCCTTCAGGTAAGCGCTGCCTCCGACGGCAGCTATAGAGCGGCAGTTCGGTCAGTCCTTGACCAACTGACCGTTCACCAGGCGCCAGGTCTTCAGCGGGTTGCTGTGCTGAAGGGCTGGCGGCAGCAGCGAGTCCGGGACGCTTTGATAGCAGACAGGCCGCAGGAAGCGATCAATGGCGGTGGCGCCGACCGAGGTGCTGCGACTGTCGGAGGTTGCCGGGAACGGGCCGCCGTGAACCATCGAATAGCTCACTTCGACGCCCGTCGGGAAGTCATTGAACAGAATCCGCCCGGCCTTGCGCTCCAGTGTCGGCATCAACGCTTGGGCGATCGCCTGATCACCGTCGTCGAAATGCAGGGTAACGGTCAGTTGCCCGTCGAACTTCGCGGCCACTTTCTGCAGGTCGGCCGTGTCCTTGCAGACGATCAGCAGTGCGCTCGGCCCGAAGTTTTCGTCTTCCAGCCCCGGATTGGCGAGGAAGGTCGCTGAATCGGTGCGGAAAAACGCGGGCCGCGCCTGGAACGAGCCTTCAGCCTCTCGACCTTCGGCTACCAGCGTCACGCCCGAGGCCTTGTGCAGATTGTTCAGGCCGTTGCAGTAGGCGCCATGAATGTTGGGCGTCAGCATGGTGGTCGGTGACTTGTCAGCCAAAGCCGTCGCAGCGGCAGACACGAACGTCTCCAGCGCATCGCTTTCCAGTGCCAGCAGGATGCCAGGGTTGGTGCAGAACTGACCTGCGCCCAGTACCAGCGATTCAACGAAGCCCTTGGCGATGCTTTCGCCACGCGCAGACAGCGCGGCCGGCAACAGGAACACCGGGTTGATGCTGCTCATCTCCGCATAGACTGGAATCGGCACCGGACGCGCTTGAGCCGCCGCGACCAGCGCAAGACCGCCACGGCGTGAGCCAGTGAAGCCGACGGCTGAAATCAGCGGATGGCTCACGAGGGCCTGGCCAACGGAGATGTCCTTGTCGATCAGCATGGAAAACACGCCTTCGGGCATGCCGGTATCCCGTGCAGCTTTCTGAATGACGCGAGCGACCAGTTCGCTGGTGCCCAAGTGCGCAGGGTGCGCCTTGACGATGACGGGGCAACCTGCCGCCAGCGCTGACGCCGTGTCGCCGCCCGCCACCGAAAAGGCCAAGGGAAAGTTGCTGGCGCCAAACACTGCGACCGGTCCCAGACCGATGCGACGCAGACGCAGGTCGGCGCGCGGCAGTGGTTGACGGTCGGGCAGGGCGGTGTCGACCACCGCGCCGTGCCAACGACCGTCGCGCAGCAGGCTGGCGAACAGCTTGAGCTGGTTGACGGTGCGCATCCGTTCGCCTTCCAGGCGCGGTTTTGGCAGGCCGCTTTCAACATGAACGCGCTCGGTCAGCGTGTCGCCCAGATCCAGCAGACCTTGGGCGATGGCTTCGAGGAAGGCCGCCCGTTGTTCATCGCTCAGTTGTCGGTAGGGGTCGAACGACGCTTCGGCCAGTTCACACGCGGTGTTCACATCGTCCGGCGTGCTGGCGCCAAACGCGGGTGACAGTTCTTCTCCCGTGGCGGCGGCGAGCGCGAACACCTCGCCTCCCTGACCACGAACCGCACGTTGACCGATGATCGTTTCACCAAGAATCTGCATTGCTCAACACCTCTTATTCAAGACGAGCCTGGGTATGTTCCATCGCTGTGGGACGCGTAGCTGACTCAGCGCAAAGACGATGGCCCTGCTGTAGCAGATCAGTGCTGTTTCAGGGCCAGCCATGTGACCGGTAACAAAGGCGATAAACCTTAGCCTATTGCGCGGGTCTTGAAGAAACGATTTCTCGTTCGATGAGGATCAGGGATTGCGCGACGTACATCAATCCCCTGCATTGCCGAAGCGCTCGCGGGACAGGGGCGAGTGCCTTGAAGTCACCTGACTTGCCGGTTTTGGTAGTTTTGATCACGCCAGCGCCGGCAAGCCAACAGGCTACAGAGATGCAGTCAGTCGCTACTGCTGAACCGCGCTATACCCTTCAAATGCAACCTGCTGCTGAATCGCGCTGACGATATTCTTGCGCGTGGCAGGCTGTTGATTACCGTCGCGGTCCACGAACACATCGCTTTGCAGTTCGGCATCGTCGCCTTCACCCACAAAGGTGAAACCGAGGAATTCGAAGGCTTCACGGTCGACGTTGGCTTTCGAGCGCGGGGTGCGCAGGGGCAGGGTGACGCTGGTGCCGTCTTTGCTGATGACGAACACCTCAGCCTCTTTCTTCGCGCGTGCGGCTTTGCTTTTGCCGCCGCTCGGGTTGCTGACGGCCTGGTGTGTCTGGTTCAGGACCTTCAGGGCCAGGCTGTAGACCAGCTCCTGGAAACTGGGGTCGTCCTTGTAGCTGGACAAAATCCGGCTGATCGGGAACTTCGTACTGAGGTCTTCCAGCGCGGCCATGTCGGCGGCTTCTGCATCCTTGAGCTGCTTGAGTTGCCCCATCAGCTCGTAGGCCTGGTCATCATCGAAGCGGTCATGGGCCTGACGGATCGCAACGCGAAGCTCACGAATCTGATCGCTTTCTTTAGCACTTTGGAAGGCATCGAGGACCATTTCGCTGATGGTTTTTGCCTGCGGCACATGCTGTGAAAGATTGATGGCGTCTTCGTAGGCCTGCTTGGCAGAGTGCGCAGGCGCTGCTACGTCGGTATGGGAATCAGACATTGAACATCCATTACTTCATTAACGGGGTTTGATCGCGAAACGCACGCTGGCGCTTCGCGACGGAGGGTAATTTATTTACCGCCCAAAGCACCACCCGCAGCGCCACCCAGGCCTGCGCCGATGGTGCCGCCTGTGCTGCCGCCCAGTTTGTTACCGATTACCGAGCCCGCAGCGCCACCCAGACCTCCGCCAACGGCCGCACGGGTCTTGTGGCCTTTTTTCGCGGCAACTGCACCACCGGCAGCGCCCGCCAGGCCTGCACCGATGGCCGCGCCATTGCTGCCGCCCATTTGTTGACCGACGACGTTACCCAGTGCGCCGCCCAGGCCGCCACCCAATGCGGCGTTGGTGCCGCTGCCTGCCATTGCGCCTTGAGAAACCAGAAGACCCAGAACCAGTGCAGGAAGTGTGAATCGCATGAACTCGACCTCAGAAAAGGGACAGCGCTATGAAGTGATGTCGTTGATGAAGCGGGTTGCCCGGCCAGTCAGTGCTTCGATAACCGGAACGCCAGAAACAACAAAGCCCGCACGAGGCGGGCTTTGTTGAGGTACTTGGTGGCTACACAGGGACTTGAACCCCGGACCCCAGCATTATGAATGCTATGCTCTAACCAACTGAGCTATGTAGCCAAGTGGCGCGCATTATTCGCTCAGATCGAGGATGTGTCAAGCGTCTCTATAAAAAATTTATGCGTGTGATCAATTGGTTAGGATTTTGCCTCTGAAATCCTCTGGCCAGGTCGAGATGCCCGTCACCGAGGTGACAGTTTCGCCGGGCGACCTGAGTGGTTTTGCCCCACTCTTGTGCACGCGTTCTGCACCTTCTTCGTTCACATGCCCGTTTAGATGGCCTCGTGCTACCGGTCCGTTTCTTGCTTGAGCCTGCCGAACGTGCACTCTGCTGTGCTGACTCTGTCGCGCGCGGTGTTGCCAACCCGATAATGACTGCACGCGTCTTCGGCACAGGAGACGGGCGGTTGTCGTTTTCAAAACAAAGACATGGCATTTTGCCGGTAACAATGTGAGGCAACATCTGCCGTGGTCACGAGTCGCGGTGGCGGGTTGTCCGTGAGGAGTAGTCGGACATGCAAAGTCTTTTGTCGCCAGGAATCCGTCTGCTCGGACGTTTTGGATTTGCACGCAAGTTTCAGGTGCTGTTTTTCCTGTTCATCCTGCCGCTGGCCGGAAGCCTGTGGATGATCGGGCAGGACTACCGCAGCAAGCTGGCCGTGATTTCCGATGAGCAGTCCGGGGTTCGTCAGCTGTTGGCGCTCGATGCACTGGATGCCCAGCTGACCGCCCAACGTAACCGCGCGGCTCGCTGGAAGGCGGCGGACATTCTTCACGACCCTACTCCCGCGGCGAAGGCCGCCATGGCTGCGCTGGACGCTGCCAACCCGGTCCTGGGTCAGACACTTGCGGCGCTGGGCGATGAGCTCAAGGCGCAGCATGCCAGTGCAGACATCATGGCGCGTTTCCAGGCGCTGCAAGCGACCGTCAAGGGCATGGACTCCGAGGCGTTGCGCACCGTCGGCTGGTGGCCGGACGGCTACGACCGTTTCACTTCGGCGCTAACCGCGTTGCAAAGCCTGCGTGAACAGATCGCCATGGACACCGGGCTGATTCTCGACCCTTGGCTCGAAACCTATCTGCTGATGCAGGTTTCCACACAGCAGGCGCCGGATCTGATCGAGCGTGTCGGGCGTATGGCGAGTGTGGGGCAGTCCTCGGTGGCGTCGGGTCAGTTCACGCTACAGAGTCGCCTGCAGATGCGCGACCTGCGCAGCCGTATCGGCGATGCTCGCGATCAATTGGTCAAAGCCGCCGCGTCGTTGCAAGCCAAGTCGTACCCCGGCATGGAAACCTGGACCGGCCGTTACAACGATAGCCTTCAGCGTCTGGACAGTGAGCTGAAAGTGCTGGACGAGGGCGTGTTCGGCGGCGCAATCAAACTGGACACGGCAGCGTTCGAGCGCAGCGTCGACAGCACGCTCGAAGCACTGGCTGCGTTGCGCAATCAGTCGCTCACGTCGCTGGACAGCCGACTGGATTACTACCATGACAGCGCGATCAAACAGTTCGTGCCGGTGGCCGCGACGTTCAGCCTTCTGGCCCTGGCTGCGCTGTATCTCTTCATGTGCCTGCAGGCTTCGATTCGCCGCAGCGCCAAAGGCATCACGACGCTGGCCGAGTCGTTGCGTGACGGTAATCTGTGTGTCGAAGTGGCGGTCGAAGGCCGCGATGAGCTCGCCGCGATCAGCACGGCGCTCAACGTCGCGGTCGTGCAGCTGCGCACCAGCCTGCTGGGGGTCAACCATGAAACCCAGCAACTGGGCTCAGCCGTTCTGACGCTCAATTCGCAGTCCGGCAGCACGCTCAATGAAGTTGAAGATCAACAGCAGCAGATCAGTCAGATTGCAGCGGCTGCCACCCAGTTGGCGGCGACGTCCCTGGGCGTTGCGAAGAGCTGCGAAGAAGCGTCCGGCAGCGCTCAACACACGCGCCAGATTGCCGAAGACAGCAGCCGGGACAGTCAGCGCACCACGGCCAGTATCCAGCAGCTCAATCAACGACTGACCGACACGGCTAATGCGCTGAGCAAGGTCAGCGAGCAGGGCCAACAGATTCAGTCGGTGGTCGACACCATTCGCGGCATCGCCGAGCAGACTAACCTGCTGGCGCTTAACGCGGCCATCGAAGCGGCACGTGCGGGTGAGCAAGGGCGAGGGTTTGCTGTGGTGGCCGATGAGGTGCGCAGCCTGTCGCAACGCACGCAGGCGTCCACCGCGCAAATCGCCGGCACGGTCGACAGCCTGCGCGCCACCGTGAGCCAGGCCGTCAGTCTGATGGAAGCGGCTTGTGGTCAGGCGGTCACTGATGCGCAGTCGGTCACTGGCCTTGGCGAGCGTCTTGGAGAGATCGCCAGCGCCGTGCAGATCGTCACCGACACGCTGGCGCAGATCGCCACCGCGGTGGAGGAGCAAGCCGCCACAGCGGACGAGGTCAGCGGCAATATTCAGCAAGTGGATCAGGCGGCAGGGCGATTGCTCGATGGCGCGCGGGCGGTGAACCACGCAGCCGATACGCTGAGCAGAGGCAGTCGGGCGTTGAGTGACAATACCTCGCGGTTCCAGTTGGGCTGAACGGCGAGGTTGTGAGGCGGCACTCATACCTTGGAATAGCTTGAAACCCGAAAGAGGGACGACGTATAACGGGCGTCGTCTTCTCTGTCCGATTCTCTTGTTTCCAAGGCGTCTCCCATGACCGAAAGCAGTGCCGCGGGTGCGGCGGTTTATTCCCCTCTGACGCTGGCCCTGTATGACGCATGGGTGCTGGGCATTTCCAATCGTTACGCGTGGCGTTGTCCGACCGATGAGGTTTTGCTGCCATTCTTTCGCGCCAACGTTCGCGCCCGGCATCTCGATATCGGTGTGGGCACGGGTTACTACCTGGCAAAAGCCCAGTTGCCCGCCGACACTCAGATCACCTTGCTCGACCTCAATCCCAGCAGTCTTGAAGCGGCCAGGCGCAGAATCGCCCGGCCCGACACACGCATTCTCCAGCACGACGTCATGCAGCCGATTCCGGGTGGCGAACGTTTCGATTCGATCTCGCTTTTTTATCTGCTCCATTGTCTGCCGGGCCCTCTGGACGCCAAGGCGGCGATCTTCGGCAACCTCAAGCACAACCTGCAACCGGGCGGCGTGCTGTTCGGAGCGACGATTCTGGGGGACGAGGCGGGGCACAACGGCTTCGGGCGCAAGCTGATGGACGTCTACAACAAGAAGGGCATTTTCGGAAACCGCCAGGACTCCCAGGTCGGTTTCGAAGGGCATCTGCGTCAGCATTTCCGGGACGTGACGCTCAAGCGTGAAGGGCGCGTGCTGCTGTTCCGTGCGGCTCAGCCGATCATCTGAGGTCGGGTCTGTCAGCGCCAGCCCTTTTTTGCTGGCGCTGCGCTGACAGTCGCGTGGCTATTCTCAGCTCTTTTTCTGCCCGCCAGCAGAGGTCTGGCCGAACAGTATCTTCTTGCCTTCCTCGGTGACCGTTGCACGGTTCTGTGACAGCGCTTCACCCTTGGCGTAGGCGCGAATCGTTGCCGGGCGAGCCTGCACCTCATAGAACCAGCGCTTCAGATTCGGAAAGTCATCCAGGTTTTGCTGTTGGCGCTGCCATGGGTAAACCCAGGGATAGATCGCCATGTCAGCGACTGAATAATCCTCTCCAGCGACGAAGGTACGGCCTTGCAGCCTGCGGTCCAGCACGCCGTACAGGCGGTTGGTTTCATCGACGTAGCGGGTGATCGCGTACGGGATTTTCTCCGGCGCATACACGCCAAAGTGATGATTCTGACCCGCCATCGGGCCAAGCCCGCCCATCTGCCACATCAGCCATTCAGTGACGGTTTTCTTGCCGCGCACATCGGAGGGCAAGAACTGACCGGTCTTCTCCGCCAGGTACAACAGGATCGCGCCGGACTCGAAAACCGTGATTGGCTCTCCACCGTCGGCGGGCGCGGTGTCGATGATCGCCGGCATACGGTTGTTCGGCGAAAAGGCCAGGAACGCAGGCTGAAACTGGTCCCCAGCGCTGATGTCGACAGGGTGAATACGGTATTCCAGTCCTGCTTCCTCCAGAAACAAGGTGATCTTGTGGCCGTTGGGGGTTGGCCAGTAGTAGAGCTCGATCATCGTTGCGATTCCACAATGAGGGGGTAAATGGGGGCGAAGTTACCTTGATGCGCGCCACCGTCCAGCAGCGCGAGTGCGGGGCGCAACACGCTCTCCAGCAAGGCCCGTTGCGGTTTGGCGCGGGCGAGTACGCGAATGCCCAGTAGCACGCCAAGCAACAAGCAGGAAAGGTCTGGGGCCGGTTGTGCGCAGGAAATCGTGCCGTCACGTTGGCCTGCTTCCACGCAGCGCAGAAAAAAGTGCTCGGCCCGCGTAAGGAAGTCATCCACGATCGCTTGCGCATCCGGGTCATGCGGCGCCGCTTCCAGCGCCGAATTCACCATCATGCAGCCTCGACGCTGGATGTCGTTCATTGAGCGCTCAATGATTTCCACGAAAAACATCTCGATGGCCTGGCGCGGCGCCAGGGTGCTCTCCAGGCGCACGACACGCTCGCCAAAGCTGCTTTTCAGGTAGTGCGCCAACGCCTTGCGGTACAGGGCACGCTTGTCGCCAAACGCGTTGTAAAGGCTGGCGCCGGTGATGCCCATGCAGTCGATGAGGTCACGCATCGACGTCGCCTCGAAACCCTTTTTCCAGAAGCACTGGATCGCGGCGTCGAGCACATTACCTTCGTCGAATTCTCTGGGTCTTGCCATCGTCATTTTCCTTTCGGCGCACATCTTCACGTTGCGCCGTGTTCCACAGTTCGCCTAATCTAGATCAATCGTTCTAAAACGCAACTGTGTTTTTCGGGCGCTGTGCGCTTTCGCTATTTTCGATAACCTTTCACACCCACAGAGATGAACGCCATGATCCGTTTCTATTTCCACCCGACACCCAACCCGGCCAAGGTCGCGCTCTTTCTCGAAGAGTCAGGCCTGAACTACGAATTGGTTCCGGTGGATACCAGCAAGGGCGAGCAGCACTCGGCGGAGTTCCGCGCGATCAACCCCAACGGAAAAGTGCCAGCAATCGTCGACACTGAAGGACCGGGCGGAAAGGAGGTGCGGGTATTCGACTCCAGCGCCATTCTGCTGTACCTGGGTGAGAAAACCGGCCAGTTCATGGGCACGGCCGAAGACAAGCCTGAGCTGCTCTCGTGGCTGTTCTTCATTGCGTCGGGTCTCGGGCCGTTTTCGGGTCAGGCGGTGCACTTCCAATACGCCGCACCAGAAGGCAACGATTACGCGGTGAACCGCTATCGCCGCGAAATCGAGCGCCATTACGAAGTCCTTGACCAGCATCTGGCGGGGCGCGACTACATCGTCGGAAACGAATACACCCTCGCCGACATTTCGACGTGGGGCTGGCTGATCCGCGCGCCTCGCGTCATGAAGGGCGCTGAGGACGCCTTGGCGGAGTACCCGAACCTCAAGCGCTGGTTCCAGAACGTCGACGCACGTCCTGCGGCATCTCGCGCAAAAGACGTGGGTAAGGATCACGCCTTCAAGAAAGACATGGATGAGCAGGCGAAACGCGCGCTGTTTCCGTCGAATTATCCAAAGGCGGATTGACGTGTTTCAGATGGCGGATTGAAAAGCGATCGCCCAATAAAAAGCCTCCGAGGAAGGAGGCTTTTTCGCGAGGCGCTGTCTGGAGAACCAGACGCCGTCTCTGGTCAGACGTTAGGCGGTAAGTTCTGGCAGGTAGGCCTTGTAACACCGGTCATGCCTTAAATTTCGAAATAATTCATACCCGGTTTTGTACCCGGTTCCATCGGTGATTCTGGCGCGGGCAAGCGTAAGCGCAATTTCATAGGTGCCATTGTGGCCAAGAGTGCTTCTGGTATCGCTGGCAGTCAGTTAATCCGCGGTTGAAGAAATGTGTGCTTATCAACGGCCTTCTTTATGGCGCTCTTCACTTTATTAATCGTTTTCTTCTCCGTGGCTTCTAGTGCCTCTTGGTCGACGATTATGTCTGGATGCTCTGACTCTAGGGCTACCTCCCATATGGAGAGGCGCGTGACTAGCATCTGAATCTGTCTCATGGCCTCGTGGTGTTTAACTTTCAGTATGTCGATGCGCTGTTCCGCCACTTTACGTTCAAAGGCATGCATTTTTTTGAGCTTCTGCTCTTGCGCTTGGTGGTCATTAATCAGCTGTTCAGTTCCGCTGAGAAGGTCGGTGATGACAGCTGCCTCCGATTTCTTCTGCCGTTTAGCAACGGCGCGCAGAGCTTTTTTCGTCTCCGTCGGTAGCGTAAAGGAATAAGGTTTCTTTTCCTTGCCTGCATTCAGTGATCGATGTCGATGCTGCCGAAGGGCATTCCTTAGGCGCGTGACAAAGGCACCGCCGTCGTCACTTGTGTCCTGCAGGTATGAAATGGTTTCAGCGACTAGTTCATGGCAGGGTTTCTTTCGCCATGTCATCCGTTTGATCGCGATTTTTATCCCTCTTTCGGTTGCCTGTTGCTGCATGTAGCGGTAGGCCCACTCCCACTCTCCGCCCTCCTTTTTCAGCCATCGTGGCCTGGCCGTGATCTTGGTCATCACCCGTCCTTCGCTATTTTTCTGCGGATTATTCCGATGATTCTAGCCGCAATTATTATCGAGTTTAAATATGCGTTATTCGTTGCGTTACTCCGTAACTCTTTATAATTATCACAGGGGGTGTAACCTGTAGCTAAAATTAGGATGATTTCAGCATGCCTCTTTTCATACAAGGTCTTATGAAAAGCCTTTCTGGTTGCAGTCCAGAAGCGCGATTTTTTTTGGAAGTCGTCAGTGGCAGGGCTTCAAGGGGTGACCATGCTGATGGGGCATTCCGGGTTAAGCCGCTTGCGAGACAGCTTTGTATTCCGGAAGGTGATGTCAGCTCAGCCTTTGCCGAGTTGGTATCTGCTGATGTGATTGAGCGTTTGGCATCGGCTCCTTCGGGGAAGGGGCGGCCAACAGTCAGCTATCAGTTTTCACCGCCGACGTTGATGGCCCTTGAAGCGCAGCCGCAGTCATATGGCCTTCATTCTGCTCACCTAGAGCGGTTGTTTTCAGGCGCAGATATCCCGACGGAGATACCGGGGAAGCAACCGAAAATTCAGAAAGAGAGAGCTTCTGTTACCAAGAATCAGAAGCCAGCCCCTCCGGGTGCCCGCAGCAGGCTGAGTATCTGTAATCGATTGCTGCTTGGGATGTTGTTGGCAAATGCCGATCAATTTGGTGTTGTGAAGGCGCTCACCAGCAAAGACTTGAGGTTGCTGACGGGGTTTGATGCTGAGAGTTTAAAACGCCGGCTCCAGCGTCTGGTCGGGGTGGGGTTGATACGCAGTTGTGTGCCAGGTGTGACGAGTTCAATTTTCCGTGCCAGGAGGGTCAACAGTACGTATTTCCTCAACCTAAATCATCCGGGCTTTGGTGTGACGGGTGACTGTGCCGTTATGGTACACGTGGTGAGTGAAAGCAAAGCTGAAACCGACGCTGTAGATGTACTGTGGCGGGATATTTTGGCGGCTCGCACCGTTTCACCGGTGAGCCCGTCAGAGACCCCCATTGAAGTTATTCACCTGCTAGCCAATGAGCGGCGTTCAGTCATCGATGTATTGCGGCTCATCATCTATCAATGCGCCTCCGAGTTGCTCTCGCGTCACTGGGTTGATCTTGCGCGTGAGGGGCCAGTCCATTACGAATGGTTGTCCGAGCGGATTGAGGCTGTCTTGCAGTGTTCGAGTGACCCCAATCTCGGAGATGTCAGTGCTGATCTGGAGTGGAGAGCTGTTATCAGCCATTTTTGTAATTTGGTTGTAAGAGTCGCGTCGGTATACAGGGCAAGGTTTGAAGTGGCGAACGGGGTTGGTTTCAGCTCTGCTGGGTTTAGTATCTTGCCGGTGTCGTATGATGAGAGAGAAAGATGTATTGCGATGCTTTTGCATCCGCGGCCTAAAGAACTGTCCGCATGCACGGTTCTTCGGGACGGTGGGCGCGATGGCGTTGCCCCTAAAAGCTGGGGGTCAGAAGCCGAGATGCCGTTGAGCTACCGATTCCAGTTTGGATTGGTGACGCCACCTGCGAAGCGCTTGTTGAGAGGTTAGGTAATTTTAAATCGCCCCTGCACATCCTCTGAGCCATACAGAGGAGCCTGCTCATGCGAATCATCCGCCTGAAAGAAGTCATCGATTCGACTGGTCTTGCCCGGTCGACTATCTACAAATACATCTCGGAAGGCACCTTCCCGAAACCGGTGTCCCTTGGCGACCGCTGCGTCGGCTGGGTCGATAGCGAGGTGCACGATTGGATCCTGGCCAGGATTGAAGAACGCGACCATACCGAGGGAACAGCGGTGCGCGCCACCTGCCACCTAAGCATGGCCAGCTAAAACTATCCGCATGCGCCATGACTGGCTACGGTTGGTCATGGCGTTTATGCCGCATGGAAGGGGCTGGATTCTCAGCTAACTACCCCAAGCTCCAAGTGATTCAATTTCTCGGCTGGCAAGGAAATGTTGCTCCCCATTGTCTTGCTAGGCCGGGATGGCCGCTGTGGCTCGGAGCGGGATCTAGTTATATAGCTCTAGACTATCAATCCATAACTACGCAATAGCCTGAACATTGATAGCTACACAGCCACCACTACCCAGCAAATGGGATAGGTCATCGGTTAAATAAAAAATATCCCCTCTCTGGTATGTGAAACCCACAACCAGGCATACAACCATGACCAAGCTAAACAGCTACACCCACCGCTCACAGTCCGATACCTCTATCCGGATTGAGCGACTCGTCAACACCATCCAACTTACAGATAGCCAAGCCTTCCGTATCACGTACTCGAAGCATGGGGATCAGCAGGTCAATGCAACCCGGCTGTCAAAATACTTCGATGGGATCGAACAGATGGTCGCTCTGTTCGAGTGTGATGTGGCGTATGACTACAGCTGGCACTTGAACCTTTTCCGAGAAGCCTGTCAGTCCATTGGGGTTGAACTAAGCCCGTGCGGCATTACCTGCTTGGACGAAGGCGAAACACGCTATCTGAGCACCAGCGAGACGCTGAACGAACTGACCAAGCACATCCGAACGCTGCTCACCAAAAAGCGATACAAACGCTGGGAGCCAGATCGGCGTCACCAAGCGATTAAGCAGGAAGTTGAGATCGGTCGCTACGTTGATGTTGTGCTGGATCGTTACGCCCGCACCTGCGTGATTCGGTTGGATCTTTACTACCACGCCGAGGCGCAAGTTCGATTGCGTGTTGAGCACGTATTCGACGACCTGAGTCGGCTGATTGCTGAGCGTGAGCGTAAGCGAAACCCGATTTTCGACCATGAGACCGGCTACATATGCACCGTTGAGCAAGGCGAGGATCGGGGGTATCACATCCATGCGGCCTTCTTCTTCAACGGTGCAGAGGTGAGTGCCGATATCTACAGAGCGCAGCGGATCGGTGAGCTGTGGGAGCGTATTACCCGTGGTCAGGGCTGCTACAACAACTGCAACCTCGACAAAGATAAATACCAAGACAGGCTGGGGATTGGTCTAATCCATCGGCGAGATCTGAATGCTCGGGCCAACGTGCACCATGCCATGCGTTACCTGGTCAAGAATGACCAGCACCTGCGGCTCAAGCCTGAGGGCGCTCGTTGCTTGCGTAAAGGCCAGGCTAAGAAGGTGCGCGGCAGCACGCGAGGATCTGATACTAGTCGGGGGTGATTCCTTGCTGACACTGTCAGTGCGAGCCAGTGATGCTTTGCCATCATTGGTTCGACGTTCTAGGATCGGGGATGCTCACCTATCGAACTGGGAGATTTATGGATCAGCAGTGGAACATCAATGGCGAGGCGGGCTCCATCCAGGGGCTTGTACGAACTATTGTGGGCGATAGTAAGCCCGGTTACTTACTCGCTCATAGTTGCGGTACAGACGCCGTGCTGGCCTCATCCAAACCTGGTGGTTTCTACTCGTGCTTTCCAGATCCAGTAGCTTGGAATCAGCTTTACATGCATGGTTTGGGTAGCAGCCCATACATCGACGTATTCTGGAAGGCCTGCAGCGATGCCGGCGTTGAGTTCAGTCCATTGGGTGTGGCTGGCTATGACGAAGATCTCGATCGTCCCCTTTCCACGAACCAAGCCTTTGATGAGCTGGTTCGGAGAATCCATTTTCACTGGTTTTACTCGAACTCTTCAGGGTATGACGTAGCAACGCCAGCAGATGAGTGGGCTATCCGGTTAAGCGTACCCGTAGGGCTAACCCTTGCTAATAGTCCTGCAGGGCCTCGCTCGTTTGGGCAGCGTAGAAATCTCCGGCAGCCAATCTGTGGCGTTGGTCGCCGGTCTTAGGGCAGGAGGTAGCTGCTCAGGAAGCTGGTTTATCGAGCCTTTGCTACCAATAACGACTTCCACTGAGTGGTGTACGCAGGCGAAAGCATTTCTCTGCGCATGCTCCACTCTGTTGGTTTGGCTATACGGCCAGGCTGCAGTGTTCCGCGTCCCCATCGCCTATTGATAGCGTCTAGCGCGCTCATTAACCGTTCAGTCTTTACTGGTTGCTCAGGTGCAAATAGATCCTGCGTGTACTCATTTCGTCGGCACAAATCTAGAAGCAGTACCTGGGCTTTGGCGTAGCTAAATCCATCCCGGTACAGCTGGCTTATGCCTTCTCGGGCTGCTGCAATAATTAGGCGCGTGTCGTCGGTCGGGTAGGGTAGTTGGCAAAGTAGGCCATTGGCGTATTTGGCCTCAGTGGGGTTGAACATGCCGGTGCGCAGGCTGACGCGAATCTGCCGGCACAGTGAGCCCTGCTGGCGCAGTTTTTCAGCCGCGCGGGTGGCGTAAGCGGTCACAGCTTCCTGAATCGGCTCGATGGTCTTCAAGCGCTTACCGAATGAGCGGCTGCAGCAGATTTCCTGCTTGGCCGGCGCGGCCTCTTCAAGTTCTAAGCAGGCAGTACCGCGCAGCTCGCGTGCAGTTTTCTCGATAATCACGTTGAAGCGTTTGCGCAGTTCCCAGGCGTCACTACTGGCCAGATCCCAAGCGGTTTTGATGCCGAGTGCATTGAGGTGAACCTGCATGCGTCTGCCGATACCCCAGACATCCTCTACTGGTATGACCTTGAGCAGCTTGTCGCGTCGTACGGGGTCACGTAGATCAACCACACCGCCGGTTTGTCGTTGCCAGCGCTTGGCCGCATGGTTGGCTAACTTGGCCAAGGTTTTAGTGCCGGCGATACCGATGCCTACGGGTATGCCGGTTTTCTGTTTGATCTCGGCTTGCAGTGTTCTGGAAAGAGTTTCCAGTGATTCCGACATGCCGGTTAGGTCGGCAAATGCCTCATCGATGCTGTACACCTCTACCGCTGGCAAGCGTGCCTCAATGATGCTCATCACCCGTTCGCTCATATCGCCGTTTATGTGTAATAGAAAGTCAATAAGAACCGGGCCATGCTCGCCCTTGGAGCTTCTCATACCCAACCGGTATGGCTGTAGCTTCTGAGGAGA
>NZ_FNCO01000045.1 GCF_900100795.1 Pseudomonas abietaniphila
GTAAGCGTACGGGGAATACGCCTTGCGTAGATCAGCCAGGCATCCACTGATGCGGCAGTAGATGCTCGATCTCACTAGCTTTCTGCGTCGGCAATCGCGTCAGTACATCCTTGAGATACGCGTACGGATCATGCCCGTTCATGCGTGCCGACTGGATCAAACTCATGATCGCTGCCGCTCTTTTGCCACTGCGCAGAGACCCGGCGAACAACCAATTGGAGCGCCCAAGCGCCCATGGCCTGATCGTGTTCTCCACCGGGTTGTTGTCGATGGGTACGGCACCATCATCCAGGTAGCGCGTCAGCGCTACCCAGCGTTTCAAGCTGTAATCCAGAGCCTTGGCCGTGGCCGAGCCCTCGGGCACGAGGTCGCGCTGAGCCAGCATCCACTCATGTAACTTCTGTGCAATGGGCGCCGCTATTTCTTGGCGTAATCGCCATCGTTCTTCATCGCTCATGTCTTTGGCCTGCCGTTCGACTTCGTACAACCCGCCGATTGAGTGCAGCGCTTGTTCGGCCAACTGGCTTTTGTTCGCTACATGCAGGTCGAAGAACTTACGGCGGGCATGCGCCATGCAGCCGATTTCGGTGATGCCCAGGTCGAAGCTGGCCTTGTAACCCGCGAAGTCATCACAGACCAGCTTGCCGTTCCAGGTGCCCAGGAAGTTGCGCGCATGTTCGCCGGCGCGGCTGGGGCTGAAGTCGTAGACCACCGCCTTGAGGGCCGAGTACGGCGTCGTGCAATAAGCCCAGACATAAGCTCGATGCGTTTTCTTCTCTCCGGGCGCCAGCATCTGCACCGGCGTTTCATCGGCATGCACGACTCGCTGAGCGAGCACCGCTTCGCGCAGTGCATCCACCAGCGGTTGTAGCTGTACGCCAGTTTGGCCCACCCACTGAGCCAGCGTTGAACGCGGGATCGCCAGGCCTGCACGGCCAAAGATCTTTTCTTGCCGGTACAGCGGCAGATGATCAGCGAATTTGGCTACCATCACATGCGCCAGTAGGCCTGCGGTCGGGATGCCCTTGTCGATCACCTGGGCCGGCACCGGTGCTTGGATCAGTGTTTCGCACTGGCGGCAGGCCCACTTTCCACGTACATGCTGCTCAACGGTAAACACGCCAGGTGTGTAATCCAGCTTCTCGCTGACGTCTTCGCCGATGCGCTGAAGCTGGCACCCGCAGACACACTGGGTGTTCTCTGGCTCGTGACGAATGACGGTACGTGGGAACTGCGGCGGCAGCGGCGCGCGCTTGGGCTTTTGGCGGGTTTCGTCCGACGTTGGGGCGGGACGAAGCGCGTTCAGTTCTGCCTCGATAGCCTCAAGGTCGGTGTTGAGCAAGTCATCCAGCAAGCTGCCTTGCGCTGGGCTGATCTGCTCGCTGCGCTTGGCGAACTTGTGGCGCTTGAGGATGGCAATCTCGTGAGAGAGCTGCTCGATGATCGTCTCGTCACGATGGATTTTTCGGCCCATGGTGTCGACCTTCGACAGCAACTGCGCAGCGAGTGCGCGCAGTTGTTCGGGTGTCATTTGGTCGAGATTGGGCGAGGAAGTCATGCCGTGGATTTTACCAAAGCGATCCACCTGCCACAGCTGAAAAGCAAGGCTAAATCACTGTGATTGCGCCGTTAGCGCCAACTCGCTGCCATGGCAAACCGAGCACCAGCGCTTGAAGTTGTTCAGCGTCGAGCCCGACTTCCAGGCCGCGATGAGTGCCAGGCCAGTGAAACTTGCCTTGGTTCAAACGCCTCGCGGCAAGCCAGATGCCCACGCCATCGTGCACCAGCACCTTCATCCGGTTGGCCCGGCGGTTGGCGAACAGATAAGCGCAGTGCGGCTTCGCCGCACCGAACACAGCGACCACGCGGGCCAACGCAGTGTCGGTGCCGGCGCGCATGTCCATGGGCTCGGTAGCTAGCCAGATAGCGTCGATGCGTATCATTGCGAGAGGCTGCGGATAAAACGTGCGCAGCCGTCCGGGTCGGAGATGGGCCATTTGAGCGTGATGGATTTGTCGCCCAGCGACAGTGCGATGACCACGGCTTCATCAGCTTGCCGTTTAGGCATCGGTTGCAGCGGTACAAACGCGGGGAGTGGCGCGACGGGTTTATCACGGTAAATCGGCAGCCACTTGCGAATCACATTGGCATTGATGCCGTGGCTGATGGCGACGCTGGAAACTGAGGCACCGGGTTTCAGGCATTCCTGCACGACCTGGGCCTTGAAGGGTTTGGGATAGGAGCTTCGTTGGCGCATGGGAATCCTGGCGATAAGGGTGATCGCGTCCGCTTAAAAATAGGCGGACACCATCGCCTTTAATTCCGGATTTCTGAAGGTGTGTTCGCTGGCCGCTTACC